>NZ_BMJV01000004.1 GCF_014643635.1 Salipiger pallidus
ACAATGCTAACCTTCTCCATGGACGCTTCCTCCTCGTAGCGAATTTCGACACCGCTACCTTGGCACAGCGATGCCGTGAGGGGGCGTCCACACCATCAAGAGGGCGCGCCTCGACCCGACTTTTGGCGTGATAGCCCGTCCAGCATTTGCGCTGTGCGGAAGGCTCGCGTCGCAAGCCATTGTCGGCACCCGCCCAGATCGGCATATGTCTCGCAATTGCAGCGCGCTATGACGGAGCAACACCCGCATGATGAAAGACAAAACAACCGGATCACCGGGAAGGGTACGGTTCGTCCTTGGCGCGGCGGCCTTCCTTCTCCTGAGCGGTGCCGCGTTCTGGGCCATCGCCGCCTTCGTGGGAGACGGTATCCCCCGGTTCGATCCGCGGCTGGTCGCACCGAGCTCCGTGGCGCTGATTACGCTGTTACTGCTGATTTATTTCCTGGCGGACGGGCTGCGGCTCTACTTCGTCCTGCGCGCCCTGGACGCGCCTGTGACCTTGAGCCAGATCATGCCGCTCGTGTTCGTGAACTTGTTCTTCTCAAACATCACCCCGTTGGCGACCGGCGGCGGCTTTGCCCAGATCTGGTACCTGCAACGCTGCGGTGTCGGGGTCGGGCTTTCGGCGGCGGCAACGACGATCCGGACGATCCTTGCGATGCTGGTGATCTTCGTTTCGGCGCCGCTGTTCCTCGTCTTGGCGCCGGAGGTCGACGTCGCTGGCAGCTCCGGCGCGCTGGTGAACACGATCGCCGGGGTGATCGCGGTGTACATGGCGGGCTTTCTCGTGCTTCTTCTGCGCCCGGCCTGGATGGTTGCCGCCTGCGAGTGGGGCTTGGCAGTGCTGCAGCGGATGCATCTGCTTGGGCAGGAGCGCCGCGCCGCATGGACACAGGCGTTGCGCCGCGAAGCCCGGTCCTTTTCGGACGGCTTCGGCCGTTTCCTCTCAGGCGCGCCGCAGCTGTCGGTCGCGGCGGTGGTCGCGACACTGGCGTTCCTACTTGCCCTCTTCGCAATGCCGGCGCTGCTCATGGCGCTGCTCGGGCTCGAGCCGGACTGGCTGACCGTGATCGGAACGCTTTCGGTGGTGACGTTCCTGATGTATTTCGCACCCACGCCCGGAGGGGCCGGGTTCTCGGAGCTTGCCTTCGCAGGGCTCATGGCCGGGCAGGTGGGCGAGGGGCAGCTGCTTCTTGTCATTTTCGCCTGGCGTCTCTTGACGATCTACCTGGGAATGGCGATCGGAGCGGTGGTGTCGCTCCGGGTCCTGCGGCCGGGAAGGATACGCACGTGAAGCTCCGCAAGTTCCTCTCGCTGCTGCTTGTGATCAACGTCTCCGTGCTGCTCGCGGTGTTGGGGTACAAGATCTACCTCTACGTCAACGCGCCCACCGGGAGCGCGCTGCTGGTGTCGCAGATCGAAAGGATCGAGCAGGCGGACCGGGATCGTGAAACTCTGAGCCTTGCGGTGGTGGGGCAGGCCAATAATTCGATTGGTGTGTTCGAGAACGAGATCCTGCCTCGGATCAACGCGTCAGATGCTGATTTTATGGTTTCTGCGGGCAACATCGTCAGCGCCGGTGGCGAGGACAAGTACCGCGCTCTCCTCGGCACGCTGGGCCATCTGCGCAAACCCTACCTGCTGACCTTTGGCCAGAACGAGGTCGAGGAGTTCGGCGCAGGTCGGTTCTACCAGCGGTTCGGCCCCTATTTCTATTCCGTCAGCCTCAATGCCGCCCGATTGGTTTTTCTCGACGCCACCGGGCGCACCCCGACCGACTGGCAGGAGCGCTGGCTGCGCGACATTCTGGACGCGCGCGACGCGCGGCCGATCATCGTATTTCTCGGGCACCCATTGCTGGATCCGGTGCCCGACACTCTGTTCGAGCCCGACACCGGGGCTTGGTCCGAGCCTGAGGGCCGGGGGCGGCTTCTTGGCCTGTTGGACGAGCTGGGGGTCGACGTGGTGATCTCGGCCGGGGCCTCGACCTATTCCGACCAGACCGTCGACGGCACCCGTCATATCGTTACCGGCGGGGCAGGCGGGCTGGTGCTGAACGACGACACGAGTTTCTACCACTACCTCGAACTGGAGGTCGGGCCGGGCGGCGTCGATGTTGCCATGATACCGGTCGAGACCGCGCCGAGCCCGCTGGCCCGGCGGATCGAGGGAGTGTGGTTCTACATCTACTCACTTTTCTACGTCGGAATCTGGAATTTCCTGCTGGGGTTCACGCTGCTCGTGGTGCTGGGGGTGTACCTCTACGACAAGCTGTTCCGTGACCGGAGCTATTATCCCAGCTACGACATGCCCGATCCGGTCGATCTCGGGCGTCCGATGCGCATCGCCATGTTCACGAACTCCTATCTGCCCTTCACGGGGGGCTTGCCGCTATCGGTCGAGCGTCTCAAGCGCGGGCTCGAGGCGCAGGGACACGAGGTGCTGGTGGTCTGCCCGTCCTATGGCACGAGCCTGACCGAGCCGAGCGTCTGGCGCGTGCCGGCGCTTGCGCGCGAGGGCTCCATGATCCGGCTGGCAAACCCGTTCCACCTGCGCACCTGGAGGCGCCTGAGGGAATTTGCCCCGGATGTGGTCCACCTGCACCATCCGTTCTGGCTGGGGACGCTTGGGCTGCGACTGGCGCGTCGGCTCAAGGTTCCGGCAGTCTTCACCTATCACACCCGGCTGGAGCATTTCGCCCATATCGTACCGTTGCCGGGCGCGCTTTTCCGCAATGTCGTGGCACACTGGATCATCAACCGTTTTGCCAATCGCTGCGATAGCGTCATCGTTCCTACCCCTGTCACCCGCGATTACATCCGTCTGATCGGCGTCGACGGGCCGGTGGATGTGCAGCCGACCGGGGTAGAGACCGAGCTTTACTGCAATCAGGTGCCCGAACGGTTGAGGGACCTACGCCATGAGGTAAACCCCGACGGTCGCCTTCTGCTCGTGACGGCCGCGCGCCTGTCGCCGGAAAAGAACCTGTCCTTCATCCTCAGGGCGACGGCCGCCCTGAGGGATCGAGGCGCTCCCCGCTTTCGCCTGCTGGTGCTTGGAGAAGGGGATGAACGGGCCAGGCTGGAGGCGATGATAGAGGATCTGGACCTGCGGGACTGCGTACGCCTCGTGGGGGCGGTGCCCTCGGACGAGGTACCGTCCTGGCTGACGATCTCGGACATTTTCGTCTTTGCGTCGGCTGCCGAAACGCAAGGTATGGTGGTGCTCGAGGCGATGGCGGCGGGCCTGCCTGTGGTTGCCGTGAACTCCAGCGGCATTGATGCCTTCGTCGAGAACCGGGAGACCGGCTACGCGACGCCCGAGGACCTCGAGATTTGGACCGAGACGCTGCACGGGTTGATGGTCTCGAACACGAAACGTGAGGTCATGGGCAGCGCTGCGCGGGAGGCTGCGATGAAGCACTCTGTCGAAGCTTTCTCGGCCGCTGTCCTGACGATCTACGAGGCCGCCGTATCCAGAAAGGCCGCCAGTCAGAAGAAGGACGTGTGATCGGGCCCTGTAGCGCACCGATCAGGCCCGCGCCCCGCGTTTTACCGAATGGATCAGGGTCCGAAGGCGTGGCACGCAAGATGTTGCGCAACGCGGATCGGTGCCGTGGCGGCGATGCGGGGCAGGGCGACGCCGTCCCTTGACGGGGCGGCGACCCGGCCCGCTTGACCTCAGCCCGACGACATCTTCATCCACATGCCGCCAAGGATCACCAGCCCAAGGAGGACATATCCCGCCGCGACAACCAACCCATCTCTGCCCAGGACGCCCAAGGCAAATACGGCGACAGGCAGGCCAAGAAGCGGCGTCATCACCGGTATCGCGCCGAGAACGAGAAGAGAGCCGCCCGCGATCATGAGCAGGATTGCCATGATCGAAAGAGAAACGCGGCCCTCCGCAAGCGCGCTCCAGCGTGGCCGAAGCCGCTTGCGCAGCCAGTCGGCAACAGGCCGGATGCGATCGGCGGCGCGGCACAATCGCTCCGCCGAAAGTGTTCTGCGACCGAACACGGCCGGAAGCCCGATGCCTTCCCGCCCCAGAAGCATCTGTAGTCCGATTAACGCGACAATGGCCCCGAGAGCGCCACCGATCCCGGGGATCATGCCGATCGGGAGGATCATGAAAATTGAAACAACCATCAAAAGCGGTGCATGGCCCTGAGCCCCGATGGTCCTGTTGAGCTCTGCGAAGGACACAGTTTCGGCGCCGTCCGCGAGCTTATGCAGGCGCTCGACCAGCGCTGGCACCGCCTCAGGACCGGATCGAGGCTCATCCGAGCCATGTTCTGGGGTGTGCTGCCGGGTCGTCATGGCTCACTTTTTCCTTCGTCGGCTGCTTGAGTGAGGACAACCTCTGTTCCGATTAGAATGTTCCTGATGATGCGGGTGCCGCCGGGCACGGCGGCTCAGCCATCCCGCCGCTACCGGCGCCGGAACGCCTGCAGACAAGGCTCTGGGCAGTAGCTTGCCGACATCGCGCCGTGGCCGGAACGTTCAGGGCGCTCGCCTGTTGGGCTGACAACACCCACGGAACAACCACCGGAGATCATCCCCATGGACCATCCCCGCCCCCCGTTTCCCGAACAGTCGCAAGACCTGCCGGGTTATACCGAGCAAATGCAGCCCGTGCCGGACCACGGTGAGGACAGCTACCGTGGCTCGGGCCGCCTTGCCGGGCTGACGGCCCTTGTCACGGGGGCCGACAGCGGCATCGGACGAGCCGTCGCACTGGCATATGCGCGTGAGGGGGCCGACGTGGCGGTGTCCTTCCTGTCCGAGAGCGCCGAAGCAGATCGTACCCGACACCTCATCGAGGACGCTGGGCAGCGTGCCCTTCTGTTGCCTGGCGACATTCAGTCCGCGGAGCATTGCCGTGACATTGTCGCCCGTACCGCCGACCAGTTCGGCCGCCTCGACGTCCTTGTGAACAATGCCGCGCACCAGATGCAGTACGATACGTTCGAGGATATCCCGGACGAGGAATGGGAACTCACGTTCCGAATCAACATCTTTTCGATGTTCTACCTGTCCAAGGCTGCCGTGCCGCTGATGAAACAGGGCGGGTCGATCATCAACACAGCCTCGGTGAATGCCGACATGCCCAACCCGGGTCTCTTGGCCTATGCCAGCACCAAGGGCGCGATCCAGAACTTCTCCGCCGGTCTCGCACAGTCGCTGGGGCCGCGCGGGATCCGGGTGAACTGCGTGGCACCGGGCCCGGTCTGGACCCCTCTGATCCCGGCAACCTTGCCGGCAGAGAGCGTGGCGAATTTTGGCGCGAACTACCCCATGGGGCGCCCGGCCCAGCCTGCGGAACTGGCCTCGGCCTATGTCATGCTGGCGGATCCGGCCTCGAGCTACACCTCGGGGGCGACGATCGCGGTGACCGGGGGGAAGCCCTTCATATGAGACCCGGCGCGCTTCCTTCGGATGGCGCCCCTGATGCCACGCTCGCGCTCTTGCGAGAGGGCTATCGCTTTATCCCGGACCGCTGCATGCGGCTGGGGACAGACGCCTTTCGCACCCGGCTGATGGGGCGCAAGGCTGTTTGCCTGACAGGGGGGCGCGGTATCAGGCTACTTTACGGTGCCGACGGGCTGACACGGCGAGGTGCGATGCCGCCGACGGTGCTGCGTTTGCTTCAGGACAAAGGCAGCGTGCAGCAACTCGATGGGGCCGCTCACAGGCACCGCAAGGCGTTGTTCATGGCGGTCTTGGTGGAGGAAGACGCCGCGGAACGCCTTGCCGAGGCGTTTGGCCGTGTCTGGACCGCTCGGCTTTGCGATGAAGGGGAAGCCAATGTCCTGGCCGAGGCCAGCGATACCCTCGCGCAAGTGGCGTGCGAGTGGGCAGGATTCGACCAGAGCATCAGCGGTGATGCGGCGCTTCGCAAGGCACTCGTCGAGATGAGCGCTCGTGCCGGGTCAGTCGGGCCCGGAACGATGGCCGCACTGCTACGACGACGGCGCGTCGAGAGGCAGCTGGCGCGGGCACTGCCTGGCCTTCCCGAAGGGTGCCCGGCCCGCCGCGTCGCGACGTTTGAGGAAGATGGTGCTCCGCTTGCCACCAAAACAGCTGTGGTCGAGATCCTTAACCTGCTTCGACCGATTGTTGCAGTTGGTCGCTACATCGCCTTCCTTGCGCGCACCCTGGCAGTGGAGCCGGAATGGCAACAAACCCTTAGCTGCGCCGATCGGGTAGACATCGAACAGTTCTGCGAAGAAGTGCGGCGTCAGTCCCCGTTCTTTCCGATGGTCGGTGCGATGACCACCCGGAAGGTGTCGCACGAAGGTCTGGACTTGCCGTCAGGTCAGTGGGTGCTGGCTGATCTTTGGGGCACGTTGCAATCACAAGAGGCTTTCCCGCTGCCAAATCAGTTTCATCCGGGTCGACAGCTGAGTTGGCGGCATCCGAATGAGGACTTTGTGCCCCAGGGCGGAGGGGATGCCGCCACCACTCACCGATGTCCGGGGGAGCGTGTGACCCTGGCACTGATGACGGCGGCGGTGCGCATCCTGTGCGGCAGGCTGAGTTGGGATCTGCCCGAACAGAACCTAGATGTGGCACTGAACCGTATGCCGGCGGCGCCTGAAAGCGGCGTCCTACTATCGGGCATCCGAAGGCTGGATGCGTTATCCTGAAGCTGCCCCACGGCGCGATCACTGGCATCCCCTGCAATGCGGGTCAGCGAATTGTGGGTCAGCTTTGGTAAGGCTGACAGTCTTGCCCGCGTATGTTTGCGTCGCCAGTAAGTGCGAAGCAGTCTTTTGGCAGCTTGGCCAGCCATGCCAAGCCATCCGGGTCGTAGCTCAGTTCCGGGGCGCTTCCTTCGCTTGCGAAGAAACCTGAAATCAGCGTTGTCCCGAGGCCCCGGCGCGTCGGAGCTTGTACCGGAGGGCCGCCGCTTTCGCGCCACGACAGGTCAAGCGTGGCACTGTCATTATCCAACAACCAACGAACCTCCACTAGTCCGTCGGGAACGCTGAGCGCGCCATACTTCGCCGCATTGGTGGCCAGCTCATGGATCACGAGCGCGAGGTCGAACGCCACGGATTCCGTAAGCCTGACTGCGGGGCCATCTATCGTGACCTGCCCGGGATCTGGCGCGTAGGGGGCGACGTGATCTTTCACCAGTGTCGCCAGTGTGTTCTCGCCACCTGCTTCGTTGGCGAGCCGGATGTGCGCGTCAGAGAGGGTGCGCAACCGTTCACCGAAGGTGACGGACAGCTCTTCAACGCTTTGGGAGGTGCGCGCTGTCATTTTGAACAGAGATCGCAGCACCGCAAGGCTGTTGCGGACGCGATGCCGCAACTCGCCGAGCAGGAAGGTGGTGCGTTTCTCTTCCTCTTCCAGCCGCCTAAGCAGATCACGCGTTTGGAACTGACGCTTGCGGGTTCCCGCCAGGGTTCCCAGAAGCCTGACCATAACCGCAGGCGGGGCGGGACGCTCCAGCAGCACGTAGGACGCAGACTCAATTTCTCGGTCGAGCACGGCGCAGGCTGGCGGCGGCCGGTTGGCGACACTCGCGAGGATCAGGATTGGCAGGCGCGACCATTCCGGCTCGGCATTCATCGTGTCGGCAAGGATGCGTCCGACGTCCGCGTCGGCGGCCTCATGGGTGAGCACCACCATTAGGGCCTCCGGCTCGTCCGGCGCAGCAAGACGCTTCGCGAGTTGCGTCGCGCTGGACAGGCAGCATGCTTGCAGCCCGCTCGACTCGATGCATTCGGCAAGGGCATTCGCGTCACCGCCCAGCGGGGCGAGGACAAGCACAGGGTGCGCATTGCGGGCTGCCTGGGGCTTACTATCCGCCAAGTTGCCCCGCTGACTTCGTCCGCTTCTCTGTCTCCGCGGAAATTTTGCGAACCTCGACTGCGCCGGGGCGAATGACCAACTCCTCGATGTTGCGCTTATGGTTGCCGTGCCGTTTCTTGACCACTGCGATGGATCTGCGGATGTCCGCGCCGCTTTCGTATTGCCGCAGCAGGATCACCGAGTCAGCAATGAAACTGCTGTCGACGTCGGTTCTCGGTTGCGCGCCAAGCAGGCCGTGCTGCGACAATGTCGCGATGACCAGCACCTGTCGCCGTGTCAGGTGTTGGATGAGGGTGTGCAGATGCGTGATCGCGTGCTTCTGGTCTGGCAGCGCCTCAAGATACCCGGTGATGCTGTCGATCACCACGACGCGCGCGCCGTCGTCGACCGATTGCAGAACCGCGTTGGAAAATTCGCCGGGTGACAGCTCGGCAGGATCGAAGTGCTTCAGAAGGATCCGGCCCGCCGCCTCCTGATCCTCGATCTCCAGCCCGACACCGGCGGAGCGGCCGCGCAGCACCTCGGGACGTTCCTCGAACAGGAACAGCGCCGCCGTGAGCCCGCGGCTTGCCGCGTCCGCGCTCAGCACCGTCGCCATGGTCGACTTGCCGGTACCCGACTGCCCGGCAATCAAAAGCGAGGATCCAAATTCGATGCCGCCGCCGAGCAGGCTTGCCAGCGCCTTGTGGTGAGGGACAAGCCAATCCTCGAGCCGTACGGGCTTGGCCTGCTGCGGAATGACCCGCGGATAGACGATCAGACCGCCCGTCGCGATCTTGAAGTCATGGTACCCCTGCGTGTAGCGGGCGCCGCGCAACTTGGTGACGGACAAGCGCTGCTGCGGCACACCAATTTCCGGGGTCACCGTCTCAAGCTTGATCACGCCATGCACGATACCCTCGGCGTTCCGTTCGCCGCCAGCCGGTTCGAGGTGATCGACCAGCAGGGAGGTGGCTCCGACCTCGCGCAGCTCGCGGCGCAGCGAGAGAAGTTCCCGCCGGTAATGCGTTGGTGCATCTGACAGCAACCGCAGTTCCAGTAGCGAGTCGAACACGAACAGATCGGGTTTGGTCTCTTCCAGCGCAGCCGCGACCTGGTCCATTAGCTTCACCAGATCGGCTTGGTTGTTGTCCACCGAGAATACCCGTTCGTCGCCCGATGCGCCGAGCTCGGGGGTGTAAATCGAAATCTGATCGAGATCGAAGCCATGCGACCGGGCGATCATATCCAGTTCGGATCGGGACTGCGCGATGCTGAAGAACACCCCGCGTTTCCCCTGCCTGGCACCTTCGACCAGGAATTGCAGAGCCAAGGTCGTCTTGCCTGTTCCGGGTGCCCCCTCGACAAGCATGATGCGGCCCTGCGGATATCCCCCGTGCAGGACACGATCCAAGCCAGAGATCCCGGTTGCGACAGCTTCTCCGAAGGTGGCCTCTGGCATTCACTATCCCCCAATATTGACCTGACGAAAAATCTACTCACGAACACAAGTGATTTGCGCGAAGTCTAGAAGAGAAGACTGGATAATTAAAGGCATACACTGTCAGGCCGAAGACAGGATGTGCCGGGCGCCGCGTGGAGAGGCCAGCTGGGTGCCGCACTGCGTGGAGTGAAAGCATCCGTCGAACGTGAACTCTTTCGTCCGGTCATCACAGCAGTCTGCGGGCGAAGTGAAGCCGTACACCGGTCGGGTCGCAGCGATGTCTGAGCCCCAGACGGCCATCGCGCGCGTTTCAGACCGCGCGACAATCTTCCGCAATAGTTTCGCTCTTTGCGGCTTCTTTTGCGGATCACGAGGCGCGCTTCAGAATTTTTTCGGAACACGATCGCTGAGTGGGCGGTTCTGGCTTTGGGAGCGCCGCGCGTTGTGCGGTTCGAAGCCACCTTCATAAAGGAGAGCCATATGCGCACACGTTTCACAGTGAACGGTGAACCCCGCGAGGTCGAGCACGACACGCGCGCCACCCTTCTCGACATCCTGAGGGACCAGCTGGGCCTGACCGGAACAAAGAAAGGCTGCGATCATGGTCAGTGTGGCGCCTGCACGGTTCTGGTCAACGGCAAGAGGGTGAATTCCTGCCTCTGCCTCGCCGCCATGCACGAAGACGATGAGATGACGACAATCGAAGGACTTGGCAGTCCCGAAGCCCTTAGCGCGCTGCAAAAGGCCTTCGTCTCGCAGGATGGCTACCAGTGCGGGTTCTGCACACCGGGCCAGATCGTATCGGCCACCGCGATGCTCGAAGAACTGCGCGCCGGCGATCCGTCCTTCGCCTCGGCGTCGCTTGAGGGAGAGATGCCGCTCGATGACTCCGAGATCGCCGAGCGCATGAGCGGGAATCTCTGCCGCTGCTCTGCCTACCCGCTGATCCGTGAAGCCATTGCCATGGCGGCCGAGGTGAAATCATGAGGGAGTTCGATTACACACGCGCCGAGACCCTGTCCGGGGCTGCGGGCCAGCTTGGCGAGAACGCTAGCATCATCGCGGGCGGCACCAATCTGCTGGACCTGATGAAGATCCAGGTGATGACCCCATCGCGGCTGGTGGACATCACACGGATCGACGGTCTTAGGGATGTATCCGAAGACGGTGAGGGCCTGCGCATCGGTGCGCTTGTCACCAATTCCGAATTGGCGGCAGATCCCCGCGTCCGCGAAGGGTGGCCGCTGTTGTCGCGGGCCATCCTTGCCGGGGCGTCCGGGCAGATCCGCAACAAGGCGACCACCGGCGGCAATCTCCTCCAGCGCACGCGGTGTCCTTATTTTTACGACACGGCCATGCCCTGCAACAAGCGCAACCCGGGCGAGGGCTGTTCGGCGAAAGAGGGCGATGGGCGGATGCTGGCGATCTTTGGCACCTCCGAGCATTGCCTCGCGGCGCACCCATCGGACATGGCAGTGGCGCTGGCGGCCTTGCGTGCCGAGGTTGAAATCTGCGCGCCGCACGGGGATGCACGCCGCGTTCCGATCAGTGAGCTTTACAAGCTGCCGGGCGATCGTCCCGATATCGAGACCGTGCTGGCCCCGGACGACATCATCACCGCTGTGCATCTCCCCGCGCCGCAGGCCGACACACGGCAGGTCTACAAGAAAGTGCGGGACCGTGCGTCCTATGCTTTCGCGCTGGTTTCCGTGGGCGTTGCCGTCGCGATGGACGGTGACCGTATCGCTTCGGTCTCTTGCGCGATCGGCGGTGTCGCTCCGAAGCCTTGGACTGACCCGGAGATCGAGAAGGCGCTTGCCGGCCAAACCCCCTCCGACGAGGTCTTCGGTCAGGCCGCCGACAAGGCTCTGACGCAGGCCCGCTGCCAGCCCGATACCGAGTTCAAGAAGCCGCTGTTGCGGCGCACCCTGATCGCCGCGCTGCGCGAGGCCACCGGCCTTGCCGCATCAGCGCCCGGCGTCGAGACCGCGAGGATCCCGGCATGACCAAGACATTCCGTATGGACGAGGCGCAGCCGCGCCTTCTGGACGAAACCGGGCAGGGGATCGTCGGCGCACCGCTCGACCGGCCCGAGGGCCCCAAGAAAGTGTCTGGCCGCGCCGCCTATGCCGCCGACGGGCTGCCCGAGAACGCCGCGCACGGCGTGCTGGTGCGCGCGACCATCCCGCAGGGGCGCGTCACCAGGATCGACGAGTCGTCGGTCTCGGAGGTGGCGGGCCTACTTGGGGTGTTTCATGGCCCGAAGATGACCCGCAATCCGGCGCAGGGCATGGCGGGCGCCGCGCCGGTTCAGCCGGGCAACGAGGTGCATTATCACGGCCAGCCGATTGCGCTTGTGGTGGCCGAGAGCTTTGAAGCCGCGCGTGACGCGGCGCAACGGCTTGTGGTCAGTTACGACGCTGACGCTGACGTGATCACCGATCCGTCCCGAAGCGAAACGCATGAACAGGACGACCCGGAAACCGCAGGTGATTTCGAGGCAGCCTTCGCGGCGTCCGAAGTGACGCTCGACCGCACCTACACAACCGCGCCCCATGCGGCCGCGGCCATGGAACCGCACGCGGCGGTCGCGGAATGGGAGGGCGATGCGCTCACCCTTCGCGGCGCACTCCAGATGCTGCGCTTCAACAAGAAGGAACTGGCGGACTCGCTGGGGATTGACCCCGAGCAGGTGCGCATTCTTTCACCCTACATCGGAGGCGGCTTCGGCTCGAAGCTGGGGATCGGCCCGGAGGCGGTGGCAGCAGCGCTTGCCGCGCGCGAACTGGGGCGGCCGGTGCGGGTGGTGATGAGCCGCCAGACGGTCTTTGACACTGTGCTGCGCCGCACCGAAACCAGCCAGCGCCTGCGTCTTGGTGCCGATAAGGATGGCAGACTGCGCGCGCTCTCGCATGACGACCTCGTGTCGAATATCCGTGACGAGGGATTCGCCGAGCCGGTGAGCCAGGCCTCGCAGTTCCTCTACGGTGCCGAAGGCCTGAGCTTCACCCAGACGCTTGCAAGGGTTTGCCGCACGCCTACAGGCTCCGTCCGCGCGCCGGGCGAGGCTGTGGGGATGCTGGCGCTGGAACAGGCGATGGATGAGCTTGCGGAAGAGCTGGGCATCTGCCCGGTCGAGCTGCGCCTGAAGAACCTGCCGGACAAGAACCCGATGACCGACCAGCCGTTCAGCGCCACACGTCTTGCCGACTGCCTGCGCGAAGGCGCTGAACAGTTCGGCTGGGCCGGGCGCAAGCCCATGGGCGAGCGCCGAGAGGGCGATTGGTATGTCGGCATGGGTGTGGCCTCTGCCGCCCGCTCGAACATGCTGATCAAGTCCGCCGCGCGGGTGCGCCTGACCGGCGACGGCGCAGTGGTCGAGACCGATATGACCGATATCGGCACCGGCAGCTATGCCATCCTTGGCCAGATCACGGCCGAGATGCTTGGCCTTCCCGTGGCCAAGGTCGAGGTGCGCCTTGGTGACACCAGCTTCCCCGGCGCATCGGGATCCGGTGGCTCCTTTGGGGCGAGTTCCGCCGGCTCGGCGACCTTCCTCGCCGCGAAGGCGATCCGGGAAACACTTGCCGAGCGCATGGGGTGCAGCCTGTCCGAACTTACCTTGCAGAACGGCATCGCGCGCGGCGGCAACCGGGAGATGCCGCTGTCGGAACTGGTCGACGAGGAGCTTGTAGAGGAAGCCAGCGTCGAGGCGGGGGACACCGCCGACAGCCATTTCTCGGCCGGTTTCGGGGCGCATTTTGCCGAAGTGGCGGTGCATGTCTACACCGGCGAGGTTCGGGTGCGACGGATGCTGGGCGTGATGGCGATGGGCCGTATCCTCAACGAGAAGACAGCGCGCTCGCAGGCTCTTGGCGGGATGATCTGGGGTCTCGGTTCTGCGTTGACCGAGAAGCTCACGCATGATCCGCGCACCGGACATCTGGCGACGCGCGATCTTGCCAACTACCACGTGCCCGCTCATGCGGATGTGCCCGGTGACCTGAAAGTGGTGTTCCTCGAAGAACGCGACGACATGGCCAACCCGATCCAGACCAAGGGGATCGGCGAACTGGGCATTTCCGGCGCCGGGGCGGCGATTTTGAATGCCGTGCGCAACGCGTGTGGCGCCAGGGTCTACGATATGCCTGCTACTCCTGATCGGGTGATCGCCGCGATGGATGCTGCTGGCTTTTAAGACATCGTCTCCCGCCGCTTAGGCGGCGGGAGACGCAGGCGTTTAGTACGTGCCAGGGTGAAGCCAGAGGCTTTGCTGGGATGCGGCAAACTGAGCTGAACGTAGGATATCAACGAACGATGCATCGCCAAGGCAAATTCTGAGAGCGCGCGTTCTCATCCCTGCCGTGCCTTCACGAGCAACGATGGGGGCATTGGCCTAAAGCCGCCGTCTTGAGAGCGACTTAGGCACCACATCCGTCATTTCTTTCGTTTGAAACGCCCCCTACACGCGAGGACGCCACGTCCAAGCCGGGACCGGGTTTTACATGCGCGTCGCCTGCGCGCCTTCCGTCGACGTGCCGATTACCGAGAACGACCCATCAGACTCCAAGATCACGGCCGAGGCATCCATGAGGTCCGGGTGGCCTGCGGTGCGCACGACGGCCTCCAGCTCTTCATGGGTCACGCGAGCGCGGCGCATGGCGTCGGGCAACGGTTCGCCGTCGCGCAGCAGCAAGGCCGGTTCGGCCCGCACCACCCGGGCAAACTTGCGCGAATGCACCGACAAGGTTGTCACTCCGTATTGCAGTGCGATCAGCAAAATGAGCGCCGTTACGCCCTCGGCCAGCGCCACGTCCTCGCTCAGAAGGATCGACGCGAGGGTCGAACCGAACGCCACCGTCACGACAAGGTCGAACGCATTCAGCTTGGCGAGCGTGCGCTTGCCCGAAACGCGCAGTGAGACCACCAAGAACGCATAGGCCAGCGTGCCCACAACCAGCGTGCGAATGATCCCGTTCCATCCCTGAAAGAACATGTCGGACCAGTCCATCTGCGTCTCCTTCGCGGTCTGAGCTGGGCACCTAGCGCGCTATCCAAGTTCATCAACTTGCCCAAGCATCGGTCTGCCGCTTGGGCGTCGCAGAACAAAAGAGGTTATCCCGACAAACGCCCCACGCCTCCGATCTTCATTTACTTCCCCGCCTCACGCGAGACATCATGCTGAGATCGCAGGTGTCATGGCGGGCCGCTTCATGACAGCGGCCCGCGACAGCGATGGTCAGCCGCCTTCTTCGGAGCGCATATCCGCAACGGCGCCTGCCTCGACAGTTCCAGATGCCTCGTTGTTCCAGGCGGTCCGCAGGAAGCTGGCGAGGGTAGCCACCTCGTCGTCGGAAAGACGGTCTGCAAAACCCGGCATGCGCAGGGCGTAGGGGCGCGCCTCGGTCGAGGGCAGGGCACCGCCGTGAAGGATCATCGAGATGAGGCCGGTGGGCTCTCCAGCTTGGACGATCGAGCTCCCGTCGAGCTCGGGAAAGACTTCGTCCGCCCCCTTGCCGTCGACGAAATGGCAAGCCCCGCAATTGTCCAGGTAGAGCCGCGCGCCCTCGGGCATGCCGGGATCCGCAGACGCAAGGATCCGTTCGGTCTGGGTTGCAGGATCGTCCAACAGACGTTCTGCAAGGCCGCCGGAAGGCGTTCCTTGCTCCTGCCCCCTATTCGCGCCGTTCCCGTCAAGGCCAACCAAGTACTGAGATACCGCCATGAGGTCATCGGCAGTCAGGTATTGCGTGCTGTCCTCGACCACCAGCGCCATCTCCCCGTTGATCGCCGCGTGGGCGTTGCGCCCGGTGCCGAGGATCTGCGCGACCTCTTCGGCGGTCCAGCCGGCGATGGCGCTGTCCTCTCCGCGCAGGGCGGGGGCGGTCCAGCCCGCGATGACGCCACCGGTCAGGAAGCCGGCATCGCTGGCGGTATAGCCGTCCTGCACGAAGAGCGTGTTGCGCGGGCTGTGGCAAGCGCCGCAATGACCCGGACCTTCGACAAGATACGCACCGCGTTCGATCGGATCGTCCGAGGTTGCACCTGAAGCAAAGCCGACGTCGGGCATTGCAACCCATTTCCAGGCCCGCAGGCCCCAACGCTGGTCGAAGGGGAAGGGCAGGTCATTCGCGGGCACTTCGTTGCGCACCGGCTCGAGATCTTCGATGAAGTAGTGGTACAGCCCCGCAATGTCGGTTTCGGTCAGCCCGCGGTAATTGGTATAGGGCATCGCCGGATAGAGATGGTGCCCCTCCTCGTCGAGCCCGTCAATCAGCGCGCCGCGGAACTCGGCCAGGGTCCAGCCACCGATGCCGGTTTCGGGGTCCGGGGTGATGTTGGCCGAGTAGATGGTGCCCACCGGACTTTCGATGGGCCGCCCACCGGCGAAGGGCTCGCCCCCCTCGGCGGTATGGCAGGCCGCGCAATCGGCGAGGCGCATCGCGTATTCGCCGTGTTCCGCCGGTTCCGGAGCGTTGGCGGCCACCTGCGTCGGAGCGCTGCGTGACACCGGCCAGAAGATGAACACGAGAAGGGCGACGACGCCGACGATCACCAGCGCGCCGAGAATGCGAAGGAAGGTCTTCATGATGTCATCTCCTCAGACCAGGGGCCCTGGGTTCGGCAGGTATTGGTTCACGATGGCGTCGGTCGTCCAGTAGGCCAGTGCCCCCACCGCGCCGGTCGGGTTGTATTGGATGTTCTGCGGGAAGGAGGACGCGCCAAGCACGAAGACGTTGTGTTGCCCCCACGCCTGCTGGAAGCGGTTGATCGAAGAGGTCTGCGGGCTCTCCCCCATGATCGCGCCGCCGACGTTGTGGGTCGTCTGGTAGGGGCGCACGTCGTAGGTGGCACCGTCTTCCTTGTAGCTCGACTGCCAGCTGTCGGGCTCCATGGCCTCGACGATCTCCTCGATGCGCTGGCGCATGAACTGGGTCATGCGGATGTCGTTGTCCTTCCAATCGAAGGTCAAGCGCAGCAGGGGACGGCCATGCGGGTCGGTATACGTC
The DNA here is from genome assembly GCF_014643635.1 of Salipiger pallidus. Taxonomy (GTDB): domain Bacteria; phylum Pseudomonadota; class Alphaproteobacteria; order Rhodobacterales; family Rhodobacteraceae; genus Salipiger; species Salipiger pallidus. The sequence goes on from NZ_BMJV01000004.1 coordinate 16,257, forward strand.
GGGTCGAGATCGAGATAGCAATCCCGGTACGACATGTTCGACCCGTGCGAGCCGAGCGATGTCGAATGGCCGTAGTGTTCGCCAACCGCCTGCTTCCAGTCCGCGCCCCAGTTCGGCGTGCCCTCGGGCACCGCGATGCCGCGAATGGGCTGGCCGTTGGAATGGCCGCAGGTCATGTAGCTGCCGCCGATGAAGCCTTCTGCGGCGTAGTCGATCTGTTCCATGCCGAAATCGTTGATCGACATGCCAGACGAGCCCGCCGCCACGAAGGGATTGAACTGGCGGTCGTTGAAGAACATCGTGGTGCCGCCGTTCATCTGGTAGCTGTAGTTCTTGCCCGTGGTGCCGGTACCGGTCTGCGGATTGTAGGGCTCGCCGATCCCCGACAGCAGCATCAGGTGGACGTTGTGGATCGAGTAGGCGGCGAGGATCACGATATCGGCGGGCTGGGTCACCTCTTCCTCGGCCTCGGCATCCCAATAGGTGACGCCGGTCGCGGTCTGACCGTCCTCGGCGAGGTTGACGCGCAGCACCTCGGAATTCACCCGGTAGTTGAAGTTTTCATAGCGCTTCAGCGCGTCCAGGACGCAGGTCTGCGGCGAGGATTTCGAATAGTTCAGGCAGCCATAGCGCGCGCAGAACCCGCAGTAATTGCAGGGGCCCAGCTGCATCCCGTATTCGTTCACATGCGGGGCCGAGGCATTGGCGGCCGGGCGCGGGAAGGGGTGATACCCCATCTGCCGCGCTACGTCGGCGAAATGCAGGCTGTCGGGCTGCTGGGCCAGTGGCGGCAGCGGGTAGTCGCGGGACCGGTTCGGCTCAAAGGGGTTGCCGCCCTCGATCGTCTCGCCGTTCACCACGCCGGCCTGACCGGAAATCCCGGCCATGTATTCGAACCGGTCATAGTAGGGCTCCAGCTCCTCGGCGGTGACGCCCCAGTCCTGAATGGTCATGTCCTCGGGGATGGCATCGGCGCCGAAGGTCTCCTCGACATAGGTCCGCAGGCGGTACTCCTGCGCCTGCGGGCGCCAGGTCTGGCCGTTCCAGTGGATGCCTGCGCCTCCCACGCCATCACCGGGCAGGAAAGAGCCGAGCCGCCGGTAGGGCATGGCTTCTTCGTCTAGGCTGCGGCGGATGGTCAGCGTGGATTTCTTGGGGCGCTGCATATAGCCGTAGCGGATGCCGAAGCGCAGCTCGTCGATGACATCGGGATATTTGAAGTCGGGCACGGTGGACCGGTCCGGCCCGCGTTCCAGCGCGAGGATGTCGAGGCCTTCCTTGGCCAGTTCGATCCCAGCGATGGCACCGGTCCAGCCGAGGCCGACAATGACCACGTCGCGTTTCGTATCGGTTCTTGCCATGGCTTATGCCCTTTCGCCGGAGATGGAGACGGGGCCGAGCGGGTAGTCTTCCTCGCGTCCGACCCATTCGGCGTAGCTGCCCCGCGCACCGGGGAAGCCGATGTAGCTCCAAGCAGCCATGTCCGCGTTGCCGCCGTACATCGGGTCGGCGAAATAGCCTTCCTTGGTATTCTGCACGAGCAGCGAGAAGAACTCCTTGAGCTCGGGCGTGAGGCCGAAGGCGGTGCTGCCGTCCGTGTTGGGGGCGCCGCCGCCGGCATCCTCGGCCATGTCGGGGGTGTTGCCGCTGGTCGACGGGCCTTCCTCGAGGGCGCTCAGCACCTCGTCCTGCTGGGTGGGGTCAAGATCGGCAAAGACGTTGCCGTACTCATCGGTGCAGGCGGCATCGATGCGCTCAATGGCGCCGCGGTAGATCTCGGCGGGGGTCAGCGGGCTTTGCGGGCCGAGCGTGTCTGGGGCGTCCGGTTTGAACGGGCCTTCCATGTATAGGTCGGCGGCATTGCCGAAATCCCCGGCCAGCTGCAGGTCGATGAAGACCGGCACCCGGGTCTCGATCGCGCCCGGCCCGGCGCCGTCCGAAGGGATGATCCGCGCGGTGGCGGCCATGACAAAGGCCCATTCGGCCGCGCTCAGGTACTCTGGGGTGTACTCTTCCAGCGGAGGCGCGTCCTGTGCCTGGGCACGGTCCCCGAGGGCAAGTGCCGATGCGGCGGCAGTGCCGCCGAGAAAGCCCCGGCGCGTGGTGTTCAGATAGGTTGGATGGCTCATCGCGTCTGCCTCTCCCAAGGGGTTGGCAAGCACGGCGCGAGGGGTGCGTCACCCCGGGGCCGGCACTTGCAAGCGAATGCTCTCTTGCGTGCCTTTTGACCCTAGGGTGGCAAAGATGATTATCAAATACATTCAGGGTTGCGAACCTGTTGCTTAGCCCGAGACGGGCGGGCTGGCTTAGTTGTGCGGGTCACGCCGGTCGACAAGAGCACGAATTTCCCGGAATTCCTCGGCGATCCCAAGAGGCAGAGCCGCGACCTCGGTGGGCAGCGCCGCAGGGTCTTCTTGCCCGTCTCTCAGGACTTCGCGATCTTCGATCCAGGCGGTCAGCGCGTCCTTTTCCGCCGGCCCCAGCAAGTCCACGAGCCGGGCGAGCAGCTTGCGATGGGCGATCAGGCGGGCCTCGATGGTGGTAAGGCGTGTATCGACATCTGGCATCAAATCCTCCTGTCGAGCCGGCATAGGGCCGGCCGGAATTTCGGGGTGCTGGGCTCTTCAGGCCCTTCTGGCATGAGCCCGGGCTGGTGTTTCGGCGGTGCTTCCGGGCCGGGTGGCAGCGGCAGCACTTCCCATGGTCGCACGGGCGGCATTGTTGGCTGGCCGGGAGGTATTGTTGGCTGGCCGCGAGGTGACGCGGTGCGAGACCCCCTGTGTTAGGGCCTTAACGCGAGGAGCTGCCCAGCAGTTCCCGCATTGGCTGCGGCCGCTCGGAACGTCTGCCGCCGTTGTTGGTTGGCTTTCATAAGGGCACCGCCCGCAGCGACAAGATCTTCAACGGAGGACCCATGTCAGAGCCTGAGAAAAACGAAGAGCGTACGGTCTTTTCAGAACGCGCAGAGCCGGATCGCCCCGGCGGCTATCACGGGGTACGTCAGCCCATGGAGCCTGAGGCCGCCGTTCCCGTCCCCGGCGGAGAGCCTGCCACCGACGCCGGTCTTACCCACGAGGTTGAACAGGCACTTGCGGCAGATGGCAGACTCGAGGGCCAGCGGATTTCGATCCGCGTGTCTGGCAGTGTCGTGGAAATGGACGGGGCAGTGGCACTGGAATTTCAGCGCACGCTGGCAGCAGGTATCGCCCGTTCCGTGCCCGGAGTGCTCAGCGTACAGAACCGGCTCGCGGTAGGGGAGCAATAAGTCCCACGCGCCCGGTGTCGCGGGCCTGACCTAGCAGGCCCGCGGGGCAGGGCCTTGCGGCCCCAAGGCTCAGCCGATCAGCACTGCGAGGCTTTCATAGGGGGCCAGCTGCAGCTGCCGGGGGATGTGATGCCGCTCGCCGTGCGAGGCGACAAGGCAGGTCCCCGCTCCCTCGACACCATCGGGCAGTTCGACCTCCTGCTCTTGACCGGTGAAGTTGCCCAGCACCACCAGCCTCTGAGCGCCAAGGCGGCGCTGGTAAGCCATGACCGCAGGACTGTTTGCAAGGAAGGGCTCGGTCTCACCGAAGGCCACGATGTCGCGCTCTCGGCGCAGGGCGACCAGCTTGCGATAGTGAGCAAGGATACCGTCCGGCTGCGCACTGTCCTGTTCGACATTGATTTCTGAGGCGTTGGGGTTCACCTCGATCCATGGCGTGCCGGTGGTAAACCCGGCGTGCGGCCCTGGGCTCCATTGCATTGGAGTGCGGGAATTGTCGCGGCTGTTGCGCCGCGCCCCGGCGATAAACTCTTCAAGCGGCACGCCCGCCGCGATCTGTGCCTCGAAATGGTTCAGCGTCTCGAGATCGCGGTATTGGTCGATGCGCTCGAAGGGGGCATTCGTCATGCCGATCTCTTCGCCCTGGTAGATGAACGGGGTGCCCTTCAGCAGATGCAGCACGGTCGCAAGCATTTTTGCGGCCTCGCGGCGGTAGGGGCCGTCGTCGGCGTAGAACGAGACTTGTCGCGGTAGGTCATGGTTGCTCAGGAACAGCGAAGTCCAGCCGTCATGCCGCGTCAGATCCTGCCAGGCGAACAGCTCGCGCTTGAACCCGCGCAAGTCGAATGGTCGGGGTGCGAACTTGCCGCGTTCAGGGTCCCAGCCTTCCCGGATGTGGCTGAACTCGAACACCATGTCGAGTTCCCTCCGGTCGCGACCGCAATAAAGCAAACCGGTTTCAGGAGACACCGACCAACTTTCGCCTATGGTCACGATATCCCGGCCCGCCAGCACCTCGCGGTGCATTTCCTGAAGATGGTCGTGCAGGGATGGGCCTTCTTCGTAGACGCGCGCATCGACATCCTTGCCGATGAGACTGATGACATCCATCCGGAACCCCGCGATGCCGCGATCCAGCCACCAGCGCATCATGTCGTAGATTTCGGCTCGAAGCGCCGGGTTGGCCCAGTTCAGGTCAGGCTGTGCAGGGCTGAAATAGTGGAAGTAATACCGGCCCACCTCTTCGACCCAAGACCAGGCCGGCCCACCGAAGGCAGCCTGCTGATCATCGGGAGGGCCGCCGTCCGGAGCTGCGTCACGCCAGATATAATAATCGTGCTCGGGTGCCTCGCGGGAAGCGCGCGCCGCGCGGAACCAGTCATGCAACGATGAGCTGTGGTTGACGACGAGATCCATGACGATGCCGATGCCGCGCTCGCGGGCCTCGGCGATCAGGCGGTCCATATCCTCCAGCGTGCCATACTCGGGGGCGATGGCACGGTAGTCGGCGATGTCATAGCCGTTGTCGACCATCGGCGAGGCGTAGACCGGCGAAAGCCAGATGAAGCCGATCCCGAGGTCTGCCAGATGCCCGAGCCGCGAGATGATGCCGGGAATGTCGCCGACACCGTCGCCATTGCTGTCGGCAAAGCTGCGTGGGTAGATCTGGTAGCCGGTGGCTCGGTGCCACCACATCTCACGCTGCTCTCGGGCGGCTGCCGGGGCGGAGATCGAGCGTTGGGGAAGGGGCATGATGTCCTCTCCTTGTCTGTCGTCTTGGATGAGTCAGGCCAGCGCGACCGCGCCGAGGCCGCCGAGGGTGAGCTCGTCAGCCTCCACCGTCGCCGCACCGCTGGCAAACAGAGCGTTCAGCCCGGCTTGCGGAAGTGTGATCTTTTCGGAGCCTAGGCCGAAGTTAACGTAGCAATTGAGGTGCGTCTCGCCATGCTCGCGGCGATAGCCGATGACGTTCCCGGGCAGGTCATGCAAAGTGACCTCGCGTGCGATGCGCAGCATGGGGAGGCTGCGTCGCCAGGCCAGCAGGTCCCGGGTGCAGCGCAGGACCGACGCGGGGTCTGCCTCCTGCACATCGACCGCCATGGCGCGTTGCCCGTCGCGGGCCCGTTTCCAGGGCGTGTCCGCGTCGGAAAACCCGGCGGAGGCAGCGTCCTCCTCCCACGGGATGGGGCATCGCACGCCGTCGCGTCCCTCGAAATCCGGCCAGAGGGCTTTCGCCCAAGGGTCGGTGATCTCGTCCAGCGAAAGGTCGGGCTGCTCGAGCCCCAACTCTTCCCCCTGGAACAGGATCATACCCCCCGAGAGCGTGGCTTGCAGGAACAAAAGCATCTTCGCCGCCTCGGCGCTGCGTCCGGCGGCGCATGCCTCGGGCATCAGGTTCGAGACCGCGCGTGGGCTGTCATGGTTGGTGAAGACGTTCAGGCTTGCCCCCGGTACGAGGTAGCGCGAGCGGATGTCGAGCATGCGCCTCCAGTCCCAGATCGTCTCGCCACGATTGATGAGGTCGAAATCGTAGACCGCATGCAGGCGATCGTCGCCCACGGTGTACTTCGGCGCCAGACGTGAGCTGTCCACATCAGCGAGCTCGCCGATGAGCGCGCGCGGCGGGTCGTATTCGTCGGCCACACGGCGGATGTGATGCAGCAGGGGAAGTGCCTCGGGCACATCTCGATCAAAGAGGTGCATCTGTCCCTTGAAGGGGTTGTTCGGCCCGCCCCCGACCGAGGGGTTGTCGGCATCCCGCGCCGGTGGGTTCGACCGCAGCGCCGTGTCGAAGGAGAGGCACTGGATCGCGTCCAGTCGGAAGCCATCGATACCAAGGTCCAACCAGAAACGCATCACGTCCAGCATCTCGGCCATCACCTGCTGGTTGGCGAGGTTGAGCGCAGGCTGGCTGCGCAGGAAGGGGCGGTAGCAATACTGCGCCCGGCGCGGCTCCCATCGCCAGGCGCGTCCGCCGAAAGAACTGATCCAGTTGTTGGGCGGCCCGCCATCGGGGGCGGGATCGGCCCAGACGTACCAGTCTGCCTTGTCCCCCTCGCGCGAGGCAGCGCTTTCCTCGAACCAGGGGTGCCGGTCCGAGCTGTGCCCCATGACGAGGTCGAGCAGGATGCGCAGCCCCCTGTCGTGGCAGGCGGCAATTAACGCCTTCATGTCATCCATCGTGCCAAATGGCGGATGGATCGCCCGGAAATCCGACACGTCGTAGCCGTTGTCGTCCTGTGGCGAGGCATAGGGAGGCGTCAGCCAGATGCCGTCGACACCGAGTGAGGCGATGTAATCCATCCGCTCAGTCACGCCGCGAAGATCGCCCAGCCCGTCGCCGGACGCATCATTGAATGATCGCAGATAGACCTCGTAGAATGTTGCGCCGCGCCACCATTCCGGTGGGTCGGGCGGTTCCCTGAGATGGGTAATCGCGTAAACGAGATCCGCGTCGCCTTCCTGACCAGGCATACAAGGCCTCCTTTGAATGAGTGTAAGATAAAGGGGAAGAGCAACGTTTGGATGAATTGGGTTCCGATCCGGGCATGAGCCAGCCAACGACTTGCATCGCAGGTTAACCCGCAAGACCGGATGCCTGGCTTACACGCATCTAAATACCCCGGACGCACCATCTGGCGAAAGTGGAGCGGATGGCATCGCCGAAGCCGCACCGAGCCTAAGATGAACTGCTTGAAGATGCCGGGGCATAGCTTGACCAGGCGCGACTTCGATCATCAGGTCGCCGAACTTCAGGTCGGTGTGAACGGCTGCAACGCGCTCGGCATACCTTCGAGCCAGTCAGCGGGATAAATGCGTCCAGGACTGGGATAGCCCGGGGTTCAAGCGCTTTGCGCAACATAGCCGTCTGAAATCCACCGATATTGGACCCGTTGACGTGCTCCCCTGAAAAGTCCGCGGTTTGAAGTTAGCCTGTTCTCCAAATGAGGAGACTGTCCATGCGGAAAAACCTACGCCATCCCCGGGAGCTCATCTCGGTCTGGCGCGACGCTACAATCATCGCCTGCCGACACGGGCTTGTCCCCATGGGAGTATTACCAACGGTCGTAGAGGACCAAAACCTGGACGGAGCGAACTATAAAACGCGGATACTATGGGGAGCAGGTCAGGTGGCCCCTTGGAGATAGCGACGCTCGGGCCGTGGACCGGCTCGACGAGAGAGGCCTCCCCCCGCCCGGTATTTCAAGATGCTTCGCCTCGTGGTCTGGCCGCGCATGTAAAGCTTCAGCTGAGATTTTACTCATTGCCACGCTACAGCGGAACCCCAAAGCAGTTGATCTGTTTGAAGTTGGCATCCGAATTCAAACAGAGGACTTTGAAACTATGAGCGCTTTCTACAGTCACGCTCCGCTAACGCGATCCTGAGCGCCATGATTTTCGAACAGCTTTCGTCCTTCTTCGCCTTTGAGACCTACCACCTTCAACTCACCTTCTTGGGGATGGTCATCATCCTATGCTACTGGCTGCCTCGGCTGGTGTCCCGGAAGGAGCCCGTCGCTGCGCCTCTCATCTTGATCTTCAGTGGCGGGGCCGCGTTTCTGTTTCCCGAGTTTGCACCACTGTCGGATCCCATCAGCGCGCCGGCGATATGGGAACATATCAGCGAAATGGCGGTGATCGTTGCGCTTTTCGGTGCGGGGATGCGTATAGACGAAATTGGCTCGTGGCGGCTCTGGCGGCCTGCGACGAGATTGCTGATCATCGCGATGCCTCTTACCATCATCGCGGTTGCTATCTTAGGGGCAGGTCTTGTGGGTCTTTCTCTTGCAAGTGCGATCCTGCTTGGCGCCGTTCTGGCACCGACCGATCCTGTGCTGGCATCGGACGTTCAGGTGGGTCCACCGCATAAGGGGGGAGAACGTCCGGTACGTTTCGCTTTGACGACAGAAGCGGGTTTGAACGATGGGCTCGCCTTCCCATTCGTTTATCTTGCTTTGTTCGTGGCGGCCGAAGGGATGGCACCGACGTCCTGGGGGCTGGAGTGGGTCGGCATCGATGTCGTCTACAAGGTCGTGGTCGGGGGGCTGGTTGGCTGGGCTGGTGGCCGGATGCTGGGCTTGGTTTTGTTCAACATTCCCAGAAATGCCGCCCTCGCTGAAACGGGCTCCGGCGTGATCGCCCTGGCGGGCGTGTTCCTGTGCTACGGTTCGAGTGAGCTTGTCGAAGGATACGGTTTCATCGCGGTCGCTGTCATGGGCTTCACCCTGCGCCGGATCGAGAAGGAACATGATTTTCACCGCAGGCTTCACGATTTTTCCGAGGCCATCGAACATGGCCTGACAGCGCTTCTTCTAGTTGCGTTCGGGAGTGTCCTGCCCCTGCTTCTGGCGGACCTGAGCTGGACCCATGTTGCCGTTGCTCTGGGACTGATCCTGGGGATCCGGCCGCTCGCAGGGTGGATCAGTCTATCGGGAACCGGCTTGTCGACAGGTGAGCGGCTGGTTGTCGCAGTGTACGGCGTGCGTGGCGTCGGATCCATCTACTACCTCGCCTACGCCGTCTCCCACGGAGAGATCGAGCAGCAAGCTGAGCTGTGGTCTGTCGTTGCCGTCGTTGTACTGTTTTCGACGATGCTGCACGGTTTCACGGTGGGACACGCGATGGATCGGTTGCGTTCGGTCGGCCAATAACACCTGTCTCCAAGTGCTGCTTGGCACGCGAAGCTGATCAACACGGCACAGTACGCGCATGTCGCGATCAAGACGATCCGCGGCACGGTCAGCCCCTTCGGGATGCTGGCGAAGCTGAAGTGCAGGGCCGCGAAAGGAAGTCCCGGATGATCAGGGGATGGGGTGGCCCAGTCCGGGTAGGGGATCGCCGACATCTTCCGTGACCATGATCCCGCCTGACGGCGGGCCAATGCTGGGCATGTCAGGCTGGCCCAGCTGAAGGTCTTGTAGGCGATCGAGACCTGCCGTACGGAGGTGCTCGGCGGTCATGTGGCAGCCTGCAACGGCTGCGGCCATGCGTGGGCTATCCGTGCCGAAGAGAAAAACTTGGTGAGGCACCAAGCCTTTTGAAGCGTCGATGGTCTTGAAGGTGATCGTCAGGTGTCAATTCCTTTGCCGCAGGTGTGCATGTCGGGCTGAATAACCCTTCGCGTCCGGATGGCGTTTACTGGTGCAGGGAGACTGGCGAGCGGAATGCCGTACGCCAATTCGGCGACATACCTTTGTTCTCAAGCGTGCAGTGTCCGCATGCGCGGGTCGTGCGCTTCAGAGCGTCGGCCCTGAGATTCCGGCTATCGCTCTCTATGCGGCGGAAAGTGGAGGCTTATGCTTTGCTGCGTTTGTGACCTGCTGCCGGTTTCGTGGACACGAAGATAAGATCGTGACCAAGGAACTGGAGAGTGGAAATGAAGAGACGGAAGTTCAGCCGCGAGTTTAAAATTGAGGCGGTAAAGCTGGTGAGCGAGCGGGGCGTGTCGGTTTCTCAAGCTTGCCGGGATCTTGAGCTGGCAGAGAGTGTGCTGCGGCGTTGGATGCGTGAGGCGACGGTGGCGCCTGCGACTGCGTTCCCCGGCAACGGTCATCAACGCCCAGACCAGGCCGAGATCGCGGCCCTGAAGAAAGAGGTCGCCAAGCTCAAAGCGGAGCGTGACATCCTAAAAAAGGCCGCGGCCTACTTCGCGCGGGAAGCGACATGACATTCGCATTCGTTGCGAAGCATCGCCATATCTGGCCGGTCAGCTGGATGTGCGACGTGCTGGGCGTCTCCCGGTCTGGCTTCCATGCTTGGCTAAAGCGACCGATCAGCGCCCGTGCGAGCTACGACGCGAAGCTCGTCATGGAGATCGACAAGAGCTTCAAGGCCAGCGACCGCACCTATGGCGCTCGCCGGATCTGGCGTGACGTGCTCGAGGACGGGCTGTCCTGCGGGCTGCATCGGATCGAGCGCCTCATGCGACAGAACGCCATGAGGGCTCGACCGAAGCGGCGCGGAAAGCCGAAGGACGATGGCGAACGCTCGGTCATCGCCGACAACATTCTTGACCGGGACTTCCAGGCCGACCGGCCGAACCAGAAGTGGCTGGCTGACTTCACCTACATCTGGACCGCCGAGGGCTGGCTCTACGTCTCGGTCGTGCTCGACCTCTTCTCCCGGCGCGTCGTCGGCTGGTCGATGAAGGCGGACCGAGACACTTCGCTGGTCATGGACGCGCTGATGATGGCCGTCTGGCGCCGTGGGAAAGCCGACGCGCTGTTGCATCATTCCGATCAGGGATCGCAATATACCAGCGAGCAGTTCCAACGGCTTCTGCACGACAACGGCATCACCTGTTCAATGAGCCGGACGGGCAATGTCTGGGACAACTCGGCGATGGAGAGCTTCTTCTCATCGCTGAAGACCGAGCGCACCGCCAGAAAGGTCTACCGCACCCGCAATGCAGCACGAGCGGATGTCTTCGACTACATCGAGCGTTTCTACAATCCGAGACGACGCCACTCAAAATTGGGCTATCTCTGCCCTATGGCGTTCGAGGACCGCGCCGTGCAAACCTAACTCTGTGTCCACGGAACCAGCAGCAGGCCATTGTCCGCACTTAGGGAACAAGCTTGCCGATCTCCGAACCGCTGTAACAGCGGCTCCCACTGACACGCCTCAAGCCGCCGACGTCTGGGCGTCGATGCGCAAGCGGCGACCCGTACCTCCTTTGCAGTTTCGGGTGTTTGATCCCACGGTTTGACGGTGTGATCCTTTCGAGGAAATGGAAGGATTCCCTATGGGGCAGGTTCGTCACGGAAGCGCCACGTAGTGTTACCGGGCAGGCGATTTGCACCGCACATCTGCAGAGAGGGCACGCACGCCGTCAGAGCAGCAATACAGCAATCGCGAGCGTCGCTCGCGGCGTTGAGCCGGGAGTTCGGGATCAATCCCAAGACGGTTGCGAAGTGGCGTAAACGGCAGACGGTCGATGATCGTAAGACCGACCCAACAGAGCCTCATTCGACGGTCATCACCGAGGCTCAGGAGACGGCCATCGTCGCGTTTCGACGCCACACGCTGCTGCCGCTTGATGACTGCCTCTATGCCCTTAAGCCGTCCATCCCGCAGCTGACGCGCTCAGCGCTGCACCGGTGTCTACAGCGGCATGGTATCTCGCGCCTGCCTGACGTCGAGGGTTCCTCTCACACATGCAAGCATGTGTTGCCGGGCAGCGGACAAGCCGAAGCGGTCAAAGTTCAAAAGCTACCCGATTGGCATCTTCGACATCGCCGGAGTGCAGACTGCCGAAGGAAAGCTCTTCCTGTTCGTTATCGACCGCACGAACAAGTTTGCCGTGACCCAGCTCGTCGAGAAGGCGGACAGAAGGACGGCTTGGGAGTTCCTGCAACACATGCTCGAAGCCGTGCCATATCGGGTCCATACCGTCCTAACAGGCAACGGCATTCAGCTCGCCGAGCAGCCTCGGAACCGGAATACCGCGTATTCACGGCCGATGCGCTTTGACATGATCTGCGAGGGCGAGACCTTGTCCGCCATTGGTCCGAGGACAATGGTCGAGCGGGAGCGAGCACCGGCTGACCAAACCCAACCACCCTTGGACCAACGGACAAGACGAACGGATGAACCGCACGATTAAGGAGGCGACCGTCAAACGGTATCATTGCGACAGCCACGACCAGCTGCGCACGCAGCTCGCGGACTTCATGGCAGCTTTCAACTTCGCGCGCCGCCTCAAGACCATCAACGGGCTCACACCCTACGAATACATCTGCAAAACCTGGACTTCAGAGCCAGACAGATTCATCCTCGGTCCGATCCACCAGATGCCGGGACTGAACACCTAGGGCGGCCAAGACCAAATCAGCTGCTTGGGCTGATGGCCGCAGCTGGCGGGCGTCAGCCCAAGCGACATTTGTGCAAGGTGCAACTTTATGACAGGCGCCGACACGAAGGGCGGATGCCGGAGTTTAGTTGCGCCTAACACGAAGGTCCGCAGCGTGCAGGAAACCGCCACCGAGGACTTTGAAACCACTTCAGCTTAATTGGCCAGCAAATGCTCTGAGCTTTGTACGCGCCGTGGTTGCAGTTCTGGGCGGCCGATCCTGGCTTGCCCGCAAATCTCATCCTGAACGTCACCTGTGTCGCCGGCACCGGAACCAAGGAGGCTATCTGAGACGGGCGAAAGCCCTACGAAGCTATGTGAAGGAGCTCGTTGATTTCCTTGGAATCAGGCTAGGGGTAATCTTCCTGACGGTCGCCGTGTCGCCGTCATCGAACAGAAGCTGCAGGGCCACTTCGGCAACGCGATCGAATGGGACGCGGACCGTTGTCAGCGGCACGGGCAGGCGGCTGACGATTGGTATGTCGTTATAGCCGACCAACGAAATATCTTCAGGCACGGACAGCCCGGCGCGGGCGATGGCGGACATGCTGCCGATCGCCGTATTGTCGTTGATGGCAAAGATCGCGGTTGGTGGATGCGCCAGAGCCAGAAGGGTCTGCGCCGCGGTTTCACCGGATTCGATGCTGAAGCTCGAGGGTACGACAAGTTCGGGCGCGACGTCGATCCCGGCCTCGCACAGCGCCTGCCTGTACCCGGCGAGCCGCCCCAGGGAACTGGTGGCATAGTCCGGCCCGGCAATGATGCCGATGCGGCGGTGGCCAAGGTCGATCAGGTGCCGCGTCGCCAGATAGCCGCCCAGCTGGTCGTCTCCGACAGAGGCCGCGCTGGCCCCGTTATGGCGCAGAGCGTAGACGAAGGGCACACCGCGTCCGCGCAATTCATCCCCGAAGTGGTTGCCCTCGCGGGCGGTCGTCAGAATCAGACCGTCGACGCCCCGTCGGATCAGCGCCTCGGCGGCCTTGTGGCTGGCCTCGGGGTTGTCGTCGGTGGTCGCCACAATGGCAAAGCGACCCTGCTGGGCGGCGGCGGCACTGACCGCTTCGTAGAACATCGCCATGACGGTGTCCGTCAGGCGCGGCACGATCACCCCGATCGTCCCCGTCGATCCGCGCCGCAGGTTGGCCGCCGACAGGTCGCGGACATAGCCCAGCTTGCGGGCGATGTCCCGGACATGCCGCGCCTTGGGCGAGTCGCTGTTTGGAAGCCGTTCGTCCAGCATCCGGGAGACAGTTGACTTCGAAACGCCTGCTTCGCGCGCAACATCGTGAAGCGTCACCCGCGCCTTTGTTTTCATGGATGTTTCGCCGTCAGCCATGGGATCTCCTCAGGCGCGATCTGCGCCGATGCCCAAAACTATCACTTGACAGGCGCTTCTGGCAATGCACTTTTGGGAACGTTCCCGCAATCGTTCCCAAACGGGAGTTGCAACGCGGGTCAGACAGTTTCTTGAACGCATCTTGAGGAGTTTCCGACATGCAACCCATGGATATGCGCGGCCTGAACCCCGCACCCGTCACCGCCTTCAACAAAGACGGTTCGCTCGACATGGAGGCGAACATCCGCATCGCCAAATGGCTCGCCAGCTTCAATGAGGTCAAATCCCTGGTCATCCTCGGCCACGCTGGCGAAGGCACCTTCCTGACGACCGACGAGCGACTGGAGCTGATCCGCGCCTACAAGGACGCGGTCGACATTCCGATCATCGCGGGCATCACCGGCGAGGGCACCAAGGTTGCCGCCGAAGAGGCCAAGCGGTCCTTCGATGCCGGCGCGACCGGTGCGCTGGTCTATCCGAACCACGGCTGGCTGCGCTTCGGCTTCCAGAAGGGCGCGCCGCAGGATCGCTACAAGGCGATCTACGAAGAGGGCGGCCTGCAAACCATCCTGTTCCAGTACCCCGACGCGACCAAGGCATCCTACGATCTGGACACCCAGCTGGACATCGCCGCACAGCCGGGCTGCGTCGCCACCAAGAACGGCGTGCGCAACATGAAGCGCTGGTACGTCGAGATCCCCGAACTGAAGAAGGCCCAGCCCGACCTGCAGGTGCTGTCCTGCCACGACGAATGGCTGCTGCCGACCATGTTCGACGTCGACGGCCTGCTGGTCGGATACGGCAACATCGCGCCGGAACTGCTGATCGAGTTGATCGCCGCAGGCAAAGCGCAGGATTATACCGCTGCCCGCAAGGCGTTCGAACAGCTTCTGCCCGTGACCCGAGCCGTCTATCACCGCGGTTCGCACATGGAAGGCACCGTGGCGCTCAAGATCGGCCTGCGCCATCGCGGCCTGCTGGACCACGCGACCATCCGTGAGCCGCTCAAGGATCTGGGCGAGGCCGCCGAGCGCGAGATCGAAGCCGCCTTCGACGCCGCCGGCATCGGCCGTGTCGATCTGGCGATGGCCGCCGAACAAGAGTAAACCGTTTGCCCCCGGTCCCGTGCCGGGGGCAGATTGGCCATAAGGGAGGAAATCATGTTCAACTTCAAATTCGAAGGCCTGCGCCTGGCGGCCACCGCCACTGTCGCTGCCGCGATCGTGGCGACGTCTGTCGCCGCACAGGACGTCCGCATCGGCGCGATGCGCGAAGGCTCGTCCTGGTATGTCTTTGCCGCGACGCTCGAACAGATCATCGAGCCTATCCTTGGCGACAACTCGGTCGAGGTCATTGCGCGGGGCGGCGGCGTTGCCAACCCGATGGTGGTGCAGGGTGGCAAGGCGGAAATCGCTCTGTCCAACGTCGCCTCGGCCGTCTGGGCCGCGAACGGCAATGACGTCTATCAGGGCATGAATGCCCCGGACATCCGCGCGCTCGTCGGCGGCCTTAACAACGTTTACGTCGGCGTGATGGCAAACAAGAGCTTTGTCGACCAGATGGGCACTTCGGACCTCGCGGCGATCATGTCCTCGGGCAAGCCGGTGCGCGTGCTGATGAAGCCGGTCGGCTCGTCGGCGGTTCCGGTGGCCGAGATGATCTTTGAGGGGCTTGGCAGTTCCGCAGAGAAGATCAAGGCGGACGGCGGTGACATCATCCAGGTCGATACCGGCCAGATCGCCGACCAGATGCGCAACGGCAATGCCGACATCTACATCGACACGATGATCAAGGGGCATCCAACGATCACCGAGGTCGCGCTGACCACGGATGTTACCTTTCTCGACATCCCTGCATCGGCCATGGCTCTGTTGGAGAAGAACGGTCTGACGCCCGGCAGCTATGGCCCCGAGTGGTACAAAGGTCAGGCGGAGGCGACCTCTGGTGCGAACCTTGGTACCGTGCTGATCGCCAATGCCAACCTCGATGAAGAAACTGCCTATCAGATCACCAAGGCGATCATCGAGAATGCCGAGGCGCTGAAGGCGTCGCATGGCGCATGGTCCGGTTTCGATCCGGCCAAGGCGATGCTGCCCGAGAATGTCGGGATCGAACTGCATCCCGGTGCCGCGCGCTACTACCGCGAAGCCGGCCTGATGTGATCCACGGGCGCTGCCGCATCAAGGCTGCGCCCCCCCCCTGACGCGATGTGCCAACTGGAGGAGATCATGCGCGCCATGCTGTCCCGCAACCCCACCCACGCCATCGCCTTTGCGATCGGCATCGCCTTTGTCGCCTTTCAGGTCTGGCTGTTGTTCGAGGCCCAGCAACCATTGCTGGAACGCCCGGTTCACCTGACTGCCGCGCTTGTCCTTTTGTTCCTTTACAAGCCGTTGAAGTCCGAAACCCTGCCACGCTGGCTCTGTGCCGCGATCGACGCCGCCCTGATCCTTGGCGCGCTTGCGGTGCTTGGCTACTACCTGACCGGGTTCGAGCGCCTGACCACACGGATGGAGAACGTTTCTCCGATCTTCACCACCGACATCGTCTTTGGCGGGCTGCTGGTCTTCCTGTTGCTCGAAGGATCGCGCCGCGCGGTGGGGATGATCCTCGTCTGGGTGCTGCTGGCCTTCATCGCCTATGCGTTCTGGGGCAATGTCCTGCCCGGCTGGCTGCAATTCCGCGGCTTTGGCATCGAAGCGGCGACAGAGATCACCACCATGACCACGGCCGGTGTGCTGGGCATCACCACTTCGACCTCGGTCAGCTTCATCTTCTATTTCATCCTGTTCGGCGCGTTTTACTCTGCGGTTGGTGGTGGGCAGCTGTTCATCGACCTCGCCATCCGCGCCGCAGGCCGCGCCACCGGCGGTACCGCCAAGGCCGCGATCATCGGCTCGTCGCTGATGGGGTCTATTTCCGGTTCTGCCGTGGCCAATGTCGTGTCCACCGGCGTCTTCACCATTCCGCTGATGAAGAAAACCGGCGTGCCGGATCACCGCGCCGCCGGGATCGAGGCCATCGCCTCGACCGGGGGGCAGCTGATGCCGCCGATTATGGGGGTTGCCGCCTTCATCATGGCCGAACTTCTGGGCATGCCCTATGCGCAGGTGGCGCTGGCTGGCCTGATCCCGGCGGTTGCCTTCTATCTTGCGCTGCTGCTGGTCGTCGATCTTACCGCGCGCCGGGATGGAGTCCGCGCCATGACCGCCGCCGAGATCGCCGAGATCCCGGCGCTGTTGCCGCGCCTGCATCTGATCCTGCCGCCGCTGGTGCTGATCGGGCTTTTGGTCAGTGGCTACTCGGCCTCGTATTCGGCCGTGATCGCGTCGCTGACCTGTCTCGCAGCGCCGTTCCTGCGCCGTACCACCCGGATCGGCATGAAGGAGGTCATCGAGGCGCTGCGCGATGCCCCCCGGCAAGCCGCGGAGGTCGCCGTGCCCATCGCCGCGATCGGTATCGTCATCGCCGTGGCCGTTCAGTCGAACCTTGCGCTGAAATTCGCCGGATCACTGCTGTCGCTTTCCGAAGGGTCGATCTACCTGTCGCTGATGCTGGCCATGGTCGGCTGCATCATCATGGGCATGGGCCTGCCGACGGTCGCCGCCTATATCATCGGTGCGGTGCTGTTCGTGCCCGCCATCCAGAAGCTGGGGATCGAGCCGCTGGCCGCGCATTTCTTCATCTTCTACTATTGCGTGCTGTCGATGGTGACGCCGCCTGTGGCGCTGGCCTCGTTTGCGGCCGCAGCGGTGGGGCGGGCGTCTGCGGTCAAGACCTCGCTGTCTGCCTTTGGCCTGTCGCTGGTCGCCTTCTTCGTCCCCTTTGCCTTCGTCTTCGATCCCGGTGTTCTGGCCCAGGGGTCGCTGGCCCGCATCGGCTTCAGCGCCTTGTCGCTGCTGGTCTCGACCGCGCTTTGGGCCGTAGCCTTTGGCGGCTGGGCGGGCAGGCCGCTGGGCTGGGCCACGCGCTTGCCGATCGGACTGGCCGGGTTGGTCGCCGTGATTGCCCCCTCGGGGTCGCTGCCATGGCTGATCGCGCTGTGTGCGGGATGGCTTTTGACAATCTGTGTCGCCGTGCTGTCGCGACGCCACAAATCAACCGCCCTGCCGAACCCCGCGGAGTAATCCATGACCATCCTGCACCGGCCCGAAGGCCGCATCGTCAAGTCCTCTGACCGCGTGACCATCCGGCAGGTCACCGACCACCCGTCGATCCACCACCATCCCTTCTTTTTCGTGGATGCCTGGGATCAGGCGATGTCGTTTCTGCTGCTGATCTCGCACCGGACCGGCAAACCGCAGATCTGTATCGAGCCCGCGCCGGGCGAGGCTCTGGTGCAATTGACCGATGAGCCCGATCTTGCGGAATGGTCGGTGATCCCGTCCCGCGATGGGCGCTGGGTCTATTATGTGGCCGGGCAGATGGGCAAACGCGTCAGCCCGCGCGACGGCACGGTCGAAACCCTCGTTCATTTCGGCAGCCAGCAGATGCGCGAGGCCGGAATGGTGGGCGCCGCCATGGGCACCACGGCCCTCTCGGCCAGCGGACGCTTCTGGGCCGTTCCGGTGAAATCCGGTGCGGTCAGCCAGTTCTGGCTGGTCGACACGCAGGCACAAACCGCCGATGTCTTCCTTGAGGCCCCGACCATCGGTCACCCCCAGTTCTGTCCCGATGACGAGAACCTGATCCTCTACGCAGGCCCGATGACGGATCGTGTCTGGGTGACGAACCGGGCTGGAAAGGCGCGGCGGATCTTTCAGCGCGCTCATGATATGCAGTGGATCACACATGAGGTCTGGCGTTCCGGGCACCGTTCGGTCCTGTTCGTCGACTGGCCCAACGGCATGGGCGAGATCGATGTCGACACGGGCGCAGTGCGAGACGTCACCAATTTTCCGGTCTGGCACGGCGCGCCCGATGCTACGGGCCAACGGCTTGTCTGCGATACGAATTTTCCCGACAGGGGCCTGCATGTTCTGGATCTGACAGGGCAGGGGGACGCGGTTTTCCTGACCGAGCCGAAGGCACGCTCGCAAGGTGCACATTGGGCGCATCCGTTCCCCTATAATGACGGGCCGGTCAAGGTACACGCACCGCAGCATACGCACCCGCATCCCCGGTTTTCAC
The DNA here is from genome assembly GCF_014643635.1 of Salipiger pallidus. Taxonomy (GTDB): domain Bacteria; phylum Pseudomonadota; class Alphaproteobacteria; order Rhodobacterales; family Rhodobacteraceae; genus Salipiger; species Salipiger pallidus. Next base: position 34,839 of record NZ_BMJV01000004.1, read on the forward strand.
CGGATGGGCGGCATGTGGTCTACACCTCTGACGCCAGCGGCCATGCGCAGGTGTTCGTTCTGACGATCCATTGAGCGGTCCGGTTTGACGTTTGCGACATTGAGGAACGAGTTACCAAGGCCTGACCGGAGTACTTGCCGCTTGCACCGCTCCACCTTCCGTTGCGTAAAGCTCCAATTTTGGGTCGCTGGATCTGCGGCTCTCTCGGGCGGGCTTCGGACCTTCGCTCCGTACGACGTGAATCTCCGCTCTGGGCCGGGAGTGACTGTGCCTCACTTACGACGGCAAGGGCAGAGAGCTGACCTTCGCTGCGCCAGGCACGTAAGTCCGCAAAGGGCCGGGAGCGACGATGGCTGCGGCACGTCAGTTGCTCGGCTCGCTGCGCCGCCGCATGACGGCTTCGAGCCCAAAACACCGGATGCTGCGGAGCATCCAAATGGCTGCTTCGGCAGAGGTACCCTTACCGCAGCGGGGCCTTCCACTTAAACCTGAAGCCACACTGATTGCCGTTTCGTACCCTGCTGAGACGCCTGAAGTGTTCGCGCAGCCGTATCTGCGGACTGCATCCATCAGCACCGTTTTAGTGCTCGCTCTCACAAGCCTGATGATCGGCCAAAGCGTGCAGCACTCGGCAGGGTTGCGCATCGGACTGACCGTCGCAGGCCTTCATGACGCGTTCCAATTCAGACTCCAGCCGCCGCAACCGAGCGATCCTATCACGGATTTCGACAATCCGATCTTTTGCGATGCGGTGCGCGTCGCCGTGGGCAGCATGGGGCGTCTCCTGCAACGTGATCAGTTCGGCAATGGCGTCGAGGTCAAAGCCCAACTGCCGGGCGTGGGCGATAAAAGACAGCCGGTCCAACTCGGCATCGCCGTAGCGGCGTTGCCCCCCATCCGTGCGGCCGGGATCAGGCAAAAGGCCCCGCCCCTCATAGTAGCGGATCGTCGTCACCTTAACGCCTGTGCGCTTGGACAGCGCACCGATGGAATGGCCCTGCATCGCGATTATCCCTTGAAGCTACAGTGGCTGTAGATTGTATCTACCATGGGGACGAAACGAATCAAGAGCACTGCAATGACCAACCAACACCTCCCCAGCCCTGACCTGCCGGTCTTCGATATCGCCACGATCTGTTCAGGAATAAACGCCCGAGTTGCTGACATCCGCCGTCGGCGCGTGCTCCCTAACCCCGGCGGCGGGCGCGCCGCTGACAAGGGTCTTTGGGCGGAGGAGCGGTGATGGGACATGATCACAGTCACGGGCACAATCATGCGCATGGGCATGGTCACAGCCACTCACATGGCCACGCGGGCCATTCGCACGGCCCAACCTTCTCGGCCAGTGACACGCCCGAGGCGCGCCGGTCCAAAGAGCGCGCCATCCTCATCGCTGCTGTCCTGACGGGCGGGTTTATGGGGGCTGAGGTCTTCGGAGGTCTCATTTCCGGATCTCTCGCGCTCCTGGCCGACGCGGGCCACATGCTGACCGACTTCGCCTCGCTGTTATTAGCCTGGTTCGCCTTCCGACTGGCGCGCCGTCCGGCGGACTGGAAACGGACCTACGGCTTCGACCGCTTTTCTGTGCTGGCCGCCTTCGTCAATGGGTTGACGCTGTTCGTCATCGCGGCATGGATTGTCTTCGAGGCGGTCCAGCGCTTGCGCGATCCGCACGAGGTGATGGGCGGCATGATGCTTTGGGTCGCCGTGGGGGGACTCGTTGTGAACGTTCTGGCCTTCTGGGTGCTCAGCCGCGCGGAGGGCGACAATCTCAACGTCCGCGCCGCCGCACTGCACGTGATGGGGGACTTGCTGGGGTCCGTCGCGGCGATCGCGGCCTCGCTGATCATCATCTGGACAGGCTGGACCCCAATCGACCCGATCCTGTCAGTGTTGGTCGCGCTTCTCATCCTGCGCTCGGCCTGGACCGTTGTGCGCGAGAGCGGTCACATCCTGCTCGAAGGCGCGCCCGCCGGTTTCGATCCCCGCGCTGTCGCAGCCGACCTGGAAGCGACGCTGCCCGGTGTGGCCCGCGCCCATCACGTCCATGCCTGGTCGATCACGCAAGAGCGTCCCATGGCCACCTTGGAGGTTGAGCTCGCGCCCGGCGCGGTGGCGGACGACGTGCGCCGTGCCGTGAAAGGCCGCGTGCGCGAGACGACCGGGATGGAGCATGTGACCGTCGAGGTGACGGCAGACGTAGCGCAGGAAGGATGACGTGCCATTCGTCCCCAGGCTGGACCGGGCTATGGATATCTCCCAACAAATCAGACATTCGCGCGTAGCGTCGCGAAAGCCCGGTTTGTCCGCACTGCTGACCTTGGGGCCCTGGACCATGCTGCGCGGTACCATCAAGGTCCGCTATGGGAAAGCCGCGCTGCGGCAATGGTGATCTGGCCAATGACCGCTCTGGGCCGCGAGCTCCCGCAGGTCTTGCGCGCCAGGGCAAAGGGCCTGCCGCTCCGCCGCAGGTCTGCTTTGAGCTCTCACTACCAAATGCTGCGGGGTGTTTGAGCGACGTCTTCGTCCGTTCTCGGCTGTCCCTGTCGACCAGTCCAGATTGCATTGGCTTTGATTTAGGTCTTTGAGGCGCGTTCTGGCTGGAACGCTCAAACCCCCAGCCACCCTAATCCCGCGAAGGCGGCCATACCGAGGGCCATGGTTGCAATAACGTGGTTCGTCCCAATTGCAACGCCAAGCGCGACACCGGCTGCGATCCAGGTCGCCAAGGGTTGGCCGGCCAGCGACGACGCGACCAGGCTGACCACGATCAGCCCGGGCAAATCATCCAGCACCCAGGCGTGACGCGACGCACGGATGCGCCCACCTGCGATAAGCCCGGTCACACGGATCGCGAACGCCGCGATGGCCAACAGCCCGATCACCGCCCAGTATTGCCCACTCATGCGACAGCTTCCTTCTTGCGGCGCATCAGAGCGCAGGCCGCCAGCCCGACAAGCGCCCCGATGACGATCCCGTATGCCTGCGGCACCCCGAGGGAGACTGTGGCCGCCGTCGCCCCCGCCGCAATGACCCAAGGCAGAGCCTGCGGCCGGCCCCGCCACAAGCCCCGCGCCATGGCAATGAAGGCGGCCGTGAACGCAAAGCCAAGGCCAAAGCGTTCGAGGTCGGGCAACACGGCTCCAATCGACGCACCCGCGACTGTCGACGCGGTCCAAACAGAAATCATGACGAAACCCGACCCCAATAGAAACGACGCGCCGATATCCGGCGACTTCGCTCGCTCTGCCATGGTCAGGGCCCAGTTCTCGTCACCCGTGACGTGGATCGCTAGGATCTTCCACCGCCACGAAAGCCCGACCAAGACGTCCGAGAGCGAGGCGATCATGCCGACGTAGCGCAGGTTTAGCGCGGCTCCGGCCAGCACCGCTCCCAGGACCGTGCCCGTCGTGGCGAATTGCTCGACGGCTACAATCTGCGACGACCCGGCATGAACGGACGCGCTCATCAGGCCAACGCCCCACGACGGAAAGCCGACCTGCGCCGCCAGAAACCCAAATGCGAAGCCGTAGACCGCTGCGCCGAGGGCAAGGGGAAGGATGGTAAGGGCACCGTGTTTCATGCCACTCAACATAGGTGGATTAGCTGATGCGAAATATATCGATCTTGGCAACTTAGTGATCGGATCGCATCATGTATGATGTGTGATGCAGGGGAGAAAGTCATGGACGCGACGGACCGGAAGTTACTCGATCAGATGCAGCGGAACTCGAAGATATCGATTCAGACGCTTGCCGACATGATTGGGGTCTCGACGGCATCCGTGCAGCGCAGGATGCGATCGCTCCGAGAGACCGGCGTAATTCAGCGCGAAGTGGCCATCCTCGATCCCAAACCCCTGGGCATTGGCATCACGGCCATAGTCGCGGTCGAGCTCGAGCGAGATCGTCTCGACCAGATCAACACCTTCAAGCGCAAGGCGCGGGAGGATCGGCAGGTGATCAATTGTTACTGCATTGCCGGGGACGCGGACTTCATCCTTGTCGTGATGGCCGAGGATATGGCGGATTACGAGGCGTTCACGCATCGGTTTTTCTTTGCCGACAAGAATGTCCGTAAGTTCAGAACGTCCATCGTGGTGTCGACAGAGAAGGCCACGTCGGAGTTGCCGATCTGACAGGTGGATATGATCTTTGTCGGCAATGATCACGTTCGAAATTTTCAGAATCTGTAGCGGCCATTCGAGACTGCGCTTCGGCAACGGTGATCCTGGCCAAGGTCGGTATCGGGCCGGGAGCGACGGCGGCCGCTGCCTGCCAAACCCACGATCCGCCGCGTTGCCGCATGTCTGCTTCTAGAGATCGCTCAATCAGTTATGGGTACTCGAAGGCTTGCTTTCACACGATCGACGACCACTGATGTGGCAAACCTTCGGATGTTGGGATTTTCAACGAAAACCTGACGCGTAAGGCGATCATAGTCCTTCATGTCCTTTGCCAGCACGATAAGAACGAAATCGGCCTGGCCGGTGACATAGTAGCATTGCTGAACTTCATCCAAAGCCATCATCGACCGCTTGAATTCGTCCAGCAGATCGACGCGCTCCCGTTCCAGTTCGACCTCGACCACGAAGGTCATCTGATCGTCGACCTGCTCCGGATCGATCTGCGCGACCTCTTTTGCGATGACGCCGGTTTCATTCAGTCGTTTCAAACGTCTCTGGATCGATGATCGGGACGCTCCGACCCGTTCCGCCAACGCGTCGGCGGACAGCCGAGCATCCTGCTGCAAGATCGTCAGGATTCTGCGATCGGTCTGATCCAATGTCTTGGTCAACTTGCCTCTCTGGAGCGGTTAATCTGAGACAGAATACTCGCACAAATGCGGTAATTCGAGCAATTATAACCACATCTTTAAGCTAGCTTGCGTCCTGATCGAATAGCAAAGCGACGCGACCACAAATGAGACTTACACCCGACCTCACGCCGGAATATTCAGACCCACACTCTTATCCCGCTGGCGTCGCCTGGCAGGACGGCCAGTACATCCCGGTATCGCAAGCGAAGATCTCGGTTCTCGACTATGGCTTCCTGCACTCGGATGCGACGTATGACACTGTTCACGTCTGGGACGGCGCGTTCTTCCGTCTGGATGCCCATATCGAAAGGTTCCTGGCAGGTGTCGAGCGGCTTCGCATGACGCTGCCGGTGTCCGTTCCGGAAATTCGCGAGATCCTGCACAACTGTGTCTCGCTTTCCGGTTACCGGCGGGCCTATGTCGAGATGGTTTGCACGCGCGGGACGGCGCGGGATTTCAGCCGCGATCCGAGAGCGGCCACCAACAGGTTCCTCGCCTTCGCCGTGCCTTACGGGTCGGTCGCTGATGACGCGCAGATGAAGCGCGGTTTGCACGTGACCATAACCAACACCACCCGTATCCCGCCAAGCAGTGTCGATCCGCGGGTGAAGAACTATCACTGGCTCGATCTGATCGGGGGGCTTTTCGACGCCTACGATCGGGGCGGCGAAACGGCCTTGCTGCTCGATAGCGACGGCAACATTGCCGAGGGGCCGGGGTTCAATGCCTTCTCGGTTCGCGATGGGGCCCTGATCACACCGGAGCATGGAGTCCTGCGGGGTATCACGCGCCGCACGGTCATGGAGATCGGGCACGAACAGGGCAGGACGGTTCGTGAAGGCACCCTGACAAGGGACGCGCTACGCAGTTCGGACGAAGTCTTCATCACTTCGACCGCAGGCGGGGTCATGCCCGTCACCCGGATTGACGGAGCGCCCGTGAACGATGGCGCGGTAGGGCCGGTCACCCGAGCCATCATGAGCACTTACTGGGCCTGGCACAAGGACAAGCGCTTCGTCGAGGACGTGGTTTACCCCAGCCAAGAGACGAAGGCGCCGAGTTGATGCCTGTTCGTGACGTACTGCTATTCGGCGATCCACGCCTGACCGCAAAAGCAGAGACCGTAGACATCGAGAAGGATAGCTGGAGGACAGACGCAGACGACCTGCAGCAGACCCTGGCTCATTTGAAAAGAACCATGGGGTTCGGTCGGGCTCTGGCCGCACCGCAGATCGGTTCATGCTTTCGGATGGTCGCCTTCGACTGTGAGCTGGGAACGTTCGTGGCGCTCAATCCCCGGATCGTCTGGTCGTCCGATAAGCGCCAACCAGTCTGGGACGACTGCTTTAGCCTGCCCGGAACGAGTGTCGCGGTGACACGAAGTGCTTCGGTTACGATGGAGTACAGTGGACTTGATGGGCGTGTTCAAATCCTGGCACGGCTTTGTCCGTCGCATTCCGAACTTGTTGAGCATGAACTTGATCATCTCGATGGGGTCTTGATGACACACCGGATGATCTCGCCTGTCTCTATTGTCGCGAGTCAGATGACCAGTCGCGCCGTCCACCCAGCAGGATCATCGACGTAACTAACCACTGAGTACGGACCCTTAAGCCTGAAGGCTGACAAGACATTGGGGAGCGGCGCAGCGAAGGGCAACTTCGGCCGCCATGCTGAGCTTGGGGCCTTGGGCTATGCCGCGCGACGACGTGAAGATCCGGTATGGGCAAACCGCGCTGCAGCAAAGCCTAAGCTGGCCAATGATCGGTGTGGGCCGGAAGTGCCGGACGACAGCAGATCCTTCATGGTAGCCATGTCCTCCATCAGTTGTGCTTGGTCTGTCCGGGTTGCGGTTTCCACACGCATTGCTCGCTGGCCCGCCGGGACCCGGGGAGCACGTGTGGCCACGCGAGCTCGGGGTGACGCTCTGCAATCTCTGCAATCTCTGCGCTCGAGGCTCTGGTAAACCGTCGCGCAAATGACGCGTTACGTGTTAAGCGAATGAGAGAATAACCCCGAGATCTTCCAGGCGCTTCCAATAGCTTGGAAAGGTCTTGTTGACGCATCCGGGGGCAAGAATGGATACGCCGGGGCAGCGCAGCCCTGCGAGAGCGAAGCTCATCGCCATTCGGTGATCCAAGTGGGGGTCTATCTCGCAGTCGAGCGCGTCGCGTCCTAGGGTTGGCCTGCCGTGAACAATCAGATCGTTCCCTGTAAGGGTTGCAAGGCCGGGTTGCATGCGGTTCAGTCCCTCGTGCAGGACTTGCAATCGATCGCATTCCTTGTGGCGTAGGTTTGAAATACCCGTGAAATGGACGTCTCCGTTCGAAAAGGCACTTAGAACGGCGAGGGCGGGGACCGCATCCTGCATTTGCGCGCCGTTGATGTGGTCGGGCAGCTCGGGAAATCGCCGCATGATCGCACGCGCCATCACGTCCGGCTGCTCTGACTGGGCGATGCCGAGGTCCAGCTGGCCGCCGGTGAGCGCTTCAGCAGCCCAGAAATAGGTTGCCGCAGAGGCGTCCGCCTCCACTTTCAGGCGCGTGGCGCGATACCCGCTGTTTGTAATGCCGATGGTCTGTGCGTCACGGCGCGTGATCTTTGCGCCAAAGGCACGCATGACGGAGATGGTCACATCTAGATACCCGCTGGCGTCGATCCGCGGTTCGGCGATGTGCAGCGTGGTGGGCCGCTCTGCCAAAGGTGCGATCATCATGAGAGCCGATATGTACTGGCTCGAAAGTGCCCCGCTGATCCGCAGGCCGCCGCCGGCGAAACGCCCGGAGCCGATGACGGTGCATGGCGGGCAGCCGGTCGGCGCTTCGATGGCAACGCCGGCTGCCTGGAGCGCAGACACGAGCGGTCCGATGGGGCGCTTGCGCATGTGACGATCCCCGTCCAGCTTGACCGGGCCGTTTGTAAGCACGGCAGCGGCGGCCAGAAACCGCATGGCCGTTCCGGCGTTCCCGAGAAAGAGCGGTGCGCCCGACGCGGTCCATTGGGCTGGTGGTGAGATCTTGAGATCGTCACCTTCGGAGATGCTGACCCCGAACGCACGCAGCGCGGTGATCATGTGCTGCGTATCGTCGCTGCGCAGGGCGCCGCAGATCCGCGACGTCCCGCGCGACAGCGCCGCAATCAGCAGGGCGCGATTGGTGATGGACTTGGACCCCGGAAGGCGGACGTGCCCGCGAAGGGCGCGCTCGGAGGGGTGGATGGTGACGCGCTGGGCCTGCTCGGCCAGTGCGCCAATCGGCGGGAGTGTCATGGTCTCGGGCATGATTGCTGACTAGCGGAACACGGCTTCCGGCCCTACGGTGTTCTTTGAACAAATGTGTTAGTTAAAGAGACCGATGAGATGCGTCGACTGCCTCCGCTGAAAGCCCTTTACGCCTTCGAGGCCGCCGCGCGCCACGAGAGCGTGACCAGGGCCGCAACCGAACTGAACGTCAGCCACAGCGCAATAAGTCAGCAGATCAAGATACTTGAACAGTATTTCAATCAGAAGCTTTTCGAGAAAAAGGGGAACGGGGTCACGCTGACCCCGAAGGCGCGTACCTTTCTGAAGGATGTGACCGAGAGCCTCGATCAAATCGCCGTTGCTTCAGAAAATCTTTCGGTTTCGCATGTGGTCAACCGGATCAGCGTCAACGCGACTCCGACCTTCTCGGTGCAGTGGCTGGTGCCGCGCATCGCGGAGTTTCAGCGCCAGTACCCTAGGATCGAGGTCAGGACGGAAACCTCGACAACCGACCTGCTGAGTAAGGAGTACGACGCCAGCGACATCATCATCAGGCGATTTCCGATGAAACGCACTGGCATGGAATGCACCCGTATTCTCGACGACATCACGGTGGCGGTCGCTTCACCGGAGCTGATCGAGCGTGATCCAGTGACGGAACCTGCGGATCTGCTGCGCTTCAAGCTGCTGCATATCAAAAGCAGGATCTCTGCCTGGCCCAACTGGTTTCGCAAGGCTGGCATCGAGACGAGCCAGACGCTGTCCGGGCAGATCTTCGACCACATCTTCCTGGGCCTCGCATCCGCCCGCAGTGGCGCCGGGATCTGCCTGTGCCCGCGCGTTCTGGTCGAGGACGAACTGGCTTCGGGCCGACTGGTGGCGCTGTTTCCTGAACATCAGGTGTCGGGCTCGGGATTCTATGCGCTCTATGACACCAAGAACCGGAACCTGCGCAACGTCGAGCGGCTCATTTCCTGGCTTAAAGACACATCGGACGACGAGGCGCAGGCGCCGAAGCAGGATGTGGAGTGGGAGCTCTATTCCTGACACCGGCGCAGATCGGACGCGCGGGCGAACTGCAAAGCTGGCGCGGCGTGCCTATTGTAACAAAAACTTATAATCTTAGTGAATTTTGCGCAAAATATGGGCGAAATAAAGTTAGTATGTAAGTAAAACTAACTTATGGGTTAGCGGAACGCGCTGGGATTGCGCGCCGCGTCGCCATTAGGTTCGCCGAAAGAGGCGGGCCGATCATACCCCGCACACACACCACCAGCGGGGTAAATCGGTGACTGAACTTTCCTTGAAAGATGTAAGTAAATCCTACGGCGGCGTAGAGGTCCTCAAGGGTGTCCGCCGGAAAATATCTGACGGCACGTTCTTCACGCTCCTGGGGCCAAGCGGGTGCGGGAAGACGACCCTCTTGAGGATCGTCGCTGGGTTCGTGTCCCCGACATCCGGTCGGGTCCTGTTCGGCGGTGACGATATCACCGGGATTTCGCCGCACCGGCGCGGTGTGGGAATGGTGTTCCAAGACTATGCCCTTTTTCCGGACAAGACGGTTTTCGACAATGTCGCCTACGGGCTGAGGGCGCGGCGCATCCCGGCCCGGACGGTCCGCACGAAGGTGCATGACTATCTCGACAGGGTGGGGCTTGGCGGCCTGGGAGACCGGCTGCCAAGCGAGATGAGCGGCGGTCAGCGCCAGAGGGTCGCATTGGCGCGCGCGCTCGTGATCGAGCCCCGGGTGCTGCTCATGGATGAGCCGCTGTCCAATCTCGACGCTTCGCTGAGGGTACAGATGCGGGACGTGATCCGCAGCCTGCAGCTTGAAACCAAAACCACAACCATCTTTGTGACCCACGATCAGGAAGAAGCGCTGGCGATGTCCGACGAGATCGCGGTGATGAAGAATGGTCGCATCGATCAGTGCGGCGCGCCGGTCGATGTCTACCGCAGCCCCGAGACGGCCTATGTGTCCGACTTCGTCGGCTCCGCCAACCTGCTGCCCGCGGAACTGCTGGGGGAAGTAGCCGGAGGGCTTCACCGCTTCCGCGTGATGGGAACCGAGGTTTCGGGGCGCATTACGCGGCAGTCGCAGACGGGGCGTTATCTCATGGTCGCGAGGCCTGAGAATCTTGGGCTCCGTTCATCCCAAGGCGCCGATCCCGGCGAGGGGCAGCTTCAGGGACATGTCGTCTCACTTCAGTTTCAGGGCTACCGCACGAGCTATCACGTCGCGCTTGCGGACGGTCGGGACATGCATGTCGAGACCTTCGGTGAGGATGGCGGCACCAGCATCGGACGCGGTGACGCGGTTGTCATCAGCCTTGGGAGCAAGTCGGTCTTCGTGCCGGAGGGGGACGCGTGAACCGGTTCTTTCCCTGGGTGCTTCTGACGGTCCTTGCTCTCGTCTTCCTTCTCATTTTCGTCGGATATCCCATTCTTGGTGTCCTCGCCCGCAGCTTCATCGGGGAGGGCGGGGGGCTGTCTCTTGACGGGTTCGCTACCTTCATGACGCGTGGCCGCTACCTCGAAGCGCTGATGAACACGATGATCCTCGGGGTCGTTGTCACCTGTACCTGCACAATCGTCGGCGTGTTCCTTGCGTTCGTAGTGGCCCGCTACGAGGTTCCCTTCAGCAACGTCATCATGCTGCTCCCGCTGTCGGTGCTGATCATTCCCGAGCTGATCTCGGCTCAGTCCTGGGTCATGGTCTTCGGGAACAACGGACTTGTCACCAACCTGTTCGATGCGATCGGTCTGGAGTTTCCGCGCTTCTACGGCTGGTTCGGGCTAGTCTATGTGATGACGCTGACCTTCTACGTCCACATCTTCCTTGCTGCTCTGGCAGCGCTGCGCGGCGTCGATCACAGTCTTGAAGAAGCCGGGCAGAGCCTCGGGACCGCGCCTTTGCCCACCTATCTGCGGGTGGTGTTTCCCACCATCATGCCGGCAGTACTGTCCTCGGGTCTGATCGTCTTCACGCTTGTGGTCGGGAACTTCGCGATCTCGATTGCCCTGGCGCAGCGGGTCGCCCTGCTGTCGGTCATGACCTACCAGAGCTTCATCAGCGAACTCGGCGGAAACCCGACGATGCAATCGACGCTGGCGACCGTCTCAATCCTGTTGGTCGCTGCCGTGCTGTTCATCCAGAAGCGTTACCTCGCCAAGCGTAACTACCAAATGGTGGCCGGTCGCACGCCGCCCCGTATTCGGCTGCGCGGCTGGAAATCCATCGTCGTGTCGGGGCTGGCCGGGCTGATCATCCTGCTCTCGCTTCTTCCTGCGCTGGTGGTCTTGGTCGGATCCTTCACCGTTTCGCGGGGGCCGGTGCTCTATTGGGGGCAGTTCACGCTCGAGCATTACCAGCGCATCTGGACCTTCAACATGCCGGTGATCGTCAACTCGCTGAAGTTCGCGTCGCTTGCCACTGTACTTGGCGTCACCTTCGCAACGCTGGTGTCGTACCTGCTGATCAAGAAGCGCACGGCGCTCAGTCCAGCGGTGGACTACCTGCTGCTGCTTCCTCTGACCATTTCGGGGACTGTGCTGGGCATCGCGCTGGCCCAGGGCTTCAACAGTGGGCCGGTGGTGCTGACCGGAACGGCGATGCTCATGGTGCTTGCCATGATGGTGCGGCGGCTGCCCTTCGGTGTCCGCAATGCCTCGTCCAACCTGCACAACATCTCCAACTCGCTCGAGGAGGCGTCGGTCAGCCTTGGCGTGCCGCCGATGCGGTCGGTTCGCAACGTTGTGCTGCCGCTCATGGCACCGGGCATCGCGGCGGCCGCGATCCTGACCTGGGTGACGACCGTGGCCGAGCTGAGCGCCAGCGTGGTCATCTACCAGGCCGGGCAGGAGACGCTGCCGATCCAGATCTTCCGCCTGATCTCTTCCGATCTGATGGCCCGGGCCTCGGCCTTCGGCGTCATCAACATGATCATCATCCTCGTTCCGGTCTTTGTCGGGATCAAGGTGATGAAAGTCCGTCTCTTCTCATCTTAACCAAAGGACCGAAGACCATGACTTTCCCAAATGCTTTCACCCTTCTTGCCGTATCGGCGACACTTTCAGTGTCGTCTGCGTCAGCCACCCTGGCTGCAGACGTGAACCTCTACACCTCCAACAGCGAGGATGCCGTTGCGCTGGTGCTGGATGCGCTGAACGAGCAGGCGCCCGACATCCGGGTCAATGTTATCGGTGGCGGCTCGGGCTCGCTTCTGCGCCGGATCGACGCCGAGAAATCCGCCCCCGCGGCGGACCTCTTCTGGAGCAGCGGCTTCTCGACCCTTGCCGGGTTCTCCGAGCTTTTCAGTGGCTATGACACGCCACAGGCCGACAACCTGTTGCCGTCGCTTCAGGCGCTGGACGACCCTTGGACCGGCACGAACACCCACGTCATGGTGCTCATGGTGAACGCCGATGTGCTCGATGGCAACGCCCCCGAGAGCTGGCAGGACCTGATGGATCCCGCATGGCAGGACAAGGTAACGATGGCAGATCCGGCCAACTCCAGCTCGGCCTACGCGCAGCTCTACGGCATTTACCAGCTCTACGGCGAGGACGGGGTGCGCAAGCTGGCGGACGTGGTCGAGGTGCAGGGCAGCACAAGCGGCGTCTACAAGGCCGTCGCCCAGGGCGAATACCCGGTTGGCATGACCATGGAGTACGCCGCGCAGCGCTACGTCGCCGGCGGGCAGGACGAGATCTCTCTCACCTATCCCTCCGATGGGACCTTCCTGTCGCCCGAAGGCATGGCGCTGGTGAAGGACGGCCCGAACCCCGAGGACGCGAAGCGGGTCTACGACATCCTGCTGTCGCGCGACCTCCAGCAGCAGCTTTTCGAACTGACCTTCCGGCGGCCCTCGCGCGGGGATCTCGATGAGGCAATCGCGGCAAGCGGTCTGCCGCTGATGAAAGACGTGAGCATTGTCGAGATCGACCAGACCGCCGCCGGAGACGAGCGCGAGCGCCTGCTCGACCTCTGGGCCGAGGCACGCGGCTGAACACTTTGGGGCGGCCCCCTCGGGGGCCGCTTCACCCAACTCCGAAAGGCAAAGACAAGACCATGGGAATCCTATCCTCGAAGCTGGCGGCGGTGAAACCGTCGCAGACCAAAGCCATGACCGCCCTCGCGGCCAGCCTGCGGGCAGACGGCAAGTCCATCATCACGCTCAGCCAGGGCGAGCCCGATTTTGCGACACCGCCCAACATCTGCAAGGCCGCAACCGATGCGATCGCCGCCGGGCACACCAAGTATACGGCGGTTGCCGGCATCACGCCGCTGCGCGAGGCCGTGGTTGAAAAGTTCAGCCGCGAGAACGGGCTGACCTTCTCGGTCGATCAGGTCACCGTCGGGTGTGGCGCCAAGCAGCTTCTGTTCAACGCGCTGGTGGCAAGCCTTGACGAGGGCGACGAGGTGGTGTTCCCGACGCCCTGCTGGGTGTCTTACCCCGAGATGATCAAACTGGCCGGCGGAACGCCAGTGGCCCTCGAGACCCGGGTCGAAAACGGGTTCATCCTCAGGCCCGAGGCGCTGCGGGCGGCGCTTGGTCCCCGCACCAAGTGGCTGATGCTCAACTCGCCCTCCAACCCGACCGGGGCCGTCTATTCACGTGACGATCTGCAGGCGCTGGCCGCCGTGCTGCGCGACTTTCCCGATGTCTGGGTTCTCGCAGACGACATCTACGAGCATCTTGTTTATGGCGATGCCGCCTTCGCCACCATGGCCGAGGTCGCGCCGGATCTTGCGGACCGCGTGCTGACGGTCAACGGGGTCTCCAAGTCCTATGCCATGACCGGCTGGCGCGTGGGCTATGCGGCTGGCCCGCTGGAGCTCATCAAGGCGATGAACACCGTACAGGGCCAGTCGACCTCCCACACCTGTTCGATTGCGCAACATGCTGCGCTCGAGGCGCTGACCGGCGATCAGAGCTTCCTGCCGGAGTTCCGCAAGGCCTTCCAGGCGCGCCGGGATCTCGTGGTGGGACTGCTGAACGAGGTCGATGGCCTGTCGTGCCGCACGCCTGACGGGGCCTTTTATGTCTTTGTCGCCTGCGACGCCCTGCTGGGCCGCACCGCGCCCTCCGGCAAGCGGATCGAAACGGACATGGATTTCGCCATGTACCTGATGGAGGAGGCAGGTGTCGCGGTGGTGCCCGGGTCGGGCTTCCTGGCCGACGGTTTCATTCGCATTTCCTATGCCTCCTCGGAAGAGGAGCTGCGGCAGGCCTGCAGCGCCATTGCCGCCGCCGTCGCGGCCCTTGCTGCCTGACATTCATTCCACAAATCAAGGACACCCGACTATGAGACCTACCAGCAAATGCCTTCGTGAGATCATTTCGTCTGGCGGCATGGCCCGCGTCATGGCGGCGCATGACCCGATGTCGGCCCGTCTGGTCGAGGAAGCGGGCTTCGACGCGATCTGGGCCAGCGGCTTCGAGTTTTCGGCCGCCATGGGGCTCGCGGACGTTTCGCTCGTGTCGATGACCCAGCATCTCGATAACATGCGGCGCATGGCCGACCGGTCGTCGCTGCCGATCGTGGCCGATGTGGATACGGGATATGGCAATGCGGTGAATGTCATACACACCGTGAAGCAGTTCGAGGCGGCAGGCGCCTCGGCGGTGGTGATCGAGGACAAGGCCTTTCCCAAGGTCACGTCTCTGATCGCTGGGGGCCGTCAGGATCTTTTGCCGATCCCCGAGAACCAGGGAAAGATCGAGGCGGCGGTGAGCGCGCGGCAGGATCCCGACTTTCTCGTCATTGCCCGCGTCGAGGCCCTGATCGCCGGGCGTGGCGAGGCTGAGGCATTGGAGAGGGCGCGGGCGTATGAGGCCGCGGGCGCGGACATGATCCTGATCCACTCCAAGCAGAAGACCCCCGATGAGATCGAGAGCTTCATCAACGCCTGGAACGGGGCCGTTCCCATCGTGATCGTACCGACGGCCTATCCTCAGATGACTGAGGCTCGCGCGGCTGCGTTCGGCAAGGTCGGCATGCTCATCTACGGCAACCATGCCATCCGCGCTGCCGTGACCGGGATGCAGAAGGTTTTCGCCCAAATCATCGCCGAAGGGGGAATCGAGACTGCGAACGACGAGATCGTGCCGGTGTCGGAAATCTTCCGCCTTCAGGACATGGACGATGTGAAGCAGATCGAAAAGCGCTTCCTGCGCTGAACAGAATTCAGGGGAGGGGGCAGTCTCTTCCTCCGCGACCTCCTGGCCATCGGGACACACGGAGCCATCATGTCCAGCACCCAGTTTCTTGCCGACGTCGACGCCATGTTCGACGATGCCGTTGCCTGCCTGCAACTCGAAGAAGGGCTCGCCACGAAGATACGCGTTTGCAACGCAACCTATGTTACCCGGTTCGGAGTGCGTCTCGACGGGCGCATGCACACCTTCACCGGCTGGCGGTCGGTGCATTCGACGCACAACTCGCCAGCCAAGGGCGGCATCCGCTTCTCGCCCGGGGCCAACCAGGAAGAGGTCGAGGCGCTTGCCGCCCTGATGACCTATAAATGTGCCCTGATGCGGCTGCCGTTCGGTGGATCGAAAGGAGCGCTGGCCATCGACCCGTCCGACTGGAGCGAGGCGGCCCTAGAAAAGATCACGAGGCGCTTCGCGCAGGAGTTGGTAACGCACAACTTCCTGGGATCTGCCATGAACGTTCCCGCGCCGGACATGGGGACCAACGAACGCCACATGATGTGGATTGCGGATGAGTACCGGCGGCACCGGCCACAAGACATCAACGCGATGGGCTGCGTAACCGGCAAACCGGTTGGCGGCAACGGGATCGAGGGGCGGACGGAGGCGACCGGGCGGGGCGTGCAGTATGCGCTGCACCAGTTCTTCCAGACCGAAACCGACTGGCGGCGGGCGGGGTTCGCGTCTGGAGAAATGGGCGCACTTCGCATCGTGGTGCAGGGTCTTGGCAATGTCGGGTATCACGCCGCCCGCTTCCTGAGCGAAGAGGATGGCTGCCGCATCGTACGGGTGATCGAACGGACCGGCACCGTCACCTGCCCGGAAGGCATCGACATCGTGGCGTTGCGGGCGCATCTCGACAGGGCACGGACCGTAATTGGGTTTGAGGGTGGCGAGGTCGCGCCGCCCGATGCCTCTGATCTCGAGTACCCCTGCGACGTCCTGATCCCGGCGGCCATTGAGGGCGTGATCCACGAGGGCAATGCCGCGCGGCTGCAGGCCCGCCTGGTGGTGGAGGCCGCAAACGGGCCGACAACCTACGCCGCCGACCGGATCCTGAGAGATCGCGGTATCACTGTCATTCCAGATCTTTTCGCCAATGCCGGCGGCGTGGTGGTGAGCTACTTCGAATGGGTAAAGAACCTCACGCATATCCCGTTCGGCCTTATGGAGCGGCGGCGCACCGAGGTGGGCAATCACAGGTTGGCCCGAACCCTCGAGCTGATGACCGGAAATAGCTTTCCCGAAGAGCACGAGAGCACATTCCTGCGCGCCGGGGCCGAGATTGATCTCGTGCGGTCGGGGCTTGAGGAGATGATGCGGTCTGCTTATGCGGCTATGTCGCGGCTGGTGAACGATCGGGGAACCTCGGTGCAGGATCTGCGCACGGCAGCCTATGTCCTCGCAGTAGGAGAAATTGCGGCAGCCTATCGGGCCATCGGGCTTTGAGCCACTTTTCAGAAAGGACAAGATGATGCGGATCCTTGCGTTTAGCGACCTTCACCGAGATCGCGAAACTGCCGCACAGATTGTGGCGGCCAGTGCTAATGCTGACGTGCTGGTGGGCGCAGGAGATTTCGCCATGCGCGGCCTTGGCTTGGCAGATACCCTTGATGTCCTGTCAGACGTGGCTGCGCCTCTGGTTGTCGTGTCTGGCAATCACGACAACTCCGCCGAATTGAGCGCTGCCTGCGAGGCGGCACCCATGCTTCACTATCTCGACGGGGATACTGTCTCGTTTGGTGGGGTAACCTTCTACGGTATTGGCCGCGAAATCCCCTTCCAGAAGGATGCGCCTTGGAGTGAAAGCCGTTCCGAAGACGCCGCACGCATGATGCTTCGGTCATGTCCGGAAGATGCCATTCTGGTTTCGCATGCGCCGCCGTACGGTGTCCTCGACCATCAGGCTGACGGACGATGTGGGGGAAGTCAGGCCCTGCGCGAACTGCTGGGGGAAAGGCCGCCAAGGCTGCACCTCTGCGGGCACATCCACCATTGCGCCGGGCAGAAGTCTCAGCTGGGCGCAACGCGGATCTTCAACCTTGGTCCGAGCCTGACCTGGATCGAATTTTGACCGCTGCCACTGTTGGCGCTGCAATCAAGCCTGACCTAGGAGTTTGGGTCATCATGATAACGGTCGCAATCACAACCGGATCGAGGCGATGTCGACACAGCCCAGGACGCTCTCAGTGGCTTTGTTGTGACGGGTCGCGATCCGCCGGGCATTCGTCAGCTTGTTGAAGCAGCGTTCTTCCAGGTTGCGTAGTCTGTAGAGCGACCGATCCACGCCCACACGCCTCCTGCGGGACTTCCGCTTAGGTATGAGTAGTGACCTACTCTCCGTGTCTTGGACAGCTTCCGAGATAGTTTAAGCCATTCTCTGGCTCTGCTGGTGGGTTGAAGTAGACCACGGCGGGCGGCTGTCTGCCATGGGCGGCGTGGCCCTCGTTTTGAATGTGGCAGGTCATCTGCTGGACGCAGTAGAACGGGGTTTCCGGGAACTGCCGGTCGATTACCTGCACCAGTGCCAGGTTCATCTCGGTCTCGCCCAGCGGTGCACAGTAGAACGATAACCACGAGATCGACAGCAGGAGGCCATTGGACCCAACGATGTGTGGGCGATGGACTTTCTCCACGACCAGCTCGCCTTGGGCAAAAAGCTGCGCATCCTGATCGTTGTCGACAGGCACTCACGCCTCTGCCCGGCAGCCGATCCACACTTCACCTACCGGGGCGAGGACGTCGTGCAGACGCTCGAACGGATCTGCGGGCAGATCGGGTATCCAAGAACGATCAGGGTCGACAACGGCAGCGAGTTCATCTCTCGCGACGTCGATCTCTGGGCCTATGCCAACGATGTCACGCTGGGCTTCTCACGACCGGGCAAACCGAGCGACAACGGATTCATCTTGCGTCGGGGCAAACACTCCCCCGGACTGTTTGCTGATCCCTCCTCACCTTCAACAGCAAACTCAGGGCTGAATGCCTGAACGCGCATTGGTTCATGAGCCTTGCGGATGCCATCGGCAGCTTCCGCTTTGCCTTAATGTTCTCCTACTCCGGCGGTGCTGCTGCAGGAAAGATGGCTCGACATCATCCATGTGGCCGTGACGGCAGTGGTCGGCACCGACCTGCTGTCCCGCGCGGTGCAGGGATGGCTCTTCAGTCATGCCGGTGCGCTGCTTCGGACGGCGCTTGCCATCGGCGGACTAACCATGATCGTGGCTGGCTGGACCAACGCACGCCGTCATTCTGGCCGAGGCCCAGAGCAGCTGGTCGTGGTGGCGCGTGCAACCGGTGTGGCCCCTGTCGCCTAGCGAAAGCTGAGAGTGAATATCGAGTGGGGCGTATTTCAGCATGCCCCATCCATCGGTTCAGGCGATCAGGCGCGCGGCAGCACCAGCCTCACGGTCAGCCCGCCGGTCCCGCTGTCAAGGCGCACATTGCCGCCGTGCCGCTGCACTATCTGTTCAACGATGGCCAGCCCCAGACCCGATCCCTCACCGTTGCGCAACTGTGAGAAGCGCCGAAAGGCGGCGTCCGTCTGATCCTCGGGGATACCCTCGCCGTCGTCTTCGATCAGCACGACGCATTTGTCGCCGTCTGGCAGTGTGCGGACCGCAATGCTGCGCAGGTCCGGTCCGCCGTGTATCAACGCGTTCTCCAACAGGTTCATGACAGCTTCGCCCAGAAGCATCGGGTTGCCCGCGACCACCAGCGGATCGGGTGCGGTGTCCATAACGAAGCCGAGATCCCGTGACAGCGCCTTGGGCGCGAAGTTGCGACAGGTCTCCTCGACAACCGTGTTCAGATCAAGGGGGCCCATCACTGTCCCGGTATCGTAGCGCAGCCGTTCCAGTGACAGCAGCTGTTCCGACAGCCGGGCGGACCAGCGGGCCGCCTTGATCAGTTCGTGATGACGCGCGGTGCGCGCCGCCGGGTCGCGCACGTCGGGCAGGGTTTCGGCCAGGGCCAGCACAGCAGCGGCCGGATTGCGCAGCTGATGCGCTGCATCCGAGATGAAGGCCTGATGCGTTTCGATGCTGTATTGTACCTGTCCAAACAGGCGGTTGAGTGTAGAAACGATGCCTGACACCTCTTTCGGGACAGCACGGCGGATTGGCCCCAGATCGTCCGGTGAGCGTTTGCGGATCGCCTCCTGCAGGTTGTTGAGCGGGCGCAGCCCGATCTGCACGCCGAACCAGATCACCAGCGCCAGCGCTGTCATCAGACCAGCGATGAGCGCCGCAGCGCGCAGGGCGAGTTCCCGCGCAAAGGCGCGACGTTCGCTGACGCGCTGCCAGACCGTGACGACAGTCTCGCCGGAGAGGTTGCCGATGGTGCGGCTTTCGATCAGGCGTAGCACGCGCATTTCTTCGCCCCGGTATTGCGCGACGTAATAGAAGGGCACGTCGTGCTCGACCTTCGTTTCCGGGCGGGGAGGGTAGGCGTAGCCGGTGACGTAGATGCCGCCCGGCCCGGTGACATGGTAGAACAGCTCGCCGCCGCCCGCGTCCGAGATCACGCGGCGCGTGCCGGGCGACAGCGCATCGCCTTCAGAGATCGCCACATCGCGCGAAATCGCCAGTGCTGCGGACAGCAGGCTACGGTCAAAGAGCTCTTCAGAGGTGTGCTGTGCCACATAGAAGCGCCACCAGCCCAACATGATGGACACCACAAGCAGCGGCGGCAGGATTACGAGGACCAGCCGCATCCGCAGCGACAGCGCCTTCATGGGGCGACGATCTCGAGCATGTAGCCAAGTCCGCGGGCTGTCTTGATCTTGATCCCGAAGGGGTCGAGCCTTTTACGCAGGCGCGAGACATGCGGCTCGATCACGCTGTCTTCGGCGTCCGATCCAGTGCCATAGACATGTGTGATCAGTTGCGCCTTGGATACGATCCGGCCGCGCCGTTCCAGCAGGCATTCCAGGGTGGCGATCTCCTTGCGGGGGATGTCCAGCGGCGACTCGTCCTGCAACAGCTGGCGGGATAATCGGTCAAAGATGAGTGGTCCAAGGGGGTCGCGCGCGCTGAATTCAAGCTCCTTGCGCCGCGCCATGGCGCGCAGCCGCGCCTCCAGTTCGTCCATCTCGAAGGGTTTCGTAAGGTAATCATCCGCCCCGGCGTCCAGCCCCGCCACACGCTCTGCGGTCTCGGATCGGGCGGTCAGCAAGATCACGGGCGTGCCGTCGCCCCTGCGGCGCAGTGCCCGCAAGACATCAATTCCATCCATGCCGGGCAGGTTCAGATCCAGGACTACAAGGTCTGCGCCCTCCCGCGACAGGAAAGCATCCGCCTCCGTTCCATCATGCAGAAGGTCCACCGCATGGCCCCGGTCCTTCAACCTGAAGGCGATGCCTTGGGCGAGGGCTTCGTTGTCTTCGATGACGGCAATGCGCATGGTTACTACTTCGTCATGTTGCGCAAGTTTCGCGCAAGGTTTGAACGGCAAGATAGCACCGCTGGAGGAGGGAATCATTCCCTTGAGATAAAAACAGAGTGTGCCGGCCCGTGGTCGGCATCCGCAAGGTCTATGGGAGGACACCAATGACCATCAAGCAACTTGCAACCTCGGTTGCGGCAGCCACACTGATTGCAGCCCCGGCGCTGGCCGAAGTCGACATGTCCGGGAAGACGATCGAATGGGTGATCCCGTTCTCGGAAACCGGCGGATCTGCTAAATGGGGGAACTTCTTCGCGCCGCTTTTGTCCGAAGAACTGCCGGGCAACCCGACCGTCGTGGTGAAATTCATGCCGGGTGCAGGCTCGACCAAGGGGGCGAACTGGTTCCAGGAGCAGGAATACGACGACGGCACGCTGCTGTTCGGCACCTCCGGCTCGACCCAGTTCCCCTACCTGCTGGGCGATCCGCGTGTGCGCTATGAATACAGCGACTGGGTGCCGGTCATGGCCTCGGGCACCGGCGGCGTGGCCTACCTGAACACCGAGGACGGCGAGAAATTCGACGGTTCGGCCAACAACCTTCAAGACATCGACTTCATCTACGGCTCGCAGGGCGCGACGCGCCTCGACTTGGTGCCGCTGCTGGCCTGGGAAATGCTGGGCATGAACGTGGAGCCGGTTTTCGGCATTAAGGGGCGTGGTGACGGCCGCCTGATGTTTGAACGCGGCGAGGCGACGATCGACTACCAGACGTCGTCGGGCTACCTCGGTGCCTCGGCGGATCTGGCCGAGCAAGGCAAGGCTGTGCCGATGATGACCTGGGGCGCACTGGACGACGACGGCAACATCGTGCGCGACCCCACCTTCCCGGATATCCCCACCTTCAAGGAAGTCTGCGAGGCCACCGATGGCTGCGAGACCTCCGGCGAGGCATGGGACGCGTGGAAAGCCTTTTTCGTGGCCGGGTTCCCGGTGCAGAAGATCGCCTTCCTCCCCGCGGGCACCCCGGATGACGTCGCCGCGACCTTTGCAGAGGCCTTTGACGCGGTGCGCTCGCGCGACGACTTCGCCACCATCGCGGCAAAGCAGGTGGGCAAGTACGAGGTGTTCGTCGGCGAAGGCGCCAAGCGCGCCACCGAAACCGGCACTACCGTGTCGCCGGAGGCCAAGGCCTACGTCCAGAGTTGGCTGCAAGAAGCCTATGGCGTGACGCTGAAATAAGCGCCGTTTCGGACGGTCCCGCCGCGCGGCCTCTGGCCTGACGCGGGACCGTCCTCCTCCTTTCTTCACAACTTAAACGAAAGCCGGTGTGATGGACCTTTTCGTCACCGCCCTGCCTGCGCTTGGCCAGGCATGGGCCATGATCTTGCAACCTGCCGTCCTGGGCTACCTTGTCCTTGGCGTCGTCATGGGCCTTGCCGTAGGGGTCTTCCCCGGGCTTGGCGGCATCGCGGGCCTGTCGCTGCTTCTGCCGTTCATGTTCGGCATGGACCCGGTGCTGGGGCTGGCACTGATGGTGGGGATGGTGGCCGTCGTGCCGACCTCCGACACCTTTGCGTCGGTGCTGATGGGCATTCCCGGCAGTTCGGCGTCACAGGCGACGGTGCTGGACGGATTTCCGCTGGCGAAAAAGGGGCAGGCGGCGCGGGCGCTGTCGGCAGCCTTTACCTCGTCACTGTTCGGCGGGCTGGTCGGTGCGGCCTTCCTGACGCTGTTCATCGTGGTGGCGCGGCCGCTGGTGCTGGCCTTCGGACTGCCGGAAATGCTGATGATCTCGATCCTCGGCCTGTCCATGGTGGCGGTTCTGGCGGGGCGCGTTGCGCTCAAGGGCCTTGCGGCAGCCGGTCTGGGCATGCTGATCGGGACCATCGGCGAGGCCGACGCGGGCGGCAGCCTGCGCATGGCCACCTATGACATTCCCTACCTGACCGACGGGCTGCAGCTGGTGATCGTGGGCCTTGGCGTCTTTGCCGTGCCGGAGATCGTCAGCCTGCTGCGCCAGGATCGCGCTATTGCCAAGAACGCCGAACTCGGCGCCGGCTGGGGCGACGGTGTGCGCGACTGGGTCGCCAACAAGTGGCTGTCGCTGCGCTGCTCACTGATCGGCGTGGTCGTGGGTGTGATCCCCGGCCTCGGCGGGTCTGTCGTAGATTGGATCGCCTACGGCCACGCGGTGCAGACCACCAAGGACAAGTCGAACTTCGGTAAGGGCGAGATCCGCGGCGTCGTCGGGCCGGAAAGCTCCAACAACGCCAAGGAAGGCGGCGGGCTGGTGCCGACGCTGCTGTTCGGCATCCCCGGTTCTGGGTCGATGGCGATCTTCATCGGGGCGATTGCCCTGCTAGGTTCGGGCGACATCGAAGTCGGCCCGTCGATGCTGCGTGACAATCTCGACATCACCTATTCCATCGTCTGGCTGCTGGCGCTGGCAAACGTGGTCGGCACATTGCTCTGCATCGCGGCCTCGGGCGGGATCGCACGTCTGACCACGATCCGCTTCACCTATCTCGCTCCGTTCCTGTTCATGTTGATCAGCTTCGCCGCGTTCCAGTCTGGCCAGAACTTCGAAGACATCCTCGCGCTGTTTGCTATCGGTCTGATCGGCATCTTCCTGCGACGCTTCGACTGGTCGCGTCCGGCCTTCCTGATCGGCTTCGTGCTGTCCAATCCGGTCGAGAAATTCTCCAACCAGGCGTTCCAGATCGCGTCCTTCCGCTTTCGCGACTCGTTCGAGGCAGGGATGCAATACATCTTCTCGCCGATTGTCATCGTGCTGCTGATCATCACGGTGGTGTCGGTGGTGCTGGGTCTGCGGCAGGCGAAATCCATCATGGCCGAGGGCGACGTCCAAGCCGGATCAAAGCGCGCGCCGCTGGTCTTCCTGATGGTTCTTCTGGCCTATGTCGTGGCCGCGCTGATCAATGCGAGCATGATCCCCGACTACAACATGACCGACAAGATCGTGCCATTGGTCGTGGGGGGCATCACGCTGGCTGCCGTGCTGATCGTGCTGGTGCAGATGCTGCTGCGCCCGGAGACCGACAGCATCTTCGCCGACAAGGAAATGGCCGGAGAGGACGCCGACGCGCCCTATGGGTTGTGGTCGACGCTGGCGTGGTTCGTGGGGCTGATCGCGGCAACCTATGTGCTTGGCTTCATTCTCGCGCTGCTGGGCTTCCTTGTGTCGTTCCTGCGGGTGCGCGCGCAGGCGGGCTGGCCGAAGACGCTGATCCTCACCGCCGCAGGCATCGCGCTGATGTGCGTGATGGCCGGGGCACTGAACCGTGATTTCCCGCCGGGACTGCTGCAGGACGTGACCGACCTGCCGTGGCCGCTGAACTGATCCAACAGGATGACTGACATGACACAGACAGGGATTCCCTACGTCTTCATGCGCGGGGGCACCTCGCGCGGGCCTTACTTCAACCGCGCCGATCTGCCTCAGGACCGCGAGACGCTGTCCGAGGTGCTGCTGGCGGTCGTCGGATCGGGCCACGTGATCAACATCGACGGCATTGGCGGCGGTGTCGCCGTGACGACCAAGGTGGCGATGCTCTCGCCATCAGACGATGACTGGGCCGACGTGGATTACTTCTTTGCCCAAGTCTCGGTCGAGGACCGGCTGGTGGACTACAAACCCACCTGTGGCAACATCCTGTCGGGCGTCGGGCCGGCAGCGGTAGAGATGGGGCTGGTCGCGCCCACGGGCGACGAGACAGAGGTCCGCATCCGCGCCGTCAACACCGACGCGCGCGTGCTGGCGCGGGTCCAGACGCCGGGCGGCGCGATGCGCTACGGCGGAGACGCGGCGATTGCCGGGGTGCCTGGCACGGCGGCGCCCATTGCGCTGAACTTCATGGGCGTGGTGGGATCGTCCACCGGCGCGTTCCTCCCCACAGGCAACCTGCGCGACAGCTTCGACGGGATTGAGGTCACCTGCATGGATGTGGCCATGCCCATGGTCATCGCCCGCGCAGCGGATTTCGGCCTGACCGGCTATGAAAGCGTTCAGGAGCTGGACGACAACCGCGACTTCTTTGCCCGGATGGAGGCGGTGCGCCTGCAGGCAGGTGCCGCGATGGGTATGGGCGACGTGGCGCAATCGGTGACGCCAAAATTCGGCCTGCTGGCCCCGGCACGGGACGGCGGCACGATATGCACCCGCTACTTCATGCCGTGGACAACGCATCCTTCGATGGCGGTGACCGGATCGCAATGCCTTGCCTCCTGCGCATTGACGCCGGGGACCGTTGCGGATGGTTTGCTGGACCGCCCGGTACAGAGCCCGGCCAATGTCGTGCTGGAACATGCCTCCGGCACCATCGAGGTGCTGGTGGATTTCGAACTGAACAATCAGTTCAAGCTCAACTCTGCGGGGCTGCTGCGGACCGCACGCAAGCTGGCGGATGGCCACGTCTATGTCCCCGCAACCGTCTGGGGAGGGCACTGACATGCCGGTGATGAACCTTCTGGTGGCCTTCAACGGGTCGGATGGGTCGGTGGCGGCCCTGCGCTATGCGGCGGCGCTCGCGAAACGCTTCGACGCCCATGTGACGGCCATGCTGGCGCATACGACACATGAGGTGATCGATAGCCGGTCCCGCTGGATCCCACGCGAGGCCCGCGCTCTGCTGGAGGCCGCCAGCACTGGCCTGCTGCAGGACATCGAGGCGCGCTTCGAAACCGAGCGCGCGGCGCTGGGGCTTGCCAATGCGCTCCAGCTCAAGGGGGTGACGGGGCGTGTCGATGCCGTGCTGTCGGAGGCCGCGCGGCATTACGACATGCTCGTTGTAGGCAACCATTCCGACACCGATGACGAGCACGTCACCTTGCATCCGGATCGCATCGCATTGCTGTCGGGGCGCCCGGTGATCGTCGTCCCGCGTGGCTATGACGCGGGCGCCGATCACGGCCATGCGGCGCTTGTGTGGGACGGCGGGCGTGCCGCGGCGCGTGCCCTGTCGGACAGCCTGCGCCTGCTTGAAGACGATGGCCAGGTCAGCGTTCTGACGGTCGGGCCGCGCCGGGACTGGCCGGTGGAGGATCTTCTGCGCCATCTCGAGCGGCACGGCGTCAGCGCCGTTCACGAAGACTGGCCGAGCACCCATCCCGTCGCCGAAACATTGCTGACGTGGTGTGGCAAGCACGACCCATCGCTGCTGGTGCTCGGAGCCTATGAGCATTCCAAGTTCCGTGAGGATTTCCTGGGGGGCGTAACATCGGAGATCCTGTCGCACACCACGATCCCCGTCCTCCTCTCCCATTGACGTCAAGGAGCCAGATATGAACGATTTCGAACACATCAGCCGCATCCGTCAGGAGCTGGAAGCCCTGCGCAAGGATCTGTGTCACCGCATGGAGCAGGCGCAGGACCAGGGTGATCTGAACCTCCTGCACGAGCGCGTCAGCCGGGCGATCAAGGCGCTTTCGGGACAAGGCTGAAGGCGTGCTATGAAGGTCCATATCCTCGATGACTGGTTCGATACGCTGCGTGGTCTGCCGTGCTTTGACCTGCTGAAAGGCCATGACGTCACGGTCTGGACCGATCATGAGCCCGATCCGGTGAAGCTGGCGGAACGGCTGGCTCAGGCAGACTGCGTCGTGCTCTTCCGTGAGCGGACACAGGTTACCGGGGAACTGCTGCAACGGCTGCCCAGGCTGCGTCTGATCTCGCAGCGTGGGCAGTATCCGCATGTGGACGTGGAGGCCTGTACCGACCATGGCGTTTTGCTGTGTTCCAACAGGGGCGGCGAGGGCGCAAACCACGCAGCGGCCGAGCTGACATTTGCCCTGATCCTGTCCGCCATGCGCCAGTTGCCACAGCAAATGGCTAGTGCGAAGGCGGGCGGCTGGCAGATGGGGGTGGGGCGCAGCCTGCGGGGACGCCGGTTGGGCCTCTATGGCTACGGACGCATCGGGCGAGCCCTGGCAGACTACGCCCGTGCCTTCGGAATGGAGGTGGTCTGGTGGTCGTCAGAGGCAGGCCGGGCGCGGGCAGAGGCGGATGGCCAGACGATTGCCACCTCGCGCAAGGCGTTCTTTGCAGACAGTGACGTGGTCTCCCTGCATCTGCGGCTGACGCCGGAGACGCGCGGCATCGTCACCGCACAGGATTTGGCGGCGATGGGGCCGCGCGCCGTGTTGGTAAACACCTCGCGGGCCGGCCTGATCGCGCCCGGCGCTCTGTTACAGACGCTGGATGCCGGGCGGCCGGGGATGGCGGCGGTGGATGTCTTCGACAGCGAACCGCTGACCGACGCGACTGATGCGCTGCTGTCCCATCCCAACCTGATCGCCACGCCGCATATCGGTTTTGTCACTGAAGACGAGTTCGACAAGCAGTTTGCCGATATCTTCGAACAGGTGAACGCCTATGCGGCGGGCGCGCCGATCCACATGATCAACCCTTCCGTCGTCGCGCGATAAGCCCCGCCACCACGGGCGCGCCGACGATCACGATCACGATGCGCGTCAGGTGGTGCGTGATGACGAATCCCAAGTCTGCGCCGGTCACGATGGCCAGCACCGTCATCTCGGCCTGACCGCCGGGCGCAAAGGCAAGGAAGGCCGGCACCGGATCGCCGAGACCAAGGCCCGTGACCAAGGCGGTGAACCCCGCCGCGAGCAGCGCCAGCAGCAGCACATAGGCCATGCCCGCCGCGACCACGCGTGTCAGCTCGCGCCATGTCACGCCGAGGAAATGGATGCCAATACCGCAGCCGATAAAGAACTGCGCCGCGAGGATTGCCTCTGCCGGGGGACGGAAATGGACCACGCCGGTCAAGGACAGCATTGCCGTGACGATCATCGGACCGAGAATCGAGGCCCCGAAGAGGCCGATGCGCTCTCCTCCTTTCCAGCCGATC
Source organism: Salipiger pallidus (assembly GCF_014643635.1). GTDB lineage: Bacteria > Pseudomonadota > Alphaproteobacteria > Rhodobacterales > Rhodobacteraceae > Salipiger > Salipiger pallidus. Next base: position 62,386 of record NZ_BMJV01000004.1, read on the forward strand.
ACCGCCGCCAGCCCCATGATCGCCAGCTCGTGCCATGGCAGATCCGCCACCGGCGCACCGATTGGATTGCTCAGCTCAGCACCGTAAAAGTGCCCGAGGAAGAGCGGCGCGAGCGTCACGATCAGCAGCACACGGGTTGCGTGGATGAGTGACAGGGCGCGCGGATTGCCACCCGCTTCTGTGCCGAAGATGACCATGTCCTGCAGGCCGCCCGGCATCGCCGCGTAATAGGCGGTGGGCAGGTCAAAGCCCCAGATTCGCCGAAAGAACGGCACGCCCACCACTGCGATCACCGCAATGAAGATAGGCACCAGTGCCACCGACATTGCCATGCGCGGCAGCTCTGCAATCACCTCTGGCGTGATCGACGCACCCACGGCCACACCGAGGATCGTGCGGGCTGCGACGGACACCTGCCCGAAGCCTTTCAGCGGCAGATGCAGAAGCGCCCCGGCCAGGCAGAAGGCCATGGGCCCAAAGAGGAAGGGCAGGGGAAGGCCGAGCCACCAGAACAGCCCGGTGCCAAGGGCTGCTATCACGAAGGTCAGCGCGCGGCGCATGTGGGGCTGTGTGAGATGTTGGCGCAAAACGTCCTCCGAATGGCTTGACGTGAAAATGAATACGCTTGTATCCAGTTGGATACAAGAATCGATTTGAGCGAATGGAGGGTGACCATGACAGCCGACGACGGCACGCCACAGGGCAACAGCGCCTATGCGCGCCTGCTCATGGAGCTGCGCGAGGGACGCCTGAACCCGGGTGACCGTCTGCGCGAAACTGAATTGGCAGAGCGTCTGGGCATGTCGCGCACCCCGGTGCGCGAGGCCATCCGTCAGCTCGAGGCGGACGGGATCGTCACCCATTTGCCCCGGCAGGGCGCGAGCATCCGCAGCCTCGACTACGCAGAGGTCATGGAGCTTTACGAGATGCGCGCCGTGCTCGAAGGCACCGCCGCTCGGCTGGCCACGCGGGCGGCCTCGGATATCGAGATCGAGGAGCTTTTTGACATGAACCGACAGATGAAATCGCTTGGCAGCGCGCCAGAGGCTTTCATCCTGAACCGACAGTTTCATGCCGCGCTGCTGGATGCCTCCAAGAACCGATTTCTCACGCGGTCGATCCACGCGCTGCAACGCGCGTTGATGATCCTCGGCCCGACGACCCTTACCGAACCGGACCGGGCCGAGAAGGCGGTGGAAGAGCATTTCGGTGTGCTCGATGCGATCAAGGCGCGCGACGGCAGCCTGGCCGAGGCCGCCATGCGCGCCCACATCGAGGCAGCCCAGCGCGTCCGCGTTCGGGCCCTGCGCGCCCGTCCTGATCAAACGCCCAGCTATGATGGAGACCTGCTGTGACCTCTGACAGTCCAGACATCACTATCATCGGCGGCGGCAATGCGGCCCTCTGTGCAGCCATCACCGCAGCCGAGGCCGGTGCGCGCGTGCTGATCCTCGAAACCGCGCCAAAACCCTATCGCGGCGGAAACTCCCGCCACACCCGCAATTTTCGCTGCATGCACCACGGCCCGCTCGGGCCGCTGGTAGATAGCTACACCGAAGAAGAATACCTCGCCGATCTGATGAAGGTCACCGGGGGCAAGACCGACGAAGGCCTCGCACGGCTGGCCATCCGCTCCTCTGAAGAGTGCCTGCCATGGATGCAGGAACACGGCGTGCGCTTTCAGCCGTCGCTGTCCGGCACGTTGTCATTGGCACGCACGAATGCCTTTTTCCTTGGCGGCGGCAAGAGCTTGGTGAATGCCTACTACCGCACCGCCGATCGGCTGGGCGTGCAGGTCGAATACGAGGCCGCGGTCACCCATCTGGACCTCGACGATGATCGCGTGACGCGCATCGACTACACGCAGGACGGCAAGCGCCACTCGATTGCGCCGAAATCCGTCGTCGTTGCGTCGGGCGGGTTCCAGGCCGATACCGACTGGCTTGCGCGTGCATGGGGACCTGCGGCGAAGAACTTCCTCATTCGCGGCACGCCCTACAACCGTGGCGTTGTGCTGGCTGACCTGCTGGATCAGGGCATCGAACAGGTAGGTGACCCGACGCAATGCCACGCCGTGGCCATCGACGGCCGCGCGCCGAAGTTCGACGGCGGCATCGTCACACGGCTGGACTGCGTGCCGTTTTCCATCGTGGTGAACAAGGACGCGCAGCGCTTTTACGACGAAGGCGAAGATGTTTGGCCCAAACGATACGCCATCTGGGGCCGGCTGGTGGCCGCGCAACCCGATCAGGTGGGCTATGTGATCATCGACGCCAAGTCGCTGGAATTGTTCATGCCCTCGGTCTTCCCGCCGATAAAGGCCGACACGCTGGAAGAACTGGCCGACAAGATGGGTCTGCCCGCCGACGCGCTGGTGCAGACCGTGGCCGAGTTCAACAACAGCTGCGGCGACACGTCCCAGTTTCACCCGACCGAGCTGGATGGTGTCTCGACCACCGGCCTCAACCCGCCCAAGACCAACTGGGCCCGCCCGATCACCGAGCCGCCGTTCTACGGCTACTCGCTGCGCACTGGCGTGACCTTCACCTATCTCGGGCTGAAGGTGGATGACCGCGCGCAATGCGCCATCGGCAATCGCCCGGTCACGAACCTCTGGGCCGCCGGGGAAACCATGGCCGGGTCGATCCTCGGCCAAGGCTATCTTGCCGGGTTCGGCATGACCATCGGAACCGTCTTTGGACGCATCGCAGGCAAGGAGGCCGCCGCCCATGCAAATGCAACCTGATCTGCTGCAGGAGGCCCGTCGTCAGGCCGAGATCTGCAACGCCTGCCGTTACTGCGAAGGCTATTGTTCGGTCTTCCCGGCGCTGCATGCCGAACGCGCCTTTGCCGATGGGGATCTGACGCAACTGGCCAACCTGTGCCACAATTGCCGGGGCTGCTATTACGCTTGCCAGTATACGGCCCCCCACGAGTTTGACCTGAACCTGCCACAGGCGCTGGCCAATGTACGGCAGGACAGCTGGGAGGAACTTGCCTTCCCGCGTGCCGCCGGCAAGGCGTTCCAGAAGAATGGCGCGCTGATTGCACTGGTGACGGTGCTGGGATTTTCCCTGCTGTTCTGGGCCGCGCGTGCCCTGGCCTCGGTGGGCGGAGAAGGGTTCTACGCCGTACTGTCCCACAATGCGATGGTTGCCATCTTCCTGCCTGCCTTCCTGTTTCCGCTGGTCAGTATCGGCGTCAGCTTGCGCCGCTACTGGCGGCATGTCGGGGCAGGGCCGTTGCGTCCCGGCCAGGTTCTCGCGGCCTTGCGCAGCGCAGCGCAGATGAAGAACCTGAAGGGCGGGCACGGTGACGGCTGCAATTTCGAGGACGAAGACCGGTTCACCCACGCCCGACGCGCCGTGCATCAGGCGGTGATGTACGGCTTCCTTTTGTGTTTTGCCGCGACCAGCGTCGCAACGGTCATGCACTATGTGTTCGGCATGCCCGCGCCGTACGGGCTGTTTTCCGTGCCGAAACTGTTGGGAATCGCGGGCGGCCTGCTGCTGACCGCGGGCTGCGTCGAGATGATCCGGCTGAAGCTGCGCGCGGATCGCCAGCTTGGCGCGGTGCGCGCCTTTGGCGGCGAGCTTGCCTTCATCGGGTTGCTGGGTTTTGTGGCCTTCAGCGGGCTGGCGCTCTACGCTCTTGGCCAGACCCCTGCGATGCCGGTGCTGCTGGTGCTGCATCTTGGCGCCGTGCTGGCCTTTTTCCTGCTGACGCCCTTCACCAAGATGGCACATGGTTTTTACCGTCTTGCCGCACTGACCCTGGATGCGCAGCGCAAGGGCTGACACCGTCCCGGACCCGACCTGACGGGTCCGGGCGCTCATTCATACCGATGCAGAGCGAGGTGCCAGCCGCAGACCCCGGGTGGCGCCATTGGCAAAGCCTTTCCAGAAACAGTGATCGGCGTGCCGCGGGCCATGGACCAGACGCCGTTCTCTTCTGTTTCAAGGAGGCCGATGAGGGGCGGGACGGCCGCCTCGCCCCTCATGTGCAGATACACGATAGTGCCGCAACGCGTCGCGCAGGATCGCCGATCTTCCGAGAGGTCTGTAGCCGATCAGAATGCCACGGCGGGCAGCCCGGTGGGAGGATTGTCGGCGATGCGGGCCGGGGTTTATGGGTCATGTAATGGCGCGCTACGGCCCGTTCACCTTCGGTCTCCGGCGTCAGCCCGGCAGGCGATGGCTGGAGTGTTGGGAAAGATCCTGATGACATCAGCGCGCCGTTTCACCTCGCGGTTCGTGCGCCTGAGGGGATTGGTTGAAGCGATCTGGGTCCAATGCTCGCGCGGAACGGACATGTTGCACAGGGCATACTCGGGGGAGGTGTCCATCGCTCCGCTGAGCTTCGGCTGTTTCTCGCGAAGGATACCGGCAACGATGCTCCGCTGCGCTTCAGCGCCGGTCCTGCTTTCTTGGGCGAAGATCGTCTTCAGCATCGCCGCCACAGCGGTACGCTGCTTCGCCGGGGGGCGCGCCAGGGCCTTGCACAGCTGGTCAATGCGGGGGCGTTGAATATTTCGGCTACGATTGCCCCCCCGGATCGAGCGTGTAACGCCTCCAGCATGGAAGACGCGTCGCGCAGCGGCCCGTGGCCCCCTGTGATCGTCCCTTGCCCGGCTGGCGATTTGGCATGGCCAAATCTGCTGAGAGGGGTCTTTGACCAGCTTGACGCCCCGCAGCCCACGATCGGTCAGTGACCGAAAGAGCTTCTGCTTTAGAGAGGCTGGTGGCCACGCCCGGAACCTCGCGTTTCCCGCCCACCGCCCGACAGGGCTCTGTGCAGCAAGGTTCCCAGAGGGATCGTTCACGGCTACAACGAGTGTCACTGCCTTGTCCTCCTTCCCTGAGCTCGATATATCTGGCGTCGAGCTGCTGGCAGGTCCACGGCTCTTCAGGGGACGGGCCAGAAAGGCGTCGACGCGCTCGTCGATTTCCATGCAAAACCGGCTGATCTGGCTCTTGGACATGCCACCGGTGGCCCTCTTGGCAGATTGCGTCGCAATCGCCTGCCGGGCAATGCATGGCCTTGACCAGTTCATCAATCCGAGACGCACAAAGACATGGTGAGCGTATATTGCCTTGTGGGGACATGTACGAAGGCCATCAGGCATTGCGTGACCGGGCATCCCGCTATGATAATCCTCTTTCACGGAACGTAATCTCGCGCAGAACAACAGCTGGCTCAAGGCACAGCCCATTCCAGTGCTGAAGCTTCACGGCACTCAGAACAATGAAACTTAAGCTGAGGCAGTAGCAAGCGCGCTCGCATCCTCTGACGCGGAGGCCATGGCTTCGCTGCTCGTTTCGATGTGAAAGGTCACACTGCCCATTTCATTCGCTTGATCCTCTGTTCGCTTGGCGAGGTCCTCGGAGGCCGAGCCAATGTTCTTCGTGTCCGCCTTGATCCGCGTTGTGAGATCCCCTGCCGTCAATTCGGCCAATGCCGTGCTGATTTGCTCCATGACGTTGGATTGTTCCGTTTCCTTTCTCGTCAGGTGTTCCGGGAAGCCATCAGGCTGAGTGGCCGCAATAGCGAGAAGCACAAGTGAGGCGGGCGTCGGGCCGACGGAACGTCCGCCCGCACGGTGCAGGATTTCCGGCAGACCGTTCATCAGTCCGATAGTGAGAAAAGTGGCTTCTGCCTGAAAGGTACGACTTGGCAGAGCCAACACAGGCGCCGCGATCATGGACATGGAAACAACAAAATCATGGTGGCAGAGACCCGCGTCCCGGACTCCCGAGGGACTCGATACATGCGGTGGAGATACCATTGATACTTCACCTTGCGGTTAAGCTGCCCCCATATGCCAGTCGCGGAGGGTAGCTTGCCGCTGGACTGCCAATTGACAGATTTGATGCCCGGGTCTACCTCCTGCAGATTCCAAGGAGGCCGTCATGCCCAAACAGAAGTCTCGTAGTTTCGCCGTCATCGGCCTCGGAACTTTCGGCACAACTGTCGCGTCCGAGCTGGCCCGGTTCGGCAACCATGTACTTGGCGTCGACCTCCAGGAACGCAACGTTTCACGCATCGCTGACACGATTGCCGAGGCGGTGATCGCTGATGGCCGCGACGATCAGGCTCTGCGCGAGGTTGGGGTCGGTAGCTACGATGTTGCCGTTGTCGCCATCGGTGAAGAGCTCGACGCCAACATCCTTTGCACCATGAACGTCAAAATGCTTGGCGTGCCGACGGTCTGGGTGAAGGCGATCAACCGCACGCACCATCGCATCCTGTCCAAGCTTGGTGCCGACAGGGTGATCCTGCCCGAGCAGGAAATCGGTCGCCACATCGCCCAGATGCTGCACAACCCGCTGGTTCGCGATTACGTGAGCCTCGGCAACGGCTTTCACGTGGTGGACTTCCGTGTCCCCCAAAGCCTCGACGGCACGCGTATCGACAAGGTCGGCCTTATCGAGAGGTTCGATCTTCGGGCTCTGGGGCTCATGCGCGGCAGCGACTATGTGGCTTGTCAGGACGGGGCGACCGAACTGAGGGCCGACGACAAGCTGCTGCTGCTCGGACGCAGGGAAAACCTGCGCCGCTTTGCGGACGGGCTCTGAACGCCGATGCGGCCCGTCTGGCCCAAGGGGGTATGGCACATGCAACTGCCCCCGCCCGCGATCCTCGCCGGCCTCTACGCGGTGCTGATCGCCGTAGGTGGCGCTTTGCTGATGCTGCCTGCGGCGACAGCGATGCCGATTGCGTGGTCTGACGCGATCTTCACCGCCGCCTCGGCCGTGACTGTAACCGGCCTCGTGCTGTCGGACACCGGCAGCCAGTTTACCCTGCTCGGGCAGGGGATCATCATGGTGCTGATCCAGCTGGGCGGGCTGGGGCTTATGACCTTTGCGGTGCTGCTGTTGTCCATGCTGGGCCTTCCCGTGACCATCTCGCAGCGCATTTTCCTGCGTGAAGATCTCAACCAGACCTCGATCAGCGACCTGCTCCATCTGGTCCGCATGATCCTCAAGACCGTGCTGGCCTGCGAACTTTTGGGCGTCGCGTTGCTGTCTTGCGTCTTCGTTCCGGAATTCGGCTGGGGCAAGGGACTTTGGCAGGCACTTTTCCATACCGTCTCGGCGTTCAACAACGCGGGGTTTGCGCTCTTTCCCGACAGTTTGTCGCGCTATGTGGGCAACCCTATCGTCAACCTCACAATCCCGGCGCTCTTTATCTTCGGGGGACTGGGGTTCATCGTGGTCACCGAGGCCTACGGCAAGCGCCGCTGGAGGGCGTTCTCGCTGCACACAAAGCTCATGGTGGTCGGCACGCTGGCTCTGATCGTCTGGTCCGTTCTGACATTCGCCGCGCTGGAATGGACCAACCCTGCGACGCTGGGCGGGCTTGCCAGTACCGGTGACAGGCTGTGGGCCAGCTGGTTCCAGGGGGTGACAACCCGCACCGCAGGCTTCAACACCGTCGACATCGGTGGGATCCATGACAGCACTTCGCTGATGTTCATGTCGCTTATGGTAATCGGCGGCGGCAGCACCTCGACCGCCGGGGGAATCAAGGTCACCACCTTCATCGTGCTGCTGCTTGCGACCATTGCCTTCTTCCGCCGCAGCCAGCAGCTTCATGTCTTCGGGCGGAGCATCGGGGCCGAAGAGATCATGAAGGTCTTGGCGCTGACCATGGTAAGCCTGATGACGGTACTGGTCGCGATCTTCCTCGTGACCCTGTCCCACGATGGGAACTTCATCGATCTTGCGTTCGAGGTGACCTCGGCCTTCGGTACGGTCGGATTGTCACGGGGGACCACCGGAGAGCTGGACGGCTTCGGTCGCGCGGTGATCATCGCGGTGATGTTTGTCGGCAGGGTTGGCCCCCTGACCCTGGGTTTCTTCCTTGCAACACGATCCAAGCCACGAGTTGGGTACCCTGCGAGCAAGGTTTATCTCGGGTAGTCCTGCGCAAGAACCTGCTGATACGGGCCCTGACCGAGCCGCTCTTTGGTCGCGACCTCGGTCACGGGCTTCTTGGCGAACGAAAAGAGCGCTCGATGCCTGCTTTCATGGCAATGTCTACCACCCGTTGAGGGTCGTCTATCCTCTCTTCCAGCAAGACCTCCCGATCCAGCGGCACAGATCCAGCAACTGCAGCGGACGGCAGAGAACTCCGCTCTGCAGGCTTCCACCCGCGGAAATGCTGCGCGATCCGGCAGCGGTATAACCGCGGCGGAACACGATGAAGACCGTCCCGGAACCTGTTCAGATAGACCGAGCTACGTCTTTGCGGGATGTACACCTGTCAGGCGGTCGCGAATTTTGCCCGGCTATCGGTGTCCTGCAGAATTTCCCTCATCTGACATAGCTTTCAGGATATAGCCCAGCCGCCAAGGCGCGCAGCCGGCTCCGGTTAGCTGATCAGGCGCGTGTTCCGGCGCGTCAGCCCGCTTTGCCGGCTTCGACATGCTGCAGTGGTGGTTTAGCCATCGGTGCAGGGGAAGGGCGCATCAGGCCATGCTCGTGTGGTCGGGACACCGCCCTCCCGCAAGGTCTTATGTTCCCATTTTGGAACGTTAGGTAAAATAAAATGAACTTTTGTCATGATATGGCGCCGCCTAGAGTGAGCTCAGACGAAGATCAGGCCAATGGCGAGACATGAAAGACACGGCGGATACCATGAAACTTCATCAGGGACTGGCACAGGCGCTTGTCGCGCATGGGGCAACCCAACTGTACGGCCTTGTGGGCGATGCCAACCTCTTCATGGTGGACGCTTACGTTGATGCCGGGGCAGGGCGCTACATCGCCTGCACCCATGAAGCCAACGCTGTACTTGCCGCCATCGGCTATGCTCAGGTCACGGGCACCACCGGTGTCGCGACCATCACCCATGGACCGGCCCTGACCAACGCGGTTACCGCGCTGGCTGAGGCGGCGCGGGGTGGCATCCCGCTCGTGCTGCTGTGCGGCGATACCACGCCCGGTGACCTTCAGCATCTCCAGAACATCGATCAGCGCGAAGTGGTCGCGGCCTCCGGTGCCGCCTTCGTCGAGATGCGCAGCGCGCTGACCGCCATCGAGGACCTGGACCGCGCCTTTCGCATCGCGGCCCATCGCCGCTGTCCGGTGGTGTTCAACATGCGCGTGGACATGATGTGGGACGGGTTTGCCCCGTCCGAGATCGCCCCGGTGCCGACGGTGACACTGGCACCTGCCTCGGAAGCTGGAATCGAGGATGCGGCCGGCATGCTTGCCTCGGCCCGGCGTCCGCTGATCCTTGCCGGGCGCGGCGCCTGCACCCCCGAAGCGCGCGCCGCCCTGATCGCGCTGGCGCGCCGGATCGAGGCGCCGCTGGCCACCACGCTCAAGGCGCAGGGTCTGTTCGAGGGCGAAGCCTTCAACCTCGGCATTTGCGGCGGGCTCAGCCATGCCACGGCGATCGAGGCGATTGCCCAGTCGGACTGCATCCTCGCCTTCGGTGCCAGTCTCAGCAAGCATACCACCGAGGAACGCGCCTACACCCGTGGCAAGCGGGTGGTGCAGGTGTTGCCTGACATGGAGGAAACGCCGCGCCTCGATGTGCCGTCCCTACGCCTTGTCGGGGACATCGCGGGCACCGCGCGGGCGATCACCGACTTGCTGGACGTGGCAGAGATCCCCGGATCGGGGGCCACAGACGACCTTGCGGACAAGCTTGCCGCCGAGGCCGAGGCCTTCGCAACCGTGCCCGCTTTTGCTCCGACGGCGCCTGGTACCGTCGACATGGTCCCGGCGCTGCGCCGCCTGCACCAAGCGTTGCCGAAAGAGCGGGTGCTGGTTGCCGACCTCGGGCGGTTCGTCACCACCGCGTGGCGCAACCTGCCGGTCACCCGGCCCGAAGATCTTGTCTACACCTCTCATTTCGGCTCGATCGGGCTAGGGCTCGGCGAGGCCATCGGCACGGCCACGGCCATCACTGACCGGCCCACGGTGCTGGTCGCAGGTGATGGCGGCTTCACCCTGTCGGGCCTCAGTGAGCTGGTCACCGCCGTGCGCGAACGGGCCGACCTGATCGTGATCCTCTGCAACGACGGCAGTTATGGCGCCGAACACGTCCAGTTCACCAATCGCAAGATGGACCCGGAGCTGTCGATGATCGCCCGCATCGACTTTGCCGAGACTTGCGCGACCTTGGGTTTTGCCACCGTCAAGGTCACGGACGAGTCCAGCCTCGATGCTGCTTGTGCCGCCATTGAGGGCCGCAGCGGTCCGGTTCTTGTCGACCTGCGCCTCGATGCCGAGAAAATCGACATGTAAGGCGACCCCGAGATCCCGCCGCCAGCGCAGCGGGTTAACATGGCCGGCCACTGGCATTTGCTCCCCAACCGTCAGGGCGCCGGTCGAATGACAAAGAAGCACATCAACAGGAGAGAGTCTCTCATGAACCTCACCCGACGCAACTTCCTCCGGTCCTCGGCCGGTGCCGCGGCCCTCGGCGCAATCGGCGCTCCAGCGTTCGCCCAAGACGACACCTTCATCGTCAACATGTTCGGCGGCCGCTGGGAAAACGACTGGCGCCAGCACGTGATGCCGAAATTCGCCGAGCAGATCGGCCGTGATTTCGACCTCGATATCGGCCTCGGCATGGCTTGGATTTCCAACTTCCAGGCCGCCGGTCCCGAGAACCCTCCGTTCCCGGCCGTCATGCTGAACGAGAAATACACCGCGATGATCCGCAATGACGGCTACTTCGCGGAACTGACCCCCGAGAACGTGCCGAACATGGCAGACGTGATCGAACCCGCGATCCTCAAGGGCAACACCGCCGTCACCGGCATGCTGGCGCCGCTGGTCATCGCCTACCGCACCGACCTCGTGTCCGAGCCGCCCAAGGGCTGGGCCGACCTCTGGGACGAGCGTTTCAAGGGCCAGCTGGGTCTTTACAAGATCACCAACTCCGCCGCGACCATGATGGCGATGTGGGCGGGCGAGCACTTCGGTTCGGGCCGCGACGACATCGAGACCGCCGTTGCCAAGTTCAAGGAACTTGGGCCCTTCCCGCAGATTGGCTATTCCGCGCAGCTCACCCCGCTGCTGTCGCAGGGTCAGGTGGCCGTCGCTCCGATCGACCTCGGCGAGGTCAAGTCCATGCAGGAAGCCGGCATCCCGATCGACTACGTCGTGCCTGAAGAAGGCATGCTGGTGTTCGACCACTCGTTCTCGGTCTTCGAGAACAGCCCCGACAAGCAGACCGGCTTTGACTACGTCAACTTCGTGCTCAGCCCCGAAATCCAGCTGTGGATGGCGGAAAACTGGCTCATCGCACCGACCAACAAGACGGTCGAGCTGCCCGAGGAGCTTCAGAAGTGGCCGCTGCAGCCGGAAGTCGTCAGTCAGGCAATCCGCTTCGATTGGGACGAGACGCTGGCCATCATGCCGGCCCTGAACGACCTCTGGGAACGGACGATATAAGACATGGCGACGGTTGAAGTCAGGGATCTGCGCAAGCGGTATCAGGATTTCCTCGCGCTCGACGGGGTGTCGCTGAAGGCCGAAACCGGCCAGCTGGTGACCCTCCTCGGGCCCTCGGGATGCGGCAAGAGCACCACCTTGCGGTGCCTTGCGGGCTTTCTCGAGGCGAATGGCGGCGAGATCACGGTAGACGGGGAGTCCATCCTCGGGACCCCTGCCAACCGTCGCGGTTTCGGCGTGGTTTTCCAGAACTACGCTCTTTTCCCGCACATGACCGTAGCCGAGAACATCGGCTACGGACTCAAGATCCAGAAGCTCCCCAAGTCCGAGATCGAGACCCGCGTCTATGACGCCATGAAGCTGGTCCGGCTCGACGGCCTGGGCGACCGGCTGCCGCGCGCCATCTCTGGCGGCCAGCAGCAGCGCGTCGCCTTGGCGCGCGCGCTGGTGCTGAAGCCGAAGCTCCTGCTGCTCGACGAGCCACTGGCCAACCTCGATGCGCGGCTGCGCGACGAGGTGCGCTGGCTGATCCGTGACCTGCAACAGCAGTCCGGCATTACCGCCTTCTACGTCACCCACGACCAGTCCGAGGCGATGGCCATGTCCGACATGGTCGCCGTGATGAAGGCGGGCCGCGTGGCGCAGTTCGCCACCCCGCGCGAGATCTACCAGAAGCCCACCGAACGCTACGTCGCCGACTTCACCGGCGAGGCGAATTTCATCCCCTGCCAGTCGGTGACACCGCAGGGTGAAGGCCGCTATGCCATCACCGCCGCCGGTGCCACGCTGGAACTCGAAGGCGTGCCGGGCATCACCGGCCCCGCCGAGCTGCTGCTGCGCCCCGAGGCACTGTCGCTGACCGCGCCCGAGGCAGGCACCTTCAAGGGCACGGTGACGAAATCGGCCTTCCTTGGCGCCGCGCTGCATTGCGAGATAACGCTGCCGGACGGCTCCATGCTCAAGCTTGCTGCGGAACCCAACCACAAGGTTCGGACCGGCGAAGTGGTCGGCATCGCCATCGACAACAGCCATGCGTGGCTGATGCCCGAGGTCGCGCCATGAGCTTGAAGAACCCGAAGCTCTTGCTCGCCATCCCGGCGATCGCGCTCATCTTCGTGTTCATGATCCTGCCGATCACCAACATGGTCGAGATGAGCTTTCGCACGCCGGGGACCTCCGCACCCTTCGGCGACGATTACACCGCGCAGCATTACGACCGCATCCTGAGCGACGGCCACTACTGGTCCGTCCTCATTCGGTCGCTGCTGACGGCGGGGCTCGTGACAGTGCTTTGCCTGATCGTCAGCTACCCGATCGCCTGGCACATGTCGAAGGCGCGGGGGATGAAGGCGGTGTTCCTTTATGCCTGCATCGCCTCGCCGCTGATGACCGGCGTGCTGGTGCGCAACTTCGGCTGGATGATCGCCGCCGCGCTCAACGGTCCGCTGAACCAGACGCTGCTTGGCCTCGGCATCATCGAGATGCCGCTGCGGCTGCTGTTCACCCAAGGGCTGGTGATCCTGGCGCTGGTGCATGTCTTTGTGCCCTTCATGGTGCTGCCGATCAACAACGCCCTGCGCAACATTTCCCCGACGCTGATCGAGGCATCCTCATCGATGGGCGCCACCCGCCGCGAGGTGTTCCGCGACATCATCCTGCCGCTGAGCTTTCCGGGCATCTACCCCGGCATGATCCTTGTCTATGTCCTCGCTGTCGCGGCCTATGTCACCCCGGCGCTGCTGGGCGGAGCCATGGTCAGCTACATGCCGACGCTCATCATCGGAGAGCTGACCGGCACCTTCCAGTGGCCCTTCGGTTCGGCGCTTGCCATCGTGCTGTCGGTCTCCACCATCCTCGTTGTCGCGCTGTTCACCGCGCTGACCTCACGTCTCATGGAAAGGTCCAAGGCATGAGCGAGATGACCAACACCTTCGGCCACCAGAAGACGATGAACATCGGCTTCGGCGTGCTCATCGTGCTGCTCTACGTGTTCCTGATGGCCCCGCTGGTGATGATCGTCGGCGCGTCCTTCACCGAAAGCCTGATGATCGAGTTTCCGCCGCAGGGCCTGTCCTTCCGCTGGTATTTCGAGTTCTTCAACCGTCAGGACCTTGTGGATGGCCTGCTCATGTCTCTGCGCATCGGCGCCGTGACGGCCATCGTCACCATGAGCGTGGCGATGATGGCGGCGATGGCCGGGCAGGTGATCGCGGGCCGGCTGTCGGGCTGGTTCCAGCTGGGCATGACGCTGCCCCTGCTGGTGCCCGAGCTGCTGACCGCGGTGGGGCTGCTGTTCTTCCTCTACAAGATCGAGATGGCCAAGACCGTCCTGGGCCTGCAGATGGGGCACATCCTGATGTCCTTCCCCTATGCCTACGTGTCCATCGCCGCGGCGATGCGGCAGGTGCCCCATTCGCTGGAAGAGGCCTCGCAGAGCCTTGGCGCGAACGGCTGGCAGACCTTCCGGCTGGTGATCCTGCCGCTGGTGATGCCGGGGCTGGCGATGGGCGGGATCTTTGCCTTCATCAACAGCTTCGATCTCTACACCATCTCGCTGCTGCTCAAGCCGCTCGGGGGCAACACCCTGCCGCTCGCGCTGTTCGACTTCCTGACCTACGAGTTCAAGCCCACCGCCGCCGCCGCCGCGACCCTGTCGATCCTGCTGTCGATTGCCGGCGTGGCCCTTGTGCAGAGACTCGTCGGCCTGCAACGCGCTTTCTGACCCTTCGGGGTCAGGAGCCTCCCTTTCGAAAGACCGCAAGACCATGACCGACCCGTCGGCACCCCCACGCATTCTCTATCAACTGGCCAGCCCGCTGCACCTGACCGCCGGCACCGAGGTGGTGGGCAAGCGTTTGCGGATGCTGCGCGGCTGGGCGCCCTCGGCCGAGGTCGCGATCGACTCGCCGCAGACCGGCCCCCGCGCCATCGAAAGCACGGCGGATGCGGCGATGGTCTTCCCCGCCCTGCGCGAAGCGGCGGCGGACTGGTCGGACAAGCACGACGCCGTGCTGATCGGCTGCTTCAGCGATCCCGCCGTCGATGCGCTGACCGAGATCGCCGGCATCCCGGTGATCGGCCCCGGCGAGGCGGGGATGCTTGCCGCCGTGCAGCTAGGCGAGCGCTTTTCGGTGCTGTCCTCCGACCCCACGCCCAAGGGCCTGCGCCGCCGCATTCGCGGCATCGGCATTGAGGGCAGTTTCGTGTCCGAGATCACCGTGGGCGGATCGGTCGCCGATCTCAACCGCGACCCGGACACACACCTGCCCGCCATCGTCGAACGGGCGCAAAGCTGCGTGGCGCAGGGGGCCGACGTGCTGGTGCTGGGCTGCTTCGCGCTGTCCTTCATCCCGGGCCTGCCCGAACGGCTCACACAGGCGGTCGGCGTGCCGGTCGTCAACCCGGTGATCGCCGGTCTCAAGGCCGCCGAGGCGGCTGTCCTCTACCGCGCGGGCCTGCCGCGCGGCGCAATGCAACAGACCATCCGGAGTGCGGAATGACCTCCCCAGCTACCCCCGCCATGGCCCAGGACGATTTCCAGGCCCTCGTCGATACGGCCCGTTTCCAGCGCAGCCGCCGCATCCCGATCCCGGATTTCGCATACCCCGAGGGCGTGAAGATCGCGGTGAACTTCACCCTAGATTTCGACGCGATGCTGCTGCGCCGCCTGCTGAACGAGCCTTGGGGCCAGAAGGCCAAGGGCGAATTTGGTGGCCGCGTCGGCGTCTGGCGCATCATGGAGATGTTCGACGAAGAGGAGGTCAAGGTCACGCTCTTCACCCCCGGTCGCATCTGTGAGCTCTACCCCGAGGTGCTGAAGGAGGTCGTGAAGAACGGCCACGAACTCGCTGACCACATGTGGGAGCACGAGGTTTATCCCGACCCGGTCATCGAGGACGCGCATCTGACCCGCACTCTCGCCGCGCTGAGTGCCGTGCACGGCAAGCCCATCACCGGCACCCGGTCGAGCCACACGCCCGGCCTGCTGAAATCCAAGGGCGTGGTCTACAACTCTTTCACCTCGGCCCATGACATGCCGTTCTACGAGCTGGATGCCCAAGGCCGGAACCCGATCCTGCAGCTGCCCTTTCACTACGCGCTCGACGACGCGATGTATTTCAGCTTCGGCTGGCTCGACACGCCCAACGATGCGCAGCGGGTCATGGATGTCGACGAGGTGTTCGAGATCTGGTGGGCGGCCTTCCTCCAGCAATACAAACAGGGCGGCTACGTCAACTTCCTGCTGCACCCGTTCGTGTCGGGCCATGCCATGCGGGTCGATATGATCCAGCGGCTGATCCAGCGGATGAAGACTCTGCCGGGCGTCTGGTTCCCGACCTGCGACGACCTTGCCCAGCACATCCTGACCAACCACCCGATGCCGGAGGCGAAGTAATCCCATGCCCTGGAAAGACCATTACACCACCTCCGACGAGATCGGCATCCGCGACAGCGCCATTCAATGGCCCGCCGGGCAGCAGATGGCGCTTGGCCTGACGGTGAACCTCAACCCCGCCGGGGCTGGAAAGGGCATCACCGCCAAGGATCTCGCCTACCCGACATGGCATTATGGGCTGAACGAGGGGCTTGACCGCTTCCTGTCGCTTTTTGCCGAACTGGGCATCCGCGCCACCTTCGCCACCCCCGCCGTGATCGCCGAAAGCTATCCCGACGTGATCGAACGCATCCTCGGGCAGGGCCACGAGATCGCGGCCCAAGGGCTTTACGGCGAGAACCTCGCGCTGCTTGCCCCGGGCGTCGAGGCAGAGCACATGGACCGCGCGTTGGAGGTGCTTGCCCGCGTCACTGGCGTCGCGCCGAAGGGATGGTTCGCCCTGTCACGCCCTGACGATCGCGCCGCCACCGGCTGCGCCACGGATGGCACCATCGGCCTGCTCAAGGCGCGCGGCTACGACTACTTTGGCAACGGCCTTGCGGATGACGCGCCCTATTACTGGGTCTCGGACCCCGCAAAGCAGGAGGCGCTGCTTGCGCTGCCCTATTACTATCATTTCGACGATACATTCTTCCTGATGTTCCCCCGCGAAGGAACGGGCCTCGAGCGCCCGCAAGCGCTGCTGAACAACTGGCGGGCCGAGTTTCGGGCGCAGTATCGCCGGGGCCGCTACTTCAACCTTTGCGTCTCGCCGGCACGCTCGGGCTGGGGGCACCGCTTCGACAACCTCGCCACCGTGCTGCGCGAGGCCATGGCGCACCCCGGCGTCTGGGCCGCCACCGGCACCGAGATTGCCGGGCATTGGCTGGTTGCTCATCCCGCCCACACCTCGCTGAAGCTCGCCCCGAGCATCTGGCAGGATTACGAAGACAGCCTGAGCTGAGCCGTGACCGACATGATGAAGAGCGAAGACATCCTCCAAGGCCTCATGGCCTGGGTCGAGATCGATACTCCCACCGGCGACGTCGTGGGCATCGGCAAGCTTGTCGACCTGATCCAGTCGCAGTTGGACCCGCTGGGCTGCGACATTGAACGCATCCCCGGCCGTGACGGCATGGGCGACCACCTTGTCGCCCGGTTCAAGGGCGGCGAGGGGCCAGGCGTGCTGGTCACGTCACATATCGACACGGTCTGCGCCCCGGGCGCGGTCGAGATCCGCCGCGACGGCGATCGCCAGTATGGGCCCGGCATCGCCGACATGAAGGGCGGCGGCTATCTCGCGCTCTGTGCCATGCGCGAGATCGTCGCCAGCGGCACGCCGCTGCCCGGCCCGGTGACGCTGATCTACAACTCTGATGAGGAGATTGGCTCTCCGACCTCGCATGAGCTGATCCAGGCCGAGGCGCGCAAGATGGGCACGGCGCTTATCCCCGAGCCCGCTCGCGGCGATGAGGCGATCACCTTCCGCAAGGGCCGCGCCAAGTACACGCTCGACTTCCACGGGGTCGAAAGCCACGCCGGGTCGGCCTTTGCTGACGGGCGCTCTGCGATCTTGCAGATGGCCCGCACCATTGGGCAGCTTGAGGCGATGACCGATCTTGCGACAGAAACCACCGTCAACGTCGGCCGCGTGCGCGGCGGCACCGAGCCCAACGTCGTCGCGGGCCACGCCGCCTGCGACATCGACGTGCGCTTTGCCGACGATGCGCTGGGGGTGGCCGTCGAGGATGCGCTCAAGGCGCTGCAATCGCATGACCCCGACGTCACGATCACCCTCTTGGGCGAGATCGAGAAGCCGAGCCTTGCGCGCACGCCGGAAACCCTCGCCATGTTCGCCCGGGCGCGAGAGGTCAACGCGGCCCTCGGCGCCCAGATGATCGAGACCCGCTCCGGCGGCGGCAGCGACGGCAATTTCACTTGCGCCGCGGGCGTGCCAACCCTCGACGGGCTCGGAGCCATCGGCAACAACTGGCATTCGCCGCAGGAACACATCCTCGTCTCGCCGCTGGCGCGCCGCATGGCGCTGCTGCGCGAACTGATCCTGACCTATGCGGGCACCCGCCCCACTGGAGAGACCCAATGAACCCCAGCTTAGGACAGACCCGTTCCGAGATCCGCCGCAACCACGCGCTGCTGACCCCGGAAAGCCACGAGTGGATCACCCAGCCGGACTGGCCGGGGGCAGAGATCGCCTTCCTCATCAGCCCCGACATGGGCGCGAAATTCGCAATGGGTCTCGTGCGGTCGGCGCATGGCCTGAACGATATTGCCCCCGCCGCCCCCGGCGTCGCGCGCTTCGTCTTCGTGCTCGACGGCGAGATCAGCGTCTCGTCCGGCGAGACGCTCGGCCTCGAGTGCTATGGCTTCCTGCCGCCGGAAACGGACGTGACCGTCAACGCGACGCCCGGAGCCTCCTTCCTGCTGATGGAATGGCACTTCGTGGCACGCGGCGACATCCCCGCGCCGGTCTTCGGCAAGCTCTCGGACATCGAGGGCACGCCCCTGCGCGGCGACGATTGGCTCATGGTGCAGAAGATGCTGCCCACCGAGGCCGGGTTCGACGGCGAGGTCAACATCATGACCTTCCACCCCGGAGCCTCGCTTGCCTACGTGGAGACGCATTTCATGGAACACGGCCTGCTGATGCTGGACGGCGGCGGGGTCTACCGGCTGGATGACCGGTGGTATCCGGTCGGCAAGGGCGACGCG
This sequence comes from Salipiger pallidus, assembly GCF_014643635.1. Lineage (GTDB taxonomy): Bacteria > Pseudomonadota > Alphaproteobacteria > Rhodobacterales > Rhodobacteraceae > Salipiger > Salipiger pallidus. The sequence goes on from NZ_BMJV01000004.1 coordinate 80,905, forward strand.
ATCTGGATGGGCCCGCACGTGCCGCAATGGTTCGGCGCGCTGGGGCGCACGCCGTCGCGTTACCTCATCTACAAGAACTACAACCGCTCTCCGCTCGAGCGGCGATGACCGGCTCAGCCGCCATAGTTCACGAAGATCGTCTTGATGGACGCGGCAAAGGCCGCGGACGAGGCCGTCGGGGCCCGTCCGGCCATGCGACAGCAGGCCACGGGCGGGCTTTCGAATGGCAGGTCCAGCAGCTCCACGAAGGCGAGACGCTCGCGGCGGATCTGCAGGAAACTGCCAAAGACAATTCCGATGCCCATGCCGCTTTCGACCATCTGGCGCAGCAGGGTAAAGCTGTTGGTGTTCATTACCTCGCGCACCTCCACCCCTGCCTGCGCCAGGGCGTTCTCGAGCAGATGGCGCATGGGGATCGAGGTATCAGGAAAGATCACCTTTTCCCCGTCGATTTCCGACAGCCGCACCTGCCGCAGCCGTGCCATGGGATGATCAAGCGATGTGATCGCGTAGGTGCGCCGGCGCAGGGTCGCCAGCGTCTCGATCTCGGGCGTAGGCGGGAAGTTGTAGCCAAGGCCGATGTCGATCTCGCCTTCCTGCAGGCGCTGGACGATCTCGCGGGTGTTCTCGACGACGATGTGGAATTTCAGCCCGGGATGGTTGTAGCTCATGTCGCGCAGGATGCCGGGCAGCAGGTCGGAGGCCAGCACCTCATTCACCCCCAGCCGCAATTCGCCCCGTTGCAGGCCGCGGAGCTCGGCAATCTCGTCCTGCGCGATGGTCAGCTCGTTGACCACTGAGGCGCAGCGGAACATCAGGATCTCGCCGGCCTCGGTCAGCTCCAGCCCGCCACGACCACGATCGCGGCGGAACAGTTCGGTGTCGAGAGCGAGCTCGAGGTTCTTGATCTGCTTGCTCACAGCGGACGGGGCCACGTGCAGCTTGTCCGCTGCAGCCCGGAACGAGCCCTGCCGGGCGACCTCGATGAAATGCCGGAGGCCGGGCAGGCGTCCGAGAAGTGTGCTGGGTTGCATCGGGGCCTTTCACGATCAAACTGCCAAGCGTCAAGGAGCGCAGCATAAATGGACCAGATCGGCATTCAACACGACAATTTCCGAACTGCCGCGCTGGACGAGTTGGCCGTGGCGCTGGGGCACAAGGGCATACTGACCGCCCCCGGCGATTGCGTCCGCTATGCCTCGGATCAATCGGGATTGCACGGAGCCGCGCCGCTCGCGGTTCTGCGTCCGGCGTCCACCGAAGAGGTCTCGGGCCTGCTCGCCATCTGTCACCGCCACCGCATCGGCGTGGTCCCGCAAGGGGGGCGCACAGGCCTGTCGGGCGGCGCTTGCGCCCCTGCGGGCACGGTGGTGCTGTCCACCGAACGCATGACCGGCGTGATCGAGATCGACGAGGACGCCATGACCCTCACCGCATGGGCAGGCACCCCGCTCGAGACTGTGCAGGAGGCCGCGCGGACCGCAGGCCTCGATTACCCGGTAGATATCGGGGCGCGGGGCACGGCCACCATCGGCGGCACCATCGCCACCAATGCGGGTGGTATAAGGGTGCTGCAGCACGGAATGACCCGCGCCAACGTGCTGGGCCTCGAGGCGGTACTGGCAGACGGGTCGGTGATCTCGCGGCTGGGCAAGACGGTGAAGGACAACTCGGGCTTCGATCTCAAGCAGGTGTTCATCGGCTCTGAGGGTGTGCTGGGCGTGGTGACCCGCGCGGTCCTGCAGCTGCGCCGCTACGTGACGCAAAGCGCGCTGGCCCTGTTCGCCATGCCCGACCACGACGCGGCGCTCAAATGCCTCGTGGCGGCGCGCCAGCGTTTCGGCAGCCGGATCACCGCCTTCGAGGGCATGTGGCCTGACTACTGGGATTTCGTCTGTCACGAGACCTCGCTTGCCAGCGCGCCGTTGGAGGGGCGGCACGGCTTCTACCTGCTGATCGAGATCGAGGCCGAGGCCGCCGGGAGCGAAGCCGAGCTGGAAGAGTTCTTTGCCGAGCTCTTCGAGCAGGAGCTTGTGGAGGACGGCGTGCTTGCCAAGTCCCTCAGCGAGGCGCAGGCGCTATGGAAGGTGCGCGAGGCAGTGGGCGAGGTGGACGGTGATTTCGGTCATCACATCAACTTCGACATCGGCGTGTCCCCGTCGGCACTTGGCCGGTTCTGCACTGCGGCCGATGCGCGACTGGCGCAGCTGCCCGAAGCGGGCGCTGCGCTCAAGGTCGGGCACGTGGGTGACGGCAACGTGCACCTGCTGGTGGCCCATGACGGCAGTGCCGCCGCCGAAGAGCGGATCGAGGCGGTGATCTACGCGCTTCTTGAGGAATGGGATGGTGCGGTTACCGCCGAACACGGCATCGGACGGATCAAGGCGCGCTGGATTTCGCACAGCCGCAGTGCCGAAGAACTTGCGATGATGCGTGGCCTCAAGGCGCAGCTGGACCCGCTGGGCATCCTGAACCCCGGAGCGGTGCTGCAGGCAGCACAGGACTCACGGGAGGGGAGGTGGCGATACCGCGCCAACCCGGCGCGTGAGCTTCCGTAGGCAGGGAAGGGGCGGCACGAATACCCGGCACGTCCCCTGCGGCGCTTGGGGGCGGCCGTTACCGGCAGAGGGTTTGCCGTCGCGGGACGCGAAGCGCGGACTCCGCCGCAGAACGGCGTCGCGGCACTGTTCAACTTTCCTGTCTGCCGGCCCCGCCCCATGACGCAAGGCCAATGAGGCCGTTCGAGAGTGGCCGGCCGTGCAAGTCCCGGACCATGCCATGCCGTTGAGGGCGGGCTGCCCCATCCCGCTGATGGACTGGGGCCGGCCGGCGCTAATGCTTGATCTCACCCGCCACCTGCCCGTAGGCCATCAGCGCGAAAAGGCCGGTGCCACCGAGGATATTCCCCAGCAATGCGCCACTGCCTACCGAAAGTGCATGCGCAACCCCGATCTCGCCTGACATCAGCAGCAGGAACAGCTCGGCTGAGCCGGCGATCACGTGTGTGAATTCCGCGATGGCAATCAGGTAGGTGAAAAGGAAGATCACGAGGATCCCAGCGCTGCCGGCCGCGGGCATCATCCAAACGATGGCGGCAATGTAGAACCCCGAGGGGATGCCGTAGCGCAACGCCTCGGAAAAGCTCAGCTCTCCGAAATGCCGCGAGATCGCCAGCATCGAGTCCAGCGTTTCGGGTTTGAGCGTTCCGGCCCAGACACCCAAAGCCATGGAAAGGAACGTGCCGGCGAAGTTGGCCAGCAGGATCACAGACCACAGCCGCGCGGTGACCCAGAGCGTGTGCAGCTTGCGATGGGTCAGCAGCGGCAGGATAGCGCTCAGGGTGTTCTCTGTGAACAGCTGCAGCCGCCCCAGGATCACGAGGATGAACCCCACCGTGTAGCCAAGGTTTTCGATGGCGGCGCGATAGGGGTGGTCCTCGTAGATGCCGTGCAGGATGCCTTCCGCAAGCACCGAGGTCGAGATCCCCATGCCGGCTGCCACACCGGACCACCACAGGGACATCAACGGACGGCTGAGCTCATCGGTGCCGCTACGGTGGATGATCCCGTAAACGGATACGGCACTGAGGCCTTGGTTCTTTTCGATATCGCGCCGTTCCGAATGCGTCGGGTGACGAGGCTTGTTGGAGGGATCGGGTTCTGGCGTGGTCATGGGCGGTCCTTGGTCGGTGGGCCGCCTCGGGCTGGGCGTCCTGTGGCGGGGGGCAGGCGCAGGGCAGCGCCACCCTGTTCGGCACGAGGTTCGGCGCGCGCGCCGGTATCCTGTTCAGCACAGGAATATGGAGCGGGGAGACGCCGCGGAAAGTGCTCATTATTCGCGAGGACTTGTGCGCGCGGCTCATGACGTCGAAATGCAACCGGGGCGCGCAGGGGGACGCTTGGCACTGCGGCGGCGGACCAACCGCTGCGGAAGGGCGTGCCAGATGCCGACTGCAGCAATGCTCCGCGCATGAAGAACGGCGCCCCGGAGGGGGCGCCGCAGGGTCGCATCGGGAGGGGATGCGGATCAGTTCGCCGAAGCCAGCTGTTTCGGCAGTTTGAACGTCCAGACGGTGCCACCCTGGTTGAGGTAGTTGACCTTCTTGGCCACCTCTCCGCCCCAGAGCGGAACTGCGCCGCCCCAGCCGGACACGACCGACACATACTGCTCGCCGTCCATGTCCCAGGTGACGGGCTGGCCGACGATGCCGGACCCGGTCTGGAACGACCACAGCTCTTCGCCGGTCTCGTCATCGAGCGCAATGAACTTGCCCTCGGGCGTGCCGAAGAACACCAGGCCGCCCGCGGTGGTCATGGCGCCACCCCAGAGCGGTGCGTCGTTCTTGTATTCCCACTTCCATTCGCCGGTGGCTGGGTCGATGGCTTTCAGAGAGCCGATGTGATCCTCGTACATCGGCTTGATGGTGAAGCCGGACCCGAGATAGGCCGCGCCCTTCTTGTAGGTCACCGGCTCGTTCCAGATATCCATGCCCCATTCGTTTGACGGCACGTAGAAGAGACCCGTGTTCTGGCTGTAGGCCATGGGCATCCAGTTCTTGCCACCAAGGAAGCCGGGGGCCGAGAACACCACCTCGCCCTTGCCACCATCGGCCGCCGCCGAGGGATCGCCGGGGCGGTTGTCCTCGTTGAAGATCGGGCGGCCGTTGTCGTCGATGCCGCTGGCCCAGGTGATGTCCTTAACGAACGGGTAGGCGTCGACGAAGGCGCCATCCTCTCGGTTCAGCACATAGAAGAACCCGTTGCGGTCGGCGGTGGCGTAGCGCTTGTTGCCCTCCGCGTCCTCGTAGGCGACCACCTCGTTGACGCCGTCGTAATCCCAGCCTTCGCGGGGCGTGGTCTGGAAGTGCCACTTGATCTCGCCGGTGGCGGGGTCGATGCCGACGCGGCTCGCGGCATAGAGGTTGTCACCCGAATTGTCGTCCTTGGGCGTGCCCGCGCCACGCAGGTGGCTGTTCCACGGGGCGGGGTTGCCCGCGCCGAAGATCAGCGTGTCGGTGTCGGCGTCATACGAGCCGCCAAGCCAGGTCGCGCCGCCGCCGGTCTTCCACAGATCGCCCGGCCACGTGGCGTTGAGCGTGCCGGTCATGGTCGACTCTTCGCCGTTGAGTGTGCCCATGTGGCCTTCGATCATCGGGCGGGTCCAGATCATGTCGCCGGTTTCGGCGTTGCGGGCCTGCACCTCACCGACGATGCCGAACTCGCCACCCGAGTTGCCGGTGATGACCATGCCGTTCACCACGAGCGGCGCAGCGGTGTAGGAATACCCGGCCTTGTAGTCGGCGATCTTGTCGCGCCACACCACGTCGCCGGTCTTTCGATCCAGCGCCACGAGCCGCGCATCCAGTGTGCCGAAAATCACGAGGTCGCCGTAGATCGCGGCGCCGCGGTTGATCACATCGCAGCAGGGGAGGATGCCTTCGGGAAGGCGCGCGTCGTATTGCCAAAGCTCCTCGCCGGACGCGAGGTCGATGGCATAGAGCCGCGAATACGAGCCGGTGACGTACATGATGCCGTCATAGATGATCGGCTGGGTTTCCTGCCCGCGCTGCTTTTCGCCGCCCATGGAGAACGCCCATGCGGGCATCAGGTTCTTGACGTTATCCTTGTTGAGGATGTCGAGCGGGCTGTAGCGCTGCAGGTGGCGGCCCATGCCGTTGGTCACGACCTGGCTGGTCATGGTCTGATCGTTGGCGAGGTCTTCCTCGGTGACCTGCGCCTGCGCCACGCCGGTGGCGAGCAGGCTCGCGGTCACGGCCAGGATGAATTTGTTCATGTCGTCCTCCCTGTAGACGGTTCCGGGTGATCCGGCTGGCCCGCTCGGGCCGCGCCTCTCCTCCGGGGAACAGCATCACCGTGTGACCCCGCGTTATGAATTGCACCATGGTCGTACCCGGCGCGCAGCGAAGGATGCAGGCGCGGCGTCGATGGCCTGCCCTTGGTGGAAAAGCGGAAGGTATGTCAGGGGGTTGCGCCGTGTGCTGCGGCGCAGGGCAGGGTGGGAAGCGGTGGTCTATGCCACCTTGGTCCAATGCCCCCCTTGCCCTCTCCAAAAAGCAAGGGGGGATCCGGCGATGGTCACTCCTCCCAGTCGCCGGAAAATCCTTTGGGGATCATGAGGATGTCACGGTCCACGCTGTTGATGTCGGTGCGCCCGCACAGCCCCATGGAGGTGTCGAGCTCGGTGCGCATGACCCGCAGCGCTTCGGACACGCCCTGTTCGCCCATGGCCCCGAGACCATAGATGTAGGCCCGCCCGATCCACGCGCCCTTGGCGCCCATGGCCACGGCCTTGAGCACGTCCTGGCCCGACCGGATGCCGCTATCGATATGCACCTCGATCCGGTTGCCCACCGCATCGAGGATCGGACCCAGCGCCCGGATCGAACTCAGCGCGCCATCAAGCTGCCGCCCGCCGTGGTTGCTGACCACGATGGCGTCGGCGCCGACGTTGCACGCCTCGAGCGCATCGCGCGGGTCCATGATGCCCTTGATGATAAGCGGGCCATCCCACATCTTGCGGAACTGCCGGATGCGGTCCCAGTCCAGCGCCTGGTCAAAGGCATTGGCGGTCCAGGCCGCAAGGTTGCTCGGATCATCGACCCCCTTGGCATGGCCGACGATATTGCCGAAGAACCGGCGCTTGGTCTGCAACATCTCGAGGCCCCATGGCACCTTTGTCGCCATGTTGGCGACGGAGGCGGGCGTCAGCTTGGGCGGGGCCGACAGACCGTTTTTGATGTCCTTGTGGCGCTGTCCCAGCATCTGCAGGTCCACTGTGATCACCGCCGCCGAACATTTGGCGGCCTTGGCCCGGTCGAACAGGCGCTGCATGAACTCGTCGTCCTTGAGCGTGTAGACCTGCAGCCAGAACGGCTTGTCGGTGTTCTCGGCCACGTCCTCGATCGAACAGATCGACATGGTCGACAGGGTGTAAGGCACCCCCGCCTTACCGGCGGCACGGGCGGCGTGGATCTCGCCGTCGGCGTGCTGCATCCCGGTCATGCCCACCGGCGCGAGCGCCAGCGGCATCGACACATCCTGCCCGATCATCTGGGTGGCAAGGCTGCGCCCGGTCATGTCGATGGCCACCCTCTGGCGCAGGTAGATGTCATCGAAATCGGATGAATTCTCACGGAAGGTCTGCTCTGTCCAGCTGCCGGACTCGCAGTAGTCGAAGAACATCTTGGGGACCCGGCGGCGGTAGATCCGCTTGAGATCCTCGATTTCGGTGATCTTCGGCATGGGCTGTCCTTCATCTGGCGCAGATCGGTCAGGTTTCCTTACCGCTTTGCCGCACCGTGCGCAACGCCCGGTGTGATGCATTGCATGAGGTTCTGAAACCGGGACCGGCCTGCACACCGTGTTTGCCGCTGCCACGTTCCCATCGGGAAACCGATCTGCTAAACGCACGGCAACATCCAAAGGAGGGCACAGCATGGCCTGGAACGTGTTCATCGACGGCGAAGCAGGAACGACCGGATTGCAGATCCGAGAGCGTCTCGAGCAGCGGCCCGATATTACCCTGGTCCAGGTCCCGCACGAGCTGCGCAAGGACACCGGCGCCCGTTCCGAGGCGCTGGCCAAGGCCGACGTGGCCATCCTGTGCCTGCCCGACGACGCCGCACGCGAAACCGTGGCTCTGGCCGAACCGCATGGCACCAAGATCATCGATGCCTCGACCGCGCACCGGGTGGCGGACGGCTGGACCTTCGGTTTCCCCGAGATGACCGCCGGCCAGCGCGAGGCCATCGCGGGCGCACGGCTGGTATCGAACCCCGGCTGCTGGTCCACCTGCGCCATCGCCCTCATCCGTCCGCTGGTTGAGGCCGGCGTGCTGCCCGCCGATGCGTCCCCGTCGATCTCCGGCGTGTCCGGCTATTCGGGCGGCGGAAAGGCTATGATCGCCGAATTCGAGGACGGGGGCAGCTCCGGCAGTTTCCTTTACGGCGTGTCCCAGCGCCACAAGCACCTGCCCGAAATCTCGAAACACGGCCTGTTGACGAAGCCGGTCACCTTCGTGCCGTCCGTGGGCCAGTACGCGCAAGGAATGGCGGTGGCGGTCCAGCTTCCGGACCTCGGGGAGGGCGGCCTGAAGGCAGCCGAGGCTGCCCTGCGCAAGGCCTACGAGGGCGAACGCTTCGTGTCGGTCGTCGAGGCCTCGGCCAACGAGCCACGCGTCATGCCGCAGCGCCTCAACGGTACCAACGCGCTGGAGCTGTCGGTGCATGGCAATGCTGAAACGGGCACGGCGGTGCTGGTCGCGGTCCTCGACAATCTCGGCAAGGGGGCGTCGGGCGCCGCGGTTCAGAACCTCAACATCATGCTCGGCTGCGACGAGGGCGCAGGCCTCGACGCCGCTCCGCGCTGAAGCACCACGAAAGACCGATGAGGGGGCCACGTGCCCCCTTTTTCATGTCCGGCCCCACCCGCCCGCGCGGCGTCGATGTTGCCTCAAGCTTCCTTTGACCTCAAATATCCCCGCCGGAGGCCGGCCGACCCTGATCCACGCAATGCACCGCCGATATACCGCGCCAACCAATTGAAAAGGGCGCCCAGACCTCTCCAGTCCGGAACGCCCCCTCGATCATTCGACCTGAAGTCCGGTCAGGCCCGGTGCGCCCCGTCCGACAGGCTCTTGACGAAGGCCAGCACCTCGGCGGCGGGCTTGCCCTCGGCCTGCGCGGCAACGATGGCGGACCCCACGACGCAACCATCCGCAACCGAAGCGATGGCCTCGGCGCTTTGCGGCGTGCGGATGCCGAAGCCGACGATGACCGGCAGGTCGGTGGCGGCCTTGATGCGCGCAACCTCGGGGGCCACGTCGGTGGCCTCGGCGGCAGCGGCACCGGTGATGCCGGTGATTGACACGTAGTAGACAAAGCCCGAGGTGTTCTGCAGCACCTTGGGAAGCCGCGCGTCATCCGTGGTGGGCGTGGCAAGGCGGATGAAGTTCAGCCCGGCCTTCTGCGCCGGAATGCACAGCTCGTCGTCTTCCTCGGGCGGCAGGTCCACCACGATCAGCCCGTCGATCCCGGCCTCTGCGGCATCGGCAAGGAACCTGTCCACGCCGCGGCTGTAGATCGGGTTGTAATAGCCCATGAGGACGATCGGCGTGGTGTCGTCGTCGGCGCGGAAATCGCGCACCATCTGCAACGTCTTCTCGAGGGTCATTCCAGCCTCGAGCGAACGCTGACCGGCCAGCTGGATGGTCGGGCCGTCTGCCATGGGATCGGTGAAGGGCAGGCCCAGCTCGATGACATCGACACCGGCGGCAGGCAGACCGCGCACCACCTCGAGAGAGGCGTCGTAATCGGGGTCTCCGGCCATGACATAGGCGACGAAGGCCTTCTTTCCTTCGGCTTTCAGCGCGGCGAACTTGGCGTCGATGCGGCTCATGACGGTCCTTCCCTTATGATCGGGAGAGGGATGCCGGAACGGCGGGGGAAAATCAATGCCCCGCGCAGCAGGGCACCGTTTTGTCCGGGGCGGGGAGGGGCAGCAGCCTTGTTGATGCGCATCAAGGCAGGGCCACGTCGCATGGGGCAGGATTGGATACGCCATGCCGGGAAGGATAGCCATGACTGACTGGACACAGCCCGCCGCCTCCGCCCTCGACGCCGCCGCTGATGACAGAATGCCGCCTGCCAACGATGGCAGCGCGTCGCCGCCCACCGATCCGACGGGCAAGCCTCACGCTCGTGGCCCGGACGAAATCCGCCACGCCTTCGAAACCGGTGAATATCCATACACCACCCGCCTGTCTCGGCGCAGTTACGAACGCCAGAAAGCGCAGCTGCAGGCCGAGCTCCTGAAGGTGCAGCACTGGAACCAGCAGACCGGCCAGCGCTGCGTCCTGCTGTTCGAGGGCCGCGATGCTGCCGGAAAAGGCGGCACCATCAAGCGGTTCACCGAACATCTCAACCCCCGCGCCGCGCGGGTGGTAGCCCTGAACAAGCCCACCGAGACCGAACGCGGCCAGTGGTATTTCCAGCGCTACATCGAACACATGCCCACCGCCGGGGAAATCGTGCTCTATGATCGCTCGTGGTACAACCGCGCCGGGGTCGAGCGGGTGATGGGTTTCTGCGAGCCCAACGAGTACCTCGAGTTCATGCGCCAGACCCCCGAGCTCGAGCGCATGTTCGTGCGGTCGGGGACGCGGCTCTGCAAGTACTGGTTCTCGGTCACCCGCGAGGAACAGCTGCGCCGCTTCAAATCACGCGAGACCGATCCGCTCAAGCAGTGGAAGCTGTCGCCCATCGACAAGGCCAGCCTCGACAAATGGGACGATTACACCGAGGCCAAGGAGGCGATGTTCTTCTACACCGACACCGCCGACGCGCCCTGGACCGTGGTGAAATCGGACGACAAGAAACGCGCACGGCTGGCCTGCATGCGGCATTTCCTGTCGACACTGGACTATCCAGGCAAGGACCGGCGCATCGCGACACCGCCCGATCCGCTCATCGTCGGAGGAGCGAACCACGTGATCCACCGGTCGGAGCATATCCTCGGCCCCGCTTTACATGCGGCGGGGCGCCACGCCGAGCGCTGAACGGCGGGTCTGCCGCAGTGAAGCTCCGAACGGCGCCGCATTGGCAGCATCATTGGCGGGGCCTGCCGTGATCGACTGCCGTACGCAGGATCGTCAGATCCGGGCCGAGGCGGCGTGGATCATGGTGGCGCCCAGTTCGTACCAGCCTTCGCGGAGGCGGGGCAGGGTTTCGCCGTGGGATTGGGTCACCGACAAAGGCAGGCCAGAGCGATCTCCACTCAGAAGTGCCTCGGCGGCAGCGGCCCCGAAAACGGTTCCTGGCCCGATCCCGCGCCCTGAATAGCCAAAGCAGGCCAACCCGCTGTCCCCGAGGAGGAGGATCTTGGGCACGTGGTCCGACGTCATCGCGATGCGCCCGGACCAGCCGTGCTCGAAGGGCAGATCCGCCGCCTGCGGGAAAAGCTGGTGCAGCTTGCGCCGCGCCCAAGCCGTGTGGATGCCGCCGCCGGGGCCGCTCAGGTTGCCCATACCGCCGATCACCAGCCGCCCGGCAGCGTCGGTCCGGAACGACGACATGACCAGCGCCGTGTCCCAGCAGCCCTCACCTCCGGGCAGGATCCTGTCGCGCAGGGTGTCCGGCATGGGAGCGGTCGCGAACTGGCCGTAGTGAACGGCAGTGAAGGCGGGGGCGGCAAGGCCGGGGATCGCCTCGTGGTAGGCATTGGTGGCCAACAGAAGCGCACCGGCGCGCACCGTGTGGCCGCGGCAGGCCAACTCCCAGCCGTTGGCGGTCTGGCGTAGGGCGGTCACCGGGCTCTGGCCATGCAGACGTGCGCCCGCCGTGATGGCCGCGCGCGCAAGGCCATGGCAGTAGGCCAGCGGCTGCACGGTTCCTGCGCGTGGATCAAACAGGGCGCCGTGCACGGCGGAGCTTCCGGTGCGCTCGCGGGCCTCGCTGGCATCGAGAAGTTGCAGAGGGGCGCCGGCGGCGTTGCCCTGGCGAAAACGGTCCTGCAGATCTTCCATCCCCTTGGCCGAGTGGGCGCAATGCAGGGTCCCATTGCGTGTCGCCTCGCAGGCGATGCCCTCGCGGGCGATGATGTCGAAGACCCGGTCCGGCGCCTGGCCCAGTCGGTCGATCAGCGCGCGCCCGGTCTGCGGGCCAAGCGTGGCGGCGATCTCGTCAGGCTTGAGCCAGAGCCCGGCGTTCACCAGCCCCACGTTGCAACCTGAGCCGCCCTGGCCCGGCTCCTGCGCTTCAAGCAGCGCGACGCTGGCACCCCGCCGGGCAGCCTCGAGCGCGGCCGAGCAGCCGGTGAAGCCGCCGCCAATCACCGCAAGGTCGACATCGACATCTCCTGAGAGGGGAGGCGCGTCCACGCGTTCGGCGCTGCTGGCGCGCCAGAGACTGTCGATCGGGGGCTTCATCCGGATCTCCTTGAGGGGCTGCCCGACCAGTGGTGCAGCCTTTGCCCGGGGGATGCAATGGGGGCCTGCGATTGGGCCATGGAAACGCTGCCCGGGCTGTGGAGGTGGCCGCTCCGATGCCCGTACCTGCTGCGGCCTTGTCCTGTGCCTGTCCTGCTGCAGCGTCCATCCAAGAAAAAAGGGCGAGCCCGCAGGCCCGCCGCTTCTCACGCTGCGATTGGTATAGCGTCAGCCGCCCCAGACGTAGACGGCGGCGAAGAGGAACAGCCACACCACGTCGACGAAGTGCCAGTACCAGGCGGCGGCCTCGAAGCCGACATGCTTGGTCTGGGTGAAATCGCCTTTCTGCAAGCGGATCAGGCACACAAAGAGGAAGATGGTGCCGATGATCACGTGAGCCCCGTGGAAGCCGGTCGCCATGAAGAAGTTGGCGCCGTAGATGTTCCCCGAGAAACCGAAAGCTGCATGGCTGTATTCATAGGCCTGGAAGACCGAGAATATCGCGCCGAGCACGATGGCAAGGATCAGACCCCACTTCATGTCCTGGCGGTTGTTCTCGTGCACGAGCGCGTGGTGCGCCCAGGTTGCGGCGCAGCCCGAGCACAGCAGGATCATCGTGTTGATCAGCGGCAGGTGCCACGGATCGAACGTCTCGATCCCGGCGGGGGGCCAGACGCCGTCGACTGCCGGAGAGTTCGGTCCCATCGGGTACATGGCGTGCTTGAAGAAGCTCCAGAACCACGCGAAGAAGAACATCACCTCGGACATGATGAAGAGGATGAAGCCGTACTTGAGGCCGATCTGCACAACCGGGGTGTGATCCCCGACGCGGCTTTCGGCGATCACGTCCGACCACCAGCCGAACATGACGTACAGCACGCCGACGAACCCCGCGAGGAAGATCCACGGGCCGCTGCCGTGCATCCACAGCACCGAGCCGAACAGCATGACGAACGCCGCGATGGACGCCATGAAAGGCCAGATGGAGGGGTTCAGAATGTGGTAGTCGTGGTCTTTTGCGTGCGCCATCTCATGTCCCTCGTTGGATAGGCGTTCAGTTCACGGAGCTTTCGTCCGTGTTCCCTTGATCGAGATCGGCCCGCTCCTCCTGGGGAAGGTCGATCTCGTAGAAAGTATAGCTGAGCGTGATGTGGTTGGTATGCTTGGCATCCCGATCGTCGACGATCTCGGGGTCGACGTAGAAGCTCACCGGCATCATAACGCGTTCGCCGGGTTGCAGCACCTGTTCGGTGAAGCAGAAGCATTCGATCTTGTCGAAGAAGGCACCGGCCTCGTAGGGGTAGACGTTGTAGCTTGCCTGGCCCGCGATCACTCGGTCGGTGGGGTTGTAGGCTTCGTAGAAGGCAAGGCCCTCTTCGCCGATGCGGATCGTCATCTCGGTCTGGGCAGGTTTGAATTCCCAGCCGAAACCACGCGCTTTGGATCCGTCGAAGCGGATCTTGATGGTACGGTCGAGGATCTCGGACGAGGTGCCATCGGCCACGTTCGTGGTGCCGCCAAAGCCGGTGACCCGGCAGAACCAGTCGTAGAACGGCACCGATGCCCAGGCCAAGGCGCCCATGAACACCACGACGCCGACCAGCTGGAATACGGTTTTCGTCTTCGGATCAGTTGCCATCCGGCGCCTCTCTGGCGTCGGAGCCACCCTGCATCCCGCTCTGGATCGCGGCGTTGAAATTGCCGTTGGTGACCTTCACCACGGTCATGCCAAAGACGATTACGATGAAGGCCACGAGCAGCAGGCCAACGCCCACGTTGCGGCCAAAGCGACGCTTGTGCAGTTCATGTTCGGGCGCGATTGCCATTACCAGCCTCCGTATCCGAATTTGGTGAGCCCCGCCTCGAGCAGGATCGCGCCGAAATGCGCGAAAAGGTAAAGCAGCGAGAGCTTGAAGAAGCTGCGCTCGGCCTTGAAGTTGTCCGCCTCGGACGCGTTCTCGTCGCGGCGGTAGATCGACCATGCGCCGTGCAGGAACATCGCGTTCAGCACCAGCGCCACGGCGAGGTAGACCGGACCGCCGATCGAGGTGAACGCAGTACCCACCGCCAGCGCCGCCAGCAGGATTGTATAGACAAGGATGTGCACGCGGGTCGAGCGGCGGCCGTGGGTCACGGTCAGCATGGGCACACCCGCATCGTCGTAGTCCGAGCGCATGAACAGCGCCAACGCCCAGAAGTGGGGCGGGGTCCACATGAAGGTCAGGCAGAACATCAGCATGGATTCGATGCCGATCTGGCCGGTCGCGGCGGCCCAGCCGATCATCGGGGGAAAGGCGCCCGCCGCGCCGCCGATGACGATGTTCTGCGGCGTCGAGCGTTTCAGCCACATGGTGTAGATCACCACGTAGAAGAAGATGGTGAACGCCAGCAGCCCCCCGGCCAGCCAATTGGTCGCCAGCCCGAGAAACACGCAGGAGAAGGCCGACAGCGCCAGCCCGATGGCCAGCGCCTCGCCCTTGTCGACGCGACCGGCGGGGATGGGGCGCTTGGCGGTGCGCTTCATCACCTGGTCGATGTCCGCATCCCACCACATGTTGAGCGCGCCGGACGCGCCCCCGCCCACGGCGATGAACAACACGGCGCAAAAGCCGATGAAGGGGTGCACCGCGACTGGCGCTGCCAGCAGGCCCACGAAGGCGGTGAACACCACGAGCGTCATCACCCGCGGCTTGAGCAGCGCGAAGTAGTCGGCGAACTGGGCATCGCCGCTCTGCGTGTCGACGGTGCTGTTGGTGCTGAGATCGGTCATCGGGTTGCTGGGCTTCTCGGTCTAGGTGGCTGTGCCGCGCCCCGGTGGGGGCACGGCAGGGCGTGGATCAGGAGTTGGCCAGGAACTGGTTGACCTCCACGTAGCCGCCGTCCTCCTTGGAGGCCGCGAGCCAGGCATCGTAGGCCTCCTGGCTGACCACCTTGACGGTGATGGGCATGTAGGCGTGGGAAATGCCGCACAGTTCCGAGCACTGGCCGAAATAGACGCCTTCGCGCTCGGCTGCAAACCACAGCTCCGCGATCCGGCCCGGCACCGCGTCCTGCTTCACACCGAAGGCGGGGATGGTCCACGAGTGGATCACGTCCGCGCCGGTCACCTGCATGACCACGGTGGCGCCTACGGGCACGACCACGGCGGTGTCGGTGGCCAGCAGCCATTCGTCGCGGGAATAGCCGGCCTCGGTCAGCTGCGCCTCGACATCGGCATTGAGACGGTTGTCGCCGCCGGTGGCGGGCGCGCCGATCATGTAGCCGTCATAGGCGAGGTCCTCGCCCACGTATTCATAGCCCCAGTACCATTGGTAGCCGGTCACCTTGATGACGAGGTCGCCTTCGGGAATTTCCTGCTGTTTGAACAGGATGGGCAGCGAGAACACACCGATCACCAGAAGGATCAGGATCGGAACGATGGTCCACGCGATCTCGACCGGGGTGTGGTGGGTGAACGATGCCGGGGTCGGGTTGGCGCGGCGGTTGAAGCGCACGAAGGCGTAGATCAGCAGCCCTACCACGAAGAGGCAGATCAGCGAGATGATCCACAGCAGCATCCCGTCCAGCCATTGCAGGTCGCGAGCGACCTCCGTCACTGCGGGCTGGAAGCCGATACCGCCCTGATGCGGACGCCCCACCAGCTCGAGATCCTGTGCAAAGGCCGGAGCGGCTAGGAAGCTGGATGTGAGGCCCGTTGCCATCGTAATCTTGCGCATGTGTCTGTCACCTGGTCCGGTTGTTCTGTTCTACAGTCGTTCGCAGGGGGTTAACCCCGGGTTGGTCGCAGGGCATTTTGCCCCGGGTGTTGCCCGTGGTTTCCTCCTCCCTTGCATGTCCCGCACTTTAAAGAGCAGGTATTGCCTACCAAATAAACCGGATGACGGGTCGCAAAAAAGCGATTTTTTTGACTTGGATCAAATAAGACGAGGAAACTATGTCCGAACTCCCCTTCCGTCCCTTCGAAAGCGCCTTGGATCATGATCGTTCGCTCGCTCAACTGCGGGCTGCGCTGGACGGTGCGGATGACGGCGAGCTGTTCCTCGAACGGCGCCGCGCCGAGGCGCTGGTGCTCGATGACGGGCGAATCAGGACCGCGAGCTACGATGCCACGGAAGGGTTCGGCCTGCGGGCGGTGCGCGGCGAGGTTACGGGCTACGCCCATTCGTCCGAGCTGTCCGAAGCCGCCATTGCCCGCGCCTCCAAAACCGTACGCCTTGCGGTGGGGGACGGCGGCGGCGTGATGGCGCCGCCCCCCTCCGGGACCAACCACAAGCTGTACACCGATGCCGACCCGATCGCGGGGCACGCTTTCGGCGTGAAGGTTGATATCCTGCGCGAGATCGACGCCTACGCCCGCGCTCTTGATCCGCGCGTGGTGCAGGTGACCGCCACCGTCGCCGCCAGCTGCCAGGAGGTGGCGATCCTGCGCCCCGAGGGGGGGCTGGTGACCGACATCCGGCCCATGACACGCGTCACCGTCAGCGTCATTGTCGAGGACGCTGGTCGCCGCGAGGCCGGCAGCGCTTCGGGGGGCGGGCGCTTCGTGCTTGACGGGCTGCTGCAGCCCGAGGATTGGCAAGGCAAGGCCCGAGAGGCGCTGCGCATCGCACTGGTGAACCTGCGCGCCGAGGCCGCGCCTGCCGGCGTCATGGACATCGTGCTCGGGCCGGGCTGGCCGGGGATTCTCCTGCACGAGGCCATTGGCCACGGGCTCGAGGGGGACTTCAACCGCAAGGGCAGCAGCGCCTTTGCGGGGCTGATGGGCCAGCGCATCGCTGCGCCGGGGGTGACTGTGCTTGATGACGGCACGATCCCGGATCGGCGCGGGTCGATTTCGGTGGATGACGAGGGCACGCCGTCGGGCAAGAACGTGCTGATCGAGGACGGCATCCTCGTCGGCTACATGCAGGACCGCCAGAACGCGCGCCTGATGGGCGTGGAACCCACCGGCAACGGCCGCCGCGAAAGCCACGCCCACGCGCCCATGCCCCGCATGACCAACACCTACATGCTGGGCGGCGACGTGGCGCCCGGGGACATCGTGGCGGATCTCAAGGATGGGATCTGGGCCACGGGATTTGGCGGCGGCCAGGTGGACATCACTAACGGCAAGTTCGTCTTCTCCTGCACCGAGGCTTACCGGGTGAAGGATGGCAAGGTCGGCGCCCCGGTGAAGGGCGCCACCCTGATCGGCGATGGTGCCACCGCGCTGCAGCAGATCCGCGCCATCGGCAATGACATGGCGCTTGATCCCGGCATGGGCAACTGCGGCAAGCAGGGCCAGTGGGTGCCGGTGGGCGTGGGCCAGCCGACCATCATGATCGGCGGGCTGACCGTGGGCGGCTCGGGGTCCTGATTCGGCACCTTTCGGCCTTGTCGGTCTCATCGAGATGTTCATGCATGATTTCCCCCGCCCTGTCGCCGGGGGTTTTCGTTTGGAACCAGTCCCATGAAGAGCAGGGGTGAGAATTTCTGCTGATGGTTGGGCAACGGTTTACCTCTGGTTAAGCATCCCGGCGCTACACCTTGTCCTGCAAGCAGATGGAGTACGGGATGACCGAGGACAGCAGCAGCTACTCTTCCACTCACCCCCCAATCCCACCCACCACGGAAGATGATCGGGTGTCCTGGCTTCGTCTCTTGCGCTCTCGCAGGGTTGGTATCGCCACCTTTTGGCGGCTTCTGCAGGAACAGGGCAGCGCCGCGGCCGCGCTGGATGCGCTGCCGGGTATCGCCGCCGCCGCCGGTGTGGATGGCTACGAGGTCTGCCCCGCGGGGGTTGCCCACGCGGAACTCTCCAACGGCCGCCGCCATGGCGCGCGCCTCGTTTTCCATGGTGAGCCTGAGTTTCCCCCTCTGCTGGCGGAGATCGTCGATGCCCCGCCGTTCCTTTGGGTAGTCGGCGATCCACAGGTGCTGGCCCGCCCCCAGATCGCCATGGTCGGCGCCCGCAATGCCTCGTCCCTCGGGCTGCGCATGACGCGGTCTCTTGCGAAGGGACTGGGTGAGCATGGGGCCTGCATATCTTCGGGCCTGGCGCGCGGCATCGACACTGCCGCTCATGCCGCCGCAGTGGACACCGGTACCGTCGCCGTACTCGCGGGCGGGGTAGACATTCTTTACCCCTCCGAGAACACGCGCCTTGCCGAACAGATCCGCGACACCGGTGGCGCGCTCATCTCCGAGCACTCCTTGGGCATGCAGCCCCATGCGCGCCATTTTCCTGCGCGCAACCGCATCGTGTCGGGCATGTCCGCCGCAACCGTGGTGGTCGAGGCGGCGGCCAAGTCCGGATCGCTCATCACCGCGCGCTGTGCGCTCGACCAGGGCCGCGAGGTGTTGGCGGTTCCGGGTCATCCGCTTGATGCGCGGGCAGGGGGCTGCAACCTGCTGATCCGCGACGGCGCCCGTCTCGTACGCAATGCTGATGATGTGCTGGAAGCGGTGGGCCCGCTGCTCGCCTCTCCGGCGCAGCGTGAACTGCCGCTCGCCGCCGCCGCACCGCAGCCGAAGGCCGTCCCCGAGGGGCCGCCAGAACGGCGCGGCCTGCGCGAAACCGCGGACCTGCATTCGCAGATCCTCGCCCGGCTCGGATCCGCGCCGCTGGCCGAAGATCAGCTTATCCGCGATCTTGCGGCACCCTCGGGGCAGGTGGCCCCAGCCCTGACCGACCTTGAGCTCGAAGGCCGGATCAGCCGCCGTGCGGGGGGGCTTTTGACCATCGTGAACTAGGGTCAGCAGTAGGTCGGGCCGGAGCTGCGGTCTCGGCGCGGATTGACAATTCCCCCTTGCACCCCACATCTAGCGCCGCCATACGCGAGCCGCGGCCAGCGCGTCGTCCCCAGTTCAGGAAAGGTGGTCTGTCCATGCCCGTTGTCGTTGTCGAATCCCCGGCCAAGGCCAAGACGATCAACAAGTACCTGGGGTCCGACTACACCGTCCTCGCCTCTTACGGGCACGTGCGGGATCTGCCGCCGAAGGATGGCTCGGTCGACACTGACCATGATTTCGAGATGAAATGGGAGATCGCGAACGACTCGCGCAAGCATGTCGCCGCCATCGCCGAAGCGCTGAAATCCGACAACGCACTGATCCTCGCGACTGACCCCGATCGCGAAGGCGAAGCGATCTCGTGGCACCTCAAGGAGGCGCTGACCAAGCGGCGGTCGATCAAGAAGGACACCGCCGTCAGCCGCGTGACCTTCAACGCCATCACACAAGCCGCGGTCACCGAGGCGATGAAGAACCCGCGCGAGATCGACGCGCCGCTGGTCGAGGCCTACCTCGCCCGCCGCGCGCTTGATTACCTCGTGGGCTTCAACCTGTCGCCGGTTCTGTGGCGCAAGCTGCCCGGCGCGCGAAGCGCGGGCCGGGTGCAGTCCGTCTGCCTGCGCCTCATCGTCGAACGCGAGACCGAGATTGAAGCGTTCAATCCGCGCGAATACTGGCAGGTCAAAGCGCTGCTCAGCACCCCGCGCGGGCAGGAATACGAGGCGCGTCTGACCCTGCTGGGCGGCAAGAAGCTCGACCGGTTCGACATTGCCGACGCCACGCAGGCCGAGATGGCGGTGCATGCGATCACCACGCGCGCTCTCA
This sequence comes from Salipiger pallidus, assembly GCF_014643635.1. Lineage (GTDB taxonomy): Bacteria > Pseudomonadota > Alphaproteobacteria > Rhodobacterales > Rhodobacteraceae > Salipiger > Salipiger pallidus. Next base: position 100,444 of record NZ_BMJV01000004.1, read on the forward strand.
AGGTCGACAGCGTCGAGGCCAAGCCCGGCAGCCGCAACCCGTCAGCACCTTTCATGACCTCGACCCTTCAGCAGGAGGCGTCGCGCAAGTTTGGCATGGGCGCACGGGCTTGCATGAACGCGGCGCAGCGGCTCTACGAGGCCGGGCACATCACCTACATGCGGACCGACGGCATCGACATGGCCCCCGAGGCGGTCAGCGCCTGCCGCGATGCCATCGCCGACCGCTATGGCAAGGACTATGTCCCGTCGAGCCCACGCATCTACAAGAACAAGGCCAAGAACGCGCAGGAAGCGCACGAATGTATCCGTCCCACGGACATGACCAAGGACGCCGCCAGCCTCAAGCTGCGCGAGGACGACCAGCGCAAGCTTTATGACCTGATCTGGAAGCGCACCCTTGCCGCCCAGATGGAAGGCGCCCGGCTGGAACGCACCACGGTCGAGATCCGCTCCGAGGATGGCGAGGTCGGGCTGCGCGCCACCGGTCAGGTGGTGCTGTTCGACGGCTTCCTGCGAGTCTACGAGGAAGGGCGCGACGACGTAACCGACGAGGATGACAACCGCCTGCCGCAGATCATGCAGGGGGAACCTGCGAACTTCGGCAAGCAGAGCCTTCAGGACCAGTTCGTCAAAGCTGCCGAGAAGGGTGGCGACATCGAGGCCTCGGGCGGCATGCGCCGCAGCGGCTCGGCTGTCATGGCCGACAAGGCGCCCGTTCTGGCCACCCAAAGCCACACCCAGCCGCCGCCCCGCTACACCGAGGCGACGCTGGTCAAACGCATGGAAGAGCTCGGCATCGGGCGCCCGTCGACCTACGCCAGCGTCATTACGACGATCCAGGACCGCGAATATGTCCGCAAGGAACAGAACCGCCTGTTCCCCGAGGACAAGGGCCGCATCGTCACCATCTTCCTGCTGAACTTCTTCCGCACCTACGTGGGCTACGAGTTCACTGCGGAGCTCGAGAACGAGCTCGACGAGGTCTCGGCGGGCGAGATGGACTACAAGGCGCTGCTGGAAAAGTTCTGGCGCGATTTCTCGGCGGCGATCTCGGAAACCTCCGAGCTGCGCATTTCCGAGGTGCTGGACGTGCTCGACGATGCTCTGGCGCCGCAGCTCTACCCGCCGCGCGAGGACGGATCTGATCCGCGCATCTGCCCCAAGTGCGGGCAGGGGCGTCTGCACCTCAAGACCTCGCGCACCGGCGGGTTCGTCGGCTGCGGCAACTACCCCGAATGCACCTACACCCGCCCCATCGCGGGCGAGGGTGCCGACGGCGAGGAAAAGCTGCTCGGCATGGATGGCGAGGACGAGATCTGGCTCAAGGCCGGCCGTTTCGGCCCCTATGTCCAGCGCGGCGAGCCGACGCCCGAGAACAAGAAGCCCCCGCGCGCCTCTCTGCCCAAGAAGGGTGGGGCCTACCTGCCCGGATGGTCGCCGGATGACGTGAACCTGGAAAAGGCGGTGACGCTGCTGACCCTCCCGCGGGTCGTTGGCGCGCACCCGGAGGGCGGCGAGATCAAGTCGAACCTCGGGCGCTTTGGCCCCTACATCATGCACCAGCGCCCCGACGAGGAAAAACCGGTCTACGTCAACCTCAAGGAATTCCAGGAGGTGTTCGAGATCGGCATGAACCACGCGGTGGAGCTGCTGGCCGAGAAACGCGCCAACCCTGGCCGGGGGCGTGGCAGCGCCGCCAAGGCGATCAAGGAGCTGGGCGATCACCCCGATGGCGGCAAGATCGCCGTGTTCGAAGGGCGTTACGGGCCGTACGTGAAGTGGGAAAAGGTGAACGCCACCCTGCCCAAGGACGTGGAACCTGCTGACCTCAGCATGGAGAAGGCGCTGGAGCTGATTGCCGAGAAGGCCGCCAAGAAGGGCGGCACCAAGAAGAAGGCGCCGGCCAAGTCCACGGCCAAGAAGGCTGCGCCCAAGAAGACCGCAGCGAAGACCACCGCCAAGAAGACCACCACGGCCAAGAAGGCCCCGGCCAAGAAAACCGCTGCCAAGAAGGATGACGGCGAGGGCTGATCGCCTCCCGAAATGACCCGAATTAGACAGAGTGCCCCCGGTCGTCGCGCCGGGGGCACATTTATGTGATGGGAACGCCACACATGGCGCCTGCGTTGGATGGGAAAGCTGCTGCCACAGCATAACCCCGAAACGAGAGGACGCCAGATGACTGCCCCCCGGTATTCCCGCCGCATGCTGCTTGGCGCTGTCGGTGCCGCGATGGTTCTGCCCGTCGTGCCCGCGCGCGCCCAAAGCTCCAACCTCACCGATCCGACCCCTGGCGCTGGGAACGTGCGCCACAACGCCTCGAGCTTCACCACGCAGCACTGGCGTGACCACTTCGACACCTTGGGCGCCGGGGCCATCGTGGCCGACACCGGCAGCCGCGCGCTGTTCTTCTGGAGCGGTGACGGCAACACCCATCGTGTCTATCCAACCTCGGTGCCCAAAACCGACGCGCTGACCAAGCGCGGCTATACCTCCATCGTGCGCAAGAAGGTCGGCCCGTCCTGGACGCCCACGCCGTCGCAGCTGGAACGATTCCCCGACTGGGAGCCGATCGGGCCGGGGCCCAACAACCCCCTTGGTACTCACGCAATGTACCTGGGCTGGCCCGCCTACATCATCCATGGCACCCACGACACGCGCAAGATCGGTCGCCGGTCGTCCGATGGCTGCATCGGTCTTTACAATGAAAAGATCGCCGAGCTGTTCCAGATGTGCCCCGTGGGCACGCAGGTACGGGTGATCTGATCGCCTCCCCATTAGCTTACGCGATGGCGGCCGCAGGGTGCGTGCCGCCTTCGTTGACTCTGCTGCTGCGGCGCGGCACAACTTTCGGGAACAGCTTCAGGAGGAGATTATTCCATGAAGAAAGTCTACGGGTCGGCGTCTGAGGCGCTTGACGGACTTCTGCATGACGGCATGCTGATCGCTGCGGGGGGCTTCGGCCTTTGCGGCATTCCCGAATTGCTCATCGACGCCATAGTCGAAGCGGGCACCAAGGATCTGACCATCGCGTCGAACAACTGCGGGGTCGACGGGTTCGGTCTTGGCAAGCTGCTCGATTCCAAGCAGATCAAGAAAATGATGAGCTCCTACGTGGGCGAGAACGCCGAGTTCATGCGCCAGTACCTGAACGAGGAGCTCGAGCTGGAGTTCAACCCGCAGGGCACGCTGGCCGAGCGCATGCGCGCCGGTGGTGCGGGTATCCCGGGCTTCTACACCAAGACCGGCGTCGGCACCCAGATTGCCGAGGGCAAGGAAGTAAAGCAGTTCCACGGTGAGGATTATATCCTCGAGGAGGGCATCTTTGCGGACCTGTCCATCGTGAAGGCGTGGAAGGCGGACGACACCGGCAACCTCGTGTTCCGCAAGACCGCCCGCAACTTCAACCCGCCGGCCGCCATGTGCGGCAAGGTCTGCGTGGTTGAGGTGGAAGAGATCGTAGAGCGCGGCAGCCTCGATCCCGATCACATCCACCTGCCGGGCATCTACGTGCACCGCATCATTCAGGGGCAGCACGAGAAGCGCATCGAGAAAGTCACCACGCGTAGCCGGGAGGAAGCATGATGCCCAGTGAAGCAATGGGTTGGGACCGCAACCAGATGGCCGCCCGGGCGGCAGACGAGCTTGAAGACGGCTGGTACGTGAACCTTGGGATCGGCATTCCGACGCTGGTCGCCAACTACGTGGGCGACAAGGACATCACGCTGCAATCTGAAAACGGCATGCTGGGCATGGGTCCTTTCCCCTACGAGGGCGAGGAAGACCCCGATCTCATCAACGCCGGCAAGCAGACCATCACTGAACTGTCGCGCACGTCCTATTTCGACAGCGCCACCAGCTTCGGCATGATCCGTGGCGGCAAGATCGCGGCGGCGATCCTCGGGGCGATGGAAGTGGCTGAGAACGGTGATCTTGCGAACTGGATGATCCCTGGCAAGCTCGTCAAGGGCATGGGCGGCGCCATGGACCTCGTGGCCGGCGTAGGCCGGGTCATCGTGGTGATGGATCACCAGAACAAGGCGGGCGAAAGTAAGCTGCTGAAATCCTGCACCCTGCCGCTGACCGGCACAGGCGTCGTCGACCGCATCATCACCAACCTTGGTGTGCTGGACGTGGTCGAAGGCGGGCTCAAGATCGTGGAGCTGGCTGATGGCGTGACCGAAGAGCAGCTGCGCGAGGCTACCGAGGCGACGATCGTCAACTGATCCCGTCTGTGGAAGGCATCGCAGAGGCGCGGCTCCCCGGGGACCGCGCCTTTTCATTGCGTCTCGGTTTTACGCTGTTCTGGTTTGTGGCGATGGACCGGGGGGAACGGGGTTGCCCATGAAAAAGGCCCGCCTCTAACGTGAGGCGGGCCTTGATGCATCTTGGGGCAGGGGCCGGATCAGGCCTTGTCGGCTGTCTCTGCCGCGGCAGCAGTCGTCTTCTTCGCCACTGCGGTGGTGCGACGGGTGGCGGCGCTGGCAGCAGCGGTGGACTTGGTTGCGGCGGTCTCGGTCGCCTCGGCAGCAGTGGCGCCGGCAGCGGTCGCGTCATCGGCCATGGTTTTGCCGGCGGACAGCATCAGGTCCAGCGTATCAGTCTGCACACCGCGTGCAACTTCGCCGAGGGCGGTCATGTGCTCGGTCATGCTGGTCAACTGGGCCGAGGCAAAATCCGACATCGCCTGCGCATAGTCAGACACTTCGGGGCGCGCCTTGGCGAGATCACCCATGCGGCCATAGGTTTCCATGGCCCAGCCCATGGTGATGTCGGTGGTCTTGTCCGCCGCGTCGAGCGCGATGGCCGATGCCTTTTCGCCGAAGGCGGCAGAGGTCTTCCATGCGTCTTCGGCGGCGTCAGTGTTGACCGGGAAGCTGCCCATCATGTCCTTCATGAAGGTGCCGAAATCCTGTGTCGTTGCCATGGTGTATCTCCTCCTTAAGGGATGCTTGGCGGATTCTCCGCCCGGCTACGCCCTTGGAAGTGTCGTTGCCGCACTGCAGCAATGCAAGGGGCCGGGCGATCGAGAGAGGGTGTTTTCAGAAAAAATTCACGTATTGCGAATGTACTGAGTTCAACAAGAGGGCAGAATCTGCCCGAATGAAAAAGGGGCGGGTCCGTAATTGAACCCGCCCCGTTCGATTGCGCCAATCTGGGAGGAGAGGAGGCGCAATCTCGCGGTCACCGGTGCCGGGAGCGGGCACCGATGCAGTAATTACTTCGTCGTTGCCTTCTTGGCAGCGGTGCTCATGTCGTCGGTCGCCTTCTTCATGGCGGCGGTCGCATCTTCCGAGAAGTCCTTGCCGGCGGCCATCATCAGCTCGACGGTGTCCATCTGGACCTTCTTGGCGATCTCGGCGTAGGCGGCCATGTGCTCGGCGGCGGTCTCGGCTTGTGCGGACGCGAAATCGGTCATCGCCTTGGCGTAATCGGCCGGCTCTTTCTTGATCTTGGACATGTCGGACATCTTCGACAGGGTGTCCTTGGTCCACTTGGTCGAGATCTCGGTCGACTTTTCAGCGGCTTCCAGGGCAACTGCCGACAGCTTTTCATTCAGCGTGGCGGTGGTCTTGAAGGCTTCGTCCATCGCCTTGGTATCGACGGGGAAAGAACCCATCATGTCCTTCATCATGGCGGAGAAGTCTTGCGTCTTGGCGGCCATTTCTAAAATTCCTGTTCTTTGCCTCGGGGGCCCACCCCCCGAATTGATCGGCTGAGATCAATATGAATGCTGCACCGCAGCATTTCAAGGGAAATTTCTGCGGTGCAGCAAAAGCAAGCAATTCAGGACGTTTACTGGTTGGCCTTGACCAGAACGTAGGTTCCGGGCGCATCACAAAGCGGCTCAAGATCCGAATCGCCGGGTTGTCTGGCGTCTATCTTTTTCCCGGATCGCTTGTGCAGCCAGCCAGTCCAGAACGGCCACCACGATCCTTGGTGGAAGTCGCCATCGCTCTGCCATTGCTCGACGGGCAGGCTGAGATCAGGGTTGAGGTAGTGGCCATATTTCTTTTTGCTGGGTGGGTTTACGATGCCGGCAATATGGCCGGATTCCGACAGCACGAAGGTCTTCGACCGCGAGCCCATCTTCTGCACCCCGCGGTAGCAGTCCTTCCACGCGGCGATATGATCGGTCTCGGCGGTGATCGAGATAAGGGGCACGTCCACGTCCGCGAGGTCCAGCGTCTCGCCCATCAGCTCGAACCGCCCTTCGGAAAACTCGTTGTTCTGGCACAGTTGGCGCAGGTACTGCATGGTCATCTTGCCGGGCAGGTTGGCGCCGTCGCCGTTCCAGTAAAGCAGATCGAAGGCCGGGGGCGTCTCGCCCATCATGTAGGATCGGATTGCGGGCGTGTAGATCAGGTCGGTCGAGCGCAGGTAGGAAAAGGTGCGCGACATGATGAAGCTTTTGAGGATGCCGGTTTCGGCGATCTCGGCCTCGATCCCGTCTACGAAATCATTCTGCAGGAAGGGCACGAATTCACCCTGGTCACTGAAATCCGTGAGCGCGGTGAAGAAGGTGGCGGACTTCACCTGCTTGTCGCCGCGTTTCTTAAGCAGCGACAGGGTCAGCGCCAGAGTGGTGCCCGCGATGCAGTAGCCCACCACGTTCAGCCGCTCCACACCGCAGGTCTCGCGGACGATGCGCATGGCGGTGAGGTAGCCCTCCTCGATGTAATCCTCGAGCCCAACGTCGCGGTAGCTTTCGTCGGCGTTGACCCAGGACACCATGAAGATCGTGTAGCCCTCGTCCACGAGGTACTGGATCAGGCTATTCTGCTTCTTGAGATCGAGGATGTAGAACTTGTTGATCCAGGGCGGAAAGATCACCAACGGCGTCTCGTGCACCTTGTCGGTGGTGGGGCTGTACTGGATCAGCTCCATCATCCGGTTGCGGTAGACGACCTTGCCCTTGGCGGTTGCGATGTTGCGGCCAACCTCGAAAGCTTCCTCGTCCACCAGCCGCACCACCAGCTCGCCATGGTTGGCCTCAAGATCCGCGACGAGGTTCTCGAGCCCCTTCACGAGGCTGTCGCCCTCGGTCTCGACGGCCTTCTGCAGGGCGTCGGGGTTGGTGGCGAAGAAATTGGTGGGCGCCATCAGGTCGGTGATCTGCTGGGCGAAAAAGCGCAGGCGGCGCTTTTCCAGTGGGTCCATCCCGTCGATCTCATCGACTGAGGCGCGGATCGCGCCGGCGTTGATCAGGTACTGCTGCTTGATGAAGTTGAAATAGGGGTGGCTGTCCCAGAGCGGGTTGCGGAAACGCTTGTCGCTGGGGCCGGTGTCTTCTGGCGGTGTCAGCCTGCCGCTGGCGAGGGCCTGCTGCGCTTCCATGAAATGTCCGAGCGACTTGCCCCAGTGCTCGACCTGCTGTTCGAAGACCTTTGCGGGATTGTTAATCCATTCCTGCCAGTATGCCTGTGCTGCTTCGGCATAAAGTATGGGGTCGGGACCGTTCAGGGCGGAATTGATAGGCTTTCGGTGGGCAAGAACATCCACCAGCCGTCGAGAGAGCGTTTCGATCTTCTCGAGATTCTCTTCGAACTTGCGGTGTTCCGAACCCACGATGTCCGCATTTGTTGTCATGGTGCCGAATCCCCCCTATCTTCCTACCAAAGCAGGATAACGACGCTGCCATGCAACTCAAGGCAGCGAATTGGTTTGACAACTGGCCTACAGCGCGCGCAGGGGAGGGCGGCGGGCGGTACGGTCCGGCAGACTGCGACCGCCGGACGTTCCGGCTGGCCGGGACACAGGAGAAGACGCACATGCGCTACATGGCGACCTACGATCTGATGGAATCCCTCCGCAACACCAACCAGTGGATGGGCGCAACGGCCAAGGCAATGGCTTCGTACCCGGCGATGGCTGCGCTGCCGAACCCCATGCTGACCTGGATGGGAGCCTGGGGCGAAGTGGCCGAGCGCAGCTTCGAACGCATGACCGTCAAGCCCAGCTGGGGCATCCGGTCCATCACCTGCAACGACGGCAAGGACCATCTCGTCCAGATCGAGACGATGATGGAGAAGGATTTCGGCAATCTCATCCATTTCAACGTGACCGAACGCGAGGAAAAAAGGCGCAAGGTCCTGCTGGTCGCGCCCATGTCGGGCCACTACGCGACGCTCCTCCGCTCGACGGTGATCTCGCTCATCCCGGATGCGGAGGTCTACGTCACGGACTGGAAGAACGCCCGCGACATCCCGGTGTCCGCCGGCAAGTTCGACGTCGAGGATTATACCCTTTACCTCGTTGATTTCATGCGCGCTCTTGGTCCCGATACCAACGTGATCGCGGTCTGCCAGCCTGCGCCTCTGACGCTTGCGGCCACCGCCTACCTCGCAGAGCGCGAGCCCGACGCACAGCCGCGCACGCTGACGCTGATCGGCGGGCCGATCAACCCGGATGCATCGCCGACCGAGGTGACCGATTTCGGCAACCGCGTGACCATGGGCCAGCTCGAGGAAGCCATGATTCAGCGGGTCGGTTTCAACTACAAGGGTGTCGGGCGGCTCGTCTACCCGGGGCTGCTGCAGCTGACCTCGTTCATGGCGATGAACGCCGAACGCCACTCAAAAGCCTTCAACGAGCAGATCCTTCGCGTAAGCCGTGGCGAGGCGCGGGACCACGATGCCCACAACCGCTTTTACGACGAATATCTCGCGGTGATGGACATGCCGGCGGAATTCTACCTCTCGACGGTGGAGCGGATCTTCAAGAACTGCGAAGTGGCCAAGAACACCTTCGTCGTGGATGGCAGCCGCGTGGATATCGGGCGGATCACAGATGTGGCCGTGAAAACCGTAGAGGGCGCGAAGGACGACATCTCCGCGCCGGGGCAATGCGTTGCGGCTCTCGAACTCTGCACCGGCCTGCCGGATTCGAAGAAGGCCAGCCACCTCGAGCCCGGGGCAGGCCATTACGGCATCTTCGCGGGCAAGAGCTGGCGCAACAACATCCGCCCGCTGGTGCTCGACTTCATCGACGCCAACGCGGACACCCCGCGCAAGGCGACCAAGGCGAACGCCGCCTGACGTTTTCTCTGCCCGTGCCGAGACCTGGCGCGGGTGACCTGCGAACGGCAGCGAGGGGCCAGCCCCGCGCGCTCCCCGGCGTATTTTTCTGAAGAGAAGAAGGGGCGGGAGCACTCGGGCGCTGGGTGCTCCGCTCGCATCGCTGCGGGGCTTCGCCTTGGGTCGTCATCGGGCCCCGTCGGCAAGCGGCGAAGTGCCGTGGTGCCGGTCATCAAAATGTTGCGTCCAACCTCGCCCAAGTACTCCGCTTGGAGGTCACCGCAGCTCTTTGTTTTTCTCTACTCAAATACGCGAGAATCCTGAGCGTCGGATCAAGCGCCACGTTTGGATGTCAGAGCCCGTCGAAGGCACAGAGCGCGTGAACGTCCATCCCTAGTTCCTCGAGCCGCTTGCGCCCTCCCAGCTCTGGCAGGTCCACCACAAAGGCACAGCCTGCAATCTCTCCGCCCAGCCGCTCAACGAGTTTGATGCCCGCTTCGGCGGTGCCGCCAGTGGCAAGAAGGTCGTCAACAAGCAGGACGCGTTCCCCGGCGGTGATGGCGTCATCGTGCAGTTCGACCTCTGCCTCTCCGTATTCCAGCGTATAGCGTTCCGAGATCACCGCACCCGGCAGCTTGCCCTTCTTACGGATCGGCACGAAGCCCACGGACAGCTGGTGCGCCACCGCACCGCCCAGGATGAAGCCGCGCGCCTCGAGCCCCACCACCTTGTCCACCCGCAGCCCTGCATAGGGCTGTAGCAGCTGGTCCACCGCCATCCGCAGGCCACGCGGGTCGGAGAACAGCGTCGTGACATCGCGGAAGATGATGCCTTCGTGCGGGAAGTCGGGGATGGAGCGGATATAATCCCGCACCTCTTTGGGCTTGCTCATGTCGCGGTCTTTCCTGTCGCTGAAATGGTCAGAGCACGCGCCCGGCCACGGCGTCAAGTCGGGCCAGAAGCGTGGGATCACGCCTGTCGGGGGCGGTCATGATGGCATGCTCCAGCGCGCGGTCACAGTTGTGGGGGCAGCGATCACGCTGCGTGCCAAGCAAGAAGGGCAGGCGGCCGATCATCCGTCGCGCCTTGTCTCCGTTGCCAGACATGACGCGGATGATATCGCTGATCTCGACCGCGCCGTGATCCGGGTGCCAGCTGTCGAAATCGGTGACCATCGCGACAGAGGCATAGCAGAGCTCGGCCTCGCGGGCGAGCTTGGCCTCGGGCATGTTGGTCATGCCGATGACATCGGCGCCCCAAGCCTCGCGGTACATCCGAGATTCCGCCATGGTCGAGAACTGCGGCCCCTCCATCGCAAGATAGGTGCCGCCCCGGTGCACGCGCACCCCGGCCTCGCGGGCGGCGGCGTGGCAGGCATCGCCGAGCCTTGGACAGGTGGGGTGCGCCACCGACACATGCGCCACGCAGCCAGTACCGAAGAAACTTTTATCGCGGGCGAAGGTGTGGTCGATGAACTGGTCGACGATGACGAAATCCCCCGGTGCCATCTCTTCGCGGAACGACCCGCAGGCCGACACCGAGATTACGTCCGTCACCCCCAGTCGCTTCAGTGCGTCGATGTTGGCGCGGTAGGGCACTTCGCTCGGCGAATGCACATGGCCCCGGCCGTGGCGCGGCAGGAAGGCCATCTCTACCCCACCCAGCGTGCCAGTCAGGATCTCGTCCGAGGGCGCGCCCCAGGGCGTGTCGACCGACACCCATCGCCTGTCCTCGAGTGCCTCGAGCTCGTAGAGCCCCGACCCTCCGATCACGGCCAGTTTCATCTTGTCCATGCGTTCACCCCCTGCTGTGCCTTGCAGGAGAATGGCGAGAATATAATCATGATCAACCGCTTTGGCCTTGGTGGAATCGGTTTGCATAGCCAGCGTGACGGATCTGCGCTTGGGACCGGGACGGAGTGCCGTGAGCAGGCCACGCGTCCGTAAGACGTCGCTACCGGAGAGCGGCAATCTGCATCCCATTGAGGGTGGACAGAAAAGTTCGGCGCACCGCCAGCAACTGCCCAAGATGTGAACGACTGGTCTTTTTTGCTGCATTGCCGTATCAGCGCCGCAACGAATTCACTGAAAAGACAGGACGCGCACATGGCAAAGGCATTGCTGGCAAGATTTGCCAATGGCATCACCAAGCCCGATCTGCGGGTGGCTCCGACCACCGCGCTGAGCCCGGGACAATTCCGCACCGATGTGCTGTCGGGGCTGACCGTCGCCCTCGCGCTTGTCCCCGAAGCGGTGGCCTTTGCCTTCGTCGCCGGGGTGCACCCGCTGGTCGGTCTTTACGCGGCCTTCATGGTCGGGCTTATCACCGCGATCTTCGGCGGTCGGCCTGGCATGATCTCGGGGGCGACCGGCGCGCTTGCGGTGGTCATGGTAGCGCTGGTGGCGCAGCACGGGGTGGAATATCTCTTTGCCACCGTCGTGCTCATGGGCATTCTCCAGCTCATCGCCGGGGCGATGCACTGGGGCAAGTTCATCCGGCTGGTGCCGCATCCGGTGATGCTTGGGTTCGTCAACGGGCTGGCCATCGTGATCTTCATGGCGCAGCTGACCCAGTTCAAGGTGCCGGGCACCGCCGATCCGTCGGGCCATGGGGCAGGCGGCGGTGAATGGCTGTCGGGCCTTCCGCTGGCGCTGATGCTGGGCCTCGTGGTGCTGACCATGGCGGTGATCTGGCTGCTGCCGCGCTTCACCAAGCTGATCCCCGCACCGCTTGCCGGCATTGCGGTGACCGCCGTGCTGGTGATCGTCTTCGGTCTCGACACTCCGCGCGTCGGCGACATGGCCTCGATCGAGGGCGGCTTGCCGGCCTTCCACATCCCCGCCGTGCCGCTCAACTGGGAGACGCTGCAGATCATCCTGCCCTACGCAGTGATCCTTGCCGCCATCGGGCTCATTGAATCGCTGCTGACCCTCAACCTCGTGGGCGAGATGACCGGCCAGCGGGGCGGTGCGAGCCAGGAGTGCATGGCGCAAGGCGCGGCCAACCTTGTCACCGGCTTCTTCGGCGGCATGGGCGGCTGTGCGATGATCGGCCAGTCGATGATCAACGTGAACTCTGGTGGACGCACCCGGATCGCTGGCATCGTCGCCGCACTGTTCCTGCTGAGCTTCATCCTCTTTGCCGCCCCCCTGATCGAGCTTATCCCGCTCGCCGCGCTGGTGGGGGTGATGTTCATGGTGGTGATCGGGACCTTTGCGTGGAATTCGCTGCGCATCCTCGCCAAGGTGCCGTTGATCGACGCCTTCGTCATCATTCTGGTAACCGTGGTGACCGTCTATGAGGACCTCGCGGTTGCCGTGGTCGTGGGGGTCATCGTCTCGGCGCTGGCCTATGCGTGGAACAACGCCCGCCGCATTCATGCCGAGACCGAGGTGACCGCTGCCGGCGCCAAGATCTACAAGGTGCAGGGGCCGCTGTTCTTCGGCTCGACCGACGGTTTCGCCGAGCTCTTCGATCCCGAGACCGACCCCGATCTCGTCGTCGTCGATTTCGCCGGCAGCCGTGTGGTGGACCAGTCGGCGCTGCAGGCGATCGAGGCGATTGCGGGCAAGTACGAAGCGGCGGGCAAAACCCTCCAGCTGCGCCATTTGTCGCGCGACTGCCACAAGCTGCTGACCAAGGCCGGCCACCTCGTGGTGGACAGCGACGATGACCCCGACTACGCGCTTGCCGCGGACTACAATGTCCGGACCGGCATCCTCGGCGGACACTGAATGCAAAAGGGGCGGCGCGGGCCGCCCCTTCTACCTTGTCTTGTTCAAGTGGTTCATTCGCCCGGGCGCTTGAGGGCGAACACCTCCCGGATCACCGCGTAATCGCGGTAGCCCAGGCGGCTCAGCGGCTCGAAGCGGGTCACGTCGAAGCGCCCCTCGGACAGGCAATCGTCGCGCATGTGGATGCCGGTGACCTCTCCGAACACCGCGAAATTCGCCTCGCCTTCGAGAGGCACGATCTGCGTCACCCTGCATTCCAGAGACGCCGGCGCCGAGGCCACGCGCGGGCAGTCGATGGTCTCGCACTCGGCCTTGTCGATACCGGCCATGGCGAACTCGTCTTCGCCAGCCTTCCACGGGCCGGAGGTCGCGTTCATCGCGTCCCGCGCTGCGTATTCCACGATATTGACGCAGAAGACGCCGCTTTCCCGCAATTGGGCGACGCTGTCCTTGGTGCCGTCGCGGTCAGGCTTGGCCGAGGTCGAGGCGAACATCACCTGCGGGGGCACATAGGCGACTGCGTTGAAGAAGCTGTAGGGCGCGAGGTTGTCGCCAAGCGTGCCACGCGTGGAAATCCAGCCTATGGGCCGGGGCGTGACGATGGCGTTGAACGGGTTATGTGGCAGTCCGTGACCATCTTCGGGGCGGTAGAACATGGCTGTCCTCTTGGAAAAAACTGAATATATGTCCCGTCATAGGCCGCAGGGCCGCTCTTTGCACGGATCATTCAACAGGGAGACAGACCGCTGTTCACACTGAGCCAGGAAAAGCCCGGGGATTGGTGGGAGGTCGAAACGCTGTACGATCTGTGTTTCGCACCGGGACGGACGCTGTTGTCATCGTACCGGCTGAGGGACGGAGTGGCTCCGGTGCCCGAGCTGTGCCGCGTGGCGCGCGATGAAGGCGGCACTCTTGGCGGCGCGATCCGCTACTGGCCGATCCGTATCGGGCGCTGGCAGGCGCTTTTGCTTGGGCCGGTTGCGGTCCACCCGATTGCGCAGGGCGAAGGGCTTGGTGCGGCGCTGATCCGCGACACGCTGGAACGGGCGCGTGACCTGGAATGGGGCAGGGTGCTGCTGGTGGGGGATGAGCCCTATTACAAGCGCTTCGGCTTCGTGAAGCTTGAAGGGGTCGAGATGCCGCCCCCCACCAACCCCGACCGCATCCTCGGGGTCGAATTGAAGCCCTGCGCCTGGCAGGGCGTCACCGGCGAGGTCGAGCGCAGCGCTTGATTTCCGGCCCGACGGCACGATCTTCAAAAGAAGAACAAGGATGCCAGCATGACCGGAACCAACCTCGTGACCACCGACCAGACCAGCACGGAAATCGCCGCCCTCGCCAAGCGCTACCGCGCGGCAGGGGGCATTGGGATCCAGATTCTCAATGTCATTGGCGGGCAGGCGGAGAACCTGCTCGAACGGCTGCCAGAAAAGGTGAAGGACCGCCTTGAAGCGGCGACAAGCACGGCGCTGGAGCTTGCGATGAACGCCGCCAGCGGCTCGCGCGGGGTCGTGCCGGACCAGAAAGGCTGGCTGAACACCGCGCTTGCGACCGCGATGGGCGCGGCTGGCGGGGCTGGCGGCCTCCCCACGGCGCTGGCCGAGCTGCCGGTGACCACGACAGTGCTGTTGCGCGCCATTCAGGGGGTGGCGGCGGACCACGGGTTCGACCCCAATGACCCCGAAATCCGGCGGGAATGCATCGCTGTCTTTGCTGCGGCCGGCCCACTGGCCAGCGACGACGGGTCCGACATGGGCTTCCTGTCGGCGCGGGTGACCCTGACCGGCGCGAGTGTGCATGGGCTTATCGCCAAAGTGTCGCCACGGCTGGCGACCGTCATGGGGCAGAAGCTTGCGGCGCAAACCGTGCCGCTGCTGGGCGCGGCCGCCGGGGCGGCGACGAACTACGCCTACACAAGCTATTACCAGCAGATGGCGCAGGTCCAGTTCGGCCTTCTGAAGCTGTCACAGGAGACGGGCCGGGACCGGGAGTCGCTCGTGGCCGAACTGCGGGACGCCCTAGCACGCCGTTAACCTCATCTTTCCGACTCGGATGGTAGGCCCTTAGGCGAGGGCGACAAAACCGCCTCAGGGTCCATCAGGTCCAGATGGGGGCGCTCACAAAGGGTTCTGGGGGCTGCCTGTCCGGAGGATGCCGGAACACTGAAGGGCCACCGCCTGTGCAGAAGGTACGGGTAGCGTCCGTCGCCAAAAAGGCGCGAGGCGCGAGACTTCTACAGCCCGGCCGCCGCAGGATTACGGACGGTCGGGCACTTTATCGGGGGCAAAGCCCCAGGTGCATTGCGTGGTTCGAGGGGCGTGATGACAGTGCCGGACGAAGCCTCTCTGAGGATGGGCCTTGCATGGTCTCTAGAGTATCGGCCTCGTCGCGAGAGGGCCTGATCGAGGGCTTCCCTGTTGCCGGCTCGCCGTGCGGTGGGCTAGGGCAAAGCCCTCATGAGGCGATCACTTGTGCTTAACGTGGCACCGCATTGTCGAAGCTGCGGGGTAGCGACGCCTCCGGCGGGCGTGCTTCTCAAGAGAAGATGCGCAGGGTCGTCCCCCTGTTCCTGCTCGCGCGCTTCTTCTCTTTCCAAATACGCATGTCCCAAGCTATCGGCCGGCCGCAGCGCCGGGGCTATACGATGCTCGCCGAGGACCGCCCGGTCTCAGGCCGACAACTTTGCTGTTCAGCCGTTCCAGCGCAGGTATTCCATGACCGATTCCCGGGCCGATTGTTCGCCCCGTTCGCGCGCGTCGCAGATCACGTCGTAAAGCGCATCGAGATCCGTGCGCATGATGAGGCTCTTGACCGGCCCGATGGAGGCGGGCCGCATGGACAGCCGGTTGATGCCGATGGCCGCAAGGCAAACCGCTTCGATGGGGCGGCCCGCATCCTCGCCACAAAAGCTCAGCGGTGTCCCGGTCTCGGAGCAGCGCTGCACGATGCCTTCGAGGAAGGTCAGGAAGCTGACATTGAGCGTATCGTAGCGGCGGCGCACCCGTTCGTTCTCGCGGTCGGCGGCAAAGAAGAACTGCTTGAGATCGTTGCCACCGATGGAGATGAAGGCCACGTCCTCGAAGAACTTGCTTGATGCGTAAGCCAGGCTGGGGGTTTCCAGCATGGTGCCGATCGTCACGCTTTCGGGGACCACGTGGCCCAGCTTGCGTTCGATGGCGAGGGCCTTGTCCACCTCGGTGCGGGCGGCGGTGAATTCGCTGTATTGCGCCACGAAAGGGAACATGACGTTCAGGGGACGGCCTTCGGCGGCGCGCAGAAGGGCCTGCATCTGCATGCGCATGACCCCGGGCTTGTCGAGGCCCACCCGGATCGCCCGCCAGCCAAGCGCGGGGTTCGGCTCGTCGTTGGGCTTCATGTAGGGCAGGACCTTGTCCGAGCCGATGTCGAGTGTCCGGAAGATCACCGGCGTGTCTCCGGCGGCGTCCATCACCCGCTTGTAGACCTCGGCCAGCTCGGTCCGCTTGGGCATCTGGTTGCGGATCAGGAACTGCAGCTCGGTGCGGAAGAGGCCCACGCCCTCGGCGCCGGAGCTGGGCAGGGAGGGCAGGTCCGCCAGAAGGCCCGCGTTCATGTAAAGGTGGATGCGGCGACCGCAGACCGACACCGCCGGCCGCTTGCGGATCGAGGCATAGCGCTCCTGCGCCTGTGCCTGCATCGCCATCTTGTCGCGGAAGGCGCTGACGACGGTGTCGTCGGGGCGCAGGTGGACCACCCCTTGGTCGCCGTCGATCATGATGTGATCGCCGTTCAGCGCCTCGTTGGTGATCCGGCCCGCGTGCACCACCAGCGGGATCGCGAGCGCCCGGGCCACGATGGCCGCGTGGCTGCCGACCGAGCCTTCCTCAAGCACGATGCCGCGCAGGGAACGTCCGTAATCCAGCAGCTCTGCGGGGCCGATGTTGCGGGCGATGAGGATGGGATGTTCGGGCATCTCGGCGCCGGTCTCGCGGCCCTGGCCGGTGAGGATGCGAAGCAGGCGGTTGGACAGATCGTCAAGATCGTTGAGCCGTTCGCGCAGGTAGGGGTCGGCCACCTGGCCCATGCGGGCACGGGCGGTGGACTGCTCTTTTTCCACCGCGGCCTCTGCCGACAGCCCGCGGTCGATGTCCTCTTCCATTCGGGTCCGCCAGCCCTTGGAATTGGCGAACATGCGGTAGGCTTCGAGTACCTCGAGCTGTTCGCCCTCGGCACCTTCGAGCATTTCGTCGACGCTGACCCGAAGCTGTTCGATGGCGGACTGCAACCGTTCGCGCTCGCTGTCGGAATCGTCTGCGACGAGGTTGGTCACCACGACGCGGGGCTCGTGCAGCCAGACGTTGCCCTCGGCCGTGCCTTCCTGGCCGGTGATGCCACGGATCAGCGAAGGCTGGGTGTGCCGCGCCTTGAGCGCCGCACTATCACCGACGAAGACACCAAGCTCGGCCATCTCGGCCAGTACCATGGCCACGACCTCAAGGGCGTAGATCTCGTCCGAGGTAAAGACGCGCTGTTCCTTGGTCTGCACCACCAGCACGCCCAGCTTTTCGCCCAGACGCTGGATCGGCAGGCCGAGAAAGCTGGAAAATACCTCTTCGCCGGTCTCGGGCATGTAGCGGAAGCCGCGCTCGGCGGGTGCGTCAGCGGTGTTGACCATCTTTCCGGTACGCGCGACCCGGCCCACAAGGCCTTCGCCCAACTTCATGCGGGTCTGGTGGACGGCCTCCTGCTTGAGGCCTTCGGTGGCGCATAGCTCGAGCGTCTGCTCGTCGCGGAAAAGGTAGATCGAGCACACCTCTGTGCCCATGGAATCGGCGGTCAGATGGGTGATCTTGTCCAACCGCTCCTGTCCCGCGGCCTCTTCGGCCATGGTGTCTCGCAGCCGCACGAGCAGCTTTCGGCTCTCGCTTTCGGTCCGGTCGATCATTGCGCCGATGTCCTCTCCAGTCACGCCAGCTATAGGGGACGCGAAGAAGCAGGGAAAGGGCAATCATTACTCAACCCTGAGAAGATTGCCCTTTAAAGGCCTATGGATACCGGCGCAGCCCTGCCGCGCCGGGGAGGCCTCAGGCAGCCTTGTCGAGCTCGAAGGCAGTGTGCAGGGCCTGCACGGCAAGTTCCATGTACTTGCGATCCACAAGCACCGAGATCTTGATCTCGGAGGTGGTGATGACCTTGATGTTGATGCCCTCGTTCGACAGCACCTTGAACATTTTGGCAGCAACGCCGGTATGGGAGCGCATGCCGATGCCCACCACCGAGATCTTGCAAACATCGGTGTCGGCCACGAGATCGTGGAAGTTGATGCTTCCCGCGTCCTGTGCGGCTTTGAGGGCCTGTTCGGCCCGCGCAACCTGGTTGGTAGGGCAGGAGAAGGTCATGTCGGTGCGGCCATCTTCGGAGATGTTCTGCACGATCATGTCCACGTTCACGCCCGCCTCGGAGAGGGGCGAGAAGATGGCGGCGGCGATGCCCGGACGGTCGGCGACCGAGATCAGGGTCATTTTCGCTTCGTCGCGCGAGTGGGCGACACCGGAGACAACGTTCAGTTCCATGATTTCCTCCTCGTCGCAGACCAGCGTGCCGGCCTCGTCCGATTGTTCTTCGAAGCTGGAGAGCACCCGCAGCTTCACCTTGTAGCGCATGGCAAGTTCGACGGAGCGGGTCTGCAGGACCTTGGCCCCGAGCGAGGCGAGTTCGAGCATTTCCTCAAACGCGATCTTGTCGAGCTTGCGGGCCTTGTCGCAGATCCGTGGGTCGGTGGTGTAGACCCCGTCCACGTCGGTGTAGATGTCGCAGCGTTCCGCGCCGAAGGCGGCGGCGAAAGCGACGGCGGTGGTGTCGGAGCCGCCACGGCCCAGCGTGGTGATGCGGCCCTCGGGCGAGATGCCCTGGAAGCCCGCGACCACGGCCACGCGCATGCCTTCGCCGAACTTGCGGTTGATGTTGTCGGTGGGGATGTTGACGATGCGGGCCGAGCTGTGGGCGCTGGTGGTTTCCAGCGGCACTTGCCAGCCCTGCCAGCTGCGTGCGGGCACGTCCATTTCCTGCAAGGTCAGCGCCATGAGCCCGGCGGTCACGTTCTCGCCCGAGGAGACGACGGCGTCGTATTCGCGGGCATCGAAGAGCGGCGAGGTTTCCTCGACGTAGCCGACAAGCTTGTTGGTTTCCCCGGACATGGCCGAGACGATGACGATGACGTCGTAGCCCTTGGCCACCTCGACACCGACGCGTTTCGCGGCCCGCCGGATGCGGTCGAGCGTGGCGACGGAGGTGCCGCCGAATTTCATCACGAGAACGGGCATGAGGGTGACCCCCGGGCAAAGAACTGTTTGGGGCGCGGTTTACTGTGCGTCCATGTGGCGCGCAAGGCCCGACGTTCACGCGCGCGTTAGGGCGTGGATTTTGCGTATTTGGACAGCGAAGACGCGGCAGGGCGCGCTCTTGCCGGCGAGTCGGATCCATCATGTGGAGGCGCAAGCCCGGCCCGCAACTTGGGCGCGGCGCGAGGTTCCGCAGGCCGGATCGTCGGTTCGGGCCGCCAGCTTTAATTTGCCAGCCCAGCCCGCCAACCCGGTCCGCCGCGCGGGGCGGATCAGCGAGGCCGTCGGGTAGGGCTGCCGATCACGGTTGTCAGTTGGTCTTGCGCGTGGGGCGGAAGGGAAGCGGGACGACTGGCACGCCGTCATTGATCAGCTTCTTTGCTTCATCGCCGCGGGCCTCGCCCCAGATCGGACGGTGGTCCTGTTCGCCCTCGTGCATGGCGCGGGCTTCGCGGGCGAAATCGCGCCCGACGTATTCCGAGCTTGCTTCCACCTTGCGGCGCAGCTCGCGCAGGGCCTGTTCGGCGGGAGAGGCGGGGGCCGAGAGGTCGGCCTTCGGCTGCGGCGCGGTATCGTCCTTTGAGCGGGCGTTGACGCGGGGGGCCATAAGGTCCTTTTGCACGTCTGACGAGCCGCAGACGGCGCATGTGACCATGCCGGCGGCGTGCAGCTTGTCGAAGGCGGTTGCGGACTGGAACCAGCTTTCGAAGCGGTGTCCGTCGTCGCATCTGATGGAATACTGGATCATGTCATCAGGCTCGGGGAATGTTGATTCATGTAACCGTTTCCTGCCGCGTTTCAAGATGGGGGCGCGTGGGGCAGGTGCCGCGCGATGGCGGCGACAAGGGCCTTGGCATCCGCCTCCGGTTTCAGTGCGGCGCGGGCGGCATCGGCCTGGCTGCGCTGCGCTTCGGGGGATTTCAGGCGGACCAGGGCAGCGGCAAGCTCGTGGGAATCCGTGATGGCACTGGCGGCGCCAGCGGCGTCAAGTCGGGCAAAGGGCGCGCGGAAATTGGCCACGTCAGGCCCGTGGATCAAGGCGGCGCCGTGGGCGGCGGGCTCGTAGGGGGTGTGGCCACCGCGATCTGTGAGGGTCCCCCCGATAAACACGCGGCCCGCCAGAGGGTAGATCAGGTCCATGTCGCCCAATGTGTCGACAAGGTAGACCGGCGCGTCACCGGGCGGTTCGGAGCGGCTGCGGCGAGCGCAGCCAAGGCCGCGGGCGGTGATGAGCGCCTCAATCTCGTCGCCCCGCCGGGGATGGCGTGGTGCGAGGATGAGCTTCAGGTCCGGCTCGTGCATCAGGGCCATGCGGTGGGCATCGAGCACCGTTTCCTCTTCGCCGTCATGTGTGGAAGCGGCGAGCCAGGTGGCCATTCGGTCGAAGCCTGCCGACAGCTCCGGGTCGTGGCGGGGCGTTGCGGTGTAAAGCGCCTTGAGGTCCACCAGCGGACCCTGCGCCGCTTTCGGCAGGCCGGCGGCCGCATAGCGGGTGGCCGAGCCTTCGTCCTGCGGTGAAACCAGTGCGAGGCGGCCCAGAACCCGCTTCAGCAGCCCGCCGAACAGCCCCCATGTGCGCGCGGTCGGGGCGCTGAGCCGTCCGCCCATCACCATCACCGGGCCGGGGCATGACAGCACGCGGTTGGGCCAGAGTTCGGATTCCATGGCAATATGGGCGCGCACGTTCCAGTCCCGGTGCATGCGGCGCACGACCCAGGACAGGTCCAGTGGGGCGAGCCGAGCGGCCATGCCCCAGCGCTGCGCCAACGCCACGCCGGTCGCGGAGTTGCAGGTCACTAGAAGAGGCAGGTCGGGACGGGCTGCGCGCAGGGCGTCGACGAGAGGGCGGGCTGAGGCCAGTTCTCCGTTCGAAGCGGCGTGTAGCCAGATGTGCGGGGCGGGGTCCGCCGGGCTACGGGCAAGCCGCTGTGACAGCGCCGTCCAGTCGCGCGCGATCACCAGCCGGACGACGACCCAGAGGGCAAAGAGCGAGACGAGCAGGCGGTAGAGCGGCATGGATCCTTTCCCGGGGCGCGGCGGCGCTGCCGGGGGGATTAGGCCGTGGTGATGCGTCTGGCAAGGGGCAGGCCGTTGCTCCGGCACGCCGACGCGGGCAACAACGCTCGCAAGGGCGCCTAAGCGTGCGCCGATCCCGGTGCAGGGAGAGAGGCCGCGTGACAGCGGGCTGCCAGTCCGTGAACGTGCTGCTTTTGATGCCGATCTCGCAGCTCCAAGGGGCGGCTTGGAGTCAGCCCTTGACGCAGGTCAGGGAGCCACGAGCCCCGATCCCGCAAGGAGCCTTGGCCGTCGTGAGCCCGCGGCGACGGCCAGGGGAAGGCGCCACTGCGTGAAGCGTTTGTGCCCGGCGGCCCCGTCCGCCGCAGTGCCGGATCAGGCCTGGAGTTCGGCATCCCAGTAGAGGAAATCCACCCAGCTTTCGTGCAGGTGGTTGGGAGGGAACTTGCGCCCGGTGTCCATCAGTTCGGACGCGCCGGGCTGGCGCGGCGGCTTGCGCAGGCACATGTGAGCCTGCCGCAGGGATTTCGACCCTTTGCGCAGGTTGCACGGCGAACAGGCCGCCACCACGTTTTCCCAGCTTGTGATCCCCCCCGAGGCGCGCGGCACCACGTGATCGAAGGTCAGATCCCCCTTCGATCCGCAATACTGGCAGCGGAATTCATCCCTCAGAAAAAGATTGAAGCGCGTGAATGCCACGCGCTTCCTTGGTTTTACGTAATCTTTCAGGACCACCACGCTGGGGATCTTGAGCGTCATCGAGGGGCTTCGCACCTCCTCGTCGTACTCGGCGATGATGTCGACCCGGTCGAGGAAGGCCGCCTTGATCGCCTCCTGCCAGGGCCAGAGCGACAGCGGGTAGTAGGAAAGCGGTCGGTAGTCCGCGTTCAGCACCAGCGCCGGGTGGTGTTTGAGCGCCGAGGGCTCTCGTACGAAATGAGTTCTGAAGTCGCCGTCCATGGAATGAATCGTTCCCTGCTCTGTCTGCTTCTTCGAAAGCACCAGAGCGGGGAGCCCGCCCCAGCTGAAACCACTATATCTCGCGTTCACTTTCTGACAAGCCTCGCAAGATGCTGTGGTGCTTCCGAGGCTATCGCGGTTACGTAAAGCCCAGATGACAGGCGTTCGCGGTGGCTTCCGGCCTCAGGAATGGCCCGACAGGGCGAAGGCCGCAGCTTCGGCCGGGGCTTCGGAGGGACCGTGGCAGAATGCGGCCACTGTGCGCGGCGGCGTGGCACTGGGGAAATGGTACACCGCGCCCGCGCTGAACGGCCCGGCGCCGGAATGGCCGATCGCAGGCTGGCCGTGCATGTCGCCGATCATCAGCCCGAGCCCGTAGCCGCAGCGCGTCCATGGCCGATCCGGCAGCGCGCCGCCCACGGGACGGGTGGTCAGCATCTCCTCCAGAAGGAGCGGTGGCAACACTGCCCCGCCAAGCAGCGCATGCAGCAGGCGCGCGGCGTCGCCCGCCGTGCCGATGAGGCAGCCGTGGTAGACCCAGCCGGGGTGGTAGCGCCGTGCCTCCGGCCAGTGGACCATGGCGAAATCCTCGCGGCTTCGCGCCAGTCTCACGCGGGTCAGACCAAGCGGGTCGGTGATATAGCTGGCAATGGCTTCTCCGAGGGGCAGACCCGAGGCCGCCTCGATCCGCTCTCGCGCCAACATGTAGCCAAGATTGGAATAGCGAAAGCCGGTGCCTGGTGTGTCGCAGCCCTGCGCCATGGCGGCCTTTGTCAGGCGGCCCCTTTTCCAAGGCTCCTCGTCTGCGCGGACCGCGGCCGCATAGCTGGGCAGGGGCCCGTAATCGGGAAGGCCAGCAGTGTGGGTCAGTAGCTGGCGCAGGGTCATCCCGTCTCCCCGGGCATCGAGCGCCAGCTTGCCGTGACCGGCGAGGCTCAGGGCAAGCGCGGCGATCACCGTCTTGGTAAAGCTCCACCACGGAAAGACGTGAGGCGGGCCATCCTGCCTGTGGGTCTCGTCGATCCACGCGACATGGCAGTCTGGCGCGGCCATCCGGTTTCAGCCCTCGGCGGGCTCTTTTGGGTAGGTTGCGTGGCACTGGGCAACGTCCGCCTCGGCGGTGCGGCGCAGGCCGGGCAGGGAAAGGGCGAGTTGCGCGTCACGGGCGCGCAGGGCGGCGGTGTCGACAGGGACCTTGCGGGTGCGCGGCTGGGTGTCGGTTTCCCAGCAGGGGATGAGCCCCCCGGCGCTGGTGCCGCACATGCGCATGCGGGTCGTGCGCTCGAACTCGGTCTCGAAGGTGTAGCCTCGGGCAAGATCGGCGGCGATGCGTTCACGCTCCTTGAGGGCGGACCGCCATGGCCCGGCCGCGTCGCTGAGACAGGCCTCGCGCGGGGTGGCGCAGGCAGCAAGGGCAAGAAGGCCCGCAAGGGGGATCAGCAACATCCGGCTCATGATTCTACGATAGCCCGCCGAGGGCCGGAGTCGAGCCCCCACGTGGTGGCTCGACCATAACGTGATCGGTCGCTACGCTCTATCCATTCTGGAACGATCCCGAAAGGCCTGACCCATGCGTCCTATCCACCTCCTGCTACCCCTGGTTGGCCTCTGTGCCACCGCCGGCCACGCGACACCGCAGGCGATGTCCCCCGGACAGCTTGCTACCCAGCCGTCGGTCCACCGGGTTGGTCTGCAAGAGATGCTTGGCCTCTCGGCCCGGCAGGAAGAGCCAGAGACAGCCTGTAATCCCGAGCAGTGGGAGGGCTTCGTCGGTGCCAACGTGGCAGCGATCACCATGCCCGCCGATGCGGACGTGCGCATTACCGGGCCGGGCTACATGGCGACGATGGATTACCGCGTCACCCGTGCCAATCTTGAGGTCGACGAGGACGGCGTGGTGCAGCGCGTCACCTGCGGCTAGGCCGCTTCAGGACTCCTTCGTCGGGTCCAGGGCGTGAGCAGCGCGAGGATCGGTTCGGGCGTGTGGCGGAAGGTCAGCGTGGTCCGGCTCACCCCGGCGTAGTGCTTCCGGTCGTTGAGAAGCGCCTCCTCTGACGGCATAGGGCTGCGCAGCTGTTCAGCGATCAGCGCGGTGCCAGGATCGGCGCTGGCAAGGATCCCGGGGTCATGATCGCAGCGGCAATCCATGGGTCGACAAGGCGTTCGATCCAGCAGGGCTTGACCACTGGTGACACGCCCGGCGGTTGCAACAGCCCGCCGCGCGGTCGGTTCCGTGCTGCAGCGCGGCATTTTCATGATTTTTGGGAACAATTTCGCGAGCCATGGAGTTGTTATGTCAATCGCAAGGTCGAACGACGGCCTGCAGAATAGCGGATACGAAGGATACCTAGGATGAAGACCGGAGCAACCATTGGGCTTGCAGTTGTGGCCGTCGCAGTAATTGCGTTTGGTGCATACATGATCGACTTTGATGTGACCGACGAAGGCGCACTGCCTGAGGTCTCCGTCGAGGGTGGTGAAATGCCCGAAGTCGATGCAGACGTGGGCTCGATCACTACCGGCACCGAAACCGAAACCGTGGAAGTGCCCGACGTCGATGTGGACGTGAGCACCGAGGAAGCCGAAATCGAGGTCCCCACGGTGGACGTCAACCCGCCCAAAGACGACTGATCGCTCTCACCCTCATGAGAGTTTGGCACGAAGCCCCCTTCGCGGACGCGGAGGGGGTTTTTTGTTAAGAGTTCCTTAAGCAATGTCTGACGAGCCTGCTGTGCAGGAAGGATCGCCATGCCTCCTGTCGACGCGTGTCAGCGGCTTCGCGCCGAGATCGCGCCACTGCAGCAGCGTTCAGAAGAGCTGTGAGAACTTCTCCTCTCCGGTAAGGCTTCGATGCGGAGCATCGGATACGGGGTGAAGGACTGTCGACAAACCCGCAGGAGGTTAGATTTAAGACCAGCTTTCCGCCAACCTCCTGACCAATCCGCGGTTCTGGACCGAAAAGCAGTCTGGTTGCGTCCGTATTGCCCGACCCGCTAACCGCAGCGATCGCACTCGGAGCGCCCATGCGTTCATAGCGAGGCGAACGGCTGGCGAGGAGGAAGGCTTCGAGGTTATCTCGCGCTGATAGCCTCTATTTCCCGCGCCGCTTTACATTCCCTCCACGCTGCCCCGGGCGGCCCGCCGTGGAGCGGCCGCGGGACTTGGTGGCGGCCTCGGATGCTGCCTCCACCGCCGATTGCCGCGCCAGCGGGTCGTCCGACACGGCAAGGTCCACCGCCTCGAGGCGCTTGACCTCGTCGCGCAGGCGGGCGGCTTCCTCGAACTCGAGGTTCTCGGCTGCCTTGCGCATGTCCGCGCGCAAGCCATCCAGTACCGCCTCGAGATTGGCGCCTGGACGGCTCTCGACCGTTGCGGTCACGCGGTTCATGTCCACGTCGCCCTGGTAGAGGCCGGCGAGGATGTCATCGACGTTCTTCTTGACAGTGGCCGGCGTGATGCCGTGTTCCTCGTTGTATGCGATCTGCTTTTCGCGGCGACGATCAGTTTCCGCCAGAGCCCGCTCCATGGAGCCGGTGACGCGGTCGGCATACATGATCACCCGGCCTTCGGCGTTTCGTGCGGCGCGGCCGATGGTCTGGATCAGCGAGGTTTCCGAACGCAGGAAGCCTTCCTTGTCAGCATCGAGAATGGCCACCAGCCCGCATTCGGGAATGTCGAGCCCTTCGCGCAGAAGGTTGATGCCGATCAGCACGTCGAACGCCCCGAGGCGCAGGTCGCGCAGGATCTCGATCCGCTCGATTGTGTCGATGTCGCTGTGCATGTAGCGCACCTTGATGCCCTGCTCGTGCAGGTATTCAGTCAGATCCTCGGCCATGCGTTTGGTCAGCACGGTGCAAAGCGTGCGGTAGCCGTCCTTGGTGACCTTGCGGATCTCGTCGAGCAGGTCGTCCACCTGCATCTCCACGGGGCGGATCTCCACCTGCGGATCCAGCAGGCCGGTCGGGCGGATGACCTGTTCGGTAAAGACGCCGCCCGCCTGCTCCAGCTCCCAGTTGGCGGGGGTTGCCGAGACGAAGATCGACTGCGGGCGCATGGCGTCCCATTCCTCGAACTTGAGGGGACGGTTGTCCATGCAGGACGGCAGGCGGAAGCCGTGTTCCGCCAGCGTGAACTTGCGCCGGTAGTCGCCCTTGTACATGGCGCCGATTTGCGGGACCGAGACGTGGCTTTCATCCGCGAACACGATGGCGGTGTCGGGGATGAATTCGAACAGGGTGGGGGGCGGCTCGCCCGGGGCGCGGCCCGTGAGATAGCGCGAGTAGTTTTCGATCCCGTTACACACGCCTGTGGCCTCGAGCATCTCGATGTCGAAGTTGGTGCGCTGCTCAAGGCGCTGGGCCTCGAGCAGCTTGCCTTCGTTGACAAGCTGGTCAAGCCGCTGGCGCAGCTCTTTCTTTATCTCGATCACCGCCTGGTTCATTGTCGGCTTGGGCGTCACGTAGTGCGAGTTCGCGTAGACGCGGATGCGCTCGAACGAGCCGGTCTTCTCGCCGGTGAGGGGGTCGAATTCGGTGATCGCCTCGAGTTCTTCTCCAAAGAAGGACAGCTTCCACGCGCGGTCCTCAAGGTGGGCGGGCCAGATCTCGAGACTGTCGCCGCGCACCCGGAAGCTGCCGCGCTGGAATCCCGCGTCATTACGGCGGTATTGCTGCGCCACCAGATCGGCGATGATCTTGCGCATTTCGTATTCGCTGCCCGCGTGCAGATCCTGCGTCATGGCGCCGTAGGTCTCGACCGAGCCGATGCCGTAGATGCACGACACCGAGGCCACGATAATCACGTCGTCCCGTTCCAGCAGCGCCCGCGTGGCCGAGTGGCGCATGCGGTCGATCTGTTCGTTGATCTGGGATTCCTTCTCGATGAAGGTATCGGAGCGCGGGACATAGGCCTCGGGCTGGTAGTAATCGTAGTAGCTGACGAAGTATTCCACCGCGTTGTCAGGGAAGAAGCCCTTGAATTCGCCGTAGAGCTGGGCCGCCAGCGTCTTGTTCGGGGCAAGGATGATCGCCGGGCGCTGGGTTTCCTCGATTACCTTGGCCATGGTGAAGGTCTTGCCAGTCCCGGTTGCGCCCAGAAGCACCTGGTCATGCTCGCCTGTTTTGATGCCGCCCGACAGCTCCTCAATGGCGGTGGGCTGGTCCCCCGCCGCGCTGAATTCGGTGTGCATGACAAAGCGCTTGCCGCCCTCGAGCTTTTCACGGACGGCGACGTCCGGGGCAGGGGCGTGCAGGAGGGCAGGGGACTTGTCGGAATGGGCGTAGGGCATGAGATTTCCTGCGGCAGAGGGCGGGCCGGGCATGGGGAGGCGTTTCAAGCATGTGTTCCCCCGGCGCAAGGAATCAAGTGTGTGCTGTGCCGCAGGCGGTGTGCCAAACCGGCGCTGCCGCCGAAAAGACGGGCATATCCCGAGTAACCAGCTGATTATGATAGGCGAAACGGATCTCGCCGCTGGTGGGGCCGCTGCAATAAGCTGCATGCGGGGAATTTTGGTTTGCTGAAAGTGGTAAACTGGACATACCTTTGACGGGCAAGCGGTTGGCCCGACGGGCTCGGGTGGTACAAACCCACCCCTCGCTCCCTTGTCCCGCCCGGCAACGTCGGGCCCCGCTTGCAGCCGTTCCGGCCGAATGCTTCGCAACGCGGGAGGCATGATGTCGTCTGCGGACTTGCTACGGCGCGAGGAATCCTAGATAATCCGCAGAAGTATTTTGGAGGGATTCCATGCGCGCACGGATTTACCAGCCGGCCAAGACGGCGATGTCCTCGGGTCAGGGCAAGACCAAGCACTGGGTGCTCGACTTCGTCCACGAGACGGCTCGAGAGGTGGATCCGCTAATGGGCTGGACGTCTTCCGACGACACGCAAAGCCAGGTGCGCCTGCGCTTTGACAGCAAGGAAGCCGCGCTGGATTATGCCAAGGAACATGGCATCGACGCCATAGTGACCTCCCCCAACAAGCGCCGCGCCAATGTGCGGCCCCGCGGTTATGCAGAGAACTTTGCGGTAGACCGTCGCAGCGTCTGGACGCATTGAGCAAGTAACTCGGGGCAAACTTGTCTCGAAATCGGGGCAGGGATCCCGCGAAGGCAGTCTTCGATCAGCATGCAGGGCGCCCAGGGGGCATCTTCTACGAAATGTTGGTTTCGGCGTTCGCTCACGTTTGAAACCGCAAACACCCGAAGTACCACTCATTCCTTTAGTGCTGGCGTAGGCGCTTGTGTCGTAGCTTCATGGCCTTTTGACGCGCTCGTCGCAACAGAGCCGACTGAAAAGGGCAAGGGTCAGGGCCAAAAAGGCATAGCATCCTGATCAAGGCAAGCGGACCGCGCCGGGCAGATATCCTTAACGCCCATCTGTGATCAGACAATGTGAGATGGCTGGCGTTTCGACGTTTCACAGTGACTCGCGCTGAGCCTCTGAAACCGTGGCAGGCGTGCCAGCCACAAAAGTTTCTCACCAGAAAACACGATTTTCTGAAACTTCCTTCACCTCCCCTTACGTTTCTTCGTTGTCGCGCGTCATGCTTCGTCTGGCGGTTGCGGTTAACAAACGAATTTCTCGATGGGAGTGAAGGATTTGACCAGTAAAGTAGCGCAAGGCCAACTGGGACGTCTCCTGCGGACAAGCGCCAGTGCAGTCCTGCTGATGACCGGCAGCGCCGCCTACGCGGATGGAAGCCCTGACTGCAACCTCGGCAGCGGGACCAACAGCACTGAGTGCGGCGTCAACAGCACCGCGGATGGAGAGTTTTCGGTCGCGGTTGGTGACGGGGCCACCACGGACGCGACCTCGACCGACGGCGTGGCGATCGGCAGCGAGGCGTTGACCTCCGGCCCCTCCACCACCGCTATCGGTGGCGAAACCACAGCCACCGGTCCCGGTGCAAGCGCAGTTGGCTGGCAGGCCACTGCGAACGGTGAGCGCGCTCAGGCATTCGGCCATTTGGCCACTGCCGAAGGTGAACGCAGCCTGGCCATCGGCGAGAACGCCGGCGCGCAAAGTGCCTTCTCCACTGCCATCGGCAATGAATCCACCGCCAACGGCGTCGATGCACTGGCGGTAGGCGACTCTTCCGCAGCCACCGGCCCGTCGACCACTGCCGTCGGTGGTGAGAGCGTTGCAACCGGTCCCGGTGCCACGGCCATCGGCTGGCAATCCTCGGCCACGGCTGAACGGGCACAGGCGTTTGGCCACCTTGCCAGCGCCGATGGCGTCCGCAGCCTCGCAGTGGGCGAGAATGCCAACGCGCAGTCCGACTTCTCCACTGCCATCGGCAATGAATCTACCGCCAACGGCGTCGATGCCCTGGCGGTAGGCGACTCTTCCGCAGCCACCGGGCCTTCGACCACTGCCGTCGGCGGTGAGAGCGTTGCAACCGGTCCCGGTGCCACGGCCATCGGCTGGCAATCCTCGGCCACTGCTGAACGGGCACAGGCGTTTGGCCACCTTGCCAGCGCTGATGGTGTCCGCAGCCTCGCAGTGGGCGAGAATGCCAACGCGCAGTCCGACTTCTCCACTGCCATCGGCAATGAATCTACCGCCGACGGCGTCGATGCACTGGCGGTAGGGGATTCCTCCGCAGCGACCGGCCCGTCGACCACTGCCGTCGGCGGTGAGAGCGTTGCAACCGGTCCCGGTGCCACGGCCATCGGCTGGCAATCCTCGGCCACTGCCGAACGGGCACAGGCGTTTGGCCACCTTGCCACCGCCGAAGGTATCCGTAGCCTCGCGGTGGGCGAGAATGCCAACGCGCAAAGTGACTTCTCCACCGCTATCGGGAATGAATCCGTTGCCAATGGGATCGACGCACTGGCGGTCGGCGACTCCAGCTCGGCCACTGGCCCGTCGACCTCTGCACTTGGCGGCGAAAGTGTTGCAACCGGCCCCGGCGCGACGGCCGTTGGCTGGCAGGCAATGGCCACCGCGGAACGTGCGCAGGCATTCGGCCACCTTGCCAGCGCAAGCGGCGTGCGTTCGACCGCCGTGGGCGAAGCGGCGACCGCGTCCGGCGACCGGTCGCTGGCCTTCGGCAACCTGTCCTCGGCAACCGGCACCAACTCGGCTGCCATCGGCAACGGCGCCGTGGCGAACAACGACAACCAGTTCACCTTGGGCAATTCCAACAACACCTACACGCTGACCGGTGTCGCATCGGAGCAAAGCTCTGAAGCGCAGGGCACTCCCGTGGGCTATGTCACCTCGGACGAGAACGGCAACCTCGCTGTGGATCGGGTGATCATGCCGTCGGTGGCGGCGGTGAACGCCAACGCCTCGGGCATCGCCAGCAACCGTCGCGCCATCGAAAGCAACCGCGACGCGATCATGGACAACAAGGAAGGTATCGCCATGGCGATGGCGCTCGAAGCGCCTTACGTCCCTGCGGACAAAACCTTCGCCATGTCCACCAGTGTCGGCGCCTTCGAGGGTACCAGCGCCCTTGCGCTCAACATGGGCTACCGCGTCAACGAGATGGTTCAGCTTGACGCCGGTGTCACGCACGGGTTTGATCGCGGCCAAACTGGCGGACGGATTGGTGTAACCTGGGCATGGTAACCAGAAGACTTCTGAACAACTTCCTTTCGCCGCGCAGGATCTGCGCGGCGATTGCTCTCTCTATGGTACTGGCCGTCCCCGCGACGGCGCAGGAAAAGGTCGAGCGCAGCTTTGCCGTTGCCCTCGTGCGTGACGTGCTCACGGCCATCAACCATGGCAACTGGACCGGCAACTACACGGTGCTACGCGATTACGCCTCGCGCGATTTCGCCGAGGTCAACGATCCGACACGGCTGGCGGGGCTGTTCACGGCCCTCCGGGAGGCCGGTCTCGACATGATGCCGATCCTCGTTGTCGAGCCGACGCTTCTTCAAACCGAGGTCTCCGCACGCGGGGACCAGATCCGTTTGACGGGCTATTTCCCCACCGAGCCGCAGCATTTCAGCTTCGACATGGTGTTCGTCAACGAATCCCGCCGCTGGCTGCTGTTCGACATTTCCGTCGGAGCCTTCGACCCGATCACAGAGCAGGACAGGCCGGCAGCGTCCGGGGAAAGCAGCGCCGAAGACGACGAGACAAGCCCGGAAAGCGGCGACTGAGGCCACCCTGCAATGCCCGCTCCGGCGGGCAGAGCTGCATGCCCTTCATCCTGTCCAGCGGCAAACAACGCAAAATGAAACGGGTATTGCAGCCGGGCCTGCGTCTCATGGCCGGGGCGGTGTGCACAAAAGTGAAGACGCTGCTGGCCTGCCGCATGTAACTTTTCGGGTGTGGCCGCTGCTTTTAACCGATCCCGGCCTGATGTCCGTTCCTGCCAAACCATAAGCCTCGACGGGCTGTTGCCGCGTAGGTATCACCAAGGTTCGGCAGAGGTGCCCGCCCCGGAGGATGGATCCGGGGGGCGACGGGTCGCGGAAGAAGGGGATCGCGAATGGCAGGCAAGGCGCTGAATAAGAAGAACCTTCTTGATCTTGGCGCCGACACGCTCGCGGATTTGCTGCTCGAGGCGGTGAAGGGGGACGCGGCACGCCAGCGGCGCGTCCGTATGGCGCTGTCCGCTGATCTTGGCCCCGAGGCGCTCAAGGCGGATGTGCGCAAGCGCTTCGCGGCGATCCGACGGGGACGCAGCTATATATCCCGCAAGGCGCAAAGGACGTTGGCCAAGGAGCTCACGGACCTGGGGCAGATCATAGATCAGCGGATCCGCCCCGAGGATGCCGATGCCGCCTTTGAGCTGTACTGGGCCCTGCTGCACCTTGGCGAGGGCATCCACGAGCGCACGGATGACAGCCAGGGAACGATCCGTGACGTGATGGCCGAGGTCATGGCCGCGATTCGACGTCTTGCTCCACGGATGGAGAGCGCTCCCGAGGCACTGGCCGAGACGGTCTTCGAGGCGCTTCTGGGCGACGATTACGGGACCTTCGACAGTGCCGTGCAGGCCCTTGCGGAGGCACTTGGGCCTGAGGGCCTCGGGCATCTGAAACAACTTGCGGAAGCCGCCTGCGAAGCGCCACTGACGGAGGCGGACCTTGGCCGGTACGATTTCATCACTGACCGCGATACCCGCATGTCGCGTGCCCTTGCCGGGCGAAACCGTGTGTCTGAAATGATCCTGCAGGACATCGCGGATGCCGAGGGTGACGTCGATGGCTGGATGGTGCAGTACACCTCCGACCAGCTGACCAACCCGGAAATCGCGCCGCTGGCAGCCCGGCGGCTGCTGTCCGCGGGCCGCCCCGAGGACGCGCTTCGCCTCGTTGAGGCGGCGCTGCCCGGAGAAACTGCTGATCCTTGGGACGATACGCCGGAGTTGGATGCGGTGCATTTTGCCTGCCTTGAGGCGCTTGGTCGGCGGCAGGAGCTTCGCGATGCGCTCTGGCAGCGGTTCGAACGTCGGCTCTGCCCGGATGCACTGCGCGGTCATCTGAAGACGCTGCCCGATTTCGAGGACATCGAGGCCGAGGACGCGGCCCGACGGATCGTCCTCGACTACCGGCCGGTGGAAAAGGCGCTGGCCTATTGTCTGCAGGCGCCGGATCTTGGCCTTGCCGCCGAGCTGATCGATGCCCGCTGGGAAGACATCGACGGTGACGCCTACGAAATCCAGACGCCGCTTGCGGATGCCCTTTATGCCGCGCATCCGCTCGCCGCGGTGCTGCTCTGGCGCGCCATGATTGATTTCGCCCTGAACCGAGCCCGGGCGGGTCGCTACGTGCATGCGGCCCGGCATCTACAGGCCTGCGCTGCGGCGGATGCGGATATCCTCGACTACGGTATGCACCTGGCCCATGAAGATTATGCCGAAGGCTTGCGCCGTCGCCACGGTGGAAAGACGGCGTTCTGGGATCGCCAGTCGGTCAACTGAAGCTTGCCTTTTCACCGCTGACCAAGCCGCAACGCCGCAACGCGCTTTTGCGACGGATACTCATCGACCTGCATGAGGGGGCAGCCTCCGCAGTCATGCCCCCCCCCGGGCAAGAGACATGGCCCCGTCCTTGGGCCGCTTGCCATGGCCCGTGCCGTGCGGCAGGCAAGCGATGCCGGCCCTGCCAGTTTGCGTTGACGGGGTGACTGGCTGACCGCGGGCCGGGCACATGCTAAAGGCGGGCTCAGGCCATCTCGATCCGGACGGGAGACGTCCTTTCGCTTTAGGGGGGCGCGACGGGGCTTTGGATCCGGCCTAGCCGGATGAGATCGTTGCGGGCGATAATCCTCTTTCAGCAGCACATGGGTTCCCCAAGCAGTGAAACAGCACAGATCGCCCGATGCTGCGTTGCGATAAGCCTCGGATCCGCGTTGGTCTGGCTGACAGCTATCCCCGGCTCGTGGATGCTGTGATGGGGGCGGGCAAAGACTGGGATCGGCGCGCTGTGGCGGTTGATGAGGCAGGCTCATGACCGCATCCCGGCTTAAGGGGCTAAATTCCCCGTGCCCGAAGGCCATGCTCTTGGCCAGAACAGTCACCCAACAGCACTTTCCATGACAGACAGTCCTTTGAGGGACACGGACAGTTCCGGCACCGACACAAACCGGCTCAGCTTCCTCAAAAAGGTCGGCACCGGCACTGCGGCCGTCGCTTCCCTTTGCAGTCTGCTGCGCACACAGGTCCAGGCTGGGACAAGACCTTCCCCAAGAGTGATGCGGCCGACCAACCCAAGGTCGAATTCACCATCCGATAGGCCCTCACGCCGGTGGGCGACCTTTACATGCCCGCTGATCGTGCCGAAGGCACGATGACCGCGCTGGCCGTTGCCGGCCCCTTGGCGCGGTGAAGGAACAGGCCGCCGGTCTCTATGCCAAGATCATGGCAAAGCGTGGTTTGGTCACGCGTGCCGTCGATCCGTCCATGCCGGTGAAAGCGGTTGTCAGCGCGCTTGGTCGCTTTGCCCGACACCAACGCCGAGGATTTCATGGCCGTCACTGATGTCCTCAGTCCGCACGGCGCGGTGGATCACGAAAGGAGCGGCATTATCGACATCCGTGCCCCTGTCTCGCGGATCTTGGGGCGGGTTTCGTGTTGCACGCTGCAGGATGCGCCTTGTGTGTCAGCGTGTGTCAGCGGTGCCGGCCCGCTTGGCGCTGCGCCTCTTGACCCGCTTGGGCGGGTCGGCCAATGGAGACCGTGATCTTAACCCGAAACGGTAGCGCGCTGATGCCCGATCCCACGACACCGCCCGATTTTCTCATGACCCCGGCCCGGGGCAATGCCATGGGCCTCACGCTGCTGCTGGGCCACGGGTCAGGGGCAGCGA
Organism: Salipiger pallidus; assembly: GCF_014643635.1. Taxonomy (GTDB): domain Bacteria; phylum Pseudomonadota; class Alphaproteobacteria; order Rhodobacterales; family Rhodobacteraceae; genus Salipiger; species Salipiger pallidus. Next base: position 134,762 of record NZ_BMJV01000004.1, read on the forward strand.
TGGACTCGGGCTTCATGGACGCCATGGCTAATTGCATCGCAGGGCAGGGGATCTCGGTCGCGCGGTTTGAATTTGCCTACATGGCCGCGCGGCGCAGTGGTGGGCCGAAGCGGCCACCGCCCAGGATCGACGGGCTGCTGGACGAATACCGTGCTGCCATCAGGGCGCTGCCTACGCAAGGCGGACTGCTGATCGGCGGCAAATCCATGGGTGGGCGCGTGGCAAGCATGATCCTGCAGGATCTGTATGCGGACGGCACCGTGCTGGGCGGGGTCTGCCTTGGCTATCCGTTCCATCCCAGTGGTGAGCCGGACAAGCTGCGCACGGATCACCTGAAGGACCTGAGCGCGCCGCTGCTGATCTGCCAGGGAAGCCGCGATCCTCTCGGCACACGGGACGAGGTGACGGGCTATGGCCTTGCGCCGAAGGTCGCGCTGGAGTGGCTCGAGGACGGCGACCACGATCTGGCGCCGCGCGAGCGCGTTACCGGGCTCTCGCAGGCGGACCACTTGGCAGCGGCCGCCGCCGCGATCCGCGCCTGGGCAGAGGGACTCGCCGAGACGCGCAAAGCGCTGTAACAGGGCGCCATGAGCGACACATTTGAAATCTTCCTCGCCTGCGCGCCGGGCCTCGAGGCCGTCCTTGCACAGGAGGCCAAGGCGCTGGGCTTCGGCCCTTTGCGCATGGCGGCGGGCGGCATTGCCTTTGACGGCACATGGGGCGACGTGCAGTGCGCCAACCTCAGGCTGCGAGGGGCCGCGCGGGTGCTGGCGCGCATCGGCGGCTTCCCGGCGGTGCATCTGGCCCAGCTCGACAAGCGCAGCCGCAAGTTCCCCTGGGCCGAGGTTCTGCGCCCCGATGTCCCCGTGAAGGTCGAGGCGACCACCGCGAGGTCGCGCATCTACCATGCAGGCGCCGCGAAGCAGCGGGTCGAGACCGCCATCACCGAGGAACTGGGCGCGCCCATTTCCGATGACGGCGTGCGCATCCTTGCCCGGCTCGAGGACAACCTCGTCACCTTCTCGGTGGACACCTCCGGCGAGCCGCTGCACCGGCGCGGCCACAAGCCGGCGGTGGGCAAGGCCCCCATGCGCGAAACCCTTGCCGCGCTGTTCCTGCGCGATTGCGGGTTCGATGGCACGGAGCCGGTGATCGACCCCATGTGCGGGTCGGGCACCTTCGTGCTCGAGGCGGCCGAGATCGCCATGGGCCTCGCGCCCGGCCGGTCCCGCAGCTTCGACCTCGAGCGGCTTGCGACGTTCGACGCCGAAGCATGGCAGGCGCTCAAGGCGCAGCCGGTGCAGCCGCCTGAGGGGCCGCCGCGCTTCCTTGGCTACGACCGCGACGCGGGCGCTGCGCGCAATGCCGCCGCCAATGCGGAACGTGCGGGGGTCGCGGCGATCTCTGCTTTCGCCTGCCAGCCGATCAGCGCGTTGGAACGGCCCGATGGCCCGCCCGGGCTTGTCATGGTGAACCCGCCCTGGGGCGCGCGGATCGGCAAGCCGGGGCCGCTGCATGCGCTGCACAAGTCCCTGGGGGACGTGCTGAAAGAACGGTTCCGTGGCTGGCGCGTGGGCCTCGTGACCTCGGACGCCGGGCTGGCACGCAGCACCGGGCTGACGTTCAAGCCGCCCGGTCCGGTGGTGTCGCATGGCTCGCTCAAGATCCGGCTTTACCGTACCGATCTGCTCTGACCGGGGGCGATGCCCCTTAACGCGCGGCTGCGGCGTCCTATATCAAGGGGTATGACACGCATCGCAGCCCTCCTTCTTTCCGCGACACTGGTCGCCGCACCAGCCTCTGCCCAAGAGGACGTAGACGGTGGCCTCATGAAACGCGGGGCCGAACTGTTCTTCCGCGGCCTCATGGACGAGCTTGACCCGGCCATGCGCGAACTCGAGGATCTGGCGCAGGACATGGAGCCGGCGCTGCGGTCCTTCCGCGAGGAAATGGGTCCTGCACTGCGCGACATGATGGGCGAGGTGCAGGACTGGTCCGCCTACGAGGCGCCCGAGATGCTGCCCAACGGCGACATCATCATGCGCCGCAGGGATGATGTCGCCCGCGATGACGAGGGTGGGCCGGACCTGCCCGAGCCTTACACCGAGGCCCCTGAAACCGATAAGCCGCGCGTGCCCTTCTGGCGGCGGGATGACAGTGACGAAAACGGGGACGCAGACGAAAACAGCCCCCGCAGTTTTGAACCGCAGGGGCCGGAATACGAACGTCCCGAGATCGAGCTGTAGGCCGGTCTCAGTCCGACCGCTCTACCTTGGTCGATTTCGCCCCCAGCGCCCGCGCGAGCGAGTTGAACCGCGCTTCCGCGACCTCACCGAAGAGTGGCGCTGCCTCCGCTGACAGGTGCAGGGCCAGCGCTTGGGTATCGTCATCCCACTCCATCCGTGCTGTGGCCTTGGGGCTGGCATCGCTCATCCACAGCATGGAGCCAAAGCGCATGGCCTTGCCAAGCACTTCGGCGTGGCGCTGCTGCTCTTCGGACAGAAGGGAATAGAAATCCTCGAACCGGGTGCCGCCGCGCTTGTTGCGGTACCGGTGCAGAAGCGCGAGGCCGAGGAACACGCGTTCCGGGTGGTCGAGACCGCCAAGGTTGGCGCGTGTTGCGAGGTCAAAGCAAGTCTCGGCCCGGTAGTCGGGGTGTGCGCGCCAGCTTACGTCATGCAGCAGACAGGCGGCCTTCACGATGCGCAGACGCGTTTCGGGCGAATTGGCATAAAGCGGCAGCACGAAATTGTAGAGCGTCTTGCCAAAGCCGGGCAGGCGCGCGTCCTTCTTTTCCGAGAACCGGCAAGCCTCGATCAGCGGATCGCGGTCACGCAGCTTCTGGGGCATCTGTTCGTAAAGAAGACCTTCGCGAATGCCGTAGGACGAAATGGCAATCTCGGACGGCTCGAAGGCGGCGACCAATTCGGTCAGCACTTCGGCGGCATAGGGCACAAGGCTCATGCGGGCATTCGAGATCGAGCACTTCCCGCGCAGCTCCTCGAGGTCGGCTTTCTCGATGAAGCGCAGCGTCTCTGCTACGGCCTCCATGTCCATGCGGTATTCGTGCAGCACGTGCAGCGGGTAGCCGCGGCGTTCCATGTCGATCCGCGCGATGGCGCGCCACGAGCCACCGACAAGGAACATCCGTTCCCCGGTGACGTCGATCTTGTCCAGAAGGGCCGCGATATGCTTGCGGATGTGCTTTTCCCGGGCCTTGCGGCCCCCTTCGAGATCCTTGAACCGCAGCGGCCCGAGGGGCGACGTCACTCGGCGGCCCACGGCGCCGCCGGACAGTTGCGCCAACTCCATGGACGATCCGCCTATGTCGCAGATCAGCCCGTCAGCGCCGGGCCATCCCAGAAGCACGCCCTGCGCCGAGAGCCGGGCTTCTTCCTCGCCGTCGATGACCCAGACCTTGAGGCCGGTCTCCTGTTCGATCTCCAGTCGGAAAGCGGGGCCGTCCTCGGCCTCGCGCATGGCGGCGGTGGCCACGACGGTCAGAGCCGGAATGCCCATGCCCTGCGCCAGCGCCTGAAAACGGGCGAGGGCCGACAGGGCGCGCTGCTTGCCTTCGGGGTTCAGAAAGCCCGTTTCCGGCATCCCGGCCCCCAGGCCACACATGATTTTTTCGTTGTAGAAATAGGCGGGGCTGCGCGCCGCGCCGTCAAAGACCACAAGCCGGACCGAATTCGATCCGATATCCACGACGCCCACGCGCGACAGGCGTCGCGCTTGCGGATCATCGAAGAGAGGCCGTCCGAAAGGGCCCCAGTCTCCTTGGGCGGAATCGGGTTGTCCGTCCATATCGCATCCCCGGCTGATTGGTGCCTGTTCCTTTAGCACGCGCTGTCCAAAAGATTAAAGGCATTCCGGGCCGGAACGCTTGCAGGGGACGAAGCGTTCCAGCCCGATTCCGTCAGCGGAAGAGGCCAAGCAGCGTCTGCGGTGCCGAATTGGCGATGGACAGCGCCTGTATTGAAAGCTGCTGTTGCACCTGAAGCGCCTGCAAACGGGCCGAGGCTTCCTCCATGTCCGCATCCACCAGCGTGCCGATTCCCGACTGCATTGCACTGGTCAGCTTGCTGTTGAAGGCGGTCTGGGTATCGAGCCGCTTTTCGTCCGAACCGAACGAGGCCGCGGCGTTGACCGACGTCTGCAACAGCCCCTCGATCTGGTCGAGCGCGGTCGTTGCGCCGCTTCCGGTGCTCACATCGATATCTGCCAGCGACGCAAGCCCGCCACCGATGGTGTTGCCCGCGTCCGAGCTGAGGCTGGCCAGCGTGACGGCGATGGTATCACTGCCAGTGGTCACGGACGATGCGATGCTCATGTTGTTGCCTGAGACGGTCATCGACAGCGTGGATGTGGCGATGCCGTTGTCGGCGGCATACCTGTCATAGGCTGCCTTCAGGCCAGTCATCACGTCGTTCATGGTGTCGCCGTCGCGGGCGACATAGCTGATCTCGGATGAGGCCATCTCCGCTTGCGTCTGCGCGGCGAGGGCAGAGGTGCGCATATCCGCCTGACTGAACGATGAATCATCGCCATCGGTGCCGAATATTTGCAGGTTGAAGCCCATGCCAGCGCTCACCGTGATGCCTGCGCCTGATACGGTGCCGGTTTGGGTCGCGTTCAGCGTCGTCGTGGCAGCGGAGGCGTCGTAGGTGCCGCCAGTAGCCGAGATCGTGCTTTGTGCGGTGCCGAGGTCATGCTTTGCGACCGCGATATCGACCCCGCGCACCCCCGAAGCGTCGCGTTGCAGGAAGCCCAGCACGTTGACCGCGCCGGATCCGGAGGCGCTGTCTTGGTTCTTGAGCAGGTTGAGCCCGTTGAACTGGGCGCTGTCGACCACCGCCCCGATCTGCTCACGCAAGGCATCCACGTCGGTCTGGATCTTGGCGCGGTCGACGTTTTCGCCCTGGGCCGAGACGATCTTGCCTTTCATCTCGGTCAGTAGGTCGGTGATCGTTTCCGCACCCTGCCGGGCAACGGAGAGCGTCGCGCTGCCAAGGGCGAGGCTGTCGGACACCTTCTTGTAGCCTTCGACATCCGCCTGCATGGTTTTGGCGATGGCCCAGACGGCGGCGTTGTCATCGGCGCCGGACACACGTTTTCCGGTGGCGATTTCCTTCTGGACGTCGGCGATGCTGGAATTGACGCCCTGCAGCGTCATCAGTGCGATGGACGCACTGTCGTTTGTGAGAATACTGGACATGGGTTGGCCTTTTCGGGGATGGCTGCGCGGTTCGCGCGGGGTGGCCCCAATTCAGGGCAACATGTACGGCTCATTTGGCCGCAAACGGGTCTGGCCGCGTTCCGTGCAGACCGCCCGTGCCACTTGCCCCCAAGTGCAGCTTTTCTTATCGCCGCTGGTCCTTGCGCGGGTCTTAAGAATATCGGTCGGAGAGGAGGCCATTTCTGGGCGATATCGTGACCACTGACCGCTTTGGGCCGTTGCGACGCGGCCGGATGAGCGCATGGCATTAGCCGCGTATGTCATTGTCCACATGCGAAAACAGGCTCGCCGCAGGGACCAGGCAACCCTGCGGCTTTCAGTGCACGCATGATGACCGCGCGACGCGGCTGCGGGCTGGAGCTCGCGGCAGGTGCCGAAGCTGGCGCGCAGGCACATGGCTTTGCCGGAAGACCGCCCCCCCCCAAAGATCGCGGGGGGGGGCAGAAGCGCCAGACGTGCCGCCAGATCAGGTCCGTTGGGACCGCGCCACCGCATCACCTCATGCGGGGCAGGACGGGTTGGGCCGCCTTGGGGTCTCGGTCAGGCCCGGCGAGCCGGTCTGCGCGAGGTCAATCCTCGTGAGTGAGGCGGGGCACATCCTTTGCACCGGCAGAACCTCGGCCTGACAGCGACGGGTTCTCCATGAAGAAGCGGTGGCACGAGAATGGCGTCTCGCCCTCGGGCAGCGGGTGTCGAACGAAACGCCCCGAGGCTTCCATCACCCAGCTTTGCGCGGTGTCGGCGAAATTCGCCGCCATCACCTGGCTGACGATCTGCGCCTTGACCGTGGGGTTGTGAATTTCGACCCCGGTTTCCACACGCCGGTTGAGGTTGCGGCCCATCCAGTCGGCGGAGGAGATGAACACCCGCGACTTGGGGTGGGGCAGGCCGTGGCCGTTGCCAAAGCATGCGATGCGCGAATGTTCGAGGAAGCGCCCGACGATGGACTTCACGCGAATGGTCTCGGACAGGCCCTTGATTCCGGGGCGCAGGCCGCAGATGCCGCGGATGGCGCAATCCACCTCAACCCCGGCCTGGCTGGCGGCATAGAGCGCGTCTATCATGTCAGGCTCAATCAGCGAGTTCATCTTGAGCCAGATCTTCGCGGGCTTGCCGGCGCGGGCGTGCTCGGCCTCAGCGGCGATCAGCTCGAGCATCTTGGGCTTGAGCGAATGCGGCGAGATGACGAGGTTTTCCAGCCCCTCGGGGGTGGCATAGCCTGACAGGTAGTTGAAGATCTTGGCCGCGTCGCGCCCCAGCGCGGCGTCGCAGGTGAAGAACGACAGGTCGGTGTAGATCTTGGCGGTGATCGGGTGGTAGTTGCCGGTGCCCCAATGGGTGTAGGTCACCAGCTTGTCACCTTCGCGGCGCACCACCTGGCTGATCTTGGCGTGGGTCTTCCAGTCGAGGAAGCCGTAGACCACATGCGCGCCGGACCTCTCCAGGCGACGGGACTGGCGAATGTTGGCGGCCTCGTCGAAGCGGGCCTTGAGCTCGACCAGAGCAGTGACGGACTTGCCGTCCTCGGCCGCCTCGCACAGCGCCTCGACGATGGGCGAATTCTTGGATGTCCGGTAGAGCGTCTGCTTGATCGCCACCACGTTGGGGTCTAGCGCCGCCTGTGCCAGGAAGCGGACCACCATGTCGAAGGTCTCGTAGGGGTGATGTAGCAGCATGTCCTTCTGGGCGATGGCGGCGAACATGTCGCCGTCATGGTCCTGCACCCGTTCCGGCACGCGGGGGGTAAAGATCGGCCACAGCAGGTCGGGGCGGCTGTCGAGCACCAGTTCCTTGAGATCGGCAATGCCCAGCATGCCGTCCAGTTCGATCACCTCGTCGTTGCGCACGTGCAGTTCGCGCTGGACGATGTCGCGCAGCCCCTGAGGCGCGCCCTTGGAGACGGTCAGGCGCACCACCTCGCCGCGGCGGCGGCGCTTCAGGGCGACCTCGAATTCGCGCACGAGATCCTCGGCCTCTTCCTCGACCTCGAGATCGCTGTCGCGCAGCACCCGGAAGCCGAAGTGATCGCGCACGCGGTAGCCGGGGAACAGGCTCTGGATGTGCAGCAGCAGAACATCCTCGAGAAGGATGAAGCGCTGGCGGCCCTCGATCCGCGGAAGCGCCATGAAGCGGTCCACCTGCTGGGGGATCGGCAGCAGCGCGTTGCGCGAGCGGCGATCGCGCTTGCGCTCCAGCGTGATGGCAAGGCAGTAGCCCATGTTCGGGATGAACGGGAACGGGTGGGCCGGGTCGATGGCCAGCGGCGACAGCACCGGGAACACCTGAGCAAGGAAAGCGGTTTCCAGCGCCTCGAGATCGGCCTCGTCGAGCTCGTCACGGGTGACGATGTCGATGCCCGCCTCGGCCATCTCTTCCTCGAGCTCGGCCAGCACCTTCTGCTGGTGCGCCATCAGGCCGCGCGCATCCTCGTCGATCAGCACCAGCTGGTCGATGGGGGACAGGCCGTCGGCGGCGGGGGTGGTGTTGCCCGCGTGGGCCAGCTCGCGCAGGCCGGCGACGCGCACGGTGTAGAACTCGTCGAGGTTCGCCGCCGAGATCGACAGGAACCTGAGCCGTTCCAGCAGCGGCACGCGGGGGTTCTCGGCCTCTTCGAGCACACGCCAGTTGAAGCCCAGCCAGCTGAGTTCGCGGTTGAAGAAGCGGCCCGGACCGCCAAGGTCCAGATCGCCGGGATCGGTCGGCGCCGGGAAGGGCGCGGAGAGAAAATCTGCAATGCTCATGGAGGGCTTATGCGCTGGCATCTGCAACAACTTCGTGACGGTGGAAACGGGCGCCCCCGGAGGCGGCGCGGGATGAAATGATGCGCTTCCGGGCGCTTTGCACGCGACGCCGCCTGGGCGCATCCGAACGCCAAGCGTCCCCGGCAGACACTGCGCGCCAGGGGCGCGACCGTCTCATAATGGCAGTGTCGGGGGCGTCTGTTCAAGACGTGACAGCACATCGCGCGCCAGAGCCCGCGTGATGCCCCGGGGACGGCCCATGGCCCGGGCGTCCAGCGCATCCACGATGCGGATCGCCATGGAGAAGCTGCGCGGCATGTGGCGCACCAGATACGAGATCACCTCGGGGGCGGGAACGCATTGCCGGTCGGTCAGCAGCTTGAGCAGCACCGCCGTCAGCAGCCGGTCGTCCGGTTCGGGCAGGGTCGCGGTCTGGGTGCCTTCCATGCGGCTGCGCAGGTCGGGGACCAACAGCTTCCATTCCCGCGGCGGCGCCGAGGCAGTGATCAGCAGCGGCTGGCCCTCGGCAAGCGCGAGGTTGTGGAGGTGGAACAGCGCCTCCTCGTCGGTACGGCTGCCCGCAATGGCATCGGCGTTTTCCACGCAGACCGGACCATGCGACAGGTCGGGGATGTGAATGCGGCGCAGGGCGCTTGCCGGTACGATCTCGGCCTGGGTCTCGGCGGCCCAGACGCGGGCGAGGTGGGTCTTACCACCCCCACGCGGCCCCACGAGGATCATCTTGCCGTTGGGCCAGGTCTGCCACTGGTCGATCAGCTTCACCGCCAGCGCGTTGGACGAGCTGACGTAGTAATCCTCGCGCCCCACTGCGGGGCGCACCGGCAAGGGGAGGTTGAGTTGCTCGGGTCCCTTGCTCATGGCTGGCCCGGTCCCCCGGTGCCCCGGTAGAGCTTGCTGTCCTTGTAGCGGTCCACGACAAAGCGCATCACGACCCCGATGGCAGCGGCGAGCGGCACCGCCACCAGCATCCCGATGAAGCCGAAGAGCGAGCCGAAGACCGACAGCGCGAGGATCAGCCACACCGGGTGAAGCCCCACCGATTCGCCCACCAGCTTGGGCGTCAGGAAGTTCCCTTCAAGGAACTGTCCGAAGAAGAAGATCCCCGCCACCGCCGCGATCCACACCCAGTCGCCCCAGAACTGGAACAGCGCAAGGCCGATGGCCAGCGCGCCGCCGACGATGGCGCCGACGTAGGGGATGAAGGTGAGCAGTCCGGCAATGACCCCGACCACGAGGCCGAAGTTGAGCCCCACTAGCCACAGCGCCACCGCGTAGTATACCCCGAGGATCAGGCAGACCGATCCCATGCCCCGGATGAACCCGGCCAGCGTGCGGTCCACGTCGCGGGCCAGCTGGCGGATCACCGGCTGGTGTTCACGCGGCAGCAGCTCGTCGATGCGGGCCACCATGTTGTCCCAGTCAAGCAGCATGTAGACCGCTACCACCGGCACGATGACGAACAGCATCAAGATGTTGATGAGCGATGCCGCCGAGGTCAGCGCGGTGTTGAGAAGCTCGGCGCCCCGGTCCCGGATCGTGCTGCCGATGGACAGAAGCGTCTCACGGACCGGATTGCCCTCAACCATGACCGACGGGAAATTCTCGGTCAGGAAGCGTTGGAGGTTCTGGAAGAGGGTCGGCGCGAATTCCACCAGCTGCGTGGTCTGGCGTACCAGCGCCGGTACCACCGCCAGGGCGATGATCACGAAGATCACGATGGCGGCCACAGTGATGGCGGCAGTCGCCATGGCGCGGCTCAGGCCCAGCTTCTGAAGCCGGTCCGCCAACGGGTCGAGGAAATAGGCCACTGCGCTGCCCAGCACGAAGGGCAGCAGCACATCGCCGAGGAACCAGAGCATGACAACAAAGACCGCCGCGGCGATGCCCCAGTATTTCAGCTGTGTGCGGACGGGCAGCGCCATGGTTCGCCTCGTGTGTGTTGATTGGTGCCTACATCGCGTCTAAGGGCGCCGGTTGCAAGCCTTCGGGCCTGCATTGCAGGGCCTCCCGGCCGCATCGTGAGAGAAGGTCGGGAATACCTGCCGCGATTTCGGCGGACCGTCGCCCGAAGGTCGGGTTTTCGCGTCTGTGCCTGTGCCTGTGCCTGTGCTTGGGCAGGCGGCTGCGGCCAGGAGGTGTTCAGCAGCCACAAGGTGCTGCCCAAGCTCCGCAAGAGGAGCTGGGCCATAAGAGGAGCAGGGCCATGACCCGCAAGATCGCCCCTCGCATCCTGTCCCACCTGCGTGCCGCCCCGGTGGGGCTCCGCCGGAGCGCCCTGCGCTGCGTTGCCTCCATGTCCGTCTCCGGGGCAGACGCAAAAGCGGCCCTCTGGACCGAACCGACCTCGCGCCAGTTCCGCGACATCGCGGAGTGCCTGTGATGTTGAGCCTATGGGACAGCGCCCATGCTTCACCGCCTCCGCGCCCGGGAAATCATCCGGCAGGAGCCTGATGTGCCACAGGACAAGGCAGGCGCCGGTGGTCCACGAGGGCTCATTCGGCGCCCCATGGGTGGCATCGAGATCAAGTCCCCCGGCAGGACGGTTCACGCACCGACATCATCGAAGGGCGGGGCCGGCAGGGGGCTGCGGCGCTGAACCGGCGCCTGTGGCTGCACGCGCACCCTTGCCCTTGCGCGGGGCTTCGCTTAGGCCATTCGGGACGAATTCCAGCCCGGAGGCCCGCCAAGATGCGCCTGAGCCGCTATTTCCTGCCCGTTCTCAAAGAGACACCCGCCGAGGCGCAGATCGTCTCGCACCGCTACATGCTGCGCGCCGGCATGATCAAGCAGGCGAGTGCCGGGATCTATTCCTGGCTGCCGCTCGGCTTCAAGGTGCTGCGCAAGATCGAGGACATCATCCACGAGGAACAGGCCCGCGCCGGTCATATCCCGATGCTGATGCCGACCATCCAGTCCGCCGATCTCTGGCGCGAGAGCGGCCGCTATGACGCCTACGGCGCCGAGATGCTGCGCATCACCGACCGGCACGAGCGTGACATGCTCTTCACGCCCACCGCCGAAGAGCTGATCACCGACATCTTCCGCTCCAACGTGTCCTCCTACAAGGACCTGCCGCTGACGCTCTACCAGATCCAGTGGAAGTTCCGCGACGAGATCCGCCCGCGCTTTGGCGTGATGCGGGGCCGCGAATTCTACATGAAGGACGGCTACAACTTCGACCTCACCAAGGAAGATGCGCTGCACGCCTACAACCGTCACCTCGTGAGCTACCTGCGCACCTACGAGCGCATGGGCCTTCAGGCGATCCCGATGCGCGCCGACAGTGGCCCCATCGGCGGTGATGATACCCACGAGTTCCTCGTGCTGGCGGAAACCGGCGAGTCCGAAGTGTTCTACGATTCCGAGATCACCGATCTGAAGTTCGGCTCCCGGGAGATCGACTTCGACGACAAGGCCCAGTGCCAGGCGGTGCTCGAGGAGTTCACCTCGCGCTATGCCCGCACCGACGAGACCCACGACGAGGCGGTCTTCCACCAGGTCCCCGAGGAACGCCGCCGCACCGCGCGCGGCATTGAGGTTGGCCAGATCTTCTACTTTGGCACCAAGTATTCCGAGGCCATGGGCGCCTCGGTCCAGACCCCGGACGGGCAGAAGGTGCCGGTGCACATGGGCAGCCACGGTATCGGCGTGTCCCGCCTGCTGGGCGCGATCATCGAGGCGTCGCACGACGACAAGGGCATCATCTGGCCCGAGGGCGTGACCCCGTTCCACTGCGGGATCGTCAACCTCAAGCAGGGTGACGCGGAGGCAGACGCGGCCTGCGAGTCGCTCTATGCCTCGCTCACCGCGCTGGGGCTCGAGCCGCTCTATGACGACCGCTCCGAGCGGGCAGGGGGGAAGTTCGCGACCATGGACCTCATCGGCCTGCCGTGGCGCATCACCGTGGGGCCGCGCGGCCTCAAGAACGGCGTGGTCGAGCTGACCTCGCGCCGCACTGGCGAGTCCGAGGAACTGTCCCCCGAAGCGGCGCTGCTCAAGATCGCGCAGATCTACGGCAAGGCCGCCTGAAGCCGCGCTACGCTGCCAATGTGACAGCGCGGACAAGCTTGCGTCAGGCCTGTTGCGACGGGCCTGACAGCGCCGCGGATTCGCGGTAATGTCGCTGCCGTTGGCCCCGTCAGAGGGCCGCAGGAGGCAGCCATGTTCATCAGGACCATCGCCCTTGCCGCCGGACTGACCGGCGCCGTGGGGCTTTCGCAGTTTCCCGAGTTCACCCAGCAATACACCCAGCGCCTTGGCGGCGCGGTGGACGAGCTGGCCCGGCAAATCGCCGAGTTCGACGCCGACGCGCAGGGGCTTGGCTTAGACCGCGAGCTGGCGCTGGGGCAGCTGGCGACCGGGGGCGACTTCGGCGCGGCGCGCGCCGAGAGCATGACTCGCACCATCGACCGTCACGACAGGCTCGCCGCAGATCTCGCCGCGCTCGAGGGGCGCAGCGCCTATGAGCGCATGACCCAGGCGGCCCGTTTCACCGACCCTGAAATAGCCGAGCGCACATGGCAGGCCTACCGTCCCGCGCTGCCCGCCACGCCGGAGGGGCTGGTCTTTGCCGGTGTCGGTTTCGGGATTGGCTGGATAGGCGTTGCACTGGTGCTATCGCTGCTGATGCTGCCGTTCCGGCGCCGCGACCATGCGCCCCGGCGTCAGGCGACGATACCGGTCGGGACGGGCAAGCCCAAGGCGCAGAGCCGCACGGAGCCGCCACTGCGCCGGGAACGTCAGGCCGCCCCCTCCGGGCCGGTGCTGCGCGCGGTCCGGAACGGAGCGCCCCGCAGCAGGCGCTGACCCTGCGGTGAGACGCGAAGAAGGGACGGACAGACCTGCCCGCCCCTTGTTATTATCGTCGTCAGGCAGGCGCGCCAGAAGGCCAGCCGACTGCCGCGATCAGCTGGCCGCCTGCACCTCGGCCACGATGCCGTCGACGACCTGCGCCAGAAGCGCCTCGTCCTCGCATTCGGCCATGACACGGATCAGCGGTTCGGTCCCGGATTTGCGGATCAGCAGCCGACCCTTGCCCACAAGCGCCTGTTCGGCCTCGGCAATCGCGCCCTGCACACTGGACGCCTCGAGCGGGGTCTGACCCGCCGAGAAGCGCACGTTCTTGAGCATCTGCGGCACCGGCTCGAAATTGCGCGCCAGTTGCGAAGCGGGCTGGCCGGTGCGCACCATCTCGGACAGGAACTGAAGCCCGGCCATGAGGCCGTCGCCGGTGGTCGCGTGGTCGGTCATCACGATGTGGCCCGATTGTTCCCCGCCGAGGTTCCAGCCATTGGCGCGCATTGCCTCGACCACATAGCGGTCACCGACCTTGGTGCGCTCGAGCGTCAGTCCGCGCGCCTGCATGAACCGCTCGAGCCCGAGATTCGACATCACCGTAGCCACCAGCGTGCCGTCGCGCAGCCGCTGTTCATCCGCCCAGCGGGCCGCCAGAAGCGCCATGATCTGGTCGCCATCCGCCACGGTGCCGGTCTCGTCGATGAGAATGATGCGGTCGGCGTCGCCATCAAGACAGATGCCTACGTCGGCTCCATGTTCGACCACCGCGCGCGCCGCTGCCTCGGGGTGGGTCGAGCCGCAGTTGTCGTTGATGTTGAGACCGTTGGGATTGGTGCCGAGCGGAATCACGTCGGCGCCCAGTTCCCACAGCGCCTCCGGGGCGGTGCGATAGGCCGCACCGTTGGCGCAATCCACCACCACCTTCACACCGTCAAGCCGCATGCCGTGAGGCAGGGTGGATTTCACCCGCTCCATATAGCGGAAGCGGCCATCGTCGATGCGCTTCGCCCGGCCGATGTTGCCCGCCTGCGCCGGGGTGACGCCGGCCTCGACCAGCGCCTCGATCTCGGCCTCGGCCTCGTCCGAAAGCTTGAAGCCGTCGGGGCCGAAGAACTTGATGCCGTTGTCATCGGCGGGGTTGTGGCTGGCCGAGATCATGATCCCGAGGTCGGCGCGCATGGCATGGGTCAGTAGACCCACGGCAGGGGTGGGGACCGGGCCCAGCAGCAGTGCGTTCATGCCCGTCGAGGTCAGGCCCGCGGTCAGCGCGTTCTCGAACATGTAGCCCGACAGGCGCGTGTCCTTGCCGATGACCACCCGGTGCACGCCGCCGGCATCGCGGCGGAAATAGCGGCCCGCGGCAGCGCCGATCATCAGCGCCATCTCGGCGGTCATGGGAAAGGCGTTGGCCTTGCCGCGCACACCGTCGGTGCCGAAAAGCTTGCGACTCATTGGTTGTCTCCCTGCTCGACGGCCTGCCAGAGCGCCAGTGCCTGGCGGGTGGCGGCCACGTCGTGAACCCTCAAGATCTGAACCCCCTGCGCCACACCGGCCAGCGCCACCGCAATGGAGCCCGGCGCCCGGTCGCGCGCCTCGGGGGCGCCGCCGATGCGGCCTATGAAGCCCTTGCGGGATACGCCCAGAAGGATAGGGCAGCCCAGCCCGTGGAACAGGGACAGCCCCGAGAGCAGGGCAAGATTGTGCGCCTGCGTCTTGCCGAAGCCGATGCCCGGATCGACGATGATCTTCTCGCGGGGCAGGCCGGCGGCGACCAGTGTTTCGACCTGTGCCTCGAGGAAATCATATACGTCGAGCAGCACGTCCTCGTAGCTGGGAGCGTCCTGCATGGTCTGCGGATCGCCTTGCGTGTGCATGATGCAGACCGGCAGGCCATTGTCGACGACAAGCGGCAGCATCTCGGGATCATGGGTGAGGCCCGACACGTCGTTGACCAGAGATGCACCGGCGCGGATCGCGGCACGGGCAACGGCAGCCTTGCGCGTGTCGATCGAGATCGGCATCCCCGCGAGCGCACGGATCACCGGCTGGGTGCGCGAGGTTTCCTCGCCATCGGCCACGAGGTGCGAGCCGGGGCGGGTGCTTTCCCCACCGATATCAAGGATGTCCGCGCCCTCCTTCATCAGCCTCCGGCCTCTCAGGGCGGCTTCTTCGGCGGTGCCGTCCAGGCCTCCGTCCGAGAAGCTGTCGGGGGTGACGTTGAGGATTGCCATGATCCTCGGGCTGTCCATGCCGAGGCCGAGCAGTGGCTGGCGCGGGGCGGTCAGCCGGTCGCGGACATTGGCGGGCAGGTCAGTCGCGGGAAGGCGGGTGACCGTGCCGTCGCGGCGATGCCGGGCGACATGAGTGAACCAGCGGGGGCCGCCGGCAAGCGGCAGGGCCTCATCGGGGCGGGGCGCGTCTGAGCGGACGAGCGGGCGGAAATAGTCGCGCATGGCTTTGAATAGACCGGTGGAATGGCGAATGGCAAGCAGGCTTCGGCGGGCGGCTCAGAGCCCGAGCGCGCGGGCGGGGACCGGCGGGGTTTCGGGCAGATCCGCGCCGATGACCACAAGCTCACGCGCTTCGAGATGACCCGCAAGCCATGCGGCGAGAGCGACGGAATCGCGCGGCTGCGTCTCGGGGCCCTGCGCCGCGTCGAGAACGATCTTGGACGGCGACCAGATGCAGATCTGGCCGTTCTTCATGGCCCAGTCGAGCTCGGTGCGGGTGGCCACCACCTTGCAGCGCGGATCGCGGGCCGCCAGGATCCAGCCGTTCTGTTCGATGGCCAGAAGATCCACCCTGCGCTGGGCCAGGGGATGCCCGGCGCGGGGACGTTCAAGATCCGGCAAGCCGGTGCACAGGATCAGCGGCGCATCCTTTGACAGCGTTTCGATCCACTCGGTCAGCCGTTCCGAGGCAATGGCGGAGTTCGACACATAGGCGACCCGGGGATGGGGGCGTTCCTGCGCCATTTCCTGCAGATGCTCGCCGAAATCGCGGCGGGTGCGGACGATCTCGACCCCGAGCGCGCCGGGCCCACGGTCGAGCTTTTCAATCCGCACAAAGGTGCGCATGGCCTGCGGTTCGAGAAGGATGCGTTCGGCGATGCGCTCGGCCAGCGTCTCAAGCAGGTTGACCCGCTCGGCGGCGAGCTCGGTAGTGATCGCTTCGGTCACGCGGTCGTAGCTGAGGATGCGGTCCACGTCGTCATCGAGCGGCCCGCCAGAGGGGGTGACCTCGACCACCACGTCAAACCGGATCCGCTGGGTGTGCCCACGTTCGGCCTGAAAGGCACCGATCTCGACCTCGCGCACGTGGTCGCGCAGTGAAATTCGGTCGCGGGGGGCTTCGCCTTCGGTGGAAATGGCGCGCTCGGACGGATGCGCGAAGGCTAGGCGGATTTCATCGGCCATCTTTGGCTCTCCCGGATCTTTGCGGCGCTCGGCCGTCCCGGGGCCAAATCTCTTGTTAAGAGATTTGCAAAAGTTCTCAGGAAAACTTTTCGCCCGGGGCCGACCTTGGCCCTCGGGGCGGGTTTAGCGCAGGTTGCGCGGTTGCGCGAGGGCCGGAACAGGCGTTTCCGGCCCCGCAAGCGGCATCAGTTGCTGCCGATCTGGTATCCGGCGCTGTAGAAGTAGTGATGGCCAATCGACGCGGTCTTGGCGAACTTGCGCGACCAGTACGGGTTGACCGCCTTGGTGTGGTAGAAGGTGGCACCGTTGGTCAGGGCACGTGGGGCTCCCGATAGCATGGCCTTGGCCACTTTCGACACGTCGTCCCAGGCACGTGGTTCGCCCACATGCTCGGGAATGCCGTCGCAGGTGTAGGAAAACTGGCAGGCGTGCTTGCGCCCGGTGCCCTGGTTGACCACGCCGCAGACCGAATTCGGGAACTTTGGCGAGTCCACACGGTTGAGTATGACTTCCGCCACGGCGAACTGGCCCTTGAGGCTTTCGCCGCGGGCTTCGAAATAGAGCGCCTCGGCAAGACACTCGAACTGGGCGCCGCCAGAGGCCTTGGGCTGGCTAGACAGCCAGTCGTGATCATAGGTGAGCCCGCGCACGGCAGCGCTGGCGGGCACGATCAGCCCATTGAGATGGCCGCGGGCAGCAGATTTCAGCCCACGTTGTTCCATGTTCACCAGGCGGCGGATATTGTCTTGTTTGACTTCGGCAGCAGCAGGCAGGGCCACGCAGAGCGCAGCCACCGCGAAAGCGATGGTCTTGATCATCTGTCCCTCATTAACGTCCCGAGAAAGCGGCACCCCAAAGCCGCTCAAAACTTGGGCGTCTCTAATAAAATTGGATCTAATGGTCCAGCAAAGGGAAAAATCGTTGGCGAAAATCAGCCCAAGGCTACGCTTAACCTAGCCGATGTGGTGGGACTCGCGCTGCGAAACTACTTTATCTTGTCCGCTATTGCGAGTTGCGCCGCAGCGAGCCGGGCCACCGGAACGCGGAACGGAGAACAGCTTACATAGTCGATTCCGGCTGTTCTGCAGAAGGCAATCGAATCAGGGTCGCCCCCATGCTCGCCGCAGATCGACAGCATGATACCGCCGTTGCCCTGACGTCCACGCTCCACCCCGATGCGCACCAGTTCTCCAACGCCCTCTGCATCGAGCCTGTGGAACGGGTCCTCGGCGAAAACCCCTTGCTGAACGTAATGGGACATGAAACGCCCCGCGTCGTCGCGTGACAGGCCATAGGTCATCTGCGTGAGGTCGTTGGTGCCAAAGCTCAGGAAATGCGCATGCTGGGCGATTTCGTGCGCCCTGAGGCAGGCTCGCGGTGTTTCTACCATGACCCCCAGCGAGTAGTCGAAGTCCCGCCCGCGTTCATTGCGGACCGCCGCCGCTACCGCATCGATGCGGGTGCGCAGCAGTTCTACCTCCCGGCAGGCGGATACGAGCGGCAGCATGATCTCGGGGACCACCGGTGCGCCGTCGTGGGAGGCCTCGATCGTCGCCTCGAAGATGGCGCGGGCCTGCATGTCGTAAATCTCGGGCACCGCGATCCCGAGACGCACGCCGCGCATGCCCAGCATCGGGTTGTATTCGCCCATGCTTTCCACCCGGCGGGTGACATCGGACACCGGCAGATCCAGCGCCTCGGCCAGCTCGCGCATGCCGCTGCGGTCGCTGGGCAGGAATTCGTGCAGGGGCGGGTCGAACAGGCGGATGCAGACGGGCATGCCTTCCATGATGCGGAAGAGCTCGGTGAAATCGGCTCGCTGCATGGGCAGCAGACGGGCCAGAGCCGCCTCGCGGTCCTTGGAGCTGTCGGCGAAGATCATCTCGCGCATGGGCGTGATGCGTTCCGCATCGAAGAACATGTGTTCGGTGCGGCACAGGCCAATGCCCTGCGCCGCGAAATTGCGTGCGGTCAGCGCGTCGGCGGGCGTGTCGGCATTGGCCCGGATGCCGATGTCGCGTTCCTCGTCGGCCCAGGACATCAGGGTCTGGAAACTGTCGTCCAGCACCGCCTCGATCATCTTGGGCGATCCGGCCAGAACCTGTCCGGAGGTGCCGTCCACGGTGATCACGTCGCCTTCGCCAAAGCGGCGGCCATCCTCGGCCACCAGCTGATGCTGCTGCGTCTTGAAGCCCATGCCCACGGCGCCCACCACGCAGGGCAGGCCAAGGCCGCGTCCGATCACCGCCGCGTGGCTGGTCATGCCACCCCGTTCGGTCAGCACGGCGACAGCGCAATGCATGCCGCGCACGTCCTCGGGCGACGTTTCGCGGCGCACGAGGATGCACGGCTCGCCCCGCGCGGCGCTGGCCTGCGCCTCGGACGAGGAAAATACGATGCGCCCGGTCGCGGCCCCCGGGGAGGCGGCGACACCGCGGCCGATGAGGTCGCGCTCGGCCTCCGGGTCCACCTGACGGTGCAGCAGTTCCGACAGGCCGCGCGGTTCTACCCGCATCACCGCCTCGGGGCGCGAGATGATGCCATCCTCGGCCAGCCGCACGGCAATGCGCAGCGCCGCGCGCGAGCTGCGTTTCACCCGTACGCCATCAAGGATGTGGACATTGCCGTTCTCGATGGTGAATTCGATCTGCATCTCGGCGCGCAGCTTGAGGCGCATGAATGCGGCGTATTGCTTGAGGCGTTCGAAAGCATCCGGCGCGAGCTCTTCCAGCGACGGCCCGCGCGGGTCCCGCTCGAGAAAGATCGACCCGGCCCCGCCGCGCAGCGCCTCGCGACCCTGGCTCTGGCGCAGGTAGCGGCCTGTCACCTGGGGCAGGCCCGTGTCGGAATTGGCCAGTTGCAGCACGCCCGAGCCGCATTCCCCGATCCCCAGACCCAGTGCCATTTCCTGCACGATGAGGCCCAGCCCCGCATCCACCGGGGCGCCCTTGGCCTGACGCAGCAGCCGCGCGGTGGTGCCCTCCCACGCGCGGGCCATGGAGCGTAACACCTCGGCCAGCTGGCGGGCGGGATCCTGGGGGAAGGGTTCCTCGGCTTCTTCCTCGTAGGCGCTGAGCGCCTCGCTGAGGCCTTGCTGGCCGGTCGCCTCGATCTCTTCGAAAACGTCGGGATCAAGCCGGGCCACGTGGATCGCGAAGGACACCACGAAACGCTGGTACAGCGCCGAGGCGGCATCGGCGCCGATCCGGTCCGACAGGTCCACGTAGGCCGCGTCATTCATGCCGATGTTGAGCACCGAGCCCGGGCCGCCCCAATCGGGATCCTCGGATGACGGGCGCACGCACAGCAGGGCACCGGGCCGGAAATGGTCGAGGATACGCTCCATGTTGGGCATGCTGCCATGGGCGATGCGGTGCACGGTGTCGAAATCAATGGCCACGGTGCGCGGCACGGGCAGGTCGAGCCGCACAAGCCGCTGAAGACACTTCGCCCGCCCACCGTGGGTGGGGTTGGCGATGGGTGCCGAGGGCGTGATCAACGTCACGCCGGGGTCCTGGTCCTGTCGGAGCGTGTCGGGCACGGGCTGAATCCTGAGCTTTCCGCACTGCAGCATAGCCTGGAAAAGGCTTGCTGCAATATCACCTTTGGTTTCGAACGTGACGTTAACCGTCGGCAAGGTCAGGGGCAAACGCGCGATAGGGGCAAAGCGACACTTTCATGTCGCTTTGCAACCTGTGATAATTCTGCGCGTTTTCAGATCTACCTGTATTAGCCGTCGAGGCGTGTCAGGTCCGCAACCTGCAGGCAAGTGTTGCGGATGCGTGACAACAGATTGAGCCGGTTGCGGCGGACGATCTGGTTGTCGGAATTGACCTGTACCGCTTCGAAGAAGGCGTCGATCGGCGCGCGCAGGCTGGCCATGGCCGCCATTGCCCCGGCGAAATCATTGGCCTGCATGGCGGGCTTGATCCGGCCATCCGCATGATCCAGCGCCTTGAACAGCGCGCGTTCCTCGTCGGTCTCCGAGAACTTTACATCGGCGCCGAAGCTGTATTCCACGCCGTCCTTCTCTTCGGCCTGCGCGAGGATGTTGTTGGCCCGCTTGAAGCCCTGCACGAGGTTCGCGCCATCCTCGGTGCCAAGCGCATCGCTCAGCGCCTTGGCACGGGCCTCGACCAGCGCGAGGTTGTCGTTTCCATCCATTGCCAGCACCGCGTCGATCACGTCATGGCGCACGCCTTCGCCCTTCAGGTGGACCTTGAGGCGGTCGTGGAAGAAGGACAGCAGGTCATCCACAGGAGCCTCGTCGCCGTGGGCCTTGAAAGCCTTGGCAAAAGCGTCCGTGAGGGGCAGGGCAAGGCCATTCACCAGAACCAGCCGGATCACCCCGAGCGCGGCGCGGCGCAGGGCGTAGGGGTCCTTGGAGCCTGTGGGCTTTTCGTCGATGGCCCAGAAGCCCGCAAGCGTGTCGAGCTTGTCCGCAAGCGCCACGGCAACCGAGACCGGCGCGGTGGGCACGTCGTCGGACGGGCCGAGGGGAGAATAGTGTTCCTGCGCTGCGGCGGCCACCTCGGTGGGCAGACCAGCGGCGTCGGCGTAATAGCGGCCCATGAGGCCCTGAAGTTCAGGGAACTCGTAGACCATTTCCGACGACAGGTCGGCCTTGGCGACGCGCGCGGCTTTATCGGCAAGGTCCGCTTCGGCACCGACCATGGGCGCGAGTTCGCGGGAGAGGGCCGCGATGCGCTCGATCCGGTCCTTCTGGCTCCCCAGCTTGTTGTGGAAGGTCACGTTGGATAGCCGGTCGGTCCAGGCTTCGAGCCCTTGGGTCTTGGCAACGCGCAGGTCGTTCTCCCAGAAGAACTTGGCGTCCGACAGACGGGCCGACAGCACCTTGTTGTTACCCGCAAGGATGGTCGCGCCGTCATCGGCGGCTTCCACATTTGCAACCGTCACAAAGCCTTCGATCCGCCCAGTGGCTGGATTCTTGACCGAAAAGAACTTCTGGTGCTCTTTCATCGAAGTTTGAAGGACCTCCGGTGGCAACCCAAGGAAATCCTCGCCGATCTGCCCCATGAGCACCACAGGCCATTCCACGAGGCCCGCAACCTCGGCCAGAAGGCCGCGATCCTCGACCACTTCGAGCCCAGCGGCGAAGGCGGCGTTGGTGGCGTCGTGCCATATGGTGGCTTCGCGCTCCTCGGCGGACAGAACCACCTTGGCGCGCTTCAGCTTGGCGGCGTAATCGTCGAAGCTGGTGACCTCGAAGGCGTCGCTGCCCATGAAGCGGTGCCCGCGCGTGGTGCGCCCGGCGACGATCCCGTCGATATCAAGCGGCACCACGTCCGAGCCGCCTTCATCGCTCAGCAGGCAGATGATGCTGTGCAGCGGACGTACCCAGCGCAGCGAGCCTGCGCCCCAGCGCATGGACTTGGGCCACGGGAAGGTGCGGACGGCGTTTTCCAGCACCTCTGCCACGATCTCGGCGGCGGGGCGGCCCGGCTTTTCGATGACCGCGAAAAGGACGGTGCCCTTCTTGTCGGTGCGTTCCTCGCATTGCTCGCGGGTGACGCCAGCGCCGCGCAGGAAGCCTTCGATCGCCTTCTCGGGCGCATCGACCTTGGGGCCGCGGCGTTCTTCGCGGGTGGGGGCGGAGGCGGCCAGCAGGCCCTCGACAGTCAGCGTCAGGCGGCGCGGGGTCGAGAACGCCCCGGCGGAGGCGTAGGTCAGGCCCGCCTCGACCAGCCCGTCGGTGACCAGCTTCTTGAGATCCGCGCTGGCGCGGCCCTGCATCCGGGCAGGGATTTCCTCGGAGAAAAGTTCGATCAGGAGGTTGGGCATCGTCTCACCACTGCAAATGGCCGCCCATATGGCGGCCTTGGGTTTCGCGTGGTGGATAACGGCAAGAGCGGGCGGGGTAAAGCGCTTACCCCGCCCGCTTTCAAGCTGAGATCAGGCGGTGGCCTCTTGCAGCTTGCCCTCAGCCTTGAGCTTGGCACGGCGGGCAAAGGTCATCACGTCGTCGCCGGCACGGCGCGGGACGATGCGGTAGGCGGCTTCGACGAAGTTCTCGATACCGAAGGCAATGAGACCGGCGGCAACAGCGCCCATCAGCACACGCCCATAGGCAACCGAGCGGATTTCCGACAGCGCGGTGCCGACACCGCCCGCCTCGGAGGGATCGCTGGTCATGCCGGCGTAGAAGATCAGCACGCCGATCACGCCGACGACGATGCCCTGTGCCACGAGACCGGCTTTCAGCACCGGTTCGAGCTTGCGGGCAAGGTCGGTGACGCGGATGTCTTCCTTGTACTTTTCGGCAATGCCCTTGTGAGCATAGTAGATCCCGGCCCCGATCACCACGATGCCAAGCGCCATCACGAGGTACGGCCCCCAAGGCATGGACATGAGCTTTTGTGTCGCGCTCTTCGCGCCGCCTTCACCGCCCGAACCGCCGCCCATGGCGGTTGTCGCCACCGAGACGCCGATACCGCCATGAATGATGCCTGTGATGGCCTGACCTGCGCGGGCGGCAAGTCCCTTGGCATCGCTGCCTTCGCATTCAAGGTCCATCCATGCGTCGATGAGACGCCAGATCATGTAACCGAACATGCCGATGGCGATGGCCCACATGAGCGCGACGCCCCAGGACTTGTCACGAAGCGAGGCGAGCGCGTCGGTGGTGCCCTGCGCCTGTCCCCCATAGATTGCAGCCGAAAGCGCGAGGCCCCCGACAATGATGTAAACTGCGCCGCGGGCGGAATAGCCTGCGCGCATGACGGGCACGACCCAGGCGGGGGCTCTGTCTGACATGGCATTCTCTCCTCTGCCGAGGAGTGGCCAATCACTCCCCTGTTACAAGGGAGAAGCCGCGAACCCGTACGCGGGTTCCATGCGAAATGCTGCGCTCGAGGATCATATATAATGAAAGGGTTCAGAGACTGTGAAGACAGGTCGGCCGATGCGCGCCTTGGCGCGCTCTTCGATGGGCCGCAGGCCCGCTGCGGCCCAGCCCGGCTTTGCCACGACATGGGCGCGAAACTACATGGGCCGGGCTTGGTGCTCCCGGGAGCCCCGGCTCAGTCGCGGGGCGGGCAATCCTCGCCCAGCGGGGTGCCGTCATACGCCTTGTCGCCGCAATCGTTGATCTCTTCCCAGATCCAGCCACGGCCATCCTCGGCGATGGCGACGACGCGGTCGATGCCATACTCGATGTTGCGCTGCGCGGCGTAGACATGCGCCTCGCCGGTCTCGACCAGCAGTCCCACCGCCTCGGCGTCGAAGCAGTCGAACCAGAACGGAGCGTTGCGCGGCACGGCGCCCTCGTAGCGCTCGTAGACCTCGTCAAGCTCCTGCGGGCGGGCAGGGGTCTCAAAGCAGGCGCGGTAGCGGATGGGGGAGCTGTCGGCGTCAATGCCCTCGAATTCGCTGTAGACGAGATGTTCGGGCGCTTCGCCCGAAAGGGGGGTCAGAAAGACCTGGCCCGCGTCATCCTCAACCGCTTCGTAGAAGTGGAAGACCTGGAAATAGTAGACCACCGCGCCGAATATCAGCGCGACCGCGATGATGGCCGAGGCCAGGATCTTGCCGCTCATGCCGGTGGCTCCCTTTGTCTGCCGGGAGGTCAGGCGGCCCAGCCGCCCGCCTCGGTCTGCACGAAGGCGTCAGCGCAGGCCTTGGCCAGCGTGCGCACCCGCCCGATGTAGGCCTGCCGTTCGGTGACCGAGATCACGCCGCGCGCATCCAGCAGGTTGAACAGGTGCGATGCCTTGATCGCCTGGTCATAGGCCGGGTGGGCCATGACGATGCGCTTGCCGGTCTTGGGGTCCGTCTCGGGGGCCGCGAGGATGCGGCCGCATTCGGCCTCGGCGTCCTCGAAATGCTTGAGCAGGGTGTCCGTGTCCGCCACGTCGAAGTTCCAGCGCGAATATTCCTCTTCCGTCTGGCGGAAGATATCGCCGTAGGTCAACGGCTGCGGGCTGGAGGGATCGTTGAACGGCATCTCCATGACATGATCGATGCCAAGCACGTACATCGCCAGCCGTTCGAGACCATAGGTCAACTCGCCCGAGACGGGGGCGCAATCATGGCCGCCGACCTGCTGGAAATAGGTAAACTGAGACACTTCCATGCCATCGCACCACACCTCCCAGCCAAGACCCCAAGCGCCAAGCGTCGGGCTTTCCCAGTCATCCTCGACGAAGCGCACGTCGTGCATGGACATGTCGATGCCGATGGCCTCGAGCGAGCCGAGGTAGAGTGCCTGCAGATCGGGCGGCGACGGTTTGATCAGTACCTGGAACTGGTAGTAGTGCTGCAGCCGGTTCGGGTTCTCCCCGTAGCGGCCATCGGTCGGGCGGCGCGACGGCTGCACATAGGCGGCGGCCCAGGGGTTTGACCCCAGCGCGCGCAGCGTGGTGGCCGGGTGGAAGGTGCCGGCGCCCACTTCCATGTCGTAGGGTTGCAGAACCGCGCAGCCCTTGGATGCCCAGTAGGTCTGAAGGCGCAGGATGATTTCCTGAAAACTGCGCGGCTTCGTGCTGGTGTCGATCATCCTGGGGGGCCCCGTCTCTTGGTCTGCGGCTTGGTCCGCACATTGGTCTGTCTGCGTATGGGGCACTGATTATGCGCCACAGATGCGGGGGTCAATTGCCGCCCGGGTCAAAAGTGATGTGACGGGTCTCATGGGTCTGCTACAAAAACCTGAACACAAGAACACGATTTGAGGGCCGGAAGGGCAAATTACGGGTATGTTGAAACGCATTCTTATGGCGGGAGCGGCTGTCGTCGCCCTTTCCACTGCCAGCGCCGCGCAGGCGCAGGACCAGGTCTATATCCAGATCGAGGCACAGCCGAGTCTGTCGCAGGCGGAAAACGCGCTGCGCGGTTACAGCGGCGCGCTGGACAACGTGAACGGCTTTTCGCTGGGCGCGGGCTGGTACGGTATCGCGCTTGGCCCCTACAGCCCCGAGGACGCGGGCGCGCTGCTGCGCCAGCTGCGGGGCGCGGGGCTGATTCCGCGCGACAGCTATCTTGCCGCTTCGACCGAATACCGTGACCAGTTCTGGCCGGTGGGCGCAGGCATCGGCGCGCCTCAACCCGTAGAATCCGCCCCCGAGACCCAGCCCACCCCGCAGGTGCAGCCCGAGCAGCCGCAGGAGCCGGCCGTCATCGCCGAGCCGGAGCCCGAGCCCCAGCCGCCCGTCATCGACGAGACCCCGGCACAGGCCCGCGCGTCCGAAGCGCAGCTGACCCGTGGCCAGCGCGAAATGCTACAGGTCGCCATGCAATGGTCCGGCCATTACAATGCGGCCATCGACGGGGCCTTCGGGCGCGGCACACGCGGCGCCATGGCTGCATGGCAGCGCGACAATGGCTACGAGGCCACCGGCGTGCTGACGACCATGCAGCGCGATGACCTGCTGGGCCAATACAATGCGGTGCTCGAAGGTCTGGACATGCAGCTGGTGCAGGACAGCCGGGCGGGCATCGAGATCGAACTTCCCTTGGGCGCCGTCGCCTTCGACCGCTACGAGGCGCCGTTTGCCATCTTTGAGCCCACCGGCGACATGCAGGCCAGCGCGCTGCTGATCAGCCAGCCCGGGGACCGCCGGGCGCTTGGCGGTCTTTACGAGATCATGCAGACGCTTGAGATCGTGCCGCTCGAAGGCCCGCGCGAACGGCGCGGCAACGGCTTTACCCTCACCGGAGCCAACGAGAGCATCGTCAGCCACACCGAGGTGTCGCTGGTGGACGGCGCGCTCAAGGGCTGGACGCTGGTCTGGCCCGCCGGTGACGAAGGGCGGCGGGAGCGGGTGCTTGCGCTGATGCAGGCGTCGTTCATCCCGACGCCCGGGGTGCTCGATCCGGCGCAGATCACCGATGCGGGGCAGTCGGTGGACCTTGTCTCGGGCATGGAGATCCGCAAGCCCAAGCGCAACGTCGCGGGCTTCTTCGTTGACTGGTCGGGAAAGGTTCTGACCTCGGCAGAGGCGGTGGCCTCCTGCGGGCGCATCACGCTGGACGAGGTGTACGAGGCCAGCGTGTCGGCCAGTGACGACGCGCTTGGCGTGGCGGTGCTGACCCCGGCGACCGCGCTGTCGCCGCGTGCCGTGGCCGCGTTCCGGTCGGACGTGCCGCGCCTCAACTCCGAGGTGGCGGTCGCAGGCTACCCGTTCGGAGGCGTGCTGACCGCTCCGACGCTGACCTACGGCTCGCTCGAGGACACTCGCGGGCTGGGCGGTGAACAGGAATTGTCGCGCCTTGCGCTTGCGGCGCAGTCCGGGGATGCAGGCGGGCCGGTGTTTGACGCCGGCGGCGCTGTGCTGGGCATGATGCTGCCCAGCCCCTCGGGCGATCAGCAGCTGCCGCAGGGCGTGTCCTTTGCCGCTGATGCCAGCGCGTTGCAGACTTTCCTGTCGGGGGCAGGCGTGCAGGGCGCCTCGACCAGCGGCGAGGCCGCCATCGCGCCCGAGGATCTGGCCGCCGAGGCCACCGGGATGACCGTCAAGGTGTCGTGCTGGGAGTGATCCGGCGGATCGCCGCCCACCTTTGATGGGTCACGGCCCCGGACGCTGCCACGTCCGGGGCCGTTCTTTTGAGCGGCCTGCGGCGGTGCCCCTTAGTGCGGGTCAGCGGCACCAGCCGGGTGTGCCGCGTGCGGCGGGCCATGTTTGACATACGCACCGCCGATAGTGTCGTACCCGGGACAGGCAGGTCATGGGTTCAGAGCGGCCGATGCATTGAGTGGCAGCGGGGCGCGTATCGCCTGTTTGAGAGAGCTGGACGCGTGCCTGCGGCTTGTAACCCAACGCCGCGCCGGTGTTAAAAAAGCCCAATCCTCCGGCGACCCCGGCACGACCACAGGAAAGGACGGTACATGCCCGGCTACCTCACGCTTATCTTCCTCTGCCAGCTCGTCGGAGAGCTGTTCGTCGGCGCCCTTGCGCTGCCCATCCCGGGGCCGGTGGTGGGCATGGTGGTGATGTTCCTCTACCTGCTGGTGCGCGGCCACGTGCCCGATGGACTTGGTCGCACGGCACAGGGGCTGCTGGGGGCCATGTCGCTTCTCTTCGTGCCGGCGGGGGCAGGGGTCATGCTGCATTTCCACCTGCTGGGCGAGGCGGCGGTGCCGCTGAGCCTCGGGGTCATCGTAAGCACGCTGGCGACCATGGCGGTAACGGCGCTGCTGATGAAGTGGCTTGTCGGAAAGGGTCAGGCGCATGGATGAAAGCCTTCAGAATCTTGCCGAAACGTGGGTTTACCTGTCGGCAAGCCCGCTGTTCCACCTGACCCTGACCATGGTCGCCTTCCAGATCGCGGCGTGGGTCTTTCAGAAGGCCGGGCGCAATCCGCTACTGAATCCGGTGATGATCGCCGTAGTGATCGTGGTCACCGTGCTGGTGCTCACAGGCACCAGCTATGCCACCTATTTCGAGGGCGCGCAGTTCGTCCACTTCCTGCTGGGCCCGGCCACTGTTGCGCTGGCGATCCCGCTCTACCGGCAGTGGCACGTGGTGCGCCGGTCGGCGCTTGCGATCCTCGTGAGTCTCACCTGCGGGTCGGTCACCGCGATCGTCACGGCGGTGGGGACGGCGTGGCTCGCGGGCGGCAGCCCAGAGATCCTTGCCACCATCGCCCCGAAATCGGTGACTGCGCCAGTGGCCATGGCGATCACCGACGAAATCGGCGGTCTGCCGTCGCTCACCGCGGTGCTGGTCATTCTTACAGGCATCTTCGGCGCAATGTTCGGCACGCATCTTCTGAACCTCTGCGGGGTGAAGGACTGGTCCGCCCGGGGCCTTGCCATGGGCACCGCCTGCCACGGCATCGGCACAGCGCGCGCGCTTCAGGTGCACGAGACGGCAGGGGCATTTTCCGGCCTTGCCATGGGGCTCAATGCGCTGGCCACCGCGATCCTGTTGCCGATCCTTTGGGGGCTGGTGTTCTGAAGGCACGTTCAGGCGCTTCCGGGCGAGACCGCCTTGGGAAAAACGGTTTCATGACAGCTTTGTGAGTGTACTGGCTGTTAATCCGGTAAAGGCTAACTCAACCCGCGGATATACATGGTGGAGGAGAGCAGAAACCATGGGACTATTTGGGATCATCCTGTCGCTGGTGCTGCTGATGTACTTGGCATACCGAGGCATCAACGTTCTGATCCTTGCGCCGCTGCTGGCGTCGCTGGCGGTGTTGCTGTCTGGGGGGCTGCCGGTCCTCGCGACTTACACGCAGATCTTCATGGACAGCCTTGGCGGCTATATCATCACCTATTTCCCGCTGTTCCTGCTGGGGGCGATTTTTGGCAAGGTCATGGCCGACGGCGGCGCGGCGCGGACCATCGCGGAACGCATCGTCGACTGGGTGGGACCGGGGCAGGCGATCCTTGCAGTGGTGCTGGCCTGCGGCGTGCTGACCTTCGGTGGCGTGTCACTGTTCGTGGTGGCCTTTGCCATCTATCCCATTGCCAACGCGCTGTTCCGCAGGGCGGACGTCCCCAAGCGCCTGCTGCCCGCGGCCATCGCGCTGGGGTCTTTCACCTTCACCATGACCGCCTTCCCGGGCACTCCGGCGATCCAGAATGCCATCCCGATCCCGTTCTTCGGCACCAACGTCTTTGCCGCGCCGGTGCTGGGCACGCTTGCCGGGGTGATCATGCTGGGGGGCGGCACGCTCTGGCTCAACCGGCGCCGCGCATCGGCGCAAGGCAAAGGGGAGGGCTACGGCACCCATGAAGAGACCGGCGCCGACAGCACGCTTCCCGCCGACGCCAAACTGCCAAGCTTTGCGGTCGCCATCGCGCCGGTCATCACGGTGATCGCGCTCAACGCTCTTTTCACCTACGTGCTGATCCCGATGATGTCCGCCGATTACCTGGCGGACCCCGAATACGGCGAAACCACGCTGTCCTCGGTGGCGGGGATCTGGGCCATCATCGTGTCGCTCACCCTGTCCATCGTGCTCGCCATCGCGCTCAACTGGTCGCGGTTCAAGGACCTGCTCGAGACGGTCAACACCGGGACCATGGGCTCGCTGCTGCCGGTGTTCAACACCGCGTCCGAGGTGGGCTACGGCGCGGTCATCGCCTCGCTGCCCGCCTTCGGGCTGATCCGCGACGCGGTGCTGGGGCTGTTCCCTGACAATCCCGTGGCCTCTCTCGCGGTGGCGGTCAACGTGCTGGCTGGGATCACCGGATCGGCCTCGGGGGGCATGTCCATCGCGCTCAACGCTCTGGGCGACCAGTTCGCGCAGATGGGGCAGGAGCAGGGGGTTAGCATGGGCCTCATGCACCGGGTTACCGCTCTGGCCTCGGGTGGCTTTGATGCTCTGCCGCACAATGGCGCGGTCATCACCCTGCTGGCGATCACCGGCATGACCCACAAGAAAAGCTACTCCGACATCTTCGTCGTGGCGGTTTGCATTCCCGTGCTGGCGACGATCCTCGTGATTGTCCTCGGGTCGCTCGGGCTCTGAGAAAACACCCT
The DNA here is from genome assembly GCF_014643635.1 of Salipiger pallidus. Taxonomy (GTDB): domain Bacteria; phylum Pseudomonadota; class Alphaproteobacteria; order Rhodobacterales; family Rhodobacteraceae; genus Salipiger; species Salipiger pallidus. Next base: position 164,421 of record NZ_BMJV01000004.1, read on the forward strand.
TCACGGAGTCTCGCCGGAGCGGTAGGGCGGAGGGGGCATCCCCTCCGCCTGTTTCGTTTAAGGCTGGGTTAGGTAGAGAGTGAGCGGTTTGTCATCCGGCCTGAGCTGCAATGCCCTAAGAAGCCCTGGAGGAGGGGGTGCGTTTGCCCTTGGGAAGAGGGAGGGCGAACCGCGGTACGGAGACCTCGTATGTGCATGCCACTTGGAGCTTTTGACCTGTTCCCTGCGCTGCTTCCCGAGGGCCTCGCGACCCATCAAGTTGTCTGCATAAAGGGCACGCAGAGATCGTCCGTCTGGGCCGCGCGCGAGGACAAGTGGTGAACCATGGCGCTGCAGATCGACCGGATGATCCGCTTTGCCCAGGGGGCCCCGGCCTGATCTGCCGGAAATGGAAACGGCGCGGATGGTCTCCCACCTGCGCCGCAAATTCCTTGAAGGAATTTGGCACGCCCCGGAGGGCGCGCCGTGATCCGGAAGATCAGTTCTTGGACTTGTCGACCATCTTGCCGGCCGAGATCCAAGGCATCATGCCGCGAAGCTTTTCGCCGGTGGCTTCGATCATGTGCTCGTCGTTGGCGCGGCGCGAGGCCTTGAGCGTCGGCTGGCCCACGGCGTTCTCGAGCATGAAGTCGCGCACGAACTTGCCCTGCTGGATGTCGGTCAGGACGTCCTTCATGGCTTTCTTGGTCTGCTCGTAGGGCAGGATGCGCGGGCCGGTGACATACTGGCCGAACTCTGCGGTGTTCGAGATCGAGTAATCCATGTTGGCGATGCCGCCTTCATAGATCAGGTCGACGATCAGCTTCACTTCGTGCAGGCACTCGAAGTAAGCCATCTCCGGCGCGTAGCCGGCTTCCACCAGGGTCTCAAAGCCGCAACGGATCAGCTCGACGAGGCCGCCGCAAAGAACCGCCTGCTCACCGAAGAGGTCGGTTTCGCATTCTTCGCGGAAGTTGGTTTCGATGATGCCCGAACGGCCGCCACCGATGGCGGAGCAGTAGGACAGGCCGATTTCAAGCGCCTTGCCGGTGGCATCCTGATGAACAGCCACGAGGCAGGGCACGCCGCCGCCCTTGGTGTATTCACCGCGCACGGTGTGGCCCGGGCCCTTGGGTGCCATCATGATGACGTCGATGCCTTCGGGTGCTTCGATCAGGCCGAAGTGAACGTTCAGGCCGTGGGCAAAGGCGATGGCCGAGCCGGGCTTGAGGTTGTCACGCACGTGCTTTTTGTAGGTCTCTGCCTGAAGTTCGTCGGGCATGGTGAACATGATGACATCGCACCATGCGGCGGCTTCGGCGATGCCCATGACCTGCAGGCCTTCGGCTTCGCATTTCTTGGCCGAGGGCGAGCCGTCGCGCAGGGCGATGGCGACGTTCTTTGCACCGCTGTCGCGCAGGTTCAGGGCGTGAGCGTGACCCTGGCTGCCGTAGCCGAGGATCGCGACCTTCTTGTCCTTGATCAGGTTGATGTCGCAATCGCGGTCGTAATAAACGCGCATGTTGTCGTCCTTCCTTGGCTCGTTTGTTGCGCAAAATCGAGGCTGCGCAGCTTGTTTGTGAGGCGCTTTATAGATGGGGCGTTGCGGATAGCGATTGCGTTCTTCTTGATTATTTCGACAGATGATGAAAAGTCATTCTCGTTATTCTTATTTTTCGGTGATTTCATGCTGGATGACACGGATCGGCGCATACTGCGCCAGTACCAAGCCGACCCGGAGACCCCGATGGCCGATCTTGCAGAGCGGGCAGGGGTCACACCCTCGACGCTGGCGCGCCGCCTCGCGGTGCTGCGTGAGGACGGGGTGCTGCGCGGCGTGCGCGGGGTGATCGACTGGGCGGTGCTGGGCTATTCCATCGAGGTGATGCTGCGGGTGACGCTGGACAAAACCGAACCGCGTGCCTTCGACGAGTTCCTTGCCGAGGCCCGGCTGGTGCCCGAGGTGACCGAGATCCAGACCTTCCTCGGCACGGTGGACCTGCGGCTTGCGGTGATCGCGCGGGATCTGTCCGATTACCAGAGGCTCTACCGCGAGCGGCTGCTGGTGCTGCCGCACATGTCCGACATTGAGGCGCTGATGCATGTCAGCCTGGTGAAGTCAGATGAGACGGTGCCGCTGTGATCGAGCTTGATGATATCGACCGGGCCTTGGTGCGCGCCCTTGCAACCGATGCCACCGCCAGCGCCGGGGCGCTGGGACGGCAATTTGGCCTGTCGCAGCCCGCCTGCTGGCGGCGCATCCAGCGGCTGCGCAATGCGGGCGTGTTTCGGGGCGCGCGGCTTGATCTCGATCTTGAACGGCTTGGGTTCGGCGTGACTGTCTTCCTTGGCATCAAGCTGGCGACCAAAGGACGGGTGAGTCTCGAGGATTTCGAAAGAGCTGTGCGAGCGATCCCCGAGGTGCAGGTGGTGGACCACGTGCTGGGTGCCTTCGATTATCGGCTGAGGGTGGTCGCGCGCGATCTGCCGGATTTCGAACGGGTGCTGCGGCGGCGGATCATGACGCTGCCGTCGGTGGGCAATGTCGAGGCCAATGTCATGCTGAGCGAAGAACGCAGGCCCGGCCCGCTGTGAGCGGCGGTGAGCGGCGCTCGCCTGCGGCAGTCGCCCCGCCCGCCGTCCCTGTTCGCTGAGGCGGCCTCAATCCCGCATGTTCCGCCCGGTCCGGCAGGCTGAGGTGCGGGCGGCGGGAGGGGGCGCCACCGTCACGTGCGACGTCGAGCCTTTCACCTGCGCGCCCGCTGCGGTAGCCATGGCGCAAAGCCAAAAAGGAGCATGCCCATGCCGCTGCGCGATGATGTTGACCCCAACGGTCTTGATGAATTCTCGGTGGTCTTCACCGACCGATCCCTCAACCACATGTCCGGCGCTTTTCAGGAAGTGATGCGTGACATCTCGTCGATGCTGCGCGAGGTCTACGGTGCCGATGGCGTGGCGCTGGTGCCCGGCGGCGGCACCTTCGGCATGGAGGCTGTCGCCCGCCAGTTCGGGCAGGGCGCGAAGGCCGTGGTGGTGCGCAACGGCTGGTTCTCGTTCCGCTGGAGCCAGATCTTCGAAGCTGGCGGTTTTGGCAGCGATGTCACGGTGATGAAGGCACGCCAGACCGCCAACACCGTCACCGCGCCCTTCGCCCCTGCGCCCATCGAGGAGGTGGTCGAGACCATTCGCCGCGAAGAGCCGCAGATCGTCTTCGCGCCCCACGTGGAAACCTCGGCAGGCGTGATCCTGCCCGACGACTACATCACCGCGCTTGCGGCAGCGGCGCATGAGGTGGGCGCGCTCATGGTGCTCGATTGCATCGCCTCGGGCTGTGCCTGGGTCGACATGAAGGCAACCGGGGTGGATGTGCTGATTTCGGCACCGCAAAAGGGGTGGTCCGCGACCCCTTGCGCGGGGCTGGTAATGATGTCCGAGCGGGCGCTGGCGCGGCTCGACGAGACCACGTCGGACAGCTTTGCCATGGATCTGAAGAAATGGCGCGACATCATGACGGCTTACGAGGCGGGCGGCCATGCCTATCACGCCACCATGCCCACGGACGGGCTGCGCATGTTCCGCGATGCCATGGTCGAGACCAAGGACATGGGCTTTGCCGCCGCGAAGGATGCGCAGTTCGAGCTGGGCGCCAAGGTGCGGGCGCTGCTGGCGTCGAAGGGCGTCGCTTCGGTCGCGGCCGAGGGCTTTGCCGCGCCGGGCGTGGTGGTGAGCTACACTGACGATCCGGAGGTGAAGTCGGGCAAGGCCTTTGCGGCCAAGGGCACGCAGATCGCCTCGGGCGTGCCGCTGCAGGTGGACGAGCCGGCGGGCTTCTCGACCTTCCGGCTGGGGCTCTTCGGTCTCGACAAGCTCAAGGACGTAGACGGCACCGTGGCCCGGCTTGAAAAGGTGCTGCGCGAGGTGCTTTGATGCCAGCGGGCCGCCCCATCGGGCGGCCCGTTTCACGACAGGAGGGCGCGACATGGCGCATGGATATCAGGGCGGGCGGCTGGACTTGCCCTTCACCGGCATCTGCACCTTTGCGAAAAAGCCGTACGTGGCCGACTGGGATGCCATCGAGGCAGACGCGGCCATCCTCGGCGCGCCCTTCGATGCGGGCACCCAGTGGCGGGCGGGGGCGCGGTTCGGGCCGCGCAGTGTGCGCGAGGCGTCGACGCTGTTCTCCTTTGGTCACGCGGGGGCCTATGACCACGAGGATGATGTCACCTACCTTGGGGAGGATGTGCGCATCGTCGACATGGGCGATGCGGATATCATCCACACGGACACACTGAAGAGCCACGCCAACATCCGCGCCGGGGTCGAGGCCGCGCTCAAGGCGGGGGCCCTGCCGGTGGTGATCGGGGGTGACCATTCGGTCAACATCCCCTGCATCGAGGCCTACGAGGGCCACGCGCCGTTCCATGTGCTGCAGATCGACGCGCATCTCGATTTCGTGGACGAGCGCCACGGGGTGACGCGGGGCCACGGCAACCCCATGCGCCGTGCCGCCGAAAAGCCCTGGGTGAGCGGGCTCACGCAGGTGGGCATCCGCAACGTGTCCTCCACCGCCCGCGAAGGCTACGAGGCCGCGCGGGAGATGGGATCGGACATCCTGTCGGTGCGGCAGGCAAGGGCGCTCGGGCCGCAGGGAGTGGCCGCGCGGCTGCCCAAGGGGGTGCCGGTTTATATCACGCTGGATATCGACGCCTTCTGCCCGTCGATCGCGCCGGGGACGGGGACGCCGAGCCACGGCGGGTTCCTCTACTATGACGTGCTCGAGCTGTTGCAGGCGGTGGCGCGGGACCATCCGGTGGTGGGGATCGACCTCGTGGAGGTGGCGCCCGATTACGATCCCACAGGATCGACGGCGATTCTCGCGGCGCAGGTGTTGATGAACCTGCTGGGGTGCGTCTTCCATGCCCGCAGCATTGGCGGGTTGGGCGGGAACTTCGCGTATTTTTAAAGAGAAGAAGCACAGGGCGGCGCAAGGATGTCACAGCTTGGCGCAGGCGGAATCCAGCGCTTGCGCGGTGGCGGGCTTCGGGTGAGCCTGTAGGAGAGCAGACACCGACATAAGGAGCCAAAGGCCCATGTCGCTACCCCTTGCAGGCGTGACCATTCTTGATTTCAGCCGGATCCTGTCCGGACCCTATGCCACCGTGATCCTTGTGGACATGGGCGCCTCGGTCATCAAGATCGAACGCCCCGGCCGCGGTGACGGCGCGCGCGGGATGCCTCCGCTCAAGGATGGCAAGAGCGGCTACTTTGCCGCCGTGAACCGGGGCAAGCGGTCCATCGCGCTGGATTTTACGAACCCGGACGACCGGGCGCTGCTGGACCGGATGCTGGCGCGTGCCGACGTGGTGGTGGAGAACTTCCGCCCGGGCGTCATGGCGCGGCACGGGCTGGACTGGGACACGCTCTCGGCGCGCGATCCTGCGCTGATCTACGCCTCGGTGAGCGGCTACGGCCAGACCGGCCCCGATGCGCACCGGCCTGCCTATGATGCCATCGTGCAGGCGCGCGGCGGGCTCATGGCGATGACCGGGCCATCGCGGGCGCCGCTCCGGGCGGGCAGTTCGGTGGCTGATCTATCGGGGGGCATGTTCCTTGCCCATGGCATTCTCGCGGCGCTCTTCGACCGGCAGCGGACGGGCAGGGGGCGGCGCATCGACGTGGGCCTTCTGGACGCGCAGGTGGCGCTGATGGAGCAGGCAGTGACCCAATGCGCCATCGGCCCCGCGCCGCAGCCATCGGGTTCGCGCCACCCGGCCATTGCGCCATCCGAGGCGGTGGAAGCGTCGGACGGGCCGTTCGTCATTACTGCCGGGACCGATGCGCAGTTCGAGCGGCTGTGCATGTGTCTGGAACTACCACTGGCGGATGATCCACGCTTTGTCGACAACGCCGCGCGACTGCAGCATGCCCGCCTGCTCAAGCGGCTGATCGAGGCGGTGACGCTGGGCCATCCGCGCACCCACTGGCTGGCGCGGCTGACGGCTGCCGGGGTGCCTTGTGCGCCGATCCAGAGCATGGAGCAGGTGATGAAGGACCCACAGCTGGCGGCGCGCAACATGATCGTCGACGTGCTCGACCGTTATGGCCGGGCGACCTTCAAGGCGGCGGGCAACCCGATCAAGATCTCCGGGATGGAGGACAAGCCGGCCCGCCCGGCAGCACCGGAGCTTGACGGCAACCGAGCCGATATCCTGCGCTGGCTGGACGCGGACTAGTTTATCGGGTTTCGCTTTCCGACAGGGAGCCTATGTTGCGGCCAAGCAGCAAGACAGGTGTCGTCATGAGCAAGGATCCCCTCGTCGTCTTCACGCCCTCGGGCAAGCGCGGCCGTTTCCCGGTGGGAACGCCGGTGCTCACCGCCGCGCGCCAGCTTGGGGTTGATCTTGATTCCGTCTGCGGCGGGCGCGGGATCTGTTCCAAGTGCCAGGTCGCGCCAGGTTTTGGCGATTTTTCCAAGCATGGCATCCACTCGGACCCGTCGGCGCTGTCCGAATGGACCACCGTTGAGCAGGCCTACCACGACAAACGCGGTCTGAAGCCGGGGCGGCGGATGAGCTGCCAGGCGCAAATCCTGGGCGATCTGCTTGTGGACGTGCCTGAGACCTCGCAGGTGCACCGGCAGGTGGTGCGCAAGGCCGCCAGCGCCAGGGTGATCGAGATGGATCCGGCCACGCGGCTTTACTATATCGAGGTGACCGAGCCCGACATGCACGAGCCGACCGGCGATCTGGAGCGGGTGCGCCGGGCGTTGAAGGAGCAGTGGGGCATCGAAGGCGCGACCATCGGGCTGCCGCTCCTGACCCGCCTGCAGACCGTGCTGCGCAAGGGGGGCTGGAAGGTCACCGTGGCGCTGCACAAGCGCGCCGCCGAGGCCGAGCCGCAGATCACCGCCGTCTGGCCGGGCCTGCACGAGACCGGCATCTTCGGGCTGGCCATCGACCTTGGGTCTACCACAGTGGCGGCGCACCTGACGAACCTCGACACCGGCGAGGTGGTGGCCTCGAGCGGCATCATGAACCCGCAGATCCGCTTTGGCGAAGACCTCATGAGCCGGGTGTCCTACGCCATGATGAACCCCGGCGGCGATGCCGAGATGACGGCGGCAGTGCGCGAGGCGATTTCGACCCTTGTTTCGGAAATTGCCGAAGAGGCGAAGATCGACCCGGCGCAGATCCTCGAGACGGTGTTCGTATGCAACCCGGTGATGCATCACCTGCTGCTGGGCATCGACCCGGTGGAACTGGGGCAGGCGCCCTTCGCGCTGGCGACCTCGTCGGCGATGGAGCTTGATGCGGCCACGCTGGGGCTGACCACGCTGCCCGCATCTTCCCAGGTCTACATCCTGCCCTGCATCGCCGGCCACGTGGGCGCCGACTGCGCCGCCGTGGCCCTGTCCGAAGAGCCGGGCAAGTCCGAGGACATGGTGCTGATCGTCGACGTGGGCACCAACGCCGAGATCCTGCTGGGCGACACCAGCCGGGTGCTTGCCTGTTCCTCGCCCACCGGGCCGGCCTTCGAGGGGGCGCAGATCAGTTCCGGGCAGCGGGCGGCGCCCGGCGCCATCGAGGCGATCCGCATCGACCCCGAAACGAAGGAGCCGCGCTTTCGCATCATCGGGTCCAAGTTCTGGTCCGACGAGCCGGGCTTTGCCAAGGCGGTGGCACGCACCGGGATCACCGGCATCTGCGGATCCGGCATAATCGAAGCGGTGGCCGAGATGCGCATCGCCGGGGTGCTCGACCCCAAGGGGCTTATCGGGTCCGCCGAGCAGACCGGCAGCGCCCGCTGCATCGCCGACGGGCGCACCCATTCCTACGTGATCCATGACGGCACCGCCGATGGCGGGCCGCTCATCACCGTGACGCAGGGCGACATCCGGGCGATCCAGCTGGCCAAGTCGGCGCTTTACGCGGGCGCGCGGCTGCTGATGGACGAGCGCGGCGTGGACAAGGTGGACCGGGTGGTGCTGGCCGGGGCCTTCGGCGCGCATATCTCGCCGCTGCACGCCATGGTGCTGGGCATGATCCCTGATGTGCCGCTGGACAAGGTGACCTCGGCGGGCAACACGGCGGGGACGGGGGCGCGCATCGCCCTGTGCAACCTTGCCGCCCGCCGCCAGATCGAGGCCGAGGTGCACCGGATCACCAAGGTCGAGACGGCGATCGAACCGCGCTTCCAAGAGCATTTCGTCGCCGCCAATGCGATCCCGCACGCCTCCGACCCGTTCCCGGAACTGCGCGGGCAGGTGACCCTGCCCGAGGTCAGCTTCAACACCGGCGGTGGCGGCGACAGCGGACGCCGCAGGCGGCGCCGGGGCTGAGGGCGCAGCGACAATCAGGACAAAAAAACCGGGGCCCGCGTGGCCCCGGTTTCATTTCGTCCCGCGATGGGCCGATGGCTTACGCCTGGTCCACCAGCATCAGGCGCTGCGCCAGCACCTGCACCTGGTCCATGAAACGGCCCACCAGCTTTTCGTCCGAGGGGGCGGCATGGACGCCGGGCGCGATCTCGCGGTTCAGGACCGCTTCGATGGCCATGGAAACCGGCACGGACACGAGGCGGCCCATGGCGTTGCCACGCTCGTCCCCCCAGGCGTCCATCACCCAGGTCTTGTGCCAGACGGTTTCGCCGTCCTCTTCGGCCTTCAGCGAGACGCACAGCACCACGCGGTCGGGCTCGCCCGGCTCGTAGCGGTTCTTTTCCAGAAGCTCGGCGGCAAGGGCGTTCAGCTCGTCGTCACTGGCGGTTTCCACCGTGGCGAAGACGTCCTTCCAGGCCTCGGACCAGCCGTTCAGGCGCAGGGTGCCACGGACGAAGTCCTTGACCTTCCAATCCTTCTCGAAATGGTACTGCTCCATGAAGGGCAGGCTGTCGCGGTTGGGGTAGACCTCGAAGGTCTCGGGCGGATCAAGCGGCGCGTCAAAGCGGCCAAGCGCATCCCACGGGCGCGACACGTCCAGTTCCGAAAACTGCCGGATCGACTTCGACGGGGATTTCAGCGCCTTCAGAACGCCTACTGGCGCCCAGGAGAACTTGTAGCGGAAGGCGTTGGCCTCTTTCGGCACGCCGCCGCAATAGCTGAGGAAGCTCAGCACGTTGTCCTTGTCGAAGGCAGGCGAGGCCTTGTAGGCGCGCACCAGATCATGGGCCATCAGGTGGTCGATGCCCGGATCGAGACCGATCTCGTTGACCAGCGCCACGCCCGCGGCCTTGGCCTTGGCGTCAAGCGCACGCATTCCCGGTGCGATGTAGCTCGAGGAGACGAAATGCGCGCCCTTGTCGATGGCAAGCTCGGCCAGCTGCACGTGCCAGTCGGCGGGCAGCATGGACACGATCACGTCACCGGCCTGCACCTTTTCGGCCAGCGCCTCGGGGGTGAAGGCCTCGATGGCGACATCCAGATCGCCCACCGCGTCGCGGGCCTTTTCCACGGTGCGGTTCCACACCGTCACCTCGTGGCCCGCTTCGATGAGGCGCCGCAGACCCGGCACCGAGGAAAGTCCTGTTCCGCACCAATGGATCATGCGTCAGCCTCCGGTTTGTATTTCAGGTAGGTGGCCCGGGCACGGCCCCAGACGCCGCGCTCGAGATCGCCGAGCTGCTTGAGCCATGGCAGAAGCTGATCCGAGAAATCCTCGGAGCTTTCCAGTGGCAGCAGCGATGGCAGGTTGTCGATGGCCATCACGTCGAGGGGCGGCGCATCGTGGACGCGCAGCACCGGCGCATCCCAGGTGGTGGTGTGGTTGTAGACCTTGATCGGCGAGTAATCACTCTCGGGATCGCAGGCGATGTCACCGATGACCCGCAGGCGGCGCGGCTCTTCGGGGGCGGTCTCGTGCACGAAGACCGGCGTGCCCGGGCGCGCGAGAATGCAGTTGAGGAAAAGGCCGTGGTCGGTCACCTCGGGGAAGGGGCCGCCGTGGGCGGTTTCCGCGATATCCCACTGGGTGACGCCGACGCCCATCTTTTCGCACAGGTCCGTGGCACCGTGGCCCACACGGCCAAGCGCGCCGATGACCAGAGCCTCGGGCAGAGGCTTGCCCTCGAGAGCACTGCGCAGGGCGGCTTCCATCGCGGGCACGTCGTGCCATTCGGACACCGGCGCACAGATGTCGCCGTCTTCCTGCGCCGCCCATGCGAACAGCGACACGGCGGCACCGGCGTAGCCCGCCCAGTAGCCGAAGGCCGCGACCCGGCGGCCGTCACCGTCCACGAGGTACTCGAGATCAAGCAGCATGCCGCCACCGGCAGCGAAGCGCTTCAGCAGCTTCTGACCGGCGGGCTGGCCCTTGTAGGCGTGGCCGAACATGATGTGCTTGTGGACCAGCGGCGTGCCGTCGTCGGGCAGCTCTTTGAGGCCGAAGATCAGCGCATCGCGCGGCGCATCGGGCCAGCTGCCCTCGGGGGCGATCTTTGCCCCGGCCGCGGCGTAGCCGTCGATGGGAATGATGCGCGAGGTGCTTTCCTCGACCGTCACGGTCATGCCGCGCGCGATAAGCGCCTTCACGCCCTCGGGCGTGATACCGACGCGATCCTCGTTGGGGCGGGGCTCTGACCTGACCCAGAGATGTGTCATCCTCTCTTCTCCGTTTCGTCTGTGGCGCCCGGCGGAGGAGCCGGGGGCCGGAGGGCGCACTCAGATGTGAGTGCGGGCATGGGTGCGGCCCGACACCTCGAGGTGCGGGACCGCGTTGAACTGCGTCAGCACGAGGCCCGAGGGCAGCGGCTGGAAGCGATGGACCGAGGTGTTTTCGATGGCGATGCAGGCATGTGCCAGCGCGCCCATCCCGAGGCCCATGGTCGCCCGCATGGCAAAGCCGATGAGTCCCCCCGATGTTACCACGAGCGCGCGGCCTTCGCCTGCGGCGATCTCGTGCAGCACCTCGGACACCCGCGCCTCGAAATGGGCGAATGGTTCGGGGGCGCCATCAAGCTGGTCTTCGGCCCATGCGGTGAACATCAGCGGCATGTGACGCACGAACTCTTCGCGGCCCTCGGGCAGGGCAACGCCGTGCTGTGCCTCGAAAAGCTGGGCCATGGTGAAGTATTCAAGCTCGTTGAGCCGCTCATCGAACGTCGGTTCGAGATCGGTGCCGAGCGCCTCGAAGGTCTCGCGGTGACGCCGCAGCGTGCCGCAATAGGCGCGGGCAAAGCGGTCCCCGGTGGCATCGAGATGTGCGCCGAGCCAGCGCGCCTGTTGCCAGCCCAGCTCGCTGAGCCGGTCATAGCTGATCTCGTCGCGGGCGCTGGAATTGGCCTGTCCGTGGCGGACAAGCGTGACATGTGCCATGGGGAACCTCCCTTTCACCGCGGGTCATAGGCCCCGTGTCCACGAAAGAAAAGCCGCGCCTGAGGGGGCGCGGCGGAATGATGCAGGGCAAGTGTGATTTTGCCGCGAAGATTGTCGGTGTAAGAACGCTGGCCCGTGGTTCAGGCGGCACCGCCCTGGCTGCGTTCGATCCACACGCGCAGCTCTTCGGCCTCGCGGCGGGCTTCGCGCAGGCCTTCCATGGCCGCCGACAACTCTGCTTCGGTCTGGGCCAGCTGGTTTGTCAGCTCGGCTTCGCGCTGTTGCAGGTAGGTGATTGCCTGGTCGCGGGTTTCCTCGGCCTCGTGCAGCTCCTGGCTCATGCGTTCGAGCTGATCGACGTCGGCCTGGGAGATGCGCTTGAAGCGATGAACGAGCCAGTTGGCGAACCAGCCAAGGCAAAATGCCACAAATAGGATGATCGCTGTCGCGATCACGAATTCCGTTCTGTTCATTCGCCTGTACCTTCTTCCGGGCTGTCGGCGTCGTCCGAGCTACTGCCATCCTCGGTATTCTCGCCGTCTTCGTCAGTCCCGGTATCGCCTTCCGTGGCGCTTTCTTCAAGTTCTTCCGGCGCCGTAGAGTCTTCTTCCGCCGGCTCGGCCTGCACCAGGGTGAACTCGATCCGGCGGTTGGCCTCGCGGCCCGCCTCGGTCGCGTTGTCTTCGATCGGGCGTTCCTCGCCGTAGCCCACGGCGCGGTAGGCCGATGTCAGAACGCGGCGATTGCGCAGCGCGTCGAGCACCGCCTGAGCGCGTTCCTGGCTCAGCTGTTCGTTCATCTCCTCGCGGCCCTGGCTGTCCGTGTGGCCCTGCACCTCGAGCGGGAAGTCGCCGCACAGCTGCAGAAGTTCGGCGATGTCGTCTATCACGTCGGCGGTCGAGGCGTCGAGGTTGGCCGAGCCCGGCTCGAAGGTGATCTTGCGATCTCCGACGATCTCGCGGATCTGCGCCACGCATTCCTGCGGGGTGGGGATGCCCAGAGACGCGTCGAGCTTTTCAAGGTAGGTGGCGTCGATCTCGAACTCACCGGCCTCGCCCAACTTGTCCGCCAACAGCGCGGCGATCTCGTCGGAGGCGTCGGGGTTGCCGGTGTTGCCGCGCACGCTCACGAGGTCGGGGGTGATGCGCACTGCACCGTTCGACAGCTCGCCGAGCGCCTCGAGGCCTGCCAGCACACGGGCGGCCCAGCTGGCGGGGAGCGTCTCGTCCACCCGCGCGGCGGTATAGACCGCTTCAGAGCCGAAGCTGGCGCGTGCAAGGCTGTCGGCGGTCTGGCGGGCGATCTCGGAATTGATGCGGCCGCGCAGCTGTACCGAGCCTTCCGGCGACAGGGTCGCGGTGAACTCGGGCGGGCCGGCATCGGTTTCGTCCGGGGTTTCGGGCAGCACCGCGTTAAGCGCGAAAAGGTCGGGCAGTCCGTTTTCCAGCTCGCCCACCACGCGGTCAAAAAGCGCCTCGTCGGTGCCTTCCTCGGCCAGCAGTGCCACATCGGCGTTGGAGAAGGTGATCGACCCAGCACCGAGCTCCTGCAGCGCCTTGATGCCCATGACGGCGGCGTCGCCCCACTGGCGCGAGGGCACGCCGAGGCCGAGGCGGCAGTTGGCGTCCTCGGGGACGCCGGCCGCGCGCGCGGCGGACAGGATGCGGTCACGTGCGGCCTCTGTATCGGCCGAACAGGCATCGAAGCGGGCGCCGTCCTCGTCGATGAGGAAGCGCAAGGTGAAGGGGGTGATGACCGGACGCGGTGCCGACAGGTCGAGCGCAAGCTCGACTCCATCGGGGGTGCGGCGGCGCAGATCGCCCTCGACCCGGCGGCGGGCGCTTTCGCTGTCGGTCATGGCCTTGACGGCGATGTGATCGGCGCTGACCGAGATCTTGGACCGGGGCAGGTCCCGCAGTGCGCGCATGGAAAAGTCGATAGCCTCGCGCCAGCCTTCGGGCGCCGGGAAATCGGCAATCTCGAGCAGGTCCGACACCTCGCCCGAGCTGCCCGCGATGCCGGTGAAGCGTTCGATCAGGGCCTCGCGGTCGGTTTCGCGCGGGATCAGCCCGATGACTGAGATGCCGTCATCGTTGCGCAGGATCTCGACTGAGAACTCCGGCGGGCGGATGCCTTCGGATTCGGCGATCAACATCTGGTCGATGACCCGGGCGCTGTCGACCACCGTTCCGGCGGCAGTCATCGCCTCGAAGCGGGCCGCCTCGTCCGGGGCCTCGCCGATGAGAAAGACCTGAAGCCCATTCACGTCAACCTCGGCCCAATCCAGCTCTTCGAGGGACAGCGCGGTCTCGACTCCTTCGAGAGAGCTGTCTTCGACCGCCTTCACCGAAAAGAATGCCGCAAGGACGCACAGTCCGGCGGCAATGATGAAGGCGAGTACGGGAATGCCGATGCGGGACAGGCGCATGGAAGGTCTTCCTCTTGTTCTTGGTGGACGACTGATAGGGGCACGTGGCCCCCGGCGCAATCAGACCAGCAGGGCAGCGGCGAAAAACAGCACAGGCAGCAGGCCCGCGTTGCGGTTGGAGCGGAAGAGGCCAAGCAGCCGGTCATGGTCGTCCAGCTTGAGGCGGCGCATCTGCCACATCATGTGCCAGCCCATCGCCCAAGGCCCGCCGATGAGGATCACCAGCGTCAGGATCTCTCCGCTCGGGGCGGCGGCAACGATGGCCAACCCCATGAGCGCGACGGTGGCCACGAGGAACCGGGCCAGCCATTTGGGCGTGCCCTCTTCGCCAAAGAGACGGGCGGTGGATTTCACCCCGATGAGCGCGTCATCTTCCTTGTCCTGATGCGCATAGATCGTGTCATAGAAAAGCGTCCATGCCATGCCGGCAAGATAAAGCAGCACCGCCGGAAGCCCGAGGCTTCCGGTGTGCGCCGTCCAGACCAGCAGCGCGCCCCAGTTGAACGCGATGCCAAGGAACACCTGCGGCCACCAGGTGAACCGCTTGGCAAAGGGGTAGACCGCGACGGGCAGCAGCGACACTACGCCAAGCGCGATGGCCATGGCGGGGAAGGTCAGCAGGATGCCAAGCGCGATCACACATTGCAGCGCCAGCCAGACCAGTGCCTGCTTCACGCTGACCTGCCCCGAGGGGATGGGCCGCGAGGCGGTGCGCGCCACCGAACCGTCGAAGTCACGGTCGGTGATGTCGTTCCAGGTGCAGCCCGCGCCGCGCATCAGGAAGGCCCCCACCGCGCAGGAGCCGAAGATCCACGCATCGAACCAGCTTGCCTGTCCATCGGACACCATTGCCAGCAGCAACCCCCACCAGCAGGGCAGCAGCAAAAGCCATGTCCCGATGGGCCGGTCGGCACGGCTCAGGCGCAGGTAAGGTCGGCTCCAGCGCGGGGCGATGGTGTCGACCCAGTTGCCGCGCACCGCATCGCGGACCTGTCCATCTGCCTCTGGCGTTGTGTGGTTGGGGGACATATGGTGCGCCTCATGACTACTGCGAAGGTTCGGCTGTTTGTAGATCACCCGCTTGGTGCGGGACAACCTGTCCCCCTGTCGCGGGAACAGGCCCATTATCTCTTTTCCGTGATGCGGATGTCCACTGGCGGTCTCGTCAAGCTGTTCAACGGGCAGGACGGGGAATGGCTGGCCGAGATTTCCGAGGCGGGCAAGAAGGGCGGCGAGTCCGTCTGCCGCGAAGCCCTGCGCCCCCAGGTGGTGCCCCCCGATCTTTGGCTTCTGTTCGCGCCGATCAAGAAGGCGCGCACGGATTTCATCGTTGAAAAGGCGGTCGAGCTTGGCGTGCGGCGCATCGTCCCGGTCCAGACCCGCTTCACCAATTCCGAGCGTATCCGGCAGGACCGCCTGCAGGCCCATGCCATGGAGGCGGCCGAGCAATGCGGCGCGCTCTTCGTGCCCGAAGTGGCCGAGCTGACCCGGCTCGACCGGCTGCTGGCGGACTGGCCGGCGCAGCGCGCGCTGGTGTTCTGCGACGAGGCCGAAGTGGGCAGCCGTGCCGGTACGCTGGCCGAGGCTCCGGCCCCCGCGGCGGTGCTGGTCGGCCCCGAGGGCGGGTTCTCGGACGAGGAACGGCGCGCCCTGACCGCGATGGAGCAGACCCGCGTCATCGCCCTTGGCCCGCGCATCCTGCGGGCGGACACGGCGGCGGTGTCGGCGCTGACCCTGTGGCAGGTGGCTCAGGGGGACTGGGCGTGAGGGGCCGGGAATGAGGAACTGGGCATGATCCGCCCCGCCGCGCGCGCCGCCATCGCCCGCTGGGCCGAGGCGCTCTGGGGGCTCGGGGTTCTGGCGCTGGGTCTTTACTGGGGCTTTTTCACCGGCGGTGGACTGCTGCACTGGGTCGGCTATGCGGTAGCCATCGCCGGGGCGCTTCTTTTGGTCGCAGGCCTCCAGAAGGGACGGTTCCGCACCGGATCGGGCGGGCCGGGGGTGGTGCAGATCGTGGAAGGGCGCATTGCCTATTTCGGACCGCTCACCGGAGGGGCTGCGGACCTTGGGGATCTTACCCGCGTTGTGCTTGATTCGTCAGCAAAACCGCCCCATTGGCTGCTGCATCGCCCCGGGGAGCCGGACCTTGCCATCCCCCTCAATGCCGAAGGCGCCGATGCGCTGTTCGATGCCTTTGCCACGCTGCCGGGGCTGAAAACCGAACGGATGCTGGCCGAGATGCGCAAGGACGGCACGCGTCCGGTGACCATCTGGGAAGCCGTTCCGCGCGAAAACGCACACATCCGTCTGCATTGACATCGCCGCGCGTTGCGCCCAAGCCTGACCTCCAACACGCAGACTGTACAAGACAATCGGAGCCCCCTCATGTCCATTCCCCAGACCGGCGGCGGGCCGATCGAGTCTCAGGAACAGCTGGCCGAATATCTCGCCAAGGGCTGCAAACCGGAAGCCGACTGGCGCATCGGCACCGAGCACGAGAAATTCGGCTATCTCACCGACACCCACGAGCCGCTGCCCTATGATGGCCCGCGTTCGATCCGCGCCGTGCTCGAAGGGCTGCGCGACCGATACGACTGGGCGCCGGTGGAAGAGGGCGGCCACCTGATCGGCCTAACCAAGGACGGCGCCAACGTCAGTCTCGAGCCGGGCGGCGCGCTGGAGCTGTCGGGTGCCCCGCTCGAGACCATTCACCAGACCTGCGACGAGGTGAACGAACACCTGCGCGAGGTCAAAAGCATCGCCGACGCCATTGGCGTGGGCTTCATCGGCCTTGGCGCCGCGCCCGAATGGTCGCATGACGAGATGCCGCTGATGCCCAAGGGGCGCTACAAGCTGATGGACAATTACATGGAGCGTGTCGGCACCGCCGGGCGCACCATGATGCGCCGGACGTGCACGGTTCAAGTGAACCTCGACTTCGGCTCCGAAGCGGACATGGTCAAGAAGATGCGCGTTGCGCTGGCGCTGCAGCCGGTGGCGACCGCGCTCTTTGCCAGCTCGCCCTTCTTCGAGGGCAAACCCAACGGCATGAAAAGCTACCGCTCCTGGGTGTGGCGCAACCTCGACGAAGACCGCACGGGCATGCTGCCCTTCGTCTTCGAGGATGGCTTCGGCTTCGAGCGTTACGTGGATTACGCCCTCGATGTGCCGATGTATTTCGTCTACCGCGACGGCAAGTACATCGACGCGCTGGGCATGTCGTTCCGCGATTTCATGCAAGGCAAACTCCCGGCGCTGCCGGGCGAAGTGCCCACCCTGTCTGACTGGGCCGATCACCTCACCACGATCTTCCCCGAAGCGCGCCTCAAGAAATTCATCGAGATGCGCGGCGCCGATGGTGGCCCGTGGCGCCGGCTTTGTGCGCTGCCGGCGTTCTGGGTCGGCCTGACCTATGACAGCTCGGCGCTGGATGCGGCCTATGATCTGGTCAAGGGCTGGGATGCGGAAACCCGGCAGGCGCTGCGTGTGGCCGCGGGCGAGCAGGGCCTGCAGGCCGAGACCGGCGGCATCCGCATGCACGACCTTGCGGCGCAGACGCTGCAGATCGCCGAAGCCGGGCTGAAATCCCGGGCCTGCACAGGGGCCGGTGGCCTGCTGCCCGACGAGACTCATTTCCTCAACGCGCTGAAGGAAAGCGTGGAGACGGGCAAGGTTCTGTCGGACGAGCTGCTCGACCACTACCACGGTGACTGGAATGGCGATCTCTCAAAGATCTACGCGCAGTACTGCTACTGACCGATCCGGAAGACAACATGCAATGGGGCGCCTTTCGAGGCGCCCTTTTGCTGTTTGGCGTCCGCGCTGGACGGGGGCGGTCCTGGGGCTGCGCAAAGCTCCGCGCCAGGCGCTCTCTGGCCGAGACGGTGGCATCCGACCGTGAGGGGAATCGCGTAAGGCTGGTCTGGGAGCGAAGCGTGTTCGGGTAGAATGTGCTTTGCGGGACTTTGAGCGTTGATTGATGTCCCGCCCGCGCGCTTTTGCTTGCCAGCACAGGGCCGCCAGTCCGAACGCGCCGTGCTGCCTGCCTTGAAGCGGTGCCTTGGGAAGCGGTGATGCTGGGGAAGTACCTCGACGCCACGTACTGGGTGGGGGCTGAAACGACGCAGCGCCGAGGGAAGCCATATAGCAGCTACCCTTACACCATCGCCGCTGAATCCGGCTGCAATGTGGTCAGGCAGTGGAATTCAGGTGTTTTTCTGCGGGCTTGATAGCGGTGATGCAGCATTCGTGGTCAAGGAACCGCGAGGTTCCCCGCCCCGAGAGGTCGGCACCCTGCGCTCTGCCATCGGCGCGCGCAACGATAGGAGCCCGCTCGCGATCGGGGTGGCGCCATTGGCATCTTTGGGGAAGGGTGGGGGGATTAGAGCCTCGGCGCCACGCACTGGGTGGGGGCTGAAACGGCGCGGCGCCGAGGGAAGCTTCAAGCAGCTACCCTTCTCTTATGGCGTCTGAATCGGGCTGAATTGAGATCGCTTTCGGGCGCATTCGAGAAAAGTCAGGGCCATTGCAAGAATGGATGCGCGCGAAGGGCCCGTCCCGGAGACAGAGCTTGCTTGAACAGGCTTTGCCGGGCCGTCTCATGGGGAGGGGAATGGATCGCCAAGCGCCGCGGCTGGCATGGGGTTGGTCACCAGCAGGTCATTTGCCTGAACAGCGACAGATCCGGATTTCGAGGTGGTTGACGCCGTTGCTGTGCCGATAGCTCAGCCGGTCGGACAGCCCGCGTATCAGCTGCCAGCCGAACCCGCCCTCGGGCAGATCGTAGCGCGGCACGTCGAGTCGGGCCGGGGCAGCGCCAGGCAGTGTCGCGCCCGGCAAGGCCATGCCGTGATCGGTCATCACGATGTCTGCCAGTTCGGCGGTCGCCCTGAGCCGGAGACTGATCTGGCCGGGGCACCCGGCGCCGTAGGCGTGTTCAACGATGTTGTTGAGTGCCTCCGCGATGACCAGTTGTACCGTGCCCCGAGGTTCTTCATCCCAACCCATGCAACAGAGCGTTTCGACCACCCTGGCCAGCGCCCCGCGCACCGCGACGGGGGTGCTTTCGAGCGACATGTCCAGCATGGTCTGCTCGGTCACAGGTTGGGGCATCGTGGCTGGCCTTTCAGGGGCACCGGTCAGTTCTCCGCGCCTGCGCGGCTGGCATCCACGGTGTCGTGAATGACGAAGATCGAATCCATTCGGGTCATGCGGAACACCTTGTCGACCATGGGCCGCAAACCGGCGAGGTCGAACCTCTGGTGGTCGGCCATTCCTTTCATCGCCGCGACGATGGCGCCAAGCCCGCTCGAATCGATGAAATCCACGGCATTGAGGTCGAGCACGACGCGCCCCACTTCTGGAGAGACGAGTTCGCGTACCGCATCCTTGAACTGGATGGCAATCGCGGAATCTATGCGGGTCACGGCCACCCGAAGGATCTGCGGATCGCCCGTTTCGGTCGTGATAAGGGTCATAAGGTCGCCTGACTGCTCCGGAGTATCGTCAGACTGCCTCAATTTTCTTACCAGCAGGTTTCCAGGCCTGCCCTCAGAACATCGGGGCATACCGCCAATTGTCCGCGTCCGGAGTCACCTCGTCCAGATCGTACCCCGCGCCACGCAGGCGCCGCGCGATGTCCAGCCCCGCTTCGGCGGCGCGGTCCACCAGCGCCCGGCCCGCGGCCTCGTCCTGCGCCACGCCGAAGCCGCGCATGAGGTCCAGCCCGTAGTTGAACTGCCCCACCGGATCGCCCGCCTCGGCGGCGCGGCGGTCCCAGCGGGCGGCGGCATCGGGGTCGAACGGCCCGCCAAAGCCATTCTGCTCCATGTAGCCCATCCAGGTCATCGCGCCGGTATAACCCGCTTCGGCGCAGGCTTCGAAGATCGCGCGGGCGGTGGCGTGATCTCCGGACTTGGTCATCAGGTAGCCTGAGGCGCAGGTCATCATGTCGGTCTGGCCGCGCGCCGCCTTGTCGCGCAGGGACTGCCATGTCAGCTCCTCGGGGTTGGTGGTGCCCAGCTCGTCCCCGATGGCTGGGCCGGCCAGCAGCAAAAACAGGGCCCACAGACGCATGGTCATCCCTCCGTCGGGCGCAGTGCCGCGCCCCAGGGGAAGCGGCCGACCTTGATGGTTTTCACCGGCTTGCGCGCGGCCACGTCGATCACCGTCACGTCGCCCGAGATGCCATTTGTGGTGAAAAGCAGCGAATGATCTGCGTTGAAGGCCATGTGCCAGACCCGGCGGCCCACCAAGAGGTAATCTTCGACCTCGTAAGTCTCCGCATTGACCACGGCCACGTGGTTGGCCGGCCCAAGCGCCACGAAGGCGGTCTTGCCGTCCGGCGTCAGCTCGAATCCCACGGGCTGCAGGCGGTCCTCGTGCACGCCCTTGATCTCGAAGCTGATCTTGGCCTTCTCCGCCTGCGTGGCCGCATCAAAGATCGTCAGCGTGCCGCCGATCTCGGCAGAGACCCACAGTTCCGCACCGTCCTTGACGAATTCCGCGTGGCGGGGGCGGCTGTCCACCAGCGTGTTGGCAAAGATCGCCTCGGTTTGCGTATCGATCCAGTGCGCCATGTTGGTGGTTTCCGAGGTCGTGACCACCGTGCTGCCATCGGGGCTGACGGCCATGCCCTCGGGTTCGATCCCGACGTCGATCTGGGCGATCACCCGACGGGTTTCGGTATCCACCACGGTGGTGATCGCATCATCCTCGTTGGCGATGTAGAGCCGCCGATCATCGGGGTGTAGCACGAACTGCTCGGGGTCTTCGCCAGAGGGCAGATCGTGCAGGATCTCGCCCGACACCGGATCCATCACCTGCACCGCGTCGCTGTCGGAGGCGCAGATGTAGACGCGGGAATAGTCGTGACTGAAGGTGATGCCGCGCGGGCGTTCCCCGGTGGGGATCGTGCGGGTGACCTCGAAGGTTTCCGCGTCGATGACGCTGATCGTGTCGTCCTTCTCGTTGGTGACCCAGATCTCGTCCGCGATGGCGGGCGAGGCGGCAAGCGCGAGGATGGCGGTCATGGTGCGGATCATTGCGAAGTCTCCGTGAAGGCGGTGCAGGCACTTTCGGGCGCGTCGAGCCCCAGCGTGTCGAGCTCGTTGCCCTGATGCATAAACCCCTCGAGCGGGGCGGTGGCGACGACGGCGCGGTCCGTCACGATGGGGATGGGCTGGCGCAGCTGACCGTTCCAGGCGCGATAGCTGAGGGGGCTTCCCTTGAAGCCGCCAAGCTCGAAAGCATCCGACAGGATGTAGGCGCGCAAGGCGTCCGTTTCGGTGCCGCCCGCGCGGGTGACCGCCTCGCCAAGGGTGCGTACGGCGGCCCATGCGGCGTAATCCTCGGGCAGCATGTCGCGGGCGGCGGCCTCTTCGAACCGGCCCTGAAGCTGCGCCGCGCCCCATTGCTCGACCACTGGGGACCAGCCCTCTGGCACCAGTTCCTCGGACCCGGCGACGGGGCGGGGGAGCCAGGTGTTGTAAGCGACGTAGCGGCCGAAATCATGGACCTCATCAGCGATGAGAAGTACGTCGTGATCGTCCAGGTCTTGAGTGAACAGCGGCACCTCGGCGCTGGCATTGCGCCGCATGTCCGCATCGAAGCGCCAGTCCTTGCGGCCCACGAGGCTGAGCCGGAACTTCTCGGCGGAGGCCGACATGGCGCGGGCAAAGGCGGCGTCCTCGGGGTGGGGGCCTTCGATCAGCGCCACGTCGGTCCAGCGCCGCCCGACAAGGAACTGCGCCAGCGCGTCGGTGCGCATGGCATGGGAGGGGATGGTGTGCAGCAGGTTCGCGCGGCAGCCTTCGTCGCGCAGCTCGCCGTCCTGCGCGGTGGCGTTGAACAGCAGAGCGCCTTTCGCCTCGGGCAGGTCTGCAATAGCTTGAAGGGTGCTTGCAGGCGCGTCGATCACCAGAAGCCGCGCCCCCGCCAGTGCGGTGCGGGCGCCCGCCAGCGCATCGCCCCCCTCGGGCACAACGGTTTCCGACAGCTTCCAGTCTTGCCCCATGAAGCGCCCGGTAGTGGCGTTCTCGGCCAGTCCCAGCCGCGCCCCCGCCAGCCCGAGGTCGTCGGGCCGCGGATCGAGGTTCGATAGCACCGGCGGCGCGGGCTGTGCCACCGACAGGTAGCCGATGCGGATGGTGGTCTCGGCTCCGGCGCTGCCTGCGCATACGGCAAGCACGCCGGCCAGCAGGGCCTTGCGCATGATGAAATCCTCCCTGCCGGTCACGTTACGCGGGCCCGCGCCCTGCCGCCGTAGGACCATGGTCGCAGAACCCCCGGTTTCAGGACCAAGGTCGCATTTAGCCGCCTCGGGGCTGTTGCTACCGATGGGGCAAGCAATGGAAACGGAGGAGGTCCCGATGTCCAAAAACACGATCCGAGGCGTGAGCGCCCTGGCGGCAATGCTTGTCGCGGGCATGGCGCTGGCCCATGGCGATGTCGCCCCGCAGCCCATGAACACCGATGCGCTGCCCGATGTGGGCGAGGAATGGCTGTCGGAAAATCCCTATCGCGATCAGGGGGATGACGTCTGGAAAACCGCCGTTTCCCTGGGCGAGTCGGGCTACACCCAGAACTGCGCGCGTTGCCACGGGCTCGAGGTCATCTCGGGCGGGCTGGCCCCCGACCTGCGGTTCCTCGAGGCGGAGGAATACGGCGACGAGTGGTTCATCGAACGCTTCCGCGACGGATACACCCAGAACGGCATCACCAAGATGCCCGCCTTCGGCGAGCTGCTGGGACAGAAGGCCGCCTGGGCGATCCGCACCTACGTGGAAACCCGCCCCGACGATGCGGCGGTTGAGGATGTGTCGGACGAGCTTGCCGAGATCCGCGACCATCTTGCCGCCGGAGACGCGGACGTGCCCGCCGTCACCGCCCGCCTGCGCGAGGTCGCCGGCGAGAT
The DNA here is from genome assembly GCF_014643635.1 of Salipiger pallidus. Taxonomy (GTDB): domain Bacteria; phylum Pseudomonadota; class Alphaproteobacteria; order Rhodobacterales; family Rhodobacteraceae; genus Salipiger; species Salipiger pallidus. Next base: position 187,050 of record NZ_BMJV01000004.1, read on the forward strand.
CGAGACCCTCTCGGGCGCGCCGGTGGCGGACAGCATCGCCTTCCGCGCGGCCAACCTTCTTGAAGCCGATCCGTCGGCCACCGCCAAGGCGGCGGAGACCCTGACGATCGGGCTGTCCGCGGCGCATTGACATGAAGCGCCGTCACTTGGTGGCCGCGCTGGCCGGGCTTGCGATCGCAGGTCCGGCCCATGCGCGTTGCGAGGATTGGGTGCCCCAGCCCAAACCCCAGAACGCAGGCCGCGACATCGTGGGCAAGGACCTCGACGAGATCATTGACCGCGGCTGGATCGAGTTCGCCGCCTACGAGGATTTCGCCCCGTGGTCTTTCGAGGACGAGGGCGAGCCGCGCGGCATCGACATCGAGATCGGGCGGCTCATCGCGGCAGAGCTTGGGGTCGAGCCGCGCTTTCGCCTCGTGGGCGCGGGCGAGAACCTTGATGCGGACCTGCGCAACTACGTCTGGAAGGGCGCGGTGGTCGGTGGGCGGGTGTCGAACGTGATGCTGCACGTGCCCTATGACAGCGCCTACGCCTGCCGTATCGAACAGGTGGTCTTTACCGGGCAATATGCTGCCGAGGAGGTGGCGATTGCCTACCGGCAGGATGCCTATCCCGACGATCCTCCGGTCCCCGCCTATTTCCGTTTCGACACGGTTGCGGTTGAGAATGATTCCATCTCGGACTTCTACCTTGGTTCCTTTGCGGGCGGGCAGTTGTCGCAGGGTGTACGGCGCTATCCCACCTCCGAGGCGGCGATGGAGGCGCTGGGCATGGGTGAGACCATGGCGGCCATGGGGCCGCTGGCACAGCTCGAATACGGCGTACGGGACGGCGTGGCGATCCACCGCCCGCCCTTGCCGGGCTTCGCGGTTTCCAAGTGGACCGTGGGCGTTTCGGTGCACATGGCCTACCGGGCGCTGGGTTACGCGGTGGATGATGCCATCCGCGCCGGGCTCGAGGACGGGCGCATCGGGGCGATCTTCGAGGAGTGGGGCGTCAGCCACCTCGCGCCCGAGCGCTGACCGGGCCTAAAACGCCGGAAGGGGCGGGGGCGGGGCCTCCGCCCGGTTTGCTTGCCGGGGAGGGTGGCAGCTACGTCGCTGACGCTGACGCTGACGCTGACGCTGTCTCTGTCTCTGGTTGCTGCGTACTTTTAGGGGCCCCCGGGCCACGCCCGGATAGTTCTTCCGCACGCGGACTCATCGAGCCGGGGGTTTTCGTCTCCGGCCGCCTGCGCTCAGGTCGGTTGGAGCAGCTCTTTGGCCAGTTCTCAGGGCGGGGACGGAAACGCTACTCTGCCGGTGGGCTCGCCTTGAGAGGACGCAGGTTGGTCGCTCTGCGCACCTGCCGCCCCGCCAGCACAAGCGGCACGCATTGTTGCGGATCGTCGTGGATCTGCACGCAATCGAGGCACTGGAAACATTCGGAATAGTCGATCTTCCCGGTCTTCTCGATGGCCCCGTAGCGACACCGCACCCGGCACAGCTGGCAGGGCGATCCACAGTCCTCGCGCCGGGCGATCCAGTCGCGCCCGCGCAGCAGGCCACCGATGGCCATGACCGCTCCCAAGGGGCAGAGGTAGCGGCAAAAGCCCTTGAACAGCACCATGGAGAGCACCAGCAGTCCTGCCGCCCAGAGCACGAAGGGCCAGGCCCGCAGGAAGACGGTGGTGATGGCGGTCTTGAACGGCTCGAACTCGGCCACGGTGTCGATCCTTGCAGGAGCCACGAAGACCGTCAAAATCATGCTTCCCAGAACTGCGTATTTCAGCCATTTCAGCCGCTTGTCCCAGAGCGGCGATGGCTCGATCTGCGGCAGGCGCAGCTGGCGACCGAGGTGGGCCGCAAACTCCTGCAGCGCCCCGAATGGGCAGAGCCAGCCGCAGAAGAACCCGCGCCCCCAAAGGACAAAGCCAATCGCAGCCGCCGCCCACACCATGAGCGAGAACGGATCATAAAGCAGGAAGGCAAAGCTGCCTCCATCGAGGCCCGTGCGCAGCACCGCTAGCGGGGTGACCACCGACAGCTGCCCTTGTCCCCAGAAGCCGACGAAGCCCGTCATCGCCGCCAGCAGCGTGAGGCGAATGGCGGTAAAGCCCCGCATCCCGGCCATACGGCGCTGAAGCGGCCCCACCGCGAGCAGCATCAGCGCAAGGAAGGCCCCGAGCACCAGCAAGTCCGCCTGCCGCGCCCTGATCGCCTCGCGCCATGGCGGCAGGGTGCGGACGGGCTCGGGGCGCAGGAAGAAGCGCTCGGGCGTGGTGACGGGCACGTCGATCTCCTGGCGCCCGATCTGGGGCTGGAACATGCCATGTTCGCGCACCACCTCGACGGTCAATGTCCAGTCGCGGGACGGGTCGAACCCAAGCCGCCGGTCGGTGCGCAGGATCATCGCGGTGCCATCATGCAGCGCCTCGGGCAGGTCCGGTGACAGGTCCACCAGCAGGTCCGCGTCGCGCAGCGCGATAGGTAGCGAGTCCTGCTGTGCCGCCAGCCGGTCGGGGGCGGTGTTGCGGATGAAGGCATCCGACACCAGCCCGTGCCGCCCGGTCTCGATCAGCAGCAGCGGCTCTTCGTCAGGGGAGATGGCAAGGAAGCGGTCCAGCTCGGCCAGCGTGTCCTCGGAGAGCACCGCTCGGGCGATGCTGCGCGGGCCGATGTCCACAACCCAAAGGTCAAGATACGCGCCCTGCGGATCAGAGGCGCCCTCGGGGTCGTCATCGGCCCAGACCGTGCTGGCGAACAGCGCATCCGCCTCGGCGTTGGTCAGATGCGCATGGGTGGCGATGCCGCCTTGGGTCAGCGCGTCCCAGTCCAGCGCCTCGTCGTGGTCTGGATCGGGCCGCGCGGGGGGGCCGGCAGAGACGCCGCCAAGCTTTTCACGGGCGATCTCGCGGGTGGCGGCCATGAGGCTTTCATGGGCGATGCGTACGCTGGCGGTGGCCTTGGTCACCCCGTCGAGATGCACGAGCCCCGATGCATCGTCGCCTTGCCCCACCACCATGCCCTGCGACACGGAGTGCCCGGCGTACTGTTCGAGGAACCCCCTGAACGGTGCCTCTCCGAGGCCCGAGACGAAGATCGGCTCGTTATGTTCGATGAGGCGGACGTTGAGGAACTGCCCCTCGAGGTCCATCATCACGAAGAGATTGATCGGCGCGCCGGAGAAGCCAGGCAGGGGGGCGATTTGCCCAGTCTCAAGCGCATAGCCTGCCAGCGCCCCGCCGGAGTTCAGAAGCTCCCACACGCCATCGTCGCTGACCGGCTCTCCGAGGGCATAGGGCGCATAGACGAAGCGCTCCATCGCCGCGCGGTCGAGGGGCTCGGCACGGGCAGTGAAGGCGGTCAGGCACAGGAGCAGGGCAAGAAATAGTTGCATTGCCAGACGGTAGCCGGAGCGGCGCGGGCTGCCGATGCGACCAAGGTGGGGTGGGTCTCAGCCCGCGTCGTCGAAATAGCTTTCGTCGATCTGCTTGACGTGCAGCACGGTCCTGTCACGGCAGCCCACGTTGTAGCGGATCATCAGCCGGGCAAGCTGGGTGCCGTCGATGAGGATGATCCGGGTCCCCAGCGCATCGGCGGTTTCCCGGGCCGAGGCGGTGAAGGCCGAGGTCGTGAAGAATATCCCCTTCGTCGCCCTGCGGATGTTCAGTGCGCCGAAGAAGTCGCGGATGTCACCCGAACCGACGGTGTTGCCATCGGCATAGCGCTTGGCCTGAATGTAGATCTGGTCGACCCCGAGCGGATCCTGGTCGATCACCCCGTCGATGCCGTTGTCGCCGCTGCGGCCAAGGGCCCGGCCCGCTTCTTCGCTGGATCCTCCGTAACCCATCTGCAGCAGCAGATCGACGAGCAGATCCTCGAAGAAGGCGGGCGATGCGTCGCGCACCTGTTCAAGAAGGTTGGCCGCCAGCGTGTCGTTGAGCAGCTTGTAGGCCTGCAGGATGTCCTCGTCCGGGGTGGTCTGCGATTGCGGTGCCGGAGCCGCCGGAACCGGATCGTCACCGACGTCCCCTTTGGAACGCTGAAGAAAATCGTTGAACTGGTCGAAGTTGCGAAGGAAATCGCTGTTGACCTGCTGATCCCGATCCAACGCGACCTGTCGGCCTGTTTCGGTCAACTCGTACCACCCGCGCTGGGGATTGCGGACCAGCCCGGCCTGTTTCAGGTAGGAACGCGCCCAATGGACCCGGTTCCTGATTATGGTCTGCTTGCCGCTGGGCAGGACTTGCGCCCTTTCATCCTCGGTCAGCTGAAAGTGATCGGCCAGCTCTTCGACGACCGCCGAGATATGGCGCTTGCCGTTCAATGCGGCTTCGAGCGTGGGTCTCATGCAATCTTGGTAGGTCGGTATCATCTGGCCTGTCCTGTGTTTTCCACAGTCGTACAGGAGACGGGAACTGGAGCGCAATCGCCTCAAGCGTGTGGCCGCGCACCCAGATTCAGGGCATGACGCCACATACCAGGCCGCAACGCAAAGGCGCCGCCCCTGTCGGAGCGGCACCCGAGGCGCCGTGGCGGCGCGTGTGTTCCCCGAAGCGTAAGGGCTCCGGGGTGGGAGGATCAGAAGAACCCGAGCTTGTTGGGGTTGTAGCTCATCAGGATGTTCTTGGTCTGCTGGTAGTGGTCCAGCATCATCTTGTGGTTCTCGCGCCCGATGCCCGACTGCTTGTAGCCGCCAAAGGCTGCGTGGGCCGGGTAGGCGTGGTAGTTGTTGACCCACACCCGGCCTGCCTCGATGGCGCGGCCGAAGCGGTAGCAGCGGGTCGCATCGCGGGTCCACACCCCGGCACCAAGGCCATACATGGTGTCATTCGCGATGGCGAGCGCCTCTGCCTCGTCCTTGAAGGTCGTCACCGACACCACGGGGCCAAAGATTTCCTCCTGGAAGACCCGCATCTTGTTGTGGCCCTTCAGGATGGTCGGCTGGATATAGTACCCGCTCGACAGATCGCCGTCGAAGCTGGCCGCCGCGCCGCCCACGAGGCATTCGGCCCCTTCTTCACGACCGATGGTGAGGTAGGACAGGATCTTTTCCTGCTGCTCGGCCGAGGCCTGCGCGCCCACCATGGTGTCCATCTCGCGCGGGTCGCCCTGCTTGATGGCCTTCACGCGCTCGATGCAGCGGGCGATGAATTCCTCGTAGATGTCCTCCTGGATGAGGGCGCGGGACGGGCAGGTGCAGACCTCGCCCTGGTTGAAGGCAAAGAGCACGAAGCCTTCCACCGCCTTGTCGAGGAAGGCGTCGTCTTCTGCCATCACGTCCGAGAAGAAGATGTTGGGGGATTTGCCGCCCAGTTCCAGCGTCACGGGAATGAGGTTTTCGGTCGCCGCTTCCATGATCTTGCGGCCCGTTGCGGTCGATCCGGTGAAGGCGATCTTGGCGATGCGCTTGGAGCGGGCCAGCGGGCCGCCCACGTCCGGGCCCATGCCGTTGACGATGTTCAGCACGCCGTCCGGCAGCAGGTCGGCGATCAGCTCGACCAGCACGAGGATCGCGGCGGGGGTCTGTTCCGCCGGTTTCAGCACGATGCAGTTGCCTGCCGCCAGCGCCGGGGCCAGCTTCCATGCCGCCATCAGGATCGAGAAGTTCCACGGGATGATCTGCCCCACCACTCCCAGCGGCTCATGGTAATGGTAGGCCACGGTGTCTTGGTCGATCTCGGACATGTTGCCTTCCTGCGCGCGCAGGACACCGGCGAAGTAGCGGAAGTGGTCCACCGCCAGCGGGATGTCGGCGTTCATCGTCTCGCGGATCGGCTTGCCATTGTCCCAGGTTTCGGCCTGGGCAAGAAGCTCGAGGTTTTCCTCGATGCGGTCAGCGATCTTGAGGATGATGTTCGACCGCTCGGCAGCCGAAGTCTTGCCCCAGGCCTCGCGCGCTGCATGGGCGGCATCGAGCGCCAGCTCCACGTCGGCGGCGCCGGACTTGGGGATCTCGCACACCGTCTGGCCGGTGATCGGGGTGATGTTCTCGAAATACTCGCCGCCGACGGGTGGGACGAACTTGCCGCCGATGAAGTTGTCGTAGCGGGTCTTGAAGGGGGAGGCGTACTTGCCTTCCGTCTGGGACATGACGTTCATGATAAAATCCTCCTGTAGCGCCGGATCCTCCACCCGGAGCTGAGTGCAGTCTGAACCCGCGCCGCCCCTGTGTCATCAAGACCAAGGTAGGAGGGGCGGCAGGCGCGGTAGTTTGCCGGTCCCGCGCCTGGCCATAGGCGGTCCGTGGCCCGGAGCAGGCGGGGTCCGAGCCCTGATGCATACTGGGCTGTGCATCTGTCGCTGTTTGGCCCGCCTCCCTGCCTTACCAAATGATATACCAAGGCGTGCAGGGGTCTTTGGGCCAACAAGGAGAGTATCATTGAGTTCAAGGACAAGGTCATAATCGTGATCGCGCGGCGGGAGGCATCGGCATCGCGGCGGCGCGCAAGTTCGCGGCAGAGGGTGCGAAGCTGGCGCTTGTGGAACCCAAGCGTGACGCGCTCGAGGAGGCTGCGGGTGACATCGAGGGCGCGTTGCTGCTGACAGCGGACGTGTCGGTGCAAGGGGCGTCAAGGACTACGTGGCGCGCACCGTTGAAGCATATGGCCGCATCGACCGCTTCGTGAACAACGCCAGCATCAACGGCGTCATCAAGCCGACCGAAGAGCTGACATTCGAGAACTACCAGACGGTGCTGGGCATCAACGTGACCGGCGCGGCCATAGGGCGCAAGCACGTCGTGGCGCAGAGGAAGACCCAAGGTTCGGGCACCATCGTCACTTCCGCATCCAACGGACGCCCACTGGGGGACCCGGCAAGAGCGCCTGTGTCGCCTTGAAGCATGCGCTGATCGGGATAAACAAGAGCGTGGCGCTCGAGGTGGCCGGGAATGGCATCCGGGTCAACGCGGTTTGCCCCTCGGGGGGGACACGCAGATGATGAGCTCGGTCGAGCCCCATGCCCGCAAGGGACATGAGGATTAGGCCCGTGAGGAGTTCGAGAAATCCGGGTCGATGGGGCGGTACGCCGAGGCGGCCGAGTTCGCCCACCTGATGCTGTTCCTTGCAGGCGACAAAGCCGGCTTCATCACCGGCGCCTATTACCAGATCGACGGTGGCGCGGCGCGGCGTCTGCCTGACCGCCCCCCTCGCGTTGAACGATGCCCCGATGCCCGGTCCCGTGCCGGGCCTTTTCATGATGGTGTCTGATGGTTGCCCGCCCTGCGCTTGGGCAGAGGTGGCGCGGACCCGCGCAGCGCGAAGGGGGATCCGCTCACAAGCCTTTACAAGACCATGGTTAACGGCTCTGCTCCTTCGGACGATCCCGGAAAGACCAGTACCAGAGCGACGGCAGTTTCAGACGACAAGGGCGTTCCATGGCCATCACGGCAAGCATCCACCACCTCACGCATTACAAGTACGACCGGCCCGTGACCCTCGGTCCGCAGCTGATCCGCCTGCGCCCGGCGCCGCATTCTCGCACGCGCGTCATCTCGCATTCGCTCAAGGTGGCGCCGTCGGGGCATTTCGTCAGCCACCAGCAGGATCCCTATGGCAACTGGCTGGCCCGCTTCGTCTTTCCCGAGCCGGTGACCGAGTTCAAGATCGAGGTCGATCTTGTCGCCGACATGACCGTCTACAACCCGTTCGACTTCTTCGTGGACGAGGAGGGCGAGGAGTGGCCCTTCGAATACCCCGAGGAATTCCGCTCGGATCTCGAGATCTACCGCACCCCGGAACCGGTGGGGCCGCACCTTGAGGATTACCTCAAGACCATCCCGCGCGAGCCGGTGAACACCGTCAACTTCCTCGTGGACATCAACGCCAAGCTTCAGAAGCACATCGACTATATCGTGCGGCTCGAGCCCGGGGTGCAGACCCCGGAAGAGACGCTTCAGCAGGGGCGCGGATCGTGCCGGGACACATCGTGGCTGCTGGTGCAGATCCTGCGCCACTTAGGGTTCGCCGCGCGGTTCTGTTCGGGCTATCTCATCCAGCTGAAGCCGGACCTTCAGGCGCTCGACGGCCCCTCGGGGACAGATCACGACTTCACCGACCTGCACGCATGGTGCGAGGTCTTCCTGCCCGGCGCGGGCTGGATCGGGCTTGACCCGACCTCGGGGCTGCTGACGGGCGAGAGCCACATCCCCCTTGCTGCAACCCCGCATTACCGCAACGCCGCGCCCATCACCGGGGGCTTTTCCGCCGTGGGCAGCCCCAAGGTTGATTTCGACTTCGACATGACGGTGACCCGCACCGCCGAGCATCCGCGCATCACCAAGCCGTTCTCGGAAGAGGCGTGGGATGCGCTAGATGCGCTGGGCAACAAGGTGGATGAGGTCATCAAGGCGCAGGACATGCGCCTGACGATGGGTGGCGAGCCGACTTTCGTATCCATCGATGATTTCGAAAGCGCCGAATGGAATACCGCCGCCGTCGGCCCCACCAAGCGTGACCGCGCCGACATCCTGATCCGCCGCCTGAGGGACCGCTTCGCGCCGGGGGGCTTCCTCCATTACGGGCAGGGCAAGTGGTATCCCGGCGAGACGCTGCCGCGCTGGACCTTCTCGCTCTACTGGCGGCGCGACGGCAAGCCGATCTGGAAGAACTCGGATCTCGTGGCCCGCGAAACCGCCAAGGGGGCGACGGCCGAGCAGGCGGACCAGTTCCTGTCGACCTTCGCGGAACACCTCGGGGTGGATGGGGATTACGTCCATCCCACCTTTGAGGATCCGGTGGATTGGATCCTAAAGGAAGCGGACCTGCCCGCCAACGTGACGCCCGAGGACAACAAGCTCAAAGACCCCGAGGCGCGGGCACGCATTGCCAAGGTCTTTACCCGCGGCCTCGAGAAACCGGCGGGCTACGTGCTGCCGCTTCAGCGTATGTGGCAGAGCAAGCACCAGCCCTCGACCCGCTGGCGGTCCGAGCATTGGAAGACCCGCCGCGGCCACCTGTTCCTCGTGCCCGGTGACAGCCCCGTGGGCTTCCGCCTGCCGCTGGGCGCGCTGCCCTACATCGCGCCTTCGGCCTATCCTTACGTCTATCCCGCCGATCCCACGGTGCCGGTGGAGCCGCTGCCCGATTTCCACGCCGAGCGCGAGGAAAAGCGCCGCGCCCTGATGGAGGAGCTTGCGCGCATTGCGCAGGAGGAAGAGCAGATTGCGCAGGAGCAGGCCGATATCCTGCCCGAGATCACCGAAGGCCGCGACCAGCCGGTGAGCGTGGCGCGCGACGCGGGCCGCCGCCAGAAGGTCATGGAGCAGGGCGTCGATCCGGCGGGCGGACAGGTCCGCACCGCCATCGCCATCGAGCCGCGCGACGGGCGGCTGTGCCTCTTCATGCCGCCGGTCGAGACGCTGGATGATTACCTCGAACTGCTGGCCGCCGCCGAGGAAACTGCCGAAGAGCTGGGCCTGCCCATCCATATCGAGGGCTACACGCCCCCGCATGACAGCCGCATGAACGTGATCCGCGTGGCACCCGATCCGGGTGTGATCGAGGTGAACATCCATCCCGCACACTCTTGGGAGGACTGCAAGGAGATCACCGAAACCGTCTACGAAGAGGCGCGCCAGAGCCGCCTTGGCGCAGACAAGTTCATGATCGATGGCAAGCACACTGGCACCGGAGGTGGCAACCACGTGGTGGTGGGCGGCGAGACGACGCTCGACAGCCCGTTCCTGCGGCGGCCAGATCTGATGCGCTCGCTCATCCTCTATTGGCTGCGCCACCCGTCGCTGTCGTACCTCTTCAGCGGGCTCTTCATCGGCCCGACGTCGCAGGCGCCGCGCATCGACGAGGCGCGGCATGACAGCCTCTACGAGCTGGAAATCGCGCTGTCGCATTTCCCCAGCCCGGGCCAGGGCGAGCCGCCGCAGCCGTGGCTGACGGACCGGCTGCTGCGTAACATGCTGATCGACGTGACCGGCAACACGCACAGGGCCGAGATCTGCATCGACAAGCTGTTTTCGCCCGACGGGCCCACCGGACGGCTTGGCCTCGTGGAATTCCGCGGCTTCGAGATGCCGCCCGACCCGCGCATGAGCCTTGCCCAGCAGGTGCTCATCCGGGCGCTGCTGGCGCGGTTCTGGAAAGAGCCGGTGCAGGGCCGCCCGGTGCGCTGGGGCACGACGCTGCACGACCGTTTTATGCTGCCCTATTTCGTGTGGCAGGATTTCCTCGAGGTGCTGCGCGACCTGCGGTCCCACGGGTTCGACTTCCGGTCAGACTGGTACGAGGCGCAGAAAGAGTTCCGCTTCCCCTTCGCGGGCGAGGTCGAATACGAGGGCGTTCACCTTCAGCTCAACCAGGCGCTCGAGCCGTGGCATGTGCTGGGGGAACGCGGCGCCATCGGTGGTACCGTGCGCTACACCGACAGTTCGGTGGAGCGGATGCAGGTGCAGCTGACGGCGATGGACCCGGACCGCTACATCGTCACCTGCAACAAGCGGCCTGTGCCGCTGGCCGATACCGATGCGGGCGGGGTCAAGGTGGGCGGCGTACGCTTCAAGGCGTGGCAGCCCGGCGATGCGCTGCACCCGACGCTGCCGGTGAACGCGCCACTGGTCTTCGACATCTTCGACACTTGGACGGGCCGGGCGCTTGGGGGCTGCACCTATCATGTGGCGCACCCGGGCGGGCGCAACTACGAGACCTTCCCGGTCAACGGCAACGAGGCTGACGCGCGCCGACTTGCGCGATTTGAGAAGTTGGGCCATACCCCCGGCTCCTACTGGCCCGCGCCCGAGCACCCGCACCCGGAATTTCCCATGACCCTGGACCTGCGGAGGATGCCGGGACTCTGATCGCGATGACCCCCTTGCCATGGCACAGCCGACCCAAGACCGACCCAATACCGAGCCCGCCTCGGATCCCCGGGATCCGCTGAGGCGTTTCCTCGAGGGCTACGCGCCTCTCGAGGGAGTGTCGGACGAGCTCATGCAGCCGGACGGATCGCTGCGCCCGGTTTGGGATCCGCTGCTTCGGCGGCTGGCCGAGCAGGGGGCGCATGACCGCGACAGCGCCTTTGCGCGGGGGGACCAGTACCTTCGCGACACCGGGGTCTATTTCCGCCAGTACAGCGGCTCTGGCTCCGAGGAGCGCAGCTGGCCGCTGAGCCATGTGCCGGTGGTCATCGAGGGCCGCGAATGGCAGGCTCTGGCCAGCGGCATCGAACAGCGCGCCGAGCTTCTGGAACGGGTGATGGCCGACCTATACGGCGACGGCCAGCTGGTACGGGACGGCCACCTGCCCGCCGAGCTTGTGGCGCAGAACCCCGAATGGCTGCGCCCGGTTGTGGGGATCAAGCCGCGCTCGGGGCATTACCTGCACTTCCTCGCCTTCGAGCTGGGCCGGTCGCCGGACGGGCGCTGGTTCGTTTTGGGGGACCGTACGCAGGCGCCATCGGGGGCGGGGTTTGCGCTGGAAAACCGCATGGCCTCGACCCGGATCTTCCGCGACATGTTCCCGATGGGCAACGTGGAGCGGCTGGCGGGCTTCTTCCGCAGCTTCCGAGATGCCATGAACGGCATGCGCGGCGGCGGCTATGGCCGGGTGGGCATTCTGACACCGGGCCAGCACACGGACACCTACTACGAACACGCCTACATCGCCCGCTACCTCGGGTTCTCTTTGCTTGAATGCGAGGACCTCAAGGTGCAGGACGGTCAGCTCGCCGTGCGCACCATCAAGGGAGCTGAGCCGGTCTCCGTGCTCTGGCGGCGACTGGATTCACGCTTCGCCGACCCGCTGGAGCTGGACGAGACCTCGGCCCTCGGGACGCCCGGCATGGTGTCGGCGCTGCGGGCCGGGGCGCTCGACATGGTGAACTGCCTCGGGTCGGGCGTGCTCGAGGCGCGGGCGATGATGGCCTTCCTGCCGCGTTTGTCCGAAAGGCTCATGGGCGCGCCACTGGAACTGCCGAACATCGCCACGTGGTGGTGCGGCCAGAAGGCGGAACGCGATTACGTTCTGGCCAACATCGACCGCATGATGATCGGGTCCGCCCAGACCCCCAAGCTGCCCTTCGATCGCGGCGCCACCACGGTGCTTGGCGACAACTTCCGCGCCACCGCTTATTCCTCCATTTCCGAATGGCTGAACAATGACGGCGCGGCGCTGGTGGGGCAGGAGGCGGTGACGCTGTCCACCACCCCCGCGATGATCGACGGACAGCTTGCCCCGCGCCCCATGGTGGTGCGAGTGTTCGCGGCCCGCACGCCGGACGGCTGGACTGTGATGCCCGGCGGCTATGCCCGCATCGGGCGCTCCGGCGATGCGGCGGCGCTGGCGATGCAGGCGGGCGGCTCGGTGGCCGATGTCTGGGTGATGTCCGACAGCCCCGTGGAGCATGACACGCTTACCCCCAAGGCCTCCGGCCCCTTCCTGCGCCGCGGTCCCGGACTGCTGCCAGCGCGGGCCGCCGACAACCTGTTCTGGCTGGGGCGCTACATCGAACGGGCCGAAGGGCACATGCGGGTGTTGCGCGCCTATCACCTGCGGCTGGAGGAATACGGTCGCCGCGCGGTGCCGCTGGTGGCCCGCCTGGCGGGGTTCCTCGACAGCTACGGGCTGGACAGTGCCGAACCGCTGCCAAAGGCACTGGTCGGCCAGTTCGAAGCATCGGTGTTCTGTGCAAGCAAGGTCCGCGACCGGTTCTCGGTGGATGGCTGGAACGCGGTGAACGATCTGTCCACCACGGCGCGCGAGCTGGCGGCCAGGGTGAAGGACGGCGACGACGCCGCCCATGCCATGGGCGTGCTGCTGCGCAAGACCGCCGGCTTCGCGGGCCTCGTGCATGACAACATGTTCCGCTTCCTCGGCTGGCGCTTCCTGACCATCGGGCGGGCGCTGGAGCGGGCCGATCACATGGCCTCGGTCCTGATGACCTTCGCCGACGACAGCGCCCCTGAAGGCAGCTTCGACGCGGCGGTCGAGATCGGCGACAGCGTCATGACTCACCGCCGCCGCTACAGCGTCGAGACCGGGCGCGACACGGTGATTGACCTGCTGGCGCTCGACCGGGACAACCCGCGGTCTATCCTGTTCCAGCTCGACGTCCTGCGCGAGGAAGAGGCGCGGCTGGCGGAAACCTGCGGACTGCGGCACGAACTTGGCGACACCGGGCGCCGCATCCTGACGCTGCAGACCATGGTCGCCGTGTCGACCCCGCCCCAGATTGCGTCCCGCAGGCTGGCCCGCATCCGGCGCGAGCTGGCGGGAGTTTCCGAAGCGCTTACCGCGCAGTACCTGAGCTGAGGGCGGCCAAATGTCCCAGACCTACGATATCACGCTGCGCATCAGCTACCGCTACGACAGCCCCGCCGCTGCGCACCGCGCGATGCTGCGGATGCTGCCGCGCAACCTGCCCGAACAGCAGCTTCTGACAGGCCGGGTCACCGCCGACCCGGCACCGGATTACCGGCTGGACGACGTTGATTTCTTTGGCAACCCGGTGACCGAGCTGGCCCATGAACGGCGCCTGTCCGAGATCGACTTCCGCTTTGAGGGCCGGGTGCGGCGCCACCGCACGACCGTCGGGCTCGACCTGTCTTCGGGTCTCGCCACGCTGCCGCATGAGGTGGCGCAGATCGCCGACATCGGGCAGGCAAGCCCGCACCATTTCCTTGGCGGGTCGCCGAGGATCAGCCATCAGCCCGAGATCGCCGCCTTCGCCCGGGAGTGCGTCAGCTCCGGCATGTCCGCGCTGGCGGCGGCGGATGCCGTGAGCCTCGCGCTGAACGAGCTTTTCGATTTCGATCCCGGGGCGACCGAGGTTACCACAACCGCCATCGAGGCCTTCCGCGCCCGCCGCGGCGTCTGCCAGGACATCAGCCACGTGATGATCACCGCCCTGCGTGAACTAGGCATTCCGGCGGGCTACGTGTCGGGTTTCTTGCGCACTATCCCGCCCGAGGGGCAGCCGAGGCTCGAGGGAGCGGATGCCATGCACGCCTGGGTGCGCGCCTGGGTCGGGGGCGACACCGGGTGGGTCGAATTCGATCCCACCAACGCCATCCGCGTGGGGCTCGACCATGTCACCGTGGCGCATGGGCGCGACTATTCCGACGTGGCTCCTGCCAAGGGCGCGATCCGGACCGAGGGCTCGCACGAGACCACCCATTACGTGGACGTGGTGCCGGTCTAGGCCGGGTATCGAGCCTTTACCTTTGATCAAGACCTTTGCGGCTAGAGTGTCCCCGGTATGGGCGCTGCCTGTACCGCCATGCACCTGTTCCGCGACGCTTTGGTGTGGCCGGGGCGTGGCGTGGCAGGAATAGCAAGGCACGGGTGACATGCGACGCATCGACGAGAAACTGGCCAAGATCACCTCTGGCGACTACGGGCCGCGGGACTTCCTTGTCACCTTTTCAAAGGACGCGGACATGTTGCGTGGCTGTTCGGCCACCGGCAAGGATGCGAACGGGCGGCCCCGTCCGCTTGCTGCCTACCGCGCCGACGTGAAGCGGGTGATCGAAAGTGATCTGGCAGATATCGTGCTGACCTCTCTGTCCACCGCCGAGATGCTGGCCGAGAATGGCGTCTACAGCAGTTCCAACGCGACGCCGGCGGTGCGGCTTAACGATGCCACCGACCAATGGCGCGTGCGGGGCGGGACCTATTCGGCGCAACCAGGCATTCCCTTCCGGTCCTCGCGGCTCGATGCGGTCAAGCCGGTGTCCAACCTTGGGCTCTACGGCATGACCTTATACAACGACGCAGCACTCGACCATGCAACGCTTCGCGCCTATTGTGATTTCCGTGACCTGTCCACGCGCATGGGGATCCGCCATTTCCTGCAATTGTCGGATCCGCAGGTCGCGGTTGCCACCGGCGATCATGATTACGGTGCCTTTCGCAACGATATGCTGATGCGCAGCCTCGCGGGAATTGCCCGCCGCGAACGCCCACTCTTCATCGAGGTGGATTACCACGGCCCCGCCTACATGGAGGAACTGGCCGGCTGGTATCCCTGCCGCATGGTGGTGGGGATTACCGGCTGCGGGGCGGGCACCACCCGTGATTGCCTCGAACGGCTCGCGCAAGCTGAGAAATATGGTGCGCGGCTGGCGGGGTTCAGCCGTGAGAGCTTTGACTGCGAGGATCCGGTGCTGCTGCTTCAGGCCATGCGCCGGGTGATCCGCGACGGCATGGACAGCTTTGATGCGGTGAGGGCCTATCATGACGATCTGAAACGCGAGATGATCGTGCCGTTCCGGGCGCTCCAGGACGACGTGGAACTGACCTCGCCGTTGCTGAAGGCACATGCCTCCCGCGCTGCCTGACGGTGGGCACGCGTACCGCTCAAGCCGGCGATCGGGCAGTAGGCGCAGTTGCACGGGGATGAAAGCCTGAAGGGGCGGCTTCAGGCCAGATATGGTGCCGGTCCTCGTATTTCCTGAAGACGAACCACTCACTGATGCAGCGACGACGGCACTCACCGCCAGCTTTGCAGGGTCATCCGTAGCCTGGCAGACGGGAGCCGCTGCGATGGGTGCAGTTCTGTCGGCGTGGCAAAGCCGCTGCCGGCGCAGTGGAACCCGTTGCACCGCCCCCGTTGCCAAGGGCACACGCCGCTCGCGCCGCTGGACCTTCGGGGTCTATCCGGGCCGGGGCGCAGCCTGTAGGGCAGGGGCAAGCAGCAGGAGCGCCCCCCTTGGACATGGCAACCGACCCTTCCGTATCCTTCTGGATCGCGGCCATCATCGCGACGCTCTTCGTGGGCATGTCCAAGGGCGGGCTGCCGATGATGGCGATGCTGGGGGTGCCGATCCTGTCGGTCTTCATCGCGCCGGGCAAGGCGGCGGGGCTCTTGCTCCCGATGTACATCCTCGCGGATGTCTATGCGGTTTGGCTGTTCCGACATTCGTTCTCGAAACGCAACGTCGCGATCCTGATCCCGGCGGCAGCGATCGGGGTGGTGGTCGGCTTCGTGCTGGTCAGTCGCGTGCCGGTCGAGGCGACCAAGCTGGTTGTGGCGCTGATCGGGCTGGGCTATCTTGCCAATGCCCTGCGCAGCCGGCTTGCGGGCGACTACGCGGCCAGACCGGCGGATGTGCCGCGCGGCCTGTTCTGGGGCGCGCTGGCTGGGTTCACCAGCTACATCAGCCACGCGGGCGGCCCGCCATACCAAGCCTACACCCTGCCGCAGCGCATGGCGAAGATGACCTTCGCAGGCACCGCCGCCATCGTCTTCGCCGCGGTCAACTGGATGAAGTTGCCGTTCTACGTCTTGGCCGGCCAGCTTGACTGGCAGAGCCTGACACAGATTTCGATACTCGCACCGGTGGCGCTGTTCGGGGCATGGGCGGGGTATCGCGTCACGACGGTGCTGCCCGAACGGGCCTTCTTTGTGCTCGTCAACACCGCGCTGGGGCTGCTCAGCCTGAAGCTCCTGTGGGAAGTGGCCGAGGCCTGGCTCTAGCGCATCCGCCGACCCTCGGCGTCAAAGCGCATCTCGGAGGCCGCATCCCAGTCGAGCGTCACCGCCTCCCCGATACCGGGCAGGGGAGCGGCCCCATCCTGCCGCAAGGTCAGCGCCGTGCCGTCCTCCAGCATCACATGCACCAGCGTCTCCGCCCCGAGCGGTTCCACCGACACGGCGTGTCCCGATAGCCGGCCTGTGTCGGCCATGCGCATGTGCTCGGGGCGGATACCCACCCGCGCGCCGGGGCCGCCAAGGCCCGCGGCGTCGATGAAATTGGTGGGCGGAGAGCCGATGAAGCCTGCCACGAACTCGGTCTCAGGATCGGCGTAGACTTCGAGAGGCGCGCCGATCTGCTCGGCCCGCCCGGCGTTCATCACGATCATGCGGTCCGCAAGGGTCATCGCCTCGACCTGATCGTGGGTCACGTAGAGCGAGGTCACACCAAGTTTGCGCTGCAGCTGCTTGATCTCGAGCCGCATCTGCACGCGCAGCTTGGCATCGAGGTTGGACAGTGGCTCGTCGAAGAGAAACACCGAAGGCCGCCGCACGATGGCCCGCCCCATGGCGACGCGTTGGCGCTGCCCGCCCGAAAGCTCGCGGGGGCGGCGTTTCAGGTAGGGCTCCAGCTGCAGCAGGCGGGCGGCCTTGGCCACGCGGGCCTCGATCTCGGGCTTCGGGGTCTTCGCGATCTTCAGCCCGTAGGCCATGTTATCGAACACGGTCATGTGCGGGTAAAGGGCGTAGTTCTGGAACACCATGGCGATGTCGCGCTCCATGGGCTCGGCGTCGTTGACGCGCTTGCCGCCGATGCTGATCTCGCCATCCGAGACGCCTTCGAGGCCTGCGACCATGCGCAGCAGGGTGGACTTGCCGCAGCCAGACGGCCCCACGATCACGATGAATTCGCCGTCTGCCACGTCGATGTCGACGCTGTGGATGACTTGCGTGTCACCGAACCGCTTGCGGACGGAAGAGAGGGTAAGGGGTGCCATTGGGTTATTTCTCGCTGTCGACCAGTCCGCGGATGAAGAGTTTCTGCATCGAGATGACGACGATCACCGGCGGGATCATGGCAAGGATCGAGGTCGCCATGATGACCGGCCAGTCGGCGATGTCGTCGCCTGACGGGAACATCTGCTTGATGCCCATGACGATGGTGTTCATCTCGGGGTCGGTGGTGATGAGCAGCGGCCAGAGATACTGGTTCCAGCCGTAGATGAAGAGGATGACGAAAAGCGCGGCGATGTTGGTGCGGCTCATGGGCAGAAGGATGTCCACGAAGAATCGCATGGGCCGGGCGCCATCGACGCGGGCGGCCTCGGCCAGCTCGTCGGGGACAGTCATGAAGAACTGCCGGAAGAGGAAGGTCGCCGTGGCCGAGGCCACCAGCGGCAGGATCAGCCCGCCGTAGCTGTTGAGCATCCCGAAATTCGCCGCTACCTCGTAAGTGGGAACGATGCGCACTTCCACGGGCAGCATCAGCGTCATGAAGATGAGCCAGAAGAACAGCTTGCGCAGCGGGAAACGGAAATAGACGATGGCGAAGGCCGACAGCAGCGAGATGGCTATCTTGCCAAGGGCGATGCCCACCGCCATCACCGCCGAGTTCATCAGCATCCGCGCCACGGGCGCGTTGACGCCCGACAGGAGTGCGTCGCGGTAGTTCTCGAAGAATCTGTCGCCGGGAAGCAGGGGCATCGGTGGCCGCACGATCTCGGGCTGCGAGACGGTGGAGGCGACAAAGGCCAGCCAGATCGGGAAGAAGATGAACAGCACGCCAAGGATCAGCCCTGCGTGGGTCAGCCAGCGGGACGGTCCGCGCTTTTCGACCATGCCTGCGTGAGGATCGGACATCAGTAGTGCACCTTGCGTTCGATGAACTTGAACTGCGCCACGGTCAGCAGCCCGACCACCACCAGGAGCACCACGGATTGCGCCGCCGACGAGCCCAGATCCTGCCCGACGAAGCCGTCGGCATAGACCTTGTAGACAAGGATGGTGGTGGATTGCTGCGGCCCGCCCGCGGTGATGGTGTGGATGACGCCGAAGGTCTCGAAGAAGGCGTAGACGATGTTCACGACCATCAGGAAGAAGGTGGTGGGCGACAGCAGCGGGAAGACGATGGTGCGGAACCGTGTCCAGAAGCCCGCGCCGTCAATGGCTGCTGCTTCGATCACGCTGCGCGGGATGGATTGTAGCCCCGCAAGGAAGAACAGGAAGTTGTAGCTGATGCGGCCCCATGCGCTGGCGATGACCACGAGGCCCATCGCCTCGGTGCCGTTCAGCACATGGTTCCAGTCATAGCCAAGCTGGCCGAGGTACCATGTGATGACGCCGACGCGGGTGTTGAACATGAACATCCACAGCACGCCCGCCACGGCGGGGGCAACGGCATAGGGCCAGATCAGCAGGGTGCGGTAGGTGCCCGAGCCCTTGATCAGCCGGTCCGCCAGCACCGCGAGGAACAGCGCCACGCCCATGGACACCAGCGTCACCAGGACCGAGAATACCGCTGTGGTGACGAAACTGGCGCGGTAATAGGGATCGTTCAGCAGATATTCGAAGTTTCCAAGGCCGACGTATTGCATCGACAGGCCGAAGGGGTCGGGGATGAAGAGCGATTGCCAGATCGCCTCGCCTGCCGGGTAGAAGAAGAACACCGCCGTGACCGCTAGCTGCGGCAGGATCAGCAGCAGCGGCAGCCATTTGCCCTTGAAGATGACGCGTTTTTCCATGTGGCCCTTCATGTCGTGCGGCCTTTCGGCCGATGCCTTCGGGTCTTGGCCCCGTCGGGGCGAAAGTGGGAAGGGCGCCCCCGGTCATCCCGGAGGCGCCCCGCCATGTGATCGAGAGCGCTTAGCGGCTCGACTGTTCGAAGCGGCGCAGCAGCTGGTCGCCGCGGGTCTTGGCGCTGTCGAGCGCGTCCTGAGCTGTCTTGTCACCGGTCCAGACCGCCTCGAGCTCTTCGTCGATGATGGTGCGGATCTGGTCGTAGCTGCCAAGGCGCACGCCCTTGGAGTTGGCGGTGGGCTCGTTCGCGGTCATCTGCTCCACGGCGATGTCGGTGCCGGGGTTTTCCTCGTAGAAACCCTGCTCGCGCGTGAGCTCGGCCGCGGCCTCGGTGATCGGCAGGTAGCCGGTGTCCTGGTGCCACTGGGCCTGGACCTCGGGGCTCGAGAGGTAGTTGAGGAAGCTGGCGACGCCCGCGTATTCCTCGTCGGGCTGGCCGGCCATGACCCAGAGCGACGCGCCGCCGATGATGGTGTTCTGGGGCGCGGCTTCGACGTCGGACCAGTAGGGCAGGGGGCGCACGTCGAAATCGAACTCGGCCTCGGAGGCGATGCCTGCGTAACCGGCAGAGCTTTCGGTGAAGAGCGCGCATTCGCCGGCGCGGAAGTTGGCACCGCCCTCGTTGCGGCGGCCGGCGTAGACGAACTTGCCGTCTTCTGCCCACTGACCCATGGTCTCGATGTGTTTCACCTGCACCGGGCCATTCATCTCAAGCTCGGTACCGAAGCCCGCAAAGCCATTGTCTTCGGTGGCGAAGGGAACGTCGTGATAGGCCGACAGGTTCTCGAGATGGATCCAGCTTTGCCACGCCGTGGTGAGCGGGCACGAATGGCCTGCCTCGGCCAGCTGGTCGAGCACCTCGCCGACCTGTTCCCACGTGGTCAGGTCCACGTCTGCCGCGATGCCAGCCTCTTCAAGCGCGGTGGTGTTCACCCACAGCACCGGGGTCGAGGAGTTGAAGGGCAGCGACAGCATGTTGCCGTCAGTGTCGGTGTAATAGCCCTTGACCGCGCTGATGTAGCTGTCCGGATCGAAGTCCGCGCCCGCGTCCGCCATCACCTCGTAGACCGGCTTGATGGCGCCCTTGGCGGCCATCATCGTGGCGGTGCCCACCTCGAAGACCATGAGGATATCGGGCTGCTCGCCCGCGCGGAAGGCGGCGATCCCGGCGTTGAGCGTCTCGGAATAGTTGCCCTTGTGGGTCGCGGTGACCTCGTACTCGTCCTGCGAGGCGTTGAAGTCGGCGACCTGCTGGTCGACCAGCTCGCCGAGGCGGCCGGTGAAGGCGTGCCAGAATTCGATTTCGGTCGCGGCATTGGCGGTCTGGGCCGATGCGGCGGCGGTGGCGGCCGCGAGGGCCAGTGTGGAAATGCGCAGGGTCATCAAGGTCTTCCTCCTGTTTGGTCTTCCCCGGGTCATCGGGGGGCATGCGGGCGTGACAGCGCCCTCGGGCAGCGCGTCGCTGCCCGACATGCCCCACGACATGCATCAAGGGGACGACAGTTTCGTGACGATTCCGGGTGGGACCGTCCGATACGTCGCTGCCCCCGAGGGGGCGATGTTCATGGAAAGACCGCTGGCGCATTGCGCGGGCGGGACTCTCCTCCTCCGGGTGGGACTAGAACACGGCATGCGTGTTTCGACAAACCCTTTGTCGTGGACGTGACGCGCCGTCGCGCCTCAGGCCGCCCGTGGCCAGTGAAGGCCGCGCCGGGTTGCGCTGGGGGGCCGTGCGGCCTACCTCTGCGGCGCAACGCAGGAGGCATCAATGGCACATCCCGACTGGATCGCGGCGGAATACGGTCACGAGACGCTGACGCTGTGGCAGATGGCAGCCGACGGCACCGTGCTGGACCAAGGCACGGAGGCCCACGGCGGGCGGGCGCTGGCCGATCTGCTGCCACAGGGCGTTCCGGGTGTGGTAAGCGGGCAGGGACCGCTGCCCGCGCCTGCCGTCCCTGCCAAGGTGCCGGGGCCCGAGGTAGCGGCAACGTCCGGTGCGCTGCTGCTGCTTCAGGCCGTGGCGCAGGCGCAGCCCGTGGATCTGCTGGGGTTCGAGGCAACGCGGGTCGCGGGGTTCCTTGTGCTGAACCCTGGCTTTGACGGGGTGATCTGCCTGCCCGGGCAGACCAGCCGCTGGGTGCATATCAGCGCGGGCGAGATCGTCAGCTTCCGCAGTTTCCTGACCGGCGGCCTGATGCAGAGCCTCGGGGGCCTCCCAACGCGCGGTTTCGACAAAGCCGCGCTGGCCGAGGCGGTGGATCGCGCCATGAGCCGCCCCTCGGGTTTTGCCGGTGATCTCGCGCAGATCGCCGCAGAGGCGCGGCTGGCAGGGCTATCGTCCGAGGATGCCGCTGCGCGCATCGGGGGGCTTCTCTTGGGGCTCGAACTGGCGGCGGCCAAGCCCTACTGGTTGGGTCAGAACGTGGCGTTGGTGGCGGATGGTGCATTCGCCGCCCCGTGGCAGGCGGCGATCGAGGCGCAGGGCGCGCCGGTCGTCGTGGCCGATGGCCCGCGCATGGCGCTTGAGGGGTTGAAGCAGGCGTGGGCGGCGCGGGGGTGATCCGCGTGGCCGGGGTTCGGCATCTGCCTGCTTTTTCGGCAAGGTGTTATTTCCGTGGGCAATTTGTCACGCCAGAGCTTGCACTTCCCGGTCCGGCCAGCGCATGCCGGTCCGGCAGGAGGCAAGGCCCATACCCTACGATCAGGACACAGCGAAGATGACAGCTCCGGCGCAGCGTGCCCGAGGCCGCGCCCGTATCGGCGTGAAACTGCGCGGTACCCGCAGCGTGATCTCGGACCTGCACATGTCCGGCAGTTCCAAGTTGTTGTTCCCGCGTCCCAAGGATGCGCTGCAGGCGGTCTATCTCAACAGTTCGGGCGGCGTGACCGGCGGTGATGCCTTCGACATCGCCGCCCGGGTCGAGCCGGGTGCGCACCTTGTCATGACCACGCAGGCCGCGGAGCGTATCTACCGCGCCATGCCCGGGGAGCCGGGCCGGGTGCGCACCGAGGCGGTGCTCGAGGACGGCGCGCGGCTGGACTGGCTGCCGCAGGAGACGATCCTTTTCGATGGGGCCGCGCTTGACCGGTCCTTGCGGTTCGACATGCCCGCCAATGCCCGCCTTCTGGCCTGCGAGGCGCTGATCTTCGGCCGTCATGCCATGGGCGAGGCGGTGCATGACCTTCGCCTGCGCGACCGGATCGAGCTGCACCGAGATGGCCGTCTTGTGCTTGCGGACCGGCTGCACCTTGCCGGTGACGCCGCCGAGACCCTTGCGCGCAGTGGCGTGGCCGATGGCGCCCATGCCATGGCGACGGTCGTCTTCGCAGCCCTCGGCGCCTCTGCTCAGGTGGACTGCTTGCGCGAAATGCTGCCCCGGACGGCGGGGGTCTCGGCACTGGCTGACGATCTGCTGCTGATCCGGATGGTTTCCGTTGACGGCTTTGCGCTGCGCGGTCACCTTGCCCCTGTCCTGCGCCACCTTTCCGGCGCCGACCTGCCACGACCCTGGATGATCTGACCCATGCAATTGACCCCCCGCGAAAAGGACAAGCTGCTTGTCGCAATGGCCGCCGAAGTGGCCCGCAAACGGCTGAGCCGCGGCGTAAAGCTCAACTATCCCGAGGCGATCGCGCTGATCACCGACGCGGTGGTCGAGGGCGCCCGAGACGGTCGCTCCGTCGCCGATATGATGGAGGCGGGTGCCGCCGTCATCACTGCCGACCAATGCATGTCGGGAGTGCCCGAGATGATCCACGAAGTGCAGGTCGAGGCCACGTTCCCCGACGGCACCAAGCTGGTCACAGTGCACAACCCGATCCGCTGACGCGTCGTCCCCGGGCCGGTTCCGGGGCCGTTTACTGGCAAGAGGATGTCTTCCCATGAAATACGCAGCTTTCCTTGCACTTCTCGCGCCACCTGCCGCGGCCCATGCGGGCACCGTGCCGCATCTGCCCGCTGGTGGGGCGCTGCTGGGCGTGGCCCTCGTTCTGGGTGGCCTCGCGCTCGGCGCGCAGCTGCGCCAGACCCCTGACCGGGTCCTGGTTCGTGCTACTGTCGAAACCCGCCGCGGAGGCCTGCGCAAATGATCCCCGGAGAACTCTTTCCCGCAGAGGGTGACCTCGAACTCAATGCTGGGCGCGAGCCGATCACCCTGATGGTGGCCAATACCGGCGACCGCCCGGTGCAGGTGGGCAGCCACTACCATTTCGCCGAAACCAACGGCGCGCTCGATTTCGACCGGGCTGCGGCGCGGGGCCTGCGTCTTGATATCGCGGCGGGCACCGCCGTGCGCTTCGAGCCGGGTCAGCGCCGTGAGGTGTCGCTGATCCCGATGTCTGGCGCACGCAAGATCTACGGGTTCAATCAACAGGTCATGGGAGACCTCTGAGATGTTTGACGACATCCTGTCCTGGCAGCGCAGCGCCATCCGCATGGGCTCGCTCATGGTGGAATCGCAAAGCGTGGTGGCCATGCGCCTCATGGGGTTTGGAGGCGTCTGGTCGGTGCCCCCCTCGGAAGGCTACCGCATGATCGCCGAGAAAAGCCCGGCGATGCTGAAAAGCTGGTGGGGCATGCAGCAGGCGATCAGCCGGGGGGCCAACCCTGAACGCGTGCTGGCCGCATGGACCGGACCGCTGGAACGCGAGGCGCGATCAAACCGCAAGCGGCTGGCCCGGCGCGGCCCCAAGCTGACGCCAGGCCTCGAAGCAGAGTAAGCGGTCAGGAAAAGACGCGACCATGTTCGCGATGATGCCCTTCGGACGGAGCCGCTATCCCCTCGCAGCCGGTGCCAGGGTGGCCGCGTCCTGATCGAAATACCCGGTCACCGCCTGACCGAACCACATCGGTGCCGCGCCGCGCGGGCACCCCGAACGACAAGGATGATCCGCCATGCCTGCAAGGATTTCCCGCTCTGATTACGCCGCCATGTTCGGCCCCACCGTGGGCGACCGGCTGCGGCTTGCCGACACCGACCTCATCATCGAGGTGGAACGCGACCTGACCTCGGAGCTGGTCGGCCATGCGGCTGGCGCCAATGCCGGGGTTTACGGCGAAGAAGTGAAGTTTGGCGGCGGGAAGGTGATCCGTGACGGTATGGGCCAGAGCCAGGCGACCCGCGCCGAGGGCGCCGTGGACACGGTTGTGACCAATGCGCTGATCGTCGACCATACCGGCATCTACAAGGCGGACGTGGGCCTCAGGGACGGGCGCATCCACAAGATCGGCAAGGCCGGCAACCCCGACACCCAGCCCGGCGTGAACATCATCGTCGGCCCGGGCACCGAGGTCATCGCGGGCGAGGGGCGCATCCTCACCGCCGGCGGGATGGACAGCCACATCCACTACATCTGCCCGCAGCAGATCGAGGATGCGTTGCACTCGGGCCTCACCACGATGCTGGGCGGCGGCACCGGCCCGGCGCATGGCACGCTGGCGACCACCTGCACCCCCGGCCCGTGGCACATCGCCCGCATGATGCAGGCCGCCGATGCCTTCCCGATGAACCTTGCCTTCGCAGGCAAGGGCAACGCCTCGCTCGCGGCACCTCTGGAAGAGCAGATCAAGGCCGGGGCCTGCTGCCTCAAGCTGCACGAGGACTGGGGCACCACGCCCGCCAGCATCGACAACTGCCTTAGTGTCGCCGATGCATGGGACGTGCAGGTGATGATCCACACCGACACGCTGAACGAATCCGGCTTCGTCGAGAACACTGTGGCCGCCATGAAGGGCCGCACCATCCACGCCTTCCACACCGAGGGCGCGGGCGGCGGCCATGCCCCCGACATCATCAAGATCTGCGGCGAAGAGTTCGTGCTGCCGTCCTCCACCAACCCGACGCGGCCCTACACCGGCAACACGCTCGAGGAACACCTCGACATGCTGATGGTCTGTCACCACCTCGACAAGTCGATCCCCGAAGACGTGGCCTTCGCCGAAAGCCGTATCCGCAAGGAGACCATCGCCGCCGAAGACATTCTGCACGACATGGGCGCGTTCTCGATCATCGCGTCGGACAGCCAGGCCATGGGCCGGGTGGGCGAGGTTATCATCCGCACTTGGCAGACCGCCGACAAGATGAAGAAGCAGCGTGGCCAGCTGTCCGAGGAAACCGGCGACAATGACAACTTCCGAGTCCGCCGCTACATCGCCAAATACACCATCAACCCGGCCATCGCCCATGGCGTGAGCCAGCACATCGGATCGATCGAGGAAGGCAAGCGCGCTGACCTTGTGCTCTGGTCGCCGGCCTTCTTCGGGGTGAAGCCCGAGATGGTCCTCATGGGCGGCACCATCGTCTGCGCTCAGATGGGGGACCCCAACGCGTCTATCCCGACTCCGCAGCCGGTCTACTCGCGGCCCATGTGGGGTGCCTACGGCCGGTCGGTCGAGAACTCGGCTGTGATCTTCGTTTCCGAGGCGGCGCAGTCCGAGGGCGTGCGCGACAAGTACGGCCTTGCCAAGCAGACCGTCGCGGTGACCAACACCCGGGGCATCGGCAAGAAGGACCTGAAGCTCAACGATGCTCTGCCCGAGGTCGAGGTAAATCCCGAAACCTACGAGGTGCGCGCCAACGGTGAGCTTCTGACCTGCGAGCCGGCGACCGAGCTGCCAATGGCGCAGCGGTATTTCCTCTACTGAGAAGCAGCGTCCCGGCCACTGCATGGCTGGCGGGGCAAAGACGCCTCCGGCGGGCGTGTTTATAAAGAGAAGAAGGCCGGGGCGGCGAGAATGCCCCGGCCTTTCGCATTTCATCAGACGCGTTAGGGCGATTGTTTAAAATTAAACCATTTACCTATGCATCTGCAGAAACCCCAGTTTGCAGATGCAGCATTTGTCAGTTCGGTCAGCAGGCGTTACTTAGTTTGGCAAGGGAGGGGACCTGACACACCGGCAATATGTCGGACCGCACATGAAACGGAAGGTTTCCCAATGGCATTTCTCACCGCGAGCCACGCTCACGACACCGCACCTTTTTTCTCCCGCCTGATCGCCGGGATCGGCAACGCCCTCGTCACCATCGGTGAAGCGAACCCGCGTCTGCGCCGCGTCGAAGAGCTCCAGCGCCTGTCCGACGAGCAGCTGGCCGCTAAGGGTCTGCGCCGCGAAGACATCGTGCGTCACGTCTTCCACGACGTCTACTACCTCTGATCCGGTCCGCGGCGGGGCCCGTCTCGCCGGACCGTTCCGGTCAGTACCCGTGACAGCGGAACGCGCCGCTGTTCCGCCCGGGCGCGCACTGACCGCTCCACTCCGGTGGACATTGCTGACGCGCCGCCCAAGCGGACGACAAACGAGGTCACATGTCGGGGAAATCCCGGCTGTGACCTTGATCTTTCTGGGCCCCTGAAGTGATGTGTGGGAAACTACGGAGACCCCCGCATGACCGCTCTTCCCCACGCCCATGAGTTCTTGCGCAAGGGCGCATGGACCGGTGCCGCCGCCGACCGCGTGGTTCTCACCTATGACGATCGTTTCCTGCGTCGCAAGGTGCTGACCTGTGCCTCCGGCGCGGAGGTCCTTGTCGATCTTGCGCATACCGAAAGCCTCGATCACGGCGATGCCTTTCGGCTGTCTGACGGCCGCCTCGTGGAAGTCGAAGCCGCCGCCGAGCCACTGCTGGCGGTTACCGGCTCCGCGCTGCCGCGCATCGCCTGGCATGTGGGCAACCGACATACCCCCTGTCAGATCGAAGCCGCCCGCCTGCTGATCCAGCGCGATCACGTGATCCGCGACATGCTCACCCGCATCGGAGCCGAGGTCACGGAAGTGACCGAGCCCTTCACCCCCGAGGGCGGCGCCTATGGCCATGGGCGCACCCATGGTCACGATCATTCGCACTCCCATGGGCCAGATGATCACTCTCATGACCATGGGCACTCTCACGATCACGGACATCACCACCATGAACACTGACGCGGGGCTCGTCCTGCACCAGTTGTTTTCGCCGTCGTTCCCGACCGGTGCCTTTGCCTGGTCGCACGGGCTGGAAACCGCGGTGGAAACGGGGCACGTGACTGACGCGCGCTCTCTGCGGGCGTGGCTCGAGACGGTGCTCTGGCATGGCTCCGGCTGGTCCGATGCGGTGCTCTTGTCGCTGGCAGCGCGAGGGTGGGGTGCGGAGGGGCTTTCAGAGCTCGCGCTGGCGCTCAGCCCCTCGGCCGAGCGCCGGGCCGAGACCGCACAGCAGGGCAGGGCCTTCGCCGCAACCGTCTCGGCGCTGTGGCAGATCGAGATCCCCGCTGCACCCTATCCCGTGGCCGCGGGCCTCGTCACCCGCGCGCTGGAGCTGCCGCTCGAGGAAACACTGCGGATCTTCCTGCTCGCTGTCGCCTCGAATCTGGTGAGTGCCGGCGTCCGGCTGGTGCCGCTGGGGCAAACCGATGGGCAGAAGGTGCTGTGCCTGCTGCGCCCACTATGCGGCGATCTTGCCGCGAAGGCGCTGGAGGCCACCGATGACGATATCGGCGGGTTCGCCCCGCTGGTGGACATTGCCAGTCAGCGCCACGACATGCTCTATTCCCGACTGTTCAGATCTTAACGGAGGATCCCATGGCATCTCCCAACGGCCCCCTGCGCGTGGGCCTCGGCGGCCCGGTCGGCGCCGGCAAGACGACCCTGACCGCCGCCCTCGCAAAGGCCCTGCGTGACCGGGTTTCCATGGCCGTGGTCACCAACGACATCTACACACGTGAGGACGCGGAAGAGCTGATGCGCCAGCAGGTGCTGCCGCTCGACCGGATCAAGGGGGTGGAAACCGGCGGCTGTCCGCACACGGCAATCCGCGAGGATGCGTCGATCAACCTCGCTGCCATTGCGGAGCTGAACGAGGTGCACCCGGATCTCGACCTCGTGCTGATCGAAAGCGGTGGTGACAACCTCTCGGCCACCTTCTCCCCCGAGCTGGCGGACGTGACGATCTATGTGATCGACGTGGCAGCGGGCGAAGAGATTCCCCGCAAGGGTGGCCCCGCTATCACCAAGTCGGACATTCTCGTCATCAACAAGGCCGATCTTGCGCCCCACGTCGGCGCTTCCCTCGAGGTCATGCAGCGCGATGCCACGCGGATGCGCGCTGGCAAGCCTTTTGTCTTTGCCGAGGTCAAGCACGGCAAGGGGGTGGATGAAATTGTCGACCTGCTTGTCCGTATTGGCGGACTGGCACTGCCTCAGGCTGCGGACTAGGCTGTCAGGTCCGGGGGGGCTCTGCCCCCGTCCGCTGTCGCGGCCTCCCCCGGGATATTTCAGGTCAAAGGAAACAGGTGCCTGCGTTTCCTTTGACCTGAAATATCCCCGCCGGAGGCAGGCCGGACGCCGTGGTCTTTCTTTCTGCAATTAAAGGGCGCTGCGGATCAGCTCTCGCAGGACACAGCGGGGCCCGTCCTCGCTGAGGGGGCGCTCCGCGATGCAGGTCCAGCCTTCCTCGGGAATGTCGGGCAGGAACGTGTCCGCATCGGGCACGTCGAGCGCCACTTCCGAGATCAGCAGGCGATGGGCGAGGGGCAGCATCTCGGCATAGATGCTGGCCCCACCCACGGCGTAGATGCGCTGGTGGCCGTGCTTTGCCGCGAGCGCCACCGCATCGGCAACGCTCGGCACGACAATCTCGGCGGCCTCGGGGTTCGACGATACCACGATGTTGAGCCTGTTGGGCAGGGGCTTGAAGGGCAGGCTGTCCCAGGTCTTGCGGCCCATCACGACGGCGCCGCCGAGGGTCTCGGTCTTGAAAAACTTGAGGTCCGCCGGCACATGCCACGGAATTTCTCCATCACGGCCGATGGCATTGTTGCGGGCGCGGGCGACGATCACGGAAATCATCGATCAGACCGCCACAGGCGCGCGGATCGCGGGATCGGGATCGTAGCCGGTGATCTCGAAATCCTCATAGCGGAAATCGAAGATCGAGCTGACCTCGCGGGTGATGCTCAGCTGCGGCAGCGGCTTTGGTGTGCGTGAGAGTTGAAGCTCTACCTGGTCCATGTGGTTGGAGTAGATATGCGCGTCCCCGAGTGTGTGGATGAAATCGCCCGGCTCGTAGCCGGTAACATGGGCGAGCATGGTCTGCAGCAGCGCGTAGGAGGCGATGTTGAACGGCACCCCCAGGAACATGTCCGCCGAACGCTGGTAGAGCTGCAGGTGCAATTTCCGCCCGATGATCCGCACCTGCCACATGGTGTGGCACGGCGGCAGAGCCATGCGCGGCACGTCGCCGGGGTTCCAGGCCGAGACGATCAGGCGGCGGCTGTCGGGCGAGGTTCGGATGGCCTCGACCAACTGCGCGATCTGATCGATGGGGCGTGACAGGTAAAGCGGCTCGCCTGCCTGCTCGGCGCCGGTTGCCTCAAGCGCCGGGAAGGCACGCCATTGCTGACCGTAGACCGGGCCGAGATTGCCGTTTTCGTCTGCCCATTCGTCCCAGATGCTGACGCCATTGGCCTTGAGATAGCCGATGTTCGTGTCGCCCGAGATGAACCACAGCAGCTCGTGGATGATCGAGCGCAGGTGCAGTTTCTTTGTGGTGACAAGCGGGAAGCCGTCGGACAGCCGGTAGCGCGATTGCAGACCGAAATGCGACAGGGTGCCGGTGCCGGTACGGTCTGACGAGGGCTCGCCCTCCGCAAGGATCGTCTTCAGGGCTTCGTGGTACTGCTTCATGGCCTGTCTTTCGTGGGGGGCAGGGGCTGCCCCGGACTGCGGATGGGCGCGAATCCCTGCACGCGCCGGTCAGGTCGAGGCTTACCACATCTTGTGGCGAAGAATACCGCGTGGCCTACACCCACGGCCGCCCTGTTGCACGCTTTCAAACTGTGCCCTCGACATATGCGCCGTGGTCCCTACTGTTCATGGGCAAAGACGACAGAAAGGAAGCCTTCATGGGGATCAAGTACCTTCACACGATGGTCCGCGTCAAAGATCTCGACGCGTCGCTCGACTTCTACAAGCTGCTCGGACTGACCGAACGGCGCCGCATCGAGAACGACAAGGGGCGGTTCACGCTGGTGTTCCTATGCCCGCCGGAGCAGGCGGACGGCACCGCGGACGTGGAGCTGACCTACAACTGGGATGGCGATGACGGGCTGCCGTCGGATTCGCGGCACTTCGGGCACCTCGCCTATTCGGTGCCGGATATCTACGCCCTGTGCCAGGAGCTGATGGACGCAGGCGTGACCATCAACCGCCCACCGCGCGATGGGCACATGGCCTTTGTGCGGTCGCCTGACAACGTGTCGGTGGAGATCCTGCAGCAGGGCGACGCTCTTGCCCCGCAGGAGCCCTGGGCCAGCATGGAGAATACCGGGCATTGGTGAATACAGCCCTTCGGATCCTCGTGGTTGGCGCATTGGGCCTCTGGTCCGGTGTCGGCGCCGCTTGGGCCGAAGGGTGCCGCTTGGCGCTGCTTCTGGCGCTGGATGTATCCTCGTCGGTGGATGACGAGGAATATCTTCTGCAGAAGAACGGCCTTGCGGCGGCGCTGACGGACCCGGACGTAAGCAGGGCGATCCTGCAGGGAGAGGGCAGTGTCGCGCTGGCGGCTTACGAATGGAGCGGGCGGCGGCAGTCGGTCGTTGTGCTCGACTGGGCGCTGCTGACTGACGAGGCGGCGCTGGACGTTGCGGTAGGGCAGATCCTCGCAGCACCGCGCA
Organism: Salipiger pallidus; assembly: GCF_014643635.1. Classification (GTDB taxonomy): domain Bacteria; phylum Pseudomonadota; class Alphaproteobacteria; order Rhodobacterales; family Rhodobacteraceae; genus Salipiger; species Salipiger pallidus. Next base: position 217,901 of record NZ_BMJV01000004.1, read on the forward strand.
GCAACAACCGCTTTCCCACCGCCATGGGCTATGCGCTTGGCTTCGGGTCCGGAATGCTCCGGCGGGCGCCGGATTGCACACGGCAGGTGATAGATGTGTCCGGGGACGGCATCACCAATGACGGCTTCCGGCCACGGCAGGCCTACAGAAATTTTCCTTTTCAGGATGTGACGGTGAACGGGCTTGCGGTGACGGGATCGGACCCGCGTGTGCTTGAGTATTTCATTGGAGAGGTCGCACATGGCCCCGGAGCCTTTGTCGAGATGGCCGAGGGCTACGAAGATTTCCGGCGCGCCATGACAATGAAATTGTTTCGCGAACTCAATGACATGATCATTGGAGGACTGCGTCGCTGAGCCCTGTGACATTCTGTCCGGTTGCAGAAAATTCGATTGCGCACGAGATGCGGCATTGTGACGCGGTCGAATCGTGCTAGCTTCTTCTTCAGGGAGGAACTTTCATGATTCATTTCGCGATCGGCCTGACCATCGGCCTTATCATCATGGCACCGGTTATTGCGCTTGCGCTTGCTGCGGGGCGGCTGACGAAGACCATCGGGTCCGAGACACCGTCCGTTCCTGTGCGTCTGCCGCAGGTCGGGCTGAAGCTGGTGCACACCAGAGCCTGACGGATCTGATGACATTCTGATACCTAGGGCTGCCGAGGAGGCGTTGCATGTTGCCGGTCTGACCGGAAGGCATGGGCGGGCAGCCAAGGGTTGGCACCGCGGAGCAGGGCGACTGCTTCGCGGTGCTGACGTTTCAGGTCCCGCTTCCTCGTATTCGGGAGGGGCGTGTTGGCGGCGCAGCGCTTTGTGGTGAAGCGCCGACAATGAAGGCGCAGCATGAGCGAATGATTTTCAACTAAAGTTTGGTGCTGGGTGATTGGCTGAAAGTCTGTCGGCTGAAGTGGGGGTGTTGACAGATCCCTCTCGAGCGGAGGCAGACTTTCTGCGAGGCTGCGAGGCTGCGAGGCTGCGAGGCTGCGAGGCTGCGAGGCTGCGAGGCTGCGAGGCTGCGAGGCTGCGAGGCTGCGAGGCTGCGAGGCTGCGAGGCTGCAGCCGGTGCAAGCCGTTCCAATAGCATTGGCACCCATTTTAATAAGCCGCTTTGACATCGTCGTGAGCCACTTGGGTCCGGTGATCATCAAGGATGATCGACATGGCGGCAGGCGGACCCAGCGTGCTTCGCCAACCGGTGAGGGCAGGGGCAGATCAGTCGGGAGCCATCCGACCCGCTGGCCCGGTCAGGATCTCTCCGGCGTGGCACCTCGGAACGAGGTAGGGCGCCCGCGCCACATGGTCTAAACCGCCCATTCGCGATTCACACCATTCGTTCGCAACAGGGAGAGGGCCAGTTCGCTTGCCTCCGAGTTAATAGATGTAGCGGATTTGGTCGGTCCAGAACCTTTCCAGCCGCCGCAGCGAGGTGTTCACGGAATCGAGCCCGTCCAGGTCGATGACGTTGCGCCCCTCCATGCCTGCGGAGTGCTTCTCGAACAGGGTCTGCACCGTGTCGCGGATGTCGCGCCCCTGAGCAGTGAGGCGGACACGTACGGAACGGCGGTCGATCTCGCAGCGCTGGTGGTGCATGTAGCCCATCTCGACCAGCTTCTTCAGATTGTAGCTGACGTTGCTGCCCTGGTAGTAGCCGCGCGATTTCAGCTCGCCTGCCGTCACCTCGTTGTCACCGATGTTGTAAAGCAGCAGCGCCTGCACCGCATTGATCTCGATGACGCCGGTGCGTTCGAATTCGTCCTTGATCACGTCGAGCAGAAGACGGTGCAGCCGTTCGACGAGCGCCAGCGTCTCCAGGTACCCGGTCATGTAGCCGGACATCGGCTGTTTTCCCATGGAGGCATGAATGCTCATTACCGTCTCCGCCTGTTTTCTTTGGACGGAAGGTTTGAGGCAAAAAAGCCAACAATACGTTAAGCCACGTCAAATGCTTAGAAGTGTCAGGATTTATGTCCGCAGCATCCAGACCGGTGACGCATCCGAAGCTAGACGGTGCGGTTCGGGCTGCAGGCGACGTCGACGATGTCCTGCACCAGCGGTGCAAATGGCCCTGGTGCGGGCTTCTGACCCGACACCCACTGGTAGAGATCCTGATCGTTCTCGTCCAGAAGCGCCTCGTAACGGTCCAGTTCGGCCGCGCTCATGCCCGAGAGCCGAGCCCCTGCGTAGCGCGACAGGATGATGTCCATCTCCTTGATGCCCCGGCGCATTGAGCGCATGGACAGCCGCTTAATCCGGTGTTCGGGAGACTCGGTGGCCTGCGTCATTGGCGTTCCTTCAGCAGCTTGCGAAGCGTCTTTTCGAGGCGGCCGAGCCGGTCGCCCGCTGCACCGATCTGGGTCTTGAGTGCACGAATTTCCAGCAGTGCCTCGTTCACGTCCGCGGGCAGGGAGGCTTCGACATCCTCAGGGCTGGCGACTCCGTCGCCTTCGCCGGTCAGCAGCCAGACCAGAGACACGTTGAGCAGCCCCGCGATCATCTGTAGCCGGTTGGCGCGCGGCTCGGAGATATCGTTCTCCCAGGCCTGCAGGGTCTTGAGCTTGACGCCAAGGCGGCGGGCCAGCTTTTCCTGGTCCATTCCCGCGGCTTCACGGGCGCCGGCGATGCGGTCGCCGAAGGTCGCGGACTCGGGGCCGTACCAGTCGGTCGTGTCGGTCATCTTCTTCTCCCTCAAGGCCCCTCGGGCCGCTTTTCCGGCTGCCGCAGGCCCGTCAACCCGCTTGAACGGCGCTTAGGCGCATCCTATGACAGTCCGGAACTCATTACAAACGGTGCCCTCATGGCTTTCCTTTCCGACACCCTCGCCCGCGTCAAGCCGTCCCCTACAGTCGCCGTCACCCAGCTGGCCGCCGAGTTGAAGGCGCAGGGCAAGGACGTGATTGGTCTGGGCGCCGGGGAACCCGACTTTGACACGCCGCAGAACATCAAGGAGGCTGCGATTGCGGCCATCCATGCGGGAAAAACGAAATACACCGCGCCGGACGGAATGCCCGAACTCAAGAAGGCGATCTGTGACAAGTTCGCCCGCGAGAACGGCCTGACCTACGAGCCAGCGCAGGTGACCGTGTCCACCGGCGGCAAGCAGGTGCTCTACAACGCGCTGATGGCGACCCTGAACCCCGGCGACGAGGTCATCATCCCCGCGCCCTACTGGGTGAGCTACCCGGACATGGTCCTGCTGGGGCAGGGCACCCCCGTGGTCGTCGAGGGCAAGCCCGAGCTGGGCTACAAGATCACGCCCGAACTGCTCGAGGCGGCGATCACGCCCAAGACCAAATGGTTCATCTTCAACTCGCCGTCGAACCCCACCGGCGCGGGCTACACGAAGGACGAGCTCAAGGCGATCACCGACGTGCTGATGCGCCATCCCCATGTCTGGGTGATGTCGGACGACATGTACGAGCACCTTGCCTATGATGGCTGGGAGTTCTTTACCCCCGCGCAGATCGAGCCGGGCCTCTACGACCGCACGCTGACCTGCAACGGGGTGTCCAAGGCCTATGCCATGACCGGTTGGCGCATCGGCTATGCCGCCGGCCCGAAAGAGCTGATCGCGGCGATGCGCAAGATCCAGTCGCAGTCGACCACGAACCCCAGTTCGATCAGCCAGTGGGCGGCGCTCGAGGCACTGAGCGGGCCGCAGGATTTCCTTGCCACCAACGCCGAGCTCTTCAAGCGGCGCCGTGACCTGGTGCTTGAAAAGCTCAATGCGATCGAGGGCATTACCTGCCCGACCCCGGAAGGTGCGTTTTACGTCTACCCGTCCATCGCTGGCCTCATCGGAAAAACCACAGAGTCCGGCGTGAAGATCGTCGATGACGAGACCTTCGCCAAGGCGCTGCTCGAGGACAAGGGCGTGGCCGTGGTGTTCGGTGCGGCCTTTGGCCTGTCGCCCAACTTCCGCGTTTCCTACGCGACGTCCGAGGCGCTCCTGGAAGAAGCGTGCAACCGCATCGAGGCCTTCTGCAAGGGTCTCAAGTAAGCATCCAGCTCAGGAGGCATCATGCCCGGCGATCTGCCCGATTATTATTTCCGTGTCCGTGACAATGGCGCCACCGTGTTCCGGGTGGACATGGAAAACCGCCAGCGGCGGATCGAGATGGATCAGATCGCCGTGGTCAACCTCAACCGTGAGGACATCAAGCCGCATGGCGACCGGGCGCTGTCCCACGAGGATACAGCCGCCATTCAGAACTGGATCGCCGAGCGCAAGGCCACGCTGGCGCGGCGAGATATCGATGACATCCACCGCGCCATCGACCACCTCAACCTGACCACCCATTGGGCGCAGACCAAAGCGGACGATGACCAGCTCGAGATCGTGACGGATGCGCTTCTTCTGGCTATGCATGATTTGCGGTCGGTACTGGTACGCAAGAAGGCCGACCGGCTGACAAGAACTTAGGCCTTCTTTGGACAGTTCTGCATGAAGCCCCTAATTGTCAGTTCTGAGGAAACAAACCCCTGCGATAAAGACAAAAATTTGACTTGTTTCGCGATGTCACTAACCTCTGCGCAACAACTCTGACGATTTTTTGGCTTCGTATCTTCGCCATGGGGGATTTCATGCGCGCCACTGCTTTCCTTGCCGCCGCCGCGGCCTTTACCCTTACCGCCTCGCAGGCCTTTGCCTGGAATGACATGTACCGGGGCGATGCCACCTCCGATGTCACCCGGCAGCCGTTGGTGCAGGCTTACCCGGCGGCGAACTACTGCCCGGGCGGGCTTGAGCCGGTGATCAACGGGGGAGTGATCTACTGCGGCACGCCGACTGCCGGCACTTACTACAACCCTGCCGACCACCTGCCGCGCAAAGCCCGCGGCGCGACCCGTGCGGCGCACCGCAGCTACATGCCGCAGCCCTATGCGCCGGTCGGTGAAAAAGGCGTCGTTTACCAGTGAGGCCTGTCGCCCGGTGCCGCCGGGCGTTGTGAGGCCGGCCGCGTGGACACGCGGACTTGGCAAATCCGGACAGGCCGCGTATATGCGCGGCCTGAACCATTTGCAGGGACCTATGTGATGCAGGGCAGTGCCAATCTCAACATCATGATCAAGGCAGCGCGGAAGGCCGGGCGGTCCCTCGTCAAGGATTTCCGTGAAGTCGAGAACCTCCAGGTGTCCATGAAGGGCGCCGGGGATTTCGTCAGCCGCGCCGACATCGCCTCCGAGGCGATCCTCAAGGAAGAGCTTCTGGGCGCCCGCCCGACCTATGGCTGGCTGGCCGAGGAAGGCGGAGAAATCGCCGGGGCCGATCCCACCCGCCGCTGGATCGTCGATCCGCTGGACGGCACCACCAACTTCCTGCACGGTCTGCCGCACTGGGCGATTTCCATCGCGCTCGAGCATAAGGGCCAGATCGTCGCAGGTGTGGTTTACGACCCGGCCAAGGATGAAATGTTTTATGCCGAAAAGGGGCAAGGCGCGTGGCTGAACGACTCGCGCCGCCTGCGAGTGTCGGGCCGTTCGCGCCTGATCGAGGCGCTGTTCGCCACGGGCATCCCCTTTGCCGCCAAGAAGACCCTTCCCGCCATGCTGGGTGATCTGGCCCGCCTGATGCCCGAGTGCGCCGGTGTGCGCCGCTTCGGCTCGGCCGCGCTGGACCTCGCCTATGTGGCGGCGGGCCGGTACGACGGCTACTGGGAGCGTGAACAGTACCTGTGGGATTACGCCGCCGGCATCCTCATTGCGCAGGAAGCGGGCGCGCTGGTGCAGGGCGTGCGCGAGGACCAGGATCCGCTCGAGAGCGGGTCGGTGCTGTGCGCCAACAATGCGATTTTCGACGGTTTCGCGAAGATCATCCGCAACGGCTGATTTCGCGGCGTGCGCCGCAGGGTGTTTGACGGGAGATCTGCACCCGCTCCACCCCCGGCGAATTTTCAAAGAGAAGAAACAGAGGGCGGCATCAGGCTGCCCTTTTTCATGTCCAGTGGCCGGGGTCGGATGGCCAGAGCCCGCTGGCGAGCATCAGCGGTCGGAGGGATGGTTGACGCCGTCGCTCCATGGGATCGGTTCGTGGTCTGCGGGATTCACGCCGTCTATGGCGCCCATGTTGACACCGTATTCGTTCGGGTTCGACCGGCGGCGGTGGAACATGTAGATGCCGCAGATGCGGCAGAAGTGGTGTTCGGCGGTATGGGTGTTGAACTGGTAGAGCGCGAGGCTCTCCACGCCCTTCACGACCTTGACGCCGTCCAGAGGGGCAGAGACAGCGGGCGCGCCCCGGCGGCGGCAGTAGGAACAATCGCAGCGCCGGGCAGTGGCGAGCCCGGCGCTTAGGGCCACCCGAAGCTCGACCGCGCCGCAGTGACAAGTTGCCTTTACTGGTTCGGCCATTGACGTTTCCTGACCTTGGGGATGTCCGAGGCCTGAAGCGCCGGCGGGTGGGGCGGCTGGCCATCGTTGTGGTTCCAGAAGCTGAGGCCGCCTCGCTTGCGCCATGCGGGCAGGATCAGCAGCATGCCTGCGGCAAAGCCCCCAAGATGCGCCCAGTAGGCAACTCCAGTTCCGCCGGCGCTGGCACTGACGCCGCCAAAGACCTGAAGCCCGAACCAGGCGCCCAGCAGGACCCATGCGGGGATCGGCAATACTTTGAAGAAGATCACGAGAAAAATGAAGATATCCACCCGTGCCCTTGGGAATAGCAGCAGGTAGCCGCCCATCACGCCCGCAATGGCCCCCGATGCGCCCACCGTGGGGATCGAGGAAAACGGCTCGGACACGTAGTGCACCAGCGCTGCGATGACCCCGCAGGCGATGTAGAAGCCGGCAAACCGCGCATGGCCCAGCTCATCTTCGATGTTGTCCCCGAAGATGAACAGGAACAGCATGTTGCCGGCGAGGTGCGCCAGCCCGCCATGCAGGAACATCGAGGTGACTAGCCCGCCAAGGCCATGGCCTTCAGTGACCAATGCCGGGATCAGCGCCCAGTCGAAGAAGAACGCCGCAAGCGCCCGGTCGTCAGTGAAGAGCGGCCAATAGTTCAGGAAGATCACGATATTCGTCGCGATCAGTGCGTATGTGACGTAGGGCGTGCGGCCCGACGGATTATGATCGCGTATGGGGAACATCGCCCCCGACTTTGTCTGGAAAGCCAGCCACGTCAAGCGCCTTGCGTCCGCAGGGGCGCAGCGGGGCAGTTTGCCGCGGCCTCCGACCGGTGCCTCGCGATCTTCCGCCTGACGCGGTCGGGCAGGAGAGCTTGCATACGCCCGCCAGCAGGCGCGGCGTGTGGGCTGAACCATGCGATGCCCTCCCGCCTGGCGGAGCCGGGCAGGAGGGAGGAGGAGGGCTCACATGTGACCGCCAAGAAGCGCGGCGTTGCCGCCCGAGGCGGTGGTGTCGACGCACACGTGCCGTTCGGCGCGAGCGTGGCCCTTGTCCGGCAGTCCGGTGATCAGCGAGAGCACCGCGCCGTCCCGCCCTGCAAGCGCCTTTCGGTAGGCGCGGGCGCTGTCGTCGTCCCCCCACCAGATCGCAGCCGAGAAGCCGGAGACCTCGGCCAGCGCCTCGGGCGGCACCATGCCGTGCGAGACCACTGCCACGCCGCCCAACTTGCGCACCGCGTCGGCTTGCGCCGCGGCGCAATCCGACCCCGGGCCGAGGCAAAGCACCGGGGGCCGCGCGTGGGTGGTGTACTGGTTGGCCTCGCCGGTGGGGCCAGGCAGTTCCGTCGTTTTGGGGCCGGCAGCCCTGCCTGCCGAGGCCAGCGCCTGCTGCACGCGCTCGGTCACGTCACGCGTGGACCAACTGCCCACGGGCCCGGTTTGCGCGTGCTCGCGGAAGCGGTCTAGATAGAGCGGCCCGCCCGCCTTCGGCCCGGTGCCCGACAGGCCCTCGCCGCCGAAGGGCTGGCTGCCGACAATGGCGCCGATCTGGTTGCGATTGACGTAGATGTTGCCCGCTTCGATACGGTCGGTCACGTGCTGCACCCGGTCGTCGATGCGGGTCTGAAGTCCGAAGGTCAGGCCGTAGCCGGTGCCATTGATGGTGTCGATGACCTTGTCCAGATCCTGCGCCTTGAAGGTGGCGATGTGCAGGATGGGGCCGAAGATCTCGCGCTCCATGTCCTCGATTCCGCCGACGCGGATCATCGCGGGGCCGATGAAATGGCCGGTGTGGGGCACGGCGATCTGGTGCATGAGGCGGCCATCGGCGCGGGCCTCGGCCACGTGGGCAGCGATGCCCTCATGCGCCTCGGCGTCGATCACCGGGCCAAGGTCCGAGGACAGCTTCCACGGCAGGCCGGGGGACAGCGCGTCCATGGCGCCTTTCAGCATCTCGATCACGTGGGGGGCGATGTCCTCCTGCAGGTAGAGGCAGCGCAGCGCCGAACAGCGCTGGCCCGCCGACTGGAACGAGCTTTCGATCACCGCGCGCACCGCCTGTTCCGGCAGCGCCGTGCTGTCGACGATCATCGCGTTGAGCCCGCCGGTTTCAGCGATGAAGGGCGTGCCCGGCGCGAGATGTTCGGCGATGGAACGGTGGATGATCTGCGCCGTTTCGGTCGAGCCGGTGAAGGCCACGCCCGCCACTTCAGGCGAAGAGGTCAGCGCCGCGCCCACGTCGCCCGCACCCGGCAGCAGTTGCAGCACACTGCGAGGCACACCGGCCTCGTGCAGCAGCTGAGCCGCGCGCCACGCGATCAGCGGCGTCTGCTCGGCGGGTTTCGACAGCACACCATTGCCAGCGGCCAGAGCGGCGGCGATCTGGCCGGTAAAGATCGCCAGTGGGAAGTTCCATGGCGAAATGCAGGCAAAGACGCCCCGGGCCGGGGCACCTGCCGCATGGGCGGCGTAGTAGCGCAGGAAATCCACCGCCTCGCGCAGCTCGGCCACGGCGTCCATCAACGTCTTGCCCGCCTCGCGGTGCAGCAGCGCGAAAAGCTCGCCATAGTTTTCCTCGTAGAGGTCAGCGGCGCGGATCAGTACCGCCGCGCGCTCCTCGGGGGAGGCGTCCCAGCGGGTCGCGGCGCCTGCGGCGGCGCGCACGGTGGCGGGGCTCGCCCAGGTGATCTCGCCTACCGTGTCATGCGGGTCGGCTGGGTTCACCATCGGTGCGGTCTCCCCAACGGAGGCCTCGCAAGCCAGCAGCGGAGCGGCGGTCCAGCGGGTTGCCTTGAAGCCATCCCGCGCGGTGTCGATCGCCTCCAGCGTCGGTCGGTGGGTCAGATCGAAGCCCTTGGAGTTGGGCCGCTCGGGGGCGAAAAGCTCGGGGCCACGGGGCAGGGGGCGGCCCGGTGCGGCCTCGAACGGGTCGGCGGCGACCACCTCGGGGGGCACGGTCTCGTCGACGATTTGGTTCACGAAGGACGAGTTCGCGCCGTTCTCCAGCAGGCGCCGCACGAGATAGGCCAGCAGATCACGATGCGCGCCCACGGGGGCGTAGATGCGGCAGCGGGTGCCTTCGCCCTTGTGTACAAGTTCGTGCAGCGTCTCGCCCATGCCGTGCAGGCGCTGGAACTCGAAGCTGGTGGTGTCCGTCGCCATCTCGAGCACCGCGGCCACGGTATGCGCGTTGTGCGTGGCAAACTGCGGGTAGATGCGGTCGGTCATCGACAGCAGTTTGCGGGCGTTTGCGATGTAGGAAATGTCGCTGTGCGCTTTCGAGGTGAAGACCGGGAAGCCCTCCAGCCCCATGACCTGCGCGCGCTTGATCTCGGTGTCCCAGTAGGCGCCCTTGACGAGGCGTACCATGAGGTGGCGGTCATGCGCCTCGGCCATGGCGTAAAGCCAGTCGAGCGCTTGCGACGCCCGCAGACCATAGGCCTGCACCACGACGCCGAACCCGTCCCAGCCTGCCAGCGTCGGCGAGGCAAAGGCCGCCCCGATCACGTCGAGCGAGATCGACAGCCGGTCGGCTTCCTCGGCGTCAACGTTGAGTCCGATGTTCGCCGCCTTGGCCTGCTGGCAGAGCTTCAGAAGGCGCGGCACGAGCACCTTCATCACCTGATCGTACTGCGCCTCTTCGTAGCGGGCGAAGAGTGCCGAAAGCTTGACCGAGATGCCGGGGTTGTCGCGGATGTCGCCCTTGGTGGCGGCCTTGGCAATGGCGGCGATGGCGTCGGAATAGGACTTGAGATAGGCCAGCGCGTCCGTTTCTGTACGCGCGGCTTCGCCCAGCATGTCGTAGCTGTAGGTGTAGCCCTTGGCCTCCATCTGCGCGCCGCGCTTCATTGCCTTCTCGATGGTTTCGCCAAGCACGAACTGCGAGCCCATCTCGCGCATGGCGCGGCCCACCGCGGTGCGGATCACCGGCTCGCCCAGCCGTTTCATGGCGTTGCGCAGGTGGCCAGCGGGGCCGGGGCGGGCCTCGGGGTCGAGCACCTTGCCCGTCAGCATCAGGGCCCAGGTTGAGGCATTGACCAGCGGAGAGGCCGAGCGGCCCATGTGCTTGCCCCAATCCGAGGGCGCGATCTTGTCCTCGATCAGCGCGTCGATGGTGTCGGCATCTGGCACCCGCAGCAGCGCCTCGGCGAGGCACATGAGCGCGATGCCCTCGTCGGTCGACAGACCATATTCCGCAAGGAAGACCTCCATCATGCCGGGCTTGGTGCTGGACCGGATGTCGCGCACCAGCTGGGCGCCGCGTTTGCCGATGGCGGCGCGGTCTTCGGGTGACAGGTTCGCCTCCGTGCGCAGGCGTTCGACGGTGGCCGCCTCGTCGGCATACATGTCGAGATCAATCAGTTGGCGGATGTCGGGGGCGATATCGCGGGGCATTCCATAACTCCGGTGATTTTTTCCATAGTACAGTGGTGCTGGCGGGCGGTTTGCCTTATTCAGGCATTATGACATTCCGAATCGTCTGAAATTGTCGGGATTTACTATGCAAGACGACTATGAGGGCTTTGATCGGTTCGACCGGGCGATTCTGACCACGCTTGCCGGGGACGGGCGGATTTCAATCACCGAGCTTGCGCGCCGCATCGGCCTTTCCAAGAGCCCCACACAAGCACGCCTGCGCCGGCTTGAAGAGTTGGGCGTGATCCGTGGCTATCGGGCGATCCTCGACCCGATCCGGCTTGGGCTCGATCACGTGGCTTTCGTCGAGGTGCGCATGCTCGACACCCGCGAGGCGTCCTTGGCCGAATTCAACAAGGCGGTTGCCGCGATCCCCGAAATTGAGCAGGTGCACCTTATCGCGGGCAATTTCGACTATCTTCTCAAGGTGCGCACCACGGACATGCGCGATTATCGCCGGGTGCTGGCCGAGCGCATCTCGACCCTGCCGCACGTATCGACCACGTCCACCTACGTTGCCATGCAGGCTGTCAAGGAAGACGGCATCGCGCAACCCCCGGGCGAAATCTGAGCAATCCATTGCGCGGTGCCTCTGGCCAAGGGCAAAAAAATCCTGCAAGGACGGGGCGGGCCCGCGTGGTGGAATGGTAGACACAGGGGACTTAAAATCCCTAGCCGCATGGCGTGCCGGTTCGAGTCCGGCCGCGGGTACCATTTGAAATTTTAGGAATCTTCCAGATTTTGAGGATGAGAGCGGCAGGTCAGTCCGCCACCGCTCACCCATCCCTCTCCCCCCTTTCTCGTTCTGGTCCTGCTCTGTTCTGCTGTCATTTGCGGCGATTCTGGGCGGCCCGGCTCAGCGCCCCGCGGCTCGCTTTGGCCCGGTTGTAGGCCAGCATCTCGGCGCTCTGACACGTGACGGCTTGGATTTCCGCATCGCTGCATCCGGCCTCGGCCAGCGGCACGATTGCCAGCTTGCGAAGACCGTGAAGTCTGTACCTTTTCGCCTCGGGGCCCAGCCCTTCCCGCCACGTGACAAACGCGGCCTTCACGCCCGAACAGGCGACTGGGTCGGCGAATTTCTTCGAGGAGGTGCCAGTCGCGCTTCGGCATTTGGGCGACGAACTCGCCCAGATGTTCGGGGCAGTAGACCTCGAGATCCTGCTTGCCCTTCTCATCCCACACGGTCATCCACCCGCCCGCAAACTGGGCGTGCCGCATCACGATGGCCGTATTGGGGCGCTCGCCGATCCCGAGCATCACCATGGCGGCGGCGCGGACACTCTGCGGCACCGTGACGAGCTCGCTGACCGTCCGCTTTGGCGATCCGCCACTCGCGCGAAACCCTTCCGCCGGCCCACGCCTTCGACGCGGCGGCGCTCGATACCAAGAATCTCGGACCTGAGCGTGAGGCGCTGCGCAGTCAGGCGCGCGGCGCCCGATCAAGCTGCTGCTGACCCGGTTCTGCACGGGCTGAAACGGCATCAAGGACGACACCGGCACGGCTGCGCCGCTTCAGGCCAAGGCCATCGACGCCTTCCTCGATCTGTTCCCCGGCACGGCATCGTCGCTGCATGCCGGGCTTCTGGCGCCAATGGTTGAGCTGAAGGCAGCCGTCTGCGCGCCCTCGCCGCATACCTCTACGGCAGAGGCCTGATCTTTTGCGCCGATTACCGGACCACGCCCGGCTTTTCCTGCGCGAGGTTCGGGGGCGAGGGCATCTGTCCCGGAGACACGCACGCACCGCAGAGCGTCGAGGGCCGCGCCACTGCCGCCACCGGTGCCAGTCTGGCGCATCAGCGTGGCATCGGGCCCGCCGGCTACGCTGGGCTCGACATGCCTGCCTCGCGATGACCGAGGCGCAGGGCATTCCGACATCCGTGGCGGCGCTTCTGCTGCCGTTCTGGGAGCTGGGCCTGCTGCAGGCCTTGAACCGCAATCGTGAGACCGAAGGCAAGTCATGAGCACCACCACGCGCAGCTACACGATCCGCCTTTCGGCCGCCGGCAAGCAGCAGCTCGAGGCGGATCTGAAGGCGCTCGGCCAATCCAGCGAGCAAAGCCTGAAGCGCATCCAGTCGGCGGGGCGTCCGGCAAGCGCCGGGCTGCGCGAAACCGATGGTGCAGCGCGGCAGCTTAAGGGGGCGCTATATGCCATGGGGCAGGGATTGGCCGCCGTCCAGCGCCTCGCGCGGTTCATGGGCACCACGGCGCTGGCCGGGGCTGGTGGCCTTCGGCAAGGGCGCGCTCGACGCGGGGCGTCAGTTCCAGACGATGATGCAACGGAACGAGGCGGCGACGCAGGCCAACTCGGTGCGGGCGCTTGAGGACGCGCAGCGAGAGCTGCAGGCGGCTCAGGACAGCATGAGCGGGGCGTTCTATCCGATCGCGCTGTGGGGCCGGTCCTCGATGTAGTGGCTGCATCGATCCTCCAGCTTTTCGCGGGCATCCGCAAGGCTCACAAACCGGTGCAGACATTCGGCGCTGTACCTGCCATCGGACGCTTCGATGAAGTCGTTATCCATCGGCTCGCCTGGCCGTGAGACATGGAGCGTGACGCTGCGCTGATTGACACAGAGATCCAGGTCGCGGGAGAGGAACTCGCTGGCCTGATCGACCCGTGGCGGGTCGGGGTAGCCCGATCTTCGGCACAATTGGTCCAGTGTGGCGACCACGTCACTGTCCCGCTAGCTGAGTCGTGATTTGAGCATCGAAGCTTAGCGGGAGAGCGTGTCCACGACCGTCAGAAGCCGACGTATCTCGCACGTTGCCAGCTGGTCATGGATAAAGTCCATTGCCGGACATCGTTCGGCTCAACGGTGCCAGCGTGGTCGTCGCGCAGCTTCGCCTTTACCCGCAGTTTCGGCGTCTGGTTTCTGAGCGTCATTCCCAACTACCTGAAGGTGTGACAGACTTTCTTGATGTTGATGCCCCAGCCCTCACGGTCCAGACGTACGTGAACCTGGCGATAGCCGCAACGAACCCGTGTCTGACAAATCTTCCTGATCCACTTCTCCAGGGCGGCCTCGTCGGCGCGGCGGGATTTGAAGTGCTGCGTTGAGCGGTCAAACCCGGTGGCGCCAAACCGTCCGGATCGACATTCCTAGTCGCTGCACATCCCGCGAACACGCTCGCCCATCCCACCAGGCCTGAGATCTTTCGCCGGATGACATCTTGCAACATACCGCTGCCCAGCGTGAGGGCTGCCATGATCTTCTTCAACCGACTGTTCTCATCCTTGAGCTGCTTAAGCCGCGTCATGTCGGTCGGCAGCAAATCCGCATACGTTTTCTTCCGACTGGGATGGGTCGTCTGGCTCATAGCTGCCTTGCGGCAGATTTCAGCTACTGGTGTGCCTTTCTTGCCCTGCTTGACGATGGAGGCCTTCTGCGGGTCGGGCACCTTCGATCCTTTCATGTGGTTCCGATCCTCTCCCAGCCGAGAAATTCTGGCGGAACACTCCAGCTGCAAAGGGGTGGGGAACCAGCAATCAGATCAGAGCGGCGACCGACCCAATCTCTCGTCCGTACGCTCGGCCAGCTTTGGCCGGGTGGCGGCATTCATCCGGAACTGACGCGCTGGTGCTCCAGAACCACAGCAAAGCCTTTCGGGGTTTGCAGGACCATGAGAAACGCACCCGAAGCTGGCCTGCGTAGTGGCGTTTCGGGGCGTCTCGAAATCACATCAGGCGCGATGCGATGTCGCCGGACAAGTGGGCGACGCGGCCCCCGGCGATGGTCATCACGATGCGGCGGTTGTCGCGGTCCATGACCACGAGGTCGGCACGCTTGCCGTCCTCGATCGTGCCCCGATCGTGCAACCCCAGCAGTCGCGCCGGGCCTTCGGACACCAGCCGCCACGCGCCGGGTTCGTCCAGCAGCCCAAGCTCCACGCAGCGCCAGGCGGCGCGGGCGGGGGAGGGGTAGTGGTAATCGGATGCCAGCGCATCGCAGAGCCCCTTGGCGATCAGCTCGGAGGCGGCCACGTTGCCCGCGTGGCTTGCCCCGCGCACCACGTTGGGCGCACCCAGTACCACCGCATCGCCGGCTTCGCGCGCGGCTTGCGCCGCTGCAAGCGTTTCGGGGAACTCCGAAATGTGCACGCCGCGTGCTCGCCATGCGGCACGGGCCTCAAAGGTCTGATCATCGTGGCTGCCCATCCGGACACCGCGCGCGCCCAGCCGCGCACAAAGCGCATCCAGCGCTTCGGGTACTTCCGAAGACCGCTTGTGCAGTTGCTGCATCAGCGCCAGATGGGCCTCTGGTGAGCGGCCGGATTTCAGCGCCTGACCGGTGAGGCGCGGCGGCTTGCGCCCCTCGGCCAACCGCTGGTGGGGCAGGTGGTCGTTGAAGACCACATAGGGGATGTCCCAGCGGTCCACGGCAGCTTCGGCGGCCTCGAAACTCTCGAGGAAATGCGTCTCGAGCCGCAGCTGCAGCCTCAGGTCGACAGGCACCGTCGGCGCGACACAGGCCACGGACTCGAACACCTCGGAGGCAAACTCCGGCCCTCGCATTCCACCTTCCCAGGACCAGAACTGCGCCAGCATGGCGGTGGTGATGCCGCAGGCTGCCAGCTCGGCGGCGCAGGCTACCATGCCGGAATCGCGCTCCCGCAGGGCTCCTCGGCGCGGTGCCATGTGCCGCTCGAACCCGTCTCCATGGGCATCGATGATGCCCGGCAGGATGTCGTAACCACCAAGGTCAACCGAACGCGCGCCACCACCGATGAGGCCGTCCTCGATCCCGACGGGGGCTTCATCCCAACCATCGGGGCGCATCACGCGGGCATTTTCGAAACGGATGGACAGCATCGGGGTCTCCTTGGTCGGGGCAGGGGATAAGCCCTTCCGCGTCCTCGCGAAAGATGCAAATCATGGGCGCATGTCATCGCCTCGCCTCGCCGCCCGCGCCATAATCCTGCACGAAGGCCGCCTGCTGGTGGTCAATGCCTACCCGGGCCACCGGAGTGATCTGTGGTGTGCGCCCGGCGGCGGCGTCGAAAAGGGTGCCTCGTTGCCGGACAATCTCGCCCGCGAGGTGTACGAGGAATGCGGGGTGAAGATCACCGTGGGCGCGCCCTGTCTCGTTAACGAATTCCACGATCCCGAAAGCGGCTTCCACCAGGTCGAGATCTTCTTCCGCTGCGAGCTGGTCTCGGGAGATCTGTCGGTCGACTGGGAAGACCCCGAGGGCGTGGTGAACCGCCGCCGCTTCGTCACCCGCGACGACCTTGGCGCGCTGCGCCACAAACCCGGCAGCCTTGCCCACGTGGCCTGGGGCCGGGGCTTTGGCTACGATCCTCTCGAAACCATCGTACCCTGACCATGATCGCCCATCTTGCCAAGCGTCTCGGTATCCTTGCCGCAAGCCTCGCGGTCGCCTCAATGGTGATCTTCGTGGTGGTCGAGATCGCGCCCGGCGATCCTGCCAGCTACATGCTGGGGATGAATGCCCAACCCGACACGGTGGCGGCGCTCAGGGCCGAGCTTGGCCTCGATCAGCCGAAACTCCAGCGCTACCTGTCGTGGGTGGCGGGCATGGCGACGGGTGAGTTCGGCACCTCCTATACCTACCGCGCGCCGGTGGCGCAGATGGTGGCCGAGCGGCTTCAGGTGTCGCTGCCGCTGGCGCTCATGGCGCTGCTGCTGGCGATGGCAATCGCGCTGCCCGCGGGCATCCTCGCGGCGGCGCGAAGGGGCCGGGCGGCAGACGCTGGGGTCATCGCGGCGACGCAGATCGGCATCGCGGTGCCGAACTTCTGGTTCGCCATGCTGCTGGTGCTGCTCTTTGCGCTGAAACTGCGCTGGCTGCCGGCGGGGGGCTTTGCGGGCTGGGACGACCCTCTCGCGGGGCTGAAATCACTGGCACTTCCGGCCATCGCGCTGGCCCTGCCGCAGGCGGCGATCCTTGCACGCATCATGCGCTCGGCGCTCATCGAGACGCTGGGCGAAGACTACATTCGCACCGCCCGCGCCAAGGGCCTGACCCGCGCACAGGCGCTGCGCAAACACGGTCTGCGCAACGCCCTGATCCCGGTGCTGACGATCATGGGGCTGCAATTTTCCTTCCTGCTGGCGGGGGCGATCATCATTGAACAGGTGTTCTACCTGCCGGGACTGGGGCGGCTGATCTTCCAGGCCATCACGCAGCGCGATCTCATCGTGGTTGAATCGGTGGTCATGCTGCTGGTCTTCGCGGTGATCCTCGTCACCTTCCTCACCGACATCGCCTACGCGGCGGTCGATCCAAGGTTGCGCCGCCGATGAAACCCACACTTCTCATAGGCGCCACCCTCACGGCCCTTGCCTTCGGCGCGGCGCTTCTGTCCTTCGCCTGGACGCCCTTTGATCCCTCCGCCATCTCGGTGCCGGACCGCTTCCAGCCGCCGAATGCCAGCCACTGGCTCGGGACGGACCACCTCGGGCGCGATATGCTCAGCCTTGTTATGACCGGCGCGCGCACTTCGCTGGGGGTGGCGCTGGTGGCGGTGGGCATCGGTACGGGCCTCGGGGTGCCACTGGGTCTTGCCGCGGCCGCCCGACACGACGGCTGGATTGACCAGCTCATCATGCGCGGCAACGATTTGGTCTTCGCCTTCCCCAGCCTTGTCATCGCCATCCTCATCACCGCCGTCTTCGGCCCCGGAGCGATCAACGCCATCATCGCCATCGGCATCTTCAACGTGCCGGTCTTTGCCCGCGTGGCGCGCGGCGGCGCCCTGCCACTCTGGCGGCGCGAGTTCATCCTAGCCGCCCGCACTGCAGGCAAGGGCGCGGCCCGCATCAGCTCTGAGCACATCCTGCCCAATCTTGCGAGCCTGCTTATCGTGCAGGGCTCCATCCAGTTCTCGCTCGGCATCTTGGCCGAGGCCGGGCTCTCCTACGTCGGCCTCGGTGCCCAGCCCCCCGTGCCCTCGCTGGGCCGCATGCTCGCGGACGCCCAGACCATGGTGTCCCTCGCGCCCCATACCGCCATCGTCCCCGGTGCCGTCATCGTGCTCACGGTCCTCGGCCTCAATCTGCTGGGCGACGGCCTCCGCGACCGCCTCGACCCACGCCTGACAAGAGCGCCCGCATGAGCGCTTCCTTTGACTTCAAATATCACGGGGGAGCGCAAAGCGCGGGGGCAGAGCCCCCCTTGCTTGGCATCGAAAACCTGTTCCTGCACATCCACGGCAGGCAGATCCTCCACGATGTCTCCCTGAACATCGCCCCGGGAGAGATCCTCGCCATCACCGGCGAAAGCGGTTCGGGCAAGTCCCTCACGGCGCTCGCGACCATGGGCCTGCTGCCCGACGGCGCCCTCACCGAGGGCCACATCCGCCTTGGTGGCAAGGACCTCCTGAGCACTCCCGAACGCGCCCTCTGCACCGTTCGCGGGCGCAAGATCGGCATGGTTTTCCAAGAACCGATGACGGCGCTCAACCCGCTCGCCCGCATCGGCGACCAAGTGGCCGAGACAATCCTTACCCATCGCGCCGCGTCTCGCGCCGAGGCCCGCCTTATCGCCGCTCAGACCCTTGCGCGTGTCGGCCTCGATCCGGACCGCATCCCGCCGTCGCGCTACCCGCACGAGCTGTCGGGTGGCCAGCGCCAGCGGGTGGTCATTGCCATGGCGATCGCGCTGAAGCCGCGCCTGCTCATCGCTGACGAGCCGACAACCGCGCTCGACGTCACCACGCAGGCGCAGATCCTTCGGCTGCTCAAGACCCTCGTGTGCGAGGATGGCATGGGTCTCATGATGATCACCCACGATCTGGCCGTGGTCTCGGACCTCGCCGACCGGATCGCCGTCATGCAAAATGGCCGGATCATTGAGTCCGGCCCGGCCCGGGCGCTCTTTTCCGAGATGCGGCATCCCTACACCCGCGCGCTTCTGTCTGCCTCCGGCCATCGCCCGACACTGCCCGCCCCCCGCCCGGCACCGCCGCTCCTCAAGGTCGAGAACGCCCTGCGCAGCTATCCCGGCAGGCGCCCGTCACTGCTTGCCCCGAAAGCGCAGCACCAAGCGGTGCGCGACGTCAGCCTCACCCTGCACGAGGGGGAACGGCTCGGCGTCGTAGGCGAATCCGGCTGTGGCAAGTCCACGCTAGCCCGCGCCATCCTCGGGCTGGAGCCGCTTCAGGGTGGCAGCATCGCCCTGGGTGGTAGGCCGGTCGATACGCCGGACCAACGCCGCCGGATCCAGGTGGTGTTCCAAGACCCGTTCGGGTCATTCAACCCGCGCCACAAGGTCGGGCGGCTTGTTGCGGAGCCATTCCATCTAGTCCCGGATGCGCCCAAGGGCCGCTCCTTGGAAGAGGCCGTCGCCGAGGCGCTGACCGAGGTGGGCCTGACCCCGGACGACGCCCACCGCCACATCCACGCCTTTTCCGGAGGCCAGCGCCAGCGCATCGCCATCGCGCGGGCGCTGATCACCCGTCCGGACATCGTGATCTTCGACGAGGCGGTCTCGGCACTCGACGTTCGGGTGCGGGCGCGGATCCTCGATCTCATCGCGGAGCTGTCGCGGCGGCATGGCCTTGGTTACCTCTTCATTTCGCACGATCTGTCGGTGGTGCGGGGCATCACTGACCGGGTGCTGGTGATGCGCGAGGGCCGGATCGTCGAAGAGGGACCGACCAACGCGGTATTTGACAACCCTCAGCATTGGTATACCAAATCTCTGACAGCTGCGGTGCCGATCCTGCCGCAGCCATCGGGAGGAGGAGAAACCGATGCTGGACACCCTGTCCCATGACACCGATCGCATGCTGATCGGTGGGCAGTGGCGCGCAGCCGCTGCCACGCTGCCCCTGTATGACCCGTCCACCGGCGCCGAACTCGGCCGCATAGCTCGCGGCACGGCGCAGGACATCGACGCCGCCGTCGCCTCGGCCACCGCCGCCCTGGGCGGCCCGTGGGGGGCGATGTCCGCCACCGAGCGGGGCCGCATCCTGACCCGCATCGGCCTTGCGGTGCTGGACCACGTGGACGAGCTTGCCGAACTCGAGGCGCGCGACGTGGGTAAGCCTCTGAGACAGGCCCGGGCCGACGCGCTGGCCCTTGCGCGCTACTGCGAATTCTACGGTGGCGCGGCGGACAAGCTGCATGGTCAGACCATCCCCTACATGGACGGCTACACCGTCTACACCCTGCGCGAGCCGCATGGGGTCACCGGCCATATCGTTCCGTGGAACTACCCGATGCAGATCATAGGCCGCTCGGTGGGGGCGGCGCTGACCATGGGCAATGCCTGCGTGCTGAAACCGGCCGAGGATGCCTGCCTCACCGCGCTCGCCTTTGCCCGCATCGCCCAAGGCGCCGGGCTTCCGGACGGGGCGCTCAACGTGGTGCCGGGCCTCGGGGCCGAGGCGGGGGCGGCGCTGTCGGCCCATCCCGGCATTCACCACCTGAGCTTCACCGGATCGGTCGCCACCGGGGCGGCGGTGCAGATCGCCGCCGGGGCCAACGTGGTGCCCGTGACGCTTGAGCTTGGGGGCAAGTCGCCGCAGATCGTCTTCGAGGACGCGGACCTTGAAGAGGCACTGCCCTTTCTCGTGAATGCCGGGCTTCAGAACGCCGGACAGACTTGTTCGGCCTCGTCCCGCATCCTTGTGCAGCGCGGCCTGCTGGGTGAGGTCATGGCCCGCATGGCCGCGGCCTATACCGCGAAACATGTGGGCCCCGCGATGGAGGATCCTGACATCGGCCCGCTGATCAACGCCACTCAAAAGGCGCGGGTCGAGGAATACATCGCCAAGGGCGCCGACCTGCCGCTGCTCGCGCGCGCAGAGCTGGCCAAGGATCTGCCCGAGGGCGGCCATTACGTGCAGCCCGCTCTCTTTGGGCCGGTTCACGAGAACCACCCGCTGGCGCAGGAAGAGATATTCGGCCCGGTGCAGGTCATCATCCCCTTTGACACCGAAGAGGACGCTCTGCGCATCGCCAACGGCATCGATTACGGCCTCGTGGCAGGCATCTGGACCCGTGACGGCGCCCGCCAGATGCGCCTCGCGCGCAAGCTTCGGGCAGGGCAGGTGTTCATCAACAACTACGGCGCCGGGGGCGGGGTGGAGCTGCCTTTCGGCGGCGTCGCAAAGTCCGGCCATGGCCGGGAAAAGGGCTTTGAGGCGCTCTACGGCTTCTCGGTGCTGAAGACCGTGGCCGCGCGTCACGGTTGACCGTCTACAGGTCCGAAGGGAGGAAACAACATGAGACTCGAGGGGAAATGCGCCATCGTCACGGGCGGCGGATCGGGCTTTGGCGCGGGCATCGCGGAACGCTTTGCCGCCGAGGGCGCGCAGGTGATGGTCGCCGACATCAACGCCGAAGCGGCGGACCGCGTGGCAAATCAGATCGGCGGCATTGCGCATGGGGTGAACGTGGCCGACGGCAACAGCGTGCAGGCCATGGCCGATGCCGCTGTCGAGGCATGGGGCAGGGTGGACATCCTTGTCAACAACGCCGGGGTCACGCATGTGCCCGCACCCATGGACGAAATCCCCGAGGAGGAATTCGACCGGGTCTTCGCGGTCAACTGCAAGTCGGTGTACCTCACAGCGCGGGCGCTGGTGCCGGGCATGAAGGCGCGCGGGGCGGGGGCGATCCTCAACGTGGCCTCCACCGCCGGGGTGTCGCCGCGCCCGAGGCTCAGCTGGTACAACAGCTCGAAGGGCTGGATGAACACCGCCACCCGCGCCATGGCCATCGAGCTTGCCCCCGAGGGCGTGCGTGTCAACGCAATCAACCCGGTGGCCGGGGACACGCCCCTGCTGCCCAGTTTCCTCGGTGAGGACACGCCCGAAATGCGCGCGAAGTTCCTCTCGACCATCCCCATGGGGCGCTTTTCAACCGCGCAAGACATGGCGAACGCGGCGCTCTACCTTTGCTCGGACGAGGCGTCGATGGTCACCGGGGTCTGCATGCAAGTGGACGGAGGCCGCTGTATCTGAAGGGTGGCGGGCTGCTGCGCAGGACTGGTGAACATCCTTGGTTCTGCCCCAAGGGGCTTTGACTGCCATAGCGCCGGCGGGTGGGGCAGGCTTCATGCTGTAGTCGGGAAGCGCGGAGAAAAAGCCAGACCAGCCACCACGCGGCTTTTAAGGACCGGCGTGCGCTTAACAGGGCGCTTCGAAGAGCGCCACGACTTCGGGTAATCAAGACGATGATGGGCAGCCCGGCAAGCGGCACCGCACCAGACACGCTTGCCCCGTAGTGAACCAGGCGACAGTTCCGCGCCGAGAGCCGGGAAACTGTTTCAATTGTCTGCAGATTTAAGGAAATCGCCGTTAGTCGGCCAAAATTGTGCCACAAGCCGCGGGCAGTTTGGTGGCACCTGGTTGAAGTGTGCCCGAGGTTTCCCGATGTTCCTGTCCGTCGTCGTTCCCTGCTACAACGAAGAAGAGAGCGTGCCTGCGCTGGTGCAGCGCCTTGCGAAGGCCATCGCGCCATGGAAGGACCGCTCCGAAATATTGCTGGTCGATGACGGTTCGTCCGATGCCACCTGGGCCGCGATCGAGGCCGCCCGCGCCGGCTGCCCACAGCTGCAGGGTATACGCCTGTCTGGCAACCGTGGCCATCAGGTCGCGCTGACCGCCGGACTCGAGGCTGCGCGGGGCGAGCGTATTCTGATGCTCGACGCGGATCTTCAGGATCCCCCCGAGCTGCTGGGAGACATGATGAGCCTGATGGATCGCGGCTATGACGTGGTCTACGGCCAGCGCGCAGAACGGCAGGGCGAGACCATGTTCAAGAAAGTCAGCGCGCATGTGTTCTACCGCGTCCTGAACCTGCTTTCGGATGTGGACATCCCCCGCGACACCGGCGATTTCCGCCTTGTGAGCCGCCGGGCGCTGGACGCGGTGCTGGCGATGCCTGAACGGGCGCGTTTTGTCCGTGGGCTGTTTGCGCTGGTGGGCTTTGAGCAGATCGCCCTGCAATATCGCCGCGCCCCGCGTGAGGCAGGGGAGACCAAATACCCCCTCAAGAAAATGGTGCGCCTCGCCGTGGATGCCATGACCGCGCTGTCCACCAAGCCGCTCAAGATCGCCACGCGCATGGCGTTTCTCAGTCTTATGGCGGCGGCGGGGGCGGTGGTCTACCTCGTGTGGTCCATGGTCACGCACCAGACCGCCCCGGGTTGGGCCTCGCTGTTCCTGACGATCTCGATATTTTCCTCGATCCAGCTGTTCACCCTTGGCATCATGGGCGAATACATTGGCCGCATCTACACCGAGGCCAAGGGCCGCCCGCTCTATTTCCTGTCCGAGGATACCCGCGGCACGATGGCAGCGCCGGGGACGGCCGACCCGGAAGTCCTGCCGCTGCGCAAGCGAGCCTGAGCATGCTCCTAATCGCGAAGCTGTTCCGGTTCTGCCTCGTCGGCGGTACGGTGACACTGATCTATATCGGTCTTTACGCGGGGCTGCGCAGGCTCGGGCAGGATGCGGTTGCCTCGAACCTGCTCGCGCTTGGGGTGGCCGTGGCCGTGCAGTATGCTGGTCAGGCCTGCATCACCTTCAAAAGGCCTCTCAAGAATGCCGGGCAGGCGTTCCGTTTTTCTGTCATGATAGGGGCAGGGCTGATGACCTCGTCTGCAATGGCATGGATGCTGGCGCCTCTGCCGGGGATCGCCGACTGGGCCGCTGCGACGTTCATTTCCATGGTCCTCGCCATTCAGAATTTCGTCTTCATGCAGGTCTGGGTTTTTGCCCGAACCGGTGTTTTGCGCGAAGATCTTTCCTGATCCGCCCTTGCGCCACGGCCAATGCGGCAGCGTGTTGGCCACGCCCAAGCCGAGGTATGCGCCTCGGCGACAGGGCGGCGGCGCATCACGGGCACATAGCTCGAGTCGCGAGCTGCCCATGGTCCTGGGTGTGAGGCTCAGGCATGGCTCAAGGCCAAACAGGCGCGTGACCGAGCGCTGGGGCGCACCCCGCAAACCGCGTGACGGCGCGCGCATGGCCGGAGGAGCTTTGGTGCCACCCCCCACTGGGGCGGTCCTGAAAGCTCCTCGGCGTTGCATCCCGAGGGCTGATACGGTCCCTCAGCCCTTCCAGGCGAAGAAATCGTCCCCGGCCTTTCCCAGAAGCTCGGTTGCCAGCTGGCGGCCAAGCGCCGCGCCATCGCTGGCCGCGCCACTGATTTCGCCCGCAAACGACTCGGCTCCGTCGGGGCTGAGGATCTCGCCACGCAGGCGCAGGCTGTCCCCGTCCAGTTCGGCCAGCCCGGCGATGGGGGTCTCACAGGAGCCATCGAGCGTGGCGAGGAAGCTGCGTTCGGCGCTCAGGCGCAGGTCGGTGTCACCGTCGTGGATCGCGGCCAGCATCTGCGCTGTGCGGTCGTCGTCCATGCGCCGCTCGATCCCAATAGCGCCCTGTGCCACGGCGGGCAGCATGTCGTTTGGGTCGATCGCGGTCATGGGGATGGTGCCGTCCATGTTCATCCGCCGCAGCCCCGCCATGGCAAGGAAGGTAGCCGCCGCCACGCCATCCTGAAGCTTTTTCAGCCGGGTCTGCACATTGCCGCGGAACTCCACCACCGTAAGGTCTGGCCGCCGGTTCAGCAGCTGGGCCTTGCGCCGCAGGGACGAGGTGCCCACCACCGTGCCATGGGCAAGATCGGTGATTGCGCCGCCACCGGGCGAAATGAAGGCATCGCGCGGATCCTCGCGCGGCAGGTAGCAATCAAGCACCAGCCCCTCGGGCTGCACCGTCGGCATGTCCTTCATGGAATGCACCGCGATGTCGATCCCGCCCGAGGACAGCTGCTGCTCGATCTCGCGGGTGAACAGGCCCTTGTTGCCGATCTCCTTCAGCGGCCGGTCCGCTGCGATCATCGCGCGGTCGTCGCCGGTGGTGCGGATCACAACCACCTCGAACGCTGCGTCGGGCAGATCGAAGGCGGCACCAAGCCTGCGGGCGGTCTCGTGGGCCTGTGCCAGCGCCAGCGGGCTGCCGCGGGTGCCGATGCGCAGGGGCTCGTCGGGGGAGGGAAGCTTGATCGTCATGGCCCAAGCTTTATGTCGCGGCAAAGCCTGTGGCAATGGGGCGCGAATTGTCCTATTGCCGCTGCGACAGGTGCCAAGGGCAGTTGCCACAGACAGTTAAGGGGAGGCCGCATCATGACCAAGACCATCCTTCGGGCGCTTGCAGGCGAAACGCTGCCCGTGCCGCCGATCTGGATGATGCGGCAGGCAGGGCGTTACCTGCCGGAATACAAGGCCACCCGGGCCGAGGCAGGCGACTTCCTGTCGCTGTGCTACAACCCCGAGCTTGCGGCCGAGGTGACGCTGCAGCCGATCCGCCGGTATGGCTTCGACGCGGCGATCCTCTTTGCCGACATCCTGCTGCTACCGCAGGCGCTGGGGGCTGACCTGTGGTTCGTCACCGGCGAGGGACCGCGCCTGTCGACCACCACCACCGACGCGGATTTTGCAAAGCTCGGGCAGGGCGAGATGATCCACGACACCCTGTCGCCGATCTACGAGACGGTGAAGATCCTGCGCCGCGAACTGCCCTCCGAGACGACGCTGATCGGCTTCGCGGGCGCCCCCTGGACCGTGGCGACTTACATGATCGCCGGGCAAGGCACCAAGGATCAGGGCCCGGCCCATGCGCTCAAGGCTGAGAACCGGGTGCTGTTCGAGAAGATCATCGACCGGCTCACTGAGGGCACCATTGACTACCTCTCGAAGCAGATCGAGGCCGGGGCCGAGGTGGTCAAGATCTTCGACAGCTGGGCCGGTTCGCTGAACGCCGAGGACTTCGACCGCTACGCGCTGGAGCCCGCGCGCCGCATCACTGCCGAGCTCAAGGCGCGGCATCCGGGCATCCCGGTCATCGCCTTCCCGCGACAGGCGGGGAACAAGTACATCGGCTTCCACGAGGCCACCGGCGCTGATTGCGTCGCGGTGGATGACAGTGTGAGCGCGGAGTGGATCGCCGAGCGTGTGCAG
The DNA here is from genome assembly GCF_014643635.1 of Salipiger pallidus. Lineage (GTDB taxonomy): Bacteria > Pseudomonadota > Alphaproteobacteria > Rhodobacterales > Rhodobacteraceae > Salipiger > Salipiger pallidus. Next base: position 243,594 of record NZ_BMJV01000004.1, read on the forward strand.
CCAAGCGGCTGCGTGCAGGGCAACCTTGCCTCGTCGCACATGGTCACCGGTGGTGATGCTCTGGTGTCGGAAACCCGGCGCATCGTGAAGGCGCTGTCGAATGGGCCGCATATCTTCAATCTCGGACACGGTATCACCCCGGATGCGGACCCCGAGAACGTCAAGCTGATGATCGACACCGTCCGCGAGAGTGCTGCGGCCAGTTGACAGCCGCGACAGGCCGGCGCGCGATTGCGGGCCGGCCGACGTGTGTGACGGGTTGCGCGGATTTGCCTGCCCGACGCGGCCACGCCTTGCACTTGCTCAGTTGGTCGGCGTCCTAGCTCTCAGCTCTCAGCTCTCAGCTCTCAGCTCTCAGTCCACCTCCGCCGGGTCGCTCTTGCGCTCGGCGGCGGGCTTGTCGCGCCCTGCAAGCGAGCGGACAGGGCCAGAGGCCACCACCTCCTGACTTTCGGCAAAGCGGTCGTGGTTCTTCTCAACCTTGCCGAGATCGTAGAGGTAGTTGACCATCACCCCTGCAGACTGGCGCAGGCCGTTTTCCGACACGTCAGCCCCCGCGTGCACCGCATGCAGGCTGGCGCCGTTGCCAAGGTGGAAGCGCGCCACCGGATCCAGCGGTGCGCCCCCCTTGCGCTTTGCGGTCAGCAGGTACTGGGCGGCAAGGCGGGACATGCCCTTTGGGTCGGCAGGCTCGTAGGCGATGCCTTGGGTCTCGAGCCAGCGCACGAGGCCGGGCACCGGCGACAGGGTGACGAATGTCTTCAGTCCCGGTAGCGCCTTGGCAAGATCGGCCACCACCTGCTTGATAAGCGAGTTGCCGAAGGAAATCCCCGCCAGCCCGGGCTGGCAGTTGGAGATCGAGTAGAACACCGCCGTGTCGGCATCCGCCGCAGGCTCGGGCGGGCGGTCCTCGGCCAGCAGCGTCTGCACGGAATTGGGCACGCCGCGCGTCAGCGCCACCTCGACGAAGATCAGCGGCTCGTCCGGCATGGCGGGGTGGAAGAAGGCAAAGCAGCGCCGGTCATCGGGTTTCAGCCTGCGGCGCAGATCGTCCCACGAATGGATCGTGTGCACCGCCTCGTAGGCGATGATCTTCTCGAGGATATGAGCAGGGCTTTGCCAGCTGATTGGGCGCAGCACGAGAAAGCCGCGGTTGAACCACGACTTGAAGAGATGCCGGAAATCCTGGTCGAGCGCCCGCAGTGCCGCGTCCTCGCCCGCCATGCGCCGCAGGTCCGCGCGCATCTGCACCAGGCGCTCGGTCGCGCCGGGCACCTTGTTGAGCCGCCGCACGAGTTCATGCCGGGGGGCTTCGGTGGCGGCGGTGAAGGCGCGGTAGCTGTCCGCGCTTGGGCTCGCCTCATAGGCCTCGAGCGCGGAGCGCACGGCAGAGGTGTCGAGGGTCAGCGCCTCAGCCACGTGGCGGAACAGTGCGAGGCGCGCCACGTCGTCCATCTCGGCATAGCGTTGCAGGATACGCCGGGCGAGATCCTGCGCCACGGTTTCCGAACTTGAGGCCATCAGGTCCGAGATGAGCGCCTCGGTGCTGCGCGGGTCGCGGCGCAGGATGGGTCCGATGCGCTCGGTCCGCTCGAAGACGGTGGAGAGCAGGTCTGCGAGAAGGGACATGGACTGCCTCGTGATTGCACATGGGGTGGGGGCCGTGGCCTCCAGCTTACAAAGTCGGATGGACGGACCACGAATTCAACCGATGCGAGCGCTAAAGCCGTCGCGGCACGGAAATGTCATGGGGAGGCAGGGCCGTATCCTATTGGCGTCAAGAAGGGCGGTGGTGGGGCGCGGGGCATCTTTGGGAAAGGTCGCTTTGCGGCAACAGGACACGTGCCGGCCCACCGCCTGAGCGGCCTTGATGGGAGATAGTGTGCATGTCGGCCAACCTTTTGCGCGGCATCGGTGATGGGCAGGACGCGCATCGGCCGACCGGTGAGGCGCGCCTGACGGACGCGGCGCAAGCAGGTCATGCGCGGGCCAAAGCCCTCGCGCGGCTCAGGCTCGCGGAAAAGCACTGCCATTAGACGTCCCCTGAGGAGGGTCGCTGATGGACCGCGCTCGGGGCTTCCTGCGTAAGAGGCACCGTCCGGTGCCCGGACATGAGCCGTCCTTGGCATCGTGGTGAGGCCGCCACGGTGATGCCTGTCGCCGTGATCTGCCGGGCCATGGCGTCGTGTTAGCGGACGAAGAAGATGACGGGGGTGCGCCTCTCTTTTTCCGCCACCGCGCCTAGCGTAGTGCGGATGTGTTTTTCCTGCGAGGGACGCATAGGAAAACGCCCGCGCGGCCATGGGACCGCGCGGGCGTGATGCGCTTTTCATCAGGGGACGGCGGTGTCAGTAGTCCTTTTCGTAGAAGATGCCGACGCCGGTGTTGCCCTTGCTCGACGCGCTGGCACGCGCGTTGACGTTGCGATTGATCTGATAGTTCAGATCAATCGTGGTCTCGCCCGAGGACTGGACCTCCACGTCCGTATAGACGTTCTCGCTGATGTATTTGCCCAGCCGCAGGCCAGCGTTGCCCTCGGCATCAGTGGTGACGTCCAGGTCGTCGAGGCCAAAGCCCTTGCGCAGGTTGCCGACGATGCCGTCGCCGCCGCGCCCAGCGAGGGTGTTCACCGCCGCCGCAATGCGCAGCGCTTGAAGCGCTGACAGCTCGGTCACGTCACGACCGAAGAGCAGAAGCGCAAGCACCTCTTCCTCGGGGCGCGAGGGTTCCGAACGGAAGCTGACCTCGGGCGAGGTCGCCTCGCCTTCGACGCTGACGAAGATCGTGCTGTCGTCTCGCTCGGTCACGGCCTCGACGTCGATGAGCGGGATGAAATCGCCAGTCATCTGAAGGCCAGCGGTGTTCAGGGTCAGCCGCTGCCCGAGGATGTCGAGCCGCCCGCGCACCAGATCGAACCGGCCCACCGGCACGATGTTCGCCGTGGTTCCCGTCAGCCGCAGCTCCCCGCCCAGTTCCGCATCAAGGCCACGGCCCCGGATAAAGATCTGCTGGGGTGCGCGGATCAGCAGGTCGATGGGCATGACATAGCCGGACCCACCGCCACCGCTCGCGTTGGCGACCTCGTCCAGCAGTCCGGCACGGGCGCGGCTTTGGCGGACGTCGGCAGGTTCGTTGATGTGGTGCAGCACGAAATCGCGGCTGGTCCCGCCAAGGCCGGTTTCGGGGATGCGGACTTCGGCCTCGTCGATGTTGATGCGCCCGCCAAGGCTCGGCCCGGTGAGAAGGGGGCCTTCGACCGTCAGGCGACCGCTTGCGGTGGCCTGATAGAGTCGGCTGTCCTGCAGGAGCAGCTGCTGCAGCTGCACGCCAAGGTCGGCCCTGTAGGGCGACGCCAGCGAGATGGTGCCATCGGTGGTGATGGTCCCGCCCGTGGACAGCGCGGCATTGACGTCAAGCCGCACCTGATTGCCACCGAGGTTCGCGTTGATGTCGATATCATCAAGCGTCAGCGCCGGTCCCGGCAGCACCATCTGTGCCCCCGCCACCGTGACGTTCCCGGACAGCGATGAGGGTTGCAGAGGACCGTCGAGGCGCAGGTTGATCTGGGCCATGCCGCTGATGAGGTTCGGCTCGAGGATCCGGTTTGCCAGCGACAGCGGAGCGTTGCCGTTGATCGCGAGGTTCGCGCTGTCGAAGCTGCGGGCCAGGCTGCCAGACACCTGCGCCTGCGTGCCCCCCGGCGCGGTCAGCTGGGTGCTGACCTGCCACGGGCCGTCGCCGTTCGATCCCAGCGTGCCGGTGGCGGTGGCGCGGCCCGGAAGCTGCGGCACCAGTGCGCCAAGGTCACGCACCGCCACGTCGTAGGTCAACTGGCTGGACCCGCTCGCGGCAAGGCTGCCGTTGGCGGTGACCGTCAGCTGCGACGTGGTGAGGTCGAGCCGCTCCACGGTGATGGTGCCGTCCGCGTCGCGCTCGGCCCGGAACTCGGCATTGCCGTTGCCGCCGATGAGCTCGTCCGCGGCGGGAATGCCGATGGCCAGGCCAGTCGTGCGCAGTGACCCTTCGGCCGACGCAGCGCCGCTGTCCAGCGTGTAGGACCCGGTGCCATCGAAGCTCACGGACCCGCGCATGTTCAGCCCCGTGAGAGGCGCGAAGGCGGCAAGGTTGTTCGCATTGGCATTGCCGTCGAAGGCGACGCTCTGGATGTCCGCGATGCCCAGCCCGCTGCCGTCCTCGGCGCTCGCAGCCTTGGTCGCTGTCACCACGCCGTCAAGCGCGGTGTCGCCGGGGCCGGTGGCAATGAGGTCCAACATGTAAGCGGTGTCGTTCTCGCTCAGGGTGCCGTTCAGCGTGGCGCGCCCGGACATGCCGGGGGCGGCCAGCGACAGGTCGGGCAGGGTCAGGTCAAACCGCGCCTGCGACCCGCCGACGACCACCTGACCATCAGCCTGGGCCACGATGCCCGGCCCGTCGATGTCGAGGGTGCGGATGAAGATCCCTTCGGTCGAGCGTGCGGCATCCACGTCCAGAAGCACGCGCCCGCCAAGCAGCCCGTCCAGCTGGTTGATCCCGGCGGCAAGGTCGGTGGCATCGCCGTTGACCCGCAGGTCGAACAGCAGTTCCGTCGGCTGGGCGCTGCCCACCACGGTCACGTCTACGGCGCCGCCAAGGTCACGCCCGGCCAGCTCCGAGAACCGCGACAGGTCGTCGGACTTGAGCGACACATTGGGCGAGACGGTCAGCACGTCATCCTCTCCAAGGCCCGAAGCGATGACGCTGCCCGCCACCTCGGTCGCGCCGGGGGCGGTGGCGGTGAAGTCGAGCGTGTAGGCGCCATCGGCCTGCACCACCGTGCCGTCAAAGGTGGCACGGCCCGAAACGCCCGGCTGCACGCGCGCAAGTTCGGGCAGCACAAGGCTGAGATCCGCGGTGGTGGCGTCTGTCTGGATGTTTGCGCTGCCGTTCATCGTGAGGCCGGGGCCGTCGAGCGACAGGCTGCGAAGTTCGGTCCCTGTCTCGGTCCGGGCGGCGTCAATGTCCAGCACGACGCGGCCTTCGAGCAGACCGTCAAGCTGCTGGATGTCGGTGACAAGGTCGGTGCCGCTGCCCGACACGCGCAGATCGAAGCGCCCGGCAAGAGGTTCAACCGTGCCGTTCAGCGCAAGATCCGCCGCGCCGCCAAGGCTGCGCCCGGCAAGGCCGGAAAAGCGAGACAGATCGTCGGTGCGGATGGTCATGTCGGGTGCGATGGTGGGATCGTCGCCCTGCGACAGGCCCGACAGCACCATGTCGCCGCCGATGGCGATGCCGGCACCGTCAAGGTCGATGCCCGTCAGCTCCAGCGGTTCGCCCTCGGCCCAGTCAAAGCCTAGGCTGCCCGCAAGGGTGGTGCCTGCGGCGGCGGCGAGGTTCTCGTCCGCCAGGGTGAGCCCGTCCACCGAGAGGTCGATCTGGCCGGCGACCTGCCCGGGGGTGGTGCTGCCCTCGTTGCGGGAAATCGTGCCGGTGCCACTGATGCGGGCCTCGTCCAGCGTCATCTCGGGGCGCTCTATGCCGGAAGCCAGCAAGTCGAGCGTAAAACCGTCGCCCTCGGCGGCATCATAGCTGAGGGTCAGCGTTGCCTCGTCGATGAGTGTGGCGTCGGAGGTAAAGGCCATCTGCACCGGCTCGCCATCGTCTGAGGCGATCCGGCCGTCGAGGGCCAGCCGCTCGGGCCAGCCGTCGGCGCCGATGCGCGCGTTGCCGGAGAGCGAGACGGCCGAGGTCTGCAGGTCCAGCGTATCGAGTTCCAGAGCGCCGCTGTTTTCGGTGATTCCCGAAACCTGAAGCGTCTGCTGAGCGCCGAGGAAGGCGCGCTGCTCTTCCTCGACCAGCGGGCGCAGATCGCCGCTGAGGTTGGCGGCAAAACGGTGGCCCAGTTCCTGCACCGTCTCGAGTGTGATCTCGCCGGTCAAGCGGTCGGTGTTGTCGGTGGCCAGCGCCACGTCGGCGGTGAAATCATCCACCGGGCCGCTGCCCTGCACCGTGAATCGGATCGACGGATCGCCCGGCAGCGCGGCGCGGGTGGCAATGAGCCCGCCGCGCGCACCATCCAGCGCAAGGTCGATGTCCAGCTGCCTTGTGTCGTTGGCATAGCTTGCCTGCAGCGTCACCGCGTCGCGCGGCCCGTCAATGCGCTGCACCGACAGTTCCACCTCGCCTTCGCCATCAGCCAGCTGGGCGGTGCCCGCCACGTTCAGCGCAAGCTCTTCGCCCACGACGGGCGCGCCCAGTTCGACACGCTCAATGGCGAATTCGCCCACGTTCACCGATACGGGAAGATCAGGCAACGAGAATGACATGCCGCCCGCCTCGGGGGCAGGCGCCTCGGTGTCCGAGGCCGGCAGGCGCGACAGTTCAAGCCGCTGTGCGGTCAGCTGTTCGACCTCGACGCGGCCGGTCAGAAGCGCGGTGCGGCTCCAGTCCAGTTCCGCGTCCTCGAGGGTCAGCCACACGCCGTTCTCGTCGGCGATGGTCAGCAGATCCATGGTGGCCTGCGAGCTCAGCGCGCCACGGAACCCGCGGACGGTGACGGACATGCCGTCCGAGGACAGTGCGCCCTCGATCAGCTGTTCGAGCCGTGTGCCCTCTTCGTCGTCTTGTGCCTGCGCGGGTGCGGGCAGGGCAGAGACCGTCAGGAAGGGAATCAGGAGAAGGAGGAGAAGTCGTTTCAAAACGCCTGTCCTATGCCGATGTAGATCTGGAAGCCCTCACCGGTGTCGCCACTGGTGGGGGTTGCGATGTCGAAGCGGACCGGGCCGATGCCGGTCTGGTAGCGCACGCCGAGGCCCGCGCCGGAATGCCAGTCGCCGTCCTGGCCGGGGGTGGCGGTGCTGCCGATGAACCCGGCGTCGGCAAAGGCCACAAGGCCCCAGCTTTCGCCGATGTCCTGCCGCACCTCGCCCGAGAGACCGACGAAGCTGAGACCGCCGGTCTCGTCACCGCCGCCAAGATCGACGGTCAGCGACTGGTAGGGCTGGCCCCGTACGGACCCCGCGCCGCCGGAATAGAACAGGAACTCGGGCTGGGTGTCAGTCAGTGACGGCCCCATGACAGAGCCCATCTGGAGCCGCGCCGCGAGAACGGTGCGGTCTTCCTCGCCGATGCCGTAGTAGCCGCGCAGGTCGGTATAAAACCGCGCACCGGAGCCTTCACCTTCGACGTTGATGAAGGGCATGAACTCGGTCGAGGCGTACCAGCCACCCCGCGGATCAAGATCGTTGTCGCGTTTGTCCCACGTCAGCGAGGTGGGCAGCGTCAGCAGGATGAACTCCCGGTTCCCGAGATCGTCGTCGGTGACCGAGTAGTTCAGGCCGATGCCGAGTTCGCCGGTCAGGTCCTCGTTGAAGCGGCGCGTCAGGCCGGTGGTGAGGTCGATGCTGTCCGAGCTGTAGGTCGGCTCGTTCTCGGTGGCCAGCGCCGCTTGGAAAAAGGCGTCGGTGTCGGGGCCTAGCTCGGCGATGGCGGCGGGCACCTCGAGCCGGGCGGTGACGCTCGCGTCGATCTGCCCGGTGTTGCCCGAGATGTCGCTGACCGCCCCGTCGATGCGGAAACGTTCCGCCCCGCCAAGGAAGTTGCGGTGCAGCCAGTAGGTGGTCAGTGCCAGCCCCTCGAGCGAGGACACTTCGGCACCGAAACCGATGCGGCGTGGCCGCGCGTCGGCGGTTTTCACCAGCAGGTCAAGCGTGCCGTCGGGATTGGCGGTGTCCGCCTCGGTGGCGGTGACGCTGGAAAAGGTGCCGGTGTCGACCAGGCGGCGGACCACTTCGTCGACCTCAGCGGGGTCGAACCGTTCACCTGCAGGGAAACCGGCGATCCGTCGCTGCGCGGCAGTGCGCACGGCGCTGTCGTTGACCAGGATCATCCGGCCAAACCGCAGCTCGCGGCCGGGGGCGATCCGCATTTCCACGTCGAGCCGCGCGCGCGCATGGTCGGCGGTAACGTTCTGGTAGCCGACTTCGGCCTTGGCATGGCCCACCTGCCGCCAGCCATCGATGGCGGCATCGGCGGCGTCACCGACCACGCTTGCACGGGCGGTAGAGGTGCGGGCAAATTCCTCGGGCAGCTCGGTGTTCGGGGCCAGCGGGGTGACGCTGGCCTCGCCGAACTTGAACTTCGGTCCGGTCTGAACGCGGACGGTCACCTGTCCGACGCTCTGCGGGGTCGAGAGCAGCTGGATCTCCGACGCCTCGCGCCCGTCAAGCAGGATGCTCACCGTGCCGCCGTAATAGCCGTTGGCATAGAGCGTCTCGGTCAGGATGCCGTAATCGGATAGCGCCGCGGCAAGCACGTCCGGCCCTGAAGTCCGGTCCTCGTTCTTGGCGAGGGTGAGGGCGGAGGCGTTTTCGATCTCCGAACGCAGGTCCTCGTCCATGCCGGGGGTCGAGAAGTTCAGGGCGTCGAAGGCGGAAGCCGGCGAGGTGGCAAGGCAGAAGGCGAGGCCGAAAGCGGCTGGCAGGCGCCGAAGGGTCACTGCTGAGATCCTTTCAAAGGCTGCTCGAGGGCGGCAAGTTTTGTTGGCGCCAAAGAGCTCCGGCGCAGATCAAGCTTAGGGCAGAGCAATTGGGCTGACCAGTGTCTGCTGACATATCTTGCCTGCCGTGGCTTGGCGGGCGCGGTTGGATTGGCTACCCCTGCGGCGAAGCTGCCGCCCGTGGGGGATGGGACGCCTCCCACCTCACGCTTGATCGCAGTGCCGGGGCGGGGCATGCAACAGCCGGTAAAGCGATCGTGAAGGAAAGAGGCGGATATGATCTACGTGACGGGAAGTTCGGGCGTCCTGGGCAATGCGATCCTGTCGCACCTGGCGGTGTCGGGAATCGAAGCCTGCGGCGTGTCACGCCGCCCGCTGCCGGTCCCCGATGCAGGGCTTGCCAATATCGAGACGCCTGATGTCCTTGGCGCCGACTGGGTCACTGGACCGGATGCCACCATTGTGCATTGCGCGGGCCTTGCCAGCCCGCGGGTGCCGTTCGACAGCTACGCGGATGTGTCGCGGCGCGAGATCGAGCCGCAAGTGGCCTTCGCCGAGGCGCTGGTGGCATCCGGCTGGCGGGGCCACTTGGTCTATCTCAGTTCTGCCGGGGTCTACGGTGACACCGATGATCTGCCGATTCTCGAGAGCGCGCCGATGCAGCCCAAGGGGTGGTACCCGTTGCAGAAGATGGCGACAGAGCAGGCGCTCATGCTGCTGGCGCAGCGCCATGGATTCCGGCTGACCATCCTGCGGGTGGCCAATGTCTACGGCGCGCCCCTTGCAGGACCGTCCTTCGGGGTGGTCACGATCCTTCTCGACAAGCTGCGCAGCGGCGCGCCGTTCGCGGTCTTTGGCAGTGGTGAGAGTCTGCGCGATTACATACATGTTTCGGATTTCTGCACCGCCGTGGCGCGTACCTGCGAAGTGCCGCTGCCCGAGCCCGTGACGGTGCTGAACATCGGCACAGGTGTGGGAACGTCCCTGCTGCGCATGACCGAGCTGGTACCGCGCATTGCCGGAGGCCACCTTGAGTTGCGGCGCGAGCCGGTGGCGAGCGAGGTGAAATCGAGCGTCCTCGATATCTCGTGCACGCGGGCGCTCCTGGGATGGGAGCCGGTGGTGGAGCTCGAGGAGGGGCTGCGCCGGACGGTTGCGATGATGGGGACCTGACCCTCTGGCGCAGTGCCCGTGGCACCCGTGCATTGTGAGTATTTTTTTAACAGAAGATGGGCAAAGCCGCGCATCTTTCAGCCCGCCGGTCCGATGAGGCGGGGCATCAGGTCGGCGCCGGCAAAAGCCGACCGCGCCGCCCGAGACACTGTGGCTCGGGGAGCATGATTCGAAACTCGCCGAATGGGCCCTGCGATGCATCTGTTCTTGCGCGTTGCTGGCGGCTCGCTATTCAGGCTCAAGGCTCAAGGCTCAAGGCTCAAGGCTCAAGGCTCAAGGCTCAAGGCTCAAGGCTCAAGGCTCAAGGCTCAAGGCTCAAGGCTCAAGGCTCAAGGCTCAAGGCTCAAGGCTCAAGGCTCAAGGCTCAAGGCGGCGCGAGCCACAGTGGGGCGCAACCTGCAGGGGGCCGCGCCGGGGGAGTGTGGCGGTTTCCGCCATGTGGCCAACGACCCCTCGCACGCGGAGCTCGCGCGTGCAACGAGGCCGGCAACAGAGCCGGGCAGCACGGCCCGCTTCCGAACGCGCCGCTCCCTGTTTCTTCTCTTTCCAAATACGCAAACGGTAAGACGCCGCCACGGGCGGGGCTCAGTCTTCCTCGAAGGGGTCCCACTCGTCCTCGACCTCGGGCAGCGCTTCCGACTGGGCCGAGTTCGCGATGTCTTCTGGCGTGCGGATCTCAACGATCTGCGCACCGGGGAAGGCGGCGAGCGCGGCTTGCACGAGGGGGTGCGACTCGGCCTCGGCGCGGCGGGCCAGTTCGGCGGCGTTGTTCTGCTCGTAGACCGTTGGCGCCTCGCAGCCATTCACCACCGTGATGCCCCATCGGTTGCCGGTCCAGCGCTGCAGCGCACCCCCAAGCTTCTGGGCAAGATCATTGGGTGCGTTGTCCGCAGGGGTGAACTCGATCCGGCCGGGCTGGTAGGCGGCGAGGCGAACGTGCCGCTCGACCTGCGCCAGCAGCAGCCCGTCGCGGTTGGCGCGAATGAGCTCGATCACGTGTTCGAAGGTGGGAAAGCGCGCCAGCGCTGCGTCCGCGGCAACCGCCACCACGGCGTTGCCGTGATGGGCCACCGGGCCAGAGGGGCCGGAGTGGGTCGGGGCGGGGCCGCCCATGGCCTGTGTGTCGGCATGCGCAGCACCACCTGCGGGCGCGTTGGCGTAGCCGCCTCCACCGGGGCCGGGGGGCGGCGGCGGGGGCGTGTCCTGAAGCTTGCGCAGCAGTTCCTCGGGCGATGGCAGCTCGGCCACCATGGTCAGCCGGATGACTGCCATCTCGGCGGCCATCATGGCGTTGGGCGCCTGCGCCACCTCGTCCAGCGCCTTGAGCAGCATCTGCCACATGCGGGTCAGCGCCCGCATCCCGAGGTTCGTGGCCAGCGCCTGTCCGCGTGCGCGCTCATCGGGGGAGATCGTCGGATCCTCGGCCGCCTCGGGCGTGATCTTGACCACCGAGGTCCAGTGCGTCAGCTCCGCGAGGTCGCGTAGCACCGCCAGCGGGTCAGCACCGTCGGCATATTGTGCCGACAGCTCCGTGAGGGCTGCGGGCGCATCGCCGTGCATGATCTTCTCGAAGAGATCCATCACCCGGCCCCGGTCCGCAAGGCCGAGCATGGCGCGGACCTCGTCCGCCGTGGTCTCGCCCGCACCGTGGCTGATCGCCTGATCCAGCAGAGAGGTCGCATCGCGCGCCGACCCTTCGGCGGCGCGGGTCACCAGCGCCAGCGCGTCGTCGGAGATCTGCGCCTGTTCTGCGTCGGCGATCCTGCGCAGCAGGGTCAGCATCACCTCGGGTTCGATCCGGCGCAGGTCGAAGCGCTGGCAGCGCGAGAGCACCGTGACCGGGACCTTGCGGATCTCGGTGGTGGCGAAGATGAACTTCACATGCGCCGGTGGCTCCTCGAGCGTCTTGAGCAGCGCGTTGAACGCGCTGTTCGAGAGCATGTGCACCTCGTCGATAATGTAGATCTTGTAGCGGGCCGAGGCCGCCCGGTAGTGCACGCTGTCGATGATCTCGCGGATGTCGCCGACGCCGGTGTTGGAGGCGGCGTCCATCTCCATCACGTCCACGTGGCGGCCTTCCATGATGGCGCGGCAATGTTCGCACTGACCGCAAGGCTCGGTGGTGGGGCCGCCGGTGCCGTCGGGGCCGATGCAGTTCATACCCTTGGCGATGATCCGGGCGGTCGTGGTCTTCCCGGTGCCGCGGATGCCCGTCATGATGAAGGCCTGTGCGATGCGCCCCGCCTTGAAGGCGTTCTTGAGCGTGCGCACCATGGAATCCTGGCCCACGAGATCGGCAAAGGTCTCGGGGCGATACTTGCGGGCAAGCACCTGATACTTGGGGCTGGCGTCTGCGGGGTGCTGGTCGGGCTGCTCGGACATGGGGCCTTCCGGGTGGAGATCGCTCCCAAGTTATGCGCCGGCGCGGCCAAGGTAAACCGGGCTGAGCGGTATTCGCCGCAATGCGCGGATACGCTGCCACCACCATGGTGATTGAACCGAAACGCCGGTTAAAGCGTTATTGTCCCATCGGGTTCACGGTGCCGTGAGATGCGGCGCCATCCCCACCAGCAGGAGAATGGCCATGCGGCTACGGGGTGTCAGGCGCAGCAACAACGTTGAGGACCGTCGCAGGTCCGGCGGAGGCATCGTGCTGGGCGGAGGGATTGGCGGGCTCGGGCTTATCGCGCTGCTTGCCTTCGGCTACTTCACCGGCATCGACGTGACACCGATCCTCGAGCAGGCCTCGGGTGGCGGCAGCGTCTCGGAGAGCCGTGAGCCCAACGCCGAGGAAGAGCGCGCCGCAGATTTCACCACGCGGGTGCTGGCCACCACCGAGAACGTCTGGACCGAGATCTTCGCCGAAGATCTCGGGCGCGAGTATCGCCCGCCGGTTCTGGTGATGTTCTCGCGCCAGACCTCATCGCCCTGCGGCAACGCAAGCGGGGCCACCGGGCCGTTCTACTGCCCCATCGACGGCAAGGCCTACCTCGACACCGATTTCTTTGCCACGCTGTCGCAGGAGCTTGGGGCGACGGGCGATTTCGCCGCCGCCTACGTCGTCGCCCACGAGGTCGCCCACCACGTCCAGAACGAGCTTGGCATCCTCGGGCAGGTGGCCGACGCCCGCGATGCTGCCGCCCAGACCGAGGCGAATGCGCTGACAGTGCGGCTCGAGTTGCAGGCGGATTGCCTGTCTGGGGTCTGGGCCTCGCGCGTTGAAGACCTGCTCGAGCCCGGCGACATGGCGGAGGCGCTGAATGCGGCGCGGATGATTGGCGACGACCGGTTGCAGCGGCGTGCCGGCATGGTGCCGCAACCCCACAGCTTTACCCACGGAACCTCGGATCAGCGCGAGGGGTGGTTCGCTGCCGGTTATGACAGCGGTGACATCCGCGCCTGCGATACCTTCGCCGAGTTGCGCCCATGACCGTGGCCGTGCCTCCGCCCGATCCCGATGGCGAGACCATCAAGATCCACGCGCTGACTGTCGGCGAGGGCATTCTTGCCCTGTCTGCCCTGCCCGGGCGGGGAGGGAACCTGCAGGGGGACCTTCACCATATCGCCGACTGGCGGCCGGCGCTGGTGATCACGCTGGTGACCGAGGACGAGCTGGCCGAGGTGGGCGCCTCGGCCATCGGCAGGTGGCTCAAGGATCACGGCACGAAGTGGGAGCATCTGCCGATCCCTGATTTCAGCACGCCCGATGCGGCGGCCAGTGTGCGCTGGGATCGGATCGCGGAGTTTGCCCGGCGTGCGCTTTTGGGCGGCGGCCGGGTGCTGGTGCATTGCAGGGGCGGCTGCGGGCGGTCCGGCATGGTGGCGCTGCGCCTGATGATCGAGGCGGGCGAGGCGCCGGACGAAGCGCTCGGGCGGCTTCGTTGCGTGCGCCCCTGCGCGATCGAGACCGACGCACAGATGGCCTGGGCCATGGGCGACGCGAGCGATGCGGCGGAGGCCCAGCACGATCGCGGCTGATCATGGGCCGGTCGTGATTAGGGCCTGGCCCGAGCACTGAACGGAACACTGACCGCAGGCGGTTTGAAAGCCGATCTGCCCTCGACCGTGGATCGTAAGACATGCCACGCGATCCGGGCACAAGCCCATCAGGCCGCCTAAGGCATCAGCGCTTCAGCTGCGCCGAAACTGAATACCGCACCTTGGGCACATCTTGTCGCGTCGAAGGATCTTAGGCGCATTGTGGGCCACGATGTACATGGCCATTCGAGGCCTCAACATGTTCTTTCAGCAGCCTGTTATCGCGGGGCTGACTGCGGTTTGGTGTCGGCGGTCAGTCCTTCCAGCGGGTGCGCCCCTCTGGGACCTAGCGGCTGGCGCGGTGCAGCGCATCCATGATGCCGGTCCAGGCGATCTCGAACCGGTCCTTCACGTCATCCCATGCATCATCACTGGTCTCGCGGGCTGTCGTGAGATGCTTTTCTGCCTCGTTGCGCTGGTATCGCATCAGCTCCAGCGTCTTCGCATAAAACTTGCGCGCCTCGAGGCTGTGACGGTCCATTTCCGCTTCGAGCTTGTCGATCTGGGCGTTCCATTCATCGAGCTGCGCCTTGGCATGATCGAGCCGTGCTCTCTGGTCATCATGATGGGCCTCCTCTCCCATGTCCGAAGTCCTGCCACGAGAGTAGCGGATGAGGCCCATGTCGGCCTTGATTTTGGTCAAGACCGTCTCCCCCCGGTGCGCGATGGCACCGGGACATGAACGATCATGCGAGGGGGAGGTAAGTGAGAGGCTGGACAACGACCCAAGCGGGGCTCGTTACGGCTGCTTCCTTCCGGACCTGACCGGGTTGGCGAGGCGCCTGCCCGCGCCAACCTCTCGAGGCTGCATCTAAGGGAGGGAAGGGCGCTTTGCAACCCCCTGCGATCCCATCGAATGTCACATTCATCCTCAGGACCCGGGACGCGCAGGCCATCCACCCGGGCCTCGTCCTGAACCGCCCGCAAGGTGCGACTGGTGTGCAGTGTCCCTCCGCAAGCTCTCGTGATGTGTGGCGAATTGCCTCTGATTGCAGCGCATGCGATGCAGGGCGCACGCGAGGCCGGGAGAGTAAAAATGAAACACAGCGAACAGGTGACCTTCGGCGGATCGGGGCTGGACCGGGCGGCGCATCTGCGTGGCGACATCCCCGCCCTTGCCTCGCTCATGCAGCGCGAGGACGCCCGCACGCTGGTCTTCTGGCGCGGCAAGATCCTCGTGGTCGGAGAAGGTGCCACCCCGATGCGCCTGCCGCTGGATCATGCGGCGTTGAAGGATGCAGAACAGCCTCCGATCTTTCTCGGCCTCGAGGAGGGTGGTGCACCGGTCTTCTCGCACGAGCTGACGGCGTGGGATGGCGCGGGCGAGGCACCCGATCAGGGCTTTCACGACCTCAGCGAACAGCGCCACCCGGCCTGCTGGGGCGACGAGCGTTTCGTGGAACTGCGCAGCCTTCTGACCTCGCTCACCCCGCGCGATGCCGAACTGGCGGCGACCGCAAGGGCGCTTTTCGAATGGCACCGCTCGCACCGGTTCTGTTCGCGCTGCGGCCATGGCTCCGAGCCGTTCCTCGCGGGCTGGCAGCGGGTCTGCCCTGACTGCGGCGCGCCGCATTTTCCGCGCACGGACCCGGTGGTCATCATGCTGGTGACGCATGGGAATTCATGCCTCATGGGTCGCTCGCCGGGCTGGCCAGAGGGGATGTATTCCTGCCTCGCGGGCTTTGTGGAGCCGGGCGAAACCCTCGAGGCCGCCGTGCGCCGCGAGGTGCTCGAAGAGACCGACGTACGGGTCGGCGCGGTGCGCTATCTTGCCAGCCAGCCGTGGCCGTTCCCCGCATCGCTGATGATCGGCTGCCACGGCGAGGCCACAAACACCGAGATCACCGTCGACCCCGCCGAGATCGAGGACGCGCGCTGGGTCAGCCGCGAGGAGCTGGCCGACGCGCAGGCGGGCGACGATCCCACCCTGCGGCCCGCGCGGCCCGGGTCCATCGCCCATTTCCTGCTGCGCAACTGGCTTGCGGACCGGCTGGATTGAGGCGACACTGCCCGGCAAAATCGAGCATGACGACAACATCTTGAAGGATGGAGCGGGGCACATGGAGTTTTCCACGCGCGAAGATATCGAGGCACCGGCAGAGCAGGTCTTTGCCGAACTGACCCGGTTCGAACAGATTGAACGGCAGGTAATGCGCCGGGGCGTGGACCTTCAGCGCACCTCGGGCTCTCCCGACGCTCCCGAGGAACTGGCCTGGACCGCCCGCTTCAAGCTTCGTGGCAAGGAGCGCACGGCGGACATCACGCTTGATGAATACGACGCGCCGAACCGTCTGACCTACAAGGCCAGATCGGGCGGGCTCGACGCGGTGACGGTGATCGACGTGATGGCACTGTCGCGGGGCCGCACCCGCATCGTCATGACCTTCGAGGTGCTGCCGCAGACCCTGTCGGCGCGGCTCATGGTGCAATCCATGAAGCTGGCCCGTGGTAACATGGAAAAGAAGTTCCGGGTCAAGATGGCTGAATACGCCCGCGATCTCGAAACACGGCTGAACCGTCCGGCCTGACCGGCATCCTGCCGCCAAGCAAGCTGGCCCCGGCCTGAGGGCGCTGGCCCGTTTGATCGGGGCAGTGCCTCAGACGTGCGTGGTGTGGGCGACCACAGCCCGCTTGATCGATCCCGTCCCGCGGTCTCGCCTGATTGGATCAGCGTCACCGTCTTTGCCCGTTCAAGCGGCTGAACCCGCCGTTCTTTGACAGCCGTGAACAGTCCCTGCCGGAGGCGCCACAAAGCACAAAGCACCAAGGTGCATGGGGTGCAGTTGCAGCGCCATGCCCCCCGTGGTCCTGCCCGCTCCAACTTGGTCGTGCCGAACAGGTGCCGCCATGCCGGGCAGGCGGCTGTCGACCGCTTGGCCCCGGCTATCCTTCGAGGGATATCACCGGCCCACCGGCCGCTTCGGCATCGGCGGCGTCGTGGGTGACCAGCAGCACGGGCAGGCCCTCGGCCTTGGCGCGGTCAAAGACCAACCTGCGCACCTGATCCCGCAGCGCCGCATCGAGTCGTGAGAACGGCTCGTCCAAGAGCAGTGCGCGGGGCTTCGACAGCAGCACCCGCATCAGCGCAACCCGCGCCTTCTGTCCGCCCGAGAGGGTCTCGGGGTCACGGGACGCGTGGCCTTCAAGCCCGATCTCGGACAGTGCCGCATCGATACGGGCGCGGCGGGCGGCGCGGCCTTTCACGGCGGGATCCAGCCCGAAGGCAAGGTTGCCGCCCACGGACAGGTGCGGGAACAGCAGCGGGTCCTGGAACAGGATGCCGGTGCGACGCGCCTCCGGCGGCAGTCCATCGAGCGGCGTGCTGTTCAGGGCGATGCGCCCGTGGCTGCGGAAGGCGCGGGGCAGGGTGCCGGTTATGGCCGCAAGCAGCGTCGACTTGCCGGACCCGGACGGGCCCATGAGGGTCAGCACCTCTCCGGGCGGGATGCGGGCGTCAACGCGCAGCATCTCCTCAGGGCCGCGCAGCAGGCGCAGGTGGTCCAGTACGAGGCCGGTCTGGTCGGTGTCAGCCATGCTGCATGCCTTTGCGGTTGCGCCATGCCAGCGCGGGAATGGCGAGAGCCAGCGCGAAGGGAAGGAAGGCGGCGGCGGTCTGGGCCAGCGCGGTGACCCCCACCACCCGCCGCGACCCGCCAGAGGCCAGTGCCACCGCCTCGGTGGTCAGGGTGGGAACCCGGCCCGCGCCCAGAAGCAGCGTCGGCAGGAACAGCCCCACGGAGACCGCCGTGCCCACGGCGGTGGCGGTCAGCACCGGGCGCAGCATCATCGGCAGGCTCACCCGCCAGAACACGCGGGAGGGCGAGGCCCCCAGCGCCCGCGCGATGCGGGCATGGCGCGGATCGCGGCGCCGCCACGGGTCCGACAGGGACAGGAAGACGTAAGGCAGGACAAAGACCACATGCGCGGCGATCACTGCGCCAAGGGTGCCGTCCATGCCCGAGATCAGCGCCAGCACCTGCAGTCCCGGCAGGAAGGCGATCTGCGGCACGAGAAGCGGCAGATAGAGCAGCCACAGCGCCCGCCGCCCGGGGCGCAGGCCAAGGTGGTCCTCAGCCTCGAGGCAGGCGATGACCAGCAGCAGCGCGGTGCCTACGGAAACCCCGGCGATCAGCGCCGTCTGCACCGCCGGTCCGGCCAGCGCCGCGCCGCTGCGGGTCCAGCCCTGCGCCGTCAGCGACGACGGCCATAGCGCCGGGAAGCCCCAGAACCCGGCCACCGACCAGACTGCCAGCATGGCAAGTCCAAGCACCACGGCCCCCGCCGAAACCGCCCCCGCCAACAGGGCCACGCCGCGCAGGAGCCCGTCGCGGGGGCCGCGTGCGCCGGTCTCGATCCACGCCCGTCCCGCGCGGGCGACGAGCAGCTCTCCAAGACGCCACATCCCCAGCGCACCAAGGGTCAGCAGCAATTGCAGCACCGCCCCCGCGGCGGCGCGCAGGCGCATGGCAAGGTCGGGATCGTTCATCCAGCGCAGCACCTGCACCGACAGCGTCGGTGGGGTGGACGGGCCGAGGATCATCGCCACGTCCACGACGCTCATGGAAAACGCCAGCACCGCGTAGAGCGGCAGGCGCAGCTGGGGGTAGAGCCTCGGGAACACCGTGCGCAGCCAGCCGCCCGTGCGGCTGTGGCCAAGGCTGCGGGCGGTGACCAGCGTCTCGGCGGGGCGCAGGGCGGGAAGGGCGGCAAGGCTCATGAGCAGCAGGAACGGCATCTCCTTCACCACCAGCCCGGCGATCAGCGACAGGCCCATGGGATCCTGAAGGATGAGCAGGTCCGGCGGGCGCTCCCACCCCGCCACCGGCGCGATCAGCCGCGCGATCCAGCCCGAGGGCGCGATGAGGAAGGCAAGGCCGAAGGCCGCTGCCGCATGGGGCACCGAAAGCAACGGCGACAGCACCCGTTCAAGCCACGAGAACGCCCGCGTGCCCTGCCATCCGGCACAGATCAGCATGGTGAGGGTGAGGGCAAGCGCGGTCGAGGCCAGCCCTGTGAAAAGGCTCAGCCCCGCGGCGCGGGGCAGGCCGGGCCATGCCAGAAGGTCGCGGACGGGGCCAAGGCCCGGCTCGGCGCTGCCCAGCACCGGCATGATGCCGATGGCGGGCAGCAGCGTGCCGCCGAGCCCGGCAATCACCGGGCCCAGCATCACGGCCAGCGTCAGGATCGGCGCAAGCCGCAGCAGCGTCACGTCACTCGGCCACGCCGTAACGGCTGGTCCAGTCCTCCTCGAGGCGCACCATCCACGAGGGGTGCGGCTCGGGCAGGGGGGTGCCCATCTCGGACGGCTCGAGCGTGGCCGGGCCGAAGGCGATCTCGTCGAAGGGGGCCTTCTGCTCGGGGCTCAGCGCCTCGAGGTCGAGCACGGTGCCAAGGCCCCAGACCGCCGGGTCCGCCATGCGGGCCTGCGCCTCGGGCGAGAGCAGGATGTCGGCCACCACCATGGCGCCGGCCTTGGCGTTGGCGTTGAAGGGGATGGCGACGAAGCTGGCGTTGCCGATGGTGCCGCCGTCATGGATGTAGGACCGCACGCTGTCCGGCAGCTGGCCGTTGGCGATGGCGTTGGAGGCGGCGTTGGGGTTGAACTCCATGCCGATGTCGATCTCGTTGTCGGCCATGAGCTGGATCAGACGCGCGCTGCTTTGGGGATAGGCCCGCCCCTCGCGCCACAGCTGCGGCGTGAGCTCGTCGAGGAAGGCCCAGAGCGGCGCGGTGGTGGCCTCGTAATCGGCAGCGTCCACGGGGCTTTCGAGGGCGATCATGTCGGGCGAGAACTCGATCAGCGCCTGCTTGAGGAAGGTCGAGCCGATGAAGTCCGGCGGCTGCGGGTAGGTGAAGCGGCCCGGGTTGGCCTGCGCCCATGCCAGCAGGGTGGCCATGCTGCGCGGCGGTTCTGCAAGGCGGGCGCTGTCATGGAAGAACACCAGCTGCGCCATGCCCCAGGGGCTCTCGTAGCCTTCGGTGGGCACGGTGAAATCCGCCGTGAGGGCGGCGTTGGACGGGTTGGTGAGCGCGCGGTTCGGCAGCTCCTCGGCCCATGGGCCGAAGAGCAGGCCTTCGTCCTTCATGGCGGCGAAGTTCTCGCCATTGATCCAGACAAGGTCGATGCCGCCGCCACTGTCGCGCCCGGCGGTCTTCTCCGCCAGAACGCGGGAGACCGCCTCGGCGGTGTCCGACAGCTTGACGTGTTCGAGGGTGACCCCCTGCTCGGCGGCCTTGTCGCCGATCCAGTCGATGAAGGCGTTGACGGAGTCCGAGCCGCCCCACGCGTTCCAGTAGACGGTTTCGCCCTCGGCTTCGGCGAGGACTGCGGGCCAGTCGGCCGGGTCGGGGGTGTTCCGGTCCCCTGTCTGGGCCGGTGTCTGGGGCGTGTCCTGGGTCGCGGTCTGGGCGAAGGCCTGAACGGGGCCGAGCGAGGCCGCAAGGGCCAGGGCGATCAGCGGCGGGGCTTTGAAGGTCATCTTGCTGCTTTCCGTCGGATTGGGCTCTCCCGCAGAAGAGCTCGGCGGGCATGCGGGGTCAAATGACACTGCCGGC
This sequence comes from Salipiger pallidus, assembly GCF_014643635.1. Taxonomy (GTDB): domain Bacteria; phylum Pseudomonadota; class Alphaproteobacteria; order Rhodobacterales; family Rhodobacteraceae; genus Salipiger; species Salipiger pallidus. The sequence continues at coordinate 263,833 of NZ_BMJV01000004.1, forward strand.
AGAAAGGTTGCAAGCGCCGGGGTCTGCAGGGCCAGTTGTTGCACGGCGGCGACAGGGCCGCCGGGCAGAGACCTGGGCCCGGGCGGCAAATTCCTTGGAAAGGAATTTGGGGCGCCGTGGTGGGCGGCCCGCGCCGAGGTTAGGCTTCGGACGGGGCGAAGTGGGCGGCGACGATGTCCGGCAGCTTGTCCCAGTGATCGAAGGCATGGGCGTGGGGCAACTGCTCGTCCGGGGATTTGCGATAGCCTTCGGTGTAGAGCACAAAGGGCACTGCCGCGGCCTGCGCGGTCTGGGCGTCGACCTCGCTGTCGCCGATGTAGAGCGCGCCGTCGGTGCCGAGTTCGCGCATCACGTGCAGCAGGGGCGCCGGGTCGGGTTTCTTGACCGGCAGGGTGTCGCCGCTGGCCACCACCTTCATGTAGCGATCAAGGTCGAAGTGGCGCAGGGCGATGCGGGTCGGCTCTTCGGGCTTGTTGGTGCAGAGCGCAAGGGTGCAGCCCATGGCCTCGAGCCGGGCCAGTGCGTCGACCACGCCGGGATAGAAGACGGTGTTCTTGGGCTCGCCCTCGTAACGGTCCATGAAGCGGCCCAGCAGGCGGGCGTGTTCTTCGGGGTCATTCCCTGCGCCGACGGCCTGCATCACCTGCGAGACGAGCACGCCCACGCCCTTGCCGATAAAGCTGCGGGTTTGTTCGAAAGTGATCTTGGGCAGGCCCTCGTCTCGCAGCATGCCGTTGGCGGCGATATGCAGGTCGGGAGCGCTGTCGATGAGCGTCCCGTCGAGATCGAAGATGACGGCTTTCATGTGGGCTGGCCTTTCGCGTCCGGTCGGCGGGCGAGCCGTGGTGGGCGGCCCGCCATTTTGCGTATTTGTAAAGAGAAGATGGGTCGGGCGCGCTGGCCTCAGGCCGTCTTCCACTTGATGGAGCAGCCCATGGAGGGGATCTGTTCTTTTGGGCCATGCCCGGTTTGTGCAACCTGCTTCATCGCCTCGAAGAGGTCGCGGGGCAGGTCCGGGTCCCCGGCTTCGCGGCGCGAGGCATCGAGACGGCCGCGGTATTGCAGGCCGCCGTCCTTGTCGAAGCCGAAGAAGTCCGGAGTGCAGGCGGCATCATAGGCGCGGGCCACGCCCTGGCTTTCGTCGTGCAGGTAGGGGAAGGGGAAGTCGTACGTCTCCGCCATCTCCTGCATCTTGTCGAAGCCGTCCTGTGGGTAGGCTTCGGCATCGTTGGAGCAGATCGCCGCCACGCCGATGCCGAGCGCCTGCAGCTCGCGCGCGTCGCGGATGATCCGGTCGATCACCGCGAGCACGTAGGGGCAGTGGTTGCAGATGAACATCACCAGGGTGCCGTTCGGCCCCTTGATGTCATCGAACCGGTAGCGGCGGCCATCGGTGGCGGGCAGGTGGAAGCCCGGGGCCTGCCAGCCGAAGTTGCATACGGGGGGAATGGCGGCCATGGCTCAGGCCGCCTTTGCCCGGGCGCCCTCGGCCGCCTCGCGGATGGCGCGCATGTTGGCACCGTAGACGTCGGGATTGTCCACCGAGCCGCCCTTGAAGACCGCCGAGCCCGCGACCAGCACGTCTGCGCCGGCCTCGACCACGAGGGGGGCGGTTTCGGGAGTGATGCCGCCGTCGATCTGGATGTGGATCTCGCGGTCGCCGATCATCTGGCGGATCTTGCGGGTTTTATCCACGCAGGAGTGGATGAACTTCTGCCCGCCGAAGCCGGGGTTCACGGTCATCACGAGCACCATATCGCACAGGTCGAGCACACTTTCGACGGCCTCTGCCGGGGTGCCGGGGTTCAGCACCACCCCAGCCTTCACGCCCTGGGCCTTGATGGCCTGCAGGGTGCGGTGGATGTGGGGGCCGGCTTCGACATGGGCAGTGATCATGTCCGCGCCCGCCTCGGCGTAGGCCTCGATATACTGGTCCACCGGCGAGATCATCAGGTGCACGTCCATGAAGGTTTTCACATGCGAACGGAAGGCCTTCACCGCAGGCGCGCCGAAGGTGAGGTTGGGCACGAAATGGCCGTCCATCACGTCCACGTGGACCCAGTCGGCGCCCTGCGCCTCGATGGCCCGGATCTCGGCTCCGAAGTTGGCGAAATCAGCCGAAAGGATCGACGGGGCGATCTTGATCGAGCGGTCGAAAGTCATGCGCTGGCCTCCTTAAGTCGCGCGGCCCGCGTCCGGCCTTGTGGCGCGGATGCGGCTGGGGCGGGGTCCGCCACCATTGGTGTCCTTGGCGCGAAGGCATGGATCGTGGCGCATGCCTTCGGGAACAGTCTTCTTGTCTACCGCGGTTCAGCCCGTGGGCTGCGACGCGGATGGCAGGCCTGCGCGGGATATGGCAGGGCGCGCCTTGCTTGCGGTATACCCGGTCATCGCACGCTTGCCACCCTCGTCAAAGGGGAAATCACCAGTCGCACCCGGCGCTGCACCGCGGTGGGGCCGTCACGGGGGACGCATTGGATCTGAGCGGCGAAGCGCCCGGGAGTTCAGCGCTCCTGTCGGTATACGCGCTGCATGATGAGGGGCGTGAGGTACATCGGCACCTGGTAGCAGCCGATGAACAGCAGCAGGGTGTCCATCACCTGCGGTGGCAGCGCCACGAGGAACAGCGCAATGTTGCGGTTGCCAGCGCTGATCGCAAGGGCGGGCAGAGTGGCGGGGGCGACCTTTCCGCGTCCGAGCCAGGCCAGCGTCAGTTGCGGCCCGAGGTTTGCCGCCAGTGCCAGCGCCATCCACCCGGCCAGTTCCACCGGGCGGTGGATCAGGGCGGGGCCCACTTCGGACATCAGCCCCAGCACCATCACGGTCATGGTGATCGCCGACAGACCGTCAATCCGGGTGCGCCCTTTATCCGTCAGCTCGCGCAGGGGCCACGTGCGCAGCGCAAAGGCCAGCCCTGCCGCCAGCCCGATCGTGGCCAACAGCTTGAGCACGGAGGCGGTCACCGCCTCGGCGCTGCCAAGCACCGGGAGGCCCCAGAACACCGGCACAACGGTCAGCGGCAGCACCGCCGTTCCGAAGATCAGCAGCCGCAGCGACGGCGCGGGATCTCCACCCACCATCAACGTCAGGTTGGGGCTTCCGGCGATGGGCGAGGCCGACCAGCCCAGCACCAGCGCAAGCGCCGCCGGGTGGGTTTCGACCCCCGCCAGCGCAAACAGCGCCAGCATGGTGAGGGGCATCGCCACCTGAAAACACAGCGCGAGAAGCGCGGTGCCGCGCAATTCGTGCAGCGCGCCGACCGCGCGCCTCGGGCCGATCCTAAGGGCGGCGAGGAACAGCATAAGTGCGACAAGCTCGGGCAGGAGGGGTCGTATGGCGATGGCCAGGGGCGGGATGGCAATGGCCACGGGAAGGCCTGCGACCAGAAGCCAGCGCCCGTTGCGGGCGCAGAAGGCAAGCGGAGACACGAAACGGTCCTCTTTGAATGGTGTCCGGGCGGGGGCATGGCTCGGTCCGGGCTGGCAACGGGAGCACGCCCAACGGCCATGTAGCATGTCGCGTCGGGCGGCAGCCGGGGAAGACCGGGGCGTTTGCGTGACCTCATAGACCGAAAGCCGGGGGAGGGTGAAGCCACTCCGGGCGCAGCCAAGAGCCTTTCAGGGGCCTTTTCTGCGGAACGCGAGGGGGCGCCCGCGACAGGCTCAACCAAGCCTCGTCATGGGCCTATCGGCGGAACCGGTCCGGGGCATAGGCCGCGACATCGGTGTTGGTGGCGGTGCCGGACACCATCCGGGCTAACAGCTGGCCGCTACGCGGACCGCCCGTCAGGCCTACATGGTCATGGCCGAACCCCACAAAGGCGCCCTCCACGGCTGGGGCCGGGCCGATCACCGGCAGGGAATCGGCCACCGAGGGGCGGAAGCCCATCCATTCGCGGGTGTCTTTCCACGTCAGCCCCGGGATGGCCGCGCGGATCTGCCGTTCCAGCAGGGCAAAGGCCGCGCGCGAGGGCGGCGCTTTCAGCCCGCCGAACTCCACGATCCCTGCAAGGCGGATGCGTCCTTCCATCGGGGTCGCCACGAACTTGCCCGCGGCGATCATCATCGGTGCGCGGGGCATTACCGACGGCTCGAGCAGTTCAAGATGATAGCCCCGTTCCGCCTCCATCGGCACGTCCAGCCCCAGCTTGCGGGCAAGAGGCCCGGACCAGATCCCCGTGGTCAGCACGGCGGCGTCGCAGGCAATGGTCTCTCCCCCGGCGCGCAGCCCGGTGAGGCGCCCGGCCGCCTGCGCCACGTCCGTCACCTCGGCCCGGATCAGCCTGCCGCCTTGCGCCACCACGTGATCGGCCAGCGCCCTGACGTAGGCACCGGGGTCCGACACCCGGCCATGATCGCCGAAGCGCGCCGCGAAGCCGAGGGTGGGGGACCAGATGGGATCGTAATCGCGGAAGGCCTGCCCTTCGAGAATGTCCCAGTTGAACCCGTTCTCGCACCGCACCTCGAAGCCGAAGGCGTCGCCCTCGTAATGGGCGCGATCGTTGTAGACGAAGAGGTAATCGTCCGGGTGCAGCCAGCGTTCGGCCCCGGTTCCCGTCGCAAGAGCAAGGTGGTCGTCGAGGCTGCTGCCGATCAGCGCAGTCATGGCGCGGGCGCGGTGGCGCACCGCCTCGGGCGTGGCGTGGGACATGTATTTCATGAGCCACGGTGCCAGTTTCGGCAGGTAGGGCCACTTGAGGAACAGCGGCTGGTTCGGATCCAGCAGCATTCCCGGGGCCTTGCGCCAAAGCCCGGGGGTCGTCACCGGCACCACCGAACAGGCGGCGAGCACGCCGCCATTGCCGTGGCTGGTGCCCGCGGCAGGGCCGTCGCGGTCAATGAGGATCACGTCATGCCCGGCACGCTGCAGCCATATTGCCGTAGACACCCCGACGATGCCCGCCCCGATCACCGCGACGGTCTTGCGTGTACCCTGCTGCCCTGCGCCGGTCATCGTCCCTCTTCCCTTCTGCGAGTCGTCGCCCCGCATTCGTGCCGGGCCTTTCGGGCGCCGATTGAGCGTGCAGGGCGGGGGAGTGTCAATCGTTGGTGTGGCAACAGTGGGTGGAGACAGGCAACTTCCTCGGGCGCGCGCGCCGCTCAGGCAGGCAAGGCTGGATTCCGGGGGGCACACGAGGCTATGGCTTGGCCCGGACCCGTGCCGCCGCTCGGCGCGCCAGACCCGCAAAGGAGCCCCCATGGCCCAAGACATACCCAAGGTCGAGCAACCCTCGGTTGCCATTGTCGGCAGCGACGAGCGTTTCCCCGTCCGCCGCATCTACTGCGTGGGACGCAACTACGCCGCCCACGCCCGCGAGATGGGCAAGGACCCGGACCGTGAGCCGCCGTTCTTCTTCTCGAAGCCGGGGGACACGGTGGTGCCGGACGGCGCTACCATTCCCTATCCGCCGCAGACCGAGAACCTGCATTTCGAGGCGGAACTGGTGGTGGCGATCGGCACCGGCGGCCGTGACATCGCCGAAAGCGACGCGCTCGGCCATGTCTGGGGCTACGCGGTGGGCAACGACCTGACGCGCCGCGACATGCAGGCGGTGGCCAAGGACATGGGCCGGCCTTGGGATCTTGCCAAGGGCTTCGACCGCTCGGCGCCCATCGCGGCGATGCACCCGGTGTCCGGGGTCGGGCACCCTGACAAGGGGGCCATCAAGCTCTGGGTCAACGATGACCTGAAGCAGGACGGTGATCTGTCCGAGATGATCTGGCCCGTGCCCGCCATCATCGCTTTCCTGTCGCAAAGCGTGGAACTGGCTCCGGGCGATCTCATCATGACGGGCACGCCTGCTGGTGTGGGCAAGCTGGCGTCGGGCGATGTCTGCCGGGTCGAGATCGAGGGGCTGGGCAGCCTCACGACCACCATCGCCTGATGCGCGGCGGCGCGCCGTCGCGGGGCGCGCCGCATGATTGGCAGGCTGCAGAGCCAACACCCTGACGCCGTGTTTCGCCGGAATATTCTTGGCTCCCAACGCGATCTGAGGCCTTCGGCGCAACGAGAACGGCCGGAAACGCGGTGTTCAGTTGCCGGGCTTCTCGGACGGCGACGTCGTCAGCAGCCTGTCAGGATATTCCGGCAGACGACGTTTGCCCGTCGTCCCTGGATGGTGGCAGGACTACCGGTCGGTCGCACGCACTGGCATGGGCTCAGGCCTTCTCGAAGCCTCGGCGCAGCTCGTAATCGGTGACCGCGCGGGCGTAATCCTCGATCTCGACCTCGGCGGCGCGGGAATAATGCGCGATGACCTCCGGTCCCAGCGCGGTCCGCAGCATCTCCGAGCCTTGGAACGCTGCCAGCGCCGCCTCGATCGTCGAGGGCACGTCCGGCGCGCGGTCGTCGCCGTATATGTCTCCCGTGGAGGGCGGCGCTAGGTCCAGCCCTTCCTCGATCCCCGCGAGACCGGCGGCCAGCTGGCTGGCGGCGGTGAGGTAGGGGTTCATGTCGGAGCCCGGGATGCGGGTTTCGACCCGCACCGCCCTGGTGTTCTCGCCAACGAGGCGGAAGCCCGCGGTGCGGTTGTCCACCGACCACGCGATGCGGGTGGGGGCGAATGTACCGGGCACGAAACGCTTGTAGCTGTTGATGTAGGGCGCCATCAGCAGCAGGCAGTCGGGCGCATATTTCAACAGCCCGGCCACGTAGCTGCGCATCAGCCCCGACATGCCGTGGTCGCCCTTCGGGTCGTGGAAGACATTGCGGCCGCCCTCGAACAGCGACTGGTGCAGGTGCGCGGCGCTGCCCACCTTGTCCGCCTGCCACTTGGCCATGAAGGTTGCACCATGGCCCTTCTGGAAGGCGATTTCCTTCACCGCCTGCTTGGAGATCACGTGCTGGTCGCAGGCCAGCATCCCGTCCGCGTAACGGATGTTGAGCTCGTGCTGGCCTGCCTCGGCCTCGCCCTTGGTGTTCTCAACCGGCACACCCATGGCATAGAGCGCATTGCGCACCGGCTGCATGATGTGTTCCTCGCGGGCGCCGAACTGGATCGAGTAATCCTGATTGTAGCGCACCAGCGTCTCAAGATCGCGCCAGCCGCTGGCGCGGATCTCGTCATAGCTGCGTGCAAAGAGGAAGAATTCGAGCTCGGTCGCCATCATCGGCTCGAATCCCATGGCGCGGGCGCGCTCGATCTGGGTCCGCAGAATCTGACGTGGGGACAGCGCGATGGGTGCGTCCGTGGCGGGATCGAAGAGATCGCAGATCACCAGCGCGGTGGCATTGAGCCACGGCACCGGGCGCAGCGTGGCAAGGTCGGGCTTCAGGGCGTAGTCGCCAAAGCCCTTCTGCCAGTTCACAGCGTCATACCCTTCGGGGGTCGCCATATCGAGATCGGTGGCGATGAGGTAGTTGCAGCAATGTGTCCCGCTGCCTGCACTGTCGAGGAAATGCGCCGCGTGGAAGCGTTTGCCCATGAGCCGCCCCTGCATGTCGACAAACGCCACGAGGACGGTGTCGATCTGTCCGCTCGCCACCTGCTGGGCGAGGCTTTCGAGGGTCATGATTGTCATGGAGGGTCCTTTCAGGGGCAGTGCATGCCGGGAAGGCGGCGCGGCGACAGTTCCGCCCTCGCGGCGAAGTGTCAAGCGGGGGCAGCCGTGTGTGGGCGACAGGCCCGCGCAGGACCCACCGGTGCCGTTCGTGATGTCCCTCGAGCTCGTCTCATGCGCCTTGACCCGTGCAACGGGATCGCAAGTGTCTGGAGGCGCTTCTCGGTAGGGGCGGGGATGTGGGGGAAGAGCACGGGCATGCGCCGCTGGCCGCTGCGCGGCTTCGCGTCTGCGGACCGGGGTAGCTGACGATGGGTGGCTGGCCCAGCTCTATCTGCACGACAGCGCGGTGGCCGGATCGCCATGTCTCCATGGCCGGAGGAATGGCGCATGCAGGATCAGATGGGGGCGCGTGGTGGGACAGTGCCGTGCTGCCGGGTCAGCCGATAGGCCGGGGGCTTCGTCCCCGTCTCCTGCGGCGACGCCCCCGGAGTATTCTTGGCAATGGCGGCGTCGGGGAAGGGGTGGCCGGGGCAGGTGGGCTGCCCCGGCGCGAGGCTTACTGCATCCAGGTGAGCAGGTAGCCGGTCAGTTCGGGCCATGCGCCCACCACCGCGATGCCGATAAGGCTCGTGATGAGGAAGGGCAGGGCCGAGCCGGCGATACGCTCGAGCGTGAGGCCGGTGATGTTGGCCGCCACGAAGAGGTTGATGCCCACCGGCGGGGTGAAGAGGCCGATGGCAAGGGTGATCGACAGGAAGATGCCGAACCACACCGGGTCCCAGCCCATTTCATGCACCACCGGCAGGAACACCGGCAGGCAGATGAACATGATGGTGATGGCGTCCATGAACATACCGGCGATCAGCAGCACAAGCGCGATGACCATCAGCACGAGGAACGGCGCATGCGAGAACGATAGCAACGCCTCGGAGTACTTGCCGACCACGTCATCTACCGTGACCACCCAGCCGAAGAGGCTTGCGAAGGTCACCACCATGAGCACCACGGAACTTGCGCGGGCGCTTTCCTTGACCACCTCAACCAGCGAGGTCAGCGTCAGGGTGCGGTATACGAAGAACCCCAGAGCCATGGCGTAGACCGCCGCGATGATGGCGGCCTCGGTGGGGGTGAAGATGCCCACGTAGATGCCGCCCAGGATCACCACCGGGGTCAGCAGGCCCCAGAAGGCGTCCTTGAAGCTGAGCCAGACCTGTTTGGCCCAGGGCGCATCACCGTAGGAGACCTCGGCCCGGTGCTTTTCCGCAAGCGCATCCGGAGCGCCGCCGGCGTGGCGGCGGGCAAAGGGCAGGGTGGCCAGCATCATGACGCCCATGATGATGCCCGGCAGGATCGCCGCGATGAAGAGGCTGCCGATCGAGACTTCGGCGATCACACCGTAGACCACGAGGCCGATCGACGGTGGGATCACGATGGAAAGCGCCGCGCCGGTGCAGACCAGAGCCGCGGCATAGGCGCGCGAATAGCCGTCATCGACCATGCCGCGCATGATCATCGGGCCGATGGCCGCCACCGAGGCCGGGCCCGAGCCAGAGACCGCGCCCCAGAACAGCGACACGACCACGCCCACGACCCCCATGCCGCCCGGGAGCGAGCCGATGAGGATGCGGAAGAAGCGCACCATGCGGTCCGCAAGGCCGGCGGTGCCCATGAGCATGCCCGCGAGAATGAAGAACGGGATCGCCAGAAGCGAGAACTTGGTGATGCCCGAAGAGATCAGGTCGCCCACGAGATCGAGCCCGAAGCCCATCTGCCACATGGCGTACATGGCAGACACGCCGAGCGAGAACGCCACCGGCACCCGGATCAGCAGCAGGAAGGCGAAGAGGATGAGCATTTGCGTGCCCGCGGAAATATCAAGCATCTGCGGCCTCCGTGCGGCGGGTGGTGTTTTTGCGCAGCGTATCCTCGGGCGGGGTGCCGGGAACGCGGGCGGCCTCGGCGATGAGATCGCGCGTCTCGCGGTGGTCACTGATGGTGAACTCGATTGTGCGGATGGCGATCAGCACGAAGGCGAAAGGCAGGGCGACCGAGTAGTACCAGGCCGGAACCCCGAGGCCCGGGGAGGTCACGCCTGACGCCAGCTGGTTCGCCACCAGCTCCCAGCAGTACCACGCGGCGAGCAGCAGCAGCACCACGCTGATGATGGCGGCGATGATCTTGACGATGCCTTCGACGCGGGCGCCGAAGAGCCCGGCGAAATAGGTCACCGCCAGGTGCTGGCCTTCACGGGCAGCCATGGAGGCACCGAATACGGTCAGCAAAAGAAAGCCGGTCAGCAGCAACTCCTGCGTCGAGGCGAAGGAATAGCTGGTCAGGTAGCGTACGACCACGTTGGCAAACCCGATGGCGGTCATGCCAAGGAAGATTGCCACCGAGATCCAGGCTTCGAAATTGTGCAGAAGTTTCTTCATGGTCTCCTCCCGAGACGGGCGTCGATTCGTATGAGCGCGCAGGAACTTTTGCCGGAACCGTTAGCGCAATCACAATCGGTTTCCCAGTGCGCTCCGGTCGGGTACGGGGCCCGCCATGCCTTGGGGCGGCGCTGTGGGGGATCGCCCGGCGCGGGCCTGCGCGCCGGGCCGATATGCAAGGGGCGCCGGACCGTGTTTCGGTCGACGCCCCCCCCGTGTCATCGCATGCGCTTACTGCGAAGCGGTGGAGCCGCCTTCGATGGTCTCCTGGAAGAGGCCCACGAGATCGGTACCGACCTTGTCCGCCCACTTGTCGAAGGCGGTCTGGGTGGCGCTGCGGAAGGCATCGAGGTCGGCATCGGTCGGCTCGTAAACCTCCATGCCCTCGGCCTTCAGGGTCTCGAGACCCGAGGCGGTTGCCTCGCGGGTGATTTCCTTCTGGTATTCCATCGCTTCTTCGGCGGCAGAAGACATCAGCTCGCGGGTTTCCTCATCCCAGCTCTCCCAGTTCTTCTCGGAGGTGGCGATGAAGATCGGGTCGTAGGAATAGTGCCACGGGGTGATGTACTTCTGCACCTCGTAGACACGCTGCGGGATGATCACCGCGCCGATGGGGTTCTCCTGGCCGTCGACCACGCCCTGCTGCAGCGCCGAGAAGGTCTCCGTCCATTGCATCTGCTGGGGGTTGGCGCCGAGCGCTTCCATCACGTCGATGTACATCGGACCCGCGACGCGCATCTTGAGACCAGAAAGGTCATCGGGCGTCTTGATCGGATGCTTGTTGTTGGTCACTTCGCGGAAGCCGTTCTCGCCCCAGGCCAGCAGGTGCAGGCCGTGCTCGGCGAGGATCTCGCCCATGCGCTCGCCGGGTGCGCCGGAGGTGGTCGCATCGACCTCGTCGTAGTTCGAGTAGAGGTAGGGTAGCGAGAACACCGCCATCTCTGGGACCAGCGGGGTCACGTTGATCGCCGATGTGACGACGAAGTCGATGGAGCCGCGGCCAACCATCTCGGCCTGTTTCATCTGGTCGCCGCCGGTCAGCTGGGCATTGGGGAAGATGCGGACGGTGGTGTCGCCGCCGGTGCCTTCCGAGACCAGTTCCGCGAACTTGTCCGAGCCCTTCTGCCAGGTGGTGGTGTCGCCGGTGTTGTGCGACAGTCGCAGCGTCTCGGCCGAAGCTGCGGAAACTGTGTGGGTGAGGGCCAGTGCGGCAAATGCCACCGCCGTCTTGCGCAGATAGGTCATGATGTCCTCCCTAGGATATGTCGAAATCCGGTGCTGTCCTCCAACAGCGTGCTGGAGTGTGTCCATAAGGTGGACTTCGATTCAAGTCGATTTGGTCAAGAATCTTCACCATTTTCGGCAATTACAATCATCTATCTGAATTTAAAGGTTAAATAAATCATTTGACGAAGCAGCATGCACGTTGTCATCATTTATGGGTGTCCACAATGTGGATGCATTGGGCGAAAATCACGGTTTCGTTGACTGTCTAATAAGGCAGGCCGCCCGAGGGGAGGAACATCGCAAGTTGAAGGTCGCAGCATGAAGCAGCCTAGAATCGCTCTTCCCGACCAGGGGCAGATCGCCGGGGCGCAAAGCGTGTCCCGCGCCCTTGGCCTGTTGCCGCTGCTCGGGCGCAATCCGGTGCATGGCATGGGCATTGGCGAGATCGTCGAGGAAACCGGCCTAAGCCGTCCAACCGCCCGCCGGCTGCTGCTGTCGCTGATGTATAGCGGCATGGTGGATCAGGATCCCCAGACCAAATGCTACATGCTGGGCGAGGAAATCTATCTGCTCGGCTCGCTTGCGGCGCAGCGGTTCGGGCTGCTCGACGTGGCCCACGACAGCGTTCAAAGGCTCGCTGAAGCCACTGGAGACACTGCGTTTCTCTCCGTACGCCGCGATGTCTTCGCGCTGTGCGTCCACAAAGAGGAAGGCGACTTCCCGATCCGCGTTCAGGCCTTGCAAGTGGGCTACCGCCACCCGCTTGGCGTGGGGGCCGGATCGTTGTCGATACTCGCCGCGCTCGACGATGACGAGGTCGAAGAGATCCTCGAGCAAAACGCCCGCCTGCTGGCAGAGGACTACCCCCGCGCCTCGGTGCCGGCCCTGCGCGATGCGGTGGCCCAGACCCGGGAACGGGGCTGGGCGCTTAACCCCGGCATGGTGCTGGCCAACAGCTGGGCCATCGGCCGCGCCATCCGCATGCCCGACGGGCACGCTGTCGGAGCGCTGTCGGTGGCGGCCATCGACAGCCGCATGAGCCCCGACCGCCAGCACGAAATCGCCGCCCGCATCGCCGAGGCGGTAGAGCAGGTCGAAAGCCGTCTCGCACGCCGTCACGGCGCCGGGCATGGCAGCAACATCCGCCCGCGCGACAGCGCGCAGGCGCCGAAATCAGGGTCCAGACCGCGTCACAGCGCCTGACCCAAACCAGGAGGAGAATCCCATGACGTTGGCACAGATCGCAGGCTGGGCGCACACGCGTTTCGGCAAATCCGAAGCCCCCGACACCGAAGCGCTGCTGGCCGAGGTGGTGCCCCCGGCGCTGGACCACGCAGGCGTACCTGCGTCCATGGTCGACGGCATCTTCGTCGGCTGCTTCAACAACGGCTTTTCGAAGCAGGATTTCATCGGCGCATTGCCCGGCATGGTGGCCGAGGATCTGGCGCTAAAGCCCGCCGTGCGGGTCGAAAACGCCTGCGCCACCGGGTCGGCCGCGCTGTATGCGGCGCTTGATTTCATTGAATCGGGCCGGGGCAAGGTGGCGCTGGTCGTGGGCGTCGAGAAGATGACCGCCCTGCCGACCGCGGACGTGGGCGATATCCTGCTGGGCGCCAGTTACCGCAAGGAAGAAGCTGACGTCACGGGTGGCTTTGCGGGCCTCTTCGGACGCATCGCGCAGAGCTATTTCCAGAAATACGGCGACCAGTCCGAAGCGCTGGCGATGATCGCGTCCAAGAACCACACCAATGGCGCGGCGAACCCCTATGCGCACATGCAAAAGGCATTCTCGGTCGAGCAGTGCAACACCATCAGTGACAAGAACCCCTACGTCGCGCAGCCCCTGCGCCGCACCGACTGTTCGCTGATCTCGGACGGTGCCGCTGCCATGATCGTGGTGCACCCCGACATCGCCGCCGATCTTGAGCGTGCCATCGCCTTCCGCGCATCGACCCACACCAACGACGTGTTGGCCCTGTCGCGCCGCGATCCAATCGCCTTCGACGGCGCGCGCCGTGCCTGGGCGGGATCGCTTGAAGAGGCGGGCATGACGCTCGATGATCTTGATTTCGTCGAAACCCACGACTGCTTCACCATCGCCGAGCTCATCGAATACGAAGCCATGGGCCTTGCTGAGCCGGGCAAGGGAGCGGACGTCATTCGCAATGGTGTCTCGGCGCGGGGCGGCAAGCTGCCGATCAACCTGTCGGGCGGGCTGAAGTCCAAGGGCCATCCCATCGGGGCCACCGGCGTGTCGATGCACGTGATGGCTGCGATGCAGCTGGCCGGCGAGGCGCCCGAGGGCGTGCAGGCCGAAAAGGCCAACGTGGCCGGGGTCTTCAACATGGGCGGCGCTGCCGTCGCCAACTACTGCTCGATCATGGAGCGTGTGAAATGAATGACATGAACTTCACCTCCCCCCTGGCGGACCCGGTGGGGGGCATCGCGCCCCAGACGACCCGGGTGGCCAACCTTGCCCATTTCCTCACCCGCAACGCGCGCCGTTACCCGGACCGCCCGGCGGTGATCTGGGAGGGCACGATCTGGACCTGGGCCGAGATGGATGCCCGCGTGTCGGCGCTTGCCGCGGCCATGATGGAACGCTTCGGCGTCACCAAGGGCACCCGCGTGCTGGTGCAGTCGCAGAACTGCAACCAGATGTTTGAAAGCATGTTCGCCTGCTTCCGGCTTGGTGCGGTCTGGGTGCCCACCAACTTCCGCCAGAGCCCCGATGAGGTGGCGTGGCTGGCGCAAAGTTCGGGGTCGACGCTGATGATCACCGGGGCCGAATTCCCCGATCATGTGGCGGCCTGTGACGGCATTGACCGGCACATCACCATTGGCGGTGACGGCGCGGATGATTTTGACACCATCGTGTCCGAATTCATGGGCGCAAGCGTTGCCAACGAACCGGTGGACCGCGACGATCCCTGCTGGTTCTTCTTCACCTCCGGCACAACCGGGCGTCCCAAGGCGGCCGTTCTGACCCACGGGCACATGTCCTTCGTTGTGCTCAATCACCTCAACGATTTGATGCCCGGCTCGAACGTCGACAACATGTCTCTGGTGGTGGCGCCGCTCTCGCATGGTGCGGGCATCCACCAGCTGGTGAACGCCGCGGCGGGCGGCGGCATGGTGCTGCTGCCCAAGGGCAAGTTCGATGTCTCCGAGGCATGGCTCCTCGTGGCCGAGCACAAGGTGACCAACATGTTCACCGTGCCGACCATCGTGAAGATGCTGGTCGAGGACCCTTCGGTGGACGAGCATGACCGCTCGAGCCTCAAGCAGGTGATTTATGCCGGTGCGCCCATGTACCGCGCCGATCAGAAATATGCGCTGAACAAGCTGGGCCCGGTGCTGGTGCAGTATTTCGGCCTTGGCGAGGTCACCGGCAACATCACCGTGCTGCCGCCTTCCGAGCATTTCGCTGAGGATGCGGACATGCGCGTCGGCTCCTGCGGGCACGAGCGCACCGGCATGCAGGTGTCGATCCAGGACGACGAGGGCCGCGAGCTTGCGCCCTTCGAGACCGGCGAGATCTGCGTCTGCGGCCCGGCGGTCTTTGCGGGCTACTACGACAACCCTGAGGCCAATGCCAAAAGCTTCCGGGGCGGGTTCTTCCGCACCGGCGATCTGGGGCACGTGGACGAGCAGGGCTACCTCTACATCACCGGGCGCAGCTCGGACATGTACATCTCGGGCGGCTCGAACGTCTACCCGCGCGAGATCGAGGAAAAGCTGCTGACCCTCGACGGGCTAACCGAAGTGGCGGTCCTTGGCATCCCCGACCCCAAGTGGGGTGAGGTGGGCGTCGCCGTCTGCGTCGCGCGCGAGGGGGCAACCGTGTCCGAAGAGGACGTGGTGTCGTTCCTGAAACCCAAGGTCTCGGGCTACAAGGTGCCGCGCAAGGTCTTCTTCTTCGACGAGATGCCCAAGACCTCCTACGGCAAGATCACCAAGAAGCTGATCCGCGAGACCCTCGTGGAGCGCGGGCTGGTAACGCTGGAGGCCGCGCAGTGACCGCTGCCATGCGCAACACCAGCCCCGCTCAAGACGCGCTGCCCGGGGTGAACGCCCCGCTGCGCCACCCCGGACCCGCCGCCGAGGCGCGGGTTCAGGCGGTGGCCACCCCCCTGCGCGAGATCGAAATCACCTGCGATGGCGAAGCCTCTCTGGAGGCGGCGGTCATCGCTGCGTTCGATGCTGCGGGTGTGAAGGGCGGATTCGTCGAGATCGAAAACCTTGCCTGCAGCTGCATCGACTACGTTGTGCCGGCGCTGTCGGAATTTCCGGACCGGCTGGCGTGGTATTCCGCCCCGCGCAGCCCGCAGGGGCCGGCGCGGATCCGGCAGGGCTACATGTCCGTGGGCCGTGACGGCGAGGCGGGCTTTGTCCACTGCCACGGCATCTGGACGTTGGCCAATGGCCGCCGGGCGCTGGGGCATCTGCTGGGCGGCCAGACCGTCCCCGAGGCCGGGCAGACCCTGCGCGCCCGGGGGTTCGAGACCGCCTTCTTCGACCGTCAGCCTGACGCCGAAACCAATTTCAGTCTGTTCGGCGCTGTCGGCGAGGATGCGGCCAAGCCCACGGCGCTTGCCGTCACCCTGCGTCCGAACGAGGACATCCCCGCCACCTGCATGGCGCTTTGTGAGCAGATGGGCTGGGACGGCGCGACGGTGATCGGCCTTGGCAGTCTCAACGGCGCGGGCTTTGCCGGGGACAGCATCATGCAGGACCACGTGTCGGAATTTCTCGTCCGTCGTGGCCATGTCAGCCCCAGTCACGCGGACATCGACATCGCCGTGGTCGACAGCAGCGCCAACGTCTTCGAGGGCATCCTTGCCACGGGGCAGGGGCGCGTCTCGATCACCTCCGAACTCGTGCTTCTGGCCACCCCGCCACAAGACTGACCCCCATATGGGAGGAGAACCCATGAGCATCGTAAAACCCATCCTCATCACCGGGGGGGCGTCGGGCATCGGCTATGCCACCGCCGAGGCCTGCCAGAAGGCGGGCTTTGCGGTCGCCATTCTGGACATGAACGAAGCCGCGCTCGAGACCGCGCGCGCCTCGCTGCCCAATCCGGACCATGTGCTGACCTGCGCGGCCTCCGTCACCGACGAAGCCGCGGTCGAAGCATTCTGCGACGAAATCGAAGCCAGCTTCGGCACGCTTTACGGCGTGGTGAACTCTGCCGGGATCGGGCATGACGCCCGTGCGCTCGACACCTCGGCGGACGAGTTTCGCCGGGTGCTCGAGGTCAACCTGATCGGCAGCTTCACGGTCTCCAAGGCCGCCGCGCGCCGGATGCTGCCGCGTGGCGAAGGTGCTGTCGTCAACATCGCATCTGTGTCGGGCATGATGGGCAACGTGGGCCGCACCGCATATGGTGCCACCAAGGGCGGCGTCATCTCCATGACCAAGGTCATGGCGGTCGAGCTGAGCGAACACGGCATTCGCGTCAACGCGGTCGCGCCGGGCCCGATCGAAACGCCGCTGGTGCGTGATCACCACACGCCGGAAATGCGTGCGGGCTGGATCGACACCGTGCCGCAGCGCCGCTACGGCACTTCCGAGGAAATCGCGCAGGCGGCTCTGTTCCTGCTTGATGGGTCCAAGTCGGGTTACATCAACGGGCAAGTGCTGGCTGTAGACGGCGGCTTTACCATCGGCGGCGTGCTCGATGGCGTCGCGCCCCGCAGCTACGGGATGGCCTCATGATCGGCTATGCCCTCGGAGACACGGCCCCGCGCGGGCCGGAAGACGGCGAGGCCTGGGTCGCTCCTACCGCCACGCTTATTGGTGATGTGCGGCTTTGCAACGACGCCTCGATCTGGTTCGGCGCGGTGCTGCGCGCCGACGACGGCATCATCGAGATCGGAGAGGGATCGAACGTGCAGGACCTGAGCGTGCTGCATGTGGACCCCGGCTTTCCCATCCATGTGGGGCGCAACGTGACCATTGGTCACCGCGCCATGGTCCACGGCTGCACGATCGGCGACGGCACCCTCATCGGCATGGGGGCGACCATCCTCAACGGTGCGAAGATCGGCAACAACTGCCTGATCGGGGCCAATGCGCTGGTGACCGAAGGCAAGGTCATTCCCGACAATTCCATGGTGCTTGGCAGCCCCGGCAAGATCGTGCGCGAGATCGACGAGGCCACGGCCGAAGGCATCCTCGAGGGCAGCCGCACCTACCAGCGCCGCTGGCGCCGCTTCCGTGACGAGATGAAACAGCAACAGGCCCCGGCTGACGGGGTCTTGGCCGCGGTCTCCGCCTGAGCGGGCCGCCTCAACGCAAGGGACCAGTCCCATGAACAAGTTTCCTTCGCGGCACCGGGCGCGGTCCATGCGCCACCCGGGCCGCTTCAACCCGGTCCGCATCCAGTCCGAGAGCGATCTCGAGGGGCGGCATTTCCGCCTGCTCCTCACGCCCGGCCAGTCGCTGCGCGATGCCATCGTCGAGCCGCTTCGGGCGGTCGGCGTGACCTCGGCCTCGACGACGATCCTTGGCGGGTTCTTTTCGCAGCTGTCGTATTGCGTGGCGCCGCCCGATCCGTCGGGGCAGGCGGTGATCGCCTATTCGGCGCCCATCGACGCTGGCCCGACCTGCATGATCTTCGGCAATGCCACGCTTGGGCTCAGCTCCGAAGGCGATCCGCTGGTCCATTGCCACGCCGCCATCCGCACCTCGGGGGGCGAGTATCGCGGCGGGCACATCCTGCCGGACCGCTCGATCATCGGGCCGACGCCGATCCCGGTTCTGGTCACTGCCTTCGAGGGCTTCAGCCTGCGCCAGAGCTTCGATCCTGAAACCAACATTCCCCTGCTACAGCCCTTCAGAGAGGACGCCCGCAATGAATCTCATGCCTGACCAGCCCGGATCCGTCGTTGAGAAGGGCCGCATGGGCCGCGTCGCCTATGCCCGTATCGCGCCCAATGAGGATCTCGTGCGCGGGATCGAGAAGCTGTGCCTTGCGGAAGGGTTCGAGAACGCCTTTGTGCGCGGCGCGCTCGGCAGTCTCGTGGATGCCTGCGTGCTGGCCAATGACGGTACCGAGATCCACGTCTCGGGGCCCGCGGTCGAGATCGTCAGCCTTGCCGGTGAAGTGCGGTCCAAGGACGGATCGGTCGAGGCGTCGCTGTCGGGTGTCGTGGCCGACCCTTCGGGGATCATCCACGGTGGGCCGTTCGTCTCGGGAGGCAACCCCATCTGCATGACCTTCGAGGTCACGCTGGAGGAATGGCTGCCCGAAGCCTGAGGCCTGAGGTCCCATTGGTCCTGCCACGAGCGGCGGCCCTTGGCAGGATGACCGGGGCAAGCTACCTGCGAAGCGGGGGCGGCGCGATACGCGGCCCCCGCTTTTCCCTTTTGACGGCAGGGGGCCGGACATGGTGCAGGGCGGCGCGCAGATCACCCTTCTTGATGGCGGCCTTGGCCGTGAGCTGATGCGCTTCGGCGCGGAACTGACCCAGCCGGAATGGTCGGCGGGGGCGCTCATGGATGCGCCGGACGCGGTGCGGCAGGCGCATGAAGCGTTCTTTCGCGCAGGCGCCAGCATTGCCACGGCCAACACCTATGCCGTCGTGCCCTATCACCTCGGAAAGGACCGTTTTGACGCACGGGGGGCCGAGCTGGCCGCACTTGCCGGGCGACTTGCCCGCGAGGCCGCCGAAGCAGTGCGCGATGTGCGCCCCGGGGCGCGGGTGGCGGGATCCCTGCCGCCTGCCTGCGGCTCCTACCTGCCGCGCAATTTCGACCCCGTGGAAGGCGCACGCATCCTGTCGGTATTGGTGAGCGCGCTAAAGCCTTATGCCGATTTCTGGCTGGCCGAGACCATGAGCAGCCTCACCGAGGCGCGCGTTACCGCGAACGCGGTTGCCGGCACGGACAAGCCGCTGTGGATCTCGTGGAGTCTGCGGGACGATCCCGGTGACGACACCCGCCCGCCGGCGCTGCGCTCGGGCGAGCCGCTGGTCGATGCGGTGGCGCTCGCGGTTGAACTGGGGGCGGGGGCGGTGCTGTTCAACTGCTCCATGCCCGAGGTGATGGAGCGCGCGGTGCGCGAGACGCGCGCGCAGCTTGATGCGGCAGAGCAGGCGATTTCCGTGGGGGTCTATGCCAACGCCTTTACCGCGCGGGGCGAGGATGGCGCCGCCAACGAGGTGCTGGCGACGATCCGGGACGATCTGTCGCCGCAAGCCTACCTGCGCTGGACCGAAAGATGGGTCGCTGCGGGGGCCACGATGATCGGGGGCTGCTGCGGGATCGGTGCAGAGCATATAGCTGCGCTGCAAGATCGCTGGGTCGCAGTATAGAGAACGCGCCGCCCTGTCGCGAGGGCAGCGCGCAAGGGTCAGCGGCGCTTCAGCTCGAAGCGCAGCACCAGCACGAAGGCAACCGCCACCACGAGGGCGAGCGCAAACCATGTGATGGCATAGCTCAGGTGCGAGTTGCGGAAGCTCACCACTGTCTGGCCGCCGCGCGGCCAGCTGTCGGTGGTCGCCAACTCTTCGTCCACGAAGAAGGGCGCTGCGTTCTCGAACCCCTTGGCTTCGGTGATCGACCCGATGTCCCGGCGATACCACAGCCCCTCGTCGGGGTTGCTGTCGCGCGAGAACAGCCAGCCTTCGCTTTCCGAGATCCGCAGCAGGCCGGTGACGGTGGTCTCGCCGTCGATGCGGTCGAAATCGCCGGTGAGGGCGATGTCCTGCGGCACGATCCCGCGGTTGACCATGACGATGCCGCCCGAGGTCAGCTCCATCGGGGTCAGCACCCAGTCGGCGGGGCCGTAATCGGAGGGAGTGTAGATCTGCACCTCCTCGTCGTTGAGATAAGTGCCGGTCAGCGTCACACTGGTGTATTCGTCGTCGCGGCTGACATCCTGCCAGTCTGATGCCGGGGGCAGGGGGACGGGATCGGCGGCAAGCCGGTCGTCGACCTGCGCGATGAGATCGGTCTTCCACGCGAGGCGGTTGATCTGCCAGACGCCGAGGCTGCCGAAGCCCCAGATCCCGAAAAGCGCGATGGCGGTGACGATGGCCAGCCGGATCTTCGCGGGGCGGGAAAGGGAAAGGCCGCCAGTGGCGGCCTTTCCTCGTTGGTCGGGGGAGGCCATGCCTCAGCCTTCCTGCGACTGGAGCGAGCGCATCTGTTCGATCTGCTGCTCCATCTCGTGGGCGGGCATCATGTTCTCGTTCATGTTGTGCATGACCCACATCGAGCCTGCGAGAACGATCCCGAGGATGACCACCGAGAAGATCGTCGCGGTCAGGGTCCAGCCTTCTTCTACATTCTTGTTCACGTGAAGGAAGAACACGAGGTGAACGATGATCTGCACCGCGCCGAGGCCCATGATCCAGCCAATCTTGGCATTGGCGGTCATGTCGACCTCGCCCATGACGAGGTAGAAGGGGATGATGGTCAGGATTGCGGCAAGCGCGAAACCGATCATCAGGCTGGCCATGGTGCCGTGGGAGTGTTCGGTATGTTCAGCCATCAGACGAGCCTCACGAGATAGACGAAGGAGAACACCCCGATCCAGACGAGGTCGAGGAAGTGCCAGAACATCGACAGGGTGCCGAGGCGCTGGTTGTTGGCCGGGGTCAGCCCGTGCGTCTTGATCTGCACCATCAGCGTGAAGAGCCAGATCAGGCCGCCAGTGACGTGCAGACCGTGGGTGCCCACCAGCGCGAAGAACGCCGACAGGAAGGCCGACCGATCAGGCCCCGCCCCGATGTGGATCAGGTGGTTGAACTCGTAGATCTCCATCGCGATGAACCCGAGGCCGAAGGCCGCGGTGACCGACAGCCACATCAGGGCGCCGTTCACGTTCCGCTTGTCGGCCTGCAGCATGGCAAGGCCGAAGGTGATCGACGAGAACAGCAGCAGCCCGGTTTCCCACGCCACGAAGCTGGGCTCGAAGAGATCTGCGGGGGAGGGCCCCCCCGCATAGCTGTAGCCGAGCACCGCGTAGGTGGCGAAGAGCGTCCCGAAGATGATGCAGTCGCTCATCAGGTAGATCCAGAACCCGATGGGAGTCGGGCTGTGGTGTTGGTGTTCGGTCTCATGCGCGTGGGCTTCACGCGCATGATGCATCGGTCGGTCTGCACCGGGCTCGATCATGGATTGCTCCTGGGCTGTCGTTGCAGTGCTCATGCCAGAGTTCCTTTCGCCTCGGACTGACGCACTTCATCGGCAGGGATGTAGTAGTCGCGGTTGTAGTTGAAGGTATGCGCGATCCCCACACCAATCATCGCGACCAGCATCACGATGGCAAGCCACCAGATGTACCACACCATGGCAAAGCCGAAGATGAAGGCGAGAGCGGACAGAACCACGCCCGTTGCCGTGCTCTTGGGCATGTGGATCGACGTGTACTCGGTTGAGAACGCGTACTTCTCCTTCTTCATCTGCCAGAAGGCTTCGCGACCCACGACATGGATCTCCTGTGGGAAGTTGTACGGTGCGGGCGGGGACTGTGTCGCCCACTCGAGGGTCCGTGCATCCCACGGGTCTCCGCCACAGGCGAGCTCCTTGCGGTTCAGGATCGAAACGAAGAAGCAGATGAAAGTACAGGCGATGCCGTAGAGGATGATCAGCGCGCCGATGGCGGCGACGATGAAGTAGGGCTGCCAGCCCGCATCCGGATACATGTTCATGCGGCGGGTGACGCCCATCAGGCCCAGTGCGTACAGCGGCATGAAGGCGACGTAGAAGCCGATGAACCAGCCCCAGAACGCCTGGCGACCCCATTTCTCGTCCAGCTTGAAGCCGAACGCCTTGGGCCACCAGTAGACCACGCCCGCGATGATCGCGAAGACCACGCCGCCGATGATGACGTTATGGAAGTGCGCAATCAGGAACAGGGTGTTGTGCAGCTGGAAGTCGACGGGCGGGATGGCCAACATCACGCCGGTCATGCCGCCGATGGTGAAGGTCACGAGGAAGCCGATCACCCAGAGCATCGGCAGCTCGAGCCGCACGCGCCCCTTGTACATGGTGAAGAGCCAGTTGAAGATCTTCACGCCCGTGGGCACCGCGATGATCATCGTGGTTATGCCGAAGAACGTGTTGACGCTCGCCCCGGACCCCATGGTGAAGAAGTGGTGCAGCCACACGACGAAGCTCAGGACCATGATGCAGGCGGTGGCCCAGACCATGGTGCGGTAGCCGAAGATCGGCTTGCCCGAGAAGGTCGACACGATTTCCGAGATGATGCCGAAGCAGGGGATGATCAGGATGTACACTTCCGGGTGGCCCCAGATCCAGATCAGGTTCACGTACATCATGGCGTTGCCGCCGAAGTCGTTCGTGAAGAACCGGAAGTCCATGTACCGGTCGAGGGTCAGCATGGCGAGCGTGGCGGTCAGCACCGGGAAGGCGGCGACGATCAGCACGTTGGTGACCAGAGCGGTCCAGGTGAAGATCGGCATGTCGAACAGCTTCATGCCCGGCGCGCGCATCTTGAAGATGGTTGCGATCAGGTTGATGCCCGACAGGGTCGTACCGACACCGGCGATCTGCAGCGCCCAGAGATAGTAGTCCATGCCCGGTCCGGTGGAATAGCTCGATCCCGACAGCGGCGGGAAGGCCAGCCAGCCGACGCGTGCGAATTCACCGACGAAGAGCGACACGTTGATCAGCAGCGCGCCCGACACCGTCATCCAGAACGAGAAGTTGTTCAGGAACGGGAAGGCCACGTCGCGGGCACCGATCTGCAGCGGCATGACATAGTTCATCACGCCGGTGACAAAGGGCATGGCCACGAAGAAGATCATGATGACGCCATGCGCCGTGAACACCTGGTCGTAGTGGTGCGGGGGCAGCCAGCCTTCGGAGCCGCCAGCGGCCACGGCCTGCTGGGCGCGCATCATCAGTGCGTCGGCAAAGCCGCGCACCATCATGATGAACCCAAGCACCATGTACATGATGCCGATCTTCTTGTGGTCGATGCTGACCACCCACTTGCTCCAGAGCGGGCCCCAGAGCTTGAAGTAGGTCATCAGCGCGAGGAACAGCAGACCGCCAAGGGCGACGCCCGCGAAGGTGCCGATGAGGATGGGTTCATGGATCGGAATCCAGTCGAGCGTGAAGCGCCCGAAGATCGGCGAAAAGGTATCGGCCGGCTGGCCGTGTTCAGATGCCATTTGTCTTTGCCTCCGTCTGCGCCCCGGTGGGGCTGCAAAGTGCGTCGGGGTCCATTGCGAGCACGTAGGACAGGCTGTTCTGCGCATCCCCGTTCATCGCTTCTTCGTCAGATCCGTGCCCGGCGCCGTGGTCACCGCCGTGGCCGCCGTTGCTCTCCAGCGGCGGCAGCTCGATGAGGTTGCCAAAGCCGTCGATGGTGCGGGCGCGGTCGTAGCTGTAGGCCGCGGCATTGCCGACACCCTCGAGGCCGCCACCGCCCTGTTCGTCCACCATCATCATGTGGCCCATGCAGACCTTGCCCTCTTCCACGCAGAGCTCGACGATGCGGCCGAAGAGGCCGTCTTCGACCGAACCGTACTGACGGGGGGCCACGTTCATGGTGGGCTGCTCAAGCTCGAGGTAGCTGGCGCGGGTCAGCGGCTCGGCTTCGTCGCGGATGCCCTCGACCCAGGCGTCGAACTCTGCGTCGCTCACGGCCTCGGTGTCGAACACCATGCCGGCGAACCCGGGGCCAGAGTAATGCGCGGAGCGGCCCGGATAGGTGCCTTCCTCGTCGGCGATGAGGTGCAGCTTCGTCTCCATTCCGGCCATGGAATAGACCATGCCGCCAAGAGCGGGGATCGAGAGCGTGTTCATCACGGTGGACGAGGTCAGGCTGAAGTTGATCGGACGACCCGCGGGAACCACCAGTTCATTGACCGAGGCGATGCCCTGGTCGGGGTAGATGAACAGCCATTTCCAGTCGAGCGACACCGCCTGAACCTCGACCGGCGCGCCGGCATCGAGGTGATCGAGCGGGCGGTACGGGTCGAGCCGGTGGGTATAGACGTAGGTGTACCACCCAAGCGCCACGACGATGAGGATAGGAACGCCCCAGACGACAGCTTCGAGCTTGTTGGAGTGTTCGAACTCGGGGTCGTAATCGCTCTGGTCCTCGCGGTCGGCGCGGTACTTCAGGGGGAAGTATACCGACATGAAGAGCACCGGCAGAATGACGATGAGCATGAGCAGCACGGAGATGATGAGCAGGTTGCGTTCCTGCTCTGCCACCCAGCCGCTCGGCGAAAGGATTTCGTACTGGCAGCCGGACAGGGCGAGGGCGCCCGCCGCGGCCAGCAGCATTTTTGCGTATGGTCTCACTATATGCCTCTTGGTCGTCCGACAGGCAGCGGGCGCGTCATGCACGCGCAGTCCGGATCTGTAAGTTGCGGGCTCGGGTTAGTGACTTCGTCCCTTCAGCGCCCTGCGGCGCATTGCCGCGCAATGGGCGTAACGCCGCCGTTTCACGCCGTTTTGAAGGGTTCTCACGGTGCCGTGGGCCATTGTTGCGCAAAACAGGGGCGCAAATCTCATCTTTTGCTGCAGTGCAGAAAATGCAGGTGCGACAGCCTGTCGCGGAGCGCCGGTTGAGCGCGCGGCGTGAGTCGCCGGTGACGGTTGCGCATGGGTGACCTGCGATTGTGATCACGTCACCTAAGGCGACTCGCTCTGCCCCTCGGGGTATGACTATGGCCGGGCAGGGAGGAATGCGGCAGGCTTTCGCCCGGTTGTCCCGCCAAGCGATTGTACCGTGGGGCGGCGCGCCTATATCAGGCAGGACAGCAGTCAGGACAACGAGGTCGCACCCGATGGGCTATTTCAAGACGGCAATGCTGATGGCAGCCATGACGGCGCTATTCATGGGCATCGGCTACCTGCTGGGCGGATCCGGCGGTGCGGTGATCGCGCTGGTGGTCGCTGCCGGGATGAACGTCTTCACCTGGTGGAATTCGAACCGCATGGTGCTCAAGATGCACAATGCCCGACCGCTGTCGGCCAACGATCCGTCGGGCGTGCCGCAGTTGACCGCTGAGCTGGCGCGCAATGCCGGTCTGCCGATGCCGGCGGTCTACATGATCGACACCGACCAGCCCAACGCCTTCGCCACCGGGCGCAATCCGTCCAACGCCGCCGTAGCGGTAACCGCGGGCCTGATGCGCCGCCTGTCACGCGAAGAGCTGGCGGGCGTCATCGCCCACGAGCTGGCTCATATCAAGAACCACGACACCGCGATCATGACCGTCACGGCCACTTTTGCGGGTGCTATTTCGATGCTCGCCAACTTCGCGCTGTTCTTCGGCGGCAGCCGCGAACGGCTGGGCCTCGTGGGCACGCTTGCCATGATGTTCCTCGCGCCCATGGCGGCGGGCCTCGTGCAGATGGCGATCTCGCGCACCCGCGAATACGCCGCCGACAAGGCGGGGGCCGAGATCTGCCGCAACCCACTCTGGCTCGCCTCGGCGCTGCAGAGCATCCAGAAGGGCGCGTCCGTCATCGACAACCACGCCGCCGAGCGTCACCCGGGCACGGCGCACATGTTCATCATCAATCCGCTGCATGCCCACAAGCGCGACAGCCTCTTCGCCACTCACCCGGCGACCGAGAACCGCGTCGCCGCCCTCCGGGAGCTGGCTGGCGAGATGGGGCCGGGCGCACCGATGAGTGGCTCCGCGCAGCCGCAGGCCTCCGCACCGTGGGGGGGCGCGTCCGGATTTACCCCGCAGACGCGTTCTGAAAGCGCTCCGCGCCGGGATCCAGACGAGGGGCCAAAGGGCCCTTGGGGCTGAGATCGATGCGGCTGTCACTGCGGCACGCCAGTGGCGTTGGAGCTGTCCTGATCAATTCTGCGGCGTTGAGTGGCAGGCGAACATTTCACCGGAATTTGGGTCTCAGCAGGGCTGATAGCTGCCGATAATGCAGGGGGCAAAAAAAATCATACCCTCGGGAACCAAGCGTTGAAGCCGGCGTTAGGAAGATTCAGGGAAGACGACCCGAGTGCGGGTCAGGACAAAGCGGACAGAGTTGAACAGCCACATTTCCGACATCACGGGGCGTCCTGCGGCGTTCCGTTACGCACTTCGTCATGCGACACACGGCGAACATGACGCCGCCGAGCAAAGCTTTGCGGCATTTCTGGCGTCTCCAGAACGCCACTTGCGCTCATTCCTCGCCACACAGCGCTCAGCCCTCGCGGCGCTTCGGGATGCCTGTAGCGCGCCGGACGCGTTGAAAAGCAGCGGGCTGCTGAACCGGCTGCTTGATGATCTTGACGGTGACCTTGCGGACCTTGGCCATGCTCACACGGCTGTCCACGCGGGGGGCGCGCTTGATCCCGTGGCGGTGGACTACCTCGTCATCGGGTCGCGCCTCGGGGCCGAAACCATGCGGCGCACACTTTTCAAAAACGTTTCGGTATGCGATATTCCGACGTTTTTCGCCGAAGGCCATGCTCCTGAACTGTGGCGCGGCCTATGCCTCGAGCTAAACAAGATCGAGCATCCCAGCCGCCGGTCCGAGAGGATCGTCCAAGACACCGCCGACGGTTACGCGCTTTTCGCACGTGCCGCCGAACTGCAGACCGACTAGCGGCAGCTTTGTCGCTCCGAAGGGCCCAGCCTATGAACGTTCCGACCCAGAGCAGCGATGCGCAGGTAAGCGTGGATCTGACCAATTGCGACCGTGAGCCAATCCACAAGCTTGGGCGAGTGCAATCCTATGGCGCTCTTCTGGCTGTTTCGAGCGACTGGATCGTCCAGCATGCGAGTGAGAACCTGGAGGGGATCCTGGGCGTTCACTGGGACGACGCGCTTGGTCGCCCGCTGAGCGAGTTGATCGTCTCGGACGGCTTCGACCGCATACGCCGCAATCTGCGCATCATCGAGAACCCCGAGGGCGTGCTGCGCTTGTTCGGCGTGGCGCTTCAGGCCAACGGGCGGGCGTTCGATGTGTCCGTGCATGGCTCGGGCCAGCATATGATCCTCGAGTTTGAGCCCAAGTTCGACAAGACCTGCCGCGATGTGCTGGCCGAAGTCTATCCCCAGATCGCCCTGCTGCGCCGCGACCGTGACCTACCGGAGATGGCGCAGGGTGCGGCCCGCGGGTTGCAGCAGCTGTCGGGCTTTGACAGCGTCATGGTCTACCAGTTCCAGTCCGATGGTGCCGGCAAGGTCGTCGCCGAGGAACGGGCGGACGGCCGCAGCCAGTATCACGGGCTCATGTTTCCCGCGTCTGACATCCCGGCTCAGGCGCGGGCGCTCTACAAGCGGTCGCTGTTGCGGCTGATATCGGACGTGAATGACCCCGGCAGCCCGATCCTGCCGGAAACCGGTCTCGACGGTCAGCTGATCGACCTGTCGCTGGCGGTCACCCGCGCGGTGTCGCCCATTCATATCGAGTACTTGCGCAACATGGGCGTCCAAGCGTCGATGTCCGTGTCGATCATCAAGGATGGTGAACTCTGGGGGTTGTTCGCCTGCCACCATCACAGCCCGCGCTACATCGACTACGAACAGCGCACCGCCATCGAGATGTTCGCGCACATGTTCAGCTACGAGCTGTCGCGGTTCGAGGACGGCTTGCGCAAGCGGGCCGAGGCGGATGCTTCGCGGCTTCAGACCATGCTTATGGGCCATATGGCCGACGGTCGCCCGATGTCCGAAAGCCTGCTTGCTGTATCCAAGGAGATTAAGTCGGTGATCTCTCATGACGGCCTCGTGCTGTTCGAGAATGACGCATTCCACGCCACCGGCCACGGCTTCAGCGAAGAAGAATTCCGCCTGCTCGGCAGGTTCCTCGACCGCTCCATCGGCAGTTCTGTGTTTCACACCGATGAGCTTGGCAAACTGCATCCCCCGGCGCGCGATTATGAAAACCGCGTGGCCGGGATGCTGGCAATTCCGATCTCGAAACGCCCACGCGATTACCTCGTGCTGACCCGTGGTCCGCAGAAGGATACCGTGTCCTGGGCCGGTGATCCCGCCAAGCCCGCGACCATGGGACCCAACGGCGTGCGCCTGACCCCGCGTAAGAGCTTTGATGTCTGGCGCCAGACCGTCACCGGCAAGTCTTTGCCTTGGAAGCCGGTGGAAAGCCACGCCGCCGAGCGGCTGCGTACGATCCTGCTCGAGGTGTTTCTGAAGGTGACCGATGCGGCAAACCTTGAACGCAAGCACAATCAGGAACAGCAGCAGCTTCTGATCTCGGAGCTGAACCATCGGGTGCGCAACATCCTCAACCTGATGCGCGGCCTGCTGTCCCAATCGCGAAACACGTCCTCGACGCTGGAAGAATTCACCGACAACCTCGACGGGCGCATTCAGGCCCTGGCCCGGGCGCATGACCAGCTGACCTCGGAGCAATGGGAGCCGTCGTCGCTCAAGGCCCTGATCGAATGCGAGTTCGACGCTTATGTGGGCACTGAAAGCCGCGTCGTGATCAGAGGCCCGGAGGTGATGGTCGATGCCAAGGCCTTTACCACCCTTGCGCTGGTGCTGCACGAAATGGCGACCAACTCGATCAAGTACGGCGCACTGAGCTCGCCGAGCGGCGTCGTTCATGTCAACCTTGCGCAGGATCGCAACGGCGGCATCCTGATGGACTGGATCGAACGTGGCGGCCCGCCGGTCGTTCCGCCAAAACGGCGGGGCTTCGGGTCCATGATCATCGAAAGTTCGATCCCGCACGAACTAAGGGGCAATGCAGAGATTTCGTACCGGGTCACCGGGGTCGAGGCGCATTTCCGCCTGCCAGCGCAAGTCATTCATTCGATCGTCGAAAACGCACCCGCCACACAGACCGCAGCGCCCGCCCCGGTGCAGACCGCGAAGCCCGAGCGGCTGGAAGGCCGGGGGCTGGTGCTGGAAGATGCGCTCATCATTGCCATGGACGCCGCAGGTATCCTCGAGGATCTCGGTGCGTCGCATGTCGAGATCGTGTCCAGCGTCGCCGGCGCACTGAAGTGGGTCGAAAACAATGACGTGGATTTCGCGGTCCTGGACGTCAACCTCGGCAGTGAACAGTCGCTACCGGTGGCAGAGCTGCTTCATCGCAAGGGTGTGCCTTTTGTTCTGGCCACCGGCTACGGCAATGGAGATGAGTTGACCAGCGTCTACCCGCCCTGCGAGATCGTGCAGAAGCCGTTCTCGGGGTCGTCTCTCAAGATGGCGATGTTCGAGGCCATCTTGCAGGCCGGGCAACGCTGACGCCCGGCATAAGATACATTTGAGAAAGTTATTAAAACGTTTTTCCAATCGTGCTATGAGTGCCCGTCGCCAGGTACGGAGCGGATTCGATGGAAATGATCGTAGGTAGTGTTCAGCTATCTCAAGAGGCCTCTGAAGCTATCATGCGCTACATCTCGGCGCGATCCGAGGTCTGCGCGCTCGTCCTGGAACAAAGCGGCACGGTTTGCGCGGTGAACCGGGGCGGGCTCGATCGACTTGGGATGAGCAAGGGCGAGCTGTGCGGGCGCACCTGGCCGGTGCTGCTCGACCCGATGGGAAGCGCTGCGGCCGAAGACGCCATCTCGCATGCCTTCGATGGTCGTCCGGGCAGTTTCGTGGGGCGGGTGTTCGGCGACCGTTCACCCGACTTCTGGAGCGTGGACGTGGTGCCATTGCAACGGTCCACCGGTGCGGTGGTTTTGGCCCTCGCCCTGTGCCAGCCGGTCCGGCAGCGCGATGATCTGCGTGAAGAGCTGCGCGAGGCGCTGCACACGCTGTCCAACCTCACAGGGGTCACCGCCGCCAGCGCGCGTCTGCTGGAACGGATCGACGGGGCGCAGCGGCAAAGGCAAATTGCGGAAGGCCTTGAAGACGCTTCGCGCAAGGCCCGCAAGGTCCTTGGGCAGCTGAAACCGCGGGCCGCGCAGCTTCTCGACGATGAGGAATACAGGCAGGATAACACTCTCCGCGCCGGTTGATCCGTGCCGCGTATCGGCGCATGGAGCCGCGCGCCTGACCTGGGGCGGCTCGTCGGAACGCGCGTGTCTGCGGCGTTCCACGGGAGGGCTTTGAAGCAACGCGGCCCCTTCGTTTCCGAAGGAGCCGCGCGCGGCATCAGAATTTCGCCGTGAGGCCAAGCCACAGGCGGCGCCCCTCGCCAACGCTGTTGTTGTTGGTCGAGGTCAGGCGTTCATCGGTGACGTTGTAGATCGCCGCATTCATGGTGACCGTTTCGTTGAACTCATACGATCCGCCAAGGTCCACGGTGGTGTAGGGGTCGTATTCGTAAGCGATGACATCGCCGTCTTCGTCCCGCTCGTAGACCGACCCATTCGAGCCGATGCGCGACCCCGCGTTGATCTCGCGGCCGTGGTAGTTGACCGTCCCCCACGCTGCGAGGCCGGAAACCGGCGTCTGCCAGTCGGCACGCAGGCTGGCGGTGTTCTCGGGGGTGCGCATGAGCGGCAGGCCTTCGTAATCGCCGGACTGCTGTTCGCTGTCGGTGTAAGTATAGGTCGCCCTAAATCGCAGATCCTCAGTGGCATTCCACGACCCGCTCAGCTCGAGTCCACGAATGCGCGCCTTGCCGACGTTGTCGTATTCCCACAGGGATTCGTAATCGATGCCGCCCACGGTGATCGGCACGCCGGTGCTGTAGCTTTCGATCTTGTCGCGGAAATCCGTCTGGAAGAGGGTAGCGCCCACGTCCCAGCTCGAGTCGGTGTAGATCGCTGAAAGCTCGTAGCTGGTCGAGGTTTCCGGCTGCAGGTCCGGATCGCCGATCATCACGCCACGGCCGGGGCCGCCACCGGTGGTGTAGTAGTAGCCGTCCACCGTCTGGCGCAGGCCGGGCGCCTTGAAGCCCTTGGAGACGCCGCCCTTGATGGTCAGCGCATCGGTGGCGTTCCAAACCGCGTAAAGGCGCGGGGTCCATTCACCGCCGTAGTTCTCGTGGTCGGTGTAGCGCAGGCCGCCGGTCAGCGCGAAGGTGGAAGTGATCCACCATTCATCCTCGACGAAGAGCGCCCATTGTTCGACCTCGTACTCCTCCACCGGGGCACCAAGCGCGCCGGGGTTGGTGTCGGTCAGGGTATTTTCCGTCCACTGGCCACCAAAGACCAGCGTATGGTCGCCGCCCAGCTGGAAGGGGGTGGTGAACTTGGCATCAAGCGTGGTGTTGCGGATCTCCGGCTCTCGGTCGGATTTCTCCATCCGCCCGGTGTCCGCATCGCGGCCCCAGGTTTCGCGGGTGCCCCATTCACGGCTCAGCGAAACGTCGGCATCGGTGTTGCCGAAGGTGCCGTTGTATTTCAGCGTGACGTGTTCACGGGTGTTGAGGGTGCGGCCGTCGTTGGCGCGGCGCGCGTCTGGATCGACGCTGTCGCCCACGTTGCGGGTGCGGTCGAGCGCGGTTCGCCCGGCCTCAAGGAACATGGAATGCCCCGGCGCGATGGCCCAGCTGAGACGCCCCGACAGGCTGCGGTCACGGGTGCCATCGTTCCCGTCGAAGATCTGGCTTTCCTCCTGACCGAAGCCGCGGCCCCAGAGTTGCAGCCCCAGCTTGTCCTGGATCATCGGCCCGGCGAGGTAGAAGCTTAGCGCCTGACTGCTGCCGTCATCACCATCCTCGGGCAGGGTGGTTTCCACGGTGACTTCACCGGACCACTCTTCCGGCACAGGGCGCGTGATGATGTTGACCACACCGCCCATGGCTTCGGAGCCGTAGAGCGACGACATCGGCCCGCGCACAACCTCGATCCGCTCGATGGCCGAGACGGGGGGAATGTAGCTTTGCTCATAGCCCGAGCTGCCGTTGGGGCGGCTTTCACGGGTGCCTTGGCGCACGCCGTCCACGAGGATCAGCGTGTAATCGCCCGGAAGACCGCGGATCGAGATATCCTTTTCCTTGGCGATACCGGTCGTGACCACACCCTGCACACCGGCAAGCGCTTCTTCGAGGCTGTTGACCTGACCGGCCTCAAGGTCTTCGCGGGTGATGACGCTGACGCTGCCAGGGGCATTCTCGACGAGCTGTTCGAAGCCGCCGGCGGTGATAGTGATGGTGCCGAGGTCGTACGCGTCGAGGTTGACGGCGTCTTGGGCATGGGCGGGCAGGCCAAGCGCGCCAAGAGCCGTCCCGGCAAGCAGCACGCGGCGCACGGAAGAGGAGGAAAGTGGCATGGGAACTCCAGTCGGGGGATCCGGTTGCAGGATGGGGATCGCTGCCTGGAGAGCCGAGGGAGGGCCGGGTCTGGGTGGCGTGAGGGAAGCGCGTACCATTTGGGCGCCGCTTGAGCGGGGTGTGCTATGCAGGGCGGCGGGATTCAACGGGCCCCTATCGGATAACGGGCGGGTGTTGCATAATTCCGACTGTTTTCGTTGGCTAAATTCACCAAAGGCCACGGGGGTGGGCAGGCACGCCCCCTGATCGCTTGGTATGGCGAAAGTTCGTTTTTCCGTAGCGAAGCACAGATTTAGGCCACAACGAAAAAGGCAGGTGGCGCCGTGCCACCTGCCTTTTGCAGATTCTGAGTGGTGGAAAGGATCAGATGTCGATTTCTTCCACGAAACGAGCGTTTTCCTGGATATACTGGAACCGCAGCTCGGGCTTCTTGCCCATCAGGCGTTCGACAAGATCGCCGGTCTCGCCGGGCTCGTCCTCGTCGATAGTCACCCTGATCAGCTTACGCGTGGCCGGGTCCATGGTGGTCTCTTTCAGGTCCTTCGCGTCCATCTCGCCCAGACCCTTGAAGCGCTGCACGTCGATCTTGCCCTTGCCCCCAAGGCCCTTGGCCATCATCGCCTCCTTTTCCACGTCGTCGGCGACGTAGATCCGGCGCGCGCCCTGCGTCAGGCGGTAAAGCGGCGGGCAAGCCATGTAGAGGTGGCCATTGTCGATGAGCGGGCGCATCTGGGTGTAGAAGAAGGTCATCAAAAGCGCCGCGATATGGGCGCCGTCCACGTCCGCGTCGGTCATGATGATGACCTTGTCGTAGCGCAGATCATCAAGGTTGAACTTGGTGCCAAGGCCCACACCAAGCGCCTCGCACAGATCGCGGATCTCGGCGTTGGACGACAGCTTGTTCGACGCGGCGCCAAGCACGTTGAGGATCTTGCCCTTGAGCGGCAGCAGCGCCTGCGTTTCGCGGAACCGCGCGCCCTTGGCCGAGCCGCCCGCCGAGTCGCCCTCGACGATGAACAGCTCCGTGTTCTCGCGGTTCTTGTTGGTGCAGTCGGTCAGCTTGCCGGGCAGGCGCAGCTTCTTGGTGGCGGACTTGCGGGCGGTTTCCTTTTCCTGCCGGCGGCGCAGACGCTCTTCGGCGCGCAGGATCAGGAAATCGAGGATCGCGCCGGCGGATTTCGTGTCGGACGCCAGCCAGTTGTCGAAGTGGTCGCGCACCGCGCCTTCGACAAGGCGCTGTGCCTCGACGGTGGCCAGCCGGTCCTTGGTCTGGCCGACGAATTCCGGCTCGCGGATGAAGCAGGACACAAGCGCGCAGCCCCCGGTCAGCAGGTCGTCCCGGGTGATCTGGCTGGCTTTTCGGTTGTTCACCAGCTCGCCATAGGCGCGCACGCCCTTGAGAATCGCCGCCCAGAAGCCCGCTTCGTGGGTGCCGCCCTCGGGGGTGGGAACGGTGTTACAGTAGGACTGGATGAAGCCGTCACGTGACGGGGTCCAGTTGATCGCCCATTCCACCTTGCCCGGCGCACCGAACTTTTCCTTGAAATCGACGGTGCCTGAGAACGGCTTTTCGGAATAGGTGC
Organism: Salipiger pallidus; assembly: GCF_014643635.1. Taxonomy (GTDB): domain Bacteria; phylum Pseudomonadota; class Alphaproteobacteria; order Rhodobacterales; family Rhodobacteraceae; genus Salipiger; species Salipiger pallidus. The sequence continues at coordinate 297,673 of NZ_BMJV01000004.1, forward strand.
TCGACCCGGTGAGGGTTTCGCCAAGGTAATCCGCAAGGCCGCCGGGGAAGTGGAAGCTGGCCTCGGTCGGGGTCTCGCCATCGTCAATGGCGGACTTCCAGCGGATCTCGACCCCAGAGAACAGGTAGGCCTTGGAGCGCACCATCTTGAACAGGCGCGCCGGCTTAAACCGGTGCGCGCCGAAGATTTCTTCGTCGGCGTGGAAGGTCACGGTGGTGCCGCGCCGGTTGGGGGCCGCGCCGACCTTTTCCACCGGGCCAAGAGGGACGCCACGGGAAAAACGCTGTTCGAACAATTCCTTGTTCTTGGCCACCTGCACGACAAGGGAATCCGACAGCGCGTTCACCACCGACGCGCCGACCCCGTGAAGGCCGCCCGAGGTCTCGTAGGCATCGCCCGAGAACTTGCCGCCCGCGTGGAGCGTGCACAAGATCACCTCGAGCGCGGACTTGCCCGGAAACTTGGGGTGCGGGTCGATCGGAATGCCGCGGCCGTTGTCGCGGACGGACAGGGCGTAATCTGAATGCAGTTCGATCTCGATGCGGTTGGCGTGGCCGGCCACCGCCTCGTCCATGGAGTTGTCGACGATCTCGGCCACCATGTGGTGAAGGGCACGCTCATCGGTGCCGCCGATATACATGCCGGGCCGCTTGCGCACCGGTTCCAGCCCCTCGAGCACCTCGATGGAAGAGGCGTCGTAGGTGGTGGTTTCGGTTGCCGCGAGAAGATCGTCTGCCATTTTGCCCTGCTCGTCTTGGTGCGAAGATTGAAGGCGAGTATGGCAGAGCCGGGGGCAGGGGGAAAGAGGCGCTGCGCGGCAGCACCCCATGATGCTGGGGGAAAGCCTGTGGATTACGCCGGATCTTGTGGCGTGTCGGCCCAATTCTGGCCCATGGCGACGATGCAGGATGTCCCCGAGGCGTAGGCGATCACCATGGTCCAGTCGCCGTCCGGGGCTGTCCAGAGCTCGACGATTTCGTCGGGGCTTCGTAGGCCGGTGGAGGCAAGTTGCGCCCCGTGCCGGGTTTTCAGCCGCTCCGTCAGGTGCGCGCCCGGTTCGCAGAGCGCATCCGCGATCGGCGATGCCGGCGATGCCGGGGCGGCGAGGGCAAGAAGGGGAATCACGAGGCAGGTGCGCATGCACCGAAGTGTAACGCGACGATGACGAACCGCCTAGCGCGTACGAAAAACGCCCGGCCACGAGGGCCGGGCGCGGTGCCTTTGATCTGGAGGATCAGAAGCGGTAGTTCATGCCCACCGTGGTGGTGGTCGCGTTCACTTCGAGGTCGTCGTTGTCGAAGTTGTTGAACTCGTTGTACTTCACTTCACCGTTCAGCGTGACGTTGTCGGAAACGTAGGTTTCGACGCCGGCACCGACGTAGTAGCCGTCCGAGCTGCCTGCATCGAGGCTACCGCCATCAGTGGTGGCGTGCGCATAGCCGCCGGTGCCGTAGACCATGGTCTTGCCGAGGTCATAGCCCACGCGGCCGCCGACACGGGCAATGCCATCGAGGTCGCCGGCATCGCCGAGGTCGATATCGGTCGCGTCGTACTCGATGCCGCCACCCAGCACGTAGTTGCCGAAATCGTGGTCGTAGTAGCCGCGCACGCCGTAGACAGCGCCTTCGTCGGATTCTTCAGCATCGCCGTCTGCATCGGCCCAGCCGTAACCCAAAGTGGCACCCAGCGATGCGCCGGTCCAGTCGGTGTCCGGGGTCATCACTACCGGCGCGGGTGCGGTCGGCGCGACTTGGGGCGGGGCGGTGTCGATGGAACCTGCCAGTGCGGGGGTGGCGAGGAAGGGCACGAGGATGAGGGGCTTGAGAGTCATGGTCGTCTGCTCCGTAGTCTGTCTATTGCTATTCGTTCAGGCGGCGACTGATGCGCCGTCGACAGGGAAGTAACGATAGGTCTGCCGGAACGCTCCACACGCGGCGGTCACATCATTTTGCTGTTGCGGAACTGCCGCGAAAATGCCCGAAAATCGCCTGTCTGGCAAAGGTTTGCCGCCGCTTCCTCATGTATGCGCTCGAATTGGCCGACTTGCCCCGACGTCAAAGGAACCAAGGGCGTGGAGCGGTTTCGAGCGGCATTTCGCCTCCAAGATTTGCCCGGCGGAGCGCTGCCGTCGGCGCGCGGAGAAAACGGCGGTGTCCCGCTGTTTTCACGTCGGTCCGGGTTGGGGTCTTCAAACCCGGGGGGAGGCATACCTAGGTCTTAGGCAACGGCACGGGATGAGCCCGTGTCCGCAACCTGAAGATCGAGATCCGGACAATCCGGAAGGAGATACCATGAAACGCAATACGCTTCTCACCTCGACCGTTGTCGCCGCCCTTGTTGCCGCTCCGCTGGCACCTGCCTTCGCTCAGACCATGGAGCCCGAGGCCCCCGTCCAGACGCAGGAAGCACCGGCCCAGGCAACGCCTGAAAGCGACTTCAGCGAAGACCAGCTGAATTCCTTTGTCGACGCAGCACTGGAAGTGCAGGGCGTTCAGCAGGAGTTTGCAGCCCAGATCCAGCAAGCGCCCGAGCCCGAGCAGAAGCAGGCTCTGGTCATGGAAGCGCAGGAAGAGATGGCCGCAGCGGTTGATGGCACCGAGGGTATGGACGTCGACACCTATAACGAGATCAGCACGGCGGCACAGGCCGACCCGGAGCTGAACGAGCGCCTGATGGCGATGGTGCAGACCCGTCAGGGTACTCAGGGTACCATGACCGAGTGATCTTCGAGCCCTAGCCCAAGCGATCAGTCCCTCTTGCTGATCGTCTTGGGGAGCCAAGGCACGTATCGGGCCGCTCCTTCGGGGGCGGCCCTTTTCTTATTCGCCCTGCATTGCAACGCGGAGTTTTGATCTCGTGATAGGCCGCTATCATGCCATCTGCACTCAGCGTTAACTTCACTTTGGCTTGCTTTAGAAGAGGTAGCATCCCCGGAATTCTGATCGTATTTGCGTCGTTGCCCGCTCTTGCATGTGAGGCTGGCGGCTGGTGGGCACTGATGAAGCGAAAGGTCACCGTCGACGAGCAGGATCAGAGCGCCGCTGTCGATGTGCCGCTCTTTGGCAAGATCACGACGAAGGCCGGGTGGGAAGATGTCTACGGAGTCTGGCGTGCCGGTCGGCGGCTGCGCCATGATCGTGAATCTGTGGAGCGAGCAGAAATTTGTCACCCTGACTGATGATGCGGGCGACTGGAGCTTTGACGCGGGCGCTTTGTACGGGGTGCCCCAAGGCACGCCTGCTCCAAAGGGGCAGCACCTCGGGTGGCCCCAATCCCTGAACATGCGCGAGCCGCTAGAAAGCGAAATCGCCCCTTATAGGGGCGATTACTGAGCTCTGGTCTGGATCAGGTGTCCATCTTGAGGGCGGAAATGAAGGCTTCCTGCGGGATTTCGACCTTGCCGAATTGGCGCATCTTCTTCTTGCCGGCCTTCTGCTTTTCCAGAAGTTTTTTCTTCCGGGTGGCGTCACCGCCGTAGCACTTGGCCGTCACGTCCTTGCGCATGGCCGACAGGGTCTCGCGTGCGATGACCTTGCCGCCGATGGCCGCCTGGATCGGGATCTTGAACATGTGGCGCGGGATCAGCTCTTTGAGCTTCTCACACATGGCGCGGCCACGCATCTCGGCACGGTCGCGGTGAACCATCATGGCAAGCGCATCCACCGGTTCGTCGTTCACCAAAATCGACATCTTCACGAGGTTGTCCTCGCGGTAGCCAATCATCTCGTAATCGAACGACGCATAGCCCTTGGTCACGGACTTCAGGCGGTCGTAGAAATCGAACACCACCTCGTTGAGCGGCAGATCATAGACCGTCATCGCGCGCCCACCGACATAGGTGAGGTCCATCTGGATGCCGCGCCGCTCCTGGCAGAGCTTGAGCACATCGCCAAGGTATTCGTCGGGGACCATGATGGTCGCCTTGATGCGCGGCTCCTGGATGTGGTCCACGGTCGACATGTCGGGCATGTCGGCAGGGTTGTGAAGGTCGCGCCGCTCACCGTCCTTGGTGTAGAGGTGGTAGATCACCGATGGGGCGGTGGTGATCAGCTCGATGTTGTACTCGCGCTCCAGACGGTCCCGGATCACCTCGAGGTGCAGCAGGCCAAGGAAGCCGCAACGGAAGCCGAAGCCAAGCGCCGCCGAGGTCTCCATCTCGAAGGTGAAGGACGCATCGTTCAGCGCCAGCTTTTCGATGGCGTCGCGCATGTCCTCGAAGTCGTTCGCATCGACCGGGAAGAGACCGCAGAACACCACCGGCACCGACGGCTTGAAGCCGGGCAGGGGCGTTTCGCACTGCTTCTTCTCATGAGTGATCGTGTCACCGACGCGGGTGTCGCGGACCTGCTTGATCGAGGCGTTGAGGTAGCCGATCTCGCCCGGTCCAAGCTCCTTCACCGCGGTCATCGCGGGGCGATAGACCCCCACGTCGTCCACGTCATAGGTGCCGCCGGTCTTCATCATGCGGATGCGGTCGCCCTTCTTGAGGACGCCGTCGATGATCCGCACGATACAGATCACGCCGAGATACTGGTCATATTTCGAATCCACCAGCATCGCCTTCAGCGGCGCATTTCGGTCGCCAACTGTGGGGGCGGGCAGGCGCTTGACGATGGCTTCCAGCACATCGGGGATGCCGATGCCTGTCTTGGCCGAGATCAGGCAGGCGTCCTGGCTGTCGATGCCGATGACGTCCTCGATCTGCTCCTTGACGCGGTCGGGCTCTGCGGCGGGCAGGTCGACCTTGTTGAGCACCGGGACGATCTCGTGATCGGCGTCGATGGCGGTATAGACGTTGGCGAGGGTCTGCGCCTCGACGCCCTGCGTCGCGTCCACCACCAGCAGCGAGCCTTCGACCGCATGCATGGAACGCGCGACTTCGTAGGCGAAGTCGACGTGTCCGGGCGTGTCGATAAGGTTGAGCACGTAGGTGTGCCCATCCTGCGCCGGGTATTCGATGCGGACGGTGTTGGCTTTGATCGTGATGCCCCGCTCGCGCTCGATGTCCATCGAGTCGAGCAGTTGCTCCTGCATGTCGCGTTCGGCGACGGTGCCGGTAAGCTGGATCAGCCGGTCGGCCAGGGTGGATTTCCCGTGGTCGATGTGGGCAACGATGGAGAAATTGCGGATATGCGCGAGATCGGTCATGATTGCCGGGATATGCGGTGGAAACGGCTGCCGGTCAAGGTGGTGTTTGGCAGTCTGCACACTTGCGCGCCGTATCGCGTGCTTTGGTATCCGCCTCGTGGCCTCGGCCGCGCTCTTGTATTTGAGCCCCGCAGACATGAACGGGCGTTTCCAGAAGCGGCCAGGAAAAGGCGCCCTCCGTGGGGCGCCTTTTGTGCTTTGTTCACTCCACCTGCGTCACCTTCGGCACCGCGATCCCCTGCTTGCCTTGCGTGATGAGGCGGGCGGAGTTCTGGCCCGTGGTGTGGGACCAGAACCAGCTCCAGACCACGGCCACGCGGTTGCGGGTACCGATCAGGAAGTAGATGTGGGCGACGCCCCAGACCCACCACGCCAGCGTGCCGCGCAGCTTGATCCAACCAAAATCGGCAACTGCCGCCTTGCGACCGATGGTGGCAAGGCTGCCCTTGTGCTTGTAGACGAAGGGTCCGGGATTGCGGCCCTTGCCAAGGCGCGAGGCCACGAGGCGCGCCACGTATTCGCCCTGCTGCTTGGCGGCAGGGGCGACGCCCGGTACCGGCTTACCGTCGGTGTTCCTGACCGACGCCGTATCACCGATGACGAAGATCTCGGGGTGATCCTCGACCGTCAGTTCGGGGCCCACCGGGGTGCGGCCCGCGCGGTCGGCCTCGAGGCCCAGCCATTGCGCCGCGCGCGAGGCCTTGACCCCCGCCGCCCAGATCGCCGTGCGGGAGGGGATGCACTCATCACCGATGGTAATCGACTCCTCGTCGCAGGCGGTCACGGCGGTGCCTGCGCGGACCTCGACGCCAAGCTCGGTCAGGGCGTGTTCGGTGTAGGCCGAAAGATCCTCGGGGAAGGCGGCCAGAACGCGCGGCCCCGCCTCGAGCAACAGTACGCGGGCATCTCGAGTGTCGATGCTGCGGAACTCGCGGGGCAGAACCCGCTGCGCCAGCTCGGCGATGATGCCCACCAGCTCCACCCCGGTGGGGCCTGCGCCGACCACGGCGAAGGTCAGAAGCGCCTTGCGCTCCTCGGGGTCCGAGGTGCGCTCGGCGGCTTCGAAGGCCGACAGCATGCGGCGACGGATCGCGGTTGCGTCCTCGAGGGTCTTGAGGCCGGGCGCTGCCGTCTCCCAATCGTCATGGCCGAAATAGGAATGCCGCGCACCGGTGGCCAGCACCAGTGTGTCGTAAGAGACGCTGTCGCCATCGGCGAGGCTCACCGTCTTGGCCTGCGGGTCAACGCCGTTGACCTCGGCCATAAGCGTGTTCACCTCGGGGCGGTCGCGCAGGAGGTGGCGCAGCGGCCATGCAATGTCCGATGTCGGCAGGATCGAGGTCGCCACCTGGTACAGCAGAGGCTGGAAGAGGTGGTGGTTGCGGCTGTCGATGAGGGTGATCTCGACATCCTTGTGCTTGAGATCCCTGACGCAGGCGAGGCCGCCAAAGCCTCCGCCGACGACGACTACATGATGTTTGCGTTCCATCCGTGGTGCCTTTTCATTCGCCTGTCGCTCCTCCCTCGACCGGGCAGTTAGGCCTCTTTTTCGAGATTGGCCAGTGGCGGTGCCGGGATAGCGGCGCGCCTCTCGTAAACGTGTGCTGCGGATGCATGGTATTGCAAAAGCTGTTTCGGAACAGTTGCTTGGATGCGGGGGTATGCAGCGCCCAGTATGCCGGTGCATGCCGCGCGCCGGTGCTGTGGCCGGCGTGCCCGCTGACAGCGAGGTGAATTGAAAAAGACCTTGTTTTGCGGCACAATCGCGCCAAATGCTCCGGCAAGAACAGGGTGCAAAGCCCTACAGGAGCGATCGAGCGGAAGGATGACAGGCAGATGAAGGCAATCAGCGGTATGATTGTGCTTGCCCTCTTGGCGGGCTGTGGCGGTGGTGGCGGCAGCGACTACCGGGTGACGCGGATGGCGAGCGGTCCGATCAGCAAGGCTTGCCTTGCCAGCGACCGCAAGGCCCGCAGCCCGGCGCTGTGCGGCTGCATTCAGGCGGCGGCGAACGCCGAGCTGAGCGGTTCGGATCAGCGCAGGGCGGTGAAGTTCTACTCGGACCCGCATGAAGCCCAGGAGGTGCGCCAGTCAGACCGTGGCCGTGACCGTGACTTCTGGGACCGCTACAGCGCCTACGTGAACCGGTCCGAACGCCAGTGCACCGGCCTTTGAAACAGCTCTGATCGAAGCTGAAGACGCTTATCTGAAACGGGATCATGGTTCGGCCTGTGTCCCGGTCCTGGTCGCATCGTCAAACCCGGCAGCGACGGGCTTGGCGACGGTATCGCCGTCGTGGCGCCTCGCGTGCTCACGCTGGCCTCGCAGCCATCCGATAGCCGGGGCAGGCCTCATGCGTGCTGTTCCCACCTTTCCGCCGAGTCTCACCCGAGAGGCCTGGGGCGGCCTTCAGGTGTCTTCGGAGGCAGGGCGCAAGGGCTTGACCTCTGAAGGAGAGTTTCGGAGAAGGTGAATCTGTGGCCCGAGCGGATCTGCGCTGGCCGGGGAGGGCGTTCGATGTTGATGAAGGGGATCAGCCTGCGCGGGCTTGAGGTCTTCGAGGCGCTGGCGGCCACCGGGTCCGTCGCCCAGGCCGCAGAGCGCACGGGGCTGAGCCAGCCGGCGGTGAGCCAGCAGATGCGCAACCTCGAGACCGCCCTCGGGGCCGAGCTGGTAGATCACGGACGGCGTCCCATGCAGTTGACCCAGGCAGGCCGGTCGTTCCTCATGCGAACTCAGACGGTGCTGGGACAGCTGCGGCTGGCACACAGCGAGCTCACGGTGATGGACCTGACGCACCTGAGCACGCTGAGCCTCGGGGTGATCGACGATTTCGACAATGACGTGACGCCCCAACTGGTCACGATCCTTGCTGAGAACATGACCCGCTGCCGCTTCAAGCTGGTCACCGCCCCCAGCCACGAGATCGCCGAGGCCATGCGCGAGCGGCGGCTCAACATCGCGGTCGCGGCAAGCTCCGGCGCGGTGCATGAGGGGGTGGTGGAATATCCGCTCGTGAGCGATCCGTTCATGCTGGTCTGTGCCAGGGACGCGGTGGCCGAGGCGGGCGGCGCTGAGGCGCTGATGCAGGCCTTGCCAATGCTGCGCTATGATCGCGACCAGCTGATCGGGCGCCAGATCGAGGCGCATCTGGCTCGCCACAAGCTGGAATTCCCCGAACGTTTCGAGATCGGCGCGCACCTGTCGCTGATGACGCTTGTATCGCGAGGGGTGGGATGGGGCATCACCACGCCGCTGGGCTACATGCGCGCCGGGCGTTTCCACGACCGGATGGAGGCCCACCCGCTGCCGTTCAGCCCGTTCTCGCGCACCATCTCGTTGTTTGCAGCCTCGGACTGGAGCGACCGGGTGCCGCGCGATGTGGCGCAGACCCTTCGCAAGCTCGTGGGAGAGCTGGTGATCGATCCCGCCCTTCGCCAGCTGCCATGGCTCGAGGGCGACCTGCGGCTGCTTGCGGACGGCTGATGCCGGGCCGCTTGGCGGTTCCCATCCGTGTCGTGTCGTGGGCGCTAAAGCCTACGTGTGACCCTTTTCAATGCCAGGCTGGCGCACGGGGCAGCGGATCAGGCGGGGCGTGGCCGGTTTGGCCAAGAAATCGCAAGATTTCATTTTTCGGAAGGAAGGGGTTTGGAAACGCTTCCGAGGCAGTCGGCCAATCTGCCACACGTCCGCTTAGCAAGAGCGTCCGGCACAACCGAGCGTCGCGCCGGGCAGGTAGTCATGCGAGCACTCAGACACGCATCATTGTCCCTCAGGCGGCCAGGAAGGCCCGCACTGCCGCTTCGAATTCGCGCGGCTTTTCCGCGTGCAGCCAGTGGCCGGCACCGGGGATCTTAGCGAAACGCGCCGCCGGGAACAGCGCCTTGATGTCGTCCCGGTGTTCACGCTGCACGTAATCACTGTCTGCGCCCGACAGGAACAGCGTGGGCTGGTCGAACTGCCCCTCCATCTTCGGGAAGCCGATGATCTTGTCCATGTCCCGGGCCAGCAGGTCCAGGTTCAGCGTCCAGCGCTTTTCGCGCAGGTCGAGTGACTGGGTGAAGAAAGCCTGCAGCTGCGGGTCGGGAATGTGCCGCGACAGCTGCTCCGCCGCATCCGAACGCTTCTCGCAAGAGGACAGGTCGACAGCGCGCATGGCGTCGATGTTCTCCATCTGGGAATGGGTGTAGGTCACCGGCGCCACGTCGGCCACGAGCAGTCGGTTCACCAGCTCGGGTCGGGTGAGCGCCAGCACCATCGCCGCCTTGCCGCCCATGGAGTGGCCGACCACGTCTGCGCGCCCGCCATGGGCCTCGATGACGTCGGCAAGGTCGGCGGCCATGCCGGGGTAGTCGTGGCTGTCCGTCCAGTCCGAGGCACCGTGGTTGCGCTGGTCCACGGTGATGACCTGCCTCTCGTCCGACAGGCGCCTGGCGATCACGCCCCAGTTGCGGGCGGATCCGAACAGACCGTGGACAATCAGAAGCGGAGGGCGGTCGGTGGCGTCACCGTGGAGGATCGTGTTCAGCATGGCTCCTGTTTAAGCAGGCATGCAGGCGAATGGAATGGGGAGAAGGACGAGGGGCGTGACGTTTCTACCGCAGCCCTGGACCCGTGGTGCGCACGAGGGCTTGCGCGAAAGGCACGACTGCGACGACATGGGGACATGACAACGATGACCGACCCCACCCTTGCCGCCGCCTGCGAGCGGATTGAGCGTCTCTTCGAGACGCGTCTGAAGCTGCGCAAGGGCGATTTCGAAAAGCGCGTGGCCCGGGCGCGCAAGATGCTGCCCCGTAGCCTGCGCCGGGATTTCGCCCGGCTCCTAGATGCCCGCCGCATGAGCGAGATTCCCAAAACCGCGCGAATGATCGACATGGTTTCTGTGCGCCGCTCGGCGGCGCGGATCGAAGCGCATCTCGCGGCGGTGGATCTTGCGGATCGGCGCAGGGGGCGGATGCTTGCCCTGCTCGCCAGTGTCATGGCGAGCCTGATCGTTGTCTTTGCGCTGGTGCTGTTCGTGCTTCGGTGGCGCGGCTACGTCTGAACCGGCAGGCGGCTGCAGGGCCGCAGGCAAATTCCTTGAAAGGAATTTAGCTGCCGTGCTCGGGCGTCACCGTGACGTTCGACCGGTTGAATGAGCCCGGTCAATGCGGCTGCGGTACGCCGTGTAGACGCATGAAGAGGCTTTCCTCGTCGTCATTGCGAAAGAACGGCACCGACGCGGGCGGCGCGCTCTCATGCAGCTGTGCGGTCACCTCGGCCAGAACCACCTCGGTGATGAAGGGCAGATCAAAGCTGCGCACCCGGTCCAGCGGAATCCACTGCAGGTGGCTCAGCTCGTCGCAGGCGGCCGAGAAATCGTCGATGTCAGTGGCGATCTCGCTTGCGTCGACCATGAAGAAGCGTGCGTCGAAGCGGCGGGGCCGTCCCGGCGGGGTGATGGCCCGGAACACGAATTGCAACGCCGATGCGTCGGGTACATGCCCGGTGGCGGCAAAGCTGTGCCAGTCGGTCGCCGCAGGCGCCCAGGCCCCGGAGGCGCCGAGGATCAGTCCGGTCTCTTCCCAAAGCTCGCGGATCGCCGCCACCGCCAGCGCATGCGACAGCTCCGCCGGAGCGGCCTGGGCCAGCTGGGTCCTGCATCCGGCGGGCAGGGGGCGGGCCAGCGGGATCGCCGCATCGCCTTCATCCACCGCGCCGCCGGGAAAGACGAACTTGTTAGGCATGAAGGCGGCGGTGGCCCCGCGCTGCCCCATCAGCACGCTCGGGGTGCCGGCGCGGTCCCGGATGACGATGACGGTCGCCGCATCGCGGACCGCTGGCGCGCCGGGGGCGGTGCTCATGGTCTGTCCTCCCGGGCGTTGCCATGCGTCGCCGGGGCGAGCACCCGGGGTTCTGACGGGCTGACCGAGAACCCGTGCATCCGCCGCGCCCATTGCAGTCCGACGATCCCGCCCTTCAGCCGTGGCAGCAGGAAGAGTGACAGGGCGACGCAGCCGGTGGCCAGAATCGTCAGCAGCACCAGCGGCTGCGGCCGCCAATGCACAAAGGACATGTGCAGGGCCGGTGCCATGATGTGCCCGACGATCAGGATCGTCAGGTAGGCCGGTCCGTCGTCGGCGCGGTGATGATACAGGTCTTCGCCGCAGACCGGGCACTGGTCGCGGACCTTGAGATAGCTATGCAGCAGCGGTCCCTTGCCGCAACTCGGGCAGCGCCCGCGCAGGCCCTTGCGGATCGCGGGCCAGGTGTCGCGTTCGGGCTCGGCCTCCGGGGCTGGGGGCGGCGTCGCGGGGCCGGCGTCCAGAGGCGCATCGGCCGGATCGGTCGAGCGCTGGATGTGATGATGCTCCTCCATGGTCCTCCTTCACCATGTTAGACTGTGCCAGACGCCTGTGGCGCCGGCCTTCAGCATGCCACGCCTTGCCTGTCCGGGTAAGGCGGCACGATGCCTTGCGGCGCCGTGTCGCAAACGCCCTCCAACGTTCACGGCTCCGGCGCTGACCATGCACGATCCTGCGCGCGTTCGGCAAGCCTTGAAAAATGAGAGAATTTTTCTGCGACGGAAGCTGCGCGCCTGGGCGTGAAAGATACAGATCGGCGGCCAGAGGGGCGCCGGCAGAAGTGATGAACAGGAGATCGCAGCGATGAAACCGATGACCAGAGTTCTGACCGGCGCAGCCTTGGTGCTTATGGGAACCGCAAGCCTTGCGGCCGCCTTCCCCGGTGAAAGCCGTGGTGACGGCCCGCAGGGTCAGCGGGGTCACGACCGTTCGGCACTGATGCTGCTCGGTCTTGACACTGACGGTGACGGCGCGATCAGCGCGGCCGAACTCGAGGCAGCAGGCCCCGCGGCGGCCTTTGCCGAGGCTGATGCCGATGCCGACGGTATGCTGACCGCCGACGAGCTTACCATCTTCCGGGCCGCGCAGGAGGCTGCCCGCGAGGCGCGGCGCTCGCGCATGATGATCGGACGTCTCGACACCGACGGGGATGGCCGGCTCACCCTTGAGGATCTGTCGAAGCGCAGTGACCGGCGGGCCGCGCTTTTCGAGAGAGCGGACACTGATGGTGACGGCACTCTAAGCGCTGAAGAGCTGGACACCTTGCGTGCCGATATGCGTGACGCGCGCGGCCCCCGGCATGGATCGCGTGAAGGTCACGGGGATCGTGGCCACTGGCAGCACCACGGCAAAACGCGTGGTGAGGGGCCGCAGGGCCCGCGCGAGATGCAGCGCGGAGAAGGCCCGGCGTCGGCCGGTGCCCCCACGGTACAGCAGGACGACGATCCCGCCACCGAGTGACCTGCAGACGGGTCTGTGGGCGGTGGCTTTGCCGCCCGCAGGCATTGCGCCGTGCCGGTCTCCGGGCTAGCGCAGTGGGAAGGGCCGGATGCCATATGACGCGATGAACGATTGCAGTGACGATATGCTGCTCGCGGCCTATGCCGCGGGGGATCCTGCCGCGGCGCGGGCGCTGACCGCGAGGCTGGGCCCCCGGGCGTTTGCCCACGCCATGCGCATGCTGCGCGACCGGGCCGAGGCCGAGGATGTGGCGCAAGAGGCGCTGCTGCGCCTGTGGCGGGCCGCGCCGGGCTGGCGGGCGGGCGAGGCGAAGGTGTCGACCTGGCTCTACCGTGTCGTCTCGAACCTGTGCATTGATCGGATACGGCGGCGCAGGGGCGGGCATCTGGACATCTGCGATGTGCCCGAGCCCGAGGATCCCGCTCCGTCGGTTGAGCAGGACCTGCAGCAGGGCGCCCGGGGCCGGGCGCTGGACGAGGCGCTCGGCAGCTTGCCCGAGCGGCAGAAACAGGCGGTGGTGTTGCGGCATCTCGAGGGGCTGTCCAACCCCGAAATCGCTGACATCATGGAGATCGGCGTGCGTGCGGTGGAAAGCCTTACCGCCCGTGGGCGCAAGACGCTGGAGGGGCTTCTGGCCCCGAGGCGTGATGAGTTGGGGTATGACGATGACTGACGATCGCAGAACGGAAGAGGGCGGGCTGGCACCATGGTTCGATGCCGGGCGGGACGAAGCGCCACTGCCGTCAGGCGACTGGTTGGCACGTATGGAAGCGATGGCGCTCGAAATGCAGCCTGCGCCTGCGCCCGCGGGCATTGCCACGCCCGAACGTGCAGCCCCTGCGTGGCGTGGCTGGCTGCGGGATATGCTTCGCGGGCTCGGCGGATGGCCTGCCATGGCCGGGTTGGTGGCTGCCTGCGCCACCGGGGTGTGGTTCGGTGTGGTCGCGCCGTCGGAGTTGTCCGATTGGTTGGCGCCTGCAGGTAGGGATGCGATGACGGCGATCGAGCCTGCCAGTGGCTTCGATTACGCAATGCTGGGACTTTGAAACATGAGCACTGACAGGACATCCGGCAGCACACCGCCCGCCTCAAGGCGGCTACGGGCACTACTTTTCACCTCGCTTGCGGTGAATGTCGCCGTGGCCGGGCTGGCGGCGGGCGCCTTCCTGCTGCGCCCCAATCATGACCGGCCGCCGCCACGCGGGCGCGACTACGTCTTCCTCTATACCGACGCATTCGATGACGGGCAGCGTGAGGCGCTCGGGCAGAGCCTCCGGTCACGCTTCAATCGCGAGAGTGGTGGCCCGGAAGGCGCTGGACGGCAGGGGCTGGGGCAGATGCTGACACCCTACCGCGAGGCGCTTGGCGTTCTGCGCGCAGAGACCTTCGACGAGGCTGCCTTTGCCCGCATCCTGCGCTCGCAGAACGCCCAGGCCGAACGGCGGCAGGCCGCCGGGGAAGAGATGCTGACGGACTTCATGGCAACGCTCGACCCGGCCGAACGGTCGGCCTACGCGGATCGCCTTGAAAAGAGGGTGAATCGCCTCGCGGGGCGGATACAGTCGTTCCGCGAACGGCACCGGCACAATTGATCCTGCCGGGCCGCGCCCCAGCAGGATCAGCCTATCGCCCCGCTATCCCCCCGCCGACGCGGCACGGGATGGGGTGGAGGTCATGTCGGGTTCAAAGAACCCGCCAGTCGGCTGCGTCGCTACGGCGGTGCGGTTCCGCCCCGAGCGCTTGGCGCTGTAAAGCGCCCGGTCCGCCCGGTCGAGCACCAGCTCGGGGTTTTCCCGCATCTCCAGTGCAGGAACGGCGATCCCGATGCTCGCGGTGATATGGCCGAGTGACCGGGCCTGATCCGGGAGATCGAACGGGGCGCCTGCGATGACCACACGCAACCTTTCGGCGGCCACGAGCGCGGCATGTTCATCAGTGTCAGGCATGGCCACCAGGAATTCCTCTCCGCCGATCCTTGCCACGAGGTCGGCGGCGCGAAGCGCGCCGGTCATGCGCTGTGCAACCTCGCGCAGGACAGTATCCCCGGCAGCATGCCCATAACCGTCGTTGATACGCTTGAAATGGTCGAGATCGACGGCCAGCAGCGCATAGGGCCGCTGCTGCAGGATCGCCCGTTCCGCGAGGCGGGCGATGTGGGGCATAGCGTAGCGGCGGTTGTAGAGCCCGGTCAGCGGATCGGTCACCGCCGCACGCAACCCGTGGCGCATGGTAGCGCGCAGCCGGTCTCCGGCGCGCTTGCGGGCGATCTGGCGCGGCAGGCGTAGCGCCAACTCTTCGGGGTCGAGCCCGTCCGGCAGTAGGTCATCCGCGCCAAGGTCGAGCGCGCTTGCAGCTTCGCGCCGATGGTCGCTGCGCGTCACGTAGATGATCCCCGCGTGGCGCTGGGCCGGGCTGGCCCGCAGCTGGGTGAGCAGCGACAAGCCGCTCCCTGCCACGCTGCCGGTGTCGATGATGACAAGGACCTCCGACCGGGCACCTTCATCCCGCAGGGCCTGTTCCGGCGAGAGTATCTCGAACCGGTGTGGCAGCCTGTCGCGCAGTTTCAGGGAGGCGGCGCGCAGTCCGATGTCTGCCTGTACCGCCACGAGCCCGACGCGCGCTGGCGCCTGCAGCTCGCCTGGCGGGTCGGCCATGCCCAGAGCGCGGCGCGCATCCTCGCGAAGGCGCAGTTCGTCATTGGCATGGCGGGCGCGCAGCAGGCTGCGGATCCGCGCCAGCAACATGGTCTCGTCGATGGGGCGGGGCAGTACATCGTCGGCCCCGGCAGACAGCGCCGCCATCCGGCGGCTGCGGTTTGGATCGGGGTGAATCAGGATGATGGGCGTTTCCGCGGTTTCAAGCTGTTTGCGCAGAGCATTACAAAGCGCGGCCCCGCTCATGTCCGGCAGCTCGGCCGAGACGATCACCAGGTCCGGGCGCTGACACCGTACCAGCTGCACGGCCTCCGCCCCGCTCGCGGACATCATCACATCGTAATATGCCGACGTCAGCTTGACCCCGAGGACGATCCTGTTCGTCGGCAGTCCTTCGACAATGAGAATTCTTCCTGTCATTGCACCAGTCAGACCCATAGGTTACCCAATCGCAAGACGGGCGTGCCTCGCATTAGGCAGTCTTTCTTTAAAACGGTTAACAAACTCTTTCGCATTTGAGGTGAAATGAACGTCTCTCGCGACACCGCCGAGATCGTCGGGCTGCAGGCGGTCGCCTGGCTTGCCTCGAACGATGAGCTGCTTCCGGTCTTTCTCGGGTCCACGGGGGCGTCGGTCGATGACCTGCGCTCCGGGCTTCAGGATCCGGGCTTCCAAGGGGCCGTCCTCGATTTCATCCTGATGGACGATGCGTGGATTGAACAGTTTTGCACCGCTCGCGATCTGTCGCCCGAGACGCCGCGAATGGCCCGGGCCATGCTGCCCGGCGGCGGCGAGGTTCACTGGACGTGACCCGCCGTGCCGATGCCATCCTGTTCGACAAGGACGGAACTCTCTTCGAATTCGGCGCCACCTGGAACGCGTGGGGCCGCGCGGCGCTGCAGTCCCTTTCGGCCGGGGACGAAGCGCTGCTGGCCAGGCTTGCGGATGCCATCCGATTTGACCTCTGCCGCGATGGGTTTACCGCCGACAGCCCGGTCGTCGCGGGCACCGCGGCTGAAACGGCGGACTGTCTCGCGGTTCATCTTCCCGGGCGCAGTGCGGCCGAGATCGAACACGAGCTGAGCCGCTCTGCCGCCAATGCGCCACTGGTCGAGGCGGTGCCGCTGGCGGCGCTCTTGGCGCAGCTGAACGGGATGGGTCTGACGCTTGGGGTCATGACGAACGATTCTGAGCAATCCGCTCGGTCTCATCTGGGCCGTTCGGGCGTGCACGACGCCTTCCGCCACATCATCGGGTTCGACAGCGGACATGGCGCCAAACCTGCGCCGGGCCCGCTGTTGGCTTTTGCGACGGCGGTGGGCATCGCGCCGGAGCGCATCGTGATGGTCGGCGACAGCCCGCATGATCTCGAGGCCGGACGGGCGGCGGGGATGCAGACTGTTGCGGTGCTGACCGGCCCCATCGGTGTCGAGCGGCTTGCGCCCATCGCGGACTGCGTACTGCCGGATATCGGGCATCTTCCGGACTGGATTGTCACGGCTCCGTGAAACGCGGGGCAGGGCAAAAGTTGTTTCGCTTACGGTGTTCTTAACGCTCTGCTGTCAGTGTTCTGCGGAACCAGAAACGGCGGACCCTTCAGATGCATGGGCTTATTGCGAGAACACTCCAGTGTTTCCTGCAGGATACCTACGGTCAGGCGGTCTGGCAGGATATCTGCCGGGCGGCCCGGTTCGATGCGGCTGAATTCGAGGCGATGCTCGATTACGAGACGGCGACGGTGCAGGCGGTTCTGGACGCGGCGGTGGATCGGCTCAATAAGCCGCGCGAGGTGATTCTTGAGGATATCGGCACTTACCTCATAACCCATCGCAACAACGAGGGGTTGCGACGCCTGATGCGTTACGGCGGCGTCGATTTCATCGACTTCCTGCATTCACTCGAAGAGTTGCCGGGCCGGGCGCGGCTGGCGGTCGCGGACCTGTCTCTGCCGGCGCTGGAACTCAGTGACAGCGCGGCGGGGCAGTTCCTGCTCGTGTGCCGGGACAGGGGGTTCATGCTGCCGGGCTTTGGCAATGTGCTGGTGGGCGTGCTGCGATCCATGGCCGACGACTACGGGGCGCTGGTGCTGCTCGATCACCTCGGGAGCGAAGACGCCAGTGAGTGCATCCGCATCTCGGTGATCGAAACCGACTATGCCGAGGGGCGAGACTTCGAGCTGTCCGCATCCTGCGTAGCGCGGCACGGGATCGCATCCTGATGCTGCCCAGGGACACTCTGGACGTGCTGTGCCCCCTGCACCTGCAGATCGCTCCTGACGGAATGGTGCGGCACCTGGGGCCGACACTGATCAAGCTGCAAGAAGGCGCTGTGGCGCAGGGGCGTCCGTTCACTGACGTGTTTGAGGTGTTCCGCCCGCGTCGCGTCCATGACCTGGCCGGGTTGCTTGACCTTGCGGGGCGCAAGCTGCAGCTGCGCCTGCACAGCGGGCAGGGGATGACGCTTCGGGGGCTTGTGATACCCGACGGCACCGGCGGCGCGATCCTCAACCTGTCCTTCGGGATCGGGGTGGTGGACGCAGTACGCCACCACGGTCTCACGAGCACCGATTTCGCAGTGACAGATCTTGCGATTGACATGCTTTACCTGGTTGAGGCCAAGTCAGCGGCGATGGAGGCGTCACGCACGCTCAACCGACGCCTTCAGGGCGCGATGCGAGAGGCCGAGCATCGGGCCATCACCGACACGCTCACGGGGCTGCAGAACCGCCGGGCGATGGATCACACGCTTCAGCGGCTTTTGCGTAACGAGGAAAGGTTCGCGGTCCTGCACGTGGATCTCGACTTCTTCAAGCAGGTGAACGACACCCGCGGTCACGCTGCCGGAGACCAGGTGTTGCAGGCCGTGGCAAGGGTCATGCTGGACCTCACGCGCAAGGATGACATCGTGGCGCGGGTGGGCGGAGACGAGTTCATCATCCTTCTTGTGGGGCTGGTGGACCGGCCCCGGTTGTCCGTCCTGGCCGAGCGACTCATCAGCCGGATTGAGCAGCCGATTTCCATTGATGGGGCGGATTGCAGCATTTCGGCGAGTATCGGTATTTCCGTTCATCTTCCGGATGTTGCTGGTGCGCAGGCGGGGAATCAACTGCTCGAGCAATCCGATCAGGCGCTCTATCTGGCCAAGCGTAGCGGGCGCGCACAGCATGCTTTTTACGAGCCATGGGAGCTGCGAAACGCGCCTTGAGAAATTCTGTGAGAAAGCCGAATTTTTTCGCAGATCGGGGGTTGCGCGTCTCTGCGGGCTGACGTAAACCCCGCGCCACGGATGGGGTGTAGCCAAGTGGTAAGGCACCGGTTTTTGGTACCGCGCACCGTAGGTTCGAATCCTACCACCCCAGCCAAATCCCCAAATAGCCATATGCGACAGTGCGTTAGCCCTTCATCAAGTGGCTGCATTATCGCGTTCAGGGAACCATGTCCCACCTGCCGCCGAGCGCAGGTTCGGGGACGTCCGTCGAAGCCGGGGCGGCGATGAAATGTCCATTTGGGTCGCTCGAGTACATAGCGTGTCATTGCAGGCGCTGGGCGGGCTCTCTGCCTGAAATCAGAGGGCATGAACCTTTGTTCCGACCCGTTTGGTACAGGGAGTTTCACCTGCTCGATGGGGGCACGGCGATTTCCTTTCGGTAACCGACGCAGAAAAGCCGCCAGCCTTTCCAAAGCGTCAGACGCCATCGCGGAGTGCACCGTTCTGATCCTGTGGGTGTCCGCGATCCGGCGTCAGGGTCTGCTCCATGAAAAAAGGCAGTCGATGGGCCCGATCCTGTTTGGAGAATGACACGAGATTCTCCGTCCGTGCATGCGACGTGGCGACTCATCCGCGCGTGATTTTTCACCGGTCAGTCAAGGACCGGCCCGCGAGCAGGCTGGCCCCCTGAAAGCGGGCACCAAGGGCGTTGGGCAGACGCGGAAATGAGAGCCGCATTGCGACCGGATATGGCGTTCCGATCGCAATGCGGCATCCCTTTGTCGTGGCTTGCCCGCCGGCCACAGACAGCCGGGCAGTGGCAGGCCCCGGAGGTTCTGTTGCGCAGAGGTGGGCGTCGTCCAAACACCCTGCGCTGCGGACACATGACCGGTGAGGATCATGATCCGTCTTTGTCGCAAGCGGGGGTGGGGGGGGCGGGATATCGTCGCCTGATAGGATGCCCTCCCGCCCGGCGGTCAGTTCAGGCGGGTGCCGGTTCCGGGCTCGAAATACGACACCTTGCCCAGATCGAAGGCCAGCGTCATCTGTTCGCCCGGCCTTGCGATGGTCTCTGCGTGCAGGCGGGCGGTGACACCGGTTCCGCCGAGCCGCGACATAACGTAGGTGTCCGCCCCCGCTGGCTCCACCATGTCCACGAGGCACTGTGCCTCCTGAACGTCTTCGCCAGCGCGGAAGCCCGCTTCGGCGATGTCCTCGGGGCGTAGCCCGAGGATGATGTCGCGCGGTAGGCCGCTGGCGTGCGGATCGTGCAGGATGATGGGGGCGGCACCCTCCCGGTCGATCTCGATCCGGGTGGCACCGCCCTCGGGCTCGGCCCGCGCGGGGATAAGGTTCATCGCGGGGGAGCCCATGAAATCCGCCACGAAGAGGTTGGCGGGTTTGTTGTAGATCTCGGATGGTGAGCCGATCTGCTGAACCACGCCGTCCTTCAGGACGACGATCTTGGTGGCCAGCGTCATCGCCTCGATCTGGTCGTGGGTGACGTAGACGATGGAGGCGTTCATCGAATGATGCAGCTTCTTGATTTCCGACCGCATCTCGACCCGCAGCTTGGCATCGAGGTTCGACAGTGGCTCGTCGAACAGGAACAGCTTGGGATCGCGTACCAGCGCCCGGCCCATGGCGACCCGCTGGCGCTGACCGCCAGAGAGCTGGCCGGGACGGCGGTTCAGCAGCTTCTCGATCTGCAGCTGGCGGGCGACGTCGGCAAGTTTGGCCTCCTGAGTGGCTTGATCGACGCCGCGCACCTTCATGCCGAAGGTGATGTTCTTGGCCACCGACATGGTGGGGTAAAGAGCATAGCTCTGGAACACCATGGCGATGTCGCGGTCCTTGGGGGACACGTGGGTCATGTCCCGCCCGCCAATGTGGATGGACCCGCCGGTGATCGGCTCGAGACCGGCGATGCAGTTGAGCAGCGTGGACTTGCCGCAGCCCGAAGGGCCGACGAGCACGAGGAAATCGCCTTCGTCGATCTGCACGTTGATGTCCTTGAGGACATGGGTGGCACCGTAGCTTTTCTGAAGCTTCGAGATGTCGAGGATGGGGGCCATGAGCGTTATCCCTTCACGGAACCGGCGGTCAGACCGCGGATGAAGTATTTCCCGGCGACGACATAGACCAGAAGGGTCGGCAGGGCGGCGATGATCGCGGCGGCCATGTCGACGTTGTATTCCTTCACGCCGGTGGTTGAGTTGACGATGTTGTTGAGCGCGACGGTCACGGGCTGCGTTCCGGCGCTGCTGAAGGAGACCCCGAAGAGGAAGTCGTTCCAGATTTGGGTAAACTGCCAGATGACCGACACCACGACGATGGGCAGTGACAGGGGCAGGAAGATCGACACGAAGATCCTCAGGAAGCCTGCGCCGTCCACCTTGGCCGCCTTCACCAGTTCCGACGGGATGGTGACGTAGTAGTTGCGGAAGAACAGCGTGGTGAAGCCCAGCCCGTAGATGATGTGGACGAACATGAGGCCTGGGATGGTGCCCGCGATGCCCATGAGGCCCAGCATCCGCGCCATGGGCAGCAGCACCACCTGGAACGGGATGAAGCAGCCAAATAGCATCAGCGCGAAGATGATGTTGGCCCCTTTGAAGCGCCACTGCGCGATCACATACCCGTTCAGCGCGCCGATCACGGTCGAGATCAGCACCGAGGGCACCGCTAGAATGACCGAGTTCCAGAAGAACGGCCGCAGCCCCTCGCACTGGATGCCGGTGCAGGCGCCAGACCATGCCTTTGCCCATGGCTCCAGCGTGGCATCGCGGGGCAGGGCGATGAGGCTGCCGGTGCGGATCTCCTCGAGGGTCTTGATCGAGGTGGTCAGCATCACGAAGAGCGGCATCAGGTACCACAGGGCAAAGAGCCCGAGAACTATGTAGAGTATCCAGCGCAGCGCGGTCTTGCCCCAGCTGCGGGCCGGGCGCACCGCCTGTGCGGGCGCATGGGTTGCGGTCACGTCAGTCATTGCGGACCCTCAGTTCTGAATAGAGGTAGGGGACGACGATGGCGAAGACGACGGCCATCATCACCATGGCCGAGCTTGCCGCCTGTCCAATGTCACCGCGCGAGAACGCCATGGCGTACATGTAGGTGGCGGGCAGGTCGGTGGCGTAGCCGGGGCCGCCTCCGGTGAGGGCGATCACGAGGTCGAAGGCCTTGATGGCAAGATGCGCCAGGACGATGAAGGCCGACAGGAAGATGGGGGCCATCGAGGGGATGATGATCGCGGAATAGATCCGCCACGTTGGGATGCCGTCCACCTGCGCGGCCTTGATGATCTCGCCATCCACCGACCTCAGGCCGGCAAGGAACAGCGCCATCACGAAGCCCGAGCTTTGCCAGACCCCCGCGAGCACCACGGTGTAGATCGCCATGTCCGGGTCCACCAACCAGTCGAAGCTGAAGTTCGGGTACCCCCAGCCCTGCACCATCGCCTCGAGCCCGAGACCGGGGTTCAGGATCCATTTCCAAGCCGTGCCGGTGACGATCATGGAAAGCGCCATGGGATAGAGGTAGATCGTGCGGATCGCCCCTTCGACGCGGATGTGCTGGTCCAGCAGGATGGCAAGGGCAAGGCCCAGCACCATGCAGATGCCGATGAACAGCCCGCCGAAGATGAAGAGGTTGCCGAAAGCGGTGTCCCAGCGCGGGCTGTCGAACAGCCGGTCGTACTGGATGAAACCGTCGATCTCGTAGCGGGGCAGCAGCTTGGAGCGGGTGAGCGACACCCAGGCGGTCCAGGCGATGAACCCGTAGACGAAGATCAGTACGGCGATGAAAGAAGGGGCGAGCACCATCTTGGGCAGATGGTTTTCTAGCCATTTGGTCATGGGGAGTCCTCCGGGGTGTCCTGCCCCCGCGTGATGGGGGGCAGGACGAAGGGGGCTTACATGGAATTCGCGACGGCGTCGGCCAGTTGCTGGACCGCGTCTTCGGAGCTCATGTCGGAGTTGAAGTGCGCGGTCACCACGTCGGTGATCGCACCGGCCTGCGCGCCGCGCAGGGCCATGCCGTGGGCGTAGGACGGCAGCAGCGAGCCAGCTTCGGCGCTGGCGGTCATGTCCTCGGACGACAGCTTGGCGCAATCGTCGAAGGCGTCGAGCGACACGTCGGTGCGTGCCGGGATCGAGCCCTTGTTGAGGTTGAACACCTCCTGGAAGCTCGGGCCGGTGATGAGCTTGGCCAGCAGATCCTGACCGGCCTGCTTGTCTTCGCCCTCGACCTCGAACATGGCGAAGCTGTCCACGTTGTAGAGGAAGCCGTCACCGGGGGTGGAGGCGCAAAGGAAGTCGGTGCCCGGCTCCTTGCCGGCGGCAAGGAATTCCCCCTTGGCCCAGTCGCCCATGATCTGGAACGCCGCTTCGCCGTTCATCACCATGGCGGTGGCAAGGTTCCAGTCGCGCCCTGAGAAGTTGTCGTCGACATAGCCGCGCATGGTGCGCATCTGGTCGAAGACCTGCACCATCGTGTCCGAGGTCAGCGCCTCGGGGTTCAGATCGATCAGCGCGTCCTCGTAGAACTCGGGGCCACCAAGGCCAAGCACCACGGTTTCAAACACGGTGGCGTCCTGCCAGGACTGACCGCCATGGGCCAGCGGGATGACCCCGGCTTCCTGCAGCTTGTCGGCGGCGGCATTGAACTCGTCCCAGGTGGTGGGCATCTCGATGTCGTTGGCCTCGAGCACCTCGGCATTGGCCCAGATCCAGTCCACGCGGTGGACGTTCACGGGGGCAGCGCACCAGCTGCCTTCGCATTTCATGTGGTTGGCAATGGCCTCGGGCAGCACGTCGGCCCAGCCTTCGGCCTCGGCCACATCCGAGATGTCGGCCAGAACGCCTTCCTCGTACCATTCCTGGATCGCCGGGCCCTTGAGCTGCACGGCGGTGGGGGCGTTGCCCGACAGAACGCGGGCGCGCAGGGCGGTCATGGCCGCGTCGCCGCCACCACCTGCCACCGGCATGTCGGTCCAGGTGCCGCCGTTCGAGGCGAATTCCTCCTGAAGGACGCCCACGGCCTTGGCCTCGCCGCCCGAGGTCCACCAGTGGAGCACCTCGGCCTGCGGCTCGGCAAGGCCGGGCGTGGCGAGGGCGAAGAGTACGGCCGAAGAGGCCGCCAGAGCGGATTTTTGCATGATAGAAGTTCCTCCCTAAGAACTGCCGCAGGTGCGGCTGAACGTCACACATCTTCGCGCCGGAAGATCGCACGCGCAACAGGGCGCGTAGGGGCAGCGCAAGCCCGGGGCACGGAAAATTGCGCCACCTGTTACAGCTTGTTACACGGTGTTGCAGCGACGCCGGGGAAGGCTTGCGGATGCTGCGTGCGCAGCATTCACAGTACGGCGGAGAGGGAAGGATTAGGGACGTGACGATTCCACGGCTGCTTGTGGTCGACGACGACATCGAGACCCGTTCGATGCTGACCGAGTACCTGCACCGGCAGGGCTTTGCGGCGCTGCCCTGCGGCACCGAGGCCGAGGTGCGCGCCCAGCTTGGGCAGGGACGGGTGGATCTCATCCTGCTCGACGTGATGCTGGGCGACGAAAGCGGGGTGGAGATCTGCGCCCGGCTTCGGGCGGAACAGGACGTGCCAATCATCCTTGTGTCAGCGCTGTCGGCGGATCACCAGCGCATGGCCGGTTACGAGGTCGGGGCGGATGACTACATTGCCAAGCCCTTCAACCCCGATTTGCTGCTGGCGCGGGTGCGGGCGGTCCTGGCACGGGCGCGGCGGTCGGCGTCGCTGATCTACCGCCGCCAGACATCGGTGTTCCGGTTCGGAGGCTGGACCTATGATGCCCGCCGCGACGAGGTGAGCGCCCCCGATGGCGTGCAGATCGCCCTGTCGCGGCGCGAGACCGCGCTGCTCAAGGTGCTGTTGGCCAACCCGCGCATTCCCCTGACCCGCGACGAGATCGCCGCTGCCATGGGCGGAGACGGGGACGAGCAGGGCCGAGCCATCGACGTGCTGGTGGGCCGCCTGCGCGGCAAGATCGAGGCCAACCCGCGCGAGCCGTCGCTTCTGCGCACCGAGCGGGGGGTGGGCTACGTGCTGGCCGCCGATGTCGAGATCGAGGCTGGGTGATGGCCACGCCCAGAGGCAGCCGTTCTGCGGCCACTGAAAACCCGGCACGTGGTCTCGGTGCCCGGCGGCAAAGCCCCCCTCGCAAGCCCATGCGCCTGCGCAGTCTCGGGCTGGCGCTGTGCCTTGCATCGATGCTGACAGGAATGGCAGTGGCGGCGCTCTGGGCCGTGTCGGTGCAGGGCTGGGACCGGCACCTGACACGCGCCTTTGTGGCGGGGATCGGGCTGTACGATTCCCTGCGCTACGGCATGCCCGCGCCCGAGGGGTTGGTGCTGACGCGGCTTGACCCCGACGAGGCCGCACTGGCGGACCGGGGTGGCTTTGCCCGGCTGCCGGGGATGCCGGTGCCGGGGTTCGTCACGCAGGTGTCGCTGATTGATCCCGGCCCCGACATGTTGTCGGGCCGTGTGCTTGGCCTCGGGATCGTGTCGGGGGCGTTGCAATATCCGGTGGCCGAGATCGCCTCGGCTCCCGGACAGGCAGCGGCGCAGAAGCTGGGCGAAGTGACGCGACTCATGGCGAGCTACTGCAGCACGCCGGTGCTGTTTGCGCAGCTGGGGGATGGCGGCTGGGTTAGGGTCGACGGCGCGCCGGTCTGGGGCTGTTCGGTGGCACCGCGCGACTATCGGCTGATGGCGATCCTGCTGGGGCTGGTGGCGCTGGCGGCGGTGGTGACGCTGGTGGGGGACGTGTCGGCACGGTTCGACCGCTTTGCCCGCAGCCTCAAGGACCGTGGCCGGGTGGGCGGCCCAGATGTCTACGAGGCCGAAGGGCCGGCCGAGCTGCACGACATGGTGTCGGCGGTGAACGCCTATCTCGACGCGGAACGCGCCCGGCTCGCCCATCGCGCGGTTGTGCTGTCGGGGGTGAGCCATGATCTTGGCACACCTGCCACGCGGCTGCGGCTACGGGCCGCGCTGATCGCGGATGATGACCTGCGGGCGCGCTTCGAGGCGGACATTGACCACATGACCGGCATGATCGAAAGCGTGCTGACGCTGACCCGCTCCGAGCTGGGGGCCGAAGCGCCCCGGCAGGTATCGCTTGGCTCGCTGGTCGAGGCGCTGGTGGACGATTACCACGACACTGGCCGCCCCGTAGCGTTGCTCGAGGCGCCGCCGCGGGTGGTGACGGGGGGCGGATCGCTCTTCAGCGCGCGGCATGGGCAGGGCGAGATGCCGCCCCCGAGCCACGTGCAGGTGATGGCAAGGCCCGTGCAGCTGCGGCGGGCGCTGGCGAACCTCGTGGACAATGCGCTGAAATACGGGCGCCGCGCCGAACTGAGTCTGCTGGCTGGGCCCGAACGGGTGGTGATCGTGGTGGAAGACGAGGGCTCGGCCATGTCGGTAGAGGAGATCGAGCGCCTCATCGCGCCCTTCCGCCGGGGCGAGGGGCACGGGCCGGTAAGCGGCTTCGGTCTCGGCCTGTCGATCGTCGCCACCGTGGCCGAGCAGCATGGCGGGCGGCTGTTCTTCGAGCGCGGCGCACGGGGGCTACGGGCCTGTCTCGAGATCGCCAGGGGATGAGGCTGGGCCCCTTGGGGGATCGGCTGCGCCGATGCCTGCGGCGCGCGTATTTTTCAAGAGAAGAAGAGGCTGGCAGTGCTTTTGGGGCAAGGTGGGCGCCGGAGCTTGTGCTTTCCTGTGAGGAAGACGGGGGCGGCGCCTTCGGGGATGGGACGGTGCCGATGGGGAGCCGGGATTTTGCGTATTTGGGAAGAGAAGAAGGATGGGGTTGCGCGTTTGACCTGAGGGGGCGGCGGCGATTTGCCGGGAGGCGTTCGCGCGGGCTTGGCGCGGGAGCGGGGCGGCGGTAGAACGGGTGCCCGACCATTCCGAGGAGGCCCCCGTCTTGGACCAGACCCCCGAGCGCATCGCCCGCACCATCGCCACCGAGATCAACGCCAGTCCGCAGCAGGTGAAGGCCGCAGTGGAGCTGTTGGACGGTGGCGCGACCGTGCCTTTCGTCGCCCGCTATCGCAAGGAGGTAACCGGCGGCCTTGATGACACGCAGCTGCGCACGCTGGGCGAGCGACTTGGCTACCTGCGGGAAATGGAGGCGCGGCGATCCTCGATCCTGAATTCGATCCGTGAACAGGGCAAGCTGACCGACGACCTTGCGAAGCGCATTGCGCAGGCGGGCACCAAGGCGACGCTTGAGGACATCTACCTGCCATACAAGCCCAAGCGCCGCACCAAGGCGATGATCGCCCGCGAGCGGGGTCTCGAGCCACTGCTGCGTGCGATCATGGACCAGCGAGGATCCGATCCCGAGGCGCTGGCCCAGGGCTATCTTGGCGAGGAGGTGGAAACCGTGAAGGCGGCACTGACCGGCGCGCGGGACATCCTTGCCGAGGAGCTATCCGAGAACGCCGAACTGCTGGGCCGCCTGCGGGAGTTCATGCGCAAGGAGGCCCGGATCAGCGCCAAAGTGCAGACCGGGAAAGAACAGGCCGGGGCGAAGTTCTCGGACTATTTCGACCATGTCGAGGATTGGGCCAACATCCCCTCGCACCGGGCGCTGGCGATCCTGCGGGCCGCCAAGGAAGAGATCGTCACCATCTCCATCGAGCCTGAGCCCGAGGCCGGGCAAGAGCGCGCGCTGGGCATCGTGTGCAGCGCCATCGGCACTCCCGGCACTGGAGCGGGCGATCAGTGGCTGCGCGATGCGGCGGGCTGGACCTGGCGGGTGAAGCTGAGCTTGTCGATGTACGTGGACCTGCTGACCGAGCTGCGTCAGCGCGCCCACCAGGAGGCCATCGACGTCTTTTCGCGCAACCTCAAGGATCTGCTGCTAGCCGCACCTGCGGGGAACAAGGCAACGCTGGGCCTTGATCCCGGCATCCGGACCGGGGTGAAGGCGGCGGTTGTGGATGCCACCGGCAAGCTGCTCGAGACGGCAACGCTCTATCCGTTCCAGCCCAAGAATGACGTGCGCGGCGCGCAGGCCGAGATCGCCAGACTGGTCAAGCGCCATGGCGTCGCGCTGATTGCCATCGGCAACGGCACTGCCAGCCGCGAGACCGAGAAGCTCGTGGGCGAGACGCTCAAGCTCATGGACGGAACCAAGCCGACCCGTGTGGTGGTGTCTGAGGCGGGGGCCTCGGTCTACTCGGCCTCCGAGCTGGCAGCGCGGGAATTCCCGGAGCTCGACGTGTCGCTGCGCGGCGCGGTGTCCATCGCGCGGCGTTTGCAGGATCCGCTGGCGGAGCTGGTCAAGATCTCCCCCGAGAGCATCGGCGTCGGCCAGTACCAGCATGACGTGGACCAGCGGCAGCTGTCCAAGGCCCTTGAGGCCGTGGTCGAGGATGCGGTGAACGCGGTGGGCGTCGATCTCAACACCGCTTCTGCGCCGCTGCTGGCGCATGTGGCGGGGCTTGGGCCGTCGCTGGCGCAGGCCATCGTTGCGCACCGCGATGCCAACGGCGCCTTCGGGTCGCGCAAGGCGCTCAAGAAGGTGGCGGGGATCGGCCCCAAGGCCTTTGAACAAAGCGCGGGCTTCCTGCGCATCCGCGATGGGGCCGAGCCGCTTGATGCGTCCTCGGTCCACCCCGAGGCCTATGACGTGGCGCGGCGCATCGTGAAAGCCTGCGGGCGTGACATCCGCCAGATCATGGGCCAGCCGGAGGCGCTGCGAGGCGTCCGCCCAGAGCAGTTCGTCGACGACAGCTTCGGCCTGCCCACGGTGCGCGACATTCTCTCGGAGTTGGAAAAGCCCGGCCGCGACCCGCGCCCGAGCTTCAAGACCGCCAGTTTTGCCGAAGGTGTCGAAGAGATCACCGACCTAAAGCCCGGCATGTCCCTCGAGGGCACGGTGACCAACGTGGCGGCGTTTGGCGCCTTCGTGGACATCGGTGTGCATCAGGACGGGCTGGTCCACGTGAGCCAGCTTGCGGACCGCTTCGTCAAGGACCCTCACGAGGTGGTCAAGGCCGGCGACGTCGTGCGTGTTCGCGTGACTGAAGTGGACGTGCCGCGCAAGCGCATCGGACTGTCTATGCGCAAGCAGCAGAGCGAGGACGAAGGGCGCAGCACGCGCGAGGGTCGAGGGCAGGAGAACCGTGGAGCGCGCGGTGGACCGCAGGGCAAGCCCGGTCCGCGCGGCGGGCCCGGCAGTGGCAGATCAGGCAAGGGTAGCCCGGACAAGGGGCCTAAGGGGGGCAAGCCCGCTTCCCGGGACAGCGGCAATGGCGCGCTTGGTGCCGCGCTGCTGGATGCCATGAAGAAACGCTGAGTGCGGCCTAGCTGCATGCCCGCCGTTCGTTGGCGGGCGTGCCTGCCGCAGCCATGCCGCGCCGGGGTCAGGCGATGATGCGCACCGGCGTGCCCTTGTAGGCCGGTGTGCCCGAGTTCTTCTCGTGGTAGCCCAAAGGCACCAGCGGGTTGAGCTCGGGGTAATAGCCTGCGACGCAGCCGGGGGGCAGGTCATAGGCAGTGACGCTCAGGCCCTCGACCCGGCGGTCGATTCCGTCGTCACACTGGGTTTCCACGGCTACGGTCTGGCCCTCCTGCAGATCCAGCCGCGCAATCTCGCCCCGGTTCATCATGAGCACCATCCGAGATCCCTCGAGCCCGCGCAGCCGGTCCGAGAAGCCGTAGATCGTGGTGTTGAACTGGTCGTTGGATCGCAGGGTGATGAGGGTCATCCCCGTATCCCCCTGAGGCGCGGCACCAAGCGCCGACAGGGTGGTGGGCGTGGTGAACTGCGCCTTGCCGCTTTGCGTCTTCCACACCCGGTCGCGTGCGGGGTTGCCGCGATAGAAGCCGCCGGGCTGCATCAGCCGGTCATTGAAATCGGCAAAATCGTCGGGGAACGTCTCGGCGATGAGATCGCGCACGAGGTCATAGTTCGCCGTCCAGTCACGCCAGCGCAGGGCGGGGTTCGACGGCAACGCCGCCTCGGCCATGCCTGCAACGATGGCCAACTCGGACCTCAGGTGCGCCGAGGGCGGTTTGGCCCCGCCGACCGAGCCGTAGATGTGGCTGAACGTGTCCTCCATCGAGATGACCTGTTCGCCCCCCGCCTGCACATCGCGGTCGGTGCGGCCGATGCAGGGCAGGATATACGACACCTCGCCCGGCACGAGGTGCGAGCGGTTGAGCTTGGTCGCGACGTGCACGGTGAGCCGCAGCTTCGGCCAGGCGGTCTCCATGCGCTCGCGGTCGGGCAGGGCGCGCAACAGGTTGCCGCCAAGCGATATCATCGCCTTCACCCGGCCCTCCAGCAGCCCCTCGCAGGCGGCGACGGCATTCATGCCATCGGTCGTCGGCGCCTCGATCCCGAATAGCTCGCGCAGCTTGTCCGCAGGCATGTGGGACGATTTCTCGCCTATGCCCACGGTACGCTGGCCCTGCACGTTGGAATGGCCCCGCACCGGCGAGATCCCGGCCCCCGGCTTGCCGATATTGCCGCGCAGCAGCAGCAGGTTGACCAGCATCCCGAGGTTCAGCCAGCCGTTCACATGCTGGGTGAGGCCCATGCCGTAGATCCCGATCACTTTGTCGGCCTTCAGATACACCTGCGCCGCCTGTTCGATCATCGCTCGGCTCAGACCCGACTGCGCCTCGATCTCTGCCCAGTCGGCGGCGCGGATGGCGGCCATGGCCTCGTCCATGCCGGTGGTGTGCTGGTCTAGGAACGCCTGGTCGAGGATCGTGCCCGGCGCGGTGTCCTCGGCGGTGAGCACGCATTTCATCATTCCCGCAAGCACCGCGATATCGCCGCCCGGCTTCACCTGGAAGTAATGCTCGGACATCTTGGTTGGGCTGGCGACGGTCATCTGGGCAGGGCTCTGCGGGTCCGCGAACTCGATCAGGCCCCGCTCGCGGACGGGGTTGAACACGACCACCTTGGCGCCGCGATCTACCGCCGCCTTGATGTTGTGCAGGAAACGTGGGGAGTTGGTGCCGGTATTCTGTCCAAAAAAGAAAATCGCATCGCAGTGGTCGAAATCCTCCAGCGTGCAGGTGCCGACAGGGGTGCCGATCGCGGTCTTCAGATTCACGCTGGTGGTCTCGTGGCACATGTTCGACGATTGCGGCAGGTTCTGGTGGCCCATGGCGCGGGCGAAAAGTGCATAGAGATAGGATGCCTCGAGCCCCGCATGCCCCGAGGCGTAGAACACCTGTTCCGCCGGCGGCATGGCACGCAATTCCTGTCCGATCCCGGCGAAGGCATCCTCCCAGCTCGTTGCCACGTAGGTGTCCTGTGCAGGGTCGTAGCGCAGCGGCTCGGACAGGCGCCCGGCGCTTTCGAGGTCATGGTCATGCCAGCCCCTGAGGTCGGTCAGCGTGCGTGCCTTGAAGAAATCGGCACCGACGCGACGTCTATCAAGCTCCCACAGGGTCGCCTTGGCACCGTTCTCGCAGAACTCGAAGGGCGAGGGTTTGGCGGGCTTGGCCCAGGCGCAGGACGAACACATCACCCCGCCGGGCTTGTTGAGCTCGCCGAGGATCTTGATGGCGACCGCAGATGGCTTTGCCTCCCCGGTGATGCGCGCGATCCCCTCGAGCGATCCCCAGCCCCCCGACGGTTCATGGTCAAAAGGCGTGCCGTCATCCTGGTGGGCGGGATCGTGACGCGTGTCGTCCATGGCATGTCCTTTCGGGGGGCTGTGTGCGGGTCAACCCGAAGTCCCCTTGGCGGGTTCCCGCCGTGCCGTGCAAGGCGCGGCAGACAGCCGGTAATTGTTCTGGGAACGTTGACCGGAACCGGCTTAGGGTGGTGCGTGACACCCTCCACCAATCTTTCGGATTTCCTGCACCAGCCCCCAGAGGAGCCTTCATGCGCCAACCTGTCACGACCGCCCTTGCCCTTGCCGTGCTGGGGGCGCTTGCCGCCTGCGGCCCATCGGCGCAGGTGCGCAACACCGCCGGGACCGGCGCGTCCGAGATGTATGTGCGTGAACACCGGGCCAGCGGCGTGCCGAACCGGTTCGGCGATCTGAAACCGCATGAGTGGGGGCGACTGAGCCCTGCCAGCTACCCGGTGCACGGCCTTGATGCCGCGCGCTATCAGGGGCCGATCGACTGGCAGGCGGCCAGCCGCGCGGGCATCCGCTTTGCCTGGCTGAAGGCGACCGAAGGGGGAGACATGGTCGACCCGGAGTTTGCTGGGAACGTCGCCGGGGCGCGGGCGGCGGGGGTGGCCGTGGGGGCCTACCATTTCTACTACTTCTGCCGCCCGGCCGAGGAACAGGCCGCCTGGTTCATCGAGAACGTGCCGCGCACCCGGGGGGATCTGCCACCGATCCTTGACATGGAATGGAACCACCTGTCGCCCACCTGCAAGCTGCGCCCGCCGCCCGCGCAGGTGCGGGCCTCGATCCGCACCTTCCTGCGCATTACCGAGGCGCATTACGGCACCGCGCCGCTGATCTACACGACGCCCGATTTCTATGAACGCAACGATCTGGGCTCTCTGGACGGGGTGGAATTCTGGCTGCGCTCCGTTTCGGCCCACCCGAATGAGCGCTATCCCGATGAGCGCTGGAGCTTCTGGCAATACACCGGCACCGGCGTGGTGCCGGGGGTGAAGGGGGGCGTGGACCTCAACGCCTTCGCCGGGTCCGAGACCGCGTGGCGGGTGTGGCTGTCGCAGCGCGGGCAGGGCTGAGCCCGTCGGCCCCATTTGGTCATGACCGGTCATCCCCGGTCGGGTCGTAACGCTTATGCCGTTGCCTCGATGGTGCCGCCTTGGGACAAGCTGTGCCGGGCAGAGAGGGCGCCCAGAGCGTTGTCAGGCGGGCGTCGCGGTGCTGCCCATCGGCGGTGACTGGCGATCATCGGGCTGCCTGTCAGACGGCAGTGACGGGCCAAGGGCTGCCCGAAGGGCAGCACGTCATGCTGCCGGACGGGCAGGGCGAGCGGTTCTGAGGGCCCGGCGCGGTCAGGGTATGTGGGCAGCAGTCGAGGGGCGTGCTAGACCGCGCTTCAACACCGTCTACCCGGAGCCTGCCATGAAAGCCCCGACGCTGCCGCTGACCCGCGACCTCGTGCTGATCGGGGGCGGCCATGCCCATGCGCTGGTCCTGCGCATGTGGGGCATGGACCCGCTTCCGGGCGCGCGCGTCACGCTGATCAACCCCGGCCCCACCGCGCCCTATTCGGGGATGCTGCCGGGCCACGTGGCTGGCCATTACCCGCGCGAGGCGCTGGATATCGACCTTGTGCAGCTTGCCCGGTTCGCCGGGGCGCGGGTGATCCTAGGGGCCGCCTCGGGGATCGACCTTGCCCGGCGCGAGATCGCTGTGGACGGTCGACCCCCGGTTGGCTTCGATGTCGCCTCTATCGACATCGGCGTAACCTCGGACATGCCCGACCTTCCGGGCTTTGCCGATCATGGCGTGCCGGCCAAGCCGCTCGGTTCCTTCGCGAGCCGCTGGCAGGCCTATCTTGGCGGTAATGGCCCGGCCTCCGTGGCCGTGATCGGTGGCGGTGTTGCCGGGGCCGAGCTGGCCGCTGCCATGGCCCATGCCCTGCGGGGGCGGGGCCGTGCGGCCTCGGTGCGGCTGGTGGACCGGGGGCCGGCGCTGTCGGCGCTGCGCCCGAAGGCTGCGGCCAAGTTGCGCAAGGCGCTGAGCGTGCAGGGGGTCGAGATCATCGAACAGGCGCAGATCGCCCAGGTCACTGCCGAGGGGCTGGTGCTGGCCGATGGAACCCAGCTGGCGGCGGATTTCGTCACCGGCGCGGCGGGCGCAAGGCCCCAAGGCTGGCTGGCAGAGACCGGCCTTGCGCTGAAGGACGGCTACGTGTCGGTGAACGCCTGCCTGCAAAGCTCGGACCCCGATATCTTTGCGGCGGGGGACTGCGCCCATCTCAGCGCCTCTCCGCGCCCCAAGGCCGGGGTCTTTGCGGTGCGCGAGGCGCCGATCCTGCTCGGGAACCTTCGCAGGCGGCTGGCGGAGGAGGGCGCTCTGAAGCCCTACCGGCCGCAGCGCGATTACCTCAAGCTGATCTCGCTGGGAGAGCAGAGCGCCCTTGCGGACCGCTTCGGCATCGCGCCCTCGGGGCCGCTCATGTGGCGCTGGAAGGATCACATCGACCGCAAATTCATGCGCAGGTTCACCGACCTGCCGCAGATGACCTCGCCGCCGCTGCCGGTACCCCGCGCCGCCGGCAGCATTGAGGCGCTCGGCGACAAGCCCATGTGCGGCGGCTGCGGCGCAAAGGTGGGGCGTGATGCGCTTGGCGCTGCACTGGCCCAGCTGCCTCCACCCCGCCGCGAGGACGTGACCGCGCTGCCTGGGGACGACGCTGCGCTGCTGCTGACCGGGGGCGTGCGGCAGGTGATGACCACGGACCACCTGCGCGCCTTCGTGGACGACCCGGTGATGATGACCCGCATCGCCACGGTCCACGCATTGGGCGACATCTGGGCCATGGGCGCCGAGCCGCAGGCGGCCACCCTCGCGCTGACCCTGCCACGTATGTCCGAAACTCTGGCCGCCCGAACCCTGACCGAGATCATGGCCACCGCTTCCGACATTCTGCGCGAGGCCGGGGCCGAGGTGGTGGGCGGGCACAGCTCCATGGGCGACGAGATGACCATCGGCCTGTCACTCACCGGCCTTTGCGAGGCAGACCCGATCACCTTGCGCGGCGCGCGGCAGGGTGATGACCTTGTGCTGACCAAACCCATCGGGTCCGGCGTTGTCATGGCCGCCGAAATGCAGGGCCTTGCCCGCGGGGCAGACGTGGCGGTGGCACTGGACAGCATGGCGCGGCCTCAGGGCGAGGCGGCGCGTCTTTTGCGCGGGGCCCATGCAATGACGGATGTCACGGGCTTTGGCCTTGCGGGGCACCTGCACGGCATTCTCATGGCCTCGGGCCTGTCGGCCAAGCTGGACCTCGCGGCGATCCCGCTGCTGCCCGGCGCGCTGGGGCTGGCGGAGCGGGGCGTGCGGTCGACGCTGTATCCCAAGAACCGTGATGCGGTGCCCGGTCTGGCGGGGACGGGCGCACTGGTGGACCTGCTCTTCGATCCGCAGACCGGGGGCGGGCTGCTGGCGGCGATCCCGGAAGGCGCGTCACGGGTGACAGAGCTGAGGGAGGCGGGCTTCGAGGCCGCTGTCATCGGCCGGATCGAGGGCACCTGGCCCGGTCATATCGAACTGGCCTGAGAGGGCGACCGTCGACACACGCTCGTCCAGCGTCCAGCATACCGTGAACGGTCCCTCACGCTCGGGGGAGGGGCCGTGCGCCGGGTCCAAAGACCTGCTTTGTCGGAGGGCGAGTGCCTGAGAGTTGCACCTTGGATCACACACCCGCCGCCCTGCGGTTCGGAGACTGTACCGAGCCTACCAAAGGCCGCTTCCCGGCGCTACGCACTGCTAACCTCTTCCATGTGGGTATCGCGTGCGGACGCCGGGCGGCCCACGCGTTTGGGCTTTGCTCAGCCTCCGGGCATCACATGATATGCCATGAGCCATGGTGCGCTGCATTGGCCCTTCGGCCTTGCAAGATGACGCCGATCAGCTCCGAAGCCGCTCGGCCATGCGCTCGGCCAACGCCTCGAGTCCGGCATCATCGAGGGTCAGCGTCTCAAAGCGGCTCATCACGTCGGGGGTCATGGCACGCATGGATTTCTCGTAGGCCGGATCGTAGTGATCCGCCGCCAGCGACCGGCAGAGCGCCACCCGCTCGCCTGCGTCGATCAGCGTGTCCCAATGGTTCACGAGCTCGTGGCCGCGATGGTAGCGCAGCGGCCCGAGCATGTCCTTCAGCCGTTCGCCGTCGGACAGGATGTCATCGTAGGCGGCATCGAGATAGTGCGCCCTTGCCTCGAGCGGGGCGGTGACCTCGACCCATTTCGCGGTCTTCATCGCCTCCCACAGGGAGGGTGGCAGCAGGATCTGCCCGATCTTGGAGCTTTCGGCCTCGACCAGTACGGGCCGGGCCGGATCGAGCGCGTTCATCGCCTGCGCCAACGCCGTCTCGAAGGCCTTCTGGCTGGGCTGCCCGCCCATGCCGCCAAGCAGCGAGCCGCGGTGGTTCGCCAGCCCCTCGAGATCAAGCACCTGCACGCCGCGTGCCGCAAGCTTCGGCAAAAGGGCGGTCTTGGCAGTGCCTGTGTAGCCGCCAAGCTGGATCAGCCGGAAGGGCAGCGGCTCGTCGTAGAGCGCCGCCGTCACGAGGCGGCGGTAGGTGCGGTAGCCGCCCTCGACAACCTCGGCCCGCCAGCCGATCTGGCTCAGCATCCAGCCGAACGAGCCCGAGCGTTGCCCGCCGCGCCAGCAGTAGACCAGCGGCCGCCAGCCACCATCATGGTGCGACAGCGGCCCCTCGATATGCGCGGCGGCATTGCGGAACACCAGCGCTGCGCCCAGCTTGCGGGCAAGGAAGGGCGACTGCTGCTTATAGATGGTGCCGACGCGGGCGCGTTCCTCGTTGTCGAGAACCGGCAGACTGATGGCGCCGGGGACGTGATCCTCGGCGTATTCGGCAGGGCTTCGCACGTCGATGACCGTGTCGAAGCCGTGGTTCAGGATGGCGGAGAGGGAGGTGAAGGCGCGCGGCATGACTGCGGTTCTACTCCGGGAGCGGCCAAGGGGGAAGCCTTTCCCGACAGCCGCGCCACAGGCCCGTCAGCAGGGTGCCCGGGGCAGGCCCGATGGGGCCGGGGGCTGGCCCCCGGACGCCGGATCGTCAGGGTTTCCAGCCGAGGAAGTTCGCGATCATCCGCAGGCCGGCGTGGGCGCTTTTCTCAGGGTGGAACTGGAAGCCCACCACCGTGTCCTTCGCCACCACGGCAGTCACGTCACCGGCGTAATCCACGTGGGCGACGCGCTGCGCGGGATCAGCCATCTCCATCTGGTAGGAGTGGACGAAATAGGCGTGCTCGCCGCTCGACAGCCCGTCAAGCACCGGGTGGGGCGTGTCGACCACGAGATCGTTCCAGCCCATGTGCGGCACCTTGAAGGACGGATCGGCGGGCCGGATGCGGCGCACTTCGCCGTCGATCCAGCCAAGGCCAGGCGTGTCCTCGTATTCATGCCCGGTGCGGGCCAGAAGCTGCATGCCCACGCAGATTCCAAGGAAGGGCACACCGCGGGTTTCCACCGCCTCGATCATCGCCTGGAAGCAGCCCGATTTGCGCAGCGCAGCGGCGCAGGACGGGAAGGCCCCGTCGCCGGGCAACACGATGCGGTCGGCCTTTGCCACAACGTCAGGGTCCGTGGTGACCACCACCTTGCCGGCACCCGTTTCGGCGGCCATGCGCTGGAACGCCTTTTCCGCCGAGTGCAGATTGCCGCTTTCGTAGTCGATGATTGCGGTCAGCATGGGCGTGCCTTCAGAGGTTCTCGTACTGGGGCATGCCCAGCACGTGGTAGCCGCCATCGACGTGGATGATCTCACCGGTGGTGAAAGCGCCCGCGTCGGACACGAGGTAGACCGCCGTGCCGCCCACCGCCTCGAGTGTGGCGTTGGAACGCAGGGGCGCGTTCGTGTCGGTGTGCTTGTAGGTCTTGCGCGCACCGCCGATGGCCGCCCCGGCAAGGGTCTTCATCGGGCCGGGGGACACGGCGTTGACACGGATGCCGTCGGGGCCAAGATCGTTGGCAAGGTAGCGGGTCGCCGATTCCAGCGCCGCCTTGGCCACGCCCATGACGTTGTAGTTCGGCACCACGCGGTGCGAGCCGTCATAGGTGAGGGTCAGCAGCGTGCCGCCGTTCTCGACCATCAGCGGATGCGCACGGCGCGCCACGTCGAGGAAGCTGTAGCACGAGATGTCGAGCGAGTTGCGGAAGTTGTCGCGGCTGGTGTTGAGGATCCGGCCCGTGAGCTCCGACTTGTCGGAGAAGGCGATGGCGTGGACCACGAAGTCGATGGTCGGCCAGCGTGCGCCAAGCTGCTCGAACGCAGCATCCAGCGAGGCATCGTCGGTCACGTCCACGTCGACCATGAAATCGCTGCCGACCGACGCCGCCAGCGGTTCCAACCGCTTGCCGAAGGCTTCACCCTGGTAGGTGAAGGCCAGCTCGGCCCCGGCTTCGTGCAGCGCCTTGGCGATGCCCCATGCGATCGAGCGGTCGTTCGCGACGCCCATGACCAGACCGCGTTTGCCCTTCAGAAGCTCCGACATGTCGTTCTATCCGTTGCTTTTATTGTTGTCAGTCGAGGTAGCGGGACAGCAGCATGGAGCCGTTGGTTCCGCCGAAGCCGAAGGAGTTGGTCAATACCGTATCAAGGCCCGCGTTCTCGACCAGCGAGGTGGCGATCTCGGCCGGCTTCAGCGCCTCGTCGAGGGTTTCGACGTTGATCGACGGGATGATGAAGTCGTTCTTCAGTGCCAGCAGGCAATAGATCGCTTCCTGCGCGCCGGTGGCGCCCTGGCTGTGGCCGGTCATCGACTTGGTCGAGCTGATGGGCGGCGTGCTGCCGTCGCCGAAGACACGGCGTACCGCCTCGACCTCGCCGACATCGCCGACCGGGGTCGAGGTGCCGTGCGCGTTGATGTAGCCGACCTTGCGGCCTTCGGCCAGGGTCTGAAGCGCAAGCCGCATGGCGCGCTCGCCGCCTTCGCCGGAGGGGGCGACCATGTTGTGCCCGTCAGAGGTGGCGGCATAGCCGGTGACTTCGGCGTAGATCGTCGCGCCGCGCGCCTTGGCGTGTTCCAGGTCTTCGAGCACGACGATGCCGCCGCCGCCCGAGATGACGAAACCGTCCCGGTCCTTGTCGAACGCGCGCGAAGCCTTTTGCGGCGTGTCGTTGTATTTCGAGGACATGGCGCCCATTGCATCAAACAGGCAGGACAGGGTCCAGTCCAGTTCCTCGCCGCCGCCTGCGAACATCACGTCCTGCTTGCCCATCATGATCTGCTCGGCTGCGTTGCCGATGCAATGCAGCGAGGTCGAGCAGGCCGAGGTGATGGAGTAGTTGATGCCCTTGATCTGGAACGCGGTGGCGAGGTTCGCCGACACGGTCGAGCTCATGGCCTTGGGCACGGCGACGGGGCCAACGCGCTTGGTGCTGCCCGAGTTCAGGACAGCCTGATGCGCGGTCAGCAGCGCCGAGGTGGACGGCCCGCCCGAGCCGGCGACAAGGCCGGTGCGCGGGTTGATGATGTCGCTCTCCTCAAGCCCCGCATCGGCGATGGCCTGCTGCATGGCGATATGGGCGTAGGCGGCACCCGGGCCCATGAAGCGCAGGGCGCGCTTTTCCACGTGGGCCGAGAGGTCGATGTCGACGGCACCCGCGATCTGGCTGCGGAAACCGTGTTCCTTCATCTGTTCGTTGGCGGTGATGCCCGAACGGCCCGCCTTCAGAGATGCGAGAACCTCTTCGGCGTTGTTGCCGATGGACGATACGATGCCCAGTCCGGTGACGACGACGCGGCGCATATGGCCTCCCTTGTGTTGGTTGCCCGGTGTTTAGGGCAAGAGGGGAGGGGCGTGCAAGGACGGGTTTGGCCCGCGCCGCTGCTTGCGGCGCGGCGAATGGCGTCAGTCGCGCGCCTTTTCAACCCGGCTGAGGATGTAATAGGCCTGCATGCGGCTGGCCTTGTGTTCCAGCGTCTGTAGGGCTTCGGCCTCGCGGGCCGCGGTGGCGCCTTCGCCGGAACAGGGGGATGCGCTGTCTTCGAGAGTTTCGGCGCTGACCTGCAGCATCCAGTCCATGAAATCCTCGAAGTAGTAGATCACCTGCGCATCGCGAAAGACCCCTGAGATGAGCTTTTCCGCATCGGTCTCGGTCGGGCCGGTGCCATTGCAGCTGAGCTGGGCATAGAAGTCGGGAAAATGCGCAAACTCCGAGATGGCGTCATCGCTGGGGGCCACCTTGGCGGCGCGGGCAAAGCGGTTGCAGTAATCGAGGTTGCTGTCCACGGCGTTGGCGGGGGTCACGCAGCGGGCGTAGACATCGGCCAGGGCGTTGCGGGGATCGGGGGTGTCGCCAAAGGCGCGGGCATACCGGTCGGCAAAGCCCTGAAGCGCATCTTCGGTCTGATCGGTCCGCAGCCCGTCGATGGCGCCAAGATTGAAGCCCAGCGAGACAAGTTCTTGCTGGACGCGGCTTGCATCCAGACTAACTGCGCTGAAGCCGCCGAATGCTGCGGCTGCCTCCGCGGCCGGTATCGGTGCGGTCCCAATTGGGCTGGGCGATGCAGCTGTCGTCTGTGCGGCACAAACCAAAGCTCCTGCAAGGCAGGCGATCCGAGACATGTGTTCCTCCTTTGGAATGGTCGATCGGTTCCTATTCGATGCTGCATCAATCCCGTCTTTCATAAAAGACAGGCACTAATATCCTGTTATCATCTTGCAAGAAATTGCCGCTTCAGCGTGTTGGGCCGAGATTACTGCCTGCGAAGCGTGCAGTTCGCGGCCGCGTCAGTCTTGGCCGGAGCTGTTTGGCGGGGCGGGCCACGCATGAAAAAGGGGACCGCCACAGCGATCCCCTTCCTGACATGCGTTGAGGTCCGGCCTCAGCTTTCGCTTAGTGCGACCTTCATGTCCTTGACCTGATAGATCACTTCGCCATCAGCTTCTACGATGCCGTCGGCGACACCCATGGTCAGGCGGCGGGTCTGCACGGCCTTGGTGAAGTCGATCTTGTAGGTCAGCATCTTGCGGTCCGGCCGCACCATTCCGGTCAGCTTCACCTCGCCCACGCCAAGCGCATAGCCGCGCCCCTGCCAGCCACGCCAGCCGAGGTTGAAGCCGGTCAGCTGCCACAGGCCGTCAAGGCCGAGGCAGCCGGGCATGATCGGGTTTCCGGGAAAGTGGCAGTCGAAGAACCACAGGTCCGGAGTGATGTCGAACTCGGCAATCACGTGGCCCTTGCCATGAGCGCCGCCATCCCCCGAAATCTCGGTGATGCGGTCCATCATCAGCATGGGCGGCGCGGGAAGCTGCGCGTTGCCCGGGCCGAAAAGCTCGCCGCGGGCGCATTTGAGAAGGTCTTCCTTGCCGAAGCTGGTCGGGTAGTCGGCCATGTGTCGAAGGCCCCTTGTTGCGTGTTGTGTCAATAGGTCGGGTTCGGGCCTTCCTCTATCACCGGCCGCGCGCCGCTTGCAAGGCTGGCGCGGTGGGGAAAGGGCGGGCGCAAAGCTGGTACGAAGAGCGCGGTCAGGGCGGGGCATGGGCCGCTCGCGAGAATTCCATTTGAAATCGCAGGCCCCGAACCCTTATATTCACAAGGCGTCGATACGATTGGAAAGCATATGACCACCGAAGCAATTCGCAGGGGCACGGAGTGGCTGGGCGAGGCGGGCGTTCGCCCCACCCGTCAGCGCGTCGCGCTGGCGGCATTGCTTGTCGGAGACGGGAACAACCGTCACGTCACCGCCGAAAGCCTGTTTGCCGCCGTCAAGGACCAAGGTGAAAGCGTGTCGCTTGCCACGGTCTACAATACGCTCAAAGCGTTCTGTGAAGCCGGCCTGATGCAGGAAGTCACGGTAGACGGATCGCGCAGCTACTTCGACACCAACACCCACGAGCATCCGCATTTCTTCTGGGAACAGGACGGCCATCTCACTGATGCGCCCGCCGACCAGATGGTGATCTCGCGGCTGCCGGACGTGCCGGAGGGTTCTGAGATAGCCTCGGTGGACGTGGTGATCCGCCTGCGCCCCAAGACCTGAGCCGGACGGCAAATTCCTTTGAGAGGAATTTGTGCTGCGGAACCACCGGGCGCGGCTGCTGGTTTGCCTGTCAAAGGAGGATTTCCAATGACACGCAAGATTACCATCCGCTCTATCGATACAGTCACCCATGACACGTTGACGCTGACCCTCGACAAGCCGGAGGACTTTTCCTACGCCCCCGGTCAGGCCGCGCACATCGCCCTTGACCTCGACGACTGGCGCGAGGAATGGCGATCGTTCACCATGACCTCGCTGCCGCAGGAAGATCACCTCGAGTTCGTCATAAAGTGCTACCCTGAAAGCGACGAGGATCACGACGGCATGACCGCCCGCCTCGCCAAGCTTCAGCCCGGTGACGCGCTGATCTTCAAGGACGTGTGGGGCGCCATCGAGGACGAGGGGAATGGGGTCTTCATCGCCGGCGGCGCCGGGGTCACGCCCTTCATCTCGATCCTGCGCAAGAAGCTCGACCAGAAGGGCACCCTGGATGGCAACACGCTCATCTTCTCGAACAAGGCGGAGCGCGACATCATCCTGCGTGACGATTTCGACAAGATGCCGGGCCTCCAGACCCGCTACATCGTCACCGACGAGCCCGACAGCCCGCTCTACCATGACCGCATCGATGCGGATCTGCTCTCGGAATACGTCTCGGCCGGGCGTGACACCTGCTACATCTGTGGGCCCCAGCCCATGCTGGACGAGTTAAGTGACGCGCTCAAGAAGATCGGCGTTAAAGACAGCGACATCGTCACCGAGCAGTTCGACTGATCCCGCAAAGGGGTATCCCGCATAAGGTCAGAGCGTCATCCTGCTTCGAACCGGAGCGGGGTGCGCTAGAACCATTGCCCGGGCTCCATCAACCCCAGGTCCAGAAGCTGGCGTGAATGCCATTCGAACGGCACGGAGTTGTGCCAGCGGAAGCTGTCGATGTCGAAGCTGCTTCCCGGATTGCGCTTCAGCGCTTTCGCTGTGCGGAACGACACCAGCGCCGCCGTGAGGTTGTTATGCCACGGGCAGGCATAGGTATTGTATTCCTCGTCCGAGAATAGGTGGCTCTCCCGCAGTTTCAGCCCTGCCTTGGCACGGAAGATCGAGATCCGGTCGATCCTGCGACGCTCCTCCGGGATGTGTTCTTCATAGCGCCAACGCAGACCTCCGAAGAAATCCAGTTGCCGTTCGTGCGGATGGTTGTGGCGGGCCGGATCGCTTCTGGCCTGCGCATAGTAACCCGACCGATCCAGCCATGCATCGTCCAGCGACACGCCGTTCGGGAACCGCGTCAGGCTGCCGGGGTAGAGGTCGATCACGTAGGTCAGCATGGCTGACCGCCGTTCTTCCGCATGGAAGGTCAGCATCTCGGCAATCAGCCGGGTCTCGCAATAGGGATAGAAGAGGTATTCCGCGTTGTAGCACCAGAACATCCACGTCCCCAGGCCTGCGTCGTTCACCCGGTTCACCGCGTCGGGGACCGCCCGGTCCGCCCCGAGATCGTAATCCACCCGGTGCACGCGGCGCTCCACGTCGCTGGCAAGGGTAATGTGCGGCGACATGAAGCCGATGACGCAGTGAAAACCGCACTGAATGTGGTGGCGCAGGGTGGTGTCGACTTCGGTCTGGTCCTCGCAGAACACCATGGCAACGGGCCCTTTCCCAAGGGCGGCCTTCCCCTGCCTGAGGAACGCGTCCAGTCCCGAATACCGCCCCGACATGCCCAAGACCTCCTTGAGGGAGTTTTGATGCAGAGTCCTTGATATTCCGTGGCTTTGCAAGGGCGGGCGTCAATCCTCGATGGCGTCGGTGAGGCTGCGAAGGAACCCATCCGCTTCGCCTGCGGTGAGGCACAGGGGCGGGCGCACCTTCAGTGTCGCGCCAAAACGCCCGGCGGCTCCGATGAGAATCCCGGCCTCGCGCAAGGCGTTGATGACGGTGACGGTGTATTCAGGGTCTGGCGCGGCCTCGGCATCCGCCGTGCAAAGGTCCACGCCGATGAACAGCCCCGCACCGCGCACATCCGCGATACGGGGGGACCTTGCTGAAAGCGCCTTCAGGCCTGACAGAAGATGTGCCCCGACCTGCGCGGCATTGGCCTGCAGCGCCTCGGTCTCGATCACCTCGAGCACCGCAAGGCCTGCCGCCGCCGCCACCGGATTGCCGCCGAAAGTGTTGAAATACCCCGTTTCCCGGCAGAAGGCCGCAAGGTGATCGGGCCGTGCCGCCATGCCCGCCACGGGAAAGCCGTTGCCCATGGGTTTGCCCATGGTCACGATGTCCGGGCAAAGCCCATGCCGCGCAAACCCCCAGAACGCCTCGCCGGTGCGCCCGAAGCCCGGTTGCACCTCATCTGAGATGACCAGCCCTCCGGCGGACTGCACGGCCTCTGCCGCCGGGGCCAGAAAGCCCGCAGGGTCCGCAAAGATCCCGTCGGAGCTGAAGATCGAATCCACCAGCAGCGCCGCCGTTCCCATGCCGCGTCGGGCCAGCTCTGCCATGGCGGCCTCGGTCGCCGCGCGGAACCCGGCAGAGATGTCCTCGCCATAGCTCGCATGGCCGGGGGCGGGGATGGCGATGACGCTGTCGGGCAGTCTGCCGCGCTTTAGGGCGGAAGGCGACGCCTCGGTCACCAGCGCGGTGTTGCCGTGATAGGCAGTCTCGGTGACGATGATGCCGCGCGCGCCGGTCACGGCCCGCGCTACCCGGATCGCAAGGTCGTTTGCCTCGGACCCCGAGCAGGTCAGCACCACGTTCTCAAGGTGGTCCGGAAGCCTCGCCTTGAGCGCATCAAGGTAGTCATCGACGATGCCCACCACGTAGCGGGTGTTGGTGTTAAGCGTGGCGATCTGGCGGCTCACGGCCTCCACCACCTTTGGATGCGAATGCCCCACCGACGGCACGTTGTTGTAGAAGTCGAGATAGCGCCTGCCGTCCTTTGCCATCATCCACGCGCCCGAGGCGGACACCATCTCGATCGGCTCGCGATAGAACAGCACCGACGCCGCCCCGAGGTTGCCCAGCCGCCGGGCCACCGCGCCGGTGGCGCCCGCGCCGTCAAAGGCGTTCATGTCGAGGATCTGCCGAACCTTGCTCATGCGCCATGCTCCGCCATGTAGGCGCGGGCCAGCGCGACGGTGCCTTGGGTATAGGTGCCGTGCCCCGCAAGGGCGGCCGTTTCAGTTTCTGCGTGGCTCGCGATCCATGCGGTCAGCAGCAGGCGGCGGACCATCACGAAGGTGGGGATCATGGCAACATGCTCGTCGCCTAGCGGCGCGACGCTGCGGTAGCCGCGCACCCAAGCTTCCTGAAGGACTGGCAGATAGGGTTCGGTTTCAAGGAAGGACACCGCGGCGGCGAAATCATAGACGAACCACGAAAAGCCGCAGTCGTCGAAGTCGATCACACCAAGCCGCCCGTCATCTTCCAGAAGGTTGGCAAGCCGCAGGTCCGCATGCACCAGCCCGAAGCGGTCCGGCCCCGCGCCATAGGCCGCAAGCTTCGCCTCGAGCAGGTTGCAAAGCCGTTCCAGCGTATCGCGCCCGCCTGCGTCGAGGGCGATGGCCTCGCGCCAGTCTCCCCAGAGCGGGGCGGGGCCAAAGGAGGTCTCGAAATTCCACGTCTTGCGGGTGAACCCCTCGGGCGGGGGCCAGCCGCGCACATGGGCATGCAGCCGGGCCGAGATCGCGCCCAGCATCTCGAACCCTGACGCAAGGTCTTCGCTTGCCTCGGGCTC
Organism: Salipiger pallidus; assembly: GCF_014643635.1. Lineage (GTDB taxonomy): Bacteria > Pseudomonadota > Alphaproteobacteria > Rhodobacterales > Rhodobacteraceae > Salipiger > Salipiger pallidus. Next base: position 342,402 of record NZ_BMJV01000004.1, read on the forward strand.
GGACCCGGACATGAAGGCGAAGGCCACCACGTGCCGGGTCTCGGGTCCGTCCTCAAAGCTTGCGATGAGGCTGCCGTCGGTCATCGGCAGAGGAGCGGGGGTGTCCACCGCGCCATCGGCCCGCAGCGCCTCGATCCACGAAAGCTCGGACGCGATTTCGGACCTCGTGTGATAGGCGGGGCGGTGGACGCGCAGGATCACCGGCGCGGGGCGGGCGGGATCGGTGGCAAGGAAGGTGGCGTTCTCGGACAGGGTCAGCAACCGCACCTGCGTGTCCTCGGACAGCCCCCAGCGCGGCAGCAGCGATATCGCCCCAAGGCGCAGCCGTTCCGTGAAGCCGCTTTCATACAGTCCCGCCATGCCATCCTGCCCCTTTTCCATGCAATCCTCTCAGGGGCTAGGAGCTTGGCCTTTGACTTGCAACATTTTGCTTGCGGCTCGCCACACCATCGCGGCTCACTGCCGGGGAACTGCCCGAAAGCGAGGCATCCACCAACAGGGACAACAGGGAGAACGGCACATGCTCACATCCATCGCAGGCAAGTCGGTCATCGTTACCGGCGGCTCCAAGGGCATCGGTCGGGGCATCGCCATGGTCTTTGCCCGGCAGGGGGCAAAGGTGATGATCGCTGCGCGGGGCGAGGCTGCGGCGAAGGCCACGGTGGCCGAAATCGAGGCGGCGGGCGGGACCGCCGCATGGCATGCCACCGACGTCGCCGACTGGGACAGCGTGCAGCAGATGGTCGCCACCACTGTCGAAACCTTTGGGGGCGTCGACATCCTCTGCGCCAATGCCGGTATCTTCCCGCAGATCAAGCTGGTGGACATGTCCCCAAGCGACTGGGACGAGGTGATGTCAGTGAACCTCAAGAGCAGCTTTCTGTGCGTAAAGGCCTGCATCCCGATCTTCGAGAAGGCGAGCAAGGGGCGGGTGGTGCTCACCTCGTCGATCACCGGGCCGGTCACGGGCTATCCGGGCTGGGCGCATTACCGCGCGTCGAAATCGGGTCAGCTGGGTTTCCTTAAGACCGCCGCCATGGAGCTTGCGCGCTACGGCACGACCATCAACGCGGTGATGCCCGGCAACATCATGACTGAAGGGCTGGCGGATCTGGGGCAGGATTACCTCGACGGCATGGCCGCCTCGATCCCGCTGAAGCGGCTTGGCGCGGTGGAGGACATCGGCAACGCTGCGCTCTACTTTGCGTCCGACGAGGCGGGCTATGTCACCGGCCAGCAGATCGTGGTGGACGGCGGGCAGATCCTGCCCGAGAGCCTCGAGGCAATCAGCGAGATCTGATGTGTCTTGCGCCCCCGAGTGAAGGGACCGGGGCGATCCGCGTGGCCGCCCGTTGGCCGCCGTACTTTGCGCGGATGTGGGGGGTGGTGATCCATAAGACCGCCGCGCTGCAGGATCGGGTGCGTGCGCAGTGGATCGAGGCGATCCACGCTCGCATCGCCTGCCTCGACGACAGCGGCGCGGACCGCTCGCTCAGCCGGAAGACGCCGGGGGTCAACCACCTGCTGCCGCCCAAGGGCCGCGCTGACGCCCAGTTCGCCGACGCGGTCGCGCCGGTGGGGGACAAGCTCGTGTTGACCAAGACCACTGACAGCGCCTGACGGACACCAACCTTCGGATGGTGCTGCACAATCTGGGCGTGCGGGATGCCAAAGGGGCGGGGATCGTCACCGACCAGCGCATCAGCTCATCGGTGCGCTCGCTGGCTTACGAGAGCTTCGCTGTGGTGGTGGTCGAGGATTGCTGCGCCGCCGCCACGCGCGAGTTGCACGAGGTGGAACTGTGAATGATCAACATGATACACTGCCATGTGGCACCGGGCGAGGACGTCTGCAGCTTCTTGCCCTAGCGCGCCAGCCCGCGCCCGATGCCACGCCACGCGGCCAGTGTCAGCAGCCCGACGCCGATGGCGGCGATCCAGAACGGCAGCTCCAGCGCCGTGGCCCGTGGCAGCGGGCCATCGGCGGCGCGGGTGATGATCCCTGACAGGAGCAGCCCCACCGGCATCATGCCCCATGCCAGCAGCCGGTAGATGCTGTTGACCCGCCCCAGCAGCGGCCCCGGAATGAGGCGCTGCCGGGTGGCCACGGAGACCGTGTTCCACACCATCCCGGCGCAGTGGAATGCCGCCAGCACCGCCCCGAGGCTCGCCGCGCCCGAGGCCAGCGCGATGCCGACGAAGCTCGGTGCCGAGACCGCCAGCGCCCATTGCGCCACCCTGCCGGGGCCGAAGTGTTTGACCAGCGGCTCGCCGACAAAGCCGCCGAAAATGCCGCCCACCGCACCCGCTGCCAGCACGAGGCCGAAGGCCTGTGCCGACAGGCCAAGTCCCTCCTGCGCGTGCAGCACCAGCGCGATGCTGGCCATCTGGAAGAACAGGTTCCACAGCCCCGTGACCCCCGCCAGCAGCACCAGCAGCGGACGGGCGCGCAGGAACACCGCGCCCTCGGCCAGTTCGGTGCGCCATGGGCGCGGGCTGGTACGGCCCGGCGCAAAGCTGCCCGCGATGCTCAGGACCACCAGCGCGGCGGCGCCATAGGCCAGCGCGTTGAGCGCGAAGGGCAGGGGCAGGGCGATCGCCACCAGCGCCGCACCCAGTGGCGGGCCGATGAGGGCGTTGCCGGACAGCTCGGCGGCCCAAAGCCGCCCGTTGGCGGCCTCGAGCCGGGCATGGGGCACCATGGAGGGCAGCATAGTTTGGGCGGCATTATCGCGAAACACCTCCGCCGCGCCGACCAGCAACGCCCCCAGCACAAGCGCAAGGTAGGCGGGCACTGAGACAACGCCCACAACTGGCGCCGCCTGCGCGTTGGGCCGGGAGGCGGCTGCAGAGGGTGGAACGCTTACTGCGCCCGAGGGGGAAATTGCATCGGCGTGCGGCCCGGCCTCGAGGGACGGCGGCGCTGCCCCTGCAAATGTCGGCGCGGTCTCAGGCAGGGCCCACCATAACGCCAGCGCCACCAGCGCGAAGGCCGCCGCGCGCAGAAGGTCCATGGCAAGGATCAGTCGCCGCCGGTCGACCCGGTCGGTGATCACGCCCGCGACCAGCGCCAGAAGCGCCCATGGTGCCTGTTGCGCCACCGGCACCAGCGCCACCAGGAGCGGATCACGGGTCAGCAGAGACGCGGCCCAGGCCCATGCCACCAGCGCCACCCCGTCCCCGAGGTTGGTCAGCCCGCTCGCCGCGATGAAACGGGCGAGTGGGCTCATACGGCGCTAGGGGGCTGGCTCATCGGTCTCTCACAGGTGGCTCTTGCTGCGGCTTAAAGGGCGCTCACTCAGTGATGATCTTTTTCAGCAGGCGCAGCAGCGTTTCCTTCTCGCGCTCGCGCAGGGGGGCGAGGGTCTCGGCGCTGACCTTGATGGCGGCATTCACCGCCTCGTCGATAAGGGCGACCCCGTCCGGAGTGAGCGACACGAGATGCCGCCTCCGGTCGCCGGGGTCGGGGGCGGTGACGAGCAGGCCGCGCCCGATCAGCCGGTCAACCACGCCCTTGGTGGTCGCACCGTCCATGGCCACGGAACGCCCCAGAAGGTTCTGCGACATGGGGCCATCCTCGGCCAGCCGGTGCATGACGGAGAACTGCGTGGTGGTCAGGTTGCCCGGCACAAGCTCGGTGAAGATGTTGGAATTGCGCTGGTAGGCCTTGCGCAGCAGAAATCCGATCTGCTCATCAAGCAGGTAGCCATGGTCGGCCGAGGTACGGGCTCTGGGTGTATCGCTCACGTCGTGTCTCTCTCCCTGTCGGAAAACCGGAATAGCGGCATTCCATCTGCGGGGCAACGCCTTATGGTTGTTTCCGGCCCCGTGAAAGGGCCGGGGCTGGCGATCAGACAGACAGATATGCATCGCGGATCTCGGGGTGCGCCTCGAGCTCGGCAAAGCTGCCGTCGAACTTCTTTTCTCCGCCTTCGATGATAATGGCACGGTCGGCCACGGCGCGGGCAAAATGCAGGTTCTGCTCGGAGATCATCACCGTCAGCCCCTCGGCCTTGAGCCTCAGTATGGTGGCGGCCATCTGTTCGACGATCACCGGGGCGATGCCCTCGGACGGCTCATCCAGAAGCAGCAGTGCAGGGTTGCCCATCAGGGTGCGGGCGATGGTCAACATCTGCTGCTCGCCCCCCGACATGTGCTTGCCCCGGTTGGCCCGGCGTTCAGACAGGTTCGGGAAGATTTCGAACAGCTGCTCGGTGGTCCAGTGCGGTGCGTCCTTGCGGGCGGGCTGACGGCCCACCTCGAGGTTTTCCAGCACCGTGAGGTCGGTGAAGATGCGCCGGTCCTCGGGCACATAGCCGATGCCACACTTGGCGACGCGGAAGGCGGGCTCGCCCACCATGTCGCGGCCCTGGAAGGTGACCGCGCCCTTGCGGGGGCGGACCAGCTGCATCACCGATTTCATCGTCGTCGACTTGCCCGCGCCGTTGCGGCCCAGAAGTGCGACCACTTCACCCCGGCGCACCTCGAACGACAGGTCCGACAGGATGTGGGCCTTGCCGTAATAGCTGTGAATGCCCTCGACACTAAGCATGGGTGTCCTCCTTGAAGAGCGTCCCGCCGCCAAGATAAACCTCCTGGACCTGCGGGTTGTTGCGCACCTCTGCCGCGTTGCCGTCGGCGATGAGCTCGCCGCGGTTCAGCACCATGATGTGATGGGAATGAGCAAAGACCACATCCATGTCGTGTTCGGTAAACAGCACGCTGACCCCCTGATCGCGCACGATGTCCGCCACCAGCTGCATGAGCTCAACCCGCGCGGTGGGGGCCATGCCCGCCGTCGGCTCGTCCATCAGCAAAAGGCGCGGCTTGTGGCACAGTGCGATGGCCAGCTCGAGGCGTTTCAGGTCGCCATAGGCCAGCACCGAACAGGGCCGGTCCGCCTGATCCTGCATGGCGACGGTCTTCAGCAGCTCCATCGCCTCATCGCGGTAAAGTCTCCACGCCCGTGGTCCGATGGTGAAGATCCGGCGGTGGTGGGACATCAGCGCCATCTGCACGTTCTCGATCACCGTCATGGACTGATAGGTGCCGGTGATCTGGAAGGTCCGACCCACGCCCCGCCGCCAGATGTCGCGGGGTTTGTGGCCGGTGATCTCCTTGCCATCGAAGTAGACGCGGCCGTGCGTCGGCTTCAGCTGCCCCATGAGCATGTTGAAGCAGGTGGACTTGCCTGCGCCGTTGGGGCCGATGAGGGCTTTGAGCTCGCCCGCCGCGACGGAGAAGCTGACATCATTGACGGCAAGGAAGCCGTCATAGCTTTTCTTGAGGTTTTCGACCCGCAGAATCTCGGTCATTTCACCACCTCTTCGTCATCGTTGCGCATGCGGCGCCAGAGGGTGCGGAGCGTGCCCACGATGCCCTCGGGCATGAGGATCACCACCGCGATGATCACGAGGCCCAGCAGCAGGCGCCAGTATTCCAGCCGCACCAGCCAGTCCTCGACGCCGGTCATGAAGCCTGCGCCGACGACCCCGCCGGCCAGCGTCTTGACCCCGCCGAGGAAGACCACGATCAGCGCGTCGAAGCTTTCGGCGATCTCGAGCACAGTGGGGAAGACCGAGCCCTTGGAGAAGACGAAGATCCCTCCCGCAAGCCCCGCCATGACCCCCGCCAGCACGAAGGCGGCATATTGCACGCGCTTGACGTCGATGCCCATGGCCTCGGCCTGGCGTGGGCTGTCGCGTCCTGCCCGCAGGGCGTAGCCGAAGGGCGAATGGATAACATGGCGCAGGAAGACGATGCCGCCGACCCCCAGGATCAGGGTGAAGTAGTAGAAGGGCGCGGGCGCGTTGAGCCAGTCCGATGGCCAGATCCCCACCAGACCGTCATCGCCCCGTGTCACGCCGCGCCACTGGAAGGCCAGCGACCAGACCAGCTGACTGAAGGCCAGCGTGAGCATGGCGAAATAGACGCCGGTGAGCCGGATGCAGAACCAGCCGATGGCCAGCGCCAGCATGCCCGCAGCGAGCGGGGCGAAGAGGAAGGCCAGCTCCATCGGGGTGCCCGTGTGGAAGACCAGTAGCGCCGCCGCATAGGCGCCGCCCCCGAAGAAGGCGGCATGGCCGAAGCTCACCAGCCCGCCGCTGCCGAGGATGAAATGCAGCGAGGCGGCGAAAAGTGCGAAGACGATCATGTCGACGATCAGCGTCATAACGAACTGCTCGGCAAAGAGCGGCACGAGTGCCAGCACCGCGATGAACAGCGTAACAGCGAGGATGCCCGTGCGCCCGTAGGGCCGGATGGGCTGTTCCGGGGCGCCGACCTGTCCGTGCTCGCCCGCGACTTCCTCGCGCCCGAGAATGCCATAGGGGCGCACGATGAGCACCACGGCCATCACCACATACATCAGCACGAGGGTGGACTGGGGCAGGTAAGTGACGCCGAAGACATTGAGCACCGAGATGATCACGGCGGCGATGAAGGCCCCCGGAAGGCTACCCATGCCGCCGATGACCACGACCACGAAGACCTCGCCGATGATGTTGAAGTCCATCAGGAGATCCGCTCCGCCCTTGGGCAGTTGCAGCGCGCCACCGAGGCCGGCGAGAGCCGAGCCGAGCGCAAAGACCCCGGTGAAGAGCCACGCCTGGTTCACGCCGAGCGCACCGACCATCTCGCGGTCCTGCGTTGCTGCCCGCACCAGCACGCCGAGACGGGTCTTCGTGATGAGATACCACAGCGCAAAGAGGATGAATGGCGTGATCGCGATCAGCACGATGTCGTACTTGGGCACAGGTTCGCCGAAGATGCGCCATACGCCGCGCAGGCCGGGGGCGCGGGGGCCAAGCTTGTCCTCGGCGCCCCAGATCATCAGCGCGAGGTCCTGGATCACGAGGATGACGCCGAAGGTGGCGACGAGCTGGAACAACTCGGGGGCCTTGTAGATCGGGCGCAGGACGATGATTTCGGTAATCGCCCCGATCAGGCCCACGGCCACCCCGGTCAGCAGGATCGCCGCCCAGAAGCCTACATGGCCGGGCAGGATTTCCATGAGGTAGATGCCGATGAAGGCCCCCAGCATGTAGAAGCTGCCGTGGGCAAAGTTGACGATCCGGGTGACGCCGAAGATCAGCGAGAGGCCGGAGGCGACGAGGAACAGGGCCGCCGCATTGGCGAGCCCCGTCAGGAACTGGGCGAGGAAGAAGGCCATGTGCGGGGCGACTTTCCTTTGAGCGGCGCATGTAGCGGGGGCGGGAGGGGGCGCTGCCCCCTCTTGGCGGTGGGCGCCTTTCCGGCGCTCGGCGCATTCGTGGGCGAAACCGTCCCTTGGACGGTTTCCGGGAAGCCCACTCACCCCCCGGTCGTATTTGCAAAGAGAAGAAACGCAGGGCCACGCGTTCTGGCCGGCCCTGCGCCTGCGTCGGGCTTTATTCGGCGGGACGCATTTCACCGATCTCTTCATCGGTGGGCATGTAAGGTGCCGGGTCCTTGTATTCCCAGTCCACCATCACGCCCATGCCGTCCTCGACAGCCGTGGTGCCGACCCATGCGCCCAGCGTCGACTGGTGGTCGATGGCGCGGTAGGTCAGGTCTCCGATCGGGGTGCCGCTGACCTGCAGGTCTTCGAAGGCCTCGCGGATCGCGTCACCCTCGGTGGAGCCAGCGGCGTTGATTGCCGCCGCGATGGATTGCGCGGTCATGTAACCCACGAGGCTGCCGATCTTGGGTGTCTCGCCCGTGGCGTCTTCGTAGGCGGCCACGAAGGTTCCCTCGGGGGTGCCGTCTTCGAAGGCGTACCAGGGGAAACCGGTCACGAACCAGCCCTCGGGGGCCTCGTCGCCTAGCGGCTCGAGGTATTCCGGCTCGCCGGTGAGCAGGCCGTAGACATCGCGTCCGTCGAACAGGCCCCGGTCGCCGCCTTCACGTACCAGCTTGGCAAGGTCGGTGCCGAAGGTGACGTTGTAGATGGCGTCGGGCTTGGCGCGCTCGATAGCCTGCACCTCGGCACCGGCGTCGATGTTGAAGAGCGCCGGCCACTGTTCGGCAACGAATTCTACGTCCGGCTTCAGGCGGGTGAGGTTCTCCTTGAAGGCGGCCACCGCGTCTTGCCCGTAGGCGTAGTTCGGGGCGATGGTGGCATAGGTCACCGCGTCGGTCTTGGCCGCCTCTTCGGCCAGCATCGCGGCCTGCACCCAGGTCGAGGTGCGCAGGCGGTAGGTCCAGGGGTTGCCGGATTTCCACACCAGGCTGTCGGCCAGCGGCTCGGACGCGAGGTAGAGGTAGCCCTTCTCCGCAGCGAACGACGACAGCGCGAGACCCACGTGGCTGAGGATCGAGCCGGTGAACATCACCGCGCCGTCGCGGGTCATCAGTTCCTCGGCGATCTTCACCGCCTCGGCGGGGTCGCCCTGGTCATCGCGGAAGATGAACTCGAGATCCTTGCCGAGAACGCCGCCGTCCTCGTTGATCTCGGACAGGGCCAGCTCGATCCCCTTCTTGTAGGGCTCGGCGAAGGCGGCCATGCGCTTGTAGTGGTTGATCTCGCCGACCTTGATGCTGTCGTCCTGTGCCACGGCGGGAAGGGCAGCGGCCACGGCGACCATGCCAAGCACGGTCCGTCTGATGAAATTCATGATCTTCACTCTCCTGTTGGATGGACTCTTTGTCGGTCCAAATCCTGTTGTTCGGGCGCGTTGGCCCGGATCACCCGGTCTTTGTGCCGGTTAATCGTGGTAAACAAAAGCCGGAGATGGGTCGGAGGCAATATCTTCCGTCCGTTCCAGCTCGATCAGTTCGTTGATGCGCTTGCGATAGACAAGCGGGCCCTTGTCGATGGCGATGCGCAGGGGGCGGCGCTTCTGGGGGCGCAGCTCCTCCTGCTGGACCGCCTCGAGGATCTCCTTGTCCTCGGCGAAGGCGACGCGGAACATGGCGTCCATACGCTCCTCGGCCTCGGGGTCGTCCAGCGCCGTGTTGCGGATGTGCATCCAGCGGTCGATGGTGTGGGTTTCCGTGACCGGGGTCATGAAATGCAGCGCGAAGATGCGGACGCCTTGACCTCGGTCCTCTTCGGCGCAGTGCTTTTCCGTCTCGATGGAGCCGAAGTCGATGACGGCGGTGCAGGGGGTGTAGAGGTAGTAGTAATGCCAGCGGTCGACGTTGCCGGTGAAGCCGCCAAAGGCCTTGAAGAAGCCGATGGGCTCACCGTCGCGGATCCAGCGCCAGGCCACGATGGCCTCGCCTTCGGTCTGGACATGGACGGGCACGTTCTCCGACGCAGCATTGCCCAGCGTGGTGGGGTGGACGAAGCTCACATGAGCCGGATCCACGAGGTTTTCCGCCACGTTGAGGTAGTTCGATTCAAGGTGCAGCGCGTCACCGTGATGCACCGCCCATGCGGGATCGGTGAATTCGGGCATGTCGAAGACCGTTGCGGGATCGGCCTTGGCCGGATCGCCCATCCAGATCCAGACGATGCCGTGGCGTTCCTCGATGGGGAAGGCGTCCACATAGGCGGACTTGGGAAGGTTGGTCTGGCCCGGAACCCGTACGCAGGCGCCCGAGCAGTCGAAGGTCAGGCCGTGGTAGCCGCATTGCACCGTGTCGCCGATGCGCTTGCCCTTAGACAGGGGCAGCAGGCGGTGGGGGCAGCGGTCGTCCAGCGCCGCGACCGCCCCGTCGGACTTGCGGAACATCACCACATGGTCGCCAAGGATGGTGAAGCGGCGCAGTTCGTCGTCAATTTCCGTGGACCATGCGGCCACGTACCAGGCGTTTCTTACGAACTGCGTCATCGTTCCGTCTCCCTTGCCTCAGCTGGGTGGTGGTGTGGTCAGCGCAGCCCGTCCGCGCCGGTGATGTCGTCCTTGGTGAGGCCGCCGACCCGAGGGAGGGGGCGACCGGTCTGTTGCAGGGCCACCGCCACCACGATCTCGCCGGGGCGGGGGGCGTCATTCAGTTGCACACGCATGGCGTCAAAGTGGCTGCGCACATAGGCCGCATCCTTGTGACCCAGCGGCACGTCGAGCACCTCGCCCGCGCGGCCGATGGCTTTGGAGGAGGGGACCAATGCCTTGCCGCCCCCGATCACCGCCCTCAGCGGGGCGCCGAGTTTCGGGTGCAGCAGCGCGGCGGCATGTTCCAGTTCGCCCAACTCTCCCACGAGGGCGGCCTTGCCGTAGCCTTCGATGGTGTCGGGTCCGCAGCCGAGGGCCTTCAGCGCCTCTTCTCCCAGCAGCTGTCCGAGCGCCTCGCCGGTCCCCATGAGTTCCGACAGATCGTCCTCGTAGCGCGCGGCGAAGGGGTTCGCGATGACCGCCGCCGCCAGCGCACGGCGGGCGCGGGGCGAAACCTCGCGGCCCATCTCAAGCCGCGTCTCCTCGGTCAGGGTGATGAGCTTGCGCAGCTTCACCGCAGCCCGTCCTCGCCCTTGATGGTGTCCTTGGTGAGGCCGCCGATGCGGGCATGGACACGGCCCCCGGTGGTCATCGCCAGCACCAGAACGATCTCGTTCGGGCGGGGGGCATCTGGGATGCCGACCTCGATGGCGTCGTAATGGGTGCGCACATAGGCGGCGTTGGTGTGGGTGATCGGCACATCGAGCCGCGCCCCCGCCGCTCCGACCTTCTTGGTCGAAGGCACGATGGCGAGGCTTTTCTCGATGGCGTCGCGCATGGCGTAGCCACCGGGAACGTGCCAGAGCGCGCCATGCTCGATCTCGCCGTTGACGCCGGTGATGGCGCCCTTGCCGTAGCCTTCGATCAGCGATGCATCACCGCCAAGCGCGTCGATGCACATCTGCGCCATCTCGGCGCCAAGGGGTTCGAGATCCTTCATGAAGGGGGCGATGTCCTCGACATACTGCCCGGCGAAGGGGTTCTCGATCACCGCCATTGCGGCGGCGCGTTTCGTGGGTGTGTCAGGGGCGGGGCCGCCTTCGTGGAAGATGGTTTCGACCTGGACGAGGGTCTTGCGGACCTTGACCTCAGGCATGGGCGGGCTCCTCATGGTGTGCGTCGATGGTGCTGCCGAAGGCGATGCGCTCTCCGGCTAGGGCAAGGCAGGCGCCGCGGATCAGGCCGCGCCCGATGAAGTCCTGAGCGAGCCTCGCGCCGCTGTCCAGCGCGGCGGTGATCTCCGACGGCGTGAGCGGGCCGACATCGGTGGTGACCGGCCGGTCCCCAAGGTCGCTGTCGGGAGCAAGATCGCAGGCGCGCAGGCGGGTGATGGTGGGATGGCCGGGCAGGTTCACGGCATTGGCGATGAGCGTCGCCGCGACATCCGCCAGCGCCGCGTCCCGCGCCAGAACCGTGACCGCATCGGCGATGCCCAGCGAATGGGACCGCCCGCGCCAGCCGCTGGTGGCGATGCCGCCGATCCCGTCCTTCGTGCCTATGGTAGCCCGTCCGCCGGGGGCGCGGATGGTGGGATCTTCGCAGATCGCCAGCCGGAAGGGGCGCCCGGCGGTCCAGAGCGCGATGTCCCCGCCGTTGTTCACATGTGCGCGTTCGAGCCCGTGACCGGGTGTCAGCATGGCAGCCAGCACATGGTCCGCAACCGACCCCGCCACCGCCGCCATGGGCGTCACGAAAGCGGGGGCGAAGAGGTCGGCTGCGCTTTGCATCCGCCGGGCCACCTCACCTTGCGGCGCGGGGCCGTCCACACGGCGCAGGCGCGGCAGCTCGGCGCAGAGGTCTGTCAGGATGGGCTCGAAGGCATCGCGGGCGCGGGTCAGGGCCGCCGCGATCGCCTGGGTGGGGCCTTCGGCGCGCAGGATCAGGTCGATGGGCCCGTGGGTCAGGCGTATCCGCCCGTCGCGGGCCACCTGCACGGCGGGAGTATCGTGAAAGCTCATGGCTTCGCCGTCCCGAGCGGCCAGGGGCTGCCCTGTTTTGCCGCCTCGCCCCGGCGACCTGACAGGCGGTGGTCGCTTTGGCGCCCGGTGACGCCCTTCAGCGCCTCCTCGAGCGGCATGACATAATCCATGTGCCCGCCAAGCGCCTGGTAATCGGCACGGGACATGGTGAACTCGATGGGGGCGACCAGCGCGGGGGTGGGGACATAGCCGAAGGAATTCTTCGGCATTTGCGTCACGTCCGCCATGTAGGTGATCCCCCCACCGGGCCACATCATCACCGGCGCGCCGCCACAGGTCACGCGGGTGAGCCGCGATTGTACCGAGCGGGTCAGCGACACCGGGTTCTCGGTCACGCCCGACCGCAACGACCCGCCAGCGCCGGCCATGAACAGCACCGAGGCCAGCGACGGCTCGCAGTTTTCCTCGATCCGCCGGACGGAGGGCAGCAGCCGCTCGGGCATGTCCTTCTGCACCGGGATCAGGTCTTCGTTCAGCTCGAAATAGGCGGCGTGTTCGCCGGTGGTCGAGACCATGAGAAGCGACAGCCCCGGCCAGGCGTCGGCCTTCCACGTATCAAGAATGCTCAGCGGATCCGACAGGTCCGTGCCACCCCAGCCGGTGCCCGGCTCGGCCACCTGGAAATAGCGGCCGGGGGTGGAGCGGCGGCCCTTGATGCGGATGCCCGTGGGCTGCCAGCCGATCACCTTGCCCGCCTGATGTTCCGACATGACGCCGGTGATGTGATCGTCGATCACCACCACCTCGTCCACGAGGCCCTGCCATTGAGCGGCGAACATGCCCACGGTGGCGGACCCGCAGCCGACACGCATGCGCTGCTCGGCCACGCCGTTGACGATGGGGGCCTGCCCTGCGGCGATCTGCAGATCCGCGCCGCCGTCGATTGTAAGCGCCACCTCTTCGCCGTTGCACAGGGCCAGCAGGGTGGCGCAGGTGACGCGGCCTTCCTTCTTGGACCCGCCGGTCAGGTGATGCACCCCGCCGAGGCTGAGCATCTGGCTGCCGTACTCAGATGTGGTGACATGGCCGATCACCTCGCCATCGCTGCGCACTTCGGCACGTTCGGCCCCGAGGTGGCGGTCGGTATCGATCTTCACCTTGGCGCCGCAGTAGGAAAAGATGCCTTCGGTCACGACGGTGATCATGTCCGCACCCGCCACGGTCGAGGCAACGATGAAGGGCGCGGGCTTGTAGTCGGGGTAAGTGGTGCCGGAGCCGACGGCGGTGATGAAGTGCTCGTCCCCGGCCACGATGTCGCCGTCCCATTCGCGGTCGAGGAAGGGCACCACGGGCGCATCGGACTTCGACAGGATGGTCAGCGGATCGAGGCGCACCAACTCGCCGCCCTCGTTGGCATAGCGATCGCAAGCCCCCGCGCGGCCCTCGGCGATATAGCACATCACCGGGCAGGCATCGCAGCGGATCTTCTCGGGCTTGTCCGAGGCGGTACGCTTTGCGGGAGTCGGTTCGGCCGTCACGTGCGGGCTCCTGTGGCTGGCATGGTGGTCAGGCTATTTGTTTGTATACGAACGCATGTGAGTCGACGTTCTGTCAAGCATGACGTGTTGCGGCCCGAGGTGGCTCGCGTCGTCTGATGAAGATTTCGGCAAAGCGCCCGACGTGCTATGGTCTGGCCTCACAGGTGGATTGACAGGTTGCGGACACTGGGCCTAGCGTTGGGCATCTTCGTTTGTGTGCGAACAAAGTTTTCTGACGCATGTGAACGCGGATGGCGGTTGCGGGCGATATGGGAATCGCTTCTCGGCCTGTCATGTTGCAAAGCCATCCTGCCGGGAGATCGCCATGCCGCTGCACCGACCCGAGACTCTGAGCGAGGCCCTGTCGCTTCTTGCGGGCGGGGGTCGTGCGCTTGGCGGAGGCACTGATCTTTACCCCGCGCTGCGTGATGGCCCACCGCCTGCGGACCTCGTGGACTTGATGAACGTTGCCGGTCTGCGCGGCGTTTCGCGCGACGGCAATGGCTGGCGCATCGGGGGCGCGACCACCTGGACGGACATCCTGCGCGCGGACCTGCCGCCTGCCTTCGACGGGCTGAAACAAGCCTCGCGCGAGGTGGGGTCGGTACAGATCCAGAACGCCGGGACCGTGGCGGGGAACCTCTGCAACGCGTCCCCCGCCGCCGATGGCGTGCCCGCGCTGCTGACGCTGGAGGCCGACGTCGAGCTCAGCTCGCAAACCGGCACGCGGCGGATGCCTCTGTCGCAATTCATCACCGGGCCAAGGCGCACCGAGCTGGCACAGGGCGAAATCCTTTCGGCGATCTTCATCCCTGAAACAACGGGTTCCGGAGCGTTCCTCAAGCTGGGCGCAAGGCGCTACCTTGTCATTTCCATCGCCATGGTTGCTGCCGTGGTCGAGATCCGCGAAGGGCTGATCGTCAGTGCCAAGCTTGCCGCGGGCTCCTGTGCGCCAGTGGCGCAGCGGCTTCGCGGCCTCGAGGCGCAGCTGGTTGGCAAGCCCGCTCATGACGCCGCCGCCATCATCACCGCCCATGACTTCCCCGAACTCGCCCCCATCGACGACGTGCGCGCCCCTGCCGAATACCGCCGCGATGCGGTGGCCGCGCTGACGCTGCGCACGCTCAATGCCGCCATCTCGAAGGAGACAGCCCATGTCGCTTGATGCTCCCAACGGCCATATCGGCCTCACGCTCAACGGCGCCGAGATCACGGTGCCCGCGGACAGCACCATGCGCCTGTCGGAACTGCTTCGCGAGGTGGCCGGGGCGAAGGACGTGAAGGTCGGCTGCAATGCCGGCGACTGCGGCGCCTGCACGGTGCTCGTGGATGGCAATCCGGTGTGCGCCTGCCTGATGGCGGCGGGGCAGGCTCAGGGCGCGGTGGTAGAAACCCAATCCGGCCTTGTGGCGGATGATCCCATCGCCGAGCGTCTTGCGCAAAGCTTCCAGCGTCACCAGGCGGCGCAATGCGGCATCTGCACGCCGGGCATGATGGTCGCCGCCGTAGCGCTGCTGCGCCGGGGCGGAGCGTTAACCTCGGAGGCGGTCGAGGATGCCCTGGGCGGTGTGCTATGCCGCTGCACCGGATACCGCAAGATCATCGCTGCCGTGCTGGATGCGTCGGACACGGCCCCGCTGGCGGAGGGCGGGGTCGGCGCACCCATCGCGCGGCTGGACGGCTGGCCCAAGGTCAACGGCGCGGAGCGCTTCGGCGACGACGTGGCGCCTGAGGGCGCGCTGGTGGTGCGGGTGATCCGGTCGCCCTTCCACCGGGCGTCCTTTGCCTTTGGAGATCTGGATAAGTACCGCGAAGACAATGGGCTGGAGCGCATTCTTCTGGCCGCCGACGTGCCCGGAGAGAACTGTTTCGGCACCATCCCCGGCTTCGAGGACCAGCCCATGTTCGCCGAAGGCGAGACCCGCTTCAAAGGTGAGGCCATCGCCGCCGTGGTGGGGTCTACCGAGGCGGTCGAGGCCATGCAGGCCTTCCCGGTGGACTGGACCGAGCTGCCGTCAGTCACCACGCCCGATGGCGCAGGCGATGCGGCGTTGCTGCACGAAAATCGTGCGGGAAACGTCATGTGCCGGGGAATCGTCAGGCGCGGGGATGCCGCCGCTGCTTTGGCCGAAGCCCCACACCGGGTCGCGGGCGATTTCTCGACCGGTTTTATTGAACACGGCTATATCGAGCCCGAGGCCGCCTCGGCCATCCGCGTTGGAGACCGGCTTGAAATCCGCTGCTGCACGCAGGCCCCCTTCATGAACCGCGACGGCATCGCCCGGCTCATGGGGCTTGCGCCCGAGGCGATACGCATCAACCCCACGGCCACCGGGGGCGGCTTTGGCTCCAAGCTGGACCTGACGGCACAGCCTTATGTGGCGCTTGCGGCGTGGCTTCTGAACCGGCCCGTGCGCATCACCTATAGCCGCACCGAAAGCCTCATGTCCTCGACCAAGCGTCACCCGTCAGAGGTGCATATGGAGATTGGCTGCGACGCCGAGGGGCGCATCACGGCGGCGCAGTTCGATGGGGTGTTCAACACCGGCGCCTATGCCAGCTGGGGCCCAACCGTGGCGAACCGCGTGCCGATCCACGCCAGCGGGCCGTACCTCACACCGCATTACGAGGCGAAAAGCGTCGGCATCCACACCAACACGGCCCCCGCCGGGGCCTTCCGGGGCTTTGGCGTGCCTCAATCGGCAGTGGCGCAGGAACAGCTTTACGACATTATGGCAGACCGGCTGGGTATTGACCGGCTGGAGTTTCGCCTGCGCAACTGCCTGCGCAACGGTGATCCTACGGTGACGGGCCAGGTGTTCGAACGCGGTATGGGCATCGACGCCTGCCTCGAGGCGCTGAAACCCAGCTGGGACGAGGCTCTGGCAGAGTGCGCCGCCTTCAACGGGGCGCATGAGGGACGCAAGCGCGGGGTGGGGATTGCCTCGGGCTGGTACGGCTGCGGCAACACCTCGATCTCGAACCCCTCGACGATCCGCGCCGGGATCACCGCAGAGGGGCAGCTGTTCCTGCATCAGGGCGCGGTGGACATTGGGCAGGGGTCCAACACCGTCATCACGCAGATCTTCGCGCAGGCGCTTGGGGTCCCGGTGGCGGACATCACGCTGGTCGGCGCGGATACCGACGTGACGCCGGACGCAGGGAAAACCTCGGCCAGCCGCCAAACCTATATCACCGGCAATGCCGCCCGGCTTTGCGGCGAAGCGCTCCGGGCGCAGATCCTGCGACTGGGCAATGTCTCCAACGATGCCGTGATCTCGCTGGACGGAGGGCTCACGCTGACCGACGGCGAGGCCACGGTGACGGTCCCGCTGATGGGCGAGGGTTACGCCATCGAGGCGGTGGAAAGCTACGATCCACCCACCACGCCGCTCGACGAGAACGGGCAGGGCGATCCCTACGCGGTCTTCGGCACCGCGGCGCAGCTGTGCGTGGCCGAGGTGGACCTTGCCCTCGGGACCACCAAGCTCATCCGCATCGTCGCGGCGCATGACGTGGGCCGTGCGATCAACCCGCTGCTGGTCGAAGGCCAGGTGGAAGGCGGTGTCGCACAGGGCATCGGCCTTGCGTTGATGGAAGAGTTCCTGCCGGGCCGCACGGAGAACCTGCACGATTACCTCATTCCGACCATCGGCGACGTGCCACCCATCGACACGCTCATCATCGAGAGCGGCGACATGCATGGCCCATACGGTGCCAAAGGATTGGGCGAGCATTGCCTCATCCCCACCGCGCCCGCTGTGCTCAACGCCATCGCCCATGCCACCGGCGCACGCATCCACCATCTTCCAGCGACGCCCGACAGGGTTCGTGCGGCGATCCGGGCGCTGTGAGCATGAGCGAAAGCCTTGGCGCGGCGAAGAGGCGCAAGCGGCCGGATTGGCCCGGCTTGTGCGCTATGAACACGAACCGTCTCAGCGCCGATGCGCCAATGGGATGGCCTCATGAAGATACCCCGGTGAGCCGGGCCATTGCCCAAGCGGCCCTCGCGATGACGACGGGGCGCCCGGCTCGTTTCACCAAGCTCGCGCCCTGTCCCGCATGTTCGAGATTTCAGATGACACCGAAAAGGCCCCGCAGATGACTGACAAGACACTCACCGGTAGCTTTGCGGGCATCGACGTGGGCGGCACCTTCACCGACCTCGTGCATTACGACAGCACCGCGCGGGCGGTGAAGCTGGCCAAGGTGCCCACGACGCTCGACAACCAGTCGCATGGCGTGCTTGCGGCGCTGGATGCGGCGGGGGTCGATGCGGCGGCGCTCGATCTTATCGTGCATGGGACCACGACCACCACGAACGCAGTGCTGGAGCGGCAATTGTGCAAGACCGGCCTCGTGACCACCATGGGCTTCCGTGATGTGCTCGAGCTGGGCCGCCGCACGCGGCCCCACGCCTATGGCATGACCGGCCAGTTCCGCCCGCTGATCCCCCGCGATCTGCGCCTCGAGGTGCCCGAACGGATGTTGGCCGACGGGTCGGTCCATGTGGCCCTCGACGAGCACGCCCTGCGCGACGCGTTGGCACAGCTGGTGCAGGAGGGCTGCGAGGCGCTGGTCATCCACTTCTTGCACTCCTACGCCAATCCAGCCCACGAAAGGCGCGCCGGCGAGATCGCCCGCGAGGTCTGGCCCAACGGCAACATCACCATGGGCCACACGCTGATCTCGGAATCGCGCGAATACGAACGTGGGGTGACGGCGGCGGTGAACGCCTCGGTGCAGCCCCTCCTGCGCCGCTACGTCGAGCGGCTCGCGGACAAGCTGTCCGAGCGTGGCTATGACCGGGACCTGCTGGTGATGAACGGCAACGGCGGCATGGTGTCGGCCCGGGTGGTGGCCGAGGAAGCCGCCAAGACGGTGATGTCCGGCCCCGCCTCGGGCGTGATGGCTGCCGCCTACACGGGGCGCCGCGCCGGCATTCCCGACCTTCTGACCTATGACATGGGCGGCACCTCGACGGATGTGGCGATGATCCGGGGCGCGGACCCGGCGGTCAGCCACGAGATCGAGGTGGAATATGCCATGCCCATCCACGTCCCCATGGTGGACGTGCGCACCGTGGGCGCGGGCGGCGGGTCGATCGCACGGATCGACGCAGCGGGCCTGCTGCAGGTGGGGCCGGACAGCGCGGGCTCGACCCCGGGGCCGATCTGCTACGGCAAGGGCGGCACGCTTCCGACCATCTCTGACGCCAACATGGCGCTGGGCCGGCTCAACCCCGACCGGCTGAACACCGGGGCGGGGGGCGTGTCGCTCGACACCATCCGCGATGCCTTTGCCTCGCTGGGCGCGGGCCTCGGGCTAGCCGCCGACGAGGCCGCCGCCGCCGTACTGCGCGTTGCCAACGCGAAGATGGCCGACGCGGTGCGCATGGTGTCGATCTCGCTTGGTGAAGATCCGCGCGATTTCGCGCTCTTTGCCTTTGGAGGGGCAGGGCCGCTGCACGCCTGCGCCATCGCGCGCGAGCTGGGCGTGCCCCGGGTGCTGGTCCCGGCGCGGCCCGGCATCACCAACGCGCTTGGCTGCGTTGTGGCGGACCTGCGCCACGATTTCGTGGCGACGGTGAACAAACCGCTCGACGCCTGCGACATGGACGAGGTGCACGCGCTCTTCGCCCGCCAGATCGAGGACGGCCGCGCCGCCATCGCCCGCGAGAGGGTCGAGATCGCCGAAGAGCGCATCGCCCATTCGGTCGAGATGCGCTTCATCGGCCAGACCCACCTGCTGCGGGTGCCGCTGGACTCGGCCAAGCCCAGCCGCGAAGAGCTTCAGGCGCTCTTTGAAGACGCCTATTTCAAGCGCTTCCAGGTGCGCCTGCCGGAGATTCGCCCGGCGCTGGTGAACGTGAACAGCTCGGTCGTAGGCCGCCGCCCCGAGATCGACCTCTCGGCGCTGATCGACGCCTCCGAGCGCAAGCCATCGCTCCCCGAGGCGCAGACCGCCACCCGGCCCGTGTTCTTCGAGGACTGGACAGACACGCCGGTCTACTGGCGCGACCACCTGCCCGCCGATGCCACCCTGAGCGGCCCGGCCATCGTCGAGCAGATGGACTGCACCCTCGTGCTGGAACCTGGTGATACCGCCGAACAGGATGATGACGGCAATCTCATCGTGACAGTGGGGGCAGGCGCATGATGCGCTGCCCCGCCCATGCTGGGCGCTGCACCCGGACCCGCCGCCGGGGTGCGTATTTGGAAAGAGAAGAAGCGTGGGATTGTGCGCGCGCCCCTGCTTCTTCTCTCCAAAAATACGCAAATTCCAAGCCCGCCACACAGACCTGCGCCGGAGTATCGCGATGAGCCTCGATCCCATCACCCTCACCGTCATCCAGTCGGGCCTGCAGCAGGTCTGCGACGAGATGGACCTCTCGTTCTCCCGCGCGGCCTTCTCCCCGGTGATCGCCGAAGCCAACGACCGCTCTGACGGGATCTATTCCGCGGAGGATGGCAGCCTGATCGCGCAAGGCTCCATGGGGCTGCCGGTCTTTGTCGGGGTCATGCAGTATTCCACCGCGACGCTGATCGAAATGATCCGGGACGGCAAGGTGGGCGCACCGACGCCCGGCGACATCTACATCGTCAACGATCCATATCTTGGCGGCACCCACCTGATGGACGTGCGCTTTGCCATGCCCGTGTGGCGGGACGGCAAGATCTTCTGCTGGCTCAGCAACACCGGCCATTGGCCCGACACCGGCGGCGCGGTGCCGGGGGGCTTTTCCGCGTCCGCCACGGCGGTCGAGCAGGAGGGGCTGCGCCTGCCACCCGTGAAGCTTTTCAAGAACGGCGAGCTCGACCAGGAGATCTATTCGATCATTTGCTCCAACATCCGCGTGGCCGACCAGCGCATCGGCGACGTCAAGGCGCAGGCGGCGGCGCTTTACGTCGGCGAGGCGCGGCTGACCCGGCTGCTCGACCGGTACGGTGACGACACCGTGCGCGAGGCCATCGCCGAGCTGCGGACCCGCGCCGCCGATCAGATGCGCAGCCGCATCGCCGGGATCGCGCCGGGCACCTATCGCTCCACCGCCTATATCGACAGCGACGGCGTGGTGAACGAGCCTCTTGAAATCAGGCTTGCCATCACCGCCGACGGCGACACTCTCACCTTTGATTTCGACGGCTCGAGCCCGCCCTGCATGGGGCCGATGAATTCCGTCATCGCAACGACGCTGAGCTCGGTCTACCTTGGCATGAGGCACATCTTCCCCGAGGTGCCGATCAGCGCCGGTGCCTTCGAGCCGCTCAACATCATCCGTCCCGAGGGCACCTTCCTCGATGCGCGCTATCCGCGCCCGGTGTCGGGCTGCGCCGCCGAGGTCAGCCAGCGCATCGCCGAGGCGGTCTTTGCCGCTCTGGTTGAGGCGCTTCCGGGCAAGGTGTCGGCGGCGCCCGCAGGATCTTCGGGCAACTTCGCTCTTGGCGGCGAGGTGCCACAGACCGGGCAGAGCTATGTCATGTACCAGATCTCGGGCGGCGGCTACGGCGGCTATGCGGGGGGCGACGGCATCTCGAACGGTTGCTCGACCATCGGCATCTCCAAGGCGCCCCCGGTCGAGATCATGGAACAGCAGTTTCCCGTCCTCTACCATCGCTATGCCCTGCACGAAGGGTCCGGCGGGGCCGGGGAGCATCGGGGTGGCTTCGGCCTCGACTACGAGGTGGAGATCCTGCGCGGCCATGCGCGCGCCAGCTTCGTGATGGACCACGGGCGGTTCGGCCCGCAGGGGGCGCTTGGGGGCGGCGACGGCAAGGTCAACGAGGTCGCCGTGACGCGCGGGGGCGAGACGTTTACCCCTGAGCACCTGTCCAAAGCGCAGGACATCCAATTGACTGCCGGAGACCGGGTGCGGGTGAAGACGCCGGGGGGCGGGGGCTATGGCGATCCGGCCAAGCGCGACCGCGCCAAGGTGGCCGAGGATGTGAGGCTGGGCCGGTACACCGCCGAGGAGGCAAAGTGGCTCTTTGGCTGACAGAATAGCGCGGGCACGCAATGAGATGGTCCGCTAGCGGCCGGGCGATACGAAGGGCCGCCGGATTGCGGTAGCGCCAAGGTGGCCGAGGCTGAGGCTGGGGCGCTACGCGATGGCGCAGGCCTGGTGGCAGTGCGCTCGCACCGGGTGCATCGGCCTGTTGGCCAAGCGACTACAAATGGTTTGCTACACCCCGGCACAGCTGATGTGCCGGGGTGTATCGCCATATCAGGCGGCGTCGGGGGACTGGGCGTAGCCGCCGTTGTAATCCTCGCTCTTGCGGCGGATCTTGGAATGCTCGACCACGCGCTCGCGGGCGATGCCACGGAACGCCTCGATCGAGTCAAAGCCCTTGCGCTCGAGGAAGTCGGCCAGATCGCCGGTCAGCTCCTGGATCAGCTTCACGCCAACCCCGCCGCTGCCCTTTTCCTCCATCGCGGCGGTGCAGACCTGAAGGTTGCCCGCGCCGTGGGCGATGAAGTTGAACGCCTCGCGGAAACCCTTGATCCCACCAATGCCCGAGATGGCCCCGTCCGGATAGGCGCGCGAGATGTCCGACACCCGTTGCAGCGCCTGCGGCAGGATCGCGAGGCCGCCGAGACCGCCAGAGGTGACGAGGCCGTCCACCTCCACCTCGAACTTCATGGTCTCGGGATCCATCAGCGGCAGCGAGGGGAAGGTGTTGCACAGCGAGATCGACGATGCACCGGCCTCGTAGGCAGCGCCTGCAGCGTCCACCAGCGTCGAGGTCGCAGGCGTCAGCTTGACCCAGATCGGCACGTCCACCGCCTCGGTCACGGCCTTCAGCACGGAGCGGATGATGTCCTCGTCATTGGCAATATGCGCGCCCATGTCCTTGCGGTCCATGTGGGGGCAGGACATGTTCAGCTCGAGCGCATCGCAGCCGACCCCCACGCAGGCGCGGGCGAGCTTTTTCCAGTTCTCCATCTCTTCGTCCGACCCCGCGCCCGCCATGATCGAGGCGATCACCATGCGGTCGGGGTAGGTGGCCTTGATCTCTTCGAGATCCGGGAGCCACTGCTCCAGCGGCTGGTCCGAGATCAGCTCCCAGTTCCACGACGAATGCGACACCGTGTCGGGGCGCTTCATGCGCGACACGTAAGGTTTTTCTTCGCTGGTGCGCTGGTAGATCGTCTTGGGTCCAGCGACGTTCTCGACCGGGTGCAGACCGATGGTCTTGGTGACCACGCCGCCCCAGCCGGCCTCGAACGCCTTGAGGATCTTCCGCTTGCTTTCCGTCGGCGGGGCCGAGGCCAGCACGAACGGGTTGACGAAGTCGAGACCGGTGAACCGGGTCGTAAGATCAGGTGCCATGTGTCATCTCCCTTGGGTTTTTCTTTTATGGAGACGTTTTTTTACCAATCGGTCAATAAATTTCCGGGCACCCGCGATGCGGGACTGAAAAACAGGCGGCCTTCCTTGTCGATTGATTGAAACTTGGGCGGCCATGGGGCCCTGCGCAACGGAAAAGGCCCGGCAGATCGCTCCGCCGGGCCTTTCCTATGTCTTTGAAGAGGTGCTTACGACGCCGCGAGGCTGCGCAGCACGTAGTGCAGGACGCCGCCGTGCTCGACGTATTCCTTCTCGATCGCCGTATCGATACGGCACTTGAGAGTGATCTCCTTGGTGGAGCCATCCGCGAAGGTGATCGAGCAGGGCACTTGGGCCAGCGGGGTGACGCTGTCGAGGCCCGAGATCGAAACGGTTTCCTCACCGGTCAGACCAAGGGTCTTGCGGGTGTCGCCGCCGGTGAACTCGAACGGGATGACGCCCATGCCCACGAGGTTCGAACGGTGGATACGCTCGAAGCTTTCCGCGATCACGGCCTTCACGCCCAGCAGCGCCGTGCCCTTGGCCGCCCAGTCACGCGAGGAGCCCGCGCCGTACTGTTCGCCACCGAAGATCACCAGCGGGGTGCCGGCCTCCTGGTGGGCCATCGAGGCGTCGTAGATCGAGGTCTGCTCGCCATCGGGGCCTTTGGTGTAGCCGCCTTCGACGCCATCCAGCATCTCGTTCTTGATGCGGATGTTGGCGAAGGTACCGCGCATCATCACTTCGTGGTTGCCACGGCGCGAGCCATAGGAGTTGAACTCGCGAACAGGCACCTGACGCTCCACGAGGTACTGGCCGGCGGGAGTGCTTTCCTTGAAGGAGCCCGCGGGCGAGATGTGGTCGGTGGTGATCATGTCACCCAGCAGGGCGAGCACCTTCGCACCCTCGATGTTGGTGATGACGCCCGGATCCTTCGACATGCCCTGGAAGTAGGGCGGGTTCTGCACGTAGGTCGAGGTTGCCGGCCAGTCGTAGGTTTCGCCACCGTTGACTTCGACCGCCTGCCACTTCTCGTCGCCCTTGAACACGTCGGCGTACTTGGACTGGAAGGACTCGCGGGTCACGGTCTTTTCGACCAGCTCGGCGATCTCGGCGTTCGAGGGCCAGATGTCCTTGAGGTAGACATCGTTGCCGTCCTTGTCGGTGCCGATCACGTCGGTGGCGATGTTGACGTTCATGTCACCCACCAGCGAGTAGGCCACCACGAGGGGCGGGGACGCGAGGTAGTTGGCGCGGACGTCGGGCGAGATGCGGCCTTCGAAGTTACGGTTGCCCGAGAGCACCGAAGTCGCGATCAGGTCGTTGTCGTTGATGCACTGGGAGATCGGCGCTTCGAGCGGGCCCGAGTTGCCGATGCAGGTGGTGCAGCCGTAGCCGACGAGGTTGAAGCCGATGGCGTCGAGGTCTTCCTGCAGGTTGGCCGCCTCGAGGTAGTCGGACACGACCTGCGAGCCCGGTGCCAGCGAGGTTTTCACCCACGGCTTGCGGTTGAGGCCAAGCTCGCGCGCCTTGCGGGCCACGAGGCCTGCGCCGATCATCACGTAGGGGTTCGACGTGTTGGTGCACGAGGTGATCGAGGCGATCACGATGGAGCCGTCGTGCAGCTGGTAGGCACCGTCGTCGGACTTGTACCAGCCCTTCTTGTGGTTGCCGGTGTCGCCGGGGATGTCCTTGGGCTCGGGGGCGCCGCCTTCGGCTTCCCAGCGGCCTTCGGCGTTGGCGCTTTCCTTGCCGGCACGCTGGCCTTCCACGAACTTGGCGAAGGCCGGGGCGGCCGAGTCAAGCGCGATGTAATCCTGCGGACGCTTCGGACCCGAGATCGCGGGCACGATGGTGTTCATGTCCAGCTCGAGCGTGTCGGTGTAGACCGGATCGTAATCCGGCGTGCGCCAGAAGCCGTTTTCCTTGGCGTAGGCTTCGACCAGCGCGATGCGGTCCTTGTCGCGGCCCGACTGGTCGAGATAACGGATGGTCTCGTCGTCGATCGGGAAGAAGCCACAGGTCGCACCGTATTCGGGCGCCATGTTGGCGATGGTGGCGCGCTGTGCCAGCGGCAGGTTGTCGAGGCCCGAGCCGTAGAATTCCACGAACTTGCCCACCACGCCCTTTTCGCGCAACATCTCGACGACCTTCAGCACGAGGTCGGTGCCGGTGGTGCCTTCTACCATCTCGCCGGTGAGCTTGAAGCCCACGACCTCGGGGATCAGCATGGAGATCGGCTGGCCCAGCATCGCGGCCTCGGCCTCGATGCCGCCCACGCCCCAGCCCAGAACGGCCGCGCCGTTGACCATGGTGGTGTGGCTGTCTGTGCCGACGAGCGTGTCGGGGTAGGCGACTTCCTCGCCATTCTGGTCAGCGTCGGTCCAGACGGTCTGCGCGAGATACTCGAGGTTCACCTGGTGGCAGATGCCGGTGCCCGGGGGCACGACGCGGAAGTTGTTGAACGCCGACTGGCCCCACTTGAGGAACTCGTAGCGTTCGATGTTGCGCTCGTACTCGCGGTCCACGTTCATCTGGAACGCGCGCGGGTTGCCAAACTCGTCGATCATCACCGAGTGGTCGATCACGAGGTCGACGGGGTTCAGCGGGTTGATCTTCTGGGCGTCGCCACCCAGCGCCTTGATGCCGTCACGCATGGCAGCAAGGTCGACCACGGCGGGAACGCCGGTGAAGTCCTGCATCAGCACGCGGGCCGGGCGGTAGGCGAGTTCACGGTCGCCCTTGCCACCGTTCGCGGCCCAGTCGGAGAACGCCTTGATGTCGTCCACCGAAACGGTCTTGCCGTCTTCGAAGCGGAGCATGTTCTCGAGCACCACCTTGAGCGCGGCGGGCAGCTTGGAGAAATCGCCGAGGCCCGCGGCTTCGGCCGCCGGGATCGAATAGTAGGCATAGGTCTTGCCGTTCACCTCGAGCGACTTGCGCGTCTTCGATGTGTCCTGACCGACTTGGATGGGCATGAAATGGCTCCCTTGCATTGGCTGGGGTTAAGGGTTCGCTTGCGAGGATATCTGCCCCATGCCGCGCCTGCATTCAAGTGCTATGGTGGAATTTGTATACCGTAGAATACAGAAATTTATGCTATGGGCGTTTCCCACGCTCTCGCAAAACCTTGATTGGCCATTACAAGCGGGGTTGGTTAGCCAGAAAACGGGAACGGCAAAGGGACAGACGCAGTGATGCAGCGACTCACCTACTGGTTGGCGGGGGCGCTTGTTGCGTTTTCCGGCGCGGGCGCTTCGGCGCAGGATACGGCGCGGAACGAAACGCAAGGCACTCAGGACAATCCCGTGGTGGTGGAGCTCTTCACCTCGCAGGGCTGTTCCTCCTGTCCGGCCGCCGACGCGGTGCTGTCCGAGCTTGGCGCCATGGACGATGTCATTCCGCTGGCGCTGCACGTAGATTACTGGGATTACATCGGCTGGGCCGACAGTTTCGCCGATACCGCCTTCACCAAGCGTCAGAAGGGCTATGCCCGCGCATCGGGGCGGCGGTCGATCTACACGCCGCAGATGATGATCGGCGGCACCCATGACGTGATCGGATCGCGCCCGATGAAGGTGATGGACGCCATCGACAAGGCGTCGAACGTGCCCCCCAAGGCGCGACTGTCGCTGGAGCGGAACGGCGACATGCTGGTGATCCGGGCCGAGCCGCTCGAGACGCTTCCCGCCACGAACGTGCAGATGGTCCGCTACAAGCCGCAGGCCAAGGTCGACATTCTCGACGGGGAGAACGCGGGCCGCAACGTCACCTATACCCACATTGCCCATGACTGGCGGATGCTGGGCCTCTGGGACGGGGCGGAGCCGCTGGAGCTGCGCATCGCCGTCGAAGGCAGCGATCCCATCGTGGTCATGCTGCAGGGCGAGGATTACGGACCCATGTTCGCGGCAGCGCGCTTGCGCTGACGCTTGGCCTGGCGCCGGGGTTTCCAGCGGCGGTGGATCCAGAACCACTGGGCGGGATCTTCCTTGATTCGCGCCTCGAGCCGCGCAGTCGCTTCGCGCATCATCTCCACCGGATCCCCATGGGGGATGGGCGCCTCGAACACAGCCTTGAAGCTCTGCCCGTCCGATTGGCGAATGCCGAAGAACGGCACGAAGAGCGCCCCCGTTTTCAGCGCGATGTCCGCCGCCGAAGTGAGGGTGGGAGCAGGCTGGCCGAGAAAGTCGATGGGCACGCCGTCGCTGGAATAGACGTCGAACAGCAGCACGCCCATGCCGCCTTCGCGGATATGGCGTAGAAGGCCCATGGTGCCCCGCCGCCCCTGTTCGAAGACCGGGTCCGACAGGGCATGCATGTTGGCGGCGTAATGTTCGTTGAAGAACGGGTTGGCCATGGGCCGGTAGAGCCCCCCGATCCGCCAGCCGCGCGCCACGAGGGCGGCGCGGGGGGCTTCGAAATTGCCGTAATGCCCGGTGACGAAAAGGATCGGCCGCCCTTCGGCGCGGGCCTGTTCCATGGCAGGCAACCCGTCGCCCGTGACGCTGGCGCTGGCCATCCGGGCCAGCAGGCCGGGCACGTCGTAATTCTCGATCATCGTGCGGCCGGCGTTGTCGGACACCGCGTCAGCGATGCGCCGCCGGTCCGCCTCGGGCATGTCGGGCCAGACATGGGCGAGGTTGTCCATGGAGCGCTTGCGGTAGCCTGCCAGCGGCGCCACGATCTGGCGCACCGCCCAGCCCATGAGCCGCAGTCGCTGTTTCAGCGGAAGCGCCAGCGCGGCGGAGATCATCCCGCGCAGCACCTTGTCGGACAGTCGGTCCTGCCAGCCACCGCGCGGCTTTTGACTTGCAGGCTTGGAGGCCTTGCCCTTGGGCTTGCCTGCATGCGTGTCGTCGGCTTTGTGATCCGGTCCGGCCAAGCTGCGCTCCTTCGTGGTCCGGCGCAGAGATAAGCTCAGCGGGCAAAAGACACAACATCGGGGCGTGTCATGCTTCGGCGTGCACCCTCGCTGCGGGCGGCCCCAGATGCTCGCGGGGGTGCCGAGCAGACCACATGGGAGCTGCCGCGCGCAATGCCCAGCCCAAGTGTGCCGACGCGCCCGATGCCGGGGCAGGCGGCACTGTCATGCCTGTCGGGACCCGTCGTGGCGTTGGGCGCTTATGTCATTCGTCGTCGTCCGCGTCGGGATCGCGCAACTCGATCTCTCCGGCATTGATGAGATCGCGGATCACCGACACCACCTGGCTCATGGCCTGTTCGCCCTTCTTGGCGCCGACACTCATGCCAGCCGCCTCTTCGCGCAGGGCGCCGGCCATGCGTTTCGACATGTTCTCGAGCATGAATTCGACTGCCTTGGCATCGCCCTCGCTCGAGGCGGCGGCGACGGCGGCGGTAAGCACTTCCTGGGGGCAATCGCGGGCGAGCTTGGGCACGTCCTGAGCCTTGAGCCGGTCGGGGATGTTGGCAAAGGTGAAGATCGCCTTGCGCACGGCTTCGGCAAAATCCTTATCCGTCTCCTCGAGCCCTTCGAGCACTTCGTCGCGCTTGGCGCTGGCGGCGTAGTTGAGAATGGCGCCGACGCGCTGGTCGGGCTTCTTGTCGAAGGCTTTCGGCGGTTCGGCATCGAGGGCTGCGGCCAGCGACAGGCCGATGCGGTCCACCGCCTCGGGGCTGACACCTGCGGTCATGGAGATCGCATAGGAGATCCGCCGCGCCCGGTCGCCGGGCAGGCGGCCAAGCACCTTGGCCGCTTTAGACGTTTCGATCATCGACATCATCACCGCCGCCACTTCGGTGGATTCGCCCAGCACCAGTTCTTCGATCCGCTGTTCGTCGAGCTTGCTGATGCGCTCCCACGGATTGCCGGTTTCGCGCACGCCGGCTTCCTTGCGCAAGCGCATGGCGGTGCGGGTGTTGATCTTGCCGTCCAGCGCCGACAGCGCGCCGGCCATGTCGCCCGGGAAG
Source organism: Salipiger pallidus (assembly GCF_014643635.1). GTDB lineage: Bacteria > Pseudomonadota > Alphaproteobacteria > Rhodobacterales > Rhodobacteraceae > Salipiger > Salipiger pallidus. The sequence goes on from NZ_BMJV01000004.1 coordinate 370,974, forward strand.
GACATGCCGACGGATTCCAGCTGGTCCGTGAATTCCTGCACCACCGCGTTCAGCGTGTCGCGGTCCACATAGCGCATGCGCCCCAGCTGCTGCGTCAGCTCGGCCTGCAATTCGTCGGGCAGCGATGACAGGGGCACGTCGGCCCCTTCATTGAGCAGGAACTGCACGATGATTGCCGCCTTCGCCCGTCGGGTGAGGGGAGGCCGCCCCCCTGCTGACGGCGCGGGAAGGGCGGCAAGTGAGGTGAAATTCGACATCTGGAACCGCTCCGGTCTTGGTATTCCAGAGCTACATGGTCGAGGTTAACGAAGCCTCACTTCGCGAGAGCTTTCGAAGCACTGCCTCGTAGGCGCTTGTGGCGCGCCTAGGGCTTTCGGGCGGTCAGGCCATTCCGAAGGACGTGCGGCCTGCCAGTTCAGGCAAAGCCCGTCCAATCCGCCTCAGGAGACGAGTCGTCCGCGCAACTGACGCGACGGGCCCGACCGAGGGCGAGGCCCGTCCGAAGATTAGGCTGTCAGCCCGATGCCAGCGTGCAGCTTTGGGTTGCGCTGTCGTAGACCATGCCGTCGGCGCAGGTCATGGTGGCCTCCTTGTGGCCGGAACAGGCGGCGAAGGCGAGGCCGGGAGCCACGGCAAGAACGGTGGCGGTCAGGAAGGTCTTGATCGTCATCTTGGGTCTCCGGGGTTGCAATACGGCCAGACTAGCACGCATTGCGGGATTCCCGAAGAACGAAGGCCGGGCGTGGAGCCCGGCCTTCGTAAATGCTTGTCGGTGAGGCGTGGTTCACGCCTCGCCGAACACGCGTTTGAAGATCGTGCCCACATGCTTGGTGTGGTAGTCCATGTCGAACTTCTCGTTGATGCCGGCAACGCCGAGGGCCGCGACCACCTCTTCGTCCGCCAGCAGAAGCTCGCGGAAATCGAGACGTTCTTCCCAGACCTTGAGCGCGTTGCGCTGGACCATGGAATAGGCGTCCTCGCGCGACACGCCCGCCTGCGTAAGCGCCAGCAGCACGCGCTGCGACATCACGAGGCCGGGGAACTTGTTCATATTGTCGAGCATGTTCTGCGGGTAGATGATCATCTTGTCGACAACGCCTGCAAGGCGGTTCAGCGCGAAATCGAGCGTGATGGTGGCGTCGGGGGCGATGCCGCGCTCGACCGAGCTGTGCGAGATGTCGCGTTCATGCCAGAGGGCGACGTTCTCCATCGCCGGGATCACGGTCATGCGGACAAGGCGCGCGAGGCCGGTGAGGTTCTCGGTCAGGACCGGGTTCTTCTTGTGCGGCATCGCCGACGAGCCCTTCTGGCCCATGGAGAAGAACTCCGCGCCCTCGAGCACCTCGGTGCGCTGCATGTGGCGGATCTCGATGGCGACGTTCTCGATGCTGGAGGCGATGACACCCAGCACGGCGAAGAACATGGCGTGGCGGTCACGGGGGATCACCTGGGTGCTGATCGGCTCGGGCTTGAGGCCGAGCTGCTGGCAGACATGTTCCTCGACCGCCGGGTCGATGTTGGCGAAGGTGCCGACGGCGCCCGAGATCGCACCGGTGGCGATTTCCTCGCGGGCAGCCACGAGGCGGGCGCGGTTGCGGTCCATCTCGGCGTAGAAACGAGCGAAGGTGAGGCCCATGGTGGTGGGCTCGGCGTGGATGCCGTGGGAGCGGCCGACGCGCACGGTGTCCTTGTGCTCGAACGCGCGTTTCTTGAGCGCGGCCAGAACGTTGTCGACGCCCTTCAGCAGGATGTCGGCGGCGCGCACCAGCTGCACGTTGAGGCAGGTGTCGAGCACGTCCGACGAGGTCATGCCCTGGTGGACGAAGCGCGCCTCGTCGGCGCCCACGTGTTCGGCGAGGTGGGTGAGGAAGGCGATGACGTCATGCTTGGTGACGGCCTCGATCTCATCGATGCGGGCGACGTCGAAGTCCACGTCCTTGGCTTTCCACACGGCGTCGGCGTTTTCCTGCGGGATGACGCCGAGCTTGGCCTGCGCGTCGCAGGCGTGGGCCTCGATCTCGTACCAGATGCGGAACTTGGTTGCGGGTTCCCAGATCGCGGTCATCTCGGGGCGGGCATAGCGGGGGATCATCGGCGGTCCTCTGGTTGATTGGGGACTTGGTGGCGGGTTGCGGTTGGATTGGGCGCGTCATAGGCCCTGAGGGGCTGGGCGGCAAGTGCAGCGAGGGAAGGGGGCGCTGCCCCCCTCTTGGCTGCGTCAATCCACCCCCCGGCGTATTTGGAAAGAGAAGAAGGGGCGGGCGCGTGCGGCTGGCGGAGTTCATCGGGGAGTGGAGCCTTGAGCGCGAGATCTCGCAGGCGGATGGCGGGCAGGCGCGGTTCGAGGGGATGGCGGAATGGCGCGCCTCGGGGGGCGGCGCCGATTACCTTGAGCGGGGCGAGCTGGTGATGCCCACCGGACGCTTTGCCGCCGAGCGGCGCTATCGCTGGGAGAGCGATTTATCGGTGTGGTTCGACGATGGGCGGTTCTTTCACCAGGTGCCCGAGGCCGGGGGGGAGACCGGGCATTGGTGCGATCCCGATCAGTATGATGTCAGCTACGATTTCAGCCTCTGGCCGCTGTGGCTGGTGCGCTGGCAGGTGCGGGGGCCGCGCAAGGATTATGTGATGGTGTCGCGTTACGCGCCACTGGAGGCAAAGGGGTGAGATTTCCGTATCTTACGGCGCGGTATGCGGTGGTATTCCCGTAAGGTGCTGGAACCGCTTGGGAAAATCGCTTTACTTGGGCGCGGTTCCGGGTAGGTTCCCCGGGCCGGAACGAAAGGACGCCCCATGCCCCCCATCGCGGACCACCCGCTGCGCTATCAGCTGGCCAACGAGCTACATGCGCGGCCCTTCCCGTCGCTGCACGCACCGGGCCGGGCGGTATTCCTTGCGGTGAAGAAAGCTCAGGATGCGGCCTCGCGCGATCGGAGCGAGGATCTTGCGCATCTACTGGATCTGCTCGACCGCTACGGCACGCCGCATCCACAGCCCGGCGCCACCCATTTCAGCGCCGCTATCGGGCGGCATGTGTTGAAATGGGAGCAGCATACCGAGTTTGTCACCTACACCGTCTTCCTGCGGGGGCTGGGTGAGCGGCCCTATGATCCGGCGGACTTCGATGTCTTCCCCGAGGATTGGCTGGCGGCGGCGCCGGGCGTTCGCGTGACCTCGGCGATGATCCGGGTCTGCGAGCGGCCAGACCATGCGCGCGAGATCAACGATCTTGCCAACACCTGGCTGGTGCCGGACAGCATGGCGGTAAGCCGGGTTCTGGACGATGCCATCGTGGTGGCGGGGGATTTCCGCATCGACGCGGGCGGGCATCTGCGCTTTGCCGTCTTCCCCGCCGCCGGAACCGGCGAGCGGCGGGTGGGACGTGTGGTCCAGCGCCTGTGCGAGATCGAGACTTACAAGGCCATGTCCATGCTGGGCTTTACCCGGGTGCGCGAGATCGCCGCGAAAATGACCGCCATCGACGAAACCCTGACCGGCTTGATGACCGAGATGACTCACGGCTCGGCCCCTGAGGAAGAGACGCTGGGATCTCTTTTGCGGGTGTCCTCCGAGCTCGAGACGCTGTCAGCGCAGACCGCCTTCCGGCTCTCGGCGACCGCCGCCTACGAGGCGCTGGTGACACAGCGTATCACGGTGCTTAGGGAAGAGCGGTTCGAGGGGCGGCAGACCTTCCGTGAGTTTATGGCGCGGCGGTTCGATCCGGCCATGCGCACGGTGAAGAGTGCTGAAAAGCGGCTCGAGGCCATGTCAGCGCGGGCGATGCGGGCCGGGGACCTGCTGCGCACTAGGGTCGAGGTGAAGCGGTCCGCACAGAACCAGGACCTGCTGGCCAGCATGGACAAGCGCGCCGACCTGCAGTTGCGTCTGCAGCACACGGTCGAGGGGCTGTCGGTGGTGGCGATCAGCTATTATGCCGTGTCGCTTGTGGGATACCTGCTGTACCCGCTGGCGGAGCAGGTGGAGATGAGCAAGGGCATGCTCAGCGCGCTGTCGGTGCCGCCGGTGGTGCTGGCGGTCTGGTGGGGGCTGCGGCGGATCCGGAACAAGGTGTCCGGCGGCGATCACCCGTAATCATACCCCAGCCGCGCCTCGAGCCCGAGGTCGAGGCGGCTGCGCAGGAAGGCCATGTCCTCGGGGGGCATGGCGTCTGGCGTGGCGGGGCGATTTGCGATGGCGGGCAGGAATTTCGAGCCGAGGCGCTTCATCACCGGGCGGTAGGGGCCCGGTGCGGGCTGGCCTGCGGCCTCTGCCAGCTCTGCGAGGAACCGTTCGGGCGCGGCCTGCACTGCCTCGAGACGGCAGAAGACCACCGAGCACTCCCGGTTGAAGAAGCTCAGCAGCCCGCGCAGTTTCGCCTGCCGCAGGGCGAAGAGGTCGGGCCAGGGCAGGCCGGTGTAGGGATCGCGGTCATATTGCAGCGGCTGCCCCACGCCCCCCAGCGCCTTGACCTGCGGGAAATAGCGGGGGCGGTCGGCGATGGTGGCCCATTCGGTGCGGATGAAGTCGGAGAACGCCAGCGCCTGCATGGCGGGCGGGCAATGCCAGGGCTTGGCATGCATGGACAGGGCCCAGCGGGCCGCATCACGGACCAAGCAGATCACCGCCGTGTCCGGGGGGATCGCCGTCATGTGGGGCAGGGCGTGTTTCCAGCCCAGATCTTCAGTCGGGGCGAGGGCGGTGTTCCGGCCCACCAGCCGCTTGACGAAATTGGTCCCGGACGAACGTTCGCCGAGCACCTGGTAGCGACCAACCGGGCCGCGCAGGGCGATCTGCCAGCCGGTTACCGCAAACTGTTCTGAAATCATCGCATTACCGCCCGTTCTTGCCGCGTGCCCTGCGCGCCACGATAAACTGATCCCCGCCGATTGGCGATATTCAACCGCGGGGCGCGCCGCTAACATCGCATGAAAGACAAATGGGGGCAGGCAGATGCAATCGGTGGCTGCGGCGATCACCATGGTGCGGGACGACCCGTTCTTCCTTCGGACGTGGGTTCGATACTACGGCGACCTGCTGGGGCGCGAGAATTGTACCGTGGTGAACCATGGACACGGGGACGAGGTGCGGCGCATCGCCGAAGGGTGCAACATCGTCGGTATTCCGGGTGATCCCCACAAGAACTTCGACATGAAGCGCTGGCGGCTGCTGGGTGGGCTCGTGCAGGGGCTGCGCAGCTATTATTCCCACGTCATCGTCGGGGACGTGGACGAGCTGGTGGTGCTCGACCCCGAGGTGGGGGTGTCTTTGGTGGACTGGTTGGCTCAACAGCCGATCCGCCGGCTGCTGACGCCGCTGGGCATCGAGGTGATCCATCGCCCCGCGCTTGAATTGGAGCCGGTGAGCGGGGGCATCCTGGGCCCGCGCCGCCATGTTCGTCTCGCGCCGCATTACTCCAAGCCATGCGTCATTTCTCTGGGAACCAAGATCGCGCGGGGCGGACATTATACACAGGCGTCAAAGCTGTTCGCGCCGGACCCGCTTTACCTCTTCCATCTGAAGTTCTGCGATTTCGAGACATATGTCTCTACCCTGAACCAGCGAAACGCGATGACCGAAACGGTGGGGGGCGATGCGCGCGAGGTTTCCATCGGGCGCCACTGGTTTGCCGAAGCCCGGGGCGAGGACCGCGAGGTCTTTGCCCGGTTTGACGATCTGGAGATGCAGGAAGGGTTCGACTTGGCCTGGGTCCGCAAGCGCATGAAGCGTAGCTGGAAGGCGCGGAGCGATACGGGCTTCTGGCAGTTCGACCGGCCGGACTATCGGCTGCAGTATGTCCTGCCGGAGCGCTTCGTGGGGATGTTCTGACGCAAAGGCGCTCCGCTCAGCGGGGGCAGACGCCGTATCTGTTAGGGCGCGATGCGCAGCCGCAGCTCAGGGAGGGGGGCTCAGAACCCGCTTAGCGATGACACGAAAGCGATGGACGCGGCGCTTACGGGAACCGCGCTTTTGACGCCTTCGGAGGCGGCCACCAGAAGAGACCGCGAGTTGTCGTCCAGCAGCCCCATCCCGGCCTCGACCACGCTGGCAGGCGTGTAGATCAGAGCGGCCGCAAGGAAGGCCCCCAGTATCACGCCGCTGGAATTGCTGCGCTTGATGGTCTTGGGGCGGCTCATGGTCCAGCGGAAAACGTTGATCCCCAGCGCAACTGCGGCAACCGCGAGGAATACGGTGAGGGCGAGGAGGACGACATGCTGCTGGCCAGCTGACAGGCTGCCGTCCGCGAGGTGGACTTCGATGGCCTCGCGGTTGCGGGCCACGGTCATCACGATGTAGGCGCCGCCAAACCCGGTGAGCATGTTGAGGAAGGGACGGCGGCTTCCCTTTTCGGGGCGCTTGGTCTGACCGTTGCGGCAAGAGGACGCATCAATCCGACGCACGCGATCCCTGAAGTCCGCTTGGGTCATCTTTCTAAAAGCATATGTCCGCATCGGTCGTTCTTGCCCTTGCTGGCGATCTGCCTGTCTTCACGTCCGGTCCGCGGTTCCGTCTCCATTGGGGCTTCTGTCCCGGAGCGGCGCGGGGGTATCCGGCGCGATGTGTTAAGAGCTAGGGGTGAATAAAGGCAAATTCGTGCACTGATTAAGGCCGGCTGCGGATGAACTGGCGTTAAGTCGATAAAACCCCCTCAAATAACGCCTTGTTTGCTTAATTTTTGATCAATACCTGTCCTCACCTGTGACCATAGCGTGATGGGCGGCGCTGGAAGTGCCGCAAAGGTTGTTTAATCACTGCCTGAAGTCAGGTTTTTGACAGAACGGGGAACACAAGTGGCGACACCGGCGACAAATCCGCCGGTGCCAGAGAATCACCTGTGGATCCGCTGCGATTCATCCATGGTCACTCGGACATGGCCGCCAGCATGCGCGCCCAGCTACGGGTGCCCTTGTGGAAGCTCTCGAGGTCGTATTTCTCGTTCGGGCTGTGAATCATGTCGTCGTCCTTGCCCCAGCCAACAAGCATCGCGTCCATGCCGAGGATCGACTTGAAGTAGCCTGCGATTGGGATCGACCCACCGCAGCCCGCATAGGCCGCCGGATCGGGCCATTCGTCGGTCAGCGCCTTGCGCGCCGCCTCGAAGGCCGGGTGGTCGGTGGACATCTGCGAGGCGGGCGAACAGCTGTGGTCCTTCCACGTGATCTTGCAGTCCGCCGGCAGCTGCGCCTCGACCCAGGCGCGGAAGTTCTTGCGGATCGCCAGCGGATCCTGCGTGCCCACGAGCCGGAAGCTGAGCTTCGCCGAGGCCTCAGAGGGCAGGACGGTCTTGAAGCCCGCGCCGGTGTAGCCCGACCAGATGCCGTTGATCTCGGCAGTGGGGCGCGACCAGATCATCTCGAGCGGGGTGACCGATGCTTCGCCGGCCGGCTCGGAGAGGCCGACATCCCCTAGGAAGGTCTTGTAGTCAAAGCCAAGCCCCTCCCATTGCGCCTTCATCTCGGGGTTGAGCACCGGTACGCCTTCGTAGAGGTCCGGCACCTGGATGACGCCGTCCTCGTCGAAGAGGTTGCCGAGGATCTTCGTCAGCACTCGCGCCGGATTCATGGCAAGTCCACCATACATGCCAGAATGCAGGTCCTTGTCGGGGCCGGTGATGGTGAACTCCTCGCCCAGCAGGCCGCGCAGCATGGTCATGATGGCGGGGGTCTTCGACTGAAAGAGGCCGGTGTCGCAGATCAGAGCCAGATCACAGGTCAGTTCGTCCGCGTTCTCTTTCATGAAGGGCACGAGGGATGGCGATCCGGATTCCTCTTCGCCCTCGAGGAAGAAGGTGATCTTGCAGGGCAGCTCTCCATGTTCAGCCTTCCATGCGCGGCAGGCTTCGATAAAGGTCATCAGCTGGCCCTTGTCATCGGCAGAGCCACGGCCACGGATAACCTTGCCCTTGGCGGTGTCCTCGATCGCCGGATCGAAGGGATCACGGCGCCAAAGGTTCAGCGGGTCAACCGGCTGCACGTCGTAATGGCCGTAGAAGAGGATGTGCGGGCCGGTGCTGCCCTTTGGGCCGTCGACGTGCCCCACCACCATGGGGTGCCCGGGGGTGGGGCGTTTTTCCGCCTTGATGCCAAGAGATTGCAGGTCGGTCACGAGCCAGTCCGCGGCACGGTCGCAATCGCCCTTGTAGGCCGGATCGGTCGAGATCGAAGGGATTCGCAGCAGCTCGAGCAGGCGGTCGGTCGCTGCGGGCAGATCGGAATCGATCCGCGCCAGCACAGTGTCGAGCTTTGCATTAGGGGAGGATGTCATGGTGGGGAGAACTCCTGCGGTCGGTCACGTTCCCGCGACCCTAGGATCGCCCCCCGGTACTGTCCAGTCCGCCCCCGGATCAGAGCGTCAAGACTGCGAGACCGCCCAGCATCAGCGCCGTTGCCAGCCCCTGCCACAGGCTGAGCTCTTCTCCGATGGCGGGGGCAGAGAGCGGAACGATCAGCGTCCCGGCGACGCCGATGGCTATGTAGATCACCGAATGACCGACACGGCGCTCCAGCGTTGTTTAGTCCAGGAGGTCAGGAGAAGGAAGCGATATCAGAGGGTTATGTACCTTCTCTAACTCGCCTGATGACAGTTTCCGCCTCACGTTTGCAGTGGCGTGGCCAAGGGCGGTGGTCCGTGCAAGGGCGCGCTGCGGGAAACGAAGCAACGGCACTGCACGTGGGGCACTGGAAAAGGAGCAAGGTTGCGCGCGAGACTTTGTGCGGCGTGTCGAGTGTCTGAAGGGATGCGCCCGCGGGGGCGGCTAAGTCGGGCGCTTCACACCGTCCATGCCTTGAGAGCGGCTAGCGACTGTAATCCGAAAGTCTTGATGTATATCAAGGATGCGACATTTAGGATGCCTCTAAACCGTGGACATGACGTTTACCGGACGGTATCCAAACCCGACCAGGCCCGAACCAGAAACGGCTTGGACCCGCCCAGGAAGAGGCAGCGCAGAATGACCCCCAACCCGTTCCGTCAGGGCGGGGGTGCGCGGCAAGACCAAGGAAGGAGACGCCGGTGGACTACACCGCGAAGCTCGACGAAGCCCTGAACCGCCTGCACGAGGAAGGTCGTTACCGCACGTTCATCGACATCGAGCGCAAGAACGGCCAGTTCCCGCATGCCACGTGGCGCAAGGCGGACGGCTCCGAAGAGGCGATTACCGTCTGGTGTGGCAACGACTACCTCGGGATGGGGCAGCACCCGAAGGTCCTTGCCGCCATGCACGAGGCGATCGAGGCAACGGGCGCGGGCTCTGGCGGGACCCGCAACATCTCGGGCACCACGGTTTATCACAAGCGGCTCGAGGCGGAACTGGCGGACCTTCACCAGAAGGAAAGCGCATTGGTCTTTTCGTCGGCCTACATCGCCAATGACGCGACCTTGTCGACGCTGCCCAAGCTGTTCCCCGGCCTCATCATCTATTCCGACGAGCTCAACCACGCCTCGATGATCGAGGGCATCAAGCGCAACGGCGGCGCAAAGCGGATCTTCCGTCACAACGACGTCGCCCACTTGCGCGAACTGATGGCGGCGGACGATCCCCGCGCGCCCAAGCTCATTGCCTTTGAATCGGTCTATTCGATGGACGGCGATTTCGGCCCCATTGAAGAGATCTGCGATATCGCCGACGAATTCGGCGCGCTGACCTACCTCGACGAGGTGCACGCGGTGGGCATGTACGGCCCGCGCGGTGGCGGCGTGGCCGAGCGTGACAATCTTCTGGACCGGCTCGACATCATCAACGGCACTCTGGGCAAGGCGTTTGGCGTCTTCGGCGGTTACATCGCCGCGTCTTCCAAGATGTGTGACGCGATCCGCTCCTACGCGCCGGGTTTCATCTTCACCACCTCGATTCCACCGGCGGTGGCGGCAGGGGCGGCGGCATCTATCGCGCATCTCAAGACGGACAGTGCGATCCGCGAACGTCACCAAACCCAGGCGAAGATCCTAAAGCTGCGGCTCAAGGGCATGGGCCTGCCGATCATCGACCACGGCAGCCATATTGTTCCTGTGATCGTCGGCGACCCCAAGCACACCAAGATCCTGTCGGACATGCTGCTTGAGCGCTACGGCATCTACGTTCAGCCGATCAACTTCCCGACCGTGCCCCGCGGTACGGAGCGTCTGCGCTTTACCCCGTCGCCGGTGCATGGCCCGGGCGAGATGGACGCGCTGATCCGCGCCATGGATTCGCTCTGGTCCCATTGTGCCCTGAACCGGCAGGAACTGAGCGCCTGATACCGCGAACCTGACACCGCTTGGGGCTGAACCATCCTGCGCAGTGCTCAAAATCGAACCTCTTCCGTCCGTCGGGAGAGGTTTTTTTGGATCCCGTTTTCATCTTCATTGCATCAAATTCATCGGGAAAATCCGGCCAAATCGCGGCTTACCGCGTGGCATTCATGCCTCAAAGCCGCGAAACTGGACCGGAAAGGCTTGAATCCGCCGGGAACACTTGGGGTCAGCAGGAGTTTGCCCATCGAGAGCGCGTGCGCGACTGCACGCTCATGGCAGGGGAAATCCTGTAAAACCAGTTGTGATGTGCTAACGTAGTATCAATAAGAAGCGCGACGCGAATCGCGAAAGCGTGAGTGGCAGGGCACTTTTGGACAGCTGAAATTTAGGGACGGACGCATGATCGGGCGGAAATCCTCTCGAAAGCCGGAAACTGACGCGACCGACGCCGGACCCCGCGGGTTCGACGATTTTGCGCTTCGGCTCGGAGATGTGATGCGCGGCGAACGCGCAACCATGGGCAAATCGCTCTTGGATGTGCAGCGGGAGCTGCGCATCAAGGCAAGTTATATTGCCGCCATCGAGAATTGCGACCCCTCCGCTTTCGACACGCCCGGCTTCATCGCCGGTTACGTGCGGTCCTACGCGCGCTACCTCGGTATGGACCCGGACGAGTGCTTCAACCATTTCTGTGCCGAAAGCGGTTTTTCCGTCGCCCATGGCATGTCCGACAAGGCCTCGACCATCCGCAAGCCGGGCGTTGCGCCCGTAGTGGATGATCAGCCACGCCCCAAGGCCCGGGACCCGTTCCAGGAACCGCGCATGGCCTTCGTGCCCGCCGGTGACAGCTTCTTCTCGCGGATCGAACCCGGTGCCATCGGCTCCATGCTGGTGCTGGTCGCGCTGATCGGCGGTATCGGCTACGGCGGCTGGTCCGTGCTGCGCGAGGTGCAGCGCGTGCAGCTGGCGCCGGTGGATCAGACCCCGGTGGTGCTGAGCGAACTTGACCCGCTGGCCGGTGCGACGGAACCCGCTGATGATGAAACCGACGAGGTGCAGACCGCAGGGGCAGGGGTGTTTTCTCCGCCTCGCTCCGAAGCGATGGACCGGCTCTATCGGCCGCAGGCGCTTGATGTGCCGGTACTGGTGGCGCGGGATGCGCCGATCTCGTCACTTGATCCGTCGACCGTGGGGGCCTTTGCTTCGCGCGGGATGCCGAACCGTGGTCAGACCGTGGCTCCCGATGGCAGCGAACGTCAGGTGGCGTCCCTCACTCAGGGCTTTGGCACCGACGCGGCGCCGCAGACGCTTCCTTCCCTTGCAGGGCAGGTGACGCTGGTTGCCGTGCGCCCTGCATGGGTTCGGGTGCGCGGCAGCAATGGCGGCGTGCTTTACGAGCGGGTGATGAATGCTGGCGATACCTGGCAGGTGCCCGCAGGCGAGACGGACCCGAGCCTTAATGTGGGCGAGTCCGGCGCGGTCTATTTCGCCGTCAACGGCCAGACCTATGGTCCCGTCGGTGCCACTGGCACCGTGACCCGTGATCTGGGGCTGGACCCGGTGGTGTTGACCGCCGCCTACCAGCCCGCCGACCCCGGACGGGACGAGGATCTGCAGAGCATCGTCGCTGACCTTGGCTCTTCCGTGGCGTCGGTGGGCTCTGGCGCAACCGCTCTGCCCAAGGTTTTGGCCGACAACGCGCCGGGTGTGATGATGATCGCCGTGCGTCCCGCGTGGGTGCGGGTGCGTGCCGCCGACGGGTCGGTGATCTACGAGGCGACCATGAATGCTGGCGACACCTACAAGCTGCCGGCGACCGACAATCCCGCCACGCTGCGGGTGGGCGAATCCGGCGCGATTTACTTTGCCGTCAACGGCCAGACCTACGGCCCGGCTGGTCCGAATGGACAGGTGACGTCGAACCTTGCGCTGTCGGTGGACAACCTCACCCAGAGCTTCGCCGTGGCCGACGCCTCGGACGACCGCGATCTGGGCCGGGTGGTCGCCGAGCTTGCGGATCTTGGCCCCCGCCGCACCGACTGAGCGTTTCGTGGCCTGATCCCTTGGGGCCTGCACCCAGCGACCCCGGTAGCACCGGGGTCTTTTCATATGCGGACCGCAGGGTGGTCCGCGCGTCGCGGGCAGGCCCCGAACACAGTCAAGTGGCCGCCGCGCCCCTTGCTGCAAGCCGGACGGAGCACCATCTATGGACCGGCGTTGCAGGGGACAGGTTCACTTTCCCTCTGGTCCTATGGTGATTTCATGTCCATCGGGTTAAACAGACGCGTATGACCACGAACGCTCTGCGGAGGAGCATTTCCCCATGAGCCACAATCCCATTCGTCCCTGGCGCAACATCGACCGTCGCAAATCCCGCCAGATCATGGTGGGCAATGTCCCGGTCGGGGGCGATGCGCCGATTTCGGTCCAGACGATGACCAACACGATCACCACCGACGTCAAGGCGACGGTGGAGCAGGTGCAGCGCGCCGCCGAGGCCGGTGCCGACATCGTGCGTGTTTCCGTCCCCGACGAGGACAGCGCCAAGGCGCTAAAGGAGATCGTGCGCGAAAGCCCCGTGCCGATCGTCGCGGACATCCACTTCCACTACAAACGCGGCATTGAGGCCGCCGAAGCCGGTGCGGCTTGCCTGCGGATCAACCCCGGCAACATCGGCAGCCCCGAGCGTGTGCGCGAGGTCATCAGGGCCGCACGTGACAACAACTGCTCCATGCGCATCGGCGTCAACGGTGGCAGCCTCGAGCGCCATTTGCTTGAGAAATACGGAGAGCCGTGCCCCGACGCGATGGTGGAATCCGCGCTTGATCACATCAAGCTTCTGGAAGACAACGATTTCCACGAGTTCAAGATCAGCGTGAAGGCGTCTGACGTCTTCCTGTCCTCGGCCGCCTATATGGGCCTTGCCGAGGCAACCGACAAACCGCTGCACCTTGGCATCACCGAGGCGGGCGGGCTGACCTCGGGCACCATCAAGAGCGCCATCGGCCTTGGCCAGCTGCTGTGGATGGGCATCGGTGACACGGTGCGGGTGAGCCTTTCGGCGGACCCGGTCGAGGAGATCAAGGTCGGCTACGAGATCCTCAAATCGCTCGGCCTGCGGCATCGCGGCGTCAACATCATCTCCTGCCCGTCCTGCGCGCGGCAGGGCTTTGACGTCATCAAGACCGTGGAGGCGCTCGAAGAGCGGCTCGAGCACATCAAGACGCCGATGTCGCTGTCGATTATCGGCTGCGTGGTCAACGGCCCCGGCGAGGCGCTGATGACCGATGTGGGCTTCACCGGCGGCGGTGCGGGCAGCGGTATGGTCTACCTTGCGGGCAAGGCCAGTCACAAGATGTCCAACGACCAGATGATCGACCATATCGTCGAGGAGGTCGAGAAGAAGGCGGCCGAGATCGACGCCAAGGAACGCGCCTCCGAGGCGGCCGAATAAGGCGCGGCTTTGTCGCGTGCCACCCAGGCGCTTGTGAAACCCGCCGGGGTGGTTGCTTTACCGGCTCGCGGAGCCTTCGATGTCTCCGGTATCGGTACGGCCCCTTCTGGGCAGGGCCGCACCGGACAAGACCTCAGCCTTCCGAGCGGATCTCTTCGACCACCTGACGCATGCCGTCGAGCGGCACGTAGCCACGCAGCATCTGGTCGCCGAAGACGAAGCTCGGAGTGCCATTGATCTGCATCTGTTGCGCCAGCGTGCGGGTTTCCTGAATGCGGCGGGTGATCTCCTCGTCTGACATCCGCGAGATCACCGCGTCCGCGTCCAGCTCGAGCGTCTCTGCAAGGCGGCGCAGAACCGGCTCGGAGGGCTCGCCCTCGAGGGTCATGAGTGCGTCATGAGCTTGCTTGTAGGCGTCGTCCCCCGCTTCCATCATCACCGCCAGCGCAAAGCGCGACGAGGTCATGGACGCTTCGCCGAGGATCGGGAATTCCTTTAGGATGATACGGATGTTGCCGTCGCTTTCTACCAGTTCCTCGACCTCGGGAAAGGCGCGGCGGCAGTAGCCGCAACGGTAGTCGGCGAATTCTACGATGGTCACGTCGCCATCGGGGTTGCCGCCGACGTAGCTGTAGCCGTCGTCGAAGAGAGCGTCGGCGTTGGCGGCCACCAGTTCGTCATCGGCGGCGGCCTGCGCTTCGGCCTGCTGGTTTTCAAGGGCGCTCACCGCCTCCATGATGACCTGCGGGTTGTCGAGCAGGTAGCTACGAACCTCGGCACCGAAAGCCTCGCGCTGCTCGTCGGTCATGTTCGCCACGTCGAATTCCTGTGCGGGCAGGGTGGTGGCAGTCAGGCCGGCCGCAAGGGCGGCGGCACTGGCGGCAAGGCGGGGGCGGTTGAACATCGAAGCTCCGTTCTGTCTGGTTGGCCGCACTTGGAATGGCGGGCTTGCCTGTTTTGCCGCCCCAGTGGCGGCGGGCTTGTGCGGCGTCTATCACATTTCCGGCGCGGTGCCACGCGCCCGGAGGGGCAGATGTCACGCGCCCGGAGAGGGCTAGTGCGAAGCGCCCGAAGGGGCGGACGTTGACCCGTCCCGCCGGGCGGCGTAATCGGACACCCTCGGGCCAAAATGGGAGAGCGTGATGCGGAACTCAAGCCGGGGGGCAGTGGATCCCTTCATCGTGATGGATGTCATGGAGGCCGCGCGGGCCGCCGAGGAGGCAGGCCGCCACATCATCCACATGGAGGTGGGCCAGCCCTCTTCACCCGCCCCGGAACACGCCCGCAAGGTGCTGGCCGACACCATGAAGACCGACCCGCTTGGGTACACGGTCGCCCTTGGGATCCCCGAATTGCGCACACGCATCGCGCAGCTTTACGGCGAATGGTACGACGTGGACCTCGATCCGGCGCGGGTGGTCGTGACCCCCGGCAGTTCGGGGGGCTTTGTGCTGGCCTTCACCGCGCTCTTCGATGCCGGCGACAAGGTGGCGCTGGGGATGCCGGGCTACCCGTCCTATCGGCAGATCCTCAAGGCGCTGGACCTTCAGCCGCTCGAGGTGCAGGCAAAGCCCGAAAACGGATTGCAGCTGGTGCCCGACGATCTGAAGGGCCTCGATTATCAGGGTCTGATGATGGCATCGCCCGCGAACCCCACTGGCACGATGCTGGACCGTGGCCAGCTGGGCGACATGATCGGCGCCTGTCACGAGGCCGGCGCGGCCTTCCTGTCGGATGAGATCTACCATGGCATCGAATACGACAAGCGCGCGGTGACCGCGCTGGAAGTGTCGGACGATGTCTGCGTCATCAACTCCTTCTCCAAGTATTTCTCGATGACCGGCTGGCGGGTGGGCTGGCTGGTGGTGCCGCCCGCGCAGGTGCGTCAGATCGAACGCTTGGCGCAGAACCTTTTCATCTGTCCGCCCCATGCGGCGCAGGTGGCGGCGTTGGCGGCGATGGACGCCGGGGACGAGCTGAACGCCAACCTTGCCGTCTATGCCCGCAACAGGGCCCTGATGCTCGAAGGGTTGCCGAAGGCGGGATTCGACCGCATCGCGCCGCCCGACGGGGCCTTCTACGTCTACGCGGACGTGAGCCACATCACCGATGACAGTCGCGCCTTCGCCGCCGAGATCCTCGAAAAGGCCGGCGTCGCCGTGACGCCGGGCCTTGATTTCGATCCGGTGCGCGGCGGCGGCACGCTGCGCTTTTCCTATGCGCGGGGCACGGCTGACATCGAGGAAGGGCTCGAGCGGCTGCGGGTCTTCATGGAACACCGCTGAGTCGGCTTGCACGAATCCGCCGGGGCCATGCTAGGGTCCGGCGAAACGGACATGAGCAGAAAAAGAGCCGGGCGGATGAGCAGGATCCTGACAGTTGTGCTGGCGCTGAGCCTTGTTGCGGGGCTGTGCTCCGCAGCGATGGCGCAGCCCATGGGAGGGCGTGCGAGCTTCGAGGACGGCCGCTTCGAAGATGCCCGCCAGGGCGCGGCGCAGCTTGATCTGCAGCTCAGCCAGGGGGTGCCGTGGCGTGCCTTCACCTTGACCGACCCGGCGCGGCTGGTGGTCGATTTCCGCGAGGTTGACTGGACCGGCGCCGAGGCCACGGCGATCGTGCACACGGACGCGGTGAGCGATCTGCGCATGGGGCCGTTCCGCTCGGGGTGGTCGCGGCTGGTGGCGGTGCTGGCGCGGCCCATGGTGATCGGCCAGGCGGGCATGACTGTGGCCGAGGGCAGTGGCGCGGCATCTCTGCTGCTGCGGCTCGATCCCAGCGATCCGGCGGCGATGGAGGAGCTGTCGGGCGCGCCCCAAGACCCGCGATGGGATCTGCCCCCCGCCAGTGCCACCGCCGACCGGCGCGGCAGGGACGGGCCGCTGCGCATCGTGCTCGACCCCGGCCATGGCGGCATCGACCCCGGAGCGGAACGGCGTGGTCATTCCGAAGCCAACCTGATGCTCGCCTTCGCGCGCGAGCTGCGCGACGTTCTGCGCCGGGCGGGGTACGACGCGATCCTCACCCGGGATGACGACGTTTTCGTATCGCTCGAGGGGAGGGTGGCGCTGGCCCATGATCTGCGCGCCGACCTCTTCGTGTCGCTGCATGCGGATGCCATTGAAGAGGGTATCGCCCATGGTGCTTCGGTCTACACCCTGTCGGGCGATGCATCGGATGCCGCCTCCGAAGCGCTGGCCGAACGGCACAACCGCGATGACCTCCTTGCCGGGCTCGACCTGTCGGGCTCGGACGACCGGGTGGCGAACGTGCTGATGGACCTCGCGCGGCTCGACAATGGCCCGCGTAGCCTGTCGCTGGCCAAACACCTCGTGGGCGGCATCCGCAACGCGGTGGGCTCGGTCCACAAGCGGCCGCTGCGGCAGGCGGGGTTTTCGGTACTGAAGGCCGCCGACATTCCCTCGGTGCTGGTCGAGGTGGGGTTCCTGTCCACCGCGCGCGACCTCGAGCTTCTGCAGGATCCAGCATGGCGGGCCGGCATGGCGGCTGGCATCCGTGACGGGATCGAAGCGTGGGCTATCGAGGACGAGGCGCTGGCCCGACTGCGCCGCCAGTAGGCCAACATAGGGCGGTGACGGACCTGCGCCGACGTTGCTGCGGTGCCGGGCAGGGCGCTGGGGTCGTCGTGCCGCCGCTTGGGGACCGTCCCGTGCTTTGGGCGTGTGCCGACCCAGCGGACCTCATGCCGTATCTCTGTGGCGGGATAGTGCGCCACGGGTCCGGGACGCAGCGCCGTTACGGACACCTCGGCTCTGGGCGCGCGCTGCACCATGAGCCCGGTCCGCTTGGCTTTCTCAAAACGTGGTTTGGGATGCCCCTGTCGCCGGCCCCGGGTCTGTGTGGGCGGGGCTGGCCCGATCTCACCGCAGAAATGGTCCCAGCGGCACGAAACCGCCTGTCTTCCTCCGATCCATCCGTTATGTAGAGCGCCGGAGGCCGGTGCCTGCCTTGTCCCGCATCGGCAGGAGCAGGGCGGGGCAAAACGTGATCGCCCCCTGATGTTCATGTGTTTTGACCGGACGCCCCGTCTTGTATATTGGGGGCGGCAATCCCACGAAAGGCGGCCATCGCGTGCTACGGTTCATCTTCTCCTTCTTCGGCGGAATCTTCTCGATCCTGACCCTTGGCCTTGCCATGGGGGCGGTCACCATCGGTGCCGTTTTCTGGATGTATGGACAGGATCTTCCCAGCCACGAGAGCCTTGCACAGTACACGCCGCCGACCATCAGCCGGATCTATTCACAGGAAGGTCGGGTCATCGATGAGTTCGCGCAGGAGCGGCGAATCTTCACCCCTGCGGACCAGATCCCCGACCTCGTGAAGCAGGCCTTCATCTCGGCCGAGGACAAGAACTTCTACACCCACCAGGGGTATGATCCGCGCGGCATCGCCGTGGCGGCACTCGATGCGGTGAAATCGCGCGGGCGGGACGTGCGCGGCGCGTCGACCATCACCCAGCAGGTGATGAAGAACTTCCTGCTGTCCGGCGACCGCCGGGCCGAGCGCAAGATCAAGGAGATCATCCTTGCCTCCCGTGTGGAAAGCGCCCTGTCGAAGGAAAAGATCCTCGAGCTCTACCTGAACGAGATCTTCTTGGGGCAGAACTCCTACGGCGTGACCGCCGCTGCCCAGACCTATTTCAACAAGGCGCTGACTGAACTTGCGCCGAACGAGGCAGCTTTCCTTGCCTCGATGCCCAAGGCACCTTCGGATTTCCACCCGGTGCGCGCCAAGGAGCGCCTGCTGGCCCGCCGCAACTACGTGCTGCGCGAGATGGAGGACAACGGCTACATCGACACCGCGACGATGGAGCGAGAACTGGCCGCGCCGCTGCTGTCGGTTCAGAACGGCGATTACGAGCCTTACCAGATGGCGCTGCCGCCGCGCGACTACTTCACCGACGAGATCCGCCGCCAGCTGACACAGAACTTCGGCGAGGGCGAGTTCTACTCGGGCGGTCTGTCGGTGCGCGCCACGCTGGACCCCGAAATGCAGGTGGAGGCCGCCGAGAGCCTGCGCATCGCGCTTGAACAGTATGACCGTGGCCTCGGCCGTTGGACCGGCACCGGCGAGACCATCGCCGAGGATCAGCTGGGCAGCGAAGAGGCCTGGCGTGCTGCCCTGGCGTCGGCCAATGTGCCCCGTGACATCGACCTCGAAAGCCGCTGGTTGCCGGCGGTGGTGCTCGAGGTCGGGGACCAGTCGATGCAGCTGGGGATCGAGGGCGTGGCCTCGGATGACGCGCGCGGCTCTTCGGTGCCCCGTGATGACATCTCCTGGGTGCGTGGTAGCTTCGCCGATAATTTCGACCGTGGCGATGTGGTGCTGGTGCGCGAGATGACCTCGGACAGCGACGGCAGCTTCATTCGCTGGACCCTGCGGCAGGTGCCCAGGGTTCAGGGGGCGTTCATGGCGATGGACGTGAACACCGGCCGGGTGATCGCGATGCAGGGCGGCTTCAGCTATCAGGACAGCGTCTTCAACCGCGCGACGCAGGCGATGCGCCAGCCGGGGTCGAGCTTCAAGCCCTTCGTCTATGCCTCGGCGCTGGATTCGGGTTACTCGCCGTCCACAATCATCATCGACGCGCCGATCGAGATCGACACGCCGCAGGGCGTCTGGCGGCCCAAGAACTCGTCCAACACCTATTACGGTCCGACGCCGCTGCGCACCGGGATCGAGCAGTCGCGGAACCTCATGACCATCCGCCTCGCGCAGGAAATCGGTATGGACACCGTGGGCCGCTACGCCGAACGCTTCGGGGTCTATGACCACATGGGCCGGGTGCTGGCAAACTCGCTGGGGGCGGACGAGACGACACTCTACAAGATGATCTCCGCCTACGCGATGTTCGCCAATGGCGGGGAGCGCGTAGAGCCGACCCTCGTGGACCGGGTGCAGGATCGTTATGGCCGCACCATCTACAACCACGAGAGCGCGGCGGGGAACGAACGGGTCTGCGTCGATTGCGCCGATCCGAACCTTGCACCGGGGCAAAGCCCGCGCATCGTCAACAACCGCGAGCGCATCATGGACGCGGTCACCGCCTACCAGCTGACATCGATGATGCAGGGCGTGGTGCAGCGCGGGACAGCATCCGGCGTTGTGGATCTCGGGGTGCCCACCGCGGGCAAGACCGGCACCACCAACGATGCCAAGGACGTGTGGTTCCTCGGCTTCACCAGCAACATCGTGGCGGGCTGCTACATCGGCTACGACACGCCGCGTCCGCTGGGGCGCGGGGCCTATGGCGGCTCCATGTGCGGCCCGGTGTTCCAGCGCTTCATGACAAAGGCGGTGCAGAAATATGGTGGCGGCCCGTTCAAGGTGCCAGAGGCCTGCGAGTTCATCAACATCGACCGCTTCACCGGCTCGCGGCTCGGGCCGAATGCCTCGGGGTCGAACGTGGTTGCCGAGTGCTTCCGCCGTGGCGAAGAGCCGATGTTCGGGGTGCCGCTGGACGGCGGCTGGGCAATGTCGGGGAATTTCGACGTGATCCAGCCCGATGGCTCGACCCGGTCGCGCGAGGTCACCACCTCTACCGGCCGCCGCGCCGTGGTCGGCCCCAAGGCGAGCTTTGGCACGCTGTCGTCGGGCGGGCTCTACTGAGCGGACCCGGCGGAGCCTCCGGCGCAGGTTGAGCGCCTGCGGCGCGGCATGGGGGCTCTGCCCCCTGCCGCCTTCGGCGTCATTCCCCCGGCGTATTTTCCAAGAGAAGAAGGCCGGGGCAGGGCTTGGCGGTTCTTTGCCGGCCCGATGTTTTTGGTCGTGACGCCGATTTCGGGCTCTGCTAGGTTATCCACAGAACCGTGCACAAGACGCGGGCTCGGGATGTCGGGCAGACCTCCCCTTCAGATCGCCACAAGGCCCTTTCAGCACGTGTTCGTCACGTGGGCAGCTCAAGTGCGTTGCGTCTCCTTGTGGTTGAACCTCAAAATATGGTGAGCCCGGCAAAATAGCGCGCGAAAGTCCGCTTTCACCCCTAGATTTCGCGGTAAATTTGCGTTTTTCGCGTGACCGAACCTTGATATGCGGGTAATAATCGCAGTTAAAGGCGCAGGACAGGCGTGTAACAAAGTCATCAAGACAGGCGGAAACCACATGACACTCAACCTCTCGATGCCCGGTCAGGAAGAGCTGAAGCCGCGCATCACCGTATTCGGCGTCGGCGGTGCTGGCGGCAACGCGGTCAACAACATGATCACCAAGCAGCTGGAAGGCGTCGATTTCGTTGTTGCGAACACCGACGCGCAGGCGCTGCAGCAGTCCATGTCGCAGAGCAAGGTGCAGCTGGGTGTCAAGGTGACCGAGGGTCTCGGGGCCGGTGCGCGGGCCTCTGTCGGCGCTGCTGCCGCCGAGGAGAGCATCGAGCAGATCGTCGACCACCTGGCCGGCGCGCACATGTGCTTCATCACCGCTGGCATGGGCGGCGGCACCGGCACTGGCGCCGCGCCGATCATCGCGCAGGCCGCGCGCGAGCTGGGCGTGCTGACCGTGGGCGTGGTCACCAAGCCGTTCCAGTTCGAGGGTGCCAAGCGGATGCGCCAGGCCGAGGAGGGTGTCGAGACCCTTCAGAAGGTCGTGGACACGCTGATCATCATTCCGAACCAGAACCTGTTCCGCCTCGCCAACGAGAAGACGACCTTCACCGAGGCGTTCTCGCTGGCCGATGACGTGCTCTACCAGGGCGTCAAGGGCGTTACCGACCTGATGGTGCGTCCGGGCCTCATCAACCTCGACTTCGCGGACGTGCGCGCCGTCATGGATGAGATGGGCAAGGCAATGATGGGTACTGGTGAAGCCGATGGCGAAGAACGCGCCATCCAGGCGGCCGAGAAGGCCATCGCCAACCCGCTGCTCGACGAGATCAGCCTCAAGGGTGCGCGCGGCGTGCTCATCAACATCACCGGTGGTCATGACCTCACGCTCTTCGAGCTGGACGAGGCGGCCAACCGCATCCGCGAGGAAGTGGATGCCGACGCCAATATCATCGTGGGCTCGACCCTCGACGACAGCATGGCCGGTATGATGCGTGTCTCGGTCGTTGCCACTGGCATCGATGCCTCGGCCGCGCAGCAGGAAGTTCCCGTGCCGCGCCGCAAGCTGGCTGAGCCGCTGCGCCAGACTGCAGAGGAAGAGCCCGTTGCGGCCGCTCCGCAGCCTGCCGCTCCGGCACCGCGTCCGGCGCCCGCGCCGCAGGCCGCCCCCGTGCGTCAGCCCGCCGCGGCCCGTCAGCCCGAGCCGGTCTACGAAGAGGACGAGCCGTCGCTCTTCGAGAGCCACGGTGACAGCCATGCGCAACCGGTGTTCCGTGGCGAGGCGCCTGCCTCCTCCGCAGACGACGATCTGCCGCCCCCCGCCTACCGTCCACAGGTTGCGCAGTTCCAGCCGCAGCCCGACGCGCTCGATGCACAGCCCGAGGCCTTCGTTGCGCCGCGCGCGCCGCAGCCCGGTCAGCCGTCGCCCGAAACCATGGCCCGCATGCAAGCCGCCGCCGCGCGCAGCCGTCCGGCTCCCGGTGCCGCACCGCGCCAGCCGCAGCAGCCCCAGGCCGCTGCACAGCGTCCCACCCCGGAAGCGGACAAGCCGCGCTTTGGCATCAACTCGCTGATCAACCGGATGACCGGTCATGGCCAGGAGGCTGCGGCCCCCGCGCCGCAGCGGCGCCAGCAGCCTCCCGTCCAGTCGCACCAGCCGATGCCAGTGGTGGATGAGGACGAGCAGCAAGATCAGGACCGGATCGAGATCCCGGCCTTCCTGCGGCGCCAGGCAAACTGATTTCCCTGACGGGATCTGTCACGACAGCGTCAAGAGCGCCCCCTCAATGAGGGGGCGTTTTTCGTTTATGAACAATAGGTTGCCCGGAGCGTTTCCAAGAGTGGCGGTGGCCTGCCCATCGCGGCGGGGCCATGTTTCATACCGTTGCAATACTTGATTTGAGATGACGGGGCGGCGTTTGTATCTCAATGATCGAAGGTGTGTCAGTGGGGACGCGCCTTTGAGACCCAGAGGTGAGCATCGTGCAGACGACACTCAGAACCGCAGCAACATTCCAGGGCGTAGGCCTGCATTCGGGCAAGCCTGCCCGTCTGACCATCCGTCCTGCCGGTGCCGATCATGGCATCTGGTTCAAGCGGACTGACATCCTGCTGGGCGACACGATGGTTCCTGCGCATTTCAACTCGGTCGAGCTATCGCCGCTCTGCACCCGTATCGTGAACCGGGCCGGCGTATCCGTTTCGACCATCGAACACGTGATGGCCGCGCTGGCTGGCACCGGTGTCCACAACGCCCTGATCGAGATCGACGGCCCTGAGGTTCCCATCCTTGACGGATCTTCCGCCCCCTTTGTGCGCGGCATCCTGGCTCGCGGGGTGCGTGCACTGCACCGTCCGGTGCGCGCCATCGAGGTGCTGAGCCCGGTGTCCGTCTACACTGCCAAGGGCTGGGCCCGCCTGTCGCCCGCCAAGCCGGGGCAGGGCATGACCATGGACTTCCATATCGACTTTGCTGATGCCGCGATCGGCACGCAGGACAAGCAGCTGGATCTCGCCAACGGCGCCTTCGTGCGCGAGCTGTGCGACAGCCGTACCTTCTGCCGCCAGGCCGACGTCGAGACCATGCAGGCCAACGGCCTTGCGCTCGGTGGCACCTACGAGAACGCTGTGGTCGTCGACGGTGACAAAGTCCTCTCGCCGGGCGGTCTGCGCCACGGTGACGAGGCGGTGCGCCACAAGATGCTCGATGCGCTTGGCGATCTCTATACCGCTGGCATGCCAATCCTTGGTCATTACGAAGGTCACAAGGCCGGCCACGCGATCACCAACATGCTGCTGCACGAGCTCTTTGCGAATCCCGACTGCTTCCGCATCGTGGATTGCATCGGAGCACGCGCCGCGCTTCTGCCCGGGGCAGGGGTCGAGGTCGACGAGATCCCCGCGGTCGCCTGAAGGAAACGTCTGGCGTAAAACGCGGTTAAGGCGTTTTGCCCCGGAAAGTTCTGTGCTACGACCATCGCCGATGGGCCTATGGTCGGCCCGGAACAAGGAAGAGGATTGTCGGGCATGGCAGGCGGCACAGCGCGTGGTCTTGTGATCGGGGCGGGGCTCGTCGCGATCTTTCTGGCAGGATGTACCGCGAGGGAGCGCCCCGGCTACGCGCGGGGCAATGTCCCTCTCGAGACCTACAGCGCCCAGCAGATCTTCGAACGCGGCGCGTACGAGCTGGAACGCAAAGATGGTGAGCAGGCGGCCTACTACTTCGGCGAGGTCGAGCGACTCTATCCCTATTCGGACTGGTCCAAGCCGGCGCTGATCGAGCAGGCCCGCGCCTATCACCTTGAGAAGGACTACGACAACGCCCGCGCAGCGGCGCAGCGCTATATCGAGTTCTATCCGACCGATGAAAACGCGGCTTATGCGCAGTATCTTCTGGCGCTGAGCTATTACGATCAGATTGAACTGGTGGGCCGCGACCAGGGCCTGACCTACGAGGCGCTGGAGGCGCTGCGCGCGGTGATCGAACGCTATCCCGAAAGCGAATATGCGCGCAGTTCGGTGCTCAAGTTCGACCTCGCCTTCGACCATCTCGCCGCAAAAGAAATGGAGATCGGGCGCTATTACCTGAAGCGCCAGAACTTCGGCGCGGCGCTCAACCGATTCCGTTCGGTCGTCGAGGATTTCCAGACCACCACCCACACCCCCGAGGCACTGCACCGCCTGGTCGAGGCTTACCTGTCGCTTGGCCTCACAGATGAGGCGCAGACCGCGGGTGCGATTCTCGGTTACAACTATCAGGGCACCGACTGGTACGAGGACAGCTACAAGCTGCTCACCGGGCGCGGCCTCGAGATGCGCTCCGTGGGTGACAACTGGCTGTCCGCCGTCTACCGGCAGACCGTCCGTGGCGAATGGCTGTGAGGCTGATCTGAACGGTTTTCCCTCTCTGAGAAAGTGGCGCATCACATGCTGAGAGCGCTCGAGATCCGCGACATGCTGATCATCGACCGGCTGGACCTGAGCTTCCAGCCGGGACTTAACGTGCTGACCGGGGAGACCGGGGCCGGCAAGTCCATCCTTCTCGACAGTCTAGGCTTTGTCCTTGGCTGGCGCGGCCGGGCCGAACTGGTCCGCGCCGGTGCCAAGCAGGGCGAGGTCATAGCGGTGTTCGAGCTGGCCCCCGGCCATGCCGCCCGCGCGGTGCTAGAAGAAGCGGGGCTGCCTGCCGGGGACGAGCTGATCCTGCGCCGGGTCAACACCGCCGACGGGCGCAAGACCGGCTGGATCAACGACCGCCGCGCCAGTGGCGAAGTGCTGCGCCGTCTGTCCGAAACGCTTGTGGAGCTGCACGGTCAGCATGATGACCGGGGGCTTCTGAATCCCTCGGGGCACCGGGTGATCCTCGATGCTTACGCCGGGGTCAACACGTCCGGCACCCGCGCCGCATGGGCCGGGCGCCGCGAGGCACGCAAGGCGCTTGCCGCCGCCGAGGCCGCGCTCGAGGCCGTCCGCGCCGAAGAGGATTTCCTGCGCCATGCGGTGAAGGAGTTGACCGATCTTGCTCCCGAGGCGGGGGAGGAAGAGACGCTTGATACAGAGCGCCGCATGATGCAGGCCGCCGAGCGCATCCGCGAGGATATCTCGCGCGCTGCCGACGCGCTTGGCTACGAGGGTGCCGAGGGGGCTATGTCCAACGCCCTGCGCTGGCTCGAAGGCGCATCCGACAAGGCCGAGGGCCGGCTCGATGGCGCCATCGCCGCGCTGACCCGCGCCATGGCCGAGCTTGACGAGGCCTCGCGCGAGGTCGAGGGGAGCATCTCTTCGTTGGAATTCGATCCCTACCGCCTCGAGAACACCGAGGAGCGGCTCTTTGCCCTGCGCGGTCTTGCCCGCAAGCACGGCGTTGCCCCGGATGAGCTGGCCGAGTTGTCGCAGACCCTGTCGGCGCGTCTTGATGCGCTGGATCGGGGGGCCGAGGATATTGCCGACCTCTCTCGCGCCGTGGCCGACGCCGACAAAGCCTATGACGCCGCCGCCGATATCCTGACGGAGCAGCGCAAGTCTGCGGCCCACCGGCTCGACGCGGCCATGGCAGCCGAGCTGGCGCCGCTCAAGATGGAGCGGGCGGTGTTCCGCACCGAGGTTGTCGATGGTGAGCCAGGCCCCGAGGGCATCGACGCTGTGGCCTTCACCGTTGCCACCAATCCGGGCGCGCCCGCAGGTCCGCTTAACAAGATCGCGTCGGGCGGCGAACTCTCGCGCTTCCTTCTGGCGCTCAAGGTGTGCCTTTCCGAAGAGCGCGATCAGGCCGTCACCATGATCTTCGACGAGATCGACCGCGGCGTCGGCGGGGCGACCGCCAACGCGGTGGGCCGCAGGCTCAAGGCACTGGCCGATGGCGGGCAGGTGCTTGTCGTGACGCACTCGCCGCAGGTGGCGGCGCTTGGGGCGCATCACTGGCGGGTGTCGAAGCGGGTCGAGGACGGCGCGACGCTGTCCACCGTATCTTCCCTTGCCGAGAACGAGCGCGAAGAGGAACTGGCGCGCATGCTCGCGGGCGACACCGTCACCCCCGAAGCGCGCGCCGCTGCACGCGCGCTGATGGCCGGTTAAACATCATCTGGGCCTTTGTCTGGTCGCCTTGCCGGATCGCCCCGGCCCCTGATCTCGAATGCCATGCGACAGCGACTCGATCTTATGGATCTTCTGAGTCTTGTCGGAAGGCCATGCCACGCAATGCCAACCCATTGCCACTTTCCGTACGGAGGTCCGGTGAGCGGGCGAAGCGGACGCGGGCACTTGACTGGCCATTGTCCGCTTCACGCGCCTTAGAGCTTGTTGATCGAGTTTCCACCATCCGCGATCATTGCGGTCCCAGTCACGAAAGACGCATGATCAGACAGAAGGAAGAGAGCGGCCCGCGCGATCTCGGACGGATCGGCCATGCGCTTCAGCGCGTGGAAACCTCGCACGATCTCATGATAACCGGCATCCTCACCGGCCATCGGCGTCATGGTGCCTCCGGGCAGGAGCGCGTTCACGCGGATGTTCTCGGGCCCATGTTCCGCCGCCAAAACCTGCGTCATGCCGATCAGGCCCGCCTTTGCCGCGGCATAGGCGCCCATGCCGGGCAGCCCGATCGTGTGCCCGACAAAAGAGGACGTGAAGACAATCGAGCCGCCGCCGCGTTTGCGCATCGCCGGTATCTGGTGCTTTGCCGCATAAAATCCGCTGTTGAGGTTCACTGACATCACTCTGTGCCAGTTGCTCTCCTCCATGGAGGGGATAGGCCCAATGTCCCCTGTAGTGCCTGCATTGTTGAAGGCGCCATCAAGACCACCGAAGCGCTCTTCTGCGCGTTTCACCAGTGCTTCTGCATACCCATTTTCTTCAACGTCTCCGGCGATGAAATCCGCCTCGCCACCGTCAGCCAGAATTTCGTTGACGGTTTTCTCAAGCAGATCAACGCGGCGCGCACCGAGGACAAGTCTTGCGCCTTCCGCCGCGAAGAGCTTTGCAGCCGAGGCACCGATGCCGCTGCTTGCGCCGGTAATGATGATTGTCTTGCCTTCCAGAAGCATTTCAGTCTCCGTCTGATGATGTGTCGGAAACTGCTTAGGCAATGGTAGGCTGCTCGATCGACCCAGTTCATGCGCAAATGCCCCTCGTTCGAGTGATGACACCAGCCATTCGCTCATGATGCGCCATTTGGGAGTTCGGGCTCAGAGCGGTCATGCGGCGTCCACCTCATTTAGGCGAGGCGGTAATCTGGCGAGGACGGCCCTTTGCGGTCACTCGCCAAGTTGGGCTGTGCCGCGGCGCAGCTTCCCTACACCGGCCATCGGCGGTATTGGGCAGTATGATCTTGCCGACCAAGGGCGGCAGAGCGGACGAAGCCGCCGTGCAGGTTCTGGCGATTAATGTCCGCTTTAGGGCGCAAGGTCCGATTGGTACCACTCGAAGCCAGCAGTTATCATTTCACTAAATCCGCGGGAGTTAAGAGCGGTTTCAGCCATTTTTTCCAAAGCCATACTCTGGATTTCCTCGTCTCCTAATCGGGCACCAATTCTTGTCAGTGTACTGTAGATGAGAACAGCACGAGCCCCATCCAGTTCTTCAGTTTGCAAGAGCGCCGTTGCTGTCTCTTGCGCCCAGAATTTTTGTTCTTCGCTTCCCCCGAAGAAAAGCATCTCTTGCGCATGCTGTGCTCTGAGGTAGGCATGTCCTTCTCTTGAAACTGCATCCCTTGCCGCGTCCAAAAGACCATCAAGAGTTTCGATGGGAATTTCCGGGGTCAGCATATCGTTCCAAGCAAACACGGGCTCATCTATGCCATTCATAATCTGAATGGCTGCGTCGATCTCACCCATGCGTGCCCTTAAGTTCGCTATTTCACGTCTGGCCTGTGAATCAAGCACTGAGCTGCCCCAAACGATGGCACCGCTTACAACACCTACGCCCACGATTGCTTTATCATTCTGGGGAAAAAGGCTCTGTGCCCGCTCAAGCTTATCCTGAACTTCGCCCTCATCGGCACCCGCTATCATGAGTGCGCGCGCTGCTGCGATGTGTGAAAAGACCGGAAAGGCTGATGGCGCCGTATCGGCTTGGTTGCCCAAATCACGCGCCAACTCTAGTGCAATTGATTGCAAACCAAGATTTGCAGCGCGTACAACGGCACCTTCCATCTTGTCGAAGTCTGGCCAGGGGTCTTCGGAAGAAACTCGGTGAAAGCTCTTTTCAGATACTCTGTCGCAAGACTCAGATCTGTTTCAGCCGAAGCTGCAGTCAGAAGAATGTTATGGCCACTTCCACCGGCCTCGCGGTAGAGTCGCAATGCAGTCTGCGACCCAATGAGCCGGATGAGGTCATGAGACGGATTTATGAGAGGATTTCTTGTTTGTGGCAACGCTTCAAACAGTCGGATCACTTCAGTGCGGTTATTCAAGGCAGTTTGTAGTTCAGCGGCATACATAAGGTGGATTGTCTGCGGCCGTTCTGGTTCTTCTTGCGCCATCTTGGCGATCCGCTCTGCCATATCTGAAACAACATCAAGTATCTGGTCATCAGGCATGATCCTGGGGCCAGATCGAACGCCGTATGGGTTACGGTCAAGTAGATCGAGAGCACTGATCCATATGACACCAGCGTCAACATCAGGCGTTCTCTCTATGGCAGCGTCCAAGTCGATACCGTTTCGGATTGCGGCTGTTATTCGGTGGCTGGCCAGTCTGCGATTGACGGTCGCTTCTACGTTTCGCGATGGTTGATCTTTTTCGCTTACGACACGAAACTCCAAAGCGAGAGCATCTTCTATGCGCCCCATCTGAGCCAGCATTCCAACCTCTCGCATGTATGGTGGCAGGGCGCGGGCATTTAGCGCTAAGTCTACACCCAGATCAGTCAGGCATTGCGATGAACGCTCACTTCTGCAAGCCGAGAAATCTGCGTTTTGAGCGCTGATAGCTGGAGACAACGTGAAAGCGACAAAAACAATCGTTAGCGCTGCAAACCCAACGATGAAATATCGGCAAATGATACGTAACAACTGCGTTTGCTTCCCAACTCGACGCCATCCATAGTACACGATTACGCAAAATGTATGTTCAGAAAAGCTGACATTCGTGTACTGCGCCGCATTTGTAGAAGTGGGATCCCTGCCGGGCTCAACTGCAATTTTCACGAATGACCGCTTGAGCCCTTGTCCCGTCTGACGGGCGTAGCGCCGCGCTCTGGGGGAGCTCTGTGACGCAAAAGTCGGGTTTGATTGGTATCTGTCACCCGAGCGTTGGGCGATCGGGCAAAGGCAGGGCGCTGTTGCCACGGGGCCGGGTCAGTCCCAGCCAAAAGCAGCGATATGCCACGGTCTGGCTGTGGCTTGGGTTTGCTGACCTGTCAGCGTCAGCGCGGGGCCATGCGTAGCGCACCGTCGAGGCGGATGACCTCTCCGTTCAGCATCCGGTTGCCGATAATCTCGCGCACCATCGACGCGTATTCCTCCGGGTGGCCCAACCGCGGCGGATAAGGGATGGTGCCGCCTAGGCTGTCCTGTACCGCCTGCGGCAGGCCCAGCATCATCGGCGTGGCAAACAGCCCCGGCGCGATGGTCACGACCCGGATGCCGTGGCGCGCCAGTTCCCGCGCGGCGGGCAGGGTGAGCGAGGCAACGCCCCCCTTTGATGCGGCATAGGCGGCCTGTCCGATCTGCCCGTCATAGGCGGCGATCGAGGCGGTGTTAATGATGACACCGCGCTCTCCTTCTGTTTCCGTCTCCTGCGATGACATGGCCTGCGCTGCCAGCCGCAGCATGTTGAACGTGCCCACGAGGTTGATCGAGATCGCCCGCGCGAAGCTGTCGAACCCATGCGGCCCATCTTTGCCGACGATCTTCTCTCCCGGCGCGATCCCTGCGCAGTTCACCAGCCCCGAGATTGGCCCGCAGCTGCGCACCGCTTCGGCCACCGCTGCCTCGGCACTGTCCGCGCTGGTCACGTCGCAGTGGATGAACCGCGCGTTTTTGCCCAGCTCCTCCGCCCGCGCCGTGCCGGCCTCGGCGTTCACATCGAGCAGGACCGGCCTGCCGCCCGCCGAGGCGATCATCTCTGCCACGGCGGACCCGAGCCCGGATCCCGCGCCCGTGACCAGGTAGCTTGCACCCTCGATCTGCATTGCTCTTCTCCCTCATTGGCGCGGCAGCGCCATGTCTTTCTCGTGAGCGCGGCAGCGCCCTGTCTCCCTGCGGGCCAGACTGGCATGAGGGCCGCGCGGCGGGCAATGATGACGCGGCGTGCCGGGTCATGTGCCGGGCAGGTGCCGTGACACCTTCTAGCCTAACGTTTAAGTTGCGCCGCTATTTTCGGCAAACGCCTCACGAAAGACATCGGTACCGGCAGTCTCACGCCGTCGCGTGTGAAGGTGATTGGTGAAACGTTATAATCATATTGACTATCAGCGGAACTGTGGCTGGATTGAGGTGGAGTGATGCTGTCGGGGGGCGTGGTCGTCACGCGATACAGCGGCAAGCTCTACTGCTGTCTATTGCATCTGATCTGCGGGGAGGCGCCATGAACGCTGTCGTCGATTACTTCTTTTCTCCCAATTGCGGTGAGGCCTACCTCTGCCACGATCTCGCGATGTCGCTCGCAGCCGACTGCGGGGCGAAGCTGCGACTTTGGCCAATGGACCTTTACGTAGTGCATGATACCGCCACGGGACGGCGGCCATCGACCGATGACGAGATCACGCCCGAGGCCATCACCAACCGCCTGATCCGCGCCCGCCAGAGCGGTCTGCGCATGTCGCCGGTGCCGATGCATCACCCCACCGATCCGCGCATGGCATGCCGGCTGCTGCTGGCGGCAGGCCGGATGGGGCTCGACGAGGGGCCGCTGGCCCTGGCGCTTTTGCGGGGCACATGGGCGGAGGGGCTTAATATCGGTGATCCCGGTGATCTTGCGGATGCGCTGCGCCAGATGGATCTGCCGGCGCTGGAGCTGCTGCGCCTTGCGGACAGCGACCGCCTGCGGGATGCTGAGGACGACATCACCGCTAAGGCTGTCGAGGCAGGGGTGCGCTTCAGCCCAACGGCCGTGGTGGGTGGCGAGCGGTACGAGGGTGACGAAGGCCTTCAGCGCCTGCGCCGCAAGTTGATGCGCGCCGCCGCCTGACCGTTTGCCCCCCACCCCGCGCGATGCGGTGCCCGAATTGGTTAGAGGCCGTCCGGCATCCCCGCTGGCCGCGAGGGGCTGCGCAGGGGCCCGACACCCGGGCACCGAGAACAGGAGGCCGAGTACAGGGCGCCTTTGTCTCACAGGGTGAGATGGCGTCGTGCGGCAGGGCGACGCCCGCCGCATTCCTCTTTGTGGCCTCTTACCAGAACAGCGCATGACATTTGCGCGGCTCCGGGCCGCATGCCGCCGATCCGGGCAATCGGGGGCTTTTCGCGTTGAACCTCGGGCACATGGCCCTACTCTCGAAGGGCAACAGGACGGGCCGGGGAAGCTCAGGAAGCCCATGGCGCGCCGCGCCTCGTGGCGCAGGCCCGCCCCAGAGGCCCCCGGTCCTGGACAGGATGACAGGACGGAAGAGAGCCAGCACATGACCGACAGCCCAGCGATCACCAGCGAAGCCGCCGTGGCGGAAAACCGTGCCTCCTGGTGCCAGGAGGTGCTCAACACCGCGCCGGACCGGTTCCACGCGGGCCGCCAGATCGCCCGCAGGCTGGGCGCACTGGTCGAGAACGGACTGGTGGAGTTCGGCTTCTGGACCCCCGAACTGCAGGACTGGCGCATCGCCGACGGCGACGTCTACCTCGAGATCCTGCGCCCGCAGGAGGAGCTTGACCTGACCGCCACCAATGCCGACGTGACGTTCGACCGCACGCTGCTGCCGGTGGTGCGCTGCGATGCCTTCACCTTCGCCGCAGCCAGCGGGCTGCGCGCAGGGGACCGGGACAGCATCGGCGACTTCTATGCGTTGGTCTATCGAGACCAGGAGGGCGGGCTGCAACGCATACTCGACCCACTGGCCGCCTCACTCCCCTATGGCGCTTTCGCCCCGGCCGAGATCTACGACGTGCCCGCGATGCAGGCGCGGCGGCAGGACAAGGGCTATTTTGAGCAGGTGAAGGGCGAGACCCCGCACAAGTTTGCGCCCCCCACCTCGATCCTGCAGGTGCATGTGCCCACCGCCACTCCCGGCGGCACGCTCGCCAGCCTCACCCGGCAGTTCGAACGCATCGCCGCCCGCGTCGGCAACCGCCTGACACTGGAGCCGGACGACGAGCTCTTCGCCGGCTATGACGCGGTGCAGCTGCTGCCGGTGGAGCCGACCACGGTCTACGAGGCAGGGCCCGCCTTCTGGAACGACATGGAGGGCGACGACGAGGCGGTGACCGCCCACCTGATGCGCCCTGACACCACCAACTGGGGGTATGACGTGGTGATCTCCGGCATGGCAACGGTGAACCCCGTACTGCTGGAAACCGCGCGCCCGGACGAGCTGGTGGACCTTGCGGCAGTGCTGCACAACTTCCCGAGCTATCCCAAGATGCTGGTGCTCGACGTGGTGTTCGGCCACTCGGACAACCAAGGGCTCGGGGCGCTCAACAGCCACTATTTCGCCGGGCCGAACATGTACGGCCAGAACCTTGCTTACCATAACCCCTTCGTGCGGGCGATCCTGCTTGAGTTGCAGCGCCGCAAGGTGGATTTCGGCGCCGATGGCGTGCGGGTCGACGGGGCGCAGGATTTCAAGTGGTGGGATGCCTCGACGCAGGAAATGCGCCACGACGACGAATACCTGCGGGAAATGGCCGACACGGTGCAATGTGTCGCGGGCACCGAATACCGACCCTGGTTCGTCTTCGAGGACGGCCGCCCGTGGCCTCAGGAAGACTGGGAGCTGTCGTCGGACTATCGCGCCGTCATCAAGAGCCAGGCCGACAGCGATCCGGACGTGTTCCAGTGGGGACCGCTGACCTTTGCCCACAACACGCCTTTCATCTACACCTTCTGGCTGTCCAAGTACTGGCGCCTGAAAGAGATCCTGCACACGGGCTCCAACTGGATCTCGGGCACCGCAAATCACGACACCCTGCGCCGCGGCACGCAGGTGAGCCCCAAGCTCAACATCAACACCCGCCTTGGCGACACCAAGATGGAGATCCTCGACAAGGCCTATGACAACCCGGCGGTGTCGATCCTGACCTATTCGGTACTGCCCGGCGTGCCGATGGACTTCCTCAATGCCACGGCACGGGCCAGCTGGGGCTTCATCCGCAACCAAGATGACAAGTACGGCGTGAAGGTGGTGGCCGAAGAGGCGATCTCGCTAAAGTGGCAGGTGGACGCCTATTCCTATTCGATCCCCGGCGCGTTCCGTTTCCTCAAGGAGATGGGCTTCGAGACCCGAGAGGATCTTGCCCGTTTCCTCGAGTTCCTGCCCGCGCTTGTGGAGGTGACGGATTACGACCTCAACACTATCGCGACGCTGCTCAACGCGGTGGAGCCGCCGCTTGCCGGCCCGCATCCCATCACCGTGGGCGGGCTGAAACAGATCGCGCGGGCCTGGATGGACGACATGCACGAATACTGCAATGTCTCGCATTCCGTGTCGAAGCTCGACCCGGTCCAGACTCACGCTATGCGGCGCCTGCGGATTTTCCGGCTCAACAATCCGTGGCTGCGGGGCAACCTGCGCGATGACGACCATTTCCGCTATCTCGAACCCATCGAGGGTCGCACGGTCTTTGCCGCGCTGCGCAATGCGCCGCAGGGCGGGCAGGTGTTCACGGTCTGCCACATGGAGGGCGGCGAGACGGACGAGATCGACCCGCTTGACCTGCTGCCCGACAGCATCAGTCGCAACGGCTGGGAACTTGTGATCCGCGGGCCGGGGATCGGCGAGGATTACACCGGCGGGCCGATCACCCTGCGCGACTCCATGGGGCTAGTGTTCACCCGTGGCCTTGATGCCACGCGGCTTGCGGAAGAGAACGACTGACCGAATGACGCCTAGGCACCCCGAGCAGGGAAGCGGGCCTTAGGCGAATAACAAAAGCAGCTTTTGCGCAAGCGGCTCCAGCGCAGCCAGAAGCGCAGCGCCGCTTGCGGTCTGCGCAATGGCGGCCACACTGGCTGCGCAGGTCAGTGTTCCCAGAATGATGGCGCCGGTGATCTTCAGTGAGCAGGCCAGCAGGCTGGGCCGTTTGGGCGTTCTGTCCCGAAGATCGGCCAAAAGATCGGTTTGCCGTTTAATGGTGTCGCATAGGTGGCTCATGGTATCCCTGAGTGCGTCGCTGACAGAAAGATTGTCGAAGGCCCGGGCGGCGTCTTGGCTGATGCAGCGTATTTCTGCCGGGGCGATCTCGCTCCTCAGAGTGAGGGTTTCCGCGCCGCTGAACCCATCCGGCCCCAACCTGAGTGCCAGCCTATCATGCAGGTCGCAAAGATGGCGCCAGCCCGCAACAAAGCCGCTATCCAAGGCGCTGGTGACATATTCGTCTTCGACGCCGCCGCGCAGGAAGGTCATCGGCCCCTCCAGAAGGGGTAGCAGCGGCACGTCCTCCGTCAGCACGGTTTCATAAGCCGCAAAGCGCGTCACGATGTCGCCTGGCAGCTGCTTGCGTACCGCTTCCGCCTGCAATTGCGCTAGGTGGATGCGCAGCGACAAAAGCACCACTTCGGTGTCGGCAGGCAGCGCCTGCCTGTCAAGCGACACGGCTGCACGGTCAAGGTCGATACGCCCGTCCCGCTGCGTGACGAGTGCGCTGCCGATCTGTTCAAGCCGGTGACGAGGGGACGGTGCCGGTTGCCCGGCCAATTCCTAGGCAACTAATTCGACTGTCTCGTCCTGAGACAGAATCGTGGTTGTCAGCGCAAGAAATTCCTTTTCCCCAGATCCTTGTATCGCGACTGGACGGCCTTGAGGGTCGGGCCTTTCTCATGCAGCAGATATGCAACCACCTGCAGCAGGGCGATGTCTTCGCGCCGATAGTATCGCCTGCCACCGGCGCGTTGGACTGGGGTGAGGAAAGGAAACTTGGATTCCCAGAATCGCAGAATGTGCGGAGGGTACTGAAGCTGCTCCGCGACCTTGGATATCGTCTGGTATCGTTCGGTCGGAGTGGCAGGAGCAATCATGGCACGCCTCGGATATCGGGGAACATCGCCGGTCAGAGTGGCGATGCGGTAGAGTTTGGTCAAGCCAGTCGCGTGGGTAGGGTCAGCTCAGACCAGCGAAACGGCTTGGCGACGCTGGGCCCAGAGATGTCGCGCCGTCTTTTCGGGGTCCGCGACGCCCAGCGTGTCGAGCGCCAGCGCGGCGGTGCCGCAGACCACGTCCTCGGCAAAGGGATCATCAAGCTCCCCCCGCCAGAGGGCAGGCACCATGGCACCATCGCTCTCGCCCCCGTCGAGGCGGCGGGCTTCGCCCGTGGTCAGCGCCGGGAAATCGCCATCGAAGGACGTGCCGCCGCGCAAGCCAAAGCCCGCGATGGCCTTGCCGGGATGGCGTTCGAACTCGCCGCCGCCGCCCTTGATAACCGTGAGGCTGTCCAGCCCCAGCAGCGCGCCCGCGTCCTGTTGCAGCAGTCGGTAGGGCGGATGGAAGACCCCCTGCACAGACCGCTCCGCGCGGCCGGGGTTGAGCATCCGGCACACGGTGTTCACGCAGGACCGCAGGTGGAGCACGCTGCGCAGGGTGAGAAGGCGGAAAAGATCCGGCGAGAGCGTCTCCAGTGGCAGGTAGACGATGCCGTGCCGTTCCATAAGCGCCCTTGTCTTGGACGGGTCTTCGGCGAAGGGAATGCCAGCGCCGTCCAGCCCGTCGCGGATCGCGCGGTCGGCGCCGTTCCAGCCATGCATCAGCACCGGGTGCCCCGCATCAGCCACGAGCCGCGCCGAAAGCAGGAACCATGGCAGCCCGCGCGTGCGCCCCGCGGCATAGCTCGGCCAGTCGAGCGCCGGGCGCGGCAGATCGGGCAGGCTGGCCTGTGCCGCCGCGGCAAAACCGGCGATCTCGTCCGCCGTCTCGCCTTTCATCCGCATGAGCATGAGCACAGCGCCGATGGCATGGGGATCGGCGTCGCCTGACAGCATGAGCCGCATGGCGCTTTGCGCCTCGTCCCTTGTCAGAGACCGGGACCGTCCCGGCCCTCGGGCAAGGGTGCGGACATGGGCGCCAAGCGGCGCTTCGGGCGGGACCTCTTCGATCATTCGGCGGCTTCTTTCAATTGCACTTTGGTGAGGATCGCGGCAAGCGCGCGCGGGCACGACCCGCAGTTGGTCTCGGCCTCGAGCGCCGTGCCAATGGCCTCGGCGCTCATAAGGCCCTGGTCCTCGATGGTGGTGATGATGGCGTTGACCCCGACATTGAAGCACGAGCACACCAGCGGCCGGGAACGGGTCAGGCGGCGGAGGCATCGGCGCCAGGCAGGGTGGCGAGGAGATCGCGTTTCAACGCCAGTGGCTCGGGGCCTGCGAAAAGGGCTGCCACCAGCTGTCCATCTACGTTCAGCGCGATGCGGGCACGGCTCTTGCGGGTACCCACGAGCAACTGCGTATGCGCACCCGGCAGGCAGAACAGCGCGCGCGGCGGCCTCCCGGTCATCCGTGGCGACCGAGCCTGCAAAATCGGCGGGCGAGCCGTTTGGGGTACGGGCGCGGGCCCAGTTTACGGGCGCCTGGCGGGTGGTGGCGTGGCTCATGGCCTGTGGGTCGAGTTCCGTGGCTGACACGGAGAAACCGTACCATGAGGGGCTGAACTTCTCCAGAGCAACGACGCTTGCCTTGCTTTCGGGGTGTACCGAAACGGGGTGGGTGACGGCGGCGACCACCGCATCGATGCGCCCCGAGGGAGCGGTTTCGCCGGTCCAGTGTATGGAGGCAAAGACGTCGCCCTGCTGTATCGCATCGGGGATGCGGGCGCGCAGGATTGCAGTGCCTTCGGGGTTTGGCACCTTCACCAGCGTGGCCGCGTTGAGCCCGAGGCGGGTGGCGTCATCGAGGCGGATATCGAGGAACGGCTCGGCCGGGTGGGCCGAACGGCGCGGCGACAGCGCGGTGCGGGTCATGGTGTGTTACTGGCCGCGGATGCGCCCACTGTTAAGCGGAAGGGGCGGGCACTGTCGGGCTGTGCTGCGGAGGCGCAGGCGCGCACGGGGATCATCGGGGCCTTGCCGTCCGGATGATAGAACCGGCCATTGCTAAAGAACCGCTTGGCTTACCGCGTGACCGAGCAGGGCCAGCGGATGGGGCCATGGCCCTGTAGGCGCTGCCAGTCAATTCGGCAGTTTCCGAAATGTCGAAATCACGCCCCGGCTTGCCCACGATGACCGAGAGGGCGGCGTATTCGTGGAAGATCTCGGCGGGGCAGGCGATAGTCGAAATCGCCGTGCCAGCCCAGTCGCTGCCCCATCTGCGCTAGGATCTGCCACTCGGGCCGGGCCACGCCGGGGATGGGCAGCATCGCCCATTGGCGCGAGATGGCGTGGTCCGAGTTGGTGACCGTGCCGTCTTTTCCAGCCCATGCGGTGGCGGGCGGCATGACATCGGCCAGCCGCACCGTGCCCGTCGCGCCGGTGATGTCAGACACCGCCACGACATCGCAGCCTTCGATGGCAGCGCGCACCGCCTCGGCGTCTGGCATGGTCAGGGCGGGGATGACCCACAGCGCCTTGATCTTGCCGGTGCCGACCGTGCGGAACATGTCCACAGCCTTGTTGCCGGGGTCGGCAGCCATGCGGGGGCTCTCCCAGAACTAGTGAACGGCGGCGCGGCGGTTGGGGTTGTCGAGGTTGCGTTGGCTGTTGAGGATAGCGTTGCCCTTGTTGGCCCCCGATGTGGGCTGGTTCACCCATTTACTGTAGATCGTGACCATCTTTTGGTGCGCAGCGACGTCGTGGCGCAACTCATCTTTGGTGCCGCCTGTCGCCTATCCGGTGGCCGTTCTGGCGACGGCGTCGTTCTCGGCCCTGCCGAGGTGCGGCGTCGCCCGCACGGTCTCGTTGCGCGCCGATGCTGCGGGGCAGCCTTGTTCCCAGGCGCGGCCGTTTCGGCGGATGGGTGCGATGGCCTCGGCGCCGCGCGCGATGATGAGTGTGGTGTCGCCGCCTGTCGTATGCACCGTCCGCGGTGACGGTGGCGATATCTTCATCCTCAGGAATTTGGACAGCACGTCGGGCAGCAGGGGGCTGTCGCTCTGGCGCCTTTAGGTCACCTCAGCCGCGCGTACGTCCCCGGCTTGCGTGTCCATGGCGATGTGTATCTTGCGCCATTGCCTGCGACGCGACGGATCATGCGTGCGGGCTAGCCGGGCACCATTGCCACGGAACTTGATGCCGGTGCTGTCGACAAGGAGGGGCAAGGGTATGCCTGAGCAACCATAGGGGAGGGCTGCCCTGAACGGTCACTGCCGCCGACACAGCGTCGACTAGTCCTGCAGCGGCCAGTCGAGCCCAGCCATCCGGATCGGGCTCTCGACCAGCTCAGGTGTTTGCCGAAGGGCAAGGCCGAAGAGCACGTTCAGCATGAGGGCAGTCTTGGACCGCTGCACCAGAGAACGTCTCGGGCCGCCCACGATTGCTGGGCTTTCCTACCTGCCAGACTGTGCCGGGATCAAAATTAGATCCAGAGCGATGTCCGCTGGCGGAGCGTGGCGTCGTAGTCGGGCCAGTTTGTCCTGCGATAGCGGGTGGGAGAGGGCTTCGGCATGGCATTGATCTAGCACACTGGATTGGCGCGGTGTCTCCCCTTACCGCACTTCGCAACAAGCCCGCAGGCCCCCCACCCAGAGCGTCGCCATCATCATCCCGCCGCGTCCGCCACGCGGCCCTGATCCATGACGATTTGCGCAGAAAGGCATAGGCGGCATCCTCGTCGATGCCGAGGGCCTTCATCAGCATGCCCTTGGACTGGTCCATCATTTTACGTTTCTCTATGGCGGGCTTGGTCTTTGCCGGTTCCGTGCGCCTGCGCTGGAACATGCCGAACCGCGCGATGGCGGCATCCAGCAGCGGCTTGACCCGCTGCGGCTTCATGCGGTCGACCACGTGGGCCGACGCCCCGCCTTGATCGCCGCATCCGCCAGGCCTGCGCCGTTCTGGACCACGAACATCGCGAGGGCACGCTCCAGCGGACCCAAGACC
The DNA here is from genome assembly GCF_014643635.1 of Salipiger pallidus. Classification (GTDB taxonomy): domain Bacteria; phylum Pseudomonadota; class Alphaproteobacteria; order Rhodobacterales; family Rhodobacteraceae; genus Salipiger; species Salipiger pallidus. The sequence continues at coordinate 410,320 of NZ_BMJV01000004.1, forward strand.
AGCACCAGTTCCTCAAGGGAAGCGCGGAAGGGGGGCTGGAGGTCGATGAGCACGAGGTCGGGGCTCAGCGCCTGTATCTTGCGCGCGAGGCCTGCGACGTCCGAGATGGTGTGGATCTCGTAATCGGCTCCGTCGCGCAGCCTGTCGACAAACTAGAGCGCGCGGTCTCTGTCATGCTCGACGCCAACGATGGACAGCGCGCCCATGAGGTCAGCACCACCAAGAGCGGTGGAGGAAGGCAATGTCGCACCCCTGCCTGCGCCCTGTGTCTGGGCGCAAGTGCCTGCAAAAGCAGTAGATCTTAACCCAGTTCCAATGTCGCCGTGGCGAACAGCCGGGGCGAGGCGGTTGGGGCCTCGCCGCCCTGACCTGTCCTGTACATGCGTGCCGTGGCGAAGGTTTCGCTGAAACCTTCCGTCTCCAGCAGGCTGCGCAGCGGCTCGGTGCCCGAGGGCAGGTCGATGATGCAACGCGTGGCGCCGATGCTGCGGGCGGCGGCATGCGCAAGATCTCGCGCGGCGGAGGCGTCCGGGGCCACGACAGGACCGACCTTGCAGTCGGTCCGGCACAGCCGCGCGGTGGCAAAGCCCACGGGGCCGCCCGGGCCGTCCATCACCACCGTGCGGCGACAGCCGGTCTGCGTCAGCCACGCGGTGATGAAGCGCAGACGGTCCACGCCGGTCGCCTCTGCATCCAGCGCGGAAAGGGTGGCGATGTCTGCGGAAGTGGCCTCGCGAAGTCTCGGGGCATCGCCCAGAGGTTCGGCCACCGGGCCGACCAGGCGCGCGGTCGATCCGGCCAACGCGAAGCCCGAGCGCGCGTAGTTGCCCTGCTGCGCCGCAACACCATCGAGCCCCACGGCCCTCTCCCCCGCATGAGCCAGCGCGTGTTGCCAGAGCGCAAGCCCGATGCCGCGCCCGCGCCGGTCCGGGCGGCAGAGGTAGAGACCGAGGAAGGCGAAGCTGTCCGAATGATTCACAACGCTGATGGCGGCGACGAGGCCGGTTTCGTCCTCGGCCACGAAGAATCCCTCGGGGTCGGCGGCATGGAAGGGGGCCGCATCATCCAGCCCGGGGTTCCAGCCTTCGGCTGCGGCCCAGTCGAGGATCAGGCCCAAATCACTGGTGGTGGCGGTGCGCATGGTGGGGGTCATTCGGACAGCGCCTCGCGCAGGCTTTGGGGGACATCGTTGCGCTCGCGCAGGTCGAGCGAGGTAAGCAGGTCGAGCAGGTGGCTTTTCATCATCTCCTCGGCGCGGACCCCGTCGCCCTTGGCAAAGGCTTCCAGCAAAGCGTGGTGCGCGTGGCTTTCGCACAGGGCGGCGCGGCGCTGCCAGTAAAGGGCGATGATGAGCGAGCTGCGTGACACCAGCTGGCCGATGAATTCGGCCACCGTGGCCTGATCGGCGATGCGCGCGATCTCGATATGAAAGAGCCCCGACAGGTGCAGCGCGCGGCCCGTGTCGCCGCGGGCAAGGGCCGCGTGTTCCTCGTCGATATGCGATTGCAGGCGGGCAAGGTCGCTCTCGGTCATGCGGGCGGCGGCGGAGTGGGCGGTGCGTGGCTCGAGCAGGGCGCGGGCTTCGAAGACCTCACGCGCTTCCTTGACGGTGGGCTGCGAGACAAAGGCGCCCCGGTTGCGCTTGAGATCCACCAGATGCATGTGCGCCAGCTTCTGAAGCGCCGCCCGCACCACCGTGCGAGAGACGCCATAGACCTCGCCCACTTCGTCCTCGGACAGCTTCATGCCCGGAGCGATACGGTGTTCGTGAATGGCCGAGGCAAGCTTTTGGACGATCCGGTCTTCGCCCGTTTCCGATTTCACCGGTGCCGGTGCTTCGGTCTTTGATGCCTGGGTCCTGGGTGCCTGCGCCATCTGCGGTCCTGCCTTGTCTTGCCCTCTTGTCCAACGGAGCGCTCCGAATCTCAAGCCGTGGGGTCATATGAGGGATCGTCATCACAATTGTATACGATATACGCTGCAATCATGTGCGCAATGTTGTGGCGGCCGCTCAATACATGGGCGCTTGAGGTTTCCCACCGCCAAAGCTGCGAATTTGCGTTCCCAGGGCCCGCTTGCCGCGGGCAGCGTGCCGGAAAGCCGGGTGACAGCACCCCGACATCCTGAAGCGGAGTGGCACGATGCGGACGAAAGACGATCTCGAACTGGTCCACCTGACCAAGCGCTACGGCGACACGGTGGCGGTGCGCGATATCAACCACGTCTTTACCCATGGCAGCTATGTCTGCCTGCTGGGCCCGTCGGGTTGCGGCAAGTCGACGACGCTGCGGATGATCGCCGGGCATGAGGAGATCTCGGACGGCTCGATCCTGCTGCGAGGGCAGGACGTTGCACCGCTGCCCCCCGCACGGCGCGGCACCGCCATGATGTTCCAGAGCTACGCGCTGTTCCCGCACCTGTCGGTGCGTGACAACGTCGCGTTCTCCATGAAGATGAAGGGCGTCGACAAGCCCACCCGATACCGCGCCGCCGACGAGATGCTTGAACTGGTGGACATGAGCCACCTCGCGCAGCGACTTCCGGCCCAACTGTCGGGCGGGCAGCAGCAGCGCGTGGCACTGGCGCGGGCGCTGGTGACCAAGCCGCAGGTGCTGTTGCTGGACGAGCCGCTGTCGGCGCTGGACCCGTTCTTGCGCATTCGGGTGCGGGCCGAGCTCAAGAAGCTTCAGCGCGAGCTGGGGATCACCTTCATCCACGTCACCCACGGGCAGGACGAGGCGCTGGCGCTGGCCGACGAGATCGTGGTGATGAACGACGCTGTGATCGAGCAGGCGGGCCACCCCCGCGAGGTCTTCACCGCCCCGCGCACCGAGTTCGTCGCCCGCTTCATGGGTGGGCACAATGTGCTGCAGCTGGGTGGCGAGCGCTTTGCGCTAAGGGCCGATGATGTGCGCCTTGACGGGGCCGGGCAGGCCGCCGTGGTGCGCACGGTCGAATACCAGGGCCACCATGTGGCGGTGACCGCCGCCATGGGGGACGAGGAGGTGCTGGCCTTCGTGCCGGAGGCCACATTTTTTGCAGCGCCCCGGGCGCCAGGCGATTCCGTGGGCCTTGCCTGGGACGAGGCGCGACTGCACCGGCTTCAGGGCTGAGCGCCATTCAAGGGACATAATCAGACGGGCGGGCAGCGCCCGCAGCCAACATCGACAGGCCCTGAGGGCCTGCGGTGCACAAGAAGACAGGCAGCCAATGCCTGCCACGGACAACACGGATCAACCGACCAACGACAGAGAGGACCAACCATGGCCAAAGTCGGATACACCCGCCGCGCGCTGCTCAAGGGAGGCGCAGCCGCCGCCGCTGCATCGGCGCTTCCCGCCCCGATGCTCTGGGCGCAGGACATCAAGAACATCACCCTGCGCCAGTTCGGCACCGGGGTGTCGAACCTCAACGACGTGGCCACCAAGGTGAAGGAAGATCTTGGCTTCACGCTTGAGATGACTGCACTGGATTCGGACAGCGTGACCCAGCGGGCCGCCACCCAGCCGGACAGCTTCGACATTGCCGACATCGAGTACTGGATCTGCAAGAAGGTCTGGCCGACGGGCAACCTGCAGGCCATGGACGTGAGCAAGATCGCCAACTACGACAAGATCGTCGGCATCTTCAAGGACGGCAAGCTGACCCCCGACAGCGACATCGCGCAGGGCACCGCGCCGCACACCGTGGGGTTCATCCCCGAGCCGGGCGCGACAACCTTTGCCGATGAGCAGACCAACTGGATGACCCTCATCCCGACGATCTATAACGCCGACACGCTCGGCATTCGCCCCGACCTCATCAACCGTCCCATCGAAAGCTGGGCCGAGCTGCTGAACCCCGAGTTTCGTGGCAAGGCGTCAATCCTCGATATCTCGTCCATCGGGATCATGGACATGGCCATGGTTTGCGAGGCCATGGGCGAGATCCAGTACGGCGACAAGGGCAACATGACCCGCGAGGAGATTGACGCCACCTTCGCGATCTTCACCGAGGCCAAGCAGGCCGGCCAGTTCCGTGCCTTCTGGAAGTCCTTCGACGAGAGCGTGAATCTCATGGCCTCGGGCGAGGTGGTGATCCAGTCCATGTGGTCGCCTGCCATAACCGCGGTAAAATCGCGCGGCATCGACTGCGTGTACCAGCCGCTGAAGGAAGGCTACCGCAGCTGGGGCGGCGGCATCGGCCTGTCGCAGTCGCTGTCTGGCATGGAGCTGGATGCAGCCTACGAGTACATCAACTGGTACCTGTCAGGATGGGTCGGCGGCTACCTCATGCGCCAGGGGTACTATTCGGCGGTTCCCGAAACCTCGAAGGAATACATGTCCGAGAACGAGTGGGGCTACTGGTTCGAGGGCAAGGAAGCCACCGATGTCATCACCTCGCCCACCGGCGACACGCTGGCGCAGGCCGGCGAGGTCCGCGATGGCGGCTCGTTCGAAGAGCGCATGGGCTCGGTCGCGTGCTGGAACGCGGTGATGGACGAGAACCAGTACATGGTGCGCAAGTGGAACGAGTTCATTGCATCGTGATCCACTGACCGGTCGGCCCTTGCGGGCCGGCAGGCATGAGCTCGCGGCCCCCTTTGGGGACCGTGATCCGCCGGGGGGCTGCCGCCCCCCGGAGCCCCCCGCGCGTATTTTTCAAGAGAAGAAGGCGGCGGGGAATTCTCGGGATGATCGCCGCGCGCGAGGGGCAGGGGCCATATGTTGAAGAACCGTCATTTTCTGGGCTGGTTGCAGGCGGCGCCGCTGTCGCTGGTGCTGCTGGTTTTTTTGATCCTGCCGATCATCACCATCGTCATCGTGAGCTTCTGGCAGGCGACGGAGTTTTCCATCATCCCCGCCTTCTCGATGGAGAACTACCAGTTCCTCTTTGGCTCACCGGTAACCTACAAGGTGTTCCTCGCCACGTTCAAATACGCCGCGATCACATGGGCGCTGACGCTGGCGATCGGCTTCACCGTTGCCTATTACCTTGCCTTCCACATCCGCAGCCAGACCGTGCAGATCGCGCTGTTCCTGCTGTGCACCATCCCGTTCTGGACCTCGAACATCATCCGGATGATCTCGTGGATCCCGTTCCTCGGGCGCAACGGGATTGCCAATTCGACCCTGATCGACATGGGTCTGATCGACGAGCCGCTGGAGTGGCTGCTCTATTCCGATTTCTCGGTGATCCTTGCCTTCGTGCATCTTTACACGCTGTTCATGGTGGTCCCGATCTTCAACACAATGATGCGCATCGACCGCTCGCTCATCGAGGCCGCCTACGACAACGGCGCGTCGGGCTTCCAGACGCTGGTGCACGTGATCGTGCCGCTGACCAAGCCCGGCATCATGATCGGCACCATCTTCGTGCTGACGCTTGTGATGGGCGATTTCATCACCGTGCGCTTTATGAGCGGATCGCAGAGCGCCAACGTGGGGCGCCTGATTTCCAACGACATCGCGCTGCTGCAATACCCCTCTGCCGCCGCCACCGCCGTGGTGCTGCTGTGCACCGTGCTGATCGTGATCGGCATCCTGCTGCGCTTTGTCGACATCCGTAAGGAGCTTTGAGCCATGGATCGCCGCCCCCGTTCCTTCTACCTCCTCACCGCCTTCTTCGGGCTGTTCATCCTGTTCCTCTACGGGCCGACCCTGACCATCGGCATCCTCAGCTTCCAGGGGCCCGAGGGCGGGCTGACCTTTCCCATGCGCGGCGCGTCGCTGCACTGGTTTCGCGATCTATTCCAGGAGCAGGCGGTGGGCGATATCTGGGGCGCCTTCCGGCGCAGCCTTGCGCTGGGGCTCATGGTGATGGTCACCACGGTGGTCGTGTCGGTCATGGGGGGGCTTGCCTTCCGCAAACGGTTCGCGGGGTCGGGGGTGCTGTTCTACCTCATCATCGCCAGCCTCGTGATCCCGTCGATCCTGATCTCCCTTGGCGTAGGCCTTATCTTCAACCAGCTGGGGCTGCGGGTGCACTGGGCGACCTCGGGCTTTGGCTCGCAGCTGACATGGACACTGCCTTTCGGCCTGCTCATCATGTTTGCCGTCTTCAACCGCTTCGACAAATCCTACGAGGAGGCAGCGCGCGACCAGGGAGCAAGCGCGGGGCAGACCATTACCCACGTGGTGCTGCCGATCATCGCGCCGTCGCTGATCGGGGTGGGGCTGTTCGGCTTTACCCTCAGCTATGACGAGTTTGCCCGCACGCTGCTGACCTCGGGAAGCTACAACACCCTGCCGCTCGAGATCTTCGGGATGACCACCAATGTCACCACCCCGGTGATTTATGCGCTGGGCACCATGACCACGCTGTTCTCGCTGCTGATCATCGGGGCGTTCATCGTCACGGTCTGGGCGTTGGGGCGGCGGCGGGCGCGGCTTGGGTCGGACGCGGGAAAGGGTGTCTGAGAAATGATCCTCTTCCTGAACCCCAACTCGTCGGAGCACATGACGGACGGGATCGTTGCCACCGCGCGCGAGGTGCTGCCGGGGGTGCGTATCGAGGGGCGGACCAACCACGGCGCGCCCGCCGCGATACAGGGCGCCGAGGATGGCGCTGCCGCAGTGCCGGGCCTTCTGGCGCAAGTCGAGACTGCAAGAGATGCGGAGGTCATCGTTATTGCCTGTTTTGATGACACCGGCCTTGCCGAGATGCGGGCGCGGGCTCACTGCCCGGTGATCGGCATCGGCCAGGCGGCCTTCCACGCGGCAAGCTTGCTGGGAGAGAGGTTCTCGGTCCTGACCACGCTGCCGGTGTCGCTGCCGGTGATCGAGGGCAACATCCAAGAGCAGGGCTTTGCGCAGGCCTGCATTGAGGTCCGGCCCAGCGGCATTCCCGTCCTCGAGGTCGAGGCCGGGGGCACCGAGGTGATCGCGCGGCTGCGCGAGGGCATCGCGGCTCTGACAGACGGGGGCGCCGACGCGGTGGTCCTTGGCTGCGCGGGGATGTGCATCCACCGCGATGCATTGCGGGAGGGGATCGGCGCCCACGTGGTCGACGGGGTGCGGGCGGCGGCGCTGCTGGCCGATGTGCTAAGGCGAGTCTGAAGGCGCATGCAACGGCGCAGGCGGCCAAGCGCACAGCCTATGTGCGGGTCATGTGCGGGCGGCGGGGTTCACGCGGCCGGCTGCGCCTCTATGTTGCGTGCAAACAGGCAAAAGGTTTGGCGCAATGGAACTTGGTCTCTACACATTCGGCGATGTCGGCACGAACCCGGTTACCGGGGAAAAAGTCGATGCCAATCAGCGCATGAAGGAGCTGATCGCCGAGATCCGGCTGGCCGACGAGGTGGGGCTGGATATCTTCGGGCTCGGGGAACACCACCGAGCGAACTATGCCATTTCCTCGCCCGCGACGGTGCTGGCGGCCGCGGCCTCGGTGACAGAACGGATCCGCCTCAGCTCTGCGGTGTCGGTGCTGAGCTCGGATGATCCGATCCGGGTGTTCCAGCAATACGCAACGCTGGACAATCTCAGCGACGGGCGGGCCGAGCTCATGGTCGGGCGCGGCAGTTTCATCGAGAGCTTCCCGCTCTTCGGCTATGATCTCGACGATTACCATGAGCTTTTCGAGGAAAAGCTGCAGATGCTGCTGGCCATTGAAGAGCAGGAGGTGCTGCGCTGGCCCGGCTCGAAACACACGCACGCGGTAGATCGGCTCGGTGTATATCCGCGCCCGGTGTCGGGGCGCCTGCCGATATGGATTGCCGCCGGCGGGTCGCCGGAGAGCATGGTGCGCGCAGGCGCACTGGGACGGCCACTGGCGCTGGCCATCATCGGCGGTGAGCCGCGCCGCTTTGCGCCACTGGCCGACCTCTATCGGCGGGCAGCAGACCAGTCGGGCAACGCTGACAAGGCGCGGGTGTCGCTCAACGTGCACGGTTTTGTGGGTGAGGACGGCAAGGCAGCCGCCGACCTGTTTTTCCCGGCGCAGAAGGCGGTGATGGACCAGATCGGCCGCGAGCGCGGCTGGGGCCCGCAGAGCCGGGCGCAATACGATGCCTCGACCGGCCCCGAGGGCGCGATGTTCGTGGGCTCTCCGGCGCAGGTGACCGACAAGATCCTCGGTCTGCGCGAGGATCTCGGCTTTGACCGGGTGACGATCCAGATGGCGATCGGGGTGATCGACCATAAGGAGATGATGAAGGCCATCGAAGTGCTGGGCACCAAGGTCGCCCCCGAGCTGCGCCGCGCCGGCTGAGGACGAAGAGGGGCGCGCCGCCTTCGCAAATCCGTGTCACTTCGGGCGCATAACCGGCGCCGGCCTGCTGGGGCAGGGTGTCTGCTGCCGCAGCGGTCTCTGCCCCGCCGCAACGGTGCGGCCCGGACGTCGGAAGAGGGGCGCCGTTCTGACCATAGCGGCAGTGACCGCAAGTTGCGCTAATGCCAGTAAACTGACGTCCAACCTGTCGCTTGGCGATGCGCAGCATTGTGAGGTCGAAGCGCGCGCTGCCCCCGTCTCCTGCGGCGTATCTGAAAAAAAAGAAGAAGAGGTGGGCCGGGCCCATGTCCGGCGTCACTGCCTGCGGCGCTTCCTTTGACCGCAAATATCCCCGCCGGAGGCATGCCGACCGGTGCAACCGGACGGGTCTCGTGGCAAGGGCGGGGGGAAACCATATGGCAACGCTTGAAGGGATGCCGGGGCTGGTTTATGTCCCGTGGATCAACAGGACATATCCGAAGAGATCTTAGATGCGCGCCGAAACCCAGAAGAACGTCGAAAAGATCGAGAAATCGCTGGATCTGCTGGGGCAGCGGCTCGACTGGGAGACGGCGCCTCACCGGCTCGAGGAATTCAACGCCCGGGTCGAGGATCCCAACCTCTGGGATGATCCCGCCGCGGCGCAGAAGTTGATGCGCGACCGCCAGTTCCTCGTGGATGCCATGGAGACCTACACCTCCATCAAGCAGGAGCTGTCCGACAATATCGAGCTCATCGAGATGGGAGAGATGGAAGAGGACGAGGAGGTCGTCACCGAGGCCGAGACCTCGCTGAAGTCTTTGACCGAGAAGGCCGGGCAGAAGGAGCTGGAGGCGCTTCTGGACGGCGAGGCGGACGGCAACGACACCTTCCTAGAGATCAACGCCGGCGCCGGCGGCACCGAAGCCTGCGACTGGGCCGCGATGCTTCAGCGCATGTATGTGCGCTGGGCAGAAAAGCGGGGCTACGAAGTGGAGCTTCAGTTCGAGGAAGCGGGCGCCGAGGCGGGCATCAAGTCCTGCGGTTACAAGATCTCGGGCACCAACGCCTATGGCTGGCTGAAATCCGAAAGCGGCGTGCACCGGCTGGTGCGGATCTCGCCCTTCGGCAAGGGCACGCGCGAAACCTCTTTCGCCTCGGTCTGGGTCTATCCGGTGGTCGACGACAACATCGAGATCGACGTGAATCCGAGTGACATCCGGGTCGACACCTACCGTTCGTCCGGCGCGGGCGGGCAGCACGTGAACACCACCGACTCCGCGGTGCGGATCACGCACATCCCGACCGGCATCGTCGTGACCTCGTCCGAAAAGTCACAGCACCAGAACCGGGACATCGCCATGAAGGCGCTGAAATCGCGGCTCTACCAGCAGGAGCTGGACCGCCGCAATGCCGAGATCAACGCCCAGCACGAGGCCAAGGGCGATGCGGGATGGGGCAACCAGATCCGTTCGTACGTGTTGCAGCCCTATCAGATGGTGAAGGATCTGCGCACCAGCCACGAGACCTCGGACACCCAAGGGGTGCTCGATGGCGATCTCGACCCGTTCATGGGCGCCACGCTCGCCCAGCAGGCCAGCGGCAAAAGCCGCGCTGACGCGCAGTAGCGCCCTTCACTCCCGATTTTGACGCCAGGACGGGGCGCGTGCCGGAACGGGGCATGCGCCCCGTTTCGTGTCTTCAAGGCGGGTTTGTCGCCCGGCAACCCTGACGTGCGAAACTTCTTGCGGGGCGGCCCCCTCCCAAGCATCATCGCAGCCCACGGAAAAGGGGCTGTGAGGAGGGCAGGGGATGACCGAGACACCGACACCGGGCGTGCCGGAGCTTGCACCGGTGCGCCTTGCCACGCTGTTGGAGGCACTGAAACGCGGGGCCCGGGACCTGCGCCGGGCGCCAGGCTTCGCGCTGGCCTTCGCGGGGGGCTACGTGGCGGCAGGCTGGCTGATGGTCTGGATCACGCTCGCCACGGGGCAAAGCTACTGGCTGGTGCTGGCGGCCATCGGCTTTCCGCTGATCGGGCCCTTTGCCGCCGTTGGGTTTTACGATGTCAGCCGCCGGATCGAACTTGGCCTTCCGCTCGACCGGGTGCAGGTGATGTCGGTGGTTGTGCGGCAGTCGCGGCGTCAGTTGCCGTCGATCTGCGCGGTGATCGTGATCGTCTTCCTGTTCTGGTTCTTCCTCGGCCACATGATCTTTGCCCTGTTCCTCGGGCTGTCGGTGATGACCAACGTGTCATCGAGCCTCGCGGTCTTCATGACGCCGAACGGGCTTATGATGGTGGCGGTGGGCAGCATGGTGGGGGCGGGCTTTGCCGCGCTGCTCTACATGATCTCGGTGCTGGCGCTGCCCATGCTGCTGGACCGCGAAATCGACTTCGTGACCGCGATGATCACGTCATTCGGCTATGTCGCCGCCCACCCAGTGGTGATGTTCACATGGGCCGCGGTGCTGGCGCTGGCGAGCTTCCTTGCCATGCTGCCGGGGTTCGTGGGGCTGTTCATCGTGCTACCACTGCTGGGTCACGCCACATGGCATCTTTACGATCTGATAAGGGTCGGCGACGCCGCAGACACGGCCATGGTCAGTGCCCACGACCATGGCGCCAACATAGCCTCCGGCCAAGGTGCGGCGTAGCAACCGGCCGCGAGGCTTGATCAGGCAAATCCTTCATCGAAGCGCAGGTGCTGGCGATGGAATGGCGTCACATCTTCCAATTGCAGGTATCCGCCCCGGCGCGCAGCGGCAAGGATCTTGCCGGTGTCATAGCCAAGATGCTCATAGATCATCCGCGCGGCGCGACGGGCCGATGGGCTCTCCTGCGTGGTGCGCACGGCGTAACCCAGCCAGAAGGTGCGCGCGATGGACGGCATCCGCGACAGGTAGTTGAAGGAAGCGGTCAGGGCATCGCGCCGGTTCACGAGGAAGGCGATGCCCTCGGCCTGCTGCATCACGAGGCCACGAAATTCGCGGTTCTGGATGGTGGGCGTGACGCCGTTCATCTCGAGCGCGGCCTTGGGTTCCAGCCCCCGCAAGAAGCAGAAGCCATCCTTGCGGAAGACATAGATCACCCCGGTGACGAAGCGTTCGCTGTCGGAAAAGGCGGCGCGGGTGAAGCGGTAGAAGCCCGACGGAAAGGAGGCTTCTTCGACACCGCATAGGGCCGGTCCGGTGAAGCTTCCGAGCCAGGGGTGGCTTAGCAGGCCATTGGGCACATCGTCGGCAGGGTTGGCTTCGGGCACGGCTTCAGGCGCGATCTGTTCCACGGGTTCAAGCAGGATGCGTGCATCTACACCGAAGAAATCACAGATCTTGTGCAACACGTCGGGCCGCGGAAAGCTTTCCCCTGCAAGGTAGCGGTTGAACTGGGTCCGGTTGATTCCAAGCTCGCGGCACAGTGCCGACACCGAGGGCGCTTTTTTAACGAGAAGTTTGAGGTTTTCGCCGAAGACGCTGCGCAGGGCAGCGGGACTTGCGGTAAGTTCGGATTGGCGCGCGTGTCGCGTCATGCGTTCTTTGTCCCCGTGCGAATTAACGGAAAATGATGCGTTTCATACGAATGATGCGGAGTAGCGTCAATATGTGGCGCTAATTGGCGTCAATCAAGTTAAAACTGACACGATTTCGTGCGGCGCGGCCTGTTTCTAGTTCGGTGCGAAACGGGCTAAATTTGACATGCGTGTGAAGTGGTTCTGAATTGGGGGTCTCATGCCTAAGAGTACTGCCAAGGCACTGGGCGTCGTCATCTGGACGAAGGGGGCATCGCCCTGTGACTGCCGTGCCATCATCTGGTGCGAAGACCAGGGTGATCTTGCGCTGTTTGACAGCCGTGAGGATGGCCTAGGCCTCTCCGAGCCGCTGAAAGAAGGCGATCTTGTGCAGTTCGACCTTGCACAGGTCAGCAGCCAGCGCCGCGCACGCAATCCTCAGAAACTGGTGCGGCACTGTTTCTCCGGGCTGGTGGATGCCCTCAGACCCGTGTCCCGGCCGCTTGGGCTGGCACCCGTGGGCAACGTGGTGCCGTTCCCCGGCAGGTGATCCCGGCAGGGGAAGGATCTGCACCCGGCGCGCCATATCGCGCGCCGGATGACACGCCGATTACCGGGTTCCGCGCGACAGGGCGGCAACGCCGGTGCGGGCCACCTCGACAAGGCCCAACGGGCGCATGAGGTCGGCGAAGGCGTCAATCTTGTCCGGCGCGCCGGTCAGCTGGAAGATGAAGCTTTCCAGTGTCGAATCCACAACATTGGCCCGGAAGATATCCGCAAGGCGCAGCGCCTCGACGCGCTTCTCGCCGCTGCTCACAACCTTCATCAGCGCCAGTTCCCGCTCGACCGAGCTGCCCTCGGCGGTCAGATCATGCACATCGCGCACCGACACGATACGGCCAAGCTGTGCCTTGATCTGCTCGATCACCTGCGGCGTGCCGGTGGTGACGATGGTGATGCGGCTGAGGTGACCTTCGTGGTCCACTTCGGCCACGGTGAGGCTGTCGATGTTGTAGCCGCGCCCCGAGAACAGGCCGATCACGCGGGCCAGCACGCCGGGCTCGTTCTCGACCAGAACGGTGATGGTGTGTGCTTCGCTCACGTCCGAGAAGGTCGGGCGCAGGTTGTAGGCCGAATGCTTGTTCGAGCCCTTCTTGATCTGTAGTGCGGACATTTCGCCGGTTCCTCTCGCTTATGCCACCGGTTGAGTGGCTGAGTTCGTTCAATGTTGTCAGAGTTGCCAGATTGGAGACGCAGTGTTGACACAATCTGCCGAAACCCGGTTTCTCTCGTTTTCGTGACTCCTCTTGCGGTTGATGCCGCGGACACCTGGCAGAGGAGAAAATAGGATGTTCGGACTTTCCAAGCTTTTCGGAAGCAAGCAGGACGACAACCATACCGACGGCGGCCTGAACGTGGACCTGCTGGCCGACGTGGAGCTCGCCGGAGGCGACTTGCGCGATGTGGATGCCCTCGCAGATGTGGATCTCGACGAGGACGGCCTTGATACCGATGTCCTCGCCAGCGTGGACGTGCTGGACGATGACGGCGTCAACGTCGATGCGCTGGCCAGTGCCGACTTGGGCGAGGACGGGATCGAGGTGGATGCCCTATCTCTGGCCGAGGTCGGCGCCGATGAGCATATCGACCTTGGCGCCCTTGCGGATATCGACGTGGGCGATGACGTGAACCTCTTCGCGATCCTCGCATCCGGCGTTTCGGGCGGCGGAGAATATGGCGGTGACGCGGGCCACGATGACGGCTGTGGCTGTGACGACGGGCTTCTGGACGACATCCTGTAAGCGCAGACCATCGCAAGTCCTGTGGTGCGGCGTCCCTGCGGGGGGCGCCGTATTGCCGTCAGCGATAGCGCCGCGCGGATGCGCAAGGCGTTCGGTGCCATGCTCGGTCCTCCTCCTGAGCCGGTGCCGAAGATCCCGAGGGCCGCGTCCGCCATGGGCGGCGGGCCGGGGCCGGGCAGGGTGCCCGGCCGCCGGGATCAAATGGCGGGCCTCAGACCAGAACGGCGCCCTTGCCGGCGATCGCGTTGGTCGCCTGCGCATCCCCGAGCAGCATCTTGTTGTGCGGCTCGCCCGACGGGATCATCGGGAAGCAGTTCTCGTGCTTCTCGACGAGGCAGTCGAAGATCACCGGGCCATCGTGCTTGATCATCTCCATGATCGCGTCATCAAGGTCCGCGGGATCCTTGCAGATGATGCCCTTGGCTCCGAAGGCTTCGGCCAGCTTGACGAAATCGGGCAGCGCCTCGGACCAGCTGGAGCTGTAGCGCTCGCCGTGCAGCAGCTGTTGCCACTGGCGCACCATGCCCAGCCGTTCATTGTTGAGGATGAACTGCTTGACCGGCAGGCGGTACTGCACTGCCGTGCCCATCTCCTGCATGTTCATCAGCCACGAGGCTTCGCCCGCCACGTTGATCACGAGGCTTTCGGGATGCGCCACCTGCACTCCGACCGAGGCCGGGAAGCCGTAGCCCATGGTGCCAAGGCCGCCCGAGGTCATCCAGCGGTTGGGATCCTCGAAGCCAAGGAACTGCGCCGCCCACATCTGGTGCTGGCCCACTTCGGTGGTGATGTAGCGGTCCATTCCCTTGGTCAGCGCCTCGAGCCTTTGCAGCGCGTACTGCGGCTTGATGGTGGTTTCAGACCCGGTGTATTTCAGGCAGTTGGCCTGCTTCCATTCCTCGATCTGGCGCCACCACTTGGCAAGGCCCTCACGGTTGACCTTGCGGCCGCGCGCCTTCCAGACCTTCAGCATGTCCTCGAGCACGTGGCCCACATCCCCGACGATCGGCAGGTCGGTCTTGATGACCTTGTTGATCGACGAGGGGTCGATGTCGATATGCGCTTTCTTCGACTTCGGAGAAAACGCGTCGAGCCGCCCGGTGATCCGGTCGTCGAACCGCGCACCGATGTTGATCAGCAGATCGCAACCGTGCATGGCGAGGTTGGCCTCGTAGAGACCGTGCATGCCGAGCATCCCCAGCCAGCCCTTGCCCGATGCGGGGTAGGCGCCAAGGCCCATGAGGGTCGAGGTGATCGGAATGCCGGTGGCATCCACCAGCTCGCGCAGCAGCTGGCTGGCCGCGGGGCCCGAGTTGATGACGCCGCCGCCGGTGTAGAAGACCGGACGCTCGGCGTTCTCGATGGCCTCGACAAGGGCGGTGATCGTTTCCATGTCGCCCTTGACCTGCGGCTGGTAGTGACCGACCGGCGCCTTGGGCTTGGAGGTGTATTCGGCGGAAGCGAACTGCACATCCTTGGGAATGTCGATGAGCACCGGGCCGGGGCGGCCGCTGCTGGCCACGTGGAAGGCCTGATGCAGGGTCGACGACAGCTTGGCGGTGTCCTTCACCAGCCAGTTGTGTTTCGTGCAGGGGCGGGTGATGCCCACGGTGTCCGCCTCCTGGAAGGCGTCCGAGCCGATCATGAAGGTCGGCACCTGCCCCGAGAGGCACACCAACGGAATGCTGTCCATCAGCGCATCGGTCAGGCCGGTGACCGCGTTGGTCGCTCCGGGGCCCGATGTCACCAGCGCAACGCCGACCTTGCCGGTCGAGCGGGCATAGCCTTCGGCGGCGTGCAGGGCGGCCTGCTCGTGACGCACGAGGATGTGCTGGATGTCGTTTTGCTGAAAGATCTCGTCATAAATCGGTAGAACGGCGCCGCCGGGGTAGCCGAATACCGTGTCCACGCCCTGGTCCTTGAGGGCCTGAACCACCATTTTCGCTCCGGTCATCTGACGTGTCATCGCGTGTCTCCGTTTACGACGTCGTACTCTTGTAGCCCACTGTACGAGGGCCTTCGATCTGCCCGCAGGGGGGCGTGGTCTTGGGCACCTATCCGGGCTTGCGGGTGAACACCTGGTCGGGTGTCTTCCATATAAGCCGCCCGTAAGGCGCTGTCTTGCGGGCCCTCGGGAGAGGTGCCCTTGTGCGGGCACCTTGCATGTCCCGCGGCAACAAAAAAGCCCCCGAAGATTTTCGGGGGCGCATGGGGTCCTGAAAGGGTGTCCGGTCTACCGGCCCATGCGCGCGTTTCCTACAATGCCTACCAGCCGTGCCATGGCGCGGTCTCCTTTGTTACAGGGCGGACCATATGAGCGGCCAGTTGTCGCGTCAACCTGCAAATGGCCCCGAAATGCATCGTTCAGAAGTGTCTATATTTCATTAAGTTGCTAGGCAACACGAAATTCGGCAATTTTCGGAAAGTATTTTGGCCAATTGCGACATGGGCCGGCGTCCGGAAGTGATTCAGCACAGGCTGGCGAAGCTTTGCCTGTAACAGGGGCTTTCGCCTTCGTGAGTTGCCGTTCTGCCGCTGTTCTGGCATCCTTGCATCAAGTTCCGGTCAACCGGGCCACATGCCGACGAGGGAGTTTGCTCATGTCTAGGATCAGTCGTTTTCACCGCAGCGTGCGCAATTTCGATATGGTGCGCGCCGGGGTTCTCGTGGTGCTTCTCGGGATTGGGTTCTTCCTGACCCTTGGACAGGCGGACGATGACCTGATGGCCCATGATGGCGAGGAGCATTCGCTCGTGGTGCCGGCCTCGGGCATCGACATGGGCACCGCGCAACTGGCGCAGGCCGGCCCACTGGTCTGATTTCAGCCTGTCGCCGACGGCATGTCAGTGACAACATGCAGCGCCTCGCCCGTGACGGGCCGAGGCGCTTTTTTTTTCCGTCATGGTGCTTGTGGCGGGGCGAAGGGGGCTCTGCCCCCGTCTCCTGCGGAGACTCCCCCGGGATATTTGGGGTCAAAGGAAACGGGGGCGAGGTCAGCCGTTTACGCCGGTACCCTGCAGGACGCCATGTTCAAGCGCGTAGCGGGTGAGGCCGGCGGTGGAGCTGATGCCCAGCTTGCGCTTGATGTTCTTGCGGTGGGTTTCCACCGTGCGCACCGAGATGTCGAGCGCGATGGCCACTTCCTTGTTGGACTTGCCCTGTGCCAGCTGCAGCAGCACCACCTGTTCGCGGTTGGTGAGTTGCTCGCGTCCGCCGGACATCACCGGGCGCAGTGCGCCTTCGGCACCGGTGCAGAGGTAACGCTCGCCCGCCATGACCGCGTCGATGGCGCGCTTGACCTCCTCGGAGGGCACGTCCTTGAGCACGTAGCCCGAGGCGCCGTGGCCGAGCGCGGTGGAGACGTATTCCGGTGTGTCGTGCATCGAGAGCACCAGCACCCGGGTTTCGGGGCGCTGCTCCAGGATCATTTCGGTTGCCGAGAGGCCGCCTATGCCGGGCATGTTGAGATCCATCAGGATCACGTCAGGGGCCAGCTCTTCGAGCCGGTCGACGATCTCCTGTCCTCCGGAGAGGGTGGCGACGACAGTGATATCGTCGTAGCCGTCGAGGATGGCCTCGATGCCCTCGGCCACGAGGGGATGGTCGTCGACGATCACGACACGGGTCATGCGCTTGCCTTTGGTTGCGAGCGGCCCTCTTCGGGGGGCAGCAGGTGCGAGAGCGGGATCTGCGCTTCGATAACCGTCCCATGGCGCGAGGACAAGACGCGCAGGGCCCCTCCCAGTTGATCCATGCGCTCTTGCATGTTGCGCAGGCCAATGCCCCTGCGTCCTTCCTGCGGGGCTGGGGGGATGCCGCTGCCATTGTCGCTGATCCGCAGGGTGCAGCCCTTGCGGTGGCCACGCAGGTCCACGTCGACGCGGGTGGCCTCGGAGTGGCGTTCGATGTTGGTCAGCGCTTCCTGCGCGATGCGGTAGAGCGCGATACGCCCCTCCTGGTCGATGCGGTTGCGGAACACCACCGTCTCGAAGCTGGCTTCAATGCCGGTGCGGGTCGTGAAGTCGTCCACCAGAGCCTTGATCGCTGGGCCAAGTCCGAGATCGTCAAGCACGCCGGGCCGCAAATCGCGGCTGATGCGGCGCACCTCCTGAATGGCGCCGGAGAGGTTGCCCTGGCCGCGCTCGAGCGCCTCGGCCGCGCGGGGATCACCGGTGGTGACCCGCCGCTTTGCAATGTCGAGCGCGTATTTCACGCCCACGAGGATCTGGCTGATGCCGTCATGCAGTTCCCGCGCCACGCGGCCCCGTTCCTCTTCCTGCGCATCGAAGACGCGCTGGGTGAGTTCCTTGAGCTTGGCGTCCGCCAGCCGCCGTTCGCGCAGGTTCATCACGAGGCCCGACAGGAACACCGTGAGCAGCGCCGCCAAGGTGATGCCGCTGATGTAGAGAAAGGTCTGGCGCACGCGTTCTTCGACACCCGCGCGGGCCAGCGCGACCTGGTCGACAATGTCGTCGATCCACACCCCGGTGCCCACCGCCCATTGCCAGTCCTGAAAGCCCAGCACGAAGGTGATCATCCGCGCCTCTTCCCCGGTCGAGGGCTTGGGCCAGAGATAGCTGTGATAGCCCGAGCCCGCGCGCGCAAGTTCGATCAGGCGGTCGGTGATGGGCGTGCCCTCGCTGTCGGTCATGCCGGTCCAGTCGCCACCGATGAGTTCCGTGTGGCGGGGTGAGACGAGGTTCACCCCGTCGTAATCGTAGACGAAGAAGGATCCGTCCTCGCCGTAGATCATCGCGGCAAGGATCTGCGCCACCTCGCGCTTGGAGGCTTCGTCGTCGGGTGCGGCGCCGCCATAAATGAAG
This sequence comes from Salipiger pallidus, assembly GCF_014643635.1. Taxonomy (GTDB): domain Bacteria; phylum Pseudomonadota; class Alphaproteobacteria; order Rhodobacterales; family Rhodobacteraceae; genus Salipiger; species Salipiger pallidus. The sequence goes on from NZ_BMJV01000004.1 coordinate 428,620, forward strand.
TAAAAGCCGTTGCGCGCTTGCGTCACGTAGTTGCGCAGCTCGGCCTTCTTGGTCTCGATCAGCTGGATCTCGAGCGCTCGGATCTCGCGGTCGGCCATCTCCCGCGATTGCCAGGCCACCACCACGGCGATGGCTGCCGCCGCGAAGATCAGCGGCAGCGAGGCAAGGAGGAACAGTTTCTGCCCGTAGCTCAGGTGAAGACGGTCGAGAATCGCACGCATGTCATTGGATATGCCGTGAGGCGGGCCGCTGTCCAAACCTGTTTCCCCGCCCGCCCTAAGACGATGATGCGCGCCGACGCTGGCCGAAAAGCCCATACAAGTGCCGCAAATTTCCGCAGCGTCCACGCAAGATAAATGCTCAACTCCGTAGCACTGGGTATTTTGCGGATAGCGTTCACGTTCTAGTGTGCCTGCTACGTAACGATCCGCGCGGGACCGGGAGGAGCTGGGGACCGCTCGTCAAATCGGGAGGACACACATGGATCGCCGTTCTTTTCTGAGGGCCACCACTGCCGGTGGCGCTGCCGCTGCCGCGTCTGCACTGGCCGCACCGGCCTACGCGCAGGGCAAGCGCACGCTGACCCTCGTCACCACCTGGGGCCGCGGCCTTGCCGGTGTGCATGACAGCGCGCAATACTGCGCCGACCAGATCACTGCTGCCACCGACGGCCAGCTGACCGTCGACCTCAAGGCAGCGGGCGAGCTCGTGGGCGCGTTCGAGGTGTTCGACGCCGTGTCCGCCGGGCAGGCCGACATGTACCACGGCGTGGATTACTACTTCCTTGGTCAGCACCCGGCGATCAGCTTCTTCAGCCAGATCCCCTTCGGCATGAACTTCATGGAATACGCCAACTGGTGGTACCATGACGGCGGCATGGAGCTGGGCGACGAGCTTTACAGCATCTTCGGCCTCAAGGCCTTCCCGGCGGGCAACACCGGTCCGCAGTCGGGCGGCTGGTTCGCGCGCGAGATCAACAGCCCCGAGGATTTCCAGGGCCTCAAGTTCCGGATGCCGGGGCAGGGTGGCCAGGTGCTTGGCAAGCTGGGCGCGAGCGTTCAGAACCTGCCCGGCGCCGAAGTGTACCAGGCACTGTCCTCGGGTGCGATCGACGGTACCGAGTGGATCGGGCCGTGGGCCGACGAGAAGGCCGGTTTCCAGGAAATCACCAAGACCTACTACACCGCGGGCTTCCACGAGCCGGGTCCGAACCTCAACCTGACCATGAACCTCGAGACCTACGAGAGCCTGTCGCAGCAGCACAAGGATATCGTGGCGAACGTGGCGCGCGCGTCGAACATCTGGTCGATGTCGCTGTTCATGGCCAACAACTCGGCGGCGCTGCAGCGCCTTCAGTCGGGTGGCGTGAAGGTCATGGAATTCCCCGACAGCGTCTGGGATGCCTTCGGTGCCGCCGCCAAGGAAGTGGTCGAAGAGCCCATGGGCGACGAGCTCTACAAGCGCTGCTACGACAGCTACATGGAGTCGCTGAAATCGTCGGCTCAGTGGATCGCCCGTTCCGAAGGCGCGACCGCCGCGCAGCGCAACCGCATCATGGGCCTGTGATCCCACGCGTTTGACGGCAAGACGCCCCCGCACCGCGCGGGGGCGTCCCTGTTTCCGGCGGATATCCCGCACCCGGCCCCGGGCCGGGCGGGCCCCGCCTCCTGACCAAAGACACAAGTCATAAAGACACAAGCAATGAGGGGGCTCCGGTCATGGAAGAGGCAGCCTCGGGCGGGGCAATCGCGGGTATCGCGGGGTTTCTGGCCTGGTTCTTCGGCAATATCGCCATGTCATTCTACAATTTCGTCTACGCCCTGACGCACCCGGCCAGCTGGCTGGACTGGTCGAACGCCGAAGCGGTCATGCGCTTCGTCTACTACGGTGCCTCGGCGGAGTTCTTCTTTGTCGTGCTCACCGCGTTTCTGGTGCTCACCGCCTTGGGGCTGTGGCGCAGCGGCGCCATGTGGGCGATGGTGCGGGGGCTCGAGTGGTTCCACAACGGCATCGGCCGCATCGCCGCCTGGGCAGGCCTCATCATGGTGCTGCAGCAGGTGGTCATCATCATGGTTCAGCGCATCTTCGCGCGGCCCGACATCGGCTTCGGCTTCGGCGTGCCCGTCAGCTTCGACGTGAGCTGGTGGTCCGAAGAGCTCAAGCTCTACAATGCCATCGTGGTCTGCCTGTGCCTTGCCTACACCTTCGTGCAGGGCGGGCATGTGCGCGTCGACCTCGTCTATGCGCCGGTAAGCTACCGCGCCAAGAAAATCATCGACATGACCGGCAGCATCATCTTCATGATGCCCATGGCCGTGCTCATGTGGCTCTATTCGTGGTACTTCATGTGGCGCCACCTCATCACGCCGAAGCCCTCGGCCTCCGAAGGATTCGACCGGCTGCTGATGAAGGCCCGCGCCCTGCGCTGGAACGTCGAGACCATCGGCTTCAGCCCCAACGGGTTCTCCGCCTACTTCCTGTTCAAGATCCTGATCGTGCTCATGTGCGCCTTCATCTTCCTGCAGGCGGTCACGTTCTTCTGGCGCTCGCTTCTGGAGCTGCGCGAGGGGCCCGAGAGCGAAGGCAAATACCATGACCATGACCGGATCGAGGCTGGTGAAGAAGCCTACGATCACGCCGAATTCTAAGGATTGACCCATGCTGTTCGGACTTGATGGCGTCGAGATCGGCCTGATCATCGTCTTTCTCACGCTCTTTTCCTCGATCCTCTCGGGCTTCCCGGTGGCCTTTGCCATCGGCGGGGCTGGGGTGATCTCGTTCGGGATCATCGCCGCGCTCGACAGCGCGGGCCTGCTGATCCACCAGGCCATCGACAACTCGTCGCAGGCCTACCGCGACCTCGTGAACACGGGCGTCGTGGAAAGCACCATCTCCACCTTCCGCTACCCGGACCTGCCGCGCTACGACATGCCGGTGTTCGAGCGGGGCTGGGAAATGGCGATGGACCGCAACGTGTCCTTCATCGTCAACCGCATCAACGAACGGGTCATCGCCGGTGCCAGCATCGAGACGCTGCTGGCTGTGCTGATGTTCGTCATGATGGGCATCGTGCTGGAACGCTCGAAGATCGCGGACGATCTGCTGCAGACCATGGCGCGGGTCTTCGGACCTCTGCCCGGCGGTCTTGCGGTGTCTATCGTGGTGGTGGGCGCGTTCCTTGCCGCCTCGACCGGCATCGTCGGCGCGACGGTGGTGACCATGGGCCTGCTGGCCCTGCCCACCATGCTGCGCAACAACTACTCGCCGGAACTGGCCACGGGTGTCATCGCCGCGTCCGGCACACTGGGACAGATCATCCCGCCCTCCATCGTGATCGTGCTTCTGGGCACGCTGGCGGGAGATCTCTATTCCACCGCTCAGGAAGCACGGGCGCAGTCCATGGGCTGCACCGATGCGCTCACCTACCTTGGTGAGCCTGCGGTGGTTTCGGTGGGTACGCTCTTCCAGGCGGCGCTTTTGCCGGGGATTCTGCTGGCGGGGCTCTATGCTGCCTATGCCTTCGGCTATGCCATGCTCAACCCGCACAAGGCACCGCCTGTCATGGGCGAAGGTGCCATCGGCGAGCCGGTGACCCGCGGCGAGGCCTTCACCTGGTACCTTGGCGTGCCGCTGCTACTGATCGTGGCGACGATCGGTTTCGGTCAGCTCAACGTGGTGGGCAGCCAGTCCTTGACCGTGTCGTCCTTCTCGGATGCGGGCCAGACGGCGAGCCTGCGCACCAACGTGAGCGAGCAGTGCCAGGCCGCGATGATCGACCTGCACGGCCAGTCCGCATGGGATGACGCTGTGGCCGAGCAGTCTGCCATCGACGCCTCTGGCGGCGTGGACAGCGGCCATCGCCTGTCGGAAGAAGAGATGTCGATCGCGTTTCAGGCCAAGATCGACAATGCCGCGCCCATCGGCACCGGTATCGCGGTCCTGACCGTTCTGCTCGGCATCACCCTTGCGTGGGGCCGGGCGGTGTCGCCCATGTCCTCGCCCCTGCCGCTGCTGATCGGCGCGGGGGGGCTTGCGCTCGGGCTGCTGGTGGACATCGCCTTCATCGGGCCACAGACCTCCGCGGGGGCGACCGTGCTGATGATGCTGATCCCATGGGCGCTGGCGCTTTACGGGTGCAAGCACGCGGCGCAGCGTCTGGCGACCAACGATCTCATCCGGGTGGTGTTCCCGCCGCTGGTGCTGATCGTGGCGGTGCTCGGCTCCATTCTCGGTGGCATCACCAACCCCACGCCCGCTGCGGCACTGGGGGCAGCAGGGGCCATCATGCTGGCCGCGTTCCGCAAGCTGAAGGAAGAGGACAAGTCCACCCGCGTGGTGCTGTGGTCGACCTTCGCGGTGGTGCTGATGATCCTCATCGGGATGAACTTCGATCTGCGGGTGCAGAACGAAAGCGTGAGCGCGGAAAGCTGGATCGCCTTCGTGCTGGCCAACGCCGCCTATCTCTACGCCCTGTTCGGCCTGTTCTTCAGCTGCTGGGTGCTGTTCCGCGCAGGGGTGCTGAGCCCCGCGGTGCGCGAGACGGCCAAGGTCACGTCCATGGTGTTCACCATCCTCGTGGCCTCGCAGCTGCTGAACCTCGTGGTGATCTCCTTCGGGGGTGAGCATTACATCCAGCAGTTCCTGCAAAGCTTCGACAATGAACACAAGGTGTTCCTCGTGGTGATGCTGGTGCTCTTCGTGCTGGGCTTCGTGCTCGACTTCCTCGAGATCATCTACATCGTAGTGCCCATCGTCGGGCCGGTGATCTACGGCGGCTCGTTCGACCCCAAATGGGTGACGATCATGATCGCAGTGAACCTGCAGACCTCGTTCCTGACGCCACCTTTCGGCTTTGCGCTGTTCTACCTGCGCGGGGTGGCACCTGCGTCGGTGACCACCGGGCACATCTATCGGGGCGTCATTCCCTTCGTGCTGATCCAGGTGGCGGGCCTTGCGCTGCTTTGGTTCGCGCCGGGCATCGTGACCATCGTCCCGGATCTCATCCCGAACTGATCCTCGGGACCATGACATGACAGAGAGGGGGCGGGCCGCAAGGTTCGCCCCTTCTCCTTGGGGCCACGCTTTCAGAGCAAACCTTATCAGGGCCCACCTTTCCCGCGCGCACAGGCTGCTGCTTCAGTATACGGCGCGCAGCGTCTCAGTCACGTCTTCGACGCCGTCTTGGGACAGGAGGTGGTGGCGGAAGATGAGGCGGTAGCTGTTGGTGTAAGCGTTGAAATCCGCCTCCCTGCGCACAAGGTCCGCCGGAAGGATCGCCGCCAGCCGGATACGGTACCCGGGATCGAAGATCACGACCGCAAGCCTGTCAAAACTGTCGAGATCGCGGATTGCCCCCAACTGGTAGCCGCTGGCATTGCTGCGCACCCGGCGAGACTTCACCTGGATCCGCAGGTTGCCGTCCGTGGCATCGAACCCCTTCTGAGAGCGCGCGGCGAGATCCCACCCGTGTGCCGTGGCAAATATGTGCTCGGCAAGATCGCCGGTCATGTTGCCGGAGCGGATGACGCCCCGGTCGTGCAGCTCTCGCGCGATGGCACCATCCATATCCAGAAGCTCGCGTAGAGACAGCCGGTCATAGGTGGCCTGATCCGCAGAGGCGGCCGGGCAGAAGACCATGAGAATCGCGACGAGAACCAGATGCATGACCACAGCCTGCCGCAGACCCGCTTAGAAGTGGTTAATGCCGATCTGCCCAAAAAGGGGGCAGCCGCAGGGTCGTCACGCATCCCCGCACCATTTTTTCTATGAAGAAATTAATTTTCCTTGAGGTGAAAATTACTCCAAGGGCAAGTGCGATAGGGACAGGGCCGACACCGGCCCCGAATACACCTCGGGCCATCGCGGCCCCAAGCAACAACGGAGACTGAAGATTTGCGGCATCGTTGGGCTGTTCCTCAAGAAGGAAGACCTGCGCCCCCGGTTGGGCGATCTGCTGACGGACATGCTGATCACCATGACCGACCGTGGACCGGACAGCGCCGGGATCGCGATCTACGGCACGCCCGGAGAGGGCCACAAGATCACCGTCCAGTCCGATACGCCGGAAACGGATTTCGACGGCCTCGGTGATGCATTGGGCGCGGAGATCGGCGGCACGGTGACAACCCGGGTCAATGACACCCACGCCGTGCTCACCGTGCTGGAGGGCAGCCGCGCTGCCGCCATTGCCGCGCTCGAGGCGCGCGGACTTCGGATCATGGGGGTGGGCGAGACGATGGAGATCTACAAGGAAACCGGCCTGCCGCGCGACGTGGCCAAGCGCTTCGGCCTGCGGGACATGTCAGGCACCCATGGCATCGGGCACACCCGCATGGCCACGGAAAGCGCCGTCACCACTCTTGGCGCGCACCCGTTCAGCACCGACGCGGACCAATGCCTCGTGCACAACGGGTCGCTGTCGAACCACAACACCATGCGCCGCATCCTCACCGAGAAGGGCTTCGCCCCGAAAACCGAGAACGATACCGAGGTTGCCGCCTGCTACATCTCGTCCCGCATCGCCGAGGGCGCGGATCTTGGCACGGCGCTCGAGGGCACGCTGAACGATCTCGACGGGTTCTTCACCTTTGTCATGGGCACGAAGGACGGTTTCGGCGTGGTGCGCGACCCCATCGCCTGCAAGCCCGCTGTGATGGCCGAGACTGACGATTACGTCGCCTTCGGTAGCGAATACCGCGCCTTCGCCGGGCTGCCGGGGATCGAAAGCGCGAAGGTTTGGGAACCCGAACCCGCAACCGTCTACTTCTGGGAGCGCTGATGATGACCGCAACCGCAACCGCCCAAGATGCCGTGACGCTCGACATGGGCAGCATGGAACTGCGCGAGGTGAACAGCACCCTGCAGGCGGCCGCCGCCACCAACCGCACGCAATTCGAGGTGCTCAACACCCTCGGCAGCCACGCCATCGCCGTGGGACTTGACGCCGAGATCAAGGTCACCGTGAAAGGCTCGACCGGCTACTACTGCGCGGGCATGAACAAACGCGCGACGGTGCATGTCACCGGCTCGGTCGGACCCGGCGTGGCCGAGAACATGATGAGCGGCACGGTGATCGTCGATGGCGATGCGTCGCAATACGCCGGGGCCACCGCCCATGGCGGGCTGCTGGTCATCAAGGGCAACGCCTCGTCGCGCTGCGGCATCTCGATGAAGGGCATCGACATCGTGGTGCATGGCAACATTGGCCACATGTCCGCCTTCATGGCGCAGAAGGGCAACTTGGTGGTGCTTGGCGATGCCGGGGACGCGCTCGGGGACAGCCTCTACGAGGCGCGTCTGTTCGTGCGCGGATCGGTGAAATCGCTCGGTGCCGACTGCATCGAAAAGGAGATGCGCCCCGAGCATCTCGAACTCCTCAAGGACCTGCTCGACCGCTCGGGCACCGATGCGAAGCCCGAGGAGTTCAGGCGCTACGGCTCGGCCCGCAAGCTCTACCATTTCAACGTCGACCACGCAGACGCATACTGAGGAAGGACACGGCGATGACCGAAGCCCCCAAGACCCTGCCGCGCCAGTCCTGGACATTCTCGAACGACACGAACGCCGAGATCCGCCGCGCCGCCCACACCGGCATCTATGACATTCGCGGCGGCGGAGCGAAACGCAAGGTGCCGCATTTCGACGACCTTCTGTTCCTCGGCGCGTCGATGTCGCGCTACCCGCTCGAAGGCTACCGCGAGAAATGCGAAACCTCCCTCACCCTCGGCACGCGCTTTGCCAAGAAACCCATCGAACTGGCGATCCCCATCACCATCGCGGGGATGTCCTTCGGCTCGCTCTCGGGGCCGGCCAAGGAAGCGCTCGGACGCGGGGCCACCATGGCGGGAACCTCGACCACCACCGGCGACGGCGGCATGACCGAGGAAGAACGCGGCCACAGCGAAAAGCTGGTCTACCAGTACCTGCCAAGCCGCTACGGCATGAACCCCGACGATCTGCGCCGCGCCGATGCCATCGAGGTGGTGGTGGGGCAGGGCGCCAAGCCCGGTGGCGGCGGCATGCTGCTCGGCCAGAAGATCACCGAGCGGGTCGCGGGCATGCGCGATCTGCCCGTGGGCATCGACCAGCGCTCCGCCTGCCGCCACCCGGACTGGACCGGGCCGGACGATCTCGAGATCAAGATCCTTGAACTGCGCGAGATCACGAACTGGGAAAAGCCCATCTACATCAAGGTCGGCGGCGCGCGCCCCTACTATGACGTGGCCCTCAGCGTGAAGGCCGGAGCGGACGTGATCGTCCTCGACGGCATGCAGGGTGGCACGGCGGCGACGCAGGACGTGTTCCTCGAACACGTTGGCCAGCCGACGCTGGCCTGCATACGCCCTGCGGTGAAGGCGCTGCAGGATCTTGGCATGCACCGCAAGGTGCAGCTGGTGGTCTCGGGCGGCATCCGCACCGGCGCAGACGTGGCCAAGGCGCTGGCGCTCGGGGCTGACGCGGTCTCGATCGGCACCGCCGCGCTCGTGGCGCTTGGCGACAACGACCCGAAGTGGGAGGCTGAATACCGCAAGCTCGGCTCCACCACCGGCGCCTACGACGACTGGCACGAAGGGCGTGATCCCGCAGGCATCACCACCCAGGACCCCGAGCTGATGAAGCGGCTCGATCCGGTCGAGGCCGGCCGCCGCCTGCGCAACTACCTCAGTGTGCTGACGCTGGAATGCCAGACCCTCGCGCGCGCCTGCGGCAAGAGCCACGTGCACAACCTCGAACCCGAGGATCTTTGCGCCCTCACCATCGAGGCCGCCGCCATGGCCGGTGTCCCACTTGCGGGCACCGACTGGATACCGGGCAAGGGCTTCTGAGCCCGGCTTCCTTTGACCTGAAATATCCCGGGGGAGCGCGCAGCGCGGGGGCAGAGCCCCCTCCGGCACAGGGTCGCCACCAATGGCGTCCCCGACACATAAAAAGACCACAGGGACCACCGATGACCGATCTCGCAGCCTTCGCCCGCGAAAAGGGCGTGAAATACTTCATGATCTCCTACACCGACCTCTTCGGCGGCCAGCGCGCCAAGCTGGTCCCGGCGCAGGCAATCGCCGGCATGGCCGAAGACGGCGCGGGCTTCGCGGGGTTCGCCACTTGGCTCGACATGACCCCGGCCCATGCGGACATGCTGGCCGTGCCGGACCCCGAAACGGTGATCCAGCTGCCGTGGAAGCCCGAAGTTGCCTGGGTTGCCGCGAACTGCATCATGGAAGGGCAGGAGGTCGACCAGGCCCCCCGCAACGTGCTGCGCAAACTCGTCACGAAAGCCGCCGAACAGGGCCTCCGGGTCAAGACCGGCATCGAGGCCGAATTCTTCCTGCTGACCCCCGAGGGCACGCAGATCTCGGACCCGTTCGATACCGCTGAGAAACCATGCTACGATCAGCAGGCGGTGATGCGCCGCTACGATGTCATCGCCGAGATCTGCGATTACATGCTCGAGATGGGCTGGGGCCCGTACCAGAACGATCACGAAGACGCGAACGGCCAGTTCGAGATGAACTGGGACTTTGACGATGCGCTGGTGACCGCCGACCGCCACAGCTTCTTCAAGTTCATGGTCAAGTCGGTGGCCGAAAAGCACGGGCTGAAGGCCACCTTCATGCCCAAGCCCATCGAAGGGCTGACCGGCAATGGCTGCCATGCCCACATCTCGGTCTGGGATCTGGACGGCACCACCAACGCTTTCGTCGACAATGACGCGGAACTGGGCCTTTCGGCCAAGGGCCGCACCTTCCTTGGCGGCATCATGAAACACGCCACCGCCATGGCGGCGATCACCAACCCCACGGTGAACAGCTACAAGCGCATCAATGCCCTCCGCACGGTCTCGGGGGCCACTTGGGCGCCCAACACCGTCACATGGACCGGCAACAACCGCACCCACATGGTGCGCGTGCCGGGTCCGGGCCGGTTCGAGCTGCGCCTGCCGGACGGGGCGGCCAACCCCTACCTGCTTCAGGCGGTGATCATCGCGGCGGGGCTCTCGGGGCTCGAGACGGACGCCGATCCCGGCCCGCGCCACGACATCGACATGTACGCCGAAGGTCACACCATCAAGGGCGCCCCGCGGCTGCCGCTCAACATGCTTGACGCAATCCGCGCCCTTGACGCCGACGCCGATCTGAAGTCGATGCTGGGCGAGGCGTTCGCGCGTGCGTTCATCACCCTCAAGCGCAAGGAATGGGACAGCTTCGTGTCGCACTTCTCGCATTGGGAGCGGGACCACACGCTCGACATCTGACATTGGCGGCAGGGCCCCGGGACCAAATTCCTTGCCAAGGAATTTGCCTCCCGGTCTCACCGTCCCGAAAAGGCAGGACAATGGACTTCAACGGCTTCCGCGTCGTCTGGGAAGGGCTTACCGGCCATCGTGGCTGGAAACCGCTCTGGCGCGACCCCGACCCCAAACCGGCGTATGACATCGTCATCATCGGGGGAGGCGGCGGCGGGCTTGCAACCGCCTACTACCTCGCGACGGTCTTCAAAGAGGCCCGCATCGCGGTGCTGGAAAAGGGCTGGCTCGGGGGCGGCAATATCGGGCGCAACACCACGATCATCCGGTCGAACTACATGCTGCCCGGCAACCAGCCGTTCTATGAATTCTCCATGAAGCTCTGGGAAACCCTCGAGCAGGAGACCAACTTCAACTCCATGGTCAGCCAGCGCGGCATCCTCAACCTGTGCCACAGCGACGGCCAGCGCGATGCGTTCCGGCGCCGGGGCAACGCGATGATCCTGTCGGGGGCCGATGCGGAACTGCTCGACACGGACGCGGTGCGTCAGATGTACCCGTTCCTTAACTTCGACAATGCGCGCTTTCCCATCAAGGGCGGACTGCTGCAGCGCCGGGCGGGGACCGCGCGCCACGATGGCGTGGCCTGGGGCTATGCGCGGGGCGCGGACCGGGCGGGTGTCGATCTCATCCAGAACTGCGAGGTCACCGGCCTGCGCATCGAGGCAGGCGCGATCAAGGGCGTTGAGACCACGCGCGGCTATATCGGCGCGGGCAAGGTGGGCGTTGCGGTGGCAGGCTCGTCGAGCCGGGTGATGCAGATGGCGGGCCTGCGCCTGCCCATCGAAAGCCACGTGCTTCAGGCCTTCGTGTCCGAGGGGCTGAAGCCCTGCATCGACGGGGTCATCACCTTCGGGGCCGGGCATTTCTACGTCAGCCAGTCCGACAAGGGCGGGCTGGTCTTCGGCGGCGACATCGACGGCTACAACTCCTACGCCCAGCGCGGCAACCTGCCCGTGGTCGAGGACGTGGCCGAGGGCGCCATGGCCCTCATGCCCGCGCTTGGCCGCGCACGGCTGCTGCGCAGCTGGGGCGGGCTCATGGACATGTCCATGGACGGCTCGCCGATCATCGACACGACGCCGGTGGACGGGCTCTACCTCAACGCGGGCTGGTGCTATGGCGGGTTCAAGGCAACCCCCGCCTCGGGCTATGCCTTCGCGCACCTTCTGGCCACGGGCCAGCCGCACCCCACCGCCACCGCCTACCGGCTCGACCGTTTCGCCAGGGGCCTGCCCATCGACGAAAAGGGCATGGGCGCCCAGCCGAACCTGCACTGAGATCCCATCATGCTGATCCCCCATCCGCTTCTCGGGCTGCGTGACGCGCAGGAATTCACCTATCTTGGTGACGCGTCGCTCATGTCCCCGCCGCCCTCGGACGATCCCGAGGCGCTCGAACGCCATGTCCACCTGCGGGACAACCCCGCAGGCCTCCTGCGCGAGCTGTGGTTCCATGAACAGGGCGACCGCTCGTGGCTCGTGGTCACCCGAGACACCCGCACGCACGAGATTCTCGGCGCGGAGCTTGCCACCGACATCCGCCGGGAGGGCGCACGATGACCCGTCTCGACGGCGGCCACGTGGACCGCACCCGTGCCCTGCGCTTCACCTTCGACGGCAAGCGCTACACCGGCCACTCCGGCGACACGCTGGCCTCGGCGCTGATGGCGAACGGCGTGCGCCTTGTGGGGCGCAGCTTCAAGTATCACCGCCCGCGCGGCATCTTCTCGGCGGGCTCGGAAGAGCCCAACGCGCTGGTCACCATCGGCACCGGCGCGCGGGCCGAGCCCAACAGCCGCGCCACCGTGGTCGAACTGCATGAGGGCCTTGCCGCCACCAGCCAGAACCGGTGGCCGAGCCTTGGCTTCGACGCGCTTCAGGTGAACGACCTGCTGTCGCCGTTCTTTGCCGCGGGCTTCTACTACAAGACCTTCATGCAGCCGGCGGAGTTCTGGGAAAAGCTCTACGAGCCGATGATCCGCCGCGCCGCGGGTCTTGGCAAGCTGTCGATGCTGCCCGACCCCGACGCCTATGGCCGGGGGTTCCTGCATTGCGACCTGCTGGTGATCGGGGCAGGGCCCGCGGGCCTTGCCGCCTCGCTCACCGCCGCGCGCGCAGGCGCCGAGGTGGTGCTGGCGGACGAGGATTTCGCCCTCGGGGGCCGTCTGCTGGCAGAGACCCACACGCTGGACGACGATGACGCCACCGCGTGGATCGCCGCCACCGAGGCCGAGCTGCGCAGCCTTCCCAACGTGCGCGTGCTCAGCCGTACCACGGTCTTCGGCACCTATGATCACGGTGTCTTCGGTGCGGTCGAACGGGTGGGGGACCATCTGCCGAGACCGCAAACCGTACGCCAGACCCTGTGGCGGATCACCGCGAAACGCTCGATCCTTGCCGCCGGTGCCATCGAACGGCACATCCCCTTTGCCGGGAACGACCGCCCCGGCATCCTGCTGGGCGGCGCCCTGCGCGCCTATGCCAACCGCTGGTCGGTGACGCCGCAAGCATCCGAGACGGACCGCGTGGCGATCTTCACCAGCACGGACGATGGCCACCGCACCGCGCTTGACCTCATGGCCAAGGGCGTGCCCATCCTGGCCGTCATCGACCCGCGCGAGGATGCGCCGCGCCTTGGCAACTACCCCCTGCGCAAGGGCGCGGTGGTGAGCGGCGCCAAGGGTGGCCGCAAGGGGCTGTCGTCCATCGAGATCACCGAAGGTGGCCGTTCGGACTGGTTCGAATGCGCGGTGCTTGGTGTCTCGGGCGGCTGGAATCCCAACGTGCACCTGGCCTCGCACCACCGGGGCCGCCCCGAATGGTCCGAAGCCGATGCGCAGTTCCTCCCGCCGTCGGAACTGCCGCCGGGCATGTCCGTGGCAGGCGCTGCCGCAGGGCAGGGCAGCACGCACGGGGCGCTTGCCTCCGGGGCCGAGGCGGCGAAGGCCGCGCTTGGCCTCGACACGCTGCCCGAGCTCCCGCGCGCCGAGGATGCGCCCAGCCGCGGCATGGCGCTGTGGCATGTGCCGGGGCGGGGCCGGGCGTGGGTCGATTTCCAGAACGACGTGACCGTCAAGGACATCGCGCTGGCCCACAAGGAGAACATGCGCAGCGTCGAGCACCTGAAGCGCTGGACCACCCTCGGGATGGCCACCGATCAGGGCAAGACCGCCAACGTGACCGCCCTTGCGGTGATGGCCGAGCTGACTGGCAAGACCATCCCGCAGACCGGCACCACCGTCTTCCGCCCGCCCTATACGCCCGTGGCGCTCGGGGTGCTGGGCGGTGGCGACACCGGTGCGCATTTCCGCCCCCGCCGCCTCACGCCCACCCACCCTTGGGCCAAGGCGCAGGGGGCGGAGTTCGTCGAGGTCGGCCAATGGATGCGCGCGCAGTACTTCCCGCAGGAGGGTGAAACCCACTGGCGCGAAAGCGTCGATCGCGAGGTGCTTGCCGTGCGGTCGGGCGTGGGCCTGTGCGACGTGACGACCCTTGGCAAGATTGACGTGCAGGGCAAGGATGCGGGCGAGTTCCTCAACCGCGTCTACGCCAACATGATGGGCACGCTGAAGGTGGGCCGGGTGCGCTATGGCCTGATGTTGAGGGCCGACGGCTTCCTCTACGATGACGGCACCTGCGCCCGCATGGCCGAGGATCACTACGTCGTCACCACCACCACCGCCAACGCCGGGCTGGTCTATCGCCAGATGGAATTCGCGCGGCAATGCCTGTGGCCGGATCTTGATGTGCAGCTCATTTCGACCACCGATGCATGGGCGCAGATCGCCGTGGCGGGGCCGAACTCCCGCGCGCTGCTCGAACGGGTGGTGGACGGGTTCGACCTGTCGACCGAGTCCTTCCCCTTCATGGCCTGCGCCGACCTCACGGTCTGCGACGGGCTGAGGGCGCGGCTTTTCCGCATCTCGTTCTCGGGCGAACATGCCTACGAGATCGCCGTGCCCGCCCGCTTCGGCAACGCCATGATGGACCGGCTGATGAGCCTTGGGCAGGATCTGGGGGCCACCCCCTACGGCACCGAGGCGCTGGCGGTGCTGCGCATCGAGAAGGGCCACGCCGCCGGGGCGGAGCTCAATGGCCAGACCACGGCGCAGATGCTGGGGCTGGGCCGCATGATATCGCGCAAGAAGGACAGCATCGGCGCGGTTCTGTCGCGGCGTGAGGGGCTAGAGGCCGACACCCGCCGCCTCGTGGGCCTTCAGTCGGTGGACCCGTCGCAGAAGATCCCCGCTGGGGCGCACCTGTTCACCGCCGGTGAGGCGCGAGACCTAAACACCGACCAGGGCTGGGTCACCTCGGCCTGCTGGTCACCCCACGTGGAAGGCCACATCGCGCTCGGCTTCCTTGCCGGGGGCGATGGGCGTATGGGCGAAGAGGTGATCGCCGCCAACCCGCTCGAGGGGCAGGAGGTCGCCGTGCGCGTCGTCTCGGCCCATTTCTTCGACCCCGAAGGAGACCGACTGCGTGCCTGATCTGTCCCCGCTCTGCGCCCTTGGCGCATTCGATTCTCGCAGCGAGCGCTTCGGCGCGCTGCGCCTTACCGAGGTACCGGACCTCGGGCTGGTCTCCATCGCCCTGCGCAAGGGGGCCGAGGCGCCCGCGCCCTTCGGCCTTGCCCTGCCGGGGCCGGGCGCGTGGGCCGAAGGGGCCACCGCCTCGGCGCTCTGGACCGGGCCGGGCCAGTGGCTGCTGGAACTGCCGGGGCAGGGGGCGGCCGACGTGGTCGGCCTCGTCGCCCCCGAGGCGCCCGGCTGTTCGCTTACCGAACAGACCGATGGCTGGGCCTGCATCGAGATCACCTCGACCGCGGGCGCCGCGCCCCTCGAGGCGCTGCGCGAGCGGTTGGTGAACCTGGCGCCGGGGACGCTGGCACCGGGGCACGGCACCCGCACCATCCTTCATCACATGAGCGTGCTGGTCATCCGGCGCGCCCCCGACCGCCTCGCGGTGCTCGGAATGCGCTCGGCGGCAGACAGCCTCTGGCATGCGCTGAGCGAAACCGCCGCCCGACTGGAGACACAGGAATGAACGACCAATACGCCCTCACCGTCACCTGCAAATCGACCCGCGGCATTGTCGCGGCGATCGCCGCCTTCCTTGCGGAGCAGGGGTGCAACATCAACGACAGCTCCCAGTTCGACGATTTCGAGACGGGCAACTTCTTCATGCGGGTGAGCTTCCGCTCGGAAACCGGTGCCGATCTCGCCAGCCTCGAGGAACGCTTCGC
>NZ_BMJV01000005.1 GCF_014643635.1 Salipiger pallidus
CGAGCGCGGCGTGAAACTCATCGGGGCCACCTCGCATTACGTCACCGCCGACCTCGACGAAGGCCCGATCATCGAACAGGACACGGTGCGCGTCACCCACGCGCAATCCCCCGAAGACTACGTCTCGCTGGGCCGCGACGTCGAGGCGCAGGTGCTGGCCCGCGCGATCCACGCGCATATCCATCGCCGGGTTTTCCTCAACGGCAACAAGACGGTGGTCTTCCCCGCCTCCCCGGGCAGCTACGCCTCCGAGCGCATGGGCTGACCAGCCCNCGGATTTGGCTCACCTTGTATGCGCACAGATTCCGGTGGCCTCCTGCCCGTGGCCAAGGTCCTGCAGTGCGTATTTGACAAGAGAAGAAACAAGGGGTGCGCGCCATCAAGACCGCGCCCCTTGTTTCCTTTGACCTCAAATATCCCGGGGGAGGCCGCCGAAGGCGGACGGGGGCAGCGCCCCCACCCGGGCCGCGCCGAAAGGCGTGGCAGCGCGCAGCGCCTTATTTCTTCTCCTTGATGCGGATGGTCCCTGCCTTCTCGGCAAGGTCCCGGGCAATGGCATAGGCGCCCTTGATCTTGTCGCTGTCCCGGGCCCAGTCACGGCGCACGACGATCTTGTTGTCCTTGATCTTGGCCTGACCCCGCTCGCCTTGGATGTACTCCACGAGCCCCTCGGGCTTGGCAAACTTGTCGTTGTGGAACTGCACCGTCGCGCCCTTGGGGCCCGCGTCGAGCTTGGCGATCCCTGCCCTTTTGCACATGTCCTTGATCCGCACCACCAGCAGCAGCGTGTTGACCTCCTTTGGCAGCTTGCCGAAGCGGTCGATGAGCTCGGCGGCAAAGCCTTCGAGTTCGACCTTCGTGGTCAGCTGGGACAGGCGGCGGTACAGGCCAAGGCGGACGTCGAGATCGGGCACGTAATCCTCAGGGATGAGGACCGGCACGCCAAGGCTGATTTGCGGCGCCCACTGGCCATCATCGTCCATAAGGCCTTGGCTTTCGCCCGAGCGGATCTTGGCAATCGCCTCTTCGAGCATCGATTGGTAGAGTTCGTACCCAACGTCGCGCATCTGGCCGGACTGTTCTTCGCCAAGCAGGTTGCCTGCCCCACGGATGTCGAGGTCCTGGCTTGCCAGCGTGAACCCAGCCCCCAGCGTGTCGAGAGAGCCCAGAACCCGCAGGCGCTTTTCGGCGGTGTCGGTCAGCTTGGTGCGCGGCTTGGTGGTGAGGTACGCATAGGCGCGGGTCTTGGACCGGCCCACACGGCCCCGGATCTGGTAGAGTTGCGACAGGCCAAACATGTCCGCCCGGTGCACCACCATGGTGTTGGCCGTCGGGATGTCGAGGCCCGATTCCACGATCGTCGTCGCCAGCAACACATCATACTTGCCGTCGTAGAAGGCATTCATCCGGTCGTCGAGCTCGCCCGCCGCCATCTGACCGTGGGCGACCACGTAGCTGACCTCGGGGACCTGTTCACGCAGGAACTCCTCTATTTCGATAAGGTCCGAAATGCGCGGCACGACGTAGAAGCTCTGGCCGCCTCGGAAATGTTCGCGCAGCAGCGCCTCGCGGATGGTCACCGCGTCGAATTCCGACACATAGGTGCGGATCGACAGGCGATCCACCGGGGGCGTGCCGATGATCGACAAATCGCGCACCCCCGAGAGCGACAGTTGCAGCGTGCGCGGAATCGGTGTCGCCGTCAGAGTCAGCACGTGGATGTCAGAGCGCAGCTGCTTCAGCCGCTCCTTGTGACCAACGCCGAAATGCTGCTCTTCGTCGATGATCAGCAGCCCGAGGTTCTGGAACTTGATCCCCTTGGCCAGCAGCGCGTGGGTGCCCACCGCGATATCCACGGTGCCTTTCGAGATGCCATCCCGCGTCTTGGCCGCATCCCCCGAAGACACGAAGCGCGACAGCGGCGCTACGTTGATGGGGAAGCCCCGGAAGCGTTCCGCGAAGCTTTTGTAATGCTGTCGGGCCAGCAGCGTGGTCGGCGCTATCACCGCCACCTGCACGCCGGACATGGCTGCAACGAAGGCCGCACGCATGGCAACCTCGGTCTTGCCGAAGCCCACATCGCCACAGATCAGACGGTCCATGGGCTGGCCGCTGTCCATGTCCGACAGCACATCCTCGATTGCCGAGACCTGATCGTCGGTTTCCGTGTAGGGGAAGCGGGCGCAGAAGCTTTCCCAAGCCCCCGGCGGCGGGTCGATGACTGGCGCCTTGCGTAGCGCCCGCTCGGCCGCGATGCGGATGAGCCTGTCGGCCATCTCCCGGATGCGTTCCTTCATGCGGGCCTTCTTGGCCTGCCATGCGCCGCCGCCGAGCTTGTCCAAAAGCCCTTCATCATGGCCATAGCGCGACAAAAGCTCGATGTTCTCGACCGGCAGGTAGAGGCGCGCACTTTCAGCGTATTCCAGAAGCAGGCATTCATGCGCCGCGCCGGCCGCAGTGATCACCTCCAAGCCATGGTAACGCCCAATGCCGTGATCGACGTGGACCACGAGATCACCCGGCGACAGGGACTGCGTTTCGGTCAGGAAATTCTCGGCCTTGCGACGCTTTTTCGGGGCACGGATCAGCCGGTCTCCAAGCACGTCCTGCTCGGAGATCACCGTAATTCGGCCATCCCCGAAAGGCGCCTCGAAGCCCGTCTCCAGCGCCCAGACCGCAAGATGCAGCCCGCGCTTGCCAATGCGGGCGCCGTTGGCGACGGGCACTGCCTCGGACAGACCTTCATCTTCGATAAGGCCGGTCAGACGTTCCCGCGCGCCTTCGGACCACGAGGCGATGAGGACAGGGCCCTGCGCCATCTTCTTCTTCACATGGTCCGCGAGAGCCGCAAAAAGGCTGATGTTCTCCTGCTGCCGCTCGGGTGCGAAGTTTCGTCCGATGCGCCCGCCTGCATCCACCACGCCGGGGCCCGAGCCCTGCTGCAGCGGATGGAACTGCACCACGCGGCGGCCTTCGGTGGCCATCTCCCACGCGGTGTCGTCGAGGTATAGCTGCCCCGGCGGCACGGGTTTGTAGACCGAATCCAGCCGGCCCTTCTGCGTCATGGCGTGGCGGCGGGTGTCGTACTGGTCGGAAATGCTCTCCCACCGTGCCAACCGCGCGGCGGTGAGCTGATCGTCCATCAGCAGCGGCGCACCGGGCATGTAATCGAACAGCGTCTCGAGGCGCTCGTGGAAGAACGGCAGCCAGTGTTCCATACCCTGCTGCTTGCGCCCGGCGGTGACGGATTCATACAGCGGATCGTCCGCGCCGCCTGCCCCGAACTCCACCCTGTAGTTCTGGCGGAAGCGCAGGATCGCGGCCTCGTCGAGGATGACCTCGGAGACCGGAGCCAGCTCGACCGCGTCAAGCGTCTCGGTGGTGCGCTGAGTCACCGCATCGAAGCGGCGCGCCCCGTCCAGAACATCACCGAAAAGATCGAGCCGCACCGGACCGCCATCGCCGGGCGGGAAGATGTCGATGATGCCACCACGAACCGCGTAGTCTCCCGGCTCGGTCACCGTGGGTGACTGCACGAAGCCCATGCGCACGAGGAACTGCCGCAAGGCCGCCTCATCGATGCGATCGCCGACGCGGGCCCCGAAGGCGGCCTCGCGCAGTGTATCCCTTGGCGGTAGGTATTGCGTGGCCGCCGACAGCGTGGTGAGCAGGATGAAGCGCTCGGGCATGCCGTGGACCAGCCCCGCCAGCGTCGCCATCCGCGTGGCGGAAATGTCGGGATTGGGTGACACCCGGTCATAGGGCAGGCAATCCCAGCCCGGGAATGTGATCACCGGCATGTCCGGCGCGAAGAACGCCAGCGCATCGCGCAGCGCCGCCATGCGTTGGTCGTCGCGGGCGACGTGCAGCACCGGGCCGCCGGCCTTCTCGACCTCGGCCAGAACAAGCGTTGCGTCGAAACCTTCGGGCGCGCCGCCCATGGTGATGCGGGCCGGGGGGATCTGGGTCTTTGCCATGAGCGCTGATTTGGCCCGCGCGAGCCCTGCCGTCAACTGCGCAAATGCGTGCGCTCAGCCGCCGAGGGCCGTGAAGGTCATGTTGTGGAACATCCCCCACAGCGCGGTGATGAAGATCGACATCATGCCGATCAGCTGGATGACGAACCGATGTGTGCCAAGCTTTCGCCACAGGTCCGGGCCGGTGAGGCCGAAACCGCGGATGCGCAGGGCGATCCGCACGCTCAGAAGCCCGACCAGCGCCATGGGGCAGCCCAGCAGGAACAGGGCCTGGCTGATCTCGGCCCCGTAGACGAACCCGGACACCAGAAGGGCGCTGAGGATCATGCAGCCAATGCCGATGACCCAGACGCCGGAAACCTCGGAGATATAGAGCAGGCGGTTCACGTTGATCCGGACCATGTCCTCAAGATCAAGCTCGGCCTGTCCACCCTGCCGGCGGGCGCGCATCACCATGTCGAAGGGAACGCCCAGCACCCAGTGGCTCGCGCTCGACCACATGACGGCAAGGGCAATCCAGAACCACAGGTTGGAAAAGGATCGCAATTCAATGGTTTCCAGAACGATGCGATACCAGTCCACTAGGCCTTGAACCCCTGTCGGTGCCGGCCGGGGCCGGGCCTTCATGCGCAGCCCTGTGACAGCGCGCCCTCTTGTGAGGGCGCTCTTTCCATGCCACCCAAGAGGCACGTTTACAAGAGAGGCCCGTCATGAAACCCACCCTTGCCGCCTTTCCGGCAACACGTCTGCGCAGGCTCCGCAAATCGCCGGCCATCCGCGCGCTGGTGAACCAGTCGGTGCTGAGCCCGGGCGATTTCATCTGGCCGGTCTTCGTGCGCGACGGAGACGGCGTGATGGAACCCGTGGCCTCCATGCCCGGCGTCAACCGGCTGTCGGTGGACAAGGTGGTCGAGGCGGCGCGCGAGGCCCATGCCCTTGGCATCCCGGCGATCTGCCTTTTCCCCTACACGCCCGAGCATCTCAAGACCGAGGATTGCGCCGAGGCCTGGAACCCCGAGAACCTGTCCAACCGCGCCACGCGGGCGATCAAGGATGCGGTTCCCGACATGGCGGTGATGACCGACGTGGCGCTCGATCCCTACAACATCAACGGCCATGACGGGTTCGTCCGGGATGGCGAGATCATCAACGACGAAACCGTCGAAGCCCTCGTGAAGCAGGCCCTGAGCCAGGCCCGCTCAGGCGCCGACATCATCGGCCCGTCGGACATGATGGACGGTCGTATCGGCGCGATCCGGGCCGAGCTGGAGCGCGAAGGGTTCCGCAACACGCTGCTGCTGAGCTATGCTGCCAAGTTCGCTTCGGCCTTCTACGGCCCCTTCCGCGATGCGGTGGGCGCGTCTGGTGTATTCAAGGGCGACAAGACCACCTATCAGATGCAGCCCGGCAACTCCGACGAGGCCATGCGCCTGATAGAGCGCGACCTTTCTGAAGGCGCCGACATGATCATGGTGAAGCCGGGGATGCCCTATCTCGACATCTGCCGCCGCGCCAAGGACATGTTCGGCGCGCCCACCTTCGCTTATCAGGTGTCCGGCGAATACGCGATGCTGGCGGGCGCTGCCGAGCGCGGCTGGCTCGACCACGACAAGGTCATGCTGGAAAGCCTGACCGGATTCAAACGCGCGGGCTGCGATGGCGTACTCACCTACTTTGCGCCGGCGGCGGCACGCCTGCTCAACGGCTGATCTCCGCGCAGCGACGCGCAAAGCGCCTTCGAACGGCGGAATGCCGCCCTCCAGGCCCGGTTCGGCGTGACAGCCCCGGCAACCGCAGCTATGGTTTTGGCCAGCAACCGGCGGGACAGTCGGGCGGACAGGCTATTGTCGGCATGGCCGGCTTACAAGGGGCCGGCTCAGCCGGCTTGCACAGGGGCCGGGATCGCCCGGCTTGGACAGAGACAGGACGAAAGAGCAGATCATGACCATCAGCAGACGCAGCCTTGCTCTCGGGTTGGGCGCTTCGGGGCTTCTTGCCGCATGTGGAAACGGTGTCGGCAGCGTTGGCGCGCCGACCATCGACGCGCGCGTGGACAGCACCCTGAGCCAGATGTACTCGCAGTTCCCCGGCACGGTGGATCTTGCCAACAAGTCCACCGGCATGCTCGTGATGCCGCTGGTGACCGAAGCCGGGCTTGGCCTTGGCGGCGCCTACGGCCGCGGCGCGCTGCGCGTGGGCGGTGCCACCGTGGATTACTACTCCATGGTCAAGGGCTCCGGCGGCTTGCAGATCGGCGCCCAGCAATATGCCCATGTGCTGTTCTTCATGACGCAAGACGCGCTGCAGAACTTCCGCTACTCCCCCGGCTGGGCCGCCGGCGCGAACGTGGAATATGCCACCCCCGAACGCGGCGAGACCCTGGCGGCGGAAACCACTACCTCGCTCGCGCCCGTCATCGCGGTGATCTTCGGCCAGTCCGGCCTGCGCCTCGGCGCGACACTCGAAGGCACGAAATACACCCGGATCATTCCCTGATCTCATGGCGATGGAGGGGCGCTGCCCCTCTTCGCCTGCGGCGCAGCGCCCCAGGATACGTGCAGCGACTGGACGCGCCAAGCGCGGCTCCCGGTTTCCTTTGACCAAAATATCCCGGGGGAGTCTCCACAGGAGACGGGGGCAGAGCCCCCTGTTGCCACCGGGCCCGGACCTAGTGGTAGCGGAATTCGCCAACCACCTGCCGCCACTCCCCGGCACCGATCATCTTGCGATGTGTAAAGCGGATCGAATGCAGAGGCCCCTCGATGCTATCCTGCCAGAATTCAATGAACTCAAAGAGCCTTTTGTGGTCCGGGGCAAGATCATACTCCTGCCAGACGAAGGTGTTGAGAACATTCCTGTAATCCGGCATGCGATAGAAGATTTCCGCGGTGGTCAGCCCGTAGCCTTTCAGCATGAGTTCCGTCGGCGTTTCCTGCATCGCTTTACCTCCTGTCTGCCCTGTTGTAACAGCTTGCGGACAGTTCAGTTATTTTTCAATGAAAACAGGTTGTTGGCAGGCAATCAAGGTGGCTGCCAGAAATGCGGGCGCGCCACCATTGCGCCCCATATCCTGTCTCTGGTATAAGCGGTTTCAACAAGATATAGCTTCACGACGGACAGGCGAGCAACGTGACGGATACGCCGGAACCCCCTGAAAACGATGACGAAATGAGCAGACCCGAGCGTCCTGCTCCCACCGGACCCGGTATTTCGATCATCGACGAGATGAAATCGAGCTATCTCGATTACGCCATGAGCGTGATCGTGAGCCGCGCGATTCCGGACCTGCGGGACGGTCTCAAACCGGTCCACCGCCGGATCCTCTATACCATGTGGGAAAACGGCCAGACCCGCGCCAAGGGCTATCGCAAATGCGCGACCGCCGTCGGCGATGTCATGGGCCGCTACCACCCCCACGGCGACAGCGCGATCTACGACGCTCTGGTGCGGATGGCGCAGGACTTTTCCATGTCCCTGCCGCTGATCGATGGCCAGGGCAACTTCGGCTCCATGGACGGCGACCCGCCCGCGGCCTACCGTTACACGGAGGCCCGACTCGACAAGACCGCCGAGGCGCTGCTCGAGGACATCGACAAGGACACCGTCGATTTTGTTCCGAACTACGCCAACGAGCGCAGCGAGCCTGTGGTTCTCCCGGCGCGCTACCCCAACATCCTTGTAAACGGCTCCGAGGGCATCGCCGTCGGCATGGCCACCCGCATCCCGCCACACAACCTTGGTGAAGTGGCGGACGCGACACTTGCGCTGATCGAGAACCCGGACCTGTCGTCCGAGCAGCTGATCGAATACATCCCTGCCCCGGACTTTCCCACGGGTGGCGTGATCCTTGGTCGATCGGGCGCGCGAAAGGCCTACCTCGAGGGGCGCGGCAGCGTCATCATCCGGGCCAAGACCCGGATCGAGGAGATCAAGCGCGACCGCTATGCCATCGTCATCGACGAGATCCCCTACCAGGTGAACAAGGCGGTGATGATCGAGCGGATCGCCGAATCCGTCCGTGACAAGAAGATCGAAGGCATCTCGCACGTTCAGGACGAATCCGACCGCTCCGGCGTGCGCGTGGTAATCGAGCTCAAGCGCGATGCCACCGCCGAGGTGGTGCTGAACCAGCTCTACCGCTTCACGCCGATGCAGACCTCTTTCGGCTGCAACATGCTGGCGCTGAACGGCGGCAAGCCTGAGCAGCTGACCCTGCGGGCCTTCCTCACCGCCTTCGTGGACTTCCGCGAGGACGTGGTGGCGCGCCGCACGGCCTACCTGCTGCGCAAGGCGCGCGAGCGGGCGCATATCCTCTGCGGTCTGGCCGTGGCAGTGTCGAACGTCGACGAGGTGGTGCGCACCATCCGCCAGTCCGCCGATGCGGCCGAGGCGCGCGACAAGCTGATGACCCGGCGCTGGCCCGCCGAGGATATCCTGCCCTACATCGCGCTGATCGATGACCCGACCCACACCGCGAACGAGGACGGCACCTATAACCTGTCGGAAACGCAGGCCCGGGCCATCCTCGAGCTGCGGCTGCAGCGCCTGACCCAGATCGGGGTCAAGGAAGTCACCGACGAGCTCGAGGAACTGGCAGGCAAGATCCGCGAATACCTCGAGATCCTCGGCAGCCGCGAGCGGATCATGGAGATCGTGTCAAACGAGCTTAGCGCGGTGAAGGAACAGTTCGCCGTTCCCCGCCGGACCGAGATCATCGACTGGGCCGGCGACATGGAGGACGAGGACCTCATCGAGCGTGAGGACATGGTCGTCACCGTCACCGCCGGCGGCTACATCAAGCGCACGCCGCTGGGTGAATTCCGCGCCCAGAAGCGTGGCGGCAAGGGGCTTTCGGGCGGCGGCCTGAAAGAGGACGACGTGGTCACGCAGCTGTTCGTGGCCAACACCCACACCCAGCTGCTGTTCTTCACCACCGAGGGCATGGTATACAAGCTCAAGACCTGGCGCCTGCCGCAGGGTGGCCGGACCTCGCGCGGGAAGGCGATCGTCAACATCCTGCCGATCCCGCAAGGGGTGTCGGTGGCGGCGATCATGCCGGTGGACCGGGAAGAGGCCGACTGGGACGATCTGCAGATCGTCTTTGCCACCTCCAAGGGCTCTGTGCGCCGCAACCGGCTTTCGGATTTCACCAACGTCATGCGCAACGGCAAGATCGCGATGAAGTTCGATGGCGAAGACGAAACCACTCGTCTCATCAACGCCCGGATCTGCTCCGAGGATGACGACATCATGCTTGTCACCAACTCGGGCCGCGCGATCCGCTTCCCGGTGCCGGAGGTGCGGGTGTTCAACTCGCGCAACTCCACCGGGGTGCGGGGCATCAAGCTGTCGAATGGGGACGAGGTCGTGTCCATGTCCATCATCCGCCACTTCGAGGCGGAATCGGACGAGCGGGCCTCCTACCTCAAGATGCGCCGTGCCATGGCCGGGCTCGCGGACGATGCCGAAGGCTCTTCGGATGAAGAGGAAGGCAACGCCGACAGCCTGCTGCCGGCCGAGCGCTATGCCGAGATGTCCGCTGCCGAGAACCTGCTGCTGACGATCACCGCCAAGGGTGTCGGCAAGCTGTCTTCGAGCCATGACTACCCCGTTCGGGGCCGTGGCGGCATGGGCGTGACCGCGTGGGAGAAATCCATGCGCGGCGGCGAGATCGTGGCCTCCTTCCCGGTCGAAATGGACGACCAGATCATGCTGGCAACCTCGACCGGCCAGTCGATCCGGGTGCCCGTGGAAGGCATTTCCTTCCGGTCCCGCGCAGCGGGCGGTGTGAAGGTCTTCAATACCCGCGAAGGCGAGGTCGTCGTGTCGGTGGCCTGGATTGCCGACCAGGGCGACGAAGACGAGGTCGAAGAGGGCTGAGCCCCTCCCGCCCCGAAGTGATCAATACGTCCCGGCCGGGGTTCTGGCCGGGACGTTTTTCTTTTGCGTATCTGGAAAGAGAAGAAACAGCGGGTCATGCCCAAGAACCGGCGCAGGTTCGGCTTGGAACCGGCGCAGGCCGGGCCCATATTGTGTGGTATGTTGAAGTTTACCCCGATCCTGCTGGCGCTGCTTTACGGCTTTGCGATGTATCGCTTTTCGGTCTGGCGTACCTCTCGCGAGCTGGACGCGAAATCGACCGAGCTTGCGGATGGGCAGCTCAGGGCGCTGACCGACCGGATGGCCAAGGCGCTGGACCTGCCGCGAATCCGCGTGAACATTTACGAGATCGAGCCGGTCAACGGGCTGGCGGCGCCGGATGGACGGATCTTCATCACGCGCGGGTTCTACAACCGTTACCGTGCCGGTGAGGTGTCGGCCGAGGAGCTCGCCAGCGTCATCGCGCACGAGCTGGGGCACGTGGCGCTGGGGCATTCGCGGCGGCGGATGATCGACTTTTCCGGGCAGAATGCTATCCGGACAGCCCTCGTGATGGTGTTGGGACGGATCCTGCCGGGTGTTGGTCCATGGGTTGCAAGCATGCTCATGCGCCTGCTGTCGGCACGACTGTCGCGCGGCGATGAATACGAGGCGGATGCCTATGCCGCGGCCCTCCTGCACAAGGCGGGGATCGGCGTGACCCATCAGAAGTCGTTGTTCCGCAAGCTCGATCAGCTCTCCGGCGGCGGGCGCGGTGTGCCCGCATGGCTGCTGTCACACCCCAAGACCGAAGAGCGTATCGCCGCGCTCGAGGTGCTCGAGGCGCGCTGGGACGATGCTTCGAAACACTAAGCCAGCCCTTTTCGGCGCGGTCAGTTTCGCAGGATCATCCGGAGGCGGCTGCGCTTGTTGCTGTCGCTTCGGTTGCTGTGGAGGATGCCCCTCACCCGCCCGGCCTGTTCGGGCGTGATGCTGGCCGGGTCAGCCCGGGGCATCAGGAAAGCAAGGCGGCTTTTTTCGCCTCGGGTCAGCGTTACGGGGCGTCCGATGCTGAGGGTCCAGTTGCGCTCGTGCACGCCTGTGCTGCCCTGCGCGTAACCTTGCGCGGCGGCAAGGCCAGGGGCCGCCGCTCCGAGCGCGGCGGTGAAAAGAACCATGGCATATGTGCGACGGATCATATCGCTGTCTCCTGTTGCCGTTCGGGATGGCGCGCCCGCCGGCGCCCGCATCCCGTTCCATTAAAAGGATAAGCCGCATCGCCAGCACCACAAGGGGGCACCACGGGTTCTTGACACCCCTGACCACGGGGGTCACAAGGCGCAGGTAACCATATACCCGCAACCGGGCGTTCCGTGGGCGCCAGACCGACGAGGAGAGCCATAGATGGCCCAGATCTCCCTAACCTTTCCCGATGGCAATGCACGTGAGTTCGAGGCCGGCGTAACCGCCGCCGATGTCGCTGCGTCGATCTCCAAGAGCCTGTCGAAGAAGGCGATTTCCGCCACCGTCGACGGCCAACACTGGGATCTTCAGTGGCCGATCGAGGCCGATGCCGCCATCGCCATCAACACCATGTCCGAAGAGGACGCCGCGCTTGAGCTGATCCGTCACGACATGGCGCATGTCATGGCCCGCGCGGTCCAGGCGATCTGGCCGGACACCAAGGTCACCATTGGCCCGGTGACCGAGAACGGCTGGTTCTACGATTTTGACCGCACCGAGCCCTTCACCCCCGAGGATCTTGGCGAGATCGAAGCCAAGATGAAGGAAATCATCGCGGCCCGAGATCCCGTCCGCACCGAGGTCTGGGACCGGGAGCGTGCGCGCAAGCATTACGAGGACAGCGGCGAGCCCTACAAGGTCGAGCTGCTCGATCGTATCCCCGAAGGCGCGCCGATCCGCATGTACTGGCACGGTGCGTGGCAGGATCTGTGCCGCGGCCCGCACCTTCAGCACACCGGCCAGCTGCCCGCCGACGCGTTCAAGCTGATGGGCGTCTCGGGCGCCTACTGGTTCGGCGATGTCACCCGCCCCATGCTGCAGCGCATCCAGGGCGTGGCCTTCAAGAACCGCGATGATCTGAAGAAATACCTCAACTTCCTCGAAGAAGCGGCCAAGCGCGATCACCGCAAGCTGGGCCGCGAGATGGACCTGTTCCACCTGCAGGCCGAAGCGCCGGGCCAGATCTTCTGGCATCCGAACGGCTGGTCGATCTACACCAGCCTGCAGGATTACATGCGCCGCATGCAGACCGCCGGCGGCTATGTGGAAGTGAACACTCCGCAGGTCGTCGACCGCAAGCTGTGGGAAGCCTCCGGGCACTGGGACAACTACCAGGAAAACATGTTTATCGTCGAAGTGGACGAAGAACATGCCCGTGAAAAGGCGATCAACGCGCTCAAGCCGATGAACTGCCCCTGCCACGTGCAGATCTTCAACCATGGGCTCAAGTCCTACCGCGACCTGCCGCTGCGCATGGCCGAATTCGGCTCGTGCAACCGCTACGAGCCGTCGGGCGCGCTGCACGGCATCATGCGGGTGCGCGGCTTTACGCAGGACGACGCCCACATCTTCTGCACCGATGACCAGATCGAGGCGGAGACCAAGAAATTCATTGAATTTCTTGCCCGCATCTACGCCGACCTCGGCTTCGAGAACTGGACCATCAAGCTTTCCACCCGTCCCGAAAAACGTATCGGGTCCGAGGAGAGTTGGGACCGGGTCGAGGCGGCGCTTGGCGATGCCTGCAAGGCGGCCGGCTACGGGTTCGAGCTGCAGGAAGGCGAAGGCGCCTTCTATGGCCCGAAACTCGAGTTCACGCTGACCGACGCAATCGGCCGCGAATGGCAGTGCGGCACGCTTCAGGTGGACCCCAACCTGCCGGAGCGGCTCGATGCCAGCTATGTGGGCCAAGATGGTGAAAAGCACCGCCCGGTCATGCTCCACCGCGCCGTGCTGGGTAGCTTCGAGCGCTTCATCGGCATCCTGATCGAAGAACACGCAGGCAAGCTGCCCTTCTGGCTGGCCCCGCGCCAGGTGGTTGTCGCCTCGATCACGTCCGAGGCCGACGATTACGTTCTGGAGGTTGTCACCGCACTCAAGGCCGCTGGCGTGCGCGCCGAGGCCGACCTGCGCAACGAGAAGATCAACTACAAGGTCCGCGAGCATTCCGTGGGCAAGGTGCCGGTCATCCTTGCGGTTGGTCATCGCGAAGTGGAGGAACGCACCGTCACCGTGCGCCGACTTGGCGAAAAGCAGACCAAGGTTGCCTTGCTCGACGAGATCACCGCAGAGCTTGGCCACGAGGCCACCGCACCCGACCTGCGCTGAGCCCTGAGCCGGGCCACGGTCGCAACACAGCAAAACGCCCCCGCGCAGCGCTCTGCCGGGGGCGTTTTCATGTCTGGCTTCATCACCTTTGACGCGGTTCAGACCCCGAGCGATGCCTGCGTGGCCTTGTCCCAGCCAAGGTACAGTGTCTCTCCGTCATCGATAAGTGGGCGTTTCATCAAGGTGGGATGCTGGGTCAGCAGCTCCTGCGGGGTGCCCTTGCGGTCTTCCTCAGAGAGCTCGCGCCAGGTGGTGGAGCGTGTGTTCACCAGCTTGTCACCAAAGCGCACGAGCGCTGCGCTCAGCAACTCGGCGGGGACGCCCTCCTCGCGCACGTCGATGAAGTCCGCCTCCGGCAGCGCCTTTTTCGCCTTGCGGCAGGTGTCGCAGGTCTTGAGCCCGTACAGCTTCATTTTGGCCATTCCTTTTGCCTCTGAAGGGGCAAAATAGCGCCTGACGCTGCGAGAGCGAAGTCTTTGTCTTGATTTTTGCCGAACCTGTGCAACGCTCAGGTTGTAACTTCGCCGACCGGACACGGGGAGACGGTGCGCCAGCCGCTGCTCCCCCCAAAAGCGAACGTTGCGGGGCGCCCGGCATGACCGGGCAGAACATTGGGAACGACTGGAAGGAGCACGGGAACATGCCGAATGGCACCGTGAAATGGTTCAACACCACAAAGGGCTACGGTTTTATAGCCCCGGACGACGGCGGCAAGGATATTTTCGTCCATATTTCAGCGGTAGAACGCTCTGGCCTGACCGGCCTCGCCGACAATCAGAAGGTCAGCTATGAACTCAAGGAGGGTCGCGACGGGCGCATGATGGCGTCTGATCTCCAGACCCTCTGACAATACGGCCGTCCCGGCCTTTTGCGGGCCGGGACGTGCTGTTCATCGCTGCAGCTTTCTCGCCTCGACACCGGCAAGACGGACAAGGTCCTTCATGAAGGGCTTTTCCAGGTCATCCGTGCGGTTGGCGGCGTAAAGCGTGCGCTTGAGGCCGGTTTCGGTCAGGGGCCGGGTGATGTAGTCCGAGCTGTATTTCACCTCGCGCACCACCCAATCCGGCAACACCGAGATGCCGCGATTCGATGCCACCAGCAGCAGGATCACCGCCGTCAGCTCCACTTGGCGGATGCCAGCAGGCTCGACCTTGGCCGGGCTCAGAAGCTGCGAGAAAATGTCGAGCCGCGCCCGGTCCACCGGGTAGGTGATAAGCGTTTCGCCCCGGAAGTCCTGCGCGTCAATCCAGTCCTTTTCCGCCAGCGGATGGGTGGCAGCGGCCACGAACACCGGGCTGTAGTCGAAGAGCGGCGTGAAAGTGACCCCCGGCAGCACCTCCGGATCGGATGAGATCACCACGTCCACGTCTTCCTTCTGCAGCGCGGGCAGCGCGTCGAAGGCAAGGCCGGGGCGGATGTCGACGTCCACGTCGGGCCAGCTCTTGCGAAACGCCTCGAGCACCGGGAAAAGCCATTCGAAACAGGCGTGGCATTCGATGGCGATGTGCAGCCGCCCCGATTTGCCCGCGCGCAGACCATCGAATTCGGCCTGTGCCGCCTCGACCTGGGGCAGCACCTGTTCGGCCAGGCGAAGCAGCCGCATCCCCGCCGCCGACAAGCGCATGGGCTTGGACCGGCGCACGAAAAGCTCGACCCCGGTCTGATCCTCGAGCCCCTTGATCTGGTGGGACAGGGCCGATTGCGTGATGTTCAGCACGTCCGCCGCCCGCGCGAGGCCGCCGGAATCGTGAATGGCCTTGATGGTCCGCAAGTGACGGAACTCGATATGCATCCTAGCGTTTCGCTCATGTTGTTGTTGAGATTTATGAGTTTGTCTCACATCCGCATCTGTGCGACAAGAGGCCAACCAAGACGAGGACCCAAGGCATGAACCGCCCCGAGATCTCTTTCGAATTTTTCCCGCCCCGCAACATCGAGGCGACCTTCCGCCTGTGGGACACCATGCAGACGTTGTCCCCGCTCGCACCCCGCTTTGTCTCCGTGACTTATGGTGCCGGTGGTACGACGCGCGAGCTGACCCGTGACGTGGTGGCGACCCTGCACAAGCATTCCGGCCTGCCGGTCGCGGCGCACCTCACCTGCGTTAACGCCACCCGCGAGGAAACCCTTGGCATCGCGAAGCAGTTCCGCGAAGCCGGTGTTCGCGACATCGTCGCTCTGCGGGGCGATCCGCCCAAGGGCTCGGATGGGTTCGTGCCCCACGAGGACGGCTTCAAGAGCTCGGTCGAGCTGATCGAGGCACTGCGTGAGACCGGTGATTTCAACATCCGCGTCGGCGCCTATCCCGACATCCACCCCGAGGCCCCCAGTGCCACATCGGACGTGGAGTACCTCAAGCGCAAGTTTGACGCCGGTGCCTCCGAGGCGCTGACCCAGTTCTTTTTCGAGGCAGACAGCTTCTTCCGGTTCCGTGATGCCTGCGAGAAGGCCGGGATCGACAAGCCGATCGTGCCGGGCATCCTGCCCATCGAGAACTGGAAGGGCGCGCGCCGCTTTGCCGAGGCCACCGGGACCAAGATCCCCGCATGGGTGATCGAGGCCTTTGAGGCCGCCGAACGCGATGGTCGTACGGATCTGCTTGCCACGGCAATCTGTACCGAACTGTGCACCGAGCTGCTTGAAGGCGGTGTCGACAAGTTGCACTTCTACACGCTCAACCGTCCGGAACTGACCCGCGATGTCTGCCACGCGCTCGGCGTGACACCGGAAGTCAGCCTCGAAAACGTCGCCTGAGCGATCCGCTCCCGACCCAACCGGAACGCCGCCCCTCACCGGGCGGCGTTTTTCGTTTCAACTACGGGCTGTGGCCTGCACAGAATCGCTTGGCAAAGTGGCAAGTTGCCTTGTCGCGGCGAGGCAAAGGCGCGTGGAATGTTCCCCCGTCAATTGGGATATGGTTACCTCATCTTCATGAAGACCCTGCATGAATGGCACGGACGGCTGATCGTCTTTACCGATCTCGACGGAACCTTGCTGGACCACGCCACCTACAGCCACGCCGCCGCGGCCCCTGCGCTGCACGCACTGTCGCAGCTTGGCGTGCCGCTGATCCTTGCCAGTTCCAAGACCGCGCCAGAGATGCTGCCGCTGCATGCGGCGCTTGGCCTTGGGGACACGCCGATCATCGTCGAGAACGGCGCCGCCCGAGTGACACCGGGCGATACCCTTGGCGCTCATGGCGATTACGACAGGCTGCGTACCATCCTGTCCGAGCTGCCCCAAGACCTGCGGGCGCCCTACCGCGGATTCGGCGACATGACCGATGCGCAGGTCGCGCAGATTACCGGCCTGAACCCCGAGGGCGCGGGGCTTGCCCGACAGCGCAGCTTTACCGAACCGGGCCTGTGGTCCGGATCCGACGCCGGGCAGCGCGCCTTCCTTGCGGCGCTGGAGGCACGCGGCGTCACCGCCCGCAGCGGCGGACGCTTCCTCACCTTGTCTTTTGGTGGCACGAAAGCGGGCCAGATGCAGGGCATCATGGGTGATCTGGGCCGCGACATCGCCATCGCGCTTGGCGATGCGCCCAACGATATCGAAATGATCGAGACCGCCACCCGCGGCGTCATCATCCGCAACGACCATGGCAAGGGAATCGCCCCCCTGTCCGGCGAGGCAGAGGGGCGCATCCTGCGCACCACCCTGCCCGGCCCCGAAGGCTGGAATGCCGCCATCCTCGGGCTGCTCGATCAGCCCGCCCTCATGCAAGGACACGACTGAATGGCCGACTTCCAGCAGAACGGCAACATTGCCCAGTTCCACAACCTGCGCTCACGCCGGCACGAAGAGCTGGTCTACGAGCTCGACACCTTCGCGCAAAGCCGCAAGATCTCGTTGGTCCTGCCGTCGCTGTTCTCGGAACTCGAAGGGGATGCGCTTCCCAATATCCTGTCGGAGCTGGCGAAGGTAAGTTACCTGCATCGCATCATCGTCGGGCTCGACCGTGCGAACGAGGCACAGTATCGCCACGCCCGCCAGTTCTTCTCGGGGCTGCCTCAGCTCACCACGGTGATCTGGAACGACAGCCCCCGAATGACCGCCATCATGAAGCGGCTCGAAGGGCTGGGCCTTGCGCCACAAGAGCCGGGCAAGGGCAAGAACGTCTGGGGCTGCATGGGTTACCTCATCTCCTGCGCTGACAGCGCGGTGATGGCGATCCATGATTGCGACATCGTCACCTACAAGCGCGAGATGCTCGACCGGCTGGTCTATCCCGTTGCCAATCCGACCTTTTCCTACCAGCTGTCCAAGGGGTATTACGCCCGAGTTGGCGGCGGCAAGCTCAATGGCCGGGTAACGCGCCTCCTGGTCTCGCCCCTTCTGATTGCGCTCAAGCGCACCATCGGGGACCGAGATTACATCGATTACCTGCGCGCCTTCCGATACCCTTTGTCGGGCGAGATGGCGCTGCGGACCGGGCCGCTGCCGGACCTGCGGATCCCGTCCGACTGGGGGCTCGAGATCGGTGTGTTGTCAGAGGCGTGGCGCAACCTCGGGCCCCGGCAGGTCTGCCAGGTGGAGGTCGCCGACAACTACGACCACAAACACCAGGATCTGTCGCCCGAAGATGCAAGCCGGGGCCTGTCGCGGATGTCCACGGACATCTGCAAGGCGATCTACCGCAAGCTGGCTGCCGATGGTACGGTGTTTACGCCGCACGTGTTCCGCACGCTGAAGGCCACCTATTACCGTTCCGCGCTTGATCTGCTTGAGGCCTATTCGGCAGATGCTCGGATGAACGGGCTGACCATAGACCGCCACGCCGAGGAGCGATCCATCGAGATGTTCGGCGAGAACATCGTGAGAGCCGGGCAGCTCTTTATCGAGAACCCGCAGGAAACGCCCTTCATTCCCACCTGGAACCGCGTGCATTCGGCCGATCCGACGTTGCTTGGGGATTTCCGCGCGGCGGTTGCGGCGGACGAACAAGAGTTCGGCTCAGAGTAATGTTAGCGCCTTACATCGGAACCGGATCGTGCTAAACGGCACTGAAACAGACCCGCGAGGAGGCCCGCATGATCACCCCGAAGGACGCAAGCCTGTCGAATGAAAAGCTCTGCCGCATGGCGCCGGTGATCCCGGTGCTGGTGGTTGAGGATGCCGCGAAGGCCGCGCCCCTTGCGCAGGCGCTGGTCAAGGGCGGGCTTCCGGCGCTGGAAGTGACGCTGCGCACCCCCTGCGCGCTCGAGGCCATCGCTGAAATGGCGAAGGTCGAGGGCGGCATCGTCGGCGCGGGAACGCTTCTGACCCCGGCGGATGTCCACGCGGCAATCGACGCGGGCGCAACCTTTGGCGTCTCGCCCGGTGCCACGGACCGGCTCCTAGATGCCTGCGAGGAAGCGGGCCTGCCGCTGCTGCCGGGGGCCGCCACCTCGTCGGAGGCGATGCGCCTTTATGAACGCGGCTATACCATGCTGAAGTTCTTCCCCGCCGAAGCCAATGGCGGCGCGCCGGCGCTGAAGGCCATAGGCGCGCCGCTGCCCCAGCTGAAATTCTGTCCTACGGGCGGCGTCAGCATGAAGAACGTGGGCGATTACCTGAAGCTGTCCAACGTTCTGTGCTGCGGCGGAAGCTGGGTGGCGCCGAAGGACATGGTGAACGTGGACGATTGGGCAGGGATCGAGGCGCTTGCCGCCGAGGCCGCTGCCCTGCCGCGCTGATTTCGACAGTACGACACAAGACGGGCGTGGCAGAGGCGATCTGCCGCGCCCGTTTCCTGCAAGCCCAACGCGTCCCCCCGGGGTAGGCTTCAGCCAATCAGCCCGCCGCCCTTGGCATTGGTCTCCTCGTAGAACCGCTGGAGGCGCTGCAGCGCGATACGTAGGACAACCTTGCCGGACCGCGCGGCCCAGCCCATACGCTTTTCGGTTATCTCAAGGCCTTCGAGATAGCAGCAGCATTGCAGCGCAACGTCACCAAGCCCCGGCCCAAGCTCCTTGAGGGCGGCGATGAAACGCCCTCTCGCCGCCTCCGGACCACGGGGCAGCTCTGTCACCTCCATGTCCGCACCCGGTGTCAGGAACTGATCCCAGTTTTGCGCGCCGCGATTGCCGATCTGCGCCAGTTCGAAATCCTCGCGAAGGCGCTCCCCTGCCCGGACCAGATCATCGCAGATAAAGGGCATACCGGATTTGTCCCGGCGCCGGGAAAGCAGCACCAGCGGGCTTTCCGTCATCATCGCCCGCCGGCGCGCCTGTGGATCGGCGGCGGCGGCCTCCATGGCCGCCTCTGCATCCGAGGTCCGGGCAAAGCCGGCCTGAGCCTCGGCAAAGCCGCGCAGCTTGTTTTCTTGATCTGCCAGCAACTTGCTCAGTGCCACCCGCCCCGCTGACGTGATCCGGTAGCGCGAGATCCGGCCCGGCGCATGGCAGGCAATCCAGCCTTTCAGCGCCATCGCCTGTGCCACCGGCGCATCCACCACGGCAGTGCGGGTAGAGCCGCCGTCGCCAAGGTCGCGGACCACCACGGCCTTTTCCATCTTATCCGCGACCGCAAGCACGGCGCTGGTTTCACACAATCTGCGCAACACGCGCCGCGCTTCGCGGGCAAGCATGGCGGAATCCGGTGTCTGGTCATCCCGGAGAGGCTCTGTCATCTTTCCGAACTCCTTGTCGGCGGTCCGGGCATTGAGGCGTCCCAACCGCCTCAGGGCCCCGTCGACAAGCGGATCGTCCCGCAAGGTTTCGATCTTTCGCACCTGGCGCAAGACCGTCGAAGCGTGGCAACCCGCGTGTCGCGCCAGTTTCCGTATCGCCTCTCCACCTTCCGTATGGGCAAGATAGTGCTTTGCATCTTCCGGCACCCAGGCAGGAAGGCGAACGGCAACATCTGTTTCGCTACGGCAAACCATGTCTTTCATCCCCTAGGCCAGTCATTTATCCACAGAGTTTTCCCCAGAATATCGCAACCTTGGGCAGTGTGGGGTTACCTGTTGGTTAACAACAATTGCGACCACCTGAAATTAGCTTCAATTTATAAACAATTCTGAACAAGCCGCGCGCTGCGCGCGACAGCTCCGCAACATCGCCCGGAGCATGCCACCATGGGCTCGTCACCTCATTGAAAGGATACGAGACATGCAGGATGTCATGGGAATGCTGTCGTCGCTGCGCCGGCCGAAACTGCTGGTTGAGGCCGCACGCGTCGGGGCGAGCGAGTATCGGCGAGAACGGCACCTGGGGCGGATACTGGGGATGACGCCGTTGCGCAGCGGGCCTGCCGTTTTCAGCCTGTTCGAGATAGAAACAACGCTGAACGATTGCCGGGTCAGCGGTGAAGGCGGCTATTCCGCCAGCCGCCATGTCGAAGTGCTGGCGGCACTGATTGGCGAAGCGCACCTGCTCGAAGCCGCGCGCGCGGACGCTGCATCCTGACAAGGCAGCGCCCGCAGATGTATGATCAGGTAAAGCTGTCGGGCTGCGCCGCCTTTTTTTCCGCCACGAAAGCGCTCAGGGCCTCGGCGATAGCGGGATCCAGCGGCGGCTGTTCGTAGGTGTCGAGCAGCTTCCTGACCCGCGCCCCGGCGAGGACCATGGTATCGCGGCTGCCTTCTTCGGCCCAGGTTTCGAACGGCTTGTAATCGAGCAGCTCCGAGCGCCAGAACGCCTCCTTGAAGTTGGCCTGCGTGTGGGCGCAGCCAAGATAATGCCCGCCCGGCCCCACTTCGCGCAGCGCATCCATCGCCTGAGCGTTTTCATCCATGGCAACACCGGCTGCCATCTTGTGCAATGCGCCAAGCTGGTCCGCATCCATCACGAACTTCTCGTAAGAGGCCACGAGCCCTCCTTCGAGCCATCCGCAGGCGTGCAGCATGAAGTTTACCCCGGCATAAAGCCCGTTGTTGAGCGTGTTTGCCGTCTCGTAGGCGGCCTGCGCATCGGGCAGCTTCGAGCCGCAGAACGAGCCGGCCGAGCGGAACGGCAGCCCGAGCCGCCGAGCCAGCTGACCCGCCCCATAGGTGATCTGCGAAGCCTCGGGGGTGCCGAAGGTCGGCGCGCCAGAGTTCATGTCGATCGATGTCACGAAGGCGCCGAAGATTACCGGCGCGCCCTTGCGCACCAGTTGGCTGTAGGCAACGCCTGCCATCACCTCGGCCAGCACCTGGGTCAGTGTCCCCGCGACCGACACCGGCGCCATGGCACCGCCGACGATGAAGGGCGACACGATGCAGGCCTGGTTGTTGGCGGCATAGACTTCGAGCGCGCCCATCATGGTGTCGTCGAAGGTCAGCGGCGAGTTGATGTTGACCAGCGAGGTCATCACCGTGTTGTCCTGCACGAAGTCCTTGCCAAAGAGCACACCGCACATGTCGACGCTGTCCTGCGCCCGGCTGGGTTCGGTGACCGAGCCCATGAAGGGCTTGTCCGACAGGGTCATGTGAGCGTGCAGCATGTCGAGGTGCCGCTTGTTCACCGGCACATCCGTCGGCTCGCACACGGTGCCCCCGGAATGGTGCAGCCAGCGCGACATCTGGCCGAGTTTCACGAAGTTCCGGAAATCCTCGATGGTGGCATACCGGCGGCCACCGACGGCGTCATGCACGAAAGGCGGGCCGTAAACCGGGGCGAGGACCAGGTTGCGGCCACCGATTTCGACATTGCGGGCGGAGTTGCGGGCAACTTGAGTGAACTGCGACGGCGCGGTGCTGCAAAGCTGCCGGGCAAGGCCGCGGGGGATGCGGACACGCTCGCCCTCGATCTCGGCGCCGGCCTCTTTCCAGCGGGCCAGTGCCCCGGGATTGTTCACGAAGTTGACGCCGATCTCTTCCAGCACCGTCTCGGCATTGTGCTCGATGATCTCCAGCGCTTCCTCGTTCAGGATCTCCATGTCGGGGATGTTGCGCGTGATGAAACGTGCGGTCTCCACCGAGGTCACGCTACGGGCAGCCCGGCGCGCGGCACCGCCACCGCTTCTGCCGCGCCTCTGGGCGGTTGCTTCCGTCATGTGATCCCTCCGAACTGGTTTGCGGACGCACTTCGACCGCGATTGTCCCTTCCTTCTAGCTTGCCCTGCCCAGCCTTACCGGGCGGTTAGCGGCACCTGACGGGAAAAAGCGACATTCCGTCGTCTCCTGCCCACCAGTCAAGTCCACCTGTCCGAAGGGGATACTCCGTCAAAGATTAAAAACCCATGTATCGCTTTGATGACGTTAACAGCTCGTTGACCGGTGGTGGGGATGATGGAGGCGGGCAGCAAGGCCCGATCGGGAGCAGAGCCAATGTCAGCAGGCGCAGAAACAGCATGGCACACCGCAAGGCGGCGCGGCGCACACGCACGAGTCATCGGTCCCGAAGGAACGGACCGGGACACCGTACGCATCACCAGCACCGGGCCCACCAGCCGCAATCGTGACGGCGACGGCCCCGGCGGCGGAGCCGGGCTACCCGACCTCACCACCGCGGAAATCGGCGCGTTGGCGCATCTTTACAGGGGCGAGGTGTATCGCTGTTCGGTATGGCGCACGCGGCTCGACACGACCACGAATTGGGCAGTGGTGACGCTGGGGGTCGCGCTGTCAATTTCCTTTGCTGCGCCGGAGGCGTCCCCCTTGCCGCTGGTCCTGGTGGGCATCCTCAACTTGTTTTTCCTGACGCTCGAAGCCCGGCGTTACCGGTATTGTGACATCTGGCGCACCAGGTTTCGCGGCATGGAAAAGAACTTCTACGCGGCGCTTCTCGACCCGCGGGCGCGTTCCCCCAACCCCCTATGGCGCCAGATGCTCGCCCATGATTACGTCTATCCTGTGTTCCACCTATCCTACGCGCAGGCCCTCGGACGCCGACTGAGGCGCAGCTACATCTGGATCATGTTCATCCAGGTGGCCGCCTTCCTCGGCAAGATTACCGTCCACCCCACGCCCGTATCCTCCTGGGACGAGGCGACGCAGCGCGCCTCGGTCGGCGCCATCCCGGGCGAGGTCATCTTTGCGGGCGGCGTGACCTACGTCGTCATCTTCTGCGCCATCGCAGTCTACAGCGCATGGCGCGACCGCCGCCGCTTCCATTCGGACAATATGCCCCTGCCGGACGCCATCTACTGATCCATTAGGAGCCACTTCAGGGTTTTGCGCCATGTTGCGCACCAACGAGTCACGGCACGAACCGCCCAATTCCGGAGCTTTCACAGAAATGTATCGCTTTGTCGTTTCCCTGATCTGTGTCCTCGGCCTGACTGCCGGCACGGCCTGCGCTGAAGCCACTCACGGAAGAAGTCGTTCCGCCCTGCCGCCGGGAACCCATGGCCAAGATACCGGATTCGGCGCCACGGCGGCCGGTCACGACAGCGGTGGCCAGGGCGCTGAACGGCATATAGCGAAGGACCCGCATGCGACAGGCGCTACGCAGGCGAGCGTCTCGGCCCCGGTGTCGTCCGGCCATGGTGCGACCTGTCAGGGCTTCGGCCCGCAGACACCGCGTGACATCACCAATCCCTACGGACGCAATCCCTCACGATTCCAGATTGCACCGCCGCCCGAAGAGATGAACCTGTGCAATATCCACACGCACACCAATGCCGAACACATGGGGCCGGGCTTTTCCATCTATGCAGGGCCGGGTGACCATGGCGGGTTCCGCTGCTCTGGAGGGCAGAACCTCAGCCCGTCGGAACTCAGCCGGCCCCGGCGCAACGGCGCCCGCTTCGAAGGGGTCGAACCCGGCGACACGATCGAAGTGCACTGGGTCTATTCCAGCTGCAATATCGCACCGGGGCCGGGCCTTGGCTCGTGTCTGTCGGATGCCTGTCGGAACCCCGAGCTTCGGGTGGAAAGTCAGGTCTTCCTTGTCGTGAACGACCCAACGGCGCTGGATTTTCGCGACTTCGTCTACATGGGGACCATGCGCAATGGCCTCAGCCAAGCGCGGTCCCTGCCTACCGGGACAGGCAATCCGGTGGTATTTCTCGGCTCGACCACCGGGCCGAGCTATAGCCAAGAGATCTGCTCGCCCCTGCAAGTGACATGGTCCGTGCGCCCACGCTGTGCCCGGCTCGACATCACCTCCCTTGATGCGTGGGCCGCCATGGGCAACATTTTTGAGGAAATCCAAAGTCACGGGGTGCGGCAGCTTGTCACCGCGCCAGACCTTCTGTCCCCCATCGAATGACTCCCGGCTGCCCCGGTGAGCCGTCGACCTCGAGACTGGAAGCATCATCGGTACACAACTGGCACCTCGCCTCTTGCGCAGGGGCGCAAGCGCCCCTAAAGCGTCGCCATGACCCAGCATGATCGCCTCCTCATCATCGACTTCGGTTCCCAGGTGACGCAGCTCATCGCGCGCCGCCTGCGCGAGCTGAACGTCTACTGCGAAATCCACCCCTACCAGAATGTCACCGACGCGTTCCTGGCCGAGTTCGCCCCTAAGGCGATCATCTTTTCCGGCGGCCCCGACTCGGTGATGCGCGAGGGCTCGCCCCGTCCGCCGCAATCGGCCTACGAGCTTGGCGTGCCGATCCTCGGGATCTGCTATGGCCAGCAGGTCATGATGCAGGATCTCGGCGGTCGTGTCGAAGCGGGAGAACACGCCACGGCGGAGTTCGGCCGCGCCTACGTGCTTCCGACCGAGCGCAGTACTGATTTCTTCAACGGCTGGTTCCTCGACGCCACCGGACGCGAACAGGTCTGGATGTCGCACGGCGACCACGTGGCGGAAATCGCCCCGGGCTTCGAGGTCTACGGCACATCGCCCGGCGCCCCTTTCGCGATGATCGCCGACCTCGACCGCCGCTTCTACGCGGTGCAGTTCCATCCCGAGGTACACCACACCCCTAACGGCGCAACGCTTTACGAGAACTTCGTCAAGATCGCGGGCTTCACCGGCGATTGGACCATGGGCGCCTACCGCGAGGAGATGATTGCCAAGATCCGCGAAGAAGTCGGCGACCGCCAGGTGATCTGCGCGCTCTCGGGCGGTGTCGACAGCTCGGTCACCGGCATCCTGCTGCACGAAGCCATCGGCGACCAGCTCACCTGCGTCTTCGTGGATCACGGCCTTCTGCGCCTTGGTGAGGCCGAGCAGGTGGTGTCGATGTTCCGCGACAACTACAACCTTAACCTCATTCACGCCGATGAAACCGAGCTGTTTCTCGGTGAGCTCGAAGGCGTCTCGGACCCCGAGACCAAGCGCAAGATCATCGGCCGCCTGTTCATCGACGTGTTCCAGAAATACGCCGACCAGATCGAGGGTGCCGAGTTCCTCGCCCAAGGCACGCTTTACCCCGATGTCATTGAATCGGTGAGCTTCTCCGGTGGTCCGTCCGTCACCATCAAGAGCCACCACAACGTCGGCGGTCTGCCCGAGAAGATGGGCCTCAAGCTGGTTGAGCCGCTGCGCGAGCTCTTCAAGGACGAGGTCCGGGCGCTGGGCACCGAGCTTGGCCTGCCGAGCAGCTTCATCGGCCGTCACCCCTTCCCCGGGCCGGGCCTTGCCATCCGCTGCCCAGGCGAGATCACCCGCGAGAAGCTCGAGATCCTGCGCAAGGCGGATGCGGTCTACATCGACCAGATCCGCAAGCACGGCCTCTACGATGAGATCTGGCAGGCCTTTGCCGCAATCCTGCCCATGCGTACCGTGGGCGTGATGGGCGACGGGCGGACCTACGACTACGCGCTCAGCCTGCGCGCCGTAACCTCTGTCGACGGCATGACAGCCGATTACTACCCGTTCACCCACGAGTTCCTAGGCGAAACCTCGACCCGGATCATCAACGAGGTGAAGGGCATCAACCGCGTGTTCTACGATTGCACCTCCAAGCCGCCGGGCACCATCGAGCTCGAATGAGCCAAGGCGCTGGCGCGCTGGTCGCAGCGCCCTAGGCAGCGCCCGGGAGGGCACCAGACGTCCTGCGCGGGCGGCACGGAGACCGTGCCGCCTGCTTGCATGTGAAGGCCGCCCCGGTGGCCAAGGGAGAGAGACCATGAGCCAGACCCTCCGAGCCGTCCTGTGGATGACCGGTGCCGTCGTGTCCTTCACCGCGATGGCCCTTGCCGGCCGTGCGATCAGCCTCGACCTCGATACGTTTGAGATCATGTTCTACCGCTCTGCCCTGGGCGTGATCATCGTCTGCGTGGTCCTGAGCGCGACGCGGAGCTGGGGTCAGATCACCACCCGGCGCATGGGTTTGCAGCTAGTGCGCAACCTGTGCCACTTCACCGGCCAGAACCTGTGGTTCTACGCCATCGCCACGATCCCGTTGGCGCAGGTCTTCGCGCTGGAATTCACCTCGCCGCTCTGGGTGATCCTGCTTTCGCCGCTGGTACTGGGTGAACGGCTGACCAAGAGCCGCGCGGTGGCGGCGGTATTCGGTTTCGTCGGCATCCTCGTGGTGACCCGCCCGGGCGCCGAGCCGCTGTCGCCCGGACTTGTCGCCGCAGCGCTGACCGCCATCGGTTTTGCCGGCTCGGCGGTGTTCACCCGCCGCCTCACCCGGACCGAAACCATCGCCTGCATCCTGTTCTGGCTCACCGCCATGCAAGCGGCTATGGGCCTGTTCTGCGCTGGTATCGATGGTGACATTGCCCTGCCTGCTGCAGAAAGCTGGCCCTTCGTGGTGGTTATCGCCATCGGTGGCCTCGTGGCGCATTACTGCCTGACCACCGCGCTGAGCCTGGCGCCCGCGCCAGTGGTCATGCCCATCGACTTCACCCGTCTTCCCCTGATCGCACTGATCGGCATGGCCCTTTACAGCGAGGTTCTCGATCCGTGGGTATTCCTCGGCGCTGCCATCATTTTCGGTGCGAACTACTACAACATTCTGAACGAAACAGGCGTACTCGGTCGAAAACTGCAAAAGTGACGTTACGGAGTTTTACGTCAACCTGACGCCTCGTCATCGCTTGACCGTCAAATCGACAGGCCACTACCGTCAACCTTGGAGGAGTGACAGGTTCAAGGGGAGAGGAACGTCATGAAATCGCTATACGTCGGGGCTGCAGCCCTGGCTTTGACCACCGGTGCCGCTCAGGCCGGGGGTATCGAGAGGACATCGCAATCGCTGATGATCCTGTTTGAAACGGGCAACCTGCTGGAGTTCTCACTCGGCAAGGCCTCGCCAGAGCTCAGCGGGCGCAATATCGCATTCGTAGAGGGCCTGCCGGTCGAGGACATCGATAATGTCGGCAAGGACTTCTGGCTGCCGTCTTTCGCGCTGAAGTACGACGTGAACGACCGCTGGGCACTGGCGCTGATCTATGACCGTCCGTGGGGAGCGGACGTGGAATACGGCGGCGAGAACCCTGTCTTCGGCGGCACCACCGCCGAGG
This sequence comes from Salipiger pallidus, assembly GCF_014643635.1. Lineage (GTDB taxonomy): Bacteria > Pseudomonadota > Alphaproteobacteria > Rhodobacterales > Rhodobacteraceae > Salipiger > Salipiger pallidus. The sequence continues at coordinate 27,463 of NZ_BMJV01000005.1, forward strand.
CGAACACCCACACCATCACCGCACTGGCAAAGTACCAGTTCAACGACAATTTCAGTGCGTTCGGGGGGCTGCGGTTCCAGCAGGCGGGCGGAGACATCCACCTGGAGGGCATCGCCTATGGCCCGGTGACCGGCTACGATGTCAGTCTGGATGACGACTGGGCCGCAGGCTACGTGGTTGGTGCCGCTTACGAGCTGCCGGACATCGCACTGCGCGTGGCGCTCAGCTACCAGTCCGAGATCACCCATGACATGGAGACCCGCGAACGCGGCCCGCTGGTGGACCCGGATGGCCCCGGCCCTATCCCGGCGCTGCCGCTGCTCAACGCCTCGGGCGAGACCGAGGTGAAGACACCGGAAAGCTGGAACCTCGACTTCCAGACCGGCATCGCGCAGGACACGCTGCTGTTCGGCTCGGTGCGCTGGGTGCACCATTCGCAGTTCCGCGTCGATCCCGCCGCCTTCACTGCTGTCACCGGCGACGGCCTCATCGACCTGGAAGACACCACCACCTGGACCCTGGGCGTGGGACGCAAGTTCAATGACAAGTTCTCGGGGGCGGTCAGCGTCACCTATGAAGCACCGGGGGACGAGCTCGTCTCGCCGCTGGCGCCCAAGACCGGCTATACCCAGCTGCGCCTCGCGGGAACCTACAACATCAACGAACAGCTAAGCGTGTCGGGCGGGGTCAGCCACTTCTGGCTGGGAGATGCCAAGCCGGAAACCAGCACGCCCGACGTGGCGCGCGCCTCGTTCGACGACAACACTGCATGGGGTGTGGGGGCCAAGATCACCTACCGCTTCTGAGCATGACGGGGGCCATCCGTGGCCCCCTTTTCCGCCGCAACGCTCCATGGCGCCCCGGCGGACCTTCAAGGCCGGATCGCCAGGACCGGTACGCCTTATCAGCGCCTTGGGCATTTGACGCCGGGGCCGCGCCTCTTTACCTCTGGCGCGGACGAATCCCGGAGCCTTCCCCATGCCTTACGAAACCGCCCGAGCGTGGCGCGATGCCCCCAGCAGACGCGCCGTGATCTTTGCCATGTCGGGGCTTGGCAAGACCCATGTCTCATCGATGTTGCGCGACGCGGGAAGCTGGTTCCACTACTCGATCGACTACCGCATCGGCACCCGCTACATGGGCGAGTACATCGTCGACAACGCCAAGCGCGAGGCGATGCAGGTGCCCTTCCTGCGCGATCTTCTGCTGTCGGATTCGATCTACATCGGCTCGAACATCACCTTCCAGAATCTCACCCCGGTCTCCACCTACCTTGGCAAGCCTGGCGACGTGGCCAAGGGTGGGCTGCCCATGGACACCTACCGCGCGCGACAGGACCAGTTCCGCCGTGCCGAGGAACAGGCGCTTCTGGACACGGGCTATTTCATCGACCGGGCAAAGGATCTGTATGGCTACCCGCATTTCGTCTGCGATACCGGCGGGTCGATCTGTGAATGGGTGAATCCCGAAAACCCCGACGATCCGATCCTCGCACACCTGTCGGACCGCGCCCTGATGATCTGGATCCGTGGGACCGACGCGCACACCGAAGAGCTGGTGCGCCGCTTCGACAAGGCGCCGAAACCAATGGCCTACCAGCCCGATTTCCTCGAACGCTGCTGGCGTGACTACCTTGAGGAAACCGGCCTGCCCGAAGCGCAGATAGACCCCGACAGCTTCATCCGCTGGACCTATGCCCGTGCGCTCGCCCATCGCCAGCCGCGTTACGAGGCGATGGCCCGCCACTGGGGTGTCACGGTCGAAGCCGCCGACATGGCCACCGTCCGCGACGAGGCCGATTTCACCGAAGTGGTCGCTGCTGCGCTTCCCACTTGAGCAATGCCCCCCGGGGGTCTACATCAGCAGACCCCTGAGACAGGATAGATACGATGCCCATCAAGCTGCCCTCCGAGCTTCCCGCCTATGACGTTCTCACCCGCGAGGGCGTCATGGTCATGGACGAGGACAGCGCATCGCGGCAGGACATCAGGCCGATCAAGATCGCCCTGCTCAACCTGATGCCCAAGAAGATCCAAACCGAGAACCAATTCGCCCGGCTTATCGGTGCAACGCCGCTGCAGATCGAGTTCAGCCTGATCCGCATGTCCGAGCACCAGACCAAGAACACCGCCGCCGAGCATATGGAGGCGTTTTATCGCCCCTTCGCGGAGGTCGAGGCCTCAGGTGAAAAGTTCGACGGTCTCGTCATAACCGGCGCGCCGATCGAACATCTGGAGTTCAACGAGGTCACCTACTGGGAAGAGCTGGCGCGGGTCTTTGCCTGGTCGCAGACCCATGTGCATGCCACCATGGGCGTGTGCTGGGGCGGCATGGCGATGATCAACTATTTCCATGGGGTGAAGAAACACATTCTCGATCACAAGGCCTTTGGCTGCGTGCGGCATCAGAACCTTGCGCCCGCGTCACCCTTCCTGCGCGGCTTTTCGGATGACATGGTAATGCCTGTCTCGCGCTGGACCGAAATGCGCCGGGCCGAGGTCGAGGCGGCGGGCCTTCCGGTGCTGATCCATTCGCCCGAAACGGGGCCCGCGCTGGTCGAGGACAAGGCGCATCGTGCGCTCTACATCTTCAACCATCTTGAGTACGATTCCGGCACGCTCAAGGAAGAATACGACCGCGATGTCGCCGCCGGCAAGCCGATCAACGTGCCCGCGAACTACTACCCGGACGATGACCCCACCCGCACGCCGCTGAACCGCTGGCGCAGCCATGCGCATCTGCTTTACGGCAACTGGATCAACGAGATCTACCTCACCACGCCCTTCGACGTGGCACGGATCGGGACCGACTCCACCGACTGGCGGGCGCCCAAGACCTTCTGAAGACCATCTGCCAAGTAGCTGAAAACAGGAGCGTCTAGCGCTCCTGCTTCTTTTCCCAGCGGCCCGACTCCTCGGACCAGTATTGCGCCGAACAGCCTGCGGCGGTCAGCGCCTTCCACTGCCCGCGCGCCACGTTCAGCGCCGCCTCGTCATGGCCATCGAACAGGATGCACACCCGGTCGAGCCGCTTGACCTCGTCCGCGTCCACCTCGGCGCCATGCACGGACATCAGGCACGACGGCTCGTTGGTCATGTCGGTCCCTGCGGTCAGAAGCACCGGCTGCAGCGCATCATGCGGCCCGCCTGCAAGGCCGTGGGGCAGGAAACTGTCCTCCGGGCCCCACAGCGCGTGGTCGAGCCGCTCAAGCCGATCCGCCGCCCCGCGCACCACCACCCGCCAGCCCTGCGCGAGCGACCGCTCGAGCAGGACCGGCAGCGTGGCTTCCATGGGACGCCGGGTCAGGTGGTAGAACATGGCCGCGCCCATCGGATCAGGCCTTTCCGTCGTCGGCTTGCACTTCGAAGCGGTCCCTCACCAGCCGGTCGAGCGCAAGCACTCCCCAGCCCGACGCGCCCTTGGGCGACAGCGGGCCTTCGGATTTCAGCGAGGCGACCCCGGCGATGTCGAGGTGGATCCACGGCATGTCCTCACGCACGAAACGGCGCAGGAACTGGGCGGCGGTGACGGAGCCCGCCGGGCGGCCACCGATGTTCTTCATGTCGGCGACATTGGATTTCAGCAGATCGTCATAGGCCTTGCCCATGGGCATCCGCCATGCGCCCTCGCCCTCGGTTCCGGCCGCACGCAGGAATGCGTTGGCGAAGGGATCGTCGTTGGAGAAGACGGCGGCGTTCTCGTGCCCGAGCGCCACGATGCAGGCCCCTGTGAGGGTCGCAAGATCGACGATGGCAGCGGGTTTGACGTGTTCCTGCGTGTACCACAGCACGTCGCCCAGCACGAGGCGGCCTTCGGCGTCAGTGTTGATGACCTCGACCGTGTCACCCTTCATCGAGGTGACCACGTCGCCGGGCCGCACCGCCTCGCCCGAGGGCATGTTTTCGACCAGACCGACGAGGCCAACCACATGGGCGGGCGCCTTGCGCATCGCCAGCGCCTTCATGACGCCAGAAACAACGCCCGCGCCGCCCATGTCCATGGTCATGTCTTCCATGCCGCCCGCGGGTTTCAGCGAAATACCGCCGGTGTCGAACACCACGCCCTTGCCCACGAGCGCCAGCGGATCGGCCTCGGCCCCCTTCCAGCGCATCACCACCACCTTCGACGGCGAGGCAGAGCCCTGCCCGACACACAGCAGCATGTTCATGCCCAGCTCGGCCAGCCTGTCCTCTTCGAGCACCTCGACCTCGACCCCGAGCTCGCGCAGCCCCTCGAGCCGGGTGGCAAATTCCGTGGTGGTGAGCACGTTGGCGGGGGCGTTCACCAGATCGCGGGTGAAGAACACCCCCGAAGCGACGCCCAGCAGCGGGGCACAGGCCGCCTCGATTTCGGCGGGCTTGGGGCAATGGACGGTGGCGGGCTCCAGCGGCTTGCCCTTGTCGCTGCGCACCTCGGTGTAGCCATAGCCGCGCAGGGCGAGGCCCAGAACCACCTGCGGCAGGCGCACCAGCGTCTCGCCCAGCACGGTCACCGGCGATGCCCCCGCCAGACGCGCCAGAGCCGCACCGGCCTTGCGCGCCGGCTCGACCTCGGCGCGGCGTTCCAGCTTCACGATATCGATGGCATCCGCCGCCATGCCGCCCGGAAAGGCCAGCGACACAACCCCGCCCTCGGGCAGCTTTTCCCAGGCCTCACCCTCGACCGCCCGGGCAACGCTGCCCCGCGTCAGCCGGTTCAGCCGCCGGGCGCCCCGCCCCAGCTGGCCCGCCGCGTTGACGAACACCGCAACCCGTCCGGGCGCGTCCTTGAGCGCATCGAGATCGGTTTCGACGAAGGTGATCTGGCGCAGATCTGTCATCATGCTCTCCCATTGATTGGCAATAGTGGTAAGGCCGCCGGACGACATTGACCAGAGGCAGCTTTTCCAGCACAAGCCGTTGGTCTAGGGTAACCGAAAACATGCAAGAATGACGGGGGACGGGCAGTGCAGAGATTCGACAGGTACATGCTGTCGCAGCTCATGGTCGTGTTCGGATTTTTCGCCCTCGTCCTCGTGATGGTCTACTGGGTCAACACCTCCGTGGGCCTGTTCGACGAACTCATCGCAGACGGGCACACAGCGGGAATTTTCCTTGAATTCACCATGCTTGCCCTGCCCGGCGTCATTGGCATCGTGCTGCCCATGGCGGCTTTCGGCGCAGCGGTCTACGTCACAAACCGCATGTCCAATGACAGCGAGCTGACCGTCGCAAGCGCCACCGGCCTGTCGCCGTGGCGGTTGGCGCGCCCGGTGCTTGTGTTCGGTGTCATAATCGGCCTGATGATGGCGGTGCTGGCCAATGCGCTGGTACCCGCATCGGTATCACAGTTGCGTCTTCGCGAAGGAGAGATCTCGAACTCGGTGACCGCGCGGCTGCTGCACGAGGGCACTTTCCTTCACCCGGTGTCGGGGATCACCTTCTACATCCGCGACATCACGCCTGAGGGTGAATTGCTTGACGTGTTCCTGTCGGACCGTCGCAGCGAGGACCGGGTGACCACCTACACTGCCGAAACCGCCTTCCTCCTGCGCGAGAACGGTGCCTCCCGGCTGGCCATGCAGTCGGGCATCGCCCAGACCCTGCGCCTGTCGGACCAGACTCTGTCCACCACCAATTTCGACGACCTGACTTACGACATCTCCGAGATGGTCGCCGCAGGCGGGGCCAAGCGGCGCCGTGCCGAACAGGTCCCCACGCTGGAGCTGCTGACGCAGACCGCTGCCGTGGCCGAGGAAGTCCGCGATGATCCGGGCGAGCTGCTCGAGGAGGCGCATGGCCGCATCGCGCAGCCGCTGCTGTGCATCGTCGCCGCGCTGATCGGCTACGCGGCGCTGATGAGCGCGAGCTACTCGCGCTTCGGAGTGACCAAACAGGTGGTCGGTGCGATCTTCCTTTTGGTGCTGGTCAAGGTCATCGAAAGCGCCGTGGGCGGCCCGGTGCGAGCCAACCCCGCGCTCTGGCCACTGATTTACGTGCCAGCGCTGAGCGGCCTGCTCATGGCGCTGCTGCTGCTGTACCAGGCCGCGCGACCCTTCCGGCCGGGCAGCCCGGCCGCGCCTGATGAAGACGGGACAACCGCATGATCCTGCACCGCTATTTCGCCCGCCGCTTCCTGTGGATGTTCCTGTCGATCCTAGGGGTCTTTGCCCTGTTCATCGGCCTTTTGGATTTCGTCGAACAGTTGCGCAAGTTCTCGGGCGAGGCGAATTTCGCCCAAGTCCTCCAGGTCACACTGCTGCGCCTGCCCGACGGCATCTACGAGATCCTGCCGCTGGTCATGATCCTTGCCACCGCGGCGCTTTTCCTGATGCTGGCCCGCTCGTCCGAGCTGGTGGTGGTGCGCGCCTCGGGGCGCGCCGGGCTTACCGCGCTGATGGGGCCAATCACGGTGGCGCTTATCATCAGCGCCGTCACCGTGGCCATCTTCAACCCGCTTGTCGCGGCGACGTCGAAACGTGCCTCGGCCCTGTCGGAAAGCTACGAAAGCAGCGGCGCATCGGTAATCTCCATCGGGCGCGATGGACTGTGGCTGCGCCAGGGCGGCCCACAGGGCCAGACCGTGATCCGCGCCTCCAGCGCGAACCCCGACGCCACCATCCTCTACGACGTGAGCTTTCTCAGCTATGCTCCCGGCGCCGGCCCGGTGCAGAGGGTCGAGGCCGAGGAGGCAGAGCTCGAGGACGGTGCATGGGTGCTGCGCAACGCCAAGGCCTGGCCGCTGGCCGAAGGGATCAACCCCGAGGCCGGGGCCCAGCAGCACGACACCCTGCGCATCCAGAGCGACCTGAGCCGCGACGACATCCGCGACCGCTTTGGCAGCCCCTCTGCGGTGGCGATCTGGGATCTGCCCGACTTCATCGCCGGGCTTGAAGAGGCCGGCTTTTCCGCCCGCCGCCATCTTGTATGGTTCCAGATGGAACTGGCACGGCCGGTTTTCCTCGTGGCCATGGTTCTGGTGGCCGCGGGCTTTACCATGCGCCCCTCGCGCATGGGCCGCACCGGGCTGCATGTGCTGGCGGCGGTGCTCTTGGGCTTTGGCCTCTACTACGTGCGCAACTTCGCGCAGATCATGGGTGAGAACGGCCAGTTGCCGCCGGTTCTCGCCGCCTGGATTCCGCCCGTCGCGTCGCTTTTGCTGGCGCTCGGGCTGGTCCTTCAGATGGAGGACGGTTGATGCGTCTTGCCCGCCACTTCGCCCTTGCCGCCCTTCTGGGCATGACCGCCCCTGCCGCTCTTCTGGCGCAGGAGACGGTGATCCGTGGCGGGGCCGAGGCTGAACAGTCTCAGCCCGCCCTCCTGATCGCCGACGCGGTCTACGTGGAGGACGGCGCGCAGCTTGTGGCCACCGGCAATGTCGAAGCGCTGCATGACGGGGTGCGTCTGACCGCCACGCGCATCGTATACGATCAGGAAGGCAATACCCTCTCCATCGACGGGCCGATCCGCATCACCGACGATACCGGCAACCTGCTGCTGGCGGATGCGGCGCAGATGGATCAGGGGCTGCGTAATGGTCTGCTGTCCGGCGCACGCATGGTGATGGAGGAACAGCTGCAGCTTGCTGCCGTCGAGGCGCAGCGCGTCGATGGCCGCTACACCCAGCTCAGCCGCGTTGCGGTCACCTCGTGCCAGGTCTGCGGCCGCAACGAGGTGCCGCTGTGGCAGATCCGCGCCGACCGGGTGATCCACGACGAGGACGCCCGTCAGCTTTATTTCGAGGGCGCGCAGTTCCGGGTGCTCGACGTGCCGCTGCTGTGGCTGCCGCAGCTTCGCCTGCCGGACCCGTCGCTGAGCCGCGCACGCGGCTTCCTGACGCCGACGATCCGCAGCACCTCTCTTCTGGGGACAGGCATCCGGGTGCCCTATTTCATCCCGATCGGCGACGACAAGGACCTTACCCTGACGCCCTACCTGTCGTCGGAAACCCGCACCCTCGAGGCACGCTACCGCCAGGCCTTCGCCAATGGCACCATCGAGCTGAACGGCGCCGTCACCCGCGACACGCTGGTCGAGGATGAAACCCGCGGCTATCTCTTCGCCCTCGGGGAATTCGGCCTGCGCAACGATTACAAGCTCGAGTTCGAACTGCAGAGCGTCTCCGATGACGCCTATTTCAACGAATACGATTATGGCCCGTCGGAGCGCCTCGAAAGCTACGTTCTGGTCAGCCGCGCCCGGGCGGACGAATACATACAACACGATCTTACCGCTTACGAGACCCTGCGCGCCGCCGAGGACAACGACACCCAGCCGTCCCTGATCCTTGGCAGCAGTATCGAGCGGCGATACTTCCCGTCGCGGATCGGCGGAGAGCTGCGGCTTGGGGCCGAACTGCACGGGCATTACCGGCGCTCCACGCTTGATGTGGACAGCAACGACGACGACAGCGTCGTCGATGGCCGCGACATGGCGCGCCTGACCGCCGAGGCTGCATGGTACCGCCGCTGGACGCTGGCAGGCGGCATCCGGGCGGGCGTGCAGACTCACCTCTGGGCCGACCGATACATCACCTGGGACGATGCCGCCGCCGACGGTGAGGCCGACCAGCTGACGCCCGGCGCCGCGCTTGAACTTCGCTGGCCCTTTGTGCGCCGCGGCGCAGGCGGTGAACGCACCCTGATCGAGCCGGTGCTGCAATACGGCTGGGTCGGCGGCGAGCGCCTGAACGTTCCCACCGACGAAAGCACCCGCGTCGAATTCGACGAAGCCAACCTGCTTGAGCTCTCGCACTTTCCCGCCGCCGACCGGCGGGAGCGTGGCGAGCTTGGCGTCGCTGCTATGCGCATGACCCATCAGGGACGGTCCGGCTGGACTGCCGGGCTGACCCTTGGCCGGGTCTGGCGCAGTGATCTCGACAGTGGGCTGAGCCGGTCATCGGGGCTCGACGATCACCAAAGCGACTGGCTGATCTCGGGCGGCTTCACCAACCCGCTGGGCCTCAGCATCTCGGTGCGCGGACTGATGGACGACGACTGGCAGTTTTCCAAGGCCGAAAGCCGGGCCGCGTGGTCCAACGACCGGGTGGATCTGGGGGCCACTTACGTGATGCTCGTCGAGGATCCGCTGGAGGACCGCGACGAAAGCCAGGCCGAATGGGGCTTTGATGGCAGCTACCGCTTCGGCCGCCACTGGACCGGCTCCGCGGAATGGCGCTACGACCTCGCCGACCGGCGACTTGACCGCACCGGCCTCGGGCTGCAATACCGCAATGAATGCGTACAGGTGGACCTCACGGTGTCCCGCAAATTCGCGTCCGCGACGAACCTTGAACCTTCGACCGATTTCGGCCTGATGGTGGGTCTGACCGGGTTCGGCACCGCCGCCAGCGCCAAGGAGTATCGACGCACATGCAACTGACCCCTGCCCGCCTTATCCGCTCGCTGAGCGTTGCCGCCGTCCTGGCCTTGACGGTCGCGCCGGTGGCCGCCCCCGCGCAGAACATGTTCGGCCCGGCGATCACCGTGAACGAGATGGTGGTGACCGGCTACGAGCTGTCGCAACGCCAGCAGATGCTGACCCTGCTCAACAGCCCTGGCAATCCCGCCGAAATCGCACGCCAGCAGCTGATCGAAGAGCGACTGAAGCTCCAGGCCGCTCGCGACCAGGGCATTGTTCCTACCGAGACTGAAGTGGCCGAGGGCATGGAAGAGTTCGCCGGCCGCGCCGACATGAACGCCGAGCAGTTCATCCAGGCCCTTGCCGGCGGCGGTGTCGCCGAGCAGACCTTCCGCGATTTCGTCTACGCCGGCATCGCATGGCGCAACTTCGTGCGCGCTCGGTTCGGCGCCCAGGTCAGCCAGATCAGCGATGACGAGGTCGACCGCGCCCTTGCCGGGGCCGGCGGTCAGTCCAACGTGCGGGTGCTTCTCTCCGAAATCATCATGCCGCTGACTCCGCAGAACGCCGCTGAAGTTCGCGCCCGGGCCGAGCGCATCTCGCAGCTGACCTCGGTGTCCGAGTTCTCGGCGCAGGCGCGGCAGTATTCCGCCACCGCCACCCGCGACGAAGGCGGTCGCCTGCCTTGGCGCGACCTGACCGATCTGCCTCAGGCACTGCAACCGCTGATGCTCGGCCTTGCGCCAGGAGAGGTCACCGACCCGCTGCCCATTCAGGGTGCCGTGGCACTGTTCCAGCTGCGCGACATCGAAGAAAGCGGCTACACCCCGCCCGAGATCTCGAGCATCGACTATGCCGCCTATTACATGGCTGGTGGTCGGTCGCCGGAAACGCTGGCGAAGGCCCGCGTGCTGGCCTCCCGCGTGGACCGCTGCGACGATCTCTACGGCGTTGCGAAGGGTCAGCCCGAACAGGTGCTGGATCGCAGCGCGCTGCCGCCCTCGGAAATCCCCACCGACATCGCCTATGAACTCTCGAAGCTCGATCCCGGCGAAGTGTCCACCGCGCTTACCCGGTCGGACGGTCAGACGCTGGTCTTCCTGATGCTCTGCGGGCGCACGTCTTCGGCGGTCGAGGACGTGGACCGCAACCAGGTAGAGATGGGTCTGCGCAACAGGCGCCTCGCCGAGCTGTCCGACAGCTTCCTTGCGCAGCTGCGATCCAACGCGCGCATCGTCGAGCAATGAGCGCACCCCGGCAGCCCGTGGCCCTGAGCTGCGGTGATCCCTCCGGCATCGGGCCGGAGCTGGCCGAGGCCGCCTGGGCGGCCCTTGGACCTGAACTGCCCTTCGTTTGGCTGGGCGAGCCGTCGCACCTGCCGGGCAATGTACCTGCAGTGGTCATCAGCGATCCGTCTCAGGCTGCGGATGCGGCCGTGCGCGGCCTGCCTGTGCTGCCGGTCGGCATGCCCGGTCCGAGGGTGCCCGGCACGCCTCAGCCCACCCAGGCGGCGGGGGTCATCGCCTCCATCGCCCGCGGTGTGGAGCTGGTGCAATCTGGCGCCTGTTCGGCGCTGTGCACCCTGCCGATTTCCAAGCAGGCGCTGGCCGAGGGGGCGGGCTTTGCCTACCCTGGCCACACGGAATACCTTGCCGATCTCGCCGGGGTAGACGAGGTGGTGATGATGCTGGCATCGGACGAGCTTCGGGTGGTGCCTGTCACCATCCACATCGCCCTGTCGGAGGTGCCCGCCGTCCTAACGCCTGCACTGCTGGAAACGCGCCTGAGGATCACGCACGCCGCGCTTGTAGCGCAATTCGGCATCGCAGAGCCCCGGATTGCCGTGGCCGGCCTGAACCCGCACGCGGGCGAAGGTGGCCGCATGGGCCGCGAAGAGATCGACCTCATCGTGCCGGTGCTGGATCGGCTGCGGGGCGAGGGCATGGACTTATCGGGCCCGCTGCCCGCGGACACCATGTTCCACGCCGAGGCGCGTGCGGGCTATGATGCAGCGGTGTGCATGTACCACGACCAGGCCCTGATCCCGATCAAGACGCTGGCCTTCGACCGTGGGGTGAACGTGACCTTGGGCATGCCTTTCATCCGGACCTCGCCCGATCATGGCACCGCCTTCGGCATTGCCGGCAAGGGCATTGCGAACCCGACGTCGACCATCGAGGCGCTGCGCACGGCCTGGCGGATGTCTGGGGCGGCGGCGTGATTTGCGAAGACAGCGGAGCCGCTGCGCGGCTGGTGGGTAGCGCCGCTGCGCGGCGCCGTGAGGGGCTCTGCCCCCGCAGCCTGCGGCTGCTCCCCCGGGATATTTGGAGTCAAAGGAAGCGATGAGCGCCATCGATGGATTGCCGCCCCTGCGCGAGGTGATTGCCAGCCATGGGCTGTCAGCGCGCAAGTCGCTGGGGCAGAATTTTCTTCTTGATCTCAACCTGACCGCCAAGATCGCGCGGCAGGCGGGGGATCTGTCGGGGATGGATGTGCTTGAGGTCGGGCCGGGACCCGGTGGGTTGACCCGTGGGCTGCTGGCCGAGGGCGCCCGCAAGGTGCTGGCTGTCGAGAAGGACACGCGTTGTCTGCCGGCACTGGCTGAGATTGCCGAGGCCTATCCCGACCGGCTCGAGGTGATCTCGGGCGATGCGCTGGAGCTGGACCTGCTCTCGCGGCTCACGCCACCGGTCGCGATCTGCGCCAACCTGCCCTACAATGTCGGCACCGAGCTTCTGGTGCGCTGGCTGACCCCCGAGGCCTGGCCGCCGCAGTGGCAGACCCTGACGCTGATGTTCCAGCGCGAAGTGGCCGAGCGCATCGTGGCGACCCCTGGCAGCAAGGCCTATGGACGGCTGGCGGTGCTGGCGCAATGGCGCTGCGACGCGCGGATCGTATTGAGCCTGCCGCCCGGCGCCTTTACCCCGCCGCCCAAGGTGTCTTCGGCGGTCGTGCATCTGAAAGCGCTGCCCGAGCCGCGGTTCGAGGCGGATCGCAAGGTGCTGGAGCGGGTGGTCGCCGCGGCCTTCAACCAGCGGCGCAAGATGATGCGCGCCTCACTCAAGGGCCTTGCCCCGGATATCGAGGACAAGCTTCACACCGCCGGTATTCTGCCCACCGAGCGGGCCGAGCAGGTGTCCCTGGAGCAATTCTGCGCGCTGGCACGGCTGCTGGCGTGATCCGGCATCAGCCCGGGTTTCCCTCGGGCCACGATCCGCGCTACACCCGGCTCCGAGGCAGAGAACAGGAGATCCCCATGAAAGCAACCATCCTGGCAACCGCTCTGGCGGCGCTGGCCCTTGGCGGCTGCGGTGCCACGTCCAGCCTGGCCGAGCGGCACGTGGTCTATGGCGTTGGTGAAGACGACATGCTGAAGCTGCGCGGCGGCCCCGGCACCGGGTTCGAGCAACATGCCGGCCTGCCTAACGGCACCGTCGTGCGGGTTCTGGACTGCACCTCGACAGGCGGCACCAGCTGGTGCGAGGTTGCCTTGGATCGATCCCCGGGCATGCGGGGCTATGTCTCGCAGGCGTACCTGCGGCGTCTCTGATCAGACCCGCCACACATGCAAAAGGCGCCGTTCCGAGGAACGGCGCCTTTTTTGTTCTGCACCGGATTTATGTTGCCCCGGCTTGCCCCTCGTCCAAGATCTCGCGGACTAGCCAGGGCAGCCAGCCTGGCCAGACGTTACTCTGCCGCGTCGGGGGCCGGAGTGTCGCCGGAGGGCGCGGGCTCGTCGCCCTCGGCCTTGGGGGCGGGTTTTTTGCGGGGACGGCGGGGCTTCTTGGGCTTTTCCTCGGGCGCAGGAGCCTGTTCGGCCGAGCGGTTTTCCGGGGTTTCCACGAGGCCGCTCTCAGGGGTATCTTCACTGCCTTCGGGGCTGTCGACACTGCCGAGCGGATCACCCTGCCGGGCTTCGCTCCGGTCATTGCGGTTGCTTCGGTCAGAGCGGCTCTTGCGCGGCTGGGCCTGCGGCTGCGGCTGAGCCTCGCCCTCGGGCGCGGGTTTTGCCTCGGGCTGCTGGTGCGACTGGTTCGAGCCCTCGTTCGAGGACTGGTTGCCGTCGTCGCCTCCCTGCTGTGGCTTGCCCTGTTCGCGTTCGGCCCGCTCGCGGTCGCGCTGCGACTGGCGTTCACGGTTCTCGCGCTCCTGCGCCTCACGCTTGGAATCAGCCTCGCGCTGCGCTTCGGAAAGCATGCGCATGTAATGTTCGGCATGCTGCTGGAAGTTCTCGGCAGCGACGCGGTCGTTCGCCAGCCAGGCATCGCGTGCCAGCTGGTTGTACTTGTCGATGATCTGCTGCGGCGTGCCGCGGACCTTGCCCTCGGGGCCACTGCTGTCGAACACGCGGTTGACGACGTTGCCCAGCGAGTTGCGGTTGCGGTTGTTCTTGGACCGCGAACGGGTTTTCGAGGATCGCATAGTGTCTGCTATAAGCCTTGTGTCTGACGGAAGTCCGACTGCCCTGTGTCCCGGCTGGGCCTCGAGAGGCGTCTTCATGCTGGGTCACGTCGATTTCGGGTTGCTGTCGGGCGGGACCGCATCGCTTGAGCTATGCGAGGCATCCACCGCTCCAACGCCCCCTGATAATCATGTCCTGCCGTGAGAAACAAGGAAAAATGCGAAAACCATCCGCAAGAAACGGCGGTTTCTGCCGTCAGGGCGCGATCAACCGGCAGCTTTGCGCCCTGCAACCACGCGGTCGCGACCATCTAGATCAGGGATGATCGCCACGTCCTGCAGCCCCTGCGCGGCGAACATCGCCGCCACCTCTGCCCCCTGCGTCGGGCCGATCTCGACCAGCGCCCGCCCGGCGGGCGCAAGATGCGCGGCAAGCTGCGACGAGATGGCGCGGTAGGCCGCGAGCCCGTCGCCTTCGTCGGTCAGCGCCATTCGCGGCTCGTGGTCGCGCACTTCGGGCGACAAGCCCGGCATCTCGGAAAGAGCAATGTAAGGCGGGTTCGACACGATGAGATCAAAAAGCGGCGCATCGCCGGGGAGCGCCTCCCACCAGCTGCCCTGCCGGAACGAAGCGCGGTCCTCGAGTTTGCAGGCGTCACGGTTCCACGCGGCAACCTCGAGAGCGGCAGCAGACAGGTCCGTGCCGATCCCACGGCTGGTGGGCCGTTCCGCGAGCAGCGTCAGCAGGATGCAGCCGGAGCCGGTGCCAAGGTCGAGCACATCCTCAAACGGGGCCCCCAGCGCGGCCTCGATCAGCATCTCGGTTTCCGGGCGCGGGTCGAGCACATCGCCGTTCACACGGAAATCGCGCCCGTAGAAGGCCCGCCGCCCGGTGAGATGGGACATGGGCACCCTGCCCGCGCGGCGCGTCACCAGCGCGCTGAAATCCTCGGCCTGCTCGTCGGCCACCGGTTCGGGCAGGAACAACGTCAGGCGCCCCGGCGGCACGCGCAGCACATGGGCCAGCAGGCGCCGGGCGTCGCGTCCGGCATCGGCAATCCCGGCGGCCGACAGCTGACGGGTCGCCTCGACCAGCAAGGCAGAGCCGGTGGGCGGGCTCATGCGCCCATCTCGGCAAGCATGGTCGCCTGTGCGTCGGCGGTGAGCGCGTCGATGATCTCGTCAAGATCGCCGCCTATGATTGCATCCAGCCGGTAGAGCGTCAGGCCGATACGGTGATCGGTCATGCGCCCCTGGGGGAAGTTGTAGGTCCGGATCCGTTCGGACCGGTCGCCGCTGCCCACCTGCGACTTGCGATCCGAGGCGCGGGCATCGTCTGCCTTCTGCCGTTCAAGATCGAATAGCCGCGCACGCAGCACGTTCATGGCAATCTCGCGGTTGCGGTGTTGAGACTTCTCAGAACTGGTCACCACGATCCCGGTCGGGATATGGGTGATCCGCACTGCTGAATCGGTGGTGTTGACATGCTGGCCGCCCGCACCTGAGGCGCGCATCGTGTCGACGCGAATGTCGGCGGCGGCAATGTCGATATCCACCGCCTCGGCCTCGGGAAGCACTGCGACAGTCGCGGCAGAGGTATGGATGCGCCCGCCACTTTCGGTTTCAGGCACACGCTGCACGCGGTGCACGCCGGATTCGTACTTGAGCCGGGCGAATACGTGGTCGCCCTCGATCCGCACCACCAGTTCGCGCAGGCCGCCAAGCTCGGTAGGCTGTTCTTCGATCACCTCCCAGCGCCATCCGTGGGCCTCGGCGTGGCGCTGGTACATGCGGGCCAGATCGGCGGCGAAAAGGCTGGCCTCTTCGCCCCCGGTGCCGGGCCGGATCTCGAGGATCGCGGGGCGGCCATCGGCGGCATCGCGGGGCAGCAGCGCAAGTTGCAGTGCATGCTCCACCTGCGGGATGCGCGCCTTCAGGCCGGGCATCTCCTCTTCGGCGAGGGCCTTCATTTCGGGGTCGGCCAGCATCTCCTGCGCCTCGGCCAGATCGGCCTCGAGCGTTTCCCATTCGAGGATCTGGTCGACCACGGGCTTCAGCTCGGAATACTCGCGCCCGAGGGCGGCGATGTCGCCTTGCCCTGTGGCCATCATCGCCTCGAGATACTCGAAGCGCTGCTTGATCTGGTGAAGTCTGTCAGCGGGGATCATGCCGCCTTCTGTTCCCTATCGCCACGGCGCCGTCAAGGGCGCGCGGGCGCTGGGTCAGTCGTCTCCGCGCTCGGCAGCCAGCTGCGACAGCCAGGCGTCCACACGGGTGCGATTGGTGCCCATGTCACTCTGGCCAAAGCGCTGGCGGCCATAGATTTCGATCCGTCCGTCTTCGAGCTGCGTGGTGGTGTAGTCAGGAAAGCCCATCCACTGCGACCGGGTGATATAGGTCACACGGCCTTCGCCGGGGCTGCCCGCCAGCACCTCGGTGCGCGGCGTCTCGAGTATGATGCGGTGCAGCGCGGCATAAAGCGTGTCATTGCCGGGCGTGCTGCGCCGCACACCGCTGGCCAGATCCTGGTCGGCGGCGACCTGCGGATCCACGTTCCAGGTAGCGGGGTCAGAAGGGGCAAGCCTGATCCACGCGAGCCCACCGACCACGACCAGAATGATGATCCAGAAGATAAGCCTCACGCGTACGATCCTTTCCCGATGGCGCAGACAGAGGGCCTGCCCGGCACTTTCCTTTCACACGATTCCCGCCGGCAGGAAAAGGCCGGTCCGGGCCCCTTCGCGGGTTTTTGCCGGCAAACCCGCTCTTGCCCACGGCCTTCGGTCCTGCCTCAATCTTCAGTTCCTGCCTGCTGATCGAGGTTCCGCCTCCGGCTGCGAGCAGTCCGGATCGCTGCCGCTCCGCGCCTCAGGCGCTGCGGCGGGTCCAGCCCCAGAGGCACAGCAGTTCCGTCGCCACGTGAGCCGCCGCAATGGCGGTGGCGCCAGTGGTGTCGAACGGGGGAGACACCTCCACCACGTCACCGCCCTTGAGATCGATCCCCGCAAGCTCGCGCAGACAGACCGCAGCCTGATGGCTGGAAAGCCCGCCCCACACCGGCGTACCGGTGCCCGGCGCGAAGGCGGGGTCAAGCGCGTCGATATCGAAGGTCAGGTAAACCGGATGCGCGCCCACGATCTCGCGCGCTTTTGCTGCCGCCGCTTCGGGACCGATGCTGTGCAGCTCGCGCGCGTCGATAATGTTAAAGCCAAGCGTGTCGGGATTGTCCGTGCGAATGCCGATCTGAACCGAGCGCGCCGGATCGACGTAGCCAAGCTTCACCGCCTTGTACATGAACGTGCCGTGATCGATCCGGTCGAAATCGTCATCCGCCCATGTATCCGTGTGAGCGTCGAACTGTATCACGCTGAGCGGGCCGTATTTTTCTGCATGCGCTTTCAGCAGAGGCAGTGTGATAGAGTGATCTCCACCGAGTGTGATGGATGCTGCACCCGCCTCAAGTATGCTCTTAACATGAGCCTCCAAGGTGCTGGGAAACATTGGAACATTTGCATAATCAAAGGCAAGGTCGCCATAGTCCGCAATGGCGAATTCGCTGAGCACGTCATAGCCCCAGCCATAGGGGGCATCGCACGGTTGCAGCGCGCTGGCCTCGCGGATGGCGCGCGGCCCAAGCCGCGTGCCTGTGCGGTTGGTCACCGCCTGATCAAAGGGCACGCCAGTTACAGCGACATCCACGCCCCGCAGGTCCTTGGTATATTTGCGCCGCAGGAACGAGGTTGCGCCGCCGAAGACATTCTCGAAACTCGGCCCCTTCAGGTCATCGCGGGTGAAGGCGTGGTCAATTTGGGTTTTGGCGTCTTCGAGAGCCATGAAATTTCCCTCCTGTCAGTGTATTACGCCTTGTAGCTGAGGTTATGCCAGAGGCTGGCGTGTCTCGATCAGCCGGGCGAAGAAGCTTGCGCCGATAGGGGCGATCTCGTCGTTGAAGTTGAACATCGGGTGGTGACAGAGCGGGCCAACCCCCTGACCAAGATAGAGAAAGGCACCCGGCCGCGCCTCGAGCATGTACGAGAAATCCTCGGCCCCCATCGAAGGCACCGCCTCATCGTCAACCTGAGGCGAAATTTCCCTCGCGACATCAACAGCAAAGCCTGTTTCCCTCATGTGGTTCACAGTGGGCGGGTAATTGCGCTGGTAGTCCAGATCCGCAGAGACGCCATAGGCCATGGCCTGTCCTGAAACAATCTCGCGGATCCGCCGTTCAGCCATGTCGCGAATGCCCGGATCAAAGCTGCGCACGGTCCCGGCCATGTAGGCGCTGTTTGGGATCACGTTGGTGGCCGAGCCGCTTTGTACCACAGTCAGTGACACGACGAGTGATTCAAGCGGATCGGTATTGCGCGACGGCACGGTCTGAAGCGCCTGCCCGATGGCAAGCGCGCAGGGAATGGGGTCGATGCAGGTGTCTGGATGCGCCGCGTGGCCGCCACGCCCGGTGAGGCGCAATTCGAAGTCATCCACCGCGGCCATCAGCGGACCCGGCCGCGTGGCAAATTCGCCCGCCGGGCGCGACGGATCGGTGTGCAGGGCATAGACCTGGGATATGCCGAAGCGCTCCATGATGCCTTCCTCGACCATGATGCGCCCGCCGCCGATGGTCTCCTCGGCGGGCTGGAAGATCAGCGCCACCTTGCCCGAGAACCTCCGCGTTTCAGCAAGGTATTTCGCAGCGCCCAGAAGCATCGTGGTGTGCCCGTCGTGACCACAGGCGTGCATCTTGCCCGGTACGTCCGAGGCGTACTCAACCCCGGTTTCCTCGTCCATCGGCAACGCATCCATGTCCGCACGCAGGCCCGTCACTGGGCCGTCCCCCTGGCCTTCGATGATTGCCACGACGCCGCTGGTGGCGATGCCTTCATGGATCTCCGAAATGCCGAACTCTCGCAGCTTTTTCACCACGAAGGCGGCAGTCTGGTGGCAATCCAAGCTCAGCTCGGGATTGCGGTGAAGGTGATGCCGCCAGTCCGCCATCTCCGAGGCGTAATCTGCGATGCGGTTGACGATGGGCATGGGTGGACTCCGGATGATGCTTGGCGCAGGACAGAACAGAACAGAACAGAACAGAACAGAACAGAACAGAACACCTTATGCCGGGGGAAGTCCATGAGTGACAACAGGTCCGAAGCCCAGATCCGCAGTGATGCCCTCGTGCATAATCCCAAGGGAGGGATGCCGCGCCTGATCGAGATCATGCGCCGCCTGCGCGATCCCGAGACCGGCTGTCCCTGGGACGTGGCACAGGATTTCGCGTCGATTGCACCCTACACAATCGAGGAAGCCTACGAGGTCGCAGACGCCATCGAGCGCGAGGCCTGGGATGAGCTGCGCGGCGAGCTGGGTGACCTGCTGTTCCAGTCGGTTTTCCACGCGCAGATGGCCTCCGAGCGGGGTCTTTTCGGGTTCAATGACGTGGCTGACACCATGTCCGACAAGATGGTCGCACGGCACCCGCATGTGTTCGGAGCCGACAGCAACGAGAAGAGCCCCGAGCAGCAGGTTGCCGATTGGGAGACCATCAAGGCCGCCGAGCGCGCGGACCGCGCCGAAAAGGGCGTTCTCGACGGGGTCGCCATGGGGCTTCCGGCGTTGATGCGGGCAGTAAAGCTGCAAAAGCGCGCGGCGCGGGTGGGCTTCGATTGGCCGTCCACAGACGAGGTTATCGACAAGATTGTCGAGGAAGCACAGGAGCTGCGCGAGGCGGAAAGCCCTCAACATGCCGAAGAGGAATTCGGAGACCTGCTGTTCGTCATGGCCAACCTTGCCCGGCACATGGACATTGACCCTGAGGCTGCGCTGCGGGCTGCAAATGCCAAATTCACGCGCCGTTTCGGACAGATAGAGGACGCTCTTGCCACAGAGGGGAAACACCCTTCGGACAGCACGCTCGAAGAGATGGACCGCCTTTGGGACGCGGCGAAGGCCCGAGAGAAAGCGGCCAAAGCAGCCTCGGAATAGCCAATCGTTTTTATCGGGCATTGACCCGACTGTTTCAATCGGCTTTATGTCCCGTCGTTTGCAATCCGCACGAAGGGAGCCCAGAGACATGCGCCTTGCAGTATCCGCCATCGCCTTGGCCGCCGTGGCCGCACCGGCCCTCGCTCAGGACCAGTCCGGTGAGGTCAACCTCTATTCCTACCGCCAGCCCGAGCTGCTGGCACCACTGACCGAAGCCTTCACCGAGGCGACCGGCATCGAGGTCAACGTGGCCTATCTCGAGGATGGCATGGTGGAGCGCCTGCAGGCCGAGGGCGACCGCTCGCCCGCCGACCTGGTGTTCACCGTGGACATTTCGCGCCTGTCGGCCGTCGTTGACGCGGGCGTCACGCAGGCCGTGGAAAGCGATGTTCTGTCGCAGAACATCCCCTCC
This sequence comes from Salipiger pallidus, assembly GCF_014643635.1. GTDB lineage: Bacteria > Pseudomonadota > Alphaproteobacteria > Rhodobacterales > Rhodobacteraceae > Salipiger > Salipiger pallidus. The sequence continues at coordinate 47,593 of NZ_BMJV01000005.1, forward strand.
ACTTACCACGATCCAGACGGCCACTGGTGGGGCCTGACCACCCGCGCGCGCATCGTCTACGCGTCCAAGGACCGCGTCGATCCTTCGGAAGTGACCAGCTATGAAGACCTCGCCGACCCCAAGTGGGAAGGACGCATCTGCACCCGCTCGGGCACCCACCCCTACAACGTGGCGCTAGCCTCGGCCTTCCTCGCGCATCACGGTGCGGAAGAGACCAAGACCTGGCTCGAGGGCCTGAAGTCCAACCTTGCGCGCAAGCCGCAGGGCAATGACCGCGCGCAGGTCAAGGCGATCTGGGCCGGTGAGTGCGACATCTCGCTCGGCAACACCTATTACATGGGCCAGATGCTGAACGATGACGAGCAGAAGGAATGGGCGGAGTCGGTCAACGTTCTGTTCCCCGAGTTCGAGGACGGCGGCACCCACGTGAACATCTCGGGCGTGGCGATGACGAAATCTGCGCCGAACCGCGAGAACGCGCTGAAGATGATGGAATTCCTCAGCTCGCCCGAGGCGCAGGAAATCTATGCCCACGCCAACTACGAGTATCCGGTCGCGCCGGGCACCGAGGCGGACGAGCTCGTGGAAAGCTGGGGCAGCTTCGAGGCGGACGAGCTTAACCTGATGGAGCTTGCGGGCTACCGGGGCGAGGCGCTGCGCCTGATTGAAGAGGTCGATTTCGACGGCTGATCGACGGCCGGGCGCACGAGCCTTTCGACCGCCTGACCGGCGGCGAAGGGGGCTCTGCCCCCGTCTCCTGCGGAGACTCCCCCGGGATATTTGGGGTCAAAGGAAACACGAAGGGGCGCTGCGGCATCGCGGCGCCTTTTTCCTTGGGCAATAAGCTGCTGAGGGTTGGTTCCCGGCGAGCCAGGCGCAAAAGGAAAGCGGCGCCCCCACAAGGGAGCGCCGCCTGAAATCCGGTCGGATCGGGAGAAGCTTACTGGGCTTCCTTGATGAACTTGACCGCGTCGCCGAAGGTCTGGATGGTTTCGGCTGCGTCGTCCGGGATTTCGATGCCGAACTCTTCTTCGAAGGCCATCACCAGCTCGACGGTGTCGAGGCTGTCTGCGCCGAGATCGTCGATGAACGAAGCGCTTTCGGTCACCTTGTCTTCTTCAACGCCGAGATGCTCGACAACAATCTTGCGAACGCGATCAGGGATATCGCTCATTCTTCCGTCCTCACAATGTCCTGGGCCATGCGGCCCTTTCTCTTTTGCCCTCGCCCCACCGGGGTGGCGGCGTATCGCCCGTGCCATGGCAGCGTGCCTGTCAGCAGCGGGCGGCTCACCCCGGGAGAATTCCCCCGGGAACGGCCATGCAACGCGGTTGCCCGCGCCCCCCGGCCTAATTCTTTTCGCGCCTATATCACAAGGAAACAGCTTGGCAAATGCTTTGTGCCCCCTCGTGCCGGGGCGCTTTTACAGCATCGCCATACCGCCGTTGACGTGCAGCGTGGCGCCCGTCACGTAGGCGGATTCCGGGCTCGAGAGGTACAGGACGGCAGCTGCGATTTCCTGCGCGGTGCCCATACGGCCTGCCGGCACCTGGTTCAGGATCCCGGCCTTTTGGTCATCGTTCAGCTTGTCGGTCATCGCGGTTTCGATGAAGCCCGGAGCTACCGCGTTCGCGGTGATGCCACGTGAGGCAACCTCGTAGGCGAGCGACTTGGTCATGCCAACCATGCCGGCCTTGGCGGCGGCGTAGTTGCCCTGGCCGGGGTTGCCGGTGGCCCCTACGATGGACGAAATGTTGACGATGCGGCCCCAGCGCGCCTTCATCATGCCACGCAGCACGCCCTTGCAGAGCTTGTAGGTGGCGGTGAGGTTCACGTCGATTACCGACTGCCATTCATCGTCGGACATGCGCATGAAGAGATTGTCGCGGGTGATGCCGGCATTGTTCACGAGGATGTCGACGCTGCCCATGGCATCGGCGGCCTGCTTGGGCAGCGCGGTGACCGCCTCGGGGTCCGAGAGATTGCACGGCAGCACGAAGGCGCGTTCACCCAGTTCGTCCGCCAGCGCCTGCAGTGGCGCTTCGCGGGTGCCCGAAAGGCCGACGGTTGCGCCTGCCGCGTGGAGCGCCTTGGCGATCTCGCCGCCGATACCGCCCGAAGCGCCGGTGATGAGTGCGCATTTGCCTGTAAGATCGAACATGACCTGCCCTTCCAAGTGATGTGACTGTTGCATTTGTTGCGCCCGCGTATGGCATCGGTCCGGGTTCGGGGCAAGTCCGGAGGCGCACTGCAACGCCCTATGCGGGCGACCGTTTTGCTGCGGCCTTATGTGGACCAAAGCGGCTTGAGAGTGCCACAAGGGCGTCTCGCAAGCTGTTCAGGCGCTAGTGGGGTGGGACGTTGCCACGGCAGATGCCGCTATTTGCCGTCAGGCCCTGCCGCGGATCCGAAAGGTCCCCGGGGCCTGTCGGGGCTGCGCCCAGGCAGGACGCAACGCGCGGGACTGCGCATCTGCTCGACCCGCCGGGGTGGTCCGGCGGGCCGCGGGGTGCCCAAGAGGCCTTAGCCGGCGTTCGCGAGGAGTTTGGCGAGATCCTCGGACGTGCCGATGTTCTGGACCGCAGCGCTGCGTTCGATCCGGCGGACCATGCCCGAAAGCGCCTTGCCCGCGCCGATTTCCCAGAATTCCGTGACGCCCTCGGCGACCATGTACTGCACGCTTTCACGCCAGCGCACGGAGCCGGTGACCTGCGCCACCAGAAGCTCTCGGATCTCTGCCGGGTCGGTGACGGCGGCGGCACGAACGTTGGCCACCAGCGGCACGGCGGGCGCCTTGATCTCGACCGCAGCCAGAGCCTCGGCCATCACGTCGGCGGCGGGGGCCATCAGGGCGCAGTGGAAGGGTGCGCTGACCGGCAGCAGCAGGGCGCGCTTGGCACCGCGGGCCTTGGCGATCTCGACCGCGCGCTCCACGGCGGCCTTGTTGCCCGAGATCACCACCTGCGAGGGATCGTTGTCGTTGGCCGCCTCGCACACGCCGCCTTCACTGGCGGCCTCGGCGGCCACCTCGCGCGCGGCCTCGAGATCGAGGCCAAGCAGGGCGGCCATGGCACCTTCGCCCACGGGCACGGCGCTTTGCATCGCGGCACCACGGGTGCGCAGCAGGCGGGCGGCGTCACCAACGCCAAGCGCGCCAGCAGCGGTCAGCGCAGAGTATTCGCCCAGCGAATGGCCTGCGACGAAGGCGGCGGAGCCGATCTCGATGCCCTCGGCCTCGAGCGCGCGCATCGCGGCCATTGAGGTGGCCATCAAGGCGGGCTGGGCGTTCTCGGTCAGGGTCAGGGCCTCGATCTCGCCTTCCCATACGAGACCGGAGAGCGATTGACCCAGCGCCTCGTCCACCTCGTCGAACACCGCGCGGGCGGCAGGATAGGCGTCGGCAAGGGCGCGGCCCATTCCGATGGTCTGTGCCCCCTGTCCGGGGAAGATGAAGGCCTTGGACATCGGCGTGGTCTCCTGTCGTTTGTCTGTGGCGCCGGTTGGCGCGGGTCCGTCTGCGGCGTGCTGTCACACCACCGTCATGCTGGGGGCTTCCATTAACGTCCTTGGCCCGTGCAGGCAACATGTGCGGGCAACAGTGCGCACGGGGGCTGTGCGCCCTTGGACAATTGGTTGTGCGCCCCGGGGCCGCTACCTTCGCCCAAAGCCATCCCCCTGAGAAGGAGCCAGCCCGCATGTCCATCGCCAACACCTCAACCAGCTACGGCAGCCTTGCCCGCGCCTTTCACTGGCTGATCGCGGTCGGCATCCTTGCCATGATCCCACTGGGCTGGACGGCGCATCTGTGGCCCATGTCCAACCCTGATGAGATTGCGTTCAAGACGCAGCTGTTCTCGGTCCACAAAACCATCGGCGTGCTGATCTTCGTGCTGGCGCTGGCGCGGATCCTTTGGGCCATCGTTCAGCCGCGCCCGGCCCCGCTGCACCCCGAGCGCCGTGCCGAGACCCTCGCCGCCGAGGTGGTGCACTGGGTGCTTTACGCCGCGCTGGTGATCGTGCCGCTGTCAGGCTGGATCGAACACGCGGCCACGGACGGGTTCGCGCCGATCCTGCTGCCCGTGGGTCAGGATCTGCCGCTGGTGCCGAAATCCCCCGCCGTGGCCGAAACCTTTGCCGCCGTCCACTTCCTGTCTCAATGGCTGCTGGTGGCGGCGCTGGTGCTGCATGTGGCCGGTGCGATCAAGCACGCGGTGATCGACAAGGACGCGACGCTGGTCCGCATGGCCCGTGGCCGGGATGCAGGAACGCCCCACCCACGGCGCGGCCATGCCTCTGCTCTCGTTCTGGCGGTGGCGGCATGGGCCGCAGTGCTGGGCGGCGGTGCTGCGGCGGGCATGTACGGCACGGACGGCGACGGTGCGCCGCAACTGGAGCAGGCCGCGTCGGACTGGACCGTCAAGGAGGGCACGCTGGGCATCGTGGTGATGCAGAACGGCCGCGAAGTCAGCGGCAGCTTCTCCGACTGGACCGCCGCCATCAGCTACGAGCCGCGCGATACCCCCGGCCCGGCAGGCGAGGTCGAGGTGACGATCTCGGTGCCCTCGCTGACGCTGGGGTCGGTGACGAGCCAGGCGCTGGGGGCGGACTTCTTCGCCGCCGAGACCCATCCCACCGCTACCTTCCGCGCCGACATCGTGCAGCTTGAGGATGGCAGCCTTGAAGCGCAGGGCACCCTGGCCCTCAAGCAGGCCGAGGTGCCGGTCACACTGCCCTTCACCCTCGCGATCGAAGATGGGACCGCCCAGATGGAAGGGGCAACCACGCTTGACCGACGCGACTATGCCATTGGCGACAGCATGAGCGATGGAGAACAGTTGGGCTTTGACGTCTCGGTGAACGTCGCGCTGACGGCGACCCGGGCGGAGTGATCCACCCGCGGCCCCCCGCCGGACCACCGTGACAGACAAATGCCAAGGGCGCCGCGCTTTCACGCACGGCGCCCTTTTTCACGCCGCCGTTCCGTATGTCCTTTATCGTGTCCTCTATCATGCGCCCGGACGGTGATGCAGCGGCGCTGCCGGTTCGGAGCAGGTACCGCGCGGGGCCACAGGACCGCACCCTGCCCCGAGCGCTGACGCGACGGCACGTCACGACGCGCCGGTGGGATCGCCGCTTGCATCCCCCGGCGACTCTCGGCACAATCTGAACAACCGTTCAATTTCCGGCAAGGCATGGGAGGGCCCGGCATGGATTTTGCGCTGACCGACGAACAGTCGGCCATCTTCGACATGGCACATGGCTTCGGACAGGAGCACATCGCGCCACACGCCCGCGACTGGGAGGCAGCGGGCACCATTCCGCGCGAGCTGTGGCCCAAGCTGGGTGAGCTCGGGCTCGGCGGGATCTATGTCAGTGAAGAACGCGGTGGCTCCGGCCTCACGCGGCTTGACGCGACGCTGGTGTTCGAGGCGCTGAGCATGGCATGCCCGGCGGTTGCAGCGTTCCTGTCCATCCACAATATGTGCGCCCGGATGATCGACAGCTACGGCTCGGATGATCTCAGGGACCGGTTCCTCGGCCCCGCCTGCCGGATGGAAACGGTGCTGTCCTACTGCCTGACCGAACCCGGCTCCGGCTCGGATGCGGCGGCGCTGCGCACGAAGGCCGAGGCGTCGGGCAATGGCTGGGCGCTGACCGGCACCAAGGCGTTCATCTCGGGCGGCGGCTATTCCGATGCCTACGTGGTCATGGCCCGCAGCGGCGAGGATGGCCCTCGCGGCATCTCAGCCTTCGTGATCGAGGATGGCACCGAGGGGCTGAGCTTTGGCGGGCTCGAGCAGAAAATGGGCTGGAAGGCACAGCCGACCCGGCAGGTGCAGATGGACGGCGCACTCATCCCGGCGGGCAACCTGCTCGGCGAGGAAGGCAAGGGCTTTCGCTATGCCATGGCCGGGCTCGATGGCGGCCGGCTCAACATATCCGCCTGCTCGCTCGGGGCGGCGCAGGCGGCGCTGGACACGACGCTGGCCTACATGGCCGAACGCCGCGCCTTCGGTCAGAGCATCGACCAGTTCCAGGCGCTGCAATTCCGCCTCGCGGACATGGAGATCGAACTGCAGGCGGCACGCACCTTCCTGCGGCAGGCCGCGTGGAAGCTGGACACGGGCGCGCCCGATGCCACAAAATTCTGCGCCATGGCCAAGGCCTTCGTGACCGAGGCGGGATCGCGCATCGTTGACCAATGCCTGCAACTGCACGGCGGCTACGGGTATCTCGCGGATTACGGGGTCGAGAAACTTGCGCGGGACCTGCGGGTGCACCAGATCCTCGAAGGCACAAACGAAATCATGCGGGTGATCGTGGCGCGCGGAATGGTCTCGGCCTGAGCCAGCCGCGCCCCGGACCCGTCTTCGGAGGGGTCCGCCAAGTCCTTGCAAGGAATTGGCCCGCCGCAACAGGGAAACACCATGACAGACCTCAAGACGCAAATCAGCGGCCGCGCCGGGATCATCACGCTCGACCGCCCCAAGGCGCTCAACGCCCTCACGCATGACATGTGCCTTGCGATCACCGCGGCGCTGGACGAGTGGCGCGACCATCCGGGCGTGGACCTCGTGATCCTCGAAGGCGCGGGCGAGCGTGCCTTCTGCGCCGGGGGCGACATTGCCGAGATCTATCGTCGGGGTCTTGAGGGCGACTTCGAGCCGGGTCGTCAGTTCTGGCGGGACGAATATGTCATGAATGCCGCGCTTGCCGAGTATGCCAAGCCTATCATCAGCTTCATGCACGGCTTTGTCATGGGCGGCGGCGTGGGCCTTGCGGGGCATGTGCGGCACCGGGTGGTGGGCGAAAGCGCCCAGATCGCCATGCCAGAATGCGGCATCGGCTTCGTTCCGGACGTGGGCGGCACGCTGCTTCTGGCCCGCGCGCCGGGACGGCTGGGCGAACATCTGGGCCTGACGGCCACGCGAATGGGCCCCGGGGATGCGATCCATGCCGGTTTCGCCGACCTGCACGTGCCCGAGGCGGACTGGCCCCTGCTGAAGGAGAGGCTTGCCGAAACCGGTGAGACCTCGGCCCTTGGCGAAGCCTCGGCCCCCACCGCCCCCGGCCAACTGGCCGAAGCTGCACCGTTTATTGACCAGATCTACGCCAAGCGCGAACTGCCCGCCATTCTCGCCGCTGCCAAGGCGTCTGACACGCCCACGGGCGAGATCGCCCACAAGGCGCTATCGCGCAATTCCACGCTGTCCATGGCCATGACGCTGAAGCTTATCGCTGCCATGCGCGCGCCTGGCACCGACATCCGCAGCGCGCTGCGGCAGGAATACCGTGTCGCCCACCGCATCGCCCAACAAGGCGATTTCCTCGAAGGGGTGCGGGCGCAGATCATCGACAAGGACCGCAACCCTCAGTGGCAGCGCAATATCGACACGCTGGACCCTGCCGAGGTGGATGCGCTGCTCGCCCCACTGGGAGAGGACGAGCTGGCGCTCTGAACACCGCCCGCGCGCCGCGCCGGGCATGCAACCATGGCTTAGGGAGAGGACCTCAGAGCATGAAGATCGCATTCATCGGGCTTGGCAACATGGGAGCCCCCATGGCCCGGAACCTTGCCGCCGCCGGCCACGAGGTCACCGGCTTCGACACTGCAGGCACCAGCGCAGAAGGCGTCACGGCAGCAGGCTCGGCCATCGAGGCCGTGAGCGGCGCCGAGATTGTCATTACCATGCTGCCCAGCGGCGCCATCCTGCGCGCCGTTGCCGATGAGATCCTGCCCGCCATAGCCCCCGGTGCGGTCCTTTTGGATTGCTCGACCGTCGACGTGGACAGTGCCCGCGACGTGGCTGCACTGGCCCAAGCGCGTGGGCTCGGAGCGCTTGACGCACCGGTGTCGGGCGGTATCGGCGGCGCAGCGGCAGGCACGCTGACATTCATGGTTGGCGGCAGCGACGACGCCTTCGCCCGCGCCGCGCCTCTTTTCGAGATCATGGGGCAGAAGGCTGTCCACTGCGGCCCCTCCGGCAATGGACAGGCGGCGAAGATCTGCAACAACATGATCCTCGGGGTCACCATGATTGCCACATGCGAAGCCTTCGCATTGGCTGACAAACTTGGCCTGTCGCGCGAGGCGATGTTCGATGTCGTCTCCACATCGTCCGGGTACAGCTGGTCAATGAACGCGTATTGCCCCGCGCCCGGCGTGGGACCGGCTTCGCCCGCCGACAACGACTACACCCCCGGCTTTGCCGCAGAACTCATGCTCAAGGATCTCGGCCTGTCCCAACAGGCGGCCACGGCGGCGGACGCTGACACTCCGATGGGGGCACGCGCGCTCGAGCTCTACCGCAGTTTCGTCGAAGACGAGAACGGCCGCGGCAAAGATTTCTCGGCCATGCTGCCACGATTTGAGAGCCGGCGCCGCGATTGAACAGCCCCGCAAGGTAGGCTCGGGCGGACGGGCGGCGTCCGAGCCCGGGCGCTATGGGCGGGAGCCGTTCGGGATATCCGGTCGCACACCGGCCACGGGGCTGCTAAGACTCCCCGAAAAGGAGCCTTCGCGCATGGTAACGCTCGACATTTTCTCGGACCCGATCTGCCCATGGTGCTATATCGGCAAGGCGCAGCTGGACGCGGCGCTGCTCGACGCACCGGACCACCCGTTCCAGATGCGTTGGCGGCCTTTCATGCTCAACCCGGACATGCCCGCCGAGGGCATGGACCGTCGTGCCTATCTCGAGACCAAGTTCGGCGGTCAGAAGGGTGCGGTGGACGCCTACATGCCCATCTCGGAGCATGCGGCGCAAGCCGGGGTCGAGATCAACCTCGACGCCATTTCTCGGACGCCCTCAACGGTCGATGCCCACCGGCTGATCCACTGGGCCGGGATCGAGGGCGTGCAGCAGGCGGTGATCTCGGCACTTTTCAGGGCCTATTTCGTCGACGGGCGCGACATCGGGGACACCGAGATACTGGGGGACATCGCCGATGCCTGCGGCCTTGATGCCAGCCTCGTGCAGCGGTTGCTGCGCTCGGATGCGGACAGGCGCGAGATTTTCGAGATGGATGCCGCCGCGCGCGGGATGGGTGTAACCTCGGTCCCCACCTTCGTGGTTGCGGGTCAGCATGCGGTGCCCGGAGCCCAGCCGCCCGCCCTTTGGGCCCGCGTCATCGACGAACTCAAGGCGTAGGGCAACGTCGGCTGAGCGGCCAGGACCGGTCTGATGCACCTTCTGGCGGGGCTTGCGCTCGGCCTTTTCAAAACCGATAGTATGCGAACAAATCTGGCAAACGGGCGCGTCAAGGTGCGGGCATGCTTTACACGCATACCGAACTTGTAGGCGCGCAACCGCCCTCCAAGGTGGTTGTGCGACAACGGCAGTTTCCGATAGCCGGTCAAGAAGCTGCAATCGCTTTCCAATACCATAATCCGGCAGGGACGGCCCTATCGTCCTGCCGCATCGGAGTCCGTCATGAAGTCTGTCCCGGGTCGTGCCGAATTCATCGCCCTGCTGGCGATGCTGTTCGCCACCATTGCCTTTTCCATCGACGCGATGCTTCCCGCCCTGCCCCAGATCGGCGCAGAGCTGACGCCTGACGACATCAACCGGGCGCAGCTGGTGGTCACCAGCTTCGTCTTTGGCATGGGCGTTGGGACATTCTTTACCGGCCCGCTGTCGGACACCTTTGGGCGAAAGCCCGTGATCCTCGCGGGCATCGCGCTCTATATCGCGATGTCCTTGCTGGCGGCATCGGAAGAATCGCTCGAAATGCTACTGATGGCGCGGTTCTTTCAGGGCCTGGGGGCCGCCGGCCCTCGGGTGGTGGCGCTAGCCATCGTGCGCGATCTGCACGCCGGGCGTGAAATGGCGCGTATCATGTCCTTCGTCATGATGATCTTTACCATCTTCCCGGCCCTTGCCCCTTCTCTAGGAGCGGTCATCATCTCGGTCGCCGGCTGGCGGGGCATCTTCTGGGCATTTGTCGTATTTTCGGCGATCTCGGCCACCTGGCTGACCCTGCGCCTGCCTGAAACCCATCCACGCGCCAACCGCCGGCCGTTCAGCTTCGCAGCCCTCGGCGCCGCGTTGAAAGAGCTGTTAGGGCACCCGGTCGTTCGTATCTCGATCGCGGTGCAGGCGCTGATCTTCGCCATGCTGTTCTCGATGATCTCGAGCATCCAGCAGATCTATGACATCAGCTTCGGACAGGCCGAGCATTTCCCGCTCTGGTTCGGAGGCGTCGCAATCCTTGCGGCGTCAGGGAGCGTGCTGAACGCAAAGCTGGTGGGCCGGCTCGGGATGCGTTTCATGGTGACGGCGATGCTCACGGCACAGGTAGGCCTTGCGGGGGTCGCGCTACTGCTGTTTTCCTCCGGAGCGCAAGGAGCGCTTGGCTTCGGCGTCTTCTTGGTGTGGCAGCTTTCAGTGTTCTTTCAGATGGGTCTGACCGTCGGCAACATCAACGCCATCGCCATGGAGCCGGTAGGCCATATCGCGGGGCTTGCGGCATCGGTGATTGGGGCTGTTGCCACGGTCCTGGCGGTGGTGATCGCCGTGCCCAACGGCTTGATGTTCAATGGAACCCCCATTCCGCTTGCTGCCGGCATCTTCATCGAGGCCGCGCTGGCCCTCATCTTGATGCGGCGCCTTGCACGGATCGAAGACCGCGACGCATGACACCATCCCGCACCGCGCTCAGGCGCGGCATTTGTCGGCGCTTGTCGGCGTGGTGCGGAGGCTGAACGAGCTCATCTCGATGAGCATTCTCTGGGCATGGTCCCGCAGGCGCATGGTGTTGATCGCATCGGATGTCACGCCACCACCCTGTTCGGCGCTCTGCATCCAAGCAGCGTACGGTCACACGCCGTGCCAGCCTGTCCGAAAGGTCCGTTCAGGCGTTGGTGATGGCGCTCACCGCAGGGGTGGCCCGACTCAGCACATGGGCTTGGCGTTGGCTGCGGCTGGACATGTCGCCAGTGGCAGCCTCAAGCGCATTGGTATTCATTTCGAAGGGACGGGCCTTGCCGTCCGTGCGCCACAACGTGTCCCACCAGTCGGCCAATCGCCCTGTTGAAATCAAGGGGCATGTCCTCGAAGCATCCTGTAACGCGGTCGTGCGTGACGCAATCGAGATTTCGCAGCGCAGATTGCGACAAAGCCAGCCCCGAACAACATTGCGAGCATCCGGCCAAGGATTGAGATCCCCGCGGGCATGATAAAGTTCAGCATGTGGGTGTCGATCTGCCATGGCTGCGTCTGGAAACTCGCAATCAGGATCATCGTCTCGGTCGGTACCGAGGCGGCCAGAACCTGATCGCGCCTCCCCCTTTGCAGCCTTTGGGACAGCAGCGCCAGGCCACGGCAGGCGACGCCCCCCGCGCGTTCCTGGCGGAGTCCAGCGTTCAAAGTACGGGTCGGTGTCCAGCTGCGTCGGCAATGGCATCACGCCAAGCAGGAAAGTCAGCGCAGCTTCTTTGAGCTGGCGGATCCTGAAGACCAGCGATCTGATCGTCGGGAAACTCGAAACAAGAATGCCATCGCGCGGCTCATGGATGGTACGGGCACCCAAGTGTGGTGGAAAATCCACCGGCGGCTTACCCCGAGCCGTCCAACGCCCCCCTAAGGCGACAAGCGACGGCTCCACAGGCTCCCGAGCTCCGGACAGGATGATCTCGTCGACCTACCCTCTCCCCGGCAGAACCGCCGCGAGCTCCGGCTGCCCGGCCTCCTGCGCCGCCGGACCCAGAGCAGCGGCGAAGGTGATCGCGATTCCCGTCACGAGCATGACAACGAAGAGCGCGACATCGAAATACATACGGACATGCATGGACATGACGCCTTTGTACCGCTCGTTTCCTTTCCAGCCCCTTACGCGATGCTCAATTTTTCGGCCTTCCCTCACGTTTATGGTATACCAGTGCATACAATACTTTTCCTTTATGCCTTTCTGGTCTACAGCGCTCACACTGCAATGGCGCAATCAGGAAAGGGAGCGGCATGTCGAAGATCAAGGTAGACAACCCGATCGTCGAGATGGACGGCGACGAGATGACCCGTATCATTTGGGATTTCATCAAGAAGAAGCTGATCCTGCCCTATCTCGACATAGATCTTCTGTACTACGATCTTGGCATCGAAAGCCGGGATGCCACCAGCGACCAGATCACCATCGACGCCGCCGAAAAGACGAAAGAGGTCGGTTGCGCGGTCAAATGCGCCACCATCACCCCCGACGAACAGCGCGTCGAGGAATTCGGCCTCAAGAAGATGTGGAAGTCACCCAACGGCACGATCCGCAACATCCTTGGCGGGGTGGTGTTCCGTCAGCCGATCATCTGCCGCAACGTGCCGCGGCTCGTGCCAGGCTGGACGCGCCCAGTGGTGATCGGGCGCCATGCTTTCGGCGACCAGTACAAGGCAACCGATTTCACCTTCCCCGGTTCGGGCAAACTGACGATGAAATTCGTCGGAGATGACGGCACGGTGATCGAGAAAGAGGTTTATGACGCGCCCTCCGCCGGGGTCTACCAGGCGATGTACAACCTTGATTCGTCGATTATCGACTTTGCCCGGGCGTCGTTCAACTACGGCTTGAACCTCGGCTGGCCGGTGTACCTGTCCACCAAGAACACCATTCTCAAGGCCTACGACGGGCGCTTCAAGGACCTGTTCCAGCAGGTGTTCGACGAGGAGTTTGCCGATGCCTTCAAGAAGAAGGGCATCTGGTACGAACACCGTCTGATCGACGACATGGTCGCCTGCTGCATGAAGTGGAATGGCGGCTTCGTCTGGGCCTGCAAAAACTACGACGGCGACGTGCAGTCCGATACCGTGGCACAGGGCTTCGGCTCGCTGGGGCTGATGACCTCGCAGCTGATGACCCCCGATGGCAAGATCGTCGAGGCCGAGGCTGCTCACGGCACCGTCACGCGCCACTATCGCCAGCACCAGGAGGGCAAGTCGACCTCGACCAACTCCATCGCGTCGATCTTCGCCTGGACCGGAGGGCTCAAGCATCGCGCAAAGCTTGACGACAACCAGAAGCTCATGGAGTTCGCGACGACACTCGAGAAGGTCATCGTGTCCACCGTGGAAGACGGCTGGATGACCAAGGACCTCGCGCTGCTCGTGGGGCCGGATCAGAAGTGGCTGACCACCATGGGCTTCCTCGAGAAGATCGACGAGAACCTCAACAAGGCACTGGCAGGCTGAGCCGGGCAACAAATTCCTTTGAAAGGAATTTGCGGCCCTGATGGCTGAAGTTACGCGGGCGTGGGCAGAAGGGTCCGCGCCCGTTGCTATATTGCCGGATATGTAGGCGTAAACCAGTCGGGACGTCGTGTTCCGCAGGCTGCAATCACACTGGCGGATTGACCTTCAGAGAAAAGGTCAGCATCACTGCCTCATGCAGATTCTGGGATCCCCTCCACCCGACAGGCACACGCTCTGGGAAGACGTCCACGGCATTCTCGTGGGCACGCTTCTCGTGGCCCTGTCGATCCAGTTCCTCCGGGCGACCGGGCTGTTCACCGGGCAAGTGGCGGGCCTTGCGCTCGTGCTGTCCTACCCCACAGGTTTGCCCTTCGGTCTGCTGTTCTTTTGTATCAATCTGCCGTTCTACTTCTTGGCGGTGAAGCAGCTGGGCTGGAGGTTCACAATCAAGAGCTTCGTGTCGGTGCTGCTCATGTCGGCCATGGCGGACAGCCTGCCACTGGTCATGACACTGGATGTTCCTGAATGGCTCGGGGCGATCATGTTCGGCGTGCTGTCGGGCATCGGCCTGCTGTCGCTGTTCCGGCACGGGGCAACGCTGGGCGGCGTGGGGATCGTGGCGCTGTGGCTGCAGGACACGCGGGGGATCAAGGCAGGCTACATCCAGCTTGGCTTTGATCTGTGCGTTTTCCTCGTAGCCCTGACGCTGTTCGACTGGGACCGCGTGGCGTGGTCACTCCTGGGGGCCGTGATCCTGAACGCACTTATCACCATCAATCACCGCAGGGATCGCTATATCGCGCGATCCTGAGGGCGGTAAATTGCGTATTTGGAAAGAGAAGAAGCGCAGCCCCGCGCGATAGGGACTGCGCCTGCGCCAGGCTCAGAGCGAGGCTTCGTAGATCTTGGTGATGTTGGCACCAAGCGCGGCATCGAAGTCGCTGTCCGCCTGCTTCTTCAACAGGCCCTCGGCCAGGGCACGGCTGAAGGACGCGATCATCTTCGGCTGCTTCGCCAGCTTTTCGCAGGCCACATCGGTGGAGTAGCCGCCCGACAGCGCAACGACACGGACGACGCGGGGGTGATCGGCGAGGCTGTCATAAAGGCCGTCCACGGTCGGGATCGTCAGCTTCAGCATGACGTCATCGCCCTCGGGCAGCGTGTCGAGCTGGGCGGCGATCTCGGCCTTGAGCATCTCTTCGGCCTCGGCCTTAGTGGTGGAATTGATGTCCACCTCGGGCTCAATGATGGGCACGAGGCCAGCGGCGATCACGGTGCGGCCAACCTCGAACTGCTGCGCGACGACGGCCTTGATGCCAGCCTCGTTGGCGGCGTGGATGACCGAGCGTTCCTTGGTTCCAAAGATGCCGAACGTCTCTTTCGCTTCTTTCAGAAGCTCTTCGAGGCCCGGCATCGGCTTCATCACCTGCACGTCGTTTTCCTTGTCGGCAAGGCCCTTGTCGATCTTGAGGATCGGCACGACACCGCGCTTTTCCCACAGGTACTGGCCGGTGGGGATACCCTCGATCTCGGCGCGCATGGTGCGCTCGAAGAGGATTGCGCCCAGCACCTTGTCCGAGGTGAAGTCCGGCGCCGTGATGATGCGGGTGCGCATCTTGTGGATCTCGCCGTACATCTCGGCTTCGCCGTCGTATTCGTCTTCCTCAACGCCGTAGAGCTTGAGGGCCTTGGGGGTCGAGCCACCGGACTGATCGAGCGCGGCGATGAAGCCCTTGCCCGTCGCCATCCTCGCCTTCTGCTCTTCAAAAACGCTCATCTGGACTCTCGCTCCCGTGCTGGAAATGTCTTTCGGGACAAGGCTTAAAGCATGGTTTCAACGTTGGATAGATGCGCCTGCCGGGTTTAACGCTAACGCGAGCGCTAGCGTTTTTCGACGCGCAACTCTATGCCATTTTGCGCCCTCACGGTGAGAAATGCCACCGGGCGCGGCACCTTGTCGGGAAACGCTCTGAGCCGGAAGTCGCGCAGGATGAGCGCCAACATCAACACCCCTTCGGCCATGGCAAAGCCCGCCCCGGTGCAGACCCGAGCGCCGCTCGAGAACGGCATGTAGGCCTCGCGCAGGCAGGCCCGGCCATTTTCGGTGGCAAAGCGCCCGGGATTGAAGCTGTCAGGATCATCCCAGAGCCGCTCGTGCCGGTGCTGGTGCCACGGGCTCAGCACCACTTGGGCCCCCTTCGGCACGTCGCGGTTGCGGAAGCGCTCAGGGCGAGTGGTTTCGCGCACCATCATCGGCACCGGGGGGTAAAGACGCAGCGTCTCGCGGAAGACATCACGGGTGACGCGTAGCTTCGACAGGTCCGAGAACTGTGGGTCGTGGCCGAGCGCCGCGCCCTCTTCCGCAATACGTTCCTGCCACTCGGGATGCGTCGCCACGAGGTAAAGCGCCCAGGCGAGGGCCGAGGCACTGGTTTCGTGCCCGGCAAGGAAGAAGATGGCCACCTGGTCCACCATCTCCTCGGCGGTGAACGTCTCGCCGGTCTCAGGGTCGCGGGTTGTCATGATCTTGGTGGCAAGATCGTCGGGGGCGGTGCCCGCCGCGATCTCCGCCATGCGGGCCTCGGTCAGTTGGGTGATGAGGCCGCGGATGCGGGCGGCGCTGGCGCGGGTGTCTCTGCGGTGCAGGCGCGGCAGCCAGCGCGGCAGCGGCACGAAGGCAGCCACGTTCAGGATGGGCTGACTGCGCTGGTAGTCGCGAAATTCATGGAATACGCGGGATGCAAGCCGGTCCTCGATGGGCAACGAGAACAGGGTGCGGAATATGATGTCGGCGGCGGCGTGGCTGGTCTGTTCCTCGATCTCGACCACGCCGCCTGCGCCCTGCCCCAGCCGCGCCACCGCTGCGCGGCTGGCATCGAGCATGGCTGGGAAGGTCTCGCGCAGGCGCCCCCCCTCAAAGGCCGGGTCGATGATCCGCCGCTGGCGCTGCCACTGCGCACCGTTGGTCAGGAACACTGACTCCCCCAGCAGGGGTCGCAGCCCTTCGGAGATGCGGGCAGATTTCGGGAAATCGAGCGGCCTCTCCTTCAGCACCGTCTTCACCAGTGCAGGATCGTTGACCATGTAGGACCGGAAGAACGGCGTGCGGAATTCGGCCATCCATGCCCGGTAGAGCCGCGCCGGCTGGGCCGACAGGATGTCCTGCCGGAACAGCCTGAGGTAGCGCAGCAGCGACACCCGGTCCGGGCGCGACGGGGGCTTGGGCGGGATCACGGCGCCACCGAGGTGAATTTCGACACCGGCACGTCGATGCGGCTGCCAGATGGAGGGCGCTCTGAGTAACGCGTGCCGAGGGTCAGTGGCCCAGCGGTGATACGGAAGTAATCGTAGTCGAGCGGTGCGTCGAAGGCACACAGATACTGGAAATGCAGGCGGAAAAAGCGCCAGCGCAGCTGTTTCCAGCGCGCGGGACTCAAGGACTTGGTGAACTGGGCCGAGAACACCAGCGGCCAGCGCTTGTCCTCTGGCGCAACGCCGCTCACCGTGACCGGATCGCACAACGCGAAAGCGCAGCCGTCGCCGGGGGCAGTCACATCGACCCATGTGAGCTCGTCGCGCGCCGACAGGTAGGCGAGGTCCGCCCGCAGGCGCCATGCGCCGCGCAGGAAGGACACCATGGGCACGACCTGCCCGAGGCTCAGGAAGGACAACTTCGGCCCCGTGGCAGGCACCCTGCCCGACCGGATGAGATCCGCGAGGATCGACACCCCCAGATGCGCCCCCGAGCTGTGGCCGACCACCAGCACCTCGTCCGCGTCGCTCGCAAGCGCCTCGGCGATGATCGCGGCAAACTGCGCCATGCGCGTCTCAAGCTCGGGCGGGTTGGCACCTTTGTGCCTCGCGGAATAGGCGTAGTCGTGCATGAGGTAATAGGCAAACAGCTTGCCGTCGCGGGCCTTGAACCAGCGCAGGACCAGCCCCACCACGACGGCCCAGAGCGCTGCCCCGATGATTGGCGCGGCGATGCCGATCCATGGGCTGGCGAGCGACGCGATCCCGAACGCGGCCCATCCCAGCAGCACCGCCAGAACCAGTTGCGCCAGCAGCATCCCCACCGGGTAGAGCGCCGCGATCACCGGCCCCTTGCGCAGCCGCATGAGCCGCCGCAGCGCGCCGGTGGCGATGTATTCCCACGCGGTCAGAAGCAGTTGCAGGTAGGTTGCGGGGATGGTGCCTGACATGGAGCCGCGCACGATGTCGGACCAGACCAGCACCTGCACCTCGGCCTCGACCTCGACCTCGGCGCCCTCCTGCCGCGAGGACACCGCCCAGCCATAGGGCCCGCTGCCCTGCCGGGGCCGCAGGTCCAGATCATAGCCAGAGATCGCCGCCTGTGCGGCCCCTTCCTTGCGGTAGAGCTCGCGGTAGCGGCGGGGGTGTATGGGATCGTAGCCGGGGATGTAGAACACCTTGCGGTGGCTCACCTCCTGGCGCTGCGCCGCCTCCATGCCGATTGCCTGCCTGTCCTGCCCGTGTTGCGGACAATCTTAACCGATCATCCCGGCAAGAACAGGGCGCGAATTGGCCCCCTTCGAGGATCTCAGCCCAGTTGGCCCAGTGAGGGGAAGGTTTCAAGCAGCCAGAAGGAGAAGGCCGAGAACGCTCCCGTCAGCAGCGCCAGACCCACGGCGATCAGCAGCACACCCATGACCCGCTCGATCATCTTCATGTGCCGTTTGATGCGGTTCATGAAGCCGATGGCGCGGGTCAGGAACACCGCCGCAAGCAGGAACGGCAGGCCCAGCCCGCCAGCGTAGACCGCCAGCAGCAGGGTGCCGCGGGTCACCGACGCCTCGGAGGCGGCCATGGACAGGATCGCGCCCAGTTGCGGGCCGATGCAAGGGGTCCAGCCGAAAGCGAAGGCAAGACCCAGCACATAGGCCCCGAAGGCCGAGCCACCGGTTTCTCCGGTTTCGATCCGCGCCTCGCGATCCAGGAACGGGATACGGAAGACATGCAGGAAATGAAGCCCAAAGATGATCACCACCACGCCCGAAATTCGGGCCAGAAGCAGTTGGTTCTGCAGGAAGAACGTTCCCAGCCACGACGCGGTGAAGCCCAGCAGCACGAAGACCGTGGAAAGCCCCAGCACGAAGAACACCGCAGCCATGACCGCCCGCAGCCGCGCCCGGCCGCCAGCCTGCATTTCCGACAGGCTGACCCCGGACATGAACGCGAGGTAAGGCGGCACGATGGGCAGCACACAAGGGCTGAGGAAAGAGATCACGCCCGCCAGCAGAGCCACGAAAATGGCCGGCGCAAGGCTGGCGTCGATGAGGTCAATTCCGAACATGGGCTTCGCATAGCCTAAAGTGTCAGGCCCGTCACCTGCGCTGACGTCACATCCCCGTGGACGGATTGGTACGTTGCCCCGCATGCGACATCCGCACCGCCGGTCCGGAGTGATATTGCGGCAAAGCGGCAGGGTCCGCGTCTCGGAGCGCGGCGGTGAATGACTGTCAAATCATTCCGGCCCGGCTGTCGCTGGCTTGGGATGGCGGGGGCTTCCACCCGAGAAACCGCGCGCATTCCGCCCCGACTACGGCGCAATTCGTCCCGAAGATCTTCGCACATCGGCGCTGGGACTCCGCGCGCCCATCCAGACAAACGCGGGATAGGCGGTTCGGCGGCGGACAAACCTCAGACCCGGCTGGGTGAACTATCGGGTGGCATCGCTACACAAGCCCATTCGGTAGGGCTGCGCCCAGCGATGTCTCATGGCCCCGCCCCAATCATCGATCGCAAATGAAAACGCCCCGGCCATGGGCCGGGGCGTTCCGTGATCATCATGCGGTAAAGCTCAGCCTACAGACCACCAACCGCGGCGCTTGGGCTTGTTCTCCGCCGGAGCGGGCTCGGCCGCCTCCTCCTCCGGCGCGACGGGGGCAACCGGTGCCTTGGCAGGCTCCGGGGCCGGTGCCTCTGCCGCGGGCCGGTCTTCGGACTGCGCAGGCTCTGCCTCGGAAGCCTGTTCTGCTACCGGAGCAGGTTCCGCTGCCGGGGCGGGTTCCTCGGCCGCAGGGGCCGGATCTTCGCTGGCAGCTGCGGGCTCGGCAACGGCTTTGGCCGCGGCAACGGTCTCGGCCACTTGTTTCGGAGCCGCCTCAACGACCTCGTCGGACACCACCGGTGCAACGACCTCCGGAGCGATCTCGGCGGCAACGGCGGCGTCCTCGACGGGCGCTGCCTCTTCGGAAACGGCAACCGTTTCTTCAGCGGCAGGGGTCTCGGGAGCGATGGCTTCGGCAACCGGAGCCCCGGTTACGTCAGCACCAGGTTCGGGGCCGACCTCGGGGGCCGCGTCGGTCGCGTCGGTCGGGGTCTCGTCGGTGGCCTTCTTGCGCGAGCGCGACCGCGAGCGGCTGCGCTTCCTCGGCTTTGCCTCTTCGCCGTCACCTTCGGCTGCGGCCTCGGAGTTGCCCTCCTGCGGTGCATCCCCGGTGGAAGCAGCCTCCGCCGGAGCGGCGTCTGCTGCCGGTGCGGTTTCGGAATCATCGGACCCGTTCTCGCCGTTCTCGTCACCGTTCTCGTCATTGTCCCGGTTCTTGGACCGCGAGCGGCGACGGCGGCGACGGCGCTTCTTGGGCTTATCGTCATCATCCGAGGGCGCGGACGGCGCGGTTTCCTGAACCACTTCTGCCTCGGGCTCGGCCTCGTACGCTTCGGGCGCCTCGTCCTCGTCCTCTTCGGCGTAGGTGCCGTCCTCGTCGATCTGGTCCATCAGCGAGGTATCCACAGACACAACCGGCGCGACGACCTCGGGGACACTGCGCGTGGCGGTCTTGAACTTCTCCATGGAGAAGTCCGGCGACACCAGCGCGGGATCACCTTCGATGCGCACGGCCATGCCGTAACGCGCCTCGATCATGGCGACATGTTCGCGCTTCTGGTTCATCAGGTAGTTGGCGATGCCCACCGGGCATTTCAGCAGAACCTCGCGCGACCGGCCACGAGTGCCTTCCTCTTCGACCTGGCGGAGGATGTTCAGCGCCATGTTGTCATCCGAGCGTACGAGTCCGGTGCCGTGGCACGCGTGGCAAGGCTGGGTCGTGGCCTCGATCATGCCGGGGCGCAGACGCTGGCGCGACATCTCGAGAAGGCCGAAGCCAGAGATCCGGCCCACCTGAATGCGGGCACGATCGGTCTTGAGCTTGTCCTTGATCTTCTTCTCGACGGCAGCGTTGTTCTTGCGCTCGTCCATGTCGATGAAGTCGATGACGATAAGGCCCGCAAGATCGCGCAGACGCAGCTGGCGGGCCACTTCTTCGGCAGCCTCAAGGTTGGTCTTGAGCGCGGTTTCCTCGATCGAGCCTTCCTTGGTGGCGCGGCCCGAGTTCACGTCGATAGCCACAAGCGCCTCGGTTACGCCGATCACGATGTAACCGCCGGACTTCAGCTGGACCGTCGGGTTGAACATCGACGACAGGTACGATTCCACCTGGTAGCGCGCAAACAGCGGCATCGTATCCACGTAGTGCTTCACGTTTTTCGCGTGGGACGGCATGATCATCTTCATGAAGTCCTTGGCGATGCGGTAGCCCTTTTCGCCTTCGACATGCACCTCGTCGATCTCGCGGTTATAGAGATCGCGGATCGAGCGCTTGATGAGGTCGCCCTCTTCATAGATCTTGGCCGGCGCGATGGATTTAAGCGTCAGCTCGCGGATCTGCTCCCACAGACGCTGCAGATATTCGTAATCGCGCTTGATCTCGGTTTTGGTGCGCTTGGCACCGGCGGTCCGGATGATCAGGCCCGCACCCTTGGGCACGTCGATCTCGGTCGCGATCTGCTTGAGCTTGGACCGGTCGGCAGCGTTGGTGATCTTGCGGGAAATGCCGCCACCGCGCGCGGTGTTGGGCATGAGCACGCAGTACCGGCCTGCGAGCGACAGGTAGGTGGTGAGGGCCGCGCCCTTGTTGCCACGTTCTTCCTTGACGACCTGGACCAGCAGGATCTGCCGGACCTTGACCACTTCCTGGATCTTATACTTGCGCGGACGCGGTTTGCGGGCCGGGCGGATCTCTTCCTCGGTGTCGTCATCGGCCACGGATTCGATGCTGTCATCGCCGTCCGAGATGTCGTCATCACCGTCGTCGTCATCGTTCTGACCGTTCCCGGCCGCAGGCGTCGTGTCCGCGGGCGCCGAAATGGCGGCGTCGGTCACTGCAGACGTTTCGGGCTGTGCCTCTTCGCCCTCGCCGAGGTCGATGGTCTCCATGCCACTGATGTCATCGGAGTCACCGGCGGCCTCGCCGGTCACGGTCTGATCGTCGGTCTTCGTCGTCTCTGCCTTGGAGCGCGAGCGCGACCGCGAACGGCTGCGACGGGACTTGGAGCGCTTTTCCTTGTCGTCCTCTTCGGCCTCGGCCTCGGCGGCAAGGGCAGCCTCTTCCTCCATCAGCGCCTGACGGTCGGCGACGGGGATCTGATAGTAATCGGGATGGATTTCCGAGAAGGCGAGGAAGCCGTGCCGGTTGCCGCCGTAATCGACGAAGGCCGCCTGAAGCGACGGTTCGACCCGGGTTACCTTTGCGAGGTAGATGTTGCCAGCAAGCTGGCGCTTGTTCTCGGACTCGAAGTCGAATTCCTCGACCTTGTTTCCGTCCACCACCACGACGCGGGTTTCCTCCGCGTGGGTGGCGTCGATGAGCATTTTCTTTGCCATGTTTTCCGTCTGCACGGCGCAAGCGCCCCTCCTCCCGGAGGGGGATGAAGAAGCGTTGCGGCGTGGCTTGTCTGGGCGAGTTGCGGCGCTTGAGGTAAACAGCAAGCGGCACGGGAAGACGTATCGCCTTCGCCCGGGTGCCTGATCTGCTGCGCGCGCTTCATCGCGTTTCTTCTCCGACGCGGGTTAGGGTCCCTTCCGGGTCGCCCTCCAGCGCCTGTTTACGGCCCGAAGCCAAGGGTATCCCTGTGGCGGACCGGGCGGTCTTCGGGTGGCCTTTCGGCCCGATCGGTCTGTTCCGGGTCCCTTATGTGCGGGGACGTCGCCGAAACAGCGAAACTCTCATGGCCTGCGTTACGCATGGCCTGACTGTCAGCATAGAGGGAAGGCTGTGGAAAACACAATATCCAATGTGACACCGCCGCAAAGAACCCAAACCACAGAACCTGCATGTTTCTTGGGCGTTAACGGAAATGAAACGTTTCGCCTGCCCACCCGCTCGGCATAGTCTGGGCCGACGTGGTGGCCGGGATGGCCGCGGACGTGTGAAGCGGCTTAACTCAGCCGTAGGTTGAGACGCAACGGCCATTCAAAGGCCACCTGAAAGACGACAAGCAGGAGAGACCCCATGTCCACACATCCCGAGGCGGACGGCAACACCCTAGCCCCCGTGGCCCCGGCCGAGAAAAGCTGGGGCTGGTTCGCCATTTTCAACATCTGGGCCAACGACATCCAGTCGCTCTTCGGCTATTCGCTGGTGGCGTCCCTGTTCATCTCCTTCGGGGTATCGGGCTGGACGGCCTTCGCCGCGCTGATCACCGCCGCCATCATGGTAATGCTGCTGGTAAACCTGTCCGGCAGACCGGGCGAGCGCTACGGCATCCCCTACCCGGTCCTCGCCCGCGCCAGCCTTGGCCTGCTGGGCGCACGGCTGCCGGCTATCCTGCGCGCCATCGTGGCGGTGTTCTGGTACGGGGTGCAGGTTTATTTCGCCTCCACCGCCCTGGCGCTGCTGATCCGCTCGCTCACCGGGATCGAGGGCGGCTTGTCCATCATGGGGATGACGGCCATCGACTGGAGCTCATTCATCGTTGTGTGGGTGTTCCATATCCTGATCTTCTGGCGCGGCATGGCCTGGGTCGAAACCTTCCTCAACATCGCCGGCCCCTTCGTCTACGCGGTCATGATCGGCCTCGTGATCGTGCTTTGGAACAAGTCCGACGGGCAGCTGCTGGCCGAGGCGCAGACCATCTTCGCCAGTCCCGAGGCAACGTTCTGGACCGAAGCCTCGGGCTTCGTCGCCATCGTCGGCACCATGGTGGCATACTTCGCCGCCGTGATGATTAACTTCTCTGACTTCTCGCGCTATGCCAAGGACGAGCGGGCCATGGTGATCGGCAACCTTGCCGGCTTGCCTTTCAACATGATCCTGTTTTCGGCCCTCGCGCTGCTGACCACCGCAGGTGCCGCCGTGGTCTATGGCGAGGCGATCATCAACCCGACCGAGATCGTGGAGCGTACCGATAGCGTGCTGCTGGGCATCATCGCGGCGATCACCTTCTTTGCCGCGACCGTGGGCATCAACCTCGTGGCCAACTTCATCCCTGCGGTCAACGGCATCGCCAACCTCGCGCCTTCGAAGATCTCGTTCCGCACTGCGGGGATGATCACCTCGGGCTTTGCGCTGGTGATCGGGGGCTTCTGGACCAGCTTCATCAGCAACTTCGGCATCGCGGGCTTCGTGAACACGCTGGGCGCGACGCTGGCCCCCATCTACGGCATCATGATTGTGGACTACTACCTGCACCGCAAGGGCCTGCTGGAGCGGGACGAGCTTTATGCAGAGCGGTCGGGCCGGTACTTCTATGGCAACGGCTGGAACGATCCGGCGTTGATCGCATTCGGCATCGCGGCAGTGTTCTCGGTGGCCACCGTGTGGGTGCCTGCTCTGCAGGCACTTTCGGGATATGCGTGGATGATGGGCGCGGCGCTTGGCGCGGGCATCTATCACAAGCTCGCCGCGAACCGGCTGAAGGAAGATGCCACGTCCGACTGACGCTGTCCGCTTAGAGCCGCCATTTGCTCGCGGCCGAATGTCCCCTGCCGCGCCCGCCTCACGCGGGCGCGGAACCGCCCCTGCCCAAGCGGCGTTTGCCGTCCATGAGCATGGCACCGGATCTTGTATATTACCCCGATGATCGCCCCGGCATCACCCGGCGGCGCTGCGGGCGTGGCTTCAGCTACACCGCCCCCGACGGCACGCGCATCGACAACCGCAAGGAACGCCGCCGGATCGAGGCTTTGGCCGTGCCACCTGCCTACGAGAAGGTGTGGATCTGCCCCCGGATCAACGGCCACCTGCAGGCCACCGGCCGTGACGACCGCATGCGCAAGCAATACCGCTATCATCCCGACTGGACCGAATTCCGCGCGCAGCGCAAATACGCCCAGCTTGCCGCCTTCGGAGAAGCCTTGCCCGGCCTGCGCCGCCGCATCCTGTCGGACCTGCGCAGCGGCAACGAGGGCGACCGCAGCTTTGCCCTTGCCGCCGTTCTGGCATTGCTCGACCGGGCCGGGATCCGGGTTGGCAACACCGCCTACTCCAAGGAAAATGGCAGCTATGGTGCCACAACCCTGCGCGCCACTCATATGTCCCTCGACGGCGGCAGCCTGACGCTCCGCTTCCCGGCAAAGGGTGGCACGAAGGTGGACACCACCCTCAGGGACCGCACGCTCGAACGGGTGATGGGGCGGCTCGACGACCTGCCCGGGCGCGAGCTGATCTCGTGGCTGGACGAGGACGGCACGCCCCATGCGGTCAGCTCCGAGGAGGTCAACGCCTTCATCGCCGAGCGCAGCGGCACGACAGGCGTCACCGCCAAGACCTTTCGCACCTGGAACGGCTCTGCCGCCGCGCTGGAGCGCGCGCTGCGGGACGAGTCTCCGACGATCAAGGCCCTGTCCGAGGCCGCCTCGGAGCGGCTGCACAACACGCCTGCCATCGCGCGTAAGTCTTACATCCATCCGCAGGTGATCGACCTTGCGGGCAGCGAGCCTGCCTTACGCGATGACATCGCCCGAAGCGCCCCCGAGGTCACCGGCCTGCGCCGGGCCGAAGCGCAACTTCTGTACCTGCTGAAGCGCTGAAATCTGCCGTTTGCGGGAAAAGGACATCTTGCTGGAAAAGGACATCCCGGCGCGGGCTGGCATCATCTCCTTGAAAATTTTCCTTAAGCGGTCTGCAATCCTGGCGGACCCGCTTTGAAAGGGACGCGACAGCATAAGGCCGACGTCCACCGTTATGGCCCTTGATGTGATCGCAGCGCCTCGCAAAACGCCGCCCGCACCACTCATGAAAGAAAGATCGCCGCAGCGGGATTCTGCGTGCAAGCCCGCTGCCACGTTCCGCAGACGTCGTCCGGTTCTGCGATAGACACACGACATGGTCTGCAGACGGCAGCGAGCAATGTCAGTAGGCCTGCGCACCGTGTGAACGTCTCTCTGCGGTTAACCGAAGCGGAGGCACCTGCGGGAAAGCTGGAGAAACCTGCGCAAGCGGCAGGCATGTGCCCCCGCCGGAACGCGCAAGGGGCGCCACCGGGCGCCCCCTTTTCCTCGTTCGGTGGGCCTGCTCAGGGGGCCTTCATCGTGTCGTTGCCATTCTCGTCACGCCGATCCTCCTTGCGCTCCTGCCGCTTGGGGCCGAGGAACAAGAGCCGCGTGCCGTCGGTTTCCTTCACCTTGTCGTCAGGGCCAAGAAGCCGCAGCGTGCCGTTGGGGCCAAGGTCGGCGACGGGGACGCCTTCGGGGTTCCGCTCCCGCCATTGCGCGATGGGAAATTCGCTCGACAGTTTGGTGACGCGGAATTCCCAGCCCTCGGCCAGCCGTGCGATGGCCTCGAAATAGGTCTCGTCCGCGCCTATGCGCTGGCCCCCGAGGGTCGAAGGCAACGCGTGACGTGCCGATTGCTGGCGCATCCGCTTGAGCTGGAACACGTGCTCCCTCCCGAACTCCGGGGCGAGGTCCGTGGCCACGAGGGTGTTGTAGGCGTCATTGTCGGTGGCTGCGATGACCTTGTCATAGCTGACGAAATCCAGCTTATGTTCCGCAGCCTCCGACAGGATGTCACCCCAGAACGTCTCTAGCCCCGCCTCGCGCGCATGGCGCAGGTGGGCGTGGTTCGGGTCCGCCACCATAACCGGCAGGTCGAGCTTGCGCAGCGCCAACCCCAGCGCCGCCGACCACCGCGAGCCGCCCACGATGAGCACGCCGGGCGTCTCCGTCGCCTTGAGGCCAAGCGCCCGTGCCATGGGGGTGAGCGTGAAGCCGTGCAGCACCACCGTCGCCGCCACCAGTGCAAAGGCCAAAACTGACACCCGCTGTCCGTCGGCAATGCCAAGCGCGGTGAGCCGTTCACCGAACAGCCCCGCCACGGCCACCAACACCACCCCGCGCGGCCCGGTGAAGGCCACGAGGAGGCGTTCCCGCCACGGGATGTTGGAGAACGCCAGCGCCAAGAGCACCGGCACCGGGCGCGCCACGAAAATCACCGCCAGCACGAAAACCACCGCCCGCCAGTCGAGGCCCGCAAGGGTCTCGCGGCTCATGTTGGCGGCGAGCAAGATGAACACGCCAGACACCAGCAGGATGGTCGCGTGTTCCTTGAAGCGGCGAAGTTCGGCGTAGCTGGGAAGGTCGGCGTTGGCGATCCAGATGCCCATTACCGTGACCGCCAGCAGGCCGCTTTCATGCAGCAGCGAATCCGACAGCGCGAAGACCGCCAGCAGGATCACGAACAGCACCGGCACCTTCATGTATTCCGGCACCAGCGCGTTGCGGAAGGCCCGCGCCAGCCCCCAGCCGCCTGCCACCCCAAGCGCGATGGAGGCAAGGATGCCCACCACCATGTCGGTGATCGCCTCGCCCATGGTGGCGGCGTTGTGGACCACGACGACCAACTCGAAGGCCAGCACCGCGGCCAGCGCGCCGAAGGGATCGTTGACGATGGCCTCCCATTGCAGCAGCGCCGCGGGGCGCTTCTTGAGCCGCGCCTGCCGCAGCAGCGGCGCGATCACCGTGGGGCCGGTGACGATCATGATGCCGCCGAAGACGATCGAGGTCTCCCAGCTGAGGTCCGCTGCCCAATGCAGCGCCAGCGACGAGGCGATCCAGCCCAGCGGCCCGCCCACCAGCACCAGCCGACGCACGCCCGTGGCCGCATCTGACAGGCTTTGCCGGTTGAGCGACATGCCGCCCTCGAACAGGATGATGGCCACGGCGATGGCGACCATGGGCTGCATCAGCGCGCCGAAATCGCGGCCCGGATCAAGCAGGCCGATCCCCGGCCCCACCAACAGGCCCGCCGCCAGCATGAGCACGATGGCTGGCATGCGCAGCCGCCATGCCAGCCATTGCGAGCCCACGCCAAGCAGGCCAACCAGCGCAAACCCAAGCACCGGGGCGATCCCCGCCGTTTCAGAAACTGCCATCTTCGTCCTTTCGACCTGTTGCACTGCCCTCCCGTCCCGGCACCAGACCGCACGGAGTGATGGACCTCACGGGGCGGGCCAGCGACATGAGATCACCAGATGTGCCGCCAAGGGCCTCTGTCCAGTGTTCGTGATGCGCGGGTTGATCCGTTTGCCACCATTGCCTGCGCCCGGATGTCACGGACCGGTTCTGCAATAGCGGCATAGGATTGAGAAAGTGCTCCCGGACGCGCCACCCGATCCTGCCATTGCGACCACACTGACCGCGCGGGAAACAGCCCCCTCGATGATCATGGCGGCGACCCCGTGCCCATTTCGGCAAGGACCTCTGCCCTTCAGCACCCTTCTCTTCCGTTCACAAGGAGCGGCCTCATTTCGGCGGTGACGTCTATAAATGACGCTCGGCGGCCTGCTTGCGCAGGCGGACGGCCTCGCTTCGCGGTGACGACTGACGTCCAGCAGACAGTCGACCTGTCACTTAGCTGCGGTGCAGCGGTTGGCGGCGGCAAAGGAGCGCATGCCTTTTCAGAAGCATGCCCCCGGGTGCGACAGGGCGAGCTCCGGTCACGATGGCTCAGGGCACGTCGTGCAGCACATCCACACCCATCAGGCGCTCATGTGCCTGAAGCGCGAAGCGATCGGTCATGCCGGCAATGTAATCGGCCACCAGCCGGGCCAGCTCGGCCTCGGAGCGGACCTCTTCGATTTCGCGCCGCCAGCGCTGCGGCAGATGCGAGGGGTCCTGCATGTAGATCGGGAACAGATCGCGCACCACCTGCGTCACCCGCGTGCGGATCTCGACGACGGAAGGCGCGCGGTACATGCGGGTGAACAGGAACTGGCGGATCTCGCGGATCTGCTGCCACATCTCGTCCGAGAAACAGATCACCGGCTGGCCCATGTGCCGGATGTCCGCCGCGCTTTGTGGCTTCAGCGTGGCAAGCCGCTCCGCAGAGGTGTCGATCACGTCAGACACCATGAAGCCGAACACCCGCCGCAGCGCCTCGTGCCGCCGCCGATAGGGATCGAGACCCGGGTAAAGCCGGTCGACCTCATCATAAGCGGGACGGATGAGGGCCATCTCGCAGATTTCGTCCTCGGTGAAGAGACCGGCCCTGAGCCCGTCCTGCAGATCGTGATTGTTGTAGGCCACGTCATCCGAAAGCGCTGCCACCTGCGCCTCGCCGCTGGCATGGGTGTGCAGTTCGAGATCATGGACGTCGTTATAGGCCGCAAGGGTCACCGGCAGCGCCTCGCCGTCCTTCAGGGGCAGCAACGGTCCGTTGTGCTTCGCGATGCCCTCGAGCGTGTCCCACGTCAGGTTCAGACCGTCGAAATCCGCATAATGCCGCTCCAGCGAGGTGACGATGTGCAGCGCCTGCGCATTGTGGTCGAAACCGCCGTAGGGGGCCATCAGCTCGTGCAGCGCATCCTCTCCGGTGTGGCCAAAGGGCGTGTGGCCCAGGTCGTGGGCGAGCGCCACCGCCTCGGTCAGGTCGGTGTTCAGGCCAAGGGCGTTGGCCATGGTCCGCGCCACCTGTGCCACCTCGATCGAATGGGTCAGACGGGTGCGGTAGAAATCACCCTCATGCTCAACGAAGACCTGCGTCTTGTGCTTGAGCCGCCGGAAGGCCGAGGAATGGATGATCCGATCGCGGTCTCGCTGAAAGCACGAGCGGAAGGCGCTTTCTTCTTCGGGGAAACGCCGCCCGCGCGAGTCTGCCGGATCGCATGCGTAAGGTTCGATCTTCTTCGCCATGGCCTCGGCCTCTTTTGCTGTCCCTGCCGGACGCGGGCCGACCCGCATATCGCGAAGTCTGCATTGCGCACGGTTGCCGGTTGTGTCGCGGATCCCTATATTACGAGTGCTGCACAAGTTAAACCGCTGCGAGTCCTGCCATGAATCTTCCTCCCAAAGTCACCGACCGTGCCTTCGCCCGCCTTGAAGAGATCGGCGCCGGCGCACAGGGCAAGGCCCTGCGCGTGGCCGTCGAGGGTGGCGGCTGTTCGGGCTTCCAGTATGACATCAAGCTCGACGCTGCTGCCGAGGACGACCTCATCCTGACCCACGGGCAGGAAAAGGTGGTCATCGACGAGGTATCCCTGCCCTTCCTGGCCAATGCCGTCATCGACTTCTCCGAAGAGCTGATCGGCGCGCGCTTCACCATCGAGAACCCGAACGCCAGCAGCTCCTGCGGCTGCGGCACCAGCTTCTCGATGTAAGGGCTGACCCGGTACGGGCGCACCGCGATACATCATCTGATGCCCGGTGATCTTCTCTGACACGCGACATCACCCGGCGCGTTCAGCTATATGAAAACGGCTCGCTTCACGCGGGCCGTTTTTACTTGTGGTCGTCCATCGCAGGTGCCCTGTCTTGTCGGCCTCTGAAGGCCTGTTCAAGGCCTCCAAGACGTTCGCAATAGCGGCACGGGCCCCTCAGGGCAGGCTTACCGCTTCCGGCGCGGCCCGGCGCAGCGCCTCGGGTGCGAAATGCTCCAGCATCGCATCGCTGCCTTTCGCTTCGCCCCGCACCACGCCCTGCTCGAGGATCCAGTCGCCTTCGGCGGCCAGGAGGTCGGCAAGCCCCGCATCGAGCTGCAGCCCGATGTCGAGATCCTGCCACAGGCGGCCCAGCTGATCGATGCTGACCGCGCCCTGCATCGACTGCGCCACCGCCTCCATCGCCGCCTCGGGGTCGGCGCGCACATCGGCATCAGCTCGGGCCAGCGCCTTCATGAAGGCGTCAAGATCCACGCCGCGCTCGGTCGTCATCTCGGGGCTGGCAGCAAGGATGAAATGCGCCTCGTAGCCGGGGGCGCGCAGTTCGGCATAATCATCCCCAATCGCCTCGCGGGCGGCGGCGTAAAAACTGGGGAACGGCGCGATGGCGTCCACGTCGCCCCGGGCCAGTGCCGGAACAAGATCCGTGGGAGCAGCGCCGATCACCTGTGCCTCGACGCCGGCCTCGCGAAGGATGCCGTCCAGAAAATAGTTCACATTGGTGCCAATGGTCGTGCCGATGCGCAGATCCTGCAGATCCTGCGGCCCTTCCACCGTCGCAGCGGCGCGGCTCACGATGATTCGGCTTCCCGTAAAGCGGGCAAGATCGCCGATCACCGCGAAGTCCTGCCCGCGCAGCGCGCCCACGGCGGCAGGGAACTCGGCCATGAAGGTCACGTCCACCTGTCGGCCAAGCATCGCCTCGAACCCCTCGCGGCCAGTGCGGAAGGCCACCAGATCGAGCTCGACGCCGGCATCCTCGAAATAGCCGTTCTGCAGGGCAACATCGACCTGCGGCGTCTGCGGATTGGGGGTCCAGGCAAAGGTGATCGGCTCGGCCAAGGCGCTACCCGCCGCAGCGATGGCACCGAGGGTGACGATGGTGAGGCGGCAGTGGTAAGGCATCAGGGCTCCTTCAAGACAGATGCTCCGGGCGGAAGGTGCCCGGGGGCCTCAGGAGGCCTAGGATATCTTCACGCAGCATTAACAGATCACGACCGGCACGGGAAAGCTTGCACGGTCTGGGCTGCGTCAGCTGGTAATGCATTACCAGCTGGCCCGGCGCATGGCTCATCACCCTGACGTGATCTGCCAGCAGAATCGCCTCGTCCACGTCATGGGTGACGAAAAGCACCGTCGCCCGCCGCTTGCGCCACAGGGCCAGCAAAAGCTCCTGCATGTCCACCCGCGTCTGCGCATCGAGCGCGCCGAACGGTTCATCCATGAGCAGCACCCGCGGGCCGGTGGCGAAGGTGCGCGCAATGGCAACGCGCTGGCGCTGCCCGCCGGACAGTTGCTGCGGGTAGCGGTGGGCAAGTTCCGCAAGCCCCACCTCTGCCAGGGCCGCCTCGGCGCGCTCGACCTCGGCACGGCGGCCAAGACGGAACTGCTTGAGCCCGAAGCGCACGTTGCCCAGCACCGTCAGCCACGGAAACAGGGCATATTGCTGAAAGACCACACCGACCTCAGGCGGGGGCCCGTGCACCTGTGCCCCGTCGATCCAAACGCGGCCCTGCGCCGGGGGCGTGAACCCGGCGATGGCGTTGACAAGCGTGGATTTGCCGCAGCCTGACGGACCGATCAATGCCGTGAAGCTGCCGGGCTGCAGGTCGAGGTCGATATTGCGCAGGGCGATGTCGGCGCCATGTGCGCGGTCACGACTGCGGCCGTGACGGATGGTCAGGCCCTCGATCTTCACATGTGCGCCGCGCATCAGGCCTGTTCCCAGTGGACCAGCTTTGCCCCGAGCCTCTGGACGACGAAATCCGCCGCCGCGCCAAGCGCCCCGAGGATGATAAGCAGCGCGAACATCCGGTCGGTGCGGATGTATTGCCGCGCCTCCTGCAGTCGGAACCCGAGGCCCGAAGACGCCCCCGACAGCTCGGCGGCTACGAGGCTCAGGAACGACAGCGCCACACCCAGCCGGACGCCGGCAAGGATATGCGGCGCCACCGAGGGCAACATCACCGAAACGAATTCGCGCCGGGGTGTGGCGCCAAGGCTGCGGGCCGCACGCAGGTAGGTTTCCGGAAGATACTGCATGCCATGATGGGTATTGAACCATACCGCGAGAAAGACCGTGTAGCTGACCACGAAATACTTGGACCCTTCACCGATGCCGAACCAGACGATGGCAAGCGGCACGAGAGCGATGGCCGGGATCGGCCGCAGTAGGCTCAGAACCGGGCCCAGCATCACCCGCGCAATGGCAACGCGCCCGGTCAGCAGGCCCACCCCAATACCCAGCGTCGACCCAATGGCGAACCCGATCCCCGCCCGTCCCAGAGAAGCCCCGAGGTCGGTCAGAAGGCTGCCGTTGTACCAAAGCTCAAGCGCCGCGCCCCACACGTCCCATGGCGCGGGGAGGATCGTGTCGGGCACCTCGGACCACGCGCCGAGCAACGCCCAGACGGACAGAACGAGCCCGAAGGACAGCACGATCGCCGCACCCGGAAGGCCCGCGATCCGCAACGAGACGCTGCGGGCGGTGTGGGTCGCAAAGGGGGAATTGGGTTTCGGGCTCTGCGTCACATCCAGGGAATCCGGCTCACATGGTATCTGTGAGCACGGAAGCACGAGTTGTGGCGACCTGCAATGAAGTGATTGAGCGGAGTTGGATATTCCGCGAAATCGGGGATCACGTATTCCCAGACCACGTCGCCGCCGGGCGTGATTTCAAACAAACGACCGAAGGTGCTTTCGCAAATCAGCGTATTGCCGTTCCAAAGCCTCTGGACCCCGCCCATGTATGGCGAAAAGAAACACGGCGCATTGGCGTCGCAATAGCTCCAGCTGATTTCCATGGTTTTGGGATCGAATTCCACCACACGACTGAAGGGATTTGACGACCCACGCCGCAGGTTGCCGTTGTCGAAACACAAGATCCGTCCGCCTGATACTTCGGTCGGGGCATGCTGCTAGGCCAGCAGGTCCGCCCCGGTGGACCAGGCAATCTGGCCCGTCGCCCGTGACACGGCAATGACGCCCGAGGTCGTGCGCATGCTCATGAGCACCAGCCCGCCCGAGGTCACCGACAGCCCGTTGATCATCGGCCAGTGGCGACGGTCAAAGATCGCCTGCACCGGCAGGTCGGCGGGGTCGATATGGTCCCAGATCCGCCACTCCCACACCGTGCGGCCATGCCGGTCAACCTCGCGCACGATGTCCGACTGGATCACCCCGTCCGGATCATCGCGCGAGGCGTCGCCCCCCGTCACCCGCGCTGCCAGCGCCTTCGGAAGCGGCGCCGCCACCGTGTAGAGCAGGTGCCCGTTGGGGAGCCAAATGGCATCGTGATGGTGCAGGATATCCTCATGACGCCAGACGATATCCCCTGTGGGAGTTACCTCGTAGAAATCCCCGCCGTGCCAAAGGTCCCAAGCCGGATAGAGCGCCGCCGACCAGACATGGCTGCCGTTGTAGCCAAGGTTGCCGTTCTCCAGCAGTACCGCATCGCGGCCAGGGCGCACGGGCATCGTCCAGCGATGCACCGTGCCCCCCGTGATGTCGATCAGGTCCACCACCCCGCCCCCGGTCTGCCGCGCGTAAAGCGTGACACCGCCAGCGGTCCGCTGCCGGTCCAGCGCGGTCACCCCGAGGCGCCGCCGCGCAAGGGTGACCGTGGCATCGGCCCTTTGGGCACTTCGAAATTCTAGGGACTCCGGCATCGGCAGCACCGCCTGTCTATAAGCAAACCAAATAATTTGACGCGAATGGCGTCCGAGAAACACTTCTGCATGTTATAACGATTTAGCGAATTGGACGATTGGTTTTTCTTGCATGCGGGCGAAAACGGGCGCATTCGGTAAGTTAAGTCGAGGAAAGAAGATAGGTATTCATGTCAAGTTCGTCGGATTTGTCGCGCCGCCGAGTGACGGTCAAGGACGTTGCCCGCGTCGCCGGAGTGTCCGCCGGAACCGTCTCGAACGCGATCAGCGGCAAGCGCCGCGTCGATGCCGAGACCCGGGAACGGATCGATCGCGCCATCGCCGAGCTGGGCTATGTGCCCAATCTCGCCGCGCGCGGCATGCGCACCGGACGCGCCAACACCATCGCGATCTTCTCGTCGATGCCCACCGCCGTGGCTGCGGGCAAGGCAAAGCTCGGCTTCCTGATGGAGATTGCCGCCGCCGCCGCCGTGACCGCACTGGAGCGCAACGTGGCGCTGGTGCTGGTGCCGCCCATCAAGGATCCGAGCACCGCCCTGTCCACCATCCCCTTCGATGGCGCCGTACTGGTGGAACCGGCGGCAGACGATCCCTATCTCGACATGCTGCGCAACAGGGGCCTTCCGTCGGTCGTGATCGGTCCGCCGCCGGACGAGAAAGACCCGTGGGTCCGCGTCGACAACCACCAGATCGCCGAGCTTCTTGTCGATCACATGATCGAGGTCGGCGCGACCAACTTCCCGCTTCTGGTGGGGCGCAGCATGCGGCGATCCAACGTGATCTTCCGCGAAACCTACGTGGCGCGCTGCAGCGCCGCTGGCCTGCCGGTGCGCATCATCGAGATCGACGAGACCGATGCCGAGAACGCCGCAGAAGCGGCCATCCTGCGCGAGATTGACGAGGGCAACGGGCTTGACGGCGTGGTGGCTTCGATCGACGCCACCGCCTCCGGTGCCATGAGCGCCCTGCGCGCCCGTGGGTTGAGCGTACCAGATGACGTCAAGGTGGTGACCCGCTACGACGGCTTCCGTGCCCGCAGCGAGAACCCGTCGCTGACCGCGCTCAACCTGCGCCTTGACGAGATCGCCCAGATTGCGGCCAATTCGTTGCTCGACGTGCTCGAGGGCAAGGAGCTGTCAGGACCCATCGACGCGCCGCCTCCCCTCCTGGTGGTGCGCGGCTCGACGGTCAAAGGCATGTGATATGACAGGGCATCCCGCATGGGGTGCCCGTCTGCCGTCAGGCCGCCGCGGCGGCTGTTTCGCGGATGCGCTGGACCATGGCCGTGAGCCCATTCGAGCGCTGCGCCGACAGGTGATCGTTGAGCCCCAGCCGCCCCAGTTCCGACCGTGCATCAAGGGGCGCGACCTCTGCCACCGGCAGCCCGTCATAAAGCTTGTGCAGCACCGCGATCAGCCCGCGCACGATCATCGCGTCACTGTCGCCGCGAAAATGGAAGGTGCCGTCCGAAATCTCGGGATGCAGCCAGACCTGGCTGGCGCAGCCTTCCACCTTGGTGGCGGGCACCATGAGCGCTTCGGGCAGCGGCTCCATCGCCTTGCCCATTTCGATCACCATGCGGTAGCGGTCTTCCCAGTCCTCGAGGAACTCGAAATCCTCGACCACCTCTTCAAATGCCGCCTGTGCCATGCAATGCCTCCTGAGTTTCGCCCCAGAGGTAGGCAGGCCGGGCGCAAAGGTCCAGCCCGGAACGCGGTGCTTTTCAAGCCTGCGACAATAGGATAACCCCTAGGCCAAGACAGGCAGGGGGCAGTGGCTCATGATGAAATCTCTTACCATGCTGGTCCTTGCGGGCAGCGTCGTCGCCGGGTGCGCCACGGTTCGCGAGTCCCGCGTCAACCCCATGAACTGGTTCGGGCGCAGCGCTCCGGTCCCTGCCAGCGTTGAGCAAGGCTCTGCCGGGCCGGTCAACACCCTGATTCCCGCCCGTCGACAGTCCATCGTCTGGGGCCGCGAAGAGGTCTACGGTGGTCAGCCGATCGAGACGATCGACGAGCTTCTGATCGAACGCCGTCCGGGCGGTGCCATCATCCGTGCCACCGGCATCGCCGACCGCGCCGGCCCCTTCGACGTGCGCCTTGTCGAGGACGAGGCCGCGAGCACCGGCGGCATCAAGGCCTACCGCATGCTCGCCCTGCAATCCGCCGGTCCGCGCAGCACCGGCCCGCGCGCTCGCATGGTGACCGTCGCCGACTGGCTGACCGACCAGGAGCTTTTCGGCGTGTCTCAGATCCGCGTGTCAGGGCGCGCCAACGCGCTAGCCGCGAGCCGCTGACAGGTCTGCCGATGGCTGCGGCGATCATGCGGGCGGTGGACTGGGCGTTAGCCCCGGTTCGCGCCTTGATGACATTCCCGCGGACGCCTTCTTTCATGCGCTGCGCCCCGACGGCAATCGCGGTTCTGCTCTGGGTCTTCCTCGTGGTCCTGTCGCCGATGGCACCCGCTAGCGCCGCGACACATGATCATGGCGCGCACGTTTGTCTTGACTGCGATGACGCAGATGCGCCTACGGGCCTCGCCTGCCAGTCAATGGCCGGCTGCCTGGCCGCGGTCCTGCCCCAATTCTTCACGGCACCGGCGGCGCTTAGCGCACGCCAGCACCATCCCCGCACAGGCCCGCAGACTGGCAGGCCGACCCGTTTTGCGCCGGATGTTCCTCCTCCGAGACGCGGTCTGTCCACCGCAGCCTGACCAGCGCGAAAGGCGTCTGGGCCAGATGCGCCACTTCCTGCCCGCAGGACAGACCGAAGACACGCGGCCAGACTGCCGCGTTCCAGAGGATACCCCCATGAAGACATACATCATCGGCGGCGCGGCCATCGCCCTTGTCGCCATCGCAGCCGTCGCCCTCATCCGGCCTGGATCGAGCCAGACCGCACCAGCCACGAACGAAGCCGCAGCACAGGCGGCCCCCGCAGAAGGCGACCCGATGGTCGAGGTGAGCCTTCCAGCCGAGCTTTCCGACCGTGCCAGCCTTGGCAAGCAGGCCTTCGATGCGGTCTGCGCCGACTGCCACGGCGAAAACGCCGCCGGGCGCATGGGCTTTGGCCCGCCGCTCGTGCACCGCATCTACGAGCCGTCGCACCACGGCGATGCAGCGTTCCAGATGGCCGCGGCCAATGGCGTGCGCGCCCACCACTGGCGGTTCGGCAACATGCCCCCGCAGCCGCAGGTCACCCCCGGCGACGTGCGGGCGATCATCGACTACGTCCGCACCCTGCAGCGCGCCAACGGCATCGAGTGACACCATGAAAAAGGGCTGCCTCCAGCAGGCGGCCCCGTCATTCGGGCAGTGCCTTCAGAACGATCGTCCTGACGGACTCTGTCGCGTCAGGGCAGCAGCGCCTCAGATCTCGATAACCTTCACATCGCGGCCCTTCACGCCAAGCGCCAGCTTGCCCTCGCACAGACGCAGGGCATCTTCGCCGAACACCTCGTGACGCCAGCCGGTCAGCGCCTTCAAGTCGCGCATCCCGGCGGCAATGGCATCGAGGTCGGCCGCCGGCGCGATCAGCCGCGCCGCCACGCCCGACTCCTCGGTGCGCGCCTTGAGCAGCACGCGCAGCAGATCCGCCAGCGCCGGGTTCACCTGCAGCTGGTCGCGGGATATGTCGGGTTTCGGCAGCTGCTCTTTCGGACACTCCTGCCCCGCCTTCACCGCAGCGAGGATGCCGTCGGCAATCGCGCCCTTGCGGGCCTCGCGCAGCAGCAGGCGCGAACGGCCAAGGTCTTCCATGTTGGCGGGCTTGGTCGAGGCCAGCTCGCTCAGTGCGTCGTCCTTGAAGACCCGGTTGCGGGGGATGTTGCGCGATTGCGCATATTCTTCGCGGAACGCCGCCAGCGCCTGCACGATGGCAAGGAAACGCGGGCTGGACGACCGGGTCTTGACCCGCTGCCACGCATCCTCGGGGCGGGTGACGTAGGTTTCGGGGTCGGTGAGCACGCCAAGCTCTTC
This sequence comes from Salipiger pallidus, assembly GCF_014643635.1. Classification (GTDB taxonomy): domain Bacteria; phylum Pseudomonadota; class Alphaproteobacteria; order Rhodobacterales; family Rhodobacteraceae; genus Salipiger; species Salipiger pallidus. Next base: position 85,089 of record NZ_BMJV01000005.1, read on the forward strand.
GGCCACCCAGCGGGCCCGGCCGGATTTCGCCAGCTCGGCGGCAAGGTATTCGTAGATCACCCGCAGGTGCGTCACGTCAGCAAGGGCGTATTTCTTCTGCGCGTCGGTCAGCGGGCGGCGCGACCAGTCGGTGAACCGCGAGCTCTTGTCGAGCGTCGCCTTGGCGATGCGCTTGACCAGGGTCTCGTAGCCCACCTGTTCGCCGAAGCCACAGACCATGGCCGCGACCTGCGTGTCGAACAACGGGTCGGGAATGACACCGTGGTCGATGAAGAAGATCTCGAGATCCTGCCGCGCCGCATGGAAGACCTTTACCACCGACGTGTCACGGAACAGTTCGAGCAGCGGCTCGAGTGACAGGCCGTCCACGAGCGGGTCGACCAGAACGGCGTTCTCGTCGCCCTCTCCGGGATAGGCCAGCTGGATCAGGCAGAGCTTGGAATAATAGGTGCGCTCGCGCAGGAATTCCGTGTCCACCGTGACATAGGGCGTTTGCGCGGCCTCGGCGCAGAAGGCTGCCAGCTCTTCGGTGGTGGTGATGGTCTTCATGCGGGCTCCGGGGTCTTGCAGGATCTGGGTTTCAGATCTCCTACACCCAGCGGATGGCGAGGCAAAGGGGGCTGCGAGGAATGGACGCGGAGTGATGCATCGCCGCAGTCCCTTAAGGGCAATTCATCAACAAGGATGATACCCAATACATCAAACATTCATTTTCAATATGCGCCGTCGGTCTCTACCTGATCCTCACACGCCCCGCTGCCAGTTCCCTGTCGGAGACCACGCTATGACGATTCTCGATACGTCTTCCCTGCCCCGCAGAAGCGTTGCGCTCACGCCGCGCGCCGCTGCCTCGGTCCTTGCCGCCGTTGCATTGCTGATTGTGCTGGGAGTGCCTGCCCTGACCGCGCCTGACGCCGATCTCGATAACGGAAACTGGCGCGGGAATTCTGCGGGCGCTATCGCCCGCGACGTCAGGCTTCGCTGAGGCGCAGCATCTCGCGGTTGCCGCCCGCGAAACGCCGCAGAACCGCCGGGTAGAGGCGGTGTTCCTGCACCAGCACCCGCGCGGCCAGTGCGTCGGGCGTATCACCGGGCAGGACCGGCACCGTCGCCTGCCCGAGGATCGGGCCATCGTCAAGCTCGGCGGTAACCTCGTGCACGGTGCAGCCGTGTTCGGCATCGCCGGCCTCGAGCGCACGGGCATGGGTGTGCAGCCCTCGGTACTTGGGCAGCAGCGACGGGTGGATGTTCAGCATCCGCCCTTCCCAGCGGCTGGTGAAGCTGCCGGTGAGCACCCGCATGAAGCCCGCCAGGCACAGGATATCCGGCGCGGCATTCTCGAGCTCAGCCTGAAGCGCCTCCTGAAAGGCCTCGCGATCGCCGCCGAAGGGCTTGTGATCCACCACAGCCGTGGGAACGCCCCGTTCTGCAGCGCGTGCAAGCCCGCCCGCATCCGCCTTGTTCGACAGGACGAGGCAGGGGCGCGCCGGATGATCGCCGGTCATGCTGTCGAGAAGCGAGACCATGTTGGACCCGCCCCCCGAGATGAAGATGGCGACGCGTTTCACTTGAGGCTACCGGTATAGCTGACGCCAGCTCCCTCGGTGATGGTGCCAAGATCGAACACCTCGTGGCCCGCCTCGGCAAAGGTGGCGCGCGCAGCTTCGGCCTTGTCTGCCGGGACCACGGCGATCATGCCGATGCCGCAGTTGAAGGTCTTGAGCATCTCGGCCTCGGCGATGTTGCCCTGTGCCGCGAGCCAGCCGAAGATCGGCGGCAGCGCCCAGGAGCCAAGGTCGATGGTCGCGCCGCAGCCCTCGGGCAGCACGCGCGGCAGGTTCTCGGTCAGGCCGCCGCCGGTGATGTGGGCCAGCGCATTGACCTGCCCCGCCTTGACCGCCGCGATGGCGCCCTTGACGTAAAGCGTGGTCGGCGCCAGCAGCGCCTCGCCGAGCGAGCCGTCGCCCCAGGGGCAATCGGCATCCCAACCAAGGCCGGACATTTCCACGAGACGGCGCACGAGGCTGTAGCCGTTGGAATGTACGCCGTTCGAGGCAAGGCCCAGCAGCACGTCGCCGGGGGCAACTTCATGCGGAAGATCCGTGCCGCGCTCCATGGCACCCACCGCAAAGCCTGCAAGGTCGAAATCGCCAGCCGGGTACATGCCCGGCATCTCGGCGGTCTCACCACCGATGAGGGCGCATCCCGAGCGCACGCAGCCCTCTGCGATGCCCTCGATCACGCGCGCGGCGCTGTCGGTATCAAGCTTGCCCGTGGCGAAGTAGTCGAGGAAGAAAAGCGGCTCCGCACCCTGGCAGACCAGGTCGTTGACGCACATGGCGACAAGGTCGATGCCCACGCCGTCCACGAGGCCGGTGTCGATGGCAATGCGCAGCTTGGTGCCCACACCGTCGGTCGCCGCCACGAGGATCGGATCCTCGTAGCCCGCGCCCTTCAGGTCGAACAGCGCGCCAAAGCCGCCGAGCCCGGACATGGTGCCTGCCCGCGAGGTGCGTTTCGCCGCAGGCTTGATCCGATCCACGAGCGCATTGCCCGCATCGATGTCCACGCCTGCATCTGCATAGGTGATGCCGTTCTTGCCGTCGCTCATAACGCCCTCCGGATGTCTTGCGCGCGGCTTTAGCGCATGGTTGCCTCGAAGGAAAGCGCCAAGGACGCCCTTCGCCGATCCAGGCCGCGAAGGACGGAGGCTGCGTATTTGGAAAGAGAAGAAGAGCCCCTGTCCTTCTTCTCCGCCTCAGGACGCCTGCTGGAGACCTCCTGACACCGCCAGCGGCGCGCGTTGCCAGTAGACGGTGCGATTCATTCAGTTTGCCCCTTTGAATCCGTCCGAAACCTGCCTATATTCAGATCGTTCCCACGGGAACTATGGGCATAAACGCGCATGTAATAAGCGGATCGGACCCGGGGGCGGTACCCGGCGGCTCCACCATAAAACCCTCGTTGGGGGAGGCATGGGGCCGAAACAGGATCGACGAACGTGTAAAGATGTAGCTTTGTCCCGGTGAGATACCACCGTTATCGGTTCACAACGCATAATTGCCAACGACAATCATGCTCCGGTCGCAGTTGCTGCGTAAGCAGTAACAAGACCGAAATCTAAGTCCTTGCGCCTAGCAGCGTAAGGCGGGGTTCGCAGGCACCTGGCAACAGAAGCCTGCACTTTCCCCATTTTTTGGACTGGCAGTTTCTGGACTGGCTGAGTTTTCGACCGGCAGTGCACGGGGCGGTCACTTAGGGTCCATGCATGGGGGGGCCTGCGTGTACCGCCTGTATCGGACCGCCTGAAGACTACCGAAGCATCGCGTGATGATTGACCGGATGGCAAGCGCCTGCCAGCATCGCCGAATGCTGCGTTGTCTGACCATCTGCTACGGCCTTGTCGCCGCCGCGCCCGCGCCCGGCTGCGAGACAGCACTGTTGCTGGCTATGGATGTTTCGAATTCGGTCGATGTGGCCGAGTACAGGCTTCAGACCGATGGGCTTGCGCTGGCGCTGGCGGATCCTGACATCGCCAAGATCATGACAGATGGACAGGTTGCGATAGCAGTCATGCAATGGGCCGGTGCAGAGCGTCAGCAGCTCAGCATCGACTGGACCCGGATCGCCGATCGTGAGGCGCTGAGACAGCTTGCCGCACGGGCGTCTGCGATGGAGCGCGCCTTCGTCCTGTCGGACACGGCCCCCGGCGCGGCGCTTGATGCCGCGATCACACAGTTCGGGCGCGCCCCGGACTGCCAGCGCCGGATCATAGACGTGTCGGGCGACGGAACCCCGAACGCAGGTCCAGCTACCGAGGCCGCGCGCCAGAAGGCGCAGCGCGCAGGCATCACCGTCAACGGCCTTGCCATAGAGGCGCAGGGCCATGGCGTTGCCATCACCAATTTCTACCGCCGCAGACTTATCACCCGCGACGGCTTCGTCATGACCGCCCGGGGGTTCGAGAGCTTTGCCGAGACCCTGCGTCGCAAGATCCTGCGGGAAATCTCGCGTGTTACGGGCTGAGCCGACCAAGCGTCACACCCTTGTCACAGTGCGCGGGCATGGCGGCTGAATGACGCGCCTTTCCGACATCTTCCGCGCCTTCGGGCGCATCGGCTTGCTGAGCTTCGGCGGCCCCGCCGCCCAGATCGGGCTGATGCACCGCGTTCTCGTGGACGAACGCCGCTGGCTGAGCGAGGCGCAGTTCCTGCGCGCCCTGTCCTTTTGCATGCTGCTGCCCGGCCCCGAAGCCATGCAGCTGGCCACCTGGGCCGGCTGGAGATTGCGCGGCACCGTAGGTGGCCTTCTTGCCGGCACCCTCTTCGTTCTGCCGGGCGCCACGGTGATCGCGGTCCTCGCGGCGCTTTACGCCAACTATGGCACCCACCCTCAGACCGAAGCCCTGATGCTCGGGGTCAAGGCGACGGTCATCGTCATCGTCGCGCAGGCGCTTTACCGGCTGGGGCGCAAGACGCTCAACGGGGCGACCTCGGCCACCATAGCCGGGCTGACCTTTGCCGCGCTGGTGTTGTTTTCGGTGCCCTTCCCCGTCGTCGTGGCACTGGCGGGGCTTTATGGCTGGCTGGCCACCCGGGAGCAGGCAGATGCGCCACCCGAAGCGACGCCTCATTCTGCGCCCACCTTGTCGCTGATCGTGCTCTGGGCTGCCCTTTGGCTCGCGCCCCTACCCCTTCTGGCGCTGACCGGGCAGACCCTGCTATTCGATCTTGCGGCGTTCTTCGCCAAGCTGGCCGTGGTATCCTTTGGCGGGGCTTACGCGGTGCTGGCGTGGATGGCGCAGGAAGTGGTGCAGATCCGCGGCTGGCTGTCACCGGAGCAAATGGTCGACGCGCTGGGGCTGGCGGAAACCACCCCCGGCCCGCTGATCCTGGTGACCCAGTTCACCGGGCAGCTCATCGGGCAGGAAGCGGGTGGCCCCGGTCTGGCGATTGCGGCGTCCCTGCTGACGCTCTGGATGACCTTCCTGCCGTGTTTTCTGTGGATCTTTGCCTTTGCGCCACACCTCGAGCGGCTTCTGGCCCGGCCACGACTGAAGGGCGCTCTGTCGGCAATCACCGCAGCAGTCCTTGGCGTCATTGCCAACCTGTCCCTATGGTTCGCCATCCACGTGCTGTTCTCCGAAACACTGTCTGCTCCGCGCCCCTTTACCACCACCTTGCCGATCTGGAGCAGCCTGCGCCCCGAGGCCGTCGGACTGATCGTGCTCGCGGGGCTGCTGCTGATCGTGGCGCGGCGGTCGGTGCCGGTGACGCTGGTTGTCATGGCGCTTGTCGCGGCGGTAATCATGCCCCTTGTCGGGGGCATTCCGGCCACCCCCTGACGACACATCGGAAATTTCCCGTCGCAAAGCCTTTTCCTCGCCGTCAAATCGAATAAGGTACAGGGCCAAAGACACAAGGGTTAGTGGCATGTCCCGCGGGATCGACTACGGCAATCTCATGCACCGCGCCATGCGCGGGCTTATCAACGACGTGCTCCTCGACGTGGCCGAGCGCGGCCTTCCCGGCGAGCATCATTTCTTCATCACCTTCGACACACAGCATCCTGACGTGGAGCTGGCCGACTGGCTGTCGGACCGCTACCCGGGCGAGATGACCGTCGTGGTCCAGCACCGGTTCGACGATCTCGACGTCACACCGGATGGATTCGCGGTCACACTGAGCTTCGGCGAAGCTCCGGAGCGGCTCTATATTCCATACGATTCGATCCGCACCTTCGTGGACCCATCGGTGGAATTCGGCCTGCGCTTCGAAACCCACGAGGATGAAGAGGACGACGAAGACGACCCCACCCCGCCGGACGACGGCCCCGGATCGCATGATGGCGATGACGGGCCCCGGCAGGATGCCGAGGTCGTCCGGCTTGACGCATTCCGCAAGACCTGAGGTGCCGCGGAGGTGACGATGCGCCCCGCACCGCCTCCACCGCGTGGGGACCGCATCCCGCGCAACAGCGCTCGGCTGTCGCAGGCGCTTCAGCTTGACGATGACGCACGGCTGTTCCTGCGCGAGGCGATGAAACGTCCGCAGGCGGTGTCGGCGCTGGTGCCATCATCGCAGAAGCTTGCTGCCGCCATGGCGGCGCAGGTGCCGGCAGGCCACGGCCCGGTGGTTGAACTTGGCCCCGGCACCGGCAAGATCACCCGCGAGATTCTGGCACACGGCGTGTCCCCGCGCGACCTGCACCTCGTGGAGGTAAACGACCAGTTCGTCACCCTTCTGAGGGATCGGTTCCCCGAAAGCCGGGTTCACCATTGCGGGGCAGAGGCGGTATCGACGCTGCATCTGCCGCCCCTGCGCGCGGTGGTCTCGGGCCTGCCGATGCTGTCCTTCCCGGCCCGCCTGCAGGCGCGCATCCTGCGCTCTGCCTTCCGCAGCCTTGCCCCCGGTGCGCCGTTCATCCAGTACACCTATGGCCCCACTGTCTCAGTCTCGGGACGGGTGATGCGCGCGCTCGGGCTGCAGTCCCGGCGCAGCGCAATCGTGTGGGGCAACCTGCCGCCAGCACAGGTGCTCCTGCTGCACAGGGCGACCCGGTGACCGCCTTTTCACAGGCCATGTTAACGGTATCCATTGGTATACAGCCTTGCCTTTCCCGCGTCGTCGGGTAAGACGAAGGCAAACGTGTTCATAGGAGGTTCCCGTGACCCAGACCCGTACCGAAACCGACAGCTTCGGCCCGCTCGAGGTACCCGCAGACAAGTACTGGGGCGCGCAGACCCAGCGTTCGATCATGAACTTCCCCATCGGCTGGGAAAAGCAACCGGTGCCGATCATTCGCGCGCTTGGCGTGGTCAAGAAGGCCTGCGCCATGGCGAACAAGGCCAACGGGTCCATGGATGCGGAAATCGCCGACGCGATCATCGCCGCAGCCGGTGAAGTCATCGAGGGAAAGTTCGACGACAACTTCCCGCTGGTGGTCTGGCAGACCGGGTCCGGCACCCAGTCGAACATGAACGCCAATGAGGTGATCTCGAACCGCGCGATCGAGATGCTGGGCGGTGTGATGGCATCGAAAAAGCCCGTTCACCCGAACGATCACTGCAACATGGGCCAGTCGTCCAACGACACCTTCCCCACCGCCATGCACGTGGGCATTGCAATGCAGGCCCGTGACGTGCTGCTGCCGGGCCTCGAAAAGCTGGCTGCCGCGCTGGAAGCCAAGTCCGAGGCGTTCAAGGACATCATCAAGATCGGCCGCACCCACACGCAGGATGCCACCCCCCTGACGCTGGGTCAGGAATTCGGCGGCTACGCTCACCAGGTCCGCAAGGGTATCGAACGCGTCAACGCCTGCCTGCCCGACATCTACGAGCTCGCGCAGGGCGGCACCGCCGTCGGCACCGGACTCAATACGAAAAAGGGCTGGAGCGAGGCCGTCGCCGCCAACATGGCCGAGATCACCGGCCTGCCCTTCGTCACCGCCCCCAACAAGTTCGAGGCGCTGGCCGCCCATGACGCCATGGTGATGTTCTCGGGCGCGCTCAAGACCGTTGCCGCGTCGCTCTTCAAGATCGCCAACGACATCCGCCTGCTGGGCTCGGGCCCGCGCTCGGGCCTTGGAGAACTGATCCTGCCGGAAAACGAGCCGGGCAGCTCGATCATGCCAGGCAAGGTGAACCCGACCCAGGCCGAGGCGCTGACCATGGTCTGTGCCCATGTCATCGGCAACGATGCCGCCGTGGGCATGGCTGGCAGCCAGGGTCACTTCGAGCTCAACGTCTACAACCCGATGATGAGCTACAACGTGCTTCAGTCCATGCAGCTTCTGGGCGATAGCGCGTCCGCCTTCACCGACAACATGGTGGTGGGGATCGAGGCGAACGAGACCCGCATCGACCAGCTGATGAAGGAATCGCTGATGCTGGTGACCGCCCTGGCGCCGACCATCGGCTACGACAACGCCACGAAGGTCGCCAAGACCGCGCACAAGAACGGCACCACCCTGCGCGAAGAGGCCGTGGCACTTGGCTTCGTTGACGAGGAAACCTTCGACCGCGTGGTGCGCCCCGAGGACATGATCGGCCCCAAGGACTGATCTGCAGCGCTCGTGCGAGACAAGACAATCAAGGGGCGGGCCTTCGGGTCCGCCCTTCTTCTTTCCAGCGCAGCCTCATGATAACATCGGCCAAGCTGGACGATCACGCCGATCTCTGCCCAGCCCGATGGCGCCGGCCCTCGACGGCACGGCCCGGCACGGGCATATTGAGCTTTTCCGCAATCAGCCTAGATGGTCTGCCATGAGCAAGGTTATCAATCTCAACAAGATGCGGAAGTCCCGCGACAGGACTGCCCGCAAGCAGCAGGCGGACGAGAACGCCGTGCTGCATGGCCGCACCAAGGCTGAGAAGGCGCGCGATCAGGCCCAGGCCGAAAAGGAACTGCGGCACCTCGACGGGCACAAGACTGAAGAATGAGCGGCCCCCCTGTCAAACGTTCGCTCAGCCTGCGCGGTCACCGGACATCAGTGTCTCTGGAAGAGCCGTTCTGGCACGAGTTCCGCGCCATCGCGCAGGCCGAGGGCAAGGCAATCAACGCTCTTGCCGCCGAGATTGACGCCACGCGAGAGCTTGAGACCGGTCTGGCCTCGGCGATCCGGGTCTATGTCCTCCAGAAGGTGAAAGCCCGCGCTGCCAACTGAGCGAGAACAAATTCCTTGGAAAGGAATTTGCATGCTCGGCCCCGCTGTCGCGCCAGGAAAAAGGGGGCACCTTGGCCCCCTTTCCCCATAGTCCCATGGCTCGCGCGGATCAGACCTGCGCGAGCTTGGCCTCGCGCGCGGACCGCAGCCGGGCAAAATCGTCGCCAGCGTGGTAGCTTGACCGCGTGAGCGGCGTCGCCGAAACCATCAGGAAGCCCTTGCCAAAGGCCGATTTCTCGTACTGGGCAAACTCGTCCGGGGTGACGAAGCGATCCACCGCGTGGTGTTTTGGCGTCGGCTGCAGGTACTGGCCGATAGTCAGGAAGTCGATCTCGGCAGCGCGCATGTCGTCCATCACCTGAAGCACCTGCGCGCGGTCTTCGCCAAGGCCGACCATGATGCCCGACTTGGTAAAGATCGACGGATCCAGTTCCTTGACCCGCTGCAGCAGGCGCAGGCTGTGGAAGTAGCGCGCGCCCGGGCGTACGTCCGGGTAGAGGCCGGGGACAGTCTCGAGGTTGTGGTTGAACACGTCAGGCTTGGCCGCCACCACGGTTTCGAGAACCGAGGGCGCGCATTTCAGGAAGTCCGGCGTCAGGATCTCGATCGTGGTCGCCGGCGAGCGGTGACGGATCGCGCGGATGGTCTGGGCAAAGTGCTCGGCCCCACCATCATCGAGATCGTCACGGTCCACCGAAGTGATCACAACGTGATTCAGCCCCAGCTTCTGGACCGCGTCAGCCACCCGGCCCGGCTCGAACACGTCGAGCGCATCGGGACGGCCCGTGGCGATGTTGCAGAACGAACAGCCGCGGGTGCAGATGTCGCCCATGATCATCATGGTGGCATGGCCCTGATTCCAGCATTCGCCGGCATTCGGGCAGCCTGCCTCCTCGCACACCGTGACAAGCTTGTGCTCGCGCATGATGCGGTGGGTTTCCTGGTAGCCTTTACCCGTCGGCGCCTTGACCCGGATCCAGTCCGGCTTCTTGGGCTGCGGGTTGTCCTTGCGGTGGGCTTTTTCCGGATGGCGCTGGGTCGGGATCTTCAGATCGCGCACGGCTCTCTCCCCGTGATAACGGATGGTTTGGTATTGAACTATATAGAAGGCCGGGGGGCGTTACCACCCGCGACGCACGAAGACTGCACGCCTCACGGGTCTTTGTACCGCATCGCCGTGCGCTTGTGCAGCCCGGTCTTCCGCATGGCTTCGCGCGGCCGAGATGACATGGCAGTTGCAGCGTGGACGACTGCGCGTGATGCCTGGAGCATGCAAGGACCGAGAGGTGTCCCCGGAACGTCGACGTCTTCCCTGCGTCGATCGGGGTACTTCCTGCAGCGGCGCGTACCTTGCCATTCGTGGGCATCGGGCTGGCGCAGGCTTTGGATCGATGAAGGCCGCGTATGATCGCGCCGTTTCGTCCTGCCTCCGCCGTGTAGCGGCAGCCTGTCCACCGTAAACGGACCTGTGGCGCATCCTCACGCGCCGCGATGTTTTGACCGGACAAACCCAGCTTTGGGCTGGACGATCCTCGTCCCCTTCGCTAGATCTCTCTCACGAGCGGGCGTGGCGGAATGGTAGACGCGACGGATTCAAAATCCGTTTTCCGAGAGGAAGTGTGGGTTCGAGCCCCACCGCCCGTACCATCCCCCATATTAACAGATACCAGCCACTTACCGACGCGCATCAGGTGCAGAGCCAACGCGATTCTGCAGACCAATAGACATATCCTGTTACCGCCGCACGATGATGCGAGGGGCGACACGTTTGGCCTGCGCCGCTGCAAAACTTTGGAATACGGGCATGAAGGCGGCGGCTGCTCAGGACAGGGCAAGTCGGAGACTTGAGCAGATGGCAGCGTCTCATCCCAACAACCGGGCTTTTCGACAGCCAGCATTGCAACTGTATTAGTCTCTATCGATTTGGGCCCAAGGTGCGCATAAGCGTCTGTCAGCTCGCCCCGCAGCCCGTGCGTGACTGCATCCTGCAAAGTTAGGTCCGGCCGTGCGGAGAGTGGGCACATCGACAGCTCTGCCGTTCGAGCGTAGAGAGCGGCGGTAGAACAGGGCTTCGCGAGCGCCTCAAAGGTCCTGCCGCAACCTAGCAACGACCGCTCGCGCCGCACACGCTACCCGACCCTAAAGGGTAACCACAGGCTTCATCTCGCCAGCCCGCTGTGGCGGGCGGCAGCACTATAGTGCGCTACCCAAAGGCCGCGAGCACCTTACTCGGAGGTTTCCACCACCAGAAGTTCGCGCTCGGACGCGCCACGGGCGTGGCTCATGGCTTCCTGGTATTCCGGAGAATGGTAGCAGGTCTCGGCAGCCTCGACGCTGGGGAACTTTGCCACCACGTTGCGCGCCCGCTCCTTGCCCTCGAGCTGCACGTAACGTCCGCCACGGGCGATGAAAGTGCCGCCGTGCTTGGCGATGGCCGGGCCCGCAAGCGCGGCGTAACGGCCATAGGCCTCTTCGTCAGTGACGGTAACATGGGCGATCCAGAGGGCGGGCATGGTCAGACTCCTTCGACGATGACAACGCTGCGCGTCGAGGCGCGCAGGGCGATAGGCAGGATGCGTTGGTATTCGGGCGAGTTGAACCAGCGCTCTGCTGCGATGCGGCTGGGAAATTCCAACACCACGTGGCGCGAGGGCGCGTCGCCCTCCATCACCATCTGGGGGCCGCCCTTGACCAGGAACCGCCCGCCGAATGCTTCGGCGAGCGCGACGGTCTGCCTGGCATACCGTGCATATTCCTCAGGATCCGTAACCTCGATCCTGGCGATGACGTAGGCGGGCATCCTCAGCCCGCCGCCAGGACGGCTTCGGCCGCGGCAATGGCCGCATCAGCCTGGCTGGCGTCCTTCGCCCCACCTTGCGCGAGGTCCGGACGGCCGCCGCCGCCCTTGCCACCAAGCGCCTCGACCGCGGCCTTAACGATGTCCACCGCCGACAGGCTGGCGGTCAGATCCTCGGTCACGCCTGCCGCAACGGCGACCTTGCCGCCGGTGTCGGCAATCAGCAGCACCGCGCCCGAGCCGAGCCGCGCCTTGTGCTCGTCGATGAGCGGCGGCAGGTCCTTGCCTTGCACGCCCGACAGCACCTGAGCAACAAAGGCCGTGCCACCCACATCGCGTGTTGCCGGGCCTTCGCCCGCGCCGCCCGACATGGCGAGATCGCGGCGCAACTGCGCCACCTCGTTCTCGAGCTTGCGGCGTTCGTCCAGAAGCGACGCCACACGGGTGACCGCATCGGGGCCGTGGGACTTCAGCAGGCCCTCGATCTCCGACAGTGCCTTGTCACGGCCCCGAAGCTCGTCCATCGCGGCTTGACCGGTCAGCGCCTCGATGCGGCGCACACCTGCCGAGGACGCGGTTTCCGAGGTCAGCACGAAGGTGCCGATATCGCCGGTCTGCGCCACGTGGGTGCCGCCACAAAGCTCGAGCGAATAGGTCTTGCCGTCGGCGCCCTTGCCGGAGCCGTCCAGCGCACCCATGGATACCACGCGGACCTCGTCGCCGTATTTCTCGCCGAAGAGCGCCTGCGCACCAAGGTCACGGGCATCGTCCGGTGTCATGATGCGTGTGTTCACGACACTGTTCTGGCGGATGTAGTCATTCACCTCCACCTCAACCCGCGCGACCTCTTCCGGGCTCAGTGCCTTGGCATGGCTGAAGTCGAAGCGCAGACGATCCGGCGCGTTGAGCGAGCCGCGCTGCGCCACGTGATCGCCAAGCGCACGGCGCAGGGCCTCGTGCAGCAGGTGCGTGGCCGAGTGGTTGGCGCGGATCTTGCCACGGCGGGCGTGATCCACCTCCTGCGCAACCGCCTCACCCTTGGTGAAGGTACCCTGCTTGATGGTCACCGCATGGGCAAAGACTTTGCCATCACCCATTTTCTTGGTGTCGGTGACTTCCGCCAGATCGTGCTCGTCCTCGAGCCGGCGCAGCCAGCCGGTATCCCCGACCTGGCCGCCGCTTTCACCGTAGAAGGGCGTCTGGTTCATGATGATCCAGCCGCTGTCACCGGCGGACAGGCTGTCGACCTCGGCACCATCCTTGACCAGCGCCAGCATCTGCGCTTCGGCGGTCTCCGTGTCGTAGCCAAGGAAATCGGTGGCACCGTGCTTGTCGGCGATCTCGAACCAGATGGCGAGGTCGGCGGCTTCGCCGGAGCCCGACCATGCGGCGCGCGCCTTGGCCTTCTGCTCGGCCATGGCGCTGTCGAAGCCACTGGTGTCCACGGTGCGCTCGCGCTCACGCAGCGCGTCCTGCGTGAGATCGAGCGGGAACCCGTAGGTGTCATAGAGCTTGAACGCCGTCGCGCCGGGCAGCGCGGCACCGTCCGGCAGGCCCACAAGCTCCTCGTCGAGCAGCTTCAGTCCCCGGTCCAGCGTCTGCTTGAAGCGGGTTTCCTCAAGTTTCAGCGTCTCTTCAATGAGCGGCTGCGCCCGGTGCAGTTCCGGGTAGGCCGCGCCCATCTGGCGCACGAGCGCCGGGACAAGGCGGTGCATGACCGGATCCTTGGCCCCCAGCATGTGCGCGTGGCGCATGGCGCGGCGCATGATGCGGCGCAGAACATAGCCGCGTCCGTCATTCGACGGCATCACGCCATCGGCAATCAGGAAGGACGTCGACCGCAGGTGATCCGCGATCACCCGGTGGTGGGTCTTGCCGGGGCCATCGGGGTCGGACGACGTGGCATCGGCCGACGCCTCGATCAACGACCGGATGAGGTCCGTCGCGTAGTTGTCGTTGGTGCCCTGAAGCAGCGCTGCAACCCGTTCGATGCCCATGCCAGTGTCGATCGACTGCATGTCGAGAGCGCGCATGGAGCCATCCTCGAACTGCTCGTTCTGCATGAAGACGAGGTTCCAGATCTCGACGAAGCGGTCGCCATCTTCCTCGGGCGATCCGGGAGGGCCGCCCCAGTACTGCTCGCCGTGATCGAAGAAGATCTCGGTGCAGGGGCCGCAGGGACCGGTCGGCCCCATCATCCAGAAGTTGTCGTTGGTCGCGATGCGGATGATCCGGTCCTCGGGGACGCCGACGGATTTCCAGATTTCGGCCGCCTCGTCATCGGTGTGATAGACCGTGACCAGCAGGCGCTTGGCATCGATGCCGAGCTCCTTGGTGACGAGGTTCCAGGCGAAGGGGATCGCTTCGCGCTTGAAGTAGTCACCGAAGGAGAAGTTGCCCATCATCTCGAAGAAGGTGTGGTGCCGCGCGGTGTAGCCGACATTGTCGAGATCGTTGTGCTTGCCCCCGGCGCGCACGCATTTCTGCGCACTGGTGGCGCGGGTGTAATCGCGCGTCTCGACCCCGGTGAAGAGGTTCTTGAACTGCACCATGCCCGAATTAGCAAACATGAGCGTGGGATCGTTGCGGGGTACGAGCGGGCTCGAGGGCACGATCTGGTGCCCCTGCTTCTCGAAATACCCCAGGAAGGTAGAGCGGATGTCGTTCAGGCTCGTCATGGGTGTCCTTGGCGGTGTTCCTGGCTGGCAGGTGTCTCAGCGTTCCCGGCTGGTGTATCCCCCTGCCCGCGCCCTGTCCATAATCCAAGGTCAGATTCCCGCCAGAGCGGTGTTAACGACCAGACCGCATCCCGCATGCGCCCCGCCAGGACAGCCACAGGAGGCCGGATAACGGCACCCGGGCCTGTCAGGGGATCAGGAGAACATATTGTCCCACGATGCTCTCCCGCCCGCTGTAGCCGATGTTGCAACCTTCACAGCGCGCACGGATCTTGCCCGGATGCCAGCCGCCCTTGGCCCGCGCGACGCAGGCGTATGGCGCCCGGCGGTCTGCCTCATAGCCGGCCCAGAATGCACAAGGCGGAATGGCCCCGTCTTCGCTGTATGCGTTTGAAAAGGTATCCGCTCAAAGCGTGACGAGGCTCACAACGAGGAACAGCGCTGCGAGTGGGTCGGCAATCGCGATCACTCTCTGAAAAGGACAAGAGCGCCGCCGCGCTCATGTCCTTGTGAGCAGTTTCCAGAATGACCGCAAAGCCCGTGTGACAAGGATGCCCTAACGCAAAACGCCCCGCCGGGGTCGGCGGGGCGTGGGTCAGATCGCGGTGTGAGCTGGGCAATCAGCCTTCGACGAGGTCTCCATCATCATCACGGCCCTGCTTCTCGTCATCGGACATGTGGAAATCAAGGCCATGCGCCGCGCGAATCTTGTCCTCGATCTCCAGCGCGATGCGCTGGTTTTCCTTGAGGAAGGTCTTGGCGTTCTCACGGCCCTGGCCGATACGCTCGTCCCCGTAGGAATACCACGCGCCCGCCTTGTCCACGACACCCGCCTTGACGCCAAGGTCCAGCATTTCACCGGTCTTGGAGATGCCCTCGCCGTACATGATGTCGAACTCAACCTGCTTGAAGGGCGGCGCCACCTTGTTCTTGACCACCTTCACGCGGGTCTGGTTGCCGACGACCTCGTCGCGGTCCTTGATCGCGCCGATGCGACGAATGTCGAGACGCACCGAGCTGTAGAATTTCAGCGCGTTACCGCCAGTGGTGGTCTCGGGCGAGCCAAACATCACGCCGATCTTCATCCGGATCTGGTTGATGAAGATCACCATGCAGTTGGACCGGCTGATCGAGCCGGTCAGCTTGCGCATGGCCTGGCTCATCAGGCGGGCGTGCACGCCCACGCTGCTGTCGCCCATGTCGCCCTCGAGCTCGGACTTCGGCGTCAACGCCGCCACCGAGTCGACCACGACCATGCTCACCGCACCCGAGCGCACCAGCGTGTCGGTGATCTCGAGCGCCTGTTCGCCGGTATCGGGCTGCGAGATCAGCAGCTCGTCAAGGTCAACGCCAAGCTTCTTGGCGTAGTGGGGATCAAGGGCATGTTCTGCGTCAACGAAAGCGCAGACGCCGCCTTTCTTCTGTTCTTCGGCCACCGCGTGCAGGGTCAGGGTGGTCTTGCCCGAGCTTTCGGGGCCATAGATCTCGATGATCCGGCCCTTGGGGAGGCCACCGATCCCCAGCGCGATGTCGAGCCCCAGAGAGCCTGTCGACGTGGCCTCAATGTCCTTCATGGCGTTGTCGCCACCAAGTTTCATGATCGAGCCCTTGCCGAACTGCCGTTCGATCTGTGCCAGCGCCGAGTCGAGCGCCTTTTGCCGGTCTGCGTTGCGCTTGCTGTCCATATTGAGAAGATCTGCCGTTGCCATGGGATTTGGATCCTTATTCCACACCGCGTCCGAGGCGGCAATTGCTGCTTTCGTTCACCTCTTGTTCCCAAGCCATATGGGACTAAAAGGAGAACATATCAAGGTTTATTTTCATGGACCACTGTTGGTGCAGACGGTTAATTAGTGGTTTACGGCAGGCGTACGGAGAAGGGTTTTCGTTATGTTGGTGTTCTGGAAGGCGCGTCTCGTGCTGTTGGCGGTGCCCAAGACGGGCAGTTCCGCCTACGAGACGGCGCTTGCGCCCCATGCGTCGATGACCGTCCTCGACCCGCCGGAGCTGAAACACGCGCCAGTCTATCGCTACAACCGCTTTTTCCGGCCGATGTTCGAGAAGATGGGCCAGGACCACATGGAGCTGGTGGCGGTGATCCGCGAGCCGGTATCGTGGCTGGGATCGTGGTATCGTTACCGGCAGCGCGATTTTCTCGACGGTCGACCGACCTCGACCAAGGGGCTCAGTTTCGACGCCTTCGTGCAGGCCTATTGCACCGGCGAGCGCCCGCCCTTCGCAAACGTGGGCAGCCAGGCCAAGTTCGTCGAGCCAAGGCCCAACGGCACGGAGGTCTCGCGCCTGTTCCGCTACGAAAACCAGGCGGGACTCATCGCCTTTCTGGAGAATCGGCTTGGGGTCCCTGTGGACCTGCCGCGTGAAAACGTCTCTCCCCGCGGCGACCTTGGGCTCTCCGCGGAGACCGAGGCGAAGCTGCGCCGCAAGTGTGCCGCGGACTTCGAGCTCTGGGATCGCGCCGAAGAGTCAGTTTAGCTGCTGGTGCACCGTCTCGGTCAGCTCGCTGAGCGAAAACGGCTTTGGCAGGAAGACCGAGTTGGGCACCTTTTCAGCACCCTCGACGAAGATGTCCTCGGCATAGCCCGACACGAAAACCACCCGCGTGCCTGCCCGTTCCTTCAGGGCCTCGCGCACCCAAGTCGGGCCGTCCATGCCCGGCATGATGACGTCCGTTACGAAGATGTCGACCTTCACGTCCCGATCTTCAAGCTTGTCGAGCGCCTCTTCGCCCGTGCCAGCCTCGAGAACGCTGTAGCCGCGCATGCGCAGGGCGCGGGCGGCGAAGGCCCTGACCGGGGCCTCGTCCTCGACCAAAAGGACGACGCCGGTGCCGTTCTTGGGCATTATGCGTGCCGCTGCCTGTTTCGACACAGGCGCCACGTTCGCAGGAACTTCGAATGCCGGAAAGAGTAGCGTGAAGGTGCTGCCCTGCCCGACCTCGCTGTCGACGAAGATGAAGCCGCCGGTCTGCTTGACAATGCCGTACACGGTCGAGAGGCCTAGGCCCGTGCCTTCGCCGGTGCGTTTGCTGGTGTAGAACGGCTCGAACACCTTCTGGAGCTTGTCCTTGGGGATGCCCATGCCGCAGTCGGTCACCTTGACGGTGACGTATTCCCCGGCCTCGACGACGGCGCGGTCGCGTTTCAGCGGCTCGGTCAGCACCCTGCGTTCGGTCTCGATCTGAATGCGCCCGCCGTCCTGCATGGCATCCCGGGCGTTCACCACGAGGTTCATCATAACCTGCTCCAACTGCCTGCGATCCCCCCGGATGGCGGGCAGGACAGGGTCGTGGGACAGTTCCAACTGCACCTTCTCGCCGACGAGGCGATTCAGCAGGTGGGTCAGATCCGACAGCGTGTCGCGCAGGTCCAGCACCTCAGGCCGCAACGTCTGCTTGCGCGAGAAGGCCAGAAGCTGCCCGACCAGCCCCGCGGCACGGTTGGCATTCTGGTTGATCTGCACGAGGTCGGCATAGTCGGGGTCGCCGTGGTCGTGGCGCAGCAGCAGCAGGTCGCAGTGGCCCGAGATCGCCGTCAGCAGGTTGTTGAAATCATGCGCCACCCCGCCTGCAAGCTGGCCGATGGCCTGCATTTTCTGGCTCTGGACAAACTGCGCCTCGAGCGTCTTGAGCTCTGTCGCATCATTCAAGACCGCAACCAGCTCAGCCGAATCCCCCGTGCGCACCCGGTTGAGCGTCACCTGCACATAAACCTCGCGATCCTGTCGGCTGAGCCGCAGGAATTCCGACCGGTGCAGCCCTCGCCCCGCCACCGCCTCGGCCAGCCAGCCGGATATAGCCCGGCCAAGGCCCTCCATGAACTCCGCGACGTTGCGCCCGTCGGCGCTGGTGACGTCCAGCATTTGGCACGCCACCCCGTTGGCCCGCAGGATGGTTCCGTCCGGCGACAGGCGCAGCAAGGGCACCGGGAGATCGTCGAAGCCCGAGCGAGCATCCGCGGTGCCATCTTCGTCGTCCTCAACCGGCTTCAGAACCACCTCCTGGCGCCCGACGCCGGCATCGTTCACGCTCGCAACGAATTTGCGCACCCCACCCGGCGTGTTGAAACTGTGCTCCGCACCGGGCCGCAGCGGCGGATCCGTCAGCGCTTCCTCGAGGCGCTTGACCCGGCGGCCGAAGATGCCACGTGCGGCAGCATTCATGAACAGTACCGCTCCGCTCCGGCCCACCGTCAGCGTCGGGCGTTCATTGTGCTCCTGTAGTGGTTCAGGCAGAGACGCGGCCCCAATGGTCTCCAGCCGCCAGACATGCCGCCCACCGCCAAGACGGCGCGTGGACAGCCGGAACCTGCCAGAGTGGCCGGCCAGGTCCTCGTGTGCGGAACCTGTGCCTTCGGACTGTTCCATGAGACGTAAGACCAGCTCATCGACGCTGGACAGCCCGCGCCCGAGAACGGTGGTGACCGGAACGCCGACGGCCTCCCCGAAGCGATCGACAAGCGCGGTGTTGGCAAAGACGACCCGTAACTGTGGATCCGTCACAAGCATTGGCATGATCGCATCGTTTGCCAGTTGTGACAGGACCGTCATCTCGAGCCTCGCGGACTGCCTGCGCCAGAGGAGGCCCCCCCCGAGGATCACCGCCGAAGTAAAAAACGCTGTCGCCCCCGCAAGCAGGGCATTGGCGACCATCGCGTTACCGATCGCCGCTGCCGCGGCCCCGCACAGAAGCGCGAGACCCAGATAAGGCAGGACCATCCACGGCCTGATCTCACCAGCCTGCACCAAGGCATCCAGCCTTGCGCCGACCCTGGCCGACAGACGCTCCGCTTCGCTATTCGACACGAGGCCCCCTTTCGCCCAAACGTGTACCCGCCCATCTTTGGCACGAGACACATTAACCAAAGGTAAACCTTATGCGAGAACAGACTTGTTCCCGCTCGCGCCTGTCTCAGGCGCCCGGCGCGGCCAGCAGGCGAAGATAAAACCCGTCGCCACCATCCTGCGGTAGGAACTGGCGTTCGAACTGGCTGGTCCACTCCGGCATGCGATCAAGGAAGCCACGGGTTGCATCGCCGTTTTCCTCCGCCAGCATGGAGCAGGTCGCATAGGCCAGGATCCCTCCGGGGGCGACAAGGCGGGCTGCGGTGTCGAGGATCTCGGCCTGCAGGCGGCACAGCTCTGCCAGCCCGTCGGGATCAAGACGCCATTTGCCGTCCGGGGAGCGGCGCCATGCCCCGCTGCCGGAACAGGGCACGTCGCACAGCAGCAGATCGAACGGCCCCTCTGGCGCGTCCGCCGTCAGGATCCTGGCACCGGCCCGCGCCGCACGAGCGGGAATGTCCGCCATGCGCTCGGGGTTCGCGTCGTGGGCGATGATCTCACCCCCGGTGCGAGCGGCCATGGCAAGCGCCTTGCCGCCACCTCCGGCGCAATAGTCGAGCACGCGTAGCCCGGGCGACAGAGGCAGCGCCTCGACCACCGCTTGACTGGCGACATCCTGCAATTCCACGAGACCGTCCGCGTAGGCGGCCGAGCGGCCGACACCGCGTTCACCGGCCGTCACCTCGAGAGCAGTCGAGGCCAGGCCATGAAGGCGCGTTTCGATCCCTTCGTCCGCCAGCGCCGCCTGCGCCGCCTCGAGGCTGCAGCGCCGGGTGTTGACCCTCAGGAAGACCGGTGCCCGGTGGCGCAGCATCTCGGCCGCCGGGGCAAGGCGATCCCCGAGGCTTGCGCCCAGCCGATCAGCCAGCCAGTCCGGCAGGTCGAGCAGGTCATTGCCCTCGGGCAGCGCCCCGGCGGCCCGCTCTGCGTCGCTGAGCGCTGCGGGAGCGTGTCCCTCTCCGGTAAAGATGGTGTCCGGGTCGACCTGCTGCTGACGCAGAAGGCCGATCATGCGCGACCGTCCGTCGCTACCGCCGCCTTGCGCAGCCGTGGACCGCCAGCGGCGCAGCACCTCGAACACATGATCGCGCACGGCGGCGCGATCCTTCGACCCAGCGAACCGCGAATTTCGGGACCACCGTAGCAACGCCTTTTCCGCCGGAAGCCCGGCGCTGATGCTGTCGATGATCTCTGCAGCGGCGGCGATACGTGCAGCGGGGGTCATGCCCGTCCCCACGTGGTGGTCTGCTGATTGAGCGAGCGATGCGCGGTCTGTGGCATGTTCTTCATCCGTCCCTGGCCTGGCGCCGCGAAGCTGCCGCGCAGCCGCGCTCTAGCCGTGCGGGCCGGGGACGGTCAAGCGCCTGCCCGCCTCGAGGCCTGCACCGCGGCGTCACGTGCCGGGCCGGAGATCTCCGGTTCCTCGCCCTGCAGAGGCATTCGCGGAGCGCAGGGTTATCCGTGTCAGCTCTGACGGCACGCCGAGACGCAAGGCAAATCCGGGCCACTGCGCAGTGCCGTTGCTCACATAAAGATGCATGCCATCGACGTTGTAGAGCCCCGAGACGAAACCTTCGTTGAAGCGTGCGATAAGGGCGTCAAGGCCGCGTACCATGCCGCCATGGGTGTGGCCCGACAGCTGGAGGTCCACCCCGCGCGCCGCCATCCTCCGGGCCTGTCGTGGCTGATGGTTGAGCAGGACCACCGGGGCACCCTCGGGCGCGCCGGCCAGTGCCGCGTCAAGGTCAGGCCCGGGCAACCCGAAGCGCGGCGCCGCAAGGTCCGTGAGCCCAGCCACCACCAGCGGCGCGCCACCGCGCTCGACAACCGTGTGCTCGTTTGCCAGCAACGACAGGCCAAGGTCGGCATAAGCGCCCCACCACGCGCCGAACTCGAAGTAGTATTCATGGTTCCCAGGGCTTACGAAGACCCCGTCCCGCGCTTTGAGGCCCGCCAGCGGTGCCACGTCGCGTTCCCACGCCGGCAGGTAGCCGTCGATAAGGTCGCCGCTGATCAAGACAAGGTCGGCTCCCAGATCATTGACCCGGCGCACCAGCGTTTCCGCGAAGTCGCGCTGGTAGAGCCGGCTCAGGTGGATGTCGGTCAGATGCACCAGCTGGTAGCCATCGAAGGCATCGGGCAGGCCGCCGATCTCGAGCGAGAGGTCCTTTTGCGCCGGCTGCCTCAGGGCATTCGACACCCCGACTGCGGCGATCACCAGCCCGAGGGCCAGCGCAGCCCCGCTCCATTCCTGCGCCAACGGGCGCCATTGCCATGTGACGAGTGATCGCAGCAGCATCACGGTGTCCAGCAGCAACAGCAACGCCGCCGACAGGATCACCGCGCCAAAGCCCACGTTGACCGCGATCACCATCGCCCGGGGCAGTTCGAGCGAGAACATGTTGCCGTAGGCCAACCGGGTTAGCAGGTGGTTCTCGGCCAGCAGGAGAATGACGAGAACAGCGAGCGCCCTGCCCCAGACCGGCACATCAACAACGCCCGCCAGCGGCCAGACCGTGCGAAGGGCCACGTAGGCTCCGAGAATTCCCATGACGGTGGCAAACATCTTCCG
Organism: Salipiger pallidus; assembly: GCF_014643635.1. Lineage (GTDB taxonomy): Bacteria > Pseudomonadota > Alphaproteobacteria > Rhodobacterales > Rhodobacteraceae > Salipiger > Salipiger pallidus. The sequence continues at coordinate 106,660 of NZ_BMJV01000005.1, forward strand.
GCTCTCCTGCTGTGTCCCCTGATCCACCGGGCCGCGGACGCTGCGGCAGTCCAGAAGAGGTGTCGCACCGCTCATCATCGATTACCGTCAGAAACAAGGCGCCTGAACGGGCCCTAGGCATTTGATGGCTCCCGGCACCGGAACGTGATTGCCCCTGCTCATATTTCCAGCCTGCCTGCTGCAGGACCTCCCGAGCGACCTGCTGGAGTGTCCATCAGTCGACTTCGCCGGGCTAGACAGCCAAGGGTTTGATGGAGACGGACAAGACACGGCGGCGATATCGATCCGGACACTGGCCAAAGCACCAACCGAACAGCGCGAGGCCCGCTCGCTCCGACGTCGCTCCCGCCAGCAGTCAAGGTACGGATCAAGCAGCAAGAGGCACCGCCGCGTGAACGTCGCTCCGGCCACCACGCAATGGAGCAACCAAGCAGCACGGGGCGCTGTCGCATCAACGTCGTTTCAGTCCCCAGCCAGGGCACGACCCAAGCGACAAAGGGCCCGGACGCCGAAACGTCCGGGCCCTCCTATCAAGCGCACCCTGCGGTCTCAGCCGATCCGGTAGTTCGGGCTCTCGCGGGTGATCTGAACGTCATGCACGTGGCTTTCAGTGAGACCGGCGTTGGTGATCTTCACGAAATTGCTGTGCTGGCGCATGTCAGCAACCGTGGCATTGCCGGTGTAGCCCATGGCCGCTCTCAGGCCGCCCACAAGCTGGTGGATCACCGCCCCTGCCGGGCCCTTGTAGGGAACCTGACCTTCAATCCCTTCGGGGACCAGCTTGTCACTGGCTGCGTCCTTCTGGAAGTAACGGTCCGCCGAGCCGCGCGCCATGGCACCCATGGACCCCATGCCCCGGTAAGCCTTGAACGTCCGGCCCTGATAGAGGATGACCTCGCCCGGGCTTTCGTCGGTGCCCGCGATCATGCTGCCGACCATGGCGCAGGACGCGCCCGCCGCGATGGCCTTGGCGAAATCGCCCGAGAACTTGATGCCGCCGTCGGCAATGACCGGCACGTCACCGGCGGCCTTGGCGCAGTCCATCACTGCGGTGAGCTGCGGCACGCCGACACCGGCGACCATGCGCGTGGTGCAGATCGAGCCCGGCCCTATGCCGACCTTGACCGCATCCGCCCCTGCGTCGATGAGCGCGCGGGTGGCTTCGGCGGTCGCGACGTTGCCCGCGATCACCTGAATGGTGCTCGACAGACGCTTGGCGCGGGTCACTGCTTCAAGCACGCCGGCGGAATGGCCATGGGCGGTGTCGATGACGAGGATGTCGACGCCCGCATCCACCAGCGCCTCGGAGCGCTCGAAGCCAGCCTCACCCACGCCGGTCGCTGCTGCGACGCGCAGGCGGCCCAGATCGTCCTTGCAGGCGGTGGGGTTGAGGACGGCCTTCTCGGTGTCCTTGAGGGTCAGCAGACCGGTGAGCCTGCCGGCGCCATCGGTCACCAGAAGTTTCTCGATGCGGCGGGCGCGCATGAGGCTGATGGCCTCGTCCCGGTCGGCGGGCTCCTGCAGGATCGCAAGGTTGTCGGTGGTCATCATGACGCGGACCGGCGTATCGTCCTTCTGGGCGAAGCGCATGTCGCGATTGGTGACGATGCCGACGACGCGGTGGTTTTCATCGACCACCGGGAAACCGGAGAAGCCGTAGCGTTCGATCAGCGCCTTGGCATCGGCCAGGGTCTGATCCGCGGTGAGGGTCACCGGGTTGTAGACGATGCCGGATTCAAAGCGCTTGACCCGGCGCACCTGCTGGGCCTGCTCCTCGACGGTGAGGTTCTTGTGTATCACGCCGATACCTCCGGCCTGCGCCATGGTGATGGCCATGCGCGCTTCGGTGACCGTGTCCATGGCGGAGGACAACAGCGGGATGTTGAGGGAAATGGATTTCGTCACCTGCGTGCGGGTGTCGGCGGTGCTGGGAAGCACGCTGGACGCAGCGGGAACAAGCAGAACATCGTCGAAGGTGAGGGCCTCGCGAATCTCCATGAGAGCAGCTCCTTGGGAGGGGATCGGTTGGCACGTCCCTATTGCATGGATGCACCGGAGGGGAAAGGCCCCTTTTGCCGCCGCGTCATTTACCGAAGGTTCGGTCCTGTTGACGCATGAGGGAACGAGGGGCGCTGCCCCTCGCGCTCCCCGGGATATTTTCAGGTCAAAGGAAACAGGCAGGCGCGGCGTGGATCGACGACCCGGCGTCGAAGGTCAGGCACGATGGCCGGGCCCACGCCTGGTCCGGCCATCGGAGAAATGCCCGTTCAGAGCGCCATGTCGTCGCGGTGGATAAGCACGGCCCGGCCCGGATAGCCGAGGATGGCCTCGATCTGCGACGACTGGTGACCGGCGATCTGCCGCGCCTCTTCGGCGGTGTAGCGGGTCAGCCCCTGCCCAAGGCTGGCGCCGCGCGCGTCACGCAGCAGTACGGGATCGCCGCGTCCGAAGTCCCCGGTGGCGGAGGTCACACCAACCGGCAGCAGAGAGCTGCCCTGCGCCAATGCCTTTGAGGCGCCGTCGTCCAAAGTCACCGTGCCGCAGGGCTTCATCGCCGCGATCCAGCGTTTTCGTGCCGCGTGCGGATCAAGCCGCGAGGTGAACCAAGTGGCGTTTGCGCCTTCCTCCAGCGCCAGCAGCGGCTGCATCACCGAACCTTCGGTGATCGCCATAGCACATCCCGCAGCCGTGGCGGTCTTGGCCGCCAGAAGCTTGGTCTTCATGCCGCCCTTGGACAGACCCGAGCCCGCGTCGCCGGCCATGGCCTCGATCTGCGGAGTAATCTCGTGGATCACATCGTAGCGGTGGGCCGCAGGGTCTTCGGACGGGTTGGCGCTGTAGAAGCCATCCACGTCTGACAGCAGCACCAGCTGGTCCGCGCCCGCTGTCACCGCCACCTGCGCCGCGAGGCGGTCGTTGTCACCGTAGCGGATTTCGTCCGTGGCGATAGTGTCGTTCTCGTTGACGATGGGCACCGCGTGGAAGCCCAGCAGGGTCTCCATCGTGGCACGCTGGTTGAGATAGCGGCGGCGGTCGGCACTGTCCTCGAGAGTGACAAGCACCTGCGCCGTGGTGATGCCATGCGGTGCAAGCGCCTCTTCCCATTCCCGGGCGAGGCGGATCTGGCCGACCGCGGCGGCGGCCTGGCTTTGCTCCAGCGGCAATGTGGTGCGCGGCAGGCCGAGGATCCCCCGGCCAAGCGCGATGGACCCCGAGGACACGAGGATTACGTCGGTGCCCCGCGCTCGTACCCGGGCCACGTCGGCGGCCATGGCGCGCAGCCAGTCACCCCGGAAGGCACCGCTGTGTTTGTCCACGAGCAAGGCCGAGCCGATCTTGACCACCAGCCGGCGCGCATCCGAAAGGCGCGCCATGGTCAGGGCCGCCATGCACTGTCGTCCTGCGGGGCATCGCGCAGGCGTTTCTCGTCAATGTGCGACCGCAGGGCGCGCAGCACCTCTGTGGTGCCCTCACCGCTGGCACCGGACATCAGCAGAACCTTGCATCCGGCGCGCTCTTCGAGCTCTTCGCGCAGGAAGGTCCGTTCCTCGTCATCCATGGTGTCGACCTTGTTGAGCACAACAACCCGCGGCTTGTCCGCAAGGCCGGCGCCGTACTGGTCGATCTCGTTTACGATGGTGTCGTAATCCTCAAGCAATGTGCCGGAACTGCCATCGACAAGGTGCAGCAGCACCGCGCAGCGTTCGACGTGGCCAAGGAACAGATCTCCAAGACCGCGTCCCTCATGGGCACCCTCGATCAGGCCAGGAATGTCTGCGACGACGAACTCGCGCCCGTCGACGCCCACCACACCGAGATTGGGGTGCAGCGTGGTAAAGGGATAATCCGCGATCTTGGGCCGTGCATTCGACGTCGCCGCAAGGAAGGTGGACTTGCCAGCGTTCGGCAGGCCCAGAAGGCCCACGTCGGCAATGAGCTTCAGCCGCAGCCAGATGGTCCGTTCGATCCCCGCCTGGCCGGGATTGGCGCGGCGCGGCGCCTGGTTGGTCGCGCTCTTGAAATGCAGGTTACCCCAGCCCCCGTTGCCGCCCTTGGCCAGAAGCACGCGCTGGCCCAGCTCAGTGATGTCGGCGATCACGGTCTCTTCGTCCTCGTCGAGGATCTCGGTCCCCACGGGCACGCGCAGGACAATGTCCTCGCCGTCCCTGCCGGTCCGCTGACGACCTGCACCGGGGCGGCCGTTCTCGGCAAAGAAATGCTGCTGGTAGCGGAAGTCGATCAGGGTGTTGAGCCCGTCCACCGCCTCGGCCCAAACATCGCCGCCGCCGCCGCCGTCCCCGCCATCGGGACCACCGTATTCAATGTATTTCTCGCGGCGGAACGAGATGCAGCCGTTCCCGCCACTGCCGGAACGAAGATAGACCTTGGCAAGATCGAGAAATTTCATGGGTCGGGTCCGTTCGGGCAAAGGGGGTGGATGAAAGCGTCTGTGATCCGGCGCCGTTTACAGGGAGTCCGGCGCGTTCTCAAGCGTCACAGAGCAGCCCTGCTGAGGCCATGCGGCGCGGGATCGGGTAGCCGGGCGCGCCCTGCGCGTCTTCTCTTTCCAAATACGCATGGTGCGCCTTCCCCAAATGCGAAACGGCGCCCCGAGGGGCGCCGCATACACATGGGATCATCCGGAAGAAAGAAAGTGGCGCGGTTGACGGGGCTCGAACCCGCGACCCCCGGCGTGACAGGCCGGTACTCTAACCAACTGAGCTACAACCGCGCATTTTCCTTCCAAAGGCACAACATTCAGGGGCAAGTGGCGCGGTTGACGGGGCTCGAACCCGCGACCCCCGGCGTGACAGGCCGGTACTCTAACCAACTGAGCTACAACCGCTCGCTTGCCTCCGGAGCGTTGTGTCTCCGAATGTGGGGGCCTTCTAAGCGGGGCGTCAGACACCGTCAAGCGCTTTCGACGACGAATGTTGCAGTTTTTTGAAATCTTTCGATTCAGCCCTGCAAAACCTGCCCGACGGACGGGAAGACACCTTTTCCGTGTCTGTTTTCTCGTTCTACATCATTAGCTTGTCCGGCGTCCTGCGGTCCATTCCAGAGCGTGCCACCGAACGTGGCATATCTTGCGAAGCCCCCCCCGCGCGCACCGGCGGCGCAGAACAGGAAGAGCTTTGCCGACAGGCGTACAACTGGCCGGAAAAGGCCCGCATTGCGCCGCCCGCAGGTCACCGACCGGCGAACTCCATCAGCTCCGAAGCGAAAAGCGCAGTGCCCCCTGCTTCGCTGAAGGCCAGCAAATGCGACGCGCTCGCGGATCTCATTCAAGCGTAGCCGCAAGGCATCCATGCGCCTCACCAATCGAGATAGCTCTTGCCACGCCCATACCGCGCCGCTCCCTCAATTCCTCCCGATCGTTTCGCTCCAACATGGCTCAGCCAGGCGGAGGGAGTGAACAGATTTACCGTAAAGTAAGCGCTTCTTTGATGCGCAATGTGACCAGAATCGAGGCGCTCCTGTTGCTGGCGCGGCTCCAGAGAGGTCACTAGCGGTTGATAACCAAGGCAATTTCGGTAGAACCCCTGCTCAGGAGGTCGAAGTTGACTTCGATCAAAGACATTGGCCCAGATCGCTCGAAGTCACCAAGCGTCATGATGAAAAATCGTTTTACCACTCCACTCAAACTCTATGATGTCTGTTTCGTACCGCTGCGGATCAACGCTGCGGAGTTTATCGATCTGTTCTGCAATCCGCTGACATGGCGCTACCTAGGGATCGTTTTTCTGATTCTTCTGGTGGCGGATCCTGCGGCCATGTCCTCAGTCCTGCCTCCCTTCGGCTATGTTGCAGCCTCATTGGGAGCGTTCGTTCTCTATCTCGCCGTGCAGTGCCTGCTGATGCTCGGCCTTGCGGTAATTCGCCAGCACTTCCCGGAACCGGGGCTCTACTTCCCCCTGCTCAGCGCAGCGGCCCTCGTGCCGGTGCTCGCGGCGCTTGGGGCTGCGCTCGACATGATACTGCCGGAAGACGTGTCCAAGGGGCTCAACCGGCGGCTTGGCTTTATCGCCGCGACGACCATTCTCTTCGAGGCGCTGTTCATGCGCTTCGTGCTGCCTCGCCTCAGGGCAGAAGATCCCAGACTTGGTGCGAAGACCCCGCCGCCGGCAGCTGATCAGGCGCCTGCAACCGGTCCGCAGGCCGCCGCGACCGTCATCCCACAGGCCGATCCGTTCGAGACCACACATGCCAGTGCTTTCGACCGCGCCGCAAAGTGGATCTTCCCCATTAACCGCGCCGTCATGCCCCAGACCAAAACGCACGATGAGCCTGGCACTCAGGAAAAGCGCCTGATTCACGTCGGAGGCCAATCGATTGCGCTTGATGATATCTCTCTCATCGAAGCGCAGGAGCATCACGTGATCCTGCACACCAGCGATGGTCCCCTGACCTATCGGGCCCGCCTGTCTGACATTCTTGCACAGGTCGGCCCCGATGACGGCATCCAGCCGCACCGGTCTTTCTGGGTGGCGCGGCATGTGGTGCAGGAGGTGGCACGGGAGGCCGGCAAGCCGGTCCTCAAACTTGAAGGCCATGCGCCGCTGCCGGTGGCGCGCGGACGACTGGCCGACGTGCGGGACTGGCTCGATGCCAATTGCGAACGGGCCACCGAGCCGTCGTGATCATGGCGCCCGACCCCATGGCATCTTGCAGGGCCGGGGTTTACCGTGGGACGCGCATTCCCTATATAATCCCTCAGGAAACACACAGCCAAAGGACTGGTCATGGATGATGCACCGCTCGAAGGCGAGCCGCTGATTGCGCCCTCCAGCACCGGACATCCGCTTTACGACGGGGTCGTCGAAGCCTGCCGTTCGGTTTACGATCCAGAGATCCCGGTCAATATCTATGATCTGGGCCTGATCTACACTATCGACATCGACGACCAGTCCCTGGTCAAGGTGACGATGACACTAACCGCGCCGGGCTGCCCCGTCGCTGGCGAAATGCCCGGTTGGGTTCAGGACGCCGTGAGCGCCGTGCCCGGTATCAAGGACGTGGACGTGGACATGGTCTTCGATCCGCCTTGGGGCATGGACATGATGTCCGACGAAGCCAGGCTTGAGCTCGGCTTCATGTAAGTTTCGCAACACCCTGCGCTGCATCGCAGAGAAAAACGTTATCAAGCGGCGGAACCTTCCGCCGCTTGTCTTGTTTGTGAACGATGATTTACCGGCTCAACTTTCTCGTGACCTTCGTTTCAGCAGTTTTTCTGCTGTTCCTTCCCGTCCAGGCCCAGGAAAATTCGCAGCTTGATCGCTGGTACGAAGAGAACTTCGTAAACCGCGGTCTGGGCGATGCCCCGGACAACATTGACCGCAGCACCCCCCGCTCGAGCCTCGAAAGCTTCATGTTCCGCGCCGATGCCGAGGACTGGGCAGGCGCGGCCCACATGCTTGACCTGTCATCCATCCCCGATGACGAGCAGGCGAGTGTCGGCCCGGAGCGCGCCGAACAGTTCGCTACGCTGCTGGATCGCAAGATCATGATCGACTGGTACGATCTGCACGACCGTCCCGATGGCGTCGATGCACAAACAACCGATTCCCCCATGGCAGGGCAGCCGCGCCGGTCGTTGCTGCTGTGGTATGTAAAGCTCGGCAACCGCCCCATCCCGATCCGCATCAACCGCGTCAAACCCGCCTTCGGGGAGCCGGTCTGGGTCGTCTCGAAACAGACGGTCAGCGCCCTGCCCGCCCTTGCCGAGGCATACGGGCCAACGGAACTGGAACTGATGTTGCCGGACGAGATGCGCAGCAAGGCTTTCTGGGGTCTGCGCTGGTGGGAGGTTGTGGCCTTCCCGCTGGTGGTTTTGCTCACGGCGGGTATTGGGTATGCTGCCAATCAGCTGATGTCGCGCGGTCTTGGCCGGACCCACCGCGATGCACCCACATCGTGGATCGTCGCGCTTCGGGCGCCCGTCACCCTTGCCATCGTATCGGTGTCGATGGCGCTTCTGACGCGGCATGTCTTTGTGTTCTCGGGGCGAATCGACACGATCATCTCCCCTCTGGTGATTCTCGGGCTGGTGGGCGCGACCCTCTGGTTCATCGTGAACCTCGCCGATGTGGTCCTGTCCCGCCTGGTGAACTTCGAAAGCGACCAGCTGGCGGAAATGGGCGACGGTATGGAGCAGCGCCGCAACGTTGCCACCCGCATTTCGGCCGCGCGTCGAGCAGCCATCGTCATCGTGATCCTCGTGGGTGCCGGGATCACCATCAACGAAGCCAGTGTCATGCGTTCGCTGGGGATCTCGCTGCTGGCTTCGGCCGGCACGGCGACCATTATCCTTGCCTACGCCGGGCGCAACGTGCTCACAAACATCATGGCCTCACTGCAGATAGCGCTGAACCAGTCGGCGCGGATCGGTGACAAGGTGGTGTTCCGTGGCAACTTCTGCTCGGTCGAGCGTATCCATTTCACCTTTGTGCAACTGCGTATCTGGACCGGCGTGCGCCTTATCGTGCCAGTGGTGGATTTCGTTGCCGAACCGTTCGAGAACTGGACCATGCAAGACCCATTCCAGCAACAGGAGATCTATCTGCGCCTCTCCCATGCTGCCGACATAGAACCGCTGCGCCGCCGCTACCACGAGATCCTCGACGAGATAGAGGGTATCGCCGACCGTCCCGAGATGCGCGGCGTCTTCGTCACTGGGCATGATGCGCTGGGACAGACGGTTCTGTTCCTGGTGCCCTGCCCCGATCCCAACGTGGCTTGGGGTCTTGCCACCGAAGCTCGCGAGCGGCTTCTGGTCGCCGCGCGTGAACTGAACAGCGACGCACATTCCTACTTCCCCGAAAGCGCTCCGGCCAGCGCGACCTGACAAGGCGCGCCGCCCGATGGCGCCCGACCTGCGCGGCCGCAGGGGGATGCATGCGGCAACGCATGCCCCCCGCTTGTTTCCGGGCCGCAAAACACTTAGGTTTGTTCCCTGACCAAGGAGGCATCCGCATGTTCGGCATTCCCGGCAAACAGGCCGTTACCATGACCCCCGCAGCGGTGGCGCAGGTGCGCCGCCTGATGGACCGCGACAATCGCGCCGGGCTTCGCATCGGCGTTAAGAAAGGCGGCTGCGCGGGCATGGAGTATACCATGGAGTTCGTCGACGCCGCAGAAGGCAACGACGAAGTGGTTGAACAGGACGGCGCCCGCGTTCTCATCGCGCCCATGGCGCAGATGTTCCTGTTCGGCACCGAAATCGATTACCGCTCATCGCTGCTCGAGTCGGGGTTCCACTTCAACAACCCCAACGTCTCGGACGCCTGCGGCTGTGGCGAATCGATCAAGTTCAAGGACGTGGAAGAGCTTCAGGCGGAGCGCGGCGCGAGCTGATCGCCACGCGCCAACCTGATAGCGCAAACCTGTTCCCGGGGGCCGCACTGCGGCCCCTTCTTGCTTGACCTCGGGGGCTTGGCCACCATTCTTCCTTGAAACGCCATCAAGGAGACGACATGCGCACCAAACTTGCCGCAGGCAACTGGAAGATGAACGGCCTTTCGGCTGGCCTCGATCAGCTCAGCGAAATGGAAACCGCCGCCTCCGGTGCGGCCGAGGTTCTGATTTGCCCCCCCGCCACGCTGGTGGCAAGCGCCGCGTCCCGAGATGGCTCCATCGCCATTGGCGGGCAGGATTGCCATGCAGCCGCCTCCGGTGCCCATACCGGTGACATCTCGGCCGAGATGCTGGCCGATGCGGGTGCCACCTACGTGATCCTCGGCCATTCCGAACGTCGCACCGATCACGACGAACACGACGACGAGGTGCGGGCCAAGTGCAAAGCCGCCTGGGAGGCCGGTCTCAAGGTCGTGCTCTGTGTTGGTGAAAGCGAAGCGCAGCGGGACGCCCAGAACACCCTCGACATCATCGGCGGTCAGCTGGCGGGCTCAATCCCCGATGGCGCCACCGGCCACAACCTGGTGGTCGCCTACGAGCCGATCTGGGCTATCGGCACCGGCAAGGTGCCCACCACCGACCAGATCGGCGAGGTGCATGACTTCATGCGTGCCCGCCTCGAAAAGCGCTTTGGCGAAGGCGTAGGCCGGTCGGTCCGCCTGCTCTACGGCGGTTCGGTCAAGCCGGGCAACGCGACCGAGATATTTGCGGTGTCCAACGTCGACGGCGCCCTTGTAGGCGGCGCGTCGCTGAAGGCGTCGGATTTCGTACCGATCATCGAAGCGCTCAACGCTGCAGGCTAAGCGCTCGCCCGTAACACGGACGAAGGATTGCAGGGCGGCATATGCTGCCCTGCCGCAACCCTGGAACTCCGGGGTCTCTCATTGCCCCGATTGTCCGTGCCTGCGCTCTCATCCAGTAAGGTTATTCCGAAAGTCACGAATGATCTTGTTTCACCTACGTCTCACTGACGTTGCCGCTTCGGCACTGATCGCAGGCAACAGCTCAGGACATCGATGAGGACGTTAGCGCCCACTCGGCCCCCAAAGAAGGGATACCGCAGGACGGTGGTGAGCACATCTTCGAAGGGCTTACTATCTTTGACATGATGGACGGCTCGAACGGACTTGTCGGAGACGATGTAGACACTGCGCTGTCCAGTGACAGCGACCTTCTGCCAGAAACATGCGGCCTGCTTGACGGCACGCTTTCGGTGATCCGTCTTGGGGCTGGCGACGACAGCTTCGCTCTCTGGGATGTGGTGGACGCCCTAGCCTGCCCCGACACGGGGCTTCTTATCCTCGGCGGCGGCTTTCTTGCGGCGGAAGCTGACGGCAGCGACGCAGAGCGAACGATAAGCTCGACGGCGTTTACACAGATTTTCTTCGACAACGCCGGCGATGATCGCATGACCGCTTGAGCAGACGATGCGGATCCACTTCGGCGCCTGAATGAAATCAGTTCCAGCTCCGATGAAGGCAATGACAACCTTTCCGCTCCGCTATACATGTCATTGGCCAAGCATCTAATAGCGATAACGTGCTGAGCGGCCACGGTGGAGAGCTTTATGGCGATCCGCGCAACGACAGCATCCACCTATCGTGGAACGCCGATGACGGCGCCAGTGCCCTTGGCGGCGTATGGACCGTCGACGAGCCGACCAGCGACCACGTATTTGGCGACGTTCGGGTGATCGACCCCGAGGATGCCAGCCACACTGAAAGCCTCTTCGAGCCCTCGGCCAGGGGTGCTTCCGGGGTCTCCGTCATCCCAATCTTCTTGATCCGGGGCATGGCCACCGGTGCCTCGAAGGTGGCGTGCAAATTCACAGTCCTCAAGCCGTCCAGCGGTCAGGCGCATCTCATCCGTATCGACTGAGGCCGGCCTGCCGATCCTTGCGAAGCGTCCCTGCCCGCCGTGCTCCCCCAACGCAAAGCGGCGCCCGGTTTCCCGGACGCCGCCCATTGTTTGCCTGTGCCGAGGGATCAGTTGGTGATGATCTCAGGGCCCATGAATGTTGTCGGCAACCAGGTCGACAGCCACGGGATATAGGTCACCATGATGAGGAACACGAACAGCACCGCGAGGAAGGGCAGCGCCGCGCGCACCACCGACATCATCGGCATCCCCGCAACCCCGGAGGTCACGAAGAGGTTCAGGCCCACGGGCGGAGTGATCATCCCGATTTCCATGTTCACCACCATGATGATGCCAAGGTGGATCGGGTCGATGCCGAGCTCGATTGCGATGGGGAACACCAGCGGAGCGACGATCACCAGAAGGCCCGACGGCTCCATGAACTGGCCACCGATCAGCAGGATCACGTTGACGATCACCAGGAACATGATCGGGCCGAGGCCGGCGTCGAGCATGGCCGCCGCGATCTGCTGTGGGATCTGCTCGTCGGTGAGCACGTGCTTGAGGATCAGCGCGTTGGCGATAATGAACATCAGCGTGATGGTCAGCTTGCCCGCGTCGAACAGCGTATCACGGGTATCACGGTGGAAGAAGGCGGTGACCAGCGCGATGGGCTTGCGCCACAGCGGCAGGTTCGGCGCGCCGTTCCGGCCCGCGAGCGGCCCCATGTCGCAGTAGACGAAGTTGGCAATGAGGAAGGCGTAGACCGCCGCCACCGCTGCCGCCTCGGTCGGGGTGAAGATGCCGCCGTAGATGCCGCCAAGGATGATGACGATCAGCATCAGCCCCCAGAGCGCGTCACGACCTGCCGCGAACGCCTCTCCCCAGCCTTTCCATTCGCCCTTGGGCAGCTTCTTGATCCGCGCGATCACATAGATGGTGATCATCAGCATGGTGCCGGCCAGCAGGCCCGGGATGACGCCCGCCAGGAACATCCGACCCACGGACACGTCGGTGGCCGAGGCATAGACCACCATCACGATCGACGGCGGGATCAGAATGCCGAGCGTACCTGCGTTGGCGATCACACCCGCCGCGAAATCCTTGGTGTAGCCGACCGAGCGCATGCCCGCGATCACGATGGAGCCGATGGCCACCACGGTCGCCGGTGACGAACCCGAAAGCGCCGCGAAGAGCATGCAGGCGAAGACACCCGCGATGGCGAGGCCGCCATGCATGTGGCCCACGAGGGCGATGGAGAAGCGGATGATCCGCCGCGCCACGCCGCCCGTCGACATGAAGGACGAGGCAAGAATGAAGAACGGGATCGCCAGCAGCGTGTAATGCCCGGCCATCGCCTGGAAGAAACTTTGCGCAACCGAGGCCAGCGAGGTGTCCGACAGCACCAGCAGGAAGACAATGGACGACAAGCCCAGCGACACCGCGATCGGCACGCCGATCAGCATCAGGCCGATGACGAAGATGAAAAGAAGAAATACGTCCACGGTCTCAGTCCTCGCGGTTCATGTGCGCCACGTCATCGACGGCGTCTTCAGCTTCGTGGGAAACGATCAGGCTGCTCTGCTTGCCGGTCCAGATGGCCCAGCCCGCCTGAATGAAGCGGACGAAAAGCAGGAAGGCACCAAAAGGCAGGATGACATAGGGGATGAAGCGCGGCAGCTTCTCGTAGGCGTCACCGAAATTGATAATGGGCTCGATGAAGCGCAGCCACTCGGGCATGGGAATGTCGACGACCTCGTACCATGACCGGTAGGACGTGCGGGACATCTCTTCAAAGCCGGTGGGGAACCAGCGCCCCGTGGTCTGCGGCAGGTTGGCGAAGTTGGCCCAGTAGTCCCAGGCGCCCTTGAACAGCAGGCCGGCATAAACGATGCACAGCAGCGCGGCGATGATGGCCAGCATGCGCCGCACCGGAGTGGGCACGAGATTGGTCACTGCATCGACCCCAAGGTGCGCCGTCACCTTCACCGCGTAGGAGATGCCGAACAGCACCAGCCACGCGAACAGGATCGACACCGCCTCGAGCCCCCAGATGAAGCCCGTGTTGAAGCCGTAGCGCAGCACCACGTTGACGAAAGTGATAAGCGTCATGAGCCCGAGGATCACCGCGATGACGGTTTCCTCGAGCTCGTTGACGAAGCGGCCAAAAGCTGACTGGCCATGAGACTGACTGGACATCCCGTCCCCCATGCGCATCGGGGTTCACCCCCCGGGTTACAGATTTTTTCGGAAAGTTCTTGGCGGGTCCGGCCCCTCCGGGAGGAGGAGATCGGGGGCCGGACCCTAATGCTCAGGCCTGAATCAGCCCTGAACCTCTGCGTTGATCGCCTGTGCGGCGTCGATGTTTTCCTGGCCGACGTCGTCGGTGAACTTCTCCCAGACCGGCTTGAGCGCATCAACCCAGGCTTCGCGCTGCTCCGGGGTCAGCTCGCGGATGGTGCCACCGGCATCGAGAATGGCCTGGCGGTTGTCCGCGTCGACCTCGGCGATTGCCGCGTTCCGCTCGGCGGTCACTTCGTGCACGATGGTCTCGAGCTGAGTGCGCACGTCCTCGTCGAGGCTGTCCCACCAGTCGGCCGAGGTCACGACCATGTAGTCGAGCAAACCGTGGTTGGTCTCGGTGATGCCGTCCTGCACTTCGAAGAACTTCTGGCCGTAGATGTTCGACCAGGTGTTGTCCTGACCGTCGACAACGCCGGTCTGAAGCGCGCCATAGACTTCCGAGAAGGCCATGGGCTGCGGGCTGGCGCCAAGCTGCTCCATGTTCGCCTTGAGCACTTCGGAGGGCTGGACGCGGAACTTGAGACCCTTGGCATCCTCGGGCGAGATCAGCGGCTTGTTGGCCGAGAACTGGGTCAGGCCGTTGTGCCAGAAATCAAGGCCGAGAAGGCCGCGGCGCACCATGGATTCCTTCATCGCCTGGCCGGTTTCGGAGTTCTGGAACTGGTCGACCGCTTCCATGTTCACGAACATGAACGGCAGGTCGAAGATCCGGAACACCTTGGTGAATTGCTCGAACTTCGACAGCGAGGGCGCGGCCATCTGGACGTCGCCGTTCAGCATCGCCTCGAGGACCTGGTCGTCGTTGTAGAGCGTGGAGTTCGGGTAGACCTCCATGCAGGCCACGCCGTCCATCTCGGCGTTGACGCGCTCTTGCAGAAGTGTCGCAGCGATGCCCTTGGGGTGCTTGTCGGTGTTGGTCACGTGGCTGAACTTGATGACCATCTCGCCATCGTCGCAGGCTGCCATCGCGCCCGAAGCGCCCGCAGTAAGAGCCATCGCGGCCACGGCGGTCATGAGCGTCTTCTTCATCGGTATCCTCCCGAAAGTGATGAGAACGAGGGCCTGCTCCTCTGCCGACCCTTCACCAATGACATGACAGCCATGCGCCAGACGCATCAAGCGTCTGTGACAGGTTTGTGTGTCTATAGAATTATAGATTATATATCAGCATCTTGACCCGTGAATGCGAGCCGCTTGGCGGAATGCTACATCGCAGCGTGTGCGAGATCCCGCACGCTCCTCCCGAGGCACTGTGCGGAAAACCGCACAGTGCCGTGCCGACTCGCTTCTATTTCAGCGGGTACAAAGCTCGCGCGGGCGGTTGCCATAAGGCTGGAAGGTGCAGTCCGAGGCACGGAAGGAGCGATAGGCACGTTCACAGGCAGAAACGTTGCAATTGCCCGACGCGCGGGCGCGGCCGCCGGACGCGTCCCGCTGCAGGGCGTTCACCAGGTCTCGGGCAGACACCCGCTGAACGTTAAGTGCGCGGCCCAGCAACGCCTCGACCGCGCTGCCACCGCCACCGCCCGCCGAGGGGCGTGGCGCCGGGGCCGTAACGGTCTTTGCAGGTTCGGGGAGATCAGAAAGGGTTTCGGGGCGCGCTTGCGGGCTCGGCATGTCCGATGCGACGACCTCGGGCGCGGTGTCCTCGGGCCCGGCAGTGCCGTTGGAGGCCGGGTCCGGCGCACCTTGGAAGAAGGCCGAGAAGATCTCGGCGGGCAGCGAGCCGCCGGTCACCTCGTCCATGGGGCTGTTATCGTCATTGCCGACCCAGACACCGACGACGAGGTCCCCTGCCCAACCGATGAACAGCGCGTCACGGTAATCCTGGCTGGTGCCGGTCTTGCCCACAGCGCCGGGCACGGCGCCGGCGGCCTGTCCGGTACCATGGGTGACAACGGCGCGCAGCATGCCAGTCATCGTGCCGCGATGCTGCAGCAATTGCGCAGCACGGCCCTCGGGTTCCGGATCGCCCCACTTGAATGGGTGGAACTCCATGTCGCGCCCAGACACCCCTGCAAGCCCCCTCGCCAGAACTGGCGCACGCCCGGTGGCAATGGCAGCGTAGGCTTCGGTCATGTCGAGCAGCGTCACCCCGGAAGCCCCCAGTGCCAGCGCGGGCGTCTCGCTCAGATCAGCCTCGATCCCCAAGGCGCGGGCAGTCTCGGCCACGGCATCGATCCCCAAGGTCCGAGCCAGCTGGACCGTGGCCGCATTCATCGACTTCACAAAGGCCACTGCCATCGCAACGTCGCCATGGAATTTACCGTCGAAATTCTGCGGAGCGTAGCCGTTGATGTCCACCGGTCTGTCGGAAATTGCATCCTCGGGCCGCATGCCCCGTTGCAGGGCCGTGAGGTAGACGAAGGTCTTGAAGGTCGACCCCGGCGCGCGCAGGGCATCGGTGGCGCGGTTGAATTCGCTTTGCGCGTAGTCACGCCCGCCGACCATGGCCGCAACCGAGCCATCGCTGCGCAGCGCCACGAGCGCCGCCTCATGGGCGCGGTCGCCCAGCACGGACGCCACAGCATTTTCGGCAGCAACCTGCAGGCCGGGATCGAGCGTCGTGCGCAGCGTCACCGCACCATCAAGCGTCGCGGTCACCGCGTCCGCCTGCCCTTTCACCCAGTCGGCAAACCAGCCGCCATAGGGCGCCCGGCCACGCTGCGGCGACATGGTGGCAAGTTCGATACGGGCGGCGTTGGCCGCAGTGGCGTCGATGCGGCCCTGATCCTCCATAAGGCCCAGCACCAGCGCCGCTCGGTCGCGCAGCGCGTCAGGGGCCCTGAACGGGTTGATCTCGGAGGGCGCCCTGATGATCGCCGCAAGCGCCGCCGATTGCGCCAGCGACAGGTTCTGTGCCGAAGTATCGAAGTAGACCCGCGCGCCCGCTCCCACACCCGTGGCACCGGCACCCATGTAGACGCGGTTGAGATAGGCCTCGAGGATCTCGTCCTTCGTATAGGCGTCTTCCATCTGCGCCGCCAGCCGGGCTTCGCGCAGCTTGCGCATGTAGGATTTCTCGGGGGTCAGGTAGCTGATCTTGACCAGCTGCTGGGTGATCGTACTGCCGCCCTCGACGATGCCGTCCGAAACCATGTTGCGCATCCCCGCCCTGAGGATGCCGCGCAGGTCGACACCGCCGTGGTCGCGAAAGCGCTGATCCTCAAGGGCGATCACGGCCTCCTGCAGATGCACCGGAATGCGCTCGCGCGTCACGTATTCACTGGTCACCCCATGGGCGAGATAAAGAGGATTGCCGCCTGCGTCCTCAAAATCCAGCTCAGTAGGCATGGCGGCCTGAGCTGCGGCAAGATCGGGTTTCGTGGCAATCCAAATTCCCGCACCGCCGAGCACCACGATGCCGAGTGTCGCACCTAGGACCAGCGGCAGCCTGCCCCGGCCATGCCGGCCACCTGTTTCCGCCCTCCTCGACAGCGATTTCACCTTGAGCCCGCCTCGGCGGGCGGCACTGGCAAAACGGGACATAAAATTACGGAACTGGCTGGGGTCGGGCTTTTTCACGGCGATCCTGGCTTTTGCAGTAGACGTCGGGGACCAATCCGCCACCGCCCGGGTGGTTCCCGCCGACCTTCAGATGCGCTGCAGTTATGGCGAAATGCTGCCGTCTAGCGAAACGTCTCGGCCTTCATCCCGTATTTCGCCAGCTTGTCGTAGAAGGTCTTGCGCGGCAGCTTCAGCAGCTCGGCCGCGGCGCTGGCCTGCCCGCCGGTGCGCCGCAGCGCATCCGCCAGCAGAGAGCGTTCCACCTGTGCCATGCGCTCGACCAGCCCCAGCGCCTCGTCGCCGCTGGCCTCCTCGCCAAGGCCTAGCACGAAACGCATGGCGGCGGACATCAGCGCACGCGCGTTGCCCGGCCAGTCGCGCGCCATGAGCGAGGCCACCACATCTTCGCCGATCTCGGGTGCGGACAGCCCTGACTGTTCGGCGGCCTGCGCCACATATTGGCGGAACAGCACGGGAATGTCTTCGGGGCGGTCCGCAAGCGCCGGGATGCGCACCGGCATCACCTCGAGCCGGTAGTAAAGCTCGGCTGACACGCGCCCGGCCTCCACTGCCTGCCCAAGATCCTCGACCGTACCCGCGATCAGCCGTGCGCCGCCCTCTTCGAGAAAGTCCAGAAGGGCCAGCTGGGTGTCCATGGGCAGCTGCCCAATCTCGTCGAGGAACAGCGTGCCCCCGGCGCAGGCAGTCCAGAGCTCGGACAGCACATCACGCCCCAGCCCTGCAGACGAGCGTTTCTCGAACGGTGCCTTGGCGGCGCTCGAGGACAGGTGGATGACCTCCGCCACCTTCGAGATACCGGTCCCCCGAGCCCCGCGCACCAGCACGTCGGTGCCCGCCCGCGCCGCCGCACGCACCTGCGCCCGCAGGGTTTCCGACTGGGGCGAGATGCCGAAGATCATCCGCGCCGCCGGATCGCCGGTTTCCAGCTGCGCCTTCAGGCGGCGGTTCTCCAGCACCAGCCCCCGGTCGCGCAGCGCCCGCTCGATCACCGTGATGAGATCCTGCGGTGCGCAGGGTTTTTCGAGGAAATCGAAGGCGCCCGCGGACATGGCGCGCACAGCCATGGGGATGTCGCCTTCGCCGGTAAGCAGGATCACCGGCAGGTCGGCGTCCTGATCATGGGCATAATCCAGCAGATGGAACCCGTCGCGCCCCGGCATGCGGATGTCGGACACGATCACCCCCTCAAAGCTGGGGCGGATGCGGTCCTTGGCCTCGACGAAGCTGCCAGCGGTCACTGCGTCGAAATCGGCCAGCTCCAGCGTCTGGCCAAGCGCCTCGCGCACCGCTGCATCGTCATCCACCAGAAGCACCTTGCGCACGCTCATGCTGTCTCTCCCATCTTGCCCGCCTGCAGCAGTTCGACGGTGAATACCGCGCCACCGCCGTCCGCGTTCTCGCCCCTGAGGCGGCCACCGAAACCTTCGACGATGCCATAGGAGATCGACAGCCCGAGGCCCATCCCTTCTTCGCCCCCCACCTCCTTGGTGGAATAGAACGGATCGAAGATGCGCGACGGATCAGAGATCCCCGGCCCGGTGTCGCGTACGGTCAGGCGCACGAGCCCGTCCGCATCGTCATGGGCCACGCGGATCACGATGCGCCGCTCCGCATCCTGATGGTCCGAGTTGGTCTTCATGGCGTCCATGGCATTGGCGATGAGGTTGACCACCACCTGCGCCAACCGCACCTCGCCCGCCATCACCACCGTGGCGCGGTCCGGGCGCTGCCAATCGATCTCGACCCCTGATGTGGCGATGCGCTGGCCCAGCACCTCGAGCGCGCTTTCCACCACCGCCGCAAGACCGACCCTTCGGGCCGGCTCGGGCTCGGCGCGGGCGAAGGCGCGCAGGTTCTTGATGATGCGGCCCATACGGCTGGCCATGTCGGAAATCCGCCCGAGGTTTTCAGCCGCCCGGTCCTGCCGTCCCCGTTCGAGGAAGGCCGCGCCGTTCTCGGCAAAGCTGCGGATCGCCATCAGCGGCTGGTTGAGCTCGTGGCTGATGCCCGCGCTCATCTTGCCAAGGGCGCTGAGCTTGGAGGCCTGCACCAGTTCCGCCTGCGCGCGGGTGAGCGCGGCTTCGGCCTCCTGCCGCTCGGCGATCTCGCGGCGCAGGGCGACGTTGCTCTGCTCCAGCGCGCGGGTGCGGGCAGACACCCGCTCTTCGAGTTCGGCATTGGCCAGCCAGAGGGTGCGGCGGCGCTCGAAGGCCAGCCACAGCACTGTGCCGAAGAACAGCAGCAGCGCGCCGACGACGGCGGCCTGCAGCCCGGCCAGCCGCTCGGCGGGGGTGATGTCCACAAGCAGAACGCCGGTCATGCCGATCACCGGCAGCTCCAGCTGCAGCCGCAGGGCGCGGGTGGGAATGTAAGGTGAAAACCGCTGAACCCAGACCGTGTGACCGCCGGGATGACGCAAGCTCAGCTCCTTGAGCGCACCATCGGGCGACATCACCTGCGTGCCCACTCGCCGCCAGTGCAGCAGCTCGGAGCGGTTGGTGGCAAAGATCTCGCCGCTGCTGTCGGTGAAGAACACCGCCGGAAGTGAGCCGCGCCAGACCTGTTCCAGCCGTGCCATGTCCACCGCCACCACCAGGGCGCCGCGCACCCCGCCACCCGGCCCGAAGGAGGGCGCGGCGAAGTAGAACGCCCTCTCGATATCGCCCGGCCCGGCGCCGTGCGATATGCCCAGAGCCCCGTCGAGCGCCCGGCTGAAGGGCGCGCCCTCGATCACGGCACGGGGCAAGCCAGGCCCCGATTGCGCAAGGATGCGGCCTTCGGCGTCGAGATAGGCCGCCAGCACCGCTCCCGACCGGTCGGCAGCGCGCAGCAGCATCGCCTCGGCTCCCGCCGGGTCCGCCCCCCAGTGCAGCGACGCCAGTGCCGGGTGGTCGGCGGTCAGCACGGCGAATTCGCGGAACCGCTGCAACTGGGTGACAAGCCGGTCCGAGGCAAGTTCCAGATCGCTCAGCCCGCGGGCCGCCACGGGCTCCAGCCCCTGGATGTAGGCACTGCGCCACAGCCCCCCCGTGGTGATCGCGATGGCGATCAGACCCATGGCCAGAACGAGGGCGCGGCGTTTGCGGTATGGGTGCGTCATGAGCGCTTCATAGCAACCCCGGCCTTGCGCGGGAAGCGGCGGCGGTGCAAGGCATCACCCCATGCGCAGCTTTTCCCAATCCCCCACCGATCCCGCCTTCGTTCAAGACCCCTACCCGTTCTACGACCGGATGCGCGCCTCCGGCGATCTGGCGTACTGGGAGGATTACAGCCTTGTCTGCGCCACCTCGCACCGGACGGTCCATGCGCTGCTGCGCGACCGGCGCTTTGGTCGAGAGATCCCGGCGGAGCTGGCGCAGCCGGTGCCGGATCACCTCGCTCCTTTCTACCGGATTGAGGACCATTCGATGCTGGAGCTGGAGGCGCCGCGCCACACCCGCCTGCGCGGCCTTGTTCTGCGCGCCTTTACCAGCCGCCGCATCGCGGGTCTCGGACCCGAGATCGCCGCACTGGCGCACGGGCTGATCGACGGATTCGACGGCCCCGATGTGGACCTGTTGACCGCCTTCTGCCAGCCGATCCCGGTCATCGTCATCGCCCGGCTTCTGGGCGTACCCGACGACATGGCCCCGCAGCTTCTGCGCTGGTCGAACGACATGGTGGCGATTTACCAGGCGCGGCGCACCCGTGCCATAGAGGACGCCGCAGCCAGCGCCGCCGAGGCTTTCGCCGACTTCCTTCGCGGCTACGTGGACGCCCGGCGCCGCGCCCCCCGCGATGACCTGCTGTCACAGCTCATTGCCGCAGAGGAAGAGGGCGAGCGGCTGAGCCTCGATGAGCTCATTGCCACCTGCATCCTGCTCCTCAACGCCGGGCACGAGGCAACGGTGCACACCATGGGCAACGGTATCGCGCTGCTGCTGTCCCATGACATGACGGTGACCGAGGCCACTGCCGCGCGCACGGCCGAAGAAATCATGCGCCACGATCCGCCGCTGCATATGTTCACCCGCTACGCCTATGAGGACACAGAACTTTATGGTCACCGCTTTGCGCGCGGCGACAAGGTGGCGCTGCTGCTAGGCGCTGCCGGGCGAGACCCAGAGGTGTTCACTGACCCGCATGTCTTCGCCCCCGGTCGGGAGCCCCGCCCCCATCATGCCTTTGGCGGAGGCGCGCATTTCTGCATCGGTGCGCCGCTGGCGCGGCTCGAGCTGCAGACTGCCTTGCCCATCCTCTTCGAGCGGCTGCCACGGATGCGGCTGACCGAACCGCCCCGCTTCGCAGACCTCTATCACTTCCATGGGCTGGAGAGCTTGCGGGTCACGCTCTGACCCGACTGCTTCAGTGCGCCTGTTCTCACTCGGCACCTTTTGCCACATCGGGCCAGTCCGCTCGGCTGCGGTCAGGCCAGATACGGCCACTGGGTTCTCCCGGAAACAGCCGCCGCGACGCCCCCCATTTCGCGCCGCCCCTCTCAGTGAACCTCATTGACGCAAGGCCGCAAAACGGTGGCAGGCAGGCAGCTCAGACCGGCAGAGACGTGGTGTTCTTGATCTCTTCCATGGACAGAAGCGCGGTGACATTGTGCACCCGCACTTCCGAAATCAGCGCCTGATAAAAGACGTCGTAGGCCCGCGCATTCTGCACCCGCACCTTGAGTATATAGTCGATATCGCCCGCCAGCCGGTGCGCTTCCATCACCTCGGGCCGCGAGCGGACTGCATGCAGAAACCGCTTCTGCCAGTCACTGTCATGCTCGGACGTGCGCACGAGCACGAAGAAACAGGCCTCGAACCCGAGCATATCGGGATCGGCCACGACGATCTGCGGGCCGATGACACCAGCCTCGCGCATCTTTCGGATGCGGTTCCACACCGGCGTCTTGGAGGACCCCACCGCACGGGCGATCTCGTCAAGCGAACGACCCGCGTCGGATTGCAGTTCGCGAAGGATTTTCCGGTCGATCTCGTCGATCTGCACGGGTTTCCCCTTTGCTGTGAGTTATTGGACAAATTTCCCATACCAGCGCCCATACTCAGGAGCAATTCCTTATACACCGCCCCCTCCTAGGCAATATGCAGGACAATGTTCTATATAACACCTCAGTTTACGACCAAAGCGGAGCCAACGCCTATGGCACAGCAGACCCAGACCGCAGGCCACGTGGCCTTCGTCGGCGCCGGACCCGGCGATCCCGAGCTGCTGACCCTGCGCGCCGCCCGCCTTCTGGCCGAGGCCGACGTGATCCTGCACGATCAGCTTGTCCCTGCCGAGATCCTCGCCCTTGCCGGACCGCAGGCACGGCTTGTGCCCGTGGGCAAGCACGGCTTTGGTCCCTCGATGAAGCAAGACGATATCAACGCGCTGCTGATCACCGAGGCTGGCCGCCACGACCGAGTGGTGCGGCTCAAGGCCGGTGATCCGGGTGTGTTCGGCCGCCTCGACGAGGAAACCTCGGCGCTGGACGCTGCTGGCATCGCCTATGACGTGACGCCGGGCCTTACCGCCGCCACCGCCGCCGCTGCTTCGCTTGGACTGTCGCTCACCCGCCGGGGCCGCAACAGCGAGCTGCGGCTGCTGACCGGCCATGACGTGAAAGGCTTTGCGGAACAGGACTGGCGCGCGCTGGCCGCCCCCGGCGCCGTCGCGGGCATCTACATGGGCAAGCGCGCCGCGCGTTTCCTGCAGGGGCGCCTGATGATGCACGGCGCCGCCCCCGACACCCCGGTCACCGTGGTCGAGAACGCCTCGCGCCCCACCGAACGCCGCCTTGCCAGCACGCTGGCCACCCTTGCCGCAGATATGGAGGCCGCTACCTTCGACGGCCCCGCCGTCATGCTGCTGGGCCTTGCGCCCTCTGTTGCCGTGCCTGATATCCGCTCCAGACAGGAGGTTTCCTGATGCCCAAAGCCTTTACCCCCAAAGTCGTCACCGCGAACGCCCTGCTCGAGGGTGACGTGATCTACCTTGGTGCCGATGATACATGGGTCCGTGACCTGGCCGATGCCGAGATCATCACTGACGAGGCCATCGCACAGATGCGCCTTCTTGATGCGCAATCGCGTGCATCCGAGGCCGTGGGCGTGTACCTCGCCGACATGGCCCCCACGGACAGCGGCCCCGAACCCACCCATTTCCGCGAGGCTTTCCGCGCGACAGGCCCGTCGAACTACAGCCACGGCAAACAAGAGCGCGCCTGACCCCTCGGGCGCAAATCTTTGAGAAAGATTTGCAAATTCCTGCCACAGGAATTTGCGGGAGAGACCAGATGTACAGCTACACCGATTTCGACGCCGCATTCGTGGCCGAACGGAACCGCCAGTTCCGCGCACAGGTCGAACGCCGCATTGCCGGCAACCTGACCGAGGACGAGTTCAAGCCGCTGCGGCTGATGAACGGTCTCTACCTGCAGCTTCACGCCTACATGCTGCGCGTGGCGATCCCTTACGGCACGCTGAACGGTGCCCAGATGGATACGCTCGCCCTGCTGGCGGAAAAGTGGGACAAGGGCTACGGCCACTTCACCACCCGGCAGAACATCCAGTACAACTGGCCGGAATTGCGCGACATTCCCGATATGCTCGACGCGCTGGCCGAGGTGCAGATGCACGCCATCCAGACCTCTGGCAACACCATCCGCAACGTGACTGCGGACCATTTCGCCGGTGCCACTGCCGACGAGGTCGCGGACCCGCGCCCCGTGGCCGAGCTGCTGCGCCAGTGGTCCACCGACCACCCGGAATTCCAGTTCCTGCCGCGCAAGTTCAAGATCGCCGTCACCGGCGCCGAGCAGGACCGCGCGGTCATCAAGGCGCATGACATCGGCATCCAGGTCGTCGAGAAGGACGGCAAGATCGGCTATCGCGTGCTCGTAGGTGGCGGCCTTGGCCGGACTCCGATGATCGGCAAGGAAATCGCGTCCTTCGTTCCGCAGCAAGAGCTGCTTCCTTACGTCGAGGCCGTGGTCTCGGTCTGGAACCTGCTGGGCCGCCGCGACAACAAGTACAAGGCGCGCATCAAGATCACCGTGCACGAGCACGGCATCGAGGACATCCGCGCCCGCGTCGACGCCCGTTTCGAGGAAACCCGAAAGGCCTTCGACGGCACCGATCTGGCGATCTTCGATGAGATCAAGGCGCAGTTCGCCGCGCCTGCCTTCCGCAACGCGCCGGAAGATGACTTTACCGCCGCCTATGATGCCGACCCGGTGTTCCGCGCCTGGGCCGACAGCAACCTTTCGGCCCACAAGGCACCGGGCTACGCCATCGCGCAGATCTCTCTCAAAGCGCACGGTGCCACCCCTGGCGATGCCACCGCCGAGCAGATGCGCGTGATGGCACAGCTGGCCCGCGACTTTGGCCATGACGAGCTGCGCATCACCCACGAGCAGAACGTGGTGCTCCCGCATGTTCACAAGTCCGACCTGCCGCAGGTCCACAAGATCCTGAAGGCGCATGGCCTTGCCACCGCCAACATCGGCAAGATTTCGGACATCATCGCCTGCCCGGGCATGGACTACTGCGCGCTAGCAACCGCCCGTTCGATCCCGATCGCGCAGGAAATCGCGACCCGCTTCGATGAGCTGAAGATCGAGAACGACATCGGCGAGCTCAAGATCAAGATCTCGGGCTGCATCAACGCCTGCGGCCACCACCACGTGGGCCACATCGGCATCCTCGGGCTCGATCGTGCGGGCGTGGAGAACTACCAGATCACCCTTGGCGGCGATGCCACCGAAACCGCCGCCATCGGCGAGCGCACCGGACCGGGCTTCCCAGCCGAAGGGGTGGTCCCGGCCATCGAACGCATCGTGGAAACCTACATGAAGGAGCGCACCTCCCCCGAGGAAACCTTCCTCCAGACCTTCCGCCGCACCGGCATGGCGCCGTTCAAGACCGCGCTCTACGGTGAGGAGGCAGGCAAGAAGGCCCGCGCAGCGTGACCCTGATGAGCCAGCTTTCGCCAGACACATCAGCAGCGGTCAGCCCAGCCCCGGATCCCGCGCAGATCGAAGATCTGCGCGCCCGTGTAGCGGCGCTCAACTCCCGCTATCGTCATCACGGCGCGACCTCGGTGCTGACCGGAGCGCTGAATGACGCGGAATCCGGCAACATCGCCATGGTGTCGTCCTTCGGGGCGGAATCCGTGGCGCTGCTGCACCTCGTGGCGATGATCGACCGCACCACCCCGGTGCTGTTCATCGACACCCGCCTGCTGTTCGCGGAAACGCTGGCTTACCAGCAGGAGGTGGCCGAACGGCTGCACCTGCGGGACGTGCGGGTGCTTCGCACCGACGAGGTGACGCTGGCGCAGCAAGATCCCATGGGCGCCCTGCGCCTAACCGACAAGAACGCCTGCTGCGCCCTGCGCAAGACGGTCCCGCTCGAGAACGCTCTTCAGGGGTTTGACGGATGGATCA
Source organism: Salipiger pallidus (assembly GCF_014643635.1). Lineage (GTDB taxonomy): Bacteria > Pseudomonadota > Alphaproteobacteria > Rhodobacterales > Rhodobacteraceae > Salipiger > Salipiger pallidus. Next base: position 132,185 of record NZ_BMJV01000005.1, read on the forward strand.
CTGGGCGCAAACGCTTTCAGGCATCGACCCGGGCCACCCTCGAATTCTTCGAACTCGAAGAGGAAACCGGCCGCATCAAGGTCAATCCCCTGGCCCACTGGTCGCCGGAGGACGTGCGCAATTACATGGACGAGAACCGCCTGCCCCGGCACCCGCTGGTGGCGCAGGGCTACCCGTCCATCGGCTGCATGCCCTGCACCTCCAAGGTCGCCCCGGGCGAAGACCCCCGCGCCGGACGTTGGCGCGGCGAAGAAAAAACCGAATGCGGCATCCATTTCGGCAATGGTGGCCCCGCAAGAACAGGATCCGACACATGACCGTCATCGTCACCGACACGGGCTTCGGCCTCGACGACTGGACCGCCGGCTTCGGCAATGGCACCGCGCTTGATCTTCCCTCGGACACCGATCCCGAGGCGCTCAGCTTTGATGATGCCGTGCAGATGATCCGCGTGGACTTTCCGTCCTTCGCGGACGGGCGCGGCTTTACCCTCGCCCGCCTGCTGCGTCTGCGCGGCTATCAGGGCCGGCTGCGCGCGAAGGGACACGTGATCTCAGACCAGTACGCCATGGCCCGCCGGTCGGGCTTTGACGAGGTCGAGATCAGCGACGAGCTGGCCGCCCGCCAGCCCGAAGCCGAATGGCAGTTCCGCGCAAATTGGCAGCAACACGACTACCAGTCGCGCCTGCGCGGTTAAGCTGACTTCCCATATACCGACACACGTTCTACAAAGGGAGTCGCGCATCGTTTGCACACGAACGATACGCGATGCTGAAACCATGACCGAGATGACTGCCGTGACCGACACCCAATCGACCCCGGCCGACGCGCCGAAAAAGCCGGTCTTGCCTGACGCGCAGACCGTAACTGAAGTGAAGCACTGGACCGACCGCCTGTTCTCGTTCCGGGTGACGCGCCCCGCGAGCCTGCGCTTCCGTTCCGGCGAGTTCGTGATGATCGGCCTGATGGGCGACCCGCATCCCGAGACCGGCAAGCTGAAGCCCCTCTTGCGCGCCTACTCCATCGCCTCCCCGTCCTGGGATGAGGAAATGGAGTTCTACTCGATCAAGGTGCAGGACGGCCCGCTGACCTCCAAGCTGCAGCACATCAAGGTGGGCGACCAGATCATCATGCGCCCCAAGCCCGTGGGCACTCTGGTGCATGACGCACTGCTGCCCGGCAAGCGCATCTGGTTCTTTGCCACAGGCACCGGCTTTGCGCCCTTCGCGTCCCTCCTGCGCGAGCCGCAGACCTACGAGGACTACGACGAGGTCATCATCACCCACACCTGCCGCGAGGCCGGTGAGCTGAAATACGGCGCGGACCTGATCGAGAGCCTCAAGACCGACGAGCTTCTGAACGAGGTGATCGGCGAAGGGTTCTGGAAAAAGATCAAGTACTACCCCACCACCACCCGCGAAGAGAGCCCCAAGATGGGCCGCATCACCGACCTGATGCGCTCGGGCGAAGCGTTTGCCGATCTGGGCGTGACGCCTCTCAACCCGGAAACCGACCGGGCGATGATCTGCGGCAACCTCGCCTTCAACCTCGAACTGAAAGAGATGTTCGAGGAATACGGCCTCGAGGAAGGCGCCAACAGCGACCCCAAGCATTACGTGGTGGAAAAGGCGTTCCTCGACTGACCGTCGTAGAGGACATCGCCCCCACCTCGCACCAGATGAAAAAGGGACCGGCCCCGATGCCGGTCCCTTTTTTTTGTTTCTGACGTCAGGCTTCCTTGCGTGGGCCGCCGCCGCGCTCTGGTGACACCACTCGACAAAGTCCGCCGCCTTGCGCCCGACGCACGGGTAGGCATCCGCCTGTGGCCATTGAACGCGAGGTATCTCAGTCTTTGGCCAGTTCGAGATGCTCGCCATCCAGAACCAGCAGCACGTTGAGGAAAAGCATGATGAACGCAGCTGCGGTGTAGACCGACATGCCCTCAAGCGCCGGGACTGAGAAGAGCGATCCAGGCACGAAGGAATTGCAAAGCAGGATCGTGACAGCGACCGACACGCCAAGGATGCTCAGCGTCAAGGCAAGGAAATTGCATTTCTCCTTAATGCTCAGCCAAGTCACGAAGGCGCCTAGAACAAGCCCCAGCGATGTGCCCATGGACATCCGATCCCCCGCCGCAAGCTTGTCCCGAAACAGGACATGGTCGGGCTGCGGCTGGTCAAGGATATTGGACACAAGGTAGCTCATTGCGATCAGGAGCACCGCGCTGGACAGCCCCCCGGACCAGTTCAGCGATCGCTCCGTGCGCAACCCCGACAGACCCGTCGCCGCGAAAAGTGCGGCAAGGCACAGCGCTGTTGCCGGAACCATGGCCGCCCGCCGCGCAGAGCTGCGCACCAACGGCTCCATGCCCGAGCCCAGAGCCCATGCCATCAGCACGGCCCCCATCCAGAGCGCCCCGACACAAGCCAGAGCGCAACAGAACCTTCTATGGGCCATCATGCCCGTCTCCGTAGTCTTGGCGATTGAATTTCGATTTGGTCATTAATCCAATAAAACGATTTAACCGTCAACCACCCCGAAAACATAAATGCACGTTTAAGAATGTGATGGCGGAAGTCACGGACTGACGCCCCTAACCTCCAATGCTTGCAGCGCCGCATGACGGGTTATCTGCGCGTCATTGGACCAGTTGCCCGCGCAGAATGGACAGCGCCGCCTCAAGCAGCACAGGATTGTCGCGAGCGCCTTCCAGCGTGCTCTGCGTGGTCCGCTTCAGAAGAGGGCTCAGATCGGCCCCCTCCACGTAATCTATGACCCTGTCGTAGTCGAACCCCTCGACCGTGAGCAGCCTGTCGAGTTCATCCTTGTCAGGGACATCGGCCGTCTCAGATGGCGCGGCATCGCTGCCCTTGGAGTCCGCTTCAGCCTGATCCGGAGCGGCCTGCTGCGTCTCGGCAGAGCTATCCGGCCGGTCGGCCGGCGAAGTGCCCGGTTCGGAGGTATGATTGTCGGGCAGAACGCCCTCTGGAGCGCTTGCCGGCCCATCGCCCACGTCGGAGCTATCTTCACCGGTATCTTCAGCTTGGGCGGTATGTCCGGCCTCGGGGCCAAGGTCACCCGTGCCGTCTGCCCCGTCGTTGTCACGCGCCATGGCGTCGAGGCTATCATCCAGCGTCTCGCCCATCTCTCCGAGCACCCCGCCAATGGTGGCAGCAGCGGCCTTACCGGCAACTTCGAGCCGGCGGCCCACTTCACCGGCAGCCTCGTCAAGCGCGGCCCCAGCATCCTCGCCCGGGGCCTCGCCCACGGTCTGCGCCGACGGCTCGGGGGGGCTGCCTTCGGTGATCGGCGGGGTCCCGTCCACTTCGGCATCCGGCACGTTGGGCTTGGGCGAATGCGACGCCGTGGCCGCTGGTTCGGCTTGCACGGCCTCTTCGGCCGGCGCATCGCGCAGCGCGTAGGTGAGCCCGCCTACGGCCATGAGGCCGACGATAAGCGCCAGGATTTTTTGCATGTGTTCCCCCTGAATCAGGTGTCTTGAGTGTCTGTGCATCGCGGGACGGATGCCTCCGGCCCGCGTCATCGCATGTGGATTTGCGCACGAACCGAGGGCGTCACAAGGCTGCGTGGGGCGTAACGGCGCCGATTTGCCCCCTCTGAGAGACGTTCCGCTGTCGTTACGGCGGCTTTCCGCGGATTTGACGCTTGAAACACGGGGCTGCGAGGACTATTTTCCGCCCTCAAAGTATTCACGGTAAAAGGACCGATACCATAGCCCGCAGACCTCACAACGCGCCCCCAACGCGCGACACCGGCCCCCGCGTCAACGACCGTATCCGGGCCCCCGAAATCCGCCTGATCGGCGCCGAAGGCGAGAACTTGGGTGTTCAGCAGCCGCGCCGCGCCATGGAACTGGCCGAGCAGGCCGGTCTCGACCTTGTTGAGATTTCTCCGAACGCGACTCCGCCGGTCTGCAAGATCATGGATTTCGGCAAGTTCAAGTATGAGACGCAGAAGCGCGAATCCGAAGCGCGCAAGAAGCAGAAGATCATCGAGGTCAAAGAGGTCAAGTTCCGTCCCGGCACGGACACGCACGACTATGATGTCAAGATGCGCAACGTCTACAAGTTCCTCGAGAACGGCGACAAGGTGAAGGTCACCCTGCGCTTCCGGGGCCGCGAGATGGCGCACCAGAACCTTGGCCGCGAGCTGCTCGAACGCGTTGCAGCGGACGTCAAGGAGCTTGGCAAGGTCGAGAACATGCCGAAGATGGAAGGCCGCCAGATGATCATGATGATCGGGCCGCTTGCCAAGTAACGGCACCGCTTCAGGCATGGCCGGTGCGATACCGGCCACCGCAAGGATCACCCGCCGCAGTCACGGCGGGTTTTTCTTTGCCTGATCCAGTCTTCGCCCGGTCGAAGTGATGGCGACTGAATTGGCCGAAGCCCTGCAGTCGCGCTCTGGCAAGGTTCAAGCCGGGGGTGCTGCCCACAGCGCATCACACCTGCCATCACGACGCGGCCACCTTCACCTGGCCTCCTGCAGTCACTCTCGGTGCTGAAGTATTCTTACGAAAGGCTCGTCCGGTGGCGACCTTAGGCCCACCTTGACCTTGGGGAGCAGGTCATTGCCAAATCTCCTCTTGGCACTCCCACAAGCCGCTTTCGCGTTCGGCACCGGCAAAGCCCTGCGCCTCCCCATGACCGCCGTTTGCTCTCTGGCTCCTCGCGAGATGGCATTGGCACCAGCGGGTGCAAATCAGACCGCCTTGCGCAGCACCGCAATCATTTCGGACAGGATCGAAACGGCGATCTCCGCCGGCCCCATGGACCCTATGGACAGCCCAACCGGCCCGTGGATGCGCGCAATCTCGTCTTCGGTAAAGCCAGCTTCGGCCATGCGCTCACGCCGCAGGCCCTGGGTGCGCTGCGACCCGAGCGCGCCGATGTAATAGCATTCAGACTTCAGCGCCCGGATCAGCGCCGGGTCGTCCAGCTTGGGATCGTGGCTCAGCAGCACCACGGCGGTGCGCGCGTCGATTCCCATCTCATCGATCACATCGTCGGGCCAGTCGTTCACAACCGTCTCGCCCGGGAACCTGCTGCTGGCGCCGAAGGTCTCGCGCGGGTCGATCACCAACGGATCAAAGCCAGCGATCCGCGCCATGGGCACCAGTGCCTGCGCGATATGCACCGCGCCGACGACCAGCAGACGCAGCGGCGGGTTATGAATGGCCACGAAGGTCCGCCCGTCCTCGGCAAAGCCGGACTTGTCGAGGCGGAAGCGTTCGTCGTGACCCTCGCGCTCCAGCCGTCGCTCACCGGTGTCGAGGTTCGATACCAGCGCCACCGGAGTCCGAGAGGCGCGCAGGGCGCAGAGCTCTTCCAGTAGCGCCTCGGAGATCACCGAACCCACCGGCTCCACCAGTACGCGGATGGTGCCGCCGCAGGCCAGACCGACGGTGAAAGCATCACCATCAGACACGCCGAACTCCAGCTCACGCTTTGTACCGTCTTCCAGCGCCTCCTGCGCCTCGAGGATGACCGCGCCCTCGACGCAGCCACCCGAGACCGATCCTTCAATTTCGCCATTCCCCGAAACAACCAGTTGCGAGCCGATGCCGCGCGGGGCCGAGCCCCAGGTCTGGATCACCGTGGCAATCACTGCGCCACGGCCCTCACGGTGCCATTCAAGCGCAAGTTCGGGGATCCTGTCGTGGTCAGGCATGTGTCTCGTCTTTCTTTCTTGCTGGGCGCGCGCTCAGGCCTGCTGCCAGACGGCAGAAACCTCGGCCCGAATGATCGAGGCAATCAGCGCGACGTCGTCCAAGCTGAATGTAAGTGGCAAGCGCAGATCGACCAGTCCTGCCAGCACCGCATCGGTGCGCGGCAGCGCCGGGCTTTGGGCATAACGCCAGCTGTCGTAGCGCGAGGTGAAGGCCTGCGGCTCGGCGGCACCGAACCACTTGAGCTCCACCCCCCGCTCGGCGCAGCGGTCCAGAACCGCCTGCACCGCCGTGTCGGCCCAGCCGGGCAGCAGGAACTGGAAAGACGACCCCACCGGCTGTGCCCTGGCCTCGCGCTGTACCAGCCGCAGCCCCGGCGTGCCGCCGAGGGCCCGCTCCATCGCATCATAGCGCTCGTTCCAACGTGCGGCCTGCTCGGGCAACGCGCGCAGCTGCGGGCGCAGGATGGCAGCGCGCAGGTTGTCCATGCGGCCTGACACGTTCGGGGTGTCGTATTTCACCCGCTCGAACACCTCCGGGCCCGGCGCAGCGAGATGGCGCTCATACAGCATGTAAGACCCCGACAGCATGACCGCCCGCGCCGCGATCTCTTCGTCGTCGGTGACGAGAAAGCCGCCCTCGCCGGAGTTGGCATGTTTGTAGGTCTGGGTCGAATAGCAGCCCACCACCCCGTGCCGCCCTGACGGAACGCCGTCCCAGGCGGCTCCCATGGTGTGGGCGCAATCCTCGATCACCGTGATCCCCGCAGCGTCGCAGATCGCCATGAGCCGATCAATGTCGCAGATATGGCCTCGCATGTGGCTGAGCATGAGATACCGCGCCTCGCCCGCCAGCGCCTCGAGGTGATCAAGGTCGATCACCAGATCCTCGGTCACCTCCACGAACACCGGCACCGCACCGACCGCGGCAATCGCTCCGGGGACCGGCGCAAGCGTGAAGGCGTTGGTCAGCACCTTGTCGCCGGGACGCACCCCCACGGCGCGCAGCGCACATCCCAGCGCATAGCCGCCAGACGCCACCGCGAGCGCATAGCGCGCACCGGTCAGCGCGGCGAACTCCTGCTCCAGAAGCGCAGCCTCGGACAGCTCGCCCGGGGCGGTGTTGTAGCGGTGCAGTCTGCCGTGACGCAGGACGGCGAGCGCAGCCTCGATCCCCTCTTCTGGGATGGGCTCCTGCTGGGTGAAATTGCCTGTGAAACGCGTGTTCATGCCCCCTTGATGCGCCGAGCCGAACCGGGCGTCAACGGCTCAGGGCAGCAGGCGCGCGACCTCGTGATGGAGGTCATCGAAATGGCCGATGATCCCCTCGGGCGACAGCGCCTTCACCCCGTCGCCGTCGGGCCCGAAAGTCACCAGAATGCACGGCACCCCCGCCGCTGACGCGGTCTTTCGGTCGGTGTCGGTGTCACCGACAAGGCAGGAGCGCGAGATCTCGCCACCGAGCCGTGCGACGGCCTCCCGATAGGGCCACGCGTCGGGCTTGCGGACGGGCAGCGTGTCCGCGCCGATCAGGGCACCGAAATAGGACCGCACCCCCAGTTTCTGCAGCAGGCTTTCCGCCAGCGCCTCGGGTTTGTTGGTGCAGATGCCGACCTTGTCCCCGGCCTCCAGCAGCGCCTGAACCGCCGCCATGGCCCCGGGATAAAGGCGGGTGTGGATGTCGATATCCTCGCCATAGACCTCGAGAAGCCGCGGATACCATGTCTCGACCAGCTCCGCATCGTAGGCACCGGCCCGCTCCAGCCCCAGCTTCAGCATCGCCCGCGCTCCGCGAATGGCGGTCGCGGCATCGCGGTCGGGCTCGAGACGCACTTCGTTGCCCATCTCGTCGAAGCAACGGTTGGCGGCGGCAATGAGATCGCCACTGGTGTCCGCCAGCGTACCGTCGAGGTCGAAAATCACGGTCCGGGTCATCGTCTCTCCTGTCACACGGCGAAATCAGACGTGATGCCCGCCGACTTGCTCCTGCTCACTGAACCGATAAAACCGAAGAAGGCAGAACACAAATGAGAAACCAGCATGAGCATCGCCCTGATCATTCTTGCAGCGGGCAAGGGCTCCCGCATGGAGTCCGACCTACCCAAAGTGTTGCACCGTATCGCGCACGCGCCGATGCTGTGGCACGCCATGCGCGCCGGCCAGTCACTCGACCCCGAACGCACGGTGGTGGTCACCGGACATGGCTCGGACGAGGTGACGGCGGCGGCGCATGAATACGACCCCGAGGCGCGCGTGGTGCTGCAGACCGACCAGCTCGGCACCGCCCATGCGGTGGCACAGGCCGCCCCCGAGCTCGAAGGCTTCGACGGCGATGCCATTGTGCTTTATGGCGACACGCCCTTCATCAGCCACGAGACCCTCGAGAAGATGGCGCAGGCGCGCGCCAAACACGACGTGGTCGTGCTCGGCTTCGAAGCCGAGGATCCGGCGCGCTATGGTCGGCTTCTCACCGATGGCGACACCCTTCTTCGCATCGTCGAATGGAAGGATGCATCAGATCAGGAACGCAAGATAAACCTCTGTAATTCCGGCGTTATTGCCGCCGATGCCCAGACCCTCATGAGCCTAATTTCCGCTGTCGGAAACGACAACGCGGCGGGTGAATACTACCTGCCGGACATCGTGTCAATCGCCCGCTCGCGTGGGTTGAAATCCGGCGTGGTGCATTGTGACATCTCGGAAACCGTTGGCGTGAACTCCCGCGCGGAACTGGCTGCGGCGGAAAAGGTTTTCCAGGCCAGCACCCGGTCGCGGATGCTGTCCGAAGGGGTCGCAATGTTCGCCCCTGAAACCGTCTGGCTGTCCTGGGACACGGTCATCGGTCGCGAGACCGAGGTCGAGCCCAACATCGTCTTCGGTCCCGGCGTGACGGTGGAATCCGGGGCGCGCATCCGGGCATTCTCGCACCTCGAGGGCTGCCACGTGAGCCGCGGCGCCGTGGTCGGCCCCTTCGCCCGTCTGCGCCCCGGCGCGGAGCTGGCCGAAGACAGCCACGTGGGCAACTTCTGCGAAGTCAAGAACGCCTACCTTTCCGAAGGCGTAAAGGCCAATCATCTCAGCTACATAGGCGATGCCGACGTGGGAAAGGGCACCAACATTGGCGCCGGGACCATCACATGCAACTACGATGGCGTCTTCAAGCACCGCACCACCATTGGCGAGAATGCCTTCATCGGATCCAACACTATGCTGGTGGCGCCGGTCCATGTAGGAGACGGCGCGATGACCGGCTCCGGCTCGGTCATCACTGATGACGTGGCACCGGGCGCGCTGGCGCTGGGACGGGCGAAACAGGTCGAGAAACCGGGTTTTGCGACCCGCCTCATGGACATGCTGAAGGCCAAGAAGGCCAAGCAGAACAAAGGATAACGGGCATGTGTGGAATTGTCGGTGTACTGGGTCGGCACGAAGCGGCCCCCATCCTTGTCGAGGCGCTCAAGCGCCTTGAATACCGCGGCTACGACAGCGCGGGCATTGCCACCATCAACGCCGGCAAGCTTGATCGCCGCCGCGCCGTGGGCAAGCTGGTGAACCTCAGCGACCGGCTGGTGCACGAGCCGCTTGCCGGCAAGTCCGGGATTGGTCACACCCGCTGGGCCACCCACGGCGAGCCCAACGAGAAGAATGCCCACCCGCACCGCAAGGGCGGCGTCGCCGTGGTGCACAATGGCATCATCGAGAACTTCCGCGAGCTGCGCACCGAGCTGGCCGCCGAGGGCATCACCGCCGAAACCGACACCGACACCGAGACCGTCGCGATGCTGGTCCACCACCTGCTGAGCACCGGCCTGTCGCCCGCCGACGCCGCTCGCGCTGCGCTTGGCAAGCTCGAGGGGGCCTTCGCACTGGCTTTCCTCTTCGATGGCGAAGAGGATCTGATGATTGCCGCCCGCAAGGGCTCGCCGCTCGCCATTGGCCATGGGGACGGTCAGATGTACGTCGGCTCGGACGCCATTGCGCTTGCACCGCTCACCGACACGATCACCTATCTCGAGGAAGGCGACTGGGCGGTCATCACCCGCGCCGGCGCGCAGATCTTCGATGAGGACAACCGCGAAACCGCGCGCGCGCCCCGCAAGATCCGCATTGATGCGGCCCGCGTGGACAAGGGCGGCTACAAGCATTTCATGGCAAAGGAAATCGCCGAGCAGCCCACGGTCCTTGCGGATGCGCTGTCCGCCTACCTTGTTGGCGACACGATCAACATCGACCAACAGGCCATTGATTTCACGAAGATTGATCGTTTGACCATGGTGGCCTGCGGCACGGCCTACTATGCCTGCCTCACCGCGAAATACTGGTTCGAAAAGCTCGCTCGCCTGCCGGTCGAGGTCGATGTCGCCTCGGAATTTCGTTACCGCGAACCGCCGATCCTGCCGGGCACCGCATCGCTTTTCGTTAGCCAGTCCGGCGAGACCGCAGACACCCTTGCTGCTCTGCGATACTGCAAGGGCAAGGCGGACAGCATCCTGTCGGTCGTCAACGTGGAAACCTCATCCATCGCCCGCGAAAGTGACGTGGCACTGCCCATCCATGCGGGCATCGAGATCGGTGTCGCCTCCACCAAGGCCTTCACCTGCCAACTCAACGTGCTGCTTCTGCTCGCCATTCAGGCGGCCAGCCAGCGCGGTGAGATGACACCCGAGGACCGCTCTGCGCTGCTTAGCGACCTGCGCAGCCTGCCGGGCCTGTTCAACGCAGCGCTCCAGCGGGACGCCACCATCGAGGCGGCGGCGATCAAGATCTCGGAGGCCCGAGACGTGCTGTTCCTGGGCCGGGGCCTGATGTACCCCCTCGCCTATGAAGGCGCTCTCAAACTTAAGGAAATCAGCTATATACATGCCGAAGCTTATGCATCAGGAGAGCTGAAACACGGCCCCATCGCATTGATCGACAAGACTGTTCCAGTGATCGTCATGGCGCCCCACGACGCGCTCTTCGACAAGACTGTCTCGAACATGCAGGAGGTCATGGCGCGCGGCGGCAAGGTCTGTCTTGTCACCAATGCGGCAGGTGCCGAAGTTGCAGGGGAAGGCACATGGCAGACGGTGATCATGCCCGATGTGGATGACCGGCTTGCACCGTTGCTCTATGCAGTGCCCGCACAGCTGCTGGCCTACCACGCCGCCGTCGCCAAGGGCACGGACGTGGACCAACCGCGCAACCTCGCGAAATCCGTGACGGTGGAATGAGCCCCGAAGACGCGCTGGCGCAGATCGAGGCGCAGGCCGACCCCGGCCGCGCCGAGGGGATGGCGGAGTACCACAAGGTGCCCCGCCGCTACATCGGCACCCCCAATTCGGTGCTGAACGATCTTGCACAGGACTGGCGGCGAACGCTGTCCCTGCCCGAACGACAGGCCCTAGCAGACGCCCTGTGGGCCACGGACATCTTTGAGGCCCGCGTGGTCGCCGCCAAGCTGCTCACGCAGGCCCGCATCCGCGATGATGGGCCGGTCTGGGACTTGCTGCGCTCATGGGTGCCGGAGTTCGACAGCTGGGCCATCGCCGACCATGCCGCCTCGGCCATCGGGCGGCGGCTCGTGGCGGAGCCCGCGCGGCTTGAGACGGTCGAGGGCTGGGTGACGTCGGACCACATGTGGACCCGGCGCGCGGCACTGGTGGCGACGCTGCCATGGGCCAAGTTGCCTCACCCGTCCGATGCCGATTTTGCCACCCGCGACCGCATCCTCGGTTGGGCGGCAGAGCTTGCCCCGGACCGGGACCGGTTCATTCAGAAGGCCGTTTCTTGGTGGCTGCGCGATCTTGGAAAGCATGACGCGCCCCGCGCCATGGCCTTCCTTGACCAGCATGGCACCAAGCTGACCCCGGCTGCGCGCAAGGACGCGTCACGCCTGCTGCGCTAACGCAGCTGGAACCGTCGCGCCGCCGGTTCTCGCCCTGCATGTAGGTGACGCGGCGGCTAGTCGGAGAGCCCGAGCCGCGCCCGCAAGACGTTGACACCCCAGCCCACCTCGTCACGCAGCGGGCCGTTACGCGGCGCGTCACGCAACGTGGTCAGCAGCTCGGGCGCGGGGCGGCCCTTGCGCGACCAGACCAGCCGGGACAGCAGCGCCGTGCCCTCATGCGGCAGACGGTCCGGGATTGATTGCCCCGATAGCGTCGCCCAGACCCCGGCCCAGCAACGCGCCACGGTCCATGGGTTGTAGCCGCCCCCGCCTGATACGATGAGCCTCGGCGCCAATGCGGCCAGCTTTGCGACCGCCCGGAAATGGCTGTTGTTTGACAAGGCAAGGCGTGACAGCGGATCCTCGGTCAGAGCGTCCGAGCCGCATTGCAGGAACACCGCATCTGGGGCGAAGTCCGACGTGGCTGGCAGGATCAGCTTGTCCAGAACATGGGCGAACTCGGTGTCATTGAACTCGCGTGGCACCGGCACGTTGATGGCTGATCCCCCCGCATCGTCGCCAAGCGCCCCGGTGAAGGGCCAGCGACGGTCCTCGTGCACCGAAATCGTGCGAACTGCGTCCGATCCGGTAAAGGCGATCTCGACCCCGTCGCCGTGATGCGCATCGATATCCACGTAGACCACGCGGCGCGCGCCGAGGCGCAGCAGGTGCTGGATGGTGATCACCGGCTCGTTGAGGAAACAAAAGCCCGAGGCGGCATCCGCCAGCGCGTGATGGGTCCCGCCACCGGGATTGTAAACGGCCCGCGCGGCGCCGGACATGACCAGTTCGGCCGCCAGAAGCCCGCCCCCGACCGCGGTGGCGGGGCGACGGAACATCTCCGGAAAGAGCGGGTTCGAAAGGGTGCCTAGACCATGGCGCTCGCGCACCTCTTGCGTGACGGCACCGCCCCGCTCTGCCGCTTCCAGAGCAGCGATGTAGGCGGGGGTGTGGAAGCTGGTGAGCGCCGCCGGTTTCGCCCGTGGGCTTTGTCGGTAAACCCGCTCCGGCAGGTGGCCAAGGGCGCGGGAAAGGTCGATCGCGGCGGGCACCCGCTCAATCGAGAGCGGGTGACGGGCGCCGTAGATCGAGCCACGGTAGACCTCGGAGCCGATGAAAAGCGCTGGGGGCGGTGATGCGTCCATTCCACCGATCTAGAGCGCAGCCTGGCCGGTGGAAAGGTGCCATGTCGCGGGCCCTTGGCATTCTTCCCAGAGTTCCGCTATCTCACTCGCATGACTGGCCTTTCCCCGACCCTCCGCATGATCCTCCTGACCGCCTTGCTGCTGGCTTTCGGTGGCTTCGGCGGGCTCATGGCGCAGATCGCCCATGTTCCCATGCCCTTCATGCTGGGCAGCCTTGCCAGCGCAGCCATCGCCACGGCGCTGTTTCAGCATGGCGGGCTGAGTGGCTATCGCTTCCCTATGAAATTCCGCACCGGGTTCATCGGCCTGATCGGGGTGATGATCGGCACGCAGGTGCAGCCGCATCTCTTCGATGAGGCAGCCGGCCTCGCGCTGTCGATCGGCGCGCTGGCACTCTTCGTGGTGCTGGCCCACGGAGGCAATTTCGTGATCTTCCGAAAGATCGGAGGTTACAACCCGCCCACCGCCTTCTTTGCAGGGGCACCCGGTGGGCTGATGGAAAGCCTCGTGATGGGTGAAAAGGCAGGCGCCGATCTGCACTTGCTCACCGCACAGCAGTTCCTGAGGATCATCCTCGTGATCTCGGTCATGCCCACGGCCTTGTCGCTGTGGCTGGGCCACCCGGTGGGCAGCGCAGCCGGGGCGAGCCTTGGACCGCAAGGCCCGGTGCCGCTCTTTGCGCTGCTGATGATCGTGCTGGCGGCGGCGGGCGGGCTTGGCCTTGCGAAGCTGGTCCACCTGCCGGCGGGACAGATCACAGGGCCGCTGCTACTCAGTGCCGCGCTGACCCTGAGCGGGCTGGTGGACCTGCACCTGCCGTTCTGGCTCATCGCCGTGGCGCAGGTGGTGGTGGGCGTGTCGCTGGGCGTGCGGTTCGCGGGGATGAGCGCCCGGATGCTCGGCCGGTCGATCTGGCTCAGCGCGCTCTCGGTGGGCTGGATGCTGCTGCTGGGCGCGGGCTTCGCGGTGGCCCTTATGCAAGTGACTGGGCTCGATTTCCTCGTGCTGATGATCTCCTATTCGCCGGGCGGCGTGACCGAGATGTCTATCATCGCACTCAGCCTCGCGGCCAACCCGGCGCTGGTCAGCCTGCACCACGTGGTGCGGATCCTCTTCACCGTGAGCCTGATGGGCCTCGCGGAACGGCTGCTTCCCGTCCGCAAGGCCTAAGCCGGGCGCCAAATTCCTTTGCCAAGGAATTTGGCCCGGGCCGACCCGAAGCGCGCGGATCAGCCCGCCGCTTCGGCCTTTTCCTCAAGGGCAAGCCACTCCTCTTCCGACCTGCCAAGCTTTTCCTGCCGTTCGGTCAGCATCTCGGTGGCCTTCTTGAACTTTACCGGCTCGCGGGTGAACAGCTCCGGATCTGCCAAAAGCTGCTCGAGCTTGGCGATTTCGCCCTCGAGCCGTTCAAGCTCGGCGGGAAGTTCCTCAAGCCGGTGTTTTTCGGTAAAGCTGAGACCCGGAGCCTTGGGTGCGGGTTTCGCCTTTTCCGCAGGCTTCGGCTCCCGGCTGTCCTTGCCGGGCTTGGCGGCCTTTTCCTCGCGCTCGGCCTCGCGGCGTTGCGACTGGTAGTCAGACCAGCCGCCCGCGTAGACCACGGCGCGCCCATCGCCTTCCATGGCAATCGTCGTGTTCACCGTCCGGTCGAGGAAATCGCGGTCGTGGCTGACGATCAGCACTGTGCCGTCGTATTCGCCCAGCAGATCCTGCAGCAGGTCCAGCGTTTCCACATCAAGATCGTTTGTCGGCTCGTCGAGCACCAGCAGGTTGCTTTCCTTGGCCATCAGCTTGGCCAACAGCAGCCGCGCCTTTTCCCCGCCGGAGAGCGAGCCGACCTTGGCCCGCACCCGCCGTTCGTCGAACAGGAACTCCTTGAGATAGCCGACCACATGCTTCGGCTCGCCGCGCACCATCACCTGATCGGCCTTGCCCGACACGCGCATGTCCGCGTCCCCGGTGAGGCTTTCCCAAAGGCTCATTTCGGGGTCGAGCGCCGCGCGCCCCTGATCGAACACCGCCGGCACGAGATTGGTGCCAAGCTTCACGCTGCCCTCGTCGGGGGCGATCTCGCCCATGAGCATGCGGATCAGCGTCGTCTTGCCGGTGCCGTTCGGCCCGACAAAGGCCACCCGGTCGCCGCGCTGAACGGTCAGGGAAAAGCCCTTCACGATGGTTTTCTCGCCGAACACCTTGGTGAGGCCGTCGGCCTCGATCACCTTCTTGCCCGAAACCGGGGCCGAGGTCAGTTCCATCGCGGCAGTGCCTTGGCGGCGGATCATCCCCGCCCGTTCCTGACGCAGCGCCTTCAGCGCCCGGACCCGGCCCTGGTTGCGGGTGCGGCGGGCGCTGATGCCCTCAACCGCCCACTTGGCCTCGGCCTTGATCTTGCGGTCAAGCTTGTGGCGGGCCTCGTCTTCTTCGTCCCAGACCTTGTCGCGCCAGTCCTCGAAGGCGGCAAAGCCCTGCTCTTGCCGGCGCACTGCGCCGCGGTCGATCCAGAGCGTCGCGCGGGTCAGCTCTTCGAGGAACTTGCGGTCGTGGCTGATCAGCACGAATGCCTTGCGGGTGGATTTCAGTTCGGTTTCGAGCCAGCGGATGGCCGAGATATCAAGGTGGTTGGTCGGCTCGTCCAGCAGCATCACGTCAGGATCCTGGGCCATGAGCCGCGCCAGCGCAGCGCGCCGCCGTTCCCCACCCGAGGCGGTGGCGACCTTGCGGTCCGGGTCGAAGCCAAGGCCTTCGCCGGCACGCTCCACGAGGTACATCTCGGCCGGGCCAAGCCCCTCGGCGGCATAGTCGCCAAGCGTGTCGAAGCCCGAAAGGTCCGGCTCCTGCTCCATGTAGCCGACTGAGCCACCGGTCACCACGACGCGGGTGCCGGTGTCGGGCTCCACGAGCCCTGCCATGACCTTCATCAGGGTGGATTTGCCCGACCCGTTGCGCCCCACCAATGCGACACGGTCGCCGGGCTGGACGTTGAGCGAAAGGTCGGAGAAGACGGGCTCGCCCCCGAAGGTCAGCGAGATGTCTGAAAGCTGGAGAAGAGGTGCCTGTGCCATGGGATCTGCGCTATGGCGGGACAGGCGCGGCGTCAAGAGGTGGCGCGCTGCGGAGCGTCATGAGGGCGCGCTGTTTACCGTATCAGAGGCTGCGCTTTGCCGTGCCCCATGAGCGCGCCAAATGGCGCTGCCCCGCGTCCCCACGTTCGCGTCAGCGAGACACCCGTGCGATCTGGCCGCCGCTGACCGGCGCTGCAACGCCCGTCGTGCCGGGGGCCGAGGTCGGCATCCTGCGCGCCACCCGCACCGCGAGATAGGCAAAGGCCTGTGCCTCGAGCATGTCACCATCAAGACCGACCGCCTCGACCGGCTCCACGGGGATGTCGAGCCCGGCGGCCATCATCTTCATCATCACCGGGTTGTGGCGCCCGCCGCCGCCCACGAGGATGCGTTCGGGCGGACATGGGCAATGCTCGATCCCCAGCATCACGGCGGTGGCGGACATGGCGGTCATGGTGGCGGCTGCATCCGCGTCCTCCAGCTCGCGCACGAGGTCGAGCATCAGGGAAAAATCATCCCTGTCCAGGGACTTCGGCGGCATCTTGCGGAAATAGCTTTCGTCGAGGAAGAGCTCGAGCGCCCCATCCGCCACCTCGCCCTTTGCCGCCAGTCCGCCGTCGCGGTCGCAGTCCCAGCCCAGCCGTTCGGCCACAAGATCATTGATCGGCGCATTGGCAGGCCCGGTATCAAAGGCCAGAAGCGCTCCGTCCTCTTCAGGCGAGGCAAAGCGCGGGTCAATCCAGGTGAGGTTACCCACCCCGCCGAGGTTCAGGAAAGCCAGCGGTTTCGTGGCGCCCATCCATTTCGCGCAGGCGAAGTGGAAGAACGGCGCCAGCGGCGCGCCCTGCCCGCCAAGCGCCACGTCGGCAGAGCGAAAATCCCACACCACGTTGCGCGCCAGCGCCTCGGCCAGCACGCCGCCGTCACCGATCTGGTGCGTGCCGCGCCCCTGAGGCTCATGCGCCAGCGTCTGGCCATGAAACCCCACAAGCTCGGCTTGCGGGAACTGCGCCAGAAGCTCTGCGTGAGCATCCTGCACCACGCATGCCGCCTCTTCGAGGCCATCCCCGGGCCAGCGCCCCAGAACCCCGCGCAGCACCTTGCGCTCCGCGTCCGTGTAGGCGCGGTAACCACTGTCACCGAATTCGAGAATGTCGCGCCCATCGGTGCGGATCAGCGCCGCGTCCACCCCGTCGAGGGATGTCCCCGACATCGCACCCAAGGCCCAGATCGGCCCTTCGTTCAACTTGCCCTTCACCTCTGCCCGCCCCAGCCTTATAGGAACCGGCAGACCATACGAGGGAAGCCACATGACTTACCATCCCAAATCGGACTTTCTGCGCATCATGATCGAGCGCGGCTATCTTGCCGATTGCACCGATTACCAGGGCCTTGATGATGCCCTGACGAACGGGGTGGTGACCGCGTATATCGGATATGACGCGACGGCGAAATCGCTGCACGTGGGGCACCTGCTCAACATCATGATGCTGCGCTGGCTGCAAAAGACCGGCCACAAGCCGATCACCCTGATGGGCGGCGGCACCACCAAGGTGGGCGATCCCTCCTTCCGATCCGACGAACGCCCCCTGCTGGGGCCGGAGCAGATCGACGCCAACATCGAGGGCATGAAACAGGTCTTCGCCAAGTACCTCGACTACGGGGACGGTGCGAGCGATGCCATGATGCTCAACAACGCCGAATGGCTCGACGGGCTGAACTACCTCGAGTTCCTGCGAGACATCGGGCGGCATTTCTCGGTGAACCGGATGCTGTCCTTCGAGAGCGTGAAATCGCGCCTCGACCGCGAACAATCGCTGTCGTTCCTCGAATTCAACTACATGATCCTGCAGGCCTATGACTTCCTCGAGCTGAACCGCCGCTACGGCTGCGTTCTGCAGATGGGCGGCTCGGACCAGTGGGGCAACATCGTCAACGGCATCGACCTCACGCGCCGGGTGATCGACCAACAGATCTTCGGCCTCACCTCGCCGCTTCTGACGACCTCGGACGGGCGCAAGATGGGCAAATCCCAAGGCGGTGCCATGTGGCTCAACGCCGACATGCTGAGCCCGTACGAGTTCTGGCAATTCTGGCGCAACACCACAGACGCGGACGTGGGCCGCTTCCTCAAGCTCTACACCGAGCTTCCGGTCGAGGAATGCGAGCGCCTTGGCGCGCTTGGCGGGGCCGAGATCAACGAGGGCAAGATCATCCTCGCGAACGAAGTCACGACCCTATGCCACGGTGCAGACGCGGCCGCCGCCGCCGAAGCCACCGCCCGCGAAGTCTTTGAGAAGGGCGGCGTCGGTGACGATCTCCCTACACTGGAGCTGACCGCTGAGGAGCTCGCCGAAGGCGTTTCCATCGTGCAGGTCATCGTACGGGCGGGCCTTGCCAAGTCAGGCAAGGAAGCCAAGCGCCTGATCTCCGAGAACGGTGCACGCATGGACGACGCCCCGCTGACTGACGCGGGGCTGATGCTGGACGCGGGTACGCTCTCTGCACCGATCAAGCTGTCGGCAGGCAAGAAACGCCACGCGCTGGTCCGCCTCGCTGAGTGATCAGTGACCTCACGCCGGGCCCTGACAGGCCCGGCGTGAGAGGCCGTCACCATGGCCGCCGAAGACTTGCTGCACGTTTGGCCGCATCGGGGGCTGGTCCCGCGGGTTGAAGCTTGGTCGTATCTTCGTCCGCTCGCATGCTCCTATCCCGGCCAATCCACCCCTTCAGACACCGTCAGCCAGGTTGGACCTCAACCGGCGGCTAGCCCCACAGTATGCCGGAGCACCGCCATATGGAGCGGAAGCTGCTAGGCGTCTCCCCGGGCCACCGCCCGCGTGCCAGAGCCCAAGCGCCAGCTTTCCGCTTTGCGACGCATCTGCCCGGCGCTCTCCCGGGCGGTCCTGAGCATCCCCGACAGTCCCCGTCAGAACGCCCCGGGCGTCACCACCTGCCAGCGCCTCAGAAGATCACCTGCGCCAGCGCAACCAACGCGAAGGGCGCCGAAAGCGCCAGCGACAGCAAAAGTGCCGCCGCAGCTGTCGGTTTCGGACGAGGCGCCGTGACGGCGACGGAGCGGGGCGCCTTCGGGCGCTGCGGGGAAAGCTGAACCATGCATCGGAGTTAATCACCGATTCACTTTCCAGGTCCTTAATGGAGATCATGGAATCGCTTATCGTCCCTCTCACGCAATCGCCTGAGTTCGGCCAGACGCTCAAGGCTTTCGGCTTGCCGGTCCGCTGCGGCCTTGTGGGGCCGGAACGCGCACCGGAGATGCAATGGCTGATCCAGTCCCGCCGCCTGCCCCTGCTCGGACAGGTGGACCTGATCTCGCGCGGGCCCGTGCTGCGCAGTGAGACCGCCATCGAGGACTGGCTGCCACTGTGCCAGAACCGCAGGTGTACCCCGCTGCTGATCAACGCGGATGATGTGGACACGAACGGCCTGCGCGCTGCCGGGTTCTGGCCCCTCATCACCCCGGCCACCATCGCCATGCTGACCCTCGGGCCAGAGCGCGGAATGAAGGCCGCGCTGCATCAGAAATGGCGCAATCGCCTCTCCAGGGCACAGGCCTCGAAGATCACCGTGACCCGGCGTCCGATCGGCCGAGACCACTGGCTCTTGAGGGCCGAGCAGGAGCAGGCCCGCAGCCGCGGCTATCGCAGCCTGCCACCGGATCTCGTGGCCGCCTACGCCGCCACCAATCCCGGTAAGGCATTGATCTGGGAGGCGCTCCACCGCAAGACACCCGTTGCTGCCATCGCAATCCTGCGCCACGGCCGCATGGCGACCTGGCAGATCGGGGTAACTCACCCCGAGGGTCGAAAGCTCAACGCCATGAACCTGCTTCTGTGGGAGGCGATGCTTTGGCTCGCGGCACACGGCCACGACCGGCTCGACCTTGGTATCCTGAACACCGATGATGCTCCAGGCCTCACGCATTTCAAGCTCGGCACCGGTGCCAAAGCACATCGCCTCGGCGGCACATGGCTGCGGCAGCCCATGCTGGCACCGCTCGCACGACATCTGCCACAACGCCTCGCCGCCTGACCGGGCGCCTGTGGACCCGAAGGTCTCTCAGTTGCCGAAAATATCCCGGGAGGTGAATTGCCTCGACCGGGGCAAAAGGAGGGCAGCGCCCTCCTGAACCGCCGCCCGACGCCGAAGGCACCGGGCGGCAAAACCAGCGCGCGGGAGCGCACTGATGAATCAGTCAGTGACGGTGACGCTCTCGATCTGGTCGGGCACGCCGATGACGGCACCATTCCCGCCAGTGCCACGCTTGATCGCGTCCACCACGTCCATGCCGCTCGTCACCTCGCCAACGGCGGTGTACTGGCCGTTGAGATGCGGCGCCGGCGCGAACATGATGAAGAACTGCGAATTCGCCGAATTCGGGTTCTGCGAGCGAGCCATGCCCACGATGCCACGATCAAAACTGCGGTCCGAGAACTCGGCCGAAAGGTTGGGCATGTCTGAACCGCCGGTCCCGGCAAGACGCATGTCCTGCCCGACCCGGCCATACTGAACGTCGCCGGTCTGCGCCATGAACCCGTCGATCACGCGGTGGAACACCACGCCGTCGTATTCACCCGCCTCCGCCAGGGAGATCAACCGCTCCGCATGTTGCGGCGCGACATCATCGAAAAGCTCGATGTGGAAAGTGCCGTTGGCCCCTTCCCCGGTCACGGTCACATCCAGCCCTTCGGCCAGAGCGGGTGCCGCCACAAGGCAGAGCCCGGCGGCAACGAGATTACGAAACCACATCGGCTGCCACCTTCACGCTGACCATCTGGTCGGGATCCGCGGGCGGCTCGCCCCGGGTGATCGCGTCCACGTGGGCCATGCCCTCGATCACGCGGCCATAGACCGTGTACTGACCGTTGAGGAAATGGTTGTCCTTGAAGTTGATGAAGAACTGCGAGTTCGCCGAGTTCGGGTTCATCGAACGAGCCGCCCCCAGTGTGCCGCGATCATGTGGCAACTTCGAGAATTCCGCCGGCAGATCCGGCAGGTCCGATCCACCGGTGCCCGCACGGCGCAGGTTGAAGCCCTCGCCGGACTTGCCATGCTCCACGTCACCGGTCTGCGCCATGAAACCGTCGATGACGCGGTGGAAGACGACGCCGTCATAGGCACCGGCCCGTGCCAGTTCCTTCATGCGCTCCGCGTGCTTCGGCGCCACGTCCGGCAGCAGCTCGATCACCACGGTGCCATCCTTCAGCTCGAGGATGATGGTGTTCTCGGGATCCTTGATCTCGGCCATGTGCAATACTCCGTTATGCGCCAAACCAATGTCCTGCCATGTAATCCGACCACATACAAATGCCAAGGGAGCGGAACGGCCAGGCGCCCCATCGCATTGACCTCGTTCGTCCTTCGGGGCAGACCAACATTAACGAATTTCTCAGGAGGACGACCTATGGCCTGGAAGACGCTCGACCAGATGGAGCTTGACGGCAAGCGGGTGCTCACCCGCGTCGACATCAACGTGCCGGTGGAAGACGGCCGCGTCACCGATGCCACCCGCATCGAGCGCATCGCGCCCACCGTGCAGGACATCCTGTCCCGTGGCGGCATCCCGGTGCTTCTCGCCCACTTCGGCCGCCCCAAGGGCAAGCCGGTGCCCGAGATGTCGCTCAAGATGCTGGTTCCCGCCCTCGAGGCCGCCTTCGGCACGACCGTCGCCTTCGCCACTCTGGACGAGGCAGAGTCGGTGATCGCCGCCGCCGAAAAGGGCCAGGTGGTTCTGCTGGAAAACACCCGCTTCGAGCCGGGCGAGGAAAAGAACGACCCCGAGCTGGCGAAAACCTACGCCGCCCTCGGTGACGTTTACTGCAACGACGCCTTTTCCGCCGCCCACCGCGCCCATGCCTCCACCGAGGCGCTCGCCCGCCTGCTGCCCGCCTGCGCAGGCCGCCTGATGCAGGCCGAGCTCGAGGCGCTCGAGGCCGCACTTGGCGACCCCAAGCGCCCGGTACTCGCTGTGGTCGGTGGTGCCAAGGTATCGACCAAGCTCGAACTGCTGGGCAACCTCGTGGAGAAGGTCGACATCCTCGTCATCGGCGGCGGCATGGCCAACACCTTCCTTGCGGCGCAAGGCATCGACGTGGGCAAGTCGCTCTGCGAGCATGACATGACCGGCACCGCCAAGGAAATCGCGGAAAAGGCCATGTCCACCGGCTGTGAGATCCTGCTGCCGCGCGACGTGGTCGTTGCCCGAGAATTCCGCGAGAACGCCCCGTCCGAGGTCGTGCCCGCGGAAAACTGCCCTGCCGACGCGATGATCCTCGATGCCGGCCCAGACAGCGTCGCGCATGTGGAGCAGGCCATTGAACGCGCCGAGACCCTGATCTGGAACGGCCCCCTCGGTGCCTTCGAGATCGCCCCCTTCGACAAGGCCACCAACGCCGCCGCCGCCTATGCCGCGAAGGCCACGGCCAATGGCAAGCTGGTGTCGGTCGCAGGTGGCGGTGACACCGTTGCCGCGCTCAACAAGGCGGGCGCGTCGGGCGACTTCACCTATATCTCCACCGCTGGCGGCGCCTTCCTCGAATGGATGGAAGGTAAAGAGCTGCCCGGCGTGTCGGCCCTCGGCTGACCAGAATACCAAGGCGGGCCCGAACGCGGCCCGCCCCCTCACGGCCCCGGCTTTCTTCTCGTTGAAAAATGCGCTCGGGGGAGCCCGCGCCAGCGGACGGGGCAGAGCCCCTTGTTCGCAAGCCCGGCCGGGGTCACAGCAGTCGAGCACGTCGTCTGATGGCACCGCAGTGCGTGCCGCCATGGGGCATCACGCTCCTGTGACAACCCCATCAGGGCAATCCTGCCACGCAAACCCGAGTTTCCGCATCCCGCTGAAAAAGGGGGATTTGCAAGGCGAATCACCTGTGTCAAAGTCATCCTCACGCATCCGGAAGAGGTGCGATCCATGAGTCAGAGCAGCTAGGCAGACGCGTCAATATGAACGCAAGGCGCAAACCCGCAGTCGGGATTCTCGTATACGCAACCGTGACCTTCGGTCTTTCGGCCTATTTCGTCTTTGCCGCCGTGCAGGGCGATTTCGGGCTGTTCAGACGCGCGGAGATCGAGGTGGAGGGCAACCGGCTTACTGCCGAGCTCGCCCAGCTCGAGTCCGAGGTCGAGCGGATGGAGAACCTCACCCTGCGGCTTTCGGACGATTACCTC
The DNA here is from genome assembly GCF_014643635.1 of Salipiger pallidus. Lineage (GTDB taxonomy): Bacteria > Pseudomonadota > Alphaproteobacteria > Rhodobacterales > Rhodobacteraceae > Salipiger > Salipiger pallidus. The sequence continues at coordinate 155,194 of NZ_BMJV01000005.1, forward strand.
GACCTTGACCTGCTGGATCAGCAGGCGCGCGATGTGATCGGCCTGATGCGCTCGGACGAGATCGTCGTCCGCTAAGGCGGGCCCGTCTTTCGTCCCGTTCCCGGCTTGCAGGCCCACCGGTCGATCCCCGCCCGGAGCCAGCGCAATGCCGCCGCGTTTCACATCTGCAAGGCCTTGGGCCTACGGGTTAAGTTACCATTTCCGTCGCCACGACTTTCGGTTTTGACCGGTTCTGCGGCGGAACTTCGCCCGAACGCCCATGCCTCAGGCAGAGCCCCGCCGCTTTCGGCCATGTCCATCGGATTGCTTCCATTGCGCGCTTGAAGATTGGCCGCCGGGCTGCCCATCTTCAAGGGATAGAAACCGGCGCATATGCTTTGAGGCAGCAAATGAAAGTGCTTACCATCCTGCAGGCAACAGCCCTTGCCTTCCTGGCCATCTTCGGTGCCTTCGCGGCACAGGGACAGGCTCAGTCCGTACCGCCCAAGGCGGCCTGCATTCAGCAGGAAACCGGTGCGCCCTGCGATCTCTGAGGGGCGCGATGCGTGAGCTGACGCCGCGCATCGCAGGCCATCCGGCGCGTCTTTTGGTTCTGGGACAAGGGGGCTCTGCCCCCCGCCGCTGGCGCGGACTTCCCGGGCGTATCTTTTAAGAGAAGAAGACAGGGGCGCGGCTTCAGAGCGGCGCCCTGCTTGTTTCGACCTTATTCGGGCGCGACGGGGCTGGCCGTCGCAGCAGTTGTGGATCACGCGCACAGTGGTTTCCCGGGCCTAGCACCACTGCAAAGGCTGCCGACCCTGAACGTGCGGCAACCGGCGCCGCGCCCCTAGGGGTCCGGTCAGCGGCCGAGCGCTTCATTGAGCTTGGGCAGGAACACATCGGTGTAGAGTGTGCCTGCCAGTGGCCCCACGTGCTTGTGCACGATGGTGCCATCGCCCGCGACGATGAAGGTTTCGGGCGGGCCGGTGACGCCCCATTCGATTGCGGTGCGGCCCTGCGGGTCCTTGGGAACGCCCATGAAGGGCGAATCGTCCTCGGTCAGGTACTTGGCGGCATTGCCGTCCTGATCCTTGTAGTTGACGCCGACGATGCGCACGCCCTCGTCCTGAAGCTCCAGAAGGCGCGGGTGTTCTGCGCGGCAGGGTGGGCACCAGGAGGCCCAGAAGTTCACCACCGTCACCTCTCCGCTGCGCAGCGCGTTGTCGGAGACGGGCGGGAAGCCCGGCAGCGTCTCGGTGGGCAGAGCCGGCGCCTGGCGCCCGATAAAGGTCGAGGGCAGCACCGTGGTGTCGCCGCGCTGCATGCCGAAGAAGGCCATGATGGCAAAGCCCGCGAAAATCAGCGGGGGCAAGATCATCAGCACCGGCACGCGGCGGCGCGTTTTTTCGGACTGTCCGGTTTCAGCCATGACGTTTGCTCCTGTCCTCGACCCGTTCCAGATCGGCCCGCATCCGGCGTGCCCTCGCTACGCTGGCGAGCACCAGCACCGCCAGCAGGCCGAGGCTCACCCCATAGGAGGCCAGCACAGCGAAAGCGTATTTCCCGAGCTCGGGCATCATGCCTGTCTCTCCCGTGCGATGAGCGCGCGCATGCGGCGGGCGCGGATTTCCGTCTGGGTGCGCAGGAAGACCAGCGCGATGAACAGCAGCACAAAGCCCGCGATGCAGACCAGCGCCGGATACCAGAACACGTCCGCCACGTTCTCTTCCTTGTCGAGCGACAGCGACGCCCCTTGGTGCAGCCCCTGGTTCCAGAACAGCACCGCGTAGCGCGACAGGATCGCAAAGACCGACCCGACAAGGCAAAGGATGGACGTCAGGTCTGCCGCGGTGTCGTCATTTTCGATCGCCGACCAGAGCGCCATGTAGCCGAGGTAGAACAGGAACAGCACGAGGAACGAGGTCAGGCGCGGATCCCAGGCCCACCAGGTGCCCCACATGGGCTGGCCCCAGAACGCCCCCGTGGCCAGCGCGATCACCGTGAAGGTGGCGCCCACCGGGGCTGCGGCGCGAGCGGCCAGCGCCGAGACATGATGGCGCCGGATGATCCAGATCAGCGAAGCCACCAGCATCATCGCCCATGCGTTGATCGCCATCATGGCGGCGGGGACATGGATGTAGAAGATCTTGACCGTCGATCCCTGCCGGTAGTCGTCCGGCGTGAAGAAGAAGCCCCAGACCAGACCCACCACGAGGCAGATCGCCGCCCCGGCGGAGATCCACGGCAGGACGCGATCCGTCGTGCGGATGAACTTCACGGGGTTGGCATATTCCCAGATCGACATGGCCCTTGCCCCTATCTCAAAACCAAGGTGCTTTCACCTGAATTTTCCGTCAGCCGCAACCGCTTCGATGGTCGCGCCCCATGTTTGCCGATGCCGGTGTGCCCCGCCTTGATGCAGCGCAAGCGCCCTGCCCCTCTGCTCCGGCCCCACGCCCCTTGGCACAGCTGGATCACGGCTATCCTTGCCGCATGTTGATGCGCAGCACCGCCGCGCTGGCGAAGGGAAGCAGGGCTATGACCCCGGCGCTGATGCCACCCAGCAGCAGCAGAGGAGTCTGCACGGACAGCCCCTCGGCCCCGCGCCGCGCCACTTCCGCGCCAAAGATCAGCGTCGGCACGTAAAGCGGCAGCACCAGAAGCGACAGGAGCAGCCCGCCACGCTTGATCCCCACGGTGAGCGCCGCGCCGAAGGTACCAATCACCGACAGCGCGGGTGTCCCCACCGCCAGTGACACCGTGACCCACAGGTAACCCGGCGCGGGCAGGCTCAGCAGCACGCCGAGAAGAGGCGCCACCAAAACCAGCGGTAGACCGGAGGTCAGCCAGTGGGCCAGAGCCTTGACCGTGACGATGCCCTCGCTGGGCAAAGGCGCGGTCACCAGCAGCTCGAGCGAGCCGTCCTCGTGATCGAGCGCAAAGATCCGGTCGAGCGACAGAAGGCAGGCCAGCAGCGCCCCGATCCAGAGCACGCCCGGCGCGATGCGCGACAGAAGGCCGGTCTCCGGGCCAACTCCGAAGGGCACCAGCAACGTCAGGATGAGAAAGAACGACAGACCGAGGCCAAAGCCCCCTCCGGCGCGGACCGCCAGCCTCAGGTCTCGGATCAGCAGCGCGATCACAGGAAAGCCTCGTCAAGCACCGACGCCCGAGGTGACGCCTTGTAGGGGGCGACGTCGAGCACCTCGGCTTCGGGGATGCCGAGGTCGATATGGGTTGCCATGAGCGCCGAGCCCCCGGCCCCAAGATGCCGCCGCACGACGCTGGCAAACAGGGCTACGGACGCCGTATCGAGCGACACCGTCGGCTCGTCCAGCACCCATAGCGGGCGCCCGGTGACCACCAGCCGTGCGAGGCCGAGGCGGCGCTTCTGACCCGCCGACAGGTTTCCGGCAAGGCGGTCTGCCAAAGGCTCCAATTGGAAGTCCGACAGCGCCTGCGCGATGTCCGTCCCGCCAAAGACCTGCGCCCAGAAGGTCAGGTTCTCGGTCACGGTGAGCATGGATTTCAGGCCGTCGGAATGGGCGGCGTAGGCGATGCGCTCGCCCGCGCCGTCCACCGTTCCGGCGAAGGCAGGCTGAAGCCCGGCGACCGTGCGCAGCAGTGTTGTCTTGCCCGACCCGTTCGGCCCGCGCAGCACCAGCGCCGTTCCCGGCGCGACCGAGAAGGTCAGCCCTTCGAGCACCGGAATGCCCCCGCGGGCCACCGCCAGATCCGTCACGTTCAGCATCATGCCTAAGCCCTTAGCGCAGCCCGCAACCTTGGGAAAGCCCCACCATGCGGGGGCATGTGTCCTTCCTCGGGTCGCCATGCCTCGGACGCATTCGATGGCCGAGGCATCCCCTTTTCAGGAGATAGCAAGGACAGACCGAAGCAAGGCCCAGTCAACGCAGAAACAGGAGACCATGGCCGGGCGAAAGCGACGCTTGAGCGCGATAATGCAGAGCCGTCACGCCCGGGACTGCCCGGTTCGCAGACGGACCAACTTTCGATCAGACCGAAGATCTGCAGCTCAGACTGGCATCACCGCGAGGGCGACACGGCGGCCTTCGCCAAGAAGCACGTTGTAGGTGCGACAGGCCGATGGCGTGCTCATCACTTCGACACCAAGGCCGCTTTCCTGAAGCCTTGCCAGAGTGGAGGCGGTCAGCGGTTCCATCTGGCTTCCGGTACCGACAAGCAGCACGTCCACCTCTCCGGCCAATTCAAGGAGCGGGTCAAGATCCTCCAGCCCGCCCCAGGCGACCAAGCCTTCGATGGACAGACACAGCGCGCCATCCACTGGCCTGCCTCCGACCCGGAAGAAACCGGGGCCGTAGCCATCGACTGGTTGCGCCGCTCCGAAGCCAATTTCCTTCATCTGCATGGCGATTCCCCTAATCCCATACCGGCAGCCCCAGCAAGATAGCCGTCCCGATGATTCCGTAGGCCACAACACGGTATCCCTCCTCCCGCGCTGGTACGAATAACGTCTGGCCCACCTTCGTGCCCAGACCATAGGGGACAAGCATCAGAAAACCAAGCGCAATGGCCGACGCCGATAAGATGCCTCGAAAAGCCATCATTGGCACAAGCATCGTCGAGGTCACGGTGAGAAAGACCAGCGTGGTGGCGCGGGACCGGGCGACACCCTCCTGTCCGGAAAGCTGGAACAGGATGAGCACCGGACCCAGAAGCCCCGTGGCGCCTCCGACGAGGCCGGTTGCGGCGGCTACCCCCGCCCGGGTCGCAGGACCCGGCGTGGTACGGTATCGCCAGCCCGCCATCAGCGCCAGCAATGTCACCGAGGACACCGCAATGACGCCCCAGCGCAGGGCGACGGTGTCCGCATGGGCCAGCACCAGCAGGCCAAGCGCGATGAATGGCAGCGCCACGGCGATCATCACGCCGCTCTGGGCCCGATCCACCTGCCGTAGCGCGGCGGGCAGCACCGTGAAGACAGACGCCATCGCAGCCAGGTTAAAGGACGCGATGGCGCTTTCCATGGGAAGGAAGATGGCCCCGACGGGCATGAAGATCAGCGCCGCGCCGAAACCGGCAAAGCCGTAGACGACCCCGGCAACAAAGCACGTCGCCAGAAGCCATCCAAGCCCCGGCACCGCCAGGGCTTGGACAAAGGCCTCAGACACTCGAGCCGTCGGGCTGGCGTTCCTCGGCCTCGGGCTTGGACCAGTCGCGCTTGACACCGAACCACAGCAGCATGGCCGAGGCGACGAAGATCGAGGAATAGGTGCCGACGAACACGCCCCAGATCATCGCGAAGACAAAGCCCCGGATCACGTCGCCGCCAAGCGCGAACAGCGCAAACAGCGCCAGCAACGTGGTCAGCGAGGTCATGATCGTACGCGACAGGGTCTCGTTGATCGAAAGGTTCAGCACCTCCTTGAGGGGGCGCTTCTTGTACTTGATGAGGTTCTCGCGGACGCGGTCGTAGACCACCACCGTGTCGTTCAGTGAGTAGCCAACGATGGTCAGCAGCGCCGCAATGGTGGTGAGGTCGAACTGGATCGCAACCTCCGAGAACACCCCGATGGTCAGCACCACGTCATGCACCAGCGCCAGCACGGCGCCGGCCGCGAACTGCCATTCGAAGCGCAGCCAGATGTAGATCAGCACCGCACCCATGGCGAGTGCCACGGCGATGAAGGCTGTCTGAATCAGCTCACCCGAGACCTTGGGGCCGACGCTGTCGACCTGCAGGAACTCGATGTCCGGAGCGACCTCCTGAAGCGCGGCCTCCACGGTGGCGATGGTTTCGGGGGTGACCGATTCCACCTCGTTCTGGGCCTGGATGCGGACGCTGGCCACGTTCTGGTCGGGGCCGAAGGACGGATCGTAAATCTCGGTGATCGAGATATCGCCCAGCTCGAGCGCGTCCATGGCCGCGCGGTAGGCGCCCACATCCACAGGCTCGGCACTCTGGGTCCGGATGGTGGTACCGCCGCGGAAGTCGATGCCGTAGTTCAGGCCCCTGACCGCGAAGCTGGCCAGAGCCAGCAGGATCAGGACACCGGAAATGCCAAGCCAGACCTTCCAGTGCTTGAAGAAGTCGAACGAGGTTTCGTCGCGGACAAGTCGAAGGTGGCGCATATCAGATCTCCAGCGTCCGGGGACGGCGACGTTCGAACCACATGACGATCAGCAGGCGCGTCACCCAGATGGCGGTGAACACCGAGGTGATGATGCCAAGGCCCAGGGTGATGGCAAAGCCGCGCACCGGCCCCGAGCCCATCACGTAAAGGATGATCGCGGTGATGATGGTGGTGATGTTGGCGTCGACGATGGCCGACAGGGCGCGCGAATAGCCAAGCTCGATGGCCCGGGCGGGGCCGCGCGCGGATTTCATTTCCTCGCGGATGCGCTCGAAGATCAGCACGTTGGCGTCCACGGCCATGCCCACGGTCAGCACGATGCCCGCGATGCCCGGCAGGGTCAGCGTCGCCCCGATGCTGGACAGCACCCCGAGGATCAGCGCGATGTTGAGCACCAGCGCGATGTTGGCGAAGAAGCCGAAGAGGCCGTAGGTGGCGAACATGAACACCAGCACGAGGCCGAAGGCCACGGCGGTGGCCAGCTTGCCTGCGTCGATGCTGTCCTGCCCCAGCTGCGGGCCGACGGTGCGTTCCTCGAGGAAATCAAGTTCGGCGGGCAGCGCACCGGCGCGCAGCAGCACGGCGAGGTTGGTGGATTCCTCGACGGTGAAGTTGCCGGTGATGATGCCCGAGCCGCCGGGAATGTGGCTCTGGATCACCGGGGCCGAGATCACCTCGTCATCGAGCACGATGGCGAAGGGCGAGCCGATGTTGGCCGCCGTGTAGTCGCCGAAGGCGCGCGCCCCGCCGGGGTTGAAGCGGAAGGTGACCGCGGGCCGCCCGTTCTGGTCGAAGGACGGCTGGCTGTCGGTCAGCTGCTCACCGGTGACCACGGGCGCCTGTTCGAGAACGTAATACACGCCCTCCTCGTCCAGCGACGGCAGGACCTCGTTGCCGCTGCCGGGCACTTCGTTTGCATCGGCGGTGCGCGACACAACCGGCTGGAAGGTCAGCTGCGCGGTGGTGCCGATGATCGCCTTCAGCTCGTCCGCCGAGCCAAGGCCCGGCACCTCGATGAGGATGCGGTCGGCGCCCTGGCGCTGGATGGTGGGCTCGCGGGTGCCCACCTCGTCGATGCGGCGGCGGATGATCTCGAGCGACTGCTGCATGGTGCGCTCGTCAGTGGCCTGACGTTCGGCCTCCGACAGCTCGATGACGACATCGCTGCCTTCGCCCGACACCGCAAGGTCGGTGGTGCCTGCCCCGGTGAGGGAGGCCACGGGCTGCGCAAGGCCGCGCACCACTTCAAGCGCGCGGGCCATGCCGTCGGGGTTGGAAATACGGACGCGCAGCGTGCCGGGGGCACTGTCCTGCAGGCGGATGGTGCCCACGTCCGAGCGGGCGTCGCGCAGGGCGTCGCGCACAGTCGGCCAGAAGCTTTCCATCCGGGATTCGTAGACCTCGGCCAGCCGCACCTCGGTCAGAAGATGCGCGCCGCCCCGAAGGTCGAGCCCGAGGTTCACGAGGTTCGAGGGCAGCCACGAGGGCCACTGCCCCGCCTGCGCCTCGAGCTCGGGGGTGGCCCCCGAAGTTTCGATGCGGCTCAGGGCATCGTTGTGCCCTTCGACGCGGTTGTAGAAGAGGTTCGGCGCCGCAAGCACGAGGCCCGCCACCACCAGCGCCCAGATCAGGGCGCGTTTCCAGGTTTCGATCTGCAGCATGTGCGGCGCCTTCAGGGGTCTTGGAGAAAGATCAGCTCTCGGCCGGTTCGGTCTTGGAGAGAACGGTGGTGATGGTGTTCTGCACCACACGGACCTTCACGCCTTCGGCGATCTCGATCTCGACCTCGTTGCCTTCCTTGACCTTGGACACCTTGCCGATGATGCCGCCTTGCGTCACCACCTGGTCGCCCCGGCGAAGGGCCGCGACCATCTTCTGATGCTCCTTCATCTTCTTCTGCTGCGGGCGGATCAGCAGGAAGTACATGATCGCGAAGATCAGGATCAGCGGGACGAACTGGGCAATGGCGCTGCCATCCATGGGCGGGCTCCTCTTTGGGGTAAAGGGGGGCATCCGCCCCGGTCTGAAGTCGCGCGGAACCTATGTGCAGGCGGACCCGGATGCAAGGAGCCTCAAGGGCATCGCCGGACGATCTGCGCATTCACGTCACGCGCCCTTGGCCAGTGCACCGGGTGGGTGGCAGGACTGCCCCGGGTTCGGGCGCCAGTGCACGTCCCCTGCCCGGCCGGTCGTTCCATCAGTATGAAACCGTGTTGCCGCAGCGCGAACCGCAGTTTTCAAATCTGTCCCGCCCTTCAGCGTGGCAGCGTCGGCACATCCCGGCCCGACCCGCGATCACCTCCGCGCGAGCCTATCGCCAGCGCTGCCATGTCACGGTATGAACGGCGCATGACGCTCCGCCTCCTCGCGCGCCGCCAGCTTGTTTTCGGCCTTGCAGGTCTTGCCGTGACGCCCTTGCGCGCCCGGGCTGAAACTGCATTTCCGGCGGCCCGCGCGCAATCCGGCTGGGAGGCGTGGAAGGCGGCCTTCCTCGCCCCCGAGGGCCGCGTCATCGACGGCGGACAGGACCGCATCAGCCACTCTGAAGGGCAGGCCTACGGGCTGCTCCTCGCACAGGCCCATGGCGACCGCGAGGCCTTCGAGCGCATCGAAGGCTGGACCCGCGCGACGTTGGCCAGCCGGCAGGATGCGCTGATGGCGTGGAAGTGGCAGGACGGACAGGTCGGGGATTGGCGCAATGCCACCGACGGTGACCTGCTGCGGGCATGGGCCCTGCTGCGCGCTGCCCGCGATTCCGGTTGGGGCGATTACGGGGCAACGGTCGCTGCCATCACCCACGACATCGTGACGATCTGCCTCGCCCCCGACCCGCGCCGCCCCGAAGAGCCGCTTCTGAAACCCGCGGACCAGTCGCTTGCCACCCCCGAGGCGGTGCTGGTGAATCCCTCCTATTACCTGCCGCGCGCGATGATCGAACTCGGGGAGGCCACCGGCCAACCCGCGCTTGTGCGCGCCGCCGCCCATGGAGAACGGCTGCTTACCGATCCCGCCGCCCTGCGTGACTGGATCACCGTGTCCACAGAGGGCATCCGCCCGGCCGAGGGGTTCGACGACCGCTTTGGCTGGGATGCGCTGCGCATCCCGCTTTACCTTGCTTGGTCGGGGCGGAACGATCACCCCGCCATGGCCCTCAGCCGCGACCGGCTCGCCCGTGCCACCGCACCGGGGCACGTGGCTGTGGTCACCGGCCCCCGCGGCGGCCTGCGCCACCAGAGCAACGCCCCCGGCTTTCGCGCCATCGCTGACATCGCCGCGGGACGCAGCCCTGTGCCGCCGGGAGAGACGTCGCAGGGTTATTACCCCTCGACGCTTGGACTGTTGGCGGAACTCTCGCAAAAAGAGAATTAACTGCCGCAAAATTCACACAATTATCTGAGAGGGGACGGGCGGATATTGGAAGTCCCCGCCAGCTGGGACACACTACCCCAATCCCTCGGAACGGGCGCCCCTGCCCCGCAAAGGAGAACGCCATGAAGCTCCTGAGACTGTTTCTCAGCGTTGCCCTCATTCTTGTCGCCCTTTGGGTGATCGTCGCCGAACAGATGACCGGCGCCAGCGCCAACGCGGTGGTGAACGCGCCGCTGGTCAACGTGCGCGCCAGCACCGCCGGCACCCTCACCTTGGCCGACCGGCCCTTTGGTGCCTACGTTCAGCGCGGTGAAACGCTGGGGTCGATCAACGACGAGGTTGTCGACAGCGTGCGGCTCAATGACCTGCGCATGGAACAGTCCTTTGCCGAGGCCGAGCTTTCCCGGCTTGAGGCCGAGCTGGCCAGCACCCGCGCGGTCCGCGAGCGGCTCGTCGAGCGCACCAACACCTTCCAGGCCCGCCGCCTTGATGAGTTGCGCACCCGGCTCGAACATGCGCGGACCCGGCTGGCCATCCTCGAAGAAGGTGATTTTCCGGACGAGACCGACCAGCGCCTGATCGATCTCGTGGGCGAAACGCCGGACATCCTGCCGCAGGAACCGGGCGTTGCGCCCTTGCTGCTCGACCACGCGCGCGAACGGGTGGAGCTGCTCGAGATCGCGTTGGCCGCGGCCGAAAGCGGCGTTTTCCTCGGGGACGGCTACAATGACAGCCCAAACGCCGGTCAAAGGGCCAACGAGCTTGAGACCGTGATCGCCGGACTCGAGGGGGCTGTGGAAGAGGCCCGCTCCCGTCTGGAGGCGGTGCACACCCGCGCCAGCCGTGAAGGCCTGCGGGTCAACACGCTTAGCGGCGGCGAGATCGTCTCTCCGGTCAGCGGCACCTACTGGGAGCTGATCGAGGCCGATGGCGTCACCGTGCAGCGCGGCGATCCGCTGCTGCGCATCGTCGATTGCGGCTCCAGCTTTGTCACCCTGTCCACCACCGAGCGCGTATTCAACAGCCTGCAGATCGGGGATTCCGCCAGCTTCCGCCTCACCGGGCGCGAACGGGTGATGGAGGCCACCGTGGCGCGCCTTGCGGGAACCGGTGCCGCGCGGCTTTACCAGAACATGGCCGTGGCGCCGTCGCAGCGGCACCTCGAGCGCTACGACGTGGCCCTGTTGGTGCCCGAATTGACGGCGGACCCGGAACGCGGCTGCGCCATCGGGCGCACCGGGCGGGCGTTCTTCGACAGCCGTCCGCTTGACTGGCTGCGCGGCCTCTTCGATTGATGCTGCCGTTTCCGCATGTGGGCGAGCTTGGCTCGGCAGCCATGTGGGTGTTGCTGGCCATCGGCGCGGGCGGCCTGCTTGCGTCCCTCGTGGACACGAAGAACACCCTGCACCGGTCGCTGATGCTTGGCGTGTCGGCGGTGTTGGCGCTGCGCTACATCATCTGGCGTGGCACCGACACGCTGGCCCCGCTGGCCTTTGACATCGACGCGCTGGCCAGCTGGCTGTTCTACACCATTGAGGCCATCGCCATGGTCGGATCGCTCAGCGCCTACGTCCTGCTCAGCCGGGTGAAGATCCGAAGCGACGAGGCGGACGCCAACAATGGCTGGTGGTGGCCTGCCGAGCCCAAGGTGGCCATCCTCATCGCCACCTACAACGAGGAAAAAGAAATCCTCGAGCGGACGATCGTCGGGGCGAAGTCCCTGCGCCATCTCAACAAGGAGATCGTCGTCTGCGACGACAAGCGCCGCGACTGGCTGCGCGATTACTGCGCCGAGATGGGCGTGCGCTACATGCGTCGCCCCACCAACGAAGGCCAGAAGGCGGGCAACATCAACCACGCGCTAGACCGGCTGGCCGAGGACGCGGTGCCGCCCGATTTCGTCGCAGTGCTGGACGCGGATTTCGTGCCGCACCGGGGCTTCATCTCGCGCACGCTGGCGCTGTTCCATGACCCCGAGGTGGGGCTGGTGCAGACCCCGCAGCATTTCTTCAACCCCGATCCGATCCAGCACAATTTCCACCTCAGCCGGTCTTACCCGGACGAGCAGCGGTTCTTCTTCGACCACATGCAGCCGTCGCGGGATGCGTGGGGTACGGCGATCTGCTGCGGCACCTCGTCGGTCGTGCGCTGGACCGCGCTGCGCGAGGTGGGCGGGTTCAATACCGAATCCGTGACCGAGGACTTCATGCTCACCCTCGTGCTCCAGAACATCGGCTGGCGTACGGTCTACCTGTCCGAAGCCTTGAGCGAAGGGCTGGCGCCCGAGGGCCTCAAGGAATACGTCACCCAGCGCGCCCGCTGGTGCCTTGGCCTCATGCAGATCGCCCGGTCCTCCATGGGTCCGCTCGCCAAGAGCAACCTGCGCCTGCGCGACCGTTGGAGCGTCATCGATTCGGTGATCTACTGGAGCTTCAGCTTCATCTTCCGGCTGTCGTGCATCGTGTTCCCACTCCTCTACTGGTATTTTGACGTCATCGTGGTCGATGCCTCGCTGCCCGACGTGATCCGCTATTTCGCGCCGTTCTACGTGTGGTCGCTGATCTCGATGAACATCCTAAGCCGCGGCACGCTGGTCCCGGTGCTCCATGACGTCAGCCAGATGCTGGGGGCCATCCCCATCACCCGGGCCGCCATCGCCGGGCTGTTCCGGCCCCATGGCCACCCGTTCTCTGTCACCGCCAAGGGGGGCGACCGGTCGAACGTTGTGGTGCAGTGGCGGCTGATGATGCCGTTCCTCATCGCCTTCATCCTCACGCTCGCGGCGCTGGTACTGGGCATCTTCTTCGACCGGTTCTCGACCTTCGAAGCCGGGGACGGCAAGTGGGTGATCCTGTTCTGGACCACCTACAACCTCATCGTGCTTGGAACGACCTGTCTTGCCTGCATCGAACAGCCCCGGCACGAAATCCACATCGCGGACAAGCCCGAGCGGGTGGCTTTCAGCACCGGCGAGAGGCGCTACCAGTTGTGGATCTCGTCGCTCACGCTCGACACGGCGCAGCTTCGCGGCCTCAGCCTGCCCATCGAAACCCGCGGCAGGATCGAGATTGCCGATGTTCCCGGCCCCATCGAAGCTTATGTCATCGCCTTGGTCTCAGACGGCCTGCGCCTGCAGCTTTTGCCCAACGACGCCCAGCGGGAGGCGCTGTTTGTCAAGTTCTATACCGAAGGGGACGAGCCGGGTGTGACGCAGGTCCGGCTGATCTCGCTGCTGTCTGACCTGGTTCACCGTTTTGGTGCGCACCGCGACTGACAGGGCTTGCAAGGCGCCCAGCCTCGCGGACTGAGCACATGACGACGGCCCCCGCGTTGGCGGGGGCCGCTGGGACAAGGGACGGCGCGGTGGGTCAGTAAGTGTTGACCGAAAGCCCGACGAACAGCGCTTCGCTTTCAAAGCGATACCCCGTACGCACGGTGAAGGGCCCGTCCCCGACCTTGCGGTTCAGCGACACGGTCTGATCACTGTAGGTGTCGCTTCCCCCGGCGGTGACGCTGATCGACAGGCCGTCGGTGCCGCCGAACTCGGCGACCGAGAACCAGCTGCTGTCGATGGTGTCATACTGCGCCGACACGAAGACAAAACCGAAGTCCGTCGGCTGGTAGCGTTCCGCGACCACCCGCGCGCCCCAGTCCACGCCTGCATCGCCGTCGCTGGTGCCGATGCTGGGCCCGACCTTGAGCGTACCCACCCCGTCCAGAACGAAATCGCGCGACACGAAGGCACCCGCGCTCCAACCGCCGTCGTAATCGGCGCGGTTCAGGCCGAAGCTGAAGGCCCCGCGCGTGCCGGCGACAACCGCGTCAGTGGTGGAGGTGGTCCTGTCCAGCTGGAAGAAGAAACCATCGGCACGGGCATCGGGCGCCACGAGCACAAGGATGCCGCAAAGCGCGCTGGCGGAAAGGAAACTGGGCTTGGTCATGAACATCCTGTCACCTTGTTACATAGGGCCTGACGGGGGAGAGAAGGCGCTAGAATTCCGCGCCCTGGCCCTGCGCACAAGGCGCAAGGGGCGTTTCTTGTCGGAGCGTTGCTCTCAGGACGCGTCTTCGTAGCGCGAGTTCTTCCACTGTCCGAGAACCTGCGCCCCGATGCTGACCGAGCCGCTCCGTGCGCCGCCCGCGGCCACTGTCGGCAGCGCCGTGTCATTGTGATCGGGATGCACGGACTGGTGACTCGCGAGCATCGCCTGGATGCGCACCAGCGCCCGGCTCAGCATCTCGGCTTCTTTCGAGCTGCGGCTGTCGATCGGATAGTCGTAATCCCCCTCGGCCACGTCGATGGCGGTGGCGGTCAGTGCCTCGATGGGCCTCAGCAGGATCCGCGCCACCAAGAGCGTCGCACCAAGGACGAACAGCGCGGCGATGGTCACCGAGAAGAAGGCGCTCCGCAGGATGTCCGGCATGGTGTTGGTGACGTTGTCACGATCAAGCGTGGCGAACACGCGCCAGCCGAAATCGGGAAGCGCATCGCTGATGAAGTTGGGCGAGTAGGCGAACAGACCCTCCTCGCGCGCCGTCAGGCGGAAGGCGCCGGCATTGTTGATCCCAAGCTCGGCCTGCATGGCAACTGCATCGGGCAGTTCCTCGGGATCGTCGCGGGTGTCCACGAGCGTGTTCCCGTCGCGGTTCTTGACCACCACGTCGATCTGAAGCTGGCGACGGGCCTGAGACAGGAAGTCTGCCACCCATGCCATGCGGAGGCTGTATACCAGCACGCCGGTGACCTCTCCGGTCTGCGCATCGAACACAGGGGTCGACAGGTTGAGCAGCGACTGCCTCTGGTCGGCACCGTCAAGCGGCAGCGTAGAGCTGGAATAGACGTTGCCCACGTTGCCACCACGCAGACCTTCACGGAACCAGCGGCGCTGGCTTACGTCTTCACCTTCGCGCAGCCGGTTCGTGCCCGAGATGATGCGCCCGTCAAGGTCGGCGACCCCGGACCATGCCACCTGCCCGCCGGTCTGCCCCACCGCATCCATGAACTTATTGATATCGGACACGTCCGCGCCCTGAATGTTGCGCGCGACGGCGTTAAGACTGTCCCATTCCCGGCGCAGGGCAGTGTTGAAGCTGAGCCCAATTGCATCGGCCCCACGCAGCACGATTTCCTGCTGGAGGTGAAGCTGGGCGTCCGACGCGCGCTTGACCACGGTGATGGCCACGAAGGCTGCGGCGATGAACACCGCCACCATCACGGTCACCGCCATGCGAGTGAAAGCGCTGGGTGTCGAGCTTTGCTTCAGAACAGGCATTCTGCCCTCCTAGTCTGTCCGAAGCCGCCGGAACTAAGGCGGCTAGATAGTCGTGGTTTACAGAACCTTATTGAACAGCAGAACTAGGCCACTTTGTGTCAAAGCTGGGTCGATTTATCGTTGAGCAACCGGACACAATCGCGATTTGAACCATATAATTCATACACTTGACGCTCCGATCAATGCGTCGAAATGCTCTGAAACGCCTTAAAAATAAAGCCATATTAATACGTTTTAACAACGAATTCGTGATCTGTGGCCGGGGCGCTGAGGCGCTATGGTATGGTGGCGTTCGGCGACAGTTTCGAAGTTGCAGAAGAAGATGGCTGAAAGAGATACTTTCGGAGCCAGCTCGACCACCGAAACAGCCGCCAAAACTTCGAATCGCAGCGGCAAAGGTCCCGCCGCGTCCGGTGGCCAAGGCACCCGCCGGCCCCGTGCCGGTGCCTCCGACCGTGGTCGGCAGGCTCGCCCGACGCGTGGCAAACGGACCTTCCACCGTTGCGAGGTCACACCATAAGCGCTACATGCCCAAGCGACACCGGCAGAACCGTCCCCATCGCGAAAGGCCCCCGCGCGCATGCAGACGCCCTATTATCTCATCGACAAGTCCCGCCTGCTTCCGAATATGGAGAAGATCGCGCATCTGCGCGAGGCCTCCGGCGCCAAGGCGCTGCTGGCGCTGAAGTGCTTTGCCACATGGTCGGTCTTCGACATGATGTCCGAGTACATGGACGGCACCACCTCATCCTCGCTCTTCGAGGTCAAGCTCGGGCGCGAGAAGTTTCCCGGCGAGACCCACGCCTATTCCGTGGCATGGGCCCCCGAGGAAATCGACGAAGTGCTGACCAGCTCGGACAAGGTGATCTTCAACACCGCCCAGCAGCTTCAGCGCTTCGAGGAAAAGTCCCGGGGCCACACCCGAGGCCTGCGGGTGAACCCCGGCGTGTCGACCTCGGGCTTCGATCTTGCGGACCCGGCGCGCCCGTTCAGCCGCCTTGGTGAACACGCTCCCGAGGATATCGAGCCCGTGGCCGACCTCATCAGCGGCTTCATGTTCCACAACAACTGCGAAAACGCGGATTTCGAACGCTTCGACGCCATGCTGGGCATGATCGAACAGCGTTTCGGCCATCTCATCCGCCGCATGGATTGGATCAGCCTCGGCGGCGGCATCCACTTCACCGGCGAGGGCTATCCCCTGGACAAGCTGGCCGAGCGGCTCAAACGCTTTGCCGGCACCAACGAGGTGCAGGTTTATCTCGAGCCCGGCGAGGCGGCGATCACCAACTCCACCACGCTGGAGCTGACGGTGCTCGACACGCTTTTCAACGGCAAGAACCTTGCTATCGTCGATAGCTCCATCGAGGCGCACATGCTCGACCTGCTGATCTACCGTGAGAACGCCAAGATGCAGGAGAGCGGCGATCAGGAGTGGATGATCTGCGGCAAATCCTGCTTGGCCGGGGACATCTTCGGTGAGTTCCGTTTCCCAAAAGGACTGAAGGCGGGCGACCGGATTAGCATTGACGATGCAGCCGGTTACACGATGGTCAAGAAAAACTGGTTCAACGGCGTCCAGATGCCCTCCATCGCCATCCGGGAACTGGACGGGACCGAACGGCTGGTCAAGGCATTCACCTACGACGATTTCGCGGCTGCCCTGTCGTGAGCAATTGCCCGGAAACGGGCCTCATCCAAGGGAGTTCTGATTTGAAGAAGAACGTTCTCATCATCGGCGCCGGTGGCGTCGCGCAAGTGGTGGCGCACAAATGCGCCCAGCACGCTGACGTGCTTGGCGATCTGCATATCGCCAGCCGGACCGTGTCCAAATGCGATGACATCATCGCCTCCGTCCGGGCCAAGGGTCACGACTGCGCCTTCACCGCCCATGGCGTGGACGCCACCAAGTCCGCCGAGGTGGCTCAGCTCATCCGTGACACGGGCGTGCAGATTGTCATCAACGTGGGCACAGCCTTCGTGAACATGCACGTGCTCGACGCCTGCATTGAAACCGGTGTCGCCTACATCGACACGGCCATCCATGAAGAGCCCGACAAGATCTGCGAAACCCCGCCGTGGTATGCCAACTACGAATGGAAGCGCCGCGAGGCTTGCGCCGAAAAGGGCGTGACCGCGATCCTTGGCGCGGGCTTTGATCCGGGCGTGGTGAACGCCTATGCGCGCTTCGCCATCGACCAGATGGACGAGGTGAAAAGCATCGACATCGTCGACATCAACGCAGGGTCGCACGGCAAGTATTTCGCCACGAACTTTGACCCCGAGATCAACTTCCGAGAATTCACCGGCGTGGTCTATTACTGGGAAGACCAGCAGTGGAAAGAGACGACAATGTTCGCCTCTGGCCACGAATGGGATCTGCCGGTGGTCGGCCCCTCCAAGGCCTACCAGTCCGGCCATGACGAGGTGCATTCGCTGGCGACCAACTATCCGCAAGCCGACGTGCGCTTTTGGATGGGCTTTGGCGATCACTACATCAACGTCTTCACCGTGCTGAAGAACATCGGCCTTCTGTCCGAGCAGCCGGTCAAGATGGCCGACGGCGGCGAGGTGGTGCCGCTCAAGGTGGTCAAGGCCTGCCTGCCCGACCCCGCGTCGCTGGCGCCCGAGTACACGGGCAAGACCTGCATCGGCGATCTGGTGAAGGGCACGAAGGACGGCGAAGAGGTCGAGCTCTTCGTCTACAACGTGGCCGACCACAAGGACGCCTACGAGGAAGTGGGCTCGCAGGGCATCTCCTACACCGCGGGCGTGCCCCCGGTTGCGGCGGCCATGCTGGTGGCCAGCGGCGAATGGGACGCCAAGGCCATGAAGAACGTCGAGGAACTGGACCCCAAGCCGTTCTTCACCCTTCTGGACCGCATCGGCCTGCCGACCCGCGTGCTCAAGGGCGGGCTCAAGGGCGAAGACATGGCCTGGACCGACCTCTGAGATCTTCCGGCAGGCGGCCCCGCGCCGCCTGCTGCCATGCCGCGCCGCGCCCCTTGCCTGGGCTCGCTTTCGGTGGATCGGCTGCACGATCTTGGCGGGCTTTTCACCTGACATCTCGGCGCCTGCCACGGATCGCCCGATTGCATTGTGGCGCCATCGCTCCGCCATTTGGTCAATATCCGCCTCCCATTCGCAGATATTTTCGCCTCCAGCTTCCGGCACTGCGCCCAACGAGCTAGGTGGGGCTGGTTATCCTGCTCTACACCAGTCAGCTTGCCCCCCTGTTACAAAAGCTTCACTTGGCAGTCGCCCTTTATTTCATTAATTCATGAAATATGGAAAAAGAAATCCCTGAGCAGCTAGCTACCCTCGGCCACCCAACGCGTCTTTCGCTGTTCCGCCTGCTCATGCGGCGCTATCCGGACCGTGTTCCCGCAGGTGAGCTGGCCGCCACGCTCGAGGTCAAGCCCAGCACCATGTCTGCCTACCTGTCTACCCTGCAAAAGGCCGGACTGGTGGTGCAGGAACGGGCTGGAACATCCCTTCTCTACACCGTCCAGATGACGAACGTGCAGCGCCTCATGGGCGCGCTCTGGGGAGATTGCTGCCGGGGCCGGCCGGATCTTTGCCCTCCCGGCTATCGCGAACCATCGTCCATGCACCATGAAAAATACAACGTCCTGTTCATCTGCACGGGCAATTCCGCCCGCTCGATCTTTGCCGAAGCATTGTTGCGCCAGATCGCGGGTGACAGGTTCAACGCCTTCTCCGCCGGCACCCGTCCCGGAACGCAGCTGAACCCATTCGCGGTGCAGGTGCTGCGGGACAAGGGCCACGACATCGCGCCGCTACGGTCCAAGACGGTGGACGATTTCACCAGGCCCGATGCCACGCGCTTCGATTTCATCTTCACCGTCTGCGACCAGTCCGCCAACGAGGACTGCCCCGCATGGGAGGGCCAGCCGGTGAGCGGCCACTGGGGCATGCCCGATCCTGCGCAGGCCACCGGCACCGACGCCCAAAAGGCCCTCGCCTTCCAACAGGCCTACGGCGTGCTCAAGCGCCGGATCGAGGTTTTCACCGCTCTGCCAATCGCCCAGCTCAACCGCATCGCACTGCAACGCGCCGTCGACGATATCGCCCGCACTGCCCCGGAGGCCCTCGCATGACCACCTACGCACTCAATGGCCTTGGCCGCATGGGCAAGCTTGCCCTCAAACCCCTGCTCGAAAGCGGCGCAAGGATAGCATGGATCAACGACGCCGTCGGGGATGCGGAGATGCACGCCCACCTCTTGGAATTCGACACGGTGCACGGGCGCTGGGTTGCCACCTTCTCCCATGACGACGGCAGCGTGACCATCGACGGCACTAGGCTCCCCTTCATCGGTACCGCGAAAATCGAAGACCTGCCTCTCGATGGCGTCGACGTGGTCATTGACTGTACCGGAGTCTTTAAGAGCGAAGCCGCGCTCGCCCCCTATTTCGCCGCCGGCGTGAAAAAGGTGGTGGTCTCGGCCCCCGTGAAGGACGGCCCCACCGCCAACATCGTCTACGGCATCAACAACCACAGCTACGACCCCGCGCGGCACAGCATTGTCACCGCCGCGTCCTGCACGACGAACTGCCTCGCCCCGGTGGTCAAGGTCATGCACGAGACCTTCGGCATCCGCCACGGGTCGATCACCACGATCCACGACGTGACCAACACTCAGACCATCGTGGACCGCCCCGCCAAGGACCTGCGCCGCGCCCGCTCGGCGCTGAACTCGCTGATCCCAACGACGACCGGCAGCGCCACGGCCATCACGCAGATCTTCCCCGAGCTCAAGGGACGCCTCAACGGCCACGCCATTCGGGTCCCGCTGCTCAACGCGTCGATCACTGACTGCGTCTTCGAACTGAGCCGCGAGACCACAGCCGAGGACATCAACGCCGCCTTCGAGGCCGCCGCCGCGGGCCCCCTCAAGGGCATCCTCGGGTTTGAGACCCGACCGCTTGTCTCCGCCGACTACACCAACGATCCGCGCTCGAGCATCATCGACGCCCCCTCGACCATGGTGGTGAACGGCACCCAGGCCAAGATCTACGCCTGGTACGACAACGAATACGGCTACGCGATGCGTCTTGCGGACGTGGCTCTTATGGTCGGTGCGTCGCTCTGAGCGGCACGCCCCGACCTTCCGCCCTACGGTTACGGCCTCTGGGCCTCCCGCACGACCCCGCCCCCTTTCTCTTTTAGAATACGCAAAACCCGGCCCTTCAACCAAAGCCGCGCCGACACTCCGGGACCAGACATGACAACCAACGCCTCCCGCCCCGAGGGCCTTGCCGCCTATGCCGCGGTCACCGCCGCCTACTGGGCCTTCATGCTCACCGACGGCGCGCTGCGGATGCTGGTGCTGCTGCAATTCCACGCGCTGGGGTTCAGCCCCGTGCAGCTAGCTTATCTTTTCGTGCTTTACGAGATCGCGGGCATGGTCACCAACCTTGCCGCTGGGTGGATCGCCGCGCGCTTCGGGCTGACCTCGACGCTCTACTCAGGCCTTGCCCTACAGGTAGCGGCACTGCTGGCGCTGACGCAGTTCGAGCCTGGCTGGGCCATCGCCACATCGGTCGCCTTCGTGATGTGCGTGCAGGGTGCCAGCGGGGTCGCCAAGGACCTTGCCAAGATGTCATCCAAATCCGCCGTCAAGCTGCTCGCCCCGTCGGGCGGAGGCCTATTCCGCTGGGTCGCGCTTCTCACCGGCTCAAAGAACGCGGTGAAGGGCCTTGGATTCCTCATGGGCGCGGCGCTTCTGGCCACGGTGGGCTTTAGCGGCGCGGTGCTGGCCATGGCGCTGGTGCTGGCGGTGATCCTCGTGGCGGTCATGGTCTTTATGCCCTCGGGCCTGCCGCGCGGCCGCAAGGGCGCGAAATTTTCGGAGGTCTTCTCAGACAGCGCCAACGTCAACTGGCTTTCGGCGGCGCGGGTGTTCCTGTTCGGCGCGCGCGACGTGTGGTTCGTGGTGGGCATCCCGATCTACTTCTACGCAGTGCTGTCTGACGGATCCGAGGCAGGCAATCGCGCCGCCTTCTTCATGATCGGCACTTTCATGGCGGTCTGGATCATCCTCTACGGCGCGGTGCAGGCCGCCGCCCCGCGCCTCCTGCACGCCGCCCGCAGCCCCGAGGTCGATTTGGTCCGCGCCGCCCGTGGCTGGGCCGCGATGCTGGCCGTGGTGCCCGCCATCCTCACCGCCGCCGTGCTGGCAAGCGGCGGCCCCGCGCCGTGGCTTACCGTAACGCTGATCGTGGGGCTGCTGGTGTTCGGGGCGCTCTTCGCCGTGAATTCCTCGCTGCATTCCTACCTCATCCTCGCCTTTACCAAATCCGAGCGGGTGACGATGGACGTCGGGTTCTACTACATGGCCAATGCCGGGGGGCGGCTTGTCGGCACAGTGTTGTCGGGACTGACATACCAGCTGGGGGGACTGCCGTTGGTGCTTGGCACCGCCACGGTGATGGTCGCCCTTGCGGCGCTGATCTCGGGCAGGCTGACAGCGAAAGACCTGAAATGAACCACTTCGAACGCTTCCCCTCCCTCTGGGTGGCCCTTGCCATGATCGCCGGCATCACGCTTGGCGCACTTTCCCCCGGCCTCGTGACCGCTCTCGCAGGGGCCAGGATCGCCAGCATCAACCTCGTGGTGGCGGTGCTGATCTGGGCCATGGTCTACCCGATGATGGTCGGCGTGGACTTTGGCGCAATCAAGGGTGTGGCCAAGCAGCCCAAGGGGCTGATCCTCACGCTGGTGGTCAACTGGCTGGTGAAACCCTTCACCATGGCGCTGCTCACGGTCCTGTTTTTCGAGCATGTCTTCGCGCCCTTCATCGCTGCCGAGGACGCGGCGCAATACATCGCGGGCCTCATCCTGCTGGGGGCCGCGCCTTGCACCGCCATGGTTTTCGTCTAGAGCCAGCTCACGAAAGGGCGATTCCACCTACACGCTGGTGCAGGTGTCGGTGAACGATCTTATCATGGTGGTGGCCTTCACGCCCATCGTCGCCCTGCTGCTGGGCGTGACCGAGATCGCCGTGCCGTGGCAGACCCTCATGCTGGCCACAGTGCTCTACGTCGCTCTGCCGCTTGTGGCGGGGCTGCTCACCCGCCGCAGTCTCGGCAGCCCTGATGCGATTGAGCGCTACTTGGCCCGGATCAAGCCGCTCCCGGCGATCGGGCTCGTCATCACTGTGGCGCTTCTGTTTGCACTTCAGGGCGAGGTGATCCTGTCGCGCCCCGGCGTCATCGCTCTTATCGCGGTGCCGATCCTGATCCAGAGCTACGGCATCTTCGCGCTGGCCTATGGCGCGGCATTCTTGATGAAAGTGCCGCACCGCATCGCCGCCCCCTGCGCCATGATCGGCACGTCGAACTTCTTCGAGCTGGCGGTGGCCGTGGCGATCAGCATTTTCGGCCTCAACTCCGGCGCGGCGCTGGCCACGGTGGTTGGGGTACTGGTCGAGGTGCCTGTGATGCTGTCGCTGGTCGCCTTCGCCAACCGCACCCGCGCGCGGTTTCCCCAAGGCAACTGAACGGGCCGAGCCGCACGAAAGCAGAGGGCGGCGCGGGTCCCTTCGTCGCACCTGGCTCGCGTCCACGCCTGCCTGCCAAAGCCTGCCTGTGCCTAAGCCTGCCTGTGCCTAAGCCTGCCTGCCTGCCAAAGCCGACACGCGGCAGATAACCTGCATGATCCTTGGACAGGAGCAGATAGCTCTGCCCTTTTCGTCAGAAGCGTTGCCTCTGACCGGCCGACTGCGCTGAAGCGGCCATTCTCTGCGGCTGGCCCGAGCGTCGGTTATGCGGACGAAGCTGCCGCTCCCTGCAAGTCAGGTCAACTCTGTCATAACTGCCTTGCGATAGGTTTCGCGTTGCGAAAGGCGGTCGTACCACGACTCAAGCGCAGGCAGGTCAGGGCGCTCGATTGGCATATTGAACCAAGCATAGGCAATACAGCCCAGCGGGATATCTCCGATCCCCAGGGTTTTGCCCGACAACCACGGCCTCTGGGCGAGAGCCTCGTCCGCGACCTTCATCAAGCCGGCGCACTGTTCCTGCCCTCGCAGCATCGCTGTTTCATCGCGCGTCTCCGGCGTGCGACGAACCATATTCCAGAACAGATCGCGGAAAGGGACCGCGAATGAAAGGGATGCCCAGTCCATCCACTTGTCAGCAACGGCCCAGGTTCTTACATCCGCCGCGGCAAACCCACCAGAACCATATTGCCGGGAAAGGTATCGGACTATGGCATTGGATTCCCAAAGTACCAGCGATCCGTCCTGAAGACATGGAACCAGCCCATTCGGGTTAAGCGCACGAAACTCCGGCGTGGACACGACGCCAAAGGCGCCCCCTGCGGGGACATGCTCATATTGCAAACCCAGCTCTTCCGCGCACCAGAGCACTTTGCGAACGTTGGTTGAACTGCCCCGTCCCCAGATTTTCATGACCTATCCCTTGCTTGATGTTTGCGCCTATACGCCGACGTTCATTGGCATGAAAGGGCTCGAAGCTGACCTTCGCTGCATGGGGCAGGAACGGCAGCATCGGGCGCTGACGAATGCCACGCGGCCCGTGAGAGGCAAACCTTTCTGACGAGAGAGGCCATCTCGGCGCGGAGCAGAGCTTCCGCATCTCTATTTTAAAACGATATTTCCCCTGCCCGAGAGGCAGGATTTTGTGACCCCTGCCAATCCTGTGGCGCCTTCGTGCGGCTCCGCGTTTCACCTCGTCTCGGTCTGTCCGGTTGCCCGGTCGCAGCGCAACCGGCACAGCGCCGCCGTGCCACCATAAAGCCCAGCGACTGCGGCTCCGCACCCGGCGTGATGGCACTGGCGGGACGGGGTACTTCCATACTTCTTGCCCCCCTGCTAGGCACGAGCGGTCTACCTTGGAAGCCCTTCGATGACCGACCGTATCCTGCTGGCCCTCCTGCCCATCGTGCTCATCATCGCGATGGGTCAGCTGATGCGCCGCCGCCGCTTCCTCGAGGAGCGCTTCTGGCCACAGGCCGAACGCCTGAGCTACTACGTCCTGCTGCCCTGCCTGTTCTTTAACGGTCTCGCCACGGCGGATCTTGGGGATATCCCCGTCACGCGGCTGGCGCTTACGCTCATTAGTGCGACGTGCATCGTGTCCGCCCTCGTGGTGCTGGCGCGGCCCGCCTTCCGGGTGGACGGCCCGGCCTTCACGTCAGTTTTCCAAGGCAGCGTGCGGTTCAACAACTACGTTGGCGTCACGCTAACCACTGGCCTGTTCGGAGCCGCCGGTCTGCCGCTGGCGGCAATCAGCAATGCCGCGCTGGTCCCCACGGTCAACATCCTTGCCATCCTCGTCTTTTCACGCTTCGGCATGGCAGGCCTGAGCCTGCGGGGCATCGCGGTGCAGCTTGTCACCAACCCGCTGCTGGTGGCCTCCTTCGCAGGCATCGCCTTTCAGGCCTCGGGGCTGCACATCCCCGCCGGGATAGAGCCCGCACTGCGCGCCCTCGGCAGCGCATCGTTGCCACTAGGGCTGCTCTGCGTCGGTGCGGCGCTGGACTTTTCCACCGCGAAGCAATGGGTGGGGCCGGTGCTGCGCTCGTCCGTGGTCAAATTCGCACTGCTGCCAGTCGCAACCCTGCTCAGCGCCACCGCTTTCGGGCTCACCGGGGATGCGCTGACCACCGCCCTGCTGTTCCAGACGCTGCCCACCGCGTCCTCGGCCTATATTCTCGCCCGGCAGCTTGGGGGCGACGCGCCGCTGATGGCCGGGATCATCGCGACCCAGACCATCCTCGCGCTGGCCGCCCTGCCGCTGGCGCTGCTGATGCTGCTGCCCTGACGGCGTGCCCACGGCAGCACCCTTGATGGCTATGCTGCCCCTCGACGCTTGCAGCTCCGCGAGGTCACGAACCCACGGTCACACCCTGCGGCCAAACAAAATGAGGCCGCCCCGTTCATCCCCCGGATGCTCAGTCCAGATGCGGTGCCATGGATCTCAGGACCGCCACAGGCGAAAGCGTCCTGAACCCTGCGTTACGCCTCGCCTGACCGCACCGCCGCCGCATCCGCGCCGACGAGCGCCTCGTAGACTTCCGGGTCCGTGTCGCCCTCAGTTCCGAAGACCAGCACCCGCGACGCGTCGGTCAGTCCCAGAATCTTCCTCGCCTCAGGGACGCGCATGGCGGCCGCGAGCCCGGCCAGCCCAGCCACGGCGCTTTCGCCGGCCACGAGCGGCACATCGCCGCCGTCGGGCCGCGCGAGCAGGCGCATGAAGGCAACCGCCGAGGCGTCGGTCACGGTCATCACCGCATCGCCGTGGTCACGCAGGATCTGCCATGAAAGGGCCGACACCTCGCCGCAGGCCAGCCCCGCCATCAGCGTATCGAGATCCCCGCCAACCGCCGCAGGCGCGCCCGCGCGGAAGCTTTCCAGCCAACAGGCCGCTTGGTCCGGATCGCACAGCACGATCTCGGGGCGAGCCATGCCCCAGCGCCGCACCGCGAGCGCCGTCACCGCCGCCGCCATGCCGCCGACGCCGGTCTGCAGGAAGATGTGAGTGGGTGGTTCGGGGAGAGCGTCGAAAGCCTCGCACGCCATGACCTCGTAGCCCTGCATCACGTCCTTGGGGATCTCGGTGTAGCCTTCGTAGGACGTGTCTGAGACCACGAACCAGCCCTCACGCGTCGCCGCGTCCTGCGCCTCGCGCACACTGTCATCGTAATTGCCGCTGCAGCGGCGGACCTCCGCGCCATAGGCCTCGATGGCAAACTTGCGGCCCTCGGAGACATGGGCATGGATGAAGATCACGCAGGCACAGCCGAACGTCTGCGCCCCCCAAGCCACCGACCGTCCATGGTTACCATCAGTGGCGCAGCAGACGGTGATCCGCGCCGCCTCCTCGGGAAACGCACGCTGGGTCACGTCCTCCATGGTGACCTCGCGCCCGAGCCTCTCCGACAGCTGACGCGCCAGTAGCCGGGCAACGGCATACGCGCCGCCAAGCGCCTTGAAACTGCCCAGACCGAAGCGGAGCGCCTCGTCCTTGTACCAGACCTGCGCCACACCAAGCCCGTCGGCCATCCCCTCGAGGGCTACCAGCGGCGTGGGTGCATAGCCCGGCCAGCCGGTGATCGTGCTCCGGGCGGTGCTCAGCCCCACGTCTGACAGGATGGCATCCTGCGCCGCAGTCCAGGGCAGATGACGCCCCGCGGCATGGTTGAGCCGAAGCGTGAAGGCCTCGGTGGTGCCGGGGTGGCAGGTCAACTCGCCGGTCGGATCGTGGGACATGGGGCCTCGCGTTTTGGTCTGTGAAGGAGGCGCCAAGCGGAAGGCGCCGGATCGTGCCATTGGTCGGCACAGCGCGGTTCTTCGTCAAGCAGATCGGCAGGCCGCCGGTTCATGAACAGCGGCAGTAGCGACCCCCGCCCGGGCAGCAGTAGCGCCTCCCGCCCGGGCATATGTCGGTGCCATTCATGCAGACTGTGGGAAGAAACGGATCGGCCCCCATGAAGTTTTTCCGAGACAGACCTGTCTGAACCTGTCTAGCATACATTATCAGACAGGATTCTTCATGCGACAGGCTTCCATCGAATCGAAATCCGACCGGATCGCCCGCGTGCTCGAGGCTGAGATCCGCATGGGCGCCCTTCGGGATGGCGATCCGCTGTCCAGCGAGGCCGCCCTCGTGGAGCGCTTCAACGTCTCGCGCAGCACCGTACGCAAGGGGCTGGGGCTGCTGGCCGCCAAGGGGCTGATCCTGACGCGGGTGGGCATAGGATCCTTTGTCACCTACCGGGGCACCCAGATCGACAGCCAGGCGGGTTGGAGCCTGTCGCTGCCAGACGGCGACGCCCGGCTTGGCATGCGCATACTGCGCATCGTGCGGGCGCCCATGGATCTTTGCGCCCCAGGCCCCGAAGGCGAAATGCTGCACGTCGACCGCATCCGCTTTCTGGAGGCGACGGGCCTCGGCCTCACGTTTGAGCGGGCACGGCTGCCATGGCGCGGATCGTTCGAACCTCTTCTGGACGGGCTCGAGGGTGGATCACTGTCGCAGAGCCTTGCTTCGCGGGGGATTTCCGCAGCCAGCGGCGAGGAATGGGCAGGCGTGCTTCCCGCCCTGTCGACCGAGGATGCGCAAGCCATGGGTCGCACCCCGGGCGAGCCGATGCTACGGCTTCGCAGGCTCACCCGCGATGCGGGTGGCGCCGTCATCGAATATGTCGAGAGCCTGCTCGACCCGGGCCAGTTCGGCCTGCACATGGAGTTCTGAGATGCCCCGCGACGCTCTGTCCCTTGCCGAAACCCGCGCGCTGGCCGCCCTTCAGGGCCTTGCAGTGGGCGATGCGCTGGGGATGCCCGCTCAGACCCTTCCCCGGTCCGAGATCGCCGCGCGGTATGGACGCATCACCGGCTTCATCGCCCCCTTTGATGGCCACCCGGTCAGCCATGGCCTCAGCGCCGCGCAGATCACCGACGACACCGAACAGACGCTGCTGCTGGCCCGCCGCCTTATGTCCACTCCGGACGCCTTTGACGATGCAGGCTGGGCGCAGGATCTGCTGGACTGGGAGGCGGGCATCCGCGCGAAGGGCCTTGCGGACCTGCTCGGCCCGTCTTCCAAGCGCGCCATCGAGGCGCTGCTGGCGGGCACCCCGCCCGAGGAAACCGGCCTGCGCGGCACCACCAACGGCGCCGCCATGCGCATCGCCCCGGTGGGCATCCTCGAACCGGCGAAGCCTGCCCGCATTGCCGCCCGCGTCGCCCGCACCTGCCGTGTGACCCACAATACCGGCGAGGCCATCGCCGGGGCCGCCGCGGTGGCCATGGTGGTGAGCTGCGGCTTGGATGGCATGGGCTTCGACGCGGCGCTGGACCCGGCGCTGGCCGCCGCCCGCGAAGGCCAGACCCTCGGCAACCCGGTGGGCGAGCCGGACATGGCGGGCCGCATCGCGCTGTCTCTGACACTTGCGCAGACCGGCGATCCCGAGGCGCTTTTGGCGCAAATCGGCAGTTCGGTCGCAAGCCGGGAAAGCGTGCCCATGGCTTTCGGACTCTTGGCATTGGGCAAGGGCGATCTCTGGGCCAGCCTCCTGATGGCCGCCAACATCGGCGATGACACGGACACCATCGGCGCCATCGCGGGCGCCATGGGCGGTGCCACCGGCGGCAGCCTGCCCGATACAGCCATCTCGGCGGTCGAAGAGGCCAACGCGCTGGACCTCGCGCCGCTGGCATCCGCCCTCGTGACGCTGCGGGACGCCGCATGAGCGCGCTGCTGCAAATGACCGGCCCGGTGGCCGACCTTGTCTACAGGGTGCGCGCGATCCCCGAGCCGGGGACCGAGGCGGTGGTGACCGGTTTCGGCATGACCGTGGGCGGCGGGTTCAACGCACTGGCTGCGGCCCGCGCCGCCGGAATGGAGGCCATCATGGGCGGCAGCGTCGGCACCGGGCCCTTTGGCGATCTTTGCGCCAATGCGCTGGCGGAACGGGGCATCGCCTTGGCCCGCCCCCGGCATGCAACGCGAGATCAGGGCTGCTGCACCGTTCTGCTCGAGCCGGATGGCGAGCGCAGCTTCGTCGCATGGCCCGGCGCCGAGGGGCAAATCACCGCCGAAGCGCTGGAGCCCATCGACCTTGGCGCGGTCTCATGGGTCATGCTTTCGGGCTACACGCTGCATTACCCCGGGGCGCGGGAGGCGCTGACCAGCTGGATTGACGCACTTCCCAAGAGCATCCGTTTCCTCTTCGATCCCTCGCCCATGATCGCTGAACTGCCCAAAACGCTGCTGGCCCGCATCCTCACCCGCGCCGACTGGATCAGTGCCAATGGAGCCGAGGCCGAGGCCCTCACCGGCCTGCCCGCCGCTCGCGCCGCCGAGGCTCTGGCGCAGGGGCGCGAGGGGGCCATCGTCCGCATCGGTGCGATGGGCTGCCTGCTGGCAACAGAATATGCACTCCATGAAATCCCCGGCCATCCCGTCGAGCCCGTCGACAGCAATGGCGCTGGGGATTGCCACATCGGCAGTTTCATCGCCGAGCTGCAGCGCAGCGATGATGCCCTGCTCGCCGCCCGCTACGCAACCGTCGCCGCCGCCCTCTCGGTCATCCGCGACGGCCCCGCCACGCCCCCGTCCCGTGCGGAGGTGGAGCCAATCCTCCACGCCGCCTGAACACAAGACCAACCAAAGCCAGAAGGCCCATAACGGCCCCAGACCCCAGCAAGGAGACGACCCATGAAGACCCGCACTTCCCTCATCGCCCTCACTGCCGTGGCGCTTGCCTCTGCCGCCCACGCAGACGAGATCCGCGTACTCAACTGGCAGGGCTACGGCACCGATCTAGACTGGTCGCTCGAGGCCTTTGAAGAGGCCACCGGCCACACCGTGGTGCATGAGTATTTCAACTCCGAGCAGGAAATGCTCACCAAGATGCGCACCAACCCCGGTGCCTACGACGTTGTGCTCATCAACGCCGCCTACACGACGCAAGCCTATGACGAGGGGCTGCTTGCCCCGATCGACACCTCTGCCATCGACAACTATGCGGGCGTGCCCGCCAATTTTGCCGAAGACCCCGCGCTGATGCACGAGGGCAAGGTCTACGGCGTGCCGTGGACCTGGGGCCTGACCGCCATCGCCATCAACAGCAATTCCTTCGACGAAGCGCCAACTTCAATCCAGGTGCTGTGGGATCCCGCCTACAAGGGCCGCGTGTCCATCCGTGATGACGCCGAGGAGGCAGTTCACCTTGGGGCTCTGGCCACCGGGCAGGACATCAACAACATCGAGGATCTCGATGCGGTCGAGGCCAAGCTCGCCGAGCTGATGCCGCAGCTGCGCACCTTCTGGTCGTCGGAAAACGACTGGAACCAGTTCATGGCGGCGGGCGAGCTGGACGTTGCAAGCTACTGGTCGGGCTCGGCGGCGCGCTCCGCAGGCATGGGGCTGCCGGTGGATTTCGTGGTGCCCGAAGAAGGCGCCATCGCATGGCTTGACGGTCTGTCGATTCCCGAAACATCTGAGCACAAGGAGGCCGCCGCCCAGTTCATCGACTGGATGATCGACCCCGAGTTCTACGTGCAATGGGACGAGGAAGGTGCGCCCGCCTCGGCCAACGCCGAGGCCGCAGCGGCCCTCCCGGACGACGCCTTCAACAAGCGGGTGCTGGGCGATCCCGATGTCGCCGCGCTGGCCCGCTTCCGCGCGCCCATGGACGACGAGACCCGCGAGACCTATCTCGCGCTCTGGCAAAGCCTGAAGGCTGCCCAGTAAGCCCCTGACAAGAATAGGAGAACAGCATGGCACAAGTGGCCCATGCCAGTGACCGGAGACGGCTGTTCGCGCTGCTTTCACCGGCCTATCTGTGGCTCACGCTGGCGGTGTTCCTGCCGCTGTCGGCCATGCTGTTCTTCAGCGTCCTGTCGGACATGCCAGGGGCCGATGGCGGCTGGGGCCTGACCCTTGGCAACTACGCTGCATTCCTGGAAAACCCAACCTATTCAACGCTCTTGTGGAAGTCGTTGAAGCTGGGAGCGACGGTCACCTTCTTCTGCGTCATCATCGGCTACCCTTGCGCGCTGGTGCTGGCGAAATCCATCCGGGGCCGGTCGCGCGAGGCGCTGTTCCTGCTGGTGATCCTGCCGTTCTGGTCCAATTCGCTGGTCCGCATCTTCTCATGGGCCATCGTGCTGCGCGGCAATGGCGTGCTCGAGCGGGCGCTCAACTGGGTGTTGCCCTTCGATATAAGGCTGAACCTGATGTTCACCACCGAGGCGGTGACCATCGGCCTTGTCCACAGCTACCTGCCTTATGTGATCCTCACGAGTTACCTCGCGCTTCAGGCCATCGACGACGACATCCTTGATGCGGCGCGGTCCATGGGCGCTTCGAAGCTCACCATCCTGCGCCGACTGCTGCTGCCGCTGTCCCTGCCGGGGCTGCTCGCGGGGGCTGTACTGGTCTTTGTGCCCGTGGTGGGCAGCTTCATGGAGCCGCGCATCCTTGGTGGGCGCATGGGCACCTATTACGGCACCGTCATCGAGGACCAGTTCGTCGCGGTCTACAACTGGCCCCTTGGCGCGGCGCTCTCCTTCATCCTGCTGGCGGTGGTGCTTGTGATCCTCGGGGCCGCCTCCCCAGCGCTCAGAAAGGCCCGCACATGACCCTCCTTGCGCTCGCGGGCCGCGTCTGGCTCGGCCTCGTGCTGCTGTTCCTCTACGCGCCGATCCTCATGATGGCGGCCATGAGCTTCAATGCCTCACCCTTCTACCAGCTGCCCTTCGAGTTCAGCACGAAGTGGTACGCGGACATGGCGGGCAACGACCAGATCATCGACGCGGCGCTGCGGTCGGTGCTGATCGCCTTCGTGGTCACCGCCATCGCCACCGCCGTGGGCACGGCGGCGTCCATCGCGCTTTTTCGCTACGACTTCCCCGGCAAGCGGGTGCTGCAGGTGCTGCTGTTCCCTCCCATCGCCATACCGTGGCTCATCACCGGGACCGCTATGCTGGTGTTCTTCTTCTCCATCGGCATCGGGCGCGGCACGCCCGCGGTCATCATCGGCCACGTCGCGCTGGCGCTGCCTTACGTCATCGTCACCGTCACCGCGCGGCTGTCGGCCTTCGACGTGACGCTGGAAGAGGCGGCGCGCTCCATGGGCGCGGGCCAGTGGACGGTGCTGCGCCGGGTCACGCTGCCCTTCATCGCACCGGGCATCGTTGCGGGCGGGCTCTTTGCCTTTGCGGTCAGCTTCGATCAGTTCGTGGTGAGCTACTTCCTGTCCAAACCGGGCGACACCACCCTTCCGGTGCTGATCTACACCGCCATCCGCAAGGGCTTCACCCCCGAGATCAACGCCATCTCGACCATCATCATCACCGTCTCCATGGCGGTCATGTTCCTTGCCGCGCGCAAATCGAACTTCGGAGGAGACCGCTGATGTCGCAGGTCGAAACCACTCGGGTCACCAAGAGCTTCGGGAAGACGAAGGCACTCGACGACGTGTCTCTGACTTTTGACGACGGCGGGTTCTTTGCCCTCCTGGGCCCATCGGGGTCGGGCAAGACCACGCTGCTCCGGACCATCGCGGGGTTTCATTTCCCCGACAGTGGCAGCATCCGCGTCGGCGAGCGAAACGTCGAGAAGGTGCCCGTGGAAAAGCGCGACATCGGCATGATGTTCCAGAATTACGCGCTGTTTCCCAACCTCAGCGTGGCCGACAACATCGGCTTTGGCCTCAGGGTGCGCAAGGTCGGCGCGACCGAGGAAAAGCGCCGCATCGCGGAGGCGCTCGAACTGGTGCAGCTGCGCGATCTGGGGAACCGCATGCCCGCGCAGCTGTCGGGCGGGCAGCGCCAGAGGGTTGCGCTGGCGCGGGCGTTCGTCACGCGCCCGAAGGTGCTGCTGCTGGACGAGCCATTGTCGGCGCTCGACAAGTCGCTGCGCATCGACATGCAGGTGGAACTGAAGCGTATCCAGCGCGAGGTGGGCATCACCACGATCTTCGTCACCCACGATCAGGAAGAGGCGCTGACCCTTGCCGACCGTATCGGCATCTTGCGCGATGGCCGCCTCGTGCAGGCCGGTCCCCCGCGCGAGGTCTACGACCGCCCCGCCACCGCCTTCGCCGCAGGTTTTCTCGGGGATGCCAACTGGATCCCCGAGGCATTGCTTGGCGGGCTGGCCCTGCCTGCGGCGCTGCCGTTCGGCCCGACCCGCTATGCCACGCGCCCCGAGGCGCTGACGATCTCGGCCACGCGGCCCGAGGGCAACGCCCTGCCCGCGCGGCTGGTCAGCCGGGTCTTTGCCGGCGCCATGGCGACGCTGCTTCTGGACGTCGCCGGGGAGCCTTGGAAGCTCATCGCCCGTGACCGCGACATCCCTGCCGTGGCCGAGGGACAAGAGGTCTGGCTTGGCTGGGCGGCGGGCGATACGCTTGCCGTCGCCGCCTGAGGTTTTAACTGTGACGGAGGCGCCCGACACTTGCGCCTCGGCGGACACTTCGGGCAACACGGCTCAGGCCTGACTGGCGCGCAGGCCCTTGGACAGCATGACGATCAGGCCGCCCCGCGCCCGACCCGGAGGACCCCATGACCGACCATCTTCTCGTCATTGACATGCAGCCGGGCTTTGGCCATCCCGAAAGCCCGTGGTGCACCCCCGGCTATGCGCGTGTGGCGGACAACATCGCTCAACTTCTGCCCACGTTTCAGGACCGGGTTCTCTTCACCCGCTTCCTGCCGCCGCTGACGCCCAACGGCGCTTGGGTGCCCTATTACGAGGCATGGCCCTTTGCGCTCGACCCCGAGCAACGCTGGCTGTGGGAGCTCGACCCGCGGTTCACTGGTGGTACGGTGCAGAGTCATCGCTTTGCCAAGTGGCGCGAGGCGGCACCACTGGTCCCCGAGGATGCGACGCTGGTGATCGCCGGAGTCGCGACGGATTGCTGCGTACTCGGCACCGCAATCGAGGCGGTGGACGACGGCCGCCGCGTGCGCCTCGTGGCCGACGCCTGCTCGGCAGGCTCAGAGGCGCTGCACGAAGCGGCGCTGACGGTGATGCGCGACCGCGCGCCAATGCTGACGATCACCGACACCGCCACAGAGGCAAGATAAGGCTCAGGGCTCAGGGCTCAGGGCTCAGGGCTCAGGGCTCAGGGCTCAGGGCTCAGGGCTCAGGGCTCAGGGCTCAGGGCTCAGGGCTCAGGGCATGTGCGCGGCGGGTCCGTTGCAAGCAAGGCGTTTGACGAAGCTCCCATCGCGAACTCATTGCGCCCTTTCGGCCCTCACATCGACCGGAGCGGATGAGTTCGCCTCCTCGACGGCCTCGCCCCAATCGCCGACAAAGCAAGGGGATGTCAGCGCTTGTCCAGCAACCGAGGCGCCTTCGTCAGCCCTGATGCGTCCGGCCAGCCCGTCCCGGCGAAGCGCGAGCCACAGAGGTAGCGGTTCGCCCCGGTGTTCATCACTTCGATCCGCAGCCTGTGCGGCCCTTCGGCCACGCGCCCCAGCGGCACATGGTAGGGCGCATGGTGGCATCCTCCCACAAGCGCCCCGTCCAGTGACACCCGCGCCGCGCAGGCCAGCTCCGGTAAGGCAAGGACCAACTCCTGATCCCGGTCAGTGTGAAATGTCGTCTCGTAGCACCCGCAGCCAGAGAACGCCTGGTCCCCCTGCACCTGCCAGCCAGCCCCGACCGAAACCGCCCGGGCCGTACCAGTGGTCGCTAGGGTCCATCCGCCGTTCAGCACCATCACCTCGGTCAGTGGCTTGGCCCCGAGCGCCAGGGTCGATCCAGCCACCGCAGCGGCGTCAGGCTTCAGCCGAAGGCGATGCACCTGTTGCGGCGCGAGTCGGAGCGTCGCCCGCTGCACAGGGCGGTGAGCATGATCCCCTGCGCGCAGGCAAAACCCGCTCTCGAAAGCCAGCGCTACCTCGCAGGGCGCGTCGCCTTCGTTGAACAACACCAGACGCCACCAACCGTCCGCATCCCGTCCGCAAGACAGCTGCCTGAGGCCTGGCACGGCCTCTGCCAGCGGTACTCCGGTGCATTCGCTCAAGAGCGTGCGTAGAACCACGCCTTCGGGTGGCGGGCCGTCCTCGACCCAAATTCGAGCCCTCAGCACGTCGATCCGGTCCGCAGACGCCGCGGTTTGCAGGTGGGTGACTTCGGGCAGGACGAGCCCCACGATCTCGGCACCGTCCAACATCACGGCCTCACCGGCGGTCATCCGCCACAGCCCCGCTTCGTCGATCACGAGAGGCCGCACACCAGCCTCTGTGAGCGCCCGACACCACGCTCCGAAACGGGTCGCGTGAGCATGCCGTGGCCCCTCGGCCAAGGCCGTCTCGTAGGGGTAGAGGATCGCGATACGAGGGCATTTCGCGTTTTCAAGAAATACCGAAAGCTCTGCCATCTCCCGCGCCAGCGCGGGCATCACCGGCCACCATGGCTGGAAATTGTACCCTGGCGCAAAGTCGAAACGCAGGTTGTCGAGAGCACTGTCCCGCGCATCTCCGTCGTTTTCATAAAGCGCATGAAGAATGATCCGCGACGCTCCCAGCAGATGCAGGCGGATCATCTGGGCGCGCAGGGCTGCAGGCGTCAACTCCCACTGGCCGCTTGCCCTTACGTCCGAGCGTTCAGACGTCAGGTAAAGCTCGACCTCACAGCCCGTGCGGCCCGAGGCATGGGCGATCCCAAAACCCAACAGCGGCGCAAGCTGCGCCTCGAGGTTGTTGGCATCCACCGCCGTCACATCACGATAGCGGTCGGTGCCGAAGAAATCCGCGGCCATGGCAGCGCGAGGGTCAATGCTGGTGAAGCCGCCGCTCAAGTCGAACGAGGCGATATGCGGCAAGATCTCGTGCCCCGAGAGCTGCAGGCCGTAGACATCGCAGAACCTCCGCAGCGCGCCGAGGAAAGCGGTCTGCATCCGCCCCGTGACCGCCCGGTAAATGCGGCTTCGGATTGCGGGTGCCTCCGGCAGATCCCTGAGCAGCGCCAGCAGTTGCGGACCAAGCGGTCCATGGGCCTCGATCTCGGCCTGCAGCGCGTCAGACCATGCAAGGCTGTTTCGGAGGTTTCCGAAACGCTCCGGCCAATCGTAGAGCACCGGCGCAGGCTGGTCGAAGAACAGCCGGTCCAAAGTCCCGCCCATGTGGCCCGCACAGGCTGACGCGTAGGGGGTAAGGCCGACCTCGACAAAGCGCCTGCCCGCCTCTGGTGACAGGTAATCCGGGATGCGCGAGGTCGAGCTCCGGGCAGCAAGGAAGACGGTCCAGCGCGTGCCCTCGGGCAGGCCTTCAGCGCGGACCGTGGCGCCCTCGGGGCCTGACGTGGCCAGCCGCACTTGGGCGGTGATGTCCTCGGGGCCATGGGGGCGCTCAGCCACTGCGGCGACGATCTTCCACCCCATCCAGAGCGGGGTCCCATCCTCATGCATCCAGTGCCGCGCCGCCGGGCCAAGGCTTGCGCCCAGCGTGGCCTCGATCTCGTCCACGCCAAGCTCAGCCCCGGTGCCACCGGCCCAGAACAGATGCCGTTCACGCAGATGCTCCGCGCCGTCCACGATGCGCCCGCCCGCATGGCCGCTGATCCAGGCGTAATCATCGTAGAGCCCGGCCTTTAGGCCAAGCTCCGACATGATCTCCACTGCGGTGGCATAGGCGCGCAGCCAGCCGACTGAGAGGTAGATCTCGCGCGACAAGGACAGCCGAGCCTGAATGTAGATCCGCACGAACCCGGCATCGCGAAAGCTGCGCAGCTGGTCGCGCATGTCCTTCTCGGTCGGCAGGCGCGACCAGAACCAGTAGGCGTCAAGCCGCGTCTTCATGCTCAGAAGGCCAGCGCGAGCCCGTCCTTGCGCGGGTCGGACCCGGCTACGTACCCTGCGTCCGTGCGCTGGATCAGCTGCGCGCCACCAAAGCCGAAGACCGCATCGGGGCTTTCGCGCTTCAGCTCGTGGCCCATTGTGGTCAGTTGCGCGGCAAGCCCTTCGTCAAAGGTGCTCTCGATGGCGACGCCGCGGCCTGCGGTCACCCGCCAGCGCGGCGCATCGGCTGCCGCCTGCGGGTTCTGGCCGAAGCCGAGCACGCGCAGCGCCATCTGCAGGTGCCCCTGCGCCTGCATCGGGCCGCCCATGACGCCGAAGGACATGGCAGGCTGGCCCTTCGCGTCGGTGGCAAAGCAGGGAATGATGGTCTGGAACGGTTTCTTGCGCGGGGCGACCACGTTGACGTGGGCAGGATCAAGCGAAAAGCCCGCGCCACGGTTCTGCATCGAGATCCCCCAGTCCGGCACCACTGCGCCCGAGCCGAAGCCCATGAAGTTCGACTGGATGAAGGACACCATGCGCCCGTCGCGGTCGGCGGTGGACAGGTAGACCGTACCGCCCAGTTTCGGGGTTCCGTGGCCCGGATCACCCGCCTTTGACGGATCGATTAGCGCGGCGCGCTTCGCGAGGTAGTCGGGCGTCAGGAAGTCGGCGGGCGTGTGGCGCATGTGGCCCAAGTCAGCGATATGTTCGTAGGCGTCCACAAGGCCCAGCTTCACCGCCTCGATGGCAAGGTGCATGGTGGCGGGATCGTCAGGGGCGCCGTC
The DNA here is from genome assembly GCF_014643635.1 of Salipiger pallidus. Lineage (GTDB taxonomy): Bacteria > Pseudomonadota > Alphaproteobacteria > Rhodobacterales > Rhodobacteraceae > Salipiger > Salipiger pallidus. The sequence goes on from NZ_BMJV01000005.1 coordinate 192,004, forward strand.
CTTCCAGCCCAGCCGGTCCAGCACGCCCAAGGAGATGAGCGCCCCGAGCCCCTGCCCGTTCGGCGGGATCTCGTGGATCCTGTAGCCTGCGAATTCGGTCGAGATCGGGGCAACCCATTCCGCCTCGTGGGCGGCCAGATCGTCGACGCTCAGCACAGCGCCATTGGCCTTGGCGGCGGCGGCGATGACCTCGGCCACCTCACCGCGATAGAAGGCCTCTCCCTCGGTGGCGACGATGGCGCGCAGTGTGCGGGCGTGACCCGGCAGACGCATTCGCTGGCCCGCCAGCGGCGCCGTGCCGCCGTGCAGGAAGCAGCCCGCAAACCCGGGTTGGCTGCCCAGCTGCTTCGCACCGTTGGCCCAGAGTTTCGCGATGACCGGAGACACCGGGAAGCCTTCCTCCGCGATCCGGATGGCGGGGGCGGCAAGCTGCTCGAGCGGCAGGGTGCCAAAGCGTCTCCACAGCGCGATCCAGCCCGAGACCGCCCCCGGCACGGTCACCGAATCCCAGCCGCGCTGGGGCATGATATCGGCGCCGGCGAAGCGCTCGGGCGTCCAGCCCTCGGGCGAGCGGCCCGAGGCATTCAGCCCGTGCAGTTCCGCACCGTCCCAGACCAGCGCGTAGCCGTCCGAGCCAAGCCCGCAGCCCGTGGGCTCCACCACCGTCAGCACCATGGCTGCCGCGATCGCCGCGTCCACTGCCGTGCCGCCCGCGTGCAGCATCGCCATGCCCGCCTGTGCCGCCAGCGGCTGCGAGGTGGCAACGGCGCTATCGCCCATGACGGGCTGGCGGACGGAAGCGTAAGGCAGGGTCGGATCAATCACGGGCTTGGGTCCTTCTCTATCATCGAGGTCAGTTCGGCGGCCTGCTCAGGAAGGCGCCTCGGTCTCGAGACGGTCACGGAATTCGCTCCAAGGCAACCACATATAGGGGCCAATGGGCGCGAAGGCGCGCATGGGCACCGGGTCCGGCTGCGTGACGGGCACCACAAATTCGGCCTCGGTGGTGCGGCCGGCAAGGAAGCGCCCCAGCTCGTAGCCGAAGGCGGTGGTCAGAGCCACGCCGCGCCCGTTGCAGGCGATGGGCGCCCAGAGGCCATCATTCAACCGATACAGGCGCGGCAAACTGTCGAGCGTGATCGCCACGGTGCCCGTCCACGCATATTCGGCGCGCACCTTGCCGAGGCCGGGCAGGAAGCGCTCGAAGCGTTTCTCGAACCGGCGGCGGGTGCGGGCCATGCGCCCCGGCCCCGGGTAGACGAGGCCACCGCCCACGATGCGCCCATCGGGCGACCAGCGGGCCGCGAAAAGGTGCCGGCGGGTGTCGGCCACCGGGGCGCGGGCGGGCAAGATGCGCGCCTGCGTCTCGGCGTCAAAGCGCTGGGTGGCGATCTGGAAGCTGCGGGTGGGAATGATCGAGCGGTCCACGGCGGCACACAGCGGCCCCACCATAGCGTTCGAGGTCAGCACCACCTGCCCCGCCCGCACCCGGCCCGAAGCGGTCCTGACCGCCCATCCGATGCCGTCGCGCTCAATCCCCGTCACCGGGGAGCGGGCGAGGATCTGCACCCCGGCCCCAAGGCAGGCGCGCACCAGCCCGCGCACATAGGCCAGCGGGTTCACCTGCCCGCCGGTGGGGATGTGCATGGCGCCGTGGTAGCCGTCCATCCCGGTCTTGGCATGGGTGGCCTCGGCATCCAGAAGCTCCACGTCGAAGCCCAGATCGCGCCATTCGGACACCTGCGCCGCATTGGCAGCCAGCGCGGCACGGCTGTGGGCCGGTTGCAGCCAGCCGGTCTGCTCGGCACCGTCAATGCCGTGCTCGCGCACCAGATCGAACAGACGCGTGCCAGACCCGCCGATCATCCGGCTAAACGCCTCACCACGCGGCTTGCCGAAGGTCGCCATGGCATTCTTTGGCGACAGCGCCTTCTTGAGCGTCGGCACCACGAAGCCGGTATTGCGCCCGGAGGCGCCGAACCCCGGCTCGGACGCCTCGATGAGCGCAACCGAATGCCCCTCGGCGGCCAGCGTAAGCGCGGTGTTGAGGCCGAGATACCCCGCCCCCACCAGCGCGAAATCCACCGTGATCTCGCCCTCAAGACGCGGCAGGTCCGGACCGGAAGGGGTGATCGCGGACCACAGGGAGTGTTTGAAGGTTTCCTCAACCATAAAGGTGCCTTTTCAGCCAGCGAGGGGCGCCATGCCCCCGGTCTTGCCAGTGCGCAGCGGCGCACGGGCGAAATCATCGTAGAAGGCGGCAAGCCGGGCCACCGTGACTTCGAGCATCGCCTCACCGTTGCGCAGGTCAGCCGCGCCGGGATCACCGTAATAACCGCAGTCGTCCGGCTGGAAGACCGGCGGCCAGATCGCCCCTGCGGTGGTGATGGGATCACCCGCGCTGTCCGAGGCCATCCACGGCTGGGTGCAGCGGGGCGGATAGCCCTGCCCAGCGTTCTCATCCACAAGCCCAAGCGCCATCAGAAGCGCGGTTTCGTATTCGCAGGCGTGGCCCGCTCGGTCTAGCCCGCCCTTCAGCATCGGCACCCAGTCGGCCTGTGATGGGGCAAAGTAGTTCACTGCTCCAACCGCGTGGCCGTCGGTCACCATCTCACCGATAAGGCTGCGCAGGGGCGCTTCGTTGCCGCCATGGCCGTTGACGAAAAGCACGCGGTTGAACCCGGTGTCGAGCACGGAGCGCGCGAGGTCATGCAGCACCGCCAGATAGGTGGTCAGCCGCAGCGACAGCGTCCCGGCCCAAGCCCCGTGATGGGGCGAAAAGCCGGACGCCACGGCCGGGGCCACGACAACCGGCACCCCTGCCCGCTCCGCTGCACGTTCCGCCACGGCCGCGCTCAGCAGCGTGTCGCAGCCGACGGGAAGATGATCGCCATGCTGCTCGGTCGCGCCGGTGGGAATGACCACCAGCGCGCCCAACTCACGCAGCCCGGCAAGCTCCTGCCGTGTCAGGGAATGCCAGAGCCGTGCCATCACATGTCGCCATGTTCCTTGGACGGGTTGGCGCAGACCGCGACAACCAGCCCAGCTTCGCCGATGATGTGGCGGTAGCGGTAGGATTTGGGCAGGTACATCGCGTCACCCTGCTTGAAGATCCGCTCTTCGCCAGTTTCCTCGACGATCTGGCGCGACCAGCCCTGCAGGCAGTAAAGCACCACCTGGTTCTCGCCGTTGCCCTCTACCATCACGTCGAAGTTCGGCATGTAGGTGGTGATGTGGAACGAGAACGAGCAGCCATTCTGGTTCTTGGTGATGAGCCGGTGAGAGAATTCCTTGCCTTCGTGCACCCAGGTCAGCGGCACGTCTTCCTGACGGGCCCACTGGATTGTGTCTTCAAGCGCTTTGGTCACGGGAATGTCCTTTTCTGATGGGAGCGGCGCGGCCACGTCCCCGAGTCGTTTGGGTATTTGGTGTAATATATCTGAGAAATCTTACAGGAATTGTCCAGTACAACCGGCCCCGAATTGCTCTTTGCTGGCGTGAGATGCCCGAAAAGAATGCACCCGGGCGCGTCGCTGACAAAAGGGCGGAAGAGAGCGCAATGCAATTGAACCAGAAAGAACTTTTGATATATCAGGGAAAACATCTTTTTCGACACAACCGGAGATACTGCCCGTGAGCCAACTTGCCGAGACGTCTCCGAAGAGCGCCACCAAGCCCGCGGCCAAAGCCAAGGCTGGGGCCGTCAAGAAGACCACGAAGCGCCAGTCGCTGACGGAACAGGTCTATGCCCAGTTGCGCCGCGAGATCCTCAGCTGCACGCTTAAACCGGGCACGGACCTGTCGGAGGCCGAGCTGGCGGAGCGCTTTGACGTCTCCAAAACCCCGGTGCGCGAGGCCCTCGCGGCGCTGCGCCTCGACGGGCTGATCCGCACCTTCCCGCGCCGTGGCTACCAGGTGGCACCGATCACCTTTGGCGACATGAACGAGCTTTTCGACGTGCGCACGATCCTCGAATCGGGCGCCGCCGAGATGGCCGCCAGCCGTGTGACCGACGAAGAGCTTGATCGCCTCACCCAACTGGCGGTTGCCTCCTACGATGTGAGCGCCCAGACCACGCTTGCGGAGTTCATCACGAAGAACCGCGACTTCCACCTTGCGATCGCCCGTGCGTCGCGGAACGAACGGCTCTACCAGATGCTGGAGCGGCAGATCGACGAGCTTGAGCGGTTCTTTTACCTCGGCGCGACCTTGCGCGACGTGAACACCGAAACCAACGAGGAACACAAGGAAATCGTCGAGGTTCTTGCCCGGCGCGACCCCGAAGCCGCGCGCCAGATTCTGGTTCACCACAACGATGTTACCCGCAAGGGCCTGATCACCACGCTGGCCAGCAGTCCCAGCTTCGGAACGGTCTCTCTTTAAGCACATTGCCCGGCGCCCGCGGGTTTTGCGGCCCGCGTGTGTCGGAAAGCATTGGCAACATCCGTGATATATCTATAAAATACCTAAACAAACATAGAAGCCATATCAGAGACCGTCCGATGACCCGCATCTTCATCCTGAACCCCAACAGCAGCGCCAGCGTCACCGACGCCATGGCGCACTCCGTTGACCTCGTGAAGGACGGGCTCTGGGCCGAGCCAGTCTTCGGCACCCTCGAGGGTGGCCCCGCCGGCATCGAAAGCCAGGCCGACATCGACACGGTTATCCCGCCCCTGCTGGACCGGATTGCCGCGGAAGAGGCCGACGCCTACGTGATCGGCTGCTTTTCGGATCCCGGCCTTGCGGTGGCCAAGGCGAACTCGGCCGCGCCCGTGGTCGGCATCGCCGAAGCTGCCTATGGGGAGGCCGTGCAGCTTGGCGTGCCCTTCGGCGTGGTATCCATCGTGCAGGCCTCCATCGGCCGTCACGCCAAGGCCATCGATGCGCTTGGCTACACGCCCTTCCTTGCCGGTGACCGGTCGCTCGACATCGGCGTGACGGAAATGGATCAGGCCGACCGCGCGATTGCCCGCATCACCGAGATCGGGACCGAGCTGCGCGACATCGACGGCGCGCGGTCGCTGATCCTCGGCTGTGCCTCCATGGGCGTTTACCGCGCCGAGATCGAACGCCGGCTCGGCCTGCCGGTCATCGACCCGGTACAGGCCGGCGCACTCAGGGCGCAGATGCTGCTGACCCTGAACTACCCCAAGACCCCGCACTGAATGAAAAGGACCTCCCATGTTTGATCTGCTCCTCAAGGGCTCGGTGGTCCTGCCCGACCGCATCATCGAAGACGGCTGGGTCGCGGTACGCGGCGAGCGCATCGGCGCCATCGGCACCGGCGAAGCGCCTCAGGCCACCAAGATGATCGACGCCGGCACCGACTGGATCATCCCCGGTATCGTCGACGGTCAGACCCACGCCACCAGCTACAAGGGCCTTCCCGGATTCGAGGCGACGTCGCAATCAGCCTTGGCGGGCGGCATCACCACCATGGTGGACATGCCCTACGACAACCCCGACCCGCTGAACACTCTCGAGCGGTTCGATGCCAAGGTGCAGGCAGTCCACGATTATTCCCATTGCGACGTGGCGCTTTACGGCACCGTGGCCCCGGGTCAGGGCACCGATCTCATGCAGCCGCTCGCCGACCGGGGAATCTGCGCCTTCAAGCTGTCGCTGATCGAAAGCCACCCGGTGCGCTTCCCGCGCATCCCGGCGGACGAGATCCTCGACATCCTCACCGCCTCGGTGCCCACCGGCCTGCCCGTGGGCCTGCACAACGAAGATCAGGAGATCGTCCGCGCGATGATCGAGCGGCACAAGGCCCAAGGCCTTACCCGCCCCGAGCACAACGAAACCTCGCGCCCCGAGGTGGCCGAGCTCAGCGCAACCGCGCAGTTCATGGAGTTGGGCGCGGCCACCGGCGCGCATGTGCATATCGTGCACCTCTCGTCGCCGCGTGGGCTGCAGATGATCGCCGAGTATGCGGCGCGCGGCGTGCGCGCCACCGGCGAGCTATGCGTGCACTACCTGCATTTCGACGCCGCCCGTGACATCGAACGGCTTGGCGCGCGCATGAAGGTGTCACCCCCCATCCGTTCGGGCATGATCGAGGACCTGTGGCAGGCCTGCGAAGACGGCCTTCCCGCCCTCATTTCCTCGGATCATTCGAGCTGGCCCATCGACAACAAGCTGGCGGCTTCCATCTTTGACGCAGGCGCGGGCATTCCCGGGCTTGAGACGCTGGGGCCGTCTTTTTACACGGACGCCGCCGAACGCTACGGCGAAGAGGGTGCCGTCCGCCGCCTCGTGGACTACATGTGCCTCAAGCCCGCGGAATTCTTCGGGCTGGCGCCGCGCAAGGGCGCCATTGCCGCCGGGGCAGACGCGGATCTTGTCGTGCTCAAGCGCGGCCCGAAGCCGTTCGACGCCTCGCAGACCCGTGACGGGCTCAACTGGAGCCCCTATGACGGCGAAACATTCACTGCCTCCGTCGCCACCACCGTGCGGCGCGGGGAAATCGCCTGGGATGGCGCGCAGATCCTGTCAACGGCAGGCAGCGGCGCCTTCATCCCGCGCAACTGATAAAGGAAGTACCCTATGGATCTCGGGATCACCGACAAACGCGCCCTCGTGCTGGCCTCCTCCCGGGGCCTTGGCCTCGGCATCGCCGAAGCGCTGGTGGCCGAAGGCGTCCACGTCATGCTGACCGGTCGCAACGAAGCCGCGCTCAAGGAAGCCTCGGAGCGTCTGACCGCCGCCGGTCCCGGCCGCGCGGTCTTTGCCGTGGTGGATATGAGCGCCCCTGACGCGGCGGACACCGTGGTGACGGCGGCCATCGACGCGCTTGGCGGCGTCGACATCCTCGTCAACAACACCGGCGGCCCGAAGCCCGGCCCGATCACCGCATCGACCGGCTGGACCGATGCCTTCGACACCATGGTCGAGCGCGTCATCTCCGTGACCAACCTGCTGCTGCCGCACATGCGCGAGCGGGGCTGGGGCCGCATCCTGACGCTGACCTCGTCGGGCGTGGAACAGCCGATCCCCAACCTTGGCATGTCCAACACCCTGCGCGCGGCGCTGCTGGGCTGGTCCAAGACGCTGGCCTCGGAAGTGGCGGGCGACGGCGTGACCTCGAACATCCTGCTGCCGGGCCGCATCCATACCGACCGGGTGGACGAGCTGGACGCCAACGCCGCCAAGCGCCAAGGCAAGACCCCCGAGGAGGTCGCCACCGCATCGCGCGCCACAATCCCCGCGGGCCGTTACGGCAAGGTTGAGGAATTTGCCGCCGTCGCCGCTTTCCTCGTGAGCGACAAGGCCTCCTACGTCACCGGCGCCAAGTTCCGCTGCGATGGCGGCATGATCCGGTCCATCTGACCGGCTGATCTTCCCGGCGGGCGTATTCTCCCTTTGCGCCCCCGGTTGCCGCGCCTTTACCCGCGCGGCGATCGAGCGTGGCTCCCTTTCGCTTCGGGTCACTCGGGCGGCCCCATGTGCAGGGGCCGCCCTTTTTCTTTGCCTATTGGCAGGTTGACCTCATCAGGCAGGGCACAGGATCAGCGCGATGCAAAAAAAGGCCGCCGGTAGCCCCGGCGGCCATTCAACGTCTCAGTCAGGCAGGGCGGCTCAGGCCAGCTCGGCCAGCCGCTTTTCAAGCCGCGCAAGCGTGCGGTCCAGCTCGGCCATGTCGGCGGCCTCGAGCTTCGGCCCCGGGCGGCGCACGAAGGGCGACGCGATGGCACCGCGGCGGAACAGCACTTCCTTGCGGAAGGCAAGGCCGAGGCCCGGCTGAGTCTCGAGGCGGATCAGCGGCAGATGCGCGTCGAAGATGTCCTCGACCGCGTCACGCTTGCCGATCTTGCAGCCTTCGACCACCTGCGCCAGCATCTCGGGGAAGGCATAGCCGGTCATCGCACCGTCGGCACCACGCTCCATCTCCTGCGGCAGGAACAGACCGCCGTTGCCTACAAGGATCGACACCCGGCCAGCGCCTGCCTCTTCGGCCGTGCGCAGCGCGCCGAGCTTGGCCAGACCCGGCCAGTCCTCGTGTTTCAGCATGACGATCTGCGGGTTCTCCGCAAAGATCTGCAGCAGGCAATCCACCGAGAACTGCACACCAAGCGCCAGCGGGAAATCCTGAAGCACCACCGGAACATCCGGCCCCAGCGCTTCGCAGACCATGCGGTAGTAGCCGGTCAGCTGCGCATCGGTGCGCAGGTTCGGCGTGGGAGCGACCATGACGCCCGCGGCGCCCCGCTCCATCGCCTGCAGGCTGAGCGAGCGCAGTGCCACGAGGCCCGGCGCAGACACGCCCACGACCACCGGAACACGCCCTGCCACGGTGGCCAGCACGGTGTCGAGGAAGCTGAGCGATTCCTCGGGGGTAAGCTTGGCCGCCTCGCCCATCATGCCCAGCACCGTCAGCCCCGACGCGCCCTTCTCGAGGTAGAACTCGGTGAGGCGCTTCGCGCTTTCGAGGTCCAGCGCGCCGTCCGCCGTGAACGGCGTCGCGGAAATGACGAAAACGCCGCTCGTCTGGTTGTCGATCATTGGTCTTCTCCTTTGCAGCCCCCCCCGGGGCATTCATCACGTATCCGCGCCGCGGGGCAGCCTCAACCTCCCGGCCAATCGGCCACGTAGAAGCGTCGACCGACGCCGACGGAGCACAACTGCCCGTCTTGCAAGCATCTGCCGGGAATCCGGGGTCCGCGTGCCGTGGCGGATCTGGACATGATCATAAGAATATATTTGATATATCACAAGCAATACCAAACGCGCTTAGCGCGCAATTTCCGGAGCCAGGCATGACCCAGAGCGACTTTTCGAGGCTGACGCAGCCCATCACCATCGGCGGCTGCGAGATCCGCAACCGCATCGTCATGACCGGCCATGGCACCGGCATGCCGACCGACGGGACCCCCAACGACCAAATGGTTGCCTATTATGAGGAACGGGCGAAGGGCGAGGTCGGGCTGATCATGCTCGGCACCCAGCAGGTGCATCCGTCGTCGCCGGGCATCACCGGCCTTCTCACTTGCTATGACGACCGCATTATTCCCGGCCTGAAGCGCGTGGCCGACGCGGTGCACAAGCACGGCGGGCGCATCTTCGGCTACCTCGGACACATGGGCATGGCCTCCTCGGCCCGGCCCGTGGCGCTGTGGTCCGCCTCGGCCACCTACGAGCAGAAGTTCGGCGAGGTCGCGCACGAGATGACGCGGGCCGAAATCGCCGAGCTGGTGGCCAGCTTTGCCGCAGCCGCCCGCCGCAACCTCACCGCCGGGATGGACGGGATCGAGGTGCATTGCGGCCATGGCCTGTTGCTCATGCAGTACCTGTCGCCGCACACCAATTTCCGTACCGACGAATATGGCGGCTCGGTCGAGAACCGCACCCGCTTCCCCCGCGAGGTGCTGGCCGCCGTCCGCGCCGAGATAGGCCCCGACGTGCCCCTTGGCATCCGGGTGTCCGGCGACGAGCTGGTGCCCGGCGGCCTCACGGTCGAGGACATGGAAGAGATCTGCACCCTGCTCGTAGAGGCGGGCGATCTTGATTACATCGACGTGAGCGCGGGCACCGATGGCGATCTTGTGTCCAACATGCTGCACGAGCCACCAATGGGCCTGCCGCCCGCGCCCTATGCGTCCGTGGCTGGGCGGATCAAGGCCGCCTGCCCCGGCGTCGCAATCCTGCACGCCACCCGCATTCACACCGCCGCCGAGGCCGAAGCGCTTCTGGCGCGGGGCGATGCGGACATGGCCGGGATGGTGCGACCGCTCATCGCGGACCCGCACCTGCCCGCAAAGGCGCGGCGCGGCGATGCGGACCGAGTGACCCCTTGCGTAGCCTGCGAACAGGCATGCTTTGGCCGCCTCTACCGGGGCCGCCACATATCCTGCGTGGGCAATCCCACCACGGGCCGCGAGCAACGCTGGTACGGTCTGCCGCAGGCCACGCCAAAGCGTGTCACCATCATTGGCGCAGGCCCCTCGGGGATGGAGGCGGCGCGCATTGCCGCCCTGCGCGGCCACACTGTGACACTGCACGATGAGCACGACGTGCTCGGGGGGCGGATGAACGTCGCCCGCCTGCCCTCGTGGCGGTCGGAATGGGGCCGCATGGTGGCCCACAAGGCGTCCGAGATCGATAAACTGGGCGTGATGCTGAAGCTGGCCGCCCGCGCCGATCTGGACACCATCCGCGCCGATGCGCCGGACGTGGTGCTGCTGGCCTGTGGCTCAAAGCCCAACCCACTCAAGATGCCTGGGATCGAGACCGCGCCGGTGGTCATCGTCGACGACGCGGTGAAGGCCCCCGAGATCTGCGGCAAGCGTGTGCTGATCATCGACAACATGAACCGCACCCCCGGCACCGCCTGCGCGCTGCATCTTGCCGAACGCGGCCACGAGGTCAGCATCGCGACGCAAGGCCTGCATGCCGGCCACCAGCTGGTGATCCAGAACCTGACCCTCTTCCACCGCCGCGCCGCCGAGATGGGCGTCAATTGCCTGACCTCCGTGCGCCCGGTGCGCTTCGACGGCGGCAGCGTAACGCTTCACAACGTCTTCAGCCGCAAGGATCTGCCGCCCATAGAGGTCGACACCATCGTCGTCGCCGACCCCGGCCTGCCCCGCAACGAACTGTTCGAACCGCTGGAAACCGCCGGAATCAACGTCCGCGCCATCGGCGATGCTTATGCCCCGCGCGACATCGAGGCGGCGTTTCTCGACGGTTACGAGGCGGCGATCGCGCTCTGACAGGGCGCGATGCGCTATGGAATGCCTAAAGATACATCAATGCGAGCCTTTTGATGCGTCTTCTGATATATCACATCGAATATTCTATTGCGCGCTGGTTTCGGCTCCGCCTAGCTGAAGTGGTTAGAACCAAGGGTCGCCCCGCAAGGGCGCCCGCCATCCCGACAGAGAGCCCGGAGACATCCATGACCCACTTCCGCAAGACCGCGAGCGCCATCGCCATGACCCTCGCGCTGGTCGCGCCTATGGCGCAGGCGCAGGACTTCTCGACCTCGGACCTCGAGGTGAGCCTCGATTTTCCGCAGCCTTGGCCGCTGGAGAACCTCATCGAGGACGGCAAGCTGATCATCGCCACCACCGGCAAGACCGCGGGCGAGACCTTCATCGGCGAGAACGGTGAACTTCAGGGCGCGCGCATCGACCTGTGGACCAAGATGGCCGAGGACCTCGGCCTTGAGCCGGAATTCGTGCGCGTCGACTGGGCGGGCGTGATGCCGGGCCTTGCGGCCAACCGTTTCGATCTTGGCTGCGAAGGCGCAAGCTGGAACAACGACCGCCTGACCTCGAACGACTTCTTCCTGACGCGCCCGGTCAAGGTCGCGATCCACGTCGCGGTGGTGAAGAAGGACAGTGACTATGACAGCCTCGACGATCTCGCGGGCGTCAAGATCGGCGGCGTGAAGGGTGAGATGGAGCTCAAGCACCTTGTGGAGGCCACCGGCCACGCCGAAGAGGACGCGCTTGGCCTGCCCGGCGTGACCGAATCCCGCCTCGCGCTGATGAACGGCCAGATCGACGCCTACGGCACCGGCCTGCACGCGGCCACCGCGCTGCTGGAAAGCGAAGGCGGCGACCAGTTCAAGATCCTCTCCACACCCACCTCGGTCGGTGTCGGCGGTTTCTGCGTCAACGCGCGCGAACCCGACCTGCTCACCGCCGTGAACTTCCTGCTCGCCAAGTATCGCACCGACGGCACCATCCGCGAGCTGAACGACAAGTGGGGCCTGCCCGACACCTCCGACATGCTGTCGGTCGTCGGCTACTGATCCGGCGATCCGGACCCTGACCTGACAAGAGGACGGCCAATGGATTTCGACCTTTCCGTATGGATGACGCGCGGACCCTATATTCTGCGCGGGCTCTACGAAACCCTCGTGCTGTTGGCGGGCGTGCTTGTCATCAGCGCACCACTGGCCGTCCTCACCGGGCTGGCGCTCGAAGCGCGCTCGCGCTGGCTGCGCCTGCCTGCCCTCGGGCTCAGCTGGCTGATCCGCGGTGTGCCGCCGCTGATCATCCTGTTCATCGCCTATTACGTCCTCCCCGTGGTGCTTGATATCCGGATGGACTCGCTGACCGCCGCCGTGGCGGGCTTTGTGCTCTACAACACCTTCATCATGGGCGAAGTGGTCGCCGCCGGGCTTCGGTCCGTGCCAAAGGGCCAGCACGAAGCCATCGCCGCCGCAGGTCTGCCGTGGTTCCGGTCGCTGCGCCGGATCATCCTGCCGCAGGCCATGCCCACGATCATCCCGCCTTACGTCTCCTACTCCATGGACATGGTGAAGGGCACCGCACTGGCGGGCGCCATCGGCGTCACCGAGATGGTGACCCGCGCCAACCAGGCCATCGTCGCCACCAACCGGCCCTTCGAGATCCTGATCGGGGTGGCCATCATCTACGGCATCATCGACGCCTTCCTGATCGCGCTGCAGATGTGGTCGGAACGGCGCTGGGATCACAAGGGGCACCTTTCCGCATGAGCTTTGATCCGACCCTCATTGTCGAGGCCTGGCCGCAGCTGATGCGCGGGCTTGAAACCACCGTCTGGCTGTTCCTTGCGGTAATGATCCTGTGCACCCCGCTGTCGCTGCTGGTGGCGCTGGCGCGACTGTCGCGCCGCCGCTGGCTGTCCCGGGCAGCGGGCACCTATGTCAACGTGATCCGCGCCCTGCCGCTGCTGGTCATCCTGTTCTTCACCTTCTACGGCCTGCCGTCCCTGGGCATCTTCGTGTCGCCCTTCACCGCCGCGCTTGGGGGCATGGTGCTGGTCACCACCGCCTACCTTGCCGAGGATCTGCGCGCCGGGCTCATGGCCGTGCCCCGTGGCCAGTTCGAGGCTGCCGATGCGCTTGGCCTGCCGCAGGCGCGCTTCGTGCGCCGGGTGCTGATTCCGCAGGCACTGCCGATCATGTGCGGCCCCTATTTCACCCGCGCCATCGTCACGGTGAAGGCCACTTCCATCGCCTCACTGGTGGCCGTGTCGGAACTGACCTCGGCCAGCATGGCCAAGGTCACCGAAACCTACCGCGCCATGGAATACCTCGCCTTCGCCGCCGTCGCCTACATCCTGCTCAGCGCGCTCATCGCCGTGGTGCAGGCCGTGGTCCAGCGCCGTGTGCGCTTGCCCTGACATCGGCGATCCCCATGCGCCCCCTCTTCCGAGGTCCCTGATGAAAGATACCGTCATGCATCCCGAGCCTGCCACCGTCGTCGACCACCAATCCAAGCGCATGCTGGAACTGATCGGCCTGCGAAAGAGCTTCGGCGCGAACCAGGTGCTGAAGGGGGTCGACCTGTCGATGAACCAAGGCGAAGTGGTGTCGATCATCGGCGCCTCGGGGTCCGGCAAGTCCACCCTCCTGCGCTGCATCAACTGGCTGGAGACCCCCGACAAGGGATCGACCATCATGGTCGACGGCCGGCAGGTGGGCCATGATGACCCGGCTCGCGCCTCTCGCCGCGACCTCGCCCGCCGGCGCACCGAGATCGGCATGGTGTTCCAGCACTTCAACCTTTTCCCCAACATGACTGCCATCGAGAACGTCATGGAGGCGCCCCTTGCCCACGGTCGCGGCACGAAACCGGAAATCCGCGCGCTGGCCGAGGAACTCCTTGCCCGCGTAGGCCTGTCCGAGCGCATGACCCACCATCCCAGCCAGCTGTCGGGCGGCCAGCAGCAGCGCGTCGCCATCGCCCGTGCACTAGCCATGAAGCCCAAACTGATGCTCTTCGACGAGGTGACCTCGGCGCTCGACCCCGAGCTGGTGGACGAGGTGCTCAAAGTAATGAAAGGGCTGGCAGAGGACGGCATGACCATGCTTTTCGTCACCCACGAGATGGCCTTTGCCGAGGATGTGAGCGACCGTATCATCTTCATGGCCGATGGCGCGATCCTCGAAGAAGGCCCGCCGTCCGAGGTCCTGCGCAAGCCCCGCCATGACCGCACCCGTTCGTTCCTCTCCCGCGCCATGCGCGGCATGTGAGGGCCCAGAATCTCGACACCGCTCCCGCCACTGGAGCCCTCATCCAATTCCGCGCCCTCGAGAAGCCCCTTGGACAGCAATGCGGGCTGCGCGGCATCGACCACACCGTAAAGCGCGGCGAGGTGCTGGCGATCATCCATGAAGAGGGTTCGGGCAAGACCACGCCGCTGCGCTAAGTCAACCTCCTGATCGTTCCCAAAAAGGGCCGCATTCACTGGCGCGGTCAGGAGGTCGCTGGCATCAGCGCGGAGCTGTCCGCCTGACCATGAAAGAACACGAGCTGCGGCCCTACCGCCGAAGTCTCGGAATGCTGTTCCAGCAAATCAACGTCGTCCCGCACATGTCCGCGCTCGGGGCCATCATGGAGACCCCGGTCTCCGCCCAGGGCCGCCCCAGGGCCGAGGTTAAGGCGGAGGCCGAGGCGCTCATGGCCAAGGTCCGTTTGTTGCACCGCGCCTCTGCCCATCCGAACTAGATGGCGGGCGGCGAGCAGCAGTGCGCCGTCATCGCGGGCGCTGGCGATGAAGCCCTAGGCGATGCTCTTCGACGACGAGACGTCGCGCTTCAGGTAGCGCACACAGCCATTCTTTGGCCGCCGCCGTCATCCCGATACGGACACGCGCCGGCAGGACGTCGCCTATGCCGCCGCGACCGGTCCTGTGCCCAGCCGTGGCTGAGGGGTGAACCGTCCACGCTCAGCGAGGAGGCGACGCTCAACTGGAGACGGGGACTTCAAGCGGTCATCGGATCGCTTGACGAGCTGATTTACGCTGCACGTCAGGTACTTAGAGAAGACGGACTGTCCACTGGTAACCCAGATGCACTGCGCACGCAGGGCACTTACAAGGGACGGGGAACTTGCGCCATTTGTCGTCTCATGGGTCAGATGCACTGCGCATCGCCCCATCCTCTGGATTTCAACAGTGCCCTGTTCACCCTGAGAGAACTTTAAGTGTTAGTCGACGCCTCGCCCCCTCGGGTACCGACAATCAGATCAGCCTCATCGAGAGTGGTCGGCTCATGTTGACCGCCGACGCGCGGTTCGCCAAGCCTGCAGGTCCCGTCAGCAAGGTCGACTACTGACAGATGACCGCCTCTATGGTACGTTTCAGGGACGGCCGTCGGTATATCAAAATCACGAAGCCCCGAATTGGGCCACTCAGACCAATATTCGGTTCGTGCGCTTCGAGGTCTGACGACGACATTTGGATATTGCCGCGCGGATCCTAAAGCAGCTTTGGCTGATGCCAGTCTGGGACTGCGCGTGATGGGTGACTGAATCCCGTTTCCGCACATATCTAGTCCAAACGAAAAGAGCCGCACGATTGCTCGTGCGGCTCCAATTGCAAGGCGCATGTCACGTCAGGACGCGGCTTCCTTGTTGACCCCGCCCTTCATGGCGATTTCGGTCATCCGGCGGTCACCTTCATAGGTTTCATCAAGGCATTTCTTGAGAACGGCGGCGTCATTGTCGAGGCCAAGTCGGTTGGCAAACGCAGCGAGCGTGCCGTAGCCCGCGAGTGCATAATGCACCATACGCTGATATTGCGGAATGATCGCGGCATCACGCACGTCAGCGTCGGTAATGTCATTCGACAGACCATGCGCACGCGCCTCCTTCACAAGGCCCTCCATGCCCTTGCAGTGCTCTGCGTTCGGCTTGATGCCATGTTCATTGCACAGCTTCTCGATCTCGGCCAAGCCGTCGGCGATACCGTTGCCGCCATCAATCAGCGCTTCCGATAGAGCCTTGTCCTGGGCTGCGCGACCCAGTTCCGTCACCACGGGCAAGGACTGCGTGTTGGCGCTCCAGATGTCCTGCAGCTGGTCCAGGTAGATGTCCTTGAGCGAATTCATGGCCATTTCGATGTCCTTTGCTTTGCTTCACTCCCCAACCTGAGAACGTCGACTAAGGTTCCTTTGGTCAGTCCGATTTGCACCTGTCGCGGATGCGACACCCGCCTAATGCGCGCAGCGCTCGACAAAGTGGTCCAGCCCGCCGCAGCCCCTGATCGACTAGGTGAGAGGTGCCCTGTCGCAAACCTTGGCGGCGGTCGCACAGGGCGCCTTCTGAGCCAAGGTCAGGCCGCCGTGGAAGGCACGTCTGACCCGCCCAAGATCTACTGGCGGTTCATCACGGCCGACCCTCAATCGCCACCATCATGAAATCGGCTGCTGTCTGAGGCGTGACCTTTTCAAGCTGTTCGTGCCCCGCGAAAAGGGGCCGAACCCAGAGGGGGCACGCGGGACCGGATCCAGTCCGGCACCTGCTCAGGGCCGACCGCAGGCGCGAATGCCCTAAGCGCATCATCGGGTAGCGCCGGGGCGATGCCGCCGCCTAGACGCGCCAGAACGGCAAGTATCCTGTTCTCGTTCACTCGGGCCACTGCTGTGCACAGTGCGATCATCACGCTCGAGCAGTTGCCCCCGTACGGCGCGAGGGACGCGGGAAGGCTGCCTGCCAGCGGGTTAGAAAGGCAATCGATACACCGCTCGGAGATGCCCCCGAACTGCCCAGCAAGCACTGAAAGCCGTCCGCAAGCCAGCGCAACCGCTGCACCGATGGCGGTTCCCCGGATAAAGTCCTCGGGGGCGTCCGGGTGGCCGGCAACGCCGGGGCTCTCGCTGACATCACGCAGGTCCCGCGAGATCACCCCGGCGATCTGTGCAAGCTTGTCCCGAACCGCGCCTTGAATTTGCAGCATGACGCGCAGCGACAGGGGGGCTTGGGCGGAAAACAGGTTCCCAGTTGGCTTCATGGCGTCGCCCCGACTGCGCAGGACCTTGGCCACGCGCGCCACACCCAGCATCTTGCGAAACATGCAGGTGCTCGTGGGAAAGGGTTCGGGCTGGCGGTCCAGCACGTCTTGGGTGAAGGCACCCGCAGCATCTGGCCAGTCGGCTAGATCCCACAGCCCGCGATGGGCGAGGAAAGCCATCGCTGTGCCGCAATAGGTGCCATTGATGAGGTTGCGGCACTCCTAAGCGCAAGCCGCAGCGACGTCCGTCCGATACGTTTCTGTGGGTCAGGCGCGCTGAACGCCACGCCGTTCAGGAATATGTCGGACTACGCGCACGGAGCCCGTGCGAGGCCAACCCTTTGGCACATGCTCCCCGAAAGCTCCTGCGGAGACTTGTCCTCGTAGCCCTCAACGCCGAGGGTCTCTATCCGGCGCATGCCGGGCTCCTTCGCCTCACCCTTGGCCCTAACGCGCACGGTCAGACCGCAGATGATGTTCTGAAGGGCGGTGCGGGATGGCGCCAGCCCGCATGACTGGAGCGCCATGGACACGTGATACATTCGGAATTCGCGCAGGGCACTCACCGCGATTGACTGCTGCTCCGACATGGTCTTGATATGCGCGCCCGCGTTTTGTGGTGCCAAGCCCTTGGAACCTTCGGCGAATGCCAAGGCGCGGTCCCATTGCGCCAACGCGTTGGCTCGTAAAAGCCAGTGCCAACAACCAACAGCAATGTTGCACACCGGGGCTGCGGCTTTCCGTAACGCATCTCCCCTTCCTCGGCTTTCCGCCAGAACCGCCCTCAGTGGCCCGCCATGGCCTTGCCATCGAAGCCGAGAGGGAAGAACGCGAAGGCGGTCAGCGCCGCGAGCCGGTCGAGGGCGTTATGGAGATGCTGCATCTGCATGGCCCAGCTGAGAACGACGTAGACGTGATCCCAGCTATCCCCGCGCCGGTTGCCGATCGCGCTGTGCAGGTGAATGTGCGCGCCGCCGGGCTGCGCGAGGTTGGAGTTAATGTTATCACACCGAGGGGGGCGGGAATATGCGCCGGAGCGACTTCGAGACCCCGACCAGGCGCCCTCGCGATGCGGCTGAAATGTCGATCATAATAAGGCGGTCCCTGGCCCCTTGGTGACCAGTCCAAGGTTCATCCGAAGCACTCCTTGGTGAATACGGCCGGCTGGCCTGCGTTGATGGCGAAGCCAAGGCCCGTCAGGCCCGCCAGCGGCACGGTGCCGCCGATCCTCACCATGTCGGCGGGGGTTGGCGCGGGGTTGGTGATGTGGCCCATGGGTCCCTGCGAGGCAGGCCCCGCACCCTGATGTCATCTGCCTTGCGTAGCCGGCGTGGCGGCGGCGATGATGATGATGATGATGATGATGATGATGATGATGATGATGATGATGATGATGATGATGATGATGATGATGTGGCCTTCACGCGGGAGACGTCTTTGTCAAGGTCCTTGCAGGAAGTCTTGGCCACCACACCGCGATGTTCCTTCGACAGGAGCGCGGCACCTGTCAGGGGAACAATCAGCTCCTTCCTATCCTGACATAGCGTTCGGCATATCTCTGGACATGCCTCGTCACCCGGTCTCATGCAGCACCCTCTACGTGGCTGCCCCTTCAGAAAGGACGTCATGAAGACCTCCTCGACGCTCGCGCTTGGTCTCGGCCTTGCCGCAACCGCCTCTGCGGCAACACGAACTCTTCCCCCCGGTAGGCTGCTCATCGGCACCAGCGGCTTGCCCCCCCCCCGACCATGTACAACGAAATGGCCGATCTCACGGTCATCGAAACCCACCTCTCCACCAAGATCTCCAAGAATCTCAGGTTTCAGTCGGAAATAACGGTTCTGGACTGGTGGGGGCATGCTTACCGCTATGCTGGCGGGCCGGTTCGACATGGTTTCTTCTTCCGTGAGCCGCACCCACAAGCGCGTCGAACCCGCCGATTTCTTCGTCACGCAAGTCTATGTCGCCAACGGCGTCGGCGTGGCCGTACACACAGCAAACACCGACATCACCTCGTAGGATGACATCTGCGGCAAGACGTTCGGCATAATGAAGGGCACCGTGCAGACCGCCAAGGTGGTCGATGCCTATCGCGAGAAGTGCGTCGGCAACCCTGCGGAATTCCCCGGCTGGACCGAGATGCTGCTCGACCTGCGAAACAAGCGGGTCGGCCTGCTGGTGGGCAACTCCATAACGCCCGCTGACCTCATCGAATCCACCGACCGCCCGCTAAAGATGCCAATCGAGTCCCTGTCCGCGTCGGGCAACGCTCTGGTGGTTCAGCCCGAGGCAGAGGCGCTGACCTCCGAGATCGACAGCCTGCTGCCCTCGTAGCGCGATGATGGAGCGCTCAAGGCTCTGACTAAAAAATGGGTCGACACCGCCCTGAACCCCGACAACTGAGCCGGGGCAGCGCCGCCGATTCCCCCCTTGGCAGGAGGCCGCTGGAAACGCCTGGTGCCGGGTTCGCATCCTTGCCGCTTTCCAGTCGCTGAATACGTCAGCTCGGGGGCCTCGGACACTCATGGCGGCAACGAGCCGATACAAGTTGCATCGTTGCGGCATCCTGCACCGCTGACCTCGGCCTATCTCGAGCAAGCGCCGCGGCGGAATAATGGCTGGTGGATGACCTCAATGCTGAGGCCCGCAGCCACTTCGGGCGGGTGGATGCCAACACCCGTGGTACGCTGAAGCATGGCGCGCGGGCGGCCTTCCTCGATCCCTGCCTGCCGAACGTCACGCTCATCATCGGCACTGGGGGGCTGCGGCTGAAACCGCGCGTGAGACCCGCTGTCGAGCTGGCGGATGGCCATGTGATCGAGGCAGCCTCCGAGATCATGCTCGACTGCGGCGCGGTTGCCACCAAGGCACTTCTGCGCAACTGCAGCGGCCCGGAGAATGCACTGCGGTCCAGAGCTGAGGCTGAACGGATGCGCATTGCCGATGCGTCGACCATGCCTCGCATCCCGTCGGCCGCGCTGCATTTTAGCACCATAACGATCGCCGCCTACGCCGGACGGTTCATCGACGCCGACCACTCGCGCATTGCCCGGTGAATGCTCGGCCCGGAGCGACGGATAGCGTCCGAACGTTACGCTCTGCACCTTCGCTATCCTTCGTCAACTTCAGATCCTGAGACCGCACCCATGCGGGTGCTGCAGTCCCACGTCACATCGCGCCAGCCAAATATAATTTGAATTGCAAATCAAATCACTTTTCGTCAGACAGCTACCCATGACAAATCCGCCAGCTTCCTCCCGCGCCCGCTTCGGGCTGCGTTTTTCTCTGCTCGCGCGCCGCTGGCGCCGGGCCATTGATGCACATCTGGCCGAGGCCGGGCTGACCGACGCAACCTGGGTGCCACTCGTACACCTGCAGGAGACCGGAGGCGGCATCACCCAGAAGGCGCTGGCGCTGCTGGTGGGCGTCGACGGGTCCAGCCTCGTGCGGATCATCGACATCCTCGCCCGTGAGGGTCTCGTGGAACGGCGCGCCGAACCATCGGACGGGCGCGCCCGGCTGATCCACCTGACGGAGGCCGGACAGGCCCGCGTCGCGGAGATCCGGGCCGAGCTTGTCCGCGCCGAAACACACATCCTCGCCGACCTGCGCGACGAAGACATCGACGCCATGACCGCCCTGCTGGGCCAGATCGACGCACGGCTCGAAGAGGACGAGGCAGCACGCGATGCCGCAAAGCGAAAGGACCGCAGCCCATGACCGATCTTTCCAAGACACCGCGCCACCTGTCCTCCCGCCGGGAGGCTCTGCGGCATCTCTTCGCCCCCGACCATCTTGCGGCTGGTTTCCGGCTGGGGCCGCAGCCCTATCTGCGCAACTCGCTGCTGGCCGGGTTCCAGGCAGGGATCACGGCGGCCATCGCGCTGCCGCTGGTGCTGCTATCCCCTTGGGCGCACATGGTGGGATTCGCGGCACTTGGCGGCATGGTGGCACTGTTCGGGCGGTTCGACACCACCGCGGGACGGCTGCGGGTCGTGACGCTCGCGGCTCTGACGCAGATCGCAATGGTCATGGTGCTAAGCCTGGTGTCCCTGTCGCCCTCGCCGTGGCTGCACCTCGGCGCACTGACGCTGGCCTGCGGCCTCGCTTACCTTGTGGCAATCTCGGGGCGCTTCGGGCCTCCGGGGGCGCTGATCTTCGTCTTTGCAGGCGGCGCTGCGCTTGTCCCGGCCTCCGGGCTTGGCGACGTCGCCGAGCGCAGCATAGCCACTGCGGTGGTCGCCACGCTTGCCTTCGTGGTCTGCCTTGCCACGGAATGGCTGCGCCAGCGTCCCACGCCTGAACGTCCGCTGCCCGTGGAGCCGCTGCGCCCCATGTCCCACCGCCTGATTGCCTCTGGACGCATCATGGCCGGCTGCGCCGTCGCGCTGGTGGTAAGCCACCTGTGGGGCGCGAGCCACCCGGTCTGGGCGGGCATGGGCGCGCTGCTGGTTTTGCAGGGGCCTTTCCTGCACATCAACATGCACCGGGCGCAGCAACGGATGGCGGGGGCCGTGGTGGGCTCCCTGCTGGCATGGGTGATCCTTGCGCAAGAGCCAGGTCCGATGGTCATCATCGCGCTGATCTTCGTGCTTCAGATGTGCACCGAGCTGGTCATCGGCGCGAACTACTGGCTGGGGCAGATCTTTGTCACGCCCATGGCACTGATCATGAGCTACCTCGCCGCGCCGGGCCTGTCAGGCGCGCAGATGGCCCCTGAACGGGTACTCGATTCGCTTCTGGGCGTGGTGATCGGCATCGCGGCGGCGGTGCTGCTGTCCACCTTAGACGACCGGCACCACCTTGCGGCAGTCAGGACCAAGGGCGCCTGACGCCGCCCGGTTCAGGGATCCAACGGCACGCCGCACCGGATCATCGATGCCGGACTTCAGGTTCCGCTGGCCTGCTGCATGGAAACCGGGGCACACATATGGATGCAAAGAGCCAAAGAGCCAAAGAGCCAAAGAGCCAAAGAGCCAAAGAGCCAAAGAGCCAAAGAGCCAAAGAGCCAAAGAGCCAAAGAGCCAAAGGCGACCAACTCCGCACCTCCCCGTCAATGAAAAAACCCGCCGGGCGATGGCCGCGGCGGGGTTTTCCTTTTCTTGCTGCCCGTCATGGCAGACGGCGCGGCCCCCTTTTCAGGGCAGCAGCTCCGTGCCACCGGGGCAAAGCCCGATCACTCGGCGGCGACAACCTGCTTGAGGTGCTTCATCAGGTTCTCGGGCGAGGATTCGCCATAGGGATCCTCGGGGCAGTTGTCCACCAGGCCCGGCTCTTCGAACCATGCCTCGATCACGCCATTGTTGACGATGGCCGCATACCGCCAGGAGCGGACGCCGAAGCCGAGGTTTTCCTTGGAGACCAGCATGCCCATCTTGCGGGTGAATTCACCCGAGCCGTCCGGGATCACCTTCACGTTCTTGATGCCTTGAGCTTTGGCCCATTGGTTCATCACGAAGCTGTCGTTGACCGACAGGCAGTAGATCTCGTCGATACCCTGCGCCTTGAAGTCCTCGAAGCCCTTCTCGAAGCCCGGCAGCTGGTAGGTCGAGCAGGTCGGGGTGAACGCACCCGGGAGCGAGAACAGGATCACGCGCTTGCCGGCGAAGAAATCATCGGTGGTCTTGTCTTCCCAGCGGAAGGGGTTCGGGCCTTCGATGCTCTCGTCGCGGACGCGGGTGTGGAAGGTGACCTGGGGGAGTTTCACGTTGGTTTTCATAACTCTAGCTCCTGTCGAAAACACTGTCTTGTGCCAGCCGGGAACTGGCTCCTCCTCCCGTGTGCCCGAGGCGGGTGGGCCACCCCGGACGGGGCGGTTTTGAGTTCTCATGCCCGAAATGTCGAGTCCCGGATTCAGGAAATGGCGCGGGAAATTGCCGCATCGCGGCGCGCTGCCCGAAGCACGTGCCTCGCCGCCGCCACTGCCTGCAAAGGTCGCAGCGTGAAGACGCCCGGGGCATCTCTGGGCCTCTAGGTGTCAGCCAGAGAGCCCCTCGCGCAGGACGTCCAGCACCACGTCACGGGGCACGTCGCGGGTGACGAACGCCTGCCCGATCCCCCGTGCCATGATGAAGCCGATGGCGCCGTCGACGACCTTCTTGTCCTGGCCCATGAGCTCGAACAAACCTTCGGCATCCGGCAGATCGCCGGGGATGTCCGCAAGATCTGTCTTCATGCCCATGCGAGACAGGTGGGCGCGCAGGCGGGACGGGTCTTCCTGCGGGCAAAGGCCCAGCCGCGACGACACCTCAAAGGCCAGCGTGCAGCCGATGGCCACCCCCTCCCCGTGCAGCAGCCGGTCGGAATAGCCCGTGGCCGCCTCGAGCGCATGGCAGAACGTGTGCCCGAGGTTGAGCAGCGCGCGGTCGCCCTGCTCGGTCTCGTCGCGCACCACGATGTCAGCCTTCATCTCGACGGAACGGGTGACGGCATAGGTTAGAGCCTCGCGGTCGCGCCCGGTGATGGCGTCGGCATTGGCCTCGAGCCAGTCAAAGAATGCTGCGTCCCCCAGCAGGCCGTATTTCACCACCTCGCCGTAGCCGGCAAGGAAATCGCGCTGCGTGAGTGTGCCCAGAACGGCAATGTCGGCCAGCACCAGAGACGGCTGGTGGAACGCCCCGATAAGGTTCTTGCCCGCCGGAGAGTTGATCCCCGTCTTGCCGCCCACCGAGCTATCGACCTGCGCCAGAAGCGAGGTCGGCACTTGGACAAAGCGCACGCCGCGCCGCAGGATCGCGGCGGCGAAGCCCACGAGATCCCCGATCACGCCGCCACCCAAGGCCACGACCACATCGCGCCGTTCGACCTTTTGCGCCAGGAGCCATTCGGTCACCCGCTCAAGCTGGGCCCAGCACTTGGTGGATTCGCCCGCCGGAAGGGTCAGCGCCTCCGAGGAGACGCCCTCTGCCTCGAGCGCGCCCTGCAGCGTGGCAAGGTGATGCGAGGCTACGGTGGCATCGGTGACGATCGCCACGCGCTTGCGGTGCAGCAGCGGCGCGATCTCGGCCCCGGCCTGCGCCAGCAGCCCTGCGCCGATGCGCACGTCGTAGGCACGGTCCCCGAGGGCCACGTGAACGGTTCCGGTCATGCCAGTCATCCCTCTTTCAATACGTCGTCGCGGGCCTTGAGCGCCTCAATCACCCGCTGCGCCATGCCCTCGACGGTCTTGCCCTGCTCGGACGGCACGGCGATGTCCGCCAGCGCATAGACCGGCACCCGGGCTTCATAGATCTCGCGCAGGGTTTCCTTGGGGTTGTCGGTGCGCAGCAGGGGTCGGGTGTCCTTGTGGCGCACTCGGTTCCACAGCACGTTCAGCGGCGCATCAAGCCACACCGCCACGCCCCGGTCGGTGATCGCCGTGCGGTTGGCCTCTTGCATATAGGCCCCGCCTCCGGTGGACAGCACCGACGGCGTGCCGTCGAGCAGCCGGGAAATCACCTGGGCTTCCTTGCGGCGAAAGAACGCCTCTCCGTCGCGTTCGAAGATCTCGGCAATGCTGCGAGCTGCGGCGATCTCGATCTCGGCGTCCGAATCGCGGAAGGGAACATTCAGCGCCTGCGCGAGCGCCTTGCCCACCGCCGTCTTGCCGGCCCCCATCATTCCGACGAGAACCACGGTCTTTTTCAGCTTGAGTGCCTGCACGCTGTTATCCTGCACCCTTGTATCTCGGCCATCCATCGCCAATTTTCACTTTGAGGCCGTGAATGACGTGAGTTTGTCGAAAAGGCTAGGTATAAGTTCGGAAAAAGGCACGAGGCAGGACGACAAAACGCATGGGAACACTACTGAAATGGCTGTTCATCCTTCTGGTCATCGGCGGGATCGCGCTCGTGGGCTATGCCTACGTTGGCCCGTTCTTCGGGGCTGACTTCTCGCCGCCCCAGACCGAGATTCGTCAGCCCGTGGAGCTCGATGCGAACTAGGACCCGCCTTCTTGCCGGAGCCGCGCTTGGCCTCGGGATCGCTGCGGCGACCGGGGCAATGGCTCAGGAGCGCCCGGCGCGCAGCGATCCGGATCGTCCCATGTCGGTGATCGACTGGCTGGACGAACAGGCCTCGGGCGCGGGGCAGACCGCTGTTCCCCCGCAGGGACAGGGCAGCGCGCCTGCAAACCGCCCGGGCGGCCGCGTTGGTGCGCCCGGTCCCTACCCGGTCCTGCCTTTCCCGCGCCTTGATGAGCCGCCCGTCGCCTCATCCGGCACCAGCCCGGCGGTCGAGGTCCTGACCCTTGGCGACCAGCTGCCCGACGCGGTCGGACTGCTGCCCATGTCCGTCACCGGCCTGCCGCGCAACCTTTGGCGCGGCAGTGAGGCCGCCGACCTCGTGCCGCTCATCGGCGCTGTCGAACCTGCGGTACCGGCCCTGTCGGCGCTGCTCTTCACGTTGCTTCTGGCCGAAGCCGACGCACCACACGGCTCCGGAGAGCGCAGCGATTTCCTTGCCGCGCGGCTGGACCGGCTGCTGGAGGAAGGGGCCATCGACCCCGGCCTTGCGCTGGCCGAACGGGCCAACGGGTCGATGAACCCGGAGATCTTCGCGCGCTGGTTCGACCTTGCGCTTCTGGCGGGCTCGGCGGAACCGGCCTGCGAGACGCTGGATGATCGCCCTTCCCTTGCCGACGACATGGCCACCCGCGTGTACTGTGATGCACGCATGGGAAACTGGGATCACGCCGCCACGGTGATGGGCACTGCCAACGCCCTTGGCCAGCTCTCCGACCGTGATGCGGAACTGCTGACCCGCTTCCTTGATCCCGATCTCGTGGAAGGTGCGGCGCCCGTGGTGCCGCCAGCCCAGCCGACGCCCCTGCAATTCCGCCTCTTCGAAGCGGTGGGCGAAGCGTTGCCCACCCAGCCCCTGCCGCGCGAATTCGCGGCCGCCGATCTGAGCGGCAACAGCGGCTGGCGGGCGCAGATCATCGCTGCAGAACGGCTGGCGGCGCGCGGTGCCGTGTCGGCCAACCGCCTGCTGGGCATATATACCGACCGCAGGCCTGCCGCGTCGGGCGGCATCTGGGACCGGGTGGCAGCGGTGCAGGCTCTGGAATCGGCGCTGGCCACGAATCGCCCCGACCGCGTCGGCCCGGCCCTTGTGCGGGCATGGCCGCAGATGCGCAGCGCTGGCCTGCTGGTTCCGTTCTCTGAACTTTTCGGAGAAGCGCTGGCCGATATGCCTCTTGAAGGACGGGCCGCCGGCATCGCACGCAACGCCGCCTTGCTCGGCACCGATTACGAACTTGCCGCGAAGGAAATCGCCGCCACTGGCGTGCTGCCTGAACGGCTCGAAGTGGCGACCGGGCTGGCACGCGGAGAGGCCCCGCAAGATCCGCCCGACGATGCCATGACCGCCGCCGTCTCGGCCGCGTGGAGCGATCCTACCCCGCCCCCGGCGCTGGCGCGGATGCTCCAGCAGGGCCGCCTTGGCGAGGCGGTGCTGCGGGCCATGGCTCTGTTCGACACTGGGGCCGAGGGCAACTACGATCAGGTCACCGACGCGCTGGCGGTGCTGCGCTCCGTGGGCCTCGAGGACACGGCGCGGCGCGCGGCGCTTCAGCTGCTTCTCCTCGACGCCGAAGGCGCCCTGCGATGAGCGCCGCCAACTGGATCGGTGCTTTCCTCGAGGCGCAAGTTGCCGAACGCGGGGCGTCTGGCAATACCGTGGCCGCCTATACCCGTGACCTGACCGATTTCACCTCATGGCTGGCCGAGGACGGGATGGCGCTCGACACCGCGCAGCGCGGAGACGTCGAACGCTACCTGATCCATTGCGAGGCCATCGGGCTGGCCAAGGCCACCCGCGCCCGGCGGCTGTCGGCGATCAAGCAGGTCTACCGCTTTGCCTTCGAGGAAGGCCTGCGCGAGGACAACCCCGCGATCCAGGTCACCGGCCCGGGCAAGACCAAACGCCTGCCCAAGACCCTGTCCGTGGCCGAGGTCGACAGGCTTCTGGTCGCCGCCGAGAACCACGGCCGCACCGAGGACGACCGCCGCCGCAACGGCTGCCTGCTGCAGCTGCTTTATGCCACGGGCATGCGGGTGAGCGAGCTGGTGACCCTGCCGGTGTCTGCCGCAAGGGGCGATCCACGCATGTTGCTGATCCGCGGCAAGGGCGGCAAGGAACGCATGGTGCCCCTGTCGCCCCCCGCCCGCGAGGCCCTGTCGGCTTGGCTACTTCGGCGCGATGCGGCGCAGGAGGCAGCGCAGATACGCACTCCTACACGGTCCCCCTCGACGCATCTCTTTCCGTCGCGCGGCAAGGCCGGACACCTCACCCGCCATGCCTTTTACGTCCTGATCAAGGACATCGCGGTGGCGGCGGGCGTGTCGCCGGACGGGGTGACCCCGCACACCCTGCGCCACGCCTTCGCCACCCACCTGCTCGAGAACGGTGCCGACCTGCGGGCGATCCAGACCTTCCTCGGCCACGCGGATGTCGCCACCACCGAGATCTACACCCACGTGCTCGAGGCGCGGCTGCGCGAGCTGGTGCTTGACCACCACCCGCTCGCCCGGGACTGACACGCGCCCCCAGCCGTGATGGCCGGCGTCCCACACGGAACGTTGCAAGAGTTTTGCGAAACTCTTGACCTGCCTTCGGCACCGCACAGCATTCCCGGAGGGCGGCCTTGAACCCGCCCCTCGCCCTCCCCATAACCACTTAAACCCACGCGCAAAGACGCCACAGGAAGACACGATGGACCCCAGCACCGCCGCCACCGCGACAGACGCCGCCCTCTACATCACCGGGGGCGCGATCCTCGTGCTGATCCTCATGTCTGCCTTCTTCTCGGGCTCGGAAACCGCGCTGACCGCTGCCTCGCGCGGCAAGCTGCGTGCCAGCCAGGACCGAGGATCAAAGGGCGCCAAGACTGCGCTCGACATCACCGAGGACAGCGAGCGGCTGATCGGCTCAGTCCTCTTGGGCAACAACCTCGTCAATATCCTTGCCACCTCGCTGGCAACCTCGCTCTTCACCACGCTCTTCGGCGACAGCGGCGTGGCGCTGGCAACGCTCATCATGACCCTTCTGGTGCTGATCTTCGCGGAGGTGCTGCCGAAGACCTACGCCATCACCAACCCCGAGGCCGCCGCCTCGCGGGTGTCGGGCGCGATTCGCGTCATCATCCTCGTGTTTTCGCCCATCGTGGGCGCGATCCGTGCCATCGTGCGGGTCATCCTGCGGCTTTTCGGTGTGCGCACCGACCCTGACAGCCAGATCCTTGCGGTTCGCGAAGAGATCGCCGGCGCGCTGCACCTCGGGCATTCCGAGGGCGTGGTGGAGAAGGAAGACCGCGACCGCATCCTCGGCGCCCTCGACCTTGCAGAGCGCACCATCGAGGAGATCATGCTGCACCGGTCCAACATCGAGATGATCGATGCCGACCAGAGCCCCCGCGAGATCCTCAAGCAGTGCCTCGAAAGCAACTACACCCGCCTGCCCATCTTCCGCGGCGAGCAGGAAAACATCATCGGCGTGGCCCATGCCAAGGACCTCATGCGCGCCATGTACGACACCATCGACCAGGCCGGGGACCGCGCTGCCGAAGCGCTCGAGGAATTCCGCATCACCGACGTGATGATGAAGCCCTACTTCGTCCCTGACACCACCACGCTGGCCGACCAGATGCGGAACTTCCTGCGCAAGCACACCCACTTCGCCCTGGTGGTGGATGAGTATGGCTCGCTAGAGGGGCTCCTGACGCTCGAGGACATCCTCGAAGAGATCGTGGGCGAGATCACCGACGAACACGACCCCGAAGCCGAACACCAGATCAGCGCCGGTGAGGACGGCTGGTATTGGCTCGATGGGTCGATGACGATCCGCGATCTCAACCGGGCCACGGAATGGGCACTGCCGGATGACGAGGCGAACACCATCGCCGGGCTCGTGATCCACGAAGCTCAGACCATCCCCACCGTGGGCCAGCGCTTCAGCTTCCACGGTTTCCGTTTCGAGGTCATGGCCCGCGAGCACAACCGCATCACTCGGCTGCGCGTGCGTCCCCTTGCCCCGCTCGCGGGCTAAGCGGCCGGCGCGCGGTGTCCTGCGCGGCCAAGACCGGATCGATCGGCATCTCGGCACGCAGGACAAAGCCTGACGGCTCGCGCCCCTGAACCAGCGTGCCCCCCACCTGGGCGGCCGCCGCCTCCATCAACCGGCCCCCGAGGGCGGTCGAGGCCAGCGTGTCAGTGCGCGTTTCCAGAATTCGCGCCGCCCCGTTGTCGCTGCATTCGAACCGCATGCGGTTGTCGCCGATCTGTTCCAGCCTGAAGCGGATGATCAGCTCGTCCCCGTCCACCGGGTCGGCATATTTTGACGTGTTCGCGGCGAACTCATTGGCCACCACCCCAAGCGCCGCTGCCACCCGGCTGTCCACCTCGAGCGCGTCCGCCTCGAGCTCGATGCGGATCTCCGCCGCAGCATGGCGCTGAAGCAGATGCGACACCCGGTCGAGAAACTTGTCAATCCGCACATGGTGCATCTTCGAGGTGAGGTTAAGCTCTGCATGCAGCTGCGCGATTGAATCGACCCGCCGCCCGATGGCGTCGAGCGCGTCGCGCGCCTCTTCATTGGACAGGCGCGAGCGATAGAGCCGGATGGTCGAGGCAACGGTCTGCAGCGAATTCTTGACCCGATGGTCGATCTCTTCGCGCAGCACCTCCTTGTTGCGCAGCGCGCGCTGCAGGTCGAGCTGACGCATCACCTGGCGGCTCATTACGGTCAGCAGCTGGGTTTGCTGCTCGGTCAACTTGCGCGGTTTGTTGTCGAGAACACAAAGCGTGCCGATGGGATATCCAGCCCGGGTGACCAGAGGGGCGCCGGCATAGAAGCGCATGGCACCGAGAACGCCGCAGCACAGCGGATTGTCGGCGCTGCGATCATCGGCAAGGGTGTCCTCGATCACCAGCAGCCCGTCGTTCAGGATGGCGTGGGAACAGATCGCCTGGTCAAGCGGCGTCTCGCTCGGCTCAAAGCCGTGACGGGCCCGGAACCACTGACGGTCCTCGTCCACGAGGCTGATCAGGACCACGGGCACGTCCAGCATCACCGCCAGCAGGTCAACCACCTCGTCGAAGTCCGGGTCGCGCGGGGTATCAAGCACCCCGAAGCTGCGCAGTTCCTCCAGTCGGAGGTCTTCGTTCTCAGGCGTCTGCGCCAGCGTCATAACAGTTATCCCAAGACCATGCAGAGCCCGGAACCATAGCCCACATCAACCTGGGGTCAATCCACAACGGCCCTAACGGGAAGCGCCTGCCTGCACAGCTCCAACGGCTGCGCGCCGGCTCGTCCCCCGCGGGCACTCCCGGTCACAGGCCGGCGCCTCGGTGCCCGGCCCCGCGCCAACCGGCACTGGTGGCCGGGAGGGGCCTGCATCCCGCGAACAAAAATCCCACGCCGGAGACAGGCTGAGCTATAATCATAACCCATGGGAGGAATAGCCGTACTGATTCCCGCCGCCGGTGCCAGTCGCCGGATGCGCGGAACCGACAAGCTTTTGATGGATGTCGCGGGCGAGCCGCTGCTGCGCCGCCAGGCGCGGCTGGCGCTTGCCGCTGCGCAGCACGTCTGCGTGGCCCTGCCGGGTGCCGCCAGTGACCACGCCGCCCCCCGCGCCGAGGCGCTGCGCGGCCTTGCCGTGCAGATCGTGGAAGTGGCCGATGCCGATCTGGGTATGTCCTCGGCCCTGCGCCGCGGCGTCGCAATGCTGCCGCCCGGCCACGATGGGGTGATGATCCTGCCCGCGGACATGCCCGATATCGAGGCCGAAGACCTCTCTTGCGTGATCGACGCCTTCTTCGGCATGCCGTGCCCCACGGTGCAGCAGGCCACCAGCGAAGACGGTGTGCCCGGCCACCCGGTCCTCTTCCCCGCTGACTGCATCCCAAGCTTCCTCTCCCTTGCGGGAGACCGGGGCGCCCGCACGGTGCTCGCCGCCAACCGACACCGGGTCAGGTATGTGCCGCTGCCGGGATCAAGGGCGCTCGTCGACCTAGACACTCCCGAGGCATGGCAGGCCTGGAGCGCCGCTCGCAACGCCGCGGAGTGACCACCGCGAACGGTGCAGAATGGGCCGGAGCGTGGCCCTGCCCTTCTACTCTTTTCCAAAGACGCCAACAGCCCGATCGATCCGCCGCAGCGGCACCGATCAAAGGCGCATCACGCGCCGTCCGGTCGCACGAGGATCGCCCGGAAGTCGTTGACGTTTGTGCCCGACGGGCCAGGCACAAAAAGCGCGTCCAGGCGGTCAAAAGCTCCCCACGCATCGTTGCGGGCCAGCAAGGTCATGGCATCCTCGCCGCCCTCGCGCAGCCGTGCCGCCATCGTTCCGTCGGCAAAGGCACCGGCGTTGTCCTCGGTGCCGTCGATACCGTCGGTATCGGCCGCCAGGGCATGGATGCCCTGCTGGCCGTCGATGGCATGCAGGAAAGACAGCAGGAACGCCGTGTTGCGCCCGCCTCGCCCGCCACTGCCGCGCAGGGTCACCGTGGTCTCGCCCCCGGACAGCAGCACGACCGGTGCCGGCACGGGACGGCCCCGGCTCGCCACCTCGCGGGCGATGGCGGCGTGGACAAGCCCCACGTCCTTTGCCTCGCCCTCGATGGCATCTGACAGGATGACCGCCGGGATTCCGCCCTCATCGGCCTTGCGTGCCGCCGCCTCGAGAGACAGCCGGGCAGACGCGACGACCATTACCTCGTTGCGCGCAAAGCAGGCATCTTCCGGCACCGGTGCGGCTGATGCCTCGCTACGGATATGCGCCAGCACCCTGTCCGATACGTCAATGTTCCACGCCTCGATCATTGCCAGCGCCGCGCGCGCATCCACATGGTCCGGCACCGTCGGACCCGAGGCCACCTGCGCCGGATCGTCACCTGGCACATCCGAAACCACGAGGCTGACCACCTTTGCCGGCGCGCAGGCGGCGGCAAGGCGCCCCCCCTTGATGCGGCTTGCGTGCTTGCGGATGGCGTTCATCACCCCGATCGGCGCCCCTGACGCCAGAAGCGCCCGGTTCAGCGCCTGCTCATCCTCGAGGGTCAGCCCCTCGGGCGGTGCCGGCAGCAGGGCCGAACCGCCACCACAGACAAGCGCCACCACCAGGTCATCCTCGGTCAGCCCCGCAACCGCGCCGAACAGCGCTTCGGTCGCCTCGAGGCCTGCCGCGTCGGGCACGGGGTGCGCCGCTTCAAGCACGCGCAGATGCTTGCACGGGGTGGCATAGCCGTAGCGGGTGACAACCACCCCCTCGACGGGCGCGTCCCAGAGCCGCTCGAAGGCCGAGGCCAGCTGTGCCGCCCCCTTGCCCAGACCGATCACCACCGTGCGCCCCTTCGGCTTTGCCGGCATCGCCTCGGCCAGGGCCAGCTCCGGATCAGCAGCCGCGATTGCGGCCTCGTAAAGCCCCGTCAGAAATGCCTGTTCGTCCATCTTGTGCCTTCCCTGGTTTCGTCCTCACTCCCCGGCCGCGCGGTTGCGCGGCCCGGACGCATGGGCACCTCTGCCCGCGTCCGGTCGGAGGACAAGCTCGAACTCCCCCGGCTTGCCTCCTTCAGCGATGACGTGATCCTGCACCGAGTGCAGGGCGGGCACAACCGATGCAACCTGTTCCTTGCCCAGTCCCAACGATCGCAGCATGACTTCGGCCTCTCCCCCGCGCAGGGGCAGCAGGGCGATGCTGCGCTCCGGCCCGTGGCTCAGCGTCAGGACATAGCCATAGGTCCGATCAAGCGAGAGCCGCATCCTCAGTTCGGGTCCAGCGCTGGCGGTCGCAGGCAGCGGATCAAGGCCCTGCCCGGCCAGCATGGCCCTCACCTGGCCTTCATCCATAGGCACCGCTGGCGTATCAGCCGGCGGCACGAACAGTGGCGACGCGTGGCGCTGGATACCGCCCAGCTTGACACAGGCCCGAAGTGCCTCGAACGCGGCCGACAACCCTGCCAGCGGGATCAGCTGGTGGGCCAGAAGCGCCTCGGCCTGTGGCTCCGGCATGCCTTCGGGCAAGGCCGAAACCACGGCAAGAGGCATCTCGACGGTCTGCTTGGCAAGGATCGCCGCCTCGATGACCTTCGCCCAGATGTCGCTGTCGCAGCGATCGGCGCGCGGGTGATCGATCACCAGCAACGTCAAAACCGCCCGGCCCGACATCGCCTCGGCGATCAGCCGGGCGATGCGCGCGACCGGCAGCGCCGCAGCCTGCTGCGCATCCAGCGGATTGGCCAGTACGGCATCGCGCCCAAGATCGCTGCGCAGCGCCTCGAGCTGTAGGTCGGTGAAAGCCGGGAAGCTCAGGCCGCGCGACTGGCCCAGTTCACGGATCAGCCCGGCGGCGCATCCCGACACCGACAGCGCCGAGATCTGCGGCGCTGGCATGACACCCATAACGTGGAGCATCTTGAGCGCTTCGAGCAGGCCCTCGGGCGTGCGCACCCGAGCGGCGCCAGCCCGGGCCAGAAGTGCCGCCGCGCCGTCTTCTTCACCGGCCCGCAGTACAACGATGGACTTGCCCAGCCGTTCTGCAACCTGGGCCATCTCAAGGAACATCTCGGGGCTGCCGAGGTCCTCGCCCTGGATGCCGAGGGCCGTCACCCGGGGGTCCTCGAGAAGCGCGCGGCCGAGCATCGCCATGCGGGTCTGCGCCGGCCCGGGATGGGCCACCGCGATGCAGGCGATGGGCAGGCCGCGCCGATGCATCGACAGGGTCTGGGCAAGACTGGCACTGCGCGAGATGATGGCGACGCCGCGCTTGACCGGCCGTAGCCCGTGCGCGCCGTTCCAAAGAGGCAGCCGTTCCAGCGCGTTGATCATGCCCCGGCAATCGGGCCCGAGCAACGGCATCTCGCCCGCCGCGGCGGCCAGCGCCTCGGCATCCGCCTTGCCCTGGCAGATCGCGCCGCCTGCTCCCTTGGCAGAAAGCCCGGCCACCGCCTCGACGGCGGCGCCCTGCGCCAGCCCGATGATGGCCGCGTCCGGCCCCGCTGGCAGGTGCCCAATGTCGTCGAATGCACGCAGCCCTGCCACGTGCCCCGCACCGGGCACCACCGGCCAGATGTCCCAGACATACCCCATGGAGCGGATGTTACTGATGATGTCGTGGCACCAGGCCTCTGGTCCGACAAGGGCGACGGACCGTGGGCCAAGCAGCCTGGAAAAGTCTCTGGTCATGTGCCATCCCATCCCGATCAAAGGCTTGATAATTCTCATATAGGGGCGGGCCCCCTCGGGAACAGTTGCCCTCGCGATGATGTCAGGGCGAGCGTTTTCCACCGACCGCTCCGACCAACCTCGAAGTTGGCACGGAACATCGGCGGAATTGCGACAGTTCTGCGCGCAAAAGTTGAACCGTTAACGCAACCTACCGGCCATCCGTGCAAGATCGTAGCCGTACCATTCAAGAATGGTGCGCGCCGCGCCAAGCCGCTCGCCCGGGGCACCGCCGCGGTCCATGATCCACACTTGGCTGCCAGCGGGATCGCCTACGGCAGCAGTGCGGTTGTCCGCGTCGATCCAGTGCACCCAGAGCTGCCGCGCGCCGGTATCGTAGCGCCCCGGAGCAAGCCGCGACAGCGGCGACACCTCGCCGCCCAACGACAGGCTGCCCCCCGTGAACCTCACCCGCGTGCCCGGAGCCACCCCTGCCCCTTCGATCACCGTCCAGTCCCCCGCGAGCCGGGCATCGGTCACGTCGGACTGACTGGCCACTGGATAGGTCGGATTGCGAAGCGGAATGGGCGAGACCGGAAGCGTACCGCGCGGTGCATTGCACGCCCCGAGCATGACAACCAGCAGCATGAGGGCAAGGCGGTTTCTCATGACAGGATCCCTCGGACGGTGTTCGCCATGATCGCGCCGAAGCGCTCATGCTCGGGCACCTCCCAGTGCACCCCGTCCCCGTCCGACACGCAAACATGCGCCCCGGCTTCAAGGAATGCCGCTCCGTGACGTGCGGCCACGTCCTGCAGATGCCGCTCGAGACCCGTTTGGCGGCTCTCGGCGCCGGTAAAGACATCCCGAAGCGTCCCGGTTTCGCGCACTGGCGCGGGGCTTATCACGAGGGTCCGGCGATGCACGCCCTCGGCCTGTGCGGCGAGCACGATGCGCTCGACCGAACGGGCGATCTCGTAGGCGGTGACCCCGTAGCGCGGCTTGAGGTCGTTGGTGCCCAGCATCACGATCAGCAGATCGATGGGCTTGTGGCTGTGCAGGATGGCGGGAAGCACCTTGATACCGTTGCGCTCGCCTCCCTCGACCACGTCGTCATGCACGGTGGTGCGGCCCGGAAGACCTTCGCTCATGACCTCGTGATCGGGCCCCAGAAGCCGGGCCATGACATCGGGCCAGCGCTGCCCGCGCGGATGGCGCAGGGATTGGCCGGCGATGGTCATGGGCATGGTGCCATGGGTGTTACTGTCGCCGTAGCACAGGATGACGCTCATCGTTTCCTCCCGGGGAAGTGGTCGCCGGACGGTGCGGCACCGCGCGGCAGGGCGCAAGGCCCGCAACGACAGAATGTCCCACGACCCGGGTTTCGTTTACCGGCTGGAAACCTTCTGCCCCGATACCTGTCGCAGGAGGACCATCATGCAGATTGTTGGCACGGCACCGACGACAGCGACACTGATCACCCTGCCGGCGCGCGGCGCGCCGCCCCTCTTGGCTGCCGGACACGTGGAGCCGGAGCACGTGGCATCGCGACCGGCAAGGCAGCTCAGGCGGTTACGGCAGCGCTATCTGCACCAGGACATGATACTCGGCACGGAGGGCTTCATCGAAGAAGCTACCCTGTCGCCCGGTTTCTCCGTTATCTTTCAGGTCAGCGCCCATGCGTCGCTGACGCGGCAGCCACGGCCCTGATCTCGCCCTGACTGAAACACCGATCAGGATCCTGCCCGTAGCCCTAGCCGCGGAAGCCGGTTGCGACCACGAATTTCTCGGAGGAGTCCGCCCGACTTGCCGGGGGCTTCACGTTGGCGACCTTTTCGAAGCGCTTCTTGAGAAGGGCCTGAAGCCCCTGCTCTGCCCCGCCCGCAAGCACCTTGGCGACAAAGGTGCCGCCCGGCTCGAGCACGTCGAAGGCCAGCTCCGCCGCTGCCTCGCACAGCGAGATGATGCGCAGGTGGTCCGTCTGCTTGTGCCCCGAAGACGAGGCCGCCATGTCCGACATCACCACGTGCGCGGTGCCGCCAAGCCATTCCTTGACCTTGTCATCGGCACCTTCGTCCATGAAATCGAGCTGGTGGATCTCGGCGCCGGGGATCGGGATGACCTCCTGCAGGTCCACCCCGAGGACAAAGCCCTGCGCCTTGCCGGACCGCTCGCCCAGCGCGTTGACGCGGGGCACCGCCACCTGGCACCAGCCGCCGGGTGCACAGCCAAGGTCCACCACCCGTGCGCCCGGCACGAGGAAGCGAAACTTCTCGTCCAGCTCGAGGATCTTGAACGCCGCGCGTCCACGATAGCCTTCGTCCTTGGCGCGCTTCACATACGGGTCGTTCAGCTGCCGCTGCAGCCAGCGGGTCGAGGACGTGGTCCGCCCCCGTGCCGTCTTGACCTTGACCTTGAGATCGCGCTGCCCGCGTCCGGAGGTGTTCTTTCCCGTCGGCTTCTTCGCCATGTCTGCGTCCCCGCCTTTGGGGCCGGCACGCTCGCGCCGACCTGTGTTCGCGGCTGCAATGCCCGCTGGGGCGCGATAGTGCAAGGGTTTGCGCCGTTCTCCAAGGCCCCTTGCCAGCCGCCCGCAATTGACGATCCAGCCCGGCAATGCGATGTTTCCCACCATCATCGGCCACACCGGAGCAACCGGCGGGCCACGAGAGGCCGGAGCGGGCGGATGTGCAGACCAGTGACGCGGGGGCGCCCATGCGCGTGACTGCGGTGACATGCGTGAAGAACGAAGGCCCCTTCCTACTGGAATGGGTGGCCTACAACCGCCTGATCGGCGTGACGCATTTCCTGTTCTACACCAACGATTGCAGCGACGGCACCGACGCGCTTCTGGATGCCATGGGCGACTACGGCGTCACACGCCTGCCCAACCCCGCCGAGGGCCGCAACTACCAGATGGAGGCACTCAAACATGCGGCCCGCCATCCGCTGGTGACCGGCGCGGACTGGGTGTGGGTGGCCGATGTGGATGAGTTTCTGAACATACATGCGGGCGACCATACCCTTCCCGCGCTAATAGAGGCCTGCGGCGATCCGCAGGCGGTCTCGGTCACGTTCCAGTTCTTCGCCAATGACGGCATCGAAACCTACGAGGACCGCCCTGTCATCGAGCAGTTCACCCACACCCACAATCCCGACCTGTGGTGCGCTGAGACCGCCATCGAGGTCAAGACGCTGGTGCGCCGTGATTTCCCGCTGCACTACTACGGCGCGCATCGGCCATTCTGTCGCGACAGGCCGCGGGTGGCGCCGCCGGTCTGGACCGACGGGTCGGGCCGCCCAGTGCCACCGAAATTCCTCAAGGCCGCCAATCCGCGCCGCATGCGCAAGTTTCCTGCAGCGGGCGCACGGCACCATGCCACGCTGAACCACTACGCGCTGCGCTCTCTCGACAGCTATATCGTCAAGAACGACCGGGGCGACGTGAACCGCGAGGGGCGTGCCTTCGGTGACACCTACTGGCGCGAACGTAACGACAGCGCGTGGGAAGACCAGTCTATCCTCCGCCACCTGCCCGCGCTCCACGCAGCATTGGCCAAGATGAAGTGCGGCCCCCTCGGGGCGCTGCACGAGGCCAGTGTCGCCGCCCACCGCGCCCGGCGCGATGCACTGCTGACCGACCCCGCCTTTGCGAAGATGCACGGACAGTTGAAGGCGCTTCCCCCATATCCTCCCGGCGAACCCGAGCTGATGACAGAACTGGGACTTGCCTAGATGGCCGTGAAGCTCATCAATCTTGGCCTGCCCAAGACAGGCACCACCACCCTTGGCGTCGCACTCGAGAAGTCGGGCTGGCTGGTGGCAGACTTCAAGCTGCGCCGCCGGACCTGTCCGGAGAAGGACATCGCCGGCAGCTTCGTGGGGCGCCAGCTCTACGAGGGCTACTACGGTTCGGGTGATCCGCTGGAGCGGCTGGGCAGCTTCGACGCACTGACCGAGATCTCGGTGCTGAACCGCGATCTGTGCCTCTGGCCGCAGACCGATTTCGGGCTGATCCAGAGCCTGCGCGACCGGCACCCGGACCTGCGGTTCGTCGCGTCGTGGCGCGACCCGGAAGAGGCCGCGCATTCCATGCTGCGCTGGTCAGATCTTGGCACGAACCGGCTGCCTGGCGGCAATGTTCCTGGCCTTCCCAAGGGGTTTGGCGATACCCGCCTGCAACGAGCCACGTGGATCGCGCAGCATTACGCCTTCCTGCGGCATCTCTTTGCCGATGATCCGCGGTTCCTCGAATACGACATCGCCGATCCGCAGGCTCCGGCCAGAATCTCGGCCCACATCGGGGTCGAGTTGCCATGGTGGGGACAGGCGAACGAGAACACGTCGGTCCGGACCGGATCCGCCACGTGAGGATCATCGTGCATATCGGCCCCGACGCCGCAGCGACGGACCGCCTTCAGCAGGTGCTGCAGGCCAGGCACGAAGACCTTCGGGCCAACGGCGTGCTCCACGCCCAGGCGCCGGGGGCCAGGAACCATACGCGGCTGTTCATGGCGGTATCGGACCCTGGAGCGGTGGATGCCCTGCGCTTCAACCGGGGTTACATGCTGCCCGGCAAACAGGCCGAGCTTCGGGACGACCTGCGCCAGCGGCTGATGCAAGAAGTCGAGATAGCGTCACCGGACCTGCTGATCCTGTCTGCGCATCAGCTTGGGTCCGGCCTGTCATCGCGAAGCGAATTCAAGGCGCTGCGCGACCTGCTTTCTCCCATATCCCAAGACATCACCCTTGTGGCTCATCTGGACGATCCCGCGCGCATGCTGGTCCGTCGCTACGGGGCGCAACTCCTTGAAGGGCGCAACCGGTCCCTTGCGCTCGAGCTTGGTGTTGCCCGCGCGCAGGACTGGTGGCAGTCGGCGCTTCGGACCCGTCCGGCGATTGATCCGCAGGCGGGACAATTCGCCGAGGCGCAGGGCGCGGTGTTCTGGCTGGATTTTGCCCGGATGCAGCATGAATGGGAAACCGTGTTCGGCAAGGGGGCGATGCGCCTGCGCAGTCTCGACCTGACGCGCCTTTACGGTCCCGATGCCGCGCAGGAGATGTGCGAAGCCTTCGGCATATCCGGCGCCGTCGGCCCCGCCACACCGGAACGTCCCCCCGCCCCCATGTCTGCCGCGTGGATGACCCGGTGCCGGCTGATGAACGACGCGCTCCTGCGGCTTCTGGCGCAGCGCGGCACGTTCCTGCCCCGACCGCTCTGGCGCAAGCTGCTGGGCGAGATCAAGGTACACGGGCGAGGCATCGCACCCGGTAGCCTCGGCGCCATTTCGGAGCGTTTTGCCGACGACATCACCGCGCTTTGCGCACAGCATCCCGGGCTGAACCCGGCGGCGATGGCCCCCGATGCGCCGCTGCCGTCTTGGACCGAGACGGACCCGACTTTGGGATTTCGCGCCACCCAGTACCTGCTGGCCTTCCGCAAGCGGATCGAGAAAGCCTCGGCCGAAGAAAGCCTGCTGCGGGCACCAGAACTTGCGCAGCTGCGCGCCGCGCAGACGCCGCGCCCGCAACAGGCCCGCCCGATCCGGGCAAAGCCTCCCGAGGCCCCACCGGTGCCTGCGCTCGGGCCCGATGCCGAGCGGCACATGCCCGCCTCGGCCCGGCAGGCTTATGCCCGGCTGGCAAGGTCTCCCTATGCACCGCACGACCGCCTGGGGCAGATCGACGAGGAACAGCGCCTACCGCCCTACGATGCCGCGCCGCGCGCCGCCTTGCCAGAGGGCAGCAGCGGCACGGTGATCATCGCCTGCATGAAGAACGAAGCCCCCTATATCGCCGAATGGGTGGCCCATCACCGCGCCCTCGGCGTGGACGGCTTCCTTGTCTACACCAACGACTGCGATGATGGCACCGCCGAGATCCTCGACCGCTTGCAACAGATGGGTGTGGTGGAGCACCGGCGCAACGATGACTGGCAGGGCAAATCACCGCAACAATGGGCACTCGACCGGGCGCTGACCGACCCGCTGGTGCAGCAGGCAGCGTGGATCATTCACATCGACGTGGACGAGTTCATCAACGTGCGCTGCGGCAACGGCACGTTGGGGGACCTGCTGGCGCGGGTGCCGGACGCCACCAATATCGCGATGACATGGCGCCTTTTCGGCAACGACGGTGTGCGGCGGCTGGAGGACCGCCTCGTCATTGACCAGTTCGAGGCCTGCGCCCCGAAATTCTGCCCCAAGCCCCACACTGCTTGGGGCTTCAAATCCATGATCCGCAATATCGGAGCCTACGGCAAGCTGTCCTGCCACCGGCCCAACAAGCTGGCCGAGGGCGCCGAAACACGCGTGCGCTGGGTCAACGGCTCGGGCGAGGACATGACCGCCGAGGCCCTGCGCAACGGCTGGAGGTCGTCGAAGAAGACCATCGGCTACGACCTCGTGCAGCTCAACCACTACCCCCTGCGCAGCGCCGAGAGCTTTCTCGTCAAACGCCAGAGAGGCCGCGCGCTGCACGTGGACCGCACCATCGGGCTCAACTACTGGATCCGCATGGACTGGTCCGGGGCCCGCGACATCACCATAAAGCGCAACCTTCCCCGGGTACGAGCCGAGTATGAGCGGCTGCTGGCGGACCCCGAGCTTGGGCGGCTGCATGTGGCGGGCTTTGACTGGCACCGGGCCAAGGCGGCCGAGCTGCGGACCATCCCCGAATTTGCCGAGCTCTTCGAACAGGCGCAGAGCCTCAACCTGACGGCCACCGAACGCGCGGCCTATTCGCTTGCGCTTGACATGGAGAGCTGAACCATGACCGACGCTGCCCCCCGCAATCCCTACATCAGCTCCCGGGGCCTCCGGATCCCCAAGCATCCGCAGATCACGACCGGCCGCATCCGTGGTGCCCTGCGCACCGGCACCTACGAGCGCAAGGAATGCGATGCGGTGTCGCGGGTGGTGCATGAAGGCGACGTGGTGCTCGAGCTTGGGGGCGGCATTGGCTATGTCTCGTCCCTGCTGTCGGTCAACCGCAAGGTCGCGCGGGTGGTCAGCTACGAGGCAAACCCCCGCCTACTGCCTTACATCGCCAGCGTCCACGAAGCCAACGGCGTCACCAACGTCGAAATGCGCAACGCTCTTCTGACCGCGCAGGGCGGCGACCCGGTCGACTTTCACCTACGCTCGAACTTTCTGGCCTCGTCAATGCACCGGGGAAGTGATCCCGACAGCATCATCGAAACCGTGCCAGTCCCCCGCCATCGGCTGGACGACGTGCTGACCGAGCTATGCCCCGACGTGCTGGTCTGCGACATCGAAGGCTTCGAGGCCGAGCTTCTGCCCGCCGGAGACTGGTCCTGCCTGCGCTGTGCGGTGATCGAACTGCACCCCCAGTGGATCGGAGCCACGGGCGTGCGCGCGGTGTTCGACGCCATGCACGGCGCCGGGCTCACCTATTTCCCGAAGGCCTCCGAGGGCAAGGTCGTCACCTTCCGGCGGGACTTTTGAAGATGCAGATCACCGCGGTTCTGTGCGTGCGCAACGAGGGCGCCTTCCTGCTGGACTGGCTGGCCCATCACATGGCCTGCGGAATCACTCACGTGGTGGCCCTGTCCAACGATTGCGACGACGGCACCGACGCGATGCTCGACCGGCTGGCAAGCCTCGGCCACGTCACGCATATCCGCAACGACGGCCCCCATGGAACCGGCGGCATCCAGTTCACCGGGTTGAAACTGGCTGACGAGGCAAAGGCGGTACGCGCGGCCGACTGGCTTCTGCCACTCGACATCGACGAGTTCGTCAACGTCCACGTGGGCGACCGCACCCTGCCCGCGCTGATCGCAGCCCTGCCGAAGGCGGATGCCATAACGCTCACCTGGCGGCTTTTCGGCAATGCCGGGATCCTGCGCCACGAGGACCGCCCAATCCCCGAGCTGTTCACCCGTGCCGCGCCCCGTGCCATGGGCTGGCCCTGGCGGGCAGCGATGTTCAAGACCCTCTACCGCAACACGGGTGCCTATGGAAAACTCGGTGTCCACAGGCCCCGTGCGCCCGACCCCACCGGCGCGGATGCAGCGCGCTGGTTCGATGGTGAAGGCCGCGAGCTGCCCCCGCGCTATCGCCGCAAGGGGATCTTCTCGCACTACGGACGCTCAAACCACGGGCTCGTGCAGCTCAACCACTACCCGCTCGGGTCGATGGAGAACTACGTGCTCAAATCCGCGCGCGGTCGTGCGGTGCATTCCGGCGACAAGCTCGGGCTGGATTACTGGGTGGAACGCAACCTCAACCAGGAAGAAGATCCCTCAATCCTTGGCCTGTCCCCCGCCGTGCGGCCCCTGCGCGCGGCCTTTGGGAGAGACGAAACCCTTGCGAGACTGCATGCCGGCGCAATCCGCTGGCGGCAGGAGCGCTTTGCACAGCTGATGCTGGACGAGCAGAGCCGCACCCTCATGGGGCGCCTGATGATGACCCCGCCAAGCCGCCCGCTGTCACCGGAGGCGGCTGCCGCCCTGCAGGCCCACGCACGCGCCGCGCAACAGATCTCGCCAGAGGACGATTGACGCGCCAAAACCCGAACCCCCAACATAAAACGCCCTTAACAGCTCGCAAAAGCACCCCGCTTTTAGCATAATTGCGCCCCAAACGACCGCCATTTTTTCGATCAATACAGGCAAGCCCCAGGGTCCGGACGACAGGCTCACCACCGGGGAACAAAAATCGGCAGGCATCCATGCAGGACCAGACAGATCTTTCTTCCGTCGATCTTACCGGGCTCCGGCGTGGGCAGTGGATCAATGCGGTGTCGCAGATCGGCGAAGCCGACGGGTTCTCCGAACCGCTGGGCAAGCGCCATCATGCCGTCTTCGTGGAGCGGGGCGACACCCTGCTGGTGAGCTTCGAATCCCTTCCCGGGATCGAGGCGCTGTCGGAAACGTCCAAGCCGCTGGGCTGGGAGGTTTCCGGCCAGACAGGTTGGTCGACGCTGACCCTTGTCTCGTCGCGTGACACGTGGTTCCGGGACGGGCGCGTCTATGCCTTCTTCGATCAACTGCTGGACGACGGGTTCTTCGACGATTTCGAAACGGTGATCTTTTACGGGGCGGGCCCCTGCGGCTATGCCGCCGCTGCCTATTCCGTCGCCGCCCCCGGCGCGCGGGTGGTCATGCTGGCACCTCAGGCCACCCTTGATCCGCGGGTCACGGAATGGGACGAGCGCTTCACCGAGATGCGCCGCCTCAACTTCACCTCACGCTACGGCTACGCACCGGACATGGTAGAGGGCGCGGAAACGGCCTGGCTGCTTTACGATCCGCGCGAACGGCTCGACGCGATGCACGCGGCGCTGTTCCACCGGCCCAACGTAAACCGCCTGCGCCTGCCGTTCATGGGCAGCGCGCTGCAGGCGGACCTGCTCGAGCTCGACCTGATCGTGCCGCTGCTCGAGGCCGTCGCCGGAGACAGCCTGGACGATCTGGCATTCGCCCGCATGATGCGCCGACGCCGGGATTACACGCCCTACCTGCGCAAGCTACTGGCACGGCTGGAATCCGATGGCCGCCAGGCCCTGGCCATGACGCTGTGCGAGAACGTGACCCGGCGGCTCGATGCCCCGCGGTTCCGCCGCCGGCTCGAGGCGATCCGCGCCGACCTCACCGAAGAGGCCTAGCCGGCGATTGCCCGCAGCGCCCGCACCCGGGCGGGCGGGATGGTGGCCACCTCGACCGCCGTGAAGACGTGCAGCGTGTTCATCTGCCGGTCGATCACCGCATGATCGCTGACCCAGCCGCCCATTCCCAGGTAAGTGCGCAGCAAAGGTGGAATCGCCCGCAGCGCCGCGCGCGGATCGCCTGCCCCGGTATCGCCCCCCACACCATGACCGGCTCCCGGTCGGTTTGCGGCATCCGTAGCCGGTCCACCGCCTTGGTCCGGCCCGGTGACAGCGCCGAACCGGATCCGTTCAGGCGCGCGCTCTTGGATCTGCCAGCGCTCGGGCGCCGTGTGATGGCTGCGCAGCCGGGCGAAGGCAGCCCTGTAGGGCTGAGGATCGGTTCCGGGGAAGCTGGCGCAGCCGAACAAGAGCTGCGTCGCACCCATGTCGACCAGCGCGGTGATCGCGCCCCAGGACAGCCTCAGGATATCCGCATCCCCGGCCCCCGGCCGGATGCAGAACCGCCCAAGTTCCAGCGACGGGCCATCGAAGCCTGCGGCGAGGTGATCAAGATTGTAATATTGCGCCGAATAGCTTCCGCTGATGTCCGCGCCGCTGCGCATCCTGAAATAGCGGAAACACGCCACCAGCGTCCCCGACGCGATCTCTTCGATCAGGACATGGTGGCAGCGCGCGTCCATGGCATCACGATCCACGCCGCCGCCGGGGCCGAAGAAGGCCAGTCCCCGCAGGGCCTGCGCCG
This sequence comes from Salipiger pallidus, assembly GCF_014643635.1. Lineage (GTDB taxonomy): Bacteria > Pseudomonadota > Alphaproteobacteria > Rhodobacterales > Rhodobacteraceae > Salipiger > Salipiger pallidus. Next base: position 236,252 of record NZ_BMJV01000005.1, read on the forward strand.
CCGCCACATCCCCATCGCCTGCGGCTTCGCGGACCCGGTAGCGCCCGCGTTCCAGCGGCAACGCCCTGCCCGCGTCCTCGATACCGATGGACTGCCGGGAGGGCATGCGGCCCCTACTCTTGCGCGAACTGGCTGAGGGTCAGGCCGCCAATGTTGCCGAAGAGCTTGCGGATAAAGCTGATCTCGCCGTCGGTGGTGCGAGTGATGCGGCGCGACAGCGGCACCACGTTGCCGTCCTCAAGACCGTAGCGCGACACGTTCTGAACCACGCCGGCGCCATCGAAGTTGATTGCGACGATCTCGCGGTTCACCACCTCGGGGGCCTGCCACGCAAAGGTGCGGACCTCGGATTCGATGTAGTAGTAGCCGCTTTCGTTCAGCACGCCGGAGGTCGTCGGCACGCCCACAACCTCCTGGACGGTGGTGCGGGTATCGACTCCGGGTACGATCTGCTGCAGATCGCTTTCGGACGGGGTATAGCCATGGGTGCGATACTGCGCCGTGCAGGCCGACAGGCCAAGCGACACCATGACGGCCAGAACGGCGGGCCTTGCGGATCTTGCGAATCTTGTCATGGAACTGCGACCTTGCCCTCTTGTCTCTGCCCTTGCGGGTCTTCTATCCCCGATTACATAACGAAGCCAAGCCGTTCAAGCAAAGGAAAGCACTCATGAGCAATGCGGCCCAAGGGGCTCAGAGACTGCGCGTCGCCGCGCTGCGCAACAACAGCCCTACACCGTTCGACATCCGCCCCGACGATGCCGCACGTACCGCCCTTACCGAAAAGCTGGGCCTGCTGGGCCTGCGGAAGGTGCGCTTCGCCGGCGAGATCACGCCCGAGGGGCGCGACGCATGGCGGCTCAAGGGCACGCTCGGCGCCACTGTGATGCAGGCCTGCGTGGTGACGCTCGAGCCGGTGGTGACCCGGATCGAAGAGCCGGTGGAACGCCTGTGGCAGCCCGAAGAGGACCTGACCCGCACGCCCGAGGGCTCGGAGATCGAGGTGCCTGACGACGATGCCGACCCCCTGCCCGACGTCATCGACCTTGGCGCGGTGCTGACCGAGGCGCTGACGCTGGCGCTGCCGCAGTACCCCCATGCCGAGGGTGCCGATGCGGTTACACAGCAGCTGGATTCCGCCGAGGAAGCAGATCGCGAGATCCTTGAGGATCGTCCGAACCCGTTCGCAGCCCTTGCAGGTTTGCGCGACAGCATGCAGACAGGCGGCGAAGACGACGAAGGTAGCAAGTCCTGAGTAAATAAGGCTTGCGATTCTGGGGAAAATTCCTATTTTCGCGCCTTCATCGGAATTCCGGGTTGCTTGCTTCGGTCCTTGGGACTATGAGGCCGGTCACGCCCGAACGGAACGGGCAACCTATTTGCCCCACACACGCGAAAGTCGGAGTTGAGACATGGCCGTCCAACAGAACAAAGTATCCAAATCGCGCCGCAACAACCGCCGGGCGCATGATGCCCTCGTTGCCGGCAACCCCAACGAATGCGACAACTGCGGCGAGCTGAAGCGCCCGCACCACGTCTGCCCGTCCTGCGGTCACTACGCAGAGCGTGAAGTCGTCGCGATGGCCGACGAAGTCGACCTGGACGAAGACGCAGCCTGAAACATCCCAAAGGCTCGCGCCGCATGACGTCCTCAACCGACATCTCCAAGGCAGGCGAGCCTCTGGTGCTTTCTATCGACGCCATGGGCGGCGATCGCGGGCCGGCAGCTGTTGTTGCCGGCCTCGCTGCCTTTGCCAAGCGCAACAAGAACGTGCGCTTCCTCGTGCACGGCCCCAAGGCCGAGCTCGATACCCTTGTCGCGAAACACCGCCATCTTGGCAGCCGGGTGGAAACCCGCGATGCCGAAGGTGTCGTGTCGATGCACGACAAGCCCAGCCACGTCATGCGCAATGGTCAGAACACCTCGATGTGGTCTGCCCTTGATGCCGTGCGCAACAAGGAAGCCGCAGTGACCGTGTCCTGCGGCAACACCGGCGCGCTGATGCTGCTGGCCATGGTGCGCCTGCGCAAGCTGCCCGGCGTCAATCGCCCTGCCATCGCCGTGCTTTGGCCCTCGCGCAACCCGCAGGGGTTCAACGTGATGCTGGACGTGGGCGCGGATATCCGCGCCGATGCGCAGGATCTGCTGAAATACGCCCTCATGGGCACCTCCTACGCCCGCAACGGTCTGTCGCTGGAACGGCCCCGTGTCGGCCTGCTCAACGTCGGCACCGAAGAGCACAAGGGCCACGCCGAGCTCAAGCAGGCGCACGAGCTGATCGCGGCCCATGCGGAAGAGAACAATTTCGAATTCGTCGGGTTCGCCGAAGGCGGAGACCTCTCGGGGGATCGCTGCGACGTGATCGTCACCGACGGCTTCACCGGCAACATCGCGCTCAAGACCGGCGAAGGCACCGCGTCCCTCATCGGCCAGTTCATGCGCGAAGCCTTTGCCTATTCGCCCCTGTCGCGGGTGGCGGCGCTGCTGGCGCTGACCTCGCTCAAGCGGCTTCAGGCGCGCATTGATCCGCGCCGCAAGAATGGCGGCGTGTTCCTCGGGCTCAACGGTACGGTGGTCAAGAGCCACGGTGCCGCCGATGCCACAGGCATAGCCGCAGCCGCCGAACTGGCGTATGACCTAGCGAAATCAGGATTCGGTGACAGGTTGGCCGCGCGCATTGCGCAGGCAGCCGAGGCCTCCGAGAGTACCGCCGAAGAGCGGTCGGACCCGGCGAAAGAGCAGCAGAAGGACGGAACGAACCCATGACGATACGGGCACAGGTGGCAGGCATTGGACACTATCTGCCCGAACGCGTCGTTCCCAACTCGGAGTTCGAAAAGACCCTCGACACCACGGACGAATGGATTCGGTCCCGTTCCGGGATCGAGCGTCGGCATTTTGCCTCAGAGGATGAGACCACATCGATTCTCGCGTCCCGCGCCGCAAATGCCGCCCTTGCCGATGCCGGGCTGACGGCTGCGGACATCGACGGTGTGGTTGTCGCCACCTCGACCCCCGACCTTACCTTCCCCTCCGCTGCCACTATGGTACAGGCACGCATCGGGATGGAGGGTGGCTTTGCCTTTGACATTCAGGCGGTCTGCGCCGGGTTCGTCTATGCGCTGGCAAACGCCAACGCCCTCATCGTCTCGGGCACCGCCAAGCGAATACTGGTCATCGGGGCCGAGACCTTTTCCCGAATCCTCGACTGGAACGACCGCTCCACCTGCGTGCTTTTCGGGGATGGCGCCGGTGCCCTGGTGCTTGAGGCCGCCGAGGCCGAGGGCACGCCACAGGATCGCGGCATCCTTGCCGTGGACCTCAACTCTGACGGGCGCTTCCGCGACCTGCTCTATGTCGACGGCGGCGTCAGCACCAATTCCATCGGCCACCTGCGCATGGAGGGCCGCGAGGTCTTTCGCCACGCGGTGGAAAAGCTTGCCGCAACCGCCCGCACTTCACTGGGTCGCGCCGGCCTCACCGAGGCGGACGTGGATTGGGTCGTGCCGCACCAGGCCAATTCCCGGATCATCACCGGCACCGCCAAAAAGCTCGGGCTACCGCTCGAGCGCGTGGTGATGACGGTTCAGGATCACGGCAACACCTCTGCCGCATCGATTCCGCTTGCCCTGTCAGTCGCCAAGGCCGAGGAAAAATTCCAGCCCGGCCAGCTTCTGGTGACCGAAGCCATCGGCGGCGGCCTTGCCTGGGGCTCGGTCGTTCTGCGCTGGTAAGCGGATTACCGGGCAAATCCACGGTAAGAGACTCTGTTCCAAGTCCCTGATATTGACTCGGAAATCCCTCCGCCTATGCTTACTCAAAACCTGGGAGGGACGGGTATGAGCGAAAAGACACTGACACGCATGGATCTGAGCGAAGCGGTCTTCCGCGAAGTCGGCCTGTCGCGCAATGAAAGCGCCGAACTGGTCGAGGCGGTCCTGCAACACATGTCCGACGCGCTGGTGCGCGGCGAACAGGTGAAGATATCGTCTTTCGGCACCTTCTCGGTGCGGGACAAGGCCGCCCGCGTCGGCCGCAATCCCAAGACCGGCGAAGAGGTTCCGATCCAGCCGCGCCGTGTGCTCACCTTCCGCCCGTCCCACCTCATGAAGGACAGGGTTGCCTCGGGCAACAAGAGCTAACAGGCGCCGGCGGCGACGCAGTACGACGTTGCCTGCTGCCCGGCGGTAAAAAGAGGCCCCCAAAACCGGGGGATAACAACCCATGACCAAGTCCCGCGACGCCTTCCGCACCATCACCGAAGTGGCGGACCTGCTGGACACGCAAGCCCATGTCCTGCGCTTCTGGGAAAGCAAGTTCAGCCAGGTAAAGCCGGTGAAACGCGCCGGCGGCCGCCGCTATTATCGCCCCGGTGACATCGCCCTTCTCGCCGGCATCCGCAAGCTGCTGCACGAGGATGGCATGACCATCAAGGGCGTGCAGAAAATATTGCGTGAACAAGGGGTTCGCCATGTCTCTGGCCTCGCGCCCGTGGCTCTCGACGACGAAGACCCCATCGAGGACGCGCCCTTCATCGAGGTCGAAACCGAAAGCGGCACGGTGCTTCCCTTCACGCCGGCAGAGCCCCCCGCGGCAAGCGCCGTCGAAGCGGCCGCCCCCGAAGAGGACGACGCTCGGCCTAACGATCTGACCTCCCCTCCGGCCACCCCCTCCGCCCAAGATGCCTTGGCCGAACCGGATGCGGACATAGCGCCCGCCGAACCCGCGATGAACGGCGCAACCGCGCACGGCGGTGCACACACGGATGCTGCGGATGCCGAAGCGGCTGTCTGCCCCGACTCTTCAGCGGATCTGGCTTCGGAAGAGCACTTCGTGGAAGATCCGTTGGAGATGCCGATCCCGAATGCGCTTGATGCTTGGGATTCGGGTTCCGCAGCTTCCGTAGATGACGCACCCGCGTCTGATATGCCCTCGGCACCGATCCTCAACGAGGGCGATTCCACGAATGAAGCCGTGGCCGAGCGGGATATCATGACCAACGCGGCGGACGTCCTTGCCCAACCTCGGTTGGAAGTCCCCGCCGAAGAGACGCAGGGCAACCCCACGGCAGACACGCCCGCCCTCGACAGCGACAGCGACAGCGACAGCGACAGCGACAGCGACAGCGACAGCGACAGCGACAGCGACAGCGACAGCGACAGCGACAGCGACAGCGCGTTGATCGACATTGCCGCCGATACAAGCGCCGCGGACGATGGCTCCGCAGACGACACCGCGCTCGCGGTCGAAACCGTCGGGGCGCAGCAGGCCCCGGAGCCTCTCCCAGACTTTCTCACGCAATCCCTCGAGGAACGTGGCGAAGGTACCGTGAATCCCGAAGGCTTTGTGCACGAGGCAATCCAGGCCACCGAGCCGGCCCTGGTCCCCGGTACCGAAGCTGAGGCTGAGGCTGAGGCTGAGGCTGAGGCTGAGGCTGAGGCTGAGGAAAAAGATCCGCTCGCGGCTGTCAATTCCGGAACCGATGGCCAGGAAAGTGTTGAAGATCCGCGGCATGCCGAACCGGCTGCAGTCGATGCAGGCGCATCCGCGCCAGCAGTGATTCCTGATCTGCCGGATCTAGACAACCTGCCTGCCCCGAAGGCGCGCGCCCTGAGCCTCACGGCCAGGATCGAGCGGCTTTCGCCCGGCCAAGCCGATGCTCTGATGCCCCATGTACAGGCATTGCGGGCATGGATCGACGGCGGCTCCCGCTCCGCCCGCCATTGATGCAAAAAGGTGAAAAAACGCGCTGAAAGGGCTTGCCCCTGCCTGCAGAACAGGTAAGAAGCCCGAATAACAAGTCGGGCTATAGCGCAGCCTGGTAGCGCGTCCGTCTGGGGGACGGAAGGTCGCAGGTTCGAGTCCTGCTAGCCCGACCAAATATCCCCTTTATTCCAACGTCTCTCGAGACGTGACTTGTGTCAGAAAGATCAACCCGCACAAAGGGTTGCTTTTACTCTCCCATTTCCTGCCGGGCCTTGCTAAGGACCTGCGAACCACAGGAACGATACCGGAGCGACGGGCATGACCGGGGTACTCGCCAGCCAGCAGATCAACGCCCTCATCGCCGATGGGGCCATCACGCCGGGCCAGCCTCTGGCTGACGGTCAGGTGCAACCGGCCAGCCTTGATCTAAGGCTCGGGACCGAAGCTATTCGCGTGCGCGCGTCCTTCCTTGCCGGCGGCGATCGCACCGTCGCGGCGCGGCTCAACGAGTTTGAGATGCACCGCGTCGACCTCACCGCGGGGGCCGTGCTCGAGAAGGGTTGCGTTTACGTGGTGCCGCTGCTCGAACATCTCGATCTTCCCGCCGAGGTTGGCGCCGTTGCCAACGCCAAGAGCTCAACCGGGCGTCTCGATCTTCTGACACGCACGATCACCGACGGCGGAACCGAGTTCGACCGCGTCCGCGAGGGCTATAGCGGCCCGCTTTATGCGGAGATCTGCCCGCGCAGCTTCTCGGTGCTGGCCCGAACGGGCATGCGTCTCAACCAAATCCGGTTCCGCCGAGGCCAATCCATTCTCTCCGACACGGAGCTTCGGACGCTTCACGAGGCCGAGACCCTCGTCACCGGCGGCCCGGCAGTCATTGGACAAGGCCTTGGGTTTTCGGTTGATCTTGACCCGGCCGAAGGCACGCTGGTGGGCTGGCGCGCCAAGCCCCATACGGGCGTCATCGACCTTGACCGCATCGGGCAATACGATCCGGCAGAGTTCTGGGATCCACTCCACACCGACCGGCGGCGCCTGATCCTTGATCCAGATGCCTTCTACATCCTCGTGAGCCGCGAGGCGGTTCACATCCCCCCCGCATACGCCGCCGAGATGGCCCCCTACCTTGCAATGGTCGGTGAGTTCCGGGTCCACTACGCCGGCTTCTTCGACCCCGGTTTCGGTCATGGTGCCGCCGGTGGGACCGGATCAAGGGGGGTGCTGGAGGTTCGTTGCCACGAAGCGCCCTTCGTGCTGGAACATGGGCAGGTCGTGGGGCGGCTCGTCTATGAACGGATGGACGAGCTGCCACGGCAGCTTTACGGCTCCGGGATTGCGTCCAACTACCAGGGTCAGGGTCTGAAACTGTCCAAACACTTCCGCAGCGCCTGAGTGGCCGGCGGCCAATCCTCAGGCGACAAGAGCGAGCACGACCCTGTCACATCCGACGCGCTCCGCCTCGACGAGGGCGGAAATGGCACGGAAGATGCCCGGCTCCATGCTCGTGTCACCCTTGCGGGTGCAAGAGGCACCGGCAGAGACAGTCCACTGATCCGCACCCTCGTCGCCGCTGAGGCCGGACATGGCGCAGTTCCTCAGCTGCTCGGCTCGCTGCTTGATCCACTCTGCGCTGGCTGCGCGCGACATCACGAGCACCCTCCCCTTCTGCCACATCACCAGCTGTTCGTCCGCGCCTACCTCGGCCCGTAGCGCAGAGCACATCTGCCGGAACATCTCTTCCGCGGCATCCGGGCCTAGCCGGCGCTGCGCGGCCCCCCACTGGTCGATGCCGATCAGCATCAGGCTCACAGCGCTCTGGCTGCCGAAACTGTGCATGAACAGCTCGGCCATCCTGCGGTCGTGGAGGCCGGTCAAGCTGTCACGCTCCAGCGCTCCGGCAACGGAACGGTCGCGGGACCGATGGCGAAGCCGCCTCTGTTCCGCGTTCTGTGCGATATGGAGCATGGCGATGACTGCCGCGATGGAGGACAGGATCAGCATGAACACCGCCATGAGTTCCCTTGCCTCGGGATCCGCCATACGCATCGCGATCGACGTCATCACCAGCCAACCGACCCAGAGAAGTGTGGTCACACGGATGGCATGGCCCACCCGTGACGCGCTGATCACCGATCGCATCATCGGCCGCCGCGCAAAACGCGCCGTCGAGGCAATGCCAAGGCAAAGTAGCGCGATGCTTGTGGACAAGGACATAGCGCCGCTGATGCGCGGCTCATTGTAGAGGTAGCCCGAGAGGGCAAGAAATGGCAGCGTCATCGACATCATGGACAAGGTGAACGACGCCTGCCGCAGCCTTGCAAAGCTGAGCTGTCCGACGGCGAGCAGGACGAAGGAAACCGCGGTGTTGGCGCCCATTTCCCCGGGACCGACGGACAACCCACGTTCGTGCAACACCCGTGACGCGATGGCGGTCACGATGACCGCAAGCCACAGGCTGCCTTCGGGCCGCCCGACGCCGCGCAGGGGATGCTGCAACAGCACCGCCGCCGCCGACAGCGACATCGCGACCAGTGTAGGGACGGAAAACACCGCCTTGCCGTGAAAGGAATAGAACACCTCGATCCCAAAGAGGTGCCCTTCGAGCGCCATTAGGCAGCACAGCCCGACCACCCCGAGGCAGGCGTAGCGCAACCATACCATGCTGCGCAGCCCTGGAAAGATCGCGGCGGCATCATCCCGGGGCGCGTTGAATAATAGGGTGTCGAGACCTTGCCTGCTCATCTTCGTCTCCCGAGAGCGCCGCCAACCATCCGGCATGCCCCCGAAGTATAAGGCCGTCTCCCTTTAGCCTTGCTTAATGCGCGGTCGCGAAAATGATGTCCTCGGCCCGAGCGGTCACAACCGGCCGCTGCGGCGGAGCAAACGGATTGCCCGTCCCGCACGATAGGAAGCGCTGCCAGCGAGGGACACCCTTGGTTCCGCCACAGGAAGAGCGCGTCGTTAGCTGGCGCAGCACATGGCGCAGGATCATGCTCACGATACGGTTGGTGTTTATGACAAACCTCCCTCGGCTGCGCACGCGGCGAACGGGGACAGGCGTAGCGCAAAAGAAGTCGAAATCGCTATCAAGCCTCTGTCATGACACGCGAAACCCAAAAGAACACCTCACAACGTAGTCAGTTCCACCCCTCACCAGCAGTGGCGGCGGGGCGCTCATCAGCGGTAACGGCGTGACGTTGATTTGCCGATTTCGGTCCTGTGGCATGAGTACGGCGCGGAACGCGATGTCCGCGTCGGCGGTTGTCCTGCCACGCCGCACCCTTGCGGAAGATCAAATCGTTTAAAAGGACGCCAACCATGCGCTTCGCCAAGCCACTTCTCCTGTCGACCGGCATCGTCGGCCTTCTCGTCAGCCCCGCCATGGCAGCCCTCAGCGCCAGTGCCACCACCGAGCTCAACCTTCGTGCGGGTCCGGGACCCGAATACGCCATCGAATCCGTCATCCCTGCCGCCGGGGATGTCGAAGTTGTCGGCTGCCTCGACGACGGCGAATGGTGCGAGGTCAGCTTTGACGGCCAGCAGGGTTGGGCCTATGCAGCCTACCTCACCACCCCGGTCGAGGAAGAACCCGTGGTTCTTTACAATGCGCCGTCCTCGGTAAGCATCGAAACCGTAACCTACGAGGATACGTCCGAAACCGCGACCGGCGCAGCAGCCGGCGGCCTCTGGGGCGCGGCGGCAGGGGCTCTGCTCATCGGTGGTCCGGCGGCTGCGGCTGCGGGTCTTGTGGCCGGTGCCGGGCTTGGGGGTGCGGCTGAAACCGACGAGACGACCGTGACCTACATTCGCCAGAACCCGGTCGAACCGGTTTACCTGACCGGTGAAGTCGTCCCGGGCGCAGGTATCCCGCAGGAGGTCGAACTCTACTCCGTTCCGGACAGCGATTACAGCTATGTCAACGTCAACCGGCTGCCGGTGGTCGTCGACACTGAAAGCCGCACCATCGTGCAGGTTGTTCGCTGATCCATCACATTGGTAACGCCGAGGCCGTCTCCCCCGGGGGGCGGCCTTTTTCAATGATCAGTCGCCGAAAAGCTCGCTCTGATCGGCGCTGTCGTCTTCTTCGTCATTGCTTCCGCCAAGCGACGTCATACCCGGTGGCGGCCGGTTCTCGAGCAGGCCAGCAGCGCGCAGGTCCTTGAGGCCGGGAAGATCGCGGGCGTTCTCGAGGCCAAAGTGGTCGAGGAAGCTCTCCGTCACCACGAAGGTCACCGGGCGGCCCGGGGTCATCTTGCGGCGACCGAAACGGATCCATTCCATCTCGAGCAGCTGGTCCACCGTACCCCTAGACACCGACACCCCGCGGATTTCCTCGATCTCGGCGCGGGTCACCGGCTGGTGGTAGGCGATGATGACAAGGGTCTCGATCGCGGCGCGGCTGAGCTTGCGCGTCTCGACCGTTTCCTTCTGCATGAGGTAACCGAGGTCGGGTGCCGTCCGCATGGCCCACGCCTCGCCCACGCGCTGCAAGGTGACACCTCGCCCCTGGTAACGCTGCTTGAGAAGACGCAGCGCCTCGACCGGTTCCGATCCGTGGGGCATGCGGCTCAGAAGCTCGCGCACGCTCACTGGTTCTGCAGAGGCGAAAAGGATCGCCTCGACCATGCGCTCCTGTTCGTCCATGGGCGGTGCCTCGAACAGGCTCGCCTCGGGTTCATCGCCCTCGGCAGCGGCTCCGGGGGTGAGGTCATCGTCGTCAGTCATTGGCCTTGCCACTCTTTCGGTCGGTCTTGCGCAGCTCGATGGGCGCGAAATTGTCGGTCTGGCGCAGCTCGGCATGGCCTTCCTTGACCAGCTCGAGCGAGGCGGCAAAGGTCGAGGCGGTGGCAGAGCGCCATTTAGCCGGATCATCATCCCATCCGTCTGGCAACCAGGAGGAAATGTCGGTCCACTGTCCGGCAAAGCCCAGCAAGCCGCGCATGCGCCCGAGCGCCTCTTCCATGGTGTAGACCGCATCGCGGTCCATGACGAAGGGGCGGAATTCGTCGCGGGTCCGGATGCGCGCATAGCCCTGCATCAGGTCCAGAAGCGTCGCGGTGTAGCGCACCCGGCGCACCCGTTCGACGCCCTCGGGAATGCCGCGGGCAAAGAAATCGCGCCCCAGCCGGTCGCGCGCCATGAGCCGCGCCGCCGCATCGCGCATCGCCTGCAGCCGTTCCAGCTGGTAGGCCAGATGCGCGGCCATCTCCTCGCCCGAGGGGCCCGCTTCGGTGGGATCGGGGGGCAGCAGAAGGCGCGATTTCAGGAAGGCGAGCCAAGCCGCCATCACGAGGTAATCCGCGGCCAGTTCAAGCCGCAGCGCGCTCGCTTTTTCCACGAAGGCAAGATACTGGCGCGCCAGCTGCAGGACAGAGACCTTGCGCAGGTCCACCTTCTGGGTGCGCGACAGGGTCAGCAGCAGATCGAGCGGGCCTTCGAACCCGTCCACATCGACGATGAGCGCCTCGGCAGCAAGGCGGTCGGCGACGCTGAGCGACGCGACATTCGGTTCGGTCTGGTTTTCGCTCATCAGGGGTGCCTGGACAGAAGGCCTTCAAGCTCCGCCTCGAGGGCGGCCATGTCAACAGCACCGGGCGCGATGCGCGCCGACAGGGCGGCCTCAGCCCGCAGCTGAGCAGCCTCGGTCATCTCATCTATCAGCGCCATCAGGGGCGCCATCTCGGCCATGTCGCCGTTGCAGTGCAGCGCGCAGTCGCAGCCCGCGGCAATGGCGGCAGCGCCCCGCTCGGGCACCGTGCCGGACAGGGCCTCCATGGACAGATCGTCGGTCATCAGCAGGCCGCCAAACCCGATATCCTCGCGGATAAGGCGGATCATCGAAGGGTCGATTGTGGCCGGTTCAGTGTTGAGCCCCTCGAACACAAGGTGCGCAGTCATCCCCAACGGCATCTTTGCCAGCGGGCGGAAGGCGGCGAAATCGACGCGGTCCAGTTCCTCGCGCGGGGCATTGATGCGCGGCAGGTCCTTGTGGCTGTCCATCTGCGCAAGCCCATGGCCCGGCAGGTGCTTGATCACCGGCAACACGCCGCCATCAAGATGCCCCTGCGCCACGGCAAGGCCGATGCGGGCCACCTCGGCGGCATCCGAGCCATAGCAGCGATTGCGCAGGAAGGGGTGCGTTTCGGCCCGCGCCACGTCGAGCATCGGCGCACAGTTGCCGTCAATGCCAAGGCTGCGCAACTCTGCGGCGATGATGCGATAGCGCAGGCGCATGGCCTCGGCAGCGTTGTCGCTGTAGCGCAGCACATCGTCAAGCGGCGGCAGCCAATCGCGCGCGAGCGGCGGGCGCAGGCGCTGCACCCGGCCACCCTCTTGGTCGATGAAGATCGGCGCATCGCGGCCCACGCTGTCGCGCAGATCATCGCAAAGCGCCTTCACTTGGTGCGACGTCTCGAGGTTGCGGGCAAAAAGGATGAAGCCGAAGGGATTGGACTCATGGAAGAACTGACGCTCCCCGCTGGTCAGCACGGGGCCCGACGGTCCAAGAATGGCTGCTCCGAAACGGCGGCGCGTCAACGGGTCGTCACCGGGATGCAATCGGCGTTCTCGGCGACGAAGGCCGCGCAGAACCGGCGCGCGTCAGAGATATCCTCGAAGCCCGCAGCGCGCAGGCGGTAGAACACCCTGCCCCCGCTGGTGGCCCGTTCGATCACCCGGTCCTTGCCCTCCATGAACTCGCCGAAGCGGCTGGTGAAGCGATCCCATTCCGACCGGGCGGTTTCAGCGCTGTCATAGGCGCCAAGCTGAGCAAGACGGGTGCCTGCCGGTAAGCTTGCCGGGTCAAGCTCCTGCACTTCGTTCTGAGGGGGGGCAGAGGTCACGGCGGTGACAGCAGCGGCGACCGGGTCGGTCGACAGCGCGGTGGGGCGCGTCTTGGGGCGCAATGAGCGAACCAGCGCCCCGGCGGGGGTGTTGCTGGTGATGATAACCGGCTCGGGATCACCTTCTTCTTCGGCGGCAGCGGCTGCTGCCTCGGCTTCCTGTTCGGCGCCAAGCATGGCCAGAACATCCTCGACGTTTTCGGGCTGCATCTGTGTCTCGTCACTCACCGGCCCAAACGGCGAGGCGTCACCGGCGATCTGGTTGGCCAGCATTTCCATGGGATCGGAATCGCCATCCGCCATGGCCATCTCGCCTCCGTCCTGGCCAAGCTGCGCGGTGGCATCCGGCGCGGGCTGGGCAGCAACTGAGGGTTTCGGCAATTCATCGGCGGGCAGGTCGTCATCGCTCAGACCAAAGCGCGCAGGCGCCAGCAGAAGCTTGTCGGGGACAGGGGTCGCAAGGCCGGTGCCTGCCACGTCATTCACCGCGAGGCCCTGGTGGTCCGCCAGCATTCCGCCCGGGTTTTCGGGGGCAACGCGCATGGGTCCCTCCATGGCCTGCACCACTGGGATGCCTGTCACGTCGCGCACGAGAAGCTTGTAGCCCCAGACGCCCACGCCGACGACCAGCGCGAGCGAGATCGCCGCGCCGGCCCAATTGGCCATGTTCGCTGCTCTGAATCCCTTCGGCGCCTGCTGGTCCGCAGGCCCGTGATAGGTGAATTCCGCCATGTCTGCCTCGCTGTCCGGCACCCTTGGGCGCCGGCGGTCTGCCCGTCCACCAATGGCGGCGCGGCGTCTAGGCTCAGCGCATTTCGTCCATCGGGGTCACGCCCAAGATACCAAGACCGGCCGAAATGACAACCGCGACGGACCGGGCGAGCGCGATTTTGCGCTGAGAGGTTTGCGCGTCATCCTGAAGGAAGCGCAGGCCCGGTTCGTCATGGCCGCGGTTCCACAGACCGTGCAGGTCCGAGGCCAGTTCGTTAAGCCAGATCGCGACCTTGTGGGGCTCATGGCCCTTGGCTGCGATCTCCACGAGGCGCGGCCATTCCCCCAGCTTTTTCATCAGCCCCAGCTCTGCCGCGTGGTCGAGCGAGGACAGGTCCTGCGCCTTGAGCGTGGCATCGGACACGTCGACCCCTGCGGCATCGGCCTTGCGCAGCACCGAGCAGATCCGGGCATGGGCGTATTGCACGTAGAAGACCGGGTTTTCCTTGGACTGCTCGATCGCCTTGTCGAAGTCGAAGTCGAGGGGCGCGTCGTTCTTGCGCATCAGCATGACAAAGCGGGTGACGTCCGGGCCCACTTCCTCGACCACGTCACGCAGGGTGACGAAGGTCCCTGCCCGCTTGGACATCTTGAAGGGCTCGCCGTTCTTGAAGAGTTTCACCAGCTGGATGAGCTTGATGTCGAGGGGCGTCTTGCCATCGGAGAGCGCCGAAACGGCGGCCTTCATTCGCTTGACATAGCCGCCGTGGTCGGCGCCGAAGACATCGATCAGCTGGTCGTAGCCGCGGATCACCTTGTCGTAATGATAGGCGATATCGGGCGCAAAATAGGTCCATGCGCCGTCCGATTTCATGATCGGGCGGTCCACGTCGTCACCGTGTTCGGTGGACTTGAACAGCGTCTGCTCGCGCGGCTCCCAGTCTTCGGGCAGCTTGCCCTTGGGCGGCTCGAGCGTGCCGCGGTAGATCAGGCCCTTGGACTTGAGGCTGTCGATGGCCGCCTCGATCTTTCCGGTGCCGTAGAGCGACTTTTCCGAGAAGAAATGGTCCATTTTCACGCCCAGAAGCGCGAGATCCTCTCGGATGAGGTCCATCATCGCCTCGGTGGCGTAGGCGCGCACCTCTTCGAGCCAGACCGCCTCGGGCTGGTCCACGTAGGCATCGCCAACCTTTTCTTTGAGCCGTTCGCCCACCGCGACGAGGTACTCGCCGGGATAGGTGCCATCGGGGAACTCGACCTCGTGACCATGCGCCTCGAGGTAACGCAGGTAGACCGACCGCGCGAGCACGTCGACCTGTGCACCGCCGTCGTTGATGTAGTATTCACGCGTCACATCGTAGCCTGCGAAATCGAGCAGGCTGGCCAGCGCGTCGCCAAAGACCGCGCCGCGGGTATGGCCCACGTGCATCGGGCCTGTCGGATTGGCCGAAACGTACTCCACGTTGACCTTCGCGCCCTGCCCCATGGGCGAACGGCCGAAATCGGTGCCCTGCTGCAGGATCGTGGCGGGCAGGCCCTGCCAGAGAGACGGCGCAAGGCGCAGGTTGAGGAAGCCCGGACCCGCGACCTCCGCCGAGGTGATGCGGTCGTCGGCGCCGATCTTGGCGGCCAGCGCATCGGCGATGTCGCGGGGCTTCATCTTCGCGGGCTTTGCAAGCACCATGGCGGCATTGGTGGCCATGTCCCCGTGCAGCGGGTCGCGGGGCGGCTCCACCGTCACGGGCGCGGTGTTCAGATCGCCCGGCAGGGTGCCTTCGGACTGAAGCGCCTCGATCGCGTCAAGCACGAGCGCACGGATATCGGTGAAGAGGTTCATCTGTCGCGTCTCCTGGGAAGTTGCGCTTCCTGTACCACTTCGAGGCGTGGCGTCAAATATCCCGGTCCGTGCAAAGTCTCTTCATGCAAAGTCTCAATGCAACTCCGCGCGCCGTCCCGGCGTTATGGCAATGACGGTCGCCAAAGGGCGGCCCCATGAACACGGCCAAAAGGAGCACGACATGATCCGCAAGAGCGCATCCGCCAACTGGAAAGGCAGCCTCACCGAGGGCACCGGAACCATTTCCACCGAATCCGGCGTTCTCGACGCCGTGAACTACGGCTTCAAGAAGCGCTTCGAGGGCGAGCCGGGCTCGAACCCCGAAGAGCTGATCGGCGCGGCGCACGCGAGTTGCTTCTCCATGGCGCTGAGCATGATCCTTGGCGATGCCGGGTTCACGGCCGATGATATCTCGACCAAGGCGACCATTTCCATGGACAAGGAAGGCGACGGCTTTGCCATCAAGGGCAGCCACCTCGAAGTGACCGCGGTGGTGCCAGGCGCCTCCGCCGAGGACTTCGCCGAGGCGGCAAATGCTGCCAAGGAAAACTGCCCGATCTCGAAGCTGCTCGACACCGACATCACGATGGACGCCAAGCTGGCCTGATCTTTCGTGGCCTCGCGGGCAATGCCCGCTCGGTAACAGCAAAACGGCGCCCGCTCACACGGGCGCCGTTTTTTTTGTGGGGAGGCTTCGACTTTGCCCGGCGGAGCGCCTGTGACAGGGCAGAATGGGGGCGCTGCCGCCCTTGGCTTCGCCAATTCCCCCCCGGCGTGTTTTCAAACAGAAGAAGACGGGCGGCGCACAGATATTCCGGCGCGCCGTGGTGTCATGCAGAGGTCGGTCGCGGTCTTCTGCATCACGTCCGCGAGCGACACTCGTACCGGATCACGCATGAGAGTGAGCGCACCTCTTTCAGTCGAAGGCCTTGAGGCGCTTGACGAGGCTCGAAGTGTCCCAGCGGCCCCCGCCCATGGACTGAACGTCCTTGTAGAACTGATCCACAAGCGCGGTGACGGGCAGCGAAGCACCGATCTCCTCGGCGGTGGCGAGGCAGATGGCGAGATCCTTGCGCATCCAGTCCACCGCGAAGCCGTGGTCGAACTTGTCATCAAGCATGGTCTCGTGACGATTGACCATCTGCCACGATCCGGCAGCGCCACCGCCGATCACCTCGACCACCGCGCGGCCGTCGATGCCCGCCTTCTCGGCGAAGGCCATGCCCTCGGAGAGGCCCTGCACCAGCCCCGCGATGCAGATCTGGTTGACCATCTTGCACTTCTGCCCCGCACCGCTGTCGCCGATACGCTTGCAGAGCTTGGCATAAGCGGCGATCACCGGCTCGGCCATGTCGTAATCGGGTTGGTCGCCGCCGCACATCACTACGAGCTGGCCATTTTCCGCGCCGGCCTGCCCGCCGGACACCGGCGCATCCACGAAACCGAAGCCCTCGGCTTTGGCGATGGCGTAAAGCTCGTGCGTCACCGCAGAGCTGACGGTGGTGTGATCGACGAAGATCGCGCCCTCTGACATGCCAGCAAAGGCGCCATCCGCACCGGTGCAGACCTGCCGCAGGTCATCGTCGTTGCCAACGCAGGCCATGACGAAATCCGCGCCCTCGGCGGCTTCGCGCGGGGTCGGGGCCATCCGGCCGCCGTGCTGCTGCGCCCAGGCATCGGCCTTGGAGGCCGTGCGGTTGTAGACGGTGACCTCGTGACCGGCGGCCGCAAGGTGGCCCGCCATCGGGTGGCCCATGACCCCCAATCCAAGAAATGCGCATTTGGCCATGGCTCTTCACCCCTTTGTCATTGCAATGCCTTTGCCGGGACTGTCGCGTCTCGCCCGCCCCTTGGCAAGGGGGCGGCAGCGCGGTAAGCCCCGTGGTCAAGCGTACAGAACCGGGACGGGCCCCATGGCGACACTCTTCCGCTGGCTTCTTCGGCTGGCCTCGGCGGCGATCTTCCTGTCGGTGGTCGGCGTGCTGCTGGTCTATTACCTCGCCTCGCGGTCTCTGCCCGACTACAACGAGACGCTGACCACCGGTGGCATCAGCGCCGAGGTCGAGATCGTGCGCGACAATGCCGCCGTGCCACATATCTTTGCCACAAACGACGAAGATGCGTTCTACGGTCTCGGCTATGCCCATGCGCAGGACCGGCTGTGGCAGATGGTGATGCTGCGCCGTACCGTGCAGGGCCGCCTGTCCGAGGTGTTCGGGCGGCGGACGCTGGACACCGACATGCTGCTGCGGCGGCTGGACCTCTACACGCTTGCGACACGGTCGGTAGCCTCGCAATCACCCGAGGCAACAGCAGCGCTGCGCGCCTATGCCGCCGGCGTCAACGCCCGCATCACCGAGATCAACGAACAGAGCCTCGGGCGCGGCGCGCCGGAGTTCTTCGTCTTCAATGCCCCCATGGCGCCGTGGCAACCTGCCGACAGCATCGCTATCGTCAAGCTCATGGCACTGCAGCTGTCGGGCCAGTTCCGGGACGAGATCCTGCGAGCCCAGACCGCGCTTCTGCTGCCTGACCCGGACCGCCTGCAGGACATCCTTCCCGACATCCCCGGCAGCGGCACTGCCGCACTGCCCGAATACGCCAGCCTCTTCCCCGGCAAGGCGATGCCGCGCTATGCCTCGGCAGACGATCAGGGCGTCTGGCCGGTGCCCGAGCGCGGCCTTGCGGGTGCCTCCAACGTCTGGGCGGCTGCGCCGTCCCGCTCGGCCGGGGGCGGCACGCTGTTGGCCAACGATCCGCACCTGGGCTTCACCGCGCCCTCGACCTGGTATCTCGCGCGGCTGAACCTTGCTTCGGGCGGTGTCATCGGCGGCACAATCC
This sequence comes from Salipiger pallidus, assembly GCF_014643635.1. Taxonomy (GTDB): domain Bacteria; phylum Pseudomonadota; class Alphaproteobacteria; order Rhodobacterales; family Rhodobacteraceae; genus Salipiger; species Salipiger pallidus. The sequence goes on from NZ_BMJV01000005.1 coordinate 254,196, forward strand.
CCGGGGTTCCGGCAGTGATGCTGGGCCGGTCCGAAACCCTCGCCTGGGGGATCACGTCGTCCTACCTCGACGATCAGGATCTCCACATCGAGGAGCTCAACCCCGAGAACACCCAGCAATACCGAACCCCGGACGGCTGGGCCGAGTTCACCACCCGCCGCTCCATCGTCGAGATCGCCGGCGAGGCCCCCGTCACCGTCACCCTGCGCTGGACCGAGAACGGCCCCGTGCTGCCCCGCTCGCGCTTCGATCTCGAGGCGATCACCCCGCCGGGCCACGTGGTCAGCATGAACTGGACGGCGCTGTCGGCCGAGGACACCTCGATGACCGCGGCGCTTGACCTCATGCATGCGCAGACCGTGAACGAGGCGCTGGAGACGACGCCGCTCTATGTTGCGCCGTCGCAGATGCTGACGCTGACCGACAAAGACGGTATCGCCATGAAGCTGATAGGTGCCATGCCGTCGCGTGATCCGCGCCACCAGAGCCAGGGCCGCCTGCCCAGCCCCGGCTGGATCGAGGCGAACCGCTGGCAGGGCATGCTGCCTGACAGCGCCAACCCGGTCTGGACCGATCCCGAGGGCGGCATCCTGGGCAACACGAACAACAAGATCATCGACCGCCCCTTCCCCATGCATGTCAGCTTTGACTGGGGCGACAGCCAGAGGGTCATGCGCTGGAGCCAGCTCATGCAGGGGCGGCAGGTGCACACCCGAGACAGCTTTATCGAAGCGCAGCTCGACACCGTGTCCCCGGCGGCGCGCACCCTGCTGCCGTTGATCGGGCGCGACCTGTGGTACACGGGCGAAGCGGCTCCGGACGGCACCCCGGAACGCCAGCGCCAGCGCGCGCTCGATCTGCTGGCCGATTGGAACGGCGAGATGAACGAGCATCTCCCCGAGCCGCTGATCTACGCCGCCTGGGTGCGCGCCCTGCAGGACCGGCTGATCCGCGACGAATTGGGCCCGCTTGCGGACCGATACACCCACGTGGAGCCACTGTTCATCGAACGGGTGTTCCGTGATGTCGACGGGGCCGCCACCTGGTGCGACGTGATCCGGTCGGTCAAGGAAGAGACCTGTTCCGACATCGCGCGTATGGCGCTGGACGATGCGCTGGTGTGGATCGGCGAAACCTACGGCACGCAACTGGAAAGCCTGCGATGGGGCGATGCCCACCAGGCGGTGCACAAGCACCAGGTGCTGGGCGACATCCCGGTGCTGCGCTATTTCGTCAACATCCGCCAGAGCACCTCGGGTGGAGATTTCACGCTCGAGCGCGGGGTCAGCGCCGGCACCGGTCCCGAGCCATTCCTGAGCGTGCATGGCGCGGGCTACCGGGGCGTCTACGACTTCGCCGACCCGGATTCGTCGGTCTTCATCAACGCCACCGGCCAGTCCGGGCATTTCCTGTCGCGACACTATGACGACCTTGGCACCCTGTGGCGGCGTGGTGAATACATCCCTATGTCACTGGACGAAGACCTCGCCCGCGCGGCCTCCATCGGTGTGACCCGGCTCGAGCCGCGATGAGCGGCGCGGCGCAGCTGGGCAAGGACGAGGCCCGCGCCATCGCGCGCGCGGCGCTGGCGGATCTGGGCGAGGACGGGCCGTGGGGCCTTGGCTGCCTCAAGAACCGCGAGCATCCGCTTCCCGAGCAGGTGTTCTGCGCCGCCACCCCGTACCGCCGTATCGCGGTGAAGGTCTACGCCCCTGCCAGCGCAGGCAAGGCCCGGGCGCAGGCGGATCGCCAGCGTGTCGTGGCACAGGCGGGTATCGCGCCGAAGGTGATCTTTTTCGACGACGCCCGGCTGGTGCTGGGAATGGCCTACGTGGACACGCCGAACCTTCGGGCGCTCTGGCCGCATCAAGGCGCATCGGGACAGCTCGATCTTCTGGAAGCGGCGGGCCGGTGGCTGCGCCGGCTGCATGACCTCGAGGCACAGCCCCACCCGTTCCGCCCCAGGGGCCATGTCTCGTGGATGGAGCGGGTGCTGGCCTGGCAGGCGGACGGCACGCGGAACTACCCCGATGCCAAGGACTTCGCCGCCGAGGCCGAGGAACTGACCGCAATGGCCCCCGCCCTGCGCGGCCTGCCCGCGTGGCGGGCGGTCACCCACCGCGACCTTCACCTGTCCAACCTGCTGGCGACTGCCGAGGGCGTCATCGGTTTGGACTACGAGAATGCGAAACACGACGAGCCTCTGCGCGATCTGGTCACCCTGCTGATCGACGCCATGGCCGAGGCCGGCGATCACACGCCTCGGTCCATGGCCGCGGCCCTGTCGAAGGGTTACGGGGCCTGCGAAATCCCCGCCGAGGCGGTGCTGTTCCTGCAACGGACCTTTGCGCTGGGAGAATGGTCGCGCACGCCTGAAAGCGCGTCGGTGGCGCAATCGGCGCGCTACTATGCGGCACGGGCCGTCATCTCGGCGGACGCGCCGCTGTTCGGCTAGGCTCAGCTGTCCTCGCCCATGGCCTCGCGCATGGCTTTGGGCTTGAGCAGCAGAAGCGCGCCGGAGGCCAGCAGCCACAGGCCGAAGGTCATGACGCTGGCAAGGATCGCGGTTTCGACCCTGTCCAGGGCCAGCATGTCGATGTCGGAAATCAGCGACAACCCCTCCACGATCGTGAAGGTCAGCAGCGTCACGCCGGTGAAATTGCTGCGCGGAATGAACCGGAAGGCCAGCGGGAAAGCCGCAAGCGCCAAGGCGATCACTCCGAAGCTTGGCAGCGCCAGCGCACTGACACCAAGCGCCATGAGCGTGCCCAGCACGGTCGCCAACACCCGCTTGATGCTGCGCCCGAGGATGCCGCCGTAGGGTGGCAGCGCCATGATGACGAAGGTCAGCGGCAGCCAGAACCCGTGTTCGCCGAAGAAGTGCTGCCCCGCCCACACCGTGGCCACGAGGCCGATGCCGAAGACCGCGCCGAAGGTAAAACTGTAGGTGCGGCTCTGCCGGCCCTGGGCTTCGGGCTCCTTGATGCGGCTGGCGATGGCGGTGACAGCGATGCTCCAGATCATGCCCGCGAGGTAGAGCGCGAACAGAAGCGGCAGATCATCCGAGGGCAGCAGAGGCGAGGTGAAAAGGCACCATGTCAGCACTGCCCGCATGGCCGGTCGCGCAAGGCGGTGATGCGCGGCGATGGCGGTCATCACCGCAAGGCAGCCCGCCACCATCAGCGCCATGACCGGGTTGCCGATGGCGACCATGCCGCCAAGGCCTGTGGTCAGCGTCGCCAGAAGCGCGACGGGCGCGCCCCCCTCCTTGCTGGCCAGATGTGCGGGCATGGCCGCGGCAAAGGCCGCCATGCCCACGGGCCCGAAGATCGACACCGCGATCAGCGGCGCCACCGGCACCGCCAGCATCAAGATGCCCACGTCGGTCCAGCCCATGGGCTGGGGGCCGTCCAAAAGCCATGACGTCAGCCGAGTCGACGCGCTCGAGCCGGAAGTTGAAGGAGGCTCTGACTGGGAGCCCGACGGCCCTCCCGATGCCTGACCTGATGCGAGGCCCGATCGCTGGCCCGATCGCTGACCTGTTGCGCGGCGGTCCGTCACCGGATCAGAGCGTTTCGAACTGTGCCCGGTCCTTGGCCGACCAGCGCACCGACAGGTGGAAGCCGTCTTCGCCCTGCGTCTCGGACTGAACGAGGCCCTTGCCGAAGAGCCAGGACCGGCGCTTGCCGTCGTCAAAGCTCAGCACCAGCGTTTCCTCGACGGTCTCGCCCTGCAGCCGCTCGGTCACCGCCTCGAGCATCTCGGGCAGGCCATCGCCAGTAAGGGCAGAGACCGCAAAGATGTCGTCTTCACGCGCTGCCCGCGCCAGAAGTGCCTCGCGGGTGTCTGCATCCAGGCGGTCGGTCTTGTTCCACAGCTCGATGCGCGGCACCTCTGCAGGCAGCCCCAGCGAGGACAGGATGCTTTCAACGTCGCGTGCCTGCTCTTCGGTGTTGGGGTGCGCAATGTCGCGCACATGCACGACGATATCCGCGGCCAGCACCTCTTCGAGCGTGGCGCGGAAGGCCGCGACCAGTTCCGTCGGCAGATCCGAAATAAAGCCCACGGTGTCGGACAGGATCACCTCGAGCCCGGTGGGCAGGCGCACGGCCCGCATGGTCGGGTCGAGCGTGGCAAAGAGCATGTCCTTGGCCATCACGTCGGCGCCGGTCAGGCGGTTGAACAGCGTTGATTTCCCGGCGTTGGTGTAGCCCACCAGTGCAACGATGGGGAACGGAACCTTTGCGCGCGCCTTGCGATGCAGATCACGGGTCTTGACCACCCGGTCGAGCTGCCGGCGCAGTCGCACCAGCTGTTCGTCAATGGCACGGCGGTCCGCCTCGATCTGCGTTTCGCCAGGGCCACCGACAAAGCCAAGCCCGCCCCGCTGACGTTCAAGGTGGGTCCAGGCCCGCACGAGGCGCGTGCGCTGGTAGGACAGCGCCGCCATCTCGACCTGCAGGACACCCTCGCGAGTGGCGGCTCGGTCCGAGAAGATCTCGAGGATCAGCCCGGTGCGGTCGAGCAGCTTCACCTTCCACTGCTTTTCAAGATTGCGCTGCTGGACCGGGCTCACGGGGCCGTCGACGAGCACCAGCTCGATCTCGTTGGCCTCGATATGCGCCTTCAGCTCTTCGATCTTGCCGGTGCCGAAAAGATGCCCGGGGTGCGGGTCGCGCACGGGCACGACATCACCTCCCACGACATCGATGTCGGGGAGTGCAGCTGCCAGTGCAACGGCTTCTTCGAGCGCCATCTCCGCATCGCGGCGATCACGGTCCGAGCGAATGTCGGGATGCAGGACCCATGCGCGGGTCACGTGCTTGTCATGTTCGTTCAATCGTTGCCGCCGTCGCCGTCGTAAAGGTTGATGGGCTGCGAGGGCATGATGGTCGAAATCGCATGCTTGTAGACAAGCTGAGATTGCCCGTCACGACGCAGAAGCACGCAGAAATTGTCGAACCAGGTGATGACACCTTGCAGCTTGACCCCGTTGATCAGGAAAACAGTGACCGGAACCTTTGTCTTGCGCACATGATTTAGGAATGCGTCTTGCAGGTTTTGTCTGTCCGAAGCCATTGATATTGCCTTTGTTCTTGCGATCGCCAAATGGCGATTTTCCCCTCTTTCGGGCGAGTATGGAGGCAGCATCCGGGAACTTCCAGTGCAAAAATCAATGCCTTGTTCGAATGACACGGGACCGATGCAGCTGTGCCAAAGAGGCTTGCAAGGGCTCAATCGCGCCAGATGCCGGGGGTAAGCAGCACGATGATCGCCATCAGTTCGAGCCGCCCGAGCACCATGGCCGCGCCGAGGGTCAGCTTCGCCCAGTCGCTAGTCTGGGCAAGCGTGACCGGCGCTTCGCCCGCGGCACGGATGAGCGGGCCGCAGTTGGTCAGTCCCGCCACGGTAAGCACCATCGCGTTTTCGAAATCGAGCCCGAGGATGGCGAACATGAGCGAGAATGCCGCCACGGACATGGCAAACAGCATGAAGAACACCCAGGCGATAAGCGCCCCCTGCCGCCTCATGCGCCGCGCGGTCACGCCGGAGTGGCCGATCGAATGGGGATGCACCAGACGCTCCAGCTCGCGCCGGCCGGCGACGAACAGGGCATAGATGCGCAGCAGCTTCACGCCACCGGCGGTGGTGGCGACCCCGCCCCCCACAATGGACAGCCCCATGAGGATCAGCCCCGGCGTCGGCAGCCCCGACCAGCCCTGCGCCTGCACCCAGTCGGCGCTCACGAAGCCCGTGGTCGACAAGAAAGACAGCGCGGTGAAGACACCGCCCCAGAGCGCCCGCAGCGCCATCAGCAGGTTCTGTTCTTCGCCCACGTCAAAGGACGCGATCCAGTGGCGCAGGAACAGTACCACCGGCACCAGTGCAGCAATGGCGAGGCCCATGCGGAACTCGGGATCCTTGCGCAGTCCAGGGCGGTTGACCGCGCCGGTGTCCCCCGAGAAGGTGAGCCGCGAGAGCGAGAAGAACAGGAAGCAGAACAGGATCATCTCTCCTGCCATGCCGGACCCGGCGGCCTGCGGTCCGCCAACTGGCGAGATCCCCGAGGTGGACATGGTGGACATGGCATGGCTGATCGCCACGAGGGGCCGGTCGCCTGCCACCATCAGCATGATCCACAAGGCCAGCGTCAGCCCGCCGTAGATCGGCACCAGTGCCCGCGACGCGGTCATCAGCCGTTGCGCCGGGTCGGACGTATCACGCCGGGCGGCGCCGGCATCGACGCTCTGGCCCGGCTCTCCGCTGGCGGTGATCTCGAAGCCCCCGAGGGTGAGCGGCGCGAGGATCGCCACTGCCGCGACCCATGTGAGCAGCCCGCCCATCCAGCCGACCTGCGCCCGCCACAGGTGTTCGGCATCCGACAGCCGCGCCGGATCAAACAAAGTGGCACCGGTGGTGGTGAAGCTCGACACCATCTCGAAGAAGGCGTTGAGATAGGTGGTGGTGCGCACTGCCTCGTGGAACGGCACCGCCATGACTGCGGGCAGCAGCACATAGGCCGCCAGAAGCGCAAAAAGCTGTCGCGATGGCGTCGTATTGTGGCGCCGCGTGCCCTGCGCGATGGCGATGAGCGCGGTCAGCACCATGCCCACAAGCGCCGCGTAGAAAAAGCTGCGGGCATCGTGGTATTGTTCCTGCGCAAGCGACACCGCCGCCGGCAGGATCATCGCCGCGCTGGCGATGCCCGTGAGCAGCAGCAGCAGAGGCATCCGGGTGAGCGCGCCCATCCCTGCCTCAGAAGAAGTCGATGGAGACCTGGAGCAGGCGTTCCACCTGCGCCACGTCCTTGGTCAGAGCAAAGATGACCACCCGGTCGCCGTCCTCGATCCGGGTGTTGCCGGTGACACGGACGACCTTGTCCTCCTTGCGCACGGCCCCCACGAGGACACCCTCGGGGAAGTCGATCTCTCGGATGCGCTTGCCGGCCATGGACGAGGTGGAGAGCACCTCGGCCTCGATCACCTCGGCCTCGGCGTCGCCGATCGAATAGACCGACCGCACCCGCCCGTGGCGGATGTGGCGCAGGATCGACGACACGGTGGTGGAACGCGGGTTGATCCACGCATCGACGCCCAGCGGCTCCATCAGCGGGATCAGCGTGGGATCGTTGACGAGGGCGATGGCCATGGGGCAGCCGGCGGACTTGGCGCGCACCGCGGCAAGCATGTTGGTCTTGTCGTCGTCGGTGACGCAAAGCACCGCGTCGGCCCGGGTGATGCCCGCCTCGTTGAGCAGCCCCATATCAAGCCCGTCGCCGTGCAACACAATGGTCCGCTCAAGCGTGTCCGCGGCCTGTTCGGCGCGCCGGCGGTCTCGTTCGATGACCTTGGCGCGGATGCGCTCGGTGCGCTTTTCCAGCGCGCTGGCCACGGCAAGACCGACGTTGCCGCCGCCAAGAACGACCACCCGCTCCTGCTTCTTGTGATGCTTGCCAAAAATCTCGAGCGTGCGGCCAACGTCCTCGCCGTGCACCAAAAGATAGACGGAGTCGCCAACGAACAGCTGGTCGCGGCTTTCGGGGGCAAAGAGCGTACCGTCACGACGCACGCCCACCACCACGGCGCGCAGGGTCGAAAACAGGTCCGACAGCTGCCGCAGGGGTGTGTTGACCACCGGGCAATCCTCTTCGATGGTCAGCCCCAGAAGCTGGGCCTTGCCGTCAAGGAAGGTCTCGGTATCGAAGGCCGCCGGAGCCGACAGGCGCTGCAACGCCGCCTCGGCGACCTCGCGTTCGGGGCTGATCACCACATCTATGGGCATGTGGTCGCGGCGGTAGAGGTCCGAATAGATCGCCGTGAGATAGCTTTGAGAGCGCAGGCGCGCCACCTTGCGCGGAATGGCAAAGACCGAGTGGGCCACCTGGCAGGTAACCATGTTGACCTCGTCGGAATGGGTCGCGGCGATGATCATGTCCGCGTCCTTGGCCCCGGCCCGCTCGAGCACGTCCGGGTAGGACGCGAAACCGGCGACCCCTTGTACATCGAGCGTGTCGGTGGCGCGGCGCACCAGTTCGGGATTGTTGTCTACGACGGTGACGTCGTTGCGTTCACCCGACAGATGGCGGGCGATCTGCCAGCCGACCTGACCTGCGCCGCAGATGATGACCTTCATGCGTTCCTCGCGGTAGGGCCCCTTTCCGGGCCGTTCTGGGATAACGGAATGACACGCGGCTGCCGGGTGGTCAACGTGCAGGCTCCGCAAGCCGCCCCGCGGCGCAGCTGCGGCCCCCAAGGATGTTGTGGACTTCGGCATGCAATCGCAACCATCCCCTCAACTTACCGAGCAGCGTGGTGCCGCCTTTTCCAGCTGGAAAAAGGCGCACGTGCCGCGGCGTAGCAAGAAGGGGAGCACTGGCCGGGACGGAAGGGCCGCAGTTCGGGAGGGGGTGGAAGCAACGCTGCCTGCCGCAGCGACGAGAGGCGCTGCCTCTCGTGCTCTCCGGGATAGTTGCGTCAAGAAGGCCGGGGCTGGCCTTCAACCTTGCCTTTCAAGGGCGCGGCGCTTCCAGTCGGCGTGCCAGGCGCGTACCGCCTCGCGGCTCTCCCAGGTGTAGCGCGGGTCTTCGCGGACTTGCGCTACGAAGAGGCGGCCCTGCCCGATACGCCATGGGTCGAGCAGCAGGCCGTCGTCCCAGGGCTGGCCTTTCGCGGTGATAATGAGCGAGGCGTGCTCCAGCGACAGGTTGCGGGCATTGGCGATGCCGCGGTGCAGATCGAGGGTGCGGAAACGCTCTGCGTGGAGTGCGATTTCCAAAGCATCGGCCCAGTCCTGGCAGACACCCTTGTCGCGCAGCCCGTTGACCACCTTGAAGTTGTGGACCAGCGGGCTGTCGGTGACCTGCCACTCCCGGGCCCATTGCAGCGGCTGGCGCACGGCGATCTCGGCGGCGCGGGCGGCCTCGGCCGGATCAACGCCGGGACCAAGGTCGCGCAGGCGGGCCGTGAGGGCCGTCACCTGCTGCTCGAGCGTTCCGGTGTCGGAACCGGTGCTCGCCTCGGCCACGTTCCCGGTCGCGGCAAGTGGCATCGCGGGCCCCGCGCCGCCGCCGCCGCCCGAGCAGGCGACGAGCAGCAACATGGTGAGGCCTGCCCCCACGAGGGCGGCAAGTTGCCGGCGATCAGCCAACCTGCTGCACCTGGTCATCTTCTACATAGGCCAGCCGCCCGCCGGATTTCGGCCCGGTCACGACGCCCAGCGACTTCAGCTTGCGGTGCAGCGCCGACCGCTCCATCCCAACGAAGCTTGCCGTGCGGGAAATGTTGCCACCGAAGCGGTTGATCTGGGTGAGCAGATATTCCCGTTCAAACGCCTCGCGGGCTTCGCGCAGCGGCAGCGTTGCCAGGGTGCCAGACAGCACCACGCGCCCTTCCTCGTCGCCCGCCGGGGTGCTTTCCTGCGGCAGCTCGCGCGCATCGATGGGGCCGGTGCCCTCCCCGAGAATCAGCACCCGCTCCACAAGGTTCTTGAGCTGGCGCACATTGCCCGGCCAGACCATGGTTTGCAGCAACGCCACCGCCTCATCCGAAAGCTCACGCAGCGGCAGCCCTTGGGATTTGTTGCATGCCTCGATGAAATGCGCCGCCAGAACGGGGATGTCCTCGCGCCGATCCTCAAGGCTCGGGACCGCGATCGGCACCACGTTGAGCCTATGATAGAGTTCCTGCCGGAAGGTGCCGGCAGCGATCTCGGCATCGAGATCGCGGTTGGTGGACGAAATCACCCGCAGGTCCACGCGCACCTTGTCGGTGCCGCCCACGCGGGTGAAGCTCTGGTCCACCAGCACGCGCAGGATCTTGGACTGGGTGCCGAGGGGCATGTCCGCGACCTCGTCGAAGAAAATCACCCCGCCATGAGCCTGCTCGAGCAGCCCCTGCTCGACCCCGCGTTCCTGGCCTTCGCGGCCAAAGAGCACCTCTTCCATGGTCTCAGGCTCGACCCCGGCGCAGTTCACGGTCACGAAGGGCCCCTGCGCGCGGCTGGAATGGGCGTGGATGTAACGCGCGGCCACCTCCTTTCCCGACCCGGCGGGGCCTGTGAGCATTACACGGCCGTTGGATTTCGTCACCTTGTCGAGCTGGCTCAGCAGGACGCGGTAGGCGGCGCTGTCGCCGATCATCTCGGAGACCTCCACGTCGCGGCGGCGCAGCTGACTGTTCTCACGGCGCAGGCGCGAGGTTTCCATGGCGCGGCGGATCACCACCAGCAGCTGGTCGATGTTGAAGGGCTTCTCGATGAAATCATAAGCGCCCTGCTTGATGGCCGCCACGGCGATCTCGATGTTGCCATGCCCCGAGATGATGATGATCGGGATGTCGGGATTGTCGCGCTTGACGGTCTTGAGGATGTCGATCCCGTCCATCTTGCTGTCCTTCAGCCAGATATCGAGGATCATCAGACCGGGCGGTTCGGCGTTGACCTCGGCCATGGCCTCGGTGGAGTTGGCCGCAAGTCGGGTGGAATAGCCCTCGTCCTCGAGGATGTCCCCGATGAGTTCCCGGATATCGCGCTCGTCGTCGACGATAAGAATGTCGCTCATGTCTGCCCCTCTAATTCCGAAATCACTCTGGTCATGTGGGCCGGGCGTGCCGGCTCCAGCCCCAGGGGAAGGCGGACCACCGCCATCGCCCCGGCATTTGTGGCGCCCTCAAACAAGGGCGCGTCCTCGAGGGTCAGGCTGCCGCCGTGCTCCTCGATGATCTTCTTGACGATCGGCAGGCCGAGGCCGGTGCCTGAATCGCGGGTTGTCACGTAAGGTTCGAACAGCCGCGCCCGGTCCTCGGGAAGGCCGATGCCGTTGTCCATGATGCGGATCTCGGCGCGCCCGTCCTGTTCGGTGAGGGTCACGCGGATCTGTGGCACATGCCCCTCGGGGGCCCCTGCCTCACGCAGGCTCTCGATGGCCTCCCCGGCGTTCTTGATGAGGTTGGTCAGCGCCTGCCCGATCATTGTCGCGTCCAGCTCGGCGGGCAGCTCGTGGTCGGGCAGGTCGGCGGTGAACTGCACGTCAGGTTGCCCGTGCTCCTGCAACATTACAGCGCCGCGCAGCAGGGCCACGACATCCTCGGCCCGGCGGTCGGGTTCGGGCATGCGTGCGAATTTGGAGAACTCATCGACGATGCGGCGCAGATCCTCGGTCTGGCGGACGATGACCTCTGTCATCTGGTCAAGCTTTTCCGCATCCGGCGCCTCGAGCTGGCGGCCGAATTTGCGCTTGATGCGCTCGGCCGAGAGGCGGATGGGCGTGAGCGGGTTCTTAATCTCGTGGGCGATACGGCGGGCCACGTCGCCCCAGGCTGCCATGCGCTGCGCCGATACGAGGTCACTCACGTCGTCGAAGGCGATCACGTAGCCCTCGAGCGAGCCGTCGGAGCGGCGGCGCACGGACATGCGCACCAGCAGGTGTTCAAGCCGGCCATCGCGGCTGACCTTGACCTCTTCCTGCGCAGTTTCCTGCCCGGTATCGCGGATCTTTTCGAACAGAGCGCCGAACTCGGGGACCGCGACATTCACCGGCACCTCGGCCCGGCTTTCCTCCCACCCGAGCAGCTTTTCGCCCGAGCGGTTCACGAAGGTCACACGCCCGCTGTCATCAAGGCCAACCACCCCGGAAGTGACCGAGAACAGCACGCTGTCGAACAGCCGCTGGCGGCGTTCAATCTGGCGGGTGTTTTCAAGCAGCGTCTCGCGCTGGCCTTTGAGCTGGCGGGTCATCTGGTTGAAGTAGCGGCCAAGCATGGAGATTTCGTCATCGCCCTCATCCTCGATGACCTGCACGTCCAGATCCCCTGCCCCGACCCGCTGCGCCGCCCCCGCAAGGCGGCCCACCGGCCGCGCCAGTCGTTCGGCGAACCACAGGCCCAGCCAGATCGCCGCAAGAATCAGCAGCACCGCGAACCCGAGGTAGAGCAGAGCGAAATCAAAGAGCCGCCTGCCCCGTTCGCTTTCCTGCTGCTGGTAGAACTGCGCCGTGGCCTGGGTCTGGTCGAGCAGGTTCAGAAGGTTGCCGTCAACGTCCCTCGACACGTAGAGATAGCGGTCCGCGTAAGCCTCGAGAGGGACCAGTGCGCGCAGTTCGTGGTTGTCCCAGTCGGGCACGAGAACAAGGCCCTGATCATTCGCAAGCGCGATCTGGCCAAGGCTCGGCTGTTCGAAATTAAAGAGATACGACCGTTCCCCCCGGGCGCGGATCTCGCCGCCGCCGTCGATGATGTAGGCTTCACGCAGGCCGCGCTGGATCTGGCCCTGCCCCTGTCCCAGCACCTGACGCAGATCGCCGTCGTCGAAGGCAAAGTTCGCGCGGCGGGCTCCGTCGACGAAACGCGCGAGCGCCTCCACGTCCTCGGTCAGGCCGCGGCGCTGTTCGGCCTCGTAGGCCTGTGCCGCCTCCAGCGACGCGCCCACCACGTTCTGAACGCGGCTCGAAAACCACGTCTCGAGCCCGATGTTGATGGTCAGCACGGCAAAGACGGCGACGGTGATGGTTGGCAGCAGCGCCATGAGAGCAAAGACGCCGGTCAGCCGAAGGTGCAGGCGGGAGCCTGCCGACTGCGCCCGGCGGTCCGAGATCATCCGCGCCACGCGCTGCAACACGAGGGTCGCCAGCACCATGACGTACACGAGGTCCGCGAGCAGAACGAAGCGCAGGCTCAGTTCCGTGCCACGTCCCACGTCCAGCGGGCCAAGTGCGATGAAGGTTGCGAAGGCCAGCACCGGCCCAAGCAGGACCAGCCCCAGCGTCGCAACGTTTTGCACCCGCCTTTGCCGCCTGAGGCGGCTCAGCCGTGCCCATGTCGTGCTTCGCACGCCGGATTTCCGTGCCCGGATGGCCACAGATGTACCTCGCCTTGATGTGCTGCCCGATGCAGCGTACCGCCATATACTGTGGCTTCTTCACCACCCTCGCCCGAAAACGAAGCAGTGCGGCCACATGCCTGTGACGGTTTTACATCAGTTTGCGTCGGCGTGTCACGCGAATATCGAGATCGGTAATCTTCTTGCGAAGCGTATTGCGGTTGATTCCCAAAAGATCGGCACATTTGGCCTGATTGCCGCCCGTCGCCTCGAGAGCGATCTCGATCAGGGGCGCTTCGACCTCCTTGAGGATGCGGGTATAAAGCCCCGGGGGCGGCAGGATGTTGCCGTGCAGGTCGAAATAGCGACGCAGGTGGCGGGCCACCGATGTGCCCAGTTTCTCGGCATCGCCGCCGCGCAGGACAGGCCCGGTTTCAGGCTGGTTGCCCAGAACCGCCTCGACCTCGGAACGCGAAATTTCCTCGGCCCGACTGGTCAGTGACAGACGCCGTACCGCATTCTCGAGCTGGCGGACGTTGCCCGGCCAGCTGTAGGCGCGAAAGAGCTCGGCGGCGTCCTTGCTGAGCCAGCGCTTGGGCGCGCCTTCGCGTTCGGCCCGGCCAAGGAAATGCTCGGTCAGCAGGGCGATGTCCTCGACCCGCTCGCGCAGGCTTGGGACGTTGATCGTAGCGCCCGACAGACGGTAGTAGAGATCCTGACGCATGGTGCCTTCCTCCATGGCCTGGCTCAGGTCGCCCTGGCTGGTGGCCATGAATCGGGGGCTGTGCTCGCCGGGGATGTCCATCATCCGGACCACGCGGGCCTGGATCTCGTCGGACATGTCGGTGATCTCGTCCACCAGAAGCGTGCCACCCTTGACCCGGGCCAGCACCTTCGACGGGCCTTCAAGATCCGACAGATCCGAGCCGGTGACCGTCACGAAAGGCAACTGGCGGCGGTCCGAGAAATCATGCACCGCGCGCGCGATCAGCGACTTGCCCGTGCCGCTCTCGCCCGAGATCAGCACGGGCAGGTCGGTGTTCATCACCCGCGCCACAAGGCGATAGAGCGCCTGCATCGCTGGCGTCTTGCCCACCAGCGGCAGCTCATCGGGGCTATCGGCGCCGATGGTGCCCACGTCCTCACGCTTGGGGCTGCGGTTGCGGTTGTCGAGCGCCTTGGCCGTCCGCTTCATCAAGTCGGGCAGATCGAACGGCTTGGGCAGGTAATCGTAGGCCTCGGCCTCGGCGGCCTGAATGGCGGTCATGATGGTGTTCTGCGCCGAGATCACGATCACCGGCAGGTCGGGCCGGTCCATGCGGATCTTGGGCAGCATCTCTAGCCCGTTGCCATCGGGCATGACCACGTCCGAGATCACCACGTCGCCCTTGCCCTCGCCGACCCAGCGCATGAGCGTGGTGAGCGAGCTGGTGGCATGTACCTTGCACCCGGCGCGGGTCAGCGCCTGGGTCAGGACCGTTCGAATGGTGCGGTCGTCATCCGCGACAAGAACTGTACCGTCCATCAGCTGTTCTCCTCTGTCTCGCGCGGGGCGCGGGGTAGTGAAATGCGGAAGACCGTGCGGCCGGGGACGGATTCCACCGAAATCCAGCCGTCATGGTCGGAAATGATCTTGGACACGAGCGCAAGGCCAAGCCCCGTACCGTTTTCGCGGCCCGACACGAAGGGGTCGAAGATGTCGCCCCGGATGTCGTCCGGCAGGCCGGGACCATCGTCGATGACCTCGATCTGAAGCGGCAGCTTTTGGGTGCTGCCATCAACACGGCGCATGCGGAAACTGTGCTCGAAGAAACTGCGGATGCGGATGGTGCCGCCCGCCTTGGAATCCGCCGCCTGTGCCGCGTTCTTCAGCAGGTTCAGGATCACCTGAAGCAGCTGGTCCGCATCACCGTAAGTGGGAGGCAGCGAGGGATCGAAATCCTCGATGAACTTCATGTGCGCCCCCGCCCCCAGCTGGGTCGAGCGGCGCGCTCGGTCGAGCACGTCGTGGATATTCACCGGCCGTTTCTCGGGAGCCGATAGGTTGCCGAACTGCTCCACCTGCTCGAGCAGTTTCACGATGCGTCGGCTTTCGGCGACGATCAGGTCGGTCAGCTCGAGATCTTCCTTGCTGAGGTTCATGCTCAGAAGTTGCGCCGCACCGGTGATCCCGGCAAGCGGGTTCTTGATCTCGTGGGCCAGCATCTCGGCCATGCCGATGGCGGACTTGGCGGCGGATTTCACGCTGTGGCTCTGGGTCAGGCGCCCCGCCAGCTCGCGCGGGGAAATCAGCATGATGAACCAGCCCGGGAAGTTCTGCACCGGCGCAAGCTGCAGGTTGCACACCAGCGGTGCCCGGCTTCCGGTGCCTACATCCACGTCGTTGACGAACAGCGGCGTGCCGTTGGCCCGCGCCCGCGCAAGACTTTCCTCGAGCGGCGCGTCCACCGCGAGGCGGTCCCAGATCGGCTGACCGATGAGCCACTTGGCCGAGTTGTTCATGAAGCCCTCGGCGGCAGGGTTCATGTCGGCAATGCGTTCCTCGGCATCCAAAAGCACCGCCGGAACCGGCAGCGACGACCATAGCTGCAGCTGAAGTTCACCGTTCATGCGGCCACCTCCAGCGCATCCTCGAGGGCGGGTGTCAGCAAGCCCATGACCTCGCCCGGGGTGCGGGCGGTCAGGACCGCGCGGCGCATGGACTGCGTGGTGCCGGCGGCATCCATGTACCAGCCAAGGTGCTTGCGGGCGCAGCGCAGCCCGAGGTCTTCGCCGTAGAAACGGATCATGTCTTGGTAGTGCTCTTTCACGATATCGGTAAGCTCGGCACCCTGCGGCACCTGAGGCGCAGGCGCGCCGTAAAGGGCGTGGGCGATCTCGGCGAGGCGCCAGGGCGCGCCCTGCGCCCCACGGCCCACCATGACCCCGGCCGCCCCCGACAGGCGCAGCGCCTCGCGGGCGCTGGCGGCATCGACCACGTCGCCATTGGCGATGACGGGCACCGCGACGGCCTCGACCACCTCGCGGATGGCGGCCCAGTCGGCGTCGCCCTTGTAGAACTGGCAGCGGGTGCGGCCATGAATGACGATCATCTGCACACCGGCAGCCTCGGCCCGGCGGGCGATATGAGGCGCGTTAAGGCAGGCATCGTCCCAGCCCAGCCGGGTCTTGAGCGTCACCGGCACGTCCACCGCCTCCACCACCGCCTCGATCAGGCGCAGGGCATGGTCCGGCTCGCGCATCAGCGCCGAGCCCGAGTAGCCGCCCGTCACCTTCTTGGCGGGGCAGCCCATGTTGATGTCGATGACCCGGGCCCCCATGTCCGCCACCATGCGGGCAGCTTCGGCCATGGGTTCGGGCGCACGGCCCGCGATCTGGACCGAGGTGTTCTCGACCCCTGCCCCCAACTCGGCCTTTTCGCGGGTGCCGGGGCGCGCGGTGAGAAATTCGCCACTGGCGATCATCTCGGACACCACGAGCCCCGCGCCCCAGCGCGACACGAGGCTGCGGAATGGCAGATCCGTGATGCCCGCAAGCGGTGCAAGAAACACCGGCGGTGATATCGACATGTCGCCCAGCGTCAGGATCAAGCGCCTATTCCTTGTGCAGATGCATGGGACTTAACCTCTCCCTCCGAAACGTTCAATTGTTGGCGCAAGCGACAGCGCGAAGATTTGCCCGGCTGCTTAATTTTTGATCGCGCGGGCGGGATACGTTGCGCCGCACCGGAGCAGCCCCTAGAGAAGGCACCGAAAGGAGCCACGGCCCATGAAAATCGCCAGCATCATCGTTGCCGCAGGCCGTGGCACCCGCGCCGGGGGCGGAATGCCCAAGCAATGGCGCGAGGTGGCGGGCAAGCCGGTTGCGCGCTGGACGCTGGACAGCTTTGCCCCTTATGGCCCGGTTCTGGTCATCCATCCCCACGACGAGGACGCCGCCCGCGCCGCCTGCGGCAACCTTGCGCCGCCACTGGTGCACGGCGCACCGACACGCTGCGGATCGGTGCGCGCGGGGCTCGAGGCTCTGGCGGGCGATCCGCCCGATATCGTGCTGATCCATGACGTGGCGCGCTGCTGCACGCCGCGCCACGTGATCGACGCGGTGGTGGCCGCCCTTCTCACCCATGACGCCGCCGCCCCCGCGCTGCCGGTGACCGATGCACTCTGGACCGGGGCATCGGGCATGGTGACCGGGGTGCAGGACCGCAGCGGGCTCTACCGGGCGCAGACGCCGCAGGGCTTTCGCTTCGACGCGATCCTTGCCGCCCACCGCGCCTTCGACGGGGATGCCGCCGATGACGTTGCGGTGGCGCGGGCGGCCGGGCTCGACGTGGCGATCGTTCCGGGGCACGAGGACAATTTCAAGATCACCGGCCCGGACGATTTCGCCCGCGCCAGCATGAGCAGGGAAAGACAAGATGGACATCCGGCTGGGCAACGGCTTTGACGTGCATGCCTTCGAGGAAGGCGACCATGTGATCCTGTGCGGCATCGAGGTGCCGCATGACCGCAAGCTCAAGGGCCATTCCGATGCGGACGTGGCCATGCACGCGGTGACCGATGCTTTGTATGGCGCCATGGCGCAGGGCGACATCGGCCGCCATTTCCCTCCGTCCGATCCCCAGTGGAAGGGCGCCGCATCGGAAATCTTCCTCCGCCATGCGGTGGACCTGGCCTCAGAGCTGGGGTTTTCGGTCTCCAATATCGACGTCACCATCATCTGCGAGCGCCCGAAGATCGGCCCGCATGCCGCTGACATGATGACGAAAATGTCCGAACTCATGGGGCTGGAGTTGTCCCGTGTGTCGGTCAAGGCGACCACCTCGGAACGGCTGGGTTTTACCGGCCGCGAGGAAGGCATTGCCGCCATTGCAACAGCCACGCTGGTGAAACCATGAAACTCATCGCTTCCTTCTTCTACATCGGCTTCCTGAAGCCCGCCCCCGGCACGTGGGGCTCACTTGCCGCGCTGCCGGTGGCCTACGCGATCATCCTGCTGGGCGGCTTCCCGCTGCTGCTGGCAGCGACGGTGCTGGCCTTCGTTCTGGGCCTCATGGCCACCCGGAAGATGACCGAAACCGGCCCGGACCACGATCCGTCATGGATCGTCATAGACGAGGTCGTCGGCCAGTGGATCGCACTGTTTCCAGTGGCTTACGGCGCGATGATGATGTCGGTAGAGCCGCTCGCACTCTACCCTGGCTGGATCTCGGGCTTTGTGCTGTTCCGGCTGTTCGACATCTGGAAGCCGTGGCTCGTGGGCAAAGCGGATGCGCGCGGGGATGCCATGGGCGTGATGCTCGATGACGTGATTGCGGGCGTCTTTGCCGCGCTGGTCAGCATCGCGCTTGCCGCGCTTTTCCACCTCGTGCTGATGTGATGGCATGACCCAGGATCTCGCCCTCCGCATTCTCGAGCTGGCCCGTGATGCCGGCAAGACCCTGACCACCGCCGAAAGCTGCACCGGCGGCATGGTGTCCGCGGCGATCACTGACATTGCCGGGTCTTCCGAGATCTTCGCGCGTGGCCACATCACCTATTCCAACACCGCCAAACAGGAGATGCTAGGCGTCACGGCGGCCTCGCTCGACGCTCATGGCGCGGTGTCCGAAGAGGTTGCGAAGGAGATGGCCGAGGGTGCCCGCGCGGCGGCCGGGGCCGACATCGCGGTGGCAATCACGGGCATTGCCGGACCGGGAGGATCCGAGTTCAAGCCGGAAGGCCGGGTCTGTTTTGGGCTGGCAACGAAGGACGGCACCCAATACGAGACCGTCGAGTTCGGCGCACGGGGACGCGCCGAAGTGCGCATGGCGGCCACCCGCCATGCGCTTGACCTGATCGTCAGGGCATTGTCCTGACCGGGTCAGATGCTCGCGGTGTATCCGCCGACACGCTGCCTGGCCGGTCCATCGCTCTGCGCTGACATGTAGGCATCGCGTGCGCGCATCGGCGCACCTGCCGACTGATCGACCGGCTCCGCCGCGCTTTCCCGTTCCTCCAGTTGCAGGGACGTGACCTCGGGCTGCGTCTCCAGCGCCTCGATGAGGGCGCGGACCCGCTGCGCCGTCTGGGTGGCGATGGCCTGCGCCCGGGCGTCTGCCGGGTCCGGAGCAGCCTCAAGGCGCTGGGGCGACGGACGGGTGGCGGTCAGCTCGGGTTCGGCATTGGCCGCCGGCGGCGGCGTCACCCTGGTCACTTGTGCGGAAGCCTGCGTGCGGGACGGGGCGGTGCTGGACGGGGCGGTGTTAGTGGGCTCGGCGGTAGCGGCAGGCTGAGTCTGCTGCGCAGACTCCTCTTTCGGCGCGTTCCCGGAATCATTGGCTGCGGGTTTGGACGGGCGGGCCGCCCACGAGGAACCGGACGAGGAATGACCAAAACCGATGGAGGACAAAAACGACAAGGCAGCATCCTTTTACAAAAAGCCCAACGATGCATAAGGGGACACCTCCCGCACCGCAGAAGCAGATACGAGGGGAGGATCCAGCCTGACGCATGCGTTGGCGGTGTTATCGAACGAGGCTGTAAATGGTTAACAATAAAGGCCGGATTGCGACGGTTGAGCGGCAGGACAACGCCCATTTGCATCCGCAGCGAAACGCTTTGGTGCCAAAATCGGGACGACCGCCTCAGGGACGAAGCACGGCCCCCGCCGCCTGGCCTCAGGGCGCCCGGTGAAGCAGGCTGTCATTCCCGATGCGCCCTGGAGCGATGGCTATCCCCCCCCTCGTGGGCGGCAGCAGCCAGGTGCGCCATTCCGTGCAGGCTCTCGGCGTCACATTGCCGTTCGTTGCCCACGGTCAGCCCAGTGACCGCCGTTCCGGCTACCTGCACGGCAGAGCTACGCACCGGAGCATAGCCCGAAAGCTGATCTGCCGTGGTGGGCGTGGCGTGGGGGCTGCGCCGGACAACCGTTCGCCCTTCCCCGCTCCTGCCGACGCGGCATCCATGTCGGCAAGGCGAGGCCGGGCCGCTTTCCTGAACAGGCTTCAAGTCGAACCTGATCAAGTTGGGCGCGCACGGCTGGCCAGCTACCGGGTTCGACGGCCAAGAGTTGACCTCGGGAACGAAAAACTTTTGCCCTGCAAGGCTGGCCAAGTCCATGGGTCTGCTTTTCACGAGTAACCAATCGAACGATCGCAAAATTTGATGAAAAGGCAGCAAACCACCCCCGGTCGCCGGGGGTGATTAACCGCCCCTCTCAGCCGCGCCCGTAAAGTTCGGCCGCACGGCGTTCAAAGGCGCGCACGATGCGCTGCATGGCCTCGTAGAAGAACATCCCCGCAGCGCCCTGCAGGATGCGGTTCTTGAACTCGAAATCCACGTAGAAATGCACATCGCACCCGCCGTCCTTGTCCTCGAACTGCCATTTCGAGATCATGTGGCGGAACGGCCCGTCGAGGTATTCGGTGTCGATGCGCTTTTCGTCGGGCCAGAGAGTCACCCGGCTGCCGAACCGCTCACGGAAGACCTTGAAACTGATGACGAGGTCCGCAAGCATCACCTGGTGGTCGCCCTTGTCCTCGGTGGAGCGGATGCGCGCCGCAGCGGTCCATGGCAGGAACTCCGGGTAGGAGCCGACATCGGCCACGAGGTCATACATCTGCTGGGCAGAATACGGCAGGTGCTTGGTCTCGGAATGGGTCGGCATGCGCTGGGTCTGTGTCCGGTTTCTTGCGTGACAATTGGGGGATATTTCATATGGTGCGCCGTGGTTTGCAAGTGGAATGCCACGGGAAATGCTGAGAGGAATGCCATGACCGGCACCGCATATGTAGTTGACGAGCTGATCTCGGCAAAGGCCATTGCCGCCCGTATCGAGGCGCTGGCCCGCGAGATCGGGCAGGAATACGCAGACACCAACAAGCTGGTCGTGGTCGGCCTGCTGCGCGGCAGTTTCATCTTCATCGCCGATCTCGTGCGTGAACTGGACCTGCCGGTCGAGGTCGATTTTCTCGAGGCGTCCTCCTACGGCGACGGCATGGAATCGAGCCGTGAGGTGCGTATCCTCAAGGACCTCCGCTCGCCCATCGAAGGGCGCGACGTGCTGGTGGTCGAGGACATCGTCGACACCGGATTCACCCTCAGCCACGTGCTGCGCCTGCTAAAATCACGCGCGCCGCGCAAGCTGCGCACCATCGCCCTGCTGGACAAACCCGCGCGCCGCGAGGTCGACCTGAAGGCCGACTGGACCGGGTTCGAGATCCCCGACGAATTCGTCGTCGGCTACGGCATCGACTACGCGCAGCGCAACCGCAACCTGCCCTTCATCGGCAAGGTCCGCTTTCCGGAGGAGGCATGAACCCGATTTGGCTGCTGCGCATGGCGAAATGGCTACGCCATCCACCATCGCCCGGCCGGGTGAAGCTGGTGCTGGCGGTGGTGGCCATCTGCCTGTTGCTCGTGGCCATAGAGCGTCTGATCGGCTGGCCGGACGCGTTGTCCACGGACCCCGTGCGCAGGCCGATGCGGCCCTGAGCCCGAGGCACGCCTGACCCGAACATGACCTGCGACGCTTCACGAATGCGAGAGCGCGTTGTCACCATCGCGGCCTGAGACCTGCACAGCGCCTCTTTCACGACATGAGAACCTCCCAACAATCTTCTGTTTTTAAGATTAAAAAATTGAAGGCCGGACGCCTCGTGACCCGCCGCCGCTTCGCAGCACGCCATGCGCTGCGGCGGCAGCGGGCTTGTCACATCAGGCTGGCATGGTGACGCTGCTCTTGCCCGGCGGACCGTCGGCATCACGTCACGTATCACCATGCCATTTTCCGGAGACCCCTCATGAAACGCCTCTCGATCGGCCTCACAGCCCTGTCGCTATGCACCGCCGGCATCGCCCATGCCCAGGAAACTGACGCCATCCTCAAGGCCCGCCAGGGCCAGTTCCGCCTGATCGCGCTGAACACAGGTACGCTGGGCGACATGGCCTCGGGCAAGGTCGAATACGACGCCGATGCCGCGCAGCTCGCTGCGGATTCGCTGGTGGGCATTTCGTCCATTCACCAGGCGCCGCTCTGGCCCGAGGGGACGTCCATGGAGGACATCAGCGGCACCAAGGCTCTACCCGCCATCATGGAGGACATGAACGGCTTCAGCACCCGGTGGGAAAATTTCGGCAATGCCGCGGCGTCGATGCGGCAGGTTGCCGGCGAAGGCCTTGATGCCATGCGTCCGGCGATGGCCGAACTAGGCGGAGCTTGCAAAGCCTGTCACGACGATTACCGCGACTGAGCCGGGTTCGCGGCGGGTGCCGGTGCGCCCGCCGCAGATTGCCCCTTAACATGGGGCCTGCCATCGCCTATCTGCCCCATCATGACACAGAAACTGCACATCGTCGGCGGCGGCATGGCCGGATCCGAAGCGGCCTGGCAGGCCGCACAGCTTGGCGTTCCCGTGGTGATCCACGAGATGCGCCCAAAGGTCGGCACCTTCGCCCACCGCACCGGCAACATGGCCGAGATGGTGTGCTCGAACTCGTTCCGATCCGACGACCATGAACAGAACGCCGTGGGTCTTCTGCACTGGGAGATGAAGCAGGCCGGCGGCCTCGTGATGCGCCAGGCCTATGCCCACCGCCTGCCTGCAGGCGGTGCCCTCGCGGTGGACCGCGATCCTTTTGCCGAGAGCGTCACGCAGGCGCTGAAGGACCATCCACTCATCGAAATCAGCGGCGAGGAGATCACCGAGCTTCCCGCCGATGGCCACTGGATCATTGCCACCGGCCCGCTGACCTCGGACGCTCTTGGTAAAGCCATTGCCGCCGAGACCGGGGCCGAAAGCCTCGCCTTCTTCGACGCCATCGCCCCCATCGTCCACGCGGACAGCATCAACATGGACGTGGCGTGGCTGCAATCGCGCTACGACAAGGGCGAGACCGAGGAAGAGCAAAAGGCCTATGTCAACTGCCCGATGACCAAGGACCAGTACGAGGCCTTCATCGACGCGCTGCTGGCCTCGGACACTGCCGAGTTCCACGAAGGCGAGACGGCGGGCTATTTCGACGGCTGCCTGCCCATCGAGGTCATGGCCGAGCGTGGCCGCGAGACCCTGCGCCACGGCCCGATGAAGCCCATCGGCCTTACCAACGCGCACAAGCCCGAGGAAAAGGCTTACGCCGTGGTGCAGCTGCGCCGCGACAATGCTCTGGGGACGCTGCTCAACATCGTCGGCTTCCAGACCAAGATGAAGTACGGCGCGCAAGTCGATGTTTTCCGGAAGATTCCCGGCCTCGAGAATGCACGGTTCGCACGGCTTGGCGGAATCCACCGGAATACGTTTCTGAACTCGCCCACGCTGCTCGACAACCAGATGCGCCTGCGCTCGCGGCCCAACATCCGCTTTGCCGGCCAAGTGACCGGAGTGGAGGGCTACGTGGAATCCACCGCCATGGGACTCGCTGCGGGCCGCATGGCCGCCGCAGAGTTTCTCGGGCATTCGCTGCCGGTGATCCCGCAGGACACGGCGCACGGAGCGCTCATCCACCACATCACCGGCGGAGCCGAGGCCAAGACCTTCCAGCCGATGAACGTGAACTTCGGCCTGTTCCGCCCGGTGGACGGGCTCAAGGGCGGCCGCCGAGGCCGCAAGGACCGCTACAAGGCCTACACCGACCGCGCCAAGGACGACTGGTCCGAATGGCTCGCCGCACAGGAGGTGCCCGCATGAACTACGTTCTCGCCCTGCTTCTGCCGCCGCTGTCGATCCTGTTCACGGGGCGCCCGATCCTGTCGATCGTGGTGTTCCTGATCTGGGTGCCGGCGATCATCTTCTCGGGCGGCCTCACCCACCCGATGTTCATCCTGCTGGCGTGGATCCTGATCTACCAGTCCGGCCAGGAACGACGCACCCGCCGTATCGAACGCAGCTACCGCGACGAGTGATGCGCACGCGCTTCGCGCCGTCGCCCACGGGGCCTTTGCACCTCGGGCATGCCTACTCGGCCATGCTCGGGCATGACATGGCCCGGGCGGCCGGCGGCGTGTTCATTCTGCGCATCGACGATCTCGACCGCTCTCGGGCGCGCCCGGAATGGGAGGCGCAGCTGAAGGACGATCTGGGCTGGCTTGGCCTCGACTGGCCAGAGCCCTGCCGCCGGGAATCTGACCATACAGCCGAGTATGACGCCGCCCTGGACCGCCTCTGGGACATGGGCCTGCTCTATCCCTGCAGCTGCTCGCGCCGCGATATCCGCGAGGCGCTGTCGGCGCCGCAGGAAGGGCTCTCCACCGCTGTTCCCGAAACCGGTCCAGATGGTTTGGTCTACCCCGGCACTTGCCGCCCCGGAACTGTCCTCACGGGCCCCCGGCCGAAGGATGCTACCCTGCGCCTCGACATGCGGCGCGCCCTTGCCGCGCCGCCTCCCCCTTTCACCGAAACAGGCCACGGCCCCGAGGGCCAGACCGGCCGCATTGAAACCACCTCCGTCCACATGACGAACCACATCGGTGACGTGGTGCTCGCCCGCCGAGACATGGGTGCCGCCTATCACCTCGCCGTGGTCGTCGATGACGCGGCGCAGGGCATCACCCACGTGGTACGCGGCGAGGATCTCTTCGAGGCCACCCGCATCCACGTCCTGCTCCAGCGTCTCCTCGGCCTGCCCCAGCCGATCTATCACCACCACCGCCTGGTCCGGGACGAGCACGGCAAACGTCTTGCCAAGCGTGACGACAGCCGAGCTGTCGCCCTCTATCGGCAGGACGGCGCCACTCCGGAGGACCTGCGGCAGATGGTGGGCCTATCCCCTTCTGCTCTCCGGTAAATTCGCACATTCCGCCCGCTCCACGCGCCGTCCGCCGGGCACTTCTGGCAAACCGTCCCGAGGTGCCCCGCTGTGCATGACTTGCCAAACCCTTCACCGTCCCCGACAGTCCTCCGCCAGACCACAGGCAAACAGTTCTGCGGCAACGAGATCACTGGCGAAAGACCACAATGCCGACCCTGCGCATCGACCGCGACATCCAGATTCCCGACAGCCTGCGCGTCGCCCGCGCCCGCAGCGCGCCCCAGTTCGGCCCCCGGGTGCTGTTCTTCTCGGGGGGCAGCGCGCTTAACGGCATCTCGCGCCGACTCAAGCGACTGACCCACAACTCCGTTCACCTCGTTACGCCCTTCGACAGTGGCGGCAGCAGCCGCATCCTGCGCGAGGCCTTCGACATGCCTGCCGTGGGCGACCTGCGCTCGCGGCTGATGGCGCTTGCGGACGAATCCGTGCTCGGCCAGCCCGAGATCTACGCGCTTTTCACCCACCGCCTGCCCGCCGCAGGCGATGCGACCGAGCTGCGCCACGAGGTCATGCGCTTGCGCTCGGGCGTCCACCCCCTGCTGGCCGCCATCGCGCCGCCCATGCAGCAGCTGATCCGGGCCGAGCTCTCGGCATTCTTCGACCGGGTGCCGGACCGCTTCGACTACCGCAACGCCAGCATCGGCAACCTCATCATCGCGGGCGGCTACCTTGCGCGCGGGCGCGGACTGGAGCAGGCGCTGTTCATGATGTCCAAGATGGTCGATGTGCGCGGCACCGTGCGAGCACTTGTGGACGACACCCTGCACATGGGGGTCGAGCTCGCCGATGGCCGCCGCATCCTGTCGCAGCGCCTCCTGTCGGGCAAGGAGAGCCCGCCCATCGACAGCCCCGTCATCCGCCTGTTCCTCACCGATGGCACCGCCGAGCTGCCGCCCGCGCAGGTGCCCCTGCCTGAACGCAACCATGCGCTCATCGTTGGAGCGGACGTGATCTGCTACCCGCCGGGAAGCCTCTACAGCAGCGTCGCGGTCAACCTCGTGCCCGCGGGCGTGGGGCGCAGCGTGGCCGGGCGGACCGTGGCCAAAGTCTACCTGCCCGCGCTTGGAAACGACCCCGAGGCCTTCGGTCATGACCTCAGTGATCAGATCGACGCCCTTCTGCGCCCCCTGCGGCAGGACGCAGGGGAGGATCTGCCCGCCGTGCGATTCCTGACCCATGTTCTGTGCGATGTCTCAGTGCCCGCAGCGACCTGCGCCGAAGCGTCAGAGCGCCACGGCATCCCGGTCATCCGCCTGCCACTCGCCCGAGGGGACGGCCTGAAATACGACCCCGAGACGGTGGCCGAGATCCTCGTTTCGCTGGGTTGAACGCCAGAACAGCGGCCGCAGCTCGTTGGACTGATTGCCGAAGCGGCGCCCGAGCCAGACGCCGAAACTGAGCGCCCGGCGCTGAGCGCGAGGCCGGTTCGGGCCATTCGCCTCGGGAGAAGGCAGCAACCGCCATCTTGCTGTTGTTCGGACAGGCCGCCGGCTTTCGTTCCGGACCTGTCCGGCAGGTCAGTAGAGCGGCGATGGCCAAAGACGGCAGGTGATCCCGGTCCTATGGTGGAATGATTGCCGCCTAGATAGATCACCCAACTGCCTCCTACTTGCGCTACCCGGGCCTCCCGGACGTGCACGAGCAAACCGAACACGTGAGGGCCGAGCAGGGATCGTCCCGCATACGCCTCTTGGACGCATTCCGGACGACTGCTTGGGACACGGGCTCCACCGATAGATGGGGCGCCGGACGAACCTTCGGGAAAGCGACCCAATGCTGTGCCGTTCAGTACCCGCTGTCAGACACCAGCACGAAATGCCCGGGCGAGACCTCTTCGAACACGGTCTCGGCAGGCTCGAAGCCCACCGGGTGGATCGGTGAGGGGATCGGTTTGAAGTTCAGGTCCTTCTCGGACTTGCGACGGCGCGGGTCGGCAACGGGAACCGCCTTCATCAGCGCCCGCGTGTAGGGGTGGCGCGGATCCTCGAAGACTGCCGCGCGCGGGCCGATCTCGACGATGCGGCCAAGGTACATGACCCCGACACGGTGCGAGACGCGTTCGACCACTGCCATGTCGTGGCTGATAAACAGATAGGACAGGCCAAGATCCGCCTGCAATTCCATCATCAGGTTCACCACCTGCGCCTGCACGCTCACGTCCAGCGCCGACACCGCCTCGTCCGCGACGATGAGCTTGGGCGTCAGGGCAAGCGCGCGGGCGATGGCGACCCGCTGGCGCTGGCCGCCCGACAGCTCGTGCGGGAAGCGTTTCATGAAGCTGCGCGGCAGCTCGACCCGGTCGAACAGCATCGCAACCCGGTCCATCATGCCGGACCCCTTGTGCGTTTCGTAATTGCGCATGGGCTCGGCCACCTGGTCGGCCAGCGTCATCTGCGGATTGAGCGAGGCGAACGGATCCTGGAAGATCATCTGCATCTCGGACCGCTTGTCCCGCAGCGCCCCCGGCCCGAGGCCAAGCACGTCCGTCCCGCCCAGATCCACCCTGCCCCGCAGCGGCTCCACCAGCCGCAGCACCGAGCGCCCGCAGGTCGACTTGCCGCAGCCCGATTCCCCCACGAGGCTCAGGGTCTGGCCCTTGTTGATGGTAAAACTAACATCCTCGACCGCGTGGACGTTGGCCACGGTGCGCCGGAAGAAGCCGCCCTTGACCGGGAAGCGCGTGGTCAGGTTCTCGACGGTCAACAGCGTCTCATTCGATCCGGGGATCGGCGCGATGGTCTGATCGGGGCGGCCGAACAGCTTCATCGGCTCGGGCAGCGGCTTGCCCTGCATCTCGCCAAGGCGCGGCACCGCGGCCAGAAGCGCCTTGGTGTAGGGATGCTGCGGGCGCTCGAAGATCTCTTCGACGGTGCCTTCCTCGACCTTGTTGCCGCGGAACATGACCACCACGCGGTCGGCCATCTGCGCCACCACCGCCATGTCATGGGTGATGAACATCACCGCTGTGCCGGTTTCACGCTTGAGCCGGTCCATCAGGGCGAGGATCTCGGCCTGGATCGTCACGTCAAGCGCGGTGGTCGGCTCGTCCGCGATCAGCAGGCGCGGCTTGCAGGCCAGCGCCATGGCGATCACCACCCGCTGGCGCATGCCGCCCGACAGCTCGTGCGGGTACTGCTTCAGCCGCCGCTCCGGTTCGGGGATGCGCACCTGGCGCAGCAGGTCTAGCGCCTCGGCATTGGCGGCCTCGCGGCTCATGCCACGGTGGACGCGCAGGCCCTCGGACAGCTGGCGGCCCACGGTGAAGACCGGGTTGAGCGCGGTCATCGGCTCCTGGAAAATCATGCCGATCTCGTTGCCGCGAATGTCGCGCATGACCTTCTGGGACTGGGTGGCCAGATCGACCTCGCCGCCATCCTTGCGGTCGAACAGCAGCCTTCCCCGCGCGATGTTGCCGCCCCCGAATTCGATCAGCCGCATCAGCGACAGCGACGACACCGACTTGCCCGACCCGCTTTCGCCCACCACGCAGACCGTCTCGCCGGGCCGGATGTCGAAGCTCAGGTCCTCGACCCCGGCGACAGGCCCCTGACGGGTTTCGAACTCGACCCGCAGGCGGTCGATGCGGGCGATGGGTTCGGCAGCGGTCTGCCCCGGTGCGGTGTCGAGCATGCTGTCTCCTGCGTATCGCCCGGAGGTGACCTTGCGTCACACGCCCGGAGCGGACCAAGGCCGAAAGGCCGCTCATGGCGGCCTGAAAGCCAATTGTCCGCAAACGCTACGGGCAGGGTTTAGGCGTTGTCAAACCCCACCCCCGGTTTCCGCAAAGGCAACGCTTGCTTTTTTCGCGGCGTCTGTTTTCGATTAGGCACGACGGGTCGGACCACGGCCCCGGGGGCACGCACAAAAGCAAGAGCCAAACGGTTCAAACCACAAGGGAGCGCCCCGGGACCCCGATTCCCGGCAATAACGATAAATCCGGTCCAGCGTGGCCGGAGCCCAACAAGGAGAGACACATGACGTTGAAAACCCTGCTGATGGGAGCCGTCGCCACGTCCGCGCTGGCACCCGCCGCCTTCGCGGAGCGCGGCGAGGACGGCCACGTCAACATCATCTACTGGCAGGCGCCGTCGATCATGACCCCCTACCTGTCGAGCGGCACCAAGGACATCGAGGCGGCCAGCCTCGTGCTCGAGCCGCTGGGCCGCTACGACGAGACCGGCGCGCTGGTGCCCTACCTTGCCGAAGAGATCCCCACCGTGGAGAACGGCGGCGTCTCCGAGGACCTGACCACCATTACCTGGAAGATCAAGGAAGGCATGGTGTGGTCCGACGGTAGCCCCATGACCTCGGCGGATGTGAAGTTCACCGCTGACTATTGCATGGACCCCGAGGGGGGCTGCGCGCAGCTGGCCAAGTTCGACCACATCAGCAGCATCGAAACGCCCGATGATCTGACCGTCGTGGTCAACTTCGACAAGCCGATGCCCAACCCCTACGGCCCCTTCATGGGCGGCCAGTCCCCGATTCTGCAAAAAGCGCAATTCGAGGAGTGCACCGGCGCTGCGGCATCGACCTGCACCGAGGCGAACTTCTACCCCATCGGCACCGGCCCCTTCGTGGTGGACGAGTTCAAACCCAACGACGTGATCTCGCTGTCGGCCAACCCCAACTACCGTGACCCGGCCAAGCCCGCCTTCGCCACCGCGACCCTCAAGGGCGGCGGTGATGCGGAATCGGCGGCCCGCGCGGTGCTCCAGACCGGCGAATTCGACTACGCCTGGAACCTGCAACTGGCGCCCGACGTCCTTTCCTCCATGGCAGAGGCCGGTGCTGGCGTGCCGGTGTCGGCCTTCGGCACGCTGGTGGAACGGCTCGAGATGAACATGACCGACCCGTCGCCGGACCTGCCGGAAGGCGAGCGGTCCACCGTCGCGCATCCCCACCCGATCCTGTCGGACATGAAGGTGCGCCAGGCGCTGTCCATGGCCATCGACCGCGACCTGCTGGTCGAGGTGGGCTACGGCCAGGCCGGCCGCGCCACCTGCAACCTCGTGCCCGCGCCCGCGCTTTACGCGTCGCCCAACGAAGACTGCCTGACACAGGACGTCGAAGGCGCCAAGGCGCTGCTCGCGGAAGCGGGTTGGACTGACACCGATGGTGACGGCATCGTGGACAAGGACGGTGAGCCGCTCTCGCTGCTGTTCCAGTCCTCGACCAACGCCGTGCGCCAGGACTTCCAGGCGCTGATCAAGCAGTGGTGGAACGAAATCGGTGTCGAAACCGAACTGCGCAACATCGACAGCTCGGTGTTCTTCGGTGGCGATCCTGGCTCGCCCGACACGTTCCAGAAGTTCTACGCGGACGTGGAAATGTACGCCAACAACTTCGACGGCACCGATCCGCAGAGCTACCTGCAGATGTACCGCTGCGGCAACGAGCCGAAGCCGTCCAGCCAATGGCAGGGCGAGAACATCAACCGCTTCTGCAACGAAGAGTACGATGCCCTTCTCGATGAGCTGGCCGCCACCGGCGAGCTGGAGAAGCGCGGCGAGATCGCCAAGCGCCTCAACGAGATGCTGACCAAGGACAGCTACACCATCGTTCCGCTGGTGGACCGTGGCCGTGTCTCGGCGCATTCCAACACCCTCGGCGGCGTTGTCCTGAACACCTGGGACTCAGAGCTGTGGAACGCGGCCGACTGGTACCGCGTGGAGTGATGGCCTAAACCCCGGCGCGTCCCCATCGCGGGGGCGCGCCGTTTGCCCCGAGCCCCAAAGGGCCCCTGGGGCCGCCATCGTCTCATAAGACCAAGACCAGCCCGGAGACCCCGCCAGATGCTGACTTTCGCCGTCCGACGGCTCGTGCTTTCGGTCCCGACGCTGCTGTTCATCAGCTTCGTGATCTTCATGCTTTTGCAACTCGCCCCCGGCGATCCCATGGCGCAGGTGCCCCTGACGGTGCCGCCCGAAGTGAAACAGAAGATGCGCGAGGCCCTTGGCGTGGGGGAACCCGCGCTCGTGCAATACTGGAAATGGTTGGTGCAGGTGTTCTGGACCGAGCCTAAGGTGTTCATCGACTGGCTGACCCGGGACAGTTTCCTGCTGGGCTGGCTGCCGGACACCCAGCTTTATCAGGGCGAGCTGCGGGTGATCTCGTGGCAGACCCGGTCGCCGGTGATGGACATCGTGCTGCAGCGCATTCCCCAGACGCTCTGGGTTGTAGGGCTGTCCTATGTGGTGGGGGTGCTCATCGCCCTGCCCATCGGCGTCTATTCCGCCTACCGGCAATATTCCGTCTTCGATCAGGCGGGCACCTTCGTGACCATGGTGGGCTTTTCGATCCCGCCGTTTTTCACAGGGCCACTGCTGATCGTGGTGTTTTCCGTCTACCTCGGCTGGTTCCCGTCGATCTATGACACCACCCATGTGGTGAACGACTGGGACAGCTTTATGGTGCAGCTGCGCCAGATGGTGATGCCGGTGATGGTGCTGGCACTGCAGACCACGGCGCAGCTGTCGCGGTACATGCGCGCATCGATGCTCGACAACCTCGGGCAGGATTACGTGCGCACCGCCCGGGCCAAGGGCCTGAGCGAGGGCATCGTCGTCATGGTCCACGTGCTGCGCAACTCGATGATCCCAGTGGTCACGGTGATCGCCCTCGGCGTCCCGGCGATCTTCGGCGGCGCGATCATCACCGAGAATGTCTTCAAGGTGAACGGCATTGGACAGCTGCTGCTGACCGCGCTTTTCGCCAACGATCTGCCGATGGTGATGACGCTGACCTTCATCTTCGCCTTCCTGATCGTGCTCTTCAACCTGATCGCCGACGTGCTCTACGGCCTGCTCGACCCGAGGATCCGCTATGACTGACAGCCCGCAGGACGATCTGATCGTAGCCGCAGGCGCAGACCTGCCCATCGAAGCGCTGAAGGACACCGTCCCCGACACCCCGCCCGTGTCGAAATGGAGCGCAATCTGGTCCCAGTTCCGCAAGCACAAGGGCGCCATGACCGGCGCGTTCTTCTTGGCGATCATCACGCTGGGAGTGCTTCTGGGGCCCTACCTGTGGACACTCGATCCGCAGACGCTGGACATCCGGGCCAAGGACATGCGCCCCATCTATACCGCGCTGTGGAACGCCGAGGCCAAAACCGGCTGGTCGCATCCGCTCGGCACAGACCAGCTGGGGCGCGACAACCTTTCGCAACTAATCGCAGGGGGGCGCGCGTCCATGGCGGTGGGCTGGGCGGCGATGCTGCTGTCGCTGCTGATCGGCACCGCCGTGGGCGTCATGGCGGGATATTTCCGCAAGCTTGACGGGCCGCTGATGCGCCTAACGGACCTGTTTCTCAGCCTGCCGATCCTGCCGCTGCTGCTGGTGGCGGTGACGCTGTTCCGTCAACCGCTGCGCGCCAACTTCGGTCCCGAGGGCGGCATGTTCGTGCTCATCGTCGCCGTCGTGGGCATCACCTCGTGGATGCCCACCGCCCGCATCGTGCGCGGCGACATCCTTGCCATCAAGGAACGTGAGTTCGTGCTGGCGGCGCGGTCCATCGGCACCCGTTCGTCGCTGATCATCCGGCGGCACCTGCTGCCCAACGTGCTGTCGCCGATCATGGTCTCTGCGACGCTGGGCCTTGCCACCGCGATCATCACCGAATCCGCGCTGAGCTTCCTTGGCGTCGGCTTTCCGTCAGACTTCCCCACCTGGGGCAAGATGCTGGCGGATGCGGTCGCCCGGATGGAGGATTTCCCCGAACGGGTGGTGCTGCCGGGGGTTGCGATCTCGCTGACCGTGCTGGGGGTGAACTACCTTGGCGACGGTCTGCGCGATGCGCTTGATCCACGCCTGCGGGGACGCTGAGGGACCACAGCCGCTGTTTCGGGGCTCCGGGTCCAGAGGCGTCTCGCTGCTGCCAAGTTTGAAAGGAATAGCGTCTCAGGCGTGTTCCTTGGCCACAGGGCCTCGGGCAAACCAATGCCGCGACATGCTCGCGCCGAGAAACTTACACGGCGCGAGCACCTCCACCGAAACCTCCCGGCTCGCAACATCGGCAAGCGCCCTCTTTTCCTCGACGGCAATGGCTTCCGGCCGATCCGGCAACACGAGGGCCTGCCACTTCGTCTTGGCGTGAGGCAGGCGGCGGCTTCAATCAAAGGATCCCGCGCGGTAGGCGCGACAGGCCTCGGAGGGCTGGTGGGAGATGCCGCAGACCAGAGTATCGGCCTCGCGCCGACGCTCGGCACGATAGCCGCAGGGCATAGTCAAGTCGCGGCGGCCATCAGGGGTCGTCATGACCTCGGCGGAACTGGCGCGGGGACATCCTCGGGCAGCAGGGCGAAGCAGGTCTCGTGCGTGACGAAACAGTAGTTGCCGCAGCGTACGCAATCACGGACGCGGTCCATCATGTGGGTGTTCCGAAAGACGCCCGTGCCGGAAAAATCGTGTTTGCTCACGCGCGCAGCGGCGCAATTGTCGCCTGCCAACCACACCGGCAAGATGGGAAAGAGTGGGATCGACCGGCGACGGCATTGTATGCCCGCCGGCCCATTGCCCCGGCGTTACTGCCCTTCACGCGGGGCCATGCTTCCCAGTGACAGGACCGGACCTTCCGGAGCGCCCGAGGGCGAGCCACCCTCGGCCTCTTCGGAAATCGCGACCGCCGCGCCGCCGTAAAGCTGCTCGGCAAGGTTGCCGGAGACCGGGATCTCGGTCAGACCGCCGCCTCGGTCCACGAGGCCGATGGACACCGGCGCCGCATCCGCATCGGCAATCATCCAGACTTCCAGAGACCGGCCCTCGGGATAATCGCCCGCGTCCCAGCGCACCATGAAGGTCCCGCTGTCAGGAGAGTAATGCGCCAGCAGTTCGATGCCACGCGAGGGCGTGTCGAGATCTGCCCAGAGGTGCGGTGCGTCCGAGCGCCCGATGAGGCCCGAGAACATCGCCATCCACGCGATGGCGGCCGCGGCCACGGCCCCAAGTAGATAGGGCAACAGCGAGCTCCAGAACGGATTGCGATCACGGCCGAAAAGCTCGAGCTCGGCGCGGCGCAGCACCTGGGGCGGAGCATCAACCGGCTCGATGGCGTCGGTGAAGCTGCAGAAATAATCCTCCCAGGCCTCCACATCCTGCCGCAGGTCACGATCGTGCGCCAACCGCTGTTCGAATGCCGCCCGCTCATCCCCTTCGAGCAGCCCGAGCACATACTCGGCTGCCGAGGCGTCCCAGCCCCCGGGCAGATCGGTGTCTTCGGCCCCGCTCATCGGCTCAGGCACTCCCTTAGTTGCATCAGGCTGCGGCGCAGCCATGTGCGTACGGTGTTCAGTTTGACGCCGGTGGCGTCCGAGAGCTCGGCATAGCTTGCGCCTTCAAGATATGCACGCCGAACCATCTCGGCGCGTTCCGGGGGCAGCTCGGCGATGCAGCCATGCAGCAAGCCCGCCTCCGAACGCGCCTGCATCTGCTGCGCCGGTCCCGGTGCGGGATCGGCAAGCAGGTCGGCAGCCTCGATCGGCGCGGCCTTGCGGCGCTCTTGCGCGTCGCGCTTGCGGCGGCGGTCCACGGCGGCGTTGCGGGCCAGCGTGATAAGCCATGTCATGGGGGAAAACCCGTTGACCCGGTATTGCCCGGCCCTAGCCCATATCTTGCAGAATACGTCCTGCAGCGCTTCCTCTGCCATTGCCCTGTCATCCAAGACACGCAGGCAGATGCCAAAGAGTTTCGCCGAGGTCCGCTCATAAAGCGCACGGAAGGCGGCACGGTCTCCCATCGCGACGCGCGCGATGAGGTCTTCGATTTCGGCACGGGGGTCGATCACGTGTGTCAGGCTCTGCTCGCGGGCTTTGTGTTTTCATGAGCCTAGCGCGCAGGCGGCCCTTGGGCAAACCCTAACACGGCACTTTGCCCGCACTTGCCCTTGCCGAAGATATGAGGCACCACAAGTCCGACAGTAATCACGACCATTGCAAGACCGACATCCGGGGGCACGACATGAGCGATATCGACATCAATGCGAAACCGACCGAGGAAATCCAGGTTCGCGAGGTGTTCGGCATCGACACCGACATGGTGGTGCACGGCTTCCCCGACCGCACCGACCGGGTGCCGGAGCTCGACAGCACCTACAAGTTCGATCCCGACACCACGCTGGCCATCCTCGCGGGCTTCCGCAACAACCGCCGGGTGATGATCCAAGGCTACCACGGCACCGGCAAGTCGACCCACATCGAACAGGTGGCCGCTCGGCTCAACTGGCCGTCGGTGCGGGTGAACCTCGACAGCCACAT
Source organism: Salipiger pallidus (assembly GCF_014643635.1). GTDB lineage: Bacteria > Pseudomonadota > Alphaproteobacteria > Rhodobacterales > Rhodobacteraceae > Salipiger > Salipiger pallidus. Next base: position 289,048 of record NZ_BMJV01000005.1, read on the forward strand.
CAGCCGGATCGACCTCATCGGCAAGGACGCGATCAAGCTGATCGACGGCAAGCAGACCACCCAGTTCCAGGAAGGCATCCTGCCCTGGGCGCTGCGTAACCCCTGTGCCATCGTCTTTGACGAATACGACGCGGGCCGCGCCGACGTAATGTTCGTGATCCAGCGCGTTCTGGAGACCGATGGCAAGCTCACTCTGCTCGACCAGAACCAGGTGCTGACGCCGCACAAGTACTTCCGCATCTTCGCCACGGCGAACACGGTCGGCCTTGGCGACACCACCGGCCTCTACCACGGCACTCAGCAGATCAACCAGGGCCAGATGGACCGCTGGTCGCTGGTGGCGACGCTGAACTATCTCAGCATCGACGCCGAGACCAACATCGTTCTCAGCAAGGCGCCGCATTACAACAACGAGAAGGGCCGCAAGACCATCCGCCAGATGGTCACCGTGGCGGACTTCACCCGCCGAGCCTTCATGAACGGCGAGCTGTCGACGGTGATGTCGCCCCGGACCGTGATCGCATGGGCGCAGAACTCCGAGATCTTCCGCGACGTCGGCTATGCGTTCCGCCTGTCCTTCCTCAACAAGTGCGACGAGCTCGAGCGCCAGACCGTGGCCGAGTTCTACCAGCGCTGCTTCGACGAGGAACTGCCCGAAAGCGCGGCCAGCCTGTCGATCGTCTGAGGCGATCTATTCCTGAAATCCTCGAAGGGCGCCCGATGCGGCGCCCTTTTTTCTTGAGTTCCACCCGCTTGGACCAAGGTATGTAAAATCCGCAGCACTTCGGGCGGCGCAACGTCCCGCATGGTTACCGCCTGTAAAGACTGCGGGCGCAGACTGAGCCCATGCCTGTTGCGCAGCCCCATATCCTTCCGGCCTGCCGTGCCGCCGCCCTGACACTGCTGCTGGGCGCGGGATTTGCGGCAGCGGCCCCACCGCGCCTGTCGGACGGAGAACGGGCCGAGGTTGCCCATGCGGTCTGTGCAGGACGGCTCGCGGCGCAGATCGAGCAGGCCATCGCGTCGGGCGATCCGGTGATCGAGCCGCTTGCCCTCCGCCGCGACTGGCACGAGGCGCTCTATCGCTCGTTGCCGTCAACCCTCAGACCCACGGACCTGTTGAACCAGCGGATGCGCTCCAGACGCCAGTTCCGCGCCCTGCTCCGCACCACCCGCCACAAGGACGAGCGGCGCGCCGGCATGGCGCGCCTCACCCTTTCACAGCAGCTTGACACATGTCACGCACTACTCACCCGCTGAGGATCGCCACCCTTCTGGCGGACCTGATCGCGCCGGCCCATGCCTCCGTGCCCGCGGGGACCAGCACCGAACGGATGCGCCTGTTTGCCACCTGCGCCGGGCGAGTGGCGGCCAGAATCGAACATGACTGGCTTTTGGCGCGTGGCAGCGATCCCGTCCGAACCCGGTTGCGGCGCGATCTCGACGCGCTGATCGAGGCGCTGCTGCCGATCACCTTGGCGCAGGGCCTCGACGGGGCGCGCGCGCTGCACTTGCGTCTGTCCGCCAAGGTGGCGCAGGCGGTACTTCTGCAGCAGGCCGATCTTGGGCCGGACAACACCCACGCGGAGCGGGCGCGCCGGTTGGCGCACGGCCAGCTGTCGACCTGCCAAGCGTTGCTGCCGGGCTGAGACCACAGCTGCGCGCCGCCAAGTTAACATTTGCCCCTTGCCAATCGCCCGCCGGAGCGCGACATCTGTGGCATGGCGCGTAAAGATGACAACCCCGCAGATCCCTTCAAGAAGGCGCTGGCCGAGGCCACCAAGGTCATGGCCGACGACCACGAGCTTACGGTGAACTATACCGTGGACCCGTCCGGTGTATCCGGCGACATCATGCGCCTGCCGCAGGTGTCCCGCCGCCTCACCCGGGACGAGGTTCTGCTGGCGCGCGGCACTGCCGATGCGCTGGCGCTGCACCGCCGCTATCACGACGCGGGCACCCATGCCCGCTACGCGCCCCCGGGCGACATGGCGCGCGAGCTTTACGAGGCGATGGAAACCGCCCGCTGCGAGGCGATGGGCGCCCGCGACATGCCCGGCACCGCCGGCAACGTCGACGCCAAGATCGGCCACGAGGCCGCCCGCCGTGGCTACGGCCAGATCACTCAGGCCGCCGAGGCGCCTCTGCCGGTCGCCGCAGGCTATCTTATCCGTCATCTTGCCACCGGGCGCGACCTTCCGAAGGACGCCGCCCATGTCATGGAACTCTGGCGCGGCTTCATCGAAGACCAGGCGGGCGGTACGCTCGATGGTCTCGAGGAGACGCTGTCCGACCAGGCCTCTTTCGCGAAATTCGCGCGGCGGATGATCACCGACCTCGGCTATGGCGACCAGCTTGGCGAAGATCCCGACCAGATCGACGACGAGGAACAGGACGACGCCCAGTCCGAGGACAGCGAAGAGCAGGACCAGCCCGACAGCACCGGGCAGGACGACGACCAGCAGGACGAAGCCGAAGCCTCGCCCGAGCAGAGCCAGGAAGATATGCAGGACGCCAGCCAGGCGCAGGTCTCTGCCGACGACATGGCCGACCAGGAGCTGGGCGAAGAGACCGAGATGCCCGACGGCGACGCGCCGATGGAACCGCCAAGCCCTGCCCCGGTGTCCGACGCGGACCCCGACTACAAGGTCTTCGACGGCACCCATGACGAGGAAATCGCCGCCGAGGAACTGGCCGAACCTGCGGAACTGGAACGCCTGCGCGCCTATCTCGATCAACAGCTCGACCCGCTCAAGGGCGCTGTGTCGCGGCTGGCCAACAAGCTTCAGCGCCGCCTTCAGGCGCAGCAGAACCGGAGCTGGGAGTTCGACCTCGAGGAGGGCATCCTCGATGCGGGTCGGCTTGCGCGGGTGGTGGCCAACCCCACCACGCCGCTGTCCTTCAAGATCGAGAAGGACACCGAATTCCGCGATACAGTGGTGACGCTGCTGCTGGACAACTCCGGCTCCATGCGGGGCCGCCCCATTTCCATCGCGGCGATCTGTGCCGATGTTCTGGCGCGCACCCTTGAGCGGTGTTCGGTTAAGGTCGAGATCCTCGGCTTCACCACCCGCGCCTGGAAAGGCGGCGCGGCCCGCGAGAAGTGGCTGGCCGAGGGGCGCGAACAGCAGCCCGGGCGTCTCAACGATCTGCGCCACATCGTCTACAAGCGCGCCGATGCGCCGTGGCGGCGGGTTCGCGACAATCTCGGGCTCATGATGAAGGAAGGCCTTCTGAAGGAGAACATCGACGGTGAGGCGCTGGAATGGGCGCACCGCCGCATGGCGGGCCGTCCCGAGGCGCGCAAGATCCTCATGGTGATCTCGGACGGCGCGCCGGTGGATGACAGCACCCTGTCGGTGAACCCGGCCAACTACCTCGAGAAGCACCTGCGCGATGTCATCGCCATGGTCGAGCGTCGCAAGCAGGTCGAACTTCTGGCCATCGGCATCGGTCATGACGTGACCCGCTACTACGACCGCGCGGTGACGATTACCGACGTGGAGCAGCTTGCCGGTGCGATGACCGAGCAGCTTGCGGCGCTGTTCGACAGCGATCCGCGGGCACGGGCGCGATTCTCCGGCATCCGCCGCGCTGGCTGAGACGGCGCAGGGGGGCTCTGCCCCCCGCGCTTCGCGCTCCCCCGGCGTATTTTCCAAGAGAAGAAGGGGCCACCTGCGCCTTTGCCCTGACGCCGTGCAGTGATGCCGCGGCGGCGGCAAAAGCGGCCTGGCGGCCTTGCGCCCGGGGGCGGTTTGCAAGACAGATGTGGAACCGGCCTCCTTGCGTTTCGGATGGGCCGGAGTGACATCGACAGGGACAGATCCATGAAACACCTCCTGACCGCCACGGCGCTTGCCGCCCTGCTTGGAACCGGCGCAAGCGCCCAGACCGTGCTGACCGTGGCCAACTGGCTGCCGCCGTCGCATCCGCTGGTGTCGGAGCTGATCGTCCCCATGACCGAGGACATCGCCGAGGCCACAGGCGGCGCGGTCACCGCGCAGATCCTGCCCGCACCGCTTGGACCGCCGGGGGCGCATTTCGACTTTGCCGTCAACGGCGTGGCCGACATCACCTTCGGCGTCCAAGGCTACAACCCCGGCCGGTTCAAGACCACCAACATCGTCGAGCTTCCCTTCCTTGGTGACAGCGCCGAAAACGTGTCGGTCGCTTACTGGAACGTCTTCGACGAGATGCTGCGCGACGCGGGCGAATACGATGACGTGAAGGTCCTCGCGGTGTTCAGCCACGGGCCGGGCGAGGTCTTCCTCAAGGAGGGCGACGTTTCCGCCCCGGACGTGCTGGACGGCGTGAAACTGCGCGTCGGCGGCGGCATCGTGCACGAGGTGGTGAGCACGCTTGGCGCGGTGCCCGTGGAAGGCCCGTCGTCGAAATCCTACGAACTGCTCAGCCAGGGCGTCGCGGACGGCATCCTCTTTCCTTACGAATCCGTCAACTTCTTCAAGCTGATCCCGCAGCTGAACGAGGCCATTTCCGTGCCCGGCGGGCTTTACAACACCTCGTTCTATATCGTCATGAACAAGGCCAAGTGGGAGAGCCTGTCCCCCGAACAGCAAACCGCCATCGACGAGGTCACCGGCGAGGCGCTCGCGCGCAAGGCCGGTCAGATGTGGGATGCCGCCGATGCCGCAGGCATGGCGGCGATGGAGGGCGAGATTGCCATCACCCCCGCGACCGAGGCTCAGCTGACCGCCTGGCAGGAGGCGCTGTCTCCGCTGGTTCAGGCCAAGCTTGACGAAGCCGCCGAGACCGGCATCGACGCCGAGGCTGCCTATGAAGCGCTGAAGACAGGCATCGCGGCGGAAGCGGCCGAGTAATGCAAGGCGGCGGAACGGACCGCGCCCCGAGCCGGGGCGCGGAGATGCTGCGCACGACGCTCGCGGTGTTGGGCGGTGTGCTGCTGCTGTCGCTCATGGGGCTGACGGTAGTCGACGTGATCGGGCGCTATCTGTTCAACGCGCCACTCATGGGCGCCACGGAACTCACTGAGCTGCTGCTCGCCGCGGTGGTGTTCCTCGGCCTGCCTGCGGTGGCGCTGGCGGACGAACACGTGACCGTGGATCTTGCCGTGGACCGCATGCCCAAAGCGGTGCACCCATGGCGGCTGGCGCTGACCGGCATCGGCTCGGGCGTGGTGCTGGGCATCGTCGCCTGGCGGGTCTGGGTCTATGCGGGCCAGATAGGCGGTTACGGCGGTACCACGAGCACCCTGCGCCTGCCCATCGCCCCGCTTGGATATTTCTGCGCCGTCTGCACCGGCATCGGCGCCGCCATCACCGCAGCGCTGCCGCTGCTTGCCCTCAAGGAGCGCTGAGCCATGGTCCAGTGGCCCGTGGGCATGGCGATCCTCGCCGCCCTGCTGTTTCTCGGTGTCCCGATCTCCATCGCGCTTGCGGGCGTGGGGCTGGCCGGGGTTGCCTCGATCATCGGTCTGACTCCGGCGCTGTCACTGCTGGGCTCTGCCTTCTTCGACAATGGCCGGGATTATTCCCTCTCGGTGCTGCCGCTGTTTCTGATGATGGGCAATTTCGTCGTCCAGTCAGGCATCGCGACCGAGCTTTACAATTCCGCCTACGCCTGGCTGCGTCACCGCAAGGGCGGGCTGGCGATGGCCACCGTGGTGGCCTGCGGCGCGTTCAGCTCGGTCTGTGGGTCCTCCATGGCGACGGCGGCGACCATGACGCGCATCGCCCTGCCCTCCATGCGACGCTTCGGCTACCCCGATGCGCTGTCCACCGCCTCGATTGCAGCTGGTGGCACTCTGGGCATCCTGATCCCGCCATCGGTCATCCTGGTGTTCTATGGCATCCTCACCCAGCAGGACATCGGCAGACTGTTCCTCGCCGGCATCATCCCGGGCCTCATTGGCATCATCGGCTACGCCATCGCCGTGCGGCTCACCATCGCCTTCGGCGGCATCACCCTGCCCACCGAACCCAAACTGCCCCTTAAGGACCGCATCCATGCTTTGAAAGGCACCGCAGGGGCGCTCGTCCTTTTCACCTTCGTGATGGGCGGGATCTACCTCGGCGTCTTCACCCCCACCGAAAGTGCCGGCATGGGTGCGGGCGGCGCGCTGCTTCTGGTGCTGCTCTCGGGGCGGTTCAGCCGCAGCACCATGGTGGCCGTGCTCTACGATACGATGAAGACCACCTCGATGATGTTCTTCATCCTTTTCGGAGCGCTAACCTTCACCAATTATGTGAACATGTCCGGCATGACGCAGGACATCCAGACCTTCCTGCAGACCTTCGGCGACACGCCGATGACCACGATCCTCGTGATCCTGTGCATCTACCTCGTGCTGGGCTGCCTGCTGGAAAGCCTGTCGATGATCATGCTCACGGTGCCGGTGTTCTATCCCATCGTAGCCGCTCAGGGAATCGATCTCATCTGGTTCGGCATCTTCGTCGTCATGGTGACCGAGATCAGCTACATCACGCCCCCCGTCGGCATGAACGCCTTCGTGCTGAGATCGGTGGTCAAGGACGTGCCCCTGGGCACCATCTTCCGTGGCCTTGTCCCCTTCGTCGCCATGGACGTGCTGCGGGTCGCCCTGCTCACCGCGTTCCCGGGGATCGTGCTCCTGCTCACCTGAGCACCTCGCCCCCGTTTCCTTTGACTTCAAATATCCCGGGGGTCCGGGGGCAGAGCCCCCGCGCCGCGCGAAGCGCGGCCACCCCACGGATCATCAGGGCACAAGCTTGCCTGGGTTCATCAGCCCCTTCGGATCAAGCGCGGCCTTTATCTGCCCCATGACGTCCCAGCCCTCACCATGCTCTGCGCGCATGAAGGCGGTTTTGCCCATACCGACGCCATGTTCGCCGGTGCAGGTCCCCCCAAGGGCCAAGGCCCGTTCGGCCATGCGGTCCGACAGGCGCTTGGCCTCCTCAAGTTCCGCCGGCTGGTCAGGGTCGATCAGCAGGATGGCGTGGAAGTTGCCGTCCCCGACATGCCCCAGGATCGGCCCCGGCACCATGCTCGCGGCGATGTCCGCCTGCGTCTCCTCGACCGCCTGAGCCAGTTTCGAGATCGGCACGCACATGTCGGTCACCACCGCTCGCGCGCCCTTCCGGGACGCAAGGACCGCGTAATAGCCGTTGTGCCGAAGCGCCCAGAGCGCCCGGCGCTCCTCCTCGCGGGACGACCAGCGGAACGGCGAGGCGCCATGATCGGCCACGATCTCTGCAAAGCGCTCCGCATCCTGCGCGACACTCTCGGGCGAGCCGTGGAATTCCACCAGCAGGTGCGGTGCATCGGCCATGGCCATCCCCGAATAGTCCTTGAAGGCCCGCGCCGTGGCGCTGTCGACGAACTCGATCCGGGCCATGGGAATGCCCATCTGGATGGTCTCCATGACGGCGGTCACCGCGGACTGCATGTCGCCGAAGGCACAGATGCCGGCGCTCGTCGCCTCAGGCACCCCATGCAGGCGCAGCGTCAGCTCGGTCACAAGGCCAAGCGTGCCCTCCGAGCCGACCATCAGGCCGGTCAGATCATACCCCGCCGCAGACTTGCGCGCGCGGGTGCCGGTGCGGATCACCCGCCCGTCGGCAAGCACCACCTGCATCCCCAGCACGTTGTCGCGCATAGTCCCATAGCGCACGGTGGTGGTGCCGCTGGCCCGGGTCATCGCCATGCCGCCAAGCGACGCGTTCGCGCCGGGATCGACCGGAAAGAACAGGCCAGTGGCCCGCAGCTCTTCGTTCAGGGCCTCGCGGGTGACACCGGGCTGGACGGTCACGTCCATGTCGGCGGGCCGCACCTCGAGCACGCGGTTCATGCGGCTGAAATCGACGACCACGCCGCCCCGCACCGCAAGCCCGTGCCCCTCGAGCGAGGTTCCGGCCCCCCAGCCCACCATCGGGCAGTCATGCTCGGCGCAGATCCTGACCAGCGCCTGCACCTCTTCGGTGCTGGCGGGATAGGCCACCGCATCGGGCGGCCTGGCCGGAAAATAGGATTCCGACCGCCCATGCAGATCCAGTTCAGACTTGGACCGGGCGAGCCGTTCGCCTAGGAGAGAAGAAAGAGCGTCGAGGGCCGTTTGCACCGACATGAAGGTTCCTCCGGTAGTACCGGAGCGGACCTTAGCGGCAGCGACGGGCCAGCGAAAGCCAAAGGGGACAAGAGCGATGTTGCGGGCACTGAGCCGCCAGTTCGCGGAGATGGGCAGCAGCGCGGCGCAGGGCTGGGATCTGCTGCGGCACAAGGCACCGGGTCAGGTAACCTTCTGGCTCATCGCCCTCGTGGTCGGCATCGCCTCGGGCACCGCCGCGGTGATCTTCCGATTTGCCATCAACCGCCTGCAGGCCGCGCTGTACGGCACAGAAGACGTGAGCACCCTTGCCACCTTCGCGAGCACCCTGCCTTGGGTCTGGGTGCTGCTGATCCCGGTCTGTGGCGGGCTGGTGGTGGGCCTCATCGTGCAGTTCATGACGCCGGACGGACGCGTTCGCTCGGTCTCGGACGTCATCGAGGGGGCGGCGCTCAACGATGGCCGGGTCGAGAAGAAGGCGGGCCTTGCCTCCATGCTGTGCTCGTGGATCACCCTGTCCACGGGCGGCTCTACCGGGCGCGAGGGGCCGGTGGTGCACATCGCCTCGATGATTTCGAGCTGGGTGTCGAACCTGCTGAGGGTCGACGGCATCACTGGGCGCGATCTTCTGGGCTGCGCCGTGGCCGCCGCCGTTTCGGCCAGCTTCAACGCCCCCATCGCCGGTGCGCTCTTCGGGCTCGAGGTGGTGCTGCGCCACTTCGCCCTGCACGCCTTTGCCCCCATCGTAGTCGCGAGCGCCGCCGGAACGGTGGTCAACCGGCTGGCTTTCGGGGACGTGACCGAATTCCTGCTGCCCGGCACCACGACGGTGGAGTTCTACCTCGAGCTGCCCGCCTTCTTCCTCATGGGCCTTGTCTGTGGTCTGGTGGCGGTGGCCATGATGCGGGCGATCTTCTGGGCCGATGACCTCGGCACGTCGCTGCAGCGGCGCATGTCTCTGCCGCATTTCCTGCGCCCTGCCGTGGCCGGGCTGATGCTGGGGGTCATCGCTATCGCATTCCCGCACATCATCGGCGTCGGGTACGAGACCACCTCGCGCGCCCTGAGCGGTGCACTGGGTCTGCGCGAGGTGCTGATATTCGCGGTCGTCAAGGTGGCCGCCGTATCGATCACCATGGCGGGGCGCATGGGGGGCGGCGTATTCTCACCCTCGCTGATGGTGGGGGCGCTGACCGGGCTGGCCTTCGGCCATATCGCCACCGGGCTTTTCCCCGACCAGAGCAGCGCCTTCACACTCTACGCCCTTGCTGGCATGGGCGCGGTTGCGGCGGCGGTGCTCGGCGCGCCGATTTCGACCACGCTCATCGTGTTTGAACTGACGGGGGACTGGCAGACCGGCCTTGCGGTGATGGTGTCGGTGTCCATGTCCACGGCGCTGGCCTCGCGCCTCGTGCACCGCAGTTTCTTCCTCAGCCAGATCGAACGGCGCAACGTCCATCTTGCCGCCGGCCCGCAGGCCTACCTGCTGGCGATGTTCCGGGTGGCCGGGGTGATGCGCAAGCCGGGCGATCCGGGCGCGGCGGACGAGGAAGCCTGCCTTGGCATGATCGAACAGGGCCTCTGGGTCCAGACCTCGGCCACGCTGGAAACCGCCCTGCCGCGTTTCGACAAGTCCGGCGTCGCCTACCTGCCGGTGGTGACTCTCGAGGGAGATGACCAGACCCCGGTTCTGCAGGGGGCACTTTTCCACGTGGACGCGCTCAAGGCCTATAACCGCGCCCTTGCTGCCACCGCCGCCGAAGAGCATTCATGATGCATATTCAGGCAGCGCAACGCGGCTGAAACGCCGTGTTCTCAGAAGGTTCCGCCCATGCACGCGCAATTGTACACATTTGCGCGGATTCCCGCCGACCCCGGAAATTGAGACTTCTCAGAAGCTAACAGATCGTCAAGAAACGTGATGCGCGCTGGAAACAATGGCGCGGGGCAGAAAAAACAATTCGAGGGACAGATGAGCGTGACCAGCTCCATGAAGGCCAAGTTCGGCCTGCCTGTACTGTGCGTGATGATGTTGGCCACGGCGGCCTGTTCGACGAAACCCGAAACGAAATCTGGCCCCGAGATCGCCTACGCGTCTCAGGGCATCGACCTCGACCGCCGCGCCATGGCGCTTCGCGAGGTCAAGGAGTTGCAGTCGAAAGGCGCCCGCGTATGGTGTGTGCCTTTCGCCCGCAACGCCAGCGGCGTCCAGATCCGCGGCAATGCGAACACCTGGTGGGGCAAGGCCGCCGGCCTCTATGAACGCGGCAAGGCCCCGTTCGAGGGCGCAGTGATGGCCTTTGCAGCCACCCGCGGCATGCCCATGGGCCACGTGGCCGTGGTGTCCAAGGTGGTGTCGGACCGCGAGATCCGCATCGACCACGCCAATTGGAGCCGCAACAAGGTGTCTCTGGGCATGTCGGTGATCGATGTTTCCGCCGCCGGCGACTGGTCTTCGGTCAAGCTCGAAAGCAACCCGGGCGCCTATGGCTCAGCTTACCCGATCAACGGCTTCATCTACCCGCAGACTGCCGGTCTTTGACCCGGCGCCGAGGCGCAGAGGAACACGAGGGGCGATGCCAAGGCGTCGCCCCTTTTCGTTGCGCTGTCATCAGCCTGCGTCGACGGTGCTCATCGTGCAAGGCGGGATCGGTGGCGCCTCATCAAGCCACTCGCTGCGCTTGCACCGTCGCGGCCGCGCCTTCTGGGCCTGAGGCCCACCCTCACCCATGGCCTGCGTCTTGAGCGAAGCGACCCTTCGCGTGGCGCCTGTCCGGTGGTCAGGGTCGGCACCTCGCCGCCAAAGAAAAGGGCGGCGCCGCAGCACCGCCCCTGTTCTCTGCACTGGCGGCAATGCCGCCTGTGCCCGACCTTCAGATCTGTTCGACGGCCACACCGTCCTGCACCTCGAAGGCGAGGTAGCCGGCGATCTCGCTGGCCTCGTCGGAAGGTGCCTCGTAGGACCAGACCGCGTTCTTGTAGGTTCGGCTTTTGGAGGCGATGTCGAAATGCGTCGCCTGCCCGATCAGCTGGCTTTCCGAGCGGTAAGCGGACGGCTCGAGGAAGGCCATCGCGATGTCCTCGCGCGGGAAGTAGATGACGTAGGGGCGTTCCCCTTCGGTCAGTTCGATCGCCCGGCTGCTTTCACCAAGCACGGCACCGCCTGCGCGGATGACCCAGGTGCCCGATGCCGGGCGGATGGAAATTTGTTTCAACATGTCTCTGTTCCCCGTGTCCTTGCGGAGCTTATACCAGCCGACCTGTCACAGTCCTGTGTCAATTTGCCCGTCCGGTCACCCCGGCAAGGACATTATCACAGCGGCGCGCAGGCCCGCTTCAGCCATTCCGCTTCATTACCCTCGACGAGGGGGCCGATCCGTTCCAGCACACCGGCGTGGTAGCTGTCGAGCCAGTCACGCTCGGGCTCCGTCAGCAGTTCCTTGCGGATGAGCCGGCGGTCGATCGGCACCCATGTGAGGGTCTCGAACCGCAACATGCGGGGGACGACCTGGCCGTTCAGCTCGGGCGCCTCTTCTACCGCGATGAGGTTCTCGATGCGGATACCATAAGATCCCTCACGATAGAAGCCCGGTTCGTTGGAAAGGATCATTCCCGGCTCGAATGCGATGGTGCCGCTGCGCGCGATGCGGGCCGGCCCCTCGTGAACGCTGAGGTAGCTGCCGACACCATGGCCGGTGCCGTGGCCGTAATCCCAGCCCACATCCCACAGCGCCGCGCGGGCAAGAACGTCGATGTCACGCCCCGCAAGGCCCTTGGGGAAGCGCAACCGCGACAGGCCGATCATGCCCTTGAGAACACGGGTGAAAGCCTCCTGCTCTTCGTCACCGGGGGTGCCGATAGCGATGGTGCGGGTGATGTCCGTAGTACCGTCCACGTATTGCCCGCCACTGTCGACCAGCAGCAGCTCACCGTCTTGCGCGGTGCGGTCCGTGTCCTCGGTGACGCGGTAATGGACGATGGCACCGTTGGGACCACTGCCCGAGATCGTCTCGAACGAGATGTCGCGCAGCGCATTGGTGGCGGTTCGGAACCCTTCGAGTGCCTTCACCGCGTCGATTTCCGTAAAGCTGCCGGGGGCCTGCGCATCTACCCAAGCAAGGAAGCGCACCATCGCCGCCCCGTCGCGCAGATGGGCGGCGCGGGCGCCTTCCAGCTCGGCAGCGTTCTTACGAGCCTTGGGCAGAAGGCAGGGATCGGCGCACTCGATGATCTCGCCCGTGATGGCCTCGGCCACCACCACCGGGCAGGTCGCGGGGTCAAGCTGCACCCTGCCCCCAAGCGTCGCCACGGCGGCGATGAAGCCTTCGGGCGGCAGCACTTTTACCTTGTCTCCGAGATGGTCGCCCAACCCTTCGAGCTTGGCGGCGTCCATGAAAAGCTCGACCGTACCGTCCCGGTTCAAAAGCGCAAAGCCATGGGGCACCGGGTTACGGGGAATGTCGGTGCCTCGGATGTTCAGCAGCCACGCGATGCTGTCGGGCAACGTGATGATGCAGGCCGCCGCCTCGAGACCCTTCGCGAGCCGGTCGATCTTGGCCTCGTGCGCCTCACCCGCCAGGTCAAGAGGCTGTGCGGCAACCGCGCCCGCGGGGGCCTCGGGCTGGTCGTCCCAGATGCGGTCCACGAGATTGTCACAGCGGTGCAGGGTCACGCCGTCCAGCGCGTCCTCGAGCCTGCGGATCTGGTCAAGAGAGAACAGCCACGGATCGAAGCCGAGGTCGCCCCCCTCGGGGAGGTTGTCGGCGATCCATTCCGCAAGGCCCACCTCGGGCCAGTCCACCGGGGTGTAAACATCGGCGACCTGCGTCTTGACCTGCACCCGGTAACGGCTGTCTACGAAAACGCCCGCCTTGGCCTGCAGAGCCACGCAATAGCCCGCAGAGCCGGTGAAGCCCGTGAGCCACGCCAGCCGGTCGTCATGCGGGGCGACATATTCACCCTGATAGGCGTCAGCGCGGGGCACGAGGAAGCCTGCCAGCCCCTCGGCCTCCATCTCGCGGCGCAGCGCGGCAAGGCGGGGTGGCCCCTGTTCGGGGCGGGCGGTCTGGCTGAAATCCTGGAACATGTGGCGCCTTTCGAGGTGCTGTCTTGGTGCTGATCCGCCCGGGAACGGGCGGCCACGGCAGCAGGCACGACGGCAGCCCTAGAAAGGCCGGGGGCGTGACGGATGCCGCCCCCGGACCCTGCGTCAGGCGGTCAGGAGATGTCTTCTCCGAGGTGCTGCGCCACGGCAAAGATATCCTTGTCGCCGCGCCCGCACATGTTCATCACGATGATGTGGTCCTTGGGCAAAGTCGGCGCGATCTTCATCACCTGCGCCAGCGCGTGGCTGGGTTCGAGCGCGGGGATGATGCCTTCGGTCCGGCACGAGAACTGGAACGCCTCCAGCGCCTCCTTGTCGGTGATCGACACGTATTCCGCCCGGCCCACATCGTGCAGCCACGCATGTTCCGGCCCGATGCCCGGATAATCGAGCCCGGCCGAAATCGAGAAGCCCTCGAGGATCTGTCCGTCGTCGTCCTGAAGAAGGTAGGTGCGGTTGCCGTGCAGCACGCCCGGGCGCCCGCCGGTAAGCGAAGCGCAATGCTCCATCTTCTCGTCGACGCCCTTGCCCCCGGCCTCGACGCCGATGATCTTCACCGACTTGTCGTCGAGGAACGGGTAGAACAGGCCCATGGCGTTGGACCCGCCTCCGATGGCGGCGATGATGGTGTCGGGCAGACGCCCCTCGCCTTCCTGCTCGGGCAGCTGCCAGCGCACCTCCTTGCCGATGATCGACTGAAAGTCTCGGACCATCGCGGGATACGGCGCGGGCCCGGCCACGGTGCCGATGCAGTAGAACGTGTCACGCACGTTTGTCACCCAGTCGCGCAGCGCGTCGTTCATGGCATCCTTGAGCGTGCCACGACCCGAGGTTACGGGCACCACCTCGGCGCCCAGAAGGCGCATGCGGAAGACGTTGGGCTGCTGACGCTCCACGTCATGGGCGCCCATGTAGACCACGCATTTCAGGCCGAACTTGGCGCAGACGGTGGCGGTGGCAACGCCATGCTGGCCCGCGCCGGTTTCCGCGATGATCCGGGTCTTGCCCATGCGGCGGGCAAGGATGATCTGGCCCAGCACGTTGTTGATCTTGTGCGCGCCGGTGTGGTTCAGTTCATCCCGCTTGAGGTAGATCTTGGCGCCGCCAAGCTCTTCGGTCATGCGGCTGGCATAGTAGAGCGGCGACGGGCGGCCCACGTAGTGCTTCCACAGATCGTCCATCTCGGCCCAGAAGCTGTCGTCGGTCTTGGCCTTCTCGTATTCGGCCTCGAGCGACAGGATCAGCGGCATCAGGGTCTCGGACACGAAGCGCCCACCGTGAATGCCAAAGCGTCCCTTTTCGTCGGGCCCGTTCATGAAGGAGTTGAAAAGATCGTCCATCGCGCCTCTCCGTGTCGCTTGTCCGCACAATTGTCTGCACAGTGTACTTGTGCTGCAGTTGCGCCCATGTAAACCGCAGCTCGCACGATTGACCAGCCCCGGCACCGGGCTGGCGGCGATCTTTGCCGCAAAATCACCGCCCGGGGCGCGTGCGGCTTGCCCGAAACGGCCTGGGCCCCTATAGCCCAACACATCCATCACATCCGGAGGCCGCCATGACCCTCACCCGCCGTACCCTGCTGCTGAGCGCCAGTTCCGCCGCCCTGCTGCCCCGCATCGCCCATGCGGCATACGCGCCCGAGCCCGAAGGCTGGCGCACATTCACCCTTACCACCTGCGTTGAGTTGCCCCGGAGCGGCAAACCTGCGCAGGCCTGGGTGCCTGTGCCGTCCTTCGAAAGTGACGACTGGCAGCGCCTCGGGGACACCACCTTCACCGCCGATGGGGCCGAGGCCGAGCTGGTTCAGGATGACGCTCAAGGCATCGCCTACGTCCATGCGGTCTGGGAGGCCGGTGATGCCCCCGCCGTTCTCGAGGTGACGAGCCGCGTGTCGATCCAGAGCCGCAAGGCGGATCTGTCGGCCACCGGCGCAACCTTGTCTGACGAGGCGCGCGCCCACAACACCGCCGCGACCGATCTCATCCCCACCACCGGTATCGTGCACGACACCGCCGAAGAGATCGTGGCAGGCGCTGACACCGACCTCGATAAGGCTCGCGCGGTCTACGACTGGGTCGTGGAAAGCTCCGAGCGCAACCCCGAGACCCGTGGCTGCGGCCTTGGCGACGTGGCGACCATGCTGCAATCGGGCGACCTTTCCGGCAAATGCGCCGACCTCAACGCGCTGTTCGTGGGCTTGGCCCGGGCGGCTGACCTGCCTGCCCGCGATCTCTACGGCCTGCGGGTGGCGCCGTCCGATTTCGGCTACAAGAGCCTTGGCGCCGGATCGACCAACGTGACCGGCGCACAGCATTGCCGCGCCGACGTGTTCATCGAAGGCGCCGGCTGGGTGCCCGCCGACCCCGCCGATGTGCGCAAGGTCATCCTGCAGGAGCCGCCCGAGACGCTGACCCTCGCAGATGACAAGGTGATCGACGCCCGCGAAGGCCTCTTCGGTGCCGCCGAGGGCAACTGGATCTGCTACAACACTGCCCATGACGTGGACCTGCCCGGCGCATCCTTCGGCACCCTGCCGTTCCTGATGTACCCGCAGGCGGAAATCGACGGCGTTGAGCAGGACAGCCTGTCGGCGGACAGTTTCGTCTACACCATCACCGCCGAGGAAGTCCCGGCCTAAGCCGTCAGCCCCGCCGGGGTCAGCCCGGCGCAACGAAGCGCCGGCCCGTCAGAGGGCCGGCGCGTGACCAAAGCGGCGGCCCATCAGCGGGCCGGCATGTGACAAGACGGCGGCCCCTCACCGGGCCGCCGAGCGCTCCAGCGCCGGGTAGCGCAGCGCCAGCGTTCCGCCCCGCGCAAGGAACGACAGCAGCATCGCGATCCACAGTCCGTGGTTTTCCAGCGGTCCGAGCAGCACCAGCAGACAGGCGAAATACAGCCCTGCCGACAGGATCATCATGTTGCGCATGTCCCGTGACCGGGTGGCGCCGATGAAGATGCCATCAAACATCATGGCAGGTACCTGCGCGATAGGCACCGCGATCATCCACGGCAGATACCGCGCTGCCTCGGTGCGCACGCCCTCGTCCGTCGCCATGAGAGCGATGATCTGAGGCCCCGCGACGGCCACCGCAAGCGACAGCAGAACACTGATGCCGACAGCCCAGTACGAGGTCAGCAGTGCCGAGCGGCGCAGGCTGTCCACCCTGCCCGCACCATATGCCCGACCCACCATCGCTTCGGCGGAAAAGGCAAATCCGTCAAGGGCATAGGCGGCGATCATGAGAAACTGCATGAGGACCTGATTGGCGGCAAGCGTGACGTCTCCGAACCGGCCTCCAACCAGCAGGAAGGACACCAGAACCGACTCGAGCAGCAGCGAGCGGATCAGGATGTCCGAGTTCAGCAGGGCCATACGCTTCAACCGCACCCGATCGAAAACCCGGGCCCAGTTGCGCGCCGCGGCATCGCGCAGCGTCTCGCGGCAGAGCCACAACCCCATGGCGAAACCGGACCATTCGGCGATGAAGGTGGCCAGCGCCACGCCCGACACGCCCCAGCCCATGCCCAGCACGAAGACCACATCGAGCACCACGTTGATGGCATTCATCCACAGTTGCAGCACCAGCACCGCGCGGGTGCGCTCCTGCGCGATGAGCCAGCCGGTCATGCCGAATATGGCGATGGCACCGGGGGCGGACCAGATGCGGATCGCCATGTAGTCGCGGGCCAGCGCTTCCACCTCGGGCGAAGCCGGCGAGACCGCCATGGCGGCGGCAAAGATCAACCATTGCGCGACGATCATCACCAGCCCGCCCCCGAGGCCCACCATCAGCGCGCGAGTCAGCAGCGCCGAAACCTCTGCCCGGTCCCCGGACCCCGCCGCTTGCGCGGTTAGGCCCACTGTGCCCATCCGCAGGAAGCCGAAGATCCAGTAGATCGCCGTCAGCACGATGGACCCGATGCCCACCGCCGCGATGGGCTCAGCTGCGGGGATCTGCCCCACGACGCCTGTGTCCACCGCCCCGAGGATCGGGACGGTAACGTTCGACAGCAGGATGGGAATCGCGATGCGCAGCACGCGGCGATGGGTCACCGCATCGGGGTCGGCCATGGTTGCCATGGGGCCGGCCTTAAGATCATCGCCCTGAGCGTTTTCAGAAGCGTCTTGCGGCATGGGATCTGTGGTCATCGGCTCGGCCTTTGCAAGGCGGCCGGTGCAGCACGCCTGTCATTGGGGCGGGTGCGCCGGGAAAGCCGTTCGCACACATACGGGTGATCCCTTTGCGATAGACCAGCCAGCCCCGCCCGTGCAAGCGGCGAAACCGGCTCACACCTTCCCGGTCCGTCAGTCTTCGCGGAGGGGCATCAGGAAATGTGCGTTCGCCTGCGCTATGGGCCGTCCGTGGTTGTCCTGCCACGCCTCGGCATGGACCGACGCATAGCGCCGCCCCGAGCGTGTCACCGAGGCCCGCGCATAGGCATCGCGCGGCAGACCCGAACGCAAGTAGTCCACCGAGAAATCGATGGTCTTGGGCAGGCGCGGCAGCTCTCCGGCCTCGAGCTGGTCGAGTGTCAGGAGCCCACTTTCCACGTCCTCCCACATCATCGTCCAGCTGAGGCTGATGATCGCCGTCACCTCGAGGAAGGCCGCAGTGACACCGCCGTGCAGGGCCGGAAGATAGGGGTTGCCGATGAGCTTCTCGTCATAGGCCAGCACGCCGGTCAGCTCGTCCCCGCGGCGGTCGAAGCTGATGCCCAGAAAGCCCACGTAGGGCACGCGGTCGGCAAGCGCCCGCAACGCGGCATCCCGGCGCTGCTTGACCACCTGAACGGGATCGGGGGGACGGCGGCTCATGACGTCACCTCCGGGCGCCGGGGCTCGACCGTGAAGGTGCCCGTGGCGGTGGCGACCGGCTGTGACGGGTCGGAATCGTGCGCGGTGGCGCGCACGAAGGCGACGGCCCGGGTGATATGGTAGCATTCAGCGCGGGCGGTGATGGCATCGCCAGGCTTTGCCCCCCGCAGGTAGTCGATGCGCAGGCTGATGGTCGCAGTGCCGCCGGGGCTCGTGGGATGGGCCATGGTGGCCGCGCCGCCGCAGGTGTCCATGAGGGTCGATACCGCGCCACCATGGATCACCCCGGTATCGGGATCGCCCACGAGGGCGGGATCATAGGGCATGCGGATCACCGCGACGCCGTCCTCTATCTGAAGGATGTCCATGCCCAGCGCCCGCGCCTGCGGGATAAGCTCGATGAACTGCCGGGCCAGCTCGGTCTTGTCAGCGCACATAGCGCGTCTCCTGTCCGTGATGCCCTGCCTTTATGCGGGCCGGGCCAAGGCTGCGCAAGCCTGCTTGCCCTGCCCGTGCGGCGGGACTAGGTTCGCCCCGAGCAAGGAGGAGCACATGACCGACACCCGTCTGAATTTCAAGGAAATGTGCGCCAAGTTCGAGGTCACGCCCCGCACGCTGCGCTATTACGAGTACATCGAGCTTCTGTCGCCCGAGCGCGACGGTCGGTCGCGCTTTTACGGCCCGCGCGAAGTGGCGCGCATGGTCCTGATCCTGCGCGGGCGCAAGTTCGGCTTCCAGCTCGAGGACATCCGACAGTGGCTCGAGATGCGCGACCGCGAGGGATCGCGGGCGCAGATGCAGGAGTGGGTGAAGATGGCCGACCGCCAGTTGGCCGAGCTTGACGACCAGCGCCGCCAGCTCGAGGAAGCCCGCGCCGAGCTTCAGGTGCTGCGCGACGACACGGCCGCCTCGCTCGAAGGCTGATTTCGCCGGACAGCGTTGCAGCCGGTCTTTCACTTCGGGCGGAGGCAACGCCCGCCAGCCTCCAGAGCTCCCGGAAGAGCACTTCTGCCATACGCCCAGCCTCATTGACGGTGTTCACTTCCGACTGCATGTAACCAGGTCACGCGCTGCCCGCGCCGTGACTGGCGGCAGCACTGGGCCTGGACCCGACGCTCGGGTCGGGCGCTGATTTCGTGCGCAAGGAACTTACCTTTACGCGAAGTGACGCAAAAGGAAGTTACGTCAACTTATAAGTGACGCGGCGTCCCTGTTACGTCAACGTGATTTCCCATTGTACGACGGTCTCGTATAGCACACCTCCCGCTGCATCCTGACGCAACGAGAGGTTCATGGCCCCGATGAGCGAAGAGACATTGATGACCATCCGCGAGATGTGCGACCAGTTCGACGTGACGCCCCGCACCCTTCGGTTCTACGAGCAGAAGGAACTGCTGTTCCCGCGCCGTGACGGCCAGAAACGGCTGTTCTCGCGTCGTGACCGAGCGCGGCTCAAGCTGATCCTGCGTGGCAAGCGTTTCGGGTTCAGTCTCGAAGAGATCCGCCAGCTGCTCGACCTCTACGACATGGGGGACGAACAGCACACCCAGATCGCCCGCACCTACGAGATCGCGCAGGCCCGCCTTGAGGATCTGCAGCGCCAGCGTGACGAGCTGGACGGCGCGATAGACGATCTCAAGGAACAGCTGGCCTGGGGCGAGCGCATGCTTGCCCAGCTACAGACGAAGCGGGCCGGGTAACACCGGCCCGTCAAAAGCCCTCAGAGGCAGGATACGGCACCGAGGAGGAGCAAGGATGCCAGTCTACACCGCCCCCGTACAGGACATGCAGTTCCTGTTGCACGACGTCCTCGACATCGGCAGCACCGGCATTCCCGGTTATGACGAGCTGGACCGCGACACTACCAGCGCGATCCTTGAGGAGGCCGCGAAACTGGCCGAGAACGTGCTCGCCCCGCTCAACCCCGTGGGCGATTCCGAGGGTTGCCGGCTGGAGAACGGTGTGGTGCGCACCCCCACCGGCTTCAAAGCGGCGTTCGACCAGGTCCGGGACGGAGGCTGGACGGCGCTTGATTGCGATCCCGAGTATGGTGGTCAGGGCCTGCCCTACCTCGTGTCGACCGCTGTGGGCGAGATGTTCAGCTCTGCCAACATGGCGTTCAACATGTACCAGGGTCTGACCCATGGGGCCTACAACGCCATCCACGCCCACGGCTCGCCCGAACAGAAGGCCATGTACCTGCCCAAAATGGTCAGCTGCAAATGGGGCGGCACCATGAACCTGACCGAGCCGCAATGCGGCACTGACCTTGGTCTCATCCGCACCAAAGCGGTGCCCGCCGAAGATGGCAGCTACCGGATCACCGGCCAGAAGATCTGGATCTCCGCCGGAGAGCACGACATGGTGGAGAACATCATCCACCTCGTCTTGGCCCGCTTGCCCGATGCTCCCGCAGGGGTGAAGGGGATTTCGCTCTTCATCGTGCCGAAGTTCCTCGTGAACGAGGATGGCAGCCTTGGGGCGCGCAACCAGCTCTCCTGCGGCGGGCTCGAGAGCAAGATGGGCATCCACGGCAACGCCACCTGCGTGATGAACTACGACGGTGCCACGGGCTTCCTGATCGGCGAGCCGCACAAGGGCATGCGCGCCATGTTCACCATGATGAACGAAGCGCGTCTGGGCGTCGGCTTGCAGGGGATGGCGCAGGGGGCCGTGGCCTACCAGAATGCGCTGGGGTTCGCCCGCGAACGGCAGCAGGGCCGCGCGGTAACCAGGACCGCGTCTCCAGATCAGCCTGCCGACACCATCATGGTGCACCCGGACGTGCGCCGGAACCTCATGGACCAAAAAGCGCTTACCGAGGGCGCCCGTGCGTTCGTATACTGGGGCGCCATGCTCATCGACCGGGCGCACCGCAACGAGGACGCTCAGGCGCTGGGTCTGATCTCGCTTCTGACGCCGGTCATCAAGGGGTTCCTCACGGACAAAGGCTTTGACACCTGTGTGCTGGCGCAGCAGACGCTGGGCGGCTCGGGGTTCACCCGCGAGTGGGGGCTGGAGCAGTTCGTGCGCGACGCCCGGATCACTATGATCTACGAGGGCACCAACGGGGTGCAGTCGCTCGACCTCGTCGGGCGAAAGCTGGCGCAGGACGGCGGCAAGCACGTCATGGGCTTCTTCGATCTGGTGAAGACCTTCATCGCCGAGAACAAAGGCAAGGACGAAGCCTTCGATGCGCAGTTCCTCGAGCCTCTCAAGGCGGCGAGTAAGGATCTGCAGGCGGCGGGCATGTTCTTCATGCAATCGGGAATCAAGGACCCGAACGAGGCACTGTCTGGCTCCTATGATTTCATGCACCTCTTCGGACATGTCTGCCTTGGCCTCATGTGGTCGCGTATGGCGCTTGCGGCGACGTCCGGGCTGGAGGCTGGTGGTGACAAGGCGTTCCTGAACGCCAAGCTTGCCACCGGGCGCTATTACATGGCCCGGCAACTGCCCGCCACGGCGCTGCACCTTGCCCGCATCCAAAGCGGCGCGGCGCCAGTGATGGCCCTTGACGAGGCCGCCTTCTGACCGGGACGGTGGGCAGCAATTGCCCACCTCCCCCAAAAGGAGCTTCTGATGCCCAAACGCTTCCGCCTGACCCGCCGCCTGAACCTTGCCATGACCGAGGACGGCTACCGCGGCCTCAGGGCCTTTGCGGCGGAAGCCGGGCTCGATGAAGGCGAGGCGCTGTCGTTCCTCTTCGAGAACTTCAGCAGTGTCACCGACGACGAACTTCTGGGCCACCGGCTGCGCCTCTTCAATGCGGAGCTCGAGGAACGCAAACGCTGAGGTACGTTCGTTAGCCGGAGCCGACCATGAACGGAGAGAAATATCAGCTGACGGTTCTCGACTGGCCCTGTTCGTACCCGGGCCGAGAAGATGCAGACTGGCGACATCCGCATCCATGCCGATGCGGAGCACTGACGGAAAGGGCGAAAAGGTGCGTATCTGGAGAGAGAAGAAGAGCAGGCCGCACATCGGGCCCGGCCTTCGGGCTGCAGTCGGTCCGCTCTTCCCCGTGTCACCCCGTCCCCCGTCCAGCCCGACCGGCGGATCAATCCCCGACGTAACACAGGCCGGGGGGCGGGGCTTCTCCTCTTGCGGTCATCGGCTCGCTAGCTTGTACCGCGTGAACAGCATGGCCCACGCATGATTAAGTCCCGGTTACCGCCGCCCCCAGTTCGGGTGCGCTCCTGCGTTTCTTCTCTTTTCAAATACGCACCCGCCACGGTGCCGCCAAAATGACCAAGGGAGGTCCTGAATGACCATCAAGCTCTACTGCTTCGGAGAATCCGGAAACGCCTACAAGGCGGCGCTGCCGCTCGAGCTTTCGGGGCTGGACTGGGAGCCGGTGAAGGTTGATTTCTTCGGCGGCGAGACCCGCTCGCCAGAATACCTGCAAAACGTCAACGAGATGGGTGAGGCCCCGGTGATGGTGGACGGGGACGTAAGGCTCACCCAGTCCGGCGTTATCCAGATGTATGTCACAGAAAAGACCGGCCGGTTCGGCGGCGAGACTCCCGAGGAGGCGCGCGAGGTCATGCGCTGGTGCTTCTGGGACAATCACAAGCTCAGCTCGCAAGCCGGGATGACTCGTTTTTTGATGAACTTCCTTCCCGAAGCCAAGCGTCCCGAGGGCGTCATCCCGTTTGCCCAAGGCCGCCTCAGGGCCGCCTACAAGACGCTCGACGCGCATCTCGAGGGGCGCGAGTGGATGGTGGGCGGCGGGCCGACCAATGCGGACTTCTCATGCTGCGGCTACCTGTTCTATCCAGAGCCCTTCGGTTTTGTCCGAAGCGACTGGCCGCAAATCGACCGGTGGCTTTCGAACATCGAAGGGCTCGATGGCTGGAAACATCCCTACGACCTCATGCCCGGATCACCCGCTGATCGCGCCTGATACATCCGAGACACGATCATGATCGCGGCCCCTCATGGGGCGGCGGACATCCCACGGAGGAGACACAATCCAATGACCGACGCCTATATCTTCGACGCCATACGCACCCCGCGCGGCAAGGGCCGCAAGGACGGCGCCCTGCACGAGGTCACCAGCCTGCGGCTCTCGGCGCTGACGCTCGACGCGCTGGCAGAGCGCAACAACCTCGAGGGCCACGCGGTCGAGGACGTGATCTGGGGCAATGTCACGCAGGTGGGCGAACAGGGCGGCTGCCTCGCGCGGTCGGCAGTGCTGGCCTCCGAGCTTGATGAGCGCATTCCTGGCCTCTCGGTCAATCGCTTCTGTGCATCGGGCATGGAGGCGGTGAACCTTGCCGCAAACCAGGTGCGGGCCGGCGCGGGCCAGGCCTATATCGCCGGCGGGGTCGAGATGATGGGCCGCGTGCCAATGGGCAGCGACGGAGCGGCCATCGCCGTGGACCCCTCCCTTGCCATGAAGACCTATTTCGTCCCGCAAGGCATCAGCGCTGACATCATCGCCACCGAGTACGGCTTTTCGCGCGATGACGCCGACGCCTTCGCGGTGGAAAGCCAAAGGCGCGCAGCCGCCGCATGGGAGGCCGGCCATTTCGCGAAATCCGTCATCCCGGTGCGTGACCGCAACGGCGTCGCCATCCTGGAGCGGGACGAATACATGCGCCCCGGCACCGACATGCAGGCGCTTGGCGCGCTCAAGCCCAGCTTCAAGGAGATGGGCGAGGTCATGCCCGGCTTCGACCAGCTGGCGCTGATGAAATACCCTCACCTCGAGCGGATCGAGCATATCCACCACGCGGGCAATTCGTCGGGTATCGTAGATGGGGCAGCTGCCGTGCTCATCGGGTCAAAGGAATGGGGCGAGGCGCACGGTCTCAAGCCCCGCGCCCGTATTCGCGCCACCGCCAAGATCGGCACCGACCCCACCATCATGCTGACCGGCCCGGTGCCGGTGACCGAGAAGATCCTCAAGGACAGTGGCATGGCCATCAGCGACATCGACCTCTTCGAGGTCAACGAAGCCTTCGCCTCGGTCGTGCTGCGCTTCATGCAGGCCTTCGACGTGGATCACGGCAAGCTCAACGTCAACGGCGGGTCCATCGCCATGGGCCACCCGCTGGGGGCCACCGGGGCGATCATCATCGGCACATTGCTCGACGAGCTCGAACGCTCGGACAAGCAAGTGGGACTTGCCACACTGTGCATCGCGTCCGGCATGGGCGCGGCCACCATCATCGAACGCGTTTGAAGGAGGGGATCATGACTGCAGAATTCACCATGGAGACCGACGCGCAAGGCGTCGCCACCATCACCTGGGACACGCCGGGCAAGTCGATGAACGTCATGAGCCTGCAGGGCTTTGCCGAACTTGACGCCCATATGGATGCCGCCCTTGCGGATGACGCCGTGACGGGCATCGTCATCACCTCGGGCAAGCCGGGCAGCTTCGCCGGGGGCATGGATCTCAACATCATCGCCAAGATGCGCGAGGATGGCGGCGACGATCCCGCCAAGTCGATCTTCGAGGGGATCATGAAGATCCACGCCATCCTGCGGAAGATCGAGCGCGCGGGCATGGACGACAAGAACAAGGGCGGCAAGCCCGTAGCCTGCGCCCTGCCCGGCACCGCGCTTGGCATCGGGTTCGAGATCCCGCTGGCCTGCCACCGGATCTTTGCCGCCGACAACCCCAAGGCCAAGATCGGCCTGCCCGAGATCATGGTCGGCATCTTCCCCGGCGCGGGCGGTACCACGCGGCTGTCGCGCAAGCTGGGGGCCATGGGTGCCTCGCCCTTCCTGCTCGAGGGCAAGCTGTCGGATCCCAAGAAGGCGAAATCGGCGGGCCTCGTGGACGAGGTGTGCGATGATCCCCTTGCCGCCGCCAAGGCATGGGTGCTCGAGGCGAAACCTTCGGACATCGTGAAGCCGTGGGATGACAAAGGCTGGAAGATGCCCGGCGGCGCGCCCTATCACCCGGCGGGGTTCATGACCTTCGTGGGCGCCTCGGCCATGGTGAACGGCAAGACCAAGGGCGTCTACCCCGCTGCCAAGGCGATGCTATCGGCGGTCTACGAAGGCGCTCTGGTGCCCTTCGACACAGCACTGAAGATCGAGGCGCGGTGGTTCACCTCGGTCCTTCTGGACCCGTCGTCGAGCGCCATGATCCGGTCGCTCTTCATCAACAAGGAAGCGCTGGAGAAGGGCGCGAACCGCCCCGAGGTTGCGGACCAGAAAGTGCGCCGCGTGGGCGTCATCGGGGCGGGCATGATGGGCGCTGGCATCGCGCTGGTCTCGGCCATGGCGGGGATCGAGGTGGTGCTGCTCGATCAGTCCAAGGAGGCCGCCGAAAAGGGCCGCGCCTATACCGAAGGCTACATGGAAAAGGGCATCGCCCGCAAGAAAGCCACCCCAGAGAAGAAGGAGGCCGCGCTGGCGCTCATCACCGCGACCGATGATTACGCGGCGCTGAAGGGCTGCGACCTCATTGTCGAGGCGGTGTTCGAGGATCCCAAGATCAAGGCCGAGGTCACCGCCGAGGTGCTCAAACATGTGGGCGAGGATTGCATCTTCGCCACCAACACCTCGACCCTGCCGATCTCGGAGCTGGCCAAGGCCAGCGAGTCACCGGAGCAGTTCATCGGCATCCACTTCTTCTCGCCAGTCGAGAAGATGATGCTGGTCGAGATCATCCGCGGCAAGGCCACCGGCGACCGGGCCGTGGCCAAGGCGCTGGATTTCGTGCGGCAGATCCGCAAGACGCCCATTGTCGTGAACGACGCACGGTTCTTCTACGCCAACCGCTGCATCATCCCCTACATCAACGAAGGCATCCGCATGGTGGCCGAGGGTGTCTCGCCCGCGCTCATCGAGAATGCCGCCCGCATGGCGGGGATGCCGCTGGGGCCGCTGCAGCTGGTGGACGAGACCTCGATCGAGCTGGGGGTAAAAATCGCCAAGGCCACGAAAGCGGCCATGGGCGAGGCCTACCCCGATGGCGCGGTGGACGATGTGATCTTCTGGATGGCAGATCAGGGGCGTATGGGCCGCAAGGCGGGCGCGGGCTTTTATTCCTATGACGACAAGGGCAAACGCACCGGCCTTTGGGAGGGGCTTGCGGCGCAATATCCCGTGGCCGATGACCAGCCGAGCCTGACGGAGGTGCAGCACCGCCTGCTCTTCATCCAGTCGCTGGAGGCGGTGCGCGCGCTCGAGGACGGCGTGCTTACCGACATCCGCGAGGGCGACGTGGGCGCAATCCTCGGCTGGGGCTTTGCACCATGGTCGGGCGGGCCGTTCTCGTGGCTGGACATCCTCGGGGCACCCTATGCCGCTGAGCGTTGCGACGAGTTGACCGAGGCGCACGGGGACCGCTTTGCCTGCCCTGAGCTCCTGCGCGAGATGGCTGGCAAGAACCGCAGCTTCTACGGCAGCGCGTCGCAGAGCGCCGCAGCCTGACTGCAATCAGCGGAGCCGTTAACCTGCGGCTCCACGCACGGACACGTGATCGGGGGATTGCAGTCAGCGCTAACGATCTTATCTGAGTAAACAGACGCTGCGGTGCAGAATTCCTCCCGGCGCCCGAACAGGGGCGCCTCGTTTCGGAACCGCGCCGCGTGCTTCATCAGACATGCAGAGTGGAGAGAGATATGAGTACGTCTATGATCGTTCGAGCCGTTCCGCGTCCCGGCCAGGACACGCGCCTCAAGACGCTCGCCGCCGAACTGGTCGAGAAATCCCGCCAGGAGCCAGGTGTCATCCGCTATGAAGCCATGACCGAACGGGGTGGCAGCGTGGTGATGCTTGCCGAGTATGCCGACGACGCGGCATTCGAGGCGCATCTCGGACAGCCCTACACCCGCGAGTTCAAGGCCGCGCTCAAGCGCATCGCCGAAGGCAGCGCCGCCACGGTGACGCCGCTGGCACGGTTCGCCTGAGAGCTGGAAAACCTGGGGGCTGAGGGCCCCTTCGCGACGGATAGCGGGCGCATGCTTCATGCGCCCGTAACTTTTTTGGCCTACAACCTGAATCGAACCGAACGGTCGGGCGTTTCTTCGCGGAGACGAACAGATGCCAGACAACCAACGGCACGCACATCGAGGACCGGAAAGGCAAAGGTCAGACAGGCAAACTGTGTGCGGACTTTGCGTAGATGCATTGGCATGAGCTGCATCCTGTCCAAGCAGTCACCGTTTGGGCGGCGGCGCGTGTCGAAGAGAATACGCTGATCGCCCGCGCATCAAGGTCGTCGACCGCAGGGTAGCAGTGCCCACACAGACATTAAACAGTCTTTGGGGAATCCGGGAGGCCCCGTGTCGTTGGTCTGGCAGGTGAACCGGTCGGTGGCCCTCATCGACCCGGAATCAGCGCAGCCGCCGTGCACCGAGGCTTTGTGCCCGTGTGTCGGTGCATGAGCCAAGTGTGGATCACGTACCAGTGCAGAGGGCGTGCGGGCGCAAACCCTCTGAGAGAACAGGCGCGGGTGCAAGGATCGCAGCGCGCCGGTCGATGAGTGCATTCCAGAGTGCCTTGGCCGTTCCAGTGAGCCGCGGCAAGGCCCAGGGCCACATCAGTCGGCCGCCTCCGGACGCAACGTCGGCATATGAGAGACTTGATCAAGCCGCAATCGCGGAAAATAATCGGATCCCGGCCTCGAACTGCAAGGCCACCCGAAGACCCGAAGACCCGAAGACCCGAAGACCCGAAGACCCGAAGACTGAATGCCGCCTACGTCCCGGGCAACCCCAAGAAGACGCCGCCGGATCCCAAGGACGGGATCTTTTGAAATCCATCACCGACACGATGCAGAAAGCCGCCATTCCAGAATACGGACGACACCGATGACCCAATTCAAGCTTCCCCATTCGATGCCCGAACAGATCGCCGATGGCGTAGTGTTGGTCCTGGGACTTTGTTTCGCGGTCGGCGCCATCCCGGCGCTTTTCGTCTGGCTCACCGTGGCGGCCCGACCCGAAGCGGTCTGGCCCATGGTGCCCTATGCCATCGGCCTGCTGGCCAGCTTCGCCTTCTCGGCGGCCTACAATCTCACCCTGCATGCCCCCCTGCGCGCGGTGCTCCGGCGCTTCGATCACGCGGCGATCTACCTGCTGATCTCAGGCACCTACACCCCCATGGCGCTGCTGGGCATCGGTGGCACCGAGGGGCTTGCGCTTTGTGCCGCGTCCTGGGGCATTTCGGCGGTGGGCATCACGCTCAAGCTGACCTCGATCCATCGCTGGGCGCGGCTGGGCTTTGCGCTTTACCTCTCCCAAGGCTGGCTGGGTGGGATTGCTGCATGGCCGTTCCTGCGCGAACTGCCCGGCACGGCCCTGACACTGATCGTCGTTGGGGGCCTTGCCTACACGGTCGGCACGATCTTCCACCACTCGAACCGCATTCCCTATGCCCGCGCCATCTGGCACGGTCATGTGCTGGCCGCCGCCGCCAGCCACTACGCGGCAATCATCATCGTCGCGCGATGAAAAACCGGTAAGGACGCGCCCTGCCCGGCCGCGGCACCAACGCAGGCCCAGCAGCGCGATGCACGGCTAATCCGGATACCAGCGCCATGCCCACCGGTTCACGTCACCAACGGCAGACCCGCTTGGAGGTGACAGACGCCGCCAAGGCAAAGCGTCGTGCCGGGCACGACATGCCCGGCACCGCGAGGGACCTTGCCGCGATGCCCCCGGTCACTCGGCCCGGTCAAGCATCTTGCGAATGGCCCATGCGAGATCACGCCGCCCGCACGGCTTGCGCAACACCGGAGCGACGACGCTGCCCATGCTTTCCTTGGTAATCCCGGTATAGCCTGACATGTAGAGCACCGGCAGCGAGGGCCAGCGCAACCGCACTTCCTGCGCAAGCTCAAACCCACCCATGCCGCCAGGCATCACCACGTCACTCAGCACGAGGTCGAACGGCCCCTCACGCACCGCCAGATCAAGCGCCTCGCCCCCCGACGCCGCTTCGTGCACCTCGTAGCCGAGGCGGCGCAGGATCTCGGATGTCATCTCGAGCAGGTCCGCTTCGTCCTCGGCCACGAGGATGCGTTCGCCATTGCCCAGCGGCGCGTCTTCGCTTTCTGCATCAATGGTATCATCCGGCGCCTCTGCTTCGGGAAGCAACATGCAGATGGTGGTGCCCTCGCCCGGTTCGCTGATGATCTGCAGATCCCCCTCGGCCTGCTCCACGAAGCCGTAGACGATGGACAGGCCGAGGCCCGTCCCCTTGCCTCGCGACTTGGTGGTGAAGAACGGATCCGTCGCACGGGACTTCACCTCGGGCGTCATGCCCGGGCCGTCGTCACTGACGCAGATCTCGATCAGTTCTACCCCGGCGGCATTGCGACGGCCCGTGCGGGTGGCGCTGACACGAATGGTCCCGGACGCGCCGCCCGACAGGATTGCATCCCGGCTGTTGAGCAGCAGGTTCAGCAGAGCGTTCTCAAGCTGGCCGAGATCGCAGAACACCGCAAGGCCGGGGTCCACGTCCTTGAATTCCAGCATCACCGACTTCTCGATCACCGGCCCGGCAAGGTTGCGCAGGTCAGTCATTACTTCGGCCATCTGGACCTTGCGGCGCGATCCGGGCTGACGCTTGGCAAAGCTCAGCAGGCGCGAGGTCAGCTCGTTACCGCGCTGGACCGAGCCCAGCGCCTTATCGAGGAACTTCCTGTCCCGTTCATTGGCCCCCATGGACGCCAGTTCTACTGCGTATTCGATGGTACCAAGTATATTGTTGAAGTCATGCGCCACCCCGCCGGTCAGCTGGCCCAGCGCATCGAGCCGCCCCGCCCGTTCGATCTGCTGGCGCTTCGTCTCGAGCTCCGTGACGTCGTCGATCACCACCACGGTGGTGACATCGCTGCGCTCACGCGCCGCCACCTGTGAACAGGACACGCGCACGTGCCGCAGCTCTGCGATGTCGCCTGCCCCCTCGGGCCGCAGGATCGCCGGCTCGTAGCGCAGGGTGGCACCGGCGAGCGCGCGGCGCACCGGGTCCGCCGATGCCTCAAGGGGCTGGGCACTTTCGGGTTCGACGAACCGCAGCTCGGACGGCCAGGGCACCGGCCAGTCCGTGTCTCCGAGTTCCAGCATCTCCATGGCACCAGGATTGGCCACCGCGATCAGACCATCGGGGCGCAGGCCGATGATGCCACTGCGCGTGGTGGCCAGCACCGCGCCAAGCCGCGCGCTCAGCCGCTCAAGTTCGCTTGCCTGCCCTTCAAGCCGGTTGCGGGCCCGGCGTGACTGCCACAGGAAGGCGGCGACAATGGCCAGCGCCAGCACAAGCCCCCCGAACAGCGCCAGCCAGACCCGCTGGGGGGTCCAGAATCCCGGCGTTCCGAGCCAACGCTCGCGCAGGCGACTGTATTCCTCGGAGGACAGGTAGCCGGGGATCATCGCATCCAGCCGCTCACGCACCTGGACAAGGCCGAAGCGCAGCGCGATGGCACGGGCGGAGACCATGAAGGGCGGCGATACCTCACGGATCTGGCCCAGCACCCCGCGATCCCGGGCCAACTCACGCAGCGTGGCGGCAGAATAGAGCACCGCCTCCACCTCGTCCGCGATGAGCGCATTGAGCAGCCTCTCCTTAGAGCCATATTCCACAAGCTCGATGCCGTCCTGCTGTGCCGCAACATTGCGGGCCAGATTGTATTCCACCACCCCGACCCGCAGCCCCACCAGGTCCGCAAGGTTCGCCACCTCGCGCGTGTCCTCCCCTTCCAGGAAGATGGCATAGGGCGATTGCTGGATGGCGCGGGTGAAATCCATTTCGTGGCGGCGCTGTTCGGTCATGCTGATGGGCGGCAGCAGATCATAGCGCCCCGGTGCAGGTCCTTCGGCCCATTGCGCGCTGGTGATCTCGCGAAAGACCAGAGACAGGCCGGCACGGCGGGCGATCTGGCGCAGGGCCTCGACACCGAACCCGGTGAATTCGCCCTCGGGCGTAATGACCTGGTAGGGTGGGAACGGCGTCACCCCCACCGACAGAACCTCGGGCACCGGATCCGGCGGAACCATGTTCCAGCGCACGAGAATCCGCTGCATTTCGCCGGATTCGACAAGCGTGGCGATGGCGGTATTGATGCGTGGCAAAAGGTCGGTGTGGTCCCGCGACACCGAAACATAATGGTCTTCACGGCGCAGCGCCTCTCCAGCGATGCGGACGAGCGGCTCGATCCTCGCAGCGCGGATGTAGTCGGCGGCGGGCTTGTTCAGGGCCACCATGCCATCCAGTTCTCCCGACAGCAGCGCCCCAAAGGCGGCGGTCATGGTGTCAAAGCTCACCATCTCTGCCAGCCCACTGACACCGGCAAGATCGTCTCGTGCCATTTCACGCAGGACGCCGATGCGGCGCCCGTCCAGAGCGCCCGGCAAAAGTGACAGCGGCGCATCCGAGCGCACGAACAGATGCACGGGGATCTGCGTGACCGGATCGGACAGCACGGTGGCGGATCGCAGAATGGGAAGGTCCACGATCCCCGCAAGCAGATCCGTATCGCCTGCGGCCTGCGCCGCAACCGCGGCGGAGAAATCAGGGTATTCGACGAATTCCAGGGACAGTCCGGCATGATCCGCAACGGCGACGGCCAGGTCAGCGAAGAACCCGCCAAGAGAGCCATCAGCCTGCGTCTCGTAGACACCGGGGACCGGCGCCCAGGGCACAAGGAGCGTATCTTCCTCCACCTGCGCGGATGAGGCCGCGGGCAGCACCAACACTGAAAGCGCAACCAGCACAAGCGCCAAAACCGGGGCCAGAACCGGGCGCGGCCGTCGTGTCAGGGCGGCCGTGGTCGTCGCACCGGGGCCGGAGAAATCCATCTTGAGCATGATGCCTCGCTTTTACACCTGCTGGCAGGATATCGTTAATTTTACATTGGTAGTGGAAGATCTTGCAAAGATCTGTAGCCTGCCGCAACACGGCCACGTCACAGACTGCCACGTGGCACCGGCAGGAGAAGACCATGTCCCGTCCACGCGTCCTGATCGTCGATGACGACACCGCCCTGCTCGAGATCACCTCGGCGGCCTGCGAGGCACTGGGATACCCTGCGCTGACCGCGTCCAGTGCGCCAGAAGCGCTCGCGGTGCTGTCAGAGCACCCGTCGCTGGAGTTGGCCATCGTGGACGTGACGCTTGGCCCGGACGGAGATGGATTCGAGCTGGGCGATGATCTAGCGGTCGGACGCAAGGATCTTGCCATCGTCTACCTGTCGGGGTTCGGCGACCAGGTCGACCGTCCAGCGAAGCATAGCGGTGCCACGGTCCACCGCAAACCCCTCCCCCTGGCCGATCTGCGGGCCCTTCTGGGCGCGACCCTATCCTGACACCCGGCGACGACGCGACATCGTGCCAAGCCACGAACTGCAGGTGGCATGCCGTTCACGCTGACAAGCATGCTTCGGCATCGCCTTCGCGTGTCGCTGCACCTCACGCCCTCGGGACCTTGGTGCAAGGCATGATGCCGCGCCATGGCAGCCAACATCGCGCCGACCTGGCCTGCCCGATAGACAAGCCGTCAAGCGATGCTTTGGCCTCATGGGCGGGAAACTGCCGCGCGCCCCCTTCCCCCGGGCTGCCGGACGCCCCATAATCCTTACCGTTGCCAAGCTTTTACGCACCGGAGGACCAACACCCGTGATCCGCGCCAAACGCTGCCGCCCCGGCCCCGTGCTTCGCATGGACCGTATCCACACGTCTGCGCTGTGCGTGGCGGCATGTTCATGATCGGCCTGCGCCAGACCACCTACCTGCTTGCCTTGGTCATCATGATCGGCTGGCTGCTGCATATCGGCAAGCCTGTGCTGCTTCCGGTGATCATCGCGATGATCGCGCTCTATATCCTTGGCAACGTCACCTCCCGCCTCGGAGAAGTGCCGGTCATCGGCCTGCTGCCCGCCATCGTGCGGCGGGTGCTGGTGCTGGTGTCCTTCACAGTGCTTCTGGTGCTGATCTCGGCCTACGTGGTCGAGACCTTCAGCCAGGTCGCCACGGTGCTGCCGCGCTACGAGTCGAACCTCGACGAGCTGGTGCTGCGCGCCGCCAATGCCTTCGACGTCGTCGACCAGCCCAACTGGGAGACGATCCGTGCCGCCACCATAGACCGCTTTTCCATCACCCCCTACATCGGGCCGTTCCTGCTGTCGCTGCGAGGGCTCGGAGGGACACTGTTCCTCGTGGTGCTCTATGCCGGCTTCTTCATGGCCGAGCGGACCGGCATGGCCGCCAAGCTCGCGCTCGCAATCGGCGACAAGACCAAGGAAGACCGCACGCTCGACCTGCTTGACCGGATCAACACCCGCGTCGGCGACTACCTTGCGGTCAAGACCACGGTGAACATCATTGTCGGCGGTCTGTCCTTCGTGGTGCTGGTCGCCTTCGGCATCGACTTCGCGCTGTTCTGGGCGATCCTGATCGGGCTGCTGAATTACATCCCGTACATCGGCTCGATGATCGGGGTCCTGTTCCCCATCCTGCTGGGCCTTGCGCAATTCGGCAGTTTCACCCTAAGCGCCGCGCTGGCGGTGTCGCTCACTGTGGTGCAGCTTTTCGTGGCCGGCTTCCTTGAGCCGCGGATGATGAGCCGCGCGTTCAACCTATCGCCCTTCGTGGTGCTGTTTGCGCTGGCGTTCTGGAGCGCGCTTTGGGGCTTGCCCGGAGCAGTGCTGGCGGTGCCGCTGACCGCGAGCATGATCATCATGCTGGCCGAGATCGAAACCACCCGCCCCGTGGCCATCCTGCTATCCGCTTCGGGCAAGGTCTGAGGCAGTACCACCCCGGGGTATGTAAGGGGCAACAGCGGAGCGGGGCCCTTGCCCTCAGCGTCGGGACCCGGGCGCTGGAAGCCTTTCCCAAACGCCGCCGGGTCCGGTGCATCTTTCAATGCGCACCCGCTCAACAACACCTTGAACGCACTGCCCGGGGCAGGCTCTGGGGCGCGAGCGCCTCAGCGCCGCCCCGACCAAAGGCGTAGCCAGCGGAAGCACAGCATCAGCACCAACGCGGTGACCGCCAGCCCGAGGACGTCGCCCAGTGCATAGACCGAAAGCACCGCGAAGAAGTGGTGCGGCAGTACAAGCCCCGAGAACACCACCGATTGCGCCGCCGAATTGATGACCGATGCCATCACCCCGACGATGAACAGCTTGGGCCAACGCGTGCCCGCCCTTTCGCAGGCGTAGAGCCGCTGCCCCGCCAGCGCCATCAGCTCGAACGAAAGGATGGCCGAGCCCGCTCCGACGATGATCGACACGATGATCGTCGGATCCGAAACACTGCTGATTCCGGAGGGTGTGAAGAGCGCCTCGGACAGGAAGGCGCCAACGCAAAGCGGCACGAAAGAGGCCCGCCCCATCAACCAAGCGGCCAGCACCCGCACCCCATGCGGCAGGTACAGAAGGCTGGCAAAGGGCGTGACACCAGGAAGCACATGGGACTGCAGCGGCGTGACGAGCATTGCCGTCAGGCCATGCGCAAGAATGTAGGCCGACGCCACCACCAAGAATGGCAGAGCCTTGCGGTTCGACCGCGTTGCGTCCGGCCGTTCGCTCTGCCGACCGGCGGAGGTCACGGCTTGTCGGACAAGGGCAACGGCACCCCGACAAGATCGCTGCGCACCACGTAGGTCTTGGCCTTGCTGCTTCCCGCACGCTCCAGCAGCCCACGCTCCATCAATGAGCGAATAGCGCGATAGAAGGTCGCCTGCCCACTATGACGCACGAGGGGATGTTCGCGGATCTGCTCGGAGCGGATGATCTCGCCCGGGGTCCGGCACAGTCCATGAGCAACCAGCAGTACATCCCGTTCGAACCGCGTCAGCTCATCAAGACCGACGTCGCGTTCAAGCTGGCGCAGCATTTCGCGCAGGTGGAAAATGGAGCTCAGTTTTTCCATAGAAACGCGATCTTTCCAGAAAAATGTCTCGGTGGTCACATTCGGGCCCCCCAAAATCACTAAAATTTACCCTTCTGTCAAACGGGTGACATTATCAATATGATAAAGCCTTGGCGTCCACGCTTCCTCGTGCTAGCCGAGGGCCGCGGCGTCTTTCGAAGACCAGTGCATCGTGACGAGTAACCTTAGACCAGTCTTGCTTTACCAGTGCTGACGCTGCTTTTTTTGTATTTTTGTAAGATTGTGCCCGGGGCCAAAATGGCTCCGGGAATTTTCTGCGCAGACCTGATTCGTGCAGGCTCCAGCGGCTGAAACCCGATCAGCGCCCCCTTCAATGACACTTCAGGGGTCCTTCGCGTTTCGGCCCTGCCGCTCTTGCAAAGGACCGAGGCCCCCGCTTGGCTTGAGTGTTGCCTCATCCCTGTTCTGCCCAGGTGGGGTATTTCTCTCTGAGACCTCGGCATGGGATGGCATCCTCCTCGTGTTTTTCGCGCGCCCTGCCGCTGGCAAGCGTCGCGCCCGTTTGCGGAATACCGGATCATCGGGGCACCGGCTGCACCAGCCCCGCTTCGGCGTCGATCCGCAGAGGCATGCGGTCTGTGACCGAGGCCCAGAAACGATCCTCCGACAGGACGACCACCGGCACCTGCGCAAGAAACGCGCCCTGCGTCACCGAGGGGTCAGGCATCTCGTGCAGAATCAGCGCCGCGGGGTGCGTGCCGTGCACCTTCAACTGGTAGAGAAACCGCCACGCTCCGGCAGAGCCACGCGTTTCCGGCAACACCAGCACCCGGCCCGCAACGATGCGGCCGCGAAGATCGCTCGACTGGCCCACGACACGCCCCGACCGGATGTCCAGGTCCCCGAGGAACGACAGCGCCGTGCGCGACACCATCGCATCGCCCGAGGCCAGCCCCCGCACCACGGGGCGAGCGTGCCAGCCGTCAGTCATTGCGCAGGCTCCTCGGGTGAAAGCGCCCGGTGACCGCGCTTTCCACCGCCAGCTCAGAGGTGGTGAACAGCGTCGGGCAGTGGATCATGTCCCGCACGTAATGGGCCTGCTTGGCACTGTCGACGAGAATGGTCTTCGGTGGCGCCGGCGTCACGCCAAGAGACGGGTCCGGCGAGCAGGTGCAGGCGAAATGGCACGAGATCGGGCAGGTGTCGGTGACCACTCGCGCCCCTGCCGCCCTGATCGGCGCCAGCAGCCCCGCATCCCGCGCCATCTGGTGCACCGCGCGGTTGGTGGTGATCCAGCACTCGATGCCTGTTGCGATCCGCCGCCCCGTGAGCAGGCGGGCGTAGTCCTTCATTTCCTCGAAGGAGGCATGGGGGCAGCCTAGATGCACGAGATCGAACCCCTCTGCCTCCCCGGTGCTGAAGCCGTCGAAGACCGCACGCAGGGCAGGCTCGGCGATCTCGACCTCGGGCAGGCCTGCGCCGGCCTCATCCGTTCCGAAGGGCGGCGTGACGCCCGGCACCACGAACATCGCCACCCCTCCCGAGGTGGCCATGCCCACCCCCATCGCATCAAGCTCATCGAGCGACGGGCGCTTGGCGAGCCCCATCAAGAGCGGGGTACCGCTGCCCACCGCCTGTCCAACCGCATAGCCAAGCGCGGTGAAATCGGCGGTGCCACGCGGGCGGGCGCTGACATGCACCCGATGCGTGGGTCGCCGATTGTCATCGAGGTGCAGCCCGAAGCGCGGATAGCGCCCGGTCATGCCAGCGTAGACCGCGAAGAACCCGTCCCGGTTCGACCGCGC
The DNA here is from genome assembly GCF_014643635.1 of Salipiger pallidus. Taxonomy (GTDB): domain Bacteria; phylum Pseudomonadota; class Alphaproteobacteria; order Rhodobacterales; family Rhodobacteraceae; genus Salipiger; species Salipiger pallidus. The sequence continues at coordinate 325,634 of NZ_BMJV01000005.1, forward strand.
GCCAAGCACGGAATTGGCAAACACCGTCACCCCGCTTTCGATCGAGGCGATGTGCATGTTCCATGTCGGCCAGTGCCCGGCCCAATAGGGCGTACAGGTGAAGGAGGTGCCGCTCCCCATGGCCCGGTGCGCCGCCTCCGCCCGCTTCTGCAGCAGCCCAAGGCTGTCCGGAGCCCCGATGCCCTGCCAGTCGCCCATGTCTGCATTGGCGATGTTGGTGGACACCGGCACCGACATGCGGCCACCGCCCTGCGCGATGCCTTCGATCAGCTCCACGTCGCCCTTGTAGAGCGCCATGCCCGCGTGGACATGGGCATAGCCGATGTCCACCATGTCCGGCGCATCATAGGCCTGCCCCAGCTGCACCAGCGCATCCATAGCCTGCCGCGCGGCCTCGCCCTCGGCCCCATCCAGAAGCGCCTTGTCCCGGTCCGAAAGCTGCATGGCCTCAGCTTCCGATGCGCAGGCCGGGGGCCTGCCCGCGCAGAGCGGCAAGGATGCTCAGCGCGACGATCATCGAAGTGCGGTTGTTGTCCGGCGATGGGTAATTCTGCGACACCATGGTCACCCCCACCGCCGCCGCATCCACCTCGAGACTGTGGCGCGCGCCGGGCAGCGTGCCATCGGCCCTGATGCACACCCGCGTGGCATCAAGCCCGATGCCAACCAGCCCCAACGTCACCGCCACGTTGAAATGGCGCGGGAAATGCCCCGCCGCCTCGCGGGCGCTGCCCTCGAACACCGGCACCGGGCCGTCCTTGGCCGCCGCAAGGTCGATGCCATTCTCGTGGATGTAAGGCTCGTGCGCGAAGGACGCGGGGTTGATGTGCGAGGTCAGCGTGACCGAACGGATCTCGTCTTCGGCGGCGGCGCGGATGATGTCGAGGCCCGGCAGGGTGCCTCCGGCGATCTGCAGGGTGGCGCCGGTGCTCTCGGTTAGCGCGATGAGGTCCATGTTCTCCGCCAGCGCGCCCACGCTCACCGCGATTACATGGCCGCCTGCCCGCAACGTTGGCTCCACCACGGCGCGGAAACCGTCATAGGTGGCGCATTCCACGAGGATCGCGTCGAACGCCGGCGCCTCGGCAGCGTCGATCACCGGCACCTCGAGCCCCAGATCGAGCGCCGAGGCACGCGCGCGATCCTTGTCTCGTGCAGCGATGGCGACGATCTTGATGCCGCTGCCGGGCTTCGCGACCCGCCGAGCGATCTGCCGCCCCACGTTGCCGAAGCCCCCAAGAACGATGCGTACCGGATCTGCCATGAAAGCGCCTTCCCCTTGTGCGGTCGCGGCTGCCACGGCCCCTCCCGGCCACAAGCCCCGCATATTCGATTGCCCAGTGCAGTCCCAACTGTGTATTCCAGAATGTATACAGCATGTCATTCATCAATCAATGCCAGAGACAGCCCATGACCGATCGCGCCCCCCTCACCCGCGAGCTTGCCCGTTTCATCGCCGGTTGCACGGCGCAGAGCCTGCCACCCGAGGTCATGGACTACACGGCAAAGCTGGTGACCGACGGCATCGGCGTGCTCTATGCCGCCACCCACCCTGCCGTGACCGCCGCGCAGGGCATCTGCGATTTCGTCGAAGCCCACGCCAGCGTGGGCAAGGCCACGCTGATCGGGCGGGATCGCAAGGTGGACGTGGTGAACGCGGCGCTGGCCAACGGCACGCTGGGCTATGCCGCCGACTACGAGCCGCACCACCCCGAGGCGATCCTGCACCCGATCGCGGTGATGATCCCGACCGCGCTGGCGCTTTGCGAGGACCAGGGCCGACCCGGCGCGGACCTGCTGGCCGCCGTGGCGCTGGGGTGCGAGGTGACCTACCGCGTGTCGATGGCGATGAACCCGCGCGCGCTTTACGACCGGGGGTTCCACCCCTCGGCCATTGCGGGCAGCTTCGGGGCCGCCGCGGCCTCGGCCTTCCTGCTGGGCCTCGCCGAAGAAGAATGCGTGCGCTGCCTCGGGCTTGCGGGGCTTCAGACCTCTGGGCTGCTGGCATGGCAGGACGACCCGCGCGAGGATGCCCGGCCTTTCCAGATGGGCCTTGCGGCCCGCAATGGCGTGATGGCGGCGCTGCTGGCGAAGCAGGGCTTTGGTGGGCCGGACCGGATCTTTGATGGCGGGCATGTGGTGCTCGATGCCTACAGTGGCGTGGCCGAACCGGCGCAGCTGGTGAAGGGCCTCGGAACTCAATGGGATGGGGTGATGGAGCTGGCGATCAAGCCTTGGTCGTCCGTGTCCTTCCTGCACCCGGCGCTGGATGCGCTGGTGGGGCTGATGGAGGCCCACGGGCTGACGCCGGAGATGATCGACCGCATCTCGCTGCGCTTTGCCGAAGCGGGGGCGCATTGCGTCGATGACAACCCGCTCAAGGGCCATTGCGCGCAATACATCCTCCCGGTGCGGGCGGCGATGGGTCGGCTGTCTTTCCTCGATCTCTTCATCGACCGGCGCGAGACCGACGCGCAGGTCGCCCGGCTTGCCGCCTCGGCCCGGGTGATCCGCGACACCGGAGAGTTCGACACGGCCTTCCCCGACTTCTACATGGGCGAGGTGATCCTTGATTTGATGGACGGGCGCAGCCTGTCGGCCATCGGCAAGGTCGCCCGAGGATACCCCGAAGAGCCTTTGAGCGACGCGGACCTTGCTGCCAAGTTCGCCGAGGTCACCGGTACTGTCTGCGATGCGTCTCAGCGGGATGCCCTGTCAGAGGCCGCAGCCGGGCTCCTATATGCCCGAGATGTCAGCACGTTGGCCGACCTGCTGGCCGCGCGTCCGGTACCGCCGGTTGACGCCTGACACAGCCCTGAATACAATTTCGCATACATGATCCGGCGCAAGGAGCCCCCGATGCCCAGCACCAAGAAGGACGGCAAGGACGGGTCGACCTCCCAGCGCGCCTATGCTGCCCTGCGCGAGCAGCTGCTGCGCTCGAAATTCCTGCCCAACCAGAAGATCAACGAAGTGGCCCTTGCGGCCACTCTCGAGATCAGCCGCACCCCCCTGCGCGAAGCGCTCAACCGGCTGGTGGCCGAGGGGCTTCTGGTCGACCGGGGGCGCGGCTTTTCGGTGCCGGACCTGGACCAGAAACGGGTTTTCGATTTGTTCGAGGCGCGGCTCGAGATCGAATGCGCCACGGTGCGCCTTGCCTGCGAGCGCGGCACCGACGAAGAACTGGCCGAGCTGTCGGAATTCCTCAAGGAAAGCATGGCGGAATCCCCCGATGCCTCGGTGGACCGGCTGATCGAGCTCGATATCGGCTTTCACGGGCGCATCGCCGCGATGGCCCGCAACAAGGTGCTGCAGCAGACCCTGTCGAACCTCAACGACCGCATGCACCTGATACGCTGGATCGCGATGGAGGGGCGGCGCGAGCGCACGCAATCGCAGCATCACGACATTCTGCAGCACCTGTGCGCCCGCGACGCGGACGCGGCCATCGCCGCCATGCGCGAACACATCCTGCATCGCAACGACGACATCCTCGCAGCGATCAAGGCGGCCTACGGGCATGTCTACACCCTCTCGAACGGCTGACACATCGGAACACCCCATGGACCACTACATCCTGATCGGAGCGGGCTCCGGCATCGGGGCGGCCCTCGCACAGCGCCTCGCAGGGCCCGGATGCCGCCTGCTGCTGCACACCGGCAGCAATGCCGCGCGGCTTGAACAGGTCGCCCGCGATTGCCGCAGTGACGGGGCGGAAACCGACAGCTGCCTTGGCCTAACCTCGGACGAAGCACTGTTCGAGACCGTGGCGGGCTGGGTGGAGGACCTGCCCGAGGGCCGGCTCACCGGCCTTGCCTTCGCGGCGGGCTATGCCAAGCGCGGCACGCTGGGCGACGTGACCGAGGCCGACCTGACCGAGGCACTTCAGGCCATGCCGCTGGCCTTCCAGCGCCTTTGCCGCATCACCGCGCCGAAACTGGCGGACGGGCGTGGCCGCATCCTGTGTGTGAGCGCCTTCGGGGCGCACCGTCCCACCGCCCGCTCCTACGCCGCGACTGCGCCGGCCAAGGCGGCGCTCGAGGCACAGGTGCGGGTCTTTGCCGCCAACCTCGCCCCGCGCGGCATTTCGGTGAACGCCGTGGTGCCGGGCTATATCGCCAAGGACGAAGGCACCCATTCGTCGCTAACGCCCGAGCAATGGGCGCAGGTTGCGGCGACCATCCCCATGGGCCGTACCGGCAGCGCAGGCGAAGTGGCCGCCACCGCCGCCTTCCTGCTGTCGCAGGACGCGGGCTATGTCACCGGCCAGTCGCTGCACGTGAACGGCGGCCTGACGCTCTGAGCCGCCCCTCGGCGCGCGGCCCCGCCACCCCGAAGACCTAAGCCGCCAAGACGTCTATCCACGAAAAATGGGGCGCAGCCGACGGCCGCGCCCCTCTCTCGTTCATGGCATGAAACCCGTCAGGCGTTTTCCGGCTCCGCCTGCGGCGCGGGCTCGTGGCAGACCCAGACCTTGGGCAACAACACCAGCACCAGCAGCAGGACCACCACGCCGCCAAGGCGGGTGAGATCGCTCAGGTCATGCGACAGTGCCGTGCCGAGGCCGCCAAGGATCGCCAGCACCCGAAGCGGCATCACCAGCCGTGCCCGCAGGAACCCTGTGAACCCCGCCGCGATGGCGGTGAGTGAGCCGACGACCAACAGCAGCTGCATCACGGCATCACCAACCCCGCTCATGGCCAGAAGCCCCGGTGAGAACAGGAACGAGAACGCCACGATGAAGCCCGCCAGCGCCATGCGGATGGCGTGCACCCCGGTGGTCAGCGGTGATCCGCCCGAGATCGACGCCGCCGCGTAGGAGGCGATGGACACCGGCGGCGTCGCATCCGCGAGGATGGCGAAGTAGAACACGAAGAGATGCGCAGCCAGAGGCGCCACCCCGAATTCGGCGATCAGCGTCGGCGCCGAGATCGAGGCGGTGATGACATAGGCCGCCGTCGTCGGCAGTCCCATCCCCATGAGCAGCGTGGTGAACATGATAAGGATCCCCGCCAACACCAGTGAGCCATGCGCCATCGAGGTGATGAGCCCGCCCATGGAGATCACGAGGCCGGTCACGGTCAGCGCCGCGACGATCATCCCCGCGCCAAGGCAGGCCAGTGCCACGATCACCGTGTTGGTGCCCGCATTGACCAGCATCGCCCACAGGATCGCCGGGGTCGGGAAGGTGTGCTTGCGCAGGCAAGCCACCGCCACGGTCGCGAAGATCGAGAACAGCGCCGACATGTGCGGCGAATAGCGCAGGATCAGCATCACCACGAGCACGATGATCGGCACGACAAGGTGGATGTCGCGGGCAACGGCGCGCCATGTGGGGATCTGATCTTCGGGCAGGCCGCGCAGACCCTGACGCCGGGCGGTCAGGTGCACGGTGATCAGCAACATGAAGAAGTAGCAGATCGCACCGAGGGCCGCGGCCTTGATGATCTCGATATAGGCGATGTTGGTGAATTCGGCCATCACGAAGGCACCCGCCCCCATAATGGGCGGCATCAGCTGCCCGCCCACGGATGCGGCAGTCTCCACCCCTCCGGCAAAGTTCGGACGGTAGCCCACGCGCTTCATCATCGGGATGGTGAAGCTGCCGGTGGAAAAGACGTTCGCCGTGGCCGAGCCGGAGATCGAGCCGAACATCGCCGAGGTCAGCACCGCCACCTTGCCGGGTCCGCCCACCTGCCGCCCTGCAACGCGGGAGCCGAAATTGTTGAACAGCCGCCCGAGGCCCAGCTGTTCGACCGCCGAGCCGAAGGCGATGAAGATCGCCACCATGGTGGTGGAAATGCCGGTGAGCGTGCCGAACATGCCCTGGTCGTTGCCGAGGTACATGATGTCGATGATCTCGCGGTACGGGATGTTGCGATAGTTCATCATCCCCGGCCAGTATTCCGAGGTCACGAGGTACCCCAGAGCCAGCAGGATCATGATCGCAAGGATTGGTGTCACCGCGCGGCGCACCGCCTCGATCACCACGACGATCATCAGGCCGCCGAGGATCTGTTCCTTGAGCTCGACCGGGGTCACCCCCTCGAGCCGCATGTTGAAGGAAAACGCGTTCCAGTAGCTGTTGAAACAGGCCACGAGCCCGATCGCGACCATCACGAGGTCAAGCGTGTTCGGCCCCTTCTCCGTGTTCCCCTTGCGCGCCGGGTACAGCAGGAAGGCCAGCGGCAGGAAGATCATCAGGTGCAGCGAGCGCTGCTCGCGCGGGGAAAGAAAGCCGATCCAGGCCGTGTAAAGCTGAAAGACCGTGCCTATGGCCGCCCATAGCGCCACGATCATCACCCAGTTGCCGCTAAGGTTGCGCATCTATTGGTTCCTGCTGCTCGGATGGATGAAGGCGGGCCGCACGGAACGGCCCGCCCTTGTGTCGATGCCACATGGCGGCAGCGTCTGCCGCCATGTGGCATCCGTCGAGGGTCATCAGTTGGTGTAGCCCTGCTCGGCGAGGTACTTCTCGACGCCGGGATGCAGCGGAACCGGCAGGCTGCCGCCGGCGGTCTCGCACTCGAAGACGGCGATGGACGCGTGGATGGCGACCATCTGGTCGGGCTTTTCACAGAAGGTCTTGATCATCTCGTAGGCGACGTCATCCGAAAGGTCCGAGCTGGCGGCGAGCGCGGTTGCCATGACGAGGGTCGGGACCTCTTCGTCCTGACCGGTGTAGGTGCCGGCGGGCAGCGGCTTGGAGGAATAGCCGTAGGTGTCGCCCATGGAGGCAAGCACCTCTTCGGGGAACTCGATGAAGTTGGCGTCGCGCGCCTGAGTGGCTTCGACGATGGCCGCGCCCGGCAGGCCAAGGGCGTTGAAGACGTAATCCACCACGCCGTCGCCGAACTGGCTGGAGGCCGAGGAATACTCCACGAAGTTCACCTTCCAGCCGCGGTCGTTCAGATCCTCGTAGGAGGTGTCGTAGTAGTCCATCAGGTAGCGGAAGGTCTGCTCGTCGGACGAGCCCACCTTGGTCACCGCGATGGAGATGTCCTCGCCTTCCTTGAACAGGGTATCCATGTCCTGGATCTCGGCGTCGGCACCGGCATAGAGATGCAGGTAGATGTCCGAGAACGACATCCCGATCAGGCGCAGCTTGTCGTGGGGCGCGCCCTCGTAGATGCCGGTGCCCTCATAGGCCGCCTTGAGGAAGATATCGAGGCCGGTGCCGATCTGGCTGGTGCCCTGCTGGATCTTGGTGGGGTTGGCGGTGCCGCCGCCGGGCACGACCCGGATGTTGATCTCGGGGTCGGCCTCGTGGACCAGCGCGGCCATACCGGACGCCTGGCCGAACCAGCCGCCGCCAACCTGGCCGGCGGTCCATTCAAGGGTCTGGGCCTGTGCGCCGGTCGCCATGACGGCGGTGGCAGCGATGCCGAAGAATGCGGTCTTGAACATGATGTTCCTCTCTGAAGATGATGTTTTCGTTATATTATCGCCGGGCCCGTCGGGGAGAACGCGGGCCCGTGCACTGTTGCGCGCCGCCCCCCGCGCAAGGCCGGGGGCGGCACGATGGGTCAGAAGCTGCGCGGTTGCAGCCCGGCATGAAACCAAGTGACCATGGAATATATGTCATATACCGGCAAGCCGGTCGCGGCCCTGACAGCGGCGCTGTAGGGGGACATGTTGGTGCATTCGAGGACGATGGCGCCCACGTCGGGGTTCTGCGCCACAAGCCGCTGCGCTGCCTCCACCACGTCGGCGCAGGCCTGCGCCATATCGAGATCCTGCCGCGCGGCCTTGATGATGACCGGGAAGAACTCCGGGCCATCCTCGGTGCCGGTGATTGGCGTATCCAGCGGAACGCCGATGCCCTCCAGATGCGCGGGAGTGATCCCGGCGGCGTTGATGGTGACGATCCCCACCCGCTTGCCCGAGGGCAACGTGGCCTGCACCCAGGGCACCTGCATCATCGACGAGGTCGCGACAGGCACGTCCAGCGCCTGCGACAGCTCGCGCTGGTAGATCGACAGGAAACCGCAGTTGGTGGTGATGCCGTCCACCCCGAGGTCGACAAGATCCCGCGCCGCCTCGATGAACGGGGCCAGCAGCCCCTGAGCGCCGTCGCAGACCACGCGGTCGGGGCTGGCGCCGCGTACCACGCGGTACATCACCGGGAACGGCCAAGTGCGGGCATTGCCCATCTCGCCGTAAACCCGGGCAAACCGCGCCTCGAGCATGAGGATGCCCAAGGCCGCGCCATAGACCGCCTTGCCGCCCTTGGCGACATGGGTGCCCGGGGCACCGAAGGGGCGGACCGGGTCGAAGCTCATGAGAAGCGCGCCGCGCTGAAGGGCGCGAGGTCGATCATCGGAGCCTGCCCGGTGACCAGCTGCGCCACCAGCTGCCCGGTGCGCGCACTGCCCACGAGGCCGATATGGCCATGACCATAGGCATGGACCACGCCCGAAAGGCTGGCGTTGCCGATCACCGGCAGGCCATCGGGGGTCGAGGGGCGGCAGCCCATCCAGACCCGCGCCTCGGACGTGTCCAGCTCGGGGAACATCGCGGCGATGTGCTTGCGCACGATCTCGGCACGGCGCCAGTCAGCGGGGGCATCGACCGAGGCGATCTCGACTTGGCCCGCGCAGCGCACGCCGTGGGCCAGCCGGGTGATGACCACCTTGCGGTCGCCCACCATGATCGGTGTCGCCGGTCCCGGCATGTTGTGCGATCCCTCGACGGTGACATGATAGCCCCGCTCGGTTTCCAGCGACACCTTGTCCCCCGCCTGTGCCGCAAAGGCCTTGGCGCGCGCACCGGCGGCGATGACCACCGCGTCGCAGCTCACATGGCCCTGCGTGGTCTCGACCCCGGTGACCTTGCCGCCGCTCTGGGTGAGGTTCAGCGCCTTGGCCGCCATGCGCCGTGCGCCGCGGCTTTCCACGTTGGCGACGATGCCCGCGTTGTAGGCGCCGGGGTTCTTGCAGTGGCCTGCCTCGGGGACGTAGACGCCGAAGGTATAATCGCTGGTGACATGCGGCTGGCGGGCGCGGAATTCCTCGCCCTCGAGCGTGTCGTAATGGATGCCCTGATCGCGCCGGATGCGCCATGCCATGGCGTCCGCCTCGAAAGCGGCGCGGTCGCGGTAGGCATGCATAAGCCCGCTTTCCGCGTCGATGAGATGCGACAGCCCGGTGTTCGCGGCAATCTCCGCATGCAGTGCCGGCGCACCGGCGAGAAGGCTGCGCAGGTGACCGGCCAGCACCTCGAGCTTGCCCACAGTGGAGGCGGACGCGAGGTAGCGCAGCAGCCACGGCAGCGCCTTGGGCAGGTAGGTGGGGCTGACACTGAGCGGCCCGAGCGGGTCGGTCAGCCACGAGGGGACCTGTTTCCAGACACCGGGATAGGCCGGGGGCAGCACGGAATGCGACGACAGCCAGGAGGCGTTGCCAAAGCTCGAAGCCTGCTCGCCGCCCGGCGGGCCGGGATCGATCAGCACGACGCTGAGGCCCTTCTCGACCAGCTGGTAAGCGCTGTGCGCGCCAATGAGACCGGCCCCGATGACCGCCACGTCTGCCTTCATATGCCCCTTGGCGCACCCCGTGCTACCGCTATTGGAGAGCGCCCCTTCGCGTGATAAACCCTCTGTACGCTTTGTTGTATACATTTCTGTGACCCCGGGCAACCACCGAGGCCCGTCAAGCGCGGGCAAGTGGGGTAAGTGATTAATTGAGCGGCAGATGTTTTCAGTGCGCCGGGCCACACCTGATGAAACGCCTCAACCCCATGGCGGCAGGATGGACGACGGCCCCAGCCCGCTCGAGAGCGACTGTTGCAGCACGCGCCGCGAGCTCTCGAGGTGGCGCAGCATTGTCTGGCGCGCGCGCTCGGCCGAGCCGCTGATGATGGCATCAAGCACCTCCCGATGATCCACGAACTCCGGGTCATAGAATTCCGGCAGGCTTGCCTCGAGAAAATAGAATCGCTCGAAATCACGGATCACCTGCACGACCGAGCGGTGCAGCCGCTTGTTACCTGCGGCAAGCGCAATGGCCTCGTGGAAGGCATCGTTGATGAGAATCATCTCGGAAATCTGGTCCGGCCCCGCGCCTTCACTGGAGCTGTCCACACGCACCAGTTCCTCAAGCTCTTCAAGCCAGCGGCCGGCCCCGCCGGTAGCGGCAAGGGCGGCGGCTTCACCTTCGATCAGCGCGCGAAAGGCGAACAGATCACGGACCTCGGCGATGGGAATCGGCGCAATGGTGTACCCCCGGCGCGGGATCGCCTTGACGAAGCTTTCCGCCTGCAGGCGGACCAGTGCCTCGCGCACGGGGGTCTTGCTCATATTCAACTCGGAGGAAAGATCGGCCTCGGTGAAGGCGTCCGTCACAGCAAAGCTGCCAGTGGTGATGCGGGTGCGGATCTGGTCATAGGCCCGATCCGCCAGCGTGCGATAGACCGGAGCCTGCCCGCCGATTCTGTCCCGCCAGAGAAATTCCTGTTCCAGCATGCTCCCCTCCCTTCCTTCGCAGACTAGCAGCCACGTCGCGGCCTGATCTGATTCAAAGGCGATAACCTGTTCTAAGCCAGAGGGTTGGATCGCGGCCACCCCTTGTGTTCGCCGCCGCCCCCTTGCAGTATCTACTGTAATATACTACAGCGTATAGTTATGGAAGATATTGCAATGAAGACGTCGCGCCCCAGCCTAATGCCGGGCCGCGCAAGGCGGGCGCCATGATGTCGTATCTTGTCCGGCGCCTTGTGCTTGGCCTGCTCGTGCTGGTGGTGGCGATGCTGCTGCTGTTCGTTCTCATCTACGCGGTGCCCGGCGATCCTGCGACGATCGCGCTCGGACCACGGGCAAGCGAGGCACAAAAAGCGTTCTTTCGCGAACAGATGGGCCTCGACCAGCCACTCGCGGTACAGGCGGCCAGCTTCCTGTGGAACCTGCTACAAGGCGATTTCGGTACCGACATCCTCAGCCAGCGCCCGGTTGCCGACCTCGTGTTCTCCGCCCTGCCCCGCACGGTGACGCTTGCGGTCGCCGGCGTTGTCTGGGCCGCGCTGCTGGGAGTGCCGCTCGGGATCTGGGCCGCCTTGCGCCCGGGCACCTTCATCGACTGGGTCATTGGCCTGATCTCGACCAGCGTGGTGGCCCTGCCCGCCTTCCTGATGGCGATCTACGCGCTGATCCTGTTCTCGGTCACGCTTGGCTGGTTCCCGGCCATCGGTGCGGGCGATCCGGGCGATCTTGCGGACCAGCTGCATCACCTCGTACTGCCTGCCTTCGCCATCGGCGTCGCATGGGTGGGCTACATCGCACGGCTGGTACGGGTGTCGATGCTGGAAACCCTGGCGCAGCCGCATGTGCGCACTTACCGGGCCTTCGGCGTGCCGGACCTGCGTATCGCGCTGCGCTACGTGCTGCCCATCGCTGTCGTCCCAGTCATCTCGGTCCTTGGCGTGGGGATCGGCAACCTGCTGTCCGGGGCGGTGCTGGTCGAAGTGGTGTTCTCGCGCCCGGGCCTTGGCTCGCTCGCCTATGACGCGGTGATCAGCCGCAACTTCCCGGTGCTGCTCGGCGCGGTGGTGGTGACCACGGCGCTCTATGTGGCGGCGAACTTCATTGCGGATACGCTGATCGCGTGGCTGGATCCGCGTCTGGCAGAAAAGGGCTGAGCCATGAGCAACCGGACCGCCATCGCCACCCGCGCGCCCCGCTTCGCCACCCTGCGCCGTCTGCTGTCGAGCCCCACCGGTGGGCTGGCCAGCCTTGCGGTCGCGGCCTTCGTCATCGCGGCCATCGCCGCACCTCTGGTCGCACCCTACGATCCCAACGCAATCAACCCGATCAACCGCATGCAGGGGCCTAGCGCCGCGCACTGGCTGGGCACGGACCAGCTGGGCCGGGACCTGCTGTCACGCATCATCTTCGGCACCCGCACCGCGCTTTACATCGCGCTGGTGGGCACGGCGGCGGCGCTTGGCGTCGGCATGGCCATGGGCATGATCGCCGGTCTTGGCGGCAAAGTCGTGGACAGCGTGCTCGTGCTGATCAACGATTCCATCAAGTCCCTGCCGCTGGTGCTGTTCGCGCTGGCGCTGGTGACGATCTACGGCGCGTCCATCGCGGCGCTTATCGTGATCATCGCGATCTCGATGGCGCCGGGCTATTTCCGCGTGGTGCGAAACCAGGTGCTGGTGCTGCGCAGCGCCGATTTCGTGATCGCCGCACAATCCATGGGGGCCTCGCGTCTGCGCGTCGCCGCCACTCACATGCTGCCGAACCTCATCGGGCCGATCCTCGTGCTCATTGCCATGGACATCCCCGCGGTCATCGGCATCGAGTCCGGGCTGAGCTTTCTCGGCCAGGGCATCCAGCCACCCAAATCCAGCTGGGGGAACATGCTCTCCGAAGGCTACACCTACGTCCGGCAGGCGCCGCATATCGCCGTCGCGGCCGGCCTGCCCATCGTCCTGTCCACGATTGCCTTCACCTTCCTCGGTGAAAGCCTCAGGGATGCGCTTGACCCGCGCCGGGCGGTGCGCAGATGAGCGCGCCGGTTCTGCAGCTGGACAAGGTCTGCATCCGCTACCCCGGGGCACCCGCAGACGCGGTGCGTGGCGTGTCCTTCGACCTTCGGCGTGGCGAAACGCTGGGTCTCGTGGGGGAAAGCGGGTCGGGCAAGTCCACCCTCGCCGCCGCAACGATGGGCCTGCTGCCCGCGGGTACCGCGGTGCAGGGAGCCATCCGCTTCGAGGGGCGCGCTCTGTTCTCCGAGATCACCGACCAGCAGCTTCGGCGCCTGCGCGGACGCCGCATCGGCACCATCTCGCAGGATCCCTTCACCGCCCTGAACCCGGTGATGCGCATCGGCACGCAGCTGGACGCGTTGCTTCATTGGACCCACGACCGCCCGAAGAAGGACCGCATGGCACGCATCGAAACGATGCTGGAACGGGTGGGCCTTTCGGACCCAAAGGTGCGGATGGCACAATATCCGCACCAGATGTCGGGCGGCATCCTGCAGCGCATCTCGATTGCCGCCGCGATGCTCGCCGAGCCCACGTTGCTCATCGCCGATGAGCCGACCACCGCCCTTGATGCCACGACCGAGGCGCAGATCCTCGGCATCATGGCCGAGGCCAAGGCGACCCTTGACGGTGCCACGCTGTTCATCACCCACGACATGAGCGTGGTCGAAAGGCTCTGCGACCGCATCGCCGTGCTTTACGCAGGCGAGCTGGTGGAAACCGGGACCGTGCGCGAGGTGCTGGACGCGCCGCAGCATCCCTATACACGTGCCTTGCTTGATTGCGATCCGGCCCGCATCACCGAACCGACCCGCCGCCTGCCCACCATCGAGGGCACCGTGCCGCCCATTCACAAGCGTCCCGACGGCTGCATCTTTGCGCCACGCTGCCCTGCCGCCATCGCGCGGTGCCACGCCGAGGCCCCGGAGCGCCACGAGCTTGGCCCCCGCCGCAGCGCCGCGTGCCATCTGGCAAGCCCAACCCCGGTGACCCCATGACCCGACCCGTTCTCGATGTTCAGAGCCTCAGGGTTCAATACCCCGTCGGCACCCTCGTCGGCCGCCTGCTGCGGCGCGGTCCACGCGAGGTGACGATCCTGCCCGAGGTGTCCCTTTCGGTGCCTCCCGGCCAGACCCTGGGTCTGATCGGGGAAAGCGGCAGCGGCAAGACCACGCTGGGCCGCGCTGCCATCGGACTGGCCCCGATCTCGGGCGGCGCGGTGGAAATCGCTGGCATTCGCGCTTCTGGCGGAGACCCGAAGCCATGGGCACAGATCCGCAAACGCAGCGCCATGATGTTCCAGGACGCGGTCGCGTCGCTCGATCCGCGCATGACGCTGGGGCAGTCGGTGACTGAGCCGCTGGCGGTCCAGGGTGGCCATGACGGCAATCGCCGCGAGCGAGCCGCCGAGCTGCTGGGCCTCGTGGGCCTTGCCCCCGATTTCGCCGACCGCTACCCTCACCAGATTTCGGGCGGGCAGGCACGCCGTGTCACCGTGGCCCGCGCACTCGCGCTGGAGCCGGAGCTGGTGATCGCGGACGAGCCGACCGCCGGGCTCGACCTGTCGGTGCAGGGCGAGCTGCTGAACCTGCTGGGCGATCTGCAGCACCGGCTGGGGGTGAGCTTTTTGTTCATCACCCACAACCTCGCGGTGGCGCGCCATGTCACCGACCGCATCGCCATCATGTACTTGGGCCGGATCGTCGAGGAAGCGCCCACGCGCACCATCTTCGACGCCCCAGCCCACCCCTACACCCGGGCGCTGATCCGGGCCCGGCAGGCCACCGGCAGCGATGGCCTGATCGAGGGCGAGGTGCCCAGCCTCGCCAACCGTCCCGCGGGCTGCGAATTCCGCACCCGCTGCCCCCTTGCGACTGGGCTCTGCGCCCGCGAGGCACCGCAGCTTCGGCAGATTGCCGGGGGCCACTCCGTGAGCTGCCATCACGCCGACGCGCAAAGCGCTGCGCGTCCCAAGAACAAGCAACCGACAGGATGACACGATGACCGAATTCCGACTGACACGCCGACAGGCCCTGCAACGTGCCGGGGGCGGCAGCCTCGCGCTGGCGCTCAGCTCGCTTTCCGGCGCGGCCTTCGCACAGGAAAATCGCACCCTGCGCATCCGCAATGACCGCGACATCGAGCGGCTCGATCCCGCAAGCCGCGGCGGCTGGTACGACGAGACGGTGATGTTCGCCATCTTCTCGGGGCTCGTGCGCTACGCACCCGGCGATGAATGGACATACGAGCTTGACGCAGCCGCCTCCATCGACGACAGCGACCCGCAGCACATCGCCTTCGAGCTGCGCCCTGGCATCATGTTTTCGGGAGACCACGGCGAGATGACCGCCGAGGACGTAAAGTTCTCGTACGAGCGCTTTGCCGATCCTGAGGTCAACGCCGTCTACGCGTCGGACTGGGCGATGCTCGACCACGTGGAGGTGACCGGCACCTACACCGGCATCATCCACCTGACAGAAGCCTTCGCGCCGCTCTTCACCTCGACCCTGCCGCACGCGTCTGGCCTTATCCTCAGCAAGGTCGCAATGGAGGCCTCGGGCGATAAGAGCTTTGCCACGGAGGTGCCCGCCTGCTCGGGCCCCTACATGCTTGACGAATGGCTCCCGCGCGAGATGATCCGCCTGGTGCGCAACCCCGGCTGGAGCGGACCTGCGCCCTATTACGACCGGATCGAGATCCTGCCCATCGGCGACGTGACCTCGGCGGAAACCGCTTTTGCCGCCGGCGACATCGACTGCACGCAGATCGCCGTGAACTCCATCCCCTCCTACGAGGGCGGCAACGCCGACCTAGTGGTGAAGCCCGCGCTTGGCTACGCGTGGCTTGGCATGAACGTCGACACCCCCAAGCTGTCGGACATTACCGTGCGCCGTGCCATCCAGCATGCGGTGGATGTCAAGCAGATCGTCGACGCCACCTTCGGCGGCGCGGTCGAGCAGGCGAACGGCCTCGTGCCGCCGCCCCTGCCCGGCGCCCGTGACGAGGTGCTCTACGGCTTCGATCCCGACCGCGCCCGCGAGCTGCTGGCCGAGGCGGGCGTGACGGACCTGTCGCTGTCGCTGACCTTCGGCACCAACCCCGACCTGATGATCGTGGCACAGGTGATGCAGGTGCAGCTGGCAAACGTGGGCATCGACCTCACCATTCGGCAGATGGACAGCAACACCATGATCGCCGAGGCGCAAGATCCCGAGGATCACCAGAACATCGAGCTGATCATCGAACCCTTCACCACCGCGCCCGACCCCAGCTGGGTCACCGAGTGGTTCACCTGCAACCAGATCGGGGACTGGAACTTCCAGCGCACCTGTTCCGAGGACTGGGACGCGCGCAACACCGCCGCCCTCACCATCGCGGACCCCGAGGAGCGGGCGCAGGAATACGTGGCGCTTCAGGACGATTTGGAAGAAACCGGCGCCTATGTGTTCCTCTACCATGGTGTGAACGCCTGGGTGTCGAAGCCCGAGGTAAACGCGGCATACAGTGCGGATGCGCAATGGGCGCTGCTGCGCGATTTCAGCGCGGACTGATCCCGCAATCCAGACACCGGCCCGCCCTCGGTGGCGGGCCGGTGATCGCCTTGTCCGGGCCGTCCCTCAACGACCGTGGCTGGCACGCATCGCAGAAGCACCGCCCGGAGGCTGCCCGACCCGTTCAGCCCGGGATACATCACGCACAACACGCCCGCCCGGTCCGTTCCGGGCGGGCGCCCCTGACTGACCGGACCTTTACTTCATGCAAAACTTCTCCGTCGCCACCACCAGAGACCAGCCTGCGCCATTTCAGCAGATCGTCGTCCCCCTGTCCGACGGGACCGAACTGACGGCCAGACTCTGGCTGCCCGAGACGCCGTCGGCAGACAGCGTTCCCGTGGTACTTGAATGGATCCCTTATCGTCAGTCAGATGGCACCGCCCTGGCGGACAGCATGATGCACGGCTATTTCGCTGAAAGCGGCATCGCCGCCTGCCGCGTGGACATCCGCGGGTCGGGCAATTCGGGGGGACTGCTGCATGACGAATACCTGAAGCAGGAACAGGACGACGCGCTCGAGGTCATCGACTGGCTGTCACGTCAGCACTGGTGCAATGGCAACGTGGGCATGATCGGCATCTCCTGGGGCGGCTTTGCCGGACTGCAGATCGCCGCCCGCCGGCCACCGGCGCTGAAGGCCATCGTCACAGCCTGCTCCACCGACGACCGCTACCGCGATGACGTTCACTTCATGGGCGGCGGACTGCTCATCGACGGCATGCAATGGGGCGCGGGCCTTTTCACCCAGCTTGGCCGCCCGCCCGATCCCACCCACGTGGGGGATCGCTGGCGCGACATGTGGATGACCCGGCTCGAAGCGCTCGAGCCGCCACTGGCGGGCTGGATGGAGCACATGGAGCGCGATGCCTTCTGGCAGCACGGATCGGTCTGCGAAAACTACGCCGACATCGATTGCGCGGTCTATGCCGTGGGCGGCTGGGTCGACGGCTACACCGACCCGATCCTGCGGCTGATGAAACACCTTCCCGGCCCTCGCAAGGCGCTGATCGGTCCATGGACCCACATGTATCCCACCTGGGGTCAGCCCGGCCCCCAAGTGGGGTTCTTGCAGGAATGCATGCGCTGGTGGCGCCACTGGCTGCTCGGCGAGGACACCGGCATCATGGACGAGCCGATGCTGCGGCTCTGGGTGGGCAAGGACCCGGTGCCCGATGCCTGCGATCCGCAGATCGGCGGCGGCTGGATCGGCGTCCCCGGCTGCCCCCCCGAGGCACCGATGACCACGCTTTACGCCGACGACCTCGCCTTGCGCGCCAGCGCGATGCCCGGCCAGCCCGAGCTGCTGCTTGACAGCCCCCTGACCGTGGGCGCTGCGGGCGGCGAATGGTGCCCGCTGGACGGGGGTGGCAACGGGCCGGAGTTCGCCAGTGACGCGGCACTTGATGACGGGCAGTCGCTGTGCTTCAACACGGCCCGGCTGGATGCGCCGCTGCACCTTGCAGGCAACGCGGACCTGAGCCTGCGCGTGGCCTTTGACGGCCCCCGCGCGCTGGTGTCGATCCGCCTCAATGAGGTGCGCCCGAACGGCACCGTCGCACGCATCACCCACGCGCTGCACCGCCTGACCCGCCCCGAGGACGTCGCCCCCGGCCAGGCGTTCGACGTGACCCTTCCGGTCAAGAGCGTTGCCCACACCTTCGCCCCCGGCAGCCGCCTGCGGCTTGCGCTGTCCACCAGCTACTGGCCCATGGTCTGGCCCGAGGGCGCGGACAACGCCATCCGGCTGCACCCCTCGAGCCTGCGGCTCGACCTGCCGGGCCTGCCCGAGAGCGCGGTTCAGGATCTGCCGCCCTTCGAAGAGGCCCTGCATGCGCTCCCGGTGCCCTCCACCCACCTCGAGACAGGCCCGGTCGCCCGCGATGTGACCTGGGACCAGGCCACCGGAGAGGTCGCACTGGTTTCGGTGAACCCGCCTGCCACCACCACCATCGACGGGCTGGCCATCACGAAACACGGCAGCCACGACTATGCTATCGCGCCCCGCGACGCACGCTCTGCGCGCGCCGGGTTCCAGTTCACCGAAACCTATGCGAGGGACGGCTGGCAGGTGCGCATCGCCACCGACACGCAGGTGTGCTGGCACGAAGGCAAGCTGCGACTGCGCTCGACCGCCACCGCGCACGAGGGTGACGTGCAGGTCTTTGCCCGCGACTGGACCCATGACTTCGACTATTGAGAGCCCCATGACCGACATACCCGAAACCGTCCACGTCCCCGCCCGCGAGGCCCGCATGGTCCCCCTGCGCAAGGGGGACATGGTGGACGTGATCAACACTCACGGCGGGCAGGTGGTGGACACCTGGGCCTTCCCGCTGGATGCGCCGGACGAATACATGTCCATGGAGCACAGCCGCATTTTGCATTACCGCATGACCTTCCAGCCCGGGGATGCGCTGTGCACCGACAGCTGGCGCACCATCCTCACCTTCGTCGAGGACACGTCTCCGGGGGTGCACGACACGCTTTGCCCGGCCTGTTGCGCGCCGAGCTACGGTATCTTCTACGGACACGAGGGCCATCACGACAACTGCGCCGACAACCTGCGCGCGGCCTTCGCGTTGATCGACTGCGAACCTCCGCGCATCCCGACGCCCTGGAACCTCTTCATGGAGACGGTGATCAAGGACAACGATGTGCTTGAGGACAATCCCAGCCGCACCGAGCCGGGACAATACGTGCGCCTCAGAGCCGAGATGGACTGCCTCTTTGCAGTCTCGGCCTGCCCCCAGGATCTCATCGTGATCAACGGCAGCGACGGTGTGCCGCGCAGCGTGGATCTGCGCATCACCCGCGCCGGGTAAAGACTCGCCCGGCATGATCGCCTCTGCTTGGGCCCGGAGACTTCAGGCCCGCGCAGACGCAGATACAAAGCCGCTGCTAGCTAGTGACAAGTCGAGGTAACGGGCCGATTGCGCCCCGTTACCCCACTTGTCTCAGCTATCGCACGCCGAGAGAGCTGGCTTGACGTCGTCCAGCGCCCCCCTCGCCGGAAAGGCCGAAATCCTTGAGACGAGATACGAAGTTGCGTGCGACCGGCATCATCGCCTGCGAGAAGACTTCGAGCCTTTCGAAGCCAAGTTCATAGATCTCGCCCCCCTGCAAGGCGTATTCCACGCGCAGAATTGCCTCGTTCTCATTAACCCAGGACGCAAACTCGAGTTCGGTGATCTCGCGGCACTGGTTGACCACGGTCTGCACCTCTGCGGGCAGCCCGTCTGATCCCTCCTGGCTCGCGCCAACCCATGACCTCGAGGTGCCGAACCTGGCGTTGGCGGTCATGTGGGTCACTCTCTCGTCCCGCTTCACAAGCTGGCCCGAGCGGGAAAAGTTAAAGTCGATGCCATCCCATGCCCCGTCAGTGATGCAGGACATCAGCCTTGTGCCCCCCTGCACCGACACGAAATGCGCCGGCGGAAGGATTTTCCCAATGAGCAGCGTCTCGGCGGTTGCGGCCAGCGCAGCGGTGGCACAGATCGTTGGATTGCTCCGGTCGGTTTCCCAAAACTCCTTCCGTTGAATCCACCATGCATTCCCCTTTCCCGTCGCGAAGGGAGGTGTGATGAAGCGCGGCCGCCCCGCCCCAGCGGCCTGCCGTATCAAGGCCCCAACCCCGGGTGGGGTACGATGCCGGAAGGATGCTACGGTGTTGGAGGCCTCGCTCACAGCCTCGCCGGGCACGGGCCGGGCAGCTAGGCCGGTCCTCTGGCCGACATCGGGCGCAGGCGCATTGATCCGACCGTCGCAGTCAAGATCGAGCCGGGCGATGCTTGCACATCACGGCAGATCCGCTGCGGCGCCCGTCCCTGACCGGCGGCAGAGCCGAATCTGAGGCAGCATCCCCGGCACCCACCGGCAGACCCCGCCGGAAGCAAAGAACATGACAGAGATAAGCGCCCGGGGCTCGTCGGTCTTTCACGCCCTGAACCGGGTGCTCATGGCGGTCGAAGTGGGCGCGGCGGCGATGATGCAGATTGCCATGGCCCTGAGCACCGCGGACGCCCTGTCGAGCTAGACGAACCTCCGCCTCTCGCCCGACAGCAACCGCAGCCGCTCAGGCAATTATCAGCTCTCCGGCCTCATCGGGTGCCGCTGATACACACGCGGGATGATCCCGGCCAGCGCACAGGTCCGCCGCTGCAAATAGCTCTTCTCCTACATACCCCAGTCCACAGCACGCCGCCTCGAACCGGGCCACAGCAGTTTTTCCCAAAATTCCCTTCAGCATCGGCGTCATCGAGCAACTGCTCCACCGGAAATTTTCTCCGCTTCAAGTTCTCAGCCTCTTGCACCTGCAGCCGACGTGTGTCCGACACCTGCATGCCGCCATGTCTCGAGCGCCACTTGTAGAGGATCGCGCAGCTGATGCCGCAGCTTCTTCGCGCCCAGCCCGGCCTCCTGTTCCTTCGGGATGCCCCCTCTCGTGATTTTGCTCGGCAATGCACTGCCGGGCGCTGGCTGGTCTATTCTGTCCTGAACCGGATGCTGGGTATCCGAAGAACTGGCCGACCTTAAAAAGTGAACATTTCTAGATTGCAGGTCGGCACGACCGCGCTGTCTGGAATGAGTGTGATGACATGAAAAGGCCTCCCCACCGTACCTGGTGAGGAGGCCCATTTTCTGGAAGATGAGTTTGGCTTAGGAGCCCGACACTTCGATGGTCTCGTCTTCGGAAAGCTGCTGCGAAGCGTCGAAGTCAAAGCCGGATGCGTCTTCGACTTCCTGTTCGCTCATGGTTTCCACGATGAGTGCATCGTTCTCGATCGTGACACGCTCCATTGGCACGGGCACTTCCTTCGTGCCGAGACCAAGGAAGCCACCGCTGCTCAGCACCAGTACGGCCGAACCATTGTCATCGACGATACCTGCAGGGCGACCAAGGTTCTCACCGTCCGAGGTCAGGACGTCCTTGCTCATCAGTTCACCGACAGTGATGGACATGGTGTTGGCGCTGCCAGCCTCTTCCATCGCGGCTGGGTCGGAACCTTCTGCCTGTTGCATGTCGGCTTGATCAGCCTCTTCTCCAGCGCTCGGCTGTGCCTGAGCTTCGTCGGCCTGTGCCTGATCTTCGCTCTGGGCCGAGAGACGCTGTTCGCGCTCTTCCGCGGTCTCGATGACCACGTTGGCTTCACCACCCTGACGGACATCAACGGTGGGTTGGTTGGCCATCACGACCGAGATACGGGGCTCGGCTTTTTCATAAGCCACCGACGCGTCGCCACCTTCGATGTTGACCTCGGCCTCGCCTTCCGCCTGCTGGATGTCGACCTGCGGCTCGGAGCTGGCAACCTCGGTATCACCTTCGACGCTCTGGGTGTCGTTGGTGTCGGCGTCACTCGTTGCGGTCTCGTCCGCAGTTTCACCTGCATCTACACCGAGATCGACGTCGAGTTCCGGATCGGCCTGAGCCACCGAGATCGTGGGCTCGCCCTGCTCGACCTGAACCTGGGGATCGTCGGTCGAGATCTGCACGTCGGGATCCGAGCTGAGGATATAGACGTCGGGGGCCGGGATATCGACGCGCACGACGATCTCGGGGATCTCGACTTCAATGTTCGGCTGCTTCTGAGCGATCTGGATGTCGAGCGGGCTTTCGTTCACGGTGACGCGCGGCAGTTGCTTCATCACGGTGACATTGGGCGCGGGAACCTGAACGTCGACATCAGGATCGGGGACAACGACACGCGCCTGACCTTCGATGGTCGCGCTTTCCGAAAGGTTCACCTCTTCGGAAACCGTCTCGCTCTCTTCGGTCTCGGCGGTGGCGGTGTCTTCCTCGGTTGCGGTGTCTTCGTCGGTTACGGTCTGCTCTGCGTTCTCGGCGAGCGTGTCCGAGATCATTGCACATTCTTCGGAGTTGTCGTTGTCAACGGCGGTCATGACATCGGACACCGGGATCATGGCCGGAAGATCGTCGGATTGAACCGCCTCCACGAGCGCCTGGCACTCAGCGCTTTTGCCGCGAAGGTCTTCGTCCGACATACCTTGCAGAGTTTGAGCAGAAACAAAGCCTGCAAGCGGGAAGGTAAGCGCGGTGCTCAGCATAAGAGTGCGAGTGGCAGTCTTCATAAATATCGTTCCAATTTTGCCTAGATTATAACCACCCAGTTGGTGGCTGCCTGAGAAGAGAACACTGCGGGTCGTGATGAGTTCCTCGCTGAAACGTCATGATTTTGGCGCGGCCTTGAGCGGGCACCTGTTTTGACCAGTAACTTGATGCTGATAGCGGTGCTGACAGTGCGATCAGCTGCACTGTCTCGACGGCAGGAAGACCCATGTTTCGTAGTCGCCAGGACCACTTCTTGCGCGCCACGGACCTTTCTGGCGGCTGCAGCAAAGATCAGATCGCCGCCAATCGTGTCTACCAAGGTGAACGGCACCCTCAGAACATGCGCTCAAAGCTGCGGCGCGGCTACGTTGAACTGGCCATCGCCAGCACCATGCCGCATGAACTGGCACGTCAAGCTCTACCGAGCGGACGACGCCGCCGTCCTGAAATCGCCAAACGCTACCACGATCAGGCACTTTTCAAGCTGGCCATCGAGAGCAAGCTGCGCGGATGCAACCTGATTGCGCTCTAGGTTGTCAGCGTCCAAAAGCTACTCTCCATCTCGTGGACAGATTCCGAGATAGTTTAAGCCAATCTATGGCCCTGCCGGTCAGTTTCGATC
Organism: Salipiger pallidus; assembly: GCF_014643635.1. Lineage (GTDB taxonomy): Bacteria > Pseudomonadota > Alphaproteobacteria > Rhodobacterales > Rhodobacteraceae > Salipiger > Salipiger pallidus. The sequence goes on from NZ_BMJV01000005.1 coordinate 348,363, forward strand.
TTGTTGAAGTAGACCACGGCGGGCGGCTGCCCTAACCAACGGGCTGCACCTGCGCCTGTTTTTTCGGAGAGTAGGCAGGGTGCTTGTCCGCCGTGCCGCTCTACGAGTAGTCGCCGCTGGCCCTTGCTCCGTTTGCGCGCGTGACGTTTTCCATGGCGACAGCGACCCGCTCTAGCAGCTTGCTCCGCGATCCTGCATCGACGAGAAGGCCACGCCTTGCAAGCGCAGCATCTGCCAGTCCTCCGAAGCGGCTCTCAGTGTCCGCAGCACCGATTTCCGCTGTCGGTACCGCCAATGGATGGCTACGGCCAGCTCTTGCCGCCTCGTCCATCTCGGCGACACGCTCCCGTACCCTCCGCAAGGTCCACCACGTCGCGAGGGACATGGACGCGCAGGTAGTAGGTCGATCCGATCAGAACAGGCTGGGGCATTGTGCATCTCATCGTGCACCACCTCTAAGTACCGGTCGAGGCGGCGCATGTTCCTATTCATCAGGTACTTGCGCGATTTCAATGCAATAGAATGGTGGGTGATGAGAGACTCGAACTCCCGACATCTTCGGTGTAAACGAGGTTTTTAGCGCCTTAAGCCCATGATGCTAATACAAAACCGTTTCCCAAGGCGATTGAGGAACACGGCGGACAAACCCAAAACGTACCGTGAATCTGGGAAACAGATCCAAGCATCTACAAGTAGAGCGCAAATCCCTACTTATCTAGACTTCGGCTCTGCAGATCACGGCTCCACCGAATTGCTTGTCTTCAGAAGATCCGCGATCCAAACGCCATCTTGTCCGCGCGCCCTACCCTGTCAGCACTTCATCAGCACCGCTCTCGATCCAGAAGCTCGATGACCTCATCCAGCTGTTTTGCCACATTGTTCACGATCTTTGCGTAGATCGGCCACGTGTTCCGATCGAAGGTTAAATGCGTATCCGAAACCTCAGACGCATACAGCGATGCGTTCGGTCTAACCGCATCGATCGTCAGAAGTGCGTAGAGCACCCTATCGAGAATGTTATCACTCAGAAGTCCAAGATCACGCATTAAATCTGGGGTGGCACTCCGCTCTAGAACATGGACTATACAAATACCGCCCTCTTGTGGCAGTTGGTCCGCGTCTGGACGCGCAAATGCATCTCGGAAAATCGATAGTTCCGCCTTCAATGCCGCCATAATTGCGGCACGCCTTCTGATCTCAGAAGATATTTCGCGGCGCCGCGCCAACCAGCCGTTTAGCAGTTGGGATAAGATTACCCCGGTGAAGCCAATGATCCCAACAATTGAAGTCTGGAATTCCTGCAGTGTCCCTAAATCAACCATGCAGCGCTCCTATCTCGACCCAAAGCGGCGGGCCCGATCAGGCCATGCCGCCGAGGGCGTGCTCTCGACAACCAGCTTCGGGGGAAGCGCGGTCGCGCGCACCAGCATATCGCCGAACCGCTCCTGTGCGAGGCGCGCCGCCTCTGCGTCGGGGTCTTCAGGCAGCAGATCAATTCTGTGCATCGTGCGCTCCTCAGATGGACACATTCAGCTGGGGCACCTGAGGCTCAAGCCAGTCTATGGCTGCAAGTTGTGTTCTGAAACTGAAACCAGAACGAGTTATTAGGTGCTCACCGCTAACCTCTGAGCAGGAAGCCCTAAATTCCAATCCGTCGATATCCCTGCGCGCCGCCACGGAGTAGCAATTGCCTAAATCCTTAAGAGTTTCCAATCTCGCTTCCTATCCGCCCAACGTCACCGCCTACTGACTTACGTTCTCTGCTAAGCGTAGTGATACGACAGCTGGATGGGCTTGGGGCAAAAATTCAACGAGATCTTCCAATCTGGAACGAAAGTTCATTAAGCGAATTATCTCCTCAGGTTTACTTAAGAGAAATTCCTCCGTTGACATAATAATCAACCATGCATCTTCAGTTATTTCAAAGTTTGGCACATATGACAATTTCAGGTGAGCTGACCTGTTTTTCCGAATAATATTCCTTTGCATCAAACTAAGAGCTACAGGAGCATCTTCATTCAAAATCAAAGCGCGATCATACTTTGCAACAGCATGAGATACTAACGCTAGCTCAGTCAAGCTCAACGAGAGAAGGTTTTGCCTCACATCACGTAGTCGCTTATCTCCATTTCGACGCTTTCTCCAAGAAAGCACGTACCTGCGCCAAAGCATCGGCACAATCGCCCAAATAAAACCAATTAAGAACGCGCTGATCGCAAATATAAACGCGAGAAGAGTTGCCGGCTGTACCCACTCAGGCAAGCTAGCGAAGCTGTCAGGAGAAGACCACAAAGCAAGAGCTGCAGCACCTGTAGCAACAGCCAAGATCGCCAAAATCCGCATATCTGACCGAATGATGTCAAGTATGTTTTTGAGAAGTTGCGTCAATAGCCACCACCTTAATGAGCACTGATGACAACAATCAGATACTATTCTATTGATTTTTTATCTAAATATGAAAAACGAACTGTACCATTTTAAGGCCCTCAGCTCGACCAAGGGCTAACATTTGCGCGGCATCACCAACTGAAGAGTGGCATTCTATTATGACCAATATGCCTCTCTGAAAAAAGTTACAGCATGGAGAGTGTACGCGTGGCCAGCCAAAAGAGTCCAGCTGTCGCCAAAGGTTCTAGTCTCAGTATCGTATCTGGTTAATCAGACCTTGAAATTTAAGTGGTGATCGAACAGGTGTCGGAAATCGTCAAGTACTTCCAAAAGAGAAAGCATCAGCTCGCACTGTCAATGCTGCTTGAAAGAGATTCGGCACTGAAGCACTACGATTAAACACCCCCTATCCGTCCCAGCTCACTGTCAATCGCGTCCATGAGCTTCTGGCGCTCGACAAGCACATCCGACGCGGCCTCCCAAAATGGCCGCATCTCCAAAATGGTATTTGCGTCAGCCAAAGCGGTGCTAAATTCTAAAAGCGCAGACTTATAGCCGGCAGCAGCACTGACGACATCTTTGGAAAACACTCCCTGTGCCATCTCAACTGTAGAGTGCTGGCTCAACACGTTGTCCATCAATCGTCGACGCGCCTCGTGCACACCATCTTCATCTTCGATGACTGCAGAGACGTATGCGGCGGCAAACGTCTGGAAGTCGTAGGCTGCATTGCGAACCTCTTGACTACGCTCCTTGAGAAGCTCTGTCCTCGCCAAATCACCGGCATGCCGGTGGTCTCTAGATTGCAAGAAGATGTTGAAAGCAGAGGTCGCCAAGAAAAGAGCAATGGCTCCTGCAAGGAGCCAACCTCGAGGTGTCGATTCGGCTGCGAGCCATCGTTTTAAGCCAGACAACATAGCGAACCCAAAATTATTTCACGGACGCCTTAGGCGCGAAACCTTCATCTTCACTTGCAGCGGTGGCGGCCGAGCAAGCCTCCTTCCAGCGGTGCATCCCAAGAGCATCCAAAGTCTTCACGACCTCGTCTGCCAGACCTTCAGGCGCGCAAGGATCATAGCGCTTGCTAGCCGAATTTTCTAGCCCAACTCTCGCAGCGCCAGTTTCATCGAACGGCTCAGCATGCGCTGAAAGCGCAAGAGAGAACAACGAAGCAATCACGAAAACAACGCTTTTTCCTCGAAGGGTCGTGTACCCAGGCGAGTGAATACTGAACTCTTGCTCAGGGACCGTGGCCTCACCGCGCCTAACGGACGCGGCAATCGCATAGATCGATTCTGCAAGTTCAGCTGCCTCTGCATCTCCCTTCGCGCGGAACGCCTCCACGATTGCGAGGACAAATGCTTGAAAGTGATAGGATTCACGAGCAGTAAAATCTTCACCGGCAGTAGTAAATCGAGCGAGAAACTCACCGTCTATGATAACGTTCTGGTAAGCTGCGCCCAAAACCGGTCTGAGGCTGTCTGCTGGAAGCCTAACTAGGGCATTCTGTGTCCGGAGAGCCCGCAGTGTTCTGACATCCAGATCACGCTCGTCAACTTCACTCAACCACTTAACACGGCGAACGAGTAGTGCAGCTTTTTGATATTTCTCGGTAGGCTCCGTCCAACGCTCAACATCGCTCACCACCTCGCCGACCAAGGTACGAGGCGCCTCCTCTTTAGTGAAGCTGTTCAATGGTGCAGGCACTACAACGAGATCACCGATCTTCATCTCGTTATACAGCCCATTCAGCTGTGATAATGCCAGCTTACGACGCTTCGACCATCGCGTCTTAGTTAGATCTCGGCTAGAGATCTCAGCCATCAGCTCGGGAACGTTATCCGAGTTTCGGTACACCACAGAGGCGTAAAGTTCGGCGCGTACAATCGCCTCCCTGATATCGTCAGTTTCTTTGAAGCCGTCTGTCGCTGGAAACGGTATCGCAGGGAAGTCTAGGAACACCAGCCCATGCTCGTGCATGGCTTCGTAGTGACGGTAGGATCCACCAGGGAAGACGCGATAAGCGCTGTCATCTTCACCAAAAACACGAGCCTGAATATCAATTAGCGGCGTCACCCAAACTTCCCCATTTTACGTTGTCAAGCGATCAGTGTACCGCTTTACGCGATCATTCAAGCAGATGACAGCTTATAGATATGGCAACGTGGACTGTGAACACTCGAAGATTGTGTGATCAAGGAACCACCTCCCCCCTCATAGTGCGCCCTGAGCCGCTCCAGCGCATCCTCGAGCGTTGTCGCGAACCCCTGCCCTACAGGCTGCACCTGCGCAAACCACTGCCAAGCTCGGTCGGGGTCACTGATCTTGGTAGCGTAGACCCGTCCGACCACCTCGCCCTGGTACAGCACGATCCAGTCGAGATCCCCGTCGTCCTTGCCTGCGATGATGGTGCGCTTGCGGGTCCACATGGGGCGGACATAGGGCGGCGGGCCCCCAGTGGGAAGGCCCGCCGCAGCTTCAGATCACGCCGGCACTGAAACCCCGATCCGCGCCGCGGCCTCGCTCTTTAGATGGACAACCCCGTTTCAGCATTGTCGAGCTGCCGTTCAACCTCATCTGCAGCATCGTCTGGGATCGGCGTGGCAAAGACCAAGCGGCGCACCTCTGCCACCAGGTCAGGCGCCTTTTCCTCTGCGTCTTCCAAGATTGCAGAAAGCTCCAGCACTTGGGTGGCTGGAAGATAGTATCTGTCGGCCATATGCCTCTCCTCAGTTTGATCTGTTCCGCGACTTGCGGACATTAGCGGCGTTCTACTCTGCGGCCACCGTCTCCAGCAGGTCGGTGATGTCGCCGCCTTCAGCATAGGGCGGCGGGCCCTCACTTAGAAGGCCCGCCACTTTCGCCTGATGATTGGCCTCGCGCATCTGCTAATGCGCCTCATGAGGGAATGCCGCAAAGCTCCGCCGAGCTTTGCGGCCTTACTGATCAAGCATCGCAACGTGATCAGGAAGGTGACATTGGGGATGCCACACAACCCAGAGTACACAGGCTCGTTATCGAAGCAACGGTTTCAAGCAGGGTTTAGCGTTGACCACCTGAGAACCTCGGATTGCATACACGCAACGCAGATTGGTACTTCAGGTGCGTCCCCCCAGCCTTTTCACCCAGCGCGACCAGGCAAAGGTGCCGCCGCTGAACAGGCCGTAGAGGAGGACCGCCAGAACGGTGGACGCGGTGTTGATGTCGATGGTGACGAGGCCGGCCGCCTTGTCATAGGCCACGAAGGGCAGCGCCGCGGTGAGGCCCGCAAGGGGCAGCAGGATGAATACCCGCAGCAGCAGGGCGATTTGTCCGGTCATGATGAAGTCCTTTCAGGAAAAGCGGCACGCGGCCGCGGGGAAGACCAGCGCGAGGCGCCAGTCGTTGGGGAATGCGGCGATCAGCAGGCGCGCCATTCGCCGCCCTGCAGCCAGCCATGCCAGTGGCCCTGCCAGTTGATCGAGGGCGACAGCTCAGGCGCGGACGTGCTGCCGTTCCAGCACCAGCTCGGGCCGGCCTTGGGCTTGAAGCCGTTGCCGATCTTGAGACGCTGCTTGGTGCCGCAGCCGCAAGGGCAGAAGTGCAGCCAGACCTGCGTGCCGTCTTCGTCAGGATCTGCGACCCAGAACGAGCCGGGCGTCTGATCGCCGAAGAAGGCGTTGCGGTCGCGGTAGTGGACGGCCCGGGTCATCCCAGCGTTGCCCGCTGGAAGTGCATGGCATCGCCACCCCAGAGCCGGATCGCCGGGAGCCACTGGTGGGCCTCCATGATGTCGAGGAAGTCCTGGTACTCGGGGCCGCAGAACAGCGCCTCCGGGCAGCCCATGCGCAGCGCGTTCGGCGCGGCATAGAAGTCGATCGCGCAGCCGTAGGCGTGCATCGACCATTTCGAACCGCCGCGCATCCGCCGGTGGTTGTAGCACCCGGCGAAGCGGTCAATCCCGAGCGCCTGCATGCGGGCGAGGCCGTAGTGCTCATGCACCGCCTCGAGCGCCGCCCGAAGCTGCGGCGCCGCGCGCTGGTGCACGCTGATCCGGGTCACGGTCTGGTCGAGGTTCCAGTCGATGCGCAGCGGGAAGGACAGGCTGATCTGCGAAAGCTGGCTCTGCACGTCGGCGCCGGGCGTGCCGTAATAGGCGGCGCAGTCCCCTTGGCGCGGGATATCATCCGGCCACACTTTATCGGTGATCGGGGCACGGTCGACCTGAGACGGCGTGCCGGCGCGGTGGCTGCGGTAGGCGATCAGCGCCTCGTTGGTGTTGTGCCCGGCCCAGCCGTCCACCGCCCCGGCATCGAAGCCCATGCCATTGAGCACCCGCTGGCCGGCCGCGACCAGCCGCCGGCGGCGGGCCCAGCCCGCGCTTGAGGCGTCGGCGTTGCGCTCGGTGATCTCGACCCCCGCGAGGGTCTTCGGGCCGTCGATGCCGTCGATGGCCCCGGAGTAGTAGCGCAGCTCAGCCAGAAGCGTCTGCACGTCGCTCGTGTTCATGATGATCTCCCATGCGAAAAGGCCCCGCAGGCGGGGCGTGGTGGATTGCGACGTCGGGTGGGTCAGGTGCCCGGCAGAAGCCGGTAGGACAGGCTGTCGGTGCGGTCCTCGAGCGTGGTCTCGCCCTCCGCACCGGGACAGCGATAGGTCAGCGTCAGGTAGACCACTACCCGCCCAGGCCGAAGCACATCCGGCGGGACCATCTCGACCCGCAGGCGCTGGGTGTTGGTGTCGATCTGGCGGCTCACCGGGCCCTTGCGGGACCGCTCGCCCGGCGTCGGGATGTTGAGCTCATCGGTGAAGATCGGCACCCAGTCGATGAGGCGGCACCCCTCCCCGAGCCGGGTCCGAGCGATGACCAAGATCATCACCACGTCGTCGCCCTGCGTCACCGGCTCTTGGATGTAGCTGAGCCCTTCAGGCTGGCGGATCACCCGGTCCTCGCCATTGGCCCGCGCCACGTCGAGCTGCAGCTGCTGCACCGTCGCCTCGAGCCGGCGGAAGTCCTCCACGAAGCCTGAGGCCATGGTGTAGATCTCGCGCAGCGGTCCGAAGGTCATGCCCCAGATCAGGCTGCAGCCGCCGAAGATGGCGGCTATGGCCCCCATGATCTTGCCTGCCTCGATCAGCCGGCCTTTCCAGGTGCGCGGGAACTCGTCACCGGTCATACTTCTGTCTCCCATTCGGCCTCCGATGGTCCGAGGTCATAAAAAAGCCCGCGCGAAGCGGGCGGTGGTCAGCGGATGCCGCCGACCGGCCTGTGCTAGCCGGTCAGCTCTGTGTAGACGCTCATGCAGGCCAGTGCGCGTCGTCGGTGAAGTCGTCGGGCAGCACGGCCAAGTTTTTCATCTGTCGGGCTGTGAAAATGTGGAGCTGTTTGTGCCGCTTCGCAGCCTTTCCCATAGCGAGAGTGGTCTGCGCGTCCATCGGCGTCAGACTGTTGTCCGCGGCGATCCACGCGAAGTCTACGTTCGGATCATCCCACCGAAGGTCGCCCGGCAGCGCGCCGTTGACGATGGCCTCGAGCGCACTGGTGGCGGCGCCCGCCATGTTCTCGAGGTCTTCAGGGCGTGTCTGGTACTCCACGCCCTCGAAGGTGAAGCCGCCGCTGATGCGACGGTCGCGCTCGACGGTGATCTGCGCGAGCTTCGCGGCACGCGCCTCGGCCGCTTTGTCCTCAGCGGTGATGACCAGGCTCATGTCGATGTTGCTCATGCCGCGACCTCCTCGGCGTTGTAGGGCGGAAGCTCGACCGGGCCGTCGGCCACGTCGACCAGCGGCTCGGGGAAACGGGTTTCTTCGGGGGCGTCGGCCCCGTGCGGCAGGACGACCGGCACCGTCAGCACGCCAGCCTCGTCGCGGGTCACGTCGCCTGCAATCCAGTCGCAGGTGATCGCGGCGCGGGGCAGCGTGGCCCCGGCAGGCACGTCGATGAAGTCGAACACCTCGCCGTTGATGGTCAGGGTGTCGCCGCTCTTGGATAGCTCAAGCTGCGTGTCGAGGCGGATGGGGGAGAGGATGATTTTCATGTGGTTGCTCCTTTAGAACCAGAACCCTTTGGCTTTCCAATAAACACGCACAAGGTCGCCGGACGCGAACCCAGCCGATGCTCCGGCGACGGTCCTGACTACGATCTGCGCCGATCCGGTTGCGAGGTTCGCGGTCGTCACAGGCCCAATGTCGAAGTGTGTGGGCGTGTAAGAAGACTCCGAAACGCAGACGGTGCCTTCCAGGTTGGGTTTTCTGTCAGCAGCGAAAGAAGCGGGGAAAGGGGCCGGGAAATTTTGGAGAACCCCAACCTGCCCACTATTGACGTATGCGAGGTCTACAATACCCCAGCACTCCATCGATCCATCGGCGTACTTCCGGTAGCTTCCGTTGGCATTGCTACCGCGCTCAATAAGCGCCCCGGTCGGCACGCCGTCAGACTGGCTGACCGTGCCGAGAACGGACCCCTGATGATACATCTCGAACCACCGCTTGTAAGAGCCGCCAAATGCAGCGCGGAAGAACATGCGGCTCGCGTTGTCCTTGAAGACTAGCTGCGCCGCCTGTTCAGAGGCTCCGCCGAAACGCCGAAGCTGCAGGCCGTAGCCAGCGCTACCCGGCACGGGCAGTGTGCCAGCCGCCGCGTTCGTGAACTGGAAGAACTCGACAGGAATATCCTGCGCGTCCAGATCCGACACGAACGGCACGTTGTTGACTGCGCCGGGGCCGAAGTCCCCCACCTTCGTAACCCTTCCGGCGGTGGTGTCGTCGTTGCTCTGCGTGACCGCGAGGCCGTTCAGAAGCACGTCGAGTTGCAGCCCCGCGCTCGACAGACGCCCCCGGCGCGCGCCGCCCGTGACGAGATCCAGCATGTCGTTGCCAGGCAGGTTGACCCCGGTGTTGGTGTCCGACGCCCCGCGAACAGACGGTGCGTTATTCGTCCCTGCCGGGAAGCGCCCAGCCAGCGTGCCCTCGTTGTGGCTGCGCATCTCAGAGATCGCACCGTAGAGCGCATCGCTGGCGTCCTGCAGGAAGCCCTCGATGGGCAGGATGTCGTAGACCGCCCCGGTCTGCGTGGACCCCTGATAGGCCCGTGTGAGCGTGATCTGCGTGTTGCTGACCACACTCGCGATCTCATACAGCCGATTGTCCGGCATGTAGATCGCCTGCCCGGGCGTGACGTTCGCCACCCAAGCGGTGCCGACCCCGTTGACCGTCGTGTTGCCATTCGTGACGGACACAGTGCCGTCGCCATACCATGCCATTGATCTTACCTCTTGATCTGTTGTGCGAAGAAATCGACCCGGCAGATCCGCATGCGCGGACTGCCCGGTTGGAGCCGCGCCCGCAGGCGATACCGCCGCTGTTCGGTGGCGCTGCGAAGGTCCGCTGTCGCGTGTGTGAACGGGATCATCTGACCGTCAGCGGCCTTGCCGGGGATGATCCCGGTCGCCGAGAAGCGGATGCCTTCCCACGCGCTCCACGGCGCCTGTTCGTTGGCGCGATACTGCATCTCGTAGGCCACCAGCCCCCACGCCTGACCATCGGGGGCGTCGATGTTGCAGCTGGCGTCGAGCCGCACGCTCGAACCGGCCTCGACATCCATCGGGTCAAGCGTGATGAGCGTGGTGTAGTCGGCGCTGCTCACGAGGATGAAGTCAGCGTCAGCCGTGGACGCATAGGGCCAGGCAAACACATGAGCCTGCGAAGACACCGCGCCCGGCGCGATAATCTCCCCGGTGACGGTCAGATTGCCCACCACGATCTCATCGGCGAAGAGCTGCGAGATCACCGCCGTGTCGATCTGGGCAATGCCGGTGATCTGCACGTAGTCCGCTGCCAGCCGGAACGTGCTGACTGGGCCGCCGACACCGTCGCTGACGCTCACCGCCTCGAGGACGTTTTCGCCGTTGAGCTGGAAGATGAAGCCCGAGTTGATTCCGTTCAGCCCAGCCTGAGCGAAGGCGGTGGCCGAGGCCATCGCCGTCAGATCGCCATAGCTCGCCGAGATCTGCCGCTCGACAGCGGCCACCGCGCCATCTGCGTCCACGCGCGTTGCCTCGACCGTCTCGACACGGGCGCGCACGTCCGTTTCGGTGGCCGAGACGCGCTCGACGCGCAAGCTGGTCGCAAAGCCCCATCCAACGCCACCGACGCTGCGACGGAACCGAATGCGGGCCGACGCCGCCCACGGCGGGACTGTCACGAGGTCGAGGTCGTCGTGGTCGGTCCACGCCGTGGCATTGGATTGTGCCTCGCGAACCTGATCCGCGCCCGACAGCACGTTCCCGGCGGCGTCGAAAAAGATGAAGCGGAACCCCTGCAGGGCATTGCCGCCCGATGCAGCCGCCGAACGGAACGACACGCGGAACTGTTGGCCCGGCTGCACCGGCACGCCGTCAACGATGACCGCACCGCTGTAGTCATTCGCCGCCGAGCGCAACACGAAGGGGGTCGGGGCATTCTGGACCGCCGCAAATGCCGTGGTGCCACGGGGGATCACGGCAAAGCCGGTATCGACATCGGACCACCCGTCAAGGCGGTCCGTCAGGAAGTCCCCGTTCGGAACGAGTTGCCCGGCGCCGAGGCTGGCCTCGATGACATTGGCGCGCCCGGCGAGCGCGGTCAGGCTGTCGCCTTGCTCTTCAACCTGCGTGGTGACGCCATCAAGAGACGTTGCCGTTGCGGCAAGGCCGGAATCGGCGTCGTAGAGAGTAGCGCTCATCTGGGCCACGGTCTGAGCGATCACCGACGAGGACGAAGCGCTGACCGTGTTGATCTGGTCAATCTCACCGTGTGCTGCCGCGAGCCCGGTGCTAGGATGGTTGACCGTGGCCTGCAATCCGAGATGGGCCTGCACCAGTGTGGAGTCCGAACTGACGTCCACGGTGTTGATCTGGTCGATCTCGCCATGAGCAGCCGCCAAGCCAGTATTCGGATCATTGACCGCGCCTCGGACCGTCAAGAACGCTTGCACCAGTGCGGAGTCCGAAGACAAATCCACGGTGTTCAGTTCGTTGATCTCACCGTGTGCAGCGGCCAAGCCTGTTTCGGGGTCGTTCACCGCCCCTCGTACCATCAGAAACGCCTGCACCAGTGCAGAGTCCGAGTTCACGTTCACGGTGTTGATCTGGTCGATCTCGCCATGAGCAGCTTGGAGTCCCGTTTCCGGGTCGTTCACCACACCCTTAAGGCCGAGATAATCCTGCACCAGAGCAGAGTCCGAGCTCACATCGACCGTGTTCAGCGCCTCAATGCCACCGTGCGCTGCCGCCAGACCGGTTTCGGGGTCGTTCACCGTGCCCTGGATATTGAGGTGAGACTGCACCAGAGCCGAGCCGGAGTTCACGTTCACCCTGTTGATTTCCGTGATCTGGCCTTGGGCGGTGCCGAGGGACGCCTCAATCCGGGAGATCTCCTCGGCCAGCGCCTCATCAGCCGTGGCCCGGGTGGTCTGCTCCTCGTTGATCACCGCTTGCGCTTCGCCAAGATCCGCCGAGAGCTGATTGGCCTGCCGCGCCAGCGCCTCGTCCGCCGAGGTGCGCGCGGTGCGCTCCGACACGATGCTGGCCTGGGCCTCTCCGAGCGCCGCCCCGAGAAGATCGCGCGCGTTGGCCTCGGCCAACAAGCCCTCTTCGACCCAGGTCCGCACCTCTTCCAGCGAGACGGCCACCGCGTCACGGACGTTCTCTTCAGCCGTAAATGCGTTCCACATGTCCACGATGCTGCGCGCGGTGCTTGCGCGCTGCTCGCCCTGTAGCTCCCGGACAGACGACACGATCAGCGTGCGGCTCGCAGCCTCTGCGGTCAGGCCTTCCTCGTTCCGCGCCACGCGGCCCGTCAGCTCGGTAACGGCGTCTGCGGTGCCTTCGGCCTGCCCGCTGACACTGGCGAGGCCAGCGCTGACCTGCGTTAGGGTCTGACCAAGAGCCTCATCCTCAGCGGCGCGAACACGCAGTTCGTCACGGATCTGCGCGTTCGAGGTGTCCACCGCGCCGCGCAGTTCGGTCACGTCCTCGGCAACGGCCCGGTCTTGCTCATCGACGTAAGCCTGCAGCTCCGAGCGCGCCTGTGCCTCGGCCACACGGATGGCCTCTTCCGCCTCGTAGCGCCCCCACATATCCGCGATGGACCGCGCGGTCAGATCGTTCACGTCCCGAGCGATGATCCGGGACGCCTCGACCGACTGGCGGATCGTGGCCGCATCCGGGATCGCCTCGATCACTTGCTCGGCGGCAGACAGGCGGGCGGTGTAAGGGTCGAACTCTTCCTTGGTCACGCGGTCTTCGATCAGACCTGCCATTGCATCGAGCGTGCTGGTCACGGTCGTCATGGTGACGAGGCCGCCATTGACGGTCAGGGCCGAAGCGTGCTGCTCGAGAGTGCCGTTGACGCCATCGAGGACAAGTTCGACCTCCCGCACATCCACGATCAGGTCATCGAGGAACGGCAGCTGTGTCGGGTCCGTGAGGGCCCGAAACACCTCCTGATCGACATAGGCCTGAGTGGCATACAGCCCAAGCTGCGCGGTGGCCGCATCGAGGTTCACTCGGACCTCCGAGACCTGATCCTGCAGATACTCGAACGCCTCGATCTTCACCGTGCCGTCCTCGGGATCGACGTAGATCCCGGCGCCAGTCAGGCGCTGGTCGGTGGACCACTGCAAGTCCATCAGCGCCATCATGCGTTGCATCAGATCGCGCCCGGTCTGCTCCACGGACCGGATGCGCGGCAGGGTGTCGGTGAGGCGCTGCGTTTCGACGTCCAGCCGCGTGGACAGCGGAACAGGCGCGGTGAGCGAGCCGATGGATCGCTCGATGGCCTCCGCCAGCGGCAGGCCGTCGAACGTGCCGAACGTGCCGAAGCTCTCAAGCACGGCATCGCGCAGATCCCCCACGGTGCCGGTGGCGTCCTCGATGGGCTCGTCGTGCCGCTCAAATGCGGTGTTGATCCGCTCGCGCAACTCATCCGCAACGTCGTCAGCGGTCAGGCGCAGATCGGGAGTCGTCACCGGCAGCCAGCCCGACCATCGCCGCAGATCCGGCGCCCCAGTGACGAAGCTGGCGCGGATCTCGTAGGCCACATCCGGCAGCAGGACGTCCGAGAGCGTGATCGGTGTCTCCGAGGCCTCGGCAAAGCGGCCCCGGTCGAACACCTCGCCGGTGGCGGCCACCCGCAGCTGCCACGTCACGCGCACGGTGCGGTTGGTCGGCGCGACCCACGACAGGCGGATCGCCGGGCGGCGGGCGGTGCCGCTGGCATCGGCGATGCTGGCCGGAACGGCAGACGCAACAATCGCGGGCGGGGCCGGTGCGGCTGTCGTCGCCGTGACATCGGCGGGCGCGGCACCCCAGCCGCGTGTCTTGCCGTCGCGCCCGGTGGTCCGGGCCTCGACGCTGTAGCTCACGCCCTCGTCCAGCGCGCCGGTGAGCAGGCTGTACTCGCCCGCCGGCACGGTCTCGCCGTAGGTCCAGGGCGTCTCGTCCTCGTCCGCCTCGCGCCAGCGCAGCTGCACCGTCACCCCATCGAGGTCCGCGCGGGACGCAATGGGGGCCAGCTGCACCGCGATGCGCGGGCGCACCGACAGGTCCGGCAGGACAAGCTGGGTGCGATCCGACGAGTAGGCCGCGGTGATGACCGGCGCCGGCGGCAGGTCCGACGTCGCGGGGCGTGGCAGGGTGATGACCGGATCGTAGGCAGGGACCTCGGTGGTGGCCGCGTCCAGCACCCACGGGGCGGCGTCCACCACCTCGATGAGCGCGGTCTCGTCCGCCTCGGGGCGCACAGCCATCACCAGCATGTCGGCGCTGCGCTGCTCGGTCTCCTCGATGGCGACGAGATCGCCCACGTCGATCCACTCCTCGAGCACCTCAACGCTGGGCGTCCAGACGCGGGCCTGCGGGTCCACCGGCGAGGCCACGGCAAAGGCACGAATACCGGCGCGGGCATTGCGCACCACCATCCGGAAGCTGGCCTGATCAAAGTCGAACACATCATCCAGCGTGATGCTGGTGATGAGGCCATTCTCATTCGTCAGCGCCTTCACCCGCGCTTCGCCGACACCGATCAGAGGCACGTCATGCACCAGCCGGATCTTTTCGCCGTGCTGGATATGAATGCTCTCCCAGTCCGCCTTGAACGAATGGGTCTCCGGGCGGTGCAACGCCGTGGCGAGGTGATAGCGGCCGAGCCGGTAGGTGTTGCCCTCGTCCTCGTCCTCAGCCGTCACGACAGTGCCGGGCAGCTGCAGGGTCTCAAGCTCGGTGGCGGTCTGGCGGGTGTACCCGTCCTTGAGCACCAGCACCTCGTCTTCCTGCCAGTCGAGCCGCTCAGAGCGGACCATGCAGCGGAAGCCATGGATCTCGCGTGGGAACGTCAGCTTCGAACGATAGTCCCAAGAGTTGCGCGGGGTGAACACCTGACGCACCGGCCCCGCCGCCCCTTCGCGCACCACGCTATAATGCATGTCAGCCAGGGTGCGGCGGGCGCGCCCGGCGGCGCAGATGATGTCCAGCACGTCCTTCAGCTGGGTGGCGGTGTCCACCACGTAATCGCAGGTCCAGTGCGGCTCCTCGGCAGCCCAGGCATATAGCGTGGCGAGGTCGATCCGCTCATCGGCAACCGGGCGGCGCAGGTGGGGTCCACGCAGGGCCTGCGCGTAGATCCACGCCGGATGGCGCACCGGGCGCGGTTCGGTCCACTGCAGGTTGCCGTCCAGCTCCGGCGCCAGCTGCTGCACGATGGCGTTGAGGCTGTCGATCCGCCCGTTCAGCTGGTCGTTGGCCTTAATGCGCAGGGCGATCTCGGCAATGCCCTCATGGCTCGGCAGCTTGCCATCGCGGAAGGACCGGATTGCGGTCAGGTAGCCCGCGTTCTGGTCTCCGCTGTCGTTGTCGATGCCATCGAGGCGCTCGACGCGGATGGCATACTCCCCCGGCTCCGGGAACGTGATGTCGTAGCTGTAGCGCAGCAGCGTGGTGGACTTGGCACGGTAGGTCTTCTGCCCTGCCGTGATCCACGCGCCCTCATCCACGCCGCCTGCGACGGGCTGGTAGCTGAAGCGGAAGCTGGCCTCGTGCTTGCCTACGTCGCCGTCGTTGCTGTCGTACAGACCGCTCGTGAAGCTGATGTCCACGCTGGCCGAGACAGTCTGCTCGCGGGTGTAGCGCACCACCGGCGCATCGCGGTCCGGAAGGTCGTTGTAGCTGTCCTCGGCCACATTGCTCGGGTAGAGCCGCATGGTCTCGGACCCCTGCCGCCAGCCGGGCTGCGGCTGCTGGTAGGCCCCCGAGGTGTCCGTGACCATCACGAAGTCCGGGCGGGTGCCGCGCAGGCCATAGAGCAGCTGGGCCTCGGACGGCGGTGCGGGCACGGCGCCAGTGATGCGCAGCCGCCAGCGACGAGACACACCATCGGCGCCGAAGTCGGCAGAAGCCCACTCGAACGCGCCAGTCTGGCCCGGCCACGTCTGCACCTGCACCCAAGCGCCGCCGTCCTCGGACACATCCAGCGCCAGATCGAAGGATCCGCCGTTATCCCCGCATGTCACGTCAACGGAAATGCGCGCGCGGGACACAGCGTCCGCAGGCTCGAACACGTAGCTGTCGCCCACGTCCTGCAGGCGTGCGCGCGGCGTGTGCGCTTCCTCGGTCAGGGTCGGGATCAGGTCCGCAAGCTCCGGCATCGCCGCCAGCGTGCGCTCGCGGTCAACGTTGAGCATCTCGATCTCGACGCCCTCGTATTCCCAGATCGGGGTCGAGCCGATGCGCAGATCCTCCAGCATCACCCCCGCACTTCCACCCACACCTCCACACCAGCCGAAGGTCGCGCGGAGCCGGTAATAGATATCCTTGCCCACGGTCTCTGAATAGCCAGAGGCGGTCAGCGTCGGGTACATGCGGTGACGCCCGAGGACGGACGGATAGACGCCGTAAGGGTTGGCGGCATTGGCGGTGCCGGTGATAGCGTAGTTTTGCGGCCCGCCTGCCCCGCCTTGCTGCGCCGGCGGGATCAGGCTGTTGATCGCCAGCGCGCCGACAACGGTAATCGCGCCGACGGCCAAGGCATAGGCGCCGCCCGTGAGGCTCAGGGCGCCAGCGGCCCAGCTCGCGGCATGCGGCAGGGCCGCCGACGCCAGCAGCGCCAGCGAGCCCGGATCACGGACCGGGAAGGCAACCTCAACGCGGGTCCCAGCCTTCGGACGGACCTTGCGCCACATGTCGAGCGGCACAATCGACATCTCGGTGCCGCGGATGAGTCGCACCAGCGGCAGACCGAAACGCTCTGTGTTGAGATCCATCGCGCCCACAATCTCAGCGACAGTGGCACCACAGAGGATTTCGGGACGCACAACGTCTCGGCGCAGCGGGTGCTGCTGCCCGACCACGTCGAGCAGAGGGGTGTCATCGAACACGATAAATTCCTTCGAGCTTTCCGTTCCAGCGCATGCTGCGCCAGCAGTCCACGCGGCTTCCGCTGTGGGCTTCGATGTGGAGCATGTCCCGGTTGTTCAGGGCGTAGCCGAGGTGCAGGGGGCGGCCAGCGGAGAGGAACAGCAGAGCGTCCCCCTCTTCTGCGATCTCGACGCGTTCAAAGCGCGGGCGGAACTCATCAACCACCGACTGCCTTAGCGCCGCCTGCATGGTGCAATCAGGGTCGGGGATCTCGCGCCCAAAGCGCAGTTGCTGCAGCGCGAGCCACAGCCCGAGGCAGTCGAACGCCTCCGGCCCCCGCCCACGCTCCGCGTAAGGCAGGCCGATCCAGTCGTCGGTCCACATGGGGGTTTTCCGTTTTCGTGGGGATGGGATGAGGGCTCAGCAGCCCTTCGGCTTCGGGCGGATTCCGTACCGGCTGCACATCTCGTCATGCCGGACAAACGCCGCGTCGATCCTGTTGCGCAGCTCATCATCGGATTTCTTCTGAGCCGCCGCCCCTTCAAGCGCCTCGATACGCGCCTTGAGCTTGGCGACTTCCTCTGCCACAGCCTTGGCCCGGCAGACGCCACAGCTGCCGTCGGTGCAGTGGCAAAGCTGGGTCACCGAAGACGCGATGGCCTCGGTCTTTTCCTCAGAGATGGGGGCCATGTCGGTGAGCGACACAGACGAGATCACGATCTCATCCCCAAACAGCTTATCCATCACGTCCGGCTCAAGCAGGCTCACCTCTGGGATTGGCACGTAATCCGCCCCGATCCGGTAGGCACCTTCCGACAGCTCCAGCACACCGCCGTCCGCGAGCCTCCAGGTGCACTTCCCGAGAACATCGATAACGGGCTGATCCGGCTCTTGCTCAGCAGCGCCTTCCGACGTGGTCGCGTCGTCTTCGCCCGCAGGCTGGCGGACCATACGGATCTTCACGGCGCCATCCCCTTTGCGGATGATTTCGGGGTAATGCCCGGCCATAGGCTCGATACTGATAGGCATATCGGCAGCCGCATCTTCGCCCCCGCCCTCGCCCCGCAGGATCTGCAACCACAGCTCGGCAGCGAGGTCGGCATCATGGCCGGGGCGCTGGACGTAGCCGCGCAGGTAGTCGGCGGCCTCTTTCACGTACTCGGATTTCATGGATGTTCTCCTTCAGAACAGCGCCGGGGTGTTGCCCGGCGTCATGGTGAGCCAGCCGAACTGCTCCTCGAGCACCGGCTCAAGGGTCATGGTCCCGCTGATCCTGAGCGCGTCGTACTCGACGCCGTAGATCTGCACCTCGAACGGCCCGCGCTCGACCACGTCCGGGGTCGAGGTCAGGACCCACGCCACCCGCGCGTAGATCTCGCCCGTGATGCTGCGCAGCTGCGGGATCAGCTCGCGGGTGACGTTCTGCGCCTCCCACTTGAGGACCGGCAGCACCCCTTCCTCGCTCTCCGGCAAGGTGAGCGTGAACGGGAACGGGTGATAGGTCTCGCCGCCATGCACCAGCGGCTCACCGTTGCTGACGAGGCAGACAGGGGCCTCCCACGCCGGGTGGCTCAGGCGCAGGATCGTGGTCAGGATCTCGGGGCTTTCCGCCGCGTAGATCGCCGTCCGCAGCCGCGTGCTGATCTCGTGCGTCATGGCAGGATCTCCAGGGTAGCGGTGACATCGCGGCGCACGCCCCTCGGCTCCACCGAATATCCACCGACGAAGCGGAAGCTGCGCTCAAGGCCGTCCAGCGGGTCTGTCGCGGTGAAGGACAGGACGCCCTCCCCCAGCTCATCACAGAAGAACGTCTCGAAGGCCTGAAGCTGCGCCATGGTCAGCTGCGCCATCCGCCCCTGCCGCGGCATCGGGGCCGAGGACGACCGCCGCCGCACCTTGGCAGGCCCCTTGCTCATCTGGGTGCGGATCACATCGGGCTGCACGTCCCGCCGTGCACCACGGGCGGATTGGAAGAACGGCAGGCTTGCGGGCCATGTCGGCATGTCATTGTCCTTTCGGGAGAGGGCGGCCGCCGTAGCGACGACGCATTGCGCCGTCCATGCTGCCGCTGGCGAGTTCTTCACGCATGAACTGGCGCACCATGCGGATGTTCATGCCGCCGTCAGGCGTCCGCGTGACCTCGGCGGTGGTGCCTTCCAGCGTTTCGATGTTGACCGGCATGTTGACGACAGGCTGCAGCGAAGCAGACGCCGCGCCCGCTGAGACCCCTCCAAGGAACCCGCCGTCCGCGAACTTCGGCAGGCGCCGGGTACGGATCGCCTCCATGAAGTCGACGCCGTAGTGATCGACGGCATCCGCCGGCTGCATGAACTCACCGCGTGAGCCCCAGAACAGAAGGTTGTCCTGCCGCTTGCCACCCGCCCCCTCAAGCTGTCCAACTGCCCGCCGCACTTCGCGGAACCCGCCGCCACCCGCCCTGCGCGGCAACTCACCCCCGTTGGCGTACAGCCCAGCTGAAGCCAGAGCATCAGGGCCAGCCGAGTATCCGGCGCTTGCAGTGCCGAGGGATATCGCCCCAAGACCCTGCCCAGAGAACGCCTGATCCATCAGCATCGCGAGCTGCTGCCAGACCGGATCCAAGGCGAGGCTCCAAAGCTTGTCGAGAATCATCGACGTCAGGTCATCCCAGAAACCTTCTATCCCCGCCCCACCGGGCTTTAGGTTCTCGAACAGGCCAGAAATCTGCTGCTTGTAACCGTCGATCCGCTCATCACGGTCTTCCTGCGCTTCCATGTTGCGCTCGGTCGCTTCTGTATCGGCATCCTTCGCCGCAACCAGGCGCGCATACTCGATCGCGTTCTCTTGGATCACCTGCCGCAAGGTGCGACCATCTTCAGCCAATGCCTTGTCGACGTCGATGCCCTGCTGTTTCGCGCTGTTCAGCGCCTCATACTCGAACCTGAGCCGCGCTTGCTCTTCGACGGATCGTCCTGCAAGACTCGCCTCGAGGCGCAGCTGCTCGAGTTGCTGCTCACCGACAGCCACCACCTCGCGCAGTGTGGCTGCGCGCTCTCGTGCCGCTTCAGCGGACTGCGTCTCCGCTTCCGCCAGCGATTGCGCGCGTGCCCCGCGGTCGGAATCATATGCTGCGAGGATGTCAGCATCTCCGGCGCGGTTCAGCCCCTCCCATTCAGAGCGCAGCGCCGCGGGGTTGCGGCCACGCCGCGCAATGAGCCTATCTGCCATCTGATCCTGCAGATCTCCGGTGAACAGCTCATTGCCGGTGAGGCCCATTTCCTTGATGAGGCCGCGCAGGGTGGTGCTGACGATCTGGTACATGCCCACCGCTGATGAGTTGTGCGGGTTATCTGGGTGCGCGAGCATCTGCCGTTGAAGCGCCTGCACCTGGTTCAGGGTCATGCCTTCGAGGTTCACCGGCCCCGTGTAGCGATCATAATCGAGGGTGGTGTTGTAGCCCTTCGCGCGCGGGTGCGATCCGGGCGCAGTGCCCTCGAGCCACGCGATGAAGGATCGCATGCCTTCCTGCGCAACCGCCGGCGTCGAGGGGAAGTCTCTCTCAAGGCTCGCGCCCTGCACCCGGGACTTCTGGTAGTCAGCAAAGGCGCGCGTGGCGCGGTCGATCTCGTCAGCAGCCTGGCCGGCGCTGTCAGCGGTAGCGTCAAAGGGCCGTTCCTCGGAGAGGTCCCGTGAGATGTCGAGTGCCTCCCGATGGCGTTCGAGGAGGCGCTCCTCGTTCTTTTCGAGGCCTGCAAGACCAGCGGCATTCTCCCGGAACCGTTCCAGATCTTCGGACCGCAGCTGCCGCCCGGCGATCACCGCCTCATTAATGGCGGTGACCAGCGCCCCGTAGGCGCGGCGCAGCTCGGCCTCCGACCCCGCGCCGTCAATGGCCTCGACCTCATTTCCGAAGATCCCCGCCGCTGCGGCCATCTCGCGCAGTTTCTCGAGCGCGGCATTGCCTGCCAGCGGCCCGCCACCGTCGAGGATCGACTGCAGGGCGGCCCCCGCTTCCTCGAAGGCCGGACCGATGGCCTGGATCTCGCTGAAGCTTTCCATGAAGGCGGTGGCCGAGATCTTGAGCGCGCCAGCCTGCTCGGCCATCTTCGCCATCTGCATGAGGTAGCGGTTGGTGGGTCCCTCCGGCGCCCCAGTCTGCAAGTTGGTCCGGAACAGCATGCGATAGCGCGCCGCGAAGTCATCGAAGCCATCTCCATCCCAGAACGCCCCGCTCATGCTGTCCTGCGCAGCCTTCAGCTCGCGCTGCGCGTCCTCGAGCGCCTGCACCAGGTTGGCGCGGGTCTGAACCAGCATCGCCTCGGTCGCGGCGCTCACCTGCCCGCCGAGCTCTTTCTGCTCATCAGCCGCCCGCTTGGATGCGGCTTGGTATTCATCAAGCGCGCTGGCGGCGGCCTTCGCGGCGGCATCCGCCCGGTCGATCGCATCCGCCGCCTTGTCCGTATCAAGGCCGAAGGCGATCAGGGATGCGGCGGTGATCGCCAGTGACAACGGCCCGCCGAGCACCCCCGTCAGGACCCGCGCAGCCGCGCCAAGCCGGGTCATCGGCCCCACCGCGCGGCCTGCGACAGTACCGACACCCGAAACCGACCCGGCGAGCTCGATGTAGGCAGCCCGCATGGCGACGGCCTTCGCCACGGCGAGCGTCATCCCCTTGCCGACCAGGTAAACGGTGAGCGCCTGCGCCACCCGCTCGACGATCTCTTCCACCTCCTGGAAGTTCTCGGTGAGATAGCGCAGTGCCTCGGTCAGGCGGCGGGTGAACTCCTCCGCGATCTCGAGACCGCCGTTCTGAGCCGCCTCGAGCTGCAGCGCTTCCCAAGCGGCGGCCAGTTCCTTCAGCGCTCCATCGAGGCCGCGCATCCGCACTTCGGCCTGTTCCTGTGCCGAAACCTCGCCGATGGCCGAGGCGAGATCACGGAAGCCGTCCGCCCCCTGCGCCGCCAGCGCTGAAGCGGTGCGGATCGCGTCGGTGCCGAAGACCGTCTTGAGCGCCTCGAGGCGGCTGGCCTCGTCCAGACCCGCAAGCCCGTCCTGCAGCTCCTGCGCGATCTCGGCCATCCCCTTCATGTTGCCATTGGCGTCGAAGAACTCGAGGCCGAGATCCGACATCACCGCGGCAGCCTTGGCAGACTCGGGCACCAGACGCTGCAAGAAAGTCTTGTAGGACGTGCCGGCATCAGACCCGGAGGCAAAGCTCGAGGCGGTCGCGGAGAGCGTTGTCAGGAAGTCGTTGATCTCAACGCCCGTGGTCCCGGCCACGCCGCCCGCCTGCGCGATCGCGAGGCGCAGGTCGTCGAAGCCGAACTTCGAGGTGAAGGCGGCACCGGTGAGCCGGTCGACAATCTCGGGCAACTCCGCAGCGGTCAGCCCGAACTGCTGCATTACGTCGGTAACCAGGTCGGCCGAGGGCGCGATCTCGGCGCCAAGGGCACTGGCCAGCATCACCGAGCTGTCGAGCGCGCCACCGAGGATGTCGGTAACTGAAACCCCGTTCTTCGCCAGCACCTCGATGGCCTCGGCGGCCTGCATGGCGCTGAAGGCCGTGGTCTCACCGAGGCGCTTGGCCGCTTCGGCAAGCCGGTCGAGATCGCCTTCGTTGGCCTGCGTTGCCGCCTCGACCCGCTGCATCATCGCCTGGAACTGGCGCCCCACATCGAGCGCGCCCTTGCCGAAGGCCACCAGACCGCCAGCCAGCGCCGTGGTGCCCATGAACCGTGCGAGACGCTGGACGGCAGGCAACTCCTGGCTCATGGAATGGAGCGAGCCCTTGAGCTGCCGCGCCGCGCCATCGGTTTCACGCAGACCGGCGCTTGCCGGACGCCCTGCCGACTGGATCTTCCGGAGGCTCTGCTCGCCGGACCGGCCGAGCGCCTTCAGATCCGCCTCGAGCTGCTGCTTGCCGGCGGCAGAAAGGCGGATCGTGTAGCTGCGCGTCGTGGTGCTCATGACTTGCCTTCGGTCTCACGGTTGCGGGCCGAGGCCTGTAGCAGCCCCAGTTCCCAGAACGGCAGCAGCAGCGCCGCCACGGATGTCGGAATGCCCTGCGCCTCGGTCATCGCGAGGCAGGCAGGCATGTCGAGCCCGGCATAGCCGGCGGGCCCGATGCGGCGCTGATGCGCCAGGCTGGCACCGATGGCGGCAAGGGCGCGGCCCTCGACGCTCTGCGGTGCGTGCGTGTCTTCGGGACAGGCGCCCTCGCCCCCGAACCTCGCGCAGGAAAAGCCAGGCGTGGCCCGACAATCAGCGCAGAAGCTCAGGCCTCCGCCGTAGCGGTATGCGGCGAGGGCGCGGAGACGTTTCCCTCCATCTCCACCGCCACCATGGGCGACAGCAGCCCCGCATGCAGCGAAGATGCCGTGCCTGGGAACAGATCAAGGAAGGCGTCGATGGTCTCGGATTGGAGCGGCGCAGGCGCGCCGGTGTCATCCTCGATGCCGTCCCAGCCGGTGCCGAACCGGGTCAGCAGCAGCTTGACCAGGTGCTGCGCGGCCTGACCGCGCAGCGCCTCCTCATGTTCGGGTCCGAGATCCTCGTCATCGAGCGCCGCCGCATCGAAGGCATGGGCCGGCGGAAGGGTTTCGCGGGCGAGGCGCATGGCCGTAGCCTCGGCCTCGCGCAGATCCGAGAAGGTGAACTGGCGGAAGGACACGGTGACGCCGTATCCGAGCGGAATGGTGCGGGCCCCGGCCAGGGCCCGCGACAGGCGCAGCACCATCAGGCGGCGTTCGCGTAATCGGAGGTGCTGTTGACCAGCGTCACCTCGAACAGTTCCTGACCCACGGCGGGACGGTTGGTGCGCCAGTTGAAGTTCTGCGAGATCACCCCGCGCCCGTCGATAGGCAGACCATTGCGCTCGAGCGTGACCGAGGGAACCCGCACGATCAGGCTGTAACCGGCGCTCATCGGCCAGGACAGGACGAGCGGCATGGGCGTGCCCGCCGAGGCCGCGTCATAAAGCGTGGTGTTGCGGAACCGTGCAGTGAGCGAGCCGCTCAAATCCCACATGCCCGGGCTGATGTCATCAGCGGTAGCCAGCCCGTTCATGGTCTCCTGATCCGCCTCGCGCCCGGTGTTGAGGGTCAGGCTTGCCTGCGTCACCGCCGCGTCGTTGCCGTCGAGGGTCAGCCCCCCTTGGAAGCCGACCGGCACCGGGTCAGGCGAGAAGGCCACCGGCGAGGCGTCGAGCGTGGCGCCCGCCTTCACCTCTTCACGGCCCACCATGTTCAGCGTCACCCGCTGACGCGTGCCGTTCTTCTGCGCCGTGATCTCGAGACCGGCGAGCGCCAGGCTGTCCTGCACGAAGTGCGCGACAGTATCAGTGTGGCTGATGCCATGGGTGGCCAGCAGGATGGCAGGGTTCGCCTTGGCGGTGAACACATGGGTGTAGGGCCCGGTGCCCGTGGTCTCCGGCAGACCGAGGAGCTGCGCCAGATGCCAGCCGATGCTATCGAGCCCCATGGGCACCTCGATGCCGCCCGCGAGGTTGCGCAGCCCCGCCACGGTCTCACCGGGGAAGGCATCACCCTGGATCACCTCATCATTGGCCAGCTCGCCCGAGGGCACGACGTTGTAGCTATAGAACGGCAGCAGGTAGAAGGCCCCGGCCGCCGCCGCTTCGGCAGCGCCGAAGGACGCCTGACGGCGCGAGAGGAACTTGGCGCGATCGCCGCGTGCATTGGGCATGGGTCACTCCATGGGGTTGTGGGTGGTTTCGTAAAACAGCGTGGCGACCAGCACCGCGCCCTTCAGGGTCTCCGCCCCGGGCATGGGCACGGATTCGCTTTCTTTCGGGGCCGACAGCTCGAGCCAGTCGACCGCGCCGCCAAGGGTCGGGTCCGCCAGCAGCAACGCCGCCGTCCGCGTCATTGCGGCATCGAGATCTGCATCGCGCTGCGCCGCATCACCGGCCTGCACCACGTGCTCGAGATCGACATCCCGGCTCCATTCGCGAACGCCGGTGCCGAGGCGCCCCCCCTCTTCGACAGGGTTCGCCGGGGCGAGGTTCACGAGGCCGCCCTCGGGATAGTGCAGCGGCAGATCAGGATCTCGCAGGATGGTGGCGCCGTGTCCGGCCAGCGCGGCCTGCAGCGCCAGCAGCGCGGTTTCATGGGTGCTTGGCATCAGCGCAGCCTCCGGCGCGACAGGGTCTGGAATTCACGGTCGATGTCGCCCGCGAGACCACTCAGGGCCGCCCGTTCGACACGCTCCACGTTGAGCCGCTTGCGCAGGCGCGCCCGGGGCACCAGCCAGAACATCGGCACGGTGTGGAGCCCCGTCCCGCTTGCCAGCGCGCGCTTGCTTTTCGAGAGGGCGTAGCCGCCCTTCTTGGTGGCCCGCTGATTGTCCACCACCAGCAGCGAGGTGCCGCCTTTGACATAGACGAAGCGCAGGCGCCCGAAGCGATGCTCGGGAAACGTCGAGGGGCTGATCCGCTTGCGCCCCACGCCGAGCTTGGGTGCCGAGGGCGTCGGGATCGCTAGGAAGAAGCCTTCGCTCGATTTGACATCAGAGCCCTCATCGAAGGCCCTGATCAGCTTTTCGGCCTTGGTGAACACGAGCGACGCGGCCCCGAGGCTGGCCCCGTTGCGGGGATAGCTTTCATGCCGCCAGCTCTTGGACAGGCGCCGTCCCAGCCCCCCGGCGATGACATCGGCCCTGAGGGCGTGTTTCAGGGCCGTCGCCCGTCCATGCACCCCCCTGGTCACCGCGCGCTCCGCGAGATCCAGCTCTTCGCGCATGTATTGCTCGAGGTTACCTTCGAGGGCGGCCTCAAGGCGGGTCCGGCTCATTCCTCGGGCGTGTCCGTGATCTCGGGCTCTGCCGCGGTCTCCGCCTCCTCGGCCAGCGCCCCGCGCGCCGCGAGCGCATCACGATCCGCCGGCGACAACGCACCCGACCAGCCTGCGGGCAGATGGCGCTTGCGGCCTGGGCGGGATGCGATCTCGGCGGCAGCGCTGAGGGTGACCGCAACATCAGCCGCGGCAGGTTTCTTCCTGGTCATGTTGAGCCTCGTCATGTCATCGGAATGGTGTCGAGCCGCACCTTGTAGCGGCGCGGATCGGTGACCTTTTGGTGCTGCACCTTGCGGCGCTCCCCGCCGATCTGGATCACGGCGCCCCTGTCGAACCCCGCGAAGGCCACCGCGAGGATCTCGAAGATGCCGGTGGCGTCCTGCACCTGCAGTTGCCCGAACTCGAGCGCACCATCGGGCCGCGTGGGCAGCAGCTTCACAGGACGCGCCAGCCCGTCCGGGTCGAGGACCGCCGCGATGCCGTGACGGCGAAAGGTAGCCTCGACACTCCGCAGGAACGGATCAGGCGGCATCAGTCGCCGCCGGTGCCGCCCTGGCCGAGCAGGTCGGTGCTGCCATCCTGCCCTGCGACCGTATCGTCCCCGGTCGCGGGCGCCGCACCGGTCCCGGCGTCGGTCGCGGTGGCTGCGGGCGTGGTTGTGGAGGTAGCGGGCGTGGTAGTGGACGCAGCGCCGCCCGTCGCGCCGTCTGCGCCCGTCGCATCGCCCGCCCCTTTCCTCTCGGCAGCCTTGCCGCCCTTGGCTGCCCGCATGCCGGTGTCCTTGCTGTCGACGATCTCGAACGGCTCGTCACGCGCGCCGGTGCGGGCCACTTCGATCTCGTCCGCGATCGCTTCCGGCACCAACCCGCTCCAGCCTTTCGGCAGATGGCGCTTCGAGCGCGCGTCGAGCTTGTAACTGTGCGGCGCGACCATCTTCACCCGAACATCCGGGCCTGCGGTCTTCTGCCTGGTCTTCCTGGCCATACTGTCTCTCCCGTCATGGCGACCCGGCCTGAGGGCCGGGCCGAGGTCATCAGTTGGAGGTGAGGCCTTCGACCAGCACCCCGGGACGCATGCAGATCTGCATGTTCTGCATCATCGCCTCGACATCGACGAAGCGATCCTCCTGCCGGTCGGGGAACACCGCCGAGTAGAAGTCGCGGCCCGGCGTGTTGGCCATGCCGACATAGTCCGGCGAGCCGTTGAAGGTACGGAAGGTCTGGCGGGTGCCAAGCGGGAAGAACGCCGCCTTGGCCTCCTCGATGAAGCTGCGGGTGACGGCGCTGCCGTCCTCCTGCGGCACCGGGGCCTCGGCCAGGTATTCCTTCCAGCGGATCCCCCCGAACTCAAAGCCGTCCGAGGTATCGTCGCGCAGCGGATCGCCGCCATTGGCGTTCTGGTAGTACTTGTAGCGCTCCTTGAAGTCCGCGTGCCCCATGAGCTTGTCGGTGAAATCGGGATGGATCAGCGAGCCCACACCGGTCATCACGTCGCCCATCAGGTTCAACCGGATGTGGCGGGTCACCTCTTTGCACTTCGCGGCAATGTCGGTGGCCGAGGTGCCGAAGGTGAAATCCACGGACTTGCGCTCGATCTCGAACTTGTCGAACAGGTTCATCAGCTCGGAGCCATCCGCATCGAGCACCACCCCCTGCAGCGCCCCGGCGCGGTGATATTCGCGGGTGATGTCGATCGACCCGCGCAGCTCTTCCTGCCGGTCCATCACCTCGTCCTGCGCCTGCTTCAACTCGGTCTCGGAGCCGAAGGCGCGGATGTTGTCGATGTCGTCGGCGGTGATGCGCGACTTGAGGCCGAAGCGCTCAGTGCGGAAGTCCGCCATCTTGCGCTTGCCGCGAGCCTGGCCGGGCAGCGGCGAGCCACGTTCGGACGACTGCACCAGCTGCAGCACGCCGTCCTTTTTCTCGATCGAGAACACGGTGCCGCGGATGCCCTTGGCGGTGAAGAGGCCCATGGCCCCGATGGTGCCCCACTGGTTGGGGATCATGCGGATGGATTCGCCGAGCGACATGGCCGAGAAGGCGTCGCCCTTGAAGATGTCGATATGGGCCATGACAGGCCTCCTGTTCTGAACTGCGCGCGCGGCGCGGAATGACAAACGCCGCCCCGAGGGGCGGCGCGCTGCGAGACTGGAAGAGACGCGCCGCCGTGGCGCGACAGGGTCAGGTGGTGACAATGCCCGCCGCATTGAGTGCAGCGCAGGCGGTGTCCCGGTTGGCCTCGGTGGCCCAGCTGGCGTCGAAGACGAGGCCGCCCCGGCGGCAGCGGGTATGGCGGGCCTGCACCAGCGCCTTCACATCCGCCTCTGCCGCCGCAGCAGCACCGCGCAGCACGGCCACTGGCGTCTCGGAGCCGTCCTCGGCGCTCATGACGCTGCGGACCAGCTTGTTGCTCGCAGTGACACGGCCAAGCACGGTGCCCGGCTCAAGGTCGGCACCGGCGCCGATGGTTTCGACGTCGCGGCTGTACTCCGCCACGTCATAGAGGATGAAATCGCCGGGCGTCCGGCCTTCGGTCATGGGAGGCATTGTCGAGTCCTTTCGGATGTAAGGTCAGTCGAGGCCCGGCGTGGTGCCGGAGGTTACTTCTTGCCCCAGCGCTCGGCGGCGCGGGACTGGATGCCCGGTTCGGCCGGGGCGCCGCCGCCCGAGGCCGAGGCCCCGGGGGTTTCGAGCTCGGTGGCTTCCGCGTCGATGCTCGCCGACAGGCTCGAGGCCCCGGCGCCGCCCTTGGGCGCAGCTGCCAGGTGTTTGATCGCCTCCGCCGAGGCCATGTCGCTGTCGAAGGCGAAGCTGTGCGCGAGGTCCCCGCGGCCCTCTGCTTCCGGGCTGCGCAGGATCGCCGCGATGCGGGCCTTGGGATCTTCGGCGGCGGGCGCGGTGGGCGCCGGGGCCTCCGGCGTGGATGCGCCGGCCTGCGGCGCGGGCGCCGGCGTGGTGGCCGAGGTGTCAGTGGTGGGTGCCGGGGTGGTGGCCGCCGGCGGCGTGGTCGTGGTCTGTCCGGACATGGTGGTGGCTCCTGTTGCAGGGGTGGACTGCCGCGCCGGAGCGCGGCCATTGATCTCGTCGGCGAAGGCCTCGAAGGCCTCGCGCGGGTTGGCGATCTCGTCGGCAAGCCCGGCCTCGATTGCATCTGTGCCGATCAGGCAACGGGCCTCGGTGGCAAGCGCCGCCTCGGCGCTGAGGCGCGCGCCGCGCCCCTGCCCCACGGTCTCGGCGAAGATCCCGCGCAGCTGCTCCATCTCGGCCTGCAGATCGTCACGCACCGCTTCGGGCAGCGGCGCGTAGGGGTTGCCGTCTGCCTTGTGCGCGCCGGCGGCGATCACCGTCACCTGCATGCCCATGGCTTCCAGACGGGCCGAGTAATCCGCGTGCATGCAGATCACGCCGATGGACCCGGCCCCGGCGGTGCGCGGCATGATGATGCGCGTGGCCTGCGACGCGATCGCGTATCCCGCCGAATAGGCGTGATCGCTCACGAAGGCCCAGACGGGCTTTTCCTCGCGCAGCTCGCGGATCTGGTCCGCGAGGGAAAAGCACCCGGCCACCTCGCCGCCGAAGCTGTCGATCTCGAGCGCGACGCCCCGCACCATGCGGTCCCGCCGCGCCGTGTCGATCTGCGCGGCAAGGCCCTCGTAAGAGGTTTCGCCAGAGGACTGGCCGAGCCAGGCACCACGATGCACCAGCGTGCCGGTCACCGGGATCACCGCGACGCCGTCACGCACCCGGTAGCCCTCACGGCCACCGGCGCGGATGTCGCCCTCGAGGCGCTCATCGAGCAGCGAGGCACGGGCGCGGCGGCTGGCCTCCGGCGAGGCCTCGGCGCCAAGCACCTCGACGTCACCGCCGGTGATGCGCGGGCCAAGCCCCATGATGAACGCCGCCGCCTTCGCAGGCGCAGCAAGAAGCGGCGTGTGGAACACACGCGCCGCGATTTGCGGATGTCGCATTCTGTCAGTCCTCGGATACCTGCGCCGGGCCGCCCACCGCCGGGCCCAGCAGTTTGGCGAAGCTTTCCTGCGCCGGGTGCAGCATGCCATCGGGCATTGCCGTGATCTCGCGCCCGATCTGCTCCATGTTGTCAGCGTAGTCGGTGCCGGTCAGTTCCGCCGCCTCTTCCTCGAGTGTCGAAAGCCCCAGCGCCACGCGCATCGCCGCCGCCTGCGCTTCCTTGACCGGATCGACGAAACCCTTGCCCGGGCCGATCCACTTGGCCCGGGCATAGGCCGGCCAATACATGTGGAAGTCCGGCGCACCGCGCGGCAGGCGGATATGCCCGTCGAGCACCTGCTCTTCGAGCCACGCCATGAAGTACGGCTGGCAGAAGCCTTGCGAGAACGCGACGCGGCGGGCGGTCCAGCCGCGCCAGATCTCGATCATCGCGGCGCGGGCGCTCGAGTAGTTCGTCTTCGACCAGTCCGAGGCGAGCTGCTCGTAGCTGATACCGAGGCCCGAGGCGATGTTGCGCAGCACCGCGGCCTCGAAGTCGGCGAACTGCGCCGCCGGCCGGGCCGTCGACACCATGCCGATCTCGTCGTTGGGATAGAGCGTCTGGATCCGGGCCCCGCCCAGCTTCACACCGCCGCGCCCCGAGTAGAACTCGGTCCGGTCCGCCTGGTAGTTGAGGAAGGCCGAGGCATCCCCCTCTCCGAACATCTCGTCCATGGCCTCTGGGCCCATCGGGCTCTTGATGAAGGCCGCGAGGATCGCGTTGATGACCGCCGCCTGCAGTTCCACCCGCGAATAATGGTCTTCCATCTTCAGGCGCTCGATGATCGGCGCGAGACGGCTCACACCGCGCGTCTGCCCGTCCCGGGCCTTGTCGAAGAAGTGGATCACCTGCGGGCGCCCGTTCGCCCCTTCGCGCCCGATGCGCTTCCAGGTCATCGCATCGGCCACGTTCGCCCAGGCGCTGTCCCGGTGCCCCTGCCGGAAATGGTAGGCCCGGGCCACGCCGTCCCGCGTCACCTCGACGCCGCCGCGCAGCTGCTGCTCGTCCGCCGCATCATACGGATTGCTCAGCAGGTCCGGGTCGACCAGCCGCAGGGTGGTCTTGAACGGCCGGGCCGCGCGCCAGTTGACCAGCCCCAGCGCCTCGCCCTCGATCAGGTAGGTGCGGTAGGCGCTGCCGAAGAGCTGCGGCATGGTCTGCGATCGCGTGGTGTCGCAATAGCGGCGCGGATCATCCGCATGCAGGCGCCAGCGCGCCTCGACCAGTTCCTTGAACTCCTGCGCCCAGTCCGAGCTGAGCCCCAGCGCGCGCCAGTCGGGCTTCAGCAGCGGGCGAAAGTTCGCGCCGATGACGCCGTCGACCTCCTTCGAGATCGCGCCGGCCGCCCAGCCGTTGTTGCGCCCGAGATCCCGCGCTCGCGCCGTGATCCGATCGCGGCCCGGCAGGATCTCGGCATCCGCAGCGCGGTTCGACGGAAGGAAGCCGCTCAGTGTGTCGATACCGGTGTCGGCGGCCACGTAGGGCGCGCTGCCATTGAAGCCTGCATCCCGCATGGCCCCACGTTTGCGGCGCGAGACCAGCGGCACACGGGTTAGGTCGGCGAGGCGTTCCGTCATCAGAACATCACCCGGCGCGAGCCCGGCCCGCGACCGCACCCAAGCTCACGCTTCAGCGACCCGATGTAGCGGCGCAGTTCACCTTCCTTGGCCGGGCTGTACTCGGTGCGGTGGCCGTCATAGGCGGTGACGGTCACGCTCTGGCCGATCAGCACCTGGTGCAGGGCCTCCTCGGCCTCTGCCAGACGGGCCTCGAGCGTCGCGGTATCAGCCATTCTGCTTCCTCAGGAGATCGGAGAGCCGCCCCGCCTTCCGCTTCGAGGCGGGGCGTGCGGCCCTGGTGTCGTTTTGCTCAGTGGCAGCGGCTGGTGCGACCAGCGCGCCGTCGAAGAGATCGGGCTGCACATCCGGCGGCGCGGCCCCCCGCTCCGCCGCGATGGCGTCCCATTGGTCGTCGGTGTTCGAGGCCCATCCGGCCCGGAGCGCCGCGGCCTCGGCATAGTTCATCGTGTCGAGCGCTTCGTTGCGCCGGGTCGGTTCGACCAAGACCCAACGGCTGGTCATCACCCCCGCCTTGTTGCGCGACAGCACCCGATGCTCGGAGGTGAGCATGCGGTAATACTCATCCCCGAGCCCCACGGCGAACTGGGCATAGCCCCGCTCTTCGGGGTCTTCCTTGCCGAGGTGGGCATAGAGCCCCGCCTTGAGCGACGAGACATTGAGGTTGAAGGCCCGCTTCTGCGCCCGCTTCACCTTGCCATCCTTGCGGCGATCGAACTTCTGCAGCGCCATAAGCGGCCCGTTCTCGGTCGAGCCGCCCTTTACGATGATGACCCGGCCCCAGGGGTGGGACTTGGCCCAGCTCCACACGTCGTCGGTGTAGGCCCCGCCGTCAATCGCGAGGATGTCGATCGCGACGCGCAGGCCAAGCTGCGTCCGCCATTCCTGCTTGAGCAGCGCATTCAGCGCGGCGCGGCCTTCATCATCACCGATGTGATGCGGGATCACCCGGTAATCGATCACCCAGCGCCGCCGGTTGGCACCGAAGGCCACCAGCTGCACCTCGATCCGGTCATCCTGGCAATCGACACCCGCGGCGAAGATGAAGCCCGTGGCCGGCAGGACGCCGAGATCCATCACGGTGCCCGGCTCGGCCAGCTCGGCCCGGTCGCGCAGCTTTTCCCAATCCGGCGCGTCCGTGGCCTGCTCATAGGGCAGCCCGAGCACGTCGTTCCAGAACACCTGCTCGACCTGTGCCTTGATCGGCTTGGCCGTCGCGGTCTTCGACGCCTTGGCCGCGTCCTTTTGCTCGCCGCCCGCCTCGGTCAGCGTCGAACTGCCCGCTTCCAGCCGGGTCCAGCCCATCATCTGGGCATACTCGACCGCGATCGAGGCCCAGTCCCGCTGCGGTGCGTAGGCCCGCCACAAATGGAACCCCGGGTGGTCCCCGTGCGGGTTGCCCGGCACCCAGCGCCCCTGCCGGACGATCCGTTCCTTGTCCGCGTGCCGGATCGCTGACCGGCAGCTCTCGCAGGTGAAATGCGCCGCGTGCAGCCGCTCCGGCTCAAGGCTGGCCTTGAAGTTCTCCCAGGTCAGCGGCTGCATGAAGCCGCAGTGCGGACACGGCACGTTGAACAGCCGCTTGTCGCTACGCTCGTAAGCGATGGTGATCCGGCAGGTCCCCTTGATCAAAGATGTCGAGACACGAAGGAGCTTCGCATCATCGAAGCCCGAGGCCCGGCTTTCCGCCAGCTTCTCCGGGTCGCCCTTGTCCGAGGTCTCGAACTTCGAGAGGTCATCCATGATGACGAGGCGGCGGCTGGTACCGGTCAGGTCCGCCGGAGACCCGGACGAGGCCACCTTCAGCGAGCCGTTCAGGTCCAGCGTCTCCTGGTTGAAGATGTTGTCGCGGTTCTCACCGCGGCCCGAGCCGAAAACCTTGATGAGCCCCGGCGCCTGGCGGCGCATGGGCATCCACTTGTTGTTGACCCACTCGCTGGCGGCGCTGCCCGTCGGATGGACGATCAGCGAATCCAGCGGTGTGTATTCGTGCCAGGCCCCCAGCGTGGGCTGGATGACCGAAACCGTCTTGCCCCACTGCGCCGAACCGCGCAGCGTGACCTCCCGGCAGGGATGCTCCGGCGACAGCACCTCGTGGATCTCGCGCAGGAACTCGAAGCGCGAAATGTCGAAGCGCCCCGAGATCGGCGAGCGTTCGTCGAACTCGATGTTCTCCTCGCACCAGCGGGTGATGTTCGGCGGCGGCGGCGGCACCATGGCCCGGGCCATGGCCGCGCAGACGGTCCGCTGCGCGGACGCAACGAAGCCCATCAGAAATCAGCCTCGCGGTCGGCGTCGCTCAGGTCGGCGGTATCTGCCTCCTCCTGAAGCGCCTCGGCCCGGCGGGCCCGATGCTCGCGCCAGAGGTCCAGCAGGATCTTGCGCGCCAGCTTGAAGTCCACCCCCAGCTCGTCTGCCAGGGACCGCGCGCCACGCTTCAGCAGGTCCTCGATCTGCGCCAGTTCCTTCGACAGCGCCCGCGCGGCCTCGCGCGCCGCGTTGTCGGCCAGCACCATGCTGCCCTCTTCGAGCTGGTTCTGACGGCGCAGGCGCCGCGCCTCCTCCTCGACCTTCTGGATGCGGGCCAGCTCGTAGCGGTCAGGATCTCGCTGGGCCAACTGGCCTTCACGGGGCGGCACTGCTGCAGGCTTTGGATCGCGGATCCGATCCTTGGTGCCGGCACCGTTGCCCAGCATCTGCCCGGGATCGAGCCGGTGATCGAGCGCCGCCCTCACCTTCTCGACGTTGAAGCGCCGGGCGCGGCCATCGCCGGTGTAACAGCCATCGAGCTTGCCCTGCGACACGTACTGGCTGATCCGCCCCTTGGACAGCCCAAGTTCCTTCGCAAGCTCGGTGGTGTTCATGCGCCCTTGCCCGTGATGTTTACCGGACCCTCCAAGTTTAGCCCCGTAAGTTTAGGCTTTCTGAATGGTTTAGCGTTCCAAAACCTGTGCGCTTAGCCGCCCCGTATACGGTCAGGCCCCAGGAGGGACCCGTCGAATTTTTGCCGGAGTGGAGTTTGCCCGGAAATCCAGAGTGTAAATCTCTTGGATTGCGGGAATAGCGGCAGCGCAGGCCGTCGCCCCAACGAAAAGCGCCCGAAGGCATGTCTGCCCCGGGCGCATTTCTCGATGATGTCATACTCATACGATCCGGTGAGGTTAACCGTCAAGCCCCTTCATGCGCATCAGGTCAAGAGCCCCGCTGCATGCGCTCCAGTGCCGACCGCAGAGCGGCTCTCAGAGCATACCTGCTCTTCGCATCCACAGCCCAGCCATGCGCCTGCAGCACCTGTGACAAGGACAGGCCCCCGAGGCACACCTGATCAACAAGGACACGCGCACGGATGGTCTTGCGCTTCCGCCCGCCTGGCCGAATGCGCCTGACCTCCTGCGCAAGGCCGTCACCGATCCGATGATGCAGAGCGCGCAGCCGGCGCATATCCCGCAACATTGCTTCCTCGCGATCACCGCCCCCGCCCCCCGAAGAACGCAGCGCCTCCAGGCTGGAACACTTGAGACCGCTGGAATTGCACCGCTCGGTCAGGGCGGCGTAATCCCGCGCCATGGCAATCTGCCCGGACGAGAACGGCCCGGTGTAGAACGGTGGACGCCAGACCGGCTCGGGCTGGCCACGCTCAGCCGCCTCTTCGCAACGCTGAAGGTAGGCGCGCCGAGCCTGAGCCACCACACCACGATGACGCCGGCGGGCCTGATCATCCATAACGTCGAACACGTCCCCCTGCCGCGCCCGGTCACCAAGGCCGCCATCATCCCGGCGCACACGCGGCCCGGCCTCGGTCATGTCCGCCCGGCGCGGCACCTCGGCGATGACTGTCCGGCGCGCCGGTGCGATCGGGATCTCTCGACTGCACCGTTCCGGCGGCGTGGCGCGCGCGAGAATATCGCGGCAGGCAGCGCCCGAGGCGGCAAGCCTGCACAACCCGGCTTCAAGCGCAGCACGCCCCGAAGCAACAGCCTCGACGTCACGCCCCAGCCATGCTGATCCGCAGCTGTCGACGTAGACCACGCTCATGCTGCGCCCTCGGACATTTGCCCGAGCGACGAAATCCAGCGGCACTTTTCCATCGCAGCCTCGCGCTTCCGGATGAACGCCTCATCATCGCCCGACAACCCACGACCGGCAGCGCGCTGATCGACAAGATGAGCCAGCCGTCGCACATGCGGCTCAGCCCGCTCTCGGCACTGCAAGATCAGGTAACTGTTCGGCCACAGCCGGACTTTCCGCAGCTCGAACAGCAGCTCGGGCGCCCATCCCTGCGCGATGGCATCGTGGCCGAGCGAATGCGCGAACACCGCCCGGATCAGGGGCGACGCATCATCTGCCGGTGGCTGTATTTTCACAGCCTCTTCGAGGATGCGCTGCGCGATCGGGAATCTGTCCCGGGCCTTGCCACTGGCCATCCCTGCCATGGCCTCTTCCAAGGCCATCAGGTTCACTTCGGTGAAATAAGCCAGCTTGGCGCACAGACTGTCGAGCATCGCATCAAACTCGACCCGCGTCATGCCGGCGGGCTTGACCAGCCCGCGCTGCTGGAGCGGTTCCACCAGAAGCCGCTTCACACGGCGCTCTCCTGCGGCCTGTTCTGCACTGTCCATCGTCACCCTCTTTTCTAAGCAATTCGGGGTTATCCACAGCGCCAAAGGCTGGGCGTCGGCGCTTCGGTTATTTCGTATCTTTCTCTTTTCCTCTCTCTCTCAGCGGGTACGGAAACCCGGCAAAAAAAGGGGAGATCAGAGCCAGAACGGGTCCGAACACGGAACTTTCCGTGTTGCTTCCGTTTCATTCCGTGATTTTTCGGGAATATTCCGTAACGGTGACAGAATATTCCGGAACACGCCCGGATCGGTCATCCCGCCATCTCCATCTGAAATTCATCAAGGGCACGGCGCACCAGAGGCTCGCGGCGCTGCGAGTCCGGGTAGTTGTCTTCGAGCCAGTCATTGAAGCTCTCAAGAAAGCTCGGATTCTTGAGCAACTGGCCTGCGCCGATGCGCTTCTCGACCATCTCCCGCAGATCCTTAAGCCGCTTGGCGAGCCGCCGCTGCTCGGTGTCTTCCTGGTTCTTCCGCTTCGACTTCAGCGCCTCGAGCGCGACCTTCTGGACAATCCGATGGCCATAGCGGATCTCGCCGGTATCGCAGCGCACCTGATACCAGCCGTGCAGCGGCGTGATCTCGCGCTCGCAAAGCTGGCGCCAACGATCCAGTGAAACACCGAGCGTGTTGGCCAGCAGCCGCTCATCGAGTGGCAACGTTCCGATCGGAGACTCGTCCTGGGACTCGCAAATCAGCAGGAAACCGAACCATCCAACTTCTGGCTCGACGAGGCGCCGGAAGTAGCTTTTCCGCCACCTCTTCAGGTTCCACTGGATGAAGTAGTGGGAATCCAAGCGCTCCTCGGATGGGATCGGGTATTCCGGAAGATCGGCCGTATCGACGACCATCAGCTTGCGCTTCGAGGCATTCATTAGACCCCTCCTTGCATTGAAACGATGGCCGCCCAGTGGCGCGCCAATTGGAGTGACAAGGCGTCACGCGCCTGATCGAAGGCCGGAACGTCCCGGTCGGAATAGGCGTCGACCACTGCCCTGACGGGCGCAGCCAAGTCAGCCTCAGCCCCCTCGAACGCACGAAGCATCCCGGCCACCGCCGGCCCGCTCTGAGGCAGGCCGCCCCGTTGCAAAACGAATGCTGTCGCGGCAGTGACCAGATCACAGACCTGAGGCGCGGCTTCACCTTCCTGCCCGGCCCGGCGCTCAGCCTCACGGGCCGCGCCATACATCACCGTGCTGAAGTGGCGGCGCATGAACTCGCCGATACTCTCACCGGAGAAACCAGCCTGACGCATGGCCCAAAAGGCCTCATGGCGCGCCCTGACCAGAGCGGGCTTGCGGGAATGCGACCGCATATCCTCAAGGCTCACCCCGTGGTGCGCCGCGACCACCGCGACGATGTCATCCCGGGGATCAGGCGGCTCCGGAAAGATCTGTGTGCCGTCGATGTCCAAAGCACCGCCGAGCAGTTCCGCCATCTTGGCCTGCCGCTCACGCGACTGGCGGCGCAACATGTCGGCCCAGTCCTCAGAAGCATCCGAACCACTCATGCCTTCCACCAGCGCGGCGGCAGAGCCCCGTCCTTGTTCTCAGGCTTGATGCAGGCGCAGGGCTGTTCATCGTCGCGGATGCGCTTGAAGCGCCCAGCCACGCCGCCCCGAGAGGTGCCGCAGCGCTTGCCAATGGCGTAGGCCGTCATCCCCTCATGATCCCGCAAATGCAGCATCTGCAGGATGTGTCCATCATCTGACCGTGTCGCCTTGCGTGCTGGCATCAGACCACCTCCTCAGCTTCGAGCCTTGCATCGGTCACAAGCCCATTGAGCAGCTGGGGCACCGTCAGATTGTCCCGCGCGGCTTGGCTCTTGAGCCACAGCAGGTTCTCCGGCGACATCTCTCCGGCGGTGATCCCGCTACGGCTCTTGACGGCCCGGACATACGAGGCGCTGACACCCAGATCCGCAGCGATGGTGCGGACGGGCTGGCGCGGATCGCTCCGGAGGGCGCGCAGAACCTTGTGTTTCTTTTCACCCCAAGACATCAGGCACCGCCTTTAAAAGACCCCGGCACCACAGGGAGCACCGGGGCAAGGTCCAACAGGGTGTTGCGCCGTTTTCCCGCGGCGCCGGGATAGGAAAAGGATGCGCGGCGCAGCGCCGCCCCGATGGAGGAGAGAGGGCGGACGGGAACAGCCGGACCGCGCATCAGGTGGCGAGGGCGGCAGGCCCCCGCTGAGCAGGCCCGGACAAGCCGGGCGCTTTGTTGGTTACAGGTCAAGCGCTCTCCTCCCAAGGCGCACGAGGAAGGCTGACCGAGGCGACAGACGGCTGAATGGTGAACGAGGCGTAGGGAACTCCCACGATCACTTTGCCTTCGCGTACCGCACGACGAAACGGTGCCCGCATACCATCGAGGTTACGACCGATGGGACGCATGATCGGCTGGCGGCCGAGAAGATCGCTGGAAAAGCTCATGCGGCCCTCCGATTATCGGCATCCGCCGCCACCGCCGAGGTGAGCCAAGCCACGAAACCCGCATCTTCCAGCAAAGCGATCATCACCTTGTCAGCGGTCGGGCGACTCACCCCACCCCACCAGTTCCAGGCGGTGCTGCCGCGCACCTCAAAGTAGGCCGCGACGGCCTCGGGATTGCGGAAGTGCGACCGCAGATAGGCAGACCAGAGATCCGCCGAGATCACCCGCATGCGGTAGCGGTCCAGAATATTGGACCGGGACGCCGGCGCTGACGACATGCCACGGTCAGGACATGCAGTGTTCGAGACAACAAGCTTTAGGTGATCGGTCATGCGGTGGGCCTCTTAGGCGTCACTGGGCAGACACCCAGGGTGAGAGTATGGGGAAGGATTGTTCAGGCGGCAGAGGGCTTAGACTCATCGCTCATGTAAGATCGCAGGCGCTCAGCAACCTCGAGCGTGCAGCTCTTGCCGCCAACGAGACGCGCGTAGAGGCGGCTGTTGCCGACCGCACGACTGGTTACAGTTGCGGGTGCCAGGCCTCGCGCGCTGGCAAACGCTTCGATATCGGCTATGAGCTGTTCTCTGGTCATGCTGCAGTATAGGGATATTTATCCCCATCTAACAAGGGATAATCGTCGCCTAGCGGCCAATGTTGGCGCGGACTATTGTCCCACCATGTCAATGACTTTCTCAGAAGCGCTGAAAGAGGCGATGTCTGCCCGAGGAATGTCTCTTCGGAAAATCGCAGATGTGGCTGGCGTTTCTTACGAGCAACTTAAGAAAGTCAGCCAAGGGAAGTCGCGCTCGACCAACGTAGATGACGCCCAGAAAGTCGCCTCAGCGCTCGACATGACGCTTGATCAGTTTTTGAACGGCGGCATCGAAGCACCGAGCACCATCGCGATCGCTGGCAAGGTCGGCGCGGGCGCCCAAGTCCCTGTCTTCGACGCCTACGCCAAGGGTGATGGCCCCCAGGTCGAATGCCCGCCCGGACTGTCCGCGCACGGCGTGGTGGCGGTCGAGGTCGAGGGCGACAGCATGGAGCCGGTATTTAGCGCCGGGGATTTGCTGTTCTACACCCGCGAGACCCATGATGGAGTGCCACTCGAAGCTGTTGGCAAGCGGTGCGTCTGCGAAGACGCGACCGGCATGGGCTGGGTGAAGGTGGTCCGCGCAGGTCGCGAGGAAGGCACCTTTGACCTACACAGCTTCAACGATAACAGCCCGACCATGTACGGCGTCAGGTTAAAATGGGCCTCCTCAGTGCGCCTGCACTGGCCGGCTGATCTGGCTCGGCGCATATGAACGGTTCGCTGAAGAGACGCCACGTATTCCTCACAGCGCTGGCCATCAGCTCAGCTTCGCTTGCCGCTCTTTGGATTACAGGCTTGGCATCTACGCCCGACTTCCTGAAATCCCGAGACGGCAAGTTCATAAGTGCCTGTGAAGACACGCTCAAGAAACGACTGAAAGCGCCTTCGACCTACAGACGCCTTTCGGATCCTCACATAGCGGAGTCGGTGGCGACGCTGGATGATTACAAGGGATGGACCGACAACCCGGAAAAGAAGGCCTCCGATCAAGATCGCCAAGCGCGCAACCCGAAACTTGCGGAAATGCAGGCAGCACAGACGAGACGTTTTCTCTTGGATGAGCACACCCTCAAGAGGGCGATTATCGAATATGAGGCCGCGAACAGCTACGGAACGCCCATTCGTGGCTACGCCTTGTGCACTTTTGCAGACCCGAGCCCAGAGAGCTTTTCAGACTTTGATCGGCAGAATGTGATGATTGACGGGAGGACAGCGTTTGAATGGTCACTTGGTGAATGACGCGCCGCGAGTTGTGTTTCCTGCGGATCTGGCGAGGGACGCGTGATGGAAGACCCGCGTGTAATCCAGCTTGAGCGCGAGCTTGCTGCAACCCGCAACGCAGCTGTCCGCATGATGGTCGGGTTGGTGAGCGGGCTGATCAGCGATTCGGCGGCCCGCGAGGAAATCGCTCAGAGCTTCATTGAGGATGCGCGAGGGGCTAACGAGGAAACACAGCGGCTGGCGAGGCTGGTGGCGGCGGAATTGGCGAAGAAGGATTGAAATCCTGTACAC
The DNA here is from genome assembly GCF_014643635.1 of Salipiger pallidus. Lineage (GTDB taxonomy): Bacteria > Pseudomonadota > Alphaproteobacteria > Rhodobacterales > Rhodobacteraceae > Salipiger > Salipiger pallidus. Next base: position 388,653 of record NZ_BMJV01000005.1, read on the forward strand.
CGAAGTTTCCTCCTGGCTTGCAATAATATACGATAGTGTTTCCGCACCTTCGGCGACGAACTGGATTGCCCTTTCGGCCGCAATCGCTTCTCTCTTAACTGCAGTATTCACTGGTTATACCGCAATTTTAGTATGGTTAAGCCGGCGCCAAACTATCAAAGCAGAATGGATCAGGGGTGGCGCCGCTTATGGCGAAATGCCCCATCTTAGGTGCGTCATATCAAATCACCTAAAAGATGCGATTGTTGGCGATAGGGTTATCGTTCAAGGACCAGTTTCGAAGTTGACCGTGAATGATAGAAGCGCGAGATGGCAGGATAAGCACTCGTCTTGGCCCCACAACCAGGCCCCCGCCTCCGCCCTCACCATAGAGGCAAATCAATCTGGCTTTCTGCTGATCTTCATCTCGCCTGACCCTACCGGCTTGAGACTGGCCTCACGGTCACTCCTGTCCCGATTTGGCGGTGCAGTCGCTAAACTGTTCTGGCAAAGACTGCACTGGAGGGTCACGTCCGGCGTTAAGTTTTCAATCACCGTGATCGTTCGAAAGAGATCGTCTGAAATGCGGCCAATCCGCTTGACGCACACCATGAGAATACATGCAGAACATGCGATACAGATCGCAGAGGTCATAGAGAAAAAAGCAGAAACTACGTAGGGCTCCAAAGGTCCGACCTCACCTCCACCCGGCCTACTTTGCCGGGCTTTCTCATGCCGCCAGCACCACGCTGGAGGCGTCAATTCAGCGGAACACCCAGCTCCGTCAGCCGGTTGCGCACAATCGCGTTGCCGACCTCAAACAGCAGCCGCAGACCGTAACGCGGGACCACTGTGCTTGCGCGGATCTTCATCTGCTTCCAGAGACCCTCATCACGCATCATGCCGATAAAGTCGTGTCCCGCGTTGGTGATGCGGAAATTGCACCCGTTCGGCCCAGTCTCCTGCAGGAATCCTTCGTCGGCCAGGAGGCGGAGATGGTAGTATTTCGCCTCCTCTTCCTCGTTGCCTTCGTCCGGCATGAACCAAACCACCCACTCTGGTGAATCCTCCATCTCGAACATGTACTGCCGGATGAGCTCATCGTCTCGGCGCATATCGACCCCCCTTATGGCCATTTCTGCCATGCTGGGACGATTCCCGCTCTTCGTCACCTCGGAACTCGTCATCAGACCTGTGGCCAGCACGGCGCTGACACCGGCACTGTAGCATGACAAGTCGCGGAAAGCGAGATTTGTGGGGATTTATATCCCCTTTGCGCTTGACCGGGGATATTTGTCCCCTTAGTCTCATCCCTACACCCCGACGCTGACCCCGCATCCTGCGGACGATCTCAGGGCGACACGGGAGACGGTGCAGGTCAGCAGAATATAGGCCGCAGCCACCAGCTCCATTTGCCGCAAGGCGCCATTCAATGGAGGCATGCATGCCGAGAACTGTCATTTTCCCCGAGGAGGCGGCGTTTCTGACCGATCCGGCCGCCGCCACCTCTGACCACATCAAGCGCCTGGACATCTGGCTGCAGGCCAAGGCCCGCCAGGGCCATCCGATCACCGCCGAGGCTGGCAACCGTCTTCATGACCTCGACCAGCGTATCACCGGGCGCACCGATTTCGTCGTCATCGAACCGCACAGCGATCCCGACCCCCTTCCCCCTGCCCCCGCAGTGGCCGACAGCGAATACTCGCGCCGCACCGGCCTGATCCGTGCCGCGATTGCATCCATGGCCACGCGCCGCACCGGCGACGATGCGGCATGACCAGCGCGGACGAGACCCTCCGCAGCTGCCTTAGCGGCACCAGTTTCCCCACCGCCTAACCGCTTACCGAATGCCGGGCATTCCGCCCGCATCCCCCTGCCGCACTTATCGCTGACCCCCAAGCAGTGGCAGGGGGCCCAATCCAAAGGAGGGCCAGATGCCCAAAGACGAACTGAACTTCCTCGAGTTCCTGCAGGGCTTCCGCCGGGGCGAGCTTTTGCGGGAGGCAGATGACCGCTTGAGTGAAGTCCTCGCCGCCATTCAGGAGACCGGGAACAGCGGTGAAATCACCCTTAAGCTGCCTTTGAAGGTCAACAAGGCCGGGCAGATCGAGTGCACCCCGCAGATCACCGCGAAGAAGCCCAAGCGTGAACTCGGCGCCGGCATCTACTTCCTGAATGATGACGCTCGCCTCACGCGTCGCGACCCGAACCAGCAGGACTGGCTCGACGACATCGAGGCCAGACGCGATCGCGCCGCCGAGTAACCCCAAGCCACAGGAGAAAGCACAATGCCCGACCACGTCGAGAGCAGCAGCGATAATCGAACCGCAAACAATGCCGTGAGGCACACCTACCGCGCCCTGTCCGAGGCCGAGAAGCTGAAGATGCAGCAGGTCAAAGATCACGGCGCTGCCTTCATTGAGCTGCTGCACGAGATCGGCGGCACGGACCCCAGCGGAAATCGCTTTGCGTCCCGCGATCTCTCCTTGGCGAACACCCACGCCGAAGACGCGGTGATGCGCGCCGTCCGCCATATCACCGCCTGACCACCCACCCGCAAAGGATACTGAAATGACCATGATCACCGAGAACCCCGAAGCTCTCGATCTTGAGCCGCCGTACGATCCACGCAGCGCGCTCGAGGTCGCACTTACCTCGGCCCGCCTTGCAGACCCCATCATCGAGGGAGACCACGGCCAGCGCTTTGCCCTGACCCCGCCCGATTACACGCTGACGGCAATCCCCTCTCCCCATGCGCTGCCCCCGCACATCATCGAGCAGCTGACCACTGATGATGCGGATTCCCTGATCCGCTACGCGAACCGCTTCAGCACCAGCGCATCGGTCCTGATCGCTGACATCGATACGTTGGCAGTCCACGCCTGCCTTGACTGGCACGGCCACAATCAGGCGACGGACGCGGAGAGCCTGAAGACCGGCGCCCGCAAGCACACGGCATCTCTCAAGCTACGCGAGAGCGAAGAATTCAAGCGCTGGAACAAGATCGAAGGGCAGCTGATCGACCAGATGGAATTCGCCGAGTTCCTCGACGAGAACGCCGCGGACATCATCACGCCAGAACCCGCGACGATGATCGAGATCGCCCGTGACCTCGAGGCGACGCAAGGCGTCAATTTCAAGTCCAGCACCCGGCTGCAAACCGGTGAGCGCAGCATCGTCTATGAGACCGAAACCCACACCAGGGGCGAGATGAAGGTGCCGACGCAGTTCACGCTGCAAATCCCCCTCTTCGCAGGCGAGGAGCCGGTCGAGATTGTCGCGAGCTTCCGCTTCCGGCCCAGGCCGGATGGCCTAAAACTCGGCTTCGTCTGGCGCCGCGTCGAGTACCGCAGGCTAGCAGAATTCCAGCAGATCTCTTTCCGCGTTTCCGAGGCAACCGGCCTCGCACTCATGTTCGGCCGTACTGCCAACCCCTGATCCACTCACCTGATGCCAATGTCAGCGCCCCTCATGCGGGGCGCTGTGATGGGCACCAGTTTGGAGATCCACCATGACCCTCGCCAACGACAACCTCCCCCGCACACCCGAGGCCTACCTCACCAGCGCCTCCGGCAGCGCAGACATTGCGCTTGCCACCCGCGCCCGGCGCAAGGCCGATGCGTTCCCGGCGATCTACCCGCCGCTCACCAGCTTCCAGAGCGGCGACCGCCTCCGGGCTGCACAGAAACTGAAACCCCGAACCTATGGCCCTGCCCCGTTCCGCTGGGCAATGGTGGTGATCGTTGTGGGTGTGGTCATTGCGGCAGCTGTACAGGCGTTCGCATGAGCCGCCCGCTGCGCATCCTCATCGGCTGCGAGACCTCGGGCATCGCCCGCCGGGCCTTCACCGCGCTTGGCCATGACGTGTGGTCCTGCGACATTCTCCCCGCCGAAGATGGCAGCAACCGGCACCACGTCTGCGACATCCGGGACGGCATCCTTGAGGAAGGGTGGGATCTGCTGGCAGTCCTTCACCCTCCCTGCACCCGGCTCTGCCGGTCCGGCCGCCAGTGGATGAGCGGCGCCGGCAAATGGACCGAGCCCAAGCGCCTGCCGAAAGGCCGCACCCTGGAAGACATGAAAGCTGAGTTCGAGGAAGGCGTCAGCATCTTCACCGCCTGCTGGTCCGCCCCCATCGAGCGCGTGGCCATCGAGAACCCAGAGATGAACGACCTTGCCAAGGATCGCATGCCGGAAGACCTGCCAGCGCCACACATGGCGCAGCCGTTCTGGTTCGGCCACCCCGAGTACAAGAACACCGGCTGGTATCTGCGCGGCCTACCCGCGCTGACCGAGACGGACCGCCTGCCCGAGCCCGAGCGCGGCACCGACGAATGGAAACGCTGGAACCGCGTCCACCGCATGCCGCCCGGCCCAGAGCGCGCGCGCCTTCGCAGCCGATCCTTCCCCGGCATGATGACCGCCGCAGCTCACCAGTGGGGCGGCTACGCCCTCGCACAGGAGACAGCAGCATGACCGCCGTGACCTATGCGAATCGAATATCTACTTCAGCGGCCTCGAAGAAAGATACCACGACGCTCTTTCTTGGGCCTGAGACGACTGAAATCATCCCCGAACAGAGCTTCACCCGCTTGGTCATGCGCGATCTCATTCGTCTTCCGCACCATGGGAGGCTCATCTGCATAGATGAGGACCATTCTGGAACGCAGATCCAACACTGGAATTTCTTCGGCAGGGCATTCTGTATCAGCGAGGAGACCGTAGAACCTGCGGCGCATATCTGCATGGTCCCTCGCTGCACCTGCGTAATCCCAAACCAGTTGAGCGGAGCTTATGGCTGCGACAAAAACGCCCGCCACCTGCCCTACGACAGGGAATTGGTAACCGAATGCTGCAATAGCACCGGACCCTGCCAGCAGGTTTGCAAAGACCAAAATTCTATGAACTCTCTTCAGCTTTGTTTCCCTCAAATCATGGTAGAGGGCGCTGCGGAGAAGATCGAACTTAAGTGTTCCTACTTCGGTGGCCGCACCCCCGGGGGTAGACCGTTTGGAATGATCGGCCCCGGGTTCGAGGGCGGCGTCGGCCTTGGTGCCGGAATCTTCGCGCATCTGACCCTCTCAAACGTGAACAGCAAGTTCGAAGCATTAAAGTTCATCAAGATCGTCCTCTTGTGCTTGCATCGCAAGTGGGCGCTAGGCCGTGGTGGGTGCTGGAACATCCATCACGGCTGCAGAGTCACCATATCTTGGTGTCTGTCCGGAGTCTTCATCAAGATCACGAAGAGGGAATTGTGGCGTTCCTATCGTCAAACAGGAGGGAGGCCCTAACATGGCCGCAGCCCGCATGACCTACACGCAGCCCGCGCAGGTGGCCGTCGAAGCGCGCCCCCTCGCCTATGTCAGCGCGAAGACCATGGCCGGGCTGCTTGACGCCTCAGAAAGCACGATTTGGGATTGGGCGCGCAAAGGACTGATCCCTAAGCCGGTGAAGCTACCGAGCGGCTCAACCCGCTGGCGGTGGGCAGAGGTTGACCGGTTCATTGCCGGCGCGGCAGAGTCGCCCGACGACAGCGATCCTATCTTGAGGGCAAGCCGTGGCCGGTGACATCCGCCTTGAACGATATGTGCAGCGCAAGGTGGCGCGTGGCCGAGAGTACTTCTTCTTCCGCGTTGTTCGGAAGGGTGTGGAGACGCGCAAGCCCCTGCCCCATCCTTTCGACGCAGAGTATCGCGCTGCCTATAACGCTGCCCATCACGAAGCCTTCGGCACCGTCCCTGGTGAATTTGAAAGCCCGAAGGCCATCACCCGCTTGATCCGCGAACACCGCGACAGCGCCAGGTACTCCAAACTGCCGAAGTCCAGCCGCCTGCTGCGAGACTACGCCTTGGACCTCATGAGCGATCGGTGGGGCGCCTTCGAAGCAGACCAGATCCGGCCCATTCACGTACAAGCCGTCTACGACAGCCTTGCGGAACGCCCAGCGACAGCGAACCGCCGGCTGGACGACATGAGCGCGGTTTTCTCTTGGGGTCGCACGCGCGGCTTTGCAGACGAGAATCCGTGCCGGCGCATCGAGCGCGTCCAGAGCGATGAGAGCTATGAGCCGTGGCCTGATGACAAGCTCGAGACCTTGATTGGCAAGGGTAAGCGCCACATCGTCAAGGTCGCACTGGTAGCGCTCTACACCGGACAGCGCCGCGCCGACGTGATCGGTATGAGCGAGAACCAGATACGCGACGGCGTTTGGAGCATTGAGCAGGGAAAGACCGGAAACCCGGTTACAGTCCCCCTGCATCCCGTCGTGCTGGCGATCATCGAGGAAGAACGAGCGGCACGCCGCAAGGCTCAGATCGTTGCCCCAGCGCTCCCCCTGCTGACGAACAGCCGCGGCAAGCCATGGGGAAAAGGCTTTGGCGCGTCCTGGACGAAAGAGCTGATCCGGGTTGGCCTGCGCCCCAAGCGTCTCGAAGAAATGGAGGACGGTCAGTTCCGCCCGACCTTCCACGGCCTGCGCACCACCAACGCGACAGTCATCGCGAATACCGTCGCCAGGAACCCAGAGCTCTTTGGCGGGATCCAGCGTGTTCAAGCCATGCTCGGACACCTCTCCGAGCGCATGTCGCGCCACTACGCACGACGCGCTGAGGTTGAGCACATGAACCGTGAGACGGTGCTTCTTCTACCCGACTTTGGGAAACACATTTCCGAAATTGGGAAACATGACCCTGACGAAGCCGCTAAGTAGTTGATTTTGGTGGGTGATGAGAGACTCGAACTCCCGACATCTTCGGTGTAAACGAAGCGCTCTACCAACTGAGCTAATCACCCGATATCGCGGGGTTTAGCTGGCTGCAGCACCGCTTGCAAGACGGTTGAGAGAACTTTCCACAGCAATTTTTCGCCCGCCCTGCCACACCGGACTAAAGCCCGACACAAGCATTGCAGTTCACACCCTTCAGGCCCGCAACAGAGGCTTGTGCTGCGGCACATGGCCTCCCTGACCATCCGGACATTCAGTCACGCCATCACACGCTTGCGGCCCTGAGCCGACCTTCGTCACCGAACCGGAACCCTGCGGTAAGGCCGATCAAAGCTGTCGTTCGCCGCACTTGCTCAAAATTCCGCTGTCATTGCAAAGCCAGCCTGACGCATCACCGCGAATCCTAGCCCTCCCGCGTCAGGCTCGACACCGTCTTCGGCGAGAGGCGCGCACACGTCTCAGCATCATTGGCTTTGCAGCATGCTTCCGGAAGAAAGCCCGCCCCACTTGTCCCGGACGCAACAACAAAGAGGTGCGAGGCGGATTTGCGATGCGCCCGCCCGCTCCTATCCAGCAAGAAAAAGCCTTCATTCCGCTGAAACCCTGCCGCAGGTTCATCCGTGGCTCCTTGCATCTGGCCAGCTCGATGCTGGCCAATCTCAACAACAGGATGACCCATGCTTTTGAAGACCACGCTTCCCGTTACCGCTCTTGCGCTCACTTTCGGCTCGGCCGCTCTGGCCCAGGACGATGCAAGCATGATGGGCTACGCTCTGGCCGAAGACGGCGGGACGCTCGTCACCATGGCCGATATTGCTCAGCCGGGCGAGGTTGAAACCTACACGCTGGAAAATCCGCTCCGCGCCATCGCGTATCGGCCCGTGACGGGGCAGCTCCTGGGCTTTGCCGACGGCATGATCTACGAGGTCGACCCAATGTCCGGTGAGCTGACCGATCTCGGCGCCACCTTCATGGACGACACCACCATCGGGGAAGGTGCCGTCGCGTTCGATTTCAACAACCAAATCGACGCGGTTCGCGCCGTGGGCGCAGACGGGTCAAACCTCGTCTACTTCCCCGAAGGCTTCGGCGACGGCGACGAGCGCGCCAACTCGGTCCTGCGCTTCACTGATGCGTTCTACGTCGAGGGTGACATGTCGGCCGATGCCGAACCCGAGATTTTTGCCAACGCCTACACCAATGCGATCTCCGGCGAGACGGCAGGGTCGACGGCCCAATATGCCATCGACGCGCAGGCCAACACGCTGGTCACCCTGGCCAACAATGCAGGTGAGCTTGCCAGCGTCGGATACCTGACGCTGGACGGCGAAAAGGTCAACGTGACCGACTGGGGTGGCTTCGACATCGTCTCGCCCGAGGAAGGCACCGACATGGCCTATGCGCTTCTGCAGTTCGATGGTGAGGATATGGCCGGGCTTTATTCAGTGGATCTTGAAACCGGCGCGCTGACCGAACTCGCCGAGCTCGGCATGGGCGGCTTCAGCGGCTTCGCCGTTTCGCACGGTATGTAATTTCCCACGCTACGCCGCCCTCTCGAGGACGTGCCGCGCCACTCCTAGGCCCCCGGCTTGCTACAGCCGGGGGCTGAAGGTCATCCATGGCCAAGGCGGGAAGCCGGGCTCAAATCCGATCTGCGGCGTCTCATCTTGACTGCACTGCAACTGCCGCCACCCGTCCCAACCCGACATTCGTCAGTCAAGCCGCCGCTGCGCGGCAGCTTCCAAAAAGCGGACTTTCCGGATGGAACGCGGTTGCGTTGACTTGATGAAGGTCGACTTTGGGGACTTCACTGAACACTGATCGAGCTCAGCTTTAGCAATTCCCGACGTCTGTCTGCCTTGCTTGGCGTATGCTAACGATACCGTTTCTCAGCCAACCCACGTTCTACGTCCTCTCGCTGATGGCTGAGCCGGAATAGGGTGGATGGGAAAAATAAAGCCGCAATGCTACAGATCGAAAACGTGGCTGGAACTGGCCTCCAGGCTGCCCTTGCTGCTGGCGTTCGTGGCCGTCCAGATACGGGCGAGATCCGTCCACCAGCGCTCGTTCGGCGCAGCTGCAACCGACGGCACGGCCTGAAGCTTTTTTCGCGCCCGCAGCTACAGCATGGCCTCGCCATAGGCGTCCTGCAGGTCCCGGAGCTGCTTCTCGTATTGCTCGCGGATGTCGAGCGGGTTAGCGCGCAGGGAGTTGTCAATGCCGCGCTTGGCATCCTCGACCCAGCCCTCGATCTCGGAGGGCGACAGGTCGAAGGACCGGCTTGCCTCCGACACGGTCGTCTTGCCTTGGGTGGTCTCAATGACGAGCCCCGTCTTACGCTTCGCCATGCACCGTTTGATGCTGTCGACCACCGTCTTACTCATAGCTACATTCTCCCTTTTAGCATGAGCAGGTTTTCAGTGGGTCGATACAAAACCGCCGATGGTGCCGGTCTCATGGCCGACGGCACGGGAACCGACCAGCTGGATCGGGCGAACCCCGCGACGGCACCGTCACGACGATCAGGTAGTGATAGCCAATGTCGTCCCAGCCGATGTCGTCGCCGTGCCAGGACCGGATGGTCCGGATCATGACGGTGAGCGGCGGGCCTGCCAGCCAGCACCGGTGCGGTGGCAGTGCAGTGGTCGATGATTTCGGTGATGTCGCGCAGGATGATCTCCCATGCGACAAGACCCCGAATGCGCAGCGTAGTGGGTGAAATGTCCAAGAAGGCGCTGGACAAGGGCACGCGCTGGCAGCCTTCACCGCTCCACAAACGCTTAGGGCACCTCAGACTTTGAAAAATCCTCGGCTGCGCAGAACTTTATGGAACGAAGTTAAATTCCGATGGTTATCCCGGCGCTGCTTAGACAGCGACGCAAGCTCAGCCCAGGTGACATTGATCAGCCCCCCTTTTCTAGCTTGGGCTGGGCTTGCAATTCATGCAGCAAGAAGGTGGTAGTTCAGGCGGTTGGTACGATCTTCGAGCATCGCTTCACCGTTCGCTCCGGGGCAGCGATAGGTCAGCGTCAGGTAGACCACGATCCGCCCGGCCAGGATCACCGCCGGCGGGATCATCTCGATCCGCAGGCGCCAGGTGTTGGTGTCGAACTGGCTGCTCACCGGCCCTTGCCCCCCGGCGGCGGGATGTTGAGCTCGTCGGTGAATATCGGCACCCAGTCGTTGAGGCGGCATACCACCCCGAGCCAGATCCGAGGATAGACCTGGATCATCACCACGTTGTCGCTTTGTGTCACCAGCCGCTATGCCAGCCCCTCGGGCTGACGGGTAACGCTGTCATCGCCGTTGGACCGAGGCACGTCCACTACTGCAGCATCGCCAAGAGGCGGCGTAAGCACTCCACGAAGCAGGGTGGCCGTTGCGCAAAGGTCCAAGTGTAATGCCCCCAAGACGCCCGCCAGCAGCTTGAGCCGACCAGCCAAGCGGACTCAGTCGCCGAGGCCCTGACCGTCTATCGCACAAAGGTCATAGCGATGGCCCCGCGCGTCGACACTGCGAGCCAGCTATGGGGAAGCTGCGTAAAGGAAATGGGCGACAAGCCGAGGCTCAGACCATGCTCTATACCGGCAAGGCGGTCCTCAAGCATTTCGGAGCCTACACTCTGGACGAAATCACAAGGCCATGTGCGCTGACAATGCCAGCAAGCACATGGGCACCGGCAAGCGACAGGGCACGGTCTGAACCGAGCTCGGGCACCTGCGCAGCGCCCTGACATTTGCGCCGGACATCCGCGACATCGACCTTTCGCCGAAGATTTGGCGCCCGCAGAAGCCGCAGACTGACTCGCGGATCCTCCACAGAAGAAGCCCGCGGCCTCATGAAGGACGCGCACGGTCAGCCTGCCCGCCTGGCATTGGTGCTGCTGCTGGGAACCGGAGCACGGCTCGCGGCGGTCCTGGACCTGACTTGGCAACGCATCGACTTTGAACGCGGCACGACTGACCTGAGGCTCGAAGGCAGCGTGACGTGCAAAGGCCGGGCAGTCCTGCCGGTGAACAACACGACGCGCCCCACCCTGCTTGCCGCCAATGAGGCCCCTGTCAGATCATGTGATCGAATATGCCGGACGCCGGGTGACGGCTCTCCGGACGGGATCTGTGAAGGCGCTCGAGCGGTCAAAGATCGGTCATGTCCAGATCCACCAGCTGCGCCACACCGCCGCCGTCACAATGCTGTCTTCAGGAGTGCCGCTCGAAAAGGTCAGCCAGGGTCTCGGCCACAGCAACCCGGCGATCACCGTCTCGACTTAGGCGAGATACCTGCCGCAGCACATGCAGAGCGCCGTCGATATGTTGGATTTTTCCAGCATGAAACATGATTCCTAGGTTAGGATAACCCGAAAACGATTCATTATTTCTTGGAAGACCCCTCAAGATGAAGGGAAAATGGTGGGTGATAAGAGATTTGAACTCCTGACATCTTCGATGTGAACGAAGCGCTCTACCACTGAGCTAATCACCCGGTAGCGGGGCTGATAAAGAAACGCCGCGGGTGGTGCAAGAGGAAAATCGCAGCGTTCCGCGGAGAAATTTCACACCAGCCCGAGCCCTGCCCGGTCATCGGGATACAGACGCCTCTCCGCCCAAACGACACGTAAGGAGCCCCCCAGAAGCCTACCCTGCCCTGCAGTGAAATCAGGTCTGCACTGTTGCACGCCTCCGCCGCATGGCGCACACCTTGGCAAAGCCGCGACCCGGAGCACCGCATGACCGACATCCGCCTTGTGATCTTTGACTTCGACGGTGTCGTTGTCGACAGCGAGGTCATTAGTGCCCGCATGCTGGTCGCGGAACTTGCCCAGCATGGCATCCAGATCGACCTCCCCTACGTGGCGCAGCATTTCCTTGGGCGCAGCTATCCGGTCGTGCTTGCGCAGGTGCGCAAGGAATTCGGCATCACCCTGCCCGAAGGCTTCGAGATCGACTATCGCCGCCGGCTGTTCGAGGCGTTTCAGACGGATCTGACCGTAATGCCGGGCTTCATCGACATGCTGGCGCGGCTCGAAGTACCCTACGCGCTCGCCACCAGTTCAAGCGCGCCGCGGGTGGCGCAATCCATGCAGATCGCCGGGATCGCGCCGCTGTTCGAGGGGCGCATCACCACCGCCGAGGAAGTGGCTCATGGCAAGCCCGCGCCGGACCTGCCGCTAATGGCCGCCCGCAAAGCCGGACTCGCGCCACAGCAGTGCCTGCTGATCGAGGATTCGCTCGCCGGGTTGCGGGCCGGGCGCGCCGCAGGCATGACCGTTTGGCATTTCACCGGCGGCAGCCACTTCCACGGGATCAGGCCGCCCTCTGCGCCTGATGCCACCCCTGACCAGAGCTTTGCGCGGATGCAGGACCTGCCTGCCCTTGCCCCGGCGTTGTTCCGCCCTGCCGCCCCCCACCTTGCACCACAGGAGCAGACCCGATGAGCGATGATACCGAACACGCGGCACTGGATCTCGCGGCGCGCGCGGGCTGGCTTTACTACGTGGGCGGCATGCGTCAGGACCAGATCGCGGCCGAGCTGGGAATATCGCGCCAGAGGGTGCAGCGGCTGGTGGCCCGCGCCATAGCCGAAGGGCTGGTGCGCGTGCGCATCGACCATCCGGTAGCGGAATGCCTCGAGCTTGAGAAGGCGCTGCGCCAGCGCTACGGTCTGGCCCGCGCCCGCGTTGCCCCGCGCGCAGGATCCATCGACGAGGCCATGCGCGCCATAGCCTCCTTCGCCGTGCCCGAGCTGGAGCGCATCTTCGACGACCCGACGCCCAAGCTTATCGGGCTTGGTACCGGGCGGACGCTTCGGTCGGTGATCGAACACATGCAGCCCACGCAGGCGCGCCAGCACAGGCTCGTGTCGCTGATCGGGAACGTGGCGCCGGACGGATCGGCCTCGTTCTACGAGGTCATCATGCGCGTCGCCGATAAGACCGGCGCAGCGCATTTCCCCATGTCCGCCCCGGTGATGGCCCGCGATGCCGACGAGCTCGAGGTGTATCGGAACCTGCCCCACGTGCGAAATGCGCGCGAGCTGGCGATGCAGACGGACGTGACCCTCGTGGGCATCGGCCAGATGGCCGATGATGCGCCGCTGCACGTGGACGGGTTCCTGACCCGGGAAGAACTGCGCGCGGTGCAGGATGCGGGGGCGGCGGGCGAGCTGTGCGGCCATATCTTCGATTCCGACGGGCAGTATCTCGATCATCCCGTCAACGATTCCATGGTTGGCGTACGGGTCAGAAACAGCAATGGCCCGGTGGTCTGTATTGGCGGAGGAACCAGCAAAATCAAGGCCTTGCGGGCCGCCCTCAAGGGCAAGCTGATCGACCACCTGATCACCGACGAACTGACCGCCGCCGAATTGATCGGCGCCTGATACCCGCATTGCCTGTAAAACAGGCTTGACACGACTCGCGTCCATGTGTGAGCTTTTATTCAGTTTATGAGCATATGCTCATGACCGTCTTTGGGAGGACACCATGTCATATACGTTCCGCGCCCTGATGGGCGCGTGCGCCGTCGGCGCGCTTGCCACCGCTGCACAGGCAGAAACCATCACCGTCGCAACCGTGAACAACGGCGACATGATCCGCATGCAAAGCATGATGGACGACTTCAATGAGCAGCACCCCGACATCACCGTCGAGTGGGTCACGCTGGAGGAAAACGTCCTGCGTCAGCGCGTCACGCAGGATGTCGCCACCGGCGGCGGCCAGTTCGACGTCATGACCATCGGCAACTACGAAGTGCCGATCTGGGGCAACCGTGACTGGCTGATGCCGCTCGACGACCTGTCCGACGATTACGATGTCGAGGACCTGATCCCGTCGATCCGCGGTGCGCTGTCGGTTGACGACACGCTTTATGCGCTGCCCTTCTACGGTGAGAGCGCCTTCGTCATGTACCGCAAGGACCTGGCCGAAGCGGCGGGCGTCGAGATCCCCGAGCAGCCCACCTGGACGCAGATCAAGGCCGCCGCCGAGGCGATGACCGACAGCGATGCCGGCGTCTACGGCATCTGCCTGCGCGGCAAGCCGGGCTGGGGCGAGAACATGGCCTTCATCTCGGCCATGGCCAACAGCTACGGCGCACGCTGGTTCGACATGGACTGGCAGCCCCAGTTCGACAGCCCCGAGTGGACCGCAGCGGTAACCGACTATCTTGACCTGATGACCAAATACGGTCCTCCGGGCGCATCGTCCAACGGCTTCAACGAGAACCTGTCGCTGTTCCAGCAGGGCAAGTGTGGCATGTGGATCGACGCGACCGTCGCCGCAGGCTTCGTCACCGACCCCGAGGAATCCACCGTGGCGGACAACGTCGGCTACGCGGTCTTCCCCAACAAGGAAGGCGTGGACAACCACGGCAACTGGCTGTGGTCGTGGAACCTCGGCATCCCGGCATCGACCCAGTCGCCCGAGGCTGCCAAGGCCTTCGTGACCTGGGCCACTTCCAAGGAATACACCCAGCTTGTTGCTGAAAAGCAGGGCTGGCGCGCGGCGCCTCCGGGCACCCGCACCTCGCTTTATGAAAACGAGGACTACCTTGCCGAGGCGCCCTTCGCGACCCTCACCAAGGAGACCATGGACGCGGCCACCCCCGAGAAGCCCTCGGTTCAGGACGTGCCTTACGTCGGTGCGCAGTTCGTCTCGATCCCCGAATTCCAGGGCATCGGCACGGCAGTGGGCCAGCAGTTCTCGGCAGCGCTTGCCGGTCAGATGGACGCCGATCAGGCGCTGTCCAGTGCACAACAGCTCACCCAGCGTGAGATGATGAAGGCCGGTTACATCAAGTAATCGCCCTCACCTTGGCGCGGGCGGCAACCTTGCTGCCTGCGCCCTTTCCCATCGGGGCTGACACCGACATCCTGCGCGCCGTGAAGGCAGGTGCATGGTGGTGCCATACCCGGTCCACTCCGAACCCGAGAGACCTCTGATGGCCACCCAGCATTCCCGCGCCGCCGCGAGGCTGATGATCTCTCCCGCCGTGCTTCTACTGCTCGGCTGGATGCTGATCCCGCTCTGCATGACGCTCTATTTCTCGTTCCTGCGCTACAACCTGCTGATGCCGGGGATGGAAGAGTTCACCGGCTGGATGAACTACCGCTTCTTCCTGACCGATCCGGCCTTCATGGATGCGCTGGTCAACACGCTGCTTCTGGTGGGGGGCGTTCTGCTTATCACCACCGTGGGCGGCACCCTGCTGGCGCTGCTGCTGGACCAGCCCTTCTGGGGTCAGGGGATCGTGCGGATCATGGTGATCGCGCCGTTCTTCGTGATGCCCACCGTGTCGGCGCTGGTGTGGAAGAACATGTTCATGAACCCGGTGAACGGGCTTTTCGGACACCTGTTCCAGTCGCTCGGCCTGCAACCTTACGATTTCCTCAGCCAGGCACCGCTGGCGTCCATCATCTTCATCGTCAGCTGGCAATGGCTGCCCTTCGCGACGCTGATCCTGCTGACCGCGTTCCAGTCGCTCGACCAGGAGCAGCTTGAGGCGGCCGAGATGGACGGGGCACCTGCCCTGGCCCGCTTCTGGTACATCATGCTGCCGCACCTCGCGCGTGCGATCACCGTAGTGGTACTGATCCAGACGATCTTCCTGCTGTCGATCTTCGCCGAGATCCTCGTGACCACCGGCGGCGGACCGGGCACCGCATCCACCAACCTGACCTACCTCATCTACATGCAGTCGCTGCTGCAGTTCGATGTGGGCATGGGCTCGGCAGGTGGCGTCGTGGCCATCATCCTCGCCAACATCGTCGCGATCTTCCTGATGCGGATGATCGGCAAGAACCTGGACGCCTGAGCATGAGCCCCGCGTCCCATTCCCCCCGCCCCGTTCCGGCCCCTGCCGGGACGGTCCGCCCCGCCCACACGCAACAACACCAACGGCAGGAGACCGCCCCATGGCACGTGCAGTGACCAACCGCCGGAAGGCAATCGTGACCGTGGCGGCCTGGCTTATCGCCATCGCGATCTTCTTCCCGATCTTCTGGATCGTCGTGCTGTCATTCAAGACCGAGGGCAACGCGATCAAGGACCCGCTCGAGGTGCTGACCTCGGCCTGGACCTTCGACAGCTACGCCACCGTGCAGGAGCGGTCGAACTACTTCCGCCACTTCTGGAACTCGGTCATCCTGTCGGTGGGCTCGACCGTTCTGGGCCTCATCATCGCGGTGCCCGCCGCCTGGGCCATGGCCTTCGTGCCCGGCAAGCGCACCAAGGACGTGCTGATGTGGATGCTGTCGACCAAGATGCTCCCCCCCGTGGGCGTGCTGGTTCCGATCTACCTCATCTTCCGCGACCTCGGCCTGCTCGACAGTCGCATCGGTCTTGTCATCGTGCTGACGCTCATCAATCTGCCGATCATCGTGTGGATGCTTTATACCTACTTCCGCGAGATCCCCGGCGAGATCCTCGAGGCGGCGCGCATGGACGGCGCCACCCTGCGCGACGAGATCATCCACGTTCTCACCCCGATGGCGGTGCCGGGCATCGCCTCCACCCTGCTGCTGAACATCATCCTCGCCTGGAACGAGGCATTCTGGACGCTCAACCTCACCGCCGCGAAAGCCGCGCCGCTGACCGCGTTCATCGCCTCCTATTCCAGCCCCGAGGGCCTGTTCTACGCCAAGCTGTCGGCGGCCTCGACCATGGCCATCGCTCCGATCCTCATCATGGGCTGGTTCAGCCAGAAACAACTGGTCCGGGGTCTCACCTTCGGCGCCGTGAAATAAGGACCAAACAACATGGGACGCATTCAACTTGAGAAGGTGACGAAGAGCTTCGGTGAAGTGAACGTCATCCCGCCCCTCGACCTCGAGATCAACGACGGCGAGTTCGTGGTCTTCGTCGGCCCGTCGGGCTGCGGCAAGTCCACCCTGCTGCGGCTGATCGCCGGCCTCGAGGACGTGACCTCTGGCAAGATCGAGATCGACGGCACCAACGCCACCGAACTTGCCCCCGCCCAGCGTGGCCTTGCCATGGTGTTCCAGAGCTATGCCCTGTACCCGCACATGTCGGTGCGCAAGAACATCGCCTTCCCGATGAAGATGGCCAAGGTTCCCCAGGACGAGCAGAAGCGCCGCATCGACGCGGCCGCCAAGGCGCTCAACCTCACGGACTATCTCGACCGCCGCCCTGGTCAGCTGTCGGGCGGTCAGCGCCAGCGGGTCGCCATCGGCCGTGCCATCGTGCGCGAGCCTCAGGCCTTCCTCTTCGACGAGCCGCTGTCGAACCTAGACGCGGCGCTGCGGGTGGGCATGCGGCTCGAGATCATGGAGCTGCACGAACGGCTTGCCACCACGATGATCTACGTCACCCACGACCAGGTCGAGGCAATGACCATGGCCGACAAGATCGTGGTGCTCCGTGCCGGGCATATCGAACAGGTGGGCAGCCCGCTCGAGCTTTACCACAACCCGCGCAACGAGTTCGTGGCGGGCTTCATCGGCTCGCCCAAGATGAACCTCCTCAAGGGCGACACCGCGCGCCAGCACGGCGCGGCCACCGTGGGCGTGCGCCCCGAACATATCGCCGTGTCGACCACCGAAGGCCTCTGGCAGGGCAAGGTGAATGTGGCCGAGCATCTTGGCTCGGACACCTTCCTGCATGTCAACGACCATGGTCTCGGGTCTGAGCCCCTCACCGTGCGCGTGGATGGCGAGCTGCCTGTCAAACATGGCGACACCATCTTCATGACCCCCGACACCTCGAAGATGCACCGTTTCGATGACGAGGGCCTGCGCCTGTGAGCCGTCTTACGGGGAAAAGCGCTCTCATCACCGGGGCCGCGCGCGGCATCGGCGAGGCCTTCGCCCGCACCTACGTGGCCGAGGGCGCCCGCGTCGCCATCGCCGACATCGACATCGAGCGTGCGCGGGCCACCGCCGCCTCGATCGGCGATGCGGCAATCGCGGTGCAGATGGACGTCACCGACCGCGCCAGCATCAACGCCGCCGTGGCAGAGACGGTGGAAAAGCTCGGGCAGATCGACATCCTGATCAACAACGCCGCACTGTTCACCGCCGCCCCCATCGTCGAGATCGAGGAAGAGGATTACATCCGCGTCTTCGACATCAACGTAAAGGGCGTTCTCTTCACCATGCAGGCGGTCGCTCGCCACATGGTGACCGCAGGCATCCGCGGCAAGATCATCAACATGGCCAGCCAGGCGGGCCGCCGGGGCGAGCCGCTCGTGGCGGTCTACTGCGCCTCCAAGGCGGCGGTGATTTCGCTCACGCAGAGTGCGGGGCTGAACCTCATTGAGCATGGCATCAACGTCAACGCCATCGCCCCCGGCGTGGTGGATGGCGAACACTGGGACGGGGTCGATGCCTTCTTCGCGAAATACGAAGGCAAGGCCCCCGGACAGAAGAAACAGGAGGTCGGCGCCGCCGTCCCCTATGGCCGGATGGGCACCGCAGCGGACCTGACCGGCATGGCAATTTTCCTGGCCTCCCCCGAGGCCGATTACATCGTCGCCCAGTGTTACAACGTGGACGGCGGTCAGTGGATGAGCTGAGGGAGGCCCGACATGACCCTTATCAATGACCAGACCGACAGCGCGGTCGCGCGGCCGGGCTATGACCGCTCCGGCCTGAGCCACGGCATCGTGCACGTGGGGCTTGGCAACTTTCACCGGGCGCACCAGGCCGTGTATCTCGACGACCTCTTCGCGAAGGGGCTCGATCACGACTGGGCCCTGACCGGCGCCGGGGTGCGTGCGCCCGACGCGAAGATGCGCAATCAGCTGAAGGCGCAAGACTGCCTGTCGACGGTGATCGAGCTGTCGGCCACCGGCGAAAGCCCCCGCATCATCGGCTCGATGATCGACTTCGTCGAGGTGGACGAGACCAACGGGCCGCTGGTCGCCAAGATGACCGACCCGGCCACGCGCATCGTGTCGCTGACCGTGACCGAGGGCGGCTATTACGTTAATCCGGTGACCGAGACCTTCGACCCCACCCACCCCGACATCGTGGCCGATGGCGAAGCGCCCGACGCGCCGCGAACCGTCTTCGGCGCCGTCGTGGCCGCGCTTAGGGCCCGGCGCGCAGCGGGCACCCCCGCCTTCACGGTGATGAGCTGCGACAACATCCCCGGCAACGGCGATGTGACCCGCGATGCGGTCACCGGCACCGCCCGCCTGTCGGACCCCGAACTGGCAGACTGGATCGCCGAGAACGTCGCATTTCCCAACTCCATGGTCGATCGCATCACCCCCGCCACCGGCGATCACGAGCGAGCCGTGGCCGCGAAATACGGCATCAACGATCCGGTCCCCGTGACCTGCGAGCCCTTCCGGCAATGGGTGCTCGAAGACAATTTCCCCCAGGGCCGCCCCCGGCTCGAGGAAGCGGGCGTCACCTTCACGGACAAGGTACATGATTACGAGCGGATGAAGATCCGCATCCTCAACGGCGGGCACGCGATCATCGCCTATTCCGGCGCCCTGCTGGGCTGTGAGCTGGTGGACGAGGCCATGGCCCACCCGCTGGTGCATGCCTATTTCCGCAAAGTGGAGGAAACCGAGGTGCTGCCCCATGTGCATCCGGTCCCCGAGTTCACGCCCGAGGCCTATCTCGAGCTGATCGACGAGCGGTTCTCCAACCCCGCAGTGAAGGACACCATCCGGCGGCTCTGCCTTGACGGGTCCAACCGGCAGCCGAAGTTCATCGTGCCCTCAATTGCCGATGGCCTGAAGGCCGGCGCCCCGGTCGAGGGGCTGGCGCTGGAATCGGCGCTCTGGTGCCGCTACTGCGCCGGAACGCTCGAGGACGGGACCGCCATTGCACCCAACGATCCGTCGTGGGATGCGTTGGTGGCGCTCTCGGCAGAAGCACGCGAGACGCCTGTCGCCTGGCTGTCGCAACGGTCGGTTTACGGCGAGCTTGCGAAGAACGAGCGGTTCGCCGGGCTGTTCGCGGACTGGCTTGGGCGGCTCTGGTCGCAGGGCGTAACAAAGACCGTCGAAGACTACGTAGGATAAGACATGAGCTATCTTGGGATCGATCTTGGCACTTCCGGGCTGCGGGCCCTGCTGACGGACGAAGGCGGCACGCCGCTGGCCTCGGCGGAACGTCACTACGACGTGCAGCACCCCCACCCCGGCTGGTCCGAGCAGGATCCGGAAGACTGGATCGCCGCGCTTGAAGGCGCGGTGTCCGAGCTGTCGGCTCACCCCGGCTGGGCCGGACTGCGCGGCATCGGGGTAGCGGGGCACATGCACGGAGCGGTTTGTCTCGATGCCTCCGACGCCGTGATACGGCCCTGTATCCTGTGGAACGACAGCCGCGCCCATGTGGAGGCGGCGGCGCTCGACGGGACTGAGCAGGTGCGTGACCTTTCGGGCAACATCGTCTTTCCGGGCTTCACCGCTCCCAAGCTGATGTGGATGAAGACCCACGAGCCCGAGGCGTTTGCCCGCGTGGCAAAGGTGCTGTTGCCTGCGGCCTACCTCAACCTCTACCTGACGGGCGAGCATGTGGCGGACATGTCCGACAGTGCCGGGACAAGCTGGCTCGACACCGGGGCGCGGGACTGGTCAGACGTTCTGCTGGATGCAAGCGGCATGCGCCGGGATCAGATGCCACGCCTCGTGGAAGGCTCGGAGCGGGCTGGTGATCTGCGCGGCGATCTGGTGTCCCGCTGGGGGCTGAGCGGTCCCGTCGCCGTGGCCGGAGGGGCCGGAGACAATGCTGCTGCCGCCTGCGGCACCGGGGTTCTGACCGAAGGCCAGGGCTTCGTGTCGCTCGGCACCTCGGGCGTGCTGCTGGCCGCGCGAGACGGCTACCGCCCTGCTGCGGACAGTGCCCTGCACAGCTTCTGCCACGCGGTGCCGGGGACGTGGTACCAGATGGGCGTGATGCTCAGCTGCACCGACAGCCTCAACTGGCTGGCGCGCATCACCGGCGCGCGCCCCGCCGAGCTCACCGCGGGGCTGGGCGAATGCCCTGCCGCGCCGGGCCGGGTGCGGTTCCTTCCCTACCTCTCGGGCGAGCGCACACCGCACAACGATGCAGGCATCCGCGGTGCGTTCACCGGGATCGGTGCGGACACCACGCGGGACGATCTGGTGCGCGCGGTGCTCGAGGGGGTGAGCTTTGGACTGCGCGACAGCGCCGAGGCGCTGGCCTCGGTCGGCGCGCGCCCCGAGGCGCTGCTGGCCATCGGCGGCGGGACTGGCTCGCGTTACTGGCTGCGGCTTCTTGCCAGCGTGCTGGGTGTGCCGCTTCACCTGCCGAAAGCGGGCGAGTTCGGCGCGGCACTGGGAGCAGCCCGGCTGGGGCGGGTTGCCGCCACGGGCGAGGCGCTTTCCGGCGTGATGACCGCGCCGCAGACCGACGAGGCGATCGAGCCGGTGACATCGCTTTCAGGCGCGCTCGAGGAGGCTTACGGCCGGTTCGGCCCGGCCTATCACGGGGTGCGCGCCATCCAGTGAGGCGCGATGCGCGTCATGCGGGGGCGGCGCATGCCGCGGCCGCGGGCAAGACGGGGGCTCTGCCCCCTCGGCCTGCGGCCTTCCCCCGGGATATTTCAGGTCAAAGGAAACGGGGGCTGTTGCCCTGTCAGCTGCGGAGGCGGATGAGGTGGTTGTCCCAGGCGGCCTCTGTCCGGGTGAGCGGAGTGGCCGTGTCCGCGGTGACGAGCTGGATGCCGCCGAGACCGTCGCTGGCAAGGTAGCCGCTGTCATGGGCGGCAAGGCCGCAGACATCGGCGCGTGAGACGGCGCCGAGGAACTGCCCCTCGTCATCGAAGCGGTGCAGGCGGCCACCGCGCGGCGAGGTGATGGCGATCTCGTCGCCGGTGCCCGAGAAGGCCACGGAGCCCGCGTAGCCATCCATCGCCAGCTCATCCGCAAGCGGCGCTTCGCAGAGCAGCGGGGTTTCGCCACGGCGGTGCAGGCCCAGAAGCGGCGGGGCCATCCCGGGCTCGCCCTCCCACTGCATCGCGAAGCCCACGAGGCCATCTGGCCTCAGCGCGAGGTGGCGGATGGAATTCTGCGCGAATTCTGGGATCTCGTGCTGTTCCAGCAGCATGCCGTCCGCGTCGAGGTAGGACAGGTTCGGGCGCATGCTGTCGATGTTGAGCTTGGTGCGGTCCCAGCGGTCGGTCTTGATGCCGCCATTGGCGATCACCAGCGTCTTGCCATCCGGCATGATGCGCAGATCATGCGGCCCTACCCCGTGCGAGGCGAATTCGCCGATACGGCTGTAATTTGCCTCAGTGTCCCAGATGCCGATGACGCCCTCGCTGTCCTCCACCCGCTGCTCGGCGGTGTAGAGCAGCGCACCGTCCTGCGAGAAGGTGCCGTGGCCATTGAGCTGCCGGTCCTCGGGCGGTGTCAGCCGGTGAAGCACCGCGCCGTCGCGGCAATCCACCACCAGCGCATAGCTGCCGGGCCTGCGGGCGAAGCCCACCGCCTCGGCCCGCTCGGGGTGGGCGCAGGCGGCGTGGCCCCGGGCCGGGAGCGGCACGCGGAAGGCCTCGGTCCCGTCCTCGCGCAGACCGGCGAGCATGTAGCTGCCATCGGGCAGTTTCGCGGCGGCCACGTAGGATGGGTTGCCCACCGCCGCCCAGCCCACCGCGGGGCTGGCTGACGCGGCAAGCAGCGAGGCGAGGAAGGTGCGGCGGGTGGTCATGGGGTCAGTCTCCGTCCTGCGAGTTGAACCCGGCGGTGAGGCCCAGCGGCCCGCCGAGTTCCGCTTCGATGGTCTGCGACAGGGCACGGACTTGCTGCTGCACGATCTCGACCCGTAGTCGGGCCGAGGGGTCCTCGATGTCCTGCAGCGCGGGGTCGGTCACGCGGTCGGCCACCTCGTGCAGTCGCTCAAGCGCGTCACGGGTCTGCGGCATCGGCGTGTCCGCCAGGGTGATCGCGAGGTCGGTCGCCGCATCTGCGAACAGCACCGCGTTGTCCAGTGCGCGCCCCGAACGCCATGACTCGGCCCGGGTCGGGCGGGGGCGCTCGAAGGTGCCGAGCGGGCGGCCAAGGCGCGTGTCGGCTGTGAATTCCAGGCTCGAGAGCACCTGCGTATAAAGCCCGCGCAGCGCCTCGTCCGGTGTCTGGAAGAGCGCATTGCCCTCCTGCCCCGCGCTGCGCAGCACCTGTGCAAAGCCGTCCCGCCAGCCTGCCTCGAGCGCACCCGCCTGCGCCGACAGGTCCGCTGTCATGGTCTGCACCAGCGCGCAAGAGTAGCTGCCCTGCGCGTAGCCGCTGAAGTCGTCCGCGTAGAGCATCTGTTCGAGCGCCATGAGCCCGCGCGCGGCGATGGACATCTCCGAGAATGTCTCGGGGTCGGTGCCGATGGGCTCTTCGTCGTCGATCAGCCGCCCCAGCGTGCGCGGGGTGAAGCCCCGGGCGTCGGGCCAGAAGTAGACCGACAGCGCGCCGGTTTCCGTCGGCCCCATGCGCAGATCGCCCACCTGCGTCCATGCGTCGAAGGCGGCATTCCACGGCTCTTTCAGCGCCTCGGCAGTGCAGTCCGCTTCGGCAGTGACCCTCAGCGCCTCGGCGGCGGTGGCGAAGCCTCCGAAGCCAGGCAGGATGTGGTCGCTCAGCGCCTCCTCGGTGCCGGCTAGGGCCGGGGTTGCGGCAAGGGTCAGGCAGGCAAGGAGCGGAATGCGCATGGGTGGACCTTCTCAGAGGCTTTCGAGGAAGCGGATCAGCGCGGCGCGATCCGGAGGGGGCATGGAGATCACCGTCTCGCGCTGCGCCTCCGCCTCGCCGCCATGCCACAGCACCGCCTCGAGCAGGGACCGCGCGCGGCCATCGTGCAGGAACTGGGTATGCCCCGACACCCCTTGCGTCAAGCCGATGCCCCAGAGCGGCGGCGTGCGCCACTCGCGCCCCGTGGCGCGCCCTTCCGGGCGGCCATCGGCCAAGCCTTCGCCCATGTCGTGCAACAGAAGGTCGGTGAAGGGCCAGATCAGCTGGAAGCTCGCCTCGGGGCGGTCCTGCAGCCTCGCGGTAACGTGCTTGGGCGTGTGGCAGGCGCCGCAGCCGGTTTCGAGGAACACCTGCTTGCCGCGTAGCACCTGCGGGTCGTGCAGATCGCGCCGTTGGGGCACCCCGAGGTTGGCGACGTAGTAGGAGACCGCGTTGAACGGCTCCTTTTCAATCTCGAGCCCGTCTTCGGCGGCGCCGTGCGGGGCGCTGCGGCACGCGGTCTGCGCTTCGGTGCAATCGCCCCAGGGCTCGCGTGAGAGCGGCGAGGAAATCCCGATGTCGTTCGAGAAGGCCGAGGCGGTCTGTTCGCGCAAGGTCGCCTCGCCCGCCTTCCAGCCGAAGCGGCCCAGCACCGGGCGGCCCAGCTCGCGCGACCAGGCGATCGCGGCGCGCCCCGAGATGCCGTCGCCGTCTGCATCGTCCGGGTCGGCCGCGGCAAGGATGTCAGCGGCAGGGATCGCCTCCAGCAGCCCCAGTCCGACCATCTGCGGCGCCACGCGGGGGCTGAACATTACCCCCTCGGCCAGCGGTCCGTAGCCGAGGTCCTTGACGTTATAGGTGGGCGCGCGCAGCGACGCGGTCTCCTCGCCCGAAAGTGCGATGGGGCGTTCCTCGTAGGTGACCTCGAGCCGGTATTCGGCCGCCTGCCCCACGGTGGCGAAATCCTGCAGCTGGCGGCCATAGACCGGGTCGGGCTCGGTGGCGATCCAGTCCTCGATGGCGGGCATCTCGGCCTCGGGGGACGCGGGCACCGAGATGCGCAGGAACAGCGATACGCCGGTGTCATCCACCCCCTCGGGCGGATGGCCACGCCCGCCCCGGATGTGGCAGGCCGCGCAGCTGCGCGCGTTGTAGAGCGGCCCCAGCCCATCGCTGGCGCGGGTGGAGGACGGCGCAGACACCCAGAGCTTTTCGAAAAGCGCCTCGCCAAGGGTGAAGCGCATCTGGTGGTCTTCGGTCACCAGCCCCGAGGGCTTGCGAAAGGCATCGCGTTCCTCGGGCACGGGGACCGATGCGGCACCGGCGGGCAGTTCCTCGAAGTTCTCGGGGGCGTCGAAGCTGGTGGCGGGGGCGGTGGCGGCCCCGATGCGGGCGCGTTCCTCGTCACTGCGGGGAATCGCCGCAAGATGCGGGTCTCCGTCTGGCAGAAACTGCGCCGCCGCAAGGCTGGCCGTGCCGCCCATGAAAGCAGTCATTATGACGGCGATGTAACGCACCCGTGGATCCTCCGCGCGCCGGAACGCTTGCATGGGCAATCCTATTCCTATACTTTCTGTCAGGAAAGCGGAAAGCCTACTAGGCCCGTAGCCGGGATAGCAGCGGAAGTACAGCCCATGATGCCATCGACAGCCCTTGCGGAGGCCCCCTCGGCCACCGTCGTCAGCCTGCGGAACGACGCTCCGGCCCTGCGCAGCGAGATCGCTGCCGAGGACCGCAGCCTGCTCGAACATCTGCGGGTCGTGGCGCTTGGTTGCCGGGTTGCGGCGCGCACCGACATGTTCCACGCCTGCGCCGTTCTGGCGGTGGACAAGCCCAAGGCACAGGCCGCGCATGCACAGGTGCTGATGCGCACCCTGTCGCAGGCTCTTGGCACCCGCCCCCGCATGCTGCGCCCCGGCGTGGCGGAACTGAGCTTTGACGAACGCTGGCTCCTTGCCCTTCTGAGGGCGGTGCGCATGGACGATATCGACAGCCTCGTGTTCCTCATGCGCAGCCGCGTGCCGCATCACGCACAGCGCAACCTGACCTTCCTGATCCGCATGGTTTCCGAGCGTTTTTCTCGAATTTAGAATTATTCTAAAAATGTCTTGCATTCGCCTGTCCAAGGCTTAATTCTCGTGTCAGCCAAGGCGCGAAGCGATGCTTTGCGCAGCCAGGGGTTCCCCCGTCTCGGGCCTTTTGTCCCGGCCGGATGGTGCCCGAGACACGATTGAACTCATGAGATATTTCTCGCGCGGTGGGGCGTGATGCCCCCATGCGCATGACATAAGGACAGACCCATGACCCAGACCGCCGTTGATCTTGGAACCGACGCCCAAGCCGCCATCTGCGAGGCCCTGAACCAGTCGGTTGCCGAAACCGTCGTCGCCACCATGCTGGCGCAGAATTTCCACTGGAACGTGAAGGGCATGAGCTTTGGCCCCCTGCACGCGCTGTTCCAGGAAATCTACGAAGACCACTTCCCGGCGCAGGATGACCTGGCCGAGCGTGTGAAGGCCCTCAAGGGCCACGCCGATGGCGTTCTGGCCCAGATGATCGACCGCTCGAAGGTTGAAGAGTACCCCAACAGCGCCACCGCATCGGCCAAGGACATGATCGCAGCGCTCTGCGCCGCACAGGAAACCCTTGCCGCCACCCTCGCCGGTGCCGGTGAGCTGGCCGCCGAACATGGCGACACCCTGACCGAAGACCTCTGCATCGCCCGCGGGCAGGTGCACGAGAAATTCGCATGGATCCTGCGCTCGCACCTCGAGTGATCCATCGGGCCGCGCGCCCGCGTCGGAACGGCGCGGCGGCGCGCCAGCGCTGAAACCGCAAAGGGCACCCATCGGGGTGCCCTTTTCATTTGGATCGGGTCATCGGGAACGGGTCATGCCGCCCGGACGTGTCACCGGGTCACTTCACCGGCGCGTTCTCGCGAAGCGGCAACGGCTCGGACAGCCCGCCCTTCTTGGCCTTCTTGTTCAGCCGCTTGAGATAGGCGGGCCACCAGTGACGGTAGCGGCCCATGTCGTTCTGCTGGTGCACCAGCATGTGCACGAAGGCTTCCTGGTGATCGGCCTTCTTGAGGGTCTTGAACATCTTCTTCTGCACCTTGGTCATCGAACATCCGATGCAATGGCCTTCGCGGCGGAACTTGCAGACGCCGATGCAGGGGCTGGGGATCTTCTTGCTCACGTCGATCATCCTGGCGTTGGAACTCAAGAAAGGGGCGGCGCATCGCTGCACCGCCCCGTCAGTCTAGCGCCCCGGCGCGCCGGGGCCAGTGCCACCGGCCCCGGAACCAGAGCGTTACTGGAAGACCGCCGAAGGGTTGTCGAGGCTGTCAGAGCCTTCGAATTCCGCGTCAAGCTCCAGCGCCGACACTACCCGTTCGATGCTGCGGGTCTGGTCGATCAGCCCATCGACCGACGCCATGATCAGCGCCTCGCCCTCCGTGTTGCCAAGCGCCAGCATCTGGTCATAGGCCATGCCGTTTTCGGCCGCCTCCTTCATCTCGGTCAGCGCCGCCATGGTGGCATCGAGCTTGGCCTTCATCTCATCATCGAGCGCCGGGTCGGTCTCGGCCACGAGATCGGACAGAGACGGCCCTTCGACGACCGACCCGTCGACGCGGGTGTAGCTGCCGAGGTAGACGTTCTGGATGCCCTTGCCGTCGTAGAAATGCGAGTTGTGGGTGTTGTCCGAGAAACAGTCATGCTCTTCCTCGGGATCGTTGAGCATGAGGCCCAGCCGCATCCGCTCGCCCGCCTGCTCGCCGTAGGAGAGCGAGCCCATGCCGGTCAGCATGGCGGAAATACCGGCGTTCTCGTCTTCGAGCACCGCCGCGCGGGCTTCGCCCTCTTCGCCCCATGCCGCAACCATCTCTTCGAGGTCGGCGATCAGCAGGTCGGTCGCCGCCACCAGGTAGTCGGCGCGGCGGTCGCAGTTGCCGCCGGTGCAATCTTCGCCGGTCACGTAATCGGTGTAGGGCCGGTCCCCGGCACCGGCGTCGGTGCCGTTCAGGTCCTGCCCCCAGAGCAGGAATTCGATGGCGTGGTAGCCGCGCGCCACGTTGGTCTCGATCCCGTCCGCCTCGTTGATAGCGTCAGCGATAAGCTCGGGCGTGATCTCGGAGGCGTCCACCTCGGTGCCGGCGACAGAGACCTGCGGGTTGGCGATGATATTGAGCGCCGCATATTCGTTCTCGTCCGTCGGGCCTTCGTAATCGTCCGACACGTAGTCGATAAGGCCCTCGTCCAGCGGCCAGGCGTTCACCTTGCCTTCCCAGTCATCGACAATGGCGTTGCCGAACCGGTACGCCTCGGTCTGCTGGTAGGGCACACGGGCGGCAAGCCATGCCTCGCGGGCGGCGGCCAGCGTGTCCTCGGAGGGTGACGCGATCAGCGCATCCACCGCTTCCTTGAGCGCTTCTGCGGTGGTCAGGCTGTCCTGATATCCGGCCTCGGCAATGTCGGCATAGGTGCCCAGCACCTCGGCCTTGTCGGTGGCGGCAAAGGCGGGTGCGGCAAGCGTCAGGGCAAGCGCGGTGGAAGCGGCAAGTTTCATCATCTGTCCTTCTTGGCGTGTCTTCGTGGTGTCTGCTGGAACGGAGCGGCCGTCGCTCACTTCGTGAGGATGAGCTTTCCGGCCTTGGTGATGCGCAGGGTGTAGACCTGCCCGTCCAGTTCGATCTCGGCGAGATTGCCGTTCTCCGTGAGCCCGCGTGCGGAATGGCGCGGCACCGCGTTGACGGTCAGCGCTTCGATGCGACCTTCCATCATCGCGCCCGCCCCCGCCCGAACTGTTCCGCATCGCGCCCGGTTTCGATCCGGTCAAGCAGCGCCTCGATCCCGCCCTCGAGCGGAATGCCCGCACCGATAAGCATCTGCATCAGGTCGTCGCGTTCGCAGCGCCTCGTCCCGACGGTCCGGTCAGTGGTCATCCTGAGCCTCCATGAGCATCCTGTGATCGGGCTGACCCTTCGTGGGAACCACTGCGGCACCGGGCTGGCTGAATCTTCTTGCTCAAATCTGACCAAAAGCGTCGGACAAGTCAACCTGACAAAATAAGTCGTCTTTTCATGTGACGACCCTGCTCCGATGGCTGCTGCCCTGTGGAGCTGGAATGAAAATGAAGTAAGGGTGCCGAAGCTGATGCTGCGACACCCTTAAAAGATGGCCGGGACAGCTACGATGACTATCGCTGTGTGTCGTCCTTGTCTCTGACGCTGGTCAGCGCAAAGATCAGAACGGCTATCACCGTAAGAGCGGCAAGCCCGGCAATGAAGATATCACTGGTCATGGCTGCCTCCTGTAAGCGTTCGCTATTCAAACATGCCCAGGCGGCGTCCGGTTCCGGAACAAATACGTGCGATTGGCGGTTTCTTGCTAGAATGCAACAGTTGAGGAGGCCCCCAAATGCAGAGCTTGTCTGAATTGCTCAATTGGCACGTGCGCTTGGCGGAAGGCGACGCGGCGCTGTCAGATATCCTCTTCGACCCAAAATCCAGGAGGATCTCGTATTTCGTGGTGCGCCACGCCGGCGGTGACGGCAGCCACACGCTGGCCGCCGCCTCTTATCTTGGCACGATCGACACCGACGCCAGAGAGATCGAATTGATGATCAGCACCGAAGAGTTGACGCGCGCGCCGCGGTGGGAACCCGGTGCGCCCGGTTTCGACCCCGGGCTGGCCGCCCTGCCCCCGCTGGTCATCGGCCCCTTCGGCGCCACTCATGCCCCGCTTCTGATGCCGGGCACCGATGAAGACGCCCGCCCCGTCCCAGAGGACGCGCGAGCGGAAAAAGCGCTCGAGAACTACCAGCGCCTGTCACGCTGGATCGAACGGCCCGTGTTCGCCAGTGACGGTGAAATCGGCAAGTTGGGCGACATCACCGGTGACCTGCAGGAAAACCGTCTGGACTGGCTGGTAATCGACAATGGCAAGTTCTTCGGCAGGGAACGGCGGGTATTGCCATTCTCGGCGCTCGCGCACCGTGCTCCCGGAGACAAGGGCGGGCATCTCGTGCTTGACGTCACGACCGCGGAGTACGAAGAGGCCCCGACGCTCGAGGATCACACTCAACCCGCCGCCTGAGACAGCCTTGGGGCGACGACCGATCACGTGATCCGGGCCCGGTCTGCCGCGGGGCGCTTCGTTGACAGGTGCCCCGCTCGCGGGGCTTGAAAGCTGTCGACTGAGCTGCCTCAGGGCTCCCAAAACGGCGCGGCATTCTCCCTGG
Source organism: Salipiger pallidus (assembly GCF_014643635.1). Lineage (GTDB taxonomy): Bacteria > Pseudomonadota > Alphaproteobacteria > Rhodobacterales > Rhodobacteraceae > Salipiger > Salipiger pallidus. The sequence continues at coordinate 418,254 of NZ_BMJV01000005.1, forward strand.
CTTCGGCTTCTGCGGCATCCAGCTGATCCACATTGCGGTGCCGGGCCTTCGCCGCCGCGACGAGGGATCGGAACAGCCGCCGATGGGCGCGGCGGTAGATCAGGTGCTCGGGGTGCCATTGCACCCCCAGTGCGAAGGGGTCGCTGATGCGTTCTACTGCCTGCACCATGCCGCCATCATCACGCGCCGCGACCCGAAGTCCCTCGCCCAGCCGATCGACGGACTGGCTGTGCAGGGCATTCACGTAAAGACAGGTCGCCCGCGCCGAACGAGCAAGCAGAGTCTCTTCGCCGATCTGTACCTTCTTGCGCGGCAGGATGGTGCGGTAATGGCGGCTGTCGTACACCTCGTAGGCATCCTGATGCAGCGTGCCTCCCAGCACGACGTTAAGCATCTGGGAGCCTCGGCAGATGCCGAGGATGGGAATGCCGCGACCGAAAGAACCCCGCAGGACATCCGATTCCAGCTCGTCCCGCGCCGGATCGAGCCGCACGCCCATGCGCAGCTCTCCACCGTAAAGCGTCGGGGCGATGTCATCACCTCCACCGATCACCACGCCGTCCACCGCGTCGAGATCCACCTTGCGGTAGCCCGCCTGCCACCGCAGCGCGCGCCCACCGGCCAGCCAGACCGCCAGCGCCATGAGCGGGAAGACGCGCCAGCCCGAGCGCCGGGAAACGGTGACACCGATGACGGGCCTCACAGCCCGGCCCCCTCCAGCATGTCGTGCACCCGGTGCGCCCAGTCCGATTTCAGCGTGGTCAGCGAGGCACGATGATCACGCCATGCCGTGCAGAGCCGCGCAAGCAGGTCAGGCCGCGCGGCCACCTGCTCGACCAGAACCCAGCGGTTCCATTCCTTCGACAGGGACCAGTCGGACTCGTCGATGCGGCAGTCGGGAAGGCGCAGGTGATAGGTCGGGCGGGCCGAGATCATCTCCATGTCCATCTTCGCGGCCACCCTGGGCCGGTCCACGTGGGCAAAGAGGCACAGCATGTCGAGCCCCCTGTTGCGCGACGGTGAATGCTGGAGATAGCAGTCGATCAGAGCCCTCATGTCCCCGGGCGCATCGGTCGCGGCAAGACGGTCCACCAGCGCGCGGGGGAACGGGTCCACCCATGTCATCATGCGGCGTGACATGTCGATGTCGGCCTCGCGGCGGATATGATCCTCGAGCAGCGCGTAGGCGGTGAGCACTGGCGCCACGTCCTTGAACGCGGTCGAAACGACTTCGGGGTTGAAATGGGTGCCGAAGCCAAGGAACAGGTTGCCGGCGGTGCCTGTGGCGCCCGCATCGGCCAGCGCCTCGAGCGCATCGTCCAGGGCGGGAATCTCGGCCGGGGTAATCGGATCGCTGACGATCTCTACCGGGACCACGCTGCGGGCGAGATCCCGTAGATGGGCTCCGATGCCCCGGGTGTCGAGCTTTTCCACGGGGCGGCTGTCGAGGTAGCACTCGAATGACCCCAGCCGGCTGCCGCTCACCTGCCAGTGGTTGGGCCTGTTCGATCCTGCGGCCCCGTCCAATTCTTGCGCAAGGATGCGGGCGCAGTCCTCTTCGGTGATGCCGGAGAATTCCACCTCGATCCCGACACGCCGGGTCTTGCCCTCAGAGGTCTGGGGTTGCGGCAGCGGCGTAAGGTCGGGTCGATCAGAAGTCCGGGACATCGGGCACCTTCGTGGGAGTTGTCTCGTCAGGTTCGAAATCGCGGATCTGGAACACAACGCGCACCATGTAGGTCTCACCATCCTGTTCCTGCTCAAGCTCACCGCCCAGCTGGGTGGCGAAGGCTTGGATCAGGCGCGAGCCAAGGCCCACAGGTTCCGTCCGCAGGGTTGACTGTTTACCCGCGCCGGGCCCGGCACTGTTGCAGATCCGTAGCACCGCGAGGCCCTGCGCATCGTGGCTGAAGTGCACATGCGCCGTGGCGGCGCTTTCCCCAGCGCGGGGCGCTGCGTATTTCAGCGCGTTGGTCAGCGCCTCGGCGGTCAGCAGCGACAGTGGAACGGCCTGATCGGGCACTGCTTCGGCGTGGACCACATCGGTGGTAACCTTGACGCCGCCGCCTTCGCGGTCACTCATCTGGGTCATCTGCTGTACCAGTTCGTCCAGCAGCTGGCCGGCATCCACGTGACCGAGATCCTCGGTCTGGTAGAGGTTGCGGTGAATGGTCGCGAGGCTGCGCACCCGGTCCTGCAGCCGGTGCAATACGAAGCGCGTTTCGTCTGTTCCGGCCTGCCGGATCTGCATGTTCATGATCGACGAGATGAGCTGCAGGTTGTTCTTCACCCGGTGGTGGACCTCTTTCAGAAGGATGGTCTTTTCACGCAGAGCGTTTTCCTGTTGTGCCTCGTCGCGCAGGATCGCTTCGGCCATATCGAGGAAATCATCCTCCATCTCGGCCAGTTCCGCAGGCATGACGAGGTCAGTGCGGTATTCGGGAATGCGGCGGGCCTGGGCAAATGTGCGCATGCGGCGCGACAGGCGCTTGATGTGGCGGATCACGAGCCGGTTCACCGCGAGGAAGGCCACGATGACCGAGGCCGCCCACATGAGCAGCGGAAGTGCCTTGGCAATGCCGCTCACGGTGATGGCCTGTGCCTCGGCGTTGTCCTGGCTCCAGATGCCGACCGCCTGCACCATGCCCGGCACCAGTGGCGCCGAGGCATAGACACGGGTGTCGCCGTCGGCGCTACGGGCGGCGAAACTCTGCGCCCGGCCGCCCACCAGCGAGGCAAGCTCGAGGTTTTCGGGCAGCAACCCTGCGACGTCGTCCACGCCTTCGCGCGACGACAGGATCTCGCCCTGAGCGTTGACCGTGACGATGTCCTCGAAGGAATCAGGTACCTTGGACGCGCCCGGGGATGGCAGCAGCGAAGACGGCAGCGAAAGCGTGACGAATCCCAGCACTTCTTGGTTCTGGATGATCGGCTCGGCCACGATGATCACCGAACGGCGGCTGATCGGTGCATTGCGGTTCAGCCAGGCGCCCGCTTTCTTGGTTTTGAGCAGGTACTGCATGCGCGGGAAATCGGAAGCATCGAGCTGTTGGCCGCTGGAGGTGCAGCGCATGGCACCGTCCATGGTCATGATCGACGAGTGGGAGTAGCCGGGCGAGCTGTCGAGGTAGGATTGCAAACGGTTGGAACAGACTGCGGGATCGCCGCCTTCGAGCAGTTCGAGGCCAAGCGTTGCGCCGATGGCCTGCGCGCCCCCTTGGGCGCGCAGGATCGTTTCGCGCTCGCTCATAGCCGCGGCTTCCGTCAGCGCCACAAGCGACAGCTGCGAACGCAGGCGCGTTTCCTGCTGGAGTTTTGCTGTCTGGAAATAGGCAACGACACCGATAGGTATCAGCGCGAGAGACAAAAAGAGGATCATCCGCGCGGCGAGCCCCATAGAGCGCATCCGCGAGCCGGCCGCATGCATCATCAGTAAATCGCCCGTTGCCTTTTATGTTCTTGTCGTCATCGTAACCAGAGTTCTAGGCTGGACGGACGGGAAGTCTACCGCAAATCAGCGGGCCGCGGGCCTCCCACCGGTGACGACAGCCATCGTCGCTTGGTCGGTCATTTCGAGCCCCTCTGCATCGTCCATATGCAACAGCTCGGCCAGACGCGCGCGGGCGCGGTTAACGCGGCTCTTGATGGTGCCGACGGCGACCCCGCAGGTTTCGGCGGCAGCTTCGTAGGAAAAGCCCTGTGCCCCGACCAAGATCAGTGCTTCGCGCTGTTCATCCGTCAACTGAACAAAGGCGCGGCGGAAGTCGGCCATCTGAAGGCGGCCATCGTGAGCCGGCTTTTCGGACAGGCTTTCGGTGAAAATGCCGTCCGCGTCGGACACCTCGCGCCCTGCCTTGCGGCGGTTCGAATAGTAGGTGTTGCGCAGGATGGTAAAGAGCCAGGCGCGCATGTTGGTGCCCGCCTCGAAGGTCGATATTTTGGACCATGCTTTTACAAGCGTGTCCTGCACCATGTCGTCGGCAACCGCCCCGTTGCGGGTCAGCGAAAGTGCAAAGGCGCGAAGTGCCGGCAGGTGCTGGACGATCTCGTCGCGCGGATCACCACTCATTTGGGCTCTCCCGAACTGCCTTCGTCGTCCTGAGCGCGAAGTTGCGCTATAAGGTCGAGAAACCGATCCGGAACCTGTTCGTCAAGCATGTCTTCGTACACGCGACGCAAGTTCTGATCTATGGTTTCCGCGTCCTTCTGTTTCTTATTAATCTGACCCATTCTTAACCTTGCTCTTTCACCGCAGTGCCCGCGCATTATTTTGTGAGTATGCGGGAACAAATGCCAGTGCGTGGCGTTTGGTTCCCGAAAAAGATGAAAAAGGATATCGGACATGACAACGGGTGACCTGAGTCAGGCTATCGGGGCAGCGCTTCCCTATCTTCGTCGCTACGCGCGCGCACTCACCGGCAGCCAGACCACGGGCGACAACTATGCTGCCGCAACTCTCGAAGCCATCCTGACCGACCGCAGCGCCGCGGCTGAGGCGAGTTCGCCCAAGGTGGGCCTCTTCCACGTGTTCCACGGTATCTGGGTGACCACTGGTGCCCCCGTGGTCGAGGAAACCACCGGACCCGTGGCAAAGGCGCAGGATCGCCTTGGCAAGCTGACCGCGAATTCCCGCGAGGCGCTGCTGCTGCACACGATCGAAGAGTTCAGCCTTTCCGAGGTGGCGGAAGTCATGCAGATCGACAATGACGAAGCGGGCCAGCTTGTTGCCCTCGCCCGTCAGGAAATGGCCGACAACGTCTCGGGCCGCGTGCTTATCATCGAGGACGAGGCGATCATCGCCATGGATCTCGAAAGCATCGTCGCCGACCTTGGTCACCGCGTCACCGGCGTGGCACGCACCCGCGATGCAGCCCTGAAGCTGGCTGAAAAGGAAACTCCGGATCTGGTTCTTGCGGACATCCAGCTCGCAGACAACTCGTCGGGCATTGACGCGGTCAACGACATCCTTGGCTCCATTGGCGATCGCCCGGTGATCTTCATCACCGCGTTCCCTGAACGGCTGCTGACCGGCGAGCGCCCCGAACCGGCGTTCCTGATCTCCAAGCCTTATTCGGAAGAGCAAGTCCGCTCGGCCGTGAGCCAGGCAATGTTTTTCTCGTCGACCGAAACGCTCAAGGCCTGAGACTTTCGCACATTGCTTCAAGGAGAGGCCGCAACCCGTTGAAGGGTGCGGCCTTTCCCATTTCGGCTCAAGCCCGCCGCACGAGACGCATAATCAGAGCGATCACGAAGAGCGCGACGAAGATAAAGAACAGCACCTGCGCGATGCCTGCGGAAGCCGACGCGATACCGCCAAAGCCAAATACAGCGGCCACAATAGCCACGACGAAGAAGATTACAGCCCAAGAAAGCATTTTATTTCCTCCGGTTATAGGGCGTGGCTCATGCGTCGCGCACGGCCGCGCCGTAGAGTTGTGAAAGTCAGATTGTGGCGCGGGCCGAACGCGGCCCTGCGATGAGCCAGATGATGAAGCCAAGCACCGGCAGCACCAGCACGAGCAGCACCCAGAGCACCTTGGCCCCCGTGCTCGCGTTCGAGCTGATGATCGAGACGATGGCCCAGATGTCCAGCACGAGGACGATGAAGCCTCCGATTCCAGCGAATTCCATGACGTTATCTCCTTGTCCTTGCAGCGTCCTTGCGGCGCCTCCGCCGGGCCTTGACAGCCATGCCTCCCCCGCAGGCCCAAGCGGGCCTTCGCGGGGTGGATACCCCGGCGTCTTGTGTTTGCCTTGAATGCCAGCTTAGGGGCGTTTCCCCGTCGCTCATGCCATCTGAACGCCGTGAGCGGCAAAAAGGTTCCACAAGGGCTTGACAGACCACATCGTGGGGGGGGGCGGCTCGTGAAATCCTTCTCAGAAATTAAGAATTCCCTTTGCCGCCGACAACCGCGACAGTCAGGACAAGCTCCACAAGCTTGATGCCGGGCGTCTCTTTTCCACGCGGCATACCCCGGTTTCGAAAGTGATGCGGCGCCGCCCAGTCTCCCGGGCGGCGCCGCATTGCGTTTTGTCTGGGCCGGTCAGGCGCGATCAGGCCCGATCAAGCGAGCGATGGCAGCCAGAGCACGATCGCCGGGAAGGCCACCAGCAGGCCGATGGTCACCGCGTCGGCGATGAAGAAGGGCGTCACACCCCGGAACACGTCCTGCACCGACAGGTCCGGCCGCACGCCCGCCACGACGAAGCAGTTCAGCCCGATCGGCGGCGTGATGAGGCAGAACTCTGCCATCTTCACCACGAGGATACCGAACCAGACGGCGCACATCTCGCCGCTCATGCCGAAGGTGCTATCCGCTGCACTGACGCCCTCGCCGCCATTAAGCGCCATGACCGCCGGATAGACGACCGGCAAGGTCAGCAGCAGCATCCCGATGGCGTCCATGAACATACCCAGCACCGCGTAGGCCAGCAGGATGCAGATCAGGATCACCATGGGGGGATAGCTCAGCGACTGGATCCAGTCGGCAAAGGCGCTTGGCAGGTCGGCGAAGCCGAGGAAGCGCACGTAGATCAGTACGCCCCAGATGATGGTGAAGATCATGATCGACAGCTTGGCCGTCTCGATCAGCGCGTCCTTCAGCTCCCGGCCCCGCATGCCATGGATCAGCGCCATCACGAAGATGATGAACGCCCCCACTGCGCCGCCTTCGGTGGGAGTGCCCCAGGCGTCTCCGAACGGGTTGTAGACGAAGAACACGATGATCACCACGACGGCCACGATGGGCAACGCTGGCGGCAGGCTCGCGAACCTCTGCCGCCAGGTGAACCCGCGCACCGCCGGGCCGAAGTTCGGGATGGTCAATGCCAGCCCGATGATCAGCGCGGCGTAGACGATGGCCGAGAACATGCCGGGGATGAAGCCCGCCAGCAGCAGCTTACCCACGTCCTGTTCGACGATGATCGCGTAAATGACAAGGATCGCCGATGGCGGGATTAGCGAGGCGAGCGTGCCGCCCGCTGCCACGACACCCGCCGCGAAACGCTTGTCATACCCCACCTTCAGCATCTCGGGGATGGCGATGCGGGCAAAGACCGCCGAGGTCGCCACCGAAGCGCCGGACACCGCGGCAAACCCTGCCGTCGCAAAGACCGTGGACACGGCAAGCCCGCCCGGCACCCATGCGAACCAGCGCTTGGCCGCCTCGAACAGCGCCTTGGTAAGCCCCGCGTAATAGGCCAGGTAGCCGATCAGGATGAAGGTGGGGATCAGGCTCAGCGCCTGACTGGCGACCTTGCCATGAGGCACCTGCCCCGCGGTCTTGACGGCAATGCCCATGGCACGGCCGAAACGGTCAGGATCGTAGTCGAACTTTGCCCAAAAGATCCAGACAAGGCCCAGAAGCCCCGCAAGCCCCGCCGCGAAGGCGACGCGCATGCCCAGCACCACCATGACAAACAGACCGCCGGTGACCCAGAGGCCGATTTCAATGCTGCTCATTCGTCACGCCCCTGAATATGTTGCGCCTCTTCTGCGGCCTGCTCGGCCGCACTCTGGACCAGTGGAACCGCCACCGGCGCATCGAGCCCCAGCACCAAGGCCCGCCCGTAGCCCCAAAGCTGCAGGATGAGCCGCAGCACCATGACGCCGAACGCCGCCGGCACGATGAGCTTGGCCGGCCAGAGTGGCAGGCCGAGGTCGATGGTGCTGTCTCGCGACCAGAGCGGCGCGCCGAAATCGAAGCTGCGCGCGAAATGCGCCCATGAGCCCCATACCAGCGCCACCATCAGCACGAGGATGCCGAAGGTCGTGACCAGTTCGGCCAACCACAGCGCCCGCCCCTTGAGGTTGCCCACCACGATATCCATGCGGATATGCCCACCGTTGCGCTGCACGTAGGAGATGCCAAAGATCGCGATCAGCGGCATCGCCATCTCGATCCAGTCCACATAACCGCGCAACGGTTCGTTGAAGAATTCGCGCCCGCCAACGGACACCACCGCAAGGAACATCAGCCCGAAGGCCCCGAGCCCGGACACAAACGCCATGGCACGCTCAAGATGCTCCAACCCCCGATCAAGGCGGCTGAGGGTGGATCCGTCGGAGAGCACGGCAGAAGATCCCGCCATGGTCCGGTCCTTTTCACTAAAATGCCCCGGCCATCAGCGGCCGGGGCGGATGTCGTCTCTGCGCTGTCAGTTCGAGCCGCGGGTTTCCTCGAGGGTGCTCAGCACGAGGTCATAGAGCTCCTGCGCGGGAATGCCCTGCGCCTCGTTCTCATCGATCCAGGCCTGTTGGATGGGATCGCCGCCGACCTCCTTGAACCTGGCCAGTTCCTCGTCCGAGATCGTGACCTTCTCGACGCCCTTCTCTTCGAGCACACTGTCCCAGCGGTCCAGCAGCTCGCCGTAATTGGCAAGGTAGTGGTCGATTGCCTCGGGGACCGAACTGTCCAGCGCCGCGCGTTCGTCATCCGACAGCATATCGTAGGCGTCGATGCTGACGACCACCGGGCAGTTCACGGTGCCTGGATTGAGGTTCGCAGTCCACCAGTCGGCCTCGTTGATGGTGCCGAAACTGAGGTGCGCGTGCTGGGCGAAGGACGCGGTATCGATCACGCCCGCCTCCATGGCCTGGTACACCTCGGACGCGGTCATCGACGTGGGCACCGCGCCCACCGCTTCGAAGGCGCGGCCGATGCCGCCGGTGGCGCGCACCCGCATGCCATCAAAGCTCTCCAGCGTGTCTCGTGGATCGCCGGTGCCGACAAGGTTATACTGCGGCATGGGCGTGGTCATCAGCAGCTTGGCGTTCCACTGTTCCATCTCCTCGGCCACCGCCGGATGGGCATAGACCGCGTTCGAGACTGCAAGCTCCTCCTCAAGAGTGTTCACGCCCATGAACGGCAGTTCAAGCACCGTGATCGCGCGGTTCTTGTCCGGGTGATAGCCGGCGCAGAACTGGGCCATCTCGAAGGCGAAAATCGAAATGCCGTCGAGGTTCTCGGTGTTCTTGCTGAGGCCGCCGTAGGAGATGTTCATGGTGAACTCGCCGTCTGTCTTTTCCTCGACGAGCTCGGCCAGCTTGTGGATATGCTCTGTGAAGGCACGGCGCTTGCCCCAGAGCGAGACATTCCATTCGGTGGCCATGGCCTCGGTGGCGAAAGCAAGTGTCAGGGCCGACACGCACAGCGTCGTCGTCACATTCTTCATTGGTCTCTCCCGTTGTCCGGCGGCTCCTCCCGCCTTGGGCAGGCAGGTTAGAGCATCAGGCCGGTCGCGCAACCCTGTCGCGCCGTCGTGCCAGCACCCTCGACCCAGCTTCCGGATAGGTAGAGTGCCCCGCAGGACTGAAACACCCGACCGACTTGCGACGCGCCTTTACAGCTCGTTAGGCTTTCAACCTTGAATCCAAGGCCCTTTTCCGGTGCGCTGCGTGAAAATTTACAAAAACAGCGGCGCTAACGAAAATAATTCACAAAAACATTGTTATATAACTGATACTTATTCCATTGTTTTCGGATCAGAGTATAGTTTCTCCAGGGATGGGAAACGCTGCGACGCAGCATTTCGAGAGCTTCAAGAGATCTAGGGAGGATCTTCATGAGAGACGATCAACAGCCGAATTCCGTCACCACCTATCCGCCGAGCGCCGATTTCGCGGCAGACGCCCTTGTCGGTGCCGAGCAGTATGACGAGATGTACGCGCGCTCGATCAGTGATCCGGACGGGTTCTGGGCCGAGCAGGCGCAGCGGCTCGAATGGATGGCGCGGCCGACGAAGATCAAGGACACCTGCTTCGACTTCGGCAAGGTCGACATCAAGTGGTTCGAGGACGGCGTGCTCAACGTCGCCTACAACTGCATCGACCGCCACCTCGCCACCCGCGCCGATCAGACCGCCATCATCTTCGAGCCCGACAATCCCGAAGATCCGGCCCGCCACATCACCTATGCCGAGCTTTACGACAAGGTGAACCGCATGGCCAACGTCCTGCTGAGCCAGGGCGTCATGCGCGGTGACCGCGTCGTCATCTACCTGCCGATGATCCCCGAGGCCGCCTATGCCATGCTGGCCTGCGCGCGCATCGGGGCCATCCATTCCATCGTCTTCGCCGGCTTCTCGCCGGACGCGCTGGCCAACCGGATCAACGATTGCGGCGCCAAGATCGTCATCACCGCCGACACCGCCCCCCGGGGCGGGCGCCGCACCGCTCTTAAGTCCAATACCGACGCAGCCCTCCTGCACTGCTCGGACAAGGTGCGCTGCCTCGTGGTCAAGCACACCGGTGACCAGACCAGCTGGATCGACGGCCGTGACGTCGATCTCAACTACCTCATGGAGCACGCGGCCCCCGACTGCCCGCCCCGCCCCATGAACGCCGAAGACCCGCTGTTCATCCTTTACACCTCGGGCTCCACCGGGAAGCCCAAGGGGGTTGTGCACTCAAGTGGTGGATATTTGGTTTACGCCGCCCTCACCCACGAGATCGTCTTCGATTACCACGAAGGCGACGTCTACTGGTGCTCCGCCGACGTGGGCTGGGTGACGGGCCATTCCTACATTGTTTACGGGCCCTTGGCGAACGGCGCCACGACCCTGATGTTCGAGGGCGTGCCCACCTATCCGGACGCCAGC
>NZ_BMJV01000006.1 GCF_014643635.1 Salipiger pallidus
ATTGAAGGTCGCAACCAGAGGCCGGATACACGAAGGAACTCGACCGCAATGCTGTTGCCAAAGTCAAAAAATCGCTTGCAGCCCCGGGGGCGTCCATACACGGGATATTCGGCCAGCGCGGCCCCTGCGGACAGGATCATCGCGCCTGCGATGGCGGTTTTCTTGAAGATGTTGAGCATGTTACTCCTCCGTTTCATGCGTGTGTTTCAGTCGTCGAGCAGGGCGCAGCCGCGTTCCTTGAGCGCGCGGTCGACCCAGGTCCGGTCGTTGGTGCCGGCCTCGATGTCTGCCATTTGTTTGATTTCTTTCGCAGACTTGTCCTGAGTGGCTTTCAGGATCGTCTCGGCCCCGTCGATCGGCACGCAGAGCACACCATCGCTGTCGCCGATGACGATGTCGCCGGGGTGGAACACCATGCCGTCGATGGCGATGGGCACGTTCACCTCTCCGGGGCCGTCCTTGTAAGGGCCGCGATGGGTGACACCCGCCGCCCAGGTGGGCAGGTTGGTTTCGCGGAAATTGTCCAAATCACGAATCGCGCCGTCAATGACAAAGCCGACAACACCTTTCTTGATTGCGTAGGCCAGCATCAGCTCGCCCATCAGCGCGTTGTCCAGCGCGCCGCCCGCATCGACGACGATCACGTCGCCGGGCACGGCCCGGTCGATGGCCGCGTGGAGCATAAGGTTATCGCCGGGGCGCGCCTTGACGGTCAGGGCGACGCCCGCCATGCCACCCGACGTGTGCATCGGGCGCAGGCGCGACCCGGCGGCTGTCATGCGCGACATGCTGTCAGACACGTTGGCGACGGGCAGCTTGGCGAATTCGGCGACGATCTCAGGAGCGGCGACGCGGTCGCGTTTGAGGATACGGAACCCGGTGGTCATGGTCATTTCTCCATACTGGCCGGCTCGGCCTGTGCGGCGGCCAGCAATTTTCGATTGATGATGCGTTCGGGAGCGACGGGCTGCCCGTCGAGGATCTGAAAGATCCCGCGCACGGCATCGACGCCGACCCGTGCCCCCGCTTGGCGGGTGACTCCCCCGATATGCGGGGTCAGCACGATGCGTGGCTCGGCAAAGAACGGATGGTCGGCCTCAGGCGGCTCAACCGCGAAAGTGTCGAGGCCCGCGCCCGCCAGATGGCCGCTCTGGATCGCGGCCAGAAGCGCCGGCTCGTCGATCAGCCCGCCACGAGCAGTGTTGACCACGAATGCGCCTTCCGGCATCCGGGCGATTGCTTGCGCATTCAGGATCTGCCGCGTCTGGGGGGTCAGCGGGCAATGCAGGCTCAGCACATTGGCCCCCGCTAGAAGCTCGTCGAAGCTGTCGCAGCGGGTGACGCCGAGTTCCTCGAAGGCGCTATCCGGCGCGTACGGATCGTAACCGATGAGGGTCAGCCCCAAACCCTTGGCCATGCGACCCGTGGCCTGTGCGATCGCACCCATGCCCATCAGCCCCATGGTGGATCCGGCAATCTCGCGTCCCGCAAAGCCCGGCTTTTCCCAGCGACCGTCCCGCAGCCCAGCATCAAGCGGCAGGATCCGCTTGGCGCAAGACAGAAGCAGCGCGATGGCATGTTCGGCAACGGACACGGCGTTGGCACCGGTCGCGACCAGCACTGGAATACCCCGATCGGCAGCGGCCTGGATGTCGATATTGTCGACCCCGACACCGTGCTTCGAAATCACCTTGAGCTGCGGCGCCGCGTCCATGACGGCGGCGTCAAGACGCCCCATGCGCGACACGATCCCTTCGGCGCCTGTCTTCTGAAGATACTCGGAAATCACCGCGCTGTCAGCATAGGGCGGGGTATGCACCGTCTTGTAACCGTGATCCTCCACCAGCTGGGCGGCGGACGGATCGAGGTCAGGCCCCGTAACGAGGATTGTCTTGCTCATCGCACATGTCTCCACAGCGTCCCGAAGCCTCGGGGCGCGCCATTTCGTGTCTCTGTTTTTCGATTGGCCCAAAGCGGTCTCCCGAACCTGCTATGGGTGTCCTCCTTGGTTGGGAACCGTATCGCCAAGAATGACTTCACAAAAGCGCGTATTTCTGGTTGTTAGATTTAGAAAAAGTGGATTTGACCATGGACACACGGCAGCTCAAGACCCTTATGGCGATTCAATCGCATGGCACCTTCGCGCAGGCGGCAGACCTTGTCGGCCTGACACCTTCAGCCGTCAGCCAGCAGGTTCATGCGCTCGAGGAGGAACTGCGCGTGACCATCTTCGACCGCACCAAAAGACCACCTCGGATCACGCCTGAAGGCCTCCAGGTCATTCAAATGGCGGAAGATATCCTGCGCCGTGCCGAGGACGCGAAGGCCAGTTTGCGCGGCGACCAGATCGCCGGGACGCTTATGCTGGGATCAGTCCGCTCGAGTGCGCTGAACCTGCTGCCACGCGCCATGGTGCAGATGCGCGGACGCTACCCGGACCTGAAGCCAAGCTTGCGAGTGTCCCTTTCCTCAACCTTGATCGCGGACGTGGCCGGCGGACGGCTCGACGCCGCTATCGTCGCGGAACACCTCGGAATTCCCAGCACCCTGCGCTGGAGCCCCTTCCTTCGTGAACCGCTTTGGCTGATCGTGCCGCGTGGCATGGAAGCGAGCGACCCAATCGAACTGTTGAACACGCGACCCTACATCCGTTTCCGAAGCGCCGTGCCGCTGGCGAACCTGATCGATACAGAGTTGTCCCGTCTCGGCGTTGTAACCAACGACGTCGCCGAAATTGACACCATCGGATCGATCGTCACAGGCGTCCGGCAAGGTCTGGGCATCTCGGTTGTGCCGCATGTTGCTCTGCAGGACCCCGAGGATCTGAACATCACGCGCATGGCCTTCGGCGTTCCGCAGGTGACCCGCCAGATCGGCATCGTCGAAAGGACTGCTGCGCCGCGTGCTGAAATCATCGCCCTTCTGCACGCAGTCCTCGCGGACCTCTGCGGTGACCACGGAGTGGTTAGGCCCACAAGATCCTGACCGTGGCCGCTTTGTCGATCACCGTAACGATACGCCAGGCCCCAGGTTCTTTGAAAGCGTCAGTTGACAGAACTGCACAGTGTGACTGTCACAGATCTCCAAACCTCTCACTGTGAATGCCATCACTTTGGACCGAGAGCAGTCATGATCTCAAGAGGCCGAAAACGGCCACCCGATCGTTACGCAAAGGTCCGCCTTGGGCCGTCAGGGTCCGCAGGCCTGGCGGACCAGGGCGAGGGGCCTGCCGCGCCGCCGCAGGTCCGCTCTGAGCCCTTTCATACGTATGTCGCTAATCTGATGAACTTCAGTATGGGCGGCAGCCGATCGCTATCCGACCGTCGCTACACTCCTAAGCGAGAAGTATCGGGTAGTTCGGCAAGCTGCTTTCGCAGCTTGCCTAGAGATCGCCGGATCATTCGGATCCGGCTTTTGCCCTCAGCGCCTACCACTTCTCTTTCTGTTGGATGGATCGGTGCATCTTGTGCCTTGACCTGTCATGCGCCTTGCGTTCGGCTAGGGTCGCCGAATTGAAGCGCTCTTCGGCAGCAAGTTTGCGCCACCGCATCATACGGGACATATCGAGAGCACCTTCGTCGAGGGCCTGCCGAATGGCACATCCAGGCTCACTCTCATGCTGACAATCCCTGAAACGGCACTGTCCCGCCAGGGTGACCAGATCGTCGAACAGCTCTGAGATGCCTGTTCCGACATCGGTGAGCTGAAGCTCTCGCATACCGGGCGTGTCGAGAACGGCGCATCCATCGGACGTGAAGTGGAGCTGCCGTCGCGTTGTCGTATGGCGGCCTTTGCTGTCGTCTTCGCGAATGCCTGCCGTCTCGGCCACACCCTTCTTCATGAGCGCATTTACCAGCGTCGACTTACCGACACCGGACGATCCAAGAAAGGCGATGGTCTGACCCGTGGCGCACCACGGCGACAGCCTGGCGACTATGTCGTCACGCAGAGCGTCGAGGGCTTCGACCAGCACCCGGTCGGAGATCGCGCGCGCCGCAGCGAGCTGGGGAGCAGGATCCACGCACAGATCGGCCTTGGTCAGCAGGATGACGGGGGTTACATCGGCTTCGAATGCCAGGGCGATGTAGCGCTCCAGTCGTGCGATGTTGAAGTCCTTGTTGCAGGACGAGACGATGAAGACTGTGTCCACATTGGAGGCGATCAGCTGGAGCTTGCGATCATGACCGGGCGCGCGCCGCTCGAACACGCTGCTGCGGTTCAACACTGTGCTGCGCGTGGGTGCGGTTCGGTCCAGCAAAAGCCAGTCGCCAACGGTTGTGTCGGGGATGGGCGGTATGATCGTGTCGATCCCGTCTCCCAGCAAACGCAGGCCAGTTCTGTGAACCTCACAAACGCGCGCGGGTGGCGTAGCGATGAGAGTTTCGACGTCGCACTGCTGGATGAAAAAGGATCTCCAGCCCAGTTTACGCAAGGTTTCGGGTCCTTGCCCGGACAAGGGTTTCGAGGCCGCGGACGGCAAGAAGCGAGAATAGTCTCGTGTCATTGTAGTGAGCTTTCGTGTTCGAAAGGCGGGGGATCCCGCTCTGCAAAAGTGCTTTCGGATAAGGATGCAAACCATTTGGCACCGTCCCGGTTCAGGCGGTGGATCCAACTCGACTGATTTTGCATCGGGAGGGCGCTATGCCTCCCCACTTTAACAGGTCATCAAACCTCCGTGACACTGGTTCGTCCTTAAAAGAAACAGGCCCCGCTTGCAAGAGTGGGGCCCTGAGCTGACAGAACAGGTCCCCAAGTCTCGGAATGCACCACCCGTGGCATAAAGCTGGGTTCTGCCGCGCCGCTTGCGTTACACTGCGAACGCAGCGAACGGCAGCTTTGTCCGCACACCGGACCTTCAGGACCGTTCGAAAACGGTCCTTTTCGCCGGCAGCAGAAACCGTTGAGTTTTGGCACATCCTTTGGTGCGGAGAATGTCCGGAAAGGTGACGGGTTTTCGATGCGGGCCGTGGTGCAACAGTACCGCGTGGCGAGTGGTCTGTTGCGAAGCGGTGTGATTTGATCCCCAGCACGGTGTCGGATTGGAGGCGGCTGGCGCGGCAAGCCAGAAACTGCGTGTCTTGGTGATCAGGATCGAAGCGATCGTCTTGATGCTGGTCATAGCAATATCCATGAAAAAGGCCGCCCGAATGGGCGGCCGAAATGCACTGGATCGGATGGTTCTGGCGTCAGTCGCCGGAAGCGTAGAGCAATGCGATGTCACGGTGGTGCAAAGCGCATTCGGGATCTTCGCGTACAAGGACCGCAGCCTCGGCCTCAAGGATGACATTGCAGCCGTTTTCGAAGCTGTATTGCCGCTGGCCGGTTGGCAGGACGCTTTGCACCGGGACTTCGTCCATCGGACGTTCGCCTTGGGGCGCGGGATCTGCGCAACCTGACACGAGTGCGCAGAATGGGAGTATCAGAAGGGCTGGTTTCATCATGAATCTCTCGTAATGCTGTCTGATCCAACTTGCGTTGCCGGGGTTTAGTTTCCTTCTAGGTCATGTTGATGAAAGGCGGACCCAGAGGCGGATAGATGTGATGTCGACGAAGCCCAGGAAGCTTTCAGCGGTTTTGTCGTATCGTGTGGCGACGCGCCGTGCGTTTTTCAGCTTGTTGAAGCACCGTTCAACAAGGTTTCGCAATGAGTACAGCGAGTGATCTACACCGACGCGCATCTTGCGTGATTTGCGCATAGGAATTTGGGCGAGCACGTCGGGGTCGTTTGCAGGAGATCTCCGGCAGCCACATCGGCGATGCGCAGATCCTACCCAACTTTCTCGCCCAAATCTCTGCGGTTCAGGCAATCGGCAGCGTCACGGCATATGGCGCCTACGACACGCGCAAGTATCATGATATTATTGCCGAGTGCGGCGCCGCTGCGGTCATCCCGCCTCGCAAGAATGCGAAACCGTGGAAGACGGTCGCTGACGGAGCCGTAGCGCGCAACGAGACCCTGCGCACATCCAAGTCTCGGCCGCGCCCTGTGGCGACGGTGGAGCGGCTACAAACACTTGAGACGCGTTGAGACGAAGATGCACTGTGAGAAACTGCTGGGCCAGCGGCTCACGGCAAGGGACTTCGACCGCGGGGTCGCCAAGCTCTAGGTCCGCTTCGCCGCCCCGAACGGATACACCGCTCTCGGCATCGCGATCACCGAGCCTGTGGGATAAATCTGTCCGAGGAAGGGTTTACCTCGACCATAAGCGGATTTTCACAAACAGAAGGCCCTTGAGGGGAGCACGAGAAAAGGCCGGAGAGAGGATAGGGGGGGGGATCGCGTCAGGGCTGTCCGACCTCGCGTGTCACGGGATCACTGGCGCGGACTGCTTGCAGCTGACCGCCGCGCCGCGCGACCTTGGTGATGAGCGCCCTCGTCGCCGGTACGCTGCGGTGGCATCACCAGATGTGCCAGGGTGAAACCGCGTTAGCAGTTTCGCCATTTGTTTCTCGAATGTTCTGCCAAACTTTAACGCCAATTTATTTGTTTTCATTAAGTAATCGCCAGTTTTAGATTCTGGCGCCTTTGGCGTGGGGATAGGAGTCCCTTCATTCGCACCACTTCCCCCTTGCACAAACGCCGCTCTCGGCGCAACGCTGCGGTCATGACCAGCCCGCTTTCAGATCCCTCCCGCATCGCCCGGCAGAAGGCTCTTGCCCTGCGTAACCTCGACCTCTTCCGCGCGAGCCTGCGGCCCGATGGCCACTTTGCCGCGCTGGACCGCGATGGCACGCCGAAGCCCGGCCCGCAGGAGCTTATCGCCATCAGCCGGCTGGTGCACAGCTACGCGCTTGGCCATATCGCCGGGGCGCCGGACTGCGAAACAATCATCGACACCGGGGTGCGGACCCTGTGGCGCACTCTTGGGGACGATCTGCATGGCGGATACCTTGCCGCGGTGGAGGGCGACGGCCCGGTGCGCTCGGACAAGCTGGCCTACGGCCACGCCTTCGTTCTGCTGGCCGCCTCGAGCGCCGAGGCCGCCGGCCACCCAGATGCCGCGCGCCTGCGCCAGGACGTGACCGGGGTGCTCGAGGACCGGTTCCTCGACCCGGCGCGGGGCCTTTACGAGGACGAGTTCCGGCGCGACTGGACTCGCTTCTCGCAATACCGGGGCATGAACGCCAACATGCACGCCACCGAGGCGCACCTCGCCGCCTTTGAGATCACCGGGGACCAGCGGCACCTTGACCGGGCGCAGACCATCCTGCGCTTTTTCGTGGACGAGATCGCCGCCACTCGTGGCTGGCGCCTGACCGAACACTACCACCCGGACTGGAGCGTTGACGAAAGCTACGAGGGCGATCCGATGTTCCGCCCGGCGGGCACCACACCGGGGCACAGCGTGGAATTTGGACGACTTTTGTTGCAGGCTTGGGACCTTGCAGGACGACCGAAGGATGACAGCGAGGCCAAGGCACGCGCCCTTATCGAAACGGCGTTGAAGGACGCATGGCAGCCCGGCGGCGGCATGGCCTACACGCTGGACTTCGACGGCACCGTGCTGCGCCCGGATCGTCTGTGGTGGCCCGTGACCGAAGGCATTGGCGCCGTGGCGAGCCTGTTGAAGCTAGGCGGCACGGCATCCGACCGGGAGTGGTACGTCCGGCTGTGGGACAGTGCCGAGGCGCTGTTCATCGATGACACCCACGGCGGCTGGTTCCCGGAAGCTCAGGGCACCGAAGCCAAGGCATCCTTGTTCGAGGGCAAGCCCGACATCTACCACGCGCTTCAGGCCGAGCTTCTGCCGCTGCATGACGGCCTGTCCGGCCATTACACCGGGCTGAAAGGTGTGCTCGGGTCCGAGTGAAACAGGCTGTTTGCACGGAAGGCCTTGATTTGTAGCAGGGTGAGGTTCAGCTTTAGGAAATGAACAGCCTTACGCCTTTCCCGGGGCCCGGCCACTCTCCGGATGTGGTCGCCTTCCACCGGACCGAGCTTAACGTGATACTGTCTCTCTACGGCCGTATGGTGGCTGCCGGAGAATGGCGCGATTATGGCATTTCAAGCCTGCGGGACGTGGCGGTGTTTTCCGTCTTCCGCAGGACCGCTGAACACCCGCTCTACCGCATCGAAAAGCGCCCCAAGCTGCGCAACCGGCAGGGCGAATACGCGGTGATCGGGATGGACGGGCAAATCTTGAAGCGCGGGCATGAGCTGCGCACGGTGCTGCGGGTTCTCGAACGCAAGCTGATCCGTCCCGTCAGCGACTGACTTGTTGGCGCAGGTAGGCCATAGAGCCGCCGGCAGCTTGAACGCCTTAAAGTGGCGCAAATCGGTTGGCTGGAGAGCGCCAAACCCAAGGGTGCGTAAATCGTCCCCCGGAAAGGTGGCTCCACACGTCAGCCCGGACGAACAACCGGACTTTCGGCCGGAAGGATATCGGAACCGGTTTCCAAAGTGACGCACGGACCAACGGCGGCACCGCAGATCCGAACCAGCCGCAGGAGGAGCGCCCGGGACCGCTGGCCCGGGCGCAGCGCTTACTTCGACAGCATCGCGCAGAGCAGCTCGAACATGATCGTCACGCCAAGGAAGGCGGTGCCGCCGGACTGATCGAACGGCGGTGAAACCTCGACCATATCGGCACCGACGATGTTCAGCCCCGCCAGCTCGCGCACCACCTGCAGCGCCTGGTAGCTGTTCGGGCCGCCGATCTCGGGCGTGCCGGTGCCGGGGGCAAAGGTCGGGTCCACGAAGTCGATGTCATAGCTGACATAGGTGTCCTCCTGCCCGACAATCTCGCGCGCCTCGGCCATCACGTCCTCGGGACCGCGGGCATGGAACTCCTCGACGGTGATGATCCGGATGCCGACGGCCTTGGCGAAATCGCGGTCCTCAAGATCGTACATCGGGCCACGGATACCGATCTGGACGACACGCTTGGGGTCGAGCAACTCTTCTTCCACAGCGCGGCGGAAGGGCGTGCCGTGAGTGAATTTCTGCCCGTTGAAGTAGCTGTCCCAAAGGTCCGTATGGCTGTCGAAATGCACCATCCCGAGAGGCTTGGCCTTGCCAAGGGCGCGCAGCACCGGCAGCGAGGTCAGGTGATCGCCGCCAGCGGTCAAGGGCCGGATGCCCGCCGCCACGACGCCCTCATAGAAGGCGGTGATGCGGGCCATGCTGTCCTGAATGTCGGCGGGGTTCGGCCCCACGTCGCCAAGGTCCGCACAGGCTGCGGCATCGAAGGGGCGCAGGCCGGTAACGCCGTGCTGGGCGCGGATCATGGTCGAGGCATCGCGCAGCTGGCGCGGGCCGTGGCGCGGGCCGGGACGGTTGGTGGTGCCGCTGTCCCATGGCACACCGATGAGGCCGACCTCGACGTCGCCAAAACGCTCGTGACCGGGCTGGACCAGCGGCAGGCGCATGAAGGTGGGCACGCCGGCAAAGCGCGGCAGGTCCATGCCGGAAATCGGTTGGAAGAAGGGGTCGCTGGTCATGGGAACCTCCGGGCAGTTGCGGTTTGCGGGACAGCAAATCCCTTACCAAGGGATTTGCAAGCCAAATGGTCCCCCACCCGCCAGCGGCCGCACGGGATCACTCGTGCGGATCGTCCTGCATCAGGATTTCGCGCGATTGGGAGGCAAATTCACGCCGCAGGATCACGATGAGCGTCACCAGCGTGGCGAGGATCAGCGCCTCGCCCCCCAGCAGCCATGCCGCCGAGGCGATGCCGAAATAGACCGAGCGCAGGCCCCGGTTGTAGCTGCGGGCGGCAAAGATGTTGATCTCGGCGGCCTTCGCGGCGCGGGCATAGGCCACCTTGGACTCATCGTTGGGGACCGATCCCATGACCACCGAGCAATATCCGAACAGCCGGTTCGACCAGACGAACTTGAGGAACGCGTTGGCTGCCAGCAGCAGCAGCAGGAACAGCTTGACCTCCCACACGAAGACCGGCGCGTCGGTGTCGGCGAAATCCCCCGCCACCCCGCGCAGCCGGTCCGCGTCCCCCAGAAGCGCGAAGATCCCTGAGATCGCGATCATCGCCGCCGAGGCGAAGAATGCCGTGCTCTGGCGCAGGGAGCCAACGATGTTCGCGTCGAAGATGCGCGGCTGGCGGGTGATGAAATGGTGCATCCAGCGGCGGCGGTAGCTTGTCATCAGCTTGGACACGGACATGCGGCGCGCTGGCGGGTTTTCGATCACCCACGAGCTGCCAAGCCAGCAGGCCAGTAGAAGCACCAGCGCGACGCCATCGATCACATCGAAATAGCCAAGGCGCACCATCCAGTTCACTCAGCCGTCTCCGTCAGAAGGGTTTGACCACGACGACCCAGAGCACGGCGATCACCCCGAGCACGCTGATCTCGTTGAAGATGCGAAGGAACATGTCTGATTCGCGGAACTCTCCGCGTTTGGCGCGGATCACCATGCGGCCGGTCCAGACGTAATGCGCCGCCAGCAGCGCCACCAGCGTCAGCTTTAGATGCACCCAAGGCGCCCATTGCCAGACGCTGCCCAGCCAAAGCCCCGTCGCCAGCGCGATCACTGCCAGCCCCGCCGAGAATCGGTAGAGCCGCACGGTCAGGTCCCCGAGCGGGCCGAAGGCTCCGGTGGCCGCGAAATCGCGCTTCCAGAAGATCAGGGCCCTCGGGACCGCGAAAATCGAGGTCATCCAGCCCATGACGCAGAGGATATGTATGATCTTGACCCAGTCCATGGGCCAGTAGTGCTATCGTTTTTGGGGCGGACGCAAGGCATGCCGTGCAACCGCCGGACAAACCGATGCGTGGTGGCCTCGGGAAAGGCTCTGGCCATACGTGTAAATTGGTTATATGAGTTTACCAATTGCCGTCATGCCCCATGGGCTGCGGCTGCTAGGGGTGTTTTCTGGAGGAGGACCACCGATGCAGATGCCCAAGCCCGACGCAGGGATCCTGGACCGCAAGGCGCGTATCGTCGCCCGCCTGCGCGAGGTGCTGCCCAAGGACGCGGTGATCGACGCCGAGGCCGAGGTGCGCGCCTATGAATGCGATGCGCTCACCGCCTACCGCTGCCCACCGCTCTGTGCGATCCTGCCCGCCAGCACCGAAGAGGTGTCCGCGGCGCTGAAGGTCTGCCACGAGGAAGGCGTGCCGGTGGTGCCGCGCGGTGCGGGGACCTCGCTTGCGGGGGGCTCGCTGCCCACGGCGGATTCGGTGATCCTAGGGGTGGCGCGGATGAACGCGGTACTCGAGACCAACTATCCCGACCGCTACATCCGTGTGCAGACCGGGCGCACCAATCTGTCGGTCACCGGCGCGGTCGAGGAGAACGATTTCTTTTACGCTCCCGACCCGTCGTCGCAGCTGGCCTGTGCCATCGCGGGCAATATCGCGATGAACTCGGGCGGGGCACATTGCCTGAAATACGGCGTGACGACGAACAACCTGCTTGGCGTCACCATGGTGCTGATGGACGGCACGGTGGTGGAACTGGGCGGCGCGCATCTCGATTCCGGGGGGCTGGATCTTCTGGGCGTGGTCTGTGGGTCCGAAGGGCAGCTTGGCGTGGTGACCGAGGCCACCCTGCGCATCCTGCGCAAGCCCGAGGGCGCGCGGCCGGTGCTCATTGCCTTCGGATCGAACGAAGTGGCCGGGGAATGCGTGTCGGACATCATCAAGGCGGGCGTGCTGCCCGTGGCGATCGAGTTCATGGACCGTCCCTGCATCGTCGCCTGCGAGGCCTTTGCCAAGGCAGGCTATCCCGATTGCGAGGCACTTCTGATCGTCGAGGTCGAGGGCTCTGAAGCGGAGATCGCCGAGCAGCTGGGGCTCATCACGCAGATCGCGCGGCGGCATGATCCGGTGGAATTGCGCGAGGCGAAGGACGCTGATGAGGCGGGCCGGATCTGGCTTGGCCGCAAGAGCGCCTTTGGGGCGATGGGGCAGATCAACGATTATCTCTGCCTCGATGGCACGATCCCGGTATCGGAGCTGCCCAAGGTGCTGCGGCGCATCCGCGAGCTGTCGAAGGACTTCGAACTGGAGGTCGCCAACGTGTTCCATGCGGGGGATGGCAACATGCACCCGCTGATCCTGTTCAACGCCAACCAGGAAGGGCAGCTGGCCCTGGCCGAGGGGCTTGGCGCCGAGATCCTGAAGCTGTGCGTCGAGGTGGGCGGGTGCCTGACCGGCGAGCATGGGGTGGGGATCGAGAAGCGTGACCTGATGTCGGTGCAATACCGGCCTGCGGATCTCGAGGCGCAGATGGCGGTGAAGGACGTGTTTGACCCGGCGTGGCTTTTGAATCCGGCAAAAGTGTTCCCGCTCGAGGCCTCAGCATCGCGGCGTGAGGTGGCGTGAGGTTGCCGCGATGACGGGTTGCGCCGCGTTTGCGGCGCCGCGTGAGGGGGCTCTGCCCCCGTCCCTTCGGGACTCCCCCGGGATATTTTACGTCAAAGGAAGAGCATGAGACCTGCGAGCATGGCCGAGCTGGCCGAGGAAATCAGGAATGCGGGCGGGCCCCTGCGGGTGCGTGGCGGCGGCACACGCGGCCTTGGCGGCGCGCCTGGTGAGTTGCTTGAGACTGGTGGGCTGAGTGGTATCCGGCTTTACGAGCCGGGGGCGCTGACGCTGGTGGTCGGCGCCGGAACGCCGCTGGCCGAGGTCGAGGAGGCGCTGTCTGCCGAGGGGCAGCGGCTGGCCTTCGAGCCGATGGATCATCGTGGATTGCTCGGCACGTCTGGCGCCCCGACTGTGGGCGGCATGGCGGCAGCGAACGTCTCGGGGCCGCGCCGGGTGCAGGCCGGGGCCTGCGGGGATTTCATGCTTGGGGTGCGCTTTGTCGACGGCTCCGGGCAGGAGGTGTCGAACGGTGGGCGGGTGATGAAAAACGTCACCGGGTATGATCTCGTGAAGCTGATGGCCGGGAGCCATGGCACGCTCGGTGTGCTCACTGAGGTGTCGTTCAAGGTGCTGCCGACGCCTGCTTCCGTGGCGACACTGGTGTTGCCGGGGCTTGGCCTCGAGGCGGCGGTGGAAGCCATGTCCCGGGCGCTTGGCTCCCCCTTCGACGTGAGCGGCGCAGCACATCTGCCCTCTGGCGCAGATGGTACGGCGCAGACGCTGGTGCGGGTCGAGGGGTTCTCGGAGTCGGTGGCCTATAGGTCCGCGCGGTTGTCGGAGATGTTTGCCCCTCTCGGGCCAGTCGTGGAGCGCGATCCCGACCTGTGCGACGCGCTCTGGCGCAGGGTACGCGACGTGGAGCCGTTCCACGGGCGACCCGGCGACGTATGGCGGATCTCGTGCAAGCCATCGGATGCTCTGGCGGTGGCGACGCGCATCAGCGCCGAGGATCTGCTGCTGGACTGGGGGGGCGGGCTGATCTGGGCGCTGGTGCCCGAGGGCACGGACCTGCGCGCCCGGCTGGCCCCCGAGGGCACGCCGCGCCTTGGCGGTCATGCCACGGTGGTGCGCGGCGGCGCGGGCCTGCCGGTGTTCGAGTCCGAGCCTGCCCCGGTGGCCGCGCTCAGCGCGGGGCTGCGCAAGCGCTTTGACCCGCGCGGCATCCTCAACCCCGGGCTCATGGCATGAGCCGCGAGACGGTCATCGTCTTTGTCCTGTGCTTTATCGCCGGGCCGCTGCTCTTCGCGCTGATCGTGCAATTGGGCCGGTCGCTGGCGCTGCTGCTGGCGGCAGCGCTTGGCACAGTGATGGCGGCGGTGGCAGCGTTGGTGCTGCAGGCGGACGGCCACGCCGCGCTCTCGCTGCTGACGCTGTGGCTGGCTTGGGTGCTGGCCGTCTCGGCTCTTGCCATTGCGCTGCGGCGCCGCGTGGCCCCGTCCGGCCCGCGCCGATGGGTGACCATCGCCGGACTGCTGGCAACCACCCTTCCCTGGTTCGGGCTTGCGCTGGCCCGGACGATGCTTTCCTGACGACAGGTTTCTTCATGCAGACGAACTTCACCGACGCGCAGCTTGCCGATCCCGGCACCGAACGCGCGAACGAGATCCTCCGGGCCTGCGTGCATTGCGGCTTTTGTACCGCCACCTGCCCCACTTATCAGGTGCTTGGCGACGAGCTGGACAGCCCGCGCGGGCGGATCTACCTCATCAAGGACATGCTCGAGAACGAGCGGGTGCCGGACGAGACCACCGTAAAGCACATTGACCGCTGCCTGAGCTGCCTTGCCTGCATGACAACCTGCCCGTCGGGGGTGCATTACATGCACCTTGTGGACCATGCCCGCGCCTATATCGAAAAGACCTACAAGCGCCCCCTGTCGGACCGCGCCCTGCGCTGGCTGCTGGCACGCATCCTGCCCTATCCCACCCGCTTCCGCGCCGCGCTCGCGGGGGCCAAGCTGGGGCGGCCCTTTGCGCGGTTCATGCCCGACAAGCGCCTGCGCGCCATGCTCGAGATGGCGCCGAGGCGCATCCCCGCGGTCAGCCGCAATGATGACCCGCAGAGCTTTGCCCCCACCGCGCCGCGTCGCCGCCGCGTGGCGCTGATGACCGGCTGTGCACAGAAGGCGCTCAACACCGACATCAATGATGCCACCATCCGCCTGCTGCGGCGGCTTGGCTGCGAGATCGTCGTAGCCAAGGGTGCAGGCTGCTGCGGCGCGCTGACCCATCACATGGGGCAGGAGGATCTCAGCCACGGCTCGGCGGCGGCCAACATCCGCGCGTGGTGCGCCGAGATCGACGGGGATGGCCTTGATGCCATCGTCATCAACACTTCTGGCTGCGGCACGACGGTGAAGGATTACGGCCACATGTTCCGCAACGATCCGCTGGCCGAGGACGCCGCGCGGGTGGCGGGGCTGGCGCGTGACGTGTCCGAGCTGCTGACCGAGCTGATGCCCGAGGCGGACGTGCAGTCGCGCAACCTTGCCAAGGCCGAGATCGCCGGGACCGACATGGCCAGCGCCGCGCCCGCGCCCGAGGGGCCGATCCGCGTGGCCTACCATGCCGCCTGCTCGCTCCAGCACGGCCAGAAGATCAAGACCCACCCCAAGGCGCTTCTGGCCGCAGCGGGCTTCGAGGTGGTCGAGCCCGCCGACAGCCACCTGTGCTGCGGCAGCGCGGGCACCTACAACCTGATGCAGCCCGAGATCTCGGGGCAGCTGAAGGAGCGCAAGGTGCGCACCCTCGAGGCCAAGAGCCCCGACATCATCGCCGCCGGGAACATCGGCTGCATGATGCAGATCGGGTCGGGCACCGGCGTGCCCGTGGTGCATACGGTCGAGCTTCTGGACTGGGCAACCGGGGGGCCGAAGCCGCGCGCACTGGCTGAATAAGGCGGGGGCCTTTCACCACCGGTCTGGTGGGCACGCCCAACTTTTGACAAAAGATACGGGTACTCACTGGACCGGAAGTGAAGGATTGCCCCGTGCGCGTACTGCTTTTGATCGTGTCCCTGTTTTTCTCGACCGCCGCAGCCGCGCAGGGAGGCCTGTTTTCCATGCAGAGCCGCGAAGACGGGCGACAGTGGGAAGCGGTTGGACGGCTGGAGCTGGCCGGCAAGGCCTTCTGCACCGGGGCGCTCATCGCGCCGGACCTGGTGCTGACCGCGGCGCATTGCCTTTACGATGCGGGCACCGGCGCAGCGGTTCCGGTGGACCAGATCCAGTTCCTCGCCGGGTGGCGCAACGGCCGCGCCGCCGCTTACCGGAGGGTGAAGCAGGCGGTGGCCCATCCGGATTATGAATTCGAGGCAAGTTCGCGCACCGACCGGGTGCAGAATGACCTTGGACTGATCCAGCTGCAGCTGCCCATCCGCAACAGTGCACTTGTGCCCTTCGGTACCGGCCCCCATCCCGAACGCGGCGCCGAGCTGAGCGTGGTGTCCTACGCCCATGACCGTTCGGAAGCGCCGTCACTGCAGGGGATGTGCCAAGTGCTTGACCGGCAGACGCGCATGCTCGTGCTGTCCTGCCCGGTGGATTTCGGCAGCTCCGGCTCGCCCGTCTTCGACACCGGAGAGGATGGCGTGCCGCGCATCGTGTCGGTGGTGTCGGCCAAGGCCGAGGCCGGGGGGAACGAGGTGTCGCTCGGCACCCAGGTGGAAGGATCGCTCGAGGCCCTGCGCGGCGCGCTGGAGGGGGATTCCGTCCGCCATGCGCTGGACGCCGGGGACCGGCGGGAAACGGGGGCGAAATTCATAAAACCCTGAGCATACTCGCCTGCGCCGCGATTGCGCTGGTGCCCGTCCGGGCGCTTGCGCAAGATGTCGTCTATGATGTCATGGACAGCCGCGGCACCCTGCTGGGCTGGGAAGCCGTGGGCCGCGTGGATCTGCCCGGAGGCTATTGCACCGGCGCTCTGGTGGCCAGCGACGTGGTGCTGACCGCCGCCCATTGTGTGCATGACCGCATGTCCGGCGCCCCCATTTCTCCCGAGGGCATCACCTTCCGCGCTGGCTATCATCATGGATCCGAGATCACCTCGCGGCGGGTGCTGCGTTGGGTCACGCCGCCCGAGTACGAGACCCATGCCAAGACCCCTGAGGGGATGCTGAACGCCGATGCGATTTCCACGGATGTGGCGCTTCTGAAGCTCGACAGTCCTGTGTCCAGCGCCGAGGCCGACCCGTTCCGCCTGCTCGAGCGGGCGGCGGACGGATCAGAAGTCAGCGTCGCCTCCTATGGGCAGGGTCGCGACCAAGTGCTGTCACGCGAGGCGGATTGCAACGTGCGGACGCGCTACGCGCAGGGCATCTACGGCTTTGACTGCACGGTGACCTTCGGGTCCTCCGGTGCGCCGGTATTCTCACGCGAAGACGGGCGGATGCGGATCCTCTCAGTGATCTCGTCGGTCTCGAACAGCGGTGAGTCCTTCGGCCCCGACATCACGGCGCGGGTGCCTGAGCTGAGCCGGCGCCTGAACCGCGAAAACGCCCGCCCCGTCTCTGGCACCGGGGCACGGCGCATAACCGTCGGTGGTAGCGGCGATCGCGGCAGCATCGGCGCGCGTTTCGTGAAGCCCTGAGCGCTTCCGGGGCCTCACCCGGTCATGCCGCCCCCCAAATATCCACTCCTGCGCTGCCTGCCTGACGCGCCAGCCGGGCCTGCGCCTGTTCACAGGCCAATGACGTGGCAACTGGCCCTGTCCAAGAGGCTCGCGCACGGGCCTGCCTGCCCAACCTGTCAGGCTCGCCCGTGGCGGCTCTTGAAACCTCTTTCCGGCCTCCCCAGATCCAGTACTGACCGGGGTGCCTGTGACAGGGCCCGGGTCGATCCCTGCGCCTGTCCCACTGCCGGGAAGGCGCGACACATATGGTTTCGCTCAATGGAGGATTCCCATGCGACATTTCGATCTTGCCCCGCTCTACCGGGCCACCGTCGGTTTCGACCAGATCGCCGACCTGATGGACCGGGCGCTGGCCAGTGACGTGGCCCAGAGCAGCTACCCCCCGTACAACATCGAGAAGACCGCCGACGATGCCTGGCGCATTTCCATCGCCGTGGCCGGTTTCTCGGAGGCCGACCTGTCGGTCGAGCTGAAAGACCAGCAACTGGTGGTTGCCGCGCGCCGTTCCGACGACAGCGAAGAGCGCACCTACCTGCACCGGGGCATCGCCACCCGCGCCTTCGAGCGCCGCTTTACCCTTGCGGACCATGTCCGCGTGCTGGGCGCCAGCCACGAGCATGGCATGCTGCACATCGACCTCAAGCGCGAGGTGCCCGAAGCGCTGAAACCGCGCCGGATCGAGATTGCCCGCAGCGGAACCCGCGCCATCGAAAAGGACGTGGTGGACGCCGAAAAGGTGAACTGAGTGCCTGATCCCCACCGCTGAACCAGCGGCAAGCCCCGGCCAAGGCCGGGGCTTACTTGTTTGTTGAGTGGGGGCGCTGCCCCCGTCGCCATGCGGCGCCTCCCCCGGCGTATTTCTCAAGAGAAGAAACCGGAGAAGGTGCCCTGTGGCTCAGTCTTCGAGCTGGAAGGACCAGAAGAACGTCTCGCCCGAGCTGTCGTCGACGCCGTCATTGTCGGTGGAGACCCAGGCAGTGCCCTCTTGGGTGATGGCGAGGCCTTCGATCTTGTCAGTGATGTAGCCATTCCACTGCGCGAGGTCGGGGATGAGATCGCGGACCTCTTCCTTAGAGACCACCGGAAGCTCGGAACCGAGGGTGGCGGGGGTCATCTCGGCGGCGGGTATACGGTAGATCTTCTTGGTGACGGCGTCCGCGCCGATCTGGTTGTCCCGTTCGATGACATACACGAAATCGCCGTGGGCGGTTATTTCAGACAGGCCGGTCCAGCCCTGTGCCGGCGCGGCCTTGGGGTAGAGCACGGCGCCCCATTCTCCGGTCTCGGGGGTGTAGGACACCAGTTTCACGTGGTTCTCCGGATCATCACCCCATTCGCGCTGCACTGCCATCCAGAGCGTCCCATTCAACATGGTGACGCCCTCGAAACCGTAGCGCTGCTCACCTGCGAGAAGCTCGGCGGGAAGGCCGATCTCCTGCTGGATCTCACCGTTCGCATCCACATGATAGAGAGCATGCGGGATCAGCCGGTCGGTTCGGCCCTCGGAGGCGAGCCAGAAGCCGCCCTGCCCGTCGGTGGTGATGCCCTCGAGGTCGAGCTTCTGCGCCGGGTGTCCCGCGCGAGTCACGTCGGTGGCCGCGGTGATGCGGGCCGGGGTCTGCGATGTGTCGATGGTGAAGATGCGCGGCTGGAAGCCGTAGAAGCTGTCGTTCACCGCATAGACCATGCCGTCATCCCCGGCGACCATGCCCGAGATCGCGCCCCAGCCGATGAGCTCGTCCGCCCCTTGCGAGGTCAGCGTAGGGTATTGCGCCGCGCCTTCGGCGTATTCGTAGATCATGACATGGCTGCGGATGCCGCCATCTTCGATCAGGTCTTCCTCGTTCGCCGTGACAAAGAGGCCACGCGACGGAATGGCGACCGCGCCTTCCGGAGCGATGCCCGAGGGCAGCAGCTGGGTCAGAACCGGGGCGGCGGGGTCGGTCATGTCGTAGACGCCGACCATCGAGGCACGCTCTGCCAGTACGAAGAGGTAGGGGGTGCCGTCAAAACGCGCAAATTCCATGCCCTCAGGTTCGGCACCCTTCGCATCCGACCGCTTGTCCGGGTAGTGGCCCGCCTCGATGATGGCATGTTCGAAGCTGGCGCCGCTGTCGTAGACCTCGGTCCCGTCCTTGGCGAAGACGGTGAAACCACGGGCGCCGCCGTCCATGTCGCCCTCGTTTGCAATGGCGAAGTGGGTATCGTCGATCCACTGCACGCCGTCTGGCTCGCGCAGGCGGCCCGGTTGGCTTTCGGTGAAGATCAGCGCTCCGCGTTCGTCAGTGGCGTCGATGCCGTCGAGGTCCGTGGCCCCGGCCGAGAAGTGCGACAGCACCTCGCCTGCCTTGTCCAGCACTACGATGTGGTTGTTTTCCTGCAGGGTGACGACGATCTCGCCAAGGGCGTTCACGTCCACGAATTCGGGCTCGGGATCCTCGGGGGCGATCGTAGCAAGGCCGGTCACGTCCGCCTTGACGAGGCTGTCGCAGTCCGCCGCACCGTCAACCACGTCAAGGATCGCCACGTAACCGCCGGGCATCTGGCCGACGCGGCCATCGCCGAGATCCTCGTCGCGCTCGTTCTCAATGGCGACGGTGACGAAGCTGCCGTCATGCGCCATGGCAGTGCTGTCAGGCTGGCCGCCAAGGTCGCACTCGCTGGTGATCTCGCCGGTGGTGGCGTCGAGAGTCACCAGCTTGCCCGAGGGATTGGTGAAGCTTTCCGAGGTGTTCACACCGGCAAACACCGATGTGCCATTCACGAAGACCGATGTCGGCTCGCCGCCCATCTCCGTGTTGCCCAGCGGCTGCGGGTTGGCCGGATCGGTGATGTCGATGCGACCGATGACACCGAGGGGGCTGTCGGAATAGACCAGCGTGTTGCCATCCTCGGTGGCGTAGATGATCTCGGCCGAGGTGCGGCGGGTGCGGTCCTCGCCCTCGGCCATGTTGGCCGGGGTCGCGAAGGACGCGATGCGGTTGAAGGTCATCTCGGCGCTGGCCGCATGGGCCGAAAGCGCCAGCACCGAGGTGGCGCAGAGCGTGCGAAGCATCATGGAACTGTCCCAACTGATTGTTCAGCGTGTTATGACGCGGTCCTTGCTCATGGCCGCATGACCCGTGCGTGACAGGCCCGTGACGGATTTACGAAACGTCCCCTCAGCCCAGAAGCGCATTCAGCATGGAGCTGCCGGGCGTGCCAAGACCGTCGATTACGTCGAAATGGTGCCGCCCGTCGTCGATGACCAGCGTTGCGTCCCATGCCTCGATGAGCCAGCGGGCCTGGTCGATGAAGGCGGGGCGTTCGTCGGCGCCGACCCAGACCGTGACAGGCACGGTGGGTGTGGCCATGGCGATCGGGCTTTCCCCCCATGCCTCGGACGCGTCGAGGTGCAGCGTGGCGTTCATGTCCGTGTGCAGCAAGGGGCGCAGGTCCGACAGGGGCGAGATCGGCATGACATGGGCGATGCGCGCGGCCACGTCATCGGGCAGCACCCCCGGCGCCGGCATCCGCGCCACGAGATGCCCGCCGGCGCTGTGCCCTGCAAGGCGGATGGGCCCGGGCACCTCGGCGGCGATGGCGGTGACGGCGGCGGCGATCTGGGCCGTGATCCCAGAGATACGGACATCGGGGCAGAGATCGTAGGACGGCATCGCCACCGCCCAGCCCGCCGCCAGCGAACCGGCAGCAAGGTGGGACCAGACCTCGCGCCCGAACTTCATCCAGTAGCCCCCATGCACGAAGACCACGACGCCGCGCGCCGTGCCCTCGGGCAGGAACAGGTCGAACCGCTCGCGAGCGCTCTGCCCGTAGGCCAGCCCTTCGCGCCTTCGCGCCCCGGGCAGCGCTGCGCGGAACTGCGCGGCCGCCTCAGTCCAGCGGGGCGGATAGGTCTCTGCTTGGGCGATGTACGGCCCATTGGCGTAGGCGTCGCTCAGATCCATGGCTTTTCTCCCTGCCGGCGCTAGACTTCGTTCCTGACTGATGATCTGCCAACGGCAGAAACACAACCGACAGGAGGCTTCCATGCTGGATCAGACCGAGACCAACCTTCCCTCACTCCTGGATGACCCGAGCCTGCTGCAGACCAAGGCCTACGTGAACGGCGAATGGATCACCGGCGCCGATGGCGAGTTCGAGGTGACCAACCCCGCTCGCGGCGATGTCATCGCCCGGGTCGCCAACCTCAGCCGTGCGCAGGTTGCCGGTGCCATCGATGGCGCCTACCTCGCTCAGAAGGCATGGGCCGCGAAGACCGCGAAAGAGCGCAGCCAGATCCTGCGCAAGTGGTTCGATCTCATCATGGCCAACCAGAAGGACCTCGGCACGATCCTCACCGCCGAGATGGGCAAGCCCCTGACCGAGGCCATGGGCGAGATCGCCTACGGCGCCTCCTTCATCGAATTCTACGCCGAAGAGGCCAAGCGCATCTACGGCGAGACGATCCCCGGCCATGCCCCCGACAAGCGCATCATGGTGATGAAGCAGCCCATCGGTGTTGCCGCATCCATCACGCCTTGGAACTTCCCCAACGCGATGATCACTCGCAAATGCGCGCCTGCGCTGGCGGCGGGCTGTTCCTTCGTGGGCCGGCCTGCGTCGGAAACGCCGCTCTCGGCGCTGGCGATCTGTGTGCTGGCAGAGCGCGCGGGCATTCCGGCGGGGGTGCTGAACATGGTGCCCTCGGCCAGTTCGTCCGAGGTCGGCAAGGAATTCTGCTCCAACCCCAAGGTGCGCAAGCTGACCTTCACCGGCTCCACCGGCGTGGGCCGGATCCTGCTCGCGCAGGCTGCCGATCAGGTGATGAAATGCTCCATGGAGCTGGGCGGCAACGCGCCCTTCATCGTCTTCGACGACGCCGATCTCGATGCGGCTGTGCAGGGCGCGATCATGTGCAAGTTCCGCAACAACGGCCAGACCTGCGTTTGTGCCAACCGCATCTACGTGCAGGCCGGTGTCTACGATGAATTCGCCGCCAAGCTGAAGGAAGCGGTGTCGAAAATGAAGGTCGGCGACGGCCTCGAAGAGGGCACCGACCTTGGCCCGCTCATCACCTCGAAAGCGATCAGGAAAGTGCAGGAGCACCTGGCCGACGCCAAGGAAAAAGGCGCCGAGATCATCCTTGGCGGCGCCGAGCAGCTGCAGGGGCCGGGCAACTTCCTGAGACCCACCATCGTCACCGGCGCGACGCGCGAGATGCAGTTCGCCACCGATGAGACCTTCGGCCCCCTCGCCCCGCTTTTCAAGTTCGAGGACGTGGACGAGGTGATCGAGTTGGCCAACGACACGATCTTCGGCCTTGCCTCCTACTTCTACGCCAAGGATCTCAGCCGCGTCTACAAGGTGGCCGAGGCACTGGAATACGGCATCGTTGGCGTGAACACCGGCATCATCTCGACCGAGGTCGCGCCCTTCGGCGGCGTCAAGCAATCCGGCCTTGGCCGCGAAGGCAGCCACCACGGCATCGAGGATTACCTCGAGATGAAATACGTCTGCCTCAGCGTATGATGACCACGGTTCCGGGGGCACGCGCCCCCGGCTCCACCCCTGACATGGACAGCCTCATCGCCGCCGCCCGCACCGGCGCGGGCACACCGTGGCTTGCACGGCTTCAGGCCGAGGAGCTTGCGCGGCATGCCCTGTCCCTCGGCCTTGGCGTGCGGCTGATGGAGGCCTCGGCCCACACCCTGCACGAGCCGCCCCGCGATGTGGGCTGGGAAATCCTTGGTGCCGATCCTGACGGGCAGAACTGGGATGACCACCACAACCCTGCCCGCGCTTTCAAGCTGTTCGAGGCCAAGCTCGCTGCCGCCCGGCGCGCTGGCGCGCGCCTGCAATACAAGCTCTGGCTCGGGCAACCCTGAGCCAAGAAGGCGCCCCAGCCTCGCCAGTCGTCACTCTGCCACTGGCACCATGTCCGGCCCTGCGCAGCGCCCGCCCCTCCTTCTCTTGAAAAATACGCCCGCCGAAGGCGTCCCCATCCCTCCGCCAGAACAGAGTCACGATTGCCGGGCGAGACCGAATCTGACATCTTTCCGGCAGGGTCGGCGATGGCGTCGCCGCAGCCAACACTTGGCAGGCCCATCACAGCCATCCTGAACGCCGGGATCTTGCTTTGCCACCGCGGCAGGGTCGGACCGGACCCTCCGCCTTTCCAAAGGAGGCCCGTTCATGGACCGTCCCGCAGCCTACAAGTTCCACCAGGGCGACCGCACGCTGCCCTTCGCCGCATCCGAATACGACGCCCGACTTGCCGGCCTGCGCGCCGCGATGGACGAGGCGGGCGTTTCAGCCTGCGTGCTCACCTCGATGCACAACATCGCCTATTACTCGGGCTTCCTCTACTGTGCGTTCGGGCGCCCCTATGCACTGGTGGTGACCGAAACCGACAGCGTCACCGTCAGCGCAGGCATCGACGCCGCACAGCCGTGGCGGCGCAGCCACGGGGACAACATCACCTACACCGACTGGGCCCGGAACAACTACTGGCGCGCCATCCTGTCGATCACCGGGCAGGGCGGTGTCATCGGTTACGAAGCCGATCACCTGAGCGTGGCGCAGCGCGAGCTGCTCGAGGACTGGCTCGAGCCGGTGGTCACCATCGACATCGCCCCCGCCACCATGCAGCAGCGCATGCACAAATCCCCCGCCGAGATCGCCCTCATCCGACAGGGCGCGCAGGTGGCCGACGTGGGCGGCTACGCCATCCGCGATGCCATCAGCGTCGGCGCGCGCGAGATCGACGTGGCCATGGCCGGACGTGATGCCATGGAGCTGGAGATCGCAAAGCGTTTCCCGCAGGCCGAGTACCGTGACACCTGGGTCTGGTTCCAGTCGGGCATCAACACCGACGGGGCCCACAACCCAGTGACCTCGCGCCGGATCGAACGCGGGGACATCCTGTCGCTCAATACCTTCCCGATGATCTCGGGCTATTACACCGCGCTGGAACGCACGCTCTTCGCGGGCGAAGTGGACGCCGCGTCGCTGAAGATCTGGGAGGCCAATGTCGCGGCGCATGAATACGGCATGTCGCTGCTGAAGCCCGGTGCGAGCTGCGCGCAGGTGACCGAGGCGATCAACGGCTTGCTCGCCGAGCGGGACCTGCTGCAATACCGCACCTTCGGTTACGGCCACAGCTTTGGCGTGATGTCGCATTACTATGGCCGCGAGGCCGGGCTGGAGCTGCGCGAGGACGTCGACACGGTGCTGGAGCCCGGCATGGTGATCAGCATGGAGCCGATGCTCACCATCCCCGAGGGTCAGCCGGGCGCGGGGGGATACCGCGAGCACGACATTCTCGTGATCACCGAAGACGGAGCCGAGAACATCACCGGCTATCCCTACGGGCCGGCGTCGAACGTCATCGGCTGAGACAACCCATCCAGCGGAGGGCTGACGCCCGCCGGAAGAGCGCAGGGCTGGCGCCCTGCGCCGTCAGGGGGCCAGCCCCCGTCCCTGCGGGCCTCCCCCCGGCGTACTTGGCAAGAGAAGAAGGGTCAGGAACCGAAGCCGGCCATGGCTTCGAAATCCATTGCCTCGAGCAGGGTCTTGCGGGTCTCCGCATCCGGGCCATCGAGCTGGATCAGGATGCGGTTGGCGACGAGGCCCATGGTCTGGTCGTCCTGAATCGCAAATTTCTGGCGGCCGATACGGTCGGTCCGGAGCCCCATGGCGCCAGCATTGGTGATTATCGCTGACATGCTCGCCACCATTGGATTGTCGGCAAACATCTGCAGGCTGTACACGTCGCCGTCGGGCGATGTGTAGGCAGCCTCGGTGGCGACGCCTCCGCCCATCATGGCCATGGCCGCGCCCGCGTCGGTGTCGATGTCCCGGGTCCAGCCCTCGGGCGCCTCCGGCAGGTAGCCTGCCAGCGCGTCGGTTTTCAGCTCCACCAGCCTCGCGCGGGCAAAATCGAGTTCATCGAGGGCGTATTGCACGTCACCTTCCTCGTAGGCGGTGATCGCCGATTGCAGCGTCTCGGTGATCTCGTCGGCGGACGCCGGGGCGGCGAGGAGGGCCAGGCTGAGCGTTGCGGCAGGGCGGAACATGGGCGAACCTTTCACTGGGGCATTGGTCCCGGCAAGCATGGCGCAAACTCCGGATCTTCCTCCAGGTGAGGAATTCCCCACTGTTTCACCCTGCCGGCGCTGCCGATGGCCCGAAAGTCGACCGATGCTGCCTCCCTCTCGGGCCGGTCACTGCGGCAGGCCGGCGGTGTGGAACAGTCACGGAGTTGTCCGTGGAAAGGTGCGCTCTGCCTCCGGCGACGTGCCCGTTAAGGGCCCTGCGGCCATTTCGCCGACAGTTTGGCATCGGCAGCATCCGGGGCGTGTAACTTTGCGCCTGATGACCTATATGAGGGGCAACGCCGAGTTATCGAGGGTCGACATGCGCTACGTGAAATGGGTTGTCATCGTGTTGTTCTGGTGCGTCGTGGCCGCCTTCCTGCATTACACGCTGCCCCAGCACGACATCGCACGCATCACCGACACCTACGAGCGGCGCGTC
The DNA here is from genome assembly GCF_014643635.1 of Salipiger pallidus. Lineage (GTDB taxonomy): Bacteria > Pseudomonadota > Alphaproteobacteria > Rhodobacterales > Rhodobacteraceae > Salipiger > Salipiger pallidus. Next base: position 25,476 of record NZ_BMJV01000006.1, read on the forward strand.
GATCCGGGCAACAACAGCCTGTTTTGGGCCGGAGCTTCCAGCGGTGACAATGCCGCCGTGACCGGGCGGGACGTGTTCTTCGTGCAGACGCGGCTCGCCGATGACGAGGTGATGGTCTACCGCAACGAGGACACCGGCTGGGGCTGGCCGCCGTTCTTCAAGTTCGACACCGCCAACGTGCAGGCCGAGGCAGCCGACTTGCGGTCCACCTCGGCAGCGCCGGAATGGGTCGCGATCAAGCACTACGGCTGGCGCAACGAACTGTTCTCGATCTACCCGAACCTGGTCAAGGTGACGCCCGTGGCCGGGCCGGATGCGCGGATCATCCCGTGGGGCAACATCATTATCCTGACCCTGCTCGTCGCGGTCGCCTGGGCGATCTGGGTGCGCTGGCGGCGTTTCCGCCGGGCGCGGATCGACCCGATGCTGGGTGACATGGGTGACAATTTCGACAGCGCGGGCGGACGTCTTCGCAGCATGTTCCGCCGATCCTGACAGCCGCCTGCCCTGCCTTCGTGTCAGGCGAGGCTGCGCGGACGGCGGCGGCGCATCAAGGCAAGGTCGCGCACCCTGCCCTTGATCCCGCGCGGTGGCAGCACCTCGGTCGCCATCTCGAACACCGCCCCGGTGAGGGCGGGATCGCAACGCAGGGCCAGCTCCACCCCCCATTTCGCTGACACCTCCGGGGGTACGCCGTCCGGAATGCCCATCCCGGTCTGCAACATGCCGGGCATCCAGTCACCGATGACGATGCCGGGGAGGCGGTCCGCGATATCCGCTATCAGTGCACGGGTGAAGATCCGCGCCGCACCCTTGGACACCGAGTAGGCCGACGCCCCCGGCAGCGGCGCGAGGTCGGCAAAGGTGGCGACGTTCAGGATACGGCCCATCCCGGTCCTGGCCATGCTGCCGAGCGCCGCACGCGAGCAGGCCACCACCCCGCCGAGGTTGATCGCCACCGTGTCCATGTAGCTCTCTGCCGTCTCCGACAGGATGTCCCGGCGCGGGTAGACCGCCGCGTTGTTGATGAGCAGCGCGATGGGGCCGTGGTCTGCATCGATCCTCGCGAATGCCTCGGCCACTGCGGCGCCGTCGCTCACGTCCAGCGGCAAGGGATGGAAGAGCGCCCCGGCCTCGGTGGCGGTGTCTTGCAACGCCTCGGCACGCCGCCCGGTGCCAACGACGGTAAAGCCCTGCGCCGTCAGTTCCCGCGACAGCGCGCGGCCAAGGCCGGAACCGGCGCCGGTGACGATGGCGACGCCGCTTTGCGGGGTGAGGCGTGTCATGCGGGCTCCTTAAGGATGGCATCCGCCACGCGCAGGGCGTTGGCGGCGATGGTCAGGCTGGGGTTCACCCCCATGGAGGTGGGCATGAAGGACGCATCCGCCACCCACAGGTTGCGCAGCCCGTGCGCCCGGCAATCCGGGTCCAGCACCGATGTCGCGGGGTCGCCGCCATAGCGCAAGGTGCCGCTGGGGTGGCCGAAGTTCAGCTCTGGCCCCATGCCGACAAAGACCCGGCGCTGCCCCCTGAAGGCCTTGCTGATTGCGCGGCGGAAGGCGCGGCGGCGGGCCAGCAGCTCGGGGTGCAGATCGTAGCGGATCGCGAGCCGCTCCGGCTGGGTGGGGTCATGCAGCACCCGGTTCTCGGCGTAGGGCAGGTCCTCGAGCAAGCCGACGAAGATCTGCGCCGAGCCGAAGACCTTCGCGGCCAGTGCGGCGGGGATGCGGGTCAGCTGGCCAAGCCCCGGCACCCGGGCGAGCGCCGAGCGGGCCAGCATCATGTTGAGGAAATGCACGATCTCACCGTAGGAGGCGCGGATGCCCATGGCCTGAATCATGCCCAGCCGCGCACCGTCCCGGTGGTAGAGGTCGCGCAGGGCGATGGCCTTGGTGGCCCCTGTGTCAGGGGTGCCACGCGGCGGCCAGAGGGCAACCATCTCGTTGAGGTGGAACATCAGGTTGCGCCCCACGAGGCCGGACCCATTGGCCATGCCATGCGGCCACGCCTCAGAGGCTGAGGCGTGCAGGAGGCGCGGAGAATTCAGCGCCCCGGCGGCAAGGATGACCTGCGCGCCACGGAACACCTGCAGCGCGCCGCCCAGACGCACCTCGACCCCGGTGACACTGTCCTTGCCGATCAGCCGCGTGACCTCGGCACGCTCGATCAGCGTGGCGTTGCCTGTGGCAAGTGCCGGCTCCACCCCGGCAGAGCGTCCGTCCATCTTGCAGCGGCGCGGGCATTTCGTGCCAAGACAGGCAAGGCAGCCCTCAGTCCGGTCGATGGCGGTGTGGGCGTGGTAGGGATGCAGCCCGGCGGCGCGCATCCGGGTCATGAGCGCCTCTTCCACAGCGTTCAGCGGTGGGGGTGGGTCCATGGGCAGGGGCGGTTCGGGCGACAGCGGGTCGGGGGTGCCATGCAGGCGGTACATCCGCGCGGCATGGTCGTACCATGGGCGCATCGCGTCATAGCCCACCGCCCAGCCTCCAGTGGGATGAGGGCGGCCTTCGGTATCCTCCAGATCGTGACGTTCAGGGCGTTCCAGCGCCGCCGCGTAGAATACCGACGAGCCGCCCACCCCGGCACCAAGCGGCGCGTGAAGGCTGGTTTCCCTCCCGTCCACGATGGCGTGCAGTGGCGTTGGCCAAAGGCCCCGTGCCAGCCGCGCCTCGGGGAGTATCGTCTCCGACAGGCCATTGCGCTCGGCCCGGTGGCCCGCCTGACCCAGTTCGAGGAACAGAACCTTGCGCCCGGCTTCGGCCAGAGCGCGGCCCATGGTGCCGCCGCCCATGCCGGTGCCGATGACGATGGCATCCCACTGCACCCCGGTCGCCGGATGGCTCACGAACCAGGGCCTTCTTCCAGCGCAAAGGCCGGGGCAAAGACCGGGGCCATAGCGCGTGCGGCAGTGTTGGTGACGTGGTTGTTGTCGAAATACCAGCCCGCCCCGTCATGCAGCGCCCGGCAGGTGCCGTCCGAACAGATCCACGGCCATGGATCGAGCAGCGTCACTGCTCCAGCGGCGGCCATCGCGCGCCACGGCGCCTCGGAGGCGATGACACGCTGGCTCAGGGCTGCCGCGGGGATCTCCGTGGCCGTGTCGGGTTTGCGGGCCAGCGGCCAGCCCCGATGCGCGGCCTCGCGTGATGCGAGGCGGCTGTCGTATTTCGTGATCTCGGGGGGCTGGCGCAACACAAGAACCTCGTCGAACCAGTCGAGCAGGTAGAGCACCGTGTCCTCGGCGGCTTCGGCGACCGTGTCCTGCTGCAGTTCGCCCACGCGGGTGGGTGCCATGGCGGGATGGACGGCGATGGTGTTGTGCGCATCGAGCCCGACACCCGAGCCGTTGGCATAATAGGCCCATCGGCCGATCAGCAGCACCTTCTCGAGGCTCGGCAGGCGGCCGAAGCTTTGCTTGATCTGCAGGTTGGCATTGGTGCAGGCGGCATCCTGCGCGAGGGTCGCGGCGCTTTCCACTTTGCGGATGTCGAACAGCGGGGGGCAACCGGCACGCCAGATGACAAGGCCGGGCACCCCCGCCTCCTGCGCGGCAAGATCAAGCCCGGCATGGAAGGCACGCACGTGGCTGTCGCCCCAGACCAGCACGCGAGGGGCGCCCTCGGGGCCGATGGGGCAGGTCTCGATCCCCATCAGGGGGCCTTCGGTTGGCGTGGTGCAGCGGCTCCAATCTTGCAGGAAATCGGCGGAGGCGGCGATGTGGGGCTGGGCCTCGGGGCCGAACCGCTCGGGCATGCCGTCCTTCAGGTACACCACGGCGCCAAGCCCCAGCGCCACGACCGAGGCGGTCACGGTGCCGCCCAGCAGCACCCAGCCCGGCATCCGCACCTGGCGCACAGGGAGTTCCACGAACCGCCAGGACACCCACGCAAGGCCGACGCTGAGCGCCATCCACAAAGCCGCTTCCAGCAGGTTCGCATACTCTCCGCGCAGGTAGACCGACAGCACCAGCACCGGCCAGTGCCAGAGGTAGAGCGAATACGAGATCCGCCCGACGAACACCGCCTCGGGCATGGTCAGCAGCCGGTTCACCGGGTTGCGCCCGGCACCGTTGGCCAGCAGCAGCACCGTTCCCAGCACCGGGAAGACCGCCAGAAGCCCGGGGAACAGCGGCCCCGACGGGATCAGCAGCACCGACGCCAGCACCAACGCCAGACCGATCCAGCTGAGCGCCGCGAAGCCCCGCCAGCGCCGCCCGGTCTCGGCCCCCCAGATCGCCAGAAGCACGCCGGACAGCATCTCCCACGCGCGGAACGGGAAGAGGAAGAAGGTCACCGTCTGATACTCTGCCGTCAGCAGGATGCAGCCCGCGAGCGACGCGATCCAGCAGCCCACGAGGGCCACGATCATCGCCCGATGGCTGCGTCGGAACAGCAGGATGAACAGTGGCAGGAAGATGTAGAACTGTTCTTCCACCGCCAGGGACCACGTGTGCAGAAGCGGCTTTTCGTCCGACGCGCTGTCGAAATAGCCCACCTGCCGGAAGAACAGCACGTTCGACAGGTAGACCGTGGCGGCGATGGCCTGCTTGCCGAATTCGCGGAATTCGAAGGGCAGCAGCAGCGCCCATGACAGGAGGCCCGTGACCGCCAGCATGGCAAAGAACGCCGGGGCAAGACGGCGGAATCGGCGCAGGTAGAAATGCTTCAGCCAGATGGTGCCGGTGGCGCGGTACTCCCGCCAGAGGATGCCGCCGATCAGGAACCCCGAGATGACGAAGAACACGTCCACCCCGACAAAGCCGCCATCGAGACCGGGAAAGCCGAAATGGTACAGCACCACCGCCAGCACCGCGACGGCGCGCAGCCCGTCGATATCGCTGCGGTACGGCAGTGGGCTATGCGGCCTGTCGGTCATGTGGTCCATGTCGTGCACGTCTTGACTGGTTTCATCGTGATCCTCCGGTTTCTCCGGATCGGGGCTGCGGGTCGGCCTTCAGCCGCCCGTATTCGTGGGTGTCATGGAGCGGCGATCTGCGCCGCGGCGCGCTCCATGGTCGGACACGGCCGGAATGGCCGGGTTTTCAGGCGACAATATGCCCAAGTTCGGTCAATAACCGAGCTCCTTCAAGGGTGCCCCGGACAGCAGCGCGTCATAGATGGCCCGGGTCTTGCGGCCCTTGGCCGACCACGGGAACAGCCGTTCGGCATAATCCTGTCCCAATTGCGCGCCCGCCCGCATCCTGTCGGGGTCCGTCAGGCAAGCCTCCATCGCGGCACGAAGGCTTCGGGTCATCTCGTCCGGGGGGGCCAAGGGAATGCACGCCCCCCGCCCCTCTGCAGCAAGGTCACCCGGCGCTCCGTAATCGGCGACCAGCGCGTACATGCCGCAGGCCATCGCTTCGATCACCACCCCTGCCCCAAGCTCGCGGATCGACGGGAAGACGAAAGCATCACAGCGGCGCATCATGTCCGCGACCTCGGCCTGGCTCTTGCGGCCGTGCAGGGTCACACAGCCTTCAAGACCGTGTTCGGCGATCACCGCCTCGATGCGGGCGCGCTCGGGACCGTCTCCGACCATGTGAAGATGGTGCTGCTGCAATGACCCGGATGCGGCAAAGACCCGCACGGGCAATTCGGGAAGCTTGTAAGGGACGAGCCGCCCGGCATAAAGGAAATGCACCTTGCCGTCCGCACCGCGCTGTCCCGCCAAAGCCGCACCCTGCGCATGGAAGATCGACGGATCAAAACCGATTTCGGGGAAGGACACGATGCGGTCCTCTTCGACACGCGACAGGTCCCGGCGGGTGTGGGAAAAGGCACAAAGGACCGCCGCCGCATCGTCATAGGTTGATCGGGCATAGGGCAGGTACTTGTAGAGATCGCGCAGGCGGCGCAGCTTTTCCTTTTCGCGGGCCTGCTCTTCGGCGAAGGCCGCAGGCCAGTCGAGATTGCCGTTCAGCGGCCCGATCACGAAGGGCTGTGTCACCTTGTGCGCCAGCCAGCTGGGAAGGGTGGGTGACATGGGCGTGATGCGGTGGACGACGTCGAACCGCGCCATATGGCCTTTGAAGTGGCGCCAGACTCCGTGTTCGAAGGCAAGGTAGGGCAGGTAGTTGAAAATCATCGAGGTGGACCACGCCACCTCCTCGCCGCCGCGCAGCCAGCGGGCGATGCGGAACATCGGGGCGGCGATCCATTCCGTGTCGATGTAGACGACATCCAGATCCGCGCCCGTGGCCGCGGCGGCCTTTTCGATGTTCTCGCGGTTGCGCACATGTGTCGCGACGGTCACATCCGCCAGCTTCGCGATCTCGAGCGCGTACTTGTACCCGACGATGGGCAGGGACGGCCATTCCGGATTGCATTCGTCCGCCAAAAGCAAAACGCGCGGCCGATGCGCCGCCGTCTGGTCACTGCTCGCCCCCTCCATGCCGTCACCTCTCACAATATCGATTTCCAGCCCTGCGCCTTGACCGGGCTCACGCGCTGTTGCCGGGGCGTGTCCTTCAGGGACTCGGCATATCCGGTCAGAGACCCGGCGATCATCCAGGTCAGGGGCGTCAGCGTGGCATTCGGCAACATGTCAAACACATTGATCGCCAGCATCAGCGAAAGCGGTGCAATGAAGGGAGAAATGGTGTCAGCCGGTGCAGACCGGGCCGCGCGCCACAGCATCACGAGGGGCAGCAGCAGCAATCCGAATTCGGCCAGAAAGCCCACCCAGCCATAGATCCCGATCAGGATGATCCAGCGCCCGTCGGTCACCGTCAGGATGATCCCCGTCACCGGATCAAGGATATGGTTGCGCCCCCAGCTGCCCCAGCCGAAGACCGGTTTCTCGTAGGCGCGATCCAGCAGCGTGTTCTCGTTCATGAAGCGGAACTCGAGGGAGCCCGCCCGGTCGTCATCCACCGCCGCAGCGGCGGCAATGATGCGGTCCTCGGGGATCACGTGAAGACCCTTGAGGATCGGGTACCCCATGGCCAGTGCCCCGATCAGGATCGCGATGCGTATCTGCTGCAACCGGCCCAGAACGGCCACCATGGGGATGAGCGCCACCGCGAAGATCAGCGAGCCCAGAGATTTCGCCGCCACCAGCACAAGCGTCAGGTAGCAGGCTGCCGCAAGGGTCTTGATGGTGCGCAGCCGATCATCCAGCCGCCACAGCGCGAACGCAGCCACCGCCGAGGTCATGATGAAGAACGCCACCCACAGCCCATGGTACAGGAACACCACCGGTCGATAACCGTTGGCGCGGATCGATTGGCCGAACAGGTGCTGGTAATAGCCGTAGATCCAGCGATTCAGCTGCGGAGACAGCCGCATCTCGACCACCATCAGCACCGAGTAGATCAGCCCGCAGACCATCAGCGCCACGAGGAGGTAGCGCTGCGCGCCCCCGTCCGCGAGATATTGCCGTGCCAGCAGGAACGGCAGGATCAGCAGAAACTGCTGCAAGGTCAGCGCGATGGCATCCTTGATGCCAAGCCCGGGCAGACCGATCTGGCCGAAAACCACCGGCTCGGTGTTGGTGAAGGCCGTCATCACCGGTGAAAAGATGAACGCCGCCAGCAGCACCCGTGCCACCAACGACTGCGGCAGGATCGCTCCCTGGGGGCCGTATTTCCACAGGCAGAAGGCAAAGGCAGTCAGCGCCGGAATGTTGTGCTTGTGCAGGGGCGGAGCAAGCGGCAGGTCGAAGACCGCGGGCGGTTCGGGCAGGAACAGGTAGCCCAGCATGATCGTCAGGATCAGCGCCCGGTCCACCGGCAGGCGGCGGAACAGCGCGATGCTGATGAACGGCCATGCGGCCAGCATGAGAAAGGCTAGAGGGTTCGGCATCCTGTGGCGTCGCCTGGTACTTTGGTCCGGCGAGGCCGGTTACGGGTCACACGGCAGTCCGCAGGCCCCCCAGGCCCGACTGCCCGCAGACCTTAGCAGGCTCACCTGCCCCTGTCCCCGAATTCACCGGGGCGCCAGACCAGAAAGGCGCATGTGTTGGCAGAATTGGCACAAACCGTCGAATGGCCCCGCAATCACCCTTCACCCGCCTGCACCGGGCCATTTAAATGCCCGATTGCCCACAAACACTTGGCAGCGGACCGGCAAATTGTGAAGGTAACGATTGTAATGGCCGACTCGCGTCTCAAGATTGCCTACCTGTGCGATTTTTCGCCTCTCGATCCGCACATGTACTCGGGCGGCAATCGACGGATGCATGACGCCCTTCAGCAGCACGTCGGTGACGTGACAATCCTGCCGCAGGGCTGGGGCCTGGCGGAACCACTGCGCCGTGCCATCGCCCGGATGCCCTTGCATATGGCGCTTAGGCTGCGCTGGCGCGCGCATCTCGCCCTGGCACCCCTGATCGCGCGCAAGGTCGAAACCGAGCTCAAGCGCGACCGTTACGACGTGCTGTTCACCACCTATGCCTTCCATGCCCTGAGCCGGGTAAGCCCCCCCTACCCGATGCTGACCGCATTCACCTCTGACGCAACCCAGACCATCTATCGCAATTCCGAGGTTGGACGGGCCCACCCCTCACGCTACCCCGGGGGACGCCTGCTCGATGCATGGGTTGAATCGCGCGAGCGCGAAGTGTTCCGCAACACCGACCTGCTGCTCTGGCCATCACGCTGGATCAAGGACGAGGCCGACGCTCTCTACGGGCTCGACCCCGACCGGAGCCTGGAGGTGCCGTGGGGGGCCGGGCTGAAGGACGCGCCCCCGGAGACCACCGTGCCGCCTCTGGGCCGCGACCATCCGCTCGAGCTGCTGATCGTGGGGCGCGACTGGTTCGCCAAGGGGGGGCCTACCGCCTTGGCCACGATGACTGCCCTGCGCGCTCGCGGCATCGACGCGCGCCTCACGGTGATTGGCTGCGTGCCGCCGTCTGAGCTTTGGTCGGACCATGTCACCGTGCACCCACAGCTCGACAAGACCGTGCCAGCCGAACTGGCCCTGTTCGACGATGCCTTCCGCCGGGCGCATTTCCTCATGCAGCCATCCTATGAAAGCTATGGTTTCGCCTTCTGCGAGGCTTCGGCCCATGCTCTGCCCGCGCTCTGCCTCGATGTGGGCGGGGTGCCGGTGCGGGACGGGATCAACGGACACGCCCTTGCCCCCGGCAGCGAGGCCACCGCTTTTGCCAACCTGATCGAGACCTACATCGACGCGCCCGAGCGCTACCGCGCGCTGGCCTGCACCGCCCGGCATGAATTCGACACCCGCCTCAACTGGGATGCCTGGGGGCGGAGCGTGGCGGGCAGCCTCCATGCGGCGCTCGCCAAACGCGACGGGCCCACGCAGGCCGAGCCCCCCTGCTCTGGCAGCTGCCCCGGCCCAATGGTGCACCCCGCCGAGTGACCGCACCTGGGTGGGATTTGCATCCCCGACGGCATGAGCGTCATTCGGCGCCCTTGCACCGAGACCTCTGGTCAGGGCCCCGACTTCGCTCTAGTTTTCCCCGACGGAGGAGCCATGAGCCCAGACCCGCAGATCGAGCTGTCACCAAAGATCGCGGACGAGGTCCGCAAGACCACCTGCTACATGTGCGCCTGTCGCTGTGGCATCGACGTGCATCTGAAGGACGGGCGTGTCAGGTATATTGACGGCAATCGCGATCACCCGATCAACAAGGGTGTGCTTTGCGCCAAGGGCGCGGCGGGGATCATGCAGGTCACTTCGCCTGCCCGCCTGCGGGCGCCCCTGCGCCGCACCGGACCGCGCGGGTCGGGACAGTTCGAAGAGATCACTTGGGACGAAGCGCTGGAAACCGCCGTCTCGTGGCTGAGACCCCTGCGCGACGCAGCGCCGGAGAAGCTTGCCTTCTTTACCGGACGTGACCAGTCCCAAAGCGTGACCGGCTGGTGGGCACAGCAGTTCGGCACCCCCAACTTCGCCTCGCATGGCGGCTTTTGTTCCGTGAACATGGCGGCGGCGGGCATCTACACGCTTGGCGGCTCGTTCTGGGAATTCGGCACGCCGGACTGGGAGCACGCGAAGCTTCTGATGATCTTTGGTGTGGCGGAGGATCACGACAGCAACCCCATCAAGCTCGGCCTCGCGAGGCTCAAGGAGCGTGGGGCGAAGGTGGTATCGGTGAACCCGGTGCGGTCGGGCTATGCGGCGATCTCAGACGAATGGGTGGGGATCACGCCGGGCACCGACGGGCTGTTCATCCTGTCGCTGGTGCACGAGCTCCTGCGCGCCGGGCGCATCGACCTCGAGTTCCTCGGGCGGTTCTCCAACGCGCCGGTGCTGATCGACAGCGACCCGCGCTCACCCACCCATGGCCAGTTCCTGCGTGACGAGCGCGGCAAGGAGCTGGTCATCGACCGCCGCACCGGCAAGGCCGCCCCCTGGGATGGCGAGGGTGTGGAGCCCGACCTGCGCGGCCGCCTGCGCCGCGCCGGGGTGACCCATGTCACCGTCATGCATCACATCGCGGAACGCTACCTGTCGGCCGAGTACGCCCCCGAGAAAGTCGCCCAGCGCTGCGGCATCCCGCCCGAACAGATCCGCCACGTGGCCGCCGCGCTGGCTCGCGCTGCCTTCGACGAGCCGGTGGTGCTCGACCGGCCATGGACCGACTTCCGGGGCAAGCGGCACGACACCATGCCCGGCCGCCCGGTGGCGATGCACGCCATGCGCGGCATCTCGGCCCATGCCAACGGGTTCCAGACCTGCCGGGCACTACACCTGCTGCAAACCCTTTTGGGCGCGGTGGAAACACCCGGCAGCTTCCGCTTCAAACCGCCCTACCCCAAGCCTGCGAGCGCCCACCCGCGCCCCCATTATCGCCACACGCCGGGCCAGCCGCTGGATGGCCCACACCTTGGCTATCCGCTTGGCCCCGAGGATCTGGCGCTTGCGGAAGACGGCAGCCCGGCGCGCATCGACAAGGCGTTTTCATGGGAGAACCCGCTGTCGGCGCATGGGCTGATGCACATGGTGATCTCGAACGCCCATGCCGGGGACCCGTACCCCATCGACACGCTGTTCCTCTACATGGCGAACATGGCGTGGAATTCGTCGATGAACACGCGCGGCACGATCCGGATGCTGACCGATGCGGACGAGGACGGCAATTACGTCATCCCCCGCGTCATCGTCTCGGACGCCTATTCCTCCGAGATGGTCGCCCACGCGGACCTCGTGCTGCCCGACACCACCTACCTCGAAAGGCACGACTGTATCTCGTTGCTCGACCGCCCGATTTCCGAGCCGGGGGCGGCGGCGGATGCGATCCGCTGGCCGGTGATCGAACCGGACCGCAACGTTCGGGCCTTCCAGTCGGTGCTGCTCGACCTCGGGGCGCGGCTGGGCTTGCCGGGGATGACCGACGCGGACGGCAGCCCGACCTACAGCGATTACGCCGACTACATCGTGAACCATGAACGCAAGCCGGGGATCGGGCCCCTCGCGGGCTGGCGCACCGGGACGAACGGCATCGGCCACGGGCGCGGCACCCCCAACGCGGCGCAGCTGGATCACTACATCGCGGCGGGTGGGTTCTTTACCGCACACATCCCGGACGAGGCCGCCTACTACAAACCATGGAACCGCGCCTACCAGGATTGGGCCATGGGCTTTGGCCTGCTTGATGCCCCGTCGCCGGCGCTGATCCAGCTCTGGTCCGAACCGCTGCGCCGGTTCCAGCATGCCGCCGAAGGGCACGGTGACCGCCAGCCCCCGGATCACCTGCGCGGGCGCATCAAGGCCACCTTTGATCCGCTCCCCATCTGGTACGCCCCCCTGTCGGACGCCTTTGAGGATCCGGCGGAATATCCCATCCATGCCATCACCCAGCGGCCCATGGCCATGTACCATTCCTGGGGCAGCCAGAACGCCTGGCTGCGGCAGATCCATGGGCAGCACCCGATGTACCTGCCGACCTACTGGTGGGAGAGGCTCGGGCTGTCGGACGGCGACTGGATCCGTGTGATTTCGAGCCATGCAGAGATCACGGTGCCCGCGGCCCACATGGCCGCGCTCAACAAGGACACGATCTGGACATGGAACGCCATCGGCAAGCGCAAGGGCACATGGGCACTGTCCGAGGGCGCGCCCGAAGCGACGAAGGGCTTTCTTTTGAACCACCTCATCCACGAATTGCTGCCCCCGCGCGGCGATGGCCACCGCTGGGCCAATTCAGACCCGATCACCGGGCAGGCGGCTTGGTTCGATTTGCGGGTACGGCTGGAACGATCTGTCCCGCCGAAGGAGAGCCTGCCAGTGTTCGGCCCCGTGGCCTCGCCCGTGGGCCGGGGAAAGGACAGGCGGCCGTGAAAGCTTGCGTTCATACCTGCGGCGAGACTTTCCCCCGCATCGCCGCACTCGCGCCGGAAACTCCGGGCAGGTTTGCTGCGTGTATTGAGTGGGAGAGCAGCGATGGCACAGTTCAGCAAGATTCAGATTCACAAGCGGGATGCGACGGCGGGACGCTACTGCGGAGAGGGCATCTGGGGCTGGTGCCGCGAGTCCTGCTCAGCTTTCGAGCTTCCGAAGGGCGAAGGCTTCATGGCGCTCACCCGGCGCATTGCGGCGGAGTTCGACGCGACCCTCCCCGAGCTTTACGACCTCTACCACCTGTCGGACCAAGAGGGCACCTGGGAGGTCTTTCCCGAACAGGGGCTGTTCAAGGTCACAACCGGTACGGGGCGCAGCTGGTACGCGCCCTATGGCCTCGTGGCGTCGTGGAACCGCGAGACGCACAGCTGGCTCTGGGGCTGGGGCATCCCGGCAAACCACCGCGTGCCCCCGGCGGTGCTGACTGTCCCCAGGCGCCTGCGCGAGACTGGCGCCATCCGCGGCTGGCGGGCGCTTACCGAACCCGCGCTTCTGGTGAACCAACACGAGGCATGGCAGCTGACGCAGCTGGCCGCCGATGCGTCCGACATGCCGCTGGTCTACCGGGCGCAGGTCAACGCGGTGAACCTGCACTTCTTCGCCATCGGCACGCCCAGCTGGTCCAGCTGACACGTGGCCGAGCGACACAACACAGACCAGAGCCAGGTATTCTCACGCCTGACAAACAGACCCCAGACAGACTGAAGCCAGCCCAACTGCCACTCGACCAATCGTCACTGGCCGTTTTGGCGCTGGGCGAGGTGTCACCGGGCAAGGTGTCACTGAAAGGCATACGGCCAGACCATCCACCATCGGCCGGCGGTTCTCCGTACCGTCTCGCATCAGCGTTCTTGGTCCCGTCCCGGTCATCGCAGAAGGAGCGCGCCGGATGACGATGCTCCCCCGTCCCGAAGACCGCAGCGGGCGCAAGCTTGGGCTGGTGATCGACCTCGACACCTGCGTCGGCTGTCATGCCTGTGTCATAGCCTGCAAGGGCTGGAACGATCAGGCCTACGGCGCCCCCCTGTCGGATAGCGATCCTTACGGCGACGCGCCCTCGGGCAGTTTTCTCAACCGGGTGCACAGCTACGAGGTCGCGCCCGACCCGCAGGCAGGCCCCGGTCCGCCATCAGGGCCACCGCCCGACCTGCGCGGCGGGCAGACCCCGACCCGGCATGTGCATTTCCCGAAGTCGTGTCTGCATTGCGACGATGCGCCCTGCGTGCCCGTCTGCCCCACGGGTGCCAGCTACAAGCGGGCCGAAGACGGCATCGTGCTGGTCAACGAGGACGCCTGTATCGGCTGCGGCCTCTGCGCCTGGGCCTGCCCCTACGGCGCTCGCGAAATGGACCCGAGCGCCGGGGTGATGAAGAAATGCACACTCTGCGTGGACCGCATCTATAACGAAACCCTCCCCGAGGAAGACCGCGAGCCCGCCTGCGTGCGCACCTGCCCCGCCAAGGCCCGCCATTTCGGAGACCTCGGCGATCCCGGCAGCGCTGTGTCGCAGCTGGTGGAGGACCGCGGCGGTGTGGCCCTGATGCCCGAACTTGGTGCCGCGCCGGTCAACCGCTATCTCCCCCCGCGTGAGCGAGACACGTGGGCCGGCGAAACCGACGTGCTTGCCCCCTGGCTCGAGCCGGTGGCCGAAGAACCGCAGGGCTTTCTGGGCTGGCTCGACCGGACCTTGGGCAAACTCTGATGAATCCGGCAAAATCCCTCATCTCGTTCACCACCCTGTCGGGGCTCGGCTTCGGACTGCTGTTCTGGCTGGGGGTCGATCCGTCGCCGCCCACGGGCTGGATCGCGGCGGTGTTCTTCGTCATCGCCTTCGCCCTGACGCTGGGCGGGCTCGCGTCCTCGGCCCTGCATCTGCGCCGTCCCGAGCGGGCGCTGAGGGCCTTCACCCAGTGGCGCAGCAGCTGGCTGTCGCGCGAGGCATGGCTGGCGGTGGCTGCGCTGATGGCGTCTGGCGCGCATGGGCTGGCGCTGACCCTCGGCGCGCCGATCCTGCCGCTGGGCTGGCTGGCGGCGCTTCTGGCGTTGGGCACCGTCGGCGCGACGGCGATGATCTACACTCAGTTGAGGACGGTGCCGCGATGGCACCACTGGTCTACCCCCGTCCTGTTCCTTGCCTTGGCGCTCACGGGGGGCGCGCTATTGTCCGGGCGCATCGTGATCGCGTCGGTGCTGCTGGCCGCGTTGGCTGTGCTGCAGGTGTGGGTCTGGCATGATGGCGACAAGCGCTTTGCCCGCAGCGGCACGACGCTTGGCACGGCGACGGGCCTTGGATCTCAGGGCACACCACGCGCGTTGTTCCCGCCCCACACCGGTGACAACTACCTGCTGTCCGAGATGGTCCATGTTGTGGGTCGCCGCCATGCCCGCAAGCTTCGCGTCATCGCCATCCTGTTGATGTCATTGATACCGATAGTGCTGCTGCAACTCCCCATGCCGCATGTTTTCGGCCTCATCGCCCTTGTGTCCCACGTGGTAGGCGTGCTTGTCTCGCGATGGTTGTTTTTCGCAGAGGCCGAACACGTCGTCGGGCTCTATTACGGGAGGCGCTGAATGCCCTTTCTTGCCGGGTTCGATGCCCGTTGGCAGGATGCCGCAGAATATCTTGACGCGCTGCGTCGCGACCTGTCCGAAGGGCGGCGGCTGGATCTTGTCCCCGATTACCTGTCTGACGACGTCGAGGTGCAGGACGGCGCCACCGTGCTTGCAGGCCCCGAAGCCGTGGGCACCGCCATCGCCGCACGGCTTGCCACGCTGCCGGGGCTAAGGATCACGCCCGAGGAAACGCTCTGGGCACCCGCCTCGCAAAACGCATTCGTCGCCTCGCAGCGCTTTCAGTGCCAGTCGCGGCATGATGGACAGGGTCTATATGCTGCGCCTACCGGTAAAATCATACGCTACATGCAGCTTTCAGACAGCCTCTGCGCCTGCGGACGGCTGAAGGCTCAATGGACCGTCCGCGACGAAGAGGCAGTGCTGAAGCAGATCGGCGTTCCCCTTGAGGATGCCGCCCGCTGGCGCCTTGCCACACCGCCCGGCTCCGAGCCCACGGCAGGCACCCCCGGCACCGGCAACGATGACGCGTGGGGCCATACGCTGGGCGATCTCATCTACCGCATCATGGGCGGAGAGCTGTCGGTGATCGCGCGCCATTATGACCCCGCGGCCGAGCTGTTTCACCCCGGTGCCACCATCGGCAGCGGCCCGCGCGAGGCCGAGGCGTTCTGGATGGGACTGCGCGCCGCCTTCCCCTCGGCCCGGTTCGACGTTCTTCACCTGCTGGGCGCGGACGAGCCACTGTCCCCGCCCCGCGCCGCTATCCGATGGGAGCTGACAGGCTGCCACGATGGCCATGGCGCCTTTGGCCCGCCCACCGGGGCGATGGTGCGCGTGCTGGGCATCACCCATGCGGAATTCGGGCCGAACGGACTGCGGCGGGAATGGACGCTGTACGACACGCCCGGCATTTACGCGCAGATCCTGCGCGCTGCCGGGTCGGCCGATGACGTCCCGCTGGAGCAGGACGAGGGCTGAGCCACTGCTCTGCCGACAGTGCTCTGCCCGTCTGTGCATCGCCTGTCAGTGCTGGGGGGCGCGGAACCGCTGCATCACCGCACTGGCCATCTGGCCCGGCAGGATGGCCATGCATTTCGCATAGCGTGGCCCAAGGCGGCGCGGGCTGTTGACCGCGCGCCACAGCCATTCCAGCGCATGATGCCGGACCCATTCCGGCGCACGGCGCTGCGTGCCCGCGAAGAAATCGAGCCCCGCGCCGATCGAGGCAAAACCCACCGTCGGTGCCAGCCGGCGCCCGGCGGCGGCGAACAGCTCTTGCTTGGGGGCACCCAGCGCCACGAAGCAAAGCCCGGCGCCCGAAGCGTTGATCTGCTCGAAAAGCTTCTCGGCCGCCGCGCCCTCCGGGTCGAAGCCCATGGGCGGCGACACCGTCAGCACCACCTCAAGGTCACGCACCTCACGTTCGAGGTAGCTCTTGGCGGCCTGCAGGGACTGCTCGGTGCTGCCCACCAGAGCCACGGTCGCGCCCTGCCGGGCGGCGACCCGGCACAGCGGCAGGATGGCGTCCGATCCGGGGATGAGGTCGACGGGGCGCTTTGCAAGGCGCGACATCCACACGATGGGATTACCATCCGCGGTGATCAGGTCATGGGCCTGGTAGGCCCGTCGGAAGGCAGGTGACGCGCGCATCTTCACGAGGTGGTCGAGATTGAGCGTCGCGAGCGCGAACCCCTGCTTCTGAGCCAACCGTTTCGTGACGAGGGCCTCAAGCGCCGACCATGTAGGAACGTTCACCGAAACCCGATTACCAAATGACCTGAATTCCATACGCCCAGTCTTTCCTCGCGCCCCCGCGCCAGTCTCAGGACGAGGATATAGCAGCCCGAAGGACTTTGTGGCGATCTTTTTGAAATTTTGTGGCAAAGGCAGTCCATAAGGGAAACAATCCAGTCAACTTTATGAAATTTCCTCCGGAACAGGGTCGAAACGCACTGCGGTCTTCGATGCGCCTGAATATCGTCATGTTTAAATGGTGAGTCGAAATCGCCCGGTCGCCGGCAGTTTGTCGGGATTGTGGCAAGGCAGAGGCAGGCCAGATACTGGGCAGACACTGGGCAGAGACTCGCCTCAAGCCGGGCAAAACGCCCCGACCCCGCGCAGGCGGGCGGAGTAACAATGCGCGAAGCGCGGAAAGGGGCGTCATGCGCCGGATAGCGATACTCGGGTGCGGTTTCGTCGCCGACCTCTACATGCGCTCGCTCGCGGCGATGGACGGGATCGAGGTGGCGTTGGTCTATGATCACGATGCGCCGCGGCTCGACCGGTTCTGCGCGCACTGGTCCCTTCCCTCCTCCGGATCGCTGATAGAGTTCCTCGGCAGCGTGCCGCCCGGCGCGGTGGTTCTGAATCTCACCAACCCTTCGGCCCACTACGAGCTGAACCGCGCCTGCCTCGAGGCCGGGCACCACGTCTATTCCGAAAAGCCGCTGGCCTTGGAGGTCTCCGAAGCGAAAGAGCTGCACGCCCTGGCCGCCCAGCGCGGCCTGCTGCTGGCCTCGGCCCCCTGTTCGGTGCTGGGTGAGGCGGCGCAGACCCTCGGCCATGCCATCCGTACCGGCACCGCCGGCACGCCCCGCGCCATCTACGCCGAGCTTGACGATGGCTTCGTGCCCCAGGCCGCCTATGACAAGTGGCTGTCAGAAACAGGTGCGCCGTGGCCCGCCGATGACGAATTCCGGGTCGGCTGCACGTTGGAGCACGCAGGATATTACCTTGCATGGCTGATCTCGTGGTTCGGCTCGGTCCGTACGGTGGTCGCCGCAAGCGCCGAAACGATCCCCGACAAGACCGGCAGTGGCCCGATGGCTCCGGACCTGTCCGTCGCCACGCTGTTCTTTGAAAACGGCCCGGTAACACGGCTGACCTGTTCCACCGTCGCGCCGCATGACCATTCCATCAAGGTGATCGGCGACAAGGGCGTGCTGCGCTGCAATGCGTCCTGGGACAATGCGGCCAAGGTCACCTACGCCCGCCGCTTGACCGTGCGGCGCCGCCTGATGGAACACCCGTTCCCGTCGCGCGTGCGGCTTGGCAACCGGACCACCCATCCAAAGGTGAAGCGCTGGGGTGCTGCCGCGATGAACTTCATGCTTGGCCCGGCCGAGATGTTCGACGCACTGGAGAAGGATCGCCCGTGCCGCCTGTCCGCCGATTTCGCCCTGCACATGACAGAGGTTACGCTTGCGATGCAGAAAGCCGGGGAAACCTCCGGGGCGCAGGCCATGACCACCCGCTGCGACGCCATGGAGCCGATGCCATGGGCCATGTAGCGGGCCATGCAGGGCGCGACATGAAGGGGCGGGCATGACCGGACGCGTCCTCATCACCGGGGCCAGCGGCTTCATCGGGCGCGCCTGCGTGGCCGAGGCACTGTCGCGGGGCCTCGAGGTGGTGGCCGTGGTGCGCGGCAGCGCGCCGGATTTGGGGCCGGATGTCACCGTGCTGCGCAGCAACCTCTCTCTACCCGGTTCGGTCAACCTCCTGAAACCGGCGCTGAAGGGCTGCACCGGGGTGATCCACGCCGCCGCCCATCTTGGCGGAGACGAAAGCGCCATCGAGGCCGACACCCTCACCGCCACCGGCAACCTTCTCGCGGCCCTGCCGCAGGACATGCGGCTGGTGCTGGTAAGCTCCATTACCGTCTATGACACCGGACGGGCGCAGCCCGGTGACAGCATCACCGAGGACTGGCCGCTTTTCCTGCCCGGACAGGCCCCCGATGCCTACGCCAACGCCAAGCTGGCGCAGGAAGCGCAGGCCCGCCTGCGCGGTGCTCCCCTGTGGATCCTGCGGCCCGGCGCTGTCTGGGGGCCGGGGCGGACATGGCATGCCCTGAACGGCGTCGACGCAGGCCCGCTGCACCTGACGCTGACCTCGGGCGGAGAGCTGCCCATAGCCCACGTAACCCGCACCGCCCATGCGCTGGTGGCCGCCGCGCTGACCGATCCCGGCGAGGTGCGGGCCATCAACGTCATCGACGACGACCGCCCCACCCGCGACCGCTTTGTCACCGCGCACCGCGCCGCCACCGGCTGGCCCCGGCTTGCCCTGCCCCTGCCATGGGGCGTATGGGCGGCGCTGGCACGGGCGCTGGTTCCGGTGGCCCACAAGGTGCCCGGCCTGCTGCGCGAGCCGGTGCTGAAGGCACGGATCATGCCCCTGCGCTGGCCCAACACCGCCCTGCGCGAGGCCCTTGGCGGGGCCGACACCGACCGGTTCGAGACACTGCTGCACGCCAGCCAGAAGGGGCCGCAATGAGCCTGCCTAAGCTTGCCTACCTCACCGGGGAATACCCCCGCGCCTCGGACACCTTCATCCAGCGCGAGGTTGCCGCCCTGCGCGCCCTCGGCCACGAGGTCGTCACCTGTTCGATACGCACCACCGGGGCAGAGCACCTCGTCGGCCCCGAACAGCGCGAGGAACACGGGCGCACCTTCAAGGTGCTGTCCGCCGCCAAGAGCCCCCTGCGGCTGGCCCGAGCGACCCTGCGCTTTGCCCTTGGCAGCCCGGTGCGCTTTGCCCGCAGCCTCTGCCTTGCGTGGAAAACCGCGCCCAGGGGCGTCAGGGGCCGGGCCTACAACCTCATCTACTTCCTCGAGGCGGCGGTGCTGGCGGACCGGCTTAAGGCGGAAGGGGTCGCGCATCTGCACAACCACATCGCCAAGGCGTCCTGCACCGTGGCCATGCTGGCGTCAGAGCTGTCGGGCATCCCCTACAGCTTCACCATCCACGGGCCGGACATCTTCTTCGAGCCCTACCACTGGCGCATCGACGAAAAGACCGCCCGCGCCAGCTTCGTGGCCTGCATCAGCGATTACTGCCGGTCGCAGCTCATGGTCTTCGCGGACCCGGCGCATTGGGACAAGCTGCACATCATCCACTGCGGCATCGACCCGGACCGCTACGCGCCCTCGGCCCACACCGGCCAGACCCTGCTGTTCGTCGGGCGGCTGGCGGGGGTGAAGGGCGTGCCCATCCTGCTTGATGCAGTGGCCGCGCTGAAAGACCGACACCCCCACTTGCGCCTTGCGCTGATCGGGGACGGCCCGGAACGCGCCGCGCTCGAGGCGCGGGCCAAACCGCTCGGGGAAACCGTGGTCTTTCTCGGCTACCAAAGTCAGGACGCGGTGGCCGAGGCGCTGTCGCAATCGGATGTCTTCGTCCTGCCCAGCTTTGCCGAGGGCGTGCCCGTGGTGCTGATGGAGGCGATGGCGGCGGGCGTTCCGGTGGTCGCCACGCAGATCGCCGGCATCCCCGAGCTGGTCAGCCACTGGGACAGCGGCATCCTCGTGCGTCCCGGCGACGTGGAGGCACTGACCGAGGCCATCGACCAGATGCTTGCCAGCGCCGACCAGCGCCGGGTCATGGGTGCCGTGGGCCGGGCCACGGTGGAGAGCGAATTCAACATCCGCACCGAAGCGGCGCGCCTGTCGCAGCTGTTCTGCAACTATGCGGACAAGCAGGCCCCGGCGACACGCGAGGTGCCGGAATGACCCTTCCGCCAGTGGACATCGTGCTGATCGGGCGCAACGAAGGCGCGCGGCTGGTGGCCGGGCTTGCCTCGGTGCTGGCGGACGGCACGGCGCGGCAGGTGGTCTATGTCGACAGCGGCTCCACCGATGACAGCGTGGCCGAGGCGGTACGGGCGGGCGCAACGGTCGTGCAGCTCGACATGTCGATGCCCTTCACCGCGGCGCGGGCGCGCAACGAAGGCTTTGCCGCACTGGAGGCTCCCGAACTGGTGCAGTTCATCGACGGCGATTGCACGCTGGTGCCGGGCTATCTGGAAAAGGCCCGCGCTTTCCTTGCTGAGCATCGCCGGATTGGCATGGTCACCGGTTGGCGGTCGGAAATTCACCGCAACGCCTCGCTCTACAACCAGCTGGCGGATTTCGAATGGCACCGCCCGGCGGGCGAGATCATGGCCTGCGGCGGCGACATGCTGGTCCGGGCAAAGGCTTTCCGCGCGGTGGGCGGGTTTGACCCATCGGTAATCGCCGCCGAGGACGACGAGTTCTGCACCCGCCTGCGCAAGGCCGGCTGGCAGCTTCACCGCATCCCCGAGGACATGACCCGCCACGACGCCGACACCCACCGCTTTTCCCAGTGGTGGAAACGGGCCATCCGCACCGGCCACGGCTTTGCGCAGGTGAACGCCCTGCACCCCGACTACTTCGCGACAGAATGCCGCCGGGTGATGATCTACGGCGCGCTGTTGCCGCTGGTCTTCGTCGCAGGCCTCATGATCTATCTCCCCGTAGCCCTGCTGGCGCTGGCGGCCTACGCCTTCAACTACGCGCGCACGACCCAAGGCCTCATCCGCGAGGGCCTGCGAGAGGGCGAAGCGATGCGGCACGCAAGCCTCATCACCCTGTCCAAGATCCCCAACATGATCGGCCTTGCCACCTACCACTGGCGCAAACGCCGGAACGCGCAGATGCGCATCATCGAGTACAAGTGAGAGGTTTCCCATGTCCGATACGCGCGTAGGCCTGATCGGGGCCGGTTACATCGCCACATGGCACGCGGATGCGCTGAAGGCGACGCCCGGGGTGCGGGTGGCCGCGATCTGTGACGTCTCGCAAACCGCGGCGCAGGGCATGGCCGACGCCTATGGCGCACAGCCCTTCACCTCCGTCGAGACGCTGATCGACAGCGGCACCTGCGACGCGGTGCATATCCTGACGCCCCCGCATCTGCACAAGCCGCTGGCAATCCAGTGCCTTGAGGCCGGGCTCCATGTACTGGTGGAAAAGCCCGTGGCCGAAAGCGCCGCAGACACAGCCGACATCCTTGCCGCCGCCGAAGCTTCGGGCAAACGCTTCCACGCGGGGCACAATTTCCTTGGGCTGCCGTCCTATGTGCGGATGAAGCAGATGATGCGGGACGGCGCGCTTGGCCGCGTCTCCGCCTGCGAGATTACCTATGCCCTGCCCCTCGGGCCGCTGCGGGCGGGGCCGTTCAACCTGTGGCTCCTGCGCGAGCCGAAGAACCTGCTGCTCGAGGTGGGGCCGCACCTCGTGGCCTTCGCCGTGGACCTCTTCGGCACGCCCGAGGTGAGTTTTGCCGAGGCCACCAAGCCGGTGATGCTGCCCGGAGACGACCCACGCCCGCAGGCCTTCCGCATTCTTGCCAAGGCAGGGGACGTGGACATCACCTTCACCGTGTCGCTGGTGGAAACGCAGGACGACCGGTCGGTGACCCTGCGCGGTTCGTCGGCGCGGGCGCGGCTGGATTTCGCCTCGGACGTCCTGATCGTCGAACGCGAAAACACCTCGGACCTCGTGGTGAACCCCCTTCGCAAGCAGCTCGACTTGTCGGCGCAGCACCTGAAGGCGGGGGTGAGGAACGCCTGGACGCAGGGCACATCCCTGAACCAGAAGGGGCCCTATGCGCTCAGCTTCCGGGGGATGGATGCGGCGATCTACGATCTTGGCAAACCGCAGGATCCTCGGTTCTCCGGGGCAAGCGCCGTCACCGTCATGCAGGTGATCGACGACGCACTGGCGCTGATGCCGCCCCAGGTGCTGGCGGTGAAGACCCCGGCGGTGAAGACGCGGGAGACGAAGCCCACCGCCATGGTGATCGGCGGCACCGGCTTTATCGGGCGGGCGCTGACCCGGCGGCTGGTGGCCGAGGGCCGGGACGTGCGCGTGCTGTCGCGCGGGCGCAGCGGGCCGTTCCCGGATCTGCCCGACGAGGTGGAAACCATTGGTATCAGCCTCCATGACAAGGACGCGCTGACCGAGGCGATGCAGGGCATTGACGTGGTCTTCAACCTTGCCAAGTCCATGGACAAGACATGGGCCGATGCGCTGGTGAATGACGTGGGCGTCTCCACCCGCATCGCCATGGCCTCCGAGGCGGCGGGGGTGAAGCGCCTCGTCTACACCGGCACCATCGCCAGCTACGACATGTCCGAACGGTCCGGGCAGATCACCGAGGATACACCCTTCGGCGATCTCGAGCAGCGCAACCTCTACGCCCGGTCCAAGGCCGAATGCGAGCGTCAGCTCATGAAGCTGTACAGCGAACGCGGCCTGCCGGTCACCATCGCCCGGCCCGGCATCGTGGTGGGCCATGGCGGCCCGCTTCAGCACTGGGGCATCGGGCGCTGGCATGGCGCGGGGGCGGTGCGCATCTGGGGGCCGGGGGACAACATCCTGCCCTTCGTGCTTGTTGATGACGTGGTCGACGGACTTGTCCGCATGGGCGACGCGCCCGAAGCAGTGGGCACCAGTTTCAACCTCGTGGGAGAGCCGATGATGACCGCCCGCGATTACTTTGACGCGATCAACGAGTCCCTCGGCGCGCGCATCCGTGTCACGTCGGGCAACCTCGTGGCGTTCTACCTGTCGGACGCAGTGAAATATGGCCTCAAGAAATACGCCCTGCGCAAGCGCGGCGTTGTACGCCCGTCGCTGGCCGACTGGAAGAGCCGCGCGCATTTCACCCCCTTCGTGAACGACAAGCCCAAGCGCCTGCTGGGCTGGCAGCCGGAATCCAACCGGGCGCGGTTCGTGCAGGAGGCGATCGGCAAGGCCAACCTGATGGGGTTTTGACCGGTCGTGGGATGTGGCGGGGTTGTAAACAATCCCCTAATACAAACCTTATTCCTGACAGATTCCTCTGCTTTACAAAGACCTGAGGTTAACGATCATATCCGGCTGTTATGTACGCCGGAAGTTGGGCAGACAGATGCTGATGAACGCATTACAATTCGCTCCGGGTGGCTCCTCCCGTCGACCGAAGATGGAACGGACGTCGTCTGACCTGCGGGGTACGGAGGCATGAACATGATTGAACGCCGCAAGTTCCGTCGCAGGAACCGCCCCTTGGACGAAGACACCCACGACCCTCAGAACGACGCCCCGATTCCGCCGCTGGAAACGCGCGAGGAGCGACTAGCCCGGCGCAACGCGGAAGCCGATGCAGAGGCGTCGCTCCCGGCGCAGCATGACGAGATCACCGCCGAAACCGAGCCGACCGCCGCGGCACAAGCCGCGGAGACGGACGCGTCCCCCAAGGCGGACACCGAAACAGAATCTGACCCTGCGGCGGAGCCCCAGACCGCCGAGCGCGACGCCCAGTATGCCGCCATCCGCGAGGCCGAGAAGGCACGCCGCACCGACCAGGCCCGCAAGGCGCTCGAAACACGCCGCGCCACCGCGGCCCGCGCCGCGCTGGAGGCACGACGCGCGCAAGAAGCCCTTCAGGCCAAACGTGATCGCCTGGCCGGAGAGGACCACGCCGCAAAGGAACAGCTTCTCACGCAGGAGGCCCAAGCCGCCGAGGAGCATCGCCTCGCGCAAGAGGCTCAAGCTGCCGAAGAACAGCGTCTCGCGCAGGAGGCCCAAGCCGCCGAAGAACAGCGTCTCGCGCAGGAGGCCCAAGCCGCCGAGGAACAGCGGCTCGCGCAAGAGGCTCAAGCCGCCGAAGAACAGCGTCTCGCGCAAGAGGCCCAAGCTGCCGAAGAACAGCGTCTCGCGCAAGAGGCTCAAGCCGCCGAAGAACAGCGTCTCGCGCAAGAGGCTCAAGCCGCCGAAGAACAGCGGCTTGCACGAAGGCTCCGCGAGACGGACGAGTCTCGCCGTGATGAAATGCCGTCTGTGCGGACAGCGCGCAGCACCGAGGCCAAGCTTCGCAAGATATTGACCACCGAGCCGCGAAACGAACAGCCGGCGTCCCAAGCTGCCGACGATCAGGACGAGCAGCAGCCCGGCGCGAAGCCATCTGCCTTCCCGCTCGTCTCAGTGGAGGATGAGATCCGACGCAACTGGGATTGCCTAGGTCGGTTCTCGGTCGACGCCGGCCACCTTGAACGCAACCGCATCGTGACCGCCGGGCGTGACGATCCGGCCCATGCCGCCTTCGACGTGCTGCGCACACGGCTGCTTCAGGCACTTTCGGAGCGGGGCTGGAAGCGGGTGGCCGTGACCTCTCCGTCACAAGGCTGCGGCAAGACCTTTACCGCTGCGAACCTTGCCATCAGCCTGTCCCGGCAACAGAACTGCCGGACGCTGCTGCTGGATTGCGACCTGCGCCGCCCGACTCTGCACAAGGTCATTGGCGTCGATGCGCCCGGATCCATGGGCGACGTGCTGCGCGGCCGGACCTTTCCGGAACAGCACCTGTTGCGGATGGGGGAAAACTCCATCCACGCGGGCGACAGCATCGCCTTCGGCTTCAACGGGGTCGCCGAACCCTATGCATCGGAGCTGCTGCAATCCCCCGAAGCCGCCGCCGCGCTGGACAGAATGGAAGACATGTTCAAGCCCGATGTGGTGCTGTTCGACCTGCCACCGGCGCTTTATTACGACGATGTCATCGCTTTCAAGGCCCGGTTCGACGGGGTGCTCCTGGTGCTCGGCGGCGGGCTCAGCACCCCAAAGGAAGTGCGCGAGGTCGAACGCCGCATGGGCGAAGACACTCCGCTGCTCGGCACCGTGCTGAACAAGGCCGAAGGCACGACGCTCAGCAAGTACACTTACTGAACCGTACCCATCGCGGCCCGATCAGACCTGCCCGGCCTCCTGCCGGGCGGTATAGTCCTGCCGCGCCCGGTCGATGGTTTCGAAATTGGCCTCGGCCCAGAGCCAGACCCCACAGAACGCCTTGCTGAGACCCAGACCAAGCTCGGTGAGCCGATATTCCACCTTGGGCGGCACCACCGGGTAGACCGTGCGCGTCACCAACCCGTCGCGCTCCATCGCGCGCAGGGTCTGGGTCAGCATCTTCTGGCTGATGCCGGTGCAGGCCTTTGCCAGCTCGCCAAAGCGGCAGCACTCCCGTTCGGTCAAAATCTCGATCAGCAGCATCGTCCACTTGTCAGCAACCCGGCCGATGATCTCTTCCACTAGCTGGTCTACTGCCGGATCCGTCCGGGGCAGATCCTGCAATTCGCGCCTCAGGCCGCTGTCGGTCATCTCCCATACTCTCTTTTCGGTAAGTATAAATCTTTCGGGTGCCTTCTTTCCCAAGGCTAGCACGGGGGACATGTTCCAGCCAGCACAAGCAAAGGACCGCACCATGACCTTCACCGACAAGACCATCCTCATCACCGGCGGCAATTCCGGCATCGGTCGCGCGCTGGCCGAGGCGCTGCAGGCGCAGGGCAACCGCATCATCATCACCGGCCGCAAGCAGGCCAGTCTTCAGGCCACGCTCGAGGCCAACCCCGGCATGGCCGGATTGGAACTGGACGTCACCGACGATGCCGCGCTGGCCGCGTTCCCCGATACGCTTCTGGAGGCGCATCCCGATCTGGACGCGGTGATCCTGAATGCCGGGATTATGGAGGCCGAAGACTACACCACCGACCCCGTCGATCTCGACAGTGCCGAACGGATCATCGCCACCAACTTCACGGCACCGATCCGCCTCACCGCCGCACTGCTACCGCATCTGCGCGGCCGCCCCGAGGCGGCGATCCTGACGGTGTCCTCGGGGCTGGCCTTTGTGCCCAAGGCCTCGACGCCGGTCTATTCCGCCACCAAGGCGGCGATCCACTCTTGGACCCAGTCCCTGCGCCACCAGCTGCGCGACACCTCGGTTGCGGTGCACGAGATCGCGCCGCCGCTGGTGGCCACCGAGCTGACGCCGGGCCAGTCTCAGGTGGCCGCCGCCATGCCGCTGGATGCCTTCATCAAAGAGGTCGTGGAGATCCTGTCCCGTGACGCCGTCCCGGACGAGGTACTGGTGTCACGCGTCGCCTTCCAGCGCAACGCCGAGGCCGAGGGACGACACGCCGAAGCCTTCGCCGCCATCAACGGCTGACCTCTGCCCCAATCCGGGCCCCGGCCAACGAACGCAAAGAGGCCCGGCCTGTCCTGGGCCGGGCCTCCTTTTTCGGTCGGACGGTGCGCTCAGCGCAGGCCGCCCGACACTCTCAGCGCAAGCTCCCCGGTGCGACCCGCTGGAACAGGCCACCAAGCGGAAGCGTATCGCCGATGACCCGCACGAGCCCCCAGACCGCGAGGAAGACAAGACCGAGGCTGACAAAGATGCCAAGCCCACGACGGCGGCGGTCCCGACGGGTGCGAATCTCGGGGATCGCGACCACCGGCTGCATCCCGAGGGCGCGCTCGAGCTGGGCAGCGCTTCGGATCACCGGGTTCGACAGCTCGGCGATGAAGGCGATGGCCAAGCCTGCGATCAGGCTGCCCACGGCACCGGCGGCCAGCAGCTTCTTGCGGCTTTTCGACGACGTCACTTCAGGCACCAGAGCGGTTTCGAGCACCTCGAAACGATCCATGGACTGGCGATCCTCAAGCATCTGCCCCATCTCGGCATCGGCCTTGCGGCGGGTGATGACGCCATACTGCTCCTGCAGCTGCGTCAACTGGCGCTCGAGGCCCGACAGTTCACGCTCGACCTCGGGGGCGCGACGGATGGTTTCCTCGATCTCGACGATGCGCTGGCCGACCAGCTCTTTCTGCTCGCGCAGGAGGGTGATCTGGCGCGACAGCACCTCGGCGCGCTGCCGCGAGGAATTGGCCTCCATGGCGACGATCTCGCGGTCCAGTTCCAGTTCGTTGTCCTGCAGCGTGGCCAGCTGGTCGCGCAGGCCGGTGACACCGGTGGGCAGGGCGTTGGCGTTCTGTTGCTTGTAGTCGGCGATGCGGGCCGCCATGCCATCGATATCCGCCGCAACGCGGGCTTCTTCGGCATCGAAGAAGCTCAGCGTTTCGCGGGCACGGGTGACTGACCGGTTACGGGATTGATCGATCACGGTGTACATCAGTTCGTTGGCGACATCCGCGGCCTTCTGCGCATCGTCCAGCGTGACCGTGATCAGTAGACCCGACGGCACTTCCTGCGTGGTGACATAGCTTTGCGGATTGGCACGGATCTGTTCGATACGAGCGGATTCGCGCATCCGGAAGACACGTTCGTTCAGCGTCATGTCCGGGTCGGAGGTGAAGAGATCATGCTTGTCCATGATCTCGACAAGGTTGTCGCGAGACATCAGGCGTTGCTCGATCAGGCGCACGCGGCGGGCGGCATCCTGGTTCAGGGCGGTGGTGCCAGCCATGGTCTCGGGAACCCGGCTTTCCTCGATCTGCACAACCGCGGTCGCTTCGTAGAGTTTCCCCTGGCTCGCGGCGAACCACAGTGAAATGGCGCAGCCAAGAACGAAGATGCCAAGGATCAGGACGGCACGACGACGCAGCGCGGAGAGCACTTCGCCAAAAGACTGGAACTGGTTCATCATACTGCTCCCGCAACGTGTAGCCCCCACCTTGCGTCGAAGACTGCCCACACGAGCGCCGCCTTCCTGACACAATCTAGCCAAGCTGCCCCAAAGTTGCCACGAATTATGCCTCATTTGACGGAAACAGTCCGTTCTCGATTACGGGATCACGGTCACATTTTCGCCATTACTCCAAGAGCTTAGCGCACCAAGCAGGCAGAAACCTGAATATCTTCAATGACTTGCTGAGCCATCGGGAATTCAGCGTCAATTCCGGGCCCGACGTCCGTGGTCATCCGCATCAGAGATTGGGGCAGGAATGAGGCCATAGCATCGAATCCAAAGACGCATTTGGTCCGGGGAAATTGGGCTTTGTAGGCCGCTTCCTTCGCGCCGAAGATACGCGTGGCCGCCCTGGCGCGGGGCAGATCAAGGCGGGAGAGCTCTTCTTCCGAAGCGATTTCGGGAATCGCGTCGGAGGGCAGATCGGTGTCCGGCTCGAGGTCGATGCCGATGGCCTGCCAGTCACGCGCATGCCCCACCACCGCAAGACAGAGCCCGCCGCCATGGCTGATGCTGCCAACAACGCCGTCGGGCCAGCGCGGTGAGCGGTCGGGATTCATGGGGATCGGCGCACCGGGGAGGCCGATCGCGGCCATGGCGCGGCGGGCGGCTATCCGGCCACCGGCGAACTCGGCCAGCCGTGCGGGCACCGCCCGACGCAGGGCGGCGCGCTCTTGCGGGAAGAGCGCCCCGGGGTCGTTGGTGGGCAGAGCAACGGCAAAGCCAAGGCCCGCGAAAATGCCCGTGTCGACCAGCGCCCGTTCGAAGCGGCTGGCCCTGTGCTCGGTCGCCATGGCTCAGGCGCTGCGCCTGGCCCGCATTTCGCGGCGGCGGGCCATGGCCTCCTGACGGGCGCGGGCCCGGTCGTTGGCGGGCGCCTCTGCCGGAGCCGGGCGCGGTGCGGGGGCCTTCTGCGGCGGCGTCGTCGTGGCGACAGAGGGCGTGGGCGCGGACACCGGGTTCGGCAGTTTCGCGGGAGCAGCCGGCCCGGATTGCAGCGCCGCAACGCGCGCGGTCAGGTCCTCGAGCACCGGGAAGCGGAAGATGTCGGTGATCGACAGCGCCTTGGCCCCCAGCTCATCGCGGATCGCCCGATGCGCCTGCACCGCCAGCAGCGAATGGCCGCCAAGATCGAAGAAGCTGTCTCGCCCCTCGATGTCAGCCACGCCAAGCACCGACGCCCAGACCTGGGCGATGCGCATCTGAAGTGCGCCCACGTCCTCGGCCGCGCCTGTCTCATCCCGCGCGGGCTGTGCCGCCAGAGGCATCGCGCGCGCCTGCCCCGAAGTGGCGGGCGTCGCTGGCGGCCACGCGACCCTTGCGGATGTGGCGGCCTTGGCCACGGGTTTGGGCAGCGCCTTGCGATCCACCTTCTTGTTCGGGGTCAGCGGGAAGCTGTCCAGACGCATTACTTGCCCCGGCACCATGAAACGCGGCAGATCTGCCGCCATGCCGGCCCGCAGCGCCGCCTCGTCGAGGTCGTTTTCAGCGGTGTAGTAGCCCACCAGCCGGATGTCGCCCGGCGTGTCTTCGCGGGCGGCAACGACCGCTTGCGTGATGCCGGGCTGGGCCTCCATGACGGCCTCGATCTCGCCCAGTTCGATGCGGAAGCCACGCAGCTTCACCTGATGATCGACGCGGCCTATGAAGTCGATCCGCCCGTCCATGCGACGCCGTACCAGATCGCCGGTGCGGTACATCCGGCCTGTGTGGAACGGGTTCGGCACGAAGCGCTCAGTCGTCAGCTCTTCGCGGCCCCAGTAGCCGCGGGTCACGCCCTCGCCGCCGATCCAGAGCTCGCCGGGCATGCCGACGCCCACCGGCTGCAGGTCATCGTCCAGAACGTAAAGCTGCTGGTTCGCGAGCGGCTTGCCGATGTTCACCACGCCATCCCCGGCCTGTGCCACCTCGGTCGAGGACCAGATGGTGGTCTCGGTGGGGCCGTACATGTTGGTCACGCTCGCATCGGTGATCCGGCTGAATTCCTGCACCAGAGCGCCGGGCAGAGGCTCACCGCCAAGGAACAGGTGCCGCACCTTCGACAGGGCAAACCGCGCCTCGTCGTTCATGGCGATCATGCGGGCCATGGACGGGGTGCATTGCAGATGCGTGACGCCATGCCGGATGATCTGCGCCGCGATCGAGAAATCGCCCGCATCCAGCTCCGGCGCGGTGTTGGCGGCCTTGACCACCTGCGCCAGCGGCTTCAGCCCCTCCATCACCTGCGCGCGGGGGATGCCGTAGTCGATGAGGCAGGCAATCTCGCCCACGCCGATGCGCTTGAGCTCTTCCGTCCGCTCCAGCGCGTCCTCGATGGTGCCGAAAAGGCCGCTGTCGTTGAAATAGCGCTCGAAGGCGAAGTCGAGGATCGCATCAAGATCCTCGGGCGTGACGCTTTCGAGGTCGAGCTCGAAGGGGTTGTTCACCCCCTCGGGCCGCTTGAAGGCCGGGAAGGCCCAGGCGTATTGCTTGATCAGCCCCGCAGCTGAGCGCAGGTAGTCCTTCATCGGCTCGCGGGCGATCTCGCGCGCCTCGTCGCGGGTGGCGGCAAGGCAGGTGTGCAGCATTAGCGACACGGTGAAATCCGCCGGATCATGCCCGGCCTCGCGCAGCGCTTCGTGGTAGATGCGGATCTTGCCGGCCACCTCATCGATACTCTGGCCCAGCAGGTGAGTGAGAACGTTGCAGCCTAGCCGCCCCGCCTCTTTCCAGGTTTCGGGGTTGCCCGCGGTGGTCACCCAGATCGGCAGCTCGGAGGACACCGGGCGCGGCTGTGTCACCACCTCGTGCAGCGTGCCGTCCTTGCGCGGGAAGGCCACCGCCTCGCCGCGCCACAGGCGGCGGACCTCGTCAATGGAGCGGGTCAGCGCCGCCTTGTTCTCGGGCGGGGTGTTTTCCGGGCGCAGGACGAAATCGTCCGGCTGCCAGCCACTGGCCATCGCAAGCCCGGTGCGCCCGTTGGTGAGGTTGTCGATCACCGCCCATTCCTCGGCGATGCGGGCGGAATGGTGCAGCGGCGCCACCACGGACCCGGCGCGCACGCCGATGTTGCGAGTCACGGCAGCCACGGCGGCGCCGGTCACCGAAGGGTTCGGATAGGGACCGCCAAAGGCGTGGAAGTGCCGCTCCGGCGTCCAGACCGCGCAGAACCCGTTGCGGTCGGCGAACTGCGCCCCTTCCAGCAGCAGGGCGTATTTGTCCCGGCCCGCGCCGTCGTCATTGCCCCAGTAGTAGATGGAAAACTCCATGCCGTGATCCGACAGCGGCATCGGCCCCGCCGATATGAGCGTGCGGTCCTCGTCCGAGGTCAGCACCACCTTGAAGCCGCGCGCCGTGGTGTAGAACAGCTCGAGCACCGAGATGTCGAAGGACAGGGACGTCACCGCCAGCCACGTTCCCGCCGGATCGTGGGGCACGTTGTCGTCCATCCCGAGGTAGAAATTCACCACGTTGCGGTGTTCGATCATCACCCCCTTGGGGGTGCCGGTCGAGCCGCTGGTGTAGATGACATAGGCCAGATCCTCGGGGCCCGAGGTGGGGCCAACCGGCGTCCACGGCGCCTGCGACAGGCGCGGGTCGCCGTCGAGGACAAGGATCTGCGCGTCATGGTCCGGCAGGTCCGGGACAAGGCCGGACTGGGTGACGATCACCGGGGTCCTGCTGTCGGCGATGTAGTGGCGCAGGCGGTCCGCGGGATAGCTCGGGTCCAGCGGCAGGTAGGCCCCGCCCGCCTTGAGGATGCCGAGCGCCGCGACCATGAGGTCCACCGACCGGCGGGTAAAGAGGCCCACCACGGTGCCCGCCCCAACGCCCATGCCGCGCAGCACATGCGCCGCCTGATTGGCGCGGGCATCAAGCTGGGCATAGCTGAGCGACTGATCCTCGAAGACCAGCGCGATGGCGTCGGGAGTCTTGGCCACCTGCGCCTCGAAGGCGGCCTGCATGGTGAGGCTGCGGTCATGATCGCGCGCGGTGTCGTTCCAGTGGCTCAGAACCATGTCACGCTCTGCCTGCGGCAGCATCGCCTCCGGCGCGGTGGCAAGCAGCTCCAACCGGGCGGCAAGCAGCCCGCCCTGCGCCTGCGGCATCCGCCCGGTGTCAGTGTGCAGGGATGCGCCGGTGCCGGTCAGCTCTACCGTCACCGCGGTGCCGGGGATGTGGCCCGCACCGACGCTCAGGCCGATATGCGGCACGGTGGGCGCACCGGCAAGCGCGGGGTCACGGGCGGGAAGGTCTGTGGCAAAGCCCGCACGGCTCTGCACGGCGTTGAGGTCGAGCCCATCAGGCGTGACCCGCAGTGGCATCCATGGCGAGATGACGCCGGTTGCAGCGCTTTCAGCCAGCGCGGCATCCGCATAGGCGATGTCCGCAGCCTCCTGCCCGTCCACAGCGCCCGCAAGCCGCAGCGCCCATGCTGCCACGAGCGCCTCGGGGGCGGCGGGTAGGGTCAGTGCGTGGGTGACGATCTCGCCCCCCGGTTTGCCAAGGCCCTGAACCTCGGCCGGGGCCAGATCCGCCAGCCGCCTGCGCCAGAATGTTTCATGTGGAGCGGCGGCGCGAATGGCAGCGTCGATCTGCGCCCGCTCTGCCTCGGGGATCAGATCCAGCGTCTCGCCGGGGCGCGCCACCTGCGAGACCAGCGCCAGATCGCCGCAGACATGGGTGAAATGCGCCAGCCGGATCGCGCCGCTGCCGCAGGCCACGGTGAGGTGATCGTCCGTCGCCTCGAGGATCTCGCCCGGAGCGCCCTGCCCCTCCACCACCTTGGCCTCGTGCACCAGCCAGAGTGTGCCGTGGCTGCGCAGCTTGGGCGCGGAGAGCGGGTTGGCATAGCCGCCATGATCCAGCGCGCGGACCATGCGGGCCAGATCACCGGCAGGCTTGGTGAAATCCAGCAGGCCATGCCCCGAGGGCCGGTCCGCCAGCGCGTGGTAGCTGCGGAAGCTCAGGTCTTGCGGCACCCGGCGCAGGCCCGACTCCAGCTGCTCCATCAGGTCGCCAAAGCTGTCGATGGCGGCGGCATAGGCCTTGGTGTTGAGGGTCAGCGCCGTGTCCGCGCCGGTTATGTCGAAGCCGCGCGACACGAGGATGTCGCCCTCGTCCACGCCACCCTCGATCATGTGCCAGGTGATGCCGTGGCGGGTTTCCCCGGCCAACAGCGCCCAGACCGGAGCGTTGAGCCCCGCGTGGCGCGGTAGCGGCCCGTCGTGGAAGTTGATCGCGCCCTTGCCGGGCATCTGCAGCACCGCAGCGGGGATGATGTCGAGGTTGGCGATGGACAGCAGCCAGTCGAACTTGAGGCCCGACAGGCGCTCCGCCAGCCCCTT
Organism: Salipiger pallidus; assembly: GCF_014643635.1. Classification (GTDB taxonomy): domain Bacteria; phylum Pseudomonadota; class Alphaproteobacteria; order Rhodobacterales; family Rhodobacteraceae; genus Salipiger; species Salipiger pallidus. The sequence continues at coordinate 58,964 of NZ_BMJV01000006.1, forward strand.
GCCCGGAGCGATCACGAGAAGGCCGTAGCCTTCGGCCCATGTGGCGATGCCCTCGTTGCGGGTGACGACCGCACGAATGGGATGCCCCGCCGCGATCAGCTTTTCACCGCATTGCACGAGCAGGGATTCGTTACCGATCAGAACACTGGAAAACTGGGCCATGTCGCCTTTACCTCACCTGAACCTCGGCGGCGGGGCGGCTTGCCCCTTCCGCATCGCGCCTGCCCGGCAGAGGCCGGAAGAACGCCTTGAAATCGTGCCAGAGCAAGTCCCGCAGGAAATGGTCCGGGTCCGCCTTGGGCTTTCGCTGAACCACCCGGCGCAGGCGCCACAGTGCCCCGCCCGCAGCATGGGCCAGCGTCGCCAGCATTGCCGTGCCGCGCCCGTGGGATTTGCAGTAGTAATACCACCGGCTGTCGAGCCAGAAGCCCGGCACCCTGTCCCAGCGCTTCATTCCCGTGGACACCGAGCCGATATGTGCCACCCGGCTTTGCGGGATGTAATGCGTCTCGTACCCCGCCCGCGCGGCGCGCAGGCAGAGGTCGGTTTCCTCGAAATAAAGGAAAAACGTCTCGTCAAAGAGGCCGATTTCGTCCAGCACCCCCTGCCGCATCATCAGCGACGCCCCCGCCAGCCAATCGACCCGCTGCGCACTTGCCGGCATGTCGAGCCAGACCCGATGCCGCGCCAGCAGCCGCGAGAGCGGGCCGAAGCGCGCCGATTGCTCAAGCTCGGAGGCGGGCGACGGGAAGCGGAAGGCGGTGTGGTGGGGCGTGCCGTCCTCGCCGTGGATGTAGCTGCCCGCAAACCCGGCTTCGGGGTGGGTTTGGAGGTACTCCAGCAGCATCCGCAGCGCATCCGGCGCGGGGAAGGCATCGGAGTTCAGAAGGTAGACGTAATCGGGGACGGTCCCGTCCGACATCGCCGCGCGGATGCCGGTGTTGTTGCCCGCGCCATAGCCGCCGTTGTGGCCCGACTGGATCAGCCGGATGGGGGCGCCCTGCGCCCATGGCTCGGAAAGCGCGGCCTGCATCGCCTCGAAGGACCCGTCGCCGCTGTCGTTGTCGACGATGACCAGCTCGGCATCGAGCCCCTCCATCGCCGCAAGCGCCGCGCGGACGGAGCGCAGCGTCATCTCCGCCGTCCGGTAGTTCAGCGATACGACCAGAAGCTTCGCCATGCACCTACTCCGCCGCCCGGTGGCCGGGGAAGTCGACGACCTCGGCCCCGTTCATCTGCGCCTCGGCCCCGGTGATCGCCTCGCGCATCAGCGCGGCAAGCACCCGAACGTTGGGCTCGAGCACCATGGAATCGTGATCGCCGGGCACCTCGTGCACTTCGACATGCGGGACGAACTGGGTCCAGTCGTTGTCATGCATGACATAGGCGCGTTCTGAATTCACCATGCGGCCCCCAGTGACCTGCCACTTGCCCACCAGAGGCGGACGGTAGAGCACCAGCCGGCCATCCCAAGGGGTCACCTCATAGGCGGTCACGGCGGCAAGGAAGGCTGCCTCGATCTCGGCGTTGTGGAAGCTGTGCTGCGCCCCTGTCTCGCCGGTGTCGCGGCGTTTGGCGATTTCCCAGCGGATGCGGTTGCGGGCCCAGATCAGCGGGTAGAACGGTCCCTTTGCCTTGGCCTCCTGAAGCTGGATCAACAGCCGGTCGCGCGGCTCGAGCGGGCGGCGCACCGGTAGCGGGGTATCAAGGAGAACGCACAGCGCCACCTCTTCCCCTGCGGCTTCAAGCTGCCGCGCGATCTCGAATGCGGTGATGCCGCCGCCCGAGAAACCGCCGACCATGTAGGGGCCATGGGGCTGCACCTGCCGCATCTCGGCGATGTAGTCGCGAGCCATCTCGGAGATGCTGTCATGCGGATCTTCTGCGCCATAAAGCCCCCGTGCCTGAAGGCCGTAGAAGGGCCGGTCCGCCCCTAGCAAATGCGCAAGATGGCGCAGGTTCAGCACGTTGCCGAACATCCCCGCGACAAGGAAGAACGGGGTTCGCGGCCCACCCTCGCCGTCGTGCATGGCGACGATGTGGCGGAATCGCCGTTCAGGTTTCGGGGCCTCGGTCGCCCCCTCCTCAGGCGCATCGGTGTGGCCAGTCTCGGCAGCGATGAGCGCGGCGCATTTGCGGATCGTCGGAGCCTCGAACAGGACCGAGATCGGGAAGTCCACGCGGAAGGTCTTGCGCACCATGGCAAACAGCCGCACCGCGATAAGGGAATGCCCGCCAAGGTCGAAGAAGCTGTCCTCGACACCTGGGTTCTGCACACCCAGCAGATCCTCCCAGAAGCTGGCGAGGGTGCGTTCGATGTCGTTCTCGGGCGCAACGAAATCGCCTTCGAGCTGCGGGCGGTCGAACTTCTGCGCGGTACCCGCATCCTCGGACGAGGCGGCGGTCTGGCGGGTGAGCTGCGAAAGGTCCATGGACGACACCACCACCTGCGCATCCCCCAGCCCGAGCGCGCGGTGGAAGGCCTCCACGCCCTCGGCGGGCAGAATGCCTTGGCTGAGGTTGTGCGCCAGACGCTCCTCGGAGGCCGAGAGGGGCTGCGCGGCGTCCCTCGGGGCGTCGGTTTCCAGCTCTGCGGCGGTGAGGCGCGGCGCGGCCTGCAGCACATCCGCCGAGGCCAGCTTGTGGATGGTGAAGCCCGAGAACTCGACCAGCACGGTGCCGTCGGGATCAGTTAGCGTGATGTCGAAGCTGGCCGAAGCCGCATCGGCGCGGTTGTCGGCGGCATTGCGGACCCAGGACACGATGCGATCCGTCAGCGGAGCATGGACACGGACGCGGGAATAGCTCACCGGCACCCAGAGGTGAGTGGGCTGCCAACCCTCGATCAGCTCCATCGCCCAGCCGGTCGCGATGTCCAGAAGCGCCGGGTGCAGCAGGCAGCCATCTCCCTTTGCGCTCTCGGCAAGAGACAGGTCCGCGATGCCTTCGCCATGGCCAAGGGCACGGGAATCCAGCACTTTCCAGCGCAGACCGAAGGCAAGCTGCACCTCCTGCGCCGCCGCCAGCTTGCCGCCCTGCGCCACCACGGGCGCGGCGCAGCGGGCGCGGATCGCAGCAAGATCCAGCGGCGCGGGCCTCTGCATCGGCAGCAGTGCAAGCCGCGCCTGCGCACAAAGCGCATGGCCCCGCTTGCCGCCCAGAGTAGCATCCGCCAGCAGATCGAAGCCATAGCCTTCGTCCCGCCGGGTCAGCCGCAGGCGCACGTCCCGCGCACCGCCATCGGCCACCCGCAGCGGGCGGAGGAAGGCCATGTCGCGGATCTCGAACCCCTGCGCCTCGCCCTGCGCCCGCAGCGCCTCGGCAGCAAGGGACAGGTAGCCGGTGCCGGGCAGAAGCGCGTCTCCGGCGCGGGTGCGGTGTTCGTTGATGAACCAGTCCGCGTCGGAATAGCGCGCGGTGAAGAGGCGATTGCCCTGAGCGTCGAAGGTCTTGTCGTCCAGCATCGGCACGCCTGCGGGCTCGATCGGCGCTTTCGGCACCTCGCCCTTGCGCGCCGCGACGGCCTCGGCGGCCATGCCGACCTCGTTCCAGATGCCCCAGTTGATCGCGACCACGCGGGTTTTCCCGCCCGCCCGCGACCGGGCGAAGGCGTTGAGGTATTCGTTGGCGGCGACGTAATCCACCTGCCCCGCAGGCGCTGTCACGGTGGAGGACGAGGCAAAGAGCACCATCCAGTCGGCGGTGCCATCGGCGAACACCTCGCCCAGCGCCTCGGTGCCGTGGATCTTGGGGGTAAAGACGTTCTCGACGCTCGACGGCGATTTGGTGAGCAGCGGGCCGTCGTCGATGACGCCCGCACCGTGGATCACCCCGGTGATGCGGCCAAAACGGGCCTCGGCCTCGGCTTTGACCTGCGCGAGGCGAGCCTTGTTGCAAACGTCCGCGGCGGCGATCATCACCTCTGCGCCCGAAGCCTCGAGGTCCTGCACCGCTCGGATCCGGCGCGAGGTGGCATCCTGGGGCGCGTGGCGCGCAAGGTAGTCGTCCCAATGCGCGCGCTCGGGCAGCGCACTGCGGGCCACCAGCACGAGGTTCGCACCCTTCGCGGCCATGTCACGCGCCAGCGCAAGGCCGATGCCGCCAAAGCCGCCGGTGATGAGCACGGTGCCGCCCTGTGCCACTTCGGGCACCGGCGGCAGGGCGACGGGCTTCATGGCACATTCAAACCGCTTGGCCCCGCGCAAGGCGGCGATGGCATCGGAGGGCTCGGAAAGCAGCTCTTCGAGCGTCTGGCTGGTGAGCGCCTCCATCTGCGCCTCATACACCCCATGGGCGCGGCGCTGGCGCAGCAAGCCCGCGGCCTCCTCGACAGGCAGCTCGAGGTCCAGCGTCGACACGCTCACCCCAGGCAATTCGCGCGGGATGACGCGGGCGGGACCGGCGAGGGTCGCCTTGGCGGGATGGGGCAGCGCCTCGTCCCGGACGCGGGCGGCGCCGGTGCTGAAGACCGTAAGATGCAGCGGGCGCGGCAGGTTTTCCTCGGCCAGGGCCTGCGCGAGGAAGAGCAGCGCATAGAAGCCCTGTTCCTGCACCCGGTGGAAGAAGCTCGATCCGGGGCGGTGGCTTTCGCCTTTGGTCACCAGCCAGAAATGCGCGATCCGTGTCGGCACATGGCCCTGCTGAGCCAGATCGCGCAGCAACAGGTCATAGCCTTCGCGGCCTCTCTCGGGGGCGATGATGTAGGACGTATTGGACAGCCGCGTGAAGCTGTCGCCGGGGCGCAGTTCGATCACCGTGTGACCGGCGGCGGTGAGGCGCGCGGCGGCGCGGGCGGCGAGCCCGGCTTCGTCCATGAACATCAGCCAGGTCTGCGGGTCGGCCTCGGACAGGCCATGCTCCACATCCACCTCGACCTGCGCGGCGCGGGGGCGCCAGACCGGCTTCCAGCCCCAGCCCTCCACGTCGTCGGTGCGGGTGAGGAACTGCGGCGCGCTGTCCGTCTGCGCCTTGCCCGGCGCGATGAAATAAGGGGCGCGCTGGAAGGCATAGGTGGGCAGCACCACGCGGTTGCGCGGCGCCTCGCCCCAGACCTGATCCCAGTCGAAGGATGCGCCCAGCGCCCAGAGACGGCCCAGCACCTCGAACATGTGCTTGTCGTCGGCAATAGCATCGTCGCGGTGGCGCAGGGAGGACAGCACCTGCTGCCCCGGCACGTCCGGATGCTGCCGCGCCAGCGCTGACAGCGCCTTGCCCGGTCCGACCTCGAGGAAGATGCGGTTCGGTTTCGCCAACGCGCCGATGCCGTCGGCGAACATCACCGCGCCGCGCAGGTGTTCCACCCAGTAATCAGGCGACATCGCCTGTTCCGGCGTCATGAGCTGGCCGGTGCGGTTCGAAGTCAGGGGGATCTGCGGCGCATGGAGGTCGATCGTACGCAGGTAATCGCGGAACTGCTCCAGCACCGGCTCGAGCATCCGGCTGTGCGCCGCGATGTCGATGGCGATGCGCTGGCAGTCGATGCCGTCCGCCTTCAGCCGCGCCTCGAGCCGGTCAAGCGCCGCGACGGGGCCGGAGGCCACGGACAGCTCGGGGGCGTTCTCGGCCCCGAGGTCGAGGTCATCGCCCAGCCGGGGCCGCAGCTTGTCGGCGGGGAGGTGCACCGACAGCATCCCGCCTTCGGGCACGCTGTCCATCAGCCGCCCGCGCAGGGCAACCAGACCGATGCAGTCCTCGAAGCTCATGACGCCGGCGACACAGGCGGCGGTGTTCTCGCCCATGGAATGGCCCGACAGCGCGGCGGGCGTGATCCCCCAGCTTATCCAGAGCTGCGCCAGCGCATATTCGGTGATCATGATGAGCGGCAGTTGCAGTGACGGGCGCTTCAGCGCCACATCGGCCCCGGCCACGTCGCCCTCCGGCAGCCAGAGGGCGCGGATGTCCGCGTCCGAGATGCCAGACAGCACCTCGAGGCCGCGGTCCATCCAGTCGGCAAAGACCGGCTCCGTCTCGTAGAGATCGCGGGCCATCCCGGCATATTGCGCGCCGCCGCCGGGGAACATGAAGGCCACGTCCGCCCGTTGCAGCGCGGTATGGGTGTGGACACGGCGGGGCGCGTCCTCCTCGAGCAGGCGGGCGGCTTCCTCGTGGGTTTCGGCCACCACGATGCGGCGGCGGTCAAAGGCGCGGCGGCCCGTCTGAAGCGTCCATGCGATGTCCGCAAGCGGCTGCTCGGGGTGGTCGCGCAGGTGCTGGGCAAGGCGCTTGGCCCCGTCATCCAGCGCCGCCTTGCTGCGGGCCGAGAGGGTGAGGATCTGGAACGGCCAGTCGCTTTGTCCCGAAGGCGCGCGGTCCGGGGCCTGCTGCAGCACCACATGGGCGTTGGTGCCCCCGACGCCAAGCGAGTTCACCCCGGCGCGGCGCGGATGCGTGGTCTGGGGCCATGGGGTTAGCCGGTCATTCACAACGAAAGGCGAGCCGTCAAAGCCGATTGCGGGGTTGGGCGCCTCAAAGCCCAGGGAGGGCGGCATCTCCGCATGGTGCAGCGACAGCGACGCCTTGATGAGGCTTGCCACCCCCGCCGCCGTGTCGAGGTGGCCGATGTTGGTTTTGACCGACCCGATGCGGCAGTGGCCCACGGCGTCGGATGTCTCGCGAAACGCCTGGGTCATGGCGGCGACCTCGATGGGATCGCCAAGATAGGTGCCGGTGCCGTGGCATTCCACGTAATCCACCGTGTCCGAGGTGACGCCCGCCACCGCCTGCGCTTCGGCAACGGCCTGCGCCTGCCCGTCCACCGACGGCGCAAGGTAGCCCGCCTTCTGCGCCCCGTCGTTGTTGACGGCGCTTCCCTTGATGACGGCCCAGACGTGATCGCCATCGGCAATGGCATCCTTCAGCCGCCTCAGTACCACCACGCCGGCCCCCGAGCCAAAGACCGTGCCCTGCGCGCGGTGGTCGAAAGCATGGCAGGCCCCGTCCGGCGACAGGATCTCGTTCTCCTTGTTGAGATAGCCCCGGTTCTGAGGCAGCTCGATGGTGGCGCCGCCCGCCAACGCCATGTCGCATTCACCGTTCAGCAGCGCCTGCACCGCGTAATGGGTCGCCACCAGCGAGGTGGAACAGGCGGTCTGAACGTTGATCGACGGCCCGTGCAGATCAAGCACGTGACTCAGACGAGTGGTCATGAAGTCCTTGTCGTTGCCAGTGTGGCGCAGCAGGAACATGCCCGTATTCTCGACCAGATCCGGGTTCGAACAGATGTTGAAGTAGAAATACGACCCCATGCCGCAGCCGGCAAAGACACCCACCTGCCCACCGAAGCTTTCGGGCACATGCCCGGCGGTTTCCAGCGCTTCCCACGCGGTCTCGAGGAACTGGCGATGCTGGGGATCCATGATTGCCGCTTCCTTCGGGGAAAAGCCGAAGAACTCCGCATCGAACATCTCGAAATCGTCGAGGGAGGCTGCGAAGGGAACGTAATCCTTGTGGCGCATGAGGCCCGGATCCTCGCCCGCCTCGCGCAACTCTTCCTCGGTCAGGCGGCGGATCGACGAGCGGCCCGCCCTCAGGTTGTCCCAGTACTCCGAAATGGTCTGCGCCCCAGGAAGATGCGCCGCCATTCCGACTATGGCGATATCGTTCTCGGACATATCCGACAGAGGATAAGAACTCATGACCAAGTACCCCGTCACTGAAGTATTAACGCTTGGGTAACCGTTGAATACGGGAGAATTAGGGCGGTTTCTGGGACTTCTCCCAGGGGTCGCCATGTTTCAAACGGAATGCACGCGCCACTCTAATGGCAGGTAGCGGAATACACCAAACAAGTTGAAGTGTCTGCAGACTGGACCTGAAATCTATCCGCCGAGTGCGGCCAGGTCCATGATCTCTGACTTGTTCACAAGCACCGCGAGTGTGGCTAGCGCCACGGCCGCAGCTGCGAAGACCGCGTCATGCAGCGGATCCCACGCCCCCATGCGCCGGGCCAGCCAGACCACAACGGGGTAGGCCAGCACGTAGGCTGCCCCGATGCCCAGCAGCGCCCCGAACAGCCCCGCCATCTCGAGCCCTACGAGGATGCAGCCCACCATCAGCACCGCTCGCGCCAATGCGAGGACAAAGAAGGTCCGGCTGTCGCCCGCCGCCAGCGCTGCCTGATCATAGGTCTGCACGATGATCTGGGGCATCTGCACGCAGGCGACGATGACCACGACACCCCCCGCCACTTGGTAGCGCGGATCATAAAGCAGGTTCACCAGAACATCCCCCACGGCGGCAAAGACCCCCACCAGCACGATCAGGACCGAGGTCACGAGAAAGCGCATCTTGCGCAGCCTCAGGAAGTTGCGGCGGTTCTCGCGGGGCGGGGTCTCGCGGTAGATGGGGATAAGGATGCGGCGGGTCACCATGCCCCCCAGCAGCATGGGGAAGGAGGCAAGGAAATAGCCGATATTGTAGATCCCCAGCAAGTCGAGACTGAGGTACTTGCCCATCAGGATCTTGTCCGCCTGGCTGAAGAAGAAGCCGCAGACCGTAGACAGGAAAATCCACTTGCCGAAAGTCACCAGCTCGCCCAGCGCCTCGCGCTCCCAGCGCAGGCGGTTGGGCGCGCCCGGCAGGAACAGCCAGGTCAGGGCAACCTCGAGCACGGTCGCAAAGATCCCGCTCAGCACCAGCGCCCAGACCGACCCGGTGAGCCATGCCAGAAGCACCGCGGCCCCAATGCCGCTGACCTGCGTGGTCATGTCGAGCAAGGTCATCCGCCCGATCAGCAGGTGCCGGTTGGCGGTGTCCACCTTGGTGGGCCGGAAGCCGGCGATGAACAGGGCAATGCTCGCGGTGGGCAGGATATGGAGCAACTGCGGCTCACCGTAGAACTGCGCCAGCGGCCACGACAGCGCGCAGCCGGTGAGGAACAGCCCGAAGCCGCGCAGCACCTGCAGCGTCCACGCGGTATCGAGGAAGGCGCGATCATCACCACGCTTGCTCTGCAGGATCGAGGTGGTGGTGCCCACGTCGGAAAACTGCTGAAGCCCCATCATGATGACCGACACCAGCGCCATGAGGCCGAAGGCCTCGGGGAACAGCAGGCGGGTCAGGATGAGGTTCGACGCCAGCCGCACGCCCTGGCTGAAGCCGAAGCCACCGATGGTCAGCAGCGAGGACCGCATGGCCCGCGCGGAAAGGGAGGTGCCGGAAAACCGGTCGGCCATGGCACTGATCATCGGCTGCGGCTCCAGTCCGCGCCGGCGGGTCTGCGGCGCACGGCAAAGGCTACCCCGGAATAGACCGCAAAGGCCAGCGGGTTGCGCAGGGCAAGCGCCAGCTTGGCACCGAGCGGAAAGGCGGGCTTGTCATCATTGCCGAGAAGCTCTGGGAAGCGCTGTTCGATCTCGTGAACGCCCCGGTCCTGCCGGCCCCGCACCTTGACGAGGTTCGCAAAGCCCTCTGCGATGGGCCAGTCATAGGTGGCAGGAACGCGGATGCGTTCTTCGGGGGCAAAGTTCAGGCGCACGAAGGTGTCGTCTGAGATGATCTCGGGGAAGGCCCCCCAGCGGGCGCGACCGGCGGCGTTCACCGCGAAGATGCCGCAGCCCGGCACGCCCGAGGCCATGAACGGCACCCTCCGCCAGACCGCGGCATAGGCGCGCGACACCGGCCCGCGGGCGGTGATCCGCACGGTGCCACTGGCATAGCGTGGGGCTTCGGTGGACAGGGCGGTGTGCAGCTGCGACAGCAGCGCGGGGCTTACCGTGACATCCGCATCAAGATAGACGCGGACCGGCGCGGCAGCCACCGCATCCCCGGCATCAAGCGCCGCAAGCTTGCCTCCCTCGGGGCGGTCGATCACCTGAAGCCGCCACCCCCGGTCGGCAAAGGCGGCGATCTCGGCGCGGGCACGGTCTGCGGTGTCGTCCTGACAGCCGTTTGCAACGACAATCACCTGCACTGGAGACGGGTCATTCCACGCGGATCGGCCCAAAGCGCGAAGGCAGCCACCGATGAGCTCCGCCTCGTTATTTGCAGGTAGTATCACCGAAACGGCGGTCGTTCCGGGATTCTCCGAAGCACCAATCATGATTCGTACCAAAGCCGCCACACATGAGCGATTTCATCGCCCGAACGCCGGCTGAGTGCCAGCAAACTATGGTCAAATTAAGAAAGAGCATGGAAGTTACCCCAACCTCCGGACACGAAACCGGGGAGTCAAACGGCGGGGGAATGCGTGTCGCAGCGACTGCGGATCGGTTATCTTGTGCCCCAGTTTCCGGGGCAGACGCATATCTTTTTCTGGCGCGAGGTGCAGGTGCTCGAACGGATGGGCCACACGGTCGATCTGCTTTCGACGCGCATGCCGCCTTCGGGCCTGATCTCGCACGACTGGTCGCAGGATGCCATCGCCCGGACCACCTACCTTGGGGACGTGAAGCCCTTGGCGGCGCTGCAGGCGCTGGGCGGGCTGCTGCCGAAGGGGCTTCCAGTCTGGATCGCCGCCGAGGGGCCGCGCTTTGGCAGGGATGTCGCGCTGGTACTGGCGGCGGCGCAGGCGCTGGTGCGGCACGCCCGGGCGCGTGGGCTCGATCACGTGCACGCCCATTCCTGCGGCCGCGCAGCCCTCATTGCCGCGCTGGCCCATCACCTTGGCGGGCCGACCTATTCGGTGACCCTGCACGGCCCCCTGTCGGACTATGGCCCGGGACAGCGCTTCAAGTGGCGCGGTGCAAGCTTTGCCACGATCATCACCCGGAAACTGCTGCATGAGATGCAGGAGGAGATGCCCGAGGCACTTCCCGAACGGCTCCTGGTGCGCCCCATGGGGGTCGACACCGACGTTCTGCGCCGCACCGAACCCTACGAGCCGCCGCAGAAGGGCCGGCCTGTGCAGCTGTTCTCCTGCGGGCGGCTCAACGTGGTGAAGGGGCATCAGGACCTGATGTACGCGGTGCGCCAGCTGCTCGACCAGGGCGTGGACGTCCGGCTCGAGATCGCGGGCGAGGATGACGCAGGCGGTGATGGCTTCCGCAAGGAGCTCGAGGCGCACCTGCGCAAGCTGCGACTTCAGGACCACGTGAAACTGCTGGGCGCCATCGATGCGGGCGAGGTCAAGGCAAAGCTGCTGGCGGCGCAGGTTTTCGTGCTGGCATCGTGGCATGAGCCGCTGGGCGTGGCCTACATGGAGGCGATGGCCTGCGGCGTGCCGGTGATCGGCACCGATGCGGGCGGCGTGCGTGAGCTGATCGAGGACGGGCACACCGGCAAGCTGGTGCCGCCCAAGGATCCCACCTCGCTGGCACGCGCTATCAAGGACCTTGCGCAGAACCCCGAAACCGCCACCCGGCTCAGCGCCGCCGGTCGGGACCTCGTGCAGCAGAAATTCCGGGCGAGCCTCGGCGCGGAAACCCTCGTGGACGAGATCCTAAGGCTCCGCAGCTGAGCCGGGAGCAAATTCCCTTGCAGGGACTTTGCGTCAAAGACCGTCGGTGGACACCCGCGCCTCTGGGCTGTCAGCGAACCCGAGGGTCTCGACCGAGAACATAGACACCGGCCCCTCCGGCCCCTCGGCGATGAGGCGCTCGCTTTCACGGGCAAAGCTGTAGTCCGCCTGCGTTCCCGGCAGGACCGCATGATCCGTGCCCGCCCCGCCGTGCAGGTGGTCGCCGCCACCCCCGGAGACAAGAACGTCATCCCCCGGCCCGCCAAGCAGGATGTCGACCGCAGCGCCCCCCTCCAGGGTCTCGCTGCCACCGCCCGCACGGCGCAGCACACCCCCTACGAAGGCCTGCGGATCACGCTCTTCCCAGCCCGAGGGGCCGGTGGCGTTGTAGTTCGCCAGCATGTCCCAGCGGGGGTTGGAATCGCTCAGGTGCCGCAGCGCGCCCCAGCTGCCCCATTTCGATGGCTTGGCCACGTCCACGAAAGCACTGAACAGGGTGCCCCCGTTCGATGCCCACCCGGTCAGCAGCGTCTCGTAAAGCTTGGCCATCTCTGGGGTATAGTTGAATTCCTCAAAGAAGGCGGCAAGCCGTTCATCCTCGACCCGGGCCGCCTGCGCGGTGACATGGGTGCCTCCCTCGTACATCACCAGCCGCAGGCCCGCCGCCTCCGCAGCCCCGGCATGGTAGGGAAAGATCTCGTCGGTCAGCTCGGCCAGCGAGCCGTCCATCAGCGCCAGCGCCACCGGCGCAATCGCCCCGTCGAAACGCCGCGCCTTTACGTATTCCCGCAAGGCCACCCGTTGCAGCCCCTCGGCCTCGCCCTGAGCCACGGCCTGCGCCTCGGACCTGTCGAGCCAGCCGTCGAGCTGCGCCGCCATTTCCTCGCCGCCCATCTCGTAGCCGAAATACCCGGCAACGGCGTAGGCATCGAATTCCTCCACCGGCATGTTGCCAAGGGTAAGGTAGGCCAGAGGCGCAACGAGGATGTTCTCTTCCAGTCCCGGCCAGCCCGTGTGGGTGGACACCACCCGGACCAGCCGGTCCTTTGAAGCGTCTGCGAAGACATCCGACCAGATCCGCATCACCTGTGCCGACCGCATTGCGTAAAACTGCATCCATCCCGCCTCGGACCGCCCCCAGAGCGCATCGGCCTGCGCCTCGGCCCAGGCGGCCTGCGGAAAGATGTGGTTCCAGACCTCGTTGGAATACTCGACATAGGCCTTCAGGCGCGGATCAAGCCGCGCCTCCACGTATTCAGCGAAGTTTCGGATATAATCGTCATCGGCCATATGAGGCATGGTAAACCACGGATCCGCACCGACCTGGTTGGCCAGGTGCACCATGACCTCCACCGGAGCCCCCCAGGCGGACCATGTGTAATCAGAAACCCTTGGGCGTTCATCCCAGCTTTGGATCGGAGAGCCGTTGGTGAACATCCAGTCCATGAAGCGCAGGCTGCGCAGGTCACCGATACGCGCGATCCACTCGGGGTTGAAGATCACCCCCGCCTCGTAGAGCGGCCACTGGTCCTCACGCACCACGACGATATTGCGGATCGGATCGTCGGGATCGATGGCGCTGATCGACAGCCCCACCGCCCCGTCGCCTGGACTGTAGAAGAATTCAGCCTCGCCTTCCCCGTACCGCACCCGCCGGGCAAGACCGGCCAGCTCGAGATCACCGCGCCCGTCCCAGCTCACCCGGTAGGTGCCGCGCAGGTGCTCGGACTCCTCGGGCTGGTCGGTGAGGATCAGCGCCTCCAGCCGTTCGACCCCCTCGGGGATGCGCAGCGGCCAGCCATCGTCATCAAGAACACCGTCCGCGCGCATCTCATCGATGCCGACCCCACCCCATTGTCCGGGAAGGTGACCGGTCCATTGCCGGGCGGTCTTCATGATGTCGACGAAGGGCATCTGGGTCGACCAGTCCGAGATTCCGTCAAGCCCCATGCCCAGCGCCGGCAGGCCCTCGGGCACAGCCCCGGGATCGGGCAGCGCCACGAGGCCGCGCGGCGGCAGCGGCTCATCAGTGACGGAGGCAGAGGCGGTCTCCGTGCCGGCCGCCCCCGCTTTGGCCACCTCTTCGGCGCCGGTTTCGGTGACGCTGTCGGAAGCGGCGGCACCGACGTCTTCACTGTTCCCTTCACTGGCCCCTGCTTGCCGCACGGCGTCACCGGGCGCGGCGGCGCTGTCGAAGACGCCGGAAGCCGAGACCCGATCCCAGATCAGCGCGGCAACGTCGGGCCAGGCGGCGGCCACCTCCGGCGCGATGCCGTCGGGCACCGCGAACTTAGCAGGCGGCGGGGTCTCGAAAACCGACGCATAGGCGATGGCCCCCGCCAGCAGATAGAGGGTCGGCGTGCCGTGGGGGTCCGCATCCACGTAGAGCGCTTCCGGCTCGACCTCGGCAAGCGGGCCACTCTCGGCCAGCAGGGCCGAAAGGATCCGCGCCACCGGGATCATGCGGATGTCCGCGTCAGGGCGGGCCTCGCGCAGGTTGGACAGGTAGGTGTCAAACCACGCGGCATAATCGCCGGTGCCGTTGTCATGGTACCTGCGGTACTCCCGGCGGGATGGGGGGAAGTCGCCGGGCATCTCGGCCCAGCCTTCATAAAGGTAGACCGGCGTGTCGGGCATCCGCTGCTGCAGCCAGTCCACGAGGGTCAGCGTGGCACCAACGGGGCTCTGGTTCGTGGGGTTCTCCCCTTCGAAGGGCGCATCCGGGGGCTGGTACTGAATGAAGTTGGCGGGGGTGATGAAAACGCCGCTCCAGCCCGCGTCACCGAAGGCCCCGCGCCCGGCGTCCCAGTGCCCCGGCACACCCGGAATCGACCAGTTCGGCCGTGGCGGCAGGGCCGAGGCGAAGTCGCGCAGGAACCCCCACTGACCTTCGAGGGCAAAGCGCTTGCCATCCGCCTCGGCCAGCCGGGCCATCCAGTAGGGCGCGTTGGAATGTGCCTCGTCTCCGAGGTAGTGCACGAGGCTGTTGCCGAAGGCGTAGATCGCCGCCTCATCTCGTTCTTCAGCCAATGCCGCTGACGAGAGCATAACCGGGGCCAGCACCATGGCCGCCGCCCTCAACACCTGTCGGATCACGATTGTCTCCCCGTCCTGTATCGCCCCCTGTCAATATGGACGAGCCGGCGCACGGCTCAAGCCCTGCGACAGCGCCGCATGAGAAACTCCGCGGTTTCCCTGATTTTGCGGGTTTTCAAGAGAAGAATTGCGCGTATAGTCCGGCCCATGATGACTCTTGGCCATATCGCTCTGACGGACCGTGCAACCAGCGCGGCTCTTGCGCTTGGCCTGCGTCTTCTCCTAATCCGCCTCTGAGCGCGCAGTCCCGGCGCGATCGCTCAGAGGAGGCACCCGTTTCGCGCCGGCGAAACCCACAGGACGAAGACCATCAGGATTCATAAGACATGACCGATCAAGCCAAAGACCGCGTGTACATCTTCGACACGACGCTCCGCGACGGCGAACAATCGCCCGGCGCAACCATGACCCACGACGAAAAGCTCGAAATCGCAGAGCTTCTCGAGGATATGGGGGTCGATATCATTGAGGCGGGCTTCCCAATCGCCTCCGAAGGCGACTTCCGCGCCGTCAAGGAGATCGCCGAGCGTAGCCGCAACGCCGTCATCTGCGGGCTCGCGCGGGCCCAGCCGGCCGACATCGACCGCTGCTACGAGGCGGTCAAGCACGCGGCGCGGCCGCGCATCCACACGTTCATCGGCACCTCGCCGCTGCACCGCGCCATCCCGAACCTTTCCATGGACGAGATGGCCGACCGTATCCATGAAACGGTGAGCCATGCGCGCAACCTTTGCGACAACGTGCAATGGTCCCCCATGGACGCGACGCGGACGGAATGGGATTACCTCTGCCGCACCATCGAAATCGCCATCAAGGCTGGTGCGACCACCATCAACATCCCCGACACCGTGGGCTATACCGCCCCGCTCGAAAGCGCGGACCTCATCCGCCGGCTGATCGAACGGGTGCCCAGCGCCGACGAGGTGATCTTTGCCACCCACTGCCACAACGACCTTGGCATGGCGACGGCGAACAGCCTTGCCGCCGTCGAGGCAGGGGCACGCCAGATCGAATGCACCATCAACGGCCTTGGCGAGCGGGCGGGCAATACGGCCCTCGAAGAGGTGGTGATGGCGCTCAAGGTGCGCGGCGACATCATGCCCTTCGACACCGGCATCGACACCCGCAAGATCATGCATATCTCGCGCCGTGTCGCCACGGTGTCCGGCTTCCAGGTGCAGCCGAACAAGGCCATCGTCGGCAAGAACGCTTTCGCGCATGAATCCGGTATCCACCAGGACGGCATGCTCAAGAACGCCGAGACCTTCGAGATCATGCGCCCCGAGGACGTGGGCCTTGCGGGCACCTCGCTTCCCCTTGGCAAGCATTCGGGTCGCGCCGCGCTGCGCGCCAAGCTCAAGGAGCTTGGTACCGAGGTCGGAGACAACCAACTCAAGGACATCTTCGTGCGGTTCAAGGATCTTGCCGACCGCAAGAAGGAGGTCTTCGACGAGGACATCCTTGCCCTTGTCACCGCCCACATGGCGGATGAGCAGGAAAACCACCTCGAGATCGTGTCGCTCAAGGTGATCTGCGGCACCGCCGGGCAGGCGGAGGCCATGCTCGAGATGGAAGTGGGCGGCCAGGAAGTCAGCGCCGACGAATTCGGCGACGGCCCCGTGGACGCGACCTTCAAGGCGGTGCGCAAGCTTTACCCGAACGCCGCACGGCTTCAGCTCTACCAGGTGAACGCCGTGACCGAGGGCACAGACGCCCAGGCCACCGTGTCCGTGCGCCTCGAGGAAGACGGCAAGATCGCCACTGGCCAGTCGGCGGACACCGACACAGTCGTCGCGTCGGCCCGTGCCTATGTGAACGCGCTCAACCGTCTTCACGTGCGCCGCAACAAGACCGGCAGCGATGCCAAGGAAATCAGCTACAAGGACGTGACCTGACAGGTCATCACCCTGCCTGAAACGAAAACGCCCGCCGGGACACCGGGGGGCGTTTTTTCGGTCCCGGAGGTCACCACGCGGCATCATTGGCGTACTGCAGGGCGTAATCCGAAGAGAGCTCTGCCAGCAAACCATCCGCAACGGCCGCATCCTCTTCGGCGTCATGCCCGGAATCGGTGGCATCATGCAGGA
Source organism: Salipiger pallidus (assembly GCF_014643635.1). Lineage (GTDB taxonomy): Bacteria > Pseudomonadota > Alphaproteobacteria > Rhodobacterales > Rhodobacteraceae > Salipiger > Salipiger pallidus. The sequence goes on from NZ_BMJV01000006.1 coordinate 75,542, forward strand.
CAAGGACGTCCGTTTCGGGGGCGGTGATTTCATCGAACGGCAGATCTGCATCCCAACGCCCCTGCTCACCCTGCGCAGCTATCTCCCGCTCCTCGGGACTGCGGAAGACGAAGGTATCGGTCTGCGGATCATCGAACAGCGCCAGAAGCCAATCCCTTCCGCCACTGTCCTCATCGCCCGGGACCGACTGCGCCGGGGTCGTGGTGAAGGCATCACCCCCTACGAGGAAATGCGACAGTTCGGTCTGGGCATCCCCCATGTGTAGGCGCTGTTCCATCTCGCCCAGCGACAGGGCGGCAGGAGTTTCCGGGCCGACAAGTGCTCTGGTGTATGACCCCGGAACGTCGGGAAGATCCGCCGCACCGCTTACGGGCCCGGCCTCCAAGGACGGGCCCTCAGCGCCTGTCACGATATCGTCGAGCACATCCTCGTGGATCGAAAGCCCGGGGCGCTGTTCATCGCCCCCATCGGCCAGAACGGCAGGCATGTCATGCGGGCCTTGGTCATCCAGTGCGTGAAGTTCCAGCGCATAGCCAAGGCTGACCGCCGCGTTACGAAGACCTCGCACGCTACCGTCGCCCTCAAAGCGCGCGGCACCGGAACAGCCGAAACGGCGATGCCCCTCCGTTACGTCATCCGCGGCGGCAAGCGCATCGCGGTATTGCTCGTCAGCCATCATCTTCCAGCCGGCGACGCCTACCTCGGTGCCACCGTACTGCACGGCAAGCGCCGCGGTCGCGTCATCTCCGAAGGCGGTGTGGACCTTCTGCCTCTGAAACCGCACATCAAGCTGCGCGATGTCCATGTCGTCAAAGGCCTCGGGGCCGGTCAGCCCCTTGCCCGTGTCTGCCGCAGTCAGCCAAAGCGGCGAAGAGAGTATCGAAATCTGTTCCACGTTACGTCACCTGTTACCCACACATTCGTGATGAGGCTGAAGATGACAGGAAGGAATGACCGAACCCGCCAACGCAATGTGGCGATTCCGTGGCGCATACCCCCGATTTTCCTGAACACTGACAGACCGTTATAACGTTTTACCGTCAATCATGGCAGTATTGCGACGTTTTAATCCGTGAACGACCTGCAGTTTGGCGGCCCGTGTCAGAGCATCGCGGGCACGACCTGATCGGGCGGACGGTGGCCATCGGCAAAGGTCTTTACGTTCAGCAGCACCTTCTCACCCATCTCGATTCGGCCCTCATTGGTGGCCGAGCCCATGTGCGGCAGCATCACCACGTTGGGCATGTTGACGAGATCCGGGTTGCCGGTGATGCCGTGCTGGTAGACATCAAGGCCCGCGCCCGCGATCTCGCCCGCCTTGAGCATCCGCGTGAGGGCGCTTTCGTCGATGACCTCGCCGCGCGAGGTGTTGACGATCACCGCCGAGGGTTTGAGCAGCTTCAGCCGCCGCGCGTTCAGCAGGTGGAAGGTTGAGGGGGTGTGCGGACAGTTGACCGAGATCACGTCCATCCGCGCCACCATCTGGTCAAGGCTTTCCCACCACGTCGCCTCGACCGTCTCTTCGGTTTCGGGGCGCAGGCGGCGGCGGTTGTGGTAGTGGATCTGCATTCCGAAGGCGTGGGCGCGTTTCGCCACCGCCTGCCCGATGCGCCCCATCCCGAGGATGCCCAGCCGCTTGCCCCCCAGCCGTGTGCCCACGAAGCCGGTCGGCGACCAGCCGTCCCAGTCGCCTCGCTGCATGACCGCAAGGCCTTCCTGCATACGCCGGGTGACGGCCAGCATCAGGGCCATGACCATGTCGGCGGTATCGTCGGTCATCACGCCCGGGGTGTTGGACACCAGGATGCCGCGCCGGCGGGCGGTTTCCACGTCGATGTGATCGACCCCGGCGCCGTAGTTGGCGATCAGCCGCAGGCGGGCGTCCGCCTGCCCGATAAGCCCCGCGTCGATCTGGTCGGTGATGGTGGGCACCAGCACGTCGCACGATTGCATCGCTTCGGCCAGCTCGGAGCGGGTCATGGGCGCGTCACTGTCCCTCAGCCGCACGTCGAACAGCTCGCTCAGCCGGGTTTCGACGGCCTCAGGCAGGCGTCGCGTGACGACAACACTCAGTCGCTTGTGCGGCATGGTCCCCCTCCGGTCTCTTTCCATGTCCCCTGTCGGATGGCAGAGTGTCCCAAGGCGAGGCAGCGCACAAGAACCCCGCCGGAAAAACCTGAGCAGGATGCGGACATGACCGGATTTCCCTGGGGCCGTCTTTCCCGGATGCTGGCCCGGATGGTGGCGACCGCCGCGGTGGCCCTGATGGCCGCGCCCGTGGCCGCCGAAGAGGTGCGCGGCCCGGTGACCAACCTTCCTCTGCCGCGCTACGTGTCGCTGAAGGCGAGCGAAAGCAACGTGCGGCGCGGACCGTCTCTGACCCATAGGATCGACTGGATCTACAAGCGCCGCGACATGCCTCTCGAGATCACCGCCGAGCATGGCCACTGGCGCCGGGTGCAGGATTCCGACGGGGCCGGCGGCTGGGTTCACTATTCTCTGCTGTCGGGTGTCCGCACGGTTCTCGTGCAGCAGGACATGCTCGAACTGCATGCCCGCGCCGACGAGAACGCACCGGTGACCGCCAAGCTGGCGCTTGGGGTCATCGCCTACCTTGGCGACTGTGTTGAAACCTGGTGCGTGCTCGAGGCGGGCGGATACGAGGGCTGGGCCCCCAAGACCGCGGTCTGGGGCGTCGACCCCGAAGAATTGCGCAACTGACTCTGGACATGAAAGATCCCTGCCCGACACGATGGCAAGACAGGGACGAGGACGCGATCTGCAGTGCCCAGAGAGAAGCGGGACCGCGGAACATTCATCGGTGATGATGCCCCAGGTCCTGAAGGCTTTGAGCGAGGGGCGAAGCGGCATACGGTCGTCCCCTGAGGCGTTCCGCATGAGATAAGCGCTGCGCTTCGGGGTATGATACGGCGGATGTCGGACGAGATCATGAGCGCCGTTCATCAAAGCCGCGCTGCATGGTGTCCGTAAAAGCGGCGCGGTATCGACAGAGGGCGCAAAATGAAAAAAGAGGCGCCGGAGCGCCTCTTCTCCCATGGTTTCGCCGAACTGGACCCGAGGATCAGACCTCGGGCAGCTGGTCCAGCATGAGGTCCAGCGTCAGCGGATATTCCCGCAGGCGGATTCCCGTGGCGTTGTAGACGGCGTTGGCCACGGCGGCGGCAACACCGCACAGCCCCAGTTCGCCTACGCCCTTCGCCTTCAATGGCGAGGCGACATCATCAAGCGTATCGAGGAATATCACCTCCTGCTCGGGGATGTCCGCGTGCACGGCAACCTCGTAGCTTGCGAGGTCGTGGTTGGCGAACATGCCGCGCCCGGTATCAAGCGCCATGTCCTCGGACAGGGCCGCACCAACGCCCATGACCATGCCGCCGATGACCTGGCTGCGCGCGGTCACCGGATTGATGATCCGGCCCGCATCACAGACTGCCAACATGCGGCGCACGCGGGTTTCGCCGGTGTAGACGTTGACGCCCACCTCGACAAAATGCGCGCCGAACGTGGCCTTCTGGAATTCACCCATAAAGTCGCCCCACTGGATCGAATCCACGGCTTCAACGTCCAGCTCTAGGAACGACTGGCGTTCGTTGCCGCTGCCGACCTGACCGTCAGCAAAGGTCGCCTCCTCGAGGCCGAGTTGTTGGGCGATCTTCTCGCGCAGCGCCATGCAAGCGGCGTAGACGCCCGTCGAGGACGACACTGCGCCGAACTGGCCGCCTGACCCCGAGGACACCGGGTAGGCGCTGTTGCCAAGACGCATTTCCACATCATCCATGGTCAGGCTCATGGTCTCGGCGGCGGTCTGGGCGAGGATCGTGTAAGAGCCGGTGCCGATGTCGGTCATGTCCGTCTCGATCACCAGCTTGCCGTTCTCGATGGCCGCGCGGGCCCCAGAGGGCAGCGCCAGCGCACCGCGGAAGGCCCCGGCAACGCCCTGCCCGATCAGCCAGTCGCCCTCGCGGCGGCTGCCCGGCGCGGGGCGCGAGCTGTCCCAGCCAAACGCTTCCGCGCCCTGTTCGAGGCATTCCGCGAAATGCCGCTCCGAGAAGGGCATGTCAGGGTTCGACGGGGTCACCTGCGTGTCGTTGGCAAGGCGGAAAGCCACAGGGTCCATCTCGAGCGCCTCGGCCATCTCGTCCATGGCGATCTCAAGCGCCATGAGGCCGGCCGCTTCGCCGGGCGCGCGCATGTCCGCGGTTTCCGGCAGGGGCATTTCGGCAAGGTGGTTCTTCACGTGCATCGCTTCGGACGCGTAGAACAGCGGGGTCTGGGCCGTCGCGTTCTCGCCCCGTCCGCCGGGCAGGCAGTAGGACACGTTCTCGTGTGAGATGCCGCGCAGGCTGCCGTCCGGATTTGCCGCAAGGCGGATGCGCTGAACGGTCGCCGACCGGTGGGTGGCGTTGTTCATCATCATCGGACGCGGCAGCGCCAGCTTGACCGGGGCCCCGGCCGCACGGCTGCCAAGCGCCGCAAGGACGGTGTCCGCCCGCAGCCAGAGCTTGCCGCCAAAACCGCCACCGACATAGGGCGATTCAATGCGCACCCGCTCCTTGTTGATGCCCAGCGTGGTCGCGAGCGACCCGTGGGTCCAGTTGATCATCTGGTTGGAAATCCAGCCGGTCAGATCGCCACCGTCGGACCAGTCGACGATCGAGGCGAAGGGCTCCATCATCTGGTGGCTTTCGCCGGGGGTGTGGTACATCTGGTCGATGGTGACCGCCCCGTCACTGAAGGCAGCTTCCATGTCGCCGTACTGCGTGTCCGGCTCGCCGGTGCCTTCCATCCGCTCGAACGCGGCGTCGAGGCTGTAATCGACGGCCTCGCCTTCCTCGTAGCTCACGGTGATGAGGTTCGCGGCGGCTCGGGCCTGCTCGAAGCTGTCGGCCACGACCACGGCGATGGCCTGGTGGTAGTGCATCACCTCGGAGCCGCCGAAGAGGCGCGCCACGTTGTTCATGCCCAGCTCGAGCGGGTCGATGTCCAGCGTGGTTACCACGGCGCGCACGCCCGGCGCGGCCTTGGCAGCCTCGGTGTCCATGGCGGTGATGGTGCCGTGGCCGATGGTGGCGCCGACCGGGTAGCCGTAAAGCTGGCCCTCGACCACGTCATGACGCTCGTAGGCGTAGGGCGCGGCGCCGGTGACCTTGAGCGGACCGTCGATCCTAGTGTGGTCCTTGCCAACGATGGTCGCGCTGTCGAACAGGTTCGTCCCTGCGGGTTCGTTGAACTGCATCTCAGGCCTCCTTCAGCATGGCTGCGAGCGTGCGCTCGGCGAGGGTGATCTTGAAGGCGTTCTCCTCGGTGGGGTTCGCCCCTTCGAGAAGCTTGGCGATGACCGCGCGGGCGCCATTGGGCAGCTCGGCATCGGCCTCGGCACTGCGCCAAGGCTTGGGAGCCACGCCGCCAAGCGCAACGCGTCCGGTGCCGTCCGGCTGACGGATCAACGCAACGGAGACCAGCGCAAAGGCATAAGACGCCCGGTCACGCACCTTGTGGTAGCTTTGCACGCCGCCAACCGGCGCGGGCAGTACCACGTGGGTGATCAGCTCGCCGTCCATGAGGGCGTTCTCCTGCTCGGGCGTGTCGCCAGGCAGCAGGTGGAATTCCTCGAGCGGGATCTGGCGGGTGTTGCCCGAGGGCGTCACGGTTTCCACCACGGCGTCCAGCGCGCGCATGGCCACGGCCATGTCCGAGGGATGCGTCGCGATGCAGGATTCGGACGTGCCGATCACGCCAAGCTGGCGGCTGAATGCACCTTCGCTGAGCGCACCGCAGCCCGAGCCGGGGGCGCGTTTGTTGCAGGGCATGGCGGTGTCGTAGAAATACGGGCACCGGGTGCGCTGCAGCAGGTTGCCGCCCGTGGTCGCCTTGTTGCGCAGCTGCCCGGAGGCACCGGCGGCAATGGCTCGGGTCAGCACCGCGTAATCGCGGCGGATGCGGTCGTCGGCCATCAGCGTGGTGTTGGTCACCAGCGTGCCAATGCGCAGGCCGCCTTCGTCGGTTTCGGTGATCTCGTCGAGGCCGAGACCGTTGACGTCGATCAAGTGCACCGGCGCTTCGATCTGCAGCTTCATGAGGTCGAGCAGGTTGGTTCCCCCGGCGACGAACTTGGCCCCCTCTACCTCCGCGGCACGGGCCGCTGCGGCTGCGGCATCAGTGGGTTTCTCGTAGCTGAAGGCTTTCATGCGCTCTCCTCCGCGACCTGCGTGATGGCGGCCAGAATGTTGGAATAGGCGCCGCAGCGACAGATGTTGCCGGACATGCGCTCGCGGATTTCTTCGTCGGTGATGGCAATCTCGGCCGTCAGGTCGCCCGTGACATGGGACGGGATGCCGGCGCGGATCTCTTCAATGACGGACCGTGCGGACTGGATCTGGCCAGGAGTGCAGTAGCCGCACTGAAAGCCGTCGTTCTCGACAAAGGCGGTCTGCATCGGGTCCATGGCCTCGGGTGTGCCGATGCCCTCGATGGTCTCGATCTCGTCTCCGTCATGCATGACGGCCAGCGACAGGCAGGAGTTCACGCGGTTGCCGTTCACACTGCAGGTGCAGGCCCCGCACTGGCCGTGATCGCAGCCCTTCTTGGTGCCGGTCAGCTGCAGGTGTTCGCGCAGCGCATCCAAAAGCGTGGTGCGGTTGTCGACGGTGACCTCGCGGGCCTCGCCGTTGACGGTCAGCGATACGGTGGTGGTTTCCGAACCGGCGGGGGTGGCACCGGATTGCGCACCAGCCTTGCCGGTGAAGCCTGCGGAGACGGCTGCGGCGGCGGATCCTGCCAGCAGCGTGCGCCGGCGGACCTGGAATTCGATGGGTGGGGGCATGGTGCGTCCTTCCTGTCATTCTTGTGGGCGGCGGTCCTTCACCGTTGAAAGATAGCCCGTGGTTCCGCATTTAAAGTCTCGGTGCCCAGCTGATTGCCTAATGGCAGTCATGAGCGAGATTCATCGATCCGCCGGACGAGCCTGCCGACGGTCGCGAACGGCCATCGCTGCAAGGCAAGGACGGCTGAAAGTCATGGTCATCCAGATCGCCTGATGCCGGTGCTTTAAGAGGTCTCCGGGCCGGGTGCCGGAGATCAGGATCGAGATCAGCGCGATGCCCAGCGCCGAGCCGGTGTCGTGGGGTATTGTTGCCAGCCGATCGCATGACGGCACGATCTGCATGGCCGGGCGAGGCGCTGAGGATGCCGTTCGACACCCCCGCCAGAAGCGGCCCCGGCAGCACCGCCCACCACGCCATCCCCTGGCCGGTGAACAGCAGCAGCCGGGCCACCACACAGCCGAGGATCAGCATGGACCCGCTTTGCGCCAACGCCTCCTCCACCGAGAACAGCGCGGTGGCCCAGAGCCCCCGACAAAGCTGCGCCGCCGGCCCGGCGTGGCACCGAAGGCCCCTGCGGTCAGCAGCCCGCCGGCATGGCGCTCATCACCCGGGCCTGCTCTCCGCTGCAGAGGCCCTGCGACAGCTTCATCGCCTCCAGCGCCGTCAGCGGCGGCGAGAAGGTCGCAAGCGACACCAGCCACCAGTGCCGCCACGGCAAGGGGGGCGGTCGGTCATGTCTTTGGGTCTTTCGGGACGGATCGCCCCAGAAATGCAGAAGGCCGCCCCTCGGGGGCCATAACGGGTCCATCATCACCGGAGGGTGGACCTCCGGCCTGCGGCATCAGCCGTTGTACTCTTCGTCCGAGACCTTCTCCATCCAGGTCACCGGCGAGCCGTCGATGCTTTCCTGAACGGCGATATGGCTCATGGCGTTCTCGGGCGAGGCGCCGTGCCAGTGCCTTTCACCGGCGGCAAAGAACACCACGTCGCCCACGGTCACTTCCTTGATCGGGCCGCCTTCGCGCTGCACGCGGCCACGGCCATAAGTGATGATGATGGTCTGGCCGGCGGGGTGCGTGTGCCCGGCTCAAAGGTCACGTGGGCGCCGGAGGTGCGGCCCGGTTCGTCGGCCTGGAACATCTTCTCGAGACGAACGGTCCCCGAGAAAGTTCCTTCCGAGCCTTACATCGACGGGGTCCCTCCGCGGCGAGTGATTTTCATGGCTTGGTCCTTTATGTTCTGCGCCTCAGTGCACCTTTATCACTCTTTAGGCCCACGACGCCGGCCTGGGCTGGATATGGGCCAGCTCGTCCATCGCTAGGGCGAAGGATTCGACATTGCGCACATTGTGCAGCCCGCCGGTCTCCGCCCGCTCGAACCCAATGACGCGGGCGAGGCCGAAGGCGACCTCCTTGGCCCGGGCGTCGTCGCCGTAGAGCATGACATGCGGCGGCTCGATACTGCCCTTCGCGCCGTGGACGGTGTGGAAGCTTTCGGACAGCGTGGTCGACAAGGCTGATTTCATCTTTGGCCTCCTCTGCCTGCTGGACCCGAAAGCATGTCCGTCATCGGAAGGTATCTCTTTCGCCTGCGGCAAAGGAAAAGGGCTGCCGAGGTCTTCCCCGTCACGAAACGGCTTCATCAATCGGTGAATGCGGGGGGCGCACGGCCTCCTATCAACAAGGCAAAACGCCTTGATCGTTGCAGAATGTGCTCGTGGTCACGTCCGCGTCTAGCGCCACGCGCAGCGTGTAGGCGGCGGCCCGTTGCGTGGTGCGGTCGGGCCGAAAACCGGTGACTTCCATCGCGGTGAAGCCGGGGCAGATGGCGCTGATCTTGCCCCTCTGCCCCACCAGCGCCACCAGCTGGCTGACCGTCAGCGCGTTCAGCACCGCCCTGAAGGCCGCGTAGGTGGTCAGCAGCATTTGCCTGCATTGCCGCCCCGGCTCATGGCGCAGGCCGAGGGACGCCAATGCTGACGACAAATGCACGATGCGGTCATCGTCGCTGGCCGTCAGCAGAAGCAGTATCCCACCGGCCACGCACAAGGTGCCCCCAAAGTTAAGCTGAAGCGTGCGCTTCATGTTCTTGACCGACGACAGGTGCGGGTCAAAAGCAAGGTCAGTGCCCGCGTTGTTCACTGAGAGTTCTAGGCGACCGAATTCGGCCTCAATCCGTGCCTTGGCCCCGGTGACGCTGGCCTAGCCTGTGGCGGCGATTTGCAAGGGAAGTGACCGCAAGACCTTCCTTGATCAAGGGTGCGGCGGCGACCTTGCCCTTCTCCAGATCACGGCCGCCAGCAGGGTGTTCACCTTGGCGGGCGCCAGCCGGGCGACGATGCCCCGGTTTGCGCCGGCGACCAGCGCGATATTCTGTGGTTCGGTCGTATGGCGGAGACACCCCCTATCCTGCGGCCCGGCTCGGAGGGAGGAAGCGCCGAATCCGATTCACTCCGACGGGGGTGCCAGAAGACTTGCGGGGCAAAGCCGGATGCCCTCATGGAACCTCAAATTAACTTGGGATGAAGTGAAGTTTGCAGGATGCCGACAACGGCTATGCCCCGCTTTCCGAGTGTCGGACATGTGGCCCGGCGTAGCGGCGTCGCCGTCTCCCCGCTACGTCTTTACGACGGCGAGGGCCTGATCGCGTCACAGCGCAGTGACGGAAACCAGCGCGCTAACGGACGCGGCGAGCTGCGCCGCATCCTGTCGTCACGCAGCAAGGCGCGGCGATGAAACGGGCAGAGGATCTGCCTTTGCCTTCCCTCATGCAACCGGCACCGCCAGTCCTGATCGCCGGCGGCAGGATACACGCAGCCATGAGGACTGCTCTTCAATAAAACTCGAACCCGTTGCGGTGGATGCGCTTGCCGCTCAAGGATCCGCATCACGGCTGAACAGTCGCGACAGGTCTTCAAGCGTTCGCTCCTCTCTCTTGTGGCGCGCCTCAGCAAGGTCCGTCCTGCCTTGTGCGACGAGGCTCCGGGCAGCCTCGTCCCGGGAGAAGGCCTTGCGCGCCGCAACGAGGCTGTGCGCCTGCTTGGCCCGGCTGAGGGCGATCTCTCGGTTGATCTCTCCACGCCGTCGGGCCAGCCACCCCTGCCAGAGCGTGTCCGCGCCCATGAGCCTGCGAGTGTCGAGGGAGTCGGTCTGCGCATGTGCCGCCTGTCTCATGGCGTCGATGCGGCCCAGTTCCGCCGCGAGGCCGGCTTCTTCGGCGCGGTCGCGGCGGTAGCCTTCGAGAGCACGTTCCCGAATGAGGGAGGTCACATTCAGCAATGCCTTGAGGTCTTCGCTCATCTCTTGCCCTTCAGGCTGTCACCCATCTTGCGCCGCATGTCCTCGGCAAAGCGGATCGCCGCAGCGACGGGTTTGTAATGTTCCGGCTGGATCTGAACACCGATTTCGGTTGTGGCGTGCAAGGCACGGGCAGTGGGCGGATCATGGTGAATGGGAACCCCGTTTTCTTCCGCCACCTCGCGGATCTTCAGCGCTACAGCGTCAAGGCCCTTGGCTACGCAAACCGGCGCTTCGCCCCCCTTCCGGCTCCATTTGAGGGCGACGGCGTAGTGGGTCGGGTTCACGATGATCACATCAGCGTCGGGCACATCGCCCATCATCTGGTTCAGTGCCAGCTCCTGCGCGCGGGCGCGGCGGTGCTGCTTGAACATCGGATCACCTTCGGATTCCTTGTATTCGTCCCGCAACTCCTTCTGGGACATACGATTGCGCCGCATGTGTTCGGCCCGTTGCCACAGGTAATCGATCGCCCCGAGCCCGACCGCGATGATCGCGGCGATGGACAGAAGCTGCACCATAAGCCTGCCAAGCACCACCGCAGCCTCACGATGGCTCGACCGCACCAGCCCAGCGATCTCATCCAGGCGTCCCGAGAGGAAGACCCCGAGCAGCACCGAATAGAGCACCAGCTTCGCAAAGCTCTTGACGAACTCGAACAGGCCGCGACGCCCGAATTTGTTCTTTGCGTTCTCGATGATTGACAGGCGGTTGAACTTGAACGCCAGCTTGGAGCCCGTGAAGACAAGCCCCTGGGTCGCGAACAACGCCAGAAGCACCATAATCGCCGGGATCACCAACCACGGCAGCACCGGAGTAAGCACTGCAAGGATCAGGCCACCAGTCGGCGCTGCGGAGTGGCCGGAAAAGAACAGCGACCTGAGCCGGTCCGGCTGTTCGATGAGCGGCATCAACACCGTTCCGAACTGCATCAACGACATGCTGCCCAGCACGACCGCCGTCCCCAGCATGGACAGGTAGAGCACGGCCGTCAGCAGATCCGTAGATCGCGGAATTTCCCCTTTCTTGCGTGCATCCTCCAGCTTTCGCTGAGAGGCCTCATGTGACTTTTCTCCGCTGTCCTCCTCCGCCATGCCGACCTACCACCCGGGGTTCGACAGGAAAGCGTCCATCCTGGACAGCCAGACCGCGAGCATTACCGGTGCGCTCAGGAACAGCAGGCCGAGAGCCCCGAGGGTGATGACCGGGGCGCCGACGAAGGCCACCATGAGCTGTGGCATGGCCTTGTTTATGAAGCCAAGCGTGAGATTGTAGAGCACTGACAGCACCACGAATGGCGCGGCCAGCGTGAAGGCCAGCGCAAAGCTCCGTGTGACTTGCGTGCGCCCCGCTTCGGCAATGGCTGCGGGGTCGGGAAAGCTCAGAGCCGGCAAAAGATCGTATGACAGGATCAGGAAGGAAGCGACCTTAGCGTGGAAGCCGCTCAGCATCAGCAGGGCGAGCGCCGAGACATTCAGGAGATGTCCGATGGCCGGCATCGGGTCAGCCCCACTGTTGCCCAGCAGCTGCGCCAGCGACGTGGATTGCGCCGCGATGCTGCCGGCTACCTGGAGTCCATGGATGATCAGGCGAAGCCATATGCCCAGGACAAGACCGTTCACACTTTCGGTCAGGATCGCCAGAAGCAGTTGCGGCAAGCTGTCCGGAGGGGTGATGAGTTCGGCGGTGGCCGGCAGGATGGCAACGGTCAGCATGAAGCCGATGACGACGCGGACACGGGCGGAAACGACCTGCTCACCAAAGCCCGGCAGGAACGAAACCATCGCGACCACTCGAAAGAACACCACGGCCGCCAGCCAGAGCAGTGCGCTTCCCTCTTCTATCAGCTCTGGCAAAAAGCTCATCCGGCCACCACGCCGACAAGGGAAGGCCGCGCTTCAATGCCGATTTCCTCGAATGACAGGACCGGGTTGCTGATCCCCTTCGCAGACAGGATCGTGCGAAGGAAACGGCGGCGACGGGCGCTTGTGACGAGGGCCGGAAAAATCCCCCTGTTTCCTGCCAGGTTGATCTCGGACGCGACACCGGTGGTGAGGGAGTCGAACAGATCCGGTGGCAGTGCCACATCGAGCCCGCCTCGCGCGCTTTCCACCTGGTAAGTCGAGAAGGTATCTTCCCATTCGGGAGCAAGCTGGATCAGTGGGATCGTTCCGTCATTGCGCCGCATGGCCGCCACCAGCTGGAAGCCAAGCCGTTGGCGGACATGTTCGCAGATCTGATCGACTCCGATCTGCTGGCCCTTGACCTCCGAGATCGCCTCGAGGACGAGGGGCAAGTTGCGGACGCTGACCTGCTCCTCGAGCAGCAGGCGCAAAACCTGGTGTAGCGTGTCAATCGACACTTTTTCGGGGATGAGCTCATCGAGAAGGCGCCGGTTCGCTTCGGCCCTGGAGGTATTGGTGAGCGACACCATCTCATCGAGCAATCGGCGCAATGCCTTGAGCGTCAGAAGCCGGCCGAAATTGCGCTTAATGACCTCGAGCAGGTGAGTCGCAAGAACCTCGGTCGGTGTTATTATGGTCGCACCGGTGATCGCAGCACGGTCCTGATCTTGCGGCTTGATCCAGCGTGCGGGCGCCCCGTAGACAGGTTCGTCCACGTCGCGACCGGACGGAAGACGTGTCTTGTCATCGCCGATGAGGGCCAGCACCATGTCTGGATTGATTTCGCCCCGCGCCACCTCGACCCCATGGATGCGGATTACGTAGATCCCGGTATCAAGGGCTGGCGCATCAGTAAGCCGGATCTCCGGCAGGACGACGCCAAAGCCCGATGCCACATGCCGCCGCATGTTCCCGATACGGACATCCAGTCCAACACCGGGATCCAGAACCATGTTCACGAGATCCGGTGCAAATTCGACATGGATCTCGTCGACATCCAGTATGTCACCGATTGGTCGCTCCGTCGGGGCATCGACCACCTCAGCTCCTTCTGAAAGCTCTGGCTCATCCGGGGTGCGCCGCGCCATGTAGATGGCGAGGCCGCCAAGAACACCTGCACCGAGTATGAACGGCAAGAATGGCAGACCTGGCACAAGCGCGAACAGCGCCATAAGCACACCAACGGTGCCAAGCGCCGCAGGATGCCGTGCCAACTGCCCGGCCACGGCGGCATCCGTCGCCCCGATCGCCCCACCGCGGGCCAGCAAGAGCCCCGATGCGATCGAGATGATGACCGCCGGGATCTGCGTCACGAGCCCATCGCCAACTGTAAGTATCGCGTAGGTTTCAAAGGCATTCGACAGGGCCATCCCTTGCCCGAACACCCCCATGGCCATGCCCATCACAAAGTTCAGAAGAGTTATCAAAAGGCCTGCCACAGCGTCGCCTTTCACGAACTTGGACGCACCATCTAGAGAGCCGAAAAATGTGGTTTCCTGCTGTTCACGTTCGCGACGCAGTTTAGCTTCCGCATGATCGATGGCTCCTGCGGCCATGTCGCTGTCGATCGCAAGCTGCTTGCCCGGCATCGCGTCAAGCGCAAACCGGGCTCCCACCTCGGCCATACGCGCCGCACCCTTGGTGATCACTGCGAAATTGACGATCATCAGAACCCCGAAGACCACCAGGCCCAGGAAAACGCTGCCCCCCATCACGAAGTTCGCAAAGCCTTCGATCACGTTCCCTGCGGCGGAAGTTCCGGTATGCCCCTGCCCGATGATGAGCTTCGTCGAGCTGACGTTCAGCGAAAGGCGTAGCATCAAAGACGCCAGCAAGATGGTCGGGAACGCCGAAAAATCGAGAGGCCGCTCGATGAAAAGTGTCACGGTGAAAATCAAGATGGCCAGCCCGAAAGATGCTGCAAGCCCCACATCCAGCACCCAGTACGGTACGGGCAGAATCATCATCACGATGACGGCCATGAGGGCTACCGCGAGCAGAACTGTCGGTCGGAACAAGGTCGAAGTGGCTTTTTCCATCTTCAGCTACGCCCGAAAACGCCGGTTCTGCGCCATTTTTGAAGGGCTACCCCCGATTGCCCTCCTTCTGGAAGACCCATCGCCAAAATCATCTTCATCCCCTCAAGCCGAACTCATGGCTCCTGTCTAAGAGAGAAACGATTGATACTTAGTTATTTTGAGCACCTCCCTGATGATCGAACACTGACGTGAGCTTCGGTCTGACGTTTTCACGTCTCCAAGAACGAGGCGATAATTCATGTTGAAACGAAGAACCCTGGCTCAGGCTCTAAGGCTCGGGTGGCGCTGAGAGTAGTGAAAAGCGAGCGCACCGTGTCGAAGCTGGGCGCGGAATACGTCGCGCATCCAATGATGATCCAGTCACCGATGGCGCGCATCACTTGCTGGATGGTCTCAAAACGGTGGCGATGCACGCATTGCTTCTTCAGCGTCCGGATGAAGCGTTCGACCATGTCGTTCTGCTGGGGACAGTGTGGCGTGATGAACGCCTGCTTCAGGCCGTAGCTGCGGGCGATCCTGGTGAAGTGGTGGCTGGTGAAGATCAGACCGTTGTCCGACCTCAGCAGGAACTCTTCCTCGACCTTGCTCAAAGTGCCGAACCGGGCGATCAGGGCGTGTTCGAGGGCGGCGCTGGCGGTCGTGGCTTTGCCGGACTTCGACAGGTGCCAGCCCAGCAACTCGCTGGTGTGGCAGTCGATCAGTGAGGAGGGTCTTGAAACGGTCCGGGGGACCGTTTCACCGACGAACGCCAAGGAAGCCCAGCCGTCCTTGTCCGTCCAGATACGGGCGAGATCCGTCGACCAGCGCTCGTTCGGCGCAGCCGCAACCGACGGCACGGCCTGGATGCGGGGCCGCATGCCACGGCACGCTTGCGCACCCGTCGCCCGGCAGGCGCATGCGCAGCATGCTGCCGAGAGGGGCCAGCCCTTGATCTGGAAGATCCGCTGCATGGTGTTCTTGTTGAACTCCAGGAGCCAAGCCACGGTCCGATAGCCAAAGAACGGCTCTTCCTCGATCAGCTTCTTGATCGGCTCGGAAAAGCGGGCCTCGACCATAGGCGCAGCCTTCACCGGCTTGTAGTAGACCGTCCGCCTCGGGATGCCGAAACCAGGCACACAGCTTGGCGACCGACACAACGACGCCCTCGGCAATGAGGCCCTGCTGGATGCGACGGATCACTTCCCGTCCTGCGCATCCAGCAGGGCTTGAAGCTTTCTTCGCGCCCGCAGCTCCAGCACGGCCTCGCCATAGGCGTCCTGCAGGTCCCGGAGCTGCTTCTCGTATTGCTCGCGGATGTCGAGCGGTTTGGCGCGCAGCGAGTTCTCGATGCCGCGCTTGGCATCCTCTACCCCGCCCTCGATCTCGGAGAGCGTCAGGTCGAAGGACCGGCTTGCCTCCGACACGGTCGTCTTGCCTTGGGTGGTCTCAATGACGAGCCTCGTCTTACGCTTCGCCGTCCACCGTATGATGCTGTCGTCCATCGTCTTACTCATGGCTACATTCTCCCTTGTAGCATGAGCAGGTCTTCAGTGGGTCGATGCAGCTGCGCGTTACCGCCAGCACGTCTCCCGCGTCACTTCAGGAATTCGCCAACACAACTTTCTGATACTCTTCTCCCCAGGCATGAGATGGAGCTCACCTCGTACCCGAACCCATCATCGAAAGTATGGGGTCGAGACGACGCTTACAAGAGATCAGATCAGATATGGTCACCGCTTGTTTTCAAGCGGTGAATTAGCGGCATCTAACCAACTCAATGAGTTCCGAGTGTAAACATTATAGTGAACATTTACGACTTCAACAAGTTCAATGCGATAGAGCCACCACCCGTACTATCAGTACTGGAAGCTAGATCTTGCAAGAGGTAGGCGCCGATCAGTTTCTGAACATTTCCCATATCCTCCAGATCGCTAAATGAAGAAATACCAAATTTTCGTTCAGATTTTTCCTTTAAAACATCTATCTGCTTGTCTATATCTATTTGACTGAAACCGTTTGGAAGATTCAACGCTTTCTCAAACACCGTGCGCATAGATTGACTGCCAAGCACACTGTACCACTTGGCATTTTCACTTATGTCACTTGAGGATAGGTCTGGAATAGATCTCTGAAATTTCAAAGCTATTCCAATGGATGGATCCACGCCTCCAACCGCGCCCTCAAAGAGCTGCCATCTGTATTGATTTTCAATGTTGTCTACAAAAGATGCATTTTGTAGGGCAGTAGTCGGAACAGCTTTATCAAATTCAAACGCATGCGCCAACATCTTCAGCTTCGTGTCTGCCAAAATGTTTGCCAACGCCCCAGGATCACTCGAACCCTCCTCCAGTACACGCCTCAGAACAGTTTGACTATTCCTCCTGTCCTCTATACCGAAGGCTTTAATAACAATTTCTTTTAGAACATAATCGTTCAGCAGGTCTTCAGCTGAACTAACTTCCCCTATCGCTTCAAAGAAATAACTTTTATTGCTTCGGATACTCTCCCTAGCTTCCTGCTCAAAAGTAGCGGCGTAGGTGGGGTCATTCAGATATTGATCTCCTTTGTGTCTCCTCAAGATCTGAAAGCATGGATGCTTCATATCTTTGAAAGATAGAGACACCAAACCCCTCCTCTTGCGTCTTGTGAAAAACTGTTTCACTGAAATCAAGGATATTCGCCAAAGCAGTATAGGCACTGTTGCCCAGCCTACTTACAAGAGAGCCCTCCGCATCAGGGTCTTCTTCGAGGACTCTTTGAATAAGAAATTTGCTTTCAATTTGATCTTGTAGGCCGAAAGCTGATAGCGTGACATTAAGGAGGCGGCGGTTCTCGACGAGATTTTCAGCGGTCGCAATCGACCCAATGTTCTCTCGGAAATACTTTGATTCTCGAGCAATCTCGGGACTATTATCAAAGGCTGCCTTCTGGGTGGAGATTGTTCTTTGCAGCATTTGCCAGCCGACGAGGCCACTTCCGGAGATCATAGGCGTATAAGTCATTGCTTGGCAGCGGCGAGTAGCCGGTCCTCTCTTGGTATGAGTGCCCTGAGCGCCTTGAGGCACTGGTAGAATTGACCTTCCAGCAAAGATTCGGTGGCATTACTCAGAATCTTTCGGCTGTCTGTGTCTGTAAGAATTTGACTGAGCTCTTCAATGTTTTGAAGGAGCTGAAGTTTGGCCGCACCCGCGTCGGCATCACCGGTCAAAACCAATTGCGCCGTGTAGCACAAGCGCCGTACCGGCGTCCGCGCATCTTCTGGATGGATCGCGTCCCTTAGTCGGAGAATGTTTGCATTCGGTGTCACTATGGACAGGCGACTGCGTCTGTCACCATTCTCGATGACGGCGCCGTTTATCAATACACGTTCGCGAGGCCCCAATTTTAGGACGAGCCCGGTCATTTACTTATGCTCCTGCCGCTCAAGCCACGCATGATTGAGGCGTTTACTTCTAGGATCGGAGCGAGACGAGCCTTACGCTGCAAAATCTTGCCAGTTTGGGCTTGCACAAATTCAGAAAGATAGAAGATCTGTGCGCGCAGGTCTTGTGGCAGCTCGTTCTTTTCATCTGCGACATCGACTGCGAGCGCTATCCAGAGGCGGCGGTTCTCATACAAGGCTTCAACGAGTCGCGGATAGGACTTTGGCCCATCTTCGGCGGCGGCCTTGATCTGGTGAGTGACGCGGGCGAAGAGTTCGTACTCGATACCTCGGTCGGTCCGGGTAGTTGTAACGGATTGGGCGTAGGCGCGGTGCGCCATTGTCTGAGCATTCACGGCAGAACCTTCTGACTCTGTTTCTAAGACTGATGATGGTCATGAAACCGGAGGCCGGAATAACCGGCCTCCAAGACTCTGCCTTAGCGGAAGAGCGAGAGCAGAGACTGCGGTGCCTGGTTGGCGATCGAGAGTGCTTGAACACCCAGCTGTTGCTGCACCTGAAGGGCCTGCAGACGCGCAGATGCCTCTTCCATGTCAGCGTCAACAAGGGTGCCGATGCCGGACTTCAGCGCATCAGTGAGACCCGAGATGAAATCAGTCTGGGTTTCAATTCGGCCTTGGACCGAACCGAACGAGGAGGCCGAGTCGATGGCCGTCTGGATCAGCCCTTCGATTGAAGTGAGCGCGGTGTCGACACCTGACTGAGTGGTCACGTCGATATCCGACAACGCCTCCAAGCGCCCACCGATTGTCGTCCCGGCACCTGTTGTCGCGTCTGCAACAACCGTGTCGAAGCTAAGCTGGATCGTATTCGTACCATCTGTTCCACCGGCGAAAGACAGGGTATCGCCATTGCGCGAGACTGAGAGTGTCGCCGCATCTATACCTTCCTCCGCCAGGTACTGGTTGAATGAAGCCTCGAGACCGGCCGCAACGTCGTCCATCGTGTCACCGTCACGTGCAACGAACTTGATCTCCGTGGTGGCCATACCGGCCTGCGTGTTGGCACCGGTGGTATTCAAGCCAGTCAAGGTACCCACGCCGACGACCCGGATAGCATAGCCCGTGCCAGCGGTAGGGGCGATACCGTTGGTCCCTAGGTCCATACTGCCAGTCGTGGTCGCATTCAGCGTGACTTGGTCAGCACCGGTACCTTCCGTGTAGGTACCGCCTGTGGCTGCAATCGAGCTTGCACTGGTGCCGAGGTCCTGTTTCGCAACGTTGATGTCGGAGGCAGCAACTCCGGTCGCCGACCGATCAAGCGATGCCAGCACGTTGACTGAACCGGTTCCGGCTTCGAAATTGGTATTGTCGATCAGGTTCAGGCCGTTGAACTGAGCGGCGCCCACGACCGCCGAGATCTGATCGCGAAGAGCATCGATATCGACCTGAATCTTGTCCCGGTCGACGTTCTCTTCCTGTGCCGCGACGATCTTGCCCTTCACCTCGGTGAGCAGGTCAGTCACCGTCTCGGCGGCCTGGCGAGCAACCGCAACCGTCGACTCGCCGAGGTTCAGGCTATCGGAAATACCTTTAAAGCCTTTTACGTCAGCTTCCATGGTCTTGGAGATGGCCCAGACTGCGGCATTGTCCTTGGCGCTTGCGACGGATTTACCGGTCGAGATTTCAGCTTGGGTGGTGGCAAGGTTACCATTGATGGATTTGAGGGTTTGCAGCGCCACCATGGCGCCATTGTTCGTCAGGATGCTAGACATGGATATTTCGTCCTTACAATCATGCGGTGCTTTGCACCGATTGGGAGTTGTGCCGGAACCGGCGTCCTTGACGTCTTTCTGACGAAGGCAGTCGGAGCGTCACGCTCCCTGCGCCATCCAACTGGATGCGAGTTACAGAATGGACCTTGAATCCTAACGTTGCGCTAAAGTCAGTCTGTGCAATTGCTCCAAATCAACTCAAAATTGCTCAAGCTCGCTTTTCCAGAGTACTCTTTTCGGTGTCCTCGATAGTCTCCCGTTTGCCATGCGCGTCGTAGATGTTCATTGATTTCCTTACTTCACGCATTGCATCAAGGCGTCCGGCGACGATCCGGATCCCCGCCAAGGCGTGATCAAACAGCTCCTGGTTCCTGTGAAGTTTCACTTGAAGAGGTTGCAGTGTTTCTGGTGTGACAGGGTCGCTTTCGGGCATGTCGTCCAGCAATGCAGCCTTTTCCTCCATTAGCGGAGCAAGGGCCGCGAGATCACCATCGAGAAGCGCAGCCCTTTCCCGATCAAGAATGCTCTCGAGGGCAAGCAGTGTCTGTGCGATAGCAAGTCGTTGCTCAGTCATTCATTTGCTCCTTCATCGCGTGAAAAATGGCCTCAGCGAGGCCGATACCGCCATTTTCAACCAATGCCTCAGCATGCTCTTGCCGAAGAAGAGAAGAAAACTGTTCCTCGCCAACGCCGCCACCGAAGGCTCCGGGGGTTTCGCCAAGGCCGGCCGCCTTGAGCATTTCTGATAGAAAGTTCGCCTCAAGGGCAGCGGCAGCTTTTCGAAGTCTATGATCCGCCGGAAAAGAGAGTGATAGGTCGACTTCCATGTGAACCTCCATTTCGACTCAACCAACTACATTTGACTGCCCAGCGGTAAAGAAGCGGTAATGATATTCTCCTAAAGTCCATGCGAAGGAAGAACTCCCGGAGACACCATGTTGAGTCACATTTCAGGGCTTTTGGGGATCGTGGCTGCCCAAGACGCCCGATCTATCGGTTCAGCCAGGCAAGAAGACATGCTCTTTGAGCACGTATTTCACGATTTGAATGGCGGCGGGCAGGCACTGAGCGCTGAGATGGGGGACAGCCTCGGACCGGAGACGACGCCTGAAACCGAGGTGTCCTTGACCAGTCCTGATGACGGAGAGAACGCAGAAGAGGCCGCAGAGATCGGTCCACCCCACTCTGATTCAAAGGAAGAGCTGTCTGTGCTCGGTGGGCAGAGGCTTGATCGAGCCGGGCCGACCGCAGGCGCACTGCCTTCAGCGATTGATAAATCAGCATCTCAGGTAGAGCACGAGCACATACCTTTTCCATCCAGCGAAACAGGTCATATCCCGGATGCGTCGGCTCTGCGACGGGAAGTTGAAGCACATTCAAAGCTGGGTGCTTCCTCCGAGCGTGCTCCGGTTGCCGCACCGTTTCCAGAGCGTGAGGTAGGATCAACCGAGTTTGGTCAGCCTTCAGAGAAGAACAAAAATGGTGAAGTTGACACAAAGACGCCCGGGATGCGGGAACAGAATAGTAGCACCAAAGCTGTTTCAGTTTCGAACCTTGAGGCAGACGTATTGAGCTCATTGGAAACTGTGGGGCATGCCGAGCAAAGGGATAAGCAGGGGCAGGATCTACCGATTCGTTCCTTCGCATCTCAACTTGATAAGAAAGGTAGGTTCCCCGCTGCCCCCCTCGGCGTGGCCGACCAAGCTAGAAGACTGGAAATGGGAGCAAAGAAATCAGGAGAAGCCGCCGCCTACTTGTATTCTAACGGCGAGACTGACGTGACGAACACGTCCGCTCCAAGCTCGCCAGGCGGTTTCGCAGCTACAACCAACGTTGGAGATGAAACCCGGTTTGAAGCGAACGCTCCTGCTCGCGCGAAGTCATTGATCCACCACGAGCGCATGGGGCTTGGGCCGTCTGCAGGCCGTCCTTTTGAGGTACTTGAGATCGACGGAGTGAAGCTTGCCGCCAAAGCGACTGCAGCGCTGTCTCCAGAACCCGTAGTGGTGGCAGATGCAGACAGACGAACAGTTCAACCAGGGCACCATGCCCTGTTTGGTTCAGGACCTCTCATAGCCTCGTCTTCCAGCAAGGCCATTTCAACGCCGTCCGACAGCACATCCGTGCCCATCTCGAAGCGCGCCCATGATGCAGGCACGAACGCCAAGACGACTGACGGGAAACTGAAGGCAGCCGCGCCCCGAGACATTTCATTGGCACTAGGATCACACCTCTTGAAGCCAGAACATGCGCAAGTCCTCACTGCGCACGATCCAGCGAGAGCTCAACCCATGCCGCCTCATACTTGGGAAAGCGTGCCTACCGTCGCCATCGATGCAACCGAAGGGCCCTTTCATCGCAAGTTAATCCCAGCTGGTACGCTGACCTCGCTACGAGGCACCACCGAGGACCATGTGTCACCCGCGGGCCAAAATGGCGGGTACGCTGATAACGGTCCTTTTGGTGGACATCATGGTGATAAGGGACGGCCACAAACTCAATCGTTGGTTAACATGACCGGCATTTCACCGGGTCAGCAGTCCGAGGCCCTCGATAAGTCTTTGAAGGGAAATTATCTGCTACGCCGCGTGGGTGGTGCTGCAGCATCAGTAGAGGTCAATGAAGCCAAACGGACTTTGTCACCCCAAGATCCCCCTTCACCGTCAAAGCAAGCCGGAATCGGTAGCACTTCGGCACAGGGCGACGTTACGGAGCACGCTTACCAAAAGCCGTCGGCTCCATCTGTCCGCTCCCAGCGGCTCGAAACGTCCTTCTACACTCAACGTAAAAATGGGGAAACGAGCGCACTTGGGACAGAGCGATCAACACCTGCGCAACCAGATGCGACGTCAGCTGGCAACCTCATAGCTCCGGCAGATAGCGACCGGCTGGACTTGGGGAACGATGCGGAAGCCTTGCCCGGAAAGACCCGCAACATCGTAGAACCGAAACGTGACGATACGAGTTTGGTTGCCAAAAGCGCACTGGACAGAGCAAGACTGCCTCGTGACGCCGCCAGGATAAATCTTGCTTCGGTAGCCATGCAGGCAATGTCCCAAGAAAGAAGACCGGAAGATCTAGGAACCAAACCGGCCGGCGCCTTCATACTTGAGACACCTGCCAAGCCTAGGGCGGCTTTCGGGCCGGTAGCGGGACGCAGGACCGGCTCAGGACTGGCAACAAGTCCGCTGCCTCCCAAGGCAGGCGTTGCCTCATCGACCGAACGAGCTCCGCTGGCCACTGAAGTGCAGTTCCAAGGCGCTGTGAAGACAGAGACGAAACAATCTTCGGTCTTGGCCCCTAAGCTCGGAAGCAGATCTGGGGCTTGGAAAACGGCAGCGGAAGAAAGTGCGTTGGGCAGATTGAACGCTTCGGAACCGCCCGAGGCCTTAACAAGCGAGAGGACTTTTGTGTCTGAAGAGGCCGCTGCAAAGGTCGGGCTGAAAATGCGATCAAGCCAAACACCCTACACTGAGACAATGGATAGCCCATACAAATCCTGGGAAGCGGCAATCGTGAAGGCGTGGCCCGAAAATCTTGTTTCCAGCGAGGCTGGAACAATCGAAGCTAAGCCGACCGCAAGGGCCGTCGACATGAAAGCGGTGTCAGCTGCGCCATCGGCAGGCGTGGCCATGTCCGGCGCGCCGCCGATTGCTACCCAGAGTGATGTCAGCAATGTATTCAAATCGTCCCGAAACGACCGCGATGCCGAAGCCGGCGCAGTTCTTAAGAAAGGTCAAGTGGCGGATATCCCTAAGACAGATGCATGCTCGGTTTCGATGTACCAACCGAATGTGACGACAACGCCGGCGTTTCCTTCCGTGGGCACGGCTGGTCAGATGCTTCTCCTGAATGACCAGTTGCCAGAGCGTGATGCAGAGTCATGGTTCGGCCCTCCCGACCAGCGGACTGGGACGACGCCCCCGCCCATCGCAATCGACGGGAAGGTCCCCACCGACCCTTTGGGGACAAACCTAGTCCGACAGATCAGCGAGGCGGTACAGTCCGGTGGCAGTAAAGCTGAGGACGGAATTGAACTGCGCCTGAACCCGGAAGAACTGGGTCATGTACGCTTTCGGATGGTCAATGGCGAGCAGGGGTTCATCATTCAGATTTCGGCTGATCGGCCCGAAACTCTCGAACTACTGCGCAGACACATCGAACAGCTTGGCAAATCGCTGTCCGAGTTGGGCTACGACAACCCCGGCTTCGAATTCGGGGGAGATGCTTCAAAGTCTGATTCGCATGGCAAAAACCCTCAGCCATTGACTGAGCAGCAGGTCGCTATGGAACCAGCACCTGTCACGCATCCGCAACTGAAGATCACCGACGGTGGTCTCGACCTTCGTATTTAGGGAGTACCCGATGGAAACCTCCAGTGTCTCGCCTGCCAACACAACGAGTGCCTCCAGCGGAGGTAGCGAAGCAAGTGAGTCGGCTGTCATCAGCTCTGACTTCGAAACCTTTCTCAAAATGCTGACGACGCAGATGCAGAACCAAGACCCTCTCAACCCTGTAGATTCGGCGGACTATGCGACTCAACTTGCGACCTTTTCTTCCGTTGAGCAGCAAGTCCAGACGAACGACATTCTGCGTGAGCTAACAGGAAAACTCACAGGGAGTGCTTTTCAGTCCATGGCGAACTGGATCGGAAAGGAGGCACTTGCCGAGGCTCCCGTGTATTATGCGGGCCAGGCGATTGTGTTGCGGCCAGAATATTCCACCGGAGCAGATAGAGCCACGCTGGTTGTCAGTGATTCCAACGGGACTGAGGTTCAGCAGCTCGAACTAGACATGTCGCAGCCCCTCGTGGCCTGGACCGGCATCGACGAGAATGGGCAACCGCTGCCTGCGGGCACCTACAGCTTTGAGGTGGCAAGCCACTCCGGAGGTACGGAAATTGGGCGGCAGGCCGCCAAAGCCTATAATCCGATCGTAGAGGTGCGCCAAGACGGCGACATCGTAAAGCTGACCCTTTCCGACGGCACGGAAGTGGACGCCACCGATATCACGGCACTCCGCTCAGGTGTCTCATCTTAATGAAGTAAAGCCGCGACATGGTAAGCGTTTTCTCCCCCCTGAAAAATGGACCGCTTGTTAGGTGTTCAGTCCCGGCATCTGGTGGAACGGAGAGGTGGCCAGGGAAATCTGGACAGGCGGGACAAGTGGATTTTCCGCGCGATAGCTGCATGATGCTTCGAGCGAGGAGAAGACCCATGGCAAGACGACCGCGCCGGAATCACAGCCCGGCGTTCAAGGGGAAAGTGGCGGTGGCTGCGATCAAGGGCGAGAGAGCCTTGGTCTAGCTGGCGCAGGATTTCGACTTGCGCCCGAACCAGATCAAGCAGTGGCGCGACCAGCTAATGGAGTGCGCGACCGGTGTTTTCGGCGAGGCTCCGAAGGGTGATCCCGGCCCCAAGACCGAAGTAAAAACCCTGCATGCGAAGATCGGGGAGCTAACGCTGGAGAACGATTTTTTGTCCGGCCCGCTCGGCAAGGCGGGTTTTCTGCCGAGCGCAAAAAAATGATCGACCGAAATGCAAAGCTGAGCTTGTCGCGCCGGGCCAAGGCCCTCAGGATCAGCCGGCGCAGCATCTACTACCAGCCTCAGCCGGTCGGCGATGCTGATCTGAAGCTCATGCACCGGATCGAAAAGTTGCACATGGAGTTCCCATTCGCCGGCAGCAGAATGCTGAAGGGACTGCTGGTCCAAGAGGGGGCCGTCGTGGGACGCCTGCACGTCGCCTTGCTCATGAAACGCTTGGGCATCGAGGCGTTGTATCGCAAGCCCAACACCTCGAAACCGGTCCCGGGTCACAAGATCTACCCCTACCTGCTCAGGAACCTACCCATCATCCGTCCAAATCACGTCTGGGCGATGGATATCACGTACATCGCCATGGCGCGGGGCTCCATCTACATTGTTGCCGTGGTCGACTGGGCGACGCGCCGCATCCTGGCTTGGCGGGTATCGATCACGCTCGATGCGGGATTCTGCATCGAGGCGCTGGAGGAGGCCTTAGCGAAACATGGCCAACCCGAGATCTTCAACTTGGATCAGGGTAGCCAGTTCACGTCCGCCGACTTCATCACGGTCTTCGCGGCCAGACGGATCAAGATCAGCATGGACGGCAAAGGCGCGTGGCGCGACAACGTCTTCGTCGAAAGGCTATGGCGGAGCATCAAGTACGAAGAGGTCTACCTTCGGGGCTACGCCAGCGTCTCGGAAGCACGCGCTGGCATCGGCCGCGACATCGGTTTCAACAACGGCCGCCGCCCTCATTCATAGCTTCCCGACAGAACGCCCAATCAAGCCTACGTCAACCCGCTGCTGCCCGAGCTGGCAGCGGCATAACCGAGGCGGAAAACCACTTAGAAAACGCCCTGACCCTGTCCAGACAAACCGATCCACCTCTGCCTCTAGCAGAAAGACCCTTCAGGAGAGAATTCCTACTAGTCGATACAGGTATTTTTAACTTTTGTCACTCTAATATATAATGGCAACTGGTGAAGGAGAGTCCCATTGCTGGGCGTTATCGGGATTGTCGTAATTTTCGCCATGGTATTCGGAGGTTATGTTTTAGCGGGCGGCAAGATGTCGATCATACTTAAGGCACTGCCTTTTGAAATGATGATGATTGGTGGAGCAGCTGCAGGTACATTCCTTATCAGTAACGATGGCAGTGCAGTAAAGCACACACTGAAAGATATTGGGAAAGTCTTCAAAGGTCCGAAATGGAAGTCTGAAGATTACAAGAACCTTCTCTGTCTTCTTTTCGAGTTAATCCGCCTGGCGCGGCAGAGCCCTGTCGCGATAGAGGAGCATGTCGAGTCTCCGGCAGAGTCTTCAATTTTCTCCAAATACCCAAAAATACAAGGGGACAAGATCGCACTCGAACTGATCTGCGACACCATGCGCTCCATGTCCATGAATTATGATGACCCCCATCAGGTTGAAGAGGTTCTGGACAAGCGGATTGAAGCGCTTGAGCACCACAGGTTGCATTCCAGTCATGCGCTTCAGGCGCTTGCTGATGCACTTCCTGCGCTCGGTATTGTGGCCGCTGTACTCGGTGTCATCAAGACCATGGCATCTATTGACCAACCGCCAGAAGTTCTCGGGAAGATGATTGGAGGCGCGTTGGTAGGTACATTCTTGGGCGTGTTTCTTGCCTACGGCTTCTTTGGACCTTTTGCAGGTAAGGTAAAATCCGTCGTGGAAGAGGACCTACATTTCTATCAACTCATCCGCGAGGTATTGGTGGCAAACCTCCACAACCATGCAACCAATATCTGCATCGAGGTTGGGCGCCAGAACGCACCTACACACTTCCGTCCAAGCTTTGTGGATCTAGAAGAGGCCTTAAAAACAGTGAAGCAGACCGCAGCATGAGAAAAACGTTTCTATTTCTATCTTCACTTATCGTGCTGCCGATAGATTCTCGCGCCGCGGAGGTCCGCTTTAGATCAGGGGAACATGATACCTTTACAAGATTAGCCTTTGATTTAGACGGAGAGACAACGTGGTCAGTAAGTCGTATTGAAGAGAATAATTTTCTCATAAAATTTAATAGTGCTCCGCAAGATTTTGACTTCTCATCCTTCCGAAAAAAATTGAATGCCGGAAGGGTAGGAGATGTGAGTGTCCTCCTAGGCAACACAGCAGTTTCCATCGACCTAAACTGCAACTGCGATATAGATTCCAGCCTCTCCAATGCACGCATGGGGGTTATTGATATCAAAGAAAAATCCACAGAAATTACCAATATGCCTGACGCTGAGATAGATACAACTGAAGAGATCACAACGGAAAAAACAAGCGTCCCTCCAGAAATTATACATTCTGAAAAGCTAGATCCTTCATATACCCCCCCAAGATTTGGATCCCAAAGAGGGGCGCTGGATCCAACATATGAACCTACACCCCAATTTCGCCCAGTGCAATATGCAATTCCTCAACCTGATGAAACCCAAGAATTACCATTAGATCAACTCGCACCTAGCCTTTTCGGAGGAATATTGGCTGAGCAGCTGGCCGAAGCGGCAACAAAAGGGCTACTGGACCCTACCATACAATTTCAGGCCTCAACGTTAGAGGGCTTACAAATTTCAGAAAAATCAGAGATCAAGGGTCAGAAGGTCACAAATCAGGCAGCCCAAGAGGATTTTTTACATTCTAACGTCGCCTCACAGTTGGATACTAGTGTAGGGAAATCACTCATTAGATTCGGTGAAGATTTTTGTGAGAAAGACGATAATCTATCCGTAAGCGAGTGGGGCGGAGAAAATGCAATAAATGATCTGATACCACAGCTTCGTGCTGATCTGTTTTCAGAGTTTGACCGCCTTGATGAAGCCACGCTCTTGCGACTGGTAAAAGCTTATATTCATGTCGGCTTCGGCATGGAAGCGCGTGCGCTTATGGAAATGTTGAGCGGTGGCCCTGACCCAGTCCTTAGCGCGCTTGCTATGATAGTTGACGGGCAACCAGATCGCGCAGGAGTGTTTGTGGGACAGGCCCATTGTCCAGGTCATGCGGCGATGTGGGCATTGGCGGGCTCTACGGAGCTACCGGAAGGCACTACTATAAATAGCGCTTCAGTTCGCCGAAGCTTTGATCAGATACCTCTCGACCTTCGCCTTCAGCTAGGTCCGAAACTTGCAACAAGGCTAGCTGAAGAAGGTAGGATCAATGAAGCGCGCACTCTTCTTTCTCAGCTTGCGCGCGCCACCGGAGATGAAACTCAAAACATGCGGTATGTTAGCGCGCTCATCGACGGGCTTGAGGGCCAAGAGAAGCAAGCCGAGAATACCTTGAATGGGATCGCGCGAAGCGCTAGTGAATATTCGCCTGAAGCGATTACTGCAGCCATTGATATCGCAACTAAGCAGGGACAGGGAGTTGACCAGCGCGTGGCTGATTTATCTACATCTTATTCGGTGGATTATCGAGATACGGAAATTGGCGCTGATCTATGGCTATCTAGCATCCGCGCTTCTTCACTCAATGGGAAATATGAAACAGCTCTCAAACACCTCACAAATGACGACCGCCATCCCTCAGATATAAAGCGTCAAGCTGCATCTGACTTAGTAAAGTTATTACTGAAAGACGAAAATGACCAAGCTTTCCTGCAGGTTATTTTCAACCACGAAGAAATTTTTCATGATTTTTCATCAACAGAAAATGCTTTGGGTGTAGCTCGCCGTCTCCTAGCACTTGGCTTGGCTGATCAGGCCGAAAAGTGGTTACACTTTGAAGGTGTTGATCGCAACAATCGAGACGTAAAATTATTGCTGTCTGAAATTTACTTGACGAAAGGTGAGCCTGAAATGGCATTGGTGCGAGCGTCTGGATTGCGTGGTGATGATGCGCTCAAGCTTCGGGCCGAAGCCTATCAACTTATGGGGAATTTTAATTCAGCAGGTCTGCTATGGGATGAGTTGGGAGATGTCGAAAGAAAAACCGCAGCAGATTGGCTTTCTGGAAATTGGCAGACCTTAACTAATGATGAAAGTGTTCGAGGTGAATTTTCAAGGCTGGCGCAAGAAGAGCTGCCGAATATTAGCGAAAATTTCCCAAGCATCGATATCAGCAACACCCTTTCATCTTCGAGTCGGGACGCTATAAATTCTCTAAGATCACTTCTTAATTCAAGGTTAGAGCTGCGCGAGTGAGGCCTATGTTGGGAGCATATTGTAGCCTTATAGCTTTTAGCTACCTCTGTTGCGCAAACTTCGAGTGGATTGGCTCCTTTAGTCCTGAGTGGTAGCTTGCCCGCAGGAAGAGCCCCCCCAGCTATAGGACCATGAACCGGCCTGCCTACGAGGGATTGCTACGCAGTGCTGTAAGGGGAGACACCGCGCGAATCCAGCGTGCTAGATCAATGCCATGCCGAAGGCCTCTCCCACCCGCTATCGCTGGATAAACTGGTCCGACTACAACGCCACGCTCCGCCAGCGGCATCGCTCTGGATCTGGTTTGATCCCGGACAGTCTGGCAGGTAGGAAAGTCCAGCAATGGGGGGGTGGCCCGAGACGTTCTCTGGTGCAGCGGTCCAAGTGTACTTTCACGCTGAATGTGTTCTTCGGCAAACACTTGGGCTGGTCGAGAGCCCGATGCGGATGGCTGGGCTCGACTGGCCGCTGCCGGACTAGCCGACGCTGTGTCGGCGGCAGTGACCGTTCGGGGTAGCCCCCTACAGTTGCCCAGGCATGCCCTTGCACCTCCTTGTCGACAGCACCGGCATCAAGTTCCGTGGCGATGGTGCCTCGCTAGCCCGCAAGCATGATCCGTCACGTCGCAGGCAATGGCGCAAGGTTCACATCGCCATGGACACGCAAGCCCGGGACATACACGCGGTCGAGCTGACCAGCTCCACTCGGGTCGCTCATTCAAAACAAGAGGCGGCTGGTTGGTGCGCTGCTCCCCGACTTTGGACCGCCGGAAGCTGGATTTTCCGGCTCTTTCACAATGACGGGCTGGTGACGCCTTCGGGATAATGCATGGCGATCAGGACGTTATACCCGATCGCACTATGGGCCTGTCCTCGTTGTAGCTCCTACGCCAATCCTCCAGCTTTTCGCGGGCGTCGGCAAGGCTCACGAACCAGGGGACGTTCAGACATTCGGCCCTGAGCTTTCTGTTGAAGGTGAGGAGGGATCAGCAAACAGTCCGGGGACTGTTTGCCCCGACGCAAGATGAACCCGTGTCGGTCGGTTTTCCCGGCCGTGAGAAGTCCAGCGTGACGTCGCTGACATAGGTCCAAAGATTGACGTCGCGAGAGATAAACTCGCTGCCGTTGTCGACCCTGATCGTTCTCGGATACCCGATCTGCCCGCAGATCCGTTCGAGCGTCTGCACGACGTCCTCGCCCCGGTAGGTGAAGCGTGAATCGGCTGCCGGGAAGAGCCGTGAGTGCGTGTCGACAACGGTCAGGATGCTCAGCTTATTGCCCAAGGCGAGCTGGCCGTGGACAAAATTCATCGCCCAGACTTAGTTGGGTCCGACGCAGCTTGGCTTTCACACGCCACTTCAGCTGTTTGTCCCTTAGCTGCAGGCCCGACTCGTCGTAAATGCTGCGCGTCTTCTTCATTTTGATGACCCAGCCCTCGCGTCTCAGCAAGACGTGAACACGCCGATAACCATAGCGCACACGCGTCCCTGCAATCTCCTTGACCGCCGCTCAACAGCAGCTTGGTCCGTCCGCCGGGACTTGTAATGGTAGCTGGACGTGACGAAGCAGATGGCCCCACAAGCCCTCCGTATCGACCCGCCCCATCCGTCGCACATCCCGGTGACGAGTTCGCGCAAACGGCCAAGCTTCGGAGCTTTCGCCGGATAACGTCCTGAAGAATTCCTCGGTCCAGCGTTAGATCGGCCAAGATTTTCTTTAACCGGGTGTTCTCATCCTCCAGCGCTTTCACTCGGAGCATCTCATCCGGCAGTATGCCGCCATACTTTTTCTTCCAGTTGAAATAGATCGCTTGACTGATCCCGGCCTTACCGCAGATCTCCGCGGCAGGCGTTCCCCGTTCGTTCGCCCTGCTTCAGATTGAACGCTTCCTGCGCCTCCATGAACTTTGATGCTCTCATGCGGTTCCGCTCCTCTCCCAGCAGGAAAGCTTAGCCCAAAAACCCGATTTCGAACGGCCCAGTTTTCAGGGGGCAGATCAGAGGTCAACTCGAGCCACCAGAGCGACAGCCCCTGCTGCCCAAATTGCTGCCGCTAATTCCTGAGGATGAAGAGATCGCCATCGCCACCGCGGACGGCGCAAACGACACGCGACGTCACCATACGGCCATCATCGCGCGCGGCGCCGATGAAGTCACACCCATCCGCTGGAACGTCCGCGCCTGCAAAAAAGACTGCCCCGAAGCATGGGCGCGCAACGAGATCTTGCGGGCGACGGCGCACCTCGGCAGGGCGCTCTGGAAGAGGTAGGCCGGCTACCATGCCCGGGGCGGGTCTGGGCCCAGATGAACCGCCTGAAGCTCTTTGGCGAGCGAATCATGACACGAGAACCCGACCGCCAGACCGCCAAAATCAAGATCCGCACCGCCATCATGAACCGCTTCTCGGCCCTAGGCAGGGCTCAGATCAAGGCCGTCGCCTGAAGGGCCACGGGAAAGGCGACAGTAAGCACGAACGCTAAATTGCGTAACAACGCCGATCGAAATCAACTCAAGGAAGAATACACTTCAGGGAAATCTACGTAAACACATAGTGTAATCGTTAATTGCAAGATTGTCTTGTTGGATTTACCAGATGGTAAGCATCACTGATCTTTCGGCTTTGCCACTGGACAATGGCTGCTGGACTGCTGCCAAAAGGAATTCAACATGAAGATTGCGGTTGCCGGACTTGGCTATGTGGGCCTTTCAAACGCGGTTCTGCTGGCTCAGAAGCACAGCGTGGTAGCGGTCGATATCTCGAACGAGCGCGTGTCGCTGGTCAACGACCGCAAGAGCCCCATCGTCGATGCTGAGATTGAGGACTTCCTCGCCACCCGCACACTGGACCTGACTGCGACCACTGACGCGATGGCCGCCTACACGGATGCCGAGTACGTTATCGTCGCGACCCCCACCAACTATGATGCACGCAGCAACTACTTCGACACGTCCAGCGTCGAAACGGTCATCGCGCAGGTGATCGAGGCCAATCCCCGCGCCACCATCGTCATCAAGTCGACAATCCCGGTGGGCTACGTTCGCGCCCTGCGGCGAGAGATGGAGACGGATCAGGTGATCTTCAGCCCTGAGTTCCTGCGTGAGGGCAGGGCGCTCTACGACAACCTGCACCCCTCCCGGATCATAGTGGGTGAGCGCTCCGAGCGGGCGCGTATCTTTGCGGACCTTTTGCTCGAGGGTGCGCAGGAAACCGAGGTACCGGTGCTCTTCACCGACCCCGACGAGGCCGAGGCGATCAAGCTCTTCGCCAACACCTACCTTGCCATGCGGGTCGCGTTCTTCAACGAGCTCGACAGCTATTCGCTGGCGGGAGGCATGGACAGCCGCCAAATCATCGAAGGAGTGAGCCTCGATCCGCGCATCGGCGGGCATTACAACAACCCCTCCTTCGGCTACGGCGGCTACTGCCTGCCCAAGGACACCAAGCAACTTCTGGCCAACTACAGCCATGTGCCACAGAACCTGATCCGGGCGATCGTGGACGCCAACCGCACGCGAAAGGATTTCCTCAGCGACCAGATCCTGATGCGGGGCCCGAAGGTGGTGGGTATTTACCGGCTGGTGATGAAGGCAGGCTCGGACAATTTCCGGCAGTCTTCGATCCAGGGCATCATGAAGCGGCTCAAAGCCAAGGGCGTCGAGGTCATCGTGTACGAGCCGGTGCTCGATGAGGCCGAGTTCTTCCGTAGCCGCGTGGAAAACGATCTTGCCGCCTTCAAGGCCGAGGCTGATCTCATCGTCGCCAACCGCCTGACGGACGACATCCGCGATGTCGCGGACAAGGTGTTCACCCGCGACCTCTTTGGAGAGGACTGATGAGTAAAGGTACAGTCCTGATCACCGGATCCTCCGGGTTCATCGGCTTCCATCTGGGGCGCAAGCTCTTGGAAGATGGTTTTCAGGTTGTTGGTATCGACAATCTGTCAGACTATTATGATGTGCAATTGAAGCTGCGTCGGCAGGAAATGCTTCTGGATCATCCAGAATTTACCGTGATCAATGACAGCATTGAAACGCCGGGCCGCATGATGGACCTCTTTGCGGAGTATCGGCCTGATTTTGTTGTTCATCTCGCTGCGCAGGCCGGTGTACGATATTCCATTGAAAATCCCCGAGCCTATCTCGAGAGTAATATCATCGGGACATTCGAGATTCTTGAAGCGGCCCGAGCCTATCCTCCAAAACATATGCTGTTTGCATCTACCTCATCGGCTTTTGGGGCGAACAAGAGCATGCCTTACAGGGAAACCGACAAGGCCGATCACCAGATGTCCTTTTATGCGGCTACCAAGAAATCAACGGAAAACATGGCGCATTCTTATGCGCATCTGTTTAATTTGCCGATTACGATGTTCCGCTTCTTCACCGTATATGGCCCCTGGGGTCGTCCGGACATGGCGCTATTCAAGTTTACGAAGGCAATAAGCGACGGCCTGCCAATAGATGTTTATAACTATGGCGACATGAAGCGTGATTTCACATATATTTCTGACCTCGTCGAAGCCATATCTCTGCTCATGCCGATCATTCCCAGCGCACCGGCTGACGGTGTTGTCCCTGATGGTGACAGCCTGTCCCCGGTAGCACCGCACAGGGTGGTAAACATCGGCAATTCAGAGGCGGTGGCGCTGACTGATTTCATCGATGCCATTGAAACATCTATCGGGCGCAAGGCGGATCGTAACCTCATGCCTATGCAGGCCGGGGACGTGCCGGCGACATGGGCGGATTCTAAATTGCTGAAAACCTTGACTGGCTATGCCCCCAAAACCTCGGTGAGGTCAGGTGTACAGGCCTTCGTTGATTGGTACCGGGAATATTACGAAAGCTGACTAGGCTCTGGACTCATTGAGTTTCACAGCCAGTAAATGACGATTGCTGCGAGTGCGATTGCCGAAAAGACGGTTTGTGGACATCGGTCATAATGGGCCGCTACGCGTCTCCAGTCCTTGAGTCCGCCAAACATGATCTCGATTGGGTCACGCCTCTTATATCTGCGCTTGTGCTAGCGGACATGTGTCTTCCGCTGCTTTCCGCCAGGGAGGCAATGGCGTATCTTCTTGTCCTGCAATGCTTTTCTGAAACAGCCGGCATTGTATCCGCGATCTCCGAGAAGCCACGTCACGTTGGGCAGCCCACTGACGAGCGCACGTGCCCCGATGTGGTCGCTGACGGGACCAGCGGTCAGGAACAGGTCCATGGGCCGGCCTTGGCTGTCGCAGATGGGGTGCAAGTTCGTGTTGATGCCTCCCATCGTCCTTCCAATCAGGCGACCACACCCCCCTTTTCGACGCTCAGGCTGGACGCCGTACGATGAGCATTCAGATGAGTTGCTTGGATCATCACGGTCATCTTCTCGCCGTGCTCTGCGGCCAGCCCCGTCATGATCCGGGCGAAGACACCCCGGTCGCTCCACCACTTCCCACGGTTATAGAGCGTCTTGTGCGGGGCATATTCTCATGGTGCGTCACGCCACCGCAAACCGTTGCGATTGATGAAGATAATGCCATCCAACACCCACCGGGCGTCGACACGAGGCCTGCCCTGTGACTTCGGGAAATACGGCTCCAGACGCGGCATCTGCGCATCGCTAAACCAGAGAAGACCAGACATGCTCACCGCCCTTTTTTGAACGGTGACTCACGCGCGCCCAACCAAATCGATGGATTCTGACCCTAGCGTACTTGGTATCTCGGCCTTTTCCCGAAAAACAGTCGGCTCAGGACGTCAGGCCAGTCCCTTTGTCACCCGGTCATGTGCCACGAGGCGGGTCAGCACCCCGCGCAGATCCGACAGCGGTACCATGTTCGGCCCATCCGATGGCGCGCGGTCGGGGTCTTCGTGGACCTCCATGAACACCGCCCCGACCCCGACCGCCACCGCGGCCCGCGCCAGAACCGGAACGAACTCCCGCTGCCCACCGCTCGCACCGCCCTGTCCGCCGGGCTGCTGCACCGAATGGGTGGCGTCAAACACCACCGGGTAGCCGGTCTCGGCCATCACCGGCAGACCGCGGAAATCGCTCACCAGCGTGTTGTAGCCAAAGCTCGTGCCGCGATCGCACAGAAGGATGTTTTCGTTGCCGGTGCTGGCGATCTTGGCCGCCACATGCGGCATGTCCCAAGGGGCGAGGAACTGGCCCTTCTTGACATTGATCGCCCGGCCCGTCTCGCCCGCCGCAAGCAGCAGGTCGGTCTGGCGGCACAGGAACGCAGGGATCTGCAGGATGTCGACGACCTCGGCGGCGCGCTGCACCTGCGGAATGTCATGCACGTCGGTGACGACCGGGCAGCCGAATTCCTCGCGGATGGCGGCGAGCACCTCGAGCCCCTTCTCGATCCCGAGGCCGCGCTGGCCCGTGAGCGACGTGCGGTTGGCCTTGTCGTAGCTGGCCTTGAACACGAAAGGCACACCGAGTTCGGCAGCAACAGAGCCTATTTCCGAGGCCAGCATCCGCGCATGGTCAAGGCTTTCGAGCTGGCAGGGACCGGCAAGCAGGGCAAAGGGCAATTCGTTGGAAATGGCGACATCGCCAAGGGTCACGGTCTTCATGACTGGCCTTTCAGGATCACGGATTCGATGCGCGAAACATCCTCGGGGTTGTTGAGTTCCCAGAACAGGCGGCCGCGGGCGTCAACCTCGACGCAGGCCAGCGGCAGGCCGTTTTCCAGGAAGCGCAGCTGTTCGAGCCCCTCGAGCGTCTCGAGCGGACCCACTGGCCAGCCGGCGTATTGCGCCAGCGCATCGGGGCGGTAGGCGTAGACGCCCACGTGGTGGAACACCGGCACCTCTGCGTCGGCAAACTCGGTATCGCCGGTGTAGGGAATTACTTCCTTCGAGAAGTAGAGCGCGCGGCCCCCCTGCCCGAACACCGCCGTGGTGCCCCCCACGCGGCCCGCGCGGCGATCCTCGCGGAACATCTCCAGCGTCTGGGCATCGCAGCGCAGCACCGGCGTGGCGGCGGGGATCGCAGGGTCCGCCTGCATCGCGGCGATGAGATCCGACAGGAACCACGGCGGGGTCAGCGGCGCGTCGCCTTGCAGGTTCACCACGATTTCAGGCTCTATTCCCGCCCGATCCAGTGCCTCGGCGCAGCGCTCGGTGCCGTTGCGGCACGCGTCCGAGGTCATGATGACCTCGGCGCCGAAACCCCGGGCCTCGTCCGCGATGCGGTCGTCGTCGGTGACGACGAAAACCGCGTCCGCCTCCGGGACCTGGCAGCCGGCCTCCCAGGTCATCTGGATCAGGCTCTTGTCCGAGCCGTCCGGTTGGCGCAGCCGGGCCAGAGGTTTGCCCGGGTAGCGGGTCGAGGCGTAGCGGGCGGGGATGAGAATGGCGATCATGCGATACCTGCGCGAAGACAGTCGTGAAGATGCAGCACGCCGCAGGGCGCACCGGTGTCGTCGACCACGAACAGCGCCGTGATCTTGCTTTCGTTCATAAGCCGCAGCGCCTCGGAGGCCAGCATGCCGGGCTGAACGGTGCGGGGGCTGCGGGTGGCGACGGTGCCGGCGGTGCGCTCCATCAGCCCCCGCAGGTTGCGCCGTAGGTCACCGTCGGTGATGACCCCGGTGAGGCGGCCGGCTTCGGTGATCCCGGCCATTCCGAAGCCCTTGGAGGTCATCTCGAGCAAAGCCTGAGACATGGGCGCCTCGGGGGGGACCAGCGGCAACGCCTCGCCGCCATGCATCAGCGCCTCGACCCGCATCAGCTGCGCGCCAAGCTTGCCGCCGGGGTGGAAAACCTGGAAATCCTCGCGACGGAAGCCGCGGCGGTGCATCAGG
This sequence comes from Salipiger pallidus, assembly GCF_014643635.1. Lineage (GTDB taxonomy): Bacteria > Pseudomonadota > Alphaproteobacteria > Rhodobacterales > Rhodobacteraceae > Salipiger > Salipiger pallidus. Next base: position 112,239 of record NZ_BMJV01000006.1, read on the forward strand.
GCCACCGCCAGCGCATCCCCCAGCGCCAGCGTCGCGGTGGTCGAGGTGGTGGGCGCCACCCCGATGGCGCAGGCCTCGGGGGAGTCGGGCAGCGGCAGCACCACGTCCGCCTGCTGGCCCAGGGTACTGCCCGGGCGCCGCGTGATGGCAATGAGCGGGATGGCAAAGCGGCGGGCATAGGTCACGAGGTCCGCCAGCTCCGATGTCTCGCCGGAGTTCGACAGCACGAGGCAGAGATCGGCGGTGGTGATCATCCCCAGGTCGCCGTGGCTGGCCTCGGTCGGGTGGACGAACTGTGCCGGCGCGCCGGTCGAGGCGAAGGTCGCGGCGATCTTGCGCCCCACGTGGCCGGACTTGCCCACGCCGCTCACCACGATGCGCCCGCGCACGGCGGCCAGCAGATCGAGCGCCCGGGCATGGGCCCCGTCCAGGGTGGCGCCCATGAGCTGCAGCGCCTGTGCCTCGGTCTCGAGCACGCGGCGTATCTGGCCAAGGGCATCCTCGGCGGCGATGCTGGGCTGGTCTGTCATGGGGTTGCATTCATTCACGTTGGCCATCAGCCGTGAGACTATCCTATCCCCCGGCCCTGCGAAAGTGACGGTTCAGTCCCCGCCGAAAAGGACGCGGGTGAAAACCTTATCACTGACATCGCGAATGTCATCGGTCAGGCCATTGGCCACGATGAGATCCACCTTAGTCTTGAAGGTCACGAGATCGTTCAACACCCGGATGCGCAAGAAGCCTGGCTCGTCCAGCACTGGCTCGTGGACAATAGCCCTGTCCCACTTGGCCTTGAGGCCCTTCTTGATGACCTGGATCTCCAACTTTCAGAAACAGTCCGACCTTGCCTTTCTCACCAGCCGATCGATGCCCACCACTTTAGGGCCACGCATAAGGATCAGGTCACTAGGAAATCCTTGCGGGTGTGGTTGGTATCCAAGCTGGCCCGGAGCAGTTCTGCCGGACGTGGCTGTAGTTGGCCAGAGGCTGCCTGGTCTCCTTCAGGCAGTCGTCGGCTTAGCTTAAAGTGGGGCCAATACCCGCCGATCTACGGATCTAGACTGACCATTTCAATGATCTGCCGGCTGTCCATGCCCGCGCCAGCGAATTGCTGTCGAGTTCATTGAAGACGGGCAGCGGCTCCAGCCGCTCGCAGGCAATGCGCTCCGGCGGCAACATCTCCTTCAGTTCGATCTGGTGCACAGGGTGATCTAACGCCAGGGTCTACAACCAGCGCCGATAACGCATCGCCCACGGCTTTGAGCGTTGATAGGCCCGCCTATGACGCAGAGCGAAAGCCTAGACGAGCTGACGCTTGTGGCGCTGATCCTCCGCGGCGCTCTCTTCGGCACGGACCAGATCACGCATTGCCTCATGCATCTCGTCGGGTACCCGACTGGCGCAATGCCTCGGCTCGCATAAGGCAAGCAAAACGCATGGCATCAGGTTGATCGGTCTCGAGCCGCTCTCCATCCCTGACAGGCATCAGGGAGGGCTGCTTGAAGCGCAGGCTGGTCAACTGACAACCATTTACGCCCATCTGAGAGACAAGCGGCGATCTGGGACGGGTTGATCTACTGGTGGCGCCCATGATGATGCCGATGACTTCTCGGACGAGATAGCGCTTGGGGCTTCGAATGGCCGCCAGCTTCGAGTGCCAGCTGCGATGCGTTTGGGAACGTACCGAACCCACCAAGAAGAGCGGCGCGACGTGCTCGATCACATCGAGACGTTTTTCAGCCCAAAGCGCAAGCGCACGTGGAACGGAATGCTGCCACCTGTCGAGTTCGAGCGGCAGCAGAAACTGAGGACCGAGGTCGTTTAAGAAACTTGGGGCTATTCACTACAACAACGAGCGCCACAAGATACGCAATGGCCTCATGAACCCCACCCAAAAATTGAGAATGGTCGCGTAAATTCCACGTCCAAACCCCATAAAAAGAGGTGATTACTCAGCCATTTCATGTTCCCGTAGATGGGGACGGATATGCTCGTGCAGGGCGGTTACCACACGAGATTTATGGGATGGATCCGTCACGCAGTTTGCGCAACAGCGTCCACTTCACCGTTTGACTTTGTCGTCAATCTTAATACCCATTGCAGCATTCTCGAATCTACCATGAGTATATTTTCACTTTTCCAATGCACCCGATGCCATCAGCATATGTCACATAACGACAAACTCTGCATGCAGCGCGCCCGCTGCCTTAATACTCTTCAAGATGTCAATCATGTCACGGGGGGACACGCCTAAGGCATTTAGGCCCGCAATCACTTCCGAAAGCGATGTACCCTCAGGCACCTCTGCCAATCCTATACCAGGTTCTTCCAAAATTTCCGCGTTTGTGCGGGGAACAACAACTGTTTCTCCCTCAGCGAAGGGACTGGGTTGTACAGTGAGCGGTACTTCTTCGATCCGAAGTGTCAGGTTTCCTTGCGAAACTGCCACACGGGAAATCCGCACGTCGTCCCCCATCACGATTGTGCCGGACCGTTGATCTACAACCACTCGAGCACGCCTTTCAGGTTCGACCGAAAGATTTTCGATAGCGACCACAGCACGCGCCGGTGAGGCTGCACCGGTTTGGGTGAGATCGACAGAAATTGTTCCAGCATCAAGCATGACCGCAGCAGAACGACCAACGGTTCGGTTGATCGCCTGCTCGATACGTGCCGCCGTGGTGAAATCCGGCTCCCTCAGGGCGAGTCTTAAAGTTGAAAGCTGTGTAAAATCAAACTCAACCTCTCGCTCGATCCTGGCCCCTGCAGGAATGACCCCAGAAGTCGGAACGCCCTGTACCACTCCGCCAGCATCACCTTGCGCTTCGACTCCACCGGCGATGATGGTCCCTTGAGCGACCGCATAAATGTCTCCATCTGCAGCATTCAATGGCGTCATGATCAGTGTGCCCCCAAGTAGGCTCTGAGCATCACCGATAGCGGACACTGTTACATCAATCTGGCTTCCCGTTCTGGCAAACGGAGGCAACCGTCCAGTCACGAAAACTGCGGCAACGTTTCGAGGACGAAACTGCTCACCTGTCACGTTCACACCCAGACGCTCGAGGATATTCTGCATGATTTCTTCAGTAAAAGGTGCGTTTCGCAGCCCGTCCCCTGTGCCATTCAAGCCCACGACAAGCCCATACCCGACAAGATCATTCGACCGAACGCCGTCGACTTCGACTAGATCCTTGATGCGAACTGACTGGGCCTCGGCCGGGGCAAGCAGCCCAGAGAGCAGAATAAGGCAGATATTCAGCAACCACCCCCTCATTAGAGATACCCCACCAGAGACATCCTCGAAGACCGAACCGTGATCGCGTACAAACTTTCAAGCTGTGATCTAGTGTTCTCGTACCGGGTCGCCGTTTCGAACTCATCAATGCCAACAAGATCCAGACGTGCGATTGAAGTCGCCGTGCGTTCAGCAGCATTCCTTGTAGTCGCCTCTTCGATTCTCTGCTCCAGAACTCCCAGACCAGCACGGACTTCGACCATCGAGCCCTGCGCCGACTGAAGCTCAATCGCCGCGCCGAACAGCAGATTCACCTTCTCGTCAGTGGAGATTGCCAGACCTTCGTCACTTGCCAGCGACGCCTTTGCGAAAGCTTTCAGTGTATCTCTGAACACCATGTCATCTGCTCTGATGTCGATGCTCGCACGCTCGGAGGTGCTGAGTTGCATGGGCGCCAGAGAGGTGGTCGATCCATTGTAGGCAGTGGTTTCGAACCCCCCTCCCGCTGTCTCGAACCATGCATCAATCTGGGCACCAATACCCGAGGCAGTGGTCTCACCCGACACGAGGGTCCTCAGCTCGGACATCATTGTCTCCGCGTCAATTAGCGGAGGACTATTCGTGGCCGTCCCTGAGAACAGGAAACGGCCGGCGACCGAACGATTCAGGCCATTCAACGTCTGTGCGAGCGCATTCTCACTCTCTTCGGACATTGTCCGGATCATTTCATCGTTGGGGATCAGTTCGGCTGATACGAGCACACCAGAGACATGCTCCATACGATCTTGTATCTCCCCAAGCGTATTCTGCATCGTGCTGGTCAGGAAGCTTGCCTCTGAGGTATTGAGCCGAAAGGCGTCCAGCTTTGCCAAGGATCTGTCGATTGACAGCAGGCTGGTGATATCGCCGCCAAGATGCTCTGCGGAATCCCGTACAAAACCAGTCGCGATCTCGACCCCGAGTTTGTCCAGTTCGGAGTTCAGACGGGTCTGGTGAGTACGAAGGACCAGTGTCCTTGCGAGGTCTCCTACGGTATCCATGATGTCCTCCTCAGATATTCATTAGCGTTTGCATGAGCTCATCCACTGCGCTCATCACGCGCGCATTGGCAGCGTATTGCTGCTCGATGCGCAGAAGGGTCTGGAGTTCGGCATCTGTATCGACACCTTTCGAGAGCTCGAGTTCCTTCAGGGCAGTGTTCTGAGCGCTGCTAAAACTTTGCTCACCGTCAGCGCGCACCCTTGCTGCGGCGACAGCGGAAACAAAATCCGAAACATGCTCCGAGAAGCTCGTCGCGCTTGTTCCAAGATTGGCCGAGCTTGGGGGAACGAGACTTTCCAGCGCGTCCGTGTAGCCTTGCATGAGGGTGGCATCACCGACGGCCCCCTGAGAGGCCGCGCCAAGCCCGTCCCGAATGCGCCACGCCCCGGTACCGGAGGGATCGACAAGACTATTGAGCGAGATCCTGCCCGCAAGGCCGACTTCGTCAGTGGTTGCGAAAGCGGATCCGGCATCAGTGAATAGCCCTGGATCACCGGCCCCAACCGTGCTGTCTGGGCCACCGGCAGCGAAGCGCTCGAGGAAGTCCCTGGCGAGGCCATCCAGCACTGCCTGCATGTCGACTGCAGCCACGTCACGGACCTGAAGCTGCGCACCAAGAGTGCCGCCACCGAGCGGACCTTCATTGCTACTGTTGATCGGCCTGCCGTTTATGGTGAGGCCGGACAGATCACCACCAATCATGGTCAGATCTGCAGTAACGGCATTGGCGGCGGTGAAGCCAATGACCGCCGGTTCGCTGTTGATCATGGAATCCAGTAGCGGAACACCGGAGGCTGTGTGCACTGCGACTTCACCGAACTCACGTGAGATGGTCCTGACCGGTACGATTCCAGATATGCTGTCGATCACCTTCTGCCGCTCATCCATGAGTGACGAGGGGTCACCGTCGCGAACGGAGCTGTCCTTGATCGCCTCGTTGAGCTGGCGAATGCGGCCCAGCGCAGTGTTCACGGTCTCGACTTGGGACGCGATGGAACGATCCGCAGAGCCTCGTTCGGCCTGAATGTGGTCACTGACCACGTTGAGCTTGTCCGTGAAGTCCTGAGCCTTGAAGGCCACTTGCTGCAGACGCTGCATGGAGGAGGGATCTGACGCCGCTGTCAGAAGCGCATTCTCGAAGGCTGCGAAGTGGGTTGTCAGGGACCCGGGCTCTCCGCTTGCACCAAGCAGCTTTTCAACACGGCTGGAGAATGCCTGCATGTCGTTCGCGTAGCCGGTATGCGAATCTGACAGGCGACGGTCCGCAAGCACCGCCTGATCAACATTTCGGGACACACCGATCACCTGTACGCCCCCGGACCCGCCGCGGGCGCCGAGGACGAGTGACCGCTGACCGTAACCTTCGGTTGTGGCGTTCGAGATGTTGGACGCAATGAGAGCGGCGGCGCGGCTGTTTGCTGTGAGGCCGCTCAACGCGTTGGATAGTGCTCCAGACAGTGCCATTCAGCGGCCTCCTTTCAGGGCGCCGATCCTGATTGGATCAACGCTTCATATTGGTGGTTTCCTGCAGCATCTCGTCGACGGTCTGGATGACCTTCGCGTTCGACGAGTACGCTCTCTGGGTGCGGATCATGTCCGTCAGTTCCTGCGCAATATCAGTGGCGGATTCCTGGCGCGCGTAGGACTTCACGCTGCCGGTGGGACCATCCCCCGCATCCCAGAGAAAGAACGAACCGCTGTCCGGCGACGGGCGGAACGTCGAGCCGTCGACGGCGATCATACCGTTGTAGTTCGGTAGGTCGGCAAGCGGGATCTGGTAGAGAACCTGGCTCTGCCCGCTGTCATAGAGCGCGCTCACGAACCCGTTTTCATCGACTTCCACCGACACCATGTTGCCCACGGAAGAGCCATCTTTGGTGATCGAGATCGGAGCAAAGCTGTCCCCCAGCTGAGACAGGCCGCCAGTGGTACCGGCTGCTCCGAGATCGAACTCGATCGGACCACCAGCCACGTTGACCGTGAACAGCCCCGTTGCCGGGTCGTAGGCGCCTCCAGTCGCACCGACAGCGACTGAACCGATAGTACCACCGCTGCCGCTCGTTGTGTCAAAGGTGATCGTGTATTCCCCGATCGGCGTGGCCGGATCCGCCGAGTCAGTCATCACCATCGTCCATTCGTTGGACGTACCGGTGGCCGGCACCGTAGGAGTAAACGTGATGGAGATGCTCTGTGAGATCCCCACGTTGTCGAAGTACTCGATTTCGAGATACTCAGGGTCCCCGGCGCTTTCGGACTGGGTCGCGGTGGCGGGGAGATTAAGTGCCATATTGATCGACGTGGTTGGGTCACCGGTGAGGCTCAGGCTGAACTGGACCGGCTCAAGCCCGTTGATTGTGTCGCGCGGATAGTTCGGAATCGAACCGTCAAGGTTCGCAGGCCATCCCATCAGATAATAGCCGGACTCGCTGGCAAGATAGCCATTTTCGTCGATACGGAACGACCCGGTCGAGGTCAGGAGCATCTCGGGCTCGCCCGTTGCGTCGAATTGCGACGACGACACGACCGGCAGCATACCGATTCCATCGACGGCAAGGTCGGTGGCGTTGCTGGTCGATACCAGCGCACCGCCCTGATCGATCAGGCGCAGATTGTCGACCGAAGTACCGCCTGCGGTGTAGGTCTGCGCCCCGCTGGACATGACAAGTGCGGTGAAATCCGTCTCGACCCGCCGGTAGCCGTAGGTCGAGGAGTTCGCAATGTTGTCGGAAATGGCGGCAAGCCGCGTGGCATTGCCTGAAAGTCCCGATACCCCTGCGTTGAGCGATGAGGAGATGGTCATGTACGCGCCTTTCTGCTGTCACGATCTGGAATCTCATGACCAGCCTTAGGCACTCGGCCTTAACACTGCGCTAACAGGTAAAATGCGACCGATAAGGTACGTCCTCAGATGTCACGAAGGAAGACGATCTCGAGCCGCTGGTTGCGTTCATCCATGGGATTTTCGACCGATGGTTCACGGTCCGCGTGCGCGGTCACGCGGGCAATCCGCTCATCGGGCATCCCGTCCCGCAATAGCATCTGGCGAAAACCGTCAGCCATCCGGCTTGAAATGTCCCAAGAAGGATTCCGAGCCAGGACAAGTGGGTAGGCTCCGGTGTGCCCCTCGATGGCGACGGCATTCGTCACGATCGACGAGGTACGTGCAATCACCCCGGAAAGCGCCCTGAGAAGCTCGGTCGGCTGATCGTCTTCGTCGTAGAGTGGCACGTCCCGCGTGGCGAAAAGCTCGACCACGAGCCCCTCGTCGGTCACCTTGGTCACGATATGACGCATCAGCTCGTCGGCAACGTTGCTTTCGCCTCCGAGGCCCATGAGGATTTCCTCGACCTCCTTGAGCTGCTGGTCCCCTGCCCCCTCCTGTGACTGAGCGTCCAAGTTCCCGGATTGGGCGCCCGCGTCTTCGCTGCCGCGCATGGCACCCGAGGCGGCCCGCTCTGCCGTGGGCCGCAGGCTCGTGGCGCCGCGCCCCATCTTGGGAAGGGTGTTCTCAGAGAACATGCTCTCGCCGTTCAGGCTGCCATCCCCCCCACCAGAAACGCGCGAGATCGCGACCGTCGGACTGAAGTAATCCGCAAGCCCCTTGCGCTGCTTTTCGGTCGTGGCATTGAGCAGCCACATCAGAAGAAAGAACGCCATCATCGCAGTCACGAAATCGGCATAGGCTACCTTCCAGGCACCACCATGGTGACCGTCCCCGCCGGATACCTTCTTCCGCTTGATGATGATCGGCGCAACATCACTGTCGACAGCCATCTCACCCACCTTTCAATTCACCCGTCTTCGGTTTTAGGCGGTCGGCATTACCCGGCCCTTAACGTTTCAAAATGTCGACGTAGTGATCCAACCGGTCCATGACCTTTCGGAACCGTGCCTTCCCTCCCACAGGTGACGGCCTCGGAACGCAGCTACGTAGACACAAAGCCCAATTCCGACTAGCTGTTGCCAAAGCGATTTTCATGACGAGGTCGATTGCATGTCTGAGTGGGCAGTCCATCGTGCGACAAGGCGCGGTGCCATCACGGTTCTTCTGGTACTGTGCGGTACCACAGCCGGAGCCCAGTCCGTTCCGGGTACCAACAGCTATGGTCTTCCCGGCCTCATCGACATGCCGAACGCGCGGGCCATGCCGGACGGGACAATCAGCCTGACTTACGGGCGGATCGGTGAAACCGCGCGCAACACCCTGACCTTCCAGATCACACCGCGCCTCACCGGCGCCTTCCGTTACAGCGGCATCGGTGATTTCAACCACCCGGATTCGGTCGACGGTGTTTATTTTGACCGTAGTTTCGACTTGCGGTTCCTGCTTTGGGGAGAAGGCCGCATCCGCCCGGCGGTGGCGATCGGGCTTCAGGATTTCATCGGTACCGGCATCTACGCCGGTGAGTACATCGTCGCTACCAAGACCATAACCCCCGAGATTACCGTCACCGGCGGCCTTGGCTGGGGCCGTCTTGGCAGCTACAACACGCTGTCAACGATCTCCACACGCCCTTCCTTCAATCCCGACAACGACGAGGGCGGCAATCTTGGCTACGACCAGTGGTTCCGTGGCGAGGTTGCTCCCTTTGCCGGCATCTCGTGGAGACCGACCGAAAAGCTGAGCTTCTCGCTGGAATATTCCTCGGACGACTATCAGCAGGAAATCGACCGCGGCGGGTTCGAGCATAACTCACCCATCAATATCGGCGCGACCTACCGCGTGAACGATGATCTGCAGGTTTCGGCCGCCTACGTCTACGGCAGCACCTTCGGATTGACTGCCACCTACACGCTCAATCCCAAGACCATCGGGGTTCCCGGCGGCCTGGAAACCGGCGGCCTGCCCGTATCGCCGCGCGAGCCGGAGAACCTGCGGGATCTCGGCTGGGCGAACGATCTCGAAAGCGCCGAGGCAAGCGTCCGGCAGCGGCTCGTCACCAACCTCGAACGCGAGGATCTCCGGGTCGAGGGCTTCAGCCTGAGACCGCGTAGCGCCACCCTGCGCATGAGCAACCCGACCTATCCGGCGACTGCCCAGGCCCTTGGCCGCGCCGCGCGGGTCATGACCCGCGTGCTGCCGGCCTCGGTCGAGGAATTTGTCATCATCCCGACGGGCAACGGCGTGCCCATGTCCGCCGTGACCATGCGCCGATCCGATCTCGAAGCGCTCGAGAACGATGCCGCGGTCGAGATGCTGGCGCGCACCAGCATCACCGACGCTTACGGCAAGGCGCCTGCGGATGACACGGGGATCTACCCGCGGTTCATCTGGTCGCTGACCCCGTACTACGATTACTCGACCTTCGACCCCGAAAGCCCGCTGCGGCTCGATCTTGGTGGCAAGCTGGAAGGCACGCTGGAGCTTGCGTCGAACCTGTCGGTGACCGGCTCGATCAAGAAGAGGGTCATCGGCAACGTGGGCGACATCGAGCGGGTCGACCCGTCAGAGCTGCCACGCGTGCGCACCGACTTCCCGAGCTATGCCAGGGAAGGTGACCCCTCCATCGACCGGCTGACCCTTGACTACTTCGGGCGTCCGGGCACCAACCTCTACAGCCGTCTGTCGGTCGGCTATCTCGAACAGATGTACGCGGGGGCTTCGGCCGAAGTCCTGTGGAAGCCCGTCGACAGCCGCCTTGCCATCGGAGCCGAGCTGAACTTTGTCCGCCGCCGCGAATTCGACGGCCTGCTTGGCGTGACCGACAACGTCACCACCGACCCGGTAACCGGCATCGAACGGGCGTTCCCCGATTTCAACGGCCATGTGTCCGCTTATTACGACATCGGGAACGGCTTCCACGGTCAGCTGGACGTGGGCCGCTATCTTGCCGGCGACAACGGGGCAACGCTGACCGTGCACCGCGAATTCGTCAATGGCTGGCGCGTGGGCGCCTTCGCGACGATGACCGACGTGAGCAGCGAGGAATTCGGTGAAGGGTCCTTCGACAAGGGCATTATGATCACCCTGCCCCTGACCGTCGGCCTCGGGACACCGACCAAGACCACAACCACCACCATGTTGCGCCCTGTCCTTCGTGACGGCGGCGCACGCCTCAACGTGTCCAACCGTCTTTATGATGAAATCCGCGAATGGCACGAGCCCAGCGTTTCGGCGTCCTGGGGGAGATTCTGGAGATGAGCGGTCTTATGAGCACCCTGCCCCGCATCGCCGTCGCGACGGCTCTTGCCCTCGGTCTTGCAGCCTGCAGCAACGACCCGGATTTTGAAAGCCCGGTCAACATTGTCGGCAACGTCTACGACTCGCTGTTCAGCGAGGACAGCGGCCCCTCACCGGTGACCCAGGAGGCCATCGTCGCGACTCTGAGCGCGACCCCCCTGCCCGTGGTGTTCGTCAATCTCGAGGACCGCTCATCGCAGTCGCTGTTCACCCGGATCGAGAGTAACCAAGGGTATGATACCTTCGCGAGCCTGTCGCGCCAGTCCATCATCATGCGCAACGGCAAGATCACGGGCACCCGAGGCATCGGTGGTGATCTGATGTCCTCCGAGGTCGGGCCCCTGATGCAGGCGGTGACCTCTGGTGCGACCACCGAGGTCACCCTCGTACAACGGTTCCTGACGCCGGAGTTCATTACCCGGACAATCACCTACCGTTGCGGCATCGAACCCGACGGCGTGGCGCAGATCTCCATGGGTCTGCTTCGGGGCACCGGACGCGAGATGATCGCCGCCTGCGAAAGCCCGGACGGTCCGCCCTTCGTGGACTACTACGTGGTGGCAGGTGACCGTATCGTTGCTTCCCGGCAATGGGTCGGCGAAGCCAATGGTTACCTCGCAACGCATCTGCTGCGCTGAACACATACCGTTCCGAAGGGTGCCCCATGCCGTCGTGAGGGCCTAGTGATCAGTGAAGGCCGACGCGGCGCAGCACCGTTGCGGCAATCAGCCTCAGATCGTAGCAGATGGTGCGGTTGCGCGCGTAGATCAGGTCAAGCCGCGCCTTCTGGGGCACGCAGCGCCGGCAATAGATCTCTTCGGTCTCGTCGACATCCCGGCAGCGTGCCAGCAGCCGCTCCTCGGTACGATGAAAGGCCAGGGTGGCAAGGCCGGTCACCCCCGGACGCGAGGCAAGCACCCGCTCGTAAAGCGCTGGAAATTTCTTGGTGTACTGGCGCAGAGGCGGGCGCGGCCCGACAAAGCTGATGTCCCCGCGCAGGATGTTCCAAAGCTGGGGCAACTCATCGAGACGGTAGCGCCGCAGCACGGCTCCGGTCCGGGTGATCCGTGCTGACTTGTCCCCTCCGGACACGCCGCGGTCTGCCGCGTCAGGCTTCATGGTCCTGAACTTCCACAGGCAGAACCCCTCGGTCGGGGTGCGCATACGCTCGGAAAAATAACACACCGGGCGCCCGTCCAGCAGAAGAATCGCCAAGGCCACCCCGATGACAAGGGGGGACAGGACGATCAGCAGAACAAGCGCCAGAACCACATCAAGCAACCGCTTGCCCGCTGTCATGATGCCTTTTCCTTCACTTTTTCCGGTCTCATCCCCGATGCCTTAGCCGGATCCCGCCGAGAGTGCACTTTACACAACTATAAGACGGTCAAAACTTTCTTCTGAAACCGTCTCGGCCCTGTCTATCATTGGCATGTCAGGCTAAGAAGGGCGTAGTTGAGAGAACGAATTTTCCGGGGGAACCGAGTTGCTTCGACCACATTCATTTCTGAGCGCGCTTTGCGCGGCCCTGCTGCTTGCCTCCTGTACCATTCCCAGGGGAGCAGCTCTGCAATCCGAAGTGCTGGAGGAAAGCAATTCCGAGGTGCCGACCTTCCAGGTCGTTTCGGTGACCCGCGCCAACATGCCGGCAATCGCCTCATGGCCCAAGACGGGCGATCGGAACACCACCGGCTGGCCTGCCACCTCGAGCGGCTACGACAGCAACGTGATCCACACAGGTGACAAACTCAACATCACCATCTGGGACAGCGAAGAGAATTCACTGCTGACCAACACCGCCGAGAAATCGACCAACCTCAATGGTGTCGAGGTAGGTCCCAACGGATCGATCTTCGTGCCTTACATCAACATGGTGCAGGTGCGTGGCCTGACACCGCAGATGGCCCGTGGCCGTATCCAGGACCGGCTGGTGCAGATCGCGCCTTCGGCCCAGGTGCAGGTCAGCCTCGAACAGGGGCGTGGCAGCTCGGTCGATCTGGTGGGTGGCGTGTCCAGACCCGGCGCATTCACCATGCCGTCGCGCAACTACAAGGTACTGGGCCTGATCGCCGACGGTGGTGGCATCTCGCCAGCCATCCGCAACCCCCAGGTCCGCCTGATCCGCGGCGGGACGACCTACGAGACCTCTGCCTCGCTGCTTCTGCGTGATGGTCAGCGCAACGCGCTTCTGCAACCCGGCGACACGGTCATCATCGAGCAGGACGACAAGAGCTTCACCGCTATCGGCGCTTCGGGCAGCGAAGACTTGGTCTATTTCCCCAAGGACGACCTGAGCGCCATGGAAGCCATCGCTCTCATGGGCGGGCTGTCGGATGGGCGCGCCGATCCCAAGGGCGTTCTTGTGTTGCGCGAGTATCCCGTGCGTCACCTGCGTTCGGACGGCACGGCCCCTGAGATGCAGCAGGTGGTCTTCACCTTTGACCTGACCAGCGCCGACGGTCTCTTCGCCGCGCGCAATTTCCACGTGAACCCCGACGACACGGTCTATGCGACCGAAGCCTCGCTGACCCGCACGCAGGCGGTCATGGGCATCATCGGCAGCGCCTTCGGCCTTGGCCAGTCGGCCATCAGAACCACGAACGTCCTGAACTGACCGGGGCGGTCGCACGCCCTTACATCCTCATAACTTAAAAGGGCGCATCCGAGGATGCGCCCTTTTTCATATCGTGGCCCGCGATCGAACCGGGGCGGTCACCCCGCTGCGTCGGCGCTCACATCGCGCAGGTACTCGTAGACCGCAACACCGCCGTCGCGCAGCTTGAAGGTCATGCCCGACCGCGCACCGCTGTCATCGAGGTATTCCTTGAGGAACCCTGTCGGGTCCTGAACGTAGGCTACAAAGCTCTCCTCATCCCAGACGAGGCCTTGCTCGCCAGCGGCGACGATATCGTCGCGGTAGCGGTAATCCTCTTCGCTGCCGGCAGTCCGACCGATCACGCCATAGAGGTTCGGACCGGTGCGCCCCCCCTTGAACAGGACCGTGCCGTCATCCGCAGCAACCGTGTGGCAGGCCCGGCACCGCTTCTTGAAGACGTCGTAGCCTTCGGTATCGCTGAGCGGATCCTCGGCCTGCGCGGCCCCAGCAGCGGTCATCGCTGCAAGGACGAGTGCAATCTTTGCTATCATTTGGCTATCTCCCTTTGCGCGCTCCGGGGCCGACATTAACCCTTTGACGGAAATCGCAACAATAGGCCAAAGGTCACATGCGACCATATGGCATCGGGCGCTTGACGAACGGTACCAGGCCCGCGAAAGAAAGCGCCATGCATGATCTCATTCCCGCCTGGGTCGACGGCACGCTGCAGCCGGTCGACAAACTGGACACCCACCTGCGCGGCCTGCGGCACAAGGCCGTGTCGGTCTTTGTGCTGCAGGAGGACCGCATGCTGATCCAGCGCAGGGCCCTGGGCAAGTACCACACGCCCGGCCTCTGGGCGAACAGCTGCTGCACCCATCCGCATTGGGACGAGACGCCCAAGGTCTGCGCTGGCCGCCGCCTGTCCGAAGAGCTGGGGATCGAGGGGCTGCCCCTCACCCCACGAGGACAGGTCGAATACCGCGCCGAGGTGGGCGGGGGCATGGTCGAGCACGAGGTGGTCGACATCTTCACCGCCGAGGCACCAGCCGATCTTGCCGTACGCCCGAACCCCGCCGAGGTCATGGGCACCGACTGGCTCACCCGGCCCGAGCTTGAACGGCTGATCGCGGACGAGCCGCAGCGCTTCACGCCATGGATGCGCATCTACCTTGCCGAACACGCTGCTCAGATCCTGCCGGATCTTTAAGCCGCGCTAGCGCCGTTTCCGCAGATAGACGTAATAGGCACCACCGCCGCCATGGCGGTTGTGTGCCTCGGTGATCTGAAGCACCGCCTGCGCCACGCCCGGCAGGCGAAGCCATTGCGGCACCTGGGTTTTGAGGACCCCGCGCCGGCGGGGCATGGGATCATGCGGATCTTCGCGCAGGCCTTTGCCGGTGATCACCAGCACCAGCCGCATGCCGCGCATCTGCGAGGTGAGGATGAAACGCACCAGCTGCGGATGCGCCTGATCCAGCGTCATGCCGTGCAGGTCAAGCCGCGCCTCGGGGACCAGCTTGCCCCGCTTCATGCGGGTGAACGCCTTGGAATCCATCCGCACCGGTTCACGTGACAACTGGTCAGAGGTGGTGCCACGGAAATCATGATGCTCGGGGGCAGGGCGCGCGCCTGCGCCCAGATCGAAAGACGCAAGCCGGTCGGGTGGCGGCATACGCTCGGGCTGGCGACCGGATGCGCGATCCGGGGCAGGGGTCTTGGCCTTGGGCGGGGCGGGCGCATGGTGGCCGGGCAGGGGCTCTGCCGATTTCGCGACGAGGTGCCACAGCTCGATCTCATCGGGGCGCAGCCGGCGGCGGCTCATAGCACCGACTCCGGCAAAAGAGCATAGGCGCGCTGGATCGGCAGCAGCACCACGAGCCGCCCCGGATCCATGACCTTACCCGCCTCGAGCCCGGCCATGTCGCCGGTGCCGAAGAAGATGTCCGCCCGCTGCGCGCCCTTGATGGCAGATCCGGTGTCCTGCGCGATCATCAGCCGCCTTAGCGGTGCGTTGCCGTCCTTTTCAATCCAGACCGGCGCCCCCAAGGGAGTATAGGCCGGGTCCACGGCGATAGACCGCATCGAGGTGATAGAGCGGTTCATCGCCCCCAATGGGCCACGGTCGGCAGGCACTTCACTGACCTCACGGAAAAAGACATAGGACGGGTTGTGGAACAGTAGTTCCGGCCCGTCGAAGGGGTTGCCGCGCACCCAGTCCTTGATGCGCTCTGCAGACGCCTGATGCGCCTCCATCGACCCGCGGCGGATCAGCTCTTGCCCGATGGACCGGTAGGGCTGGCCATTGGCACCGCCATACCCCACGCGGATATGCCGTCCGTCCGGCAGACGGATACGACCAGACCCTTGAATTTGCAAAAAGAACAGCTCTACCGGGTCATCGACCCAGGCAATCTCGAGACCGCGCCCCTCCATCACGCCCGAGGTCAGGATCTCGCGTCGTGGCAGCCACGGGCTGACATCGCGGGCCTCGGTCGGCATGCGGTAAAGCGGGTAGCGAAAGCGCTGGGACGGGGCGAGGGAGCCTTCCAGCTCCGGCTCGAAGTAGCCGGTGAAGAGGCCGTCGCCGCCATCCGAAATGACGACAGGACGAAAGAACAGCTCGAAGAAATCGCGTGCATCGGTGGTTTCACGAGCTACCGCGCACAGACTTTTCCAGTCGGGATCGTTCAGGTCACCGCAAGTGTTCAGGAAAACGGAAAGGGCCGCGGAATGGTCATCCGCGGCCCAGCCGTCGAGGCTGTCGAAATCTAGGATCTCGTATGTGGTGTCGAGATCGTCCGCCGAACCCATGGTTCCTGCCATTGCCACTGCCGCCACGAGGGCGGCCCGGATCGCCCTCAGCATCATTGTTTACTCGTCAGTTGCCACGAGCTGCCAGTTCGGATCGTCGCTGCCCATGCGGCGGGCGTATGTCCACACGTCCTTCTGACGCTTGATCGCGGTGGGGCTGCCTTCGATCACCTCGCCGTTGGCGTTTTTCACCACCGAGGTCAGCTCGCCCACGTACTTGATCGTCACTTCACCAATGCGGGTTGCCTCGTCGAAGGTGGCATCCATAAGGCTCAGCTCGCGCACGCCGACGAACTCGGCCTCAATGGTCAGGCCCTGCTCGGCGCGCGAGCGGATGCCTTCGGCAAATGTCTCGTAAAGCTCGTCCGACAGGAACGGGCGCAGCTCGTCCATATCGCCTTTCTCGTAGCCCATGAGGATCATCTCGTAGGCGCCGCGCGCGCCACCAAGGAATTCACCCACGCTGAACGACGGCTCGGCGCGCTTCATCTGTGCCAGCGCCTCGGCGGCGGGGCTACCTTCGGGGACATGGTCGATGATGTCGTGATCGGGACCGCCTTCGATCACCTCGAAGTCGGGACGTTGCGCATCACGGGCGCTGGTGTCCTGAGCGGGAGCCTTGGGTTTCTCGAACCCGTCGCGTGTTCCAAGGACGCTGCGCAGGCGCAGGATCAGGAAAATCGCGATCCCGGCAAGGACCAGCAGCTGGATGATCGGCGTGTTCATCGGCACCTCATGCGCGCAAACGTGGAATTCTTAATGCGTCATCCCTATGTAGGTGCTGGGTCCCGGCAAGTCTACCGGCCCCCGGACGCAAGGGAGACCGCATATGTGGCTTTTTCTGGCATTTGTTGCAGTGCCACTGATCGAAATCGCGCTTTTTATCCAGGTGGGTGGGCTTATCGGCCTGTTGCCGACGCTGGCCGTCGTTTTGATAACGGCGATCATCGGCACCATGCTGGTACGCAGCCAGGGGGCTCAGGCCCTCGGGAATTTGCAGAATTCCTTTTCCCGGCTCGAAGATCCCACCGCGCCACTGGCGCATGGTGCGATGATCCTTCTGGCCGGTGCTCTGCTGCTGACGCCGGGCTTTTTCACCGATGCATTCGGCTTCGCGCTTCTGGCGCCCCCGTTCCGCGAGGCGGTGCTGCGCTACGCCTCCAAGCGGGTGACCGTCACCCGCTTCAACATGGGCGGCATGCCCCCCGATGGGGATGTCCGGCGCGAACCGCACCCGCGGGGGCCGCACGGCCGTGAAGACGTCATCGAAGGTGAATACTCGGAAGTTCAGCAGGACAAGCGCCCCAATCACCCCGGTTCCGGCTGGACGAAGCATTGAGGCGCTGCGCGCTGCCTGCTATTGCATGGCAAACCTTCAGAGGAGCAAGGCCACAATGGCAGAAGAAGCCCAGACCGGCGCCGAGAACGGCGCAGCACCCGCACCCGTAAAAATGAACGTGCTCGCGCAGTTCGTGCGCGACCTGTCGTTCGAAAACATCCTCGCCCAGAAGGGCGCGGGTGGTGACGTCCAGCCCGACGTTCAGGTTCAGGTCAACCTCGACGCCAAGAAGCGCACCGCCGAGAACCAGTACGAAGTCGTGCTGAAGCTCAAGGTGACCTCCAAGGCCAAGACCTCGGGCGAGACGCTGTTCATCATCGAGATGGACTACGTCGGCGTCTTCAACATCGAGAACGTGCCGAACGAGCAGATGCACCCGTTCCTGCTCATCGAATGCCCTCGGATGATTTTCCCGTTCGCGCGCCGGATCATTTCCGATTTGACCCGCGACGGTGGTTTCCCGCCGCTGAACCTCGAGATGATCGACTTCGTTGCGCTGTACCGCAACGAACTGGCACGCCGCGCCCAGGCGCAGGCCCCGGGCGGCGAGCAGAAACTGGACGCCTGATAAAGGCTCAGGCGCGCTTCCAAAGCGCGCCGTCTCCCATCTTATCAACGAAGGCGGCGTGAGCCGCCTTTTCCTCGTCGGTCAGACGGGGCGGCAGCGGCTCGGGACGACGGGTCGGCCGCCAGTCCTCGTCCACCTCGGCACCGCCACTGCTCTGGCGCACCGGGCTGAGGACGAGGTCGGGCTGCTTGCCGCCAATGAGCTCGAGGTAGACCTCGGCAAGGATCTCGGAGTCGAGAAGCGCCCCGTGCAGGGTCCGGCTGGAGTTGTCGATGCCGAAGCGGCGGCACAGCGCGTCGAGCGACGCGGGCGAACCGGGGAACCGCCGCCGCGCGATCTCGAGCGTGTCGATGGCGCAATCCTTTGGCAGCAGGGGTTTGCCGGCCCAGTTCAGCTCCGCGTTGAGGAATTTGACGTCAAAGGTGGCATTGTGGATCACCAGCTTCGCGTCATTTCCCACGAATTCGATGAAGTCATCGACGATCTGTGCGAACAGCGGCTTGTCCCGCAGCGTGACCTCGCCCGGTTCGGCGGGACGCGGCGGTGACAGCAGGTCAGGACCAAGCCCGTGCACCCCGAAGGCCCCCTCCGGCATCCCCCGTTCGGGGTTGATATACTGGTGATAGGTGCGCCCGGTCGGCATGTGGTTGTAAAGCTCGACCGCGCCGATTTCGACGATGCGGTCACCCTGTTCGGGCTCAAACCCCGTCGTTTCGGTGTCGAGAACGATCTCACGCATGATCCATCCGCCTTTCGATATCCTGAAGCACCCTGTGCACCTGTTCGCGCGCGTGCTCAACCGTGTCGGTGATGATCACATAGTCGGACCGCGCCACCTTTTCCGCATTCGGCATCTGCCGGGCAAGGATGCGGTCCAGATCCTCGGCACTCATGGTGCCGCGCGCCAGCACGCGGCGTCGCTGCTCATCTCGGGGGATAGACACGCAGGCGACCGCATCCATCTCGGCTTCACCGCCGGTCTCGAACAGAAGCGGGATGTCGAAGACGCAGATGCGGCCCTCGTTGGCAGCACGGAACGCCTCACGGTCGGCGCGCACCAGCGGATGCACGATGGCTTCGATGCGGGGCAGGGCAGTGGCGTCGCTTGCGATTACATCGCGCAGGGCATCGCGGGACACGGCGCCATCACGGATCGCATGGGGGAAGACATCTTCGATAGGGGCGACCGCCGAGCCTCCGGCACTATAAAGCCGGTGCACCGCCGCGTCCGCATCCCAGACTGCACAGCCCGCATCGGCGAAGAGGGCCGCCGTGGTCGACTTACCCATACCAATCGAGCCGGTGAGGCCCAGCCGGAAGCTCATCCCAAGATCGCGGCACGCGTCGCCTCGTCGACGACGGGACGCTTCCCGAACCAGCGTTCGAAGCCGGGCACGGCCTGGTGGATCAGCATGCCGAGGCCATCGACACAGGTGCATCCCACTTCGGCCGCCTCACGCAGCAGCCTCGTCTGAAGCGGCGTGTAGACGATGTCCGTCACCACCGTGCCCTTGCGCAGACCGTCCAGCGGCACGCGCAGCTCGGGCTTGCCCACCATACCCAGCGAAGTGGAGTTCACCACCAGCGCCGCGTCATCCATCATATTGCCAATCTGCACCCACTCGACGACCTTCACGCGTGTTCCGAATTCCTCGCGCAGCGCCTCGGCGCGGTTACGAGTGCGGTTCGAGATGCGCACCTCGGGCACTCCCACTTCAAGAAGCGATGCAAGAACTGCCCGCGCCGCGCCGCCAGCGCCCAGCAGGACCGCGGGGCCCGACGTCGGCTCCCACTGTGGAGCGTTTTGGCGCAGGTTCTCCATAAAGCCGTAGCCGTCAGTATTGTCGGCGTGGATCTTTCCGTCCTTGTGGAAAATTATAGTGTTCGCCGCCCCGATCAGCGTCGCGCGGTCAGAAACGAAATCCGCGATCTCCATCACCCGCTCCTTGAACGGGATGGTGACGTTGACACCGACGAACCCAAGATCCGGCAACATGCGCAGCGCCTCCGCCAACCGGTCAGACGTCACCTCCATTGGGATGTAGTGCCCGGCAAGGCCATAGGTGCGCAGCCAATGGCCATGCAGCAATGGAGAGCGGGAATGAGCGATGGGCGAGCCGATCACCCCTGCGAGCGGAATCCTACTGTCAGTCATTCTGGAATGATCCCCCGGAGCGTCAGAAACGCAAGAAGTTCAAGAAGAGGCAGGCCAAGGATGGTGAAGTGGTCGCCTTCGACGCGGGAGAAGAGGCGCACGCCCTCCTCCTCCATCTTATAGCCGCCCACGGAGGTGCGGATGCTGTCCCAGTTCCGCTCCACGTAATCATCGAGATAGGCGTCGGAGAACTTGCGCATCACCAGCCGGGCCACACCCACATGGCGCCAGATCGGTTCTCCCCCATGGTAAATCACCGCGGCCGAATAAAGGTGATGCCGTTCCCCACGCAGAAGACGCAGCTGATCGCGGGCTTCGTCAGGCGTTTCAGGTTTAGAGATTATATTTTTCCCCAGGCCAAGCACCTGATCGCAGCCCAGCGTGAAGTCATCCGGCGCTTTACGGGCGACGCTGCGCGCCTTGTACTCTGCAAGAGTGTCCGCAACGTCCCTGGGCCCGGCTTCATCCAGCGAAAGTGAGTCGCGGATGGCAGTTTCGTCAACTTTTGCGGGTTCGATTCGATGAGGAACGCCCGCATTGCGCAACATGTCGGCGCGGATCTGCGAACCGGAAGCGAGGATGAGCGCCGGATTCATGTGGAAAACTCTGTTGGACTCTTCGTGGGCCGTTCTGGGGATGGTTCTGGGGAAAAACCTGCGGACATGCAAGCAGGTGGACAACCCCGATGTTTCACGGAGCGACTCAGTGATTCCTGAGTCTGTGGGAAAGGATAACTTCCACATGTGGATGACCCCGGCCAGTGGGGAGTCTTCCCGATTTACTCCCAAGCTTTGCTTAAACCTTCAAACCCCTTATTTTTAAGGGGCATAATGCAGGTTTTGGCCGCCTTACCCTGACTCCTCCCACAATCTTATCCACAGGCTGATCCCATCGGGACAAGCGGTGCAAAAACAAATAATCCACCGGTGGACAGGGTCCCAACGAACAAAATCATCCTTAATCTTAATTCTTAAAATTGGGTTACCCGGTCCCCGAGTCCTCGGCCTCCAGCGCTCACCGGAAAAGATTGACTCACCACCCCCTGAGAAGTACCCCACTAGCCGACCCCCGTTCGGGACAGTCGTTTTCCGAAAGACACCATTTGCGAGGCCGCTTGCGCGGCCCGGAAGGACGCATGCATGAGTGAAGAAAAGCTCAATCTCGCGGATCTGAAGGCTCAGAGCCCCAAGGATCTGCTTGCCATGGCCGAAGAGCTCGAGATCGAGAACGCATCGACCATGCGCAAAGGCGAGATGATGTTCCAGATCCTGCGCGAGCGGGCTGATGAGGACTGGCAGATCTTCGGTGATGGCGTGCTTGAGGTTCTCCAGGACGGCTTTGGCTTCCTGCGCTCGCCCGAGGCGAACTATCTGCCCGGCCCCGACGACATCTATGTGTCGCCCGAGATGATCCGGAAGTATTCGCTTCGCACGGGCGACACCGTGGAAGGTGAGATCAAGGCGCCTGACAACGAAGAACGCTACTTCGCCCTTACCGATGTCTCGAAGATCAACTTCGAAGAACCGGAACGTGCGCGTCACAAGATCGCCTTCGACAACCTCACGCCGCTCTACCCGGACCAGCGCCTGAAAATGGAGATCGAAGATCCCACCATCAAGGACCGGTCCGCTCGGATCATCGACCTGGTCGCTCCTATCGGCAAAGGCCAGCGGTCGCTGATCGTGGCGCCGCCGCGTACGGGTAAAACCGTTCTGCTCCAGAACATCGCGTCCTCGATCGAAAAGAACCACCCCGAGTGCTACCTCATCGTTCTGCTGATCGACGAGCGCCCCGAAGAGGTGACCGACATGCAGCGGTCCGTGAAGGGCGAGGTGATCTCCTCGACTTTCGACGAACCCGCCACACGGCACGTTGCAGTGTCTGAGATGGTCATTGAAAAAGCCAAACGCCTGGTCGAACACAAGCGAGATGTGGTCATCCTTCTTGATTCGATCACAAGACTTGGTAGGGCGTTCAACACCGTGGTGCCGTCGTCGGGCAAAGTTCTGACCGGTGGCGTCGACGCCAACGCGCTGCAGCGTCCGAAGCGTTTCTTTGGTGCCGCACGGAACATTGAAGAGGGTGGTTCGCTGACCATCATCGCCACCGCGCTGATCGATACCGGTTCGCGCATGGACGAAGTGATCTTCGAAGAATTCAAAGGTACAGGCAACTCCGAGATCGTGCTCGACCGCAAGGTGGCCGACAAGCGCGTGTTCCCGGCGATGGACATCCTCAAGTCCGGTACTCGGAAAGAGGAACTTCTGACCGACAAGATCGACCTTCAGAAGACATTCGTTCTGCGGCGGATCCTCAACCCGATGGGCACCACAGATGCCATCGAGTTCCTGATCTCGAAACTGAAGCAGACCAAGACAAATTCTGAATTCTTTGACTCGATGAACAGCTAAGGACCGGCCGGGAGGCAGTCTTGGACACCATCTTTGCTCTTGCAAGCGCGCCGGGTAAGGCCGGCGTGTCGGTCATCCGACTCTCGGGTCCATTGGCATGGGACGCGGCCAGCCGACTTGCAGGTCGGTTGCCGCACCCCCGACATTCTGCACTGCGGAAATTACGCGATCAGCAGGGTCAGGTGCTTGATGAAGCGCTTGTCTTGACCTTCGAAGAGGGCGCGAGCTTTACCGGTGAGAAGGTTGTAGAACTTCACCTTCATGGAAGTATCGCGATTCAGCGCGCAGTGATGCGTGAACTGGATGCCGTCGATTCTTTGCGTATCGCAGAACCAGGAGAGTTCACGCGTCGCGCCCTTGAAAACGACCGCTTGGACCTGACCCAGGTTGAAGCGCTTTCTGATCTAATTGAAGCAGAAACTGAAAGTCAGCGCATCCAGGCACTGCGCGTATTTTCCGGAGCTCTGGGCGAAAAGGTTGAGGCGTGGCGAAAGGATCTGATAGCGGCTGCGTCCCTGATAGAAGTCACGATCGACTTTGCTGATGAAGACGTGCCGGTCGATGTCACTGAGCCGGTTTGCGAGCTTTTGGACAAAGTCGCTGCCGCGCTAAACGCACAACTGTCTGGGCTGGACGCAGCAGAGCGTATCAGGACCGGTTTCGAGATTGCCATTCTTGGGGCGCCCAATGTCGGTAAATCTACACTACTGAACGCTCTCGCAGGTCGTGATGCGGCCATAACCTCTGATATTGCTGGTACGACCCGCGATGTCATCGAGGTCCGTATGGAAATTGCTGGTTTGCCTGTCACTCTCCTAGACACTGCTGGACTGCGCGAGACGGAAGATCCGGTTGAAAAGCTTGGGATTGAGCGTGCAAGGCTGCGCGGCGAAAGCTCTGATCTTCGTGTCATCCTAACCGATGATCGTGGGATGCCTGACGTTGATCTCCGCGAAGGTGACATTGTCGTCCGCTCCAAAGCCGATGAGACGTCTGATAAGGTTGGGATTTCAGCCAAGACTGGGCTCGGCATAGATGCGTTGATCAAGGAAATTGGCGAACATCTCGAAGGTTTGACTGCAGGAGCCGGGCTCGCGACGCGAGAACGCCACCGGGTGGCTTTTCTTGAAGGTTACCATGCGATAAGACAGGCAAAAGAGCTGCTTCTTCGCGGTTCGGACTGGTATGATTTGGCGGCTGAAGAGCTGCGTGGCGCGATTCGATCACTGGAACTGCTCATCGGGCGCGTGGATGTCGAGAATTTGCTCGACGAGATCTTCTCGAATTTTTGCCTCGGCAAGTAAGGAGTGTTTCACGTGAAACATCGCGACTTCGACGTTATCGTTGTGGGTGGTGGCCATGCGGGTACTGAAGCGGCATCAGCCTCCGCTAGGATGGGGGCGAAAACGGCGCTGGTGACCCTGAACCTCGATGGCATCGGCGCAATGTCCTGTAATCCGGCCATTGGTGGATTGGGAAAGGGGCATCTTGTCCGCGAGATTGATGCGATGGATGGCATCATGGGCCGCGTCGCTGATCAGGCAGGTATTCAGTTTCGGCTACTGAACCGTCGTAAAGGTCCGGCTGTACAGGGGCCGCGTGCACAAGCGGACCGCAAGCTCTATCGCCGCGCAATGCAAGCTGAGATGACCAGACAATCCGGGATCCGCCTGGTGTTCGGAGAGGCAGTCGACCTCATTATTGACGGCGGTCAGGCTAGGGGAGTCATCCTCGGGGATGGGTCAACCATCAATGCTGGTGCGGTGATTCTGACAACTGGAACGTTCCTTCGTGGCGTTATCCATATTGGTGACGTGTCGCGTCCTGGTGGTCGAATGGGGGAAAAGCCATCGGAAAAGCTGGCAGAGCGCATCGACGATCTCGGTTTACCGCTTGGCCGTTTAAAAACAGGCACGCCGCCTCGGCTTGATGGCCGCACCGTTGCTTGGGCCGAGCTTGAGGGGCAGCCGGGTGATGAAGAACCCGTCGTGTTCAGTTTCCTATCCAAGAAGCCCTTTGTCCGCCAAGTTTCTTGCGGCATCACTCACACAAATGAGCGAACTCACGACATCATTCGTGAGAACTTGGGCAGGTCTGCGATGTATGGTGGTCATATTGAGGGGATAGGCCCTCGATACTGTCCGTCTATCGAGGACAAGGTGGTGCGTTTCTCGGACAAGACCTCCCATCAGATCTTCCTTGAGCCGGAAGGCCTGGATGATCCCACTATTTACCCCAATGGGATCTCAACCTCGCTCCCTGAGGACGTGCAGCTAGAGTATGTGCGGTCGATCAAAGGGCTTGAGAATGTTGAAATCATGCAGCCGGGCTACGCGATCGAATATGATTTTGTCGATCCGCGATCGCTTGATTTGCGGCTTGGGATCAAGGATGTGAGTGGCCTCTATTTGGCTGGTCAGATTAATGGCACGACTGGATATGAAGAGGCAGCAGCACAAGGATTGGTAGCGGGGTTGAACGCTGCATCTGAAGCGTTGGGGCGCGACGAGGTGCTGTTTGGCCGCTCAGATTCCTACATCGGCGTTATGATCGATGATTTGACCTCCCGTGGAGTGACCGAACCGTACCGGATGTTTACATCTCGCGCGGAGTTCAGGTTGTCATTGCGAGCGGACAACGCCGATCAACGTCTCACTCCAAAGGCAATTTCGCTTGGATGTGTGGCCTCAGAGCGCCGTCGCGCTTTTGAAGACAAGATGGAACGTTGGAGCGAGGTTAAGACCTCTCTGGAATCTAAACTCTTTGGTCAAAAAGATCTCGCCCAAGCCGGTGTCCAACTTTCTGCGGACGGGCAGAAGCGTAACGGTTTCCAGCTATTGGCGCTGCCCGATGTTTCGGTAAAAACGCTTTCCAGAATTGACCCGGATCTTGAGTATGTCGACCATGAGATCGCAATTCAGTTGGAGCGGGACGCTCTTTATGCGAACTATATCGCGCGACAACAACGCGATGTAGATGCGCTTCGTCGAGATGAGAACCTTTCAATTCCGACAGATTTCAGCTTCCTTCAGCTCGAAGGCCTCTCAAATGAGCTGAAGCAGAAGCTAGAGAAGGCTCGCCCATCTAACCTGTCTCAGGCAGGTAAAGTGGATGGCATGACACCGGCAGCGCTCTCTCTTTTGCTGCTTCGCATCCGTCGCGATACTCAGGCACGCACTGCATGACCGTGTTGCACGAAAATCTGACTGGACTAGATGTTTCACGTGAAACAACGGAGCGTCTGCAACACTTAGACGTTCTGCTGCGAAAATGGACACCGAAGATAAACCTGATCTCCAAGAACTCCGTCAACGAAAGCTGGTCCCGGCATATTCTAGATTCGGCCCAAGTCTTTGAAGTTAACTTAATGGATGTGGATAAGTGGGTGGATATCGGATCTGGGGGAGGGTTTCCCGGGCTCGTCGTGGCGATCCTGTCAAAGGAATTGAGGCCTGATTTAAAGGTAGTAATGATCGAAAGCGATCAAAGGAAGTGTGCATTCCTGCGCTCTGTATTGCGGGAAACTGGCGTAAAGGCTGATGTTATCACAGCCCGCATCGAAGAGGTTGAGTCACAGAAGGCTGATGTTCTTAGCGCTCGTGCATTGGCTGACTTGACCACTCTCTTGGGTTTCGCGGAACATCATCTTGCACCGTCCGGCCACTGCGTCTTTTTAAAAGGCGCTAGTTGGGAAAAAGAAATCGCGGACGCAGAGAAAACGTGGAAGTTC
Organism: Salipiger pallidus; assembly: GCF_014643635.1. Classification (GTDB taxonomy): domain Bacteria; phylum Pseudomonadota; class Alphaproteobacteria; order Rhodobacterales; family Rhodobacteraceae; genus Salipiger; species Salipiger pallidus. Next base: position 138,312 of record NZ_BMJV01000006.1, read on the forward strand.
ACCTACAGTCAGCGTAAAAGTATTACAGATCCAAACGCAGTCGTCCTGACCATCGGAGCGCCGACCCATGTCTGATCCGTCGCGGCCCAGCAGCGCCAAAATCATAGCAATCGCGAACCAGAAGGGCGGTGTCGGCAAGACCACTACGACCATCAACCTTGGGGCGGCCCTGGCAGAGAGGGGACTTCGTGTTCTCGTGGTCGATCTTGACCCACAGGGCAATTCGTCGACCGGCTTGGGGATCGAGCCTGGCGAGCGGGAATACACGAGTTATGAGCTACTCTTGGATGATGTACCACTAAATGAAGTTGTTCAGAGCACAGCGCAGGAAAATCTGTCGCTCATCCCAGCGACGGTGGACCTGAGCTCCGCAGATGTTGAGTTGGTGTCTAACGAAAAACGCAGCTTCCTGCTGCATGACGCCCTGCGCCAGCCGGACATCGATTTTTTCCGGTTCGATTACATTCTGATAGACTGCCCTCCGTCTTTGAACCTGCTCACGGTCAACGCGATGGTCGCGGCTCATTCGGTCCTCGTGCCGTTGCAGAGCGAGTTCTTCGCGCTCGAGGGCCTGTCGCAGCTGATGCTAACGATCCGCGAAGTACGGCAGAGCGCGAACCCTGATTTGCGCATCGAGGGCGTTCTTCTTACCATGTTCGACGCTCGCAACAATCTGTCGCGCCAAGTCGAGGATGATGCGCGGGACAACCTCGGAGACCTGGTCTTTTCGACCGTCATTCCCCGCAACGTTCGGGTCAGTGAAGCGCCGTCCTACGCGATTCCCGTCCTGACATATGACAGCCAGTCCAAGGGGGCCGTGGCCTACCGGGCGCTGGCGGATGAACTTCTTCGCAAGAACGCGAAGCTGGCCGCCTGACAGGATAAAGAAAAGATAAATTGAGAGAGCAGCAGTCATGGCAGAGAAAAAAGAGCAACGCAGGGGTCTTGGCCGAGGGCTCTCTGCGCTGATGTCCGACGTCGATATTGCGCCGTCGCGCACCGAAGAGCCCAGCACTCCGAAGTCCCCCGATCGGATGGTGCCGATCGAGAATGTGATTCCGAACAAGGATCAGCCGCGACGTAGTTTTACCGATGAACAGCTGAAAGAACTTTCGGACTCGATCCGTGCAAAGGGTATTCTTCAGCCGATCATCGTCCGACCTGCGCCGGGTGATGAGACGAAGTTTGAAATCGTCGCTGGTGAACGCCGCTGGCGCGCTGCGCAGCTCGCCAAACAGCACGAAGTTCCGGTCCTTGTCCGCGACCTGAATGATCAGGAAACACTTGAGATTGCGATCATCGAGAACATCCAGCGGGCTGACCTGAACGCGATCGAAGAAGCTGCCGGCTACAAGCAGCTCATGTTCAAGTTTGGACACACGCAGGAGAAGATTGCAGAAGCGCTAGGGAAGAGCCGGAGCCATATTGCGAACCTTCTGCGTCTTCTGAACCTCCCGGAGGGCGTTCAGGAATTCGTACGCAATGGTGAACTGAGCGCTGGACATGCCCGTACGCTGGTGACCGCCAAGGACCCTGACGCCATGGCGCAGGAAATCATCCGCAAGAAGCTGACGGTCCGCCAGGCCGAAGCGCTTCTGCGCGCGGAAACCCAGCCGGCGCGGCCAAAGGTTTCGTCGACGCCCAAGGCGGCTAGTGAAGAAGGCGAGAAGGATGCCGACACCCGAGCGCTCGAAGGCGATCTGTCAGCCGCTCTTGGCATGAAGGTGACCGTGTCACACAAGCCGGGAACCACGCAGGGTAGGGTTACGATCGCTTACGAGGATCTGGACGAACTCGACACCCTTTGCATGATCCTCAGCTCAGGTCGTTGATCCGGTCGAAAGTTGATAGATTGAGAAGAGGCCCCGGCGATCTGGGCCGGGGCCTTTTCGTTTTCAAGCCGTGGACTCAGACACTGAGAAGTTCTGAGGTTAGCGTGTTGAGCACCAAGCGCCCTTGCGGCGTTGCACCGAACCGATCATCTTCCCGCCAGATTAGCCCGAGGTCTTGGTAATAAGCCAGCGGAAGCGCGTCGGCCCAGGTGCCGCCGATCTTGCGGGCGCGGGTCATGCTGACGCCTTCGGTCAGGCGAAGGCCCATGAGCAAAAACTCATTCCAGACATCAGCACGGGGCAGGGGCTCAAGCTCGGCATCTGCGGATCCTGTTTCTGCGGCCCTGATCCAGTCGCCGGGCATCTTACGAGCGACGGTGGCGTGCCGCGTGCCGTTCATGGTGACGCGGCCATGGGCACCGGGGCCGATGCCCACGTAGTCACCGCTGCGCCAGTAGACGAGATTATGCCGCGACATGGCGTCGGGTAGGGCGTAATTAGACACTTCGTAGGCTGAAAAGCCCTTGGCAGCGGCGATTTCGGCAGTCGCTTCGTACATGTCGGCGCCGAGGTCTTCGTCCGGAAGGCCGCGCAACTTCCCCGCCTGAGCCCGATCCCAGAAGGCGGTGCCTTGCTCGACCGTGAGCTGGTAAAGCGAAAGATGATCTCCCGCGAGATCCAGCGCTTCGTTAAGTTCTGTTTCCCACTCCGGCAGGCTCTGACCTTGGCGTCCGTAGATCAGGTCAAAGCTCACGCGGTCGAAGCAGGACCGCGCCACGTCGAGCGCCTTCAGCGCATCGTCGACCCCATGCAAACGTCCGAGCCGGCGCAGATCATCCGGGCGCAGCGCTTGCACGCCAAGGGATACCCGGTTCACGCCGGCATGAGCGAAGCCTTCGAACTTGGAGATCTCGACTGAGCGGGGATTGGCCTCAAGCGTGATTTCGATGTCATTCGACCACGCCCAGTGGGCCCGGCTGGCGTCGATCACGGCGCGGACGGTGTCTGGAGCCATCAAGGACGGGGTCCCGCCACCGAAATAAATGCTGTCGAGCTTGCGCCCCTCGGTGAGGGCGCCGTAGCGGTGAAGCTCGGACACCAGCGCCTCCGCCCATCTCGACTGATCGACATGGGCGGTGACATGGCTGTTGAAGTCGCAATAGGGGCACTTGGCCTCGCAGAAGGGCCAATGCACGTAAAGGCCGAAGCCCCCCTCGCGCCAGCTGGTGTACGGTTCAGCCAAAGCAGCCCGTCACGAACTTGGCGAAGGCATCGGCGCGGTGGCTGATCTTGTTCTTCTCCCAGCGGTCCATCTCGCCGAAGGTGATGTCGTAGCCCTGCGGCTGGAACACCGGGTCGTAACCATGGCCTTGCTCGCCGCGCATGGGCCAGACGACAGCGCCTTCCATGGTGCCGGGGAAGACCTCGTCATGTCCATCGGGCCATGCAAGGACCAGCGTGCAGCAGAAACGCGCGGTCCAAGGCTGTTCGGCATCGCTGGCGACCAGCTCGTCATGAGCGCGAGTCATGGCCATGAGAAAGTCGCGACCCGTCTCTGTTTCGGCCCAATCGGCAGTGTAGACACCAGGAGCACCGTTCAGGGCGTCAATCTCGATACCGCTGTCGTCAGACAGGGCCGGCAGCCCAGTCGCCTTGGCGGCGGCATGGGCCTTGATGCGGGCGTTTTCCACGAAGGTGGTGCCGTCTTCGACCGGTTCGGGCAGATCCATCTCGGCGGCGCCGACGACGCTGACGCCGTAAGGGGCCAGAAGGTCGCGGATCTCATCCAGCTTGCCCTTGTTGTGGGTGGCGACAAGCAGCTTGTCACCCGTGAAACGCCGGGTCATGCGCAGGCCGCCTTCTGGGCTGCAACCAGTTCGGACACGCCCTTTTCGGCAAGGTCCATCAGCTGGGTCATCTGATCGCGCGAGAACACAGACCCCTCGGCCGAGGTCTGCACCTCGATCAGGGCACCGTCGCCGCGCAGGATGAAGTTGCCGTCGACGCCTGCTTCGCTGTCCTCGGCATAGTCGAGGTCGAGGATCGCCTGGCCGGCATATATCCCGCAGGAGACGGCTGCCACCGGCGACACCAGCGGATCGGTGACGATGTCGCGGGCCTTGAGCAGCTTGTTGACCGCAAGACGCAGGGCGACCCAGCCGCCGGTGATCGCGGCGCAACGGGTGCCGCCGTCAGCCTGGATCACGTCGCAGTCTACGGTGATCTGACGTTCGCCAAGCGCGTTGCGGTCGACCCCGGCGCGCAGGGCGCGGCCAATGAGGCGCTGGATCTCGACGGTGCGGCCCCCTTGCTTGCCGGTGGTCGCCTCGCGGCGCATGCGCGATCCGGTCGAACGGGGCAGCATGCCGTATTCCGCCGTCACCCAGCCAAGGCCCGAGCCTTTGATGAAGGGGGGCACGCGGGGCTCCAGAGAGGCGGTGCAAATCACGTGGGTGCCGCCAATCTTGATGAGGCACGAGCCTTCAGCATGTTTCGTGACGCCGGTCTCGATTGAAACCTCACGCATTTCACTTAGATCTCGTCCAGACGGTCTCATTGGTGCCCCTTTCGTCAGTTGCGTTCGGGGATAATCTTGCCCGACAATCCCCGCAACCCCGATTGACCTCGCCAGAGGCCCGCTTTTAATGGTCATGAGGACCCGGAGAGAGTGATGACAGAGGGAAGCAGAATTCTTGACGAGATGAACGATCGCTCGCGCGAAGTGTTTCGCCGCGTGGTCGAAAGCTATCTTGAACTCGGCGAACCCGTCGGGTCGCGCACGCTGACCCGGACGCTGTCCGAGAAGGTGTCGGCGGCGACGATCCGGAACGTGATGCAGGATCTCGAATACCTCGGTCTGCTCGACAGTCCGCATGTGAGCGCCGGACGCATCCCCACGCAGCTTGGTCTGCGGATGTTCGTGGATGGTTTGCTCGAGGTGCGGGATCTCGACCAGTCGGACCGGCAGATGCTCGACGCCACGCGCGGGAAGGGCGCCGATGACGTGGGTGGTTTCCTCGACCGGGTCGGGGCAGCGCTGTCTGGGGTGACGCAGGGTGCGAGCCTTGTGATGACCCCCAAGCACGAAGCGCCGATCCGGCATATCGAGTTCGTCAGCCTTGGCCATGACCGGGCGCTGGTGGTGCTCGTATTCGCCGATGGCCATGTGGAGAACCGGCTCTTCACCCCGCCGCCAGGGCAGACTCCGAGTTCCATGCGCGAGGCCGCCAACTTCCTCAACGCGCTGATCGAAGGACGGACCCTGTCCGAGCTGCGCGGCATCATGGCCGAGGAGATCGCCAAGCGCCGGCAAGAGATCGACGGCCTTGCCGCCGAGATGATCGAGGCCGGGCTGGCCAGCTGGGAAGGCGAGGGCGACAATTCCGCCCGGCTGATCGTGCGCGGCCGGTCACACCTTCTGGCAAGCGAATCCGAAAGCACTGAACTGGACCGCATCCGCACGCTTTTCGACGACCTCGAGCGCAAGCGGGACATTGCCGAGTTCCTCGATCTGGCCGAGAGCGGCGATGGCGTGCGCATTTTTATCGGCTCCGAGAACAAACTTTTCTCACTTTCGGGTTCCTCTCTGGTGGTGTCTCCTTATATGAACGCGGACCGTAAGATCATCGGCGCGGTGGGCGTGATCGGCCCCACGCGCCTCAACTATGGCCGGATCGTACCGATTGTGGATTACACGGCCCAGCTGGTCGGCAAGCTGATTGCCGAGCGGAGCTAGAGGTTAAACATGGCAGACCCGAAGAACGACGAGTTTCTGGACGATATCGAAGCGGCAGAGGCCGAGGCCTACGCTGAGGACGAAGCCGAGATCGACGACGCTGCGCTGGAGCTTGATTCGCTCCGGGCCGAGCGGGACGATTTCAAGGATCGCTACATGCGGGCCCTGGCCGATGCCGACAACGCCCGCAAGCGCGCCGACAAGGATCGCCGCGAGGCGCAGCAGTACGGCGGCTCCAAGCTGGCCCGCGATCTGCTGCCGGTCTACGACAACCTGCACCGTGCGCTTGGCGTGGCCAAGGAAGAGAACGCGGCGGCGCCGCTCGTCGAAGGCATCGAGCTGACCCTGCGCGAGCTGGTGAACGTCTTCTCCAAGCACGGCATGACAACGATCTCGCCGCAGGTGGGTGACAAGTTCGACCCGCAGCATCACGAGGCGATGTTCGAGGCGCCGGTGCCGGGCACCAAGGCGGGCGAGATCATTCAGGTGTCTGCCGAGGGCTTCATGCTCTACGACCGTCTGCTGCGTCCGGCGCAGGTGGGTGTGAGCTCCATGCAGGGCTGATTGCCTGGCGGTGAGCGGGAATGGGGGCGCTGCCCCCTCGGCCTGCGACCTCACCCCCGGCGTATTTTGAAAGAGAAGAAGATGGGGGCGGTGCCGTGTGGCGCCGCCCTTACTGTTTCACGGGAAGCAGGGCCTTGAGATCGTATAGCGCCTGCAGCGCTTCGCGCGGGGTGAGGTCGTCCGGGTTGATCGTGCTCAGGCTCTGTTCGAGCTGCGACGGCTCCGTGCTGGCCTTCGGACTGGGGGGCGGCGCCGCGGCGGCGGAAAAGAGGGGCAGGTCGTCGATCAGGGCCTTGGGCGCGGCGCTGTCGCGTTCGCCCTTTTCCAGCGCTTCGAGGACCGTGCGGGCACGGGCGATCACCGGCTTGGGAAGTCCGGCGAGCTGTGCCACTTGTACCCCGTAGGAGCGGTCGGCGGCGCCGTCCTTGACCTCGTGCAGAAAGATCACCTCGCCGTCCCATTCCTTGACTGCAACGGTGGCGTTTTTCACGCCGGCAAGTTTCCCCGCAAGTTGGGTGAGTTCGTGGTAGTGGGTGGCGAAAAGGCCGCGGACCCTGTTGCTGGCGTGCAGATGCTCCAGTGTCGCCCAGGCGATTGAGAGGCCGTCGTAGGTGGCGGTGCCGCGGCCGATCTCGTCGAGGATCACCAGCGCACGGTCGTCCGCCTGATTGAGGATGGCGGCGGTTTCCACCATTTCGACCATAAAGGTCGAGCGGCCACGAGCCAGATCGTCCGACGCGCCCACGCGGCTGAAGATCTGGCTGACGAGGCCGATATGGGCACTTTGTGCGGGGACGTGGCAGCCCATCTGAGCAAGCAATGCAATAAGGGCGTTCTGCCGCAGGTAGGTCGATTTACCCGCCATGTTCGGGCCGGTGAGCAGGTTAACGGCGGCGGCGTCCCCTTCGGCGTTCAGGGCACAGTCATTGGCAATGAACGGCCCGGCCCCCTGCTGTTGCAGGGCACGCTCCACCACCGGGTGGCGGCCACCGCGAATGTCGAAAGCGCGGCTGTCATCCACCTTGGGGCGGGTCCAGTCCTGCGCTTTCGACAGGTCCGCAAGGCCGAGGGCAAGATCGAACTCCGACAGGGCAAGGCCGGTTTCCGCGAGGGCGGGAGCCTCGGCCAAAATGGCATCTTTCAAGGCAGCATAGAGACGCTTTTCGATCTCGAGCGCCTCGTTGCCGGCATTGAGAATGCGGGTTTCGAGCTCGGTCAGTTCCACCGTGGTGAATCGCACCTGGTTTGCGGTGGTCTGGCGATGGATGAAGGTCTCGTTCAGGGGGGCGGACATCATCTTTTCGGCGTGGGTGGCCGTGGTTTCGATGAAGTAGCCCAGCACGTTGTTATGCTTGATCTTGAGCGCGTTGACGCCCGCCTGTTCGGCGTAGCGCCCCTGCATGGCAGCGATCACGCTCCGCCCTTCGTCGCGCAGTTCGCGCGCCTCGTCGAGGGCGGCATCGTAGCCAGGTGCGATGAAGCCGCCGTCACGGGTGAGCAAGGGTGGTTCGGCCACCAAGGCGGCGTCGAGCAGGTCCAGCAGCTCGTCCTGTCCTGCGAGGGAGGCCTTGGCGTCGTCAAGCAGCGGGGGCAGAGCGGCCTGGTCGAGCCGCTGGCTCAGTTCCTGTGCCTGGGTGAGGGCACCGCGTACTGCCGTGAGGTCACGCGGGCCGCCCCGGTCGAGGCCAAGCCGCGAAAGGGCACGGTCGATGTCGGGCACCTTGCGAAGCATGTCGCGCAAGGCTTGGGCGTCGGCGGTCTGCATGGCCCAATCGACTGCATCAAGCCGTCCGTGGATCACCGACAGATCGCGCGACGGCGACGACACTCGCCGTTCCAGAAGCCGCCCGCCGCCGGGGGTGACCGTGCGGTCGATCACCGACAGAAGCGAACCCTGCCGCCCCCCATTCATTGAATGCGTCAGTTCGAGGTTGCGACGTGTGGCCGCATCGATCTGCAGCAAGCGCGAGATGGCGTCGCGCTGCGGTACGCGCAGCAGCGGCAGTTTGCCCTTTTGTGTGATGTCGAGGTAGTCGACTAGTGCACCCATGGCGGCAAGCTCGGCCCGCTCGAAATTTCCGAAACCTGAAAGAGTCTGCACGCCGAAGAGGGTGCACAGCCGCGTCTCGGCCCCGGCGCTGTCGAAGGACGCGCGGCCAAGCACCGTGGGATCGATTCCCAGATCAGAGAAAACTTCCCGAAGCACTTCGTCGGTGCCGTCAGACACCAGCAGCTCGGAGGGCGCCAGCCGCGCCAGTTCCGCGCCAATGCGGCTCTGACCAAGGGGCATGACATGAAAGGCGCCGGTCGAAATGTCAGCCCAGGACAGGGCCCATTCGTCGCGAACCTTGCCCAAAGCGGCAAGGTAGTTGTGGCGCCGCGCCTCGAGCAGGGAATCCTCGGTCAGGGTGCCGGGGGTCACAAGGCGCACCACGTCGCGGCGCACCACGGACTTGTGCCCACGCTTCTTGGCCTCGGCTGGGCTTTCCATCTGCTCGCAGACTGCGACACGGAACCCCTTGCGGATCAGTGTCAGAAGATAGCCTTCGGCGGCATGGACCGGCACACCGCACATGGGGATGTCGTCGCCATCATGCTTGCCGCGCTTGGTCAGCGCGATGTCGAGAGCCTCGGCCGCGGCGGCGGCATCGTCGAAGAACAGCTCGTAGAAATCGCCCATGCGGTAGAACAGCAGCGCGTCCGGATGCCCTGCCTTGATCTCGAGATATTGCGCCATCATCGGCGTGACTGCCGTCATGTTCTTCCCCGTCTGCCTGCTGTGATTTGCATATCAAAGGCCCGGACCGAGACGAAAGGCGAAAACCACGCAGTTGAGCGGAGGTGCGCCCTGCGGTATGAGCAACGACGCCGGATTGCCAGGAGAGTAAACGACATGGCCAAGATGAAGTTCACGCGGGAAGAGGCGCTCGCCTTTCACCTTGAGCCCACGCCGGGCAAATGGGAGGTGCAGGCGACGGTGCCGATGACCACGCAGCGGGACCTGTCGTTGGCCTATTCGCCGGGCGTCGCCGTGCCTTGTGAAGATATCGCCCAGAACCCCGAGCTGGCCTATGATTACACCAACAAGGGCAACCTCGTCGCGGTGATCTCGAACGGGACGGCTGTTCTGGGTCTTGGCAACCTTGGCGCGCTGGGGTCAAAGCCGGTGATGGAAGGCAAGTCGGTTCTGTTCAAGCGGTTCGCCGATGTGAACTCCATCGACATCGAGCTGGATACCGAAGACCCGGATGAATTCATCAAGGCAGTGAAGCTGATGGCTCCCACCTTCGGGGGCATCAACCTCGAGGACATCAAGGCGCCCGAGTGCTTCATCATTGAACAGCAGCTGAAAGAGCTATGCGATATTCCGGTGTTCCACGACGACCAGCATGGCACCGCCGTGATCTGCGCCGCCGGCCTCATCAACGCGCTGCATCTGTCGGGCAAGAAGATCGAGGACGTTAAAATCGTGCTCAACGGCGCCGGGGCGGCGGGCATCGCCTGCCTCGAGCTGGTCAAGGCCATGGGCGCCAAGCATGACAACTGCATCATGTGCGACACCAAGGGCGTGATCTATCAGGGCCGGACCGAGGGCATGAACCAGTGGAAGTCGGCCCATGCCGCGACCACCTCGGCCCGCACGCTTGAGGATGCGATGAAGGATGCGGACGTGTTCCTTGGCGTGTCGGCCAAGGGCGCGGTAACGCCGGCCATGGTGGAAAGCATGGCCGAGAACCCGGTTATCTTCGCCATGGCCAATCCCGACCCCGAGATCACCCCCGAAGAGGCCCACGAGGTGCGCCCCGACGCCATCGTCGCCACCGGGCGGTCGGACTACCCGAACCAGGTGAACAACGTGCTGGGCTTCCCGTATCTCTTCCGCGGCGCGCTCGACATTCACGCGCGGGCCATCAACGACGAGATGAAGATCGCCTGCGCCGAGGCGCTTGCCGCCATCGCCCGCGAGGATGTGCCGGACGAGGTGGGGCTGGCCTATGGCAAGCAGCTGAGCTTCGGGCGCGATTACATCATCCCGACGCCGTTCGATCCGCGCCTCATACACCGCATTCCCACCGCTGTGGCCAAGGCGGGCATGGATACCGGCGTGGCGCGGCGGCCCATCATCGACATGGACGCCTACGAGGAAACGCTCAAGGGCCGCATGGACAGCACCGCGCCGATGCTGCGGTCGATCAACAACCGCGCCCGTCAGGCGCAGGCCCGGATGCTGTTCGCGGAAGGCGACGATCCGCGCGTGCTGCGCGCCGCGGTCATGTACCAGCGCAACGGCTTCGGCAAATCCATCGTCGTGGGCCGCGACGAAGACGTAAAGCGCAAGCTCGAAGAGCTGGGGCTTGGCGATGCGATCCGCGAGATCGAGGTGGTGAACGCCGCCAACACCCGGCATCTCGAGACCTACAAGGATTTCCTCTACGAGCGTCTTCAGCGCCGGGGCCGCGACCTCAAGGACATCCACCGTCTTGCGGCGCGGGACCGTCACGTCTTTGCCTCGCTGATGCTCGCGCACGGGCATGCGGACGGCCTTGTCACCGGCGCGACCCGCAAGTCAGCGCATGTGATGGAGCGGATCAACACCGTCTTCGACGCCGATGCGCAGCATGGCGCGGTCGGGGTGACGGCGCTTCTGCTCAACGGGCGGATCGTTCTGATTTCCGACACGCTGGTGCATGAATGGCCGGACGAGAACGACCTTGCCACCATCGCTGAACGTGCCGCCGGTGTGGCGCGGCATCTGGGCCTTGAACCGCGGGTGGCCTTCGTGTCCTTCTCGACCTTCGGATACCCGGTGTCGGAACGTGCCACCAAGATGCATGTGGCGCCGCAGGTGCTGGATCAGCGTGGCGTTGATTTCGAGTACGAGGGAGAGATGGCCGTGGACGTGGCGCTGAACGTCAAGGCGCAGGAGGCTTATCCCTTCCAGCGTCTCACCGGCCCGGCCAATATCCTCGTGGTGCCTGCGCGGCACTCGGCGTCGATCTCGGTCAAGCTCATGCAGGAGATGGCAGGGGCCACGGTGATCGGGCCGATCCTTGCCGGTGTCGACAACTCGATCCAGATCTGCTCGACGGGCATGACTGCGAACGACATCCTCAACATGGCGGTTCTGGCGGCCTGCAAGGTCGGCTGAGCCCGCCTGTACTCAAAGAGAAAGGACAGGATCGTGACGATCTACAACCTTGGATCCATCAACGCGGACCTGTCCTATGCGCTGCCGCATCTGGTCGCGCCCGGTGAAACCCTCGCCGCCACAGACCTGCGGCGCGGGCTGGGCGGCAAGGGGGCCAACATGTCCGTCGCCGCCGCGCGGGCCGCGGGCCGGGTGCTGCACATCGGGGCCGTCGGAGCGGATGGCGGCTGGGCCGTCGAGCGGATGATGGAATACGGCGTCGACACGCGGCATATCGCGACGGTGGATGCACCCACCGGCCACGCCATCATCATGGTGGATTCCCACGGCGAGAACAGCATCATCATTCATCGGGGCGCCAACTATGCGATCCCCAAGGATATCGTCGCGCAGGCGCTGTCCGATGCCTCGACCGGGGACATCCTGTTGCTGCAGAACGAAACCCTGATGCAGGCCGAGGCTGCCCGCATGGCGCATGACATGGGGCTGCGCGTGATCTATGCCGCCGCGCCCTTCGACGCCGAGGCCGCGCGCGAGGTCATTCCCCACACCGACATCCTCGTGCTCAACGCCATCGAAATGGAACAGCTTCTGGCCACGACCGGGATGGATCTGCCCAAGCTTGGCGTGGGCTGTGTCATCGTCACCGAAGGTAGATACGGTGGGCGCCTGCACCGGGCCGAGAATGGCTGGGCCGCTGAACGGTTCGAAACGCCCAAGGTCGAGCCTGTCGACACGACCGGCGCGGGCGACACCTTTACCGGCTACCTTGCGGCGGGGCTCGACCGGGGGATGCCGCTGCAGCAGGCGATCCGGCTGGCAAGCCGGGCCGGAGCGCTGATGGTCACCCGGCACGGTGCGGCGGACGCGATCCCCGACCTCAAGGACCTGCAGGACTCGGGGCTGTGATCGGCCCCTCGGGTCAGCCGCCCACGAAGGGCGCATCGCTGCCCCAAAGCTCGCGCACGCGCTGATCGCGGCCGCAGGCCTCGCGGTAGCGATCATATGCGTTGGACTGGCGGATCGGGCCGAACCGGCTCAGGATGAGATTGTCGCCCTTGTAATAATCCTGGTGCTCGGCCTCGGCGGGCCAGAATGTCTGTTCGGGCAGGATCGGGGTCACCACCTTTGCACCAAGGGCGGACTGGGCATTGGCCTTGGCCTGCTGCGCCGCGGCCTTGTCGGAGCCCGAGGCAAAGATCGCAGTGCGGTAGCTTTCGCCCCGGTCGCAGAACTGACCACCGGCATCAAGCGGATCGACGGACCGGAAAAACAGCGAATACAGCTGGTCCCGGCTGACCTTGCTGTCGTCATACCGGATTTGCACCGCCTCATAATGGCCAGTGCCGCCGCGGCTGACCTGTTTGTAGCTTGGATTGTCGGTGGACCCGCCGGTATAACCGGACACCGCCTCGATGACGCCGGGGACCTTCTCGAAGTCGGCCTCCACGCACCAGAAGCAGCCACCGGCGACGGTAATCTTCTGTTCTGCGGCAAAAGTAGGGGCCGTCAGCAGTGGGATGGCGGCTAGGCTGGCAAGGGCAAGACGGGTGGCTCTGCGAAAAATATGGGGCATGGCGGTTCTCCTCTGTCCGTAATGCTGGTGCAGGGTGGCGGGCGGATCAATCCCGTGGGCGTCGCTTCACCGGAAGGTGAGCGAGGCGGAGGGTTACGAAAGACCTGCGCGGGGAAACCATCTGTCAACTTTCCTGCCTCAGGGTGTCCACATGAGAATCGCGATGTGGTCCGTGCCGCGAAGTCTTTCGACGGCGATGATGTATGCCTTCGGCAACAGGCCCGACTTCCATGTCGTGGATGAGCCGTTCTATGGCCCTTACCTGCGGCGCACCTGGTTGCCGCATCCAATGTCCTACGAGATCCGGCGCGACCGGGTCCGTACTGCCAAGGAGGTGGCTAGGTCTCTTTCTGGGCCCATCCCCGACGGCAAGGCGCATGCGCTACACAAGCATATGTGTCCGCACATGATCCGTGGAATCCCGCGGGAATTCATGAAGGATTGCACGCATGTCTTCCTTATCCGCGACCCGGCGCGCGTGATATCGAGTTTTGCCCAAGGGCTCGAGACACCCACAGAACACGACCTCGGGTACGAGGTGCAGGCAGAGCTGTTCGACCATGTAGTGAAAATTGGTCTGCAGCCTCATGTCATATGCATGGGGGACATTCTCGAAGACCCTGAGGGACGGTTGACGGACCTGTGCGATGCCATCGGCCTCGATTTCCTTCCGGACATGATATCATGGCCCAGTGGCGGCCACCCGGGAGAGGGCATCTGGGCGTCTTACTGGTACGAGGATGCGCACCGCTGGACCGGCTTCCCCGATCCCGAAGGCGCGGTGCCAGCGCTCGAGGGGCGCAACGCTGATCTGTGCCGGAAGGTCATGCCTCACTACGAAAAGCTTCTCGAACGGGCGATGTGACAGACGCTGCGCCAAGGCAAAAACCTGCAAAAAAATCGGATTTTCTGAAACCAGTCACTCCCGTCCTCCGTGTATTCGCCAGAACCGAGGTCGAACTGGCCATCGGAAGACCGAAAACACGACAGGAGAGACCATGAAAATCCTCGCACTGACCGCCGCTTTTGGACTGACCGCCACCGCCGCATTCGCTGACGACCACATGAGCAACGCCGTTGAAGCCATGGATCAGGATGTGTCCAATGGCGTGGTAAGCGCCGATAAGGTCACCGCCGAGCAGAACGGCTGGCTCGTCGTGCACCGTACCGACTCCGAGATGGCACCGGGCCCCGTTGTCGGCCACGCACCGCTCCGCGCCGGCGAGACCATGGATGTCGCCGCCATCCTCACCGAAGACGTCGCATCGGGCGACATGCTGATGCTGATGGTCCACGGTGAAGACGGTGGCTCGGAAACCGGCATCTTCGAATACACCCTCGGCGCATCTGAAGACGGCCCTATCCGTGTCAACGATGAGCTGGTGATGACGGTCATCACCGCCGAGTGACCCCAGATCCCCGCAAGCGTTCCATCCCAATGTGGAACGCTTGCACGAAAGGCCGTCTCAACCCCTGACGCGCCTTTCAAGGTCGTCTCCATCCCTTCACTCGGAGGCGGCTTCAGTGCCAGTAGGGGCATCGTTCCAAACCGGTGCCTCGTGTTTTCTTACGCACGAAAGCAGACCCCCGCCGGATGCGTATCCGGCGGGGGTCACTTGTTTCAGCGATGTGGCGAGGGTCAGCCCTTGAGACGACGGTTTCGTGCAGCCAGCAGCTTCAGGCGCAGCGCGTTCAGCTGGATGAAGCCCTTTGCGTCTTCCTGGTTGTAAGCGCCAGCGTCCTCTTCGAAGGTCACGTGCGCCTCGGAATACAGCGAATGCTCGGACCAGCGGGCGACAGTGCGTGCCGAGCCCTTGTAGAGCTTCAGACGGACGGTGCCGGTGACATGCTCCTGGCTCTTGTCGATCAGGGCCTGCAGCATCTCGCGCTCGGGCGAGAACCAGAAGCCGTTGTAGATCAGCTCGGCGTACCGCGGCATGATCGAGTCCTTGAGGTGGCCGGCGCCGCTGTCGAGCGTGATCTGCTCGATGCCGCGGTGCGCTTCCAGCAGGACGGTGCCGCCGGGGGTCTCGTAGATGCCGCGAGACTTCATGCCCACGAAGCGGTTTTCCACGAGGTCCAGAACGCCGATGCCGTGCTTGCCGCCCAGCTCGTTAAGCTTGGTGAGGATCGTCGCGGGCGACATCGCCTCACCGTCGATCGACACCGCGTCGCCCTTTTCGAAGCCGACTTCGATGTACTCGGGCTCGTTCGGGGCCTGCTCCACGGGAACGGTGCGCTGCAGCACGTAATCAGGCGCTTCGTCTGCGGGGTTCTCGAGAACCTTGCCCTCGGAGGAGGTGTGCAAGAGGTTCGCATCAACCGAGAAGGGAGCCTCGCCGCGCTTGTCCTTGGCGATCGGGATCTGGTTCTTCTCGGCGAAGTCGATGAGCTTCGTGCGCGAGGTCAGGTCCCACAGGCGCCACGGCGCGATCACCTTGATGTCGGGGTTGAGCGCGTAGGCCGCCAGCTCGAACCGTACCTGGTCATTGCCCTTGCCGGTCGCACCATGCGCCACGGCATCGGCGCCTTCGGCGGCGGCGATCTCGACGAGGCGCTTGGAAATCAGCGGACGCGCGATCGAGGTGCCCAGAAGGTACAGCCCCTCGTACAGCGCGTTGGCCCGGAACATCGGGAAGACGAAGTCGCGCACGAACTCTTCGCGCAGGTCTTCGATGTAGACCTTGGAGACGCCCAGCATCTCGGCCTTGGCGCGGGCGGGCTCGAGCTCTTCACCCTGTCCTAGGTCGGCGGTGAAGGTCACCACCTCACAGCCGTACTCGGTCTGCAACCATTTGAGGATGATCGAGGTGTCGAGGCCACCGGAATAGGCCAGGACGACTTTCTTGGGCGCGGACATGCGGGCTTCCTTCCGTGACTTCCGTGAAATCTGCCGCGCGGGTTATAGCCTTTTGATGCCGGGAGCAAGGTTGCCACGTTGACCACGGGGGCTGCTGTGCTAGCCATGCGCAGACATTGCGGTAAAAAACGTGCAAAGGCAGGCGAGCGAATGGGCTGGAAGATCTTTCTACACTCGGTGCGGATGGTTCTCGACAACCTCGACGTCGCGCTGCGAATCTCGCTAGGGCTGTACCTCGTGCAGGTCGCCATGCAGGTCGTCGTGTTCAACGCCACATCAAGCCTGCCCGCAGACCCGGTGGACATGCCCGAGGGTGGAGGCATGCCGTTCGAGGCGCTGGTGCTGGCCGTGCTTGCGTTGGTCACCAGCCTCTGGATCGCGGTGGGCTGGCATCGCTACGCGCTCGAGGGCGAAGAGCCCGCGGCCTTCCTGCCGCGCTGGCGTGGATCCGAGCTTGGCAGCTATGTGTGGAAGTCCATCGTGATTGCCTTCGCGCTCGGGGTGGTGCTGGCAGTGGTCGGCGGCATCGCGGTATCGGCGGCCATGGCGGTGCCGGGGCTTCTCGGCATAGTGTCCTTCGGCCTCGTGGGGCTGATCAGCTACCTGTTCTTCCGGGTCGGCCTCGTGCTGCCCGCCGCTGCGGTGGGCCGCCCGCTGACCATGCGTGAAAGCTGGCAGGCGACGGGCGACGGCGACAAGGCCGTGCTTATGCTGGCGCTGATCGTCATCGGCGCGCAGGTTCTGATTTCCGTGCCCGCGATGATCGACGGGAACACCAGCTCGGTCGTCTCGCTGATCTATTCGGTGGTGGTGAACTGGTTCGTGACGATGATCGGCGTGTCGATCCTGACGACGCTTTACGGTCATTTCATCGAAGGCCGCCCCATCGACTAGCGCTTGCCTTGTGGCTGGCGATGGGTCATTCCACGGGCATGACCAGCTTTCATGACAGGGCCCGCGCCGCAGCCGAGGCGATGCGCGAGGTTTTCCCCGAGACGCCGCTTCAGCGCAACGCCCATCTCAGCGACCGGTTCGGCGCGGATGTCTGGCTCAAGCGCGAGGATCTGAGCCCGGTGCGCAGCTACAAGCTGCGCGGGGCCTTCAACGCCATGCGCAAGCAGGAAGGCACGGAGCTTTTTGTGTGTGCCAGCGCCGGCAACCATGCGCAGGGGGTGGCCTACATGTGCCGCCATTTCGGCGCGCGGGGCGTGATCTTCATGCCGGTCACTACGCCGGACCAGAAGATCCAGAAGACCCGGATCTTTGGCGGTGATGCCATCGAAATCGTCCTGACTGGCGACTATTTCGATGACACGCTGGCTGCGGCCAAGGACTATTGCGCTGAAAAAGGCGGGCAGTTCCTGCCGCCCTTCGATGATGACGACGTGATCGAAGGTCAGGCCAGCGTCGCGTTCGAGATCGAAACCCAGCTTGGCCGTGTGCCTGACCATGTCATCGTTCCCGTGGGCGGTGGCGGCCTCTCGGCCGGGATGCTCAGCTATTTCGGCACCAATACCGGCTATACCTTCGTGGAACCCACCGGGGGCGCCTGCCTGCGGGCAGCGCTCGAGGCGGGGCATCCGGTGACGCTGGACCGGGTGGACACGTTCGCCGACGGGGCGGCGGTGGCGCGTATCGGTGAGCGCACCTTCGAGGCGCTCAAGGGCGTGGGCGTGGCCAGCACCCTGACCATCGACGAGAACCGTCTGTGCATCACCATGCTCGACATGCTCAATGTCGAGGGCGTGGTGCTCGAGCCTGCTGGGGCGCTGTCCGTCGACGCGCTGAAGGATCTCGGACAGGCGATCCGGGGCAAGACGGTGGTGTGCATCACCTCTGGCGGCAATTTCGATTTCGAGCGTCTGCCCGAGGTGAAGGAACGGGCGCAGCGGTACACCGGGGTGAAGAAATACTTCATCCTGCGCCTGCCGCAGCGGCCCGGCGCACTGAAGGATTTCCTCGGGTTCCTCGGGCCGGAGGATGACATCACGCGGTTCGAATACCTCAAGAAATCCGCCCGCAACTTCGGCTCTGTGATGATCGGGATCGAAACCTCGGACCCGGGCAATTTCGCGCGTCTCTACGACATCCTCGACTCGCGCGGGTACAGCTATCGTGACATCACTGAAGATGACGTGCTGGCGCAGTTCCTGATCTGATCGGTCCGGGGATCAGGCGGCCAGCCTGGCCTCAAGTTCCAAGAAGAATTCTGATCGGGATTCGACATAAGCTGTCCTGATGCGCCCGGTGTCTATGGCATCCATCACGCCATTGCGGGCGCCGACCTCTCCGGCCTGGCACAGCGCGGCAAGCTTCTTGAACCCTAGGTTCAGAGCGCTGCCCTTCAGGAAATGCAGCTGCCTCTCGAGATTGGCCGCATCGCACGGGGCGTCAGGCAAGTGGTCCAGCGTATCCTCCACCTCCCGGAGGAATAGGTCGACGACTTCGTGAAAGTCATCGATGCCGATTTCGTCACGCAGTTCGGCGATGCGGTTCCAATCGATCATCGCTCACCTCCTGCCTGCGACACTAATGCGCAAAAGATGAACGGAAGGTTAGAACAGGGAGGTCTGGCAAAAGGTTTAGCCTAAAGGATGCGTTAAATCTGGTGGGATAGACCCGGCCTGAGGGAAATGCCCGTCAGGAACGCCTTTGCACTCGGAAGCCTTCGACATCACCACGGCCGGCAGCCCCGCCTCGGCCCCGCTTCGGCGGGTGCTGATCGTGGATGACAGCCCGGTACAGCTCAAGATCCTCAGCGTCATGATGAAGCGTTGGGGGTTCGATGTCTGGCAGGCCGAAAGCGGGGAAGAGGCGTTGGAGCTTTGTCGTCAGGTCATGCCCGACGCAGTGTTGTCGGACTGGATGATGCCGGGCATGGACGGCTTGGAATTCTGTCGCCAGTTCAGGGCCATGAGCGGCGACAGCTACGGCTATTTCATCCTTCTCACCTCGAAAAGTGAAAAGGGGGAAATCGCACGTGGACTCGATGCGGGGGCAGATGACTTTCTGACCAAGCCGGTGAATGCGGACGAATTGCGCGCGCGGATGAATGCAGGGGGGCGCATCCTGTCGATGCAGCGGGAACTGACCCGAACCCTGGATCAGCTGCGCCAGGCCTATGATGCCATCGACCGCGACCTGCGGCAGGCGCGCACCATTCAAGAGGCGCTGGTTCCTGAACGCAGCAGACAGTTCGGCCCGGCACAGGTCAGCCTGCTGCTCAAGCCCTGCGGGCATGTGGGTGGAGATCTGGTGGGCATGTTCGGCCCTAACCCCAGCGGGCTGGGGGTCTATAGCATCGATGTGTCCGGCCATGGTATCACCTCCGCGCTCATGACCGCGCGGGTGGCGGGCTACCTTGGCAGTGATTTCCCGGACCAGAACATCGCGTTGGCCCGTGACGCCACCGGTCTGCCGGTCTACCGCCCTCCAGAGGAGGTGGCGCTTCGCCTCAACGATCGGCTCTCGGCGGATCCCGGGGTGCTCGAATACCTGACGATGGCTTACCTGACGCTGGATCTTGGCACCGGACGTGTGACCTTGGTGCAGGCCGGACATCCGCCGCCACTGGTCATCCGGGCGGATGGCGCGATGCATTTCATCGGCGATGGCGGATTGCCCATCGGGTTGATCAGCGGGGTGTCCTACGCGCCGATCGAGATCACGCTTCACGACGGGGACCGACTCCTTCTCTATTCCGACGGCATCACTGAAACGGAGCTTCCCGGGGGTGGCATGCTCAACCAGCAGGGGCTGGCCGAGCTTGCGGCGGAATGTCTCGATGCGCGGGGTACCGAGTTCCTTGATGATCTTTACTGGCGGCTGAGCCAGCGCACGCGGCCTGGCAGCGTCCTGTCCGATGACGTCTCTGCCGCGCTGGTCGAATTCGGTACAAGGGCATGACCCCGGCGATCAGAGCAGGCAGCGCCGCACAAAATCCGCGTCGCCAGGATTCCCGAGCACGTCCACCGCGACATCCGGCGGAACCCAGTGGGCCGTGTGCCCCGGCTCGCGCGGGGCTTCGACCGGGCGGACCGGGAAGGCGGCATAGATGATGCACAGCTTCTCGGCCCAGAGATCGTATTCAGGCATGAAGGTGAAGCGCCGGAACGCTCCGAGCCGCCGTGGCCGCGCGATATGCCAGCCGGTTTCCTCGTAGACCTCGCGGTACAGCGCGGCGAGGGGCTGTTCACCGGCATCTATCCCGCCGCCGGGCAGCTGAAATTCCGGCCAGGGCGTTTCCTGATGGGTCAGCAGCAGCGCGCCGTCCCGTTCCAGGATGGCGTAGGCGCCGGGGCGCAGGGTGTAGCGGCGTCCCTCTTCGGGCGCGTCTCCGTAGCGGGCGATCATTGGGTGTCCCCTTTTTTCCGAGCGGATCCTGTCCTATATGGGGCCGATATGCCAAGGCCCGGCACACAAGGAAACCCCATGACCATCGGCAGCAAACTCGCCTGGGATGACAGCGTCCTCCCGTTCCAGCTCGATATTTCCGACATTCGCGGACGCGTCGCACGCCTTGACGGGGTGCTGGACGGTGTCCTGTCCCAGCATGATTACCCCGAGCCGATCGAAACGCTCGTGGCCGAAATGGTGCTGCTGACCGCGCTGATCGGTCCGACCATCAAGCTGCAGTGGAAACTGTCTCTGCAGGTTCAGACCCGCGGTGCCCTGCGCATGATCGCGACCGATTACTACGCCCCCGAGAACGAGGGCGAGCCGGCCCGCATCCGTGCCTACGCCAGCTTTGACCGCGACCAGGTCACCGATGCCCCCGCCTTCGATCAGCTCGAAGAGGGGTATTTTGCGGTCTTGATCGACCAAGGGCCCGGGAACACGCCATACCAGGGCATCAGCCCGCTGGCGGGCGGGTCGCTCGCAGCCAGCGCCGAGGGGTATTTCGCCCAGTCTGAGCAGCTGCCGACTCGGTTCAAGCTGAACTACGGCAAGGCGATGAACGCCGACGGGTCGGGCAGCTGGCGCGCTGGCGGCATCCTTGTGCAGACCATGCCCAAGGCCTCGCCCTTCGTGCAGGACGGCGGCAGCGGTGAAAACGGCCTGCTGCGCCCCGAGGATCTGGTGCAGGGTGACGAGGAAGAGAACTGGCGCCGCGTCAACTTCCACGTGGACACGGTGGATGAGCTCGAGCTTATCGGCCCCGATCTGCCGCCAACCGACCTGCTGTTCCGCCTGTTTCACGAGGAACAGCCGCGGGTCTATGACGCGCAGGCGGTGCGCTTTGGCTGTACCTGCTCTGAGGACAAGGTGCGCCAGTCGCTGTCGATCTACTCGGCCAAGGACATCGAGAAGATGACCACCGAGGACGGCAGGGTCACCGCCGATTGCCAGTTCTGCGGTGCCCATTACGACATGGACCCCGCTTCCGTAGGGTTCGAGGCCAAGAGGTGACGGAGACCGGCGCAGGCATCGACCACCAGATCGCAGCCTTGCGCCGCGCGTTGCAGGCGCCGGGTGCGCCATCTTCGGATTTCGACCTCAACCCCGGCACTGTCCTGCCCGAAGGGCGCAAGCTGCGCGAGGCCGGGGTTCTTGTGACCTTTGTTCCTGGGGCAGGCGGGCTCGATCTTGTCCTGACCAAGCGGTCGTCCCGGCTCAAACACCATCCCGGGCAGATCGCGTTCCCCGGCGGCAAGGTGGAACCCGTCGATGACGGCCCTGTCGCTGCCGCGCTGCGCGAGGCGCATGAAGAGGTTGGCCTGCCTCCTGCATCGGTGGAGATCCTCGGAACGATGCCCGCCCATGAGACGGTGACGGGGTTCCTCGTCACCCCCGTTCTGGGGCTTGTGAAGGACGGTTTCAGCCCGGTCGCCGAACCCGGTGAAGTGGCTGAGATCTTCCGCGTGCCCTTCGACCACGTCACCGATCCCGCCAATTTCCGCATCGAGGGCCGACGTTGGCGTGGTCAGCGGCGGCTCTATTACGTGGCTCCTTTCGGTCCCTATTACATCTGGGGCGCCACGGCGCGAATGCTGAGGGCCCTCGCGGCACGGATGCATCCATGAGCACGGTCGGGGGGGAGTGGCTGAGCCGCGATGAAACGCAATCGGTTCTTAAGATGCTCGAGGCGGGCGGCCATGTGGCGCTTGCCGTGGGCGGCTGCGTGCGCAACGCGCTGATCGGCGCGCCCGTGGCCGATGTGGACATTGCAACAGATGCACCGCCCGAACGGGTGATTGAGCTGGCGCAAGCAGCCGGGCTGAAGCCCGTGCCCACCGGGATTGACCATGGCACCGTCACCGTGGTCGCGAACGGTATTGGCCACGAGGTCACCACCTTCCGCGCCGATGTGGAAACCGATGGCCGCCGCGCGGTGGTGCGGTTTTCGGACAACGTGGCCGAGGATGCAGCCCGGCGCGATTTCACCATGAATGCGCTTTACGCCGATGCGCGCGGCACGCTGCTGGACCCGCTTGGAGGACTGCCGGACCTCGAGGCTCGGCGCGTGCGCTTCATCGGTGACGCGGGCCAGCGCATCCGCGAGGATTACCTGCGCACCCTGCGCTTCTTCCGCTTCAACGCTTGGTACGGCGACCCGGACCTGGGGCTTGATGCCGAGGCGCTCGCGGGGATCGCCGCGAACCTTAAAGGGCTCGAGGCGCTTTCGGCTGAAAGGGTGGGGCAGGAGATGACCCGCCTCATGGCCGCGCCAGACCCCGCGCCCTCGGCCGCCGCGATGGAGCAGGCGGGGGTGCTTTCGCGAGTTCTGCCAGGGGCCAGCGCCCGCGCCCTTGGGCCATTGGTGCATGTCGAAGAAGCGCTGGGCGTCGCGCCCGATCCGCTGTTGCGGCTGGCGGCAACGGGGGAGGCTGATGCCCGGACCCTGAGGCTGTCCAAGGCGCAGAGGCGGCAACTCGAGCTTTATCAGACACTAATGTCCGAGATGACCGACTTGCCCGAGATTGCCTGGCGGCATGGGCCAGACACCGCGCGCAAGCTGGCCGCGCTGCGGGCAGCCACCTTCGAACAGCCCCCCGCGGCGGATACTGAAGCGCAGATCACGAAAGGTGCCGAGGCCGCGTTTCCCGTGAAACCGCGCGACCTCATGCCCGCCTTCGAGGGTCCCGCGCTGGGTGAGGAACTCAAGCGGCTCGAACGTGCGTGGATCGCCTCGGGCTTCACTCTGTCTCGGGATGACCTTCTGCAATGACCATCGACCCGCTTTACGTCTTTGTCTTCCTCGGCCTGTTCTCGCCCGGCCCGAACGTCATCCTTCTGACGTCGTCGGGGGCCCGTTTCGGCCTGAGCGCCAGCCTGCCACACCTCTTCGGCGTGGTGGTGGGCGTTGGTGTGACGGCGGGGCTGACCGGGCTTGGTATCGCGGCGCTACTGGCTCAGGCGCCGATGCTCGAGCTGGTTCTGAAGGTGGCGGCAAGCCTCTGGATGCTGTGGATGGCATGGGGGCTGTGGAACTCACAGGCGCGCAAGGGCAAGGCAGAGCGTGACCGACCCATGACCTTCCTCGAGGCGGCGCTGTTCCAGTGGGTAAATCCGAAGGTCTGGGCGGTGGCGCTGGCCGCAGCCTCCGCCTATCCCGGGGCAGGGGGCGCGTGGGCCGAGGCATTGCGGCTTGGCTCGGCCTTTTCGGGGATCAATCTCATCTGTTGCCTGTTTTGGACCAGCGCTGGCGCGATGCTCACCTACCTGCTGACGACACCGACCGCGTGGAAGGTCTTTACCCGTGTGATGGCCCTTCTGCTGGGCAGCTTTTCCGTCATGGTCTTCCTGTAGGGAATCGGTAACACTCCGCGCTCCAGACACAGGAGAGCACCCTTGTTCCGCTTCTTCGAAAACCTGGTCGATCCCTACACGCCCCACGCCAGTACCGACCGACCCCCGCAGCGTTTGCTGCCTTTCATCATGGAGTACGCCCAGCCGTTCCGGAAGCTGTTCGTGTGTGCGGGGCTCCTGTCCGTCGCGGTGGCCGCGGTCGAGATCTGGCTGATCTGGATCATGGGCTGGGTGGTCGACATCCTCGCCGGCGAGCCTGCGCAGGTCTGGGAGGATCACGGCACCGCGCTGATCCTGCTGGGGCTGTTCCTGCTGTTCATACGGCCGCTCATTCAGGCGCTGGACGTGCTGGTTCTCAACAACGCGATCATGCCGCAGTTCGGCACGCTGATCCGCTGGCGGGCGCATGGGCAGGTGTTGCGCCAGTCCGTCGGCTGGTTCGAGAACGACTTCGCCGGGCGCATCGCCAACCGCATCATGCAGACGCCTCCCGCCGCTGGCGAGGCGGTGTTCCAGGTGTTCGACGCGCTGACCTTCGCCATCGCCTACGTGGCTGGCGCGGCTATCGTGCTGGGGGATGCGGACATTCGGCTGATGCTGCCGCTGGTCTTCTGGCTGCTCGGTTACGCCGCGCTGATGACATGGACGATCCGCCGGGTCGGTCCCGCCTCCGAGGCGGCGTCCGAGGCGCGGAGCATGGTGAATGGCCGGGTGGTGGATGCCTATACCAACATTCACAGCGTCAAGATGTTCGCCCAGTCCGGGCAGGAACTGGACTACGCCCGCGAGGCGATCGACCAGGCCCGCGCCACGTTCCAGCGGGAAATGCGGCTCTATACCATCATGGACGTGGCGCTCGTGGCGCTCAACGGGCTGCTGATCGTCGGGGTGACCGGCTGGGGCATCCTGCTGTGGATGCAAGGCGAGGCCAGCGTTGGCATCGTTGCCGCCGCCACTGCGCTGGCGCTGCGGCTCAACGCCATGACCGGGTGGATCATGTGGGCGCTCACCACTTTCTTCCGCCAGCTCGGCGTGGTGTCCGAAGGGATGAAGACCATCGCCCAACCCATCGAGCTGACCGATGCGCCGGATGCCAAACCGCTGGCGCTGACGCGCGGTGAGATCGTGTTGGACAAGGTGACCCACCATTACGGGCGCGGGCACGGCGGGCTGGATGCCATCGATCTGACCATCGCACCGGGCGAGAAGATCGGCCTCGTGGGACGGTCGGGGGCGGGCAAGTCGACCCTGGTGAAGCTGCTGCTGCGTTTCTACGACACGGAATCGGGGCGCATCCTTCTTGATGGGCAGGCGCTGCCCGACGTCACGCAGGACAGCCTGCGGCGGTCGATTGGCATGGTCCAGCAAGATAGCACGCTGCTGCACCGCTCGGTCCGTGACAACCTGCGCTACGGGCGCCCGGACGCCACCGAAGATCAGGTGATCGAGGCCGCGAAACGTGCGGAAGCGCATGAGTTCATTCTTGGCCTTCAGGACGCTCAGGGGCGCACCGGCTACGACGCCCACGTGGGCGAGCGGGGCGTGAAGCTGTCAGGCGGGCAGAGGCAGCGGATCGCGCTGGCGCGGGTAATCCTGAAGGATGCTCCGATCCTGCTGCTGGATGAGGCCACCAGCGCCCTCGATTCCGAGGTCGAGGCCGCCATTCAGGATACGCTTTACGGCATGATGCAGGGCAAAACGGTGATCGCCATCGCGCACCGCCTGTCGACCATCGCGCAGATGGATCGCATCCTTGTGCTCGACGGTGGGAAGATCGCCGAAGAGGGGACCCATGACGTGCTTTTGGAGAGGGGCGGCCTATATGCATCGTTCTGGGCCCGCCAGTCCGGAGGGTTCATGGACCCGGACAGCCAGGGCGCCCAAGCCAGCAACGATCCCGAGAAGGCCGCGGAATGACCCTTTCCGACATGATAGACCCATTTTCCCGCGCGCAGACCCCGCCGCCGCAGACGCTTGGGCGCTTCGTGCGCTGGGCGCTGAAAGGCGCATGGCCGGTGCTGCTTCCGGCGGCGCTGCTGTCGACGCTGGGTGGCATCACCGAGGTGCTGAGCGCGTGGATGCTGGGCGCGGTGATCGACCGGGCGACAGAAACCGAACCGGGCGCGCTCTGGGCCGAGCAGGGAATGTTCCTGCTGGGCTGCGCAGCGTTCTTCATCCTGCTGCGCCCGGCAGTGCTTGGCCTGTCGGCCTATGCGCAATCGGTCGTCATGCAGCCGAACGTCTTCAACCTGATCCTCAGCCGCGTACACCGCTACACGCTGGGCCATTCGGTGACCTTCTTCGACAATGATTTCGCGGGCCGCATCTCTCAGAAGGAGATGCAGACCGCGCGCGCGCTCAATGAAACCGTGTCCGAGGTGATCCAGGCGATCCTTTTCGCGCTGGCCTCGGTGGTGGGCTCGCTGCTGCTGGTGGGGTCCATTGACTGGCGCATCGCCATCGGGCTGGTGGTCTGGATCGTGGGCTATGCCCTCCTGATCAACTACTTCATGCCGCGCATCCGCGAACGGTCCAAGGCTCGGGCGGCGGCGCGCGCCATGGTCACCGGGCAGCTTGTGGACACGGTAACCAATATCAAGACCGTCAAGCTCTTTGCCCATGACGAGTTCGAGGATCAGGCCGCGCTGGGGGCCATGGCCACCTACCGTGAACGCTTCATCGCCTTCGGGCATGTCTCGGCGCAGTTCCGGTTCTGGCTGATGGCGCTGGCGGGCACGCTTCCCGTGGTGCTCATCGGCTCGGCGCTGATGTTCTGGAGCAGCGGGTTCGTCACTGCGGGCGACATCGCCGCCACCGGCGCCGTGGCGATCCGCCTCAGCCAGATGACTGGCTGGGTCAGCTTCGTGCTCATGGGGATCTACGCCAACGTCGGCGAGCTGGAGGATGGCATCCGGACCATCACGCCGTCGCACACGCTGCTGGATGCGCCCGGTGCGCAGCCGCTGGAGGTGCGCGAGGGCCGGATCGAATTCCGAGACGTGGAGTTTTCGTATGGCCGCGAGGAAGGTGGGATCGAGCGGATCGCGCTGGATATCGCCGCCGGTGAAAAGGTGGGGGTCGTCGGGGCCTCGGGGGCGGGCAAGTCCACCATGGTGGCGCTGATGTTGCGGCTCTACGACGCTGAAAAGGGCGGCATCTACATCGACGGCCAGAACATCTCCGAGGTGACGCAGGAAAGCCTGCGCCGCCAGATCGGCATGGTCACGCAGGAAACCGCGATGTTCAACCGCTCGGCGCTGGACAACATCCGTTACGGTCGGCCAGATGCGACGCTGAACGAGGTCATCGCCGCCGCCGAAAAGGCCGAAGCGCATGAGTTCATCCAGTCCCTGCGCGATCACATGGGCAACACCGGCTATGACGCGCATCTGGGTGAGCGGGGCGTCAAGCTGTCAGGCGGGCAGCGGCAGCGCATCGCGCTCGCCCGCGCCATCCTCAAGGACGCGCCGATCCTCGTGCTCGACGAAGCCACCTCTGCCCTCGATTCAGAGGTCGAGGCGGCGATCCAGTCGGCGCTCGACCGGGTGATGGAGGGCAAGACCGTCATGGCCATTGCCCACCGCCTGTCGACCCTGTCGGAAATGGACCGCATCATCGTGCTTGATCACGGTCGCATCGCCGAGGCCGGCACCCATGACGCACTTCTGGCGCAGAACGGGCTTTATGCCCGCTACTGGAACCGCCAGTCCGGCGGGTTCATCATGGCCGAGGCCGACGAAGCCGCCGAATAGTGGACTGGACGGGCGCGCCGTTGCGGTGCATTTGGGGGGCCATGGAACAGGTCATGATAGAACGGCTCGGGCACCAGGGAGACGGCATCGCGCAGGGCGCGGATGGCACCGTCTTCGTGCCAGGCGCACTCCCCGGCGAAGTGGTGGAAGGCGAGGTCGCAGGCGACCAGATGGCCGCGCCGCGCATCCTCACCCCGTCGTCGATGCGGGTGAAGGCCCCTTGCCGCCACGCCCGCAGCTGCGGTGGCTGCCAGTTGCAGCACGCCCGCGAGGATTTCACCGAAAGCTGGAAACAGCAGGTGGTGCGCAACGCCCTCTCAGCCCATGGGTTGGAATGTGATTTCCGTCCCTGCGCCATCTCGGCCCCGCAGACCCGTCGCCGGGCGGCATTCTCGGCCACCCGCACCAAGAAGGGCGCACTGGCCGGGTTCCACATGAAACGGTCGGACGTGATCATCTCGGTCCCCGATTGCCTGCTGGTCGATCCCGCGCTCGCCGCCGCCCTTCCGCTGGTCGAGGAGCTCGCTGTGCTCGGCGCCAGCCGCAAGGGCGAGATCTCGGTGCTGGTGACGCAAAGCGGCTCGGGCCTCGATGTCGCCGTCACCGGTGGCAAGGAGCTTGATGCGCAGTTGCAATCGGACCTTGCGGCCATCGCCCGCGCCCATGGCTGCGCCCGCATCGCCTGGGGCGACGAGGTGGCGCTGACCCGGATGCCCGCCACGCAGGTCATGGGCCGCGCAGAGGTTGTGCCGCCTCCCGGCGCATTCCTGCAGGCCACCCCGGAAGGTGAGGCCGCGCTTCTGGCGGACGTGCGCGAGATCGTGGGTGATGCCGGGCACGTGGTCGACCTGTTCGCCGGTTGCGGCACCTTTGCGCTGCCTCTGGCGGAAAACGCGCGGGTGCACGCGGTCGAGGGCGACAAGGCCATGACCGCCGCGCTCGACAAGGGCTGGCGCATGGCCAAGGGGCTGCGTCATGTCACCACCGAGGCGCGCGATCTGTTCCGAAATCCGCTGCTGCCGGACGAGCTGCGCCGCTTCGAGGCGGCGGTGATCGACCCGCCACGCGCCGGGGCCGAGGCGCAGATCGCCCAGCTGGTTGAGGCGCGCATTCCGCGAATCGCTCACGTGTCGTGCAACCCGGTAACCTTCGCCCGCGACGCTGCGGCGCTGGTGGGAGCGGGCTACACGCTGGACTGGCTGCGGGTCGTGGACCAGTTCCGCTGGTCGACTCACGTGGAACTGGTGGCCGCCTTCACGCGTCCGTGAGGTTGATGTGAGGCTGACATTTTCGCGCCGACGCTGCGCGCGACGCTAGGCCGTTCGGGAATTTTGCGATATAAGATTCGCAAAAAGAACCCGACAAAAACACGAGCGGACAAATGCGGTTTATCAGGCTTACCCTATTCATTGCCCTTGCGGGGATGCTGGCGGCGTGCGGCACCCCCAGCAAATTCAAGACGTACAATGGCCCCGAGATCACATCGGTGCTGGTCGATAAGAGCGACCGGAAGATGTACTTGATGCACCACCAGAAGGTGCAGGAAAGCTACGATATCGGGCTTGGTTTCCAGCCCGAAGGGCACAAGCAGTTCGAAGGCGACGGCCGTACGCCTGAGGGCATGTATTTCATCGACCGGCGCAACCCGAACTCGAACTTCCATCTCAGCATCGGGCTGTCCTACCCCAATCCCTACGACCGGGCCTTTGCCGCGTCGATGGGCAAGAGCCCGGGTGGCGATATCTTCATTCACGGCGGTCCACCCAAGGACTCAAAGAACCGCAAGCAGGACTGGACCTGGGGCTGCATCGCGCTGACCGACAAACAGATCGAGGATGTCTATGCCATGGTGCAGGACGGCACGCCGATCTACATCCAGCCCTGATGCCGGAACATCGCACCAGATCATGAAAAAAGGGGGCCTCACGGCCCCCTTTGTCATTACCCCATGTCGCGGGGTCACATGCCCGGCGTCGCAGCCATGCCCGGCGCGCCGGTGACCAGTGTCCACCAAATCTTGCCGTTGTCTTCCTGATACCATGCGAAGCCCAGATCGCGGGCGGTGGGGTCGAGGATGACGTCACGGGTCGGCGCATCTTCCATCCAGGCGGCAAGGGTCTCAAGCTCGGTCTCGTAGGTTTCCGAGATGTTCTCGCCGATGAGGCGACCGCTGTAGCCCACGCGCTGCACCCGGTCGATCGGCGACGAGCCGTCCGAGCCAAAATGCCAAGGGCGATTCTGCACTGCCATGTCGCGCGAATGGGTCGCGGCGGCAGCGTTGAGCTGCGCGTTCAGCTGAAGCTGCGGAACCCCGCGCGCCTGGCGCAGCGAGTTCACGGAATCAAGCATGCTGTATTCGATGTCCGCCTCGGATCCGGGCGGGATGCGGTACGCGCGGGGCAGGGGCTTGCCATCGGGGCCAAGGGTGACCGGTGTGGTGACGGCAGGGGCACAGGCCGCGGCAAGCAGGGCGCCGGAGACCGCGAGGAAGGAACGTCGGTTCATAGTACAGCCTTGTTACATTCAAGTTTCGACAGACGAATACAGCCCGCCAGACATCATATCAAACGCACATAGGCGTGATAACGCCGGTGTCGAGCCTCATATCCGCCGACTGAGGCTTTACGGCACTAGCCTCGCGGCAGTAATATGCCGGCAAGTCCCGTTAGCGGGGCATTTACCCTCTCATCGCTGCACGAGGAAATCAACATGGCTAAGAAGAGCTTTGATCGCCGCGCCTTTCTCGCGTCGGGGGCAGCACTTGTTGCCTCCCCGGCGCTGGCTCAAGATTTTACCGGGTCCGTCGAGATCGAGCGCGACATCTCTCCTGTGATCCGCCGCAATGCCTCGAGCTTCCGAACGCTCGACTGGCAGGGGCATTTCAGCAACCTGACCAACGGTGCGATCCTGGTGGACACCACGTCGCGCGCTCTGCACTACTGGCAGGAAAACGGCACGTACCATCTGTACCCCTGCTCGGTTCCGCTGACCGAGGATCTGACTCGTCGTGGCCGGACCAGCATCACGCTGAAGGATCCCGAGCCCGACTGGCGCCCGACCCCGTCGATGAAAGAGCGCAACCCCGAGTGGCCCGATTACGTCGGTCCCGGCCCGGACAACCCCCTTGGCACCCGCTCCATGCACCTGAGCTGGACTTACTACCGTATCCACGGCACCCACGACACGCGCAAGATCGGCCGTAGATCGTCCAATGGCTGCATTGGTTTGTACAACAACCATGTCGAAGAACTTTACGAGATGGCACAGGTTGGCACGCAGGTGTTGCTTATTTGACGACACTGTGTTGCCGGTACGGCGCACCGGGCGAGTAGCGTTGCAATCGCCATGATTTGCTGCTTAGAAATTGATTACGAGGTAAGTCTTAAGATCTTGACGTGGAAAAAATCGTCCTACGTCAAGCAATTATCTGGAGGATATCATGAAGAAACTCGCTCTCGCAACTGTGCTCGCCGCAACTGCATCCACCGCAATGGCTGGCTCCTACGCCAAAGACGACGTGGTCATGGAACCCGTTGTCGTCGTGGAAGAGACCCAGCAGTCGTCCTCTTCGGCCGGCATCCTGATCCCGCTGGTTCTGCTGGCAGTGGTCGCAGCCGCCGTTTCGGCTGACTGATCGCCTCAGGCGTTCGACAGACAAAATAAAAGGCGGTGCTTCGGCACCGCCTTTTTTCATTTCCGGGATGGGGCATCCCGAGAGCGAGAGAGGCAGTGGGTCGTCAGACCCAGCCGCCAAGGTTCTCGGAAATCACGGTGCTGAGCGCGTCGATATGCGCCGCGTCATCGTTGAGGCAGGGGATGTATGTGAAACGCTCACCCCCCGCATGCTCAAAGCTTTCGCGGATCTCTTCGTTGATTTCTTCGAGGGTCTCGATGCAGTCAGCGCTGAAGGCGGGCGCGATGACGGCGATCTTCTTTTTGCCCTGCTTTGCCAGCTCGGCGACGTGATCAACGGTGTAGGGCTTGAGCCATTCCTCGGGGCCAAAGACCGACTGGAAGGTCGTGGTGATCTCGGTCTTGTCCCAGCCCAGCCGTTCGCGCAGCAAGCGCGTCGTCTTCTGGCACTGGCAATGGTAGGGGTCGCCTTGCATCAGGTAGCGTTTCGGCATGCCGTGGTAGCTGACCACGAGGATGTCGGGCTTGTCCTCCATCGCCGCGTAGCCGCGTTCCACCGATTGCGCCAGCGCCTCGATATACTGCGGATGCTCGAAGTAGGGGTCCACGACACGAGCTGTGGGCTGCCAGGTCTGGTCCATCAGCGCACGGAAGAACTGGTCGTTCGCGGTGGCGGAGGTGGCGCCTGCGTATTGCGGATAGAGCGGGAAGAACAGGATCTTGCGGCAGCCAGCCTTGACCATGGCATCGACCTTGGACTGCGTCGACGGATTGCCGTAGCGCATGCAGAAATCGACCATGACGTCGCTGCCATAGGCCTCGCGCATCTTCGCGGCAATGGCAGCGGTCTGGGCCTTGGTGATGGTCATGAGGGGCGATTCATTCAGCTCCTCGTTCCAGATCGACTTGTAGTTCGCGCCCGAGCTGAAGGGCCGCTTGCCAAGGATCACCGTCTGCAGCAGCGGTTGCCACTTCCACGCCGGGTAATCGATGACCCGCTTGTCCGACAGGAATTCGTTCAGGTAGCGGCGCATCGGCCAGTAGCTGTAATGGTCGGGCGTGCCGAGGTTCGCCAGCAGGACGCCCACCTTGGGCGCGGTCACCTCGGGGTGGTCGGTGGGAGCGTGTACCGGGCGGCTGGCGGGGGTGTCGAGCATGGTCCTGACCTTCATACTGGGCGTGTCGTTTAGGTATCGCGACCGCGGGGGTTATCAATCGTTCAAGTTGGTTTCACTGGTGTTCAGGGCATCGGCGAGACGTTGTGCCGCAGAGCCCGGGCGCAGGGGTTTTTGCTGGCTGTCGTCCGGGGTCCAGCCGGTGAGCGTGACGATCTCGAAGCTGGCGGGCACGCGACCATCGGGGCCGGCAAAGCCTTCGGCGTAAAGCTCGGCAGTGCGCAGCATGATCCCGCGCCGGGTGGGGCGGCGCAGGCGGGCCGCAAGGGCATTGGTCTCGCCCATGGCGCGCAGGTCACGCATCAGGTGCAGCGCGGTCTCATAGCTGGCGGTCAGGGTGTAGCTGTCGGCCACCGGCAAGGCGAACCCGGCGCGCTGCAGCAGGCCGCCAAGGTCGCGGATCTCGCCCATGGGAAGCACGCGGGGGGACAGCCCGCCGGTCACCTCGACCTCGGCCTGACCAAGCGCGGCACGCAGTTCGGTCAGGGTCTGACCACCAAAGCACATGCCCAGGAACAGCCCGTCGGCCTTCAGCGCCCGCCGGCATTGCACCAGCTGGCCCACCGGATCATTGGCCCAGTGCAGCGCCATGGCGTGAATCACCAGATCATGAGCGCCTTCGGCAAGGTCCAGCACCTCGGTGTCGGGAATGCAGCGCAGCCCGGGCAGCAGCCCCTCCCAGACTTGCGGAAATGCCGTCACCACCACCGGAGATCTAAACTCTCTGTTAACCACCATGAGGCGATCCTGCACCTCGTCGCGGGCGGCCTCGTGCAGGAATGTTGCGCCGCTGCGCGCAGCACGAGCGCGGTGCCGGTCAAGGGCGGGGCGGTCGATCAGGGGATCTGGCTTGGACGGGCTGGACATGGAGGTTTGCTTAGAATGTTCGCCCCCGCCTTGCAAACCTTGTTGCGCCTTGTCTACCCGCCGCGCTGTTTGATGTGCGGCGGTCTTGTTGAGCAGGACTTCGGACTATGCGGCACCTGCTGGGGGAGCACCCCCTTTACCGCGGGGCTGTCCTGCACCACCTGCTGCGCGCCTCTGCCGGGCGAGTCTGATGAGCTTGAGTTCTGTGATGCCTGCCTGCAGAGACCTCCGCCGTGGACCCGCGCTGTGACGCCTCTGCTCTACCGCGACAATGCCCGCGTGCTGGTGCTCAGGATGAAGCACGGCGATCGTCAGGACATTGCCGCCGCCGGGGCGGTCTGGATGGCCCACAGGGCGCGCGGCGTGGTCGGACCCAGGACCATCGCCGTGCCGATCCCGCTTCACCTGCGCCGCCATCTGAAGCGCCGCTACAATCAGGCGGCCCTGTTGGCCCGGGGCATCGCGCGCGAGCTTGATATCGACTGGTGCCCCGATGCTCTGCGCCGTGTGCGCCATACGCCCAGCCTAGACGGCCTTTCGCGCGAGGAACGGTTCCTCACGCTGGGGGATGTGCTCGTGGCGAACCCGGCGCGCACGCGGCTACTGGAGGGGCGGCAGGTGCTGCTGGTGGATGATGTGATGACCTCGGGGGCGACGCTCTGGGCAGCGACCGAGGCTTGTCTTGATGCCGGGGCCACCGAAGTTTGTGTTGCGGTGCTGGCACGCGTTGCAAAGGATGCCTAGATCCCTTCTGATACTTTACGACATATGAAGGGCCTGACGATGCAACCGATCGAAATCTACACCACCCAACTTTGCGGTTTCTGCCACGCGGCAAAGCGCCTGCTGAAACAGAAGGGCGCCGAGTTCACCGAAATCGACGTGGGCGCCGAACCGGACCGCCGGGCCGAGATGACCCAGCGCGCCAACGGCGGGCGCACCGTGCCGCAGATCTTCGTAGGCGACACCCACGTGGGCGGCTGTGATGAGCTTTACGCTCTGGATCGGGACGGCAAGCTCGATACGCTGCTGGCGGGCTGATGCGGGCGGCGCTGCTTCAGATCACCTCGTCGGACGATCCGTCCGAGAACCTTGCCATGGTGCGCGAGGCGCTGCGCGGTGCGGTGGCCGAGGGCGCAGGATTTGTCCTGACGCCCGAGGTGACCAACTGCGTGTCCTCCTCGCGCCGCCATCAGGCCGAGGTGCTGCGCCCCGAGGCGGAGGATGTCGTCCTTGCCGGCCTGCGGGACGAGGCGGCGAAGGCGGGGATCTGGGTGCTTCTGGGTTCGATTGCGCTGAAATCCGAGCCGCCCGAGACCCGCTTTGCCAACCGGTCGATCATGATCGGCCCCGATGGCGGGATCGTCGCGCGCTATGACAAGCTGCACATGTTCGACGTGCAGGTGACCGAGACCGAAACCTACCGCGAATCCGAAGGCTTCGCGCCGGGGGATCGCGCGGTGATCGCCGATTGTGAGTTTGCCAAGGTCGGTATGACCGTCTGCTACGACGTGCGCTTTCCCGAACTGC
This sequence comes from Salipiger pallidus, assembly GCF_014643635.1. GTDB lineage: Bacteria > Pseudomonadota > Alphaproteobacteria > Rhodobacterales > Rhodobacteraceae > Salipiger > Salipiger pallidus. The sequence continues at coordinate 172,735 of NZ_BMJV01000006.1, forward strand.
ACCGCAGCCTTGCCAAGGCTGGGGCGCAGATCCTCACCGTGCCGGCCGCGTTCTCTCCCGCTACCGGTCCCGGACACTGGGAGCCACTGTTGCGTGCCCGCGCCATCGAGACTGGCGCCTACGTGCTGGCACCCGCTCAATGCGGACAGCATTCGGTACGCGAGGGGCGCCCCCGTGCCACTCATGGTCATTCTCTGGCGGTCGATCCTTGGGGGAAGGTGCTGGCCGATGCCGGGGAAAGGCCCGGCATGCTGCTGGTTGACCTCGACCTTGCGCGCGTCCAGAAGGCTCGCAGCCAGATCCCGGCGCTTCAACACGATCGACCTTTCGCACCGCCGACATGACCGACAATCGCAATGCCATCGCCATCTCGCTGTTCAGTGAACTGCTCATGGCAGAACAGATGTTGCGCAACCGGCTGACACGAGTGCTGCCGAATCGCATGGAAATCTCGCATTTTTCGGTGCTCAATCACCTCGCCCGCGTCGCCGAGGAAAAGAGCCCGGCCCAGCTGGCGCGGAGCTTTCACGTCACGCGTGGGGCGATGACCAACACGCTCGCCAAGCTTGAGATGGCCGGTTACGTCCATATTCGGCCGGACTGGGATGATGCCCGGCGCAAGATGGTCGCTATCAGCCCCGCAGGAAAGCGCGCCCGCGAGGACGCGCTTCAGGCCATGGCCCCGGTGATCGAGGGCATGGTCGCCGAACTGGGCAACGACAAGGTCAAGGCGGCCCTGCCAGTGCTGCGCGAGCTGCGTATCAAGCTCGAGGCTGACTGAGCTTTACTGGGACGCCTCGGCGCTGTCTTGTTTGGCCTCAGGATGGTCTTCAGTCTCAGCTTCGGGTTCCGGCTCAGCCTTGGCCTCGGCAGAAAGGCTGTCGCGCATTTTCGCCGCCTCTTGTCCCAGCGCTTCGAGGTCCACGAGGGTCAGTGTGCCGTCCTGCTTGTGGATGTCGCCTCCGATCATGACGAAGGTCACGTCGTCGGGGGACACTCCGTCGATGATCCGCGCAGCGAGCCCTTCGCCCGAGCCCAGCCCGTCGGGCGAGATGGCAATGATGTCCGCAAGCCCGCCTTCGACCAGCTCTCCGGTGCCATCGGGTGCCTGCACCGAAACGCCGCCCAGCCGGGTTGCCCAGTCGAGCACCGCTTCCGCGGGTGGGGCAGGGTGATCGCCTGCATCCTTGCGACCGGCGGCAGCAGTCTTCCGCATGGTTTCAAACATGTCGACCGTTCCGTCCGGCAGCGCGTTCTCGACGGCAAGGCCCAGCCCGAGATCGGTTTCCGCCAGCAGCGCGGTATCATGGAAGGGTCTGTCGCCGGTGGCAGGGTCCAGCATCAGGGCCGCACCGCTGTCCGCCAGAGCCTGCAGGTCCTCTATCGGCGCCGCGCCCATGCCGACCACCTGAACGTTCGGTCCCAGCATATCGTCTGCGGCAATCGTGAGCACGTTGTGCAGACCGGCGGCTTCCTCGGTTTCGGCCATGTGAAAGGTCATTGGTAGCCCGAGCTTGTCCACGCTGGTCGCCTCGTCCTGCCAGACAGCGGGTTCCGACCGGTCAGGCCCACGTAGGGCCACCCCGAGGCCGATGCGCCCGAATTCCCAGCCTTCCTGCGTGGCGCGCAGATCCTCAAGATCCATTGCCGCGTCACTTTCGGCGGTTTGTGAATACCCGTAGGAGAAACGCCCCCGCACGCCGCTGTCGCGCATCGCGGTGATTTCGGCCCGTGCATATTCGGGTCCCTGCAGGTTGGTGGCGGCGTTGTTCACCCAGGTGATGCCGGAATTCACCGCCTGCGCGAGACCGAGCTTCACCGCAAGCGTCGCGGCCTCGGGGGTCCAGCCCCCGGCCATAGCATCAATGTCCTCTCCCTGCGCCAGCGAGGTCCACAGATGGCGGTGGGTGTCCACAAGCCCCGGCATCAGAAGCTGCCCCGACAGGTCGATGACCTCGGCGTTCGCACCGTCAACCTCTGGGCCCATCTCGATGATGCGGTCGCCTTCGACCAGAAGGTCCAGCCGTTCGGGCTCTGTCCATCCACCTTCCATGGTGACGACCTCTGCACCGGTCAGTAGGATACGTTTCGCATCATCCTCATCCTGCGCCAGCGCAACGGCGGGAGAGAGACCGAGCGCAAGGGCGACCGGAGCAAGCGTGGAGAGACGGTTCATGTAAAATGGCCTTTCAGGAGCGCGTTGCAGACCGAACCGGCAGGGGCAGTGGATGGTTCCCGCCGCCTCACTGCCGGGGCGCCGCTCCGGGATGCCATAAGCGGAGTTCAGCGCAGGGCGTCCGCCATGTTGGAGACGCCGAATTCCGTGATGGTCACGGTGACAACGCCTTCGGTGCAGAACGGATCCCCTGCGATCAACGCCTCGATCGCGGCGCGGTCCGGTGCAGTGGCGATCACGACACCGCCCGAGCGCGGGGTCTTGGGCCCGGAGACAAGGAAATGCCCCTCGGCAAAGCAGCGCTTCACAAACTCCATATGCGGGGGCAGCACCGGCTGCACCTCTTCGAAGGGCACCGCGTATTCGATGTCCACCACGAAGAGGACATTGCCATCGGGGATCACGCTCATGCCTGCTCTCCCGCGCCTTGCTCTTCCATGGCCCGGTCCCCGGGTGCCAGCGCGGCGGTGACGTAGTTCACCGACAGGTCGCGCTCCGAGATGCGCCAAGACCAGCTGACCGGGTTGAAGACATAGCCTTTGCGGTCCACCGGGGTCATTCCCGCCTGCCGAAGCAGGTCGTAAAGCTCGTCCGGGGTGATGAACTTGGACCACTCATGGGTGCCCTTGGGCAGCCAGCGCATGACCCACTCGGCCCCGACGATAGCCATCGCAAAGCTTTTCGCATTGCGGTTCAGCGTCGAACAAAGATGCAGCCCGCCTGGCTTCAGCAGCTCGCGGCAAGCGGTCAGGTAGGCCAGCGGATCTGCCACGTGTTCCACCACCTCCATGTTCAGCACCACGTCGAACCGCTCGCCACTGGCGGCAAGCGCTTCTGCGGTGGTGTGGCGGTAGTCGATGTCGATGCCTTCCTGCTCCGCATGAAGCTGCGCCACGGGGATGTTGCGCTCGGCCGCGTCGACGCCCACTACGATGGCGCCAAGCCGCGCCATGGGTTCGCACAGAAGGCCACCGCCGCACCCGATATCGACGATGCGCAGCCCCTCGAACGGGCGGTCCGCGTTCAGATCGCGCGAAAACTCACCGGCGACCTGCTTCGTGATGTAATCGAGCCGCACAGGATTCATCATGTGCAGCGGCTTGAACTTGCCATGCGGGTCCCACCATTCCGCAGACATGGCCTCGAACTTGGCAATTTCGGACGGATCGACGGTCACGCTCATCGGATCAATTTCCTCATGGTCTTTCGGGTCTTCATGCCAATATAGTTCGGTCATGGACAAGTTCTCGGGCCAAAAAAGCGCAGTGCATCACCTTTACCCGCCAATCGACCCGTTTGATCAACGCATGATCGACATGGGAGATGGGCACAAGATCTATATGGAGCAGTGCGGCAACCCGCATGGCGTGCCGGTGATCGTGCTGCATGGCGGACCGGGGGGCGGCTGCTCCCCCACCATGCGCCGCTATTTCGATCCGCGGGTGTTCCGCGTGGTGTTGTTCGACCAGCGCGGCTGCGGACGCTCGCGCCCCCACGCTTCGGTCGAGGACAACACCACCTGGCACCTCGTGCGCGACATCGAACGCATCCGCGAGATCCTCGGGATCGACAAGTTCGTCGTCTTCGGTGGCAGCTGGGGCGCGACGCTGTCGCTGATCTATGCCATCAGCCATCCGGACCGGGTGCGTCACCTCGTGCTGCGCGGCGTCTTCATGATGACCCGGGCGGAGCTTGACTGGTTCTACGGCGGTGGCGCGGGGCAGTTCTGGCCCGAACCCTGGGCGCGGTTTACCGACCTTATCCCCGAAGACGAACATGATGACTTGATCGGCGCCTACCACCGTCGCCTGTTCTCGGGGAATGCGAGGGATGAAACCCGCTATGCCCGAGCCTGGTCGTCGTGGGAGAATGCGCTGGCGTCGGTCTATTCCAACGGCAACGGCGGTGAGGCCCCCGGCGATTACGCCCGGGCCTTCGCCCGGCTGGAGAACCACTATTTCGTCAACGAGGGCTTCCTCGAGGAAGACGGCTGGATCCTGAACAACGTGGATCGTCTGCACGGCATCCCCGGTGCCATCGTGCAGGGACGTTACGACATGATCTGCCCGCCCCGCCGCGCGTGGGAGCTGGCGCAGGCCTGGCCCGACGCCGAGCTGCGGATGATCCGCAACGCCGGCCACGCCCTGTCCGAGCCGGGGATCAGTGCCGAACTTGTGCGCGTGATGGATCAGATCGCCAAGGCCACGGGTTTACAGGATGAGCAGGACGGTTACATTCGTCCGGTCTGATTTCGCAGCCCCAGAGCTCAGGAGAGCCCGAAGATGAGCGGCTTTGCCCGACGTCGCCTGATCCAGTCCGCCCTCGCGGCCGCCGTCCTTGGCGCGTCGGGGCTTGCCGCCGCACCCGCGCGGTCGGGTGGCACACTGCGCGCGGGGCTGAGCGGGGCGCATCCCTCGGACAGCTGGGATGCACGCAGGCACATGGGGCTTTTCATGCTGGCCGCCGGGCATGGCGCCGTCTTCGACACGCTGACCGAGGTCGCCGCCGACGGCAGCCTCCGTGGAGAGCTGGCCACCGACTGGCAGGCGTCCGAGGGCGCGCTCGTCTGGACCATGAGCCTACGCAAGGATGTTCGCTTCCACGATGGCACGCCCTTCGTGGCGGATGACGTCATCGCATCGCTGCGCCTTCACGTGGAACCGGGATCGGTGTCGGGGGCCCACCCGCTGGTGGCCGGCATTGCCCAGACCGAGCGTCTGTCGGATCATCGCCTACGCTTCACCCTTGCCGCGCCGAACGCGGATTTCCCCTGGCTGCTGGCCGATCCGCGGCTGGTGATCTACCCCTCTGGTCAGATGGTGCGCGCCATGGCCGAGGGTATCGGCACCGGCCTCTACCGGGTCGAACACTTCGAGCCGGGCCGCCGCTTCATCGGCCGCAGGGTCGAAGCGCATTACAAAGACGGTCAGGCGGGATGGTTCGACAGGCTCGAGTTCACCGCGCTGGGTGATGGCGCGGCACGGGTGTCGGCGCTGCGGTCGGGGCAGGTGGATACGGTGGACCGGGTGGGTGCGCACCGCGCTGCGCGGCTTGCCACGGACCCGAACCTGCGCTTGCAGGACATCGCCGGAAACCAGAGTGTCGGGTTTGCCATGCGTACCGCCACCGCGCCCTTCGATGCGCTGCACGTCCGCAAGGCGCTGCGCCACGCCATCGACCGCGAGGCGATCCTCGCGCAGGTGCTGAAAGGTCATGGCCGCATCGCGGCAGACAGCCCCATCGGCCCCGGAAACCAATACGCCGCCGAGCTCTCGCCTGCGCCCTTCGACCCGGATCTTGCCCGCCATCACCTGCGCATGGCCGGCCTCGAGGGTCTGAGCCTGCCCTTGTCGGTCTCTGACGCCGCCTTCGACGGGGCCGAGGAGGCCGCAGCTCTCTTCGCTGCTTCTGCGGCCACCGCCGGGATTGAGATCACCCCACAGCGCGAGCCCTCCGAGAGCTACTGGCAGGAAAGCTGGCAACGCCGCCCCTTCGCCGCGAGCGCATGGTCGGGCCGGGTGACCGAGGACTGGATTTTGTCAACTGCGCTGCAGCACGGTGCCCCGTGGAACGATACCCAATGGGGCATGGAGCAAAGCCCGCGCTTCCAGTCTCTCCTGTCCGAAGCCCGCTCGGAACTCAATGGCACCCGCCGCCGTGGGCTTTATGCCGAGATGCAGCAGATCCTGTGTGACGAGGGTGGCCTGTTGCTGCCGGTCTTTGCAAATCACCTGCAGGCCACCGGCGAGCGGGTGGCAACCCCGGCCACCATCGGCAGTGCCATGGCCATGGACAATGCCCGTTTCGCGGAACGTTGGTGGCGCGCCTAGAGGCTGCCGCCGGACCGCTTCCGGCGGGCGTATTTTTCAAGAGAAGAAGACTAGGCGTGTCGCCTCCTCCGGCGGCAGCGCATTAAGTTTGGCTTAACCTAGGTGGCCGATCCCGCCGCCGCGACCACTGCGAGCGGCCTGCTTCAGCACATCAGGGCGGCTTGCACTGATCGAGGGGGCTCGGGGCCTGTCCTCGATACAACGCTCGTTGGTTGAACACAGGCTGCAGGTCTTTCAGCTCCGGCTTGCCGCGTCTTGAGCATGTGGCTTTGACGTCTAAGAAGGATGTCCGTGGGCCTGCCGATAGCTGTCGGTCAAGGCGCATGGCCTTGTTTTCATCCTTCTGGCCAAGCACCGCCTCGGTTTTTTGGGTGATGACAGGATCACGGCGACCGGTGAAGAATGGTGTGGGCCCGTCAGCTGCATGTCATGCTCGGCGGTGCTTTCTTTTAACCTTCATGTGAACAAGCAAGCCATTGGCGGGTTTAACCTTGGTGTAACCCTGAGTGGCCACTAAGACTCGGTTTTGGTGTAATGAAGCAAGTCGACACCGAAATTTAACCTTGTTGTAACCAACTGGTTCGCGCCAAGGCTTTAACCTTGGCTTAACCAAGCGCAGTTTAACCTTCGTGTAACGAAAAGGGGCAGGCACCGAGCCCGCCCCTTCTTCTTTTACCAACTACGCCGGGGAGCGCGAGGGGCTGGCCCCTCGTCTTGGCGACATCACAGCACGTAGCGGCTGAGGTCCGTGGATTTCGTCAACTCTCCCAGATAGGTCTCGACGAAGGCCGCATCGACGACGATCTCCTCGCCAGCGCGATCCGGCGCGTTGAAGGAAAGCTCTTCGAACACCCGCTCCATCACCGTGTAGAGACGGCGGGCGCCGATATTCTCGATGCTATCGTTGACCTCGGCGGCGATGCGGGCCAGCGCGTGGATGCCGTCGTCTGTGAAGGTGACCGTGACCTCTTCGGTGGCCATCAGCGCCGTGTACTGGCGGGTGAGGGCGTTGTCCGTTTCGGTCAGGATGCGGACGAAATCATCCTCGGTCAGTGCCCGCAGGTTCACCCGGATCGGCAGGCGACCCTGAAGCTCCGGCAGCAGGTCCGACGGCTTGGCGATGTGGAACGCTCCCGACGCGATGAAGAGGATGTGGTCGGTCTTTACCGGCCCATGTTTGGTGCTCACGGTGGTGCCTTCGATCAGTGGCAGCAAGTCGCGCTGCACGCCTTCGCGGGACACGTCGCCGCCACGGGTTTCCTGCCGCGCCGCAACCTTGTCGATCTCGTCGAGGAAGACGATGCCATTCTGCTCGACCGACTCCACGGCGGCCTTCTTGACCACCTCGTCATCAAGCAGCTTGTCCGCCTCTTCCTGGATCAGGATCTCGTAGCTTTCGGCTACGCGCAGTTTCTTGCGGGTCGTGCGCCCGCCAAAGGCCTTCCCGAAGATGTCACCGAGGTTCATCATCCCCATCTGACCGGGCTGGCCGGGGATCTCCATTCCGCCAAGGGGGTTGGTGGTGTCGGCCACCTCGAGCTCGATCTCGGTGTCGTCCAGTTCGCCGTTGCGCAGCTTCTTGCGGAACATCTCGCGGGTGCTCTCGCGGGCGTCGGAGCCGGCAATGGCCTCGATCACGCGTTCTTCGGCGGCCTTGTGGGCCGAGGCCTTCACGTCCTCGCGCATGTATTCACGGGTGAGTGCAATGGCGCTGTCCACGAGATCGCGCACGATCTGTTCAACATCACGGCCCACATAGCCCACTTCGGTGAACTTGGTGGCCTCGACCTTGATGAAGGGGGCGCGGGCGAGTTTTGCGAGGCGGCGGGAGATCTCGGTCTTGCCGACGCCGGTGGGGCCTATCATCAGGATGTTCTTGGGATAGACCTCTTCACGCAGGTCGGGACCGAGCTGCTTGCGGCGCCAGCGGTTGCGCAGGGCCACGGCCACGGCGCGCTTGGCGTCCTGCTGGCCGATGATGAACCGGTCGAGCTCCGAGACGATCTCGCGGGGGGTCAGGTCAGTCATGGGGTGTCCTCTCAGGCCGAGATCTGTTCGACGGTCAGCTTGCCGTTGGTGTAGACGCAGATGTCCGACGCGATGGCCATGGCGCCACGGGCGATGTCCTCGGCGCTCTTGTCGCTGTCGTACATGCCGCGCGCGGCGGCGAGGGCGAAGTTGCCGCCCGACCCGATCGCCGCGATGTCATGCTCGGGTTCCAGCACGTCGCCGGCGCCGGTGATGACGTAGAGATCCTTGCCGTCGGTGACGATCAGCATCGCCTCGAGCTTTTGCAGATACTTGTCCGTGCGCCAGTCCTTGGCCAGATCGACGCAGGCGCGCTGAAGCTGGCCCGGCGTCTTCTCAAGCTTGCCCTCCAGACGCTCCAACAGGGTAAAGGCGTCGGCGGTGGAACCCGCAAAGCCGCAGACCACGTCATAGCCGCCGGGGGACAGGCGCCGCACCTTGCGGGCGGTGCCCTTGATGACGGTCTGGCCAAGGCTCACCTGTCCGTCGCCCGCGACCACCACTTCGCCACCCTTGCGGACGCCGATGATCGTGGTGCCATGCCAGCCGGGGAATTCCTTGTCGGCCATAGTGTCGTCTCCTGTGTTCGTGTCTGCCGCCATATGGGGGCGCATCAGCTGCGCCACAACCCGAGGGGTCAGATAGGTCGCCGCAGACATATGGGAAACGGGCGGCTCCGAAAAGCAGAAGGCCCCGCCGAAGCGGGGCCTTGCAGTCGTCCGAGGTGGACGAGAATTAAATGGATTCCTTGATCCAGCTTTCCAGCGAAGCCTTGGGCGCCGCGCCGGTGCGGTTCGAGATGACTTGGCCGTCCTTGAACATGAACAGCGCCGGAATGCCGCGAACGCCCAGTTGGGCGGCCATCACCTGATCCTTGTCCACGTCGATCTTGGCAACCTTGATCTTGCCTTCATACTGTTCGGACAGCTCTTCCAGAGCCGGGCCGATCTGCTTGCAGGGGCCGCACCATTCGGCCCAGAAATCGACCACTACGGGGATGTCGGAGTTCTTCACTTCTTCGTCGAATGTCGCGTCGGTGACGGGAACGGTGGCCATTGGGACTCTCCTGGAGGTTGGCAGCTTGTCTTGAGTGTCGGGGCGCAAACCTAGGTACGCCCCGAGGAGACGTCAAGCAGTCGTAGATCTTTCGAGGGCGGACGACACAAGATCGTGTGGCAAAGCCATCCATTCCTGCGTTGCAGTCCAGATTATCCCGGTTTCGATGCGCTTGTCGGGCCATACCTGCGCCAGTGCAGCGGCATAGGCGCCCATCTGCCGCAAGAGGCCGTCTGGCACGTCCTCGGGGCGTCGGGGCACCGTGCGGTTGGTCTTGAAATCCGCCGCGATCACGGTGTCCTCGGTGACGATCAGCCGGTCGATGATGCCGTTGATCCGGCCGACCGGCGTGATGTCGGCAGACACCGGGATCTCGGCCAGCGTGCCGGGGGCAAAGACATGCGCCAGCGGCGCGGCGGCCAGCACCGCAAGAGCCTCGGCGGCGATCTGGTCCGCGTGTTCCGGCAACTCTTCGGCCAGTGCCAGTACATGGGGCACCGTGGCGGCGCGCCGGTCCTCGGGCAGGGCGGCAAGATGTTCCAGCAGCAGGTGCAGGATGGTGCCGCGCAGCATCGCCTCTTCGGTGTCGTCCCCGGCCTCGCCCGCTAATGCCTTGGCGCCTCCAAGGTCGGACGGGGACCGCGCACCGGGCAGTGTCTCGGGCGCGTCTGCAGGCACCGAGAACACCTGCGGCAGGGGCGTGTCTGGCACCACCACGACCTCGGGCACATCAAGCGGCAGGTCGTCCCAGTCGGTGCCGATGCGCAGGCCTTCATCGCTGCCCCATTCGCCCCAGCGATACTCTTGCGCGGCGGCGCCGGATTTCTTCAGACCCTGTTCCACCTGCTCGAACCAAGACGCGCCGTCCTTGCCAAGATCGCCGGCGGCGCTGACCACAAGCCATTTCTCGGCCCGGGTGAGCGCGACATAGAGCAGGCGGTCCCGCTCCCGTTCGCTGGCGCGCTTCACCTCGTCTGCGGCGTCGATCTGGGCCTGCGGCTGATCGGCTGCCGAGCTTTTCCAGACCACGCCGCCCTCCGTGGGCAGCAGATCCTCACGGATGCGGGCATCGGGCTTGGCGCAGTCAGGCAGGATGACGATGGGCGCCTCGAGACCCTTGGCCCCATGTACCGTCATCACCCGGATACGCCCGCCGGCACTGTCGGGAGCGCGCTTGATCTCGAGATCATCGGTCTGCATCCATTCGAGGAAGCCGGTGAGCGACGGCACCTCTGTCTGCTCGTAGGCCAGCGCCTGCGACAGCAGCGCGTTGATGCCGTCCTCCGCCTCCTGCCCGAGCCGCCCGAGCAGGCGGGCGCGGCCCTTGTGTCGCGTAAGGATGCGTTCGATCAGGTCGAAGGGGCGCAGGAAATCGGTCTGGCTGCGCAGATCGTCCAGCATGGTCATGGTGGCGGGATAGGCATCCCTGTTGCGGCGCAACTCGGGCCAGAGGTGCCCCTTACGGTGATGCGACAGGGTAAAGAGCTGCTGTTCCGACAGGCCGAACAGTGGCGAGCGCAGGGCAGTGGCCAGCGACAGGTCATCCTCGGGCGTCGACAGGAAGGCGAGCAGCGCGCCGATGTCGCGCACCGCAAGCTCCGACATCACCTTGAGCCGGTCGGCCCCGGCGATGGGCAGATCGAGTTGCTTGCAGGCGCGGATGATCTCGGAAAACAGCTGCCCCCGCCCGCGCACGAGGATCAGAAAGTCGCCCGCGTGGATCGGGCGGGCGCGGTAGGTGCCGCTGTGACCGACCTCTTGCGGAAGCGGCGTGCCGATGGTGTCCGAGATGAACCGTGCGATGCGATTGGCCAGCACGACGCGGTGGTGCGTTTCGCCCACGCGGTCGACGGGTTCGAACCAGTCGCCATCGTCCTTTTCCGGCTTCGCAGGCTCGATCGCGGGCCAAAGGTCGACCCGGCCCGGCATGGCGGACTTGAAGGCGCGGTGCTTCTGATCCTCGGAGAACCCGGCCTCTTCGCGGCTTTCGAAAGTGTTGTCCACAAGCCTCAGGATCGGCTCTGCGGAGCGGAAGCTGTATTCCAGCATCATCCGGGACAGCGGCGCTTCGGTGCGCTGCAGGCGTTCCGCGAACTCGTCGCACATGCGGTCGAATTCGCGCGGATCGGCGCCCTGGAAGCTGTAGATGGACTGTTTCTTGTCGCCCACGACAAAGATGGTGCGTCGGACCTCGGCGCGGGCCCCTTCGCCGCTGGTGAATTCCTGCGCCAGCCGTTCGATCACCTGCCACTGCACTGGCGAAGTATCCTGCGCCTCGTCCACGAGGATGTGGTCGATGCCGCCATCCAGCCGGTAGAGCACCCATTCCGCGACCCTTTCGTCCGACAGAAGATCCCGGGCGCGGGTCACGAGGTCGTCGAAATCAAGCCAGCCACGGCGCTGCTTTTCCACCTCGTAGGCCGGCAGGAAGGCGGCCGCGAAACGATGCAGCGCCTCCTCGCGTTTCAGGGCGGCAAGGGCAAGGCGGGTGCTGCGAGCATCCTCGACCCGCATGGCCAGCTGATCGAGCTCATCGAGCGCCGGCCCCAGCGCGGTCTTCACGTCCTTGGTTGGAAAGCGGCTGCTGCGGGTGCCCTTCTGGGTCAGCACCGTCGCCTCGAGCGCCATGAGGCTCTCAAGGTTGCGCCCGGTGTAGGCTGCAAGCTTGACGGCGGCCCCCTTGTCGGTGCTCTTGCCCGCCTGCAGCAGCGGCAGAAGCTGCGCCACCAGCGCGTCCTCGGACCCGAGGAAAACGTCCCGCAGCACGGTCTCTTCGCTGGCATCAGCGGGGACGCCGTAGAGGGCCCGCAAGTCGGCAGAGCTGCGGGCGGGAACGAAAGCGTCCTTGTTCCGGCACAGATCGGCCATGAGCGCCGAGTAGTCTTCGGGCATCCAAGGCGCGAGCCCGGCCACCAGATGCGCCTGCGGGCCTTCGGACATGCGGTCGAGGATTTCGGCCCGCAAAAGCTGCGCGGCGCGGTCCTCCATCTCGTGAAACTGCGGGGACACTCCAGCCTCAAGCGGGAAGCGCCGCAGCAGCGAGGCGCAGAACGAATGGATTGTCTGGATGCGCAGCCCGCCCGGCGTCTCGATGGCACGGGCAAAAAGCGTGCGCGCCCCGGCGAGCCGCTCCTGCGGGAGCGGGCCGTCAAGGCCGAGTTGCCGCAGCTCATCGCGCAGGGCGTCGTCGTCCTTCATCGCCCAGTCGCCAAGGCGGCGGAACAGGCGGTTCTGCATCTCGGTCGCGGCGGCCTTGGTGTAGGTCAGGCACAGGATATGTTCGGGCATCACCCCATCGAGCAGCAGCCGCGCCACCCGGTCGGTCAGCACGCGGGTCTTGCCCGAGCCTGCGTTGGCCGACAGCCAGGTCGAGGTGTCGGGGCGCGCGGCAGTCACCTGCGCTTCGGTTGCCTCGTCGCGCTTCATTCGAGGATCTCCCGCTCTGCGGTGTCGATCACGTCCCATTCGCCGAAGCGCGAGAGGTGATCGTAGTTCGAAAAGTCACTGTCCCGGAGCAGGGCGGCGCGAGCAGTAAAGCCGCGTTCCGGTTCGAACCAGCGGGTGATGAGCTGCTCGAATTCGGCCCAGACCTGTTTCGCGGGCATCTCGTCAAGGGGCGCGGGCACCTCCTTGGGATTGGTCGCAACCGACACGAAGACGGCCCGTTCCGTGTGCCTCGGGGCGAGATCGGGGAAGGCGCCGTTTTCCACCATCGCGGCCTCGAGCAGGAGCTGCTTGTCGAAATGCCGCTGCTGGTCGGCGGTGGGGGCGGCTCCGGTCTTGTAGTCGTAAAGATGCGCAAGGCCCCGGTCGTCGATGTCGATGCGGTCTGCCTGTCCCTTGAGGCGGAAGCCAAGCGCGGGCAAGTCCGCGTGGCCGCGCACCTCGTAGCGGGCGGGCCGTGCGATGGCCTGCCGGGCGCGTTCGGTTTCGGTGAACCAGTCCGCGATGCGCCCCAGCCGCGCCTGCCACAGGTGGCGGATCGTGGGGAACGGCACCTCTTCGGGGTTGCCGACGATCTCGGCCCCCTTCGCCAGAAGCGCGGACACACTGAGCTGAGCGGGATCAGAGACGGAGTCCTTCACGAATTCCTCAAGCACCCGGTGGATGATGATCCCACGCAAAAGCGCATCGGGCGCCCGTTGCAGCGGGTTCAGCGGGTAGAGCCTGAGCACCCGGCGGGCATAGATGCTGTAGGGATCGCGGATGAGCGTCTTGATCTCGGTCACCGACAGCTGCCGTGGCCGCGCGGCAACGGGCGGCGCGGGGGACGGGCGCGGTGCAGGGGCTAGAGGGGTGGGCTTTTCCAGCGCGCGGACCAGCCGCAGGTAGTGCCTGCCGCGCTCGCGCATGGCCTTGAGTGCCTCGGGGCCGCCTTGATCCGGCAGGCCATTCATCAGGTTCGTCAGGCGGTTGAGCCAGCGCGACGGCACGGTTTCCGCGTCGTCGGATTTCAGCGCGCGGGTCAGCACCACCTCCTTGGCGGCGACAGCCTGCTGGAAATCATGCGCCGCGAGGCCGATGCGCCGTTCAGGCACCAGCAGCCCCGCCTTTTGCCGCATCCGGCGGTTCAGCCACGGATCCGCGCCGGGCAGTTCGGGCCACGAGTTCTCGTTGAGGCCGCCGAGGATCAGAAGGTCCGCGCCCATGACGCGGGCCTCGAGCGTGCCCCAGATCAGGATGCGCGGATGCGGGGCATCGCGGTCGCGCAATTCCTCGCGTTGCAGGATCGCGGCGAAGAGGTCGGCGTAGTCACGAGCGTCAAGGTCGGTGCCATGGGCGGCCTCCTCGCGCAGGCCCTCGACGGTGGCGCGGGCCGTGCGCCCGGCGGCCTCGCGCCAAAGCTCGGAGTCCGCACCACCGGGGCCGGCGGCGATGGCCTCGGCGCGGGCGATGTGATCCTCGAGCCAGTCCATAAGGGGCCGGGGGCCACGCACGGGCGGCTGGCAGAAGCAGGCGATGATCCACTCGGCCCAGGCCTCGCGGTCCGTCGCGGCGCCCCAGCCGCGCAGCTGGTCGGGCCGGGGGTAGGGCCACGACTTGTTGCGCATGTGCAGTTCCAGCTCATGCGTGGCCAGAAGGTGCGGCCCGCGATCCTCGCCGCTGTGGGTGAGCGGGTGCTTGAGCAGGGTCAGCAGCGCCTCGGCGGTCAGATCATGCTGAAACAGGGTCGAAACATGGCGCAGGAACCGGCCCGGAGGGGTCAGCTGCAACGGTGTGCCGGCGCTGTCATCGGGCAGGATGTTCCACCGGTCGAGCGCCGCGGTCACCTGCCGGGTGAGCATCCTGTCGGGGGTGATGAGCGCGGCGGTGACGCCGGTTTCCGCCGCCTCGCGCAGGCGCATGGCGATGGCGGTGGCCTCGTCACGGCGGGACTGTGCCTCGATCAGGGTGAGGCCGTCGGTGGCTTCGGCGAGGCTCGGCAAGGTCGGTCCCTCGGCGCGCCACTGGTCGGTGACCGGCGCGGGCCGCAGGGCGAGGGACACCAGCCGGTTGCGGCCCGGCGCGGGGGCGGCCTCGGTCGTCCAAGGGGTGATCTGCGATGGGGCCATGTGCAGATCGTGCATCAGCCGGGCAAAGCGGAACTGGGGGTGGTCCTCGCCGGTCAGCGCATCGGTGAGCCCGTTCCACACCGCATCCGGGGTGTCGAAATCGAAGCCCGGAAGCACCAGCGCCCCCTGCGGCAGGCGCGACACCGCCATCATCAGCCGGTGTGTCATCCCGCGCGAGCCGGTGGAGCCGGCGAGGATCACCGGGTGTTCCGGCGGGGCCTTGTCCCAGTCGATCAGTCTCTGTTCCAGCGCAAGACGGCGGAACGCATTGGTGTCGGGCGCGTCCTCGGCGTTCTCGAAATAGCGCTGCACGATCTGGAAGAACGACAGCGCGCGCTGCCAGTGACCGGATTCGTCACTCACGTCGAGGTCGGCAAGATCATCGGGCGACACGCCTTCGTCCTGCATCTCGTCCATCAGCGTGGCGAGGCTGTCCGACAGGTCGAACAGCGCCGTGCGCGGTGCCAGGTCAGGCTGCGCCTCGAGCAATTTCGACACGAGCCCGGTCAGCTCCAGCCGCCGGCGCAAAGGCGACACGGGCGCGGGCAGGTGCGCGAG
Source organism: Salipiger pallidus (assembly GCF_014643635.1). GTDB lineage: Bacteria > Pseudomonadota > Alphaproteobacteria > Rhodobacterales > Rhodobacteraceae > Salipiger > Salipiger pallidus. Next base: position 187,935 of record NZ_BMJV01000006.1, read on the forward strand.
CGCCAGCGGGTCCGCCACGCCGGTCAGAAGGCGGATGCGCGGCAGCAGCGTCGCCGGGCCGTCGTCGAACACCGCGCGGATGCGGCGCGCCATGCGGGTCGTGTTCACGATCAGCTCGACCCGGGCCATGGCCTCCGGCGGCTGGCCGGCCATGCGGGCGCGCAGGCCATCGACCAGAGCCTTGGGAAAGTCGACGCCGGGCGCGAGCGCAAAGACCCTTGGGTCGGTGGAGGGATCAAACATCGGCGCCGATCATCTCTTCGGCGAGCCGGATGCCCTCGGGATGGCCCACATCGGCCCAGCGGCCGGGGAAGGGCAGTCCGAACAGTCGCCCGCGCGCCGACATACGGTTCCACAGGACATTGAGCGAGAACGCCTCGTCCTCGATCTCGGGCAGTTCTTCGGTGCGGATGATCTGCGCGCCAGTGTAGACGAAATCGCCCTCGCGGAACAGCTGGCCATCCTCGGCGATGCTGAAATCCCCCGCGCCCTTGCGCCCCACCGCGCGGGCAAGCGGCACGCAAAGCAGCAGGGCGTCCATACGCTCTGGATCCCATGCGTCTGCAAGAAGTTGTAGCGGGTTTGGCCCTGACCACACCATGTCGGTGTTAAGTGTGAACACCGGCCCGTCCCCAAGCAGCGGCATCGCGGCCCTCAGACCGCCCCCGGTGTCGAGGATGCGTGGCTCTTCGTGGCTGACCGCCACATCACGCCCGGCAAGGTGCGCCTGCAGCTGGTCGGCACGGTAGTGGCTGTTGGCGACCCGGCGCAGGGGGCCGTAGCCGTCCGCGAGCGCGAGCGCGTGGTCGATGAGCGGCTTGCCGGCCACCTCGATCAGCGGCTTGGGGCGGTCCTTGGTCAGGGCGCCCATGCGGGTGCCGAGGCCGGCGGAGAACAGCATCAGGGAGTCTGGCATGGGGCCTTCAGTCTTTGCAGGATGGCATGGTCCGGGGCTGGCAGCGCGTGGCTCAGGATGTCCGATACCTCGCGCAGGGCGGGGAAGGACAGGTCGTGCATCAGGTGGCCCCAGACTCTCGGGATCAGGTCGATGTAGCCAGGCTTGCCCCGCGCCCGCGCCAGACGGGCAAACACCCCGAGAATGCGCAGGTTGCGCTGGGCGCCTAGCACCGCGAGGGCGATGCGGAATGGCATCTCGTCAAGGCCGGTGGCGTCCAGGTAGTGATGGATCACCGCCTCGGCGGTGATGGCAGACACATCGCGGCGGGCGTCCTCGATCAGTGAGACAAGGTCATAGCCCCGGTGCCCCACCAGCGCGTCCTGGAAATCCAGAAGACCGGCACGGGCAGCGCCGGTGCGCTCGGGCAGCCAGAGGATGTTCTCGGCGTGGTAGTCGCGCAGGATCATCACGTCTGCATCGGGGGCGTAGAGGCTCAGCGCCTCGCGGAGGGCGTCGGTCGCCTGCTGCACGACGCGGGGGGCCACAGGGTGGCCCGCATTCTCGGCGTAGCAGGTGAAGGCGAGGTCGGTCATCTGCGCAAGGTGATCCGGCGTTGCGGTGACAAGCCCCGGCGGCGGCGCGTGGCGGTGCAGTTCGACCAGCGCGTCGGTGGCGCAGAGATACAGTGGCAGTTCGGCCTTCACATCCTGCGACAGCCTTGCGATCAGCCCGTCGCCCAGATCTTCGAGCAGCAGCAGTCCCGGCGCTTCGGCAAGGATGCGCGGGGCGCTTAGGCCAAGGCCAGACAGGTGCCGCGCGAGGCGGGCGAAGAGGGCGGTGTCGCCCTCGGGATCCTCCATTAGGATGGCAGTGTCGCCTCCGCGCTCAAGGCGACTGTAGCGGCGGGCCGAGGCATCGCCCGCCAGCGGGGTGACCGCGGCGGCGTTCCATTGCGCGGTTTCGAGGAAGGCCATGGTCATGCGATCAGCTCCGGAAGAGTGTCCCAGCGGGCATCGGTCCAGTCCATCTCCAGCTCGCGGCTGTCGTCCTCTGTCCCTGCATCGAATGTGAGAGAGAGCGCTCGTTCGGGGGCCAAGTCGGCCAGTCGGTCGGGCCATTCCACAAGGCAGATGGCGGTCTCGAACGCATCGGCGAGTCCCAGCTCGACGCACTGGTCGGGATCGGACAGGCGGTAGAGATCCGCATGCCACAGCTCGCTCTTCGGCGTGTCGTAGACCTGCACGAGCGTGAAGGTGGGCGAGGGCACATCTTCGGGCGGGTCCTGCAGGGACTGGATCAGGCAGCGAGCGAAGTGGGTCTTGCCTGCGCCGATACCTCCCGACAGCAGCAGCACGTCACCGGGCCCGAGCGTACCGGCAAGGCGCGTGGCGAGGGCGCAGGTAGCCTCGGGGGAGGGCAGGGTGACGGACAGGCGCGAGGAAGTCATGCCCGCGAAGATACCTTGCGCCACGGCCGGCGCAAGCGGGATCAGGTGCAGCTTTCGCGCAGTTTGATCATGACGTCTGCCGGCGTGTCGCGCAGCGGGGAGAACCGTACCATCGTGGCACCGCCAAGCAGGGGCTCGGCCCGGCACAGAAGGGGTTTGCCAGAATTGGTGATGATTTCTGCATCCCAGGAGGCACGGTCTCGCAGGGTCAGCACGAACTCGCGCAGGTCGGCCCAGATCGGGCTTGGGTGACAGGCGACCTGCCAGTCGCGGGTCGACTCCATGATGCCGTACTGCACCGGATCATCATGGGGATTGCTTTCCCACAGGGCGCGGTAGGCCTTGTTGCAGAAGGTCATCGCACCCAGTTGCGAGAACACAGCGATGGCATCATCGAGCTGGTCGAGCACTGATCGCGTGATCTCGATCTCCTGCCGGAAGCGCCGGGTGAGTGAGATCTCGGAACTGATGTCCTCGAACAGGAATGCAATGCCGCCATCGGGATGGGGGCGGCCGGTCATCTTGTAGGTCAGACCTGACGGAAGGCTCCATGTCTCGGTGTATAGATCGTTGGAGGCGGCGGTGATGAGGTCACGCAGCTTGCTGCGCCACGAGCCGTAATCCTTGGGCTCGGGCATCATGTGCCGTTCGCGCAGGACGTCGAAGAAGCTCAGCAGGTTCGGCCGTCCGCTGAGAAACTCCGCCGGCAGGCCCGTCAGGTCCAGCAGCGCTGGGTTGAATAGCACCAGCCGCCGGTTGCGGTCGAACACCGCGAGGGCGATGGGCAGGTGCGCGAAGATGCGTGTGAGGGTCTGAAGGAAGTTGCGCTGGGTGGCTTCGGCATGGATGAGGGAGTCTATGCTCTGGGCAAAGTGCAGCCAGCCCTGCGGCACCCGGAAGGACTGCACCTCGAACCAGGCCTGGGTTCCGGTCTCGCGGTTTCCAACACTGGCACGGGTGGTGTGCATGTCCTGCGCTTCGTCCGGGATCAGGGCCAGTGGCGGCTGGGACTGCCCCCCTTGGTCAAGATCGCACACATCCGCGTAGGCCGCGTTCGACCAGATCACCGCATGTTCCGGGCTGGTGAGCCATATCGGGTTCGGCGCCCGGTCCATGACCGTGCGCAACAGCTCTGTCTCGCGCAGGTCGCAACGCATGCGAAGCCCTTCGCCAAGCCCGATAGGCGTGCCGGTCAGGGTCATCCGCAGGCCGTGATCTTCGGGGCGGTAGGACAGCACGCTCTGGGTGTCATCCACGGCCTGTGAGCTTCCGGGGGTTTCCGGCTGATGCATGGGAAGCTGGCCGAAAATCGGCTCGAGCGCGGTGGTAATGTCGGTCCAGTTGAGCTTATCCCCCGGGCTGCAGTCCAGGAGGCGCTGGGATTGCAGCGTGCTGACAACCAGCTGCCCGTCCTTCACCAGCATCTCGGTCCGGTCGCTGGTGGGGGCGCTGGGGCGGGGCGGCGCCTGAGCGCCGCGCCGCGCAACACCGAGCAGGAACCCTCCGAGCAGGGCGGCGGCACCGGCTCCTAAACCCGACGTGATCGCCATTACCATATCAACCAAAGCTTGCACCCTTAGTTTAGGATTCGCTTTTTTGATAGTATTGGAAAGTTAAGAGCTTGTTAAAAACTTGTTGCCGCGCGTGGGTTAGGGTCGTGTCCAGCGGGACGTCAGTCGTCGAACTTCCGGTTCTCTCCCAGTGCCTTGCGGGAGGGAGCCTCGACGCTGGACCGTGGCCAGACCACTTCGACGATGGCCCCTTGCCGCGTCCCTTTCAGTGCCTGCTGTGGGTCGGGCGAGCCATTGGCAAAGCCCACGTCGGCACCACTGCGTTCCAGCAGGGTCTTGGCGATGAAGAGCCCAAGGCCCATGCCTTCGTATTCCGGACGGGTGCGTTTGTCCGTCTCGCTGCGGCGGCGGCGCATCAGCGGATCGCCAAGGCGTCCGATCAGGTGCGGCGGATAGCCCTGCCCGTCGTCGATGATGCGGATGGTGATGCTGTGCGGGCTCCAGATCGCATCCACCCAGACGGTGCTGCGGGCGAAATCCACCGCGTTCTGGATCAGGTTGCGCAGCCCGTGGATGACTTCGGGGCGGCGCAGGACCTCGGGCGGCTGGCCATCGGCTCCGGCGCTGGCGCGGCAGGTGACCTCGATGGTTTTGCCGCGCCCCTCGTGGGGTTCGGCGGCCTCGCGGATGACCTCGGTGAGGGGCGCGCTGCGCATGTGCAGGTCGTCCTTCCCGGCGCGGCCCATGCCATGCAGGATGTCGCGGCAGCGGTCCGCCTGCGCCCGGATCAGCCGCGCGTCCTCCTGCAGGTCGGGGTGGTCGTCGAGCTCGTCGATGAGCTCGGCGGAGGCAAGCTTGATGGTGGCCAGCGGCGTGCCAAGCTCGTGCGCGGCGGCGGCGACGACCCCGCCGAGATCGCTCAGCTTCTGGGCGCGGGCGAGCGCCATTTGCGTGGCCGAAAGCGCATCGGACATGGCACCCATTTCGGCGGCCATGCGGCGGGCGTATACCGAGATGAACACGAGCGCGATGGTGATCGCCGTCCAGCTGCCGAAGATGAAGACGCGCGGCAGCTCCAGCGTTTCGCCATCGTTGGTGACCAGCGGCATGTGAAAGGTAGACATCACCGAGATCAGCAGGAAGGCGGTGACATTCAGAAGGACGGTGGACCGGACAGAAAGCACCGTGGCCGAGGTCACCACGGGCCCCAGCACCATCAGCGAGAATGGGTTGTTGAGGCCGCCGGTCAGGAATAGCAGGAAGCACAGCTGCAGCAGGTCGAACATGACCATGAGCAGGTTCTCGTATTCCGTGAGGCGCTTGTTCTCGGGGAAGACGAACATCGCCACGAGGTTGCCGATCACCGACACCCCGATGGCAAGGTAGCACCATCCCAGCTCAAGTTGCAGGTTGTAGAGCTGTTGGGCCACGAGGATGGCAATGAGCTGGCCGCCGATGGCGACCCAGCGCAGCAGGGTAATGGTGCGCAGCCGGATGGCATGGTTGCGCCGGCTGTCGTCCAGCAATCCGAGGTCGGTGGGGCTCATGCTGCGCGCTTTCGTCACTTGTGGTCCGTGTGCACGGATTGATAGGTCTGGGGCACAGCTTTCGCAATCAACTCGGGAAAATGCCGCCATGCGCTGGATCGCCGTCGCCGCCTCGTCTCTTGCCCTCGTGGCCGCCGTGGGCGGGGTCTGGGTCTACACCAGCATGGCGGGCGGCTCGGGCGACCGGTTCGAGCCCTGCCGCACCGCTGCCGTTGCGGGCGGCGCGGGGTCCATCGGCGGGCCGTTCGAGCTGCTGAACTCCGAAGGCGATACGGTGACCGATGCGGATGTGATCACCGAGCCGTCGCTGGTCTATTTCGGCTACACCTTCTGCCCGGACGTCTGCCCGCTGGACATGGTGCGCAACGCCCAGGCGGTGGATGCGCTGGCCGAGCGCGGTTACAGCGCGCAGCCGGTGTTCATCTCGATCGACCCGGAGCGGGACACCCCCGAGGTGGTCGGCGATTTCGCGTGGAACATCCACGAGAAGGGTGTCGGCCTGACCGGATCGCCCGAGCAGGTGAAGGCGGCAAGCCAAGCCTACCGGACCTTCTACCGCAAGCAGGAGGGGGATGACGAGTTCTACCTCGTTGACCATTCCACCTTCACCTACCTGGTGCTGCCCGGCGAAGGCTTTGTCGAATACTTCCGCCGCGACCTGCCGCCCGAGGAAATCGCAGACCGCGCGGCCTGCTTTATCGACGCAATGTGAGCTTGGCCGGGACGCCATCGGATTGTGATCCGGGGACATTTGACGCTCCCCGGGGGGCGTTATATCACTGCCGCGACAATAACCACGAACGGGGTAAGCGCGTGTCGGACACTGCGATCGAAGGGCTGGGCGAGGATCGCTCGTTACTGCTGGTCGACGATGACGAGCCGTTCTTGCGCCGTCTCGCCAAGGCCATGGAAAAGCGCGGCTTTGATGTCGAAACCGCGCAATCGGTCGCTGGCGGCAGTGCCATCGCCAAGGCGCGGCCCCCGGCCTTCGCTGTGGTCGACCTGCGGCTCGAGGATGGCAACGGGCTCGACGTGGTCGAGATCCTGCGCGAGACCCGGCCCGACAGCAAAGTCGTCGTGCTGACCGGCTACGGTGCCATCGCCACCGCGGTTGCCGCGGTCAAGATCGGCGCCACCGACTACCTGTCGAAGCCCGCGGACGCCACGGACATCACCAATGCGCTGCTGTCGAGCGCCGAGGCGCTGCCCGAGCCGCCCGAGAACCCCATGAGCGCCGACCGCGTGCGCTGGGAACACATCCAGCGGGTCTACGAGCAGTGCGACCGCAACGTTTCGGAAACCGCGAGGCGGCTGAACATGCACCGGCGCACCCTGCAACGCATTCTTGCCAAGCGCTCCCCGCGCTGAGCGCACCGCACAAACTTCTCTGAAAGAAATTTGCCCGCCCGCAGGGGCGTTAGGGCAGGGCCGCCAGAAGCGCCTCGTGCCGGGCGGTAAAGGCGTTCCGCGCCTCGACCGGCGGGCGCAGGTGTATGTCGAGCCCCTCTGTCAGCGCCGGCTCGGGCTGACCGAAGAACCGCTTCGCCTCTGCCGGTGAAAACCCCGCGATCTGCGTCGCCTCCATGTAGGCCGACACCATGTCCGCCCTCTTGATCCGTTTCTTCAGCGCGGGCGGGAGTGTGGCGGGCAGTCCGAAGCGCAGGTGAATCGCCGCCTCGAGCCGCTTGTCGAGCTCTTTGTAGGCTGGCCCAACAGCCGCCTTCACCGGCGATATCATGTCGCCGATGACGTATTCCGGTGCATCGTGGAGCAGCGCCGTCAGCTTCTCGGCCTCCGTGGCGCGTGGGTACATGCGGGAAAACAGCGCCTCGACCAGCAGGGAATGTTCGGCCACGGAATAGGCGTAATCCCCCATGGTCTGACCGTTCCAGCGTGCCACGAAGGCAAGTCCGTGGGCGATGTCCTCAATCTCGATGTCCATCGGGGTTGGGTCCAGCAGATCGAGCCTGCGGCCCGACAGCATGCGCTGCCATGCACGGGTCTGTTTTGTCATGGCTCAGACCTCGATCGACTTCGGCGCAGCCACGCCAGTCCGGTGCCGCGGCCCGGAGGGCTGGCCGCTGGCAGGCGCGTTTACGGCCGGGCGGGCCCCGCAGCGGCGGCGATGCTGGATGTCGGGATGGCTGGTCTGCAGGTCTTCCACCGGCATGCCTCGTCCTGGTGTGTTATCATTCTGTTCGGCCTGAAGTCTGATCCACGTTGCCGGTCTATTCAAGGGATGCTACCCCAACCCCAACCCGAAAATGGATGAACGGAGCGCCGAAATGGCTCAGGACTACATCGTCAAGGACATCGCCCTTGCAGCTTACGGCCGCAAGGAACTCGACATCGCCGAGACCGAGATGCCGGGCCTCATGGCCTGCCGCACCGAGTTTGGCGACAGCAAGCCGCTGAAAGGCGCGCGCATTGTCGGCTCTCTCCACATGACGATCCAGACCGCCTGCCTGATCGAGACCCTCGTGGCCCTCGGCGCCGACGTGCGCTGGGCGTCCTGCAATATCTTCTCGACCCAGGACCACGCCGCCGCTGCCATCGCCGAAGGCGGCACCCCGGTCTTCGCGATCAAGGGCCAGAGCCTTGAAGAGCATTGGGATTACCTCGACCGCTCGTTCCAGTTCGAGGACGGCCCGAACATGATCCTCGACGATGGCGGCGACGCGACGCTCTACATTCTGCTCGGCGCCCGTGCCGAGGCGGGCGAGGACATCATCCCCGTGCCGCAATCCGAGGAAGAGACCGTCATCAAGGCGCAGATCAAGAAGCGCATGGAGCAGTCCCCTGGCTGGTTCACGAAGGTCCGCGATCAGATCAAGGGCGTGTCCGAGGAAACCACCACCGGCGTGCATCGCCTGTATGAGCTGCAAAAGAACGACCAGCTGCCCTTCCCGGCGATCAACGTGAACGATTCCGTCACCAAGTCGAAGTTCGACAACAAGTACGGCTGCAAGGAATCGCTGGTGGATGGCATCCGCCGCGCCACCGACGTGATGATGGCCGGCAAGGTTGCCGTGGTCTGCGGCTACGGCGACGTGGGCAAGGGCTCGGCGGCTTCGCTGGCCGGTGCCGGCGCGCGCGTGAAGGTGACCGAGGCGGACCCGATCTGCGCGCTGCAGGCGGCCATGGACGGGTTCGAGGTCGTGCTGCTTGAGGATGTCGTTGCTTCGGCGGACATCTTTATCACCACCACCGGCAACAAGGACATCATCCGCATCGAGCACATGCGCGAGATGAAGGACATGGCCATCGTCGGCAACATCGGCCACTTCGACAACGAGATCCAGGTCGCCGCGCTGAAGAACCACAAGTGGACCAACGTCAAGGATCAGGTGGACATGATCGAGATGCCCTCGGGCAGCCGTATCATCCTGCTGTCCGAAGGCCGCCTGCTGAACCTCGGCAACGCCACCGGCCACCCGTCCTTCGTGATGTCGGCGTCCTTCACCAACCAGGTGCTGGCGCAGATCGAGCTGTGGACCCGTGGTGACGACTACGACAACAAGGTCTACATCCTGCCCAAGCATCTGGATGAAAAGGTCGCGCGGCTTCACCTTGACCGGATCGGCGTGAAGCTGACCACCCTGACGTCCGAGCAGGCCGCCTATATCGGTGTGACCCCGGAAGGTCCGTTCAAGCCGGAACACTATCGCTACTGAGGCAGGTCCGGGCCCGCAGATCAACGCCCCGCCATTCGGCGGGGCGTTGATCTGCGTGGTCAGGGGGCCGTTGGGCAAAAGCGCGGTAGGCCCATGGAGATCTGCGCAGAGTGCTTGCACTTTGTGACGAATGCGGGTGCCTTTGGCACAAGATGACAGGAAGGATCGAACCATGCGCATCATCATTCATGGAATAGGGGCCATCGGCGGTGTCGTGGGGGCCGCGCTGGTCGAGCAGGGCAATGACGTGCTGGGCATTGCGCGCGGCCGGATGCTCGAGGCGCTGCAGTCGGCCCCCCTGCGGTTGATCAGCCCCGGTCGGCGTATCGAGGTGACACTGCCCTGCGTGAGCCATCCTTCCGAGATCGATTTCCGGTCCGACGATATCGTCCTGCTTTGCGTGAAGGGACAGGATACCGAGGCGGCCCTGCGTGATCTTCGTGCGGCGGGGATGACGGACCAGCCGCTGTTCTGCCTGCAGAACGGCACCGCAAATGAACGGGTGGCGATGCGCTATTTTCCCAATGTCCACGGCGTTACCGTGATGATGCCGGCCACCTACATGGAGCCGGGCGAGGTCATCACCCATGGCGCCCCGTGCTTTGGACTGTTTTATGTGGGGCGTTTCCCGAATGGCATCGATGCCGCTGACGAAGCGCTTCAGGCGGTTCTCGATGCCGCGAATATCAAGACGATCCTGTCGGAAGATGTCATGCAGTCGAAATACGGCAAGCTGCTGATGAACCTTGGGAACATCGTCGACGCGCTGCTGCCGCTCGAGGCAGATCGCACCGGGTTCACGTCGCGGCTGACCGCCGAGGCCGAAGACGTGTTTCGCGCCGCTGGCGTCACCTGGGAGGATATGGGGCTCGAGAACGCGCAGCGCAAGCAGTTCATGGAGATCACCGATATCGAGGGCGTGCCCCGCGCCGGGTCTTCGACACGGCAGAGCCTGTCGCGCGGGGCCGGCAGCGTCGAGACCGACTATCTCAACGGCGAAGTTGCTTTGCTGGCGCGCCTGCACGGACTGAAAGCTCCGCTCAACGCCGCGCTTGTGGATCTGGCGGCGCGCCGCATGGCCGAAGGCCGAAGCGCCGGGGAGATGACGGAAGCGGAGCTTGCCACGCTCCTCGGCTAGCCGTGGGCGGCGCGGGCCTGCGTCACCCTGTGGCCTGAGGTGGCCGCAGACCGACCATGGGTTAGGGGGCGAGGCCTGCAGGCCGCCCCCGTCCCGGCAGTGTACGCCTCGCTTTGGGAGCGCGCTCTGCCAAGGACGGCAGCCAATGAGCAGCCCACGAGGTCAGCGCCAGCCCGTGACCGGGCCCGTCAGGCCAGGCTTGCCAGGACCGTCGCCACAGCAGCCGCAACGCAGGCTCCACCAAGAGCCCAACCAATCCGCCCGCGCCACTTGGACGCCCGACGGCACACTTCCTCTTCCGCCTGCCTGACCAGCGCGGCCTCCACGAGGGTTGGCAGACGGGGGCCAAAGCGGGCCAGAACCCGCGCGGTCTGCATGAGGTCACGGATGGCGGCGCGTGGGCCGATCGAGGTCTTGATGTAGTCCTCGACCACGGGTTTGGCGGTGTCCCAGATGTTCATGTGAGGGTTCAGCGACCGCGCCACCCCTTCGACTACGACCATGGTGCGCTGAAGCAGGATAAGCTCGGTCCGAGTCTCCATCCCGAACCGTTCGGTGACCTCGAAGAGGTAGGACAGCAGGCGCGCCATGGAGATGTGGGACGCGTCCATCCCGAAGATCGGCTCACCCACCGCGCGCAGGGCGCGGGCGAAGGCGTCCACGTCGCGGTCGGCGGGCACGTAGCCTGCCTCGAAATGAACCTCCGCCACGCGCTTGTAGTCGCGGCGAATGAAACCGTAGAGAATCTCGGCGTAGACCCGGCGCGTGTATTCGTCGATATGGCCCATGATCCCGAAATCATAGGCGATGATATCTCCGTTCGCGGCGACCTTGAGGTTCCCTTGGTGCATGTCCGCGTGGAAGAAACCGTCGCGCAGTGCGTGGTTCAGGAAAAGCTGCAGGACCCGTTCGCTCAGCGCGACGCGGTCATGCCCGGCGGCGTCGAGTTTTTCGTTGTCGCCAAGCGAGATCCCCTCGGCCCAGCTCATTGTCATCACGCGGCGCCCGGACAGGCCCCAGACGATGGAGGGCAGCTGGAAGCCGTCATCGCCTGCGGTGTTGGCGGCAAATTCACTGGCCGCGGCGGATTCGAGCCGCAGGTCCAGCTCGCCCATCACCACGCTTTCGAAATGCGCGATCACATCCCGCGGCCTCAGCCGGCGCGAGGCGGGCGACAGCGTCTCGATGGAGTGGGCCATGAAGTAGAAAGCATCGATATCGGTGCGGAACGCCCGTTCAATGCCGGGGCGCAGCACCTTCACCGCGACGAGCTGGCCATTGTCGGCCCGCCGGGCCCGGTGGACCTGCGCGATGGAGGCGGCGGCGACCGGGGCACTGAACTCCGAAAACACCTCGTCCACAGACAGTCTGAGTTCGGATTCGATCTGGGTCTTGGCCTTTTCGATCCCGAAGGGCGGCAGCTTGTCCTGCAGCACGCGCAGCTGGTTGGCGATCTCGATGCCCACCACGTCAGGACGGGTCGACAGGATCTGGCCGAACTTGATGTAGGCCGGCCCAAGCGCCGACAGAGCGCGCGGAGCAGGAGGCATGGTCGGGTCGCCCTCGATTCCCAGCCAGCGGAAGGGGTAGACCAGCGTGCGGAAGGCGATGCGCACCGAGCGCGGCGCCTCGAGCGCGTCAAGGATCACGCCCATGGCGCCGGTCCGCTCGAAAGTGGCGCCGGTTCGGATCAGCCGCCAGATGTTGTGGGGACCACGCATCTCAGATCTTCCAGCCTGAATGCAGGCAGGCGATTCCCATGGACAGGTTCCGGTACTTGGCCTGTTCAAAGCCCGCCGCGCGCACCATCCCGAGGAAGGTCTCCTGGTCCGGGAACTTGCGGATCGATTCCACCAGGTACTGGTAGCTGTCGCTGTCTTTCGCGATCACCTGCCCCATGCGCGGGATGATGTTGAAGGAATAGAGATCATAGACTTTCTGCATCATGTCATTCGGAATCTGGTTAAATTCCAGTACCATGAGCCGACCGCCGGGCTTCAGAACGCGAAACGCTTCGTTCAGCGCCTCCTGCGGTCGGGTCACGTTCCGGATCCCGAAGGAGATGGTGTAGACATCGAAGCTGTTGTCAGGGAAGGGCAGCGCCATCGCGTCGCCCACCACCCAGTCGAGGCTGCCCGACATGGCGTCCGCCTCTGCCCGCTGCCGACCGGCGACCAGCATCGGCTCGGTCAGGTCGAGCACGGTGGCGTGTCCCGATCCCGCGCGTTTGAGGAAACGGAACGAGATGTCGCCGGTTCCGCCAGCCACGTCGAGCAGCTTCTGCCCGGGGCGCGGTGCCAGCCAGTCCATCATCGCATCCTTCCAGATGCGGTGGATGCCAAAGGACATGGCGTCGTTCATCACGTCGTATTTCGATGCAACGGAGCCAAAGACACCCTGCACCTTGCCCGCCTTCTCGCTTTCAGGAATGTCAGTGAAGCCGAAATGCGTGGTCCGGGACGTGTCATCGGTCATCGGGCTGGCCCTTTTGGTCTTGTGATCGTGGCGTTGCATCTCCTTATAGAGCCCGCAGGCCGCGCTGCAATGCGGCCCATGGTCAAGGAGATGTCATGCCGGAACTGCCTGAGGTGGAAACCGTGCGCCGCGGCCTCGCCCCGGTGATGGAGGGAAACACCATTGCGCTTGCGCAGGTCAACCGCCCGGATCTGCGCTGGCCTTTCCCTGAGCGGATGGCCGAACGGCTGACCGGAGCGCGGATCGAGCGGCTGCGGCGGCGGTCAAAATACATCCTTGGAGATCTCGATACGGGCGAATCCCTGCTGATCCACCTTGGCATGACCGGCCGGATGCTGGTGTCGGGCGATGCGCTGGGGCAATTCGTGCATGATCATCCGGCGCCGGAAAAGCACGATCACGTGGTTTTCGACATGGCCGACGGCGCGCGCGTCACCTTCAACGATCCGCGCCGCTTCGGGGCCATGGACCTGCTGCCCACCGAAACCGCCGAGGCGCATCCACTGCTGGCCGCGATCGGGCCGGAACCGCTGGGCAATGATTTCCACGAGGCGCATCTCGTGGCTGCGCTGAAAGGGCGCAGCATGCCGGCCAAGAGCGCGCTTCTGGACCAGAAGATCGTCGCTGGCCTTGGCAACATATACGTGTGCGAGGCGCTGTTCCGGGCGGGTATCCATCCGGGACGTCGCGTCAACCGCATCTCGGAGCGGCGCATCGCGTCGCTGGTGCCGATCATCCGGCAGGTGCTGGAAGAAGCGATCGTCGCTGGCGGCTCCAGCCTGCGCGATTTCCGCCAGGCCGATGGAGAACTTGGGTATTTTCAGCACAGCTTCGACGTGTACGGCCGCGAGGGACAGCCCTGCCGGACCGACGATTGCGGGGAAACCGTGCGGCGGATGGTGCAGTCGGGGCGGTCCTCGTTCTACTGCCCGGCCTGTCAAAGATAGCTTGATCGGAGGGGCCAAGCTGGTAAGGCTGCGGTTTGACGCTAACGGACGGGAGCCCGAAGTCATGGCCTATGAGACGATCATCGTCGAAGTAGAGGACCACGTCGCAACAATTGCCCTCAATCGCCCTGATGCCCTGAACGCCCTCAACAGCCACCTGCTGGCCGAGCTGGCGCAGGCGCTGACCGAGGCCGATGCGAATGACAAGGTGCGCTGCATCATCCTGACGGGCTCGGCCAAGGCGTTCGCCGCCGGGGCCGACATCAAGGAGATGTCAGAAAAGACCTTCGTGGAGATGTTCCTCGGGGACTTCTTCGAGCCGGCCATCGAGGCCACGGCCAAGGTGCGCAAGCCGGTGATTGCCGCGGTGTCGGGCTATGCCCTGGGCGGTGGTTGCGAGCTGGCAATGATGTGCGACTTCATCATCGCGAGCGACACCGCCAAGTTCGGCCAGCCCGAGATCAACCTCGGCGTCATCGCCGGGATCGGCGGTACACAGCGCCTGACCCGTTACGTGGGCAAGTCCAAATCCATGGACATGCACCTGACCGGACGCTTCATGGATGCCGAAGAAGCGGAACGCTCGGGCCTCGTGAGCCGCGTTGTTCCGGCCAAGAAGCTGATGGAAGAGGCGCAGTCCGCTGCCTCCAAGATCGCCGAGAAGTCGATGATCGCCACCATGGCGGCCAAGCAGGCGGTGAACCGCTCTTATGAGACGACGCTCACCGAAGGCCTGCTGTTCGAACGTCGGCTGTTCCATTCGCTGTTCTCGACCGAAGACCAGAAAGAAGGCATGGCCGCCTTCCTCGAGAAGCGGACAGCCCAGTTCCGCGACCGCTAAGCTGCGTCCCATGGAATCACTCTCGGCCCGCCCCTCGAGGCGGGCCGTTTTCGTTTGGGTGGCATCGAAAATGCAGCGGCGTCTTTTCAGAAACGGCTGCCTGTTTCGACGGCAGATTCCCTTTGCGACTGCAGGGGCTTTGCAAACCGCCCTCATGCGTGTATATGCCGCCTCCACATGCGCGTGATGCCCGCTCAGGCAAGAATCGGTCCGGCTATAGGAGTTCGGGTCTGAGTGCGTTTGCGCCCTAAACAGATCCACCCCGAAGCCACTGGCTTCGACAGCCCAGATACAGGAACGATCATCATGGCAAACACCGTTCAGTCCAAAAAGCGCGCCCGTCAGAACGAAAAGCGCTTCGCCGTCAACAAGGCACGCCGTTCGCGCATCCGCACCTACCTCCGCAAGGTCGAGGAAGCGATCGCGTCGGGCGACAAGGAAGCCGCAACCACCGCTCTGCGTGCCGCTCAGCCCGAGCTGATGCGCGGCGTGACCAAGGGCGTGTTCCACAAGAACACCGCCTCGCGCAAGGTCTCGCGCCTGGCGTCGCGGGTCAAAGCACTGGGCTGAAAAGCCACAGTCCAAGATTCTGCCAAACGAGAGAGGCACCACAGTCTGTGGTGCCTCTTTTTGATTCCGGCACCAGATTTTGTCTTCAGAGATTCTTTTGGAGGATTCCTTTGAGTCAAGTTGCAAGATCGGTTGCCGCCGTTCACCCGAAATTGGTAATTTCTCCGAGCGAGTCACATTGCTTGGGGGGACAGGCAAGCGGACACGGAATCGACCATTCGTTCGGTTCCAGATCCGCAGTTCCGAGGTCTGCTGCTACGGACACCGGGAAAGGGCGTTAGGCCCTGTCGGTCCAACACTGATCATAAGCGCGGACGGCGCCACCCGTAACCCATGCATGGGGTGCATGGGTACGGTTGTCTTTTGTCCGCTTCAGGGGTGCATGCCACTCCCGCCCGAATCCGTCTGGACCGGGGTGGGACAGCTGTTTGCTCTGGATGGGTCTCGACCGGACGTCACGCGCAGGGGCGTCCGGAGCACACAGGACATGCGCACGGACAGAACATGCTTTTGGAGCGGGGACAGATGACGAAAGACCAGTGGGGCGCGTTGCAGGGTGAACTGAGCGACACGATCGGGGAAAACAACTACAAGACCTGGATCGAACCCATAGACTTTCATGGAATGGAGCCGGGCGGCGTTGCCGTCTTCAACGTTCCTACGAACTTTTTTGGCAGCTACGTGTCGCAGAATTATGGGGATATTCTGCTGGCCAAGCTTTCGCTTTTCGGAAACGAGGTGCGCCGCCTGAAATTTCAGGTCGCCAATGTCGACAACCGCCCGGCTCAGGCTCCCCGCCCGCAGCCCACGGCCGCTTCGACCCCGGCACCTCAGCAGGCCGATGTGCTGCCCGGCGCACCGCTGGACGGGCGGTTCACCTTTGACAGCTTCATCGTCGGCAAGCCGAACGAGCTGGCCCATGCCGCGGCCCGCCGCGTGGCCGAGGGCGGTGTGGTGACCTTCAACCCGCTGTTCCTTTACGGCGGCGTGGGCCTCGGCAAGACGCACCTCATGCACGCCATCGCATGGGAGCTGTCGCGCTCGCGCCCGGATCTCAACGTGCTCTACCTTTCGGCAGAGCAGTTCATGTACCGCTTCGTGCAGGCGCTGCGCGAACGCCGGATGATGGACTTCAAGGAGCTCTTCCGGTCGGTCGACGTTCTGATGGTCGATGACGTGCAGTTCATCGCGGGCAAGGATTCCACGCAGGAGGAATTCTTCCACACGTTCAACGCGCTGGTGGATCAGAACAAGCAGATCATCATCTCGGCCGACCGCGCGCCGGATGAGATCAAGGATCTCGAGAACCGCATCCGGTCGCGCCTGCAGTCGGGCCTCGTGGTCGACCTGCACCCGACGGACTACGAACTGCGCCTCGGCATCCTTCAGGCCAAGCTGCAGACCTACCGCGAACAATACCCGACGCTGGAAATCGGCGAAGGTATCCTCGAGTTCCTGGCGCACCGGATCTCGACCAACGTGCGCGTGCTCGAAGGGGCGCTGACCCGCCTCTTCGCCTTTGCCTCGCTGGTGGGACAGCCGATCACGATGGAGCTGACGCAGGATTGCCTGGCGGACGTCCTGCGGGCCTCGGATCGCAAGATCTCGATCGACGAGATCCAGCGCCGCGTGGCCGAGCATTACCACATCCGCCTTTCGGACCTCATCGGGCCAAAGCGCGTGCGCAACTTTGCCCGTCCGCGCCAGGTGGCGATGTATCTGTGCAAGCAGTTGACCGCCCGGTCCCTGCCCGAGATCGGCCGCCGCTTTGGCGGGCGTGATCACACCACCGTCATGCACGGGGTAAAGCGGATCGAAGAGCTGCGCAGCCAGGACAGCCAGATCGCCGATGACGTGGAATTGCTCCGCCGGTCGCTTGAGGCCTGAGTTGTCGGCACCACAATTCTTGACGGGGCTGCCTTCGGGTGGCCCCGTGGCCTTGACGCCACAGCGAAACAGTCGGATCAATCACGCAACACAAAGGCTTGAGAGCGGCCGTCGTCAGGCGCTAACCTGCGTCTCCGGTCAGCGGAAGAGGTGAGGGAATGAAGGTCAGCATCGAACGGGCAACACTGCTCAAGGCAGTGAGCCAGGCGCAATCCGTGGTCGAGCGCCGCAATACCATCCCGATCCTCGCCAACGTGCTTATCGAAGCCGACGGCGACACGGTCACGTTCCGCGCGACGGACCTCGATATCGAGGTGCTCGACCGCGCGCCTGCCATGGTCGAACGCGCCGGGGCCACGACCGTTTCGGCGGTCACCCTGCACGAGATCGTCCGAAAGCTGCCTGACGGTGCCATGGTGCAGCTGGCCGAGGACGGCGCGGCGGGTCGCCTGACCGTTGCGGCGGGCCGGTCGAACTTCAACCTCGCGACGCTGCCGAAGGAAGACTTCCCGGTCATGGCGTCGTCGGAATACACGACGAACTTCTCGGCCAAGGCCGAGGTGCTGCGCCGGCTCTTCGACAAGTCGAAATTCGCCATTTCCACTGAGGAAACCCGTTATTACCTCAACGGCGTCTACATGCACCTTGCGGACAGCGAAGAGGGGCGCGCCTTGCGCTGCGTTGCCACCGACGGTCACCGCCTGGCCCGCATCGACGCACCGCTGCCCGACAGCGCCGAGGGCATGCCCGGCGTGATCGTGCCACGCAAGACCGTGGGCGAGCTGCGCAAGCTGCTCGACGAGGACGACATGGACATCAATGTGTCGGTGTCGGAAACCAAGGTTCGCTTTGCCACGCCGAACATCACCCTGACCTCCAAGGTCATCGACGGCACCTTCCCGGACTATTCGCGTGTGATCCCCATGGGCAACACCCGCCGCCTCGAGGTGGACGCCAGCGAATTCGCCAAGGCGGTGGACCGGGTCGCCACCGTATCCTCGGAACGCTCGCGCGCGGTGAAGCTGCAGCTTGATGAAGACCGGCTGGTCCTGTCCGTGAACGCCCCCGACAGCGGCGCCGCGGAAGAAGAGCTTGCCGTGGCCTACGGTGACGAACCGCTCGAGATCGGCTTCAACGCCAAGTACCTGCTCGAGATCGCATCTCAGGTGGATCGCGAGAACGCGGTGTTCATGTTCAACTCCTCGGGCGATCCGACCCTGATGCGTGAAGGCTCCGACACCTCCGCCGTCTACGTCGTGATGCCCATGCGGGTGTGACGGTCCAAGGTGAGGGCGGCCTCGCGCCAGACAGTTTCGCAACGTGAAGAAGGCCGGGGCTCGTTCCCGGCCTTCGTCATGCACAAACCCCTCGAATTCCCTGCCGTTCGTCGCTAGGCCAAGTCCTCATGAGCTTGTCGCTGCAAACCTTGACGCTGTCGCATTTCCGGTCGCATCGCCGCGCCTCGGTCGAGGTGGACGCGCGGCCCGTGGCAATCTGGGGGCCCAACGGCGCGGGCAAGACCAACCTCATCGAGGCGGTGTCGTTGCTGTCGCCGGGCCGGGGCATGCGCCGCGCCTCGGCGCAGGAGATGACGCGCCGCCCTGAGGCCATTGGCTGGAAGATCGGCGCGCTGGTGGCCCGGACGGGCGCGATACAGGAGGTCTCGATCCGCTCTGAATCCGGCGCGTCCCGCGTGGTCGAGATCGACGGCAAGCCCGCACCGCAGGTGGCGTTGGGACGGCTGGCGCGGGTGCTGTGGCTGGTGCCCTCAATGGACCGGCTGTGGATCGAGGCGCCTGAGGGCCGGCGGCGGTTTCTCGACCGCATGACGCTGTCCTTCTTTCCCGACCATGCCGAGGCCAGCCTGACCTATGAAAAGGCCATGCGTGAACGCAACCGGCTGCTGAAAGAGCAGGTGCGTGACGCCCATTGGTACGCCGCGCTCGAGCGCCAGATGGCGACCAGCGGCGCGGCGATACAAGTTGCACGGCAGTCGGCGCTGGCGCGGCTTGCGCAGGCGCAGGATGGGGCTGAGACGCAGTTCCCTGCCGCGGATCTGGAACTGACCTCGACCGAGGCGGTCATCCCGGACACCGAGGACGGTCTGCGCGCAGCCCTTGCCGAGGGGCGCTTTCGCGACATGGCCGCCGGGCGCACCCTGGTGGGGCCGCACCGGTCCGACCTCTACGGGGTGTTCGCTGCCAAGGGCGTTCCTGCGTCGGACTGTTCCACGGGCGAGCAGAAGGCGCTGCTGATCTCGCTGATCCTTGCCAATGCACGGGCGCTTGCGGCAGATGGCGAGACGCCGATCCTGCTGCTGGATGAGGTCGCCGCCCATCTTGATGCGGGCCGTCGTGCAGCGCTTTATGACGAGATCTGCGCGCTTGGATCGCAGGCGTGGATGACCGGCACGGGCCCGGAACTTTTCACTGAGCTGGGCGCACGGGCGCAGCAGCTGGAGGTCACCGAAAAAGACGGGGAATCGGTAGTCGAAAAGCGGGCCTGAAAACCCTAAATATGGTGTCATAGGCGTGACATTCCCCCCAAATCCCCCTATAAAATCGTCAAACAAGACAGAGGATGGCTACATGGCCGAGCCCGCAGGCGCTCCGCAGGAATACGGCGCGGATTCCATCAAGGTTCTCAAAGGCTTGGAGGCGGTTCGCAAACGCCCCGGCATGTATATCGGTGACACCGACGATGGCTCGGGCCTGCACCACATGGTGTATGAGGTCGTGGACAACGGCATCGACGAGGCACTGGCCGGCCACGCGGACTTTGTCCGGGTGAAGATCCACGCCGACAACAGTGTCTCCGTGCGCGACAACGGCCGTGGCATCCCCGTCGACATGCACCAGGAAGAAGGCGTCTCTGCCGCCGAGGTCATCATGACCCAGCTGCACGCGGGCGGGAAGTTCGACCAGAATTCCTACAAGGTTTCGGGTGGTCTGCACGGCGTGGGCGTATCGGTGGTGAACGCGCTGTCCGTCTGGCTCGAGCTGCGCATCTGGCGCAATGGCAAGGAACACTACGCCAAGTTCAGCCATGGTGAGACGGTGGAACACCTGCGCGTCGTCGGCGATGCGCCGGGCGAAAGCGGCACCGAGGTGCGCTTCCTTGCCTCGACCGAGACGTTTAGCAACTTGGACTACGTGTTCGAGACGCTGGAAAAACGCCTGCGCGAGCTGGCCTTCCTGAACTCGGGCGTGCGCATCATTGTCGAGGACGAACGTCCGGCGACCCCGGTGAAGTCGGAACTGCATTACGACGGCGGCGTGAAGGAGTTCGTGAAATACCTCGACCGCTCCAAGCAGGCGTCGATGGAAGAGCCGATCTACATGATCGGCGAACGCGACGGCATCGGTGTCGAGATCGCCATGTGGTGGAATGACAGCTACCATGAGAACGTGCTGCCATTCACCAACAACATCCCACAGCGCGACGGCGGCACTCACATGGCTGGCTTCCGGGGCGCGCTCACGCGCTCGCTGACCCGTTACGCGGCCGAGCACAACCTTGCCAAAAAGGTCGCCTTCACCGGGGATGACGCCCGCGAGGGTCTGACCTGCGTTCTGTCGGTGAAGGTGCCAGATCCCAAATTCTCGAGCCAGACCAAGGACAAGCTGGTTTCGTCCGAGGTGCGCCCGGCAGTCGAGAACCTGATGAACGAGAAGATGATGGAATGGCTCGGGGAGCACCCGAACGAGGCCAAGCTGATCGTCTCGAAGATCGTCGAGGCTGCCCATGCCCGCGAGGCCGCCCGCAAGGCGCGCGAACTCACGCGCCGCAAGAACCCGATGGACGTCAACTTCCTTGCCGGCAAGCTCAAGGACTGCTCGGAAAAAGATCCGTCCAAGACCGAATTGTTCATCGTCGAGGGTGACTCGGCAGGTGGTTCGGCCCAGACCGGCCGCGACCGTGGCACGCAGGCGATCCTGCCGCTCAAGGGCAAGATCCTCAACGTGGAGCGCGCGCGGTTCGACCGGATGCTGGGCAGCCAGGAGATCGGCAACCTAGTGATGGCGCTTGGCACCGGGATCGGCCGTGACGAGTTCAACATCGACAAGCTGCGCTATCACAAGATCATCCTGATGACCGACGCCGACGTGGACGGCGCACACATCCGGACGCTGCTTCTGACGTTCTTCTATCGCCAGATGCCCGAGCTGATCGAGGGTGGCTATCTCTACATTGCCCAGCCGCCGCTCTTCAAAGTGGCGCGCGGGAAGTCCGAGGTCTACGTCAAGGACCAGGCCGGGCTTGATCACTACCTGATCGAACAGGGGATCGACGGCGCTCAGATGAGCCTTGGCAACGGCGAGGTCATCACCGGGCAGGACCTGCGCCGCGTGATCGAGGAAGCGCGCCAACTCAAGCGCGTGCTCGATGCCTTCCCGACCCATTACCCGCGTCACATTCTCGAACAGGCGGCGATTGCTGGCGCGTTCGAGCCGGGCGCGATCGAGGCCGACCTTCAGGGCGTTGCCGACAAGGTGGCGCAGCGCCTCGACCTCATCGCGGTGGAATACGAGAAGGGCTGGCAGGGCCGCATCACGCAGGATCGTGGCATCCGCCTTGCGCGCATCCTGCGCGGCGTCGAAGAGGTCCGGACGCTGGACGGCCCGATGCTTCGCTCGGGCGAGGCGCGCAAGAGCGGCAGCTTTACCGATGCGTTGCAGGCCATCTATTCCACCCCCGCGTTCCTGACGCGCAAGGATCGGCGCCAGTCGATCTACGGCCCGCTCGGCCTGCTCGAGGCGATCCTTGAGGAGGGTGAAAAGGGCCTGTCGCTGCAGCGCTACAAGGGGCTGGGCGAGATGAACCCCGGCCAGCTGTGGGAAACCACGCTGGATCCGGACGCGCGGACGCTGCTGCAGGTGCGTATCGACGACAGTGCCGAGGCGGACGACATCTTCACCAAGCTGATGGGTGACGTTGTGGAACCGCGCCGCGAGTTCATCCAGAGCAACGCTCTCAGCGTGGAGAACCTCGACTTCTAAACGGCTGTAGGCGGGACCGTTGCGCGATCTGCAGAACCACAGGGCAAGCAGAAGCGCCTCCAGGGCCGTGCGCATCATGAACTTCCTCGTGAGAGGGCCCTTCAGCTTCAGCGCCAGAGAGGCTGACCCTCAGGCATAGGTAGTCGATGTGGACATCCGGGTGACCCCGTTCTGCAGTGGTTCCCGGGATGGAACTGCTGGTTAGATTGCCCGGCGCAGCTCTCTTGCGGCGGCGCTTACCTCGGGCGACACGGGGTCGCGCGGATGGCTCAGCGTCAGTGGAACGATGTCCTTCATGCGCCCGAGGCGCGAGTGCAGGACTACGAGTTCGTCGGCGAGGAACGCGGCCTCTTCAATGTCATGGGTCACGAAGACGACAGTCACCGCGCGTTCGGGGGCAATGCGGACAACCTCGCTTGCATCTGGCTGCCGATCGACGGGTCGAGCTTGGAAAACGGCCTGTCCACCAGCAGGGTCTGCGGCTCAGGGGCAAGGCTGCGGGCCAACGCCACGCGGCTGCGCATGCCGCCCGACAGCTCGTGCGGGAAGGCATCGGCGAACTCGGCAAGCCCCATGAGGTCGAGCATCGCGCGCACCCGGCTGTCCTGTTCGGTGCGGGGCAGGCCCAGCGTCTCGATCCCGAAGCGGACGTTGGCCGCGGCGGAGCGCCAAGGCAGCAGCCGATCATTCTGGAACATGTAGGACATGGGCGCATGGGGCCGGTCGGGGCGCTGCTCCCTGCCAGAGACAAGCACCTGGCCCGCGTCGCTCGGGATCAGCCCGGCAATGATGTTGAGCAGGGTACTCCTGCACGACCCGGAGGCCCCGACGATGGCGACGGACTGGCCGGAGCCGACGACGAAGCGGATGTTCGACAGCACGTGAAGCAGCTCGTTGTCGCGCCGGGCGATCTACTTGCTGACGCCGGCGATGTCGATCCGGCTCATGTGTCCGCCCCCTTCACCACGTTGGCGAGGTTGAGCGCGTCCGCGAGGCCGCTGGCCTTCAGCGAGGCATTGACCGTGGCAAGGACATCCTGCCGGAACACTTCCACGTGGCGCAGCGCGACCTCTTCGGCCTTCACGCTGTCGCTGGTCTTCATGGCAACGATCAGTTCCACGTGGCCGCCCTCAATGTTGGACCGCGTGCCGGGGTCGCCAAAGCCGAGCGACACGAGGCGGCCCATCTCGCCTTAGATCTCGTCAAGGCGGTGCAAAGCTGGCCGTTGCCGGCACCTGCCGTGATGGTCATGTGGAATCCGCGGTTGCCCCCGAGGACGTAGTCGATCTGGTCCCCGATATCTTGGGACGGATGGTTGCGGCACATCTCTTCAAAATGTTCGAGCCGCGCGATATCGCAGCCGCCGGTCTCAGCGGCAAGGCGGGCAGCAAGCGGCTCTAGCTGAAGACGCGAGGCGAACAGCTCTTCTACGTCCTTCAGGGTCACCGACACGACTCGATAGCCCTGCCGGGGGAAGGGCCTGCACCAGTCCGCTTGCCGCGAGCTGTTGCAGCGCCACGCGGCAGGTCGTCTTGCCAAGGTCGAACTTTGCCAGGACCTCGGGTTCGCTGAGCGTCGAGCCGGGTCGGGCGCAGCACGAGATGATTTCGCGGCGAAGGGTTTTGAAGGCGGCATCTCCCTTGGGAGCCGTTGGCATCTTCGTCACCTCTCCGGTCGTGGCGTCTCTCCTGAGCTTCTCTTGAGTGTCTGTGAGTAGCCTACGGTTGGCATTCAAAGCATCCCAAGGAGAATGTGTCTTTGTTGGAGTATCTTTGCCTTTCTCTGTCTTTTGCTGAACTCAGTGATACGCAGCCAGGCGGAGTCACAGGTTCAACCGGGGAGGGCCGCCGGTTGGCGATGACATCAACGCATCGTCGGGCCTGCCCCAAAGGAGACTCCGACGAGGTCAACCGCACGGCTCCGCCTGATTCCCATGACCCCGGATTCGCTCTGTCCTCATCTGGGACGGCCCGCTCACTCTCGAAGCGCCCGACCCTGGACATGCGAAGGCCCGCCCCGCTGTCACCTTTGGCGCTGCACCTTTTGCCGTTGTGCCGGAAGGCCCTTGGCCCCGGAACGGCGCAGTATGAGACGCAGACGGTTGAACGCCGCGCTCGCACCGGCGGGCGAGATTTCTCCGACGAAGCCGTCGAGGTCCGGCCAGGCCCGGATGGCCTGATCAAGCACGGGATCTTCGCCTTCGCGGTACAGGCCTGCGCGTATCATCGTTTCTGATCTCGCATAGGCACCAAGAAGCTGTCGCGTCTGAAGCAGAACCTCGTTCTCCTCCTCGGTTGCGGCCTCGGGCAGGCTGCGGGACACGGATCGCAGCACATCGATCGCCGGGAATCGACCCCGTTCCGCGATATCGCGGCTGAGCACCACGTGTCCGTCGAGGACGCCGCGCAGGATATCGGCGATTGGCTCGTCCATGTCCGAGCCCGCGACAAGAACGCTGAACACCGCGGTGATGTCTCCCGAGCCCGGCAGGCCGGGCCCGGCGCGTTCGGCAAGCCGCATGATCTGGTGCGCGGTCGAGGCGGGAAAGCCTCTTAGTGCAGGCATCTCGCCGGCAGCGACGGCCACCTCGCGGTGGGCCTCCGCAAAGCGTGTGATCGAGTCGGCCAGGAACAAGACATGTCGTCCCTGGTCCCGGAAATGTTCGGCAATCGTCATGGCCGCAAGGGGGCACCGGCGGCGTTCCAGCGGTGAGCGGTCGGAGGTGGCGGCAACGACCACGGCGCGTGACATGCCTTCACGTCCCAGTACAGTGTGGACGAAATCATGTACCTCGCGCCCGCGCTCTCCGACCAGCGCGAGCACCACCACATCGGCGGACATGCCGCGCGCAAGCTGCGCCAGCAGTCGCGATTTACCCACGCCGGAGCCTGCGAAGAGGCCGACACGCTGGCCACGGACCACGGGCAGCAGCGTGTCGAAGGCAGCAAGCCCGGTTTCCAGCCGCTGTCCCAGTCCTCTGCGCTGCGCGGCAGGAGGGGGGCTCGTCCGGAAAGGGCGTCGATGCGGGCCCGGGCTGAGCGGGATCTCGTCCAGAGGCTTGCCATAGGAATCGATCACCCGACCGATCCAGCCATCGGATGGCGCGAGGGTCGGGGCGCCCAGCACCGCGACCCGGTCGCCCTGCGCCACGCCTTCAGCGCCTTCGTCGGGGAGCATCGCCACCAGGTCCTCTCGGATGCGCAAAAGCTCTCCGTCCAGCGTGTCGCCTGCCCGGTAGAGCCGCATGCGATCCCCGATGCAGGCAGTATGGGCAAGACCCTTCACCCACACCACCGTTCCGTCCACCGACCGTACGCGCCCGACCGCGCGCACCGGTTGGATCTGCGATAGCCGCGAGCGCAGCCCAGTGATGTCGCCTTCGTCCATGCGGTCGCCCCGTTCAGTACGTTCAAACCATTTCTAAAGGAATCACCGTTAAGCCTTGATTGAAGCCAATCGAGGGAGAAGCCCCGATGTTCCAGAACTTGGACGTTTTCAGAAATGCCATGAACCTCGCCCGCCACGCGGGCCTTCAGCAGGCCGTGAGTTCTCAGAATATCGCGAATGCCGATACGCCGGGTTATCACGCGCTCGAAATTCCGGATTTCGCGGAAACGCTGAAGGGCGAGATGATGACCCAGAAGGCGACGCGACCCGGCCACCTCAACGGTCGTATCGCCGATCCGCTCCCGAGCCCCAGTGAACGCCGCGACAGCGTCGATCCGAACGGGAACGCCGTCTCTCTTGAGACGGAGATGGTGGAGGCGGTCAATGCATCGCGGGCACACAACCGTGCGCTCAGCATCTACCGGTCCAATCTCAACATCCTGCGCGCCAGCCTTGGCCGCTGATCAAGGGGAGCAATGCCATGAGCGCCTTTTCCGAAAGCCTATCCGTCGCTGCGAGCGGTCTGCGTGCCCAGGCCAGCCGCTTGCGGGTCGTGTCCGAGAATATCGCGAACGTCGACACGCCCGGCTATCACCGCAAGACCATCCCGTTCGAGACAAGGGGCACCGGCTCCGACGCGGTGCAGCGGGTCGAGGCCGGCCAGGCCACGCTCGATCGCAGTGACCTTGCCCAGATCTACGACCCCCAGCACCCGCTCGCCAACGAGAACGGTGTCTACGAGGGCAGCAACGTCGATCTCATCATCGAACTGGCCGACGCCCGAGAAGCACAGCGCAGCTACGAGGCCAATCTCAAGATGTTCGAACAGACCCGGCAGATGTCCAGCAACCTCATGGACGTATTGCGCCGATAACCTCGCACACCACAGCGTGAAAGGAGACCAGAATGGACGTCCGATCGCTTTTTGCCGCACAGAAATACGCGGCACAGCGCCCCGCCACCGATCCCCAACCGGGGACAGGGGATATACAGCAGAAGTTCATCGAAGCTGCGGGGGATTTCATCTCCACGCTTCAGGATACCGAGGAGACCGCCGCCAAGGCGATGGTCGGCGATGCGGATCCCCATGCGCTTGTTCAGGCGCTGTCGCAGTCCGAGCTGGCGGTCGAAACCGTGGTTGCCGTGCGCAACAAGGTGGTTGAGGCCTACCAGGAAATCCTGCGGATGCCGGTATGAGCCATGCTGACCGAAGCAATCTTCTACGACACGCTCCGGCAGGGGCTGTGGATCGCCACGATTACGTCGGTACCCATCCTGACCGCGGCGCTGGTCGCGGGCATCGGCGTGGGACTCTTTCAGGCGCTGACCTCGATCCAGGAAATGACCCTGACCTTCGTGCCGAAGCTGCTCGCCATCGTTGCGGTGTTCTGGATGTCCATGAGCTTCATGACCGAAACGCTCGTCTCGTTCTTTCAGGATCGGATCATTCCGATGGTCACCGGAGGCTGACATGAGCATCACTGACTATACTACATTGTCGCGCCAGCAGGGCCTCACCCGCGAGATGCAGATGATCGCGAACAACATCGCGAACGCCGCCACCAGCGGTTATCGCCAGCAGGGGGTCGTGTTCTCGGAATACATACGCCAGACCGATGAGGCGGGCAGCGTTGCGATGTCCGCGGCCCATGTGCGGCAGACGTCCTATGCACAGGGCACAGTGACCCGCACTGGCGATCCGTTCGATCTGGCAATCGAGGGGGACGGCTTCTTTCTTGTGCAGGCGCCCCAGGGGGAACGCCTGACCCGCGCCGGCGCCTTCGCGGTCAGCGCCGCCGGCGAGCTGGTGACACCCGATGGCTACACCGTGCTCGACGCCGGAGGGGCGCCGGTGTTTGTCCCGTCCGGCTCGGGCGAGATCGCCGTGGCGCAGGACGGGACCATCAGCGCCGATGGGGCGCCCGTGGGACAGGTCGGCGTGGTTCAGCCATTCGACCAGGCATCCTTGATCCGTGAGGGGGGCGTGTTGTTCCGAGCGGATGACGGCTTTGAACCCGTTCCTGATCCCAAGGTGCTTCAGGGCTTCGTCGAAAGCTCCAACGTCAACCCGATCCTGCAGATTGCGCGGATGATCGAAGTGCAGCGCGCCTACGAAGCGGGCCAGAACTTCCTTCAGCGCGAGGACGAACGCGTCCGTGACACCATCAAAGCCATGATCAAGTAAGAGGAGCAGGCCATGCGCGCCCTCAAGATTGCCGCGACCGGAATGAGCGCCCAGCAGATGCGGGTCGAGGTCATTTCCCAGAACCTCTCGAATATGAGCACGACGGGCTACAATGCGCGCCGGGCCGAGTTTGCCGACCTTCACTATCAACAGGTGGCGCGCGCCGGGGCGATCAACGCCTCCGACGGCACCATGTTGCCCACCGGCGTCCAACTGGGGATGGGCGTGCGACCGTCAGCGGTCACGATGAAGCTGGCACAGGGGGCGTTGTCCGCGACAGGCGGTGATCTCGATATCGCAATCGAAGGGAAGGGATACCTCGAGGTCACGCTGCCGAACGGGCAGGCCGCCTATACCCGCGACGGGGCGTTGAAGCGTGACGGAGAGGGGCTCATCGTGACGAACGACGGTCTGGCCGTGTCTCCAGACATCACCATTCCCGATGATGCCATCAGCATTTCCATCAACCGCTCCGGGGAGGTCTATGCCTACTTTGATGACGCGGTCGGGGCGCAGCTGCTGGGGCAGCTGACCATGACTGGGTTCACGAACCCCAAGGGACTTGAGGCGATAGGCTCGAACTTGTTCACCGAAACCGAAGCTTCCGGCCCCGCGGTCCAGAGTACTGCCGGGCAGGATGGGCTGGGGACCCTGCGGCAGGGCTACCTCGAGGATAGCTCTGTCGATGCGGTCTACGAGATCACCGAACTGATCGAGGCGCAGCGGGGATACGAGCTTAACTCAAAGGTGATTTCCGCCGCGGATCAGATGCTTGGCGCGACCGTACAGGTGCGCTGATGCGAAAGTTCCCTCTTGTGATGCTTGCCTTGCTGTCTCAGCCGGCCTTCGCGGAAACCGTGGTTGCGACGCGCACCATCCGGGCTCTCGAGGTCATAGAACCCAACGCCATCCGCCTCGATCCGGCCCGTCTCGAGGGCGCTCACAGCGCGCTCGAGGAGGTGGTCGGCATGGAAGCACGGATCGCGATCTACCCCGGCCGGGCCATCATGAAGACCGCCATCGGAGTGCCCGCCCTGATCGACCGCAACCAGGTGGTCGAGCTGATCTTCGAACGCGCCGGGCTTCGGATCGTGACCGAGGGGCGCTCCCTTGATCGCGGAGGTGCCGGTGACCGTATCCGCGTCATGAACCTGTCCTCCCGAGCCACCCTTTTCGGCAAGATCACTGAAACCGGCACCATCATCGTCAATTGAAAGCTGCCCATGCGTCTGCGTCCTGCCCTTATCCTCATGCTTCTGCCAGCCATGGCCTGTTCCAGGCTCGACCACGTTGGCAAAGCGCCAAGTTTCACACCACAGACCCAAAGCGCTGAACGGGTCGCCATGGCCTATTCCGATGTCCCCACAATCGCGAGGCCAAGGCGCACAACGGATCAGGCATCGCTCTGGAGCCATCAGAAAAGTTCTCTGCTGGGGGACAGGCGGGCGATGCAGCAGGGGGATATCCTGACCGTCGTGATCGAGATCGACGATTCCGCGAATATCTCGAACACGACATCCCGGTCCCGGTCGGGATCCGAAAGCATGGGGATTCCGTCCCTTCTCGGGATCCCGCAGCGGATCGACCCTGAGCTTCCAGTGGGGGCAACGCTTGCCGATGCCGTGGATCTGAACAGCCAGGCGACCTCTTCGGGCAATGGGCAGGTCGCTCGAAGCGAACAGCTTACGCTGCGCATCGCCGCAACGGTGACGAATGTCATGCCGAACGGTGTGCTGGCCATTCAGGGGGCTCAGGAGGTCCGGGTCAATTTCGAGATGCGCGAGCTGCTGGTTTCCGGTTTCGTGCGACCCGAAGATATCAGCCGACAGAACGAAATTGGCTACGACAAGATCGCCTCGGCCAAGATCTCCTATGGTGGGCGAGGCCAGATCACAGATGTTCAGCAACCCCGGATCGGGCAACAGGTGCTCGACGTGATCCTGCCCTTCTGAAGAGGTTCCGATGAAGAAGCTTCTGCCAATCCTTCTTGCCCTGCTTGGCACCGGCGCTGGTGTTGGCGCCGGGATTTTACTCGCTCCTGCGCATGAAGCCTCTTCCGCAACGGAGCAGCACACCGCCGACGAGGGGGAAGGCAGCCACGCAGGGAACGGCGATGGGACCGATCATGCGGCAGCCGACGAGCACTCAGAAGGCGATGCCGGTCAGAACCAGTATGTGAAGCTGAACAACCAGTTCGTCGTACCGGTTATGGCGGGGGACGAGGTCAAGTCACTGGTGGTCCTGTCCCTGAGCCTTGAGGTCAGGCTGGGCGGTCAGGAACTGGTCTATTCCCTGGAGCCCAAGCTTCGGGACGTCTTTCTGCGGACGCTTTTTGATCATGCGAACCTCGGAGGGTTCGAGGGCAACTTCACCGAAATCCACAGGCTCGATCTGCTGCGGCGTGCCCTC
Organism: Salipiger pallidus; assembly: GCF_014643635.1. Lineage (GTDB taxonomy): Bacteria > Pseudomonadota > Alphaproteobacteria > Rhodobacterales > Rhodobacteraceae > Salipiger > Salipiger pallidus. The sequence continues at coordinate 217,851 of NZ_BMJV01000006.1, forward strand.
TACGAGTCTGCCCGCAATGTCATGGGCCCCACCGTGTTGGATGTTCTGATCACCGAGATTGCGCGTCAGGATCAGTGACAGGCGGGCTGCGGACCCGGACGGCCCGCGGGAAGGCAGGGAGCGCCCTTCGGGCCGTGAAAGCGAAGAGCGGGTAATCCGGGAAGTTATGCGGCCTTTAGAGCAGTCTGCCGCAGCCCGATTGCATCGCCACCGACCTGCTTGAGGCCCTCCACGTTCATCCCTCAAAGCGGTTCAGACCGTATGCTGCATATGACAATGTTCGGAAACAGGGGCATGGCCTTGTCTGCCGTGTTGCATGATGTTGGGCATCTGGGCATCTGGGCATCTGGGCATCTGGGCATCTGGGCATCTGGGCATCTGGGCATCTGGGCATCCCGATCCCCTTCAGACTTTACAGGAACGTTGCAGTCGACAAGCTGGTCCACCCGGGGCCGCAGGTTGATTTGGCCCGCGCTCAGGTCGCGTATCTTGGGAGACCTGAGCAGCTCGACCCGGCTTTCCTTGGAACCCTCGCTCGCTTCAGCGCCACAAAATCCTTCCGGCGGCGCGTGGTCCGTGCGGCCGTTTTCCGCCGGGTCTTGGCGGAAAAGGCTTCCGATCCTTGCTGCTCTAAAGAGGTCAGTCGGCATGAAATGCGGGACCCTTCCAGTCGCTTGAGTGTTCGACGCTCGTCATTACCAGTGTCTTCGAGGACGTGATCAATCAATACCTGACTGAAACACTTGACAAATCGTGGTGCGCCCCCGATACCGGCCACATAGGCGCCAGCCGACCCCAGATCCTGCCCCGTGTGCCAACGCGATGCCCCACGATCCGGTCCGCAAGCGAAATCCCCAATACCCGAGGATGCTCCGTGCCGCTGGCGGTCGTCCTTCGTGATTTCGCCGCGGCTTGGAAACGAGGCACGGGCTGCAAGCGCGGCCCCTTGCCCATGGGACAAGGACATCTTTCATGACACTCGCAGGGACGCTGAGGGGCGCGACCGCGCTCGCGCTGGTTCTGGGTGGGGCACAGTCTGCCGGAGCGCAAGAAACCGCCGGGACGCAGGATGCGGACAGCACCTACCTCGGGCGGATCGTCATCGGCTACACCGAGGACGGCACCCCGCTTTATGCCGGTGAGAACACCACCCGGCTCGAGGGTACGGCCATAACCGCACAGGGTGGCACCGCAACGGTGGACGATGTGCTGCGGCAGGTGCCGGGGGTGTCGACCCGGCTCAACCCCGGGCAGCCGGGGGTCGCGGTGTCGATCCGCGGCCTGCAGGGGCAGGGCCGCGTCGCCATGGCGGTCGAGGGCGTGCCGCAGACCTTCCGCTTTAACGGCCATGCCTCTGAAGGGTATGCCAATTTCGAACCGCTGTTCCTACAGGGCATCGACATCACCCGTGGCGCGGTGGTCACCGCCGGGGGCAGTGGGCTTGCCGGTGCTGCCAACTTCCGCCTGATCGACGCCGAGGACGTTGTGCAGGGCAACGGCGCCGGTGGCGTTGCCAAACTGACCTACGGCGACAATGGTGACAGCTTTGGGCGGATGGCTGCGGCGGGGTACGTGGACGAGCGGTTCTCGATGCTCGCGGCCTATGCGCGCACCACCGCGGATGCCTACGAGGACGGCGCGGGCGATGAGGTGGCCAACACCGACCGTGACACCGAAAGCTACATGCTGCGCGGCAGTTACGAGCTGACAGACACACAGAGCCTCGAGCTTCTGGCGACCCGGCAGAATGCCGATTACGCCTCGAACTCCTATTTCCAGGAGATGACCACCGATCTGTTCAAGCTGGGCTACCGGCTGGATTACAGCCCGGCGATCAATCTTCGCGCCAATGTTTACCGTTCGGTCACCGACAACGAGTACACCGGATCCATCACCGGCACCGGCAGCTATGTCGGCCGGTCCATGGAAACGATCACCACCGGGCTCGACGTCACCAACGTGAGCGAGCTGAGCCTTGGCAACTGGATGCTGACCTCGACCAACGGGTTCGAGTATTACGAGGATGCGCTGGGCGGGGCCGATGGCGGCGCCAATCCGACCTATGGCGAAAGCAGCAAGCTGGGCGTGTTCACCGAGAACGTCTTCAGCAACGGCCCATGGGAAATCACTGCCGCCCTGCGCTACAGTGAATACAGCCTGCACGGCGAGCTGAACAATGCACTGGAAAGCGGGTCGGTGGACATCGACGGATCGTCCGTCGATCCCAAGCTGACCATCGCCTACCAGGCGAACGACTGGCTGCAGCCCTATGTTAGCGTCTCGCGCACCACCCGCGCGCCGTCTCTGCAGGAGACCCTTCAGGAAAGCTTCCACGGGTACGGGTTCTTCAACCTCTACCTCGGGCCGAACCCGGATCTCGAGACCGAGACCTCGGAAGGCGGAGAGATCGGGGTGAACATCGCTCATGACGGCCTGTTCTCCGCGGGTGACCGGTTCACCGCACGGGCGGCGCTGTTCAAGATGAACATCGACAACTACATCGCCTATGTTCAGGAAGACGGATATTATCCTTCGGTGGGTCCGGTCACGCTGTCTTACTACGACAACATCCCCGGCACCACGGTCACCAAGGGCTTTGAGCTCGAGGCCGCTTACGAGGCGGACCTGTGGTCCGGCGCACTGTCCTACACCAACTCGGACTCGACGCCGCCGTCGGGCTCCGAAGGCTACGAGTTGCAGCCGCCGGACACATTCTCGCTGACGCTCGCACGACACTGGCTGGACGGAGACCTGACCACCGGGGCGACCTACAGCCACACCTCGTCCGGCGTGTCCATCGACAGTGAAACAGGCAGTGACGACTATGGCCTGTGGGACGTGTTCGCCAGCTACAAGGCAGGCGACAACCTCTTCATGACCGCCAAGGTCGCCAACGTCGGGGACGAGGATTACACGCCCTGGGCCTCGACCAGCAAGGGACCGGGACGCAGCTACCACCTTGGCCTTCAGGTCAACTTCTGAACGGGCAGGCGGTGGGAACCGGAAGGCACGCCGGACCCTCGCCGTATAACGCGCGGCCAGCCTATCCCTCGGGTCAAAGCGCCGCGCATGACAGGGGCACGGAAAAGGGGCACCCCACGGGGTGCCCCTTTGGTCGTTCTGGCGGGCAGCGGATCAGACGAAGCGCTTGATCTCACCGGTTTTCAGGCGCCGCGAATAGCTGATCATCTCGCCCTTCACGATGGGCATCAGGAAGTAGAGCCCGACGATGTTGAACAGGGCCATGGAGAAGATCGCAGCATCCGAGAAGTCAATCACTGGGCCAAGGTTCATTGCCGCGCCGATGACGACGAAGATGCAGAACAGGATCTTGAATGACAGCTCCTGCACCTTGCCTTCGCCGAACATGTAGGTCCACGCCTTGAGGCCGTAGTAGCTCCAGCTGAGCATGGTGGAGAAGGCGAACAGGATCACGGCCAGCACCAGTACATAGGGGAAGAACCCGAAGGCCGAGCCGAACGCCGCTGATGTCAGTTCGACCCCCGACACGCCGCCTTCGGTGACGATCTGGCCCGAGTCCGCATCCCACAGGTAGAGGCCCGTCTCTGGATCAATCTGAAGCACGCCGGTGATGACGATCACGAGGGCGGTCATGGTGCAGATCACCACCGTGTCGATCAGCGGCTCGAGCAGGGACACGAAGCCTTCGGTGATCGGCTCCTTGGTGCGCACCGCCGAGTGGGCGATGGCGGCAGAGCCCACGCCCGCCTCGTTCGAGAAGGCAGCGCGGCGGAAGCCCTGGATCAGTGCGCCGACCATGCCGCCGGCGACGCCCGCGCCGGTGAAGGCGCCTGCAAAGATCTGACCGAAGGCCCAGCCGATCTGGTCGGCGTTCATCAGGATGATGATGATGGCGGTGCCCACGTAGAGGATGCCCATGAAGGGCACGATCTTTTCGGTGACCTGCGCGATGGATTTGAGGCCGCCAACGATCACTGCAAAGACGATGGCGGCAAAGATGATGCCGGTGATCCAGCCGGGGTAGTCACCGGCGATGCTGGCAATCTGCGCATGGGCCTGGTTGGCCTGGAACATGTTGCCGGCCCCCAGTGCGGCCAGCACGCAGAAGATCGAGAAGAACACTGCCAGCACCTTGCCAAGCCCGCCGAAGCCACGTTGGGCCATGCCCTTGGAGAGGTAGTACATCGGCCCGCCGGAGACGCTTCCGTCAGAGTATTCATTGCGGAATTTCACCCCGAGGGTGCATTCGGTGAACTTCGTGGCCATGCCCAGAAGGCCTGCGAGAATCATCCAGAACGTGGCGCCCGGCCCGCCAATGGACACGGCAACCGCGACGCCCGCGATGTTGCCAAGGCCCACGGTGCCAGACAGCGCCGTTGCCAGCGCCTGGAAGTGGCTGACCTCGCCCGCGTCGTTGGGGTCGGAATACTTGCCCGACACCAGCGCAATGGCATGTCCGAAGAAGCGGAACTGTACCACCGAGAAGTAGATGGTGAAGATCGTCGCCGCGATCACCAGCCATAGAACGATCCATGGAAAGTTGGTGCCCGGCAGTGACGAGAAGATGAAGCTCACGAAGGGGCCGGTCGCGGTTCCGAAGGCGGTATTGATGGCCTCGTCAACGCCCTGCGCCGCGGCGCGGCCCGTGTCGAGCATCAGCGCCAGAAGGGCCACAAGAGCCAGGGTGAGTGTCTTTGGATGGAACATGTATGTCTCTCTCCTTGGCTCAGGGAACGATGACGGTGGGAATGGGCGACAGTTGAGCAAGGCCCAGCGGCACCGACCCGAAGATTCGTGTCGCCATGGATTGCTGCCCTGATCGGCCGACAAAGATCAGTGTGGCTCCGGCCAATTTGGCTTCTTCGAGGACCAGCTCGATCACCTGCCCATAGCGGATGACGGCGGTGGCGCTGACCCCTGCCGTGTCGCAGGCTGCGAGCGCCGGGGCCATGACCACTTCGTCCGCCCGCGCGAGTTCCCTTTTCCGGCGTGAATGCCGCTCTTCGACTTCCTGAGGGGTCAGGAAGGAATAGGGCGACCATTCAAGCACATGCACCAGCACCAGTGACGCGCCTTCGGCCTTCGCCCGCGTGATGGCATAGTTTAGGACGCCGCTGTCGCTTGGCTCTCCTTCATAGGCCACGATGAAAACGTTTGAAGTCATTCGGACTATCCCCTTACCTTGCTCATCTCTTTTTTGGATGAAAGGCCGCGATCACCGCCGCGTACCGGCCAATGGTGAGCGCTCTGTCGGGGGGCTGTCACGAAAAATATGCAAATTGCCCGGAATTATTCCCGCGCTGGACGAGGTTTTGCCGCGATCCGCAGGCGCCGGGCGCATTTGTCCCTTTTGCTCTGCAGGAGCTGCGCTAAGCTTCCGGTCATCGCGGGGGGCAACCCTCGGGCGATCATGCAGTGCAGATTGGATACCGGAGAGACGCCATGGGCAAGAGAGACGAGCTGATCGAGAAATATGCCGAGGACCTGAAGTCCAAGTGCGGCATGGAGCCGGACATGGACCTGCTGACCAAGGTGACCATCGGCTGCGGCCCGGCGATCTACAACGCCGACAGCTCGACGGTGGCGTCGTCCCAGCCGGGTGAGCTCGAGACGGTGAAAGAGAAGTTCCTCGTCAAGAAGCTGGGCCTTGCAGATGGTCCCGAACTGATGGACGCGATCCACGCGGTTATCGAGACCTACGGTCAGTCCGAGCGCAACAAGTATCGCGCCGTGGTCTACTACATGCTGACCAAGCATTTCGGCAAGGAAGCGGTCTACGGCTGACCGGTCTTCGGAGCGCCCGGTTTCCTAACCGGGCGTTTCTTTTGTAAAGCGGGTTTTAGGCATTCGGCTTTTGCATCGAATGCGCGCCTCTTATATAACGTTTTTGGGGCCAGAACGGCCGAAACCGGATCTTTCCAAGCGTGGTGTGGGACCACTCATGGGGTGAGAACGGGGTTCGGCTGATGGCCGGACCCCGTGCCGCTGTTCCTGGAACGGCTGCTGCCGGATTGGTCATGGTAAACCAGCTTCGCTCAGTTGCTCTTGCTCAACCTTACTGTGGTCCGTCGGTCGTGTTCAGGCAGCAGTGTTGAGGCAACCTTTCCCAGCAGGCTGGGCAGCCAATCACACGCACTGCTGGCTTTGGCCAGCCGCGCCACGCCCCGGATGGCTTGAAGTCAGTCGAGGCCTGCCAATCCGCAAACGATGGCCCATTCCTCTTCGGTGACAGGCTGCACCGACAGGCGCGCGCGGTTGACCAGCACCATGTTGGCCAGGCGCGGGTCGGCCTTGATCTCGTCGAGGGTCACCGCGCGGGGCAGGGGGCGGATGGCCTTTATGTCCACGCAGTCCCACCGGGGATCATCGGCCTTGCTGTCGGGGTGGGACTGGGCGATCACCTCGACGATGCCGACGACCGCCTTCTCCTTCTGCGAATGGTAGAAGAAGCCGCGGTCGCCCACTTTCATCTCGCGCATGATGTTGCGCGCGTGATAGTTGCGCACGCCGTCCCATTCTTCGCCCTCATCGCCCTTGGCGACCTGGTCCTCCCAGGACCAGGTCGAGGGTTCGGACTTGAACAGCCAGTGGTTCATCCGATGACCTTCTTCCACGCGGTCAGCTCGACGCTCTCGAAGAGGTCCGCCTTGGCGTAGGGGTCGTTCGCCGCCCAGTCCTGCGCCGCGGTCATGTCTGCCACGTCGAGGATCACGAGGCTGCCGCACATGTCGCCGGCCTCGTCCAGAAGCGGGCCGGCCTGCGTGACGACGCCGGTCGCCTCGATATAGGCGAGGTGCGCGTCACGGTTGTCCTTGCGGGTCTGGAGCGCGCCTTTGCGGTCCTTGGCGATCAGGGCGATGAGCATGGTCATTCTTCCTTTAGCGGTCGGTTGAGAAGATAGGTTATGGCCTCGGCGACGCTGGTGTCCCCGGTCGACACTTCGTTCACCATGGCGCAGATCGGCAGGTCGACGCCAAGCTTCGCTCCCAGGCGAGTCACTGCCTCGGCGGTCTTCACGCCCTCGACAGTCAGCGCGTTGTCAAACGGCTCGCCGCGTCCCAGCGCAAGGCCGAAGCGGTAGTTGCGCGACAGCTCGGACGAACAGGTCAGCGCCAGATCCCCAAGCCCCGAAAGCCCGCCCAGCGTCTGCTGCTGCGCGCCAAGCCGCACCGCAAGGCGCGTCATCTCGGCAAAGCCGCGGGTCATGAGGGCGGCGCGGGCGCTGTCGCCTAGCCCTTCGCCGATGCACGCCCCGCAGGCGATGGCGATGACGTTCTTGAGCGCGCCGCCAAGTTCCGCCCCGGTGGTGTCGGTGGTGCGGTAGAGGCGCAGGGTGGTGCCGGACAGCTCGGCCTGGATCTCGGCCCCGGTGGCATCATCGCCGCAGGCCAGCGTCAGCGCCGTGGGCAGACCGCGCGCGATGTCGTCGGCAAAGCTGGGGCCGGTGAGCACGGCGGGGGTTGCCTCGGGCTTGGCGCTCGCGATGACGGCGGTGGGGCCGGTAAGCGTGGCAAGGTCGATGCCCTTACAGCAGGCCACGAGGCGTTTGCCGGCCAGTGGGGCGTCGATCTGAGCCAGCATCCCCGACAGCGCCTGCATCGGCACCGCCAGCAGAAGCGTCTGCGCCTGCGTGACCTCGGCAAGGTCTGTGGTGGCGGTCAGCCCCTCTGGCAGGCGAACGCCGGGCAGGCGCGGTGCCTCCTTGCGGGTGTTTATCGCCTCGACCGTGGCGGGATCGCGGGCCCATATGCGCACCGGGGTGCCCTTGCGCGCCAGCGTGATGGCCAGCGCCGTGCCGAAGGCCCCCGCGCCGATGACGCCGATCATGCCTTGGCCCCCTTCTTGCCCGATCCCAGAAGCGGCGCAGCAGAGCGGTCCAGCGGCCAGCGCGGACGGGCTGAAAGCGACATGTCCGACAGCTCACCGGCTTTCAGCAGCTCGCCCCCGGCATAGGCGATCATCGCGGCATTGTCGGTGCAAAGCCGCAAGGGCGGTGCGGTGAAGCGCACGTCATGGGCGGCGCAAAGCGTGGTCAGCGCCTCGCGGATGGCGCCGTTGGCGGCAACGCCCCCGGCGATAGCAAAGGCGGGCATATCGGGTGCTTCGGCAAGATAGAGCGCCAGCGCCCGGCGCGTCTTTTCCGCAAGCACATCGCGGATCGCGGCCTGGAACCCGGCGCATAGGTCGTTCCGGTCCTGCTCATAAAGCCCGCCTTGCGCGGCGACGATCTGATCGCGCATGCGCAGCAGCGCGGTCTTGAGGCCGGAAAAGCTCAGGTCGCAGCCTTCGCGGTCCAGCAGTGGCCGGGGGAAGCGAAAGCGTGTTTCGTCCCCCATCCGCGCCGCCTGCTCCACCGAGGGGCCGCCGGGCTGGGGCAGGCCCAGCAGGCGGGCGGTCTTGTCGAACGCTTCTCCGGGGGCATCGTCGATGGTGCCGCCAAGGCGGGTGAAATCCTGCGCGCCGCGCACGATCAGGAACTGGCAATGCCCGCCGGACACCAGCAGCATCAGGTACGGATAGCTCAGGGCGTCGGTGAGGCGCGGCGTCAGTGCATGGCCTGCAAGGTGGTTCACCCCGATCATCGGCTTGCCGAGGCCGGCGGCGAGCCCCTTGGCCATCATCACCCCCGAAAGCACTCCGCCGATAAGGCCAGGCCCGGCGGTGACCGCGATTGCGTCGATTTGCGGCAGGGCGATGCCAGCCTGCTCGATGGCCTGCTCGATGGCAAGATCCAGCTTTTCCGCATGCGCGCGCGCGGCGATCTCGGGGACCACCCCGCCGAAGGCTGCGTGCAGCTCCGCTTGCCCCATGACCACCGATGACAGCACCTCCTGCCCGCGCAGGACCGCGGCGGCGGTGTCGTCGCAGGAGCTTTCCAGCCCGAGGATCAAGGGATCGGCCATCTGGGGTGTCCGTTGCAATGGGTCTGGCAAGGAGCTAACACCTGCCAAGCCGCCTCACAATGCCGGAGCGTCCATGGCCCAGCCCCCCGTCCTGCTGCTGACCCGCCCGCCGGGTGCATCGCGTCGGATGCTCGAGGAGCTGGAGGCCGATGGGGTTTCCGGTTTCACCGCCATCGAAAGCCCCCTGCTGGGGATCGAGCACACCGGGCCTCTGCCAGATCTTGATGGCGTGGGCGGTGTCATCTTTACGTCCGCCAACGGTGTGCGGGCGTGGCTGTGCTTAGGCGGGCCGGTGCTGGGGCTGTGCTACACGGTGGGTGATGCCACGGCCGCCGCCGCCGCCGGGGCGGGGTTCGACCCTCGCAGTGCCGGGGGTGATGCGGACGCGCTTGTGTCGTTGATTGCCGCTGATGCGCCCGAGGTGCCTCTGGTCCATGCGCGCGGCACCCATGCACGCGGTCGGGTGGCGGAGCGCCTCTCGGCCCAGGGCATCGAAACGCGGGAAACAGTGATCTACGATCAGCCTGCACAGGAATTGAGCGCCTCCGCGATACAGGCCCTCGATGGTAGCGCGCCCGTGATCGTTCCGCTTTTCTCTCCCCGCAGTGCGGCCCAGTTTGCCAGCTGTGGACCGTTCCGCGCGCCGCTACAGGTTGCGGCGATGAGCGCAGAGGTGGTCGCGGCGCTTGGGGCGCTATATGTGTCAGGAATGGTTATTGCGGACCGTCCAAATGCAGCCGCCATGCGGCGCGCCGTGATAGGTCTGCTCGGGGACTCCGGGGCGCTTGTGCATCGTCACGGGTCTGTGAAAGGTTAGCATGGCACCGCAGACGTGCCGACTCAGGAATTGAAAGGGTGGAGCGTGGCCAAGAAGAAGACGCCGGTGGATGGAACCGAGGACAAGGCCGTGACCGACGCGGCGAAGACTCCCGAAGGCGGCGTGACGCCCGAGGTCAAAGGCGACGACACCCTGACAGGTGGGGCCGACACGGTATCGTCCTCTGCCGATGATGACGTGGCCGCTGGCGGTGCCTACACCGTGTCCGCTGCAAGCGACGACACGATCGCTGCATCCGGCGAGGACACTATCGACGACAGCGACACCCTGGGCGCCGAGGCCGATGACACCATCGCCGCCGCCACCGCCGAGCCCGATGGCGACGACCAGATCCACTCGGCCGGCGAAGCGTCGCTGATCTCGGAGGACACGGTCGGGTCGACATCCAGCGATATGCCCGGCTTTTCTTATGGAAAAGACACTGTCTCCTCGTCCACATCCAGTGCCACGGCCGCCACCCCCGTGGTCACCGAGAAGGCGGTCGAACGGCGCGGCGGCGTGCTGCCCATGGTCATCGGCGGCGTGATTGCCGCCGCCATCGGCTACGGCGCGGCCTCCTACCAGGCGGGCACATGGCCCTTTGGCTCGGACAACGGTATGCAGGCGGCGTTCGATGAGCAGACCGCCCGCATCGACGCGCTTGCCGAAGAGGTGCAGACCGCGACCGACACTGCCAATGGCATCGACCTCACGGACCTTGAAGGGACGGTCGAGGGACTGCAGGGCCAGTTCGACGCCGCCACCGGCACTTTCGACGAACTCTCCACCCGTCTCGACGCGCTGACACAGCGCATCGACGACATCGAACGCCGCCCGGTCGAGGAATCCGTGTCCCCCGAGGCCATGGCCGCCTACGAGAACGAGCTCAACATGCTGCGCGACGCCATTGCCGCGCAGCGGGCCGAGGTCGAGGAGATGACCCGGCAGGCGCTCGACGCCGAGGCCAATGCCGAAGGTCAGGCCGCGCTGGCCCGGTCCCGTGCGGCGCTCGCCGATGTGACCACCGCGCTTTCCGAGGGCACCCCCTACGCCGAGCCGCTGTCGGTCATGCAGGAAAACGGCACCACCGTGCCCGACGCCCTGTCCGGCCCCGCCGAAGAGGGCGTGCCGACGCTGGCTGCCCTGTCCGAGGATTACCCCGAGGCCGCGCGCGATGCGCTTTCGGCGGCCCGCAACGCCGAATCCGGAAACGAGAACACAGCCTCGCGCGTGGCGAACTTCTTCGAGAACCAGATCGGCCTGCGCTCGGTCACGCCGCGTGACGGAAACACCCCCGACGCGGTCCTGTCCCGTGCCGAGGCAGCGCTGAAGGGCGGTGATCTGCCCGGCGCGCTGTCGGAACTCGATACCCTCCCCGAGGTGGCGAAAGAGCCGCTCGCGGACTGGATGGCCCGGGCGCAGACCCGTGCCGATGCGGTCGCCGCGGCGGAGAGCGTCTCCCAGGAACTGAACAAGGAATAAGGGTCCCACAATGCTCTGGTCACTCCTGAAGATCATTCTATTCGTCGCAGTCGTGGCGGCCCTGACCCTTGGTGCCGGTTACATCATGGAAAGCCAGGGGGGCGTGCAGGTCACCGCTGGCGGCTACGAGATCAACCTTGGGCCGCTGCAGTCGGTGATTGCCGTCATCGCCCTCGTCGTGGCGCTTTATGTCATTTTCAAGCTGGTCGCCCTGCTGGTGGCCGTGCTGAAGTTCATCAACGGCGATGACACCGCGATTTCGCGCTATTTCGACCGCAACCGTGAACGCAAGGGCTATCAGGCGCTTGCCGAAGGTATGCTGGCCCTGTCCTCGGGCGAGGGCAAGCTGGCCATGGCCAAGGCGCAGAAGGCGGACCGCTACCTGCACCGTCCGACGCTCACCAACCTGTTGACTGCGCAGGCCGCCGAGATGAGCGGCGATACCCGCAAGGCCGAAGAAATCTACAAAACCCTGATCCAGCACGACGACACGCGGTTTGTCGGCATTCGCGGCATGATGAAGCTGAAGCTGGCCAAGGGCGACACAGACACCGCGCTGCAGCTGGCTGAACGGGCCTTCAAGCTCAAGCCGAAGCACCCCGAGATCCAGGACACACTGCTGCAGCTTCAGGCCGCCAAGCACGACTGGAAGGGGGCGCGGCAAACCCTCTCCGCCAAGCTCAAGGGCGGCGATATACCGCGCGACGTCTACAAGCGCCGCGATGCGGTTCTGGCGCTGTCCGAGGCCAAGGACATCTTTTCCGAGGACAAGCCGATCGAGGCCCGCGAGGCGGCGATTGCCTCTGCCAAGGGATCTCCCGACCTCATCCCCGGTGTCTGCATGGCGGCCCGCGCCTACATCGCGCGCGGCGAGCCCAAGAAGGCGGCGCGCCTGATCAAAAAGGCCTGGAGCGTAGAGCCCCATCCCGATCTTGCCGCCACCTTCGCCGAGATCGCTCCGAACGAGACCCCGGCAGAGCGCATGAAACGCTTCCGTGCCCTCACTGGCCTGCGCACCTCTCACCGCGAGACGCGCCTGCTTGGCGCAGAACTGGCGCTCGTGGCCGAGGACTTCCCCGAGGCGCGCCGTGCCATGGGCAACCTCGTGGACAGCGATCCCGACGCGCGCGTGCTGACCGTCATGGCGGCCATTGCCCGCGGCGAAGGCGCCCCCGAGCAGGAGGTCCGCGGCTGGCTGGCCAAGGCGCTGGTGGCACCGCGCGGTCCGCAGTGGGTCTGTGACGCCTGTGGCCATGCCCACGCGGAGTGGGAGCCCATCTGCGAGAACTGCGGCGGCTTCGACACCCTCAGCTGGACCACGCCGCCCCATTCCGACCGGCCTGCGCCGGGCTCGGATATGCTGCCGCTGATCGTCGGCGTTCTCGAGGAAGACAAGGGCGCAGCCCCTGCTGCGGACCCCGACACTGCCCCCGAGGTCCTGAGCCCGAACCCGCCGACCCCCGAAGGGAAAGCGGCGGCAGAGGCCACCCGGGCCGAGGTCGAGGATGCCGAGGAAGTCCCTGCGGACAATGCCGACGAGCCGAAGAAAGAAGCGGCAAAATAGCCCTTCCCTACGGGCGGCCTCGGTGCTATGAGGCCGCCCACCAGTGCCGGTGTAGCTCAGCTGGTAGAGCACGTCATTCGTAATGATGGGGTCGTAGGTTCGAGTCCTATCACCGGCACCACTGGTCCCCAGGCCACGATCCTCGGGTGGTCTTGCCTTCGCGGTCGAGGCTCTGACCTCATCCACACATTTTCATTTCATTGCCTTGCTGCCCCATGCAGGCCTGATGCGACTCGCGCGGGGGCTACCTCGATGCGACGATCCGGCACCCGCCCTGCAAGGCACGCGGCTGACCGATCAAAGATCCGGTGCCGTGCTTTCCATGAAGGCCCGCACCACATCGGTTGATGCGCGGGTGGCAAGGCAGAAGGCGTATTCGGGAAATTCGCCGGGGATCTCGTGGATAGGGACGCGGACCACGTCGTCGCTGCGCCCGGTGGCCGCGTCGAACATGAAGCCGATGCCAAGCCCCTGCGCCGCCGCCTCGTAGACCGCCTCACGCGATTCCAGCCAAAACAGCGGCTCCAGCGTCAGTTCATGTGCCCTGAGTGCCGCGTTCAGCTCGCGCTGGGTCTGGGACCGGCCGCTGCGAAACAAAAGTGGCTGATCCTGCAAATCCGCCAGCCTCAGCACGCGGTAGCGCGCAAGGGGGTGCGCGGCTGGTACGAGGGCCACCAACGATTGCATCAGAAGTGGGCGGCGTAGGATGGTGCTGCCCGAAGGCGCTTCGGTCAGGATGCCGAGGTCCACCTGCCGGTCACGCACCGCCGTCACCACGTCCTGCCAGTTGCCGAACGAGATATCGATGCGCACCCCGGGATAGCGCCGCCGGAAATGCGCCACGTGGCGCATGGCCGGGCCGGGCGCGCCGGCTGCGATGGACAGCTCGCCCACCTCCATGGCGCGGGAGGATAGAAGGATCGCGGCAGCATCGCGTTCGGTGTCGCGCAGCTCTGCGGTGCGTTGGAACAGCCGGTCGCCCAAGGGCGTCAACTCGGCCCCGGTGGAGGTGCGTTCGAACAGGCGCACCTCGAACCCCTCTTCCAGCGCCTTGATCTGCGCGGTGATCGCTGGCTGCGAGATGCCCAGGGACCGGGCCGCGCGGGAAAAGCTGCCGGTGGACGCCACCTCGTTGAAGGCGCGCAGCTGGGTTGGTGTGGGTCGTTTCATCGGCATGGGCCTTCGCGTCGCCTCGGGTTTTCCGGGCCATAACCTAAAGTGATAATGTGTCACGCAGGCTACAAGAAACTGGCCTAGGTCCGCCTCGACCGCTTAGCAGAAGAGGACGGGATCTTGGCCACAGTCACCCTCAGGGACATCCACAAGAGCTTTGGCGACACGGACGTGTTGCGGGGCGTCAGCCTCGACATCGCCGATGGCGAGTTCGTGTCCCTCGTGGGGCCGTCGGGCTGCGGCAAGTCGACCCTGCTGCGCATCATCGCCGGGTTGGAAAGCCAAAGCTCGGGGCAGATGGCCATTGGCGGCACGCCGGTGGATGGCGTGCGCGCCGCCGACCGCAACCTGTCCATGGTGTTCCAGTCCTACGCGCTTTACCCTCACCTGACCGTGGCCGAGAACATCGCCGTGCCCCTGCGCATGCGCCAGCTGAGCACCGCACAGCGCCTGCCGGTGGTGGGGTCGTTCCTGCCGGGGGCCAGTGCGGCGAACAACGCGATCTCGGCCCGCGTGGCCGAAGCGGCCGAGACGCTGGAAATCGGCGCGCTGCTGAACCGCAAGCCGGGGCAGCTGTCGGGCGGGCAACGTCAGCGCGTGGCGCTGGGGCGGGCGCTGGTGCGCAACCCCGCCGCCTTCCTGCTGGACGAGCCGCTGTCGAACCTCGACGCCAAGCTGCGGGTGCATACACGCCTGGAGATTGCGGAACTGCACAAGCGCCTGGGCGCGACCTTCATCTACGTGACCCACGATCAGGTCGAGGCGATGACCATGTCCGACCGCATCGCGGTGATGATGGGCGGCGAGATCCTGCAATGCGACACGCCGGACCGCATCTACGAAGACCCGTCCGACCTGCGCGTGGCGGAATTCATCGGCTCGCCCAAGATCAATGTGCTTCCGGCAGAACGGGATGCGACAGGGCGTATCAGCGTTCTCGGCGCGCGGCTGGCGATGCACCTTCCGGGGCCGCGCGGGCCATTGCAGCTGGGCCTGCGCCCCGAGGCAATCAGCATCGGCAATGACGCGCCCATGCTGATGTCGCGCAGCGTCCACCTCGAGAACCTCGGGCCGGAGTTGCTGCTGCATGTGGCGCTTGATGGCATGGACCAGCGGCTGACGCTGCGGGTGGACCCGTCCCTGCGCGGTCAGCTTGCGCCGCGTCAGGCCATCGGGCTGCGGTTCGACCCCGCCCGCGCGCTGGTCTTCGACGCCGAAGGTCGCCGCCTGCGGGCGGACGCCCCCGTGCGCGAGGCGGCCTTCGCATGACTGCCCTTGCCGCCTCCGTGACCGCCGCCCCGATGCCCGCCGCCCACGCGAACCCCGAGCTGCGCCAGAGCCGCGCCGCTTGGGCCATGACCGCGCCCGCGCTGGCGCTGATGCTGACCATCCTCGTGGCACCGGTGCTGCTGGCCTTCGGGCTGAGCTTTACCGACTATTCGCTGGGCAACCCGTCCTTCAACTGGGTGGGTTTTGACAATTACGAGCGGATCTTCACCCGCTCGACCTATGCCAAGATGCTCTGGGCCACCTTCGTATACGTCATCACCGTGGTGCCGCTGTCGCTGGGGCTTGGCCTCGGGGCGGCGCTGCTGATCCAGTCGGTGGGGCGGGGGGCCGCGTTCTACAAGGCGGTCTATTTCCTGCCTGTGATGGCGACGCTGCTAGCCATGACCATCGTCTGGCAGCTGATGCTGCACCCGTCCATCGGGGTGGTGAACCGCACGCTCGAGGCGATCTGCGCGCAGCCCGCGCTGCATGGCCTGCTGACCTTGCAGGCCTTCGGGGCCTCGCCGCAGGCCACATGGCTGGGCCGCGTCTGCACCGAAGGCCTGCCGGTCTGGCTGGGCGATCGGGACTATGCCCTTGGCATCGTGTGCTTCATCGGCATCTGGCAGGGTTTTGGCTTCAACATGGTGCTCTACCTTGCGGGCCTCACCGGCGTGCCACGCGATCTTTATGCCGCGGCAGAGCTCGACGGTGCCCGCAGCGCGTGGGAGCGGTTCCGGCTGGTCACTTGGCCCGCGCTGGGGCCGACCACGGTCTTCGTTGTCACCATCACCTGCATCCGCGCCTTCCAGTCCTTCGACACGGTGGAGGTGCTGTTCTCGCCCGGGGGCGGCCCCGGAAAATCCGCCTACGTCATGATGTTCGCCATCTACGAGAAGGGCATCAGCCAGAACCTCGTGGGCATCGGCGCGGCGATCACGGTGCTGTTCCTCGTCTTCGTCATGATCCTGACCCTGATCCAGCGCCGGATCACCGAACGCAAGGTGCATTACGCATGACCCGAGCTTCCCAGTTCCGCCTTTCGGAACTCCTCAAGCACGCGGTGCTGCTGCTGGGCGCGCTGGTGGTGCTGGCCCCCTTCGCGGTGATGATCAGCACCTCGCTCAAGTCCCCCGGCGAGATCGAGCGTGGCACGGGCGGCTTCTTCGGCGCCCAGGCGCCCATGGTGAACGAACGCTGCGCCATGGCGAATGCGCCCCGCCGCGATGACCTTGACGCCGCGCGGGCCGCCGATCCCGGCCTCACCGATGCCCGCCTGATGGAGGCACTGACCGCCGAGGTGCGCGAGGCCTGCACCACCAGCCCCATCGCCTTCAACTACGGCTCGGCCTTCTCCGAGGCGCCACTGCTGCGCTACCTGCTGAACGGGGTGATCGTCACCGGGTCGATCTTTTTGCTGCAGATGATCGTTGCACTGCCCGCCGCCTATGCCCTGTCCAAGCTGCGCTTCTGGGGCCGGGACGCTGTGTTCGGCATGGTGCTGTTCTGCCTGCTGATCCCGGTCCATGCCATCGCACTGCCGATCTACCTTGGCCTTGCCAAGATGGGGCTGACCAACACCTATGCCGCGCTGGTGATCCCTTGGGTGATCTCGGCCTTCGGGATCTTCCTCATGCGGCAGTTCTTCATGACCGTGCCCGATGACCTCGTGGATGCCGCCCGCATGGACGGCATGTCCGAGCTGGCCATCGTCTGGCGGGTGATGCTGCCCACCGCCATCCCGGCGCTGCTGGCCTTCGCCATCTTCTCGGTGGTGGCGCATTGGAACGACTATTTCTGGCCGCGCATCGTCGTCACCGGCGACCGCAGCCTGTTCACCCCGCCGCTGGGCCTGCGCGAATTCCAGGCCGGGTCCGACGGCAACCTCTACGGCCCGATGATGGCCACGGCGACGGTGATCGTCGTGCCGCTGCTGGTCGCCTTCCTGCTGGCACAGCGCCGTTTCATCGACGGCATCACCCTGTCGGGCATGAAGTGACCCCCTCTCCCTCTTTTTCGCAAATCAACCCACGGAGCGATCCAATGACCAGCCTTCCCACCCGTCTCGGCCTTGCCGCCGCCCTCATGTGCGGTGCCTCCACCGCCGCCCTCGCTCAGGACAAGGTGACGATCGAGTTCGCCTATCCCTACGCCGCGCTCTTCGACGTGACCTACGAGGCGATCCTGCCTAAGTTCTACGAGGCGCACCCGGACATCGAGGTCAAGTTCCGCGCTTCTTACGAGCAATACGAGGACGCCTCGAACACCGTGCTGCGCGAAGCCGTGTCGGGCAACCTGCCCGACGTGACGATGCAGGGTCTCAACCGCCAGCAGATCCTCGTGGAGAAGGGCATCGCCAACTCGCTCCAGCCGTTCATCGCCGATGAGGCCGATTTCCAGCAGGACGGCTACCACGAGGCGATGCTGTCGCTCTCGACCTTCGATGGCGATGTCTACGGCCTGCCGTTCTCGGTCTCGCTGCCGGTGGGTTATTACAACATGGACCTGCTGGAAGTGGCGGGCATCGACGCGCTGCCCACCACCTGGGACGACGTGGTGACCGCCTGCGAGGCGCTGAACGCAAGCGGCAGCGGCAATCCGATTTACTGGGACTGGGCGATCACCGGCAACTGGTTCTTCCAGGCGCTGATGTGGGATCAGGGCAAGCCCACGGTCGAGAACGCGCGCATCAACATGGACAGCCCCGAGGCGCTGGTGGTGCTCGAGACCGTGCAGAAGATCGTCGACGGCTGCGAGATGAAGAACCTCAGCAGCGACGAGGCGGTGTCGACCTTCGCCGCCGGTGATCTGCCGATGATGTTCACCTCGACCTCGAACGTGGGCCGTATGATGACCATCAAGAGCGACTTCGACTTCGTCACCGGCAACTTCCCCGGCATTGACGGCACCCCCGAAGGCCTGCCGGCAGGCGGCAATGCGGCGCTGATGACCTCGGCCTCGGACGATCCTCGTGTGCGCGAGGCGGCGTGGCAGTGGATCAAGTTCATCACCTCGGGCGAGGGCGCGGCAGAGGTGGCGCGGACCACCGGCTACATGCCTCCGAACAAGGCGGCGAACGACATCATCCTTGCAGATTTCTACGACCAGAACCCGCAGAAGAAGACCGCCGTGGACCAGCTGCCGCTGCTGTCCGACTGGCAGGCCTATCCCGGCGACAACGGACTTGCGATCACCCAGGTGATCTATGACGGGCTCGAGCGCATCGTCATCGGCGACGCCACCGACATGGAAGAGCTTCAGCAGGAGCTGGTCGAGGAAATCGACGACCTGCTTCCCAGCAGCTGATCAAGGCCCGTGCCGTCCGGCCCCACGCCGGGCGGCACCGATCCAAGGAAGACCCACATGAAATTCATCCATCTCACCGACACCCATGTGATCGGCGGCGACCGCACGCTTTATGGTGGCGATCCGGCGCAGCGGCTTGGCCTTGCGGTCGACAGCATCAACCGCGAACATTCCGATGCGGCCTTCACCGTTGTGACCGGCGATCTGACCCACTGGGGCGATGCTGATGCCTACGCGGCGTTCGAGGCGCAGATCTCGCGGCTGGCGATGCCGCTGGTGCTGATGGTCGGCAACCACGACGTGACCGAGGCGTTCTCGGCCACCTTCCCCGATGCCCCTCGCGACGAGGCCGGTTTCGTGCAGAGCACGCGCCAGACGCCGCAGGGCACCTGCCTGTTCCTCGACACGCACCAGCCCGGCACCCATGCGGGCCACTACTGCGCGACACGGCGCGCTTGGCTGGCGCGGCAGCTGAATCAGACCTCGGGGCCGCTGCTGATGTTCATGCACCATCCGCCGTTCGCCACCGGCATCGCGGCGATGGATGCGATCATGATGCAGGATCACGCCGTCTTCTGGGACGTGATCGAGCCGCACAAACACCGCATCCGCCACCTGTTCTTCGGCCATGTTCACCGCGCCATGTGGGGCAACTGGCGCGGCATCTCGTGGTCCTGCATGCGCGGGCTAAACCACCAGGTTGCGCTGGATCTGACCCCCGGCATGACGTCGATCCCCGGCGATCTTGGTGCGCCCGCCTATGGCGTCGCGCTGGTGGACGAGGATTGCGTCACCGTCCACCTGCACGAATTCGCCAGCACCGCGCCGCGCTTCACGCTGGACGCACCCGATGGCGGTGACAGCGCCGCGTATGCGCTGTCCATGCAGCACGACGGTTACGCCTTTCCATGACCGATCCCGCAGTGACGGTCGGTGACCGTTTCACACGGGCGCGCGCCCAGCTGGGCCGCGCCACCCGCATCCTGTGCGATCTCGACGGTTGCATCGTCTCCGGGGATCGGCTGCTGCCAGGGGCGAAGCGCTTTGCGAAAGCCATGGGTGACCGGCTGGTGATCGTGTCGAACAACTCCAGCGACACGCGCGAAACCCTGTCGCGGCGCCTCACTGCCCTTGGCCTTCCGGTCGCCCCCGCGGCCATCGTGCTGGCCGGCGAGGCCGCGCTCGAGGCGGCGCGGCAGGAGGCACCCGGTGGCAGGCTCTGCCTTCTGGCAAGCGACGCGCTGACGGGCATGGCGCGGGCCATGGGGTTCGATCCCATGGCAGAACGGGCTGAGGCGGTGGTGCTTTGCCGCGATACAGCGCTTTGCCTCGGGCGGCTGGAGATGGCGCTGCGCCACTTGTCGCGCGGTGTTCCGCTGGTGGTCGCCAATCCCGACCTGACCCACCCCGGACCGGATGGCCCCGCCATCGAAACCGGCGCGCTGCTGACCCTGCTGCAGGCCTGTCACGACCCGGTCCGCGTGGTACATGTGGGCAAGCCCGCGCCGCTGCTCTTTCGCCGTGCGCTGGGCGGCGTCGCCCCGGGCGATGCGGTGATGCTGGGCGACAACCCCGCCACCGACATCAGCGGTGCACGCGCCATGGGCATGGCGGCGATCCGGCTTGCCGCGCCGGGCGGTCCCTGCGGCTTTCCCACCCTGCAGGATCTTGCCTGAGGTCGCCGCCCGAACACCCCCGTTGCAAATGTCAGACATTTGCATGACACTGCCGGAAACGGGTCATGGCCACGCCTTTGGCCTTGCGAAGACACACCGGCGATAGGGGAGACTTGCCATGTTCGACGCCATTCTCATCGACAAGACGGACGACGCCCAGACGGTCACCACCAGTCAGCTGGCCCCCGAGCAGCTGCCCGAGGGTGATGTTCTGGTCGAGGTTGCCTACAGCACGCTGAATTACAAGGACGCGCTTGCGATCACAGGCAAGGGGCCGGTGGTGCGCAAGTTCCCCATGGTGCCCGGCATAGACTTCTCCGGCATCGTCCGGGACAGCAGCCACGAGGATTTCAAGCCCGGCGACCGGGTGGTTTTGAATGGCTGGGGCGTGGGGGAAACCCACTGGGGCGGCCTTGCGGGCATGGCGCGGGTCAAGGGCGACTGGCTGGTGCCCCTGCCGGACGGCATCTCGATGCGGCAGGCCATGGAGATCGGCACCGCCGGCTATACCGCGATGCTGTGCGTGATGGCGCTGGACCGCTGCGGCGTCAAACCGGGGGACGGACCCGTCGCCGTGACTGGGGCCGCTGGCGGCGTCGGGTCCGTGGCGACGACGCTGCTGGCTGGGCGGGGCTTCGAGGTGGCCGCTGTCACCGGCCGCGCCTCGGAGGCGGAGTTCCTGCGCGGCCTCGGCGCGTCTGAGATCGTGGACCGCGAAGAGCTGTCGGGCAAGCACCGCCCATTGGCCAAAGAACGCTTTGCCGCCGGCATCGACGTGGCGGGCAGCGGCGTGCTGGCGAACCTGCTGTCGATGATCCGCTACGGTGGCCGCGTCGCGGCCTGCGGGTTGGCGGCGGGGATGGACCTGCCGGCCACGGTCATGCCCTTCATCCTGCGCGGCGTCACGCTGGCGGGCGTCGACAGCGTGATGTGCCCGATGGAGCGGCGGCTCGAGGCGTGGCGCCTTCTGGCGCAGGAGCTGGACCTCGACAAGCTCGGCGCACTGTCGGTGGAGGTGCCGTTCTCCGAGGTGATCGACACCGCGCCCCGCTTCCTCGAGGGGCAGGTGCGGGGCCGTATCGTGGTGCCAGTCGCGCCGGATCTGGCCTGAGGCTGATCGGGGCTGAAACGCCCCCAAGTGCTATCTGAAGGGCACCGGATTTTCAGCTCTGGTCTTGGCCCCCGCCGCCTGCGCCGACATGGCTTGATCGAGGCCAATCCGCGCGGCCCGCGGAACGCAAGGGTGACAGCGCAAGATGCGGATGACACAGGAGGCTGACGAGGCCATTCCCCATGAAAAAGGCCCCCGCCCGAACTGCTCGGGCGGGGGCCTTCCTGTTCTTGGCGCTTACGCGAAGATCGCGTTCAGCGTGGCCGAGGGGCGCATCACCGACGCGGTCTTGTCTGCGTCACCGTGGTAGTAGCCACCAAGGTCCGCCGCGCTGCCCTGCGCCGCCGCCAGCTCACCGGTGATCGCCGCTTCGCCGTCGGCAAGCGCCTTTGCGATGGGGGCGAAGTGGGCGGCGAGGTCGGCATCGTCGGACTGTGCCGCCAACGCTTCGGCCCAGTAGCGGGCGAACCAGTAGTGGCTGTCACGGTTGTCGGGCTCGCCGACCTTGCGTGACGGGCTGCGTCCGTTGTCGAGGATGCCCTGCGTCGCGGTTTCCACCGCAGTGCCCAGCACCCGTGCCTTTTCGTTGTCCTTCTGGTCGGCGTAGAACTTGAAGCTCTCGCCCAGGGCACAGAATTCGCCGAGGCTGTCCCAACGCAGGTGGTTCTGTTCCTGCAGCTGCTGCACGTGCTTGGGGGCCGAGCCGCCAGCGCCAGTCTCGAACAGGCCGCCGCCGTTCATCAGCTTCACGATCGACAGCATCTTGGCCGAGGTGGCCAGCTCGAGGATCGGGAACAGGTCGGTGAGGTAGTCGCGCAGCACGTTGCCGGTGATGGCGATCGTGTTCTCACCCTTGGTGATGGTCTCGAGGCTGGCGATGGTCGCTTCGCGGGGGGCCATGATCTCGAACTTGTCGGCAACGCCCTTGGCCTCGAGGATCGGCTTGACGTAGGCGATCAGCTCGGCGTCATGGGCGCGGCTTGCGTCGAGCCAGAAGATGGCGCGGTAGCCGGTGGCCTTCTGACGGTCGATGGCCAGCTGCACCCAGTCCTCGATCGGCGCCTTGCGGGCCGAGGCCGAGCGCCAGATGTCGCCCGCTTCGACGGCGTGCGAATGCAGCACGGTGCCATCGTCGAGGATCATCTTCACGGTGCCCGCTTCGGGAATCTCGAAGGTGGT
This sequence comes from Salipiger pallidus, assembly GCF_014643635.1. Classification (GTDB taxonomy): domain Bacteria; phylum Pseudomonadota; class Alphaproteobacteria; order Rhodobacterales; family Rhodobacteraceae; genus Salipiger; species Salipiger pallidus. Next base: position 240,313 of record NZ_BMJV01000006.1, read on the forward strand.
CGGGTGCGAGCCGTATTCTTCGGCTTTCTGAGCCATCAGGCCGAGGTTCTGAACCGTGCCCGCGGTGGCGGGGTTCAGCGCGCCGTTGGCCTTGAAGAACTCGATCGCCGCGTCATAGACCGGCGCGTAGGAGTTGTCGGGGATCACGCAGTTGGTGTCGTGTTGCGCGTTGTCCGGACCCCAGCCCTTGCCGCCGTCGCGGATCAGCGCGGGCATCGACGCGTCGATGATCACGTCGGACGGCACGTGCAGGTTGGTGATGCCCTTGTCAGAGTTCACCATGTACATGGGCGGACGGGTGTCGCGCACGTCTTCGATGGCCTTGAGGATCTCGGGCTCGTCCTTGACTCGCTCCAGCAGCGCACCGAGGCCGCCGTTGGGGTTCACGCCGAGTTCCTTCATCTTGTCGCCGTACTGCTCGAAGACCGGGGCAAGCCATGCCTTGACCGCGTGGCCGAAGATGATCGGGTCCGAGACCTTCATCATCGTTGCCTTCATGTGCAGCGAGAACAACGTGCCCTCGGCCTTGGTCTTCTCGATTTCCTCGGCGAGGAAGGCGTCAAGCGCGGCGGCGGACATGTAAGTCGCATCGACCACGGTGCCCTCGGGGTAGCTCACGCCATCCTTGAGGACGGTCTCACCGCCTGCGGTCTCGAGCACGATCTTCGCGGTCGCCGCCTTGGGCAGCGTCGCGGAGACCTCGTTCGAGAAGAAATCGCCGCCGGACATGGACGCAACGCGGGTCTTGGACTCGGAGGTCCACTTGCCCATGCGGTGCGGGTTGTCCTGGGCGAACTTCTTCACGGCAGCCGCGGCGCGGCGGTCCGAGTTGCCCTCGCGCAGGACGGGGTTCACCGCCGAGCCCTTGAGGGTGTCATACTTGGCGCGCGCCGCCTTCTCCTCGTCCGTGGACGGAGAATAGGGGTAGTCGGGAAGGGCGTAGCCTTGGGACTGCAGCTCCTTCACCGCAGCCACCAGCTGCGGCTCGGACGCCGAGATGTTGGGCAGCTTGATGACATTGGCCTCGGGGGTCTTCACCCACTCGCCGAGCCAGGCAAGATCGTCGGACTGCTTTTGCGCGTCGGTCAACACCTCGGGGAAGGTCGCGATGATTCGACCCGCAAGCGAAATGTCCTTGGTGCCGACGGTGATTCCCGCCGCCGAGGCAAAGCTCTGGATGATCGGAAGCAGCGAGGCCGAGGCCAGCTCGGGCGCTTCGTCTACCGTGGTATACACAATATCAGGAGTCTGTTTGTCAGCCATGTTTTCTAAAGCCCCTCCAAGGTCATGGGAAAACGCCGGGATCGGTCACCGGCAGCAGAATACAGGCTTGGCTGTAGCATTGCACGGCCCGGTCTTAAAGCGCCTATCGGTCGCCCTTGGCGGGTGTTTGCGCCGCAACTGGCTGAAAATCGCGCTGCCTTGCCCCCGATGTTGGCGCTTCCGATGGGTCGGGACACCTCCGGCGAGCGTATTATCCGAAGAGAAGAAACAGGGGGCCGCGCCTTTGCACTGCCATGTCATGCCGGTCAGCATCTTGCGTTTCTTCTCTTTCCAAATACGCACCCCTGCGCCCTCGACACCGGCGCGGCGCCCGTGGATCAGCCCTGCCTGCGCCGCCTTGTCATGCCGTAGGCAGGATCGTAGCCCACCACCGCAAGCCCGAAAAACAGCGCGAAACAGGCGGTGACCCAGCCAAGCGCGGGCAGGTTGAGCTCGAGGTAAAGCGCGAAGCGGATCAGCTCCACCGCGTGAGTGAACGGGTTCCAGGCGCAGATGTCGCGCAGAAGCTCGGAGCTTTCGGCCATCTTCCACAGCGGATAGAGCGCCGTGGACATGAAGAACATCGGGAAGATCACGAAGTTCATAACCCCTGCGAAATTCTCGAGCTGGCGGATGGTGGACGAGATCAGCAACCCCAGCGCCCCCAGCATCAGACCCGAGATCACCAGCGCCGGCAGCGCCGCCACGTAGCCCCAGCCGGGGAGGGTGATGCCGAAGCCCGCAGCCACGGCCAGAAACACGTAGACCTGAAGGATCGACACCGCGACCCCGGCCAGCAGTTTCGACAAGAGCAGCCACCACCGGGGCAGGGGCGAGGTCAGCAGCAGGCGCATCGACCCCATCTCCTGATCGTAGACCAGTGACAGTGACGATTGCATCCCGTTGAACAGCTGGATCATGCCGCACAGGCCCGGGACGATGTAGATCTCGTAGGTGATGTAGGTCTGGTAGGGCGGAATGATCGACAGCCCCAGCGCCGCCCGGAACCCTGCCGCGAAGACCACGAGCCACACGAGCGGGCGCACCAGTGCCGCAAGAAAACGCGAGCGCTGGTGGACGAAGCGCAGCGCCTCTCGGCGCACGATTGCCAGCATTGCCGTGATCCAGACCTTCATCGCGCCGCCTCCGTGCCGCCGGTCATCTGCATGAATACCTCGGACAGCGGCGCGCCGCGGTGCAGGCGTTCGGCGCTGTCATGGGCCAGCACGCGCCCTTGGTGCAGCACCACCACGTCGTCGCTGTCGCGAATCTCGTCCACCAGATGCGTTGCCCAGAGCACCGTCAGCCCGTTCCCCGCCAGCCCGTGCACGTGGTCCACGATGGCCTGCCGCGACTGGAAGTCGAGGCCAACGGTCGGCTCGTCCAGCAGCAGCACCTGCGGGCGATGGATCAGGGCGCGGGCGATCTCCATCCGCCGCCGGTGGCCGCCGTTGAGATTGCGAACCTTTTCGGCCGAACGCTCGGCCATGCCCAGCCGGTCGAGCGCATCGGCAGCGCGGGCGTCGGCCTCGCGCCCGGCGATGCCGTGCAACGCCGCGAAATAGCGCATGTTGCGCGCCACCGACATGTCCAGATCCAGCGTCGGCTGCTGGAACACCACCCCGATGCGCGACAGCGCCGCGCGGGGCGCGCGCGCCATGTCGTGCCCGGCCACGGTGATCTGCCCCTCGCGCGTGACGAACAGCCGGGTGAGCAGCGAAAACAGCGTCGATTTGCCCGCGCCGTTCGGCCCCAGCAGCGCGGTGAAGCCTGGCCTCAGGGCAAAGCTCACCCCGTCGAGGGCGCGCTTTGGCCCATAGCTGTAGCCAAGGTCGGTCACCGAAAGGGCAGTCATGCGGGCGAGGTCTCCGGTCATTGGCGCCAGCGCGCGGCGCGGCGCTCCCATGGTTGCAGGATCATCCATTCCACGGCCAGCATTACCGCGATGAAGCTGAAGGCGTAGACCAGCACCATGGTCACGTCGAAGAGCTGGAAATAGAGGTGGATCTGGAAGCCCACCCCGTTCGAGCGCCCGAGGAATTCCACCACCAACACGATCTTCCAGATCACCGCCACCCCGGATCGGGCCGACGCAGTGATGAATGGCATCAGCTGCGGCAACACCACGTGGCGCATCCGGCGCAGCCACGGCAGCCGGTAGGCATGGGCCATGTCCGACAGCCGCGGGTCGAGTGACCGGGCGCCCTCGCGGATGACCGTGGCGACATTGGGGATCTTGTTCAGGGTGACGGCGGCGATGGCGGCGGTCTCGGTGAGGCCGATCCATAGGTAGCACAGCACGATCAGCACCAGCGCGGGCAGGTTGAGGAAGATCACCAGCCACGCATCGAGCCAGCGGTCCACCGCCGGGTATCGCCCCATGACCAGCCCCAGTGCGATGCCGAGGCTCATGGCCAGCGCAAAGGCGGCGATAACCCGCATCAGCGTCCAGCCAAGGTGATAGGGCAGCTCTCCGCTGGCAGTGGCGCGGGCGAAGGGCGCTATCAACTCCCACGGTTGGGGCAGGACGCTGCTGTCGGCGGTCTGCGTGGCGGCGACGATCCAGACGAGGCCCAGCAACAGGATGGACAGCGCGGTGACCCCGAGGCGACCGTTCCGTCGACCGGACGCGCGCGCACCGGCGCGCGGCAGATGCTCTGCCGTCTGCTGCGTGTGCAACATGATCCTCCCTTCCTCCGGGACTGATGCTGACGGCAAGCGGCGGCAAAGGTCAACCGATGCGAAAGGCGCAGGCGACGGATGATACGAAACATGGTGGGGTGAAGAGTGTCTGTAACGACGGTCTCAGGGGCGCGCTGGTTGACCCACTCAATCGGTCGGGCTCGGACGTCCCGGGCCCGATGGGCGGGTCAGGTCACGCGGCCGGCCCTCCCACGGGGCCGCGTGACCGGGTCAGACGTCTTTTTCGCCGGGCCGGAGCGTCTGGCATTTCCAGCCGGTCACAAGGTAGCGGGGGTGCGTTTCGGTCCACTTGGCAAGTTCGGGCTGGGCGCCCATCATGCAGGCCATGGGGGTAACGTCGTTATAAAGAAGGCTGCGTTTCTGACACTGATCCGGTGCCGAGGACAAGCAAGCCATGAAGAGGAGTTCTATCATGATTGCCTCGCTGAGTAGGGATGTGATGCGATCCCAGCTTCTCCACGGAACGGCAAACAAAGCGTCGACGTTCCGCTCCGGTGGATGCTGCAATGCAGCATCTGGCAAAAGTTTTGCCCTTCGATCCGGCGTGTGACTAAATGATGTGCAGAGTTTAAAGGTTTTACTGCCGAATGTCGCGCTTCTTTCCCACGTCTCTCAAGGCCCGGCTGGGCGCCGGGGCTGCCGTTCTGGGAGGAATGACGCTGTTGCTGGCGGCGGTGCTGTGGCTTGGCATGGCGCAGGTGTCACAGCGCCTTGACGCGGCGCTGGCGGCAGAACGGCGGCTGGATCAATACGCGGCGCTGTCGACGCAGGTGTCCACCTTCATCGTCGTCGCCGCCGAGGTGATCCAGACCGCGCAATCGCCGAAAACCCGCGTCGACCGCACGGACAGCACCGCGCAGATGATCGAACGCAGCTTTAGCATCCTGCGCGCCGGACTGGACATGGAGGTGGCCGAGGCGCGTGGCCTTGATGCGCGCAGCCGCCGGGCCTCGCAGTCTCTGCTGATCGCGAGGATGGAGGCGCTGTTCGCCGGGCTGCGCGGGGCGCTGACCTCGGAGCTGACCGACGTACAGGCCCTGCGCGGCCACCTCGACCGCTTTGCCAGCGGATTCGAGCCACTGCTGGCGCAGGCGGTGAACGAGGAAAAGCGCCTGCGGACCGAGATCCTGTCGGGCATCGACGCGCTGCGTGGCTGGCTTGTCACCGCAGCCGCGGTGATGGCGGCGCTGGCGGTGGTTCTGGTTGCGGGGGCCCATCTTGGCCTTGTGCGGCCGCTGGTGCGGCGGCTGGACCTGCTTGGGGATGCGTCGCGGCGCATCGGGGCCGAGGATTTCGCCGTCGCCCTGCCGGAAGGGCGCGACGAGATCGGCCGTCTTCAGGCGCAAACCAACCGCATGGCCGCCACCCTTGCCTCCCGCGCCGATGAGGTCGCCCGTGACCGTGCGCATCTGAACGAGATCATTGCCGACCGGACCTGCGCTCTCGAGGCCGCCAACCAAAGGCTCGAGCGGACGGATGAGGACCGCCGCCGCTTTTTTGCCGACATCAGCCACGAGCTGCGCACGCCGCTCACGGTGATCCTGATGGAGGCGCAACTGGGCGCGAAGGGCGGCGATTTCGCCACTATCGAAAGCCGCGCCCGGCGCCTGAGCCGCCGCATTGATGACCTTCTGCGGGTGGCACGGTCGGAAACCGGGCAGCTTGCGCTTGATCCCGCGGCGGTGTCCCTGCCTTGGCTGCTGCAGGAGGCCGAGGCCGAGACGGCCGCTGAGCTTTCCAGCGCCGGGATGGAGCTGACCCGCGAGGCAAGGGACGCAACGGTGCTGGCTGATGCCAACTGGTTGCGGCAGGTGGTCGTGGGCCTCATCCGCAACGCCATTCGCCACGCCCGCGACGGTGGCACGCTGCATCTTGGCGTGCGGGCAGTGGGTGGCATGGGCGAGATCACCGTCACTGATGCCGGCCCCGGCATCCCGCCCGAGGACCAGGCCCGCGTCTTCGACCGTTTTGCCCAGGGGCAGCCCGGCAGCCAGGGGTTCGGCATCGGTCTTGCCCTGGCGCGCTGGGTGGTGGACCAGCAGGGCGGCACGATTACGGTGCAAAGCCCCGCAGACGATGGTCGCGGCACACGACTTGTGGTTCGACTTCCCCTCGTGGCCGGGTAACCTGTGGCGATGAACAACCCGCCCCGCCTTCTTGTCGTCGATGACGATCCCGAGATCTGTTCGGCCCTCGCCCGAGGGCTGGCCCTACATGGCTACGAGGTCGAGACGGTAAATCGTGCAGACCTTGCGCAGGACCGCCTGCTTCAGCCCTTCGACGCGGCCATTGTCGATGTCATGCTGGGCCGGGACAGCGGGATCGAGCTGGTACGCGCTGCCCGTGCCCGCGGCGCCGCGCTTCCGGTGGTGATGCTGTCGGCGCTGTCGGACGTGGACCACCGGGCCGAGGGGCTTGAGGCCGGCGCCGATGATTACGTGGTCAAGCCGTTCTCCTTCGACGAGCTTGTGGCCCGCATTCAGGTGCAGCAGCGCCGCGCCGCCGATCTGCGCCCGGCGCCTGCCCGGCTCGACCCCGCCAGCAGGAGCCTTGTCCATGGTGCGCGCGAGGTGCAGCTGACCGACCGGGAATATGCCCTGCTGGACCTGCTGGCGGGGCATCCGGACACGCCGATGCCCCGCGCGCAGATCTTCGATGCGCTCTGGGCCGGTGATTCCGGCTCTGAGAATGTGGTGGATGTCTACATCGGCTACCTGCGGCGCAAGCTCGCCCCTGCCTCCGATTTCGGCTTCGAGATCGTCACGGTGCGGCACAAGGGCTTCTGTCTCAAAGGGATCGCACCGCAGGGCGCTTGACCGCTTGACGGCAATTGTGCATCGCCCACCCTAATCCATAAAGCAGGAGTGAGCCATGGACCCCCGCCAACTCGAGATGACCGTATTGATGACGCCCGACATGGCGAATTTCAGCGGCAAGGTGCACGGGGGCGCGCTTCTGAACCTGCTCGACCGGGTGGCGTTTTCCTGCGCTTCGCGGTTCTCGGGGCGCTACGCGGTGACGCTGTCGGTGGACCAGGTGACGTTCAAGCAGCCGATCAACGTGGGCGAGCTGGTGACCTTCCGTGCCGCGGTGAACCATGCGGGCCGCACCTCCATGGAGGTGGGCATCCGCGTCGAGGCAGAGGACATCCGCAACGGCACCCGCCGTCACACCAACTCGTGCTATTTCACCATGGTGGCGGTGGACGATGACGGCAAACCCGCCGAGGTGCCCGAACTCAAGATCCTGACCGAGGTTGAGGACAAGCGTCACCGCGCTGCGGGTATGCGCAAGAAGCTGCGCCGCGAGTTCTCGGAAGAGATGCGCAAGGCGGCGGAGGGCTGATCTTCCCCTGATCGGGCCCATGGTTAACGTAGTGTTACCGACCAAAGTCTGAGGGTTTCACAGAATATAAGACTCGCGCGCGGCCCCTTCGGTTTGGCAGTCTGGTGTTGCTGACAACACGTCACAGACCAACCGGAGGAGGAACCCAAATGGCCTGGAGCAAGCCCGTTATCCGCGAAATCGAGTGCGGCATGGAAATCAACATGTACGGTCCGGAACACGACGACGGCGTCCTGTTCTGATCTGCTCGCGCGCGGGAGGGACCATATGACATTCCGCGCGCGGATACTCGGGGCAGCTGCCGGTGGCGGACTCCCGCAGTGGAATTGCGGCTGCCGAAACTGCAACGATGCCCGTGCCGGGGTGATCCCGGCCCAGTCGCAAAGCTCGCTCGCGGTTTCCGGCAACGGCACCGACTGGGCGATCCTCAACGCCTCGCCCGACATCCGCACCCAGCTTGCCGTCACGCCAGAGCTGCACCCGACCGGACTGCGCGAGATGCCGCTGCGCTCGGTGCTGGTGACCAATGGCGACATCGACCACGTGGCGGGGCTTCTGACGTTGCGCGAAATGCAGCCCTTCCGGCTGCTCGCGACCCCCGGCATCCACGAGGTGCTGGACGCCAATCCGATCTTTTCCGCGCTGCGCCCCGAGGTGGTCACGCGCGAGACCATCGCCCTCGATATGCCCTTCGAGCTGGCCCCCGGCCTCACGGCGACGCTGTTCGCGGTGCCCGGAAAGGTGCCGCTCTACCTCGAGGGCGATGAGGTGCAGACCGATCTCATGGGCGACCAGACCGTGGGGGTGGAGCTGACGGCGGGCGAGGATACCGCCTTCTACATCCCCGGCTGCGCCCTCCTGAACAATGCGCTGCGTAAGCGACTTCAGGGCGCGGCGCTGCTGTTCTTCGACGGTACGCTCTGGCGCGACGACGAGATGCTGCGCGAGGGGCTCGGCCACAAGACTGGCCGCCGCATGGGTCACATGTCCATGAGTGGTGAGGACGGCTCTCTAACGGCCTTCGCCGGGCTGGGGATCGCCCGCAAGGTCTACGTGCACATGAACAACACCAACCCGGTGCTGCGTCCTGCCTCGCCAGAGAGGGCTGAGGCGGAGGCGGCGGGCTGGATCATCGGTAAGGACGGGATGGAGGTGACCACATGACCCAGACACGCGAGGCCTTCGAGGCCCGGCTGCGCCAGATCGGCACCGAACGCTACCACGACCGCCACCCGTTCCACCACCGTCTTCACGGCGGCGACTGCACCCCCGACGAGGTGCGCGCCTGGGTCATCAACCGCTACCAGTACCAGCATTGCATCCCCCTGAAGGACGCCGCGTTCATGAGCCGGGTCGAGGATCCCGACCTGCGGCGCGCCTGGCGTAGCCGGATCGAGGATCACGACGGCACCGACACCAACGAAGGCGGTATCCGCCGCTGGCTGCGGCTGGCGGATGCGGTGGGCCTCGACCGCGATTACGTCGCCTCGCGGCAGGGCGTGCTGCCCGCGACCCGCTTCGCCGTGGAGGCCTATGTGCGCTACGTGCGCGACAAGTCCCTGCTCGAGGCGGTGGCGGCCTCGCTTACGGAACTCTTCGCGCCGAAGATCCACGCGGGCCGGATCGAAGGGCTGCTGAAGCATTACGATTTCGCCGACGACAGCGCCCTCAGCTACTTCCGCAACCGCCTGACCGAGGCTCCCAAGGACGTGGCCTTCGGCCTTGACTGGGTGCTGGGTCACGCGGACACCGCCGAAAAGCAGGACGCGGCGGCGAATGCGCTGATCTTCAAGACAGAGGTGCTCTGGGCCCAGCTTGATGCGCTCTGGGGCGCCTATGTCGAAGGCCGCATCCCGCCGGGCGCGTGGCAGCCGGGCGAAGGCCTCGCCAGCCCGAAGGCGGCATGATGGACCCGCACGCGATCCCGGTCCTGCCGCGCGGGGTGCGCCTGCACCACGACAGGGTGCGCGGCACTTGGGTGCTGCTCGCGCCCGAACGCGCCGTCACCCTCGACCAGACCGCCCACGCGATCCTGTCGGAGGTCGATGGCACCCGCAGCCTGTCGCAGATCACCGCCACGCTCGCCGCCCGCTACAACGCCCCCGAGGCCGAGATCGCAAAGGACGCCGCAGGCTTCCTAGGAGCGCTGTGCGACCGCCGCTTTCTCGACCTCGCGCAGGAGGACGCCCCCCCGCCTGCACGCTAGCCGGGCAGAGCCGCAGGCACCGCGGCCCGAGGGACCGCGCCGCCCCGTCTTCTTCTCTTTCCAAATACGCACCGGCCGGTTCTCGCCAAGGTGCGCCATGCCAAGGAAGGCAGAGCCATGACCCAGCCAAAGCCCCCCATCGCCATGCTGGCTGAACTCACCCACCGTTGCCCGCTGTCCTGTCCTTACTGTTCCAACCCCGTCGAGATGGCCCGCCAAGACAGCGAGCTGGCGACCCAGGACTGGATCCGCGTCTTCCGCGAGGCGGCGGATCTGGGCGTGCTCCAACTGCACCTGTCGGGCGGAGAGCCTGCCTCGCGCCGCGATCTCGAAGAGCTTGTCGCCGCCGCCCGAGACGCGGGGCTGTATACGAACCTCATCACGTCGGGCATCGGGCTCAGCGAACGGAGGCTGAGGGCGCTCGATGCGGCGGGGCTCGATCATGTGCAGCTCAGCCTGCAAGGCACGACCCCCGAGATGGCGGACGAGATCGGCGGCTACACCGGTGGCTTCAAGCGCAAGATGCAGGTCGCCGACTGGATCGGGCAGATCGGGTTTCCGCTGACGCTGAACGCGGTGCTGCACCGGCGCAACCTGCACCAGCTGCCCCGCGCCATCGAGATGGCGGTCGAGATGGGCGCCCGCCGGATCGAGGTTGCCACGGTGCAGTTTCACGGCTGGGCGCTGAAGAACCGCGATGCGCTGATGCCGACGCGCGAACAGGCCGCAGAGGCGACCCGCATCGTGACCGAGGCGCGGCAGGCCCTCAAGGGCACGCTGGTGATCGACTACGTGCCGGCGGACTACCACTCGGACTATCCCAAGCGCTGCATGGGCGGCTGGGGCTCGACCGGGCTCAACGTGACGCCGGAAGGGCTGGTCCTGCCCTGCCACGCGGCGCAGACCATCACGCACCTGACGTTCCAGTCCGTGCGCGACGCGTCTTTGTCCGGGATCTGGCACGATGGCCCCGCCTTCAACGCCTACCGCGGCACCGACTGGATGCCCGAGCCCTGCGCCTCGTGCGAGCGCAAGACCGTGGATTTCGGCGGCTGTCGCTGTCAGGCCATGGCGCTGGTGGGGGATGCGTCCGCGACGGATCCGGTCTGCGTGAAGTCCCCGCACCACGTGGACCTGCAGGCCCGGGCCGAGGCGCATGCCGCAGCCGAAGCCCCCCTGGTCTACCGCACCGCGCCGGGCCGGCGGGTGGAAGAACCTGCGCAGTAGCTACCGGCGCTTGCACCGCGTGGTGCGGGCGGGATGTGCGTATTTTCAAAGAGAAGGATGCCCAAGGCGCGCTCAGGGTGGGACGCGGTACGGGATGTGAGCGGTGGGTCTTGGCGGCCCGGTGGGGCGCTCATCTTCGCGAGTGTCTCATGCATGGTACCGGGCCGGGTTAGCGGTGATTTGGGGAAAGGTGGCAGTGGGATGCTTGGTGCCGTACCCCGCGGCATCTCCGGGAAAGATGTCAAAAGGCTGTCGTGGTCTGATCCGCGAGGGATTTTCCTGTCCTTCCGTGAGCCCGTCCGGAGAGAGCGGCAGATGCAACGTGGGTACATGAATGGGGAAATACGTGGCACGCCTCGTTGGCACTCGGAAGTTTCGTGCCCCTGGCACAGGAGGGACTGGCGCCTTTGCGCAGGAAAGCGACGATCCCAGAGGGGTGTTTTGCGACCACCACGGCAAGATGTCTTGCGACATGGGTCTGTGTTCCGGGACCGGGGTGGCTGGGCTAGGCTGATGGCATAGGGACAGATGAGGCGACAGGGACCATGGGCGAGGGGATCGGGCCATTCGGCAGGCTGTGTGACGAGGCGGGTCGATGACCGCCGCGCTGGATCTTCCCGGTGCATCGGTCACCGTGGCCGAGCTGCAGGCGTTGCGAGATCTCGTGGCTTCGGGAGGGAAGGGGGCAGGCCCGGGCACGGTGCTCGTGGCGGATGTACGGCCCTCGATGCTTTGTGGGCGGACGCGGGCTTTCCGGTCGGTTGCCGCTGCCGAGGTTCTGGCGATGGTCGGCTGGCAGGCGCTGGGCGCTGGCGGGCACATCGGGTTGATGACCGTGGGGACCGGGAGTGCGGTGATCGTCCCGCTCGGCGTTGCCGGGGACGGGGCCTGCGCCATGGACGAGGTGATCGCGGGGCTGGTGCGGGCGCATGAGGCGGCGCTGGCCCATGCCCTTGCGGGGCAGCTGGACGATGTGCCGCTGGAGCGTGGGCTCTCGGACCTCGAGAGCATCGCGCCAGAGGGGGCCACTATCGTCATCGCCTCGGGGTTCTCGGTGCCGGGGGCAGGGCTTGCTGCGCGACTGGCAGGGCTGGCGCGGCGCGGGCCATTGAAGCTTGTGCACGTGGTTGACGGCGCGCGAGCGGCGGGTGGCGCAGAGAAGGAGCTGTTTGGACAACCGGTGCAGGCCATCGACGCCTCTGCCCAGCCGCGCGATACGGCGGCGCACCTGGCTGCGCTTACCGCCGGACCGGACGTGACACGCCTTGCCGCAGACCTCTCAGGGGCGGCCCCGGGTGGGCAAGTCCGACCCTGAGGCCCGATACTTAGGGCTGCCTTGCCAGAGCGGCGGGCGCGGCGCACGGTTCGGGCAGGGTGCCTTGGGAAGGGGGTGGCCCTCGGAGGAGGAACAGCAATGGGAATTTTCGACAAGCTTTTTGGAGGCGGTGATCCCGGCACCGTGGCGAGCTATCGCCACGTGAAGATCCACCCTTCGGTCGATAACGGCATCAAGCCCGCGACCCAGGGATTTTCCGGCGGCACGCTCAAGTGCAAGTGCCCGAGTAACAAGGTGATCGTCACCGTCGAGGCGCAGACTGCCCACAATCACGTTTGCGGCTGCACCAAATGCTGGAAGCCCGATGGCGCGATCTTCAGCCAGGTGGCGGTGGTGTCGCGGGACAAGCTCAAGGTGACCGAGAACGGCGACAAGCTGTCCATCGTCGATCCGTCCGCCGCCATCCAGCGCCATGCCTGCACCGGCTGCGGCGTGCATATGTACGGCCGCATCGAGAACACCGGCCACCCGTTCCACGGCCTTGATTTCGTCCACACGGAACTGTCGTCGCAGGGCGGCTGGTCGCCGGCGGAATTCGCCGCCTTCGTGTCCTCGATCATCGAATCGGGGGTCGATCCGGCGCGCATGGACGAGATCCGCGGCCGCCTGCGCGAGCTGGGACTGGAACCCTACGATTGCCTGTCGCCGCCGCTCATGGATGCCATCGCCACCCATTTGGCCAAACAGAGCGGTGCGCTTCGATAACCCCTTGATCCTGCGGGGTCCGGCGCGCGATGCGAGGGCGCGCATGGCCGGATCCCGGTGCATTGAATACACGCCATGGTACGCTGCACCACAGCATACAATCCCGTTGCGCGAACGAAAGCTTGTGGTCTAGGCTCCTCCTCAGGGAGGACATTTCAATGAAAGACCTGACCGACGCGCGACCGCGCGGCGCGATACGCTCCGTGCTGATCGTGGATGACCACCCGCTCTACAGCGATGCCCTGGCCGCCGCGTTGTCGCTGGCCTTTCCCGAATGCCACTTGGAAAAGGTGTCGACCCTCGGGGCGGCGCTGACGCTGGTGACCGGGGGGCTTGAGCCCGACCTTGTCATGTTCGACCTCAAGCTGCCGGATGTCTCCGGCATCTCCGGATTCCAGTCGCTGCGCAAGGCGCTGCCGGGCAGCCCGGTGCTGGTGATCTCGTCGCTGACCTCGGTGCAGGTGGTGCAGGCGCTGATGGAAGAGGGCGCGGCCGGGTTCCTGCCCAAGGACGCCCCCGCCCCCGTGCTGCGCGAGGCCCTGCGCGAGATCGAGGCGGGCCGTCATTACGTGCATCCGGCCTACCGGACCGAACCGCGCCCCCTGCAGGATGCCTTTGACGGTCACCCAAAGCTCGCCGAGCTGACGCCGCAACAACAGAAGATCATGAAGCTTATCTGCGCCGGCAAGCCCAACAAGCAGATCGCCTACGAGCTGTCGCTCGCCGAGGCGACGGTGAAGGCGCATATCACCGCGCTGCTGCGCCGGCTTGGGGTGCAGAACCGCACCCAGGCGGCGGTGCTGGTCGAGAATTCCCAGCCCGCTACCGGCATTGGCGCCGGCGAGGCGGACGCCCGGGCCTTTCTGAGCCGCTGACGGCATGACGCGGGACGGGGGGGCTCCGCGCTACGTCAGCATCTCGGTCTCGCGAGAGGCCGATGCCCGCGCAGCGGTGGAGGAGACGCTGCGCGGGCTTGATCTGTCCGAGGCCTGCTTCCTGCTGGCCTTCGTGCCCGTGGGGCTTGACCTCGGGGAGGTGGCGGCGGCGCTGGATGCGGGCGCGCAGGGCGTGCCGGTGTTTGGCTGCACCACCGCAGGCACCATCACCACGCAAGGCTACGATTCCGAGGCGCTGCTGCTGCTGGCCTTCCCGCGCGAGCATTTCCGCTGTGCCTCCATGCTCATCACGCCGCTGAACCCGCTGTCCATGAAGACCATCACCCGCGACGTGCGCGCCCATGCCACCCGCTTCAGCCGAACCGCCGGGTGGAACCGGCTGGCGCTGATCCTGGCCGATGGTCTGTCGAAGCAGGAGGACCTGCTGGTCGCCACGCTTGAGGCGGCGCTGGGTGAGGTACCGGTGTTCGGTGGCTCGGCGGGGGACGACCTGTCGTTTCGCGACACGTTCGTGCTGCACGAAGGGCGGTTCCGCCGCGATGCCGCCTTGCTGCTTCTGCTCGAGACCGACCTCGAATTCCGCGGCCTCGGGTTCGACCACTTCCTGCCCACGGACACCCAGATGGTGGTGACCGAAGCGATTCCCGAACAGCGCCTCGTGCTCGAGATCAACGGCGCGCCTGCTGGGATCGAATACGCCCGCATCGTCGGCTGCCCGGTGGATGCGCTGAGCCCGCAGGTGTTCGCCGAGAACCCGATGCTGGTGCGGCAGAACATGAATTACCATGTGCGCGCCATCCACGGCGCGCCGGGGGAGCACGCCTTGAGCTTCCTGTGCGCCATCGACGACGGGCTGATCCTGACGCTGGGGCGGGGCAAGGAAATCCTCGAGACGCTCGAGGCGGGCCTCGGCGTGCAAGGGCGCCGCGGCGAGGCACCGGATTTCGTGCTGGGCTTCGACTGCATCCTGCGCCGCCTCGAGATCGAACAGAAAAACCTTGGCGACGAGGTGTCCGAGATCTTCCGTCGGCACCGGGTGCTGGGCTTCAACACCTACGGCGAACAGCATTGCGGGGTGCATGTGAACCAGACCTTCGTGGGTGTCGCCTTCTTCGAGCCGGGCCGGAGGGACTACGCATGATCGACCCCGACGAGCCGCTCGAACGGCAGGTGCAGCGGCAGGCGCGGATCATCGACGCGCTGATGCGCCGGTCCAACCGCCAGCACGAGGTGGGCGGCACCGCTTATGGCGCCTTCCAGTCGGCCATCGCCCTGCAAGGGCAAGTCTGGGCCAAGACCCGCGACCTCGAACGCACCACCGACGAGCTCCGCCATGCCCGCGACGAGGGCGAGCGCATGCGCAAGAACCTTGCCGATGCGTTGGCGGCGATGGAGGGGGGCGTGGCGCTGTTCACTGATGGGCGGCTCGAGGTGTGCAACGACATCTTCCTCAAGCTGCTGCCCGACGTGTCCGGCCGGTTGCAGCCCGGCACCGGGATCGAGCAGTGCTTTGGCGCGCTGTCGGGCAGCCGCCACGTGGTCACCGTCGAGGGCAACGTGGACGCGGCGCTGGCGCAGGCGCGCCGTGGCGGTGTGGGCACATCGGTGGTGTCGCTGGTGATCGCGCTGACCGGAGACCGCTGGTACCAGATCAACCTTCAGCGCACGAGCGACCGCAACATCGTGCTGCTGCTGACCGAGATCACCACCATCGTGCGCCGCAACCGCTCCGAGAAGGAGCACCTGATCGACCGGCAGGCCGACTACCTGCAGGCGGTGTTCGAGAACATGACCTCGGGGGTGTGCACCTTTTCGCCCGAGGGGGCGGTGATGATGTACAACCAGCAGTTCCGCATCCTGCTGGGACTGCCCTATACCATGCTGCAGAAGGGCACGGACCTGCACCAGCTTCTGGATTTCGTCGCCGGTCACAAGGTGATCGTCGATGCGGGCCTGTTCGAGATTGCCCAGTGGCTCGACCGGCTGGACCGGCAGGGGCGGCTGCGGCGGCGGATGCGTCACGCCACCGGCCGGATGCTCGACCTGCACGCGCACCGGCTGCCCGACGGCGGGGTGATGCTGGAACTCAAGGACGTGACGCTGGAAACCCGCGCCACGGAGATGCTGGAAAACCGCGTGGTGGAGCGCACCGAAGAGCTGACCCGCGCCAACGACCAGCTGCGCCAGCAGTTCGACGAGATGGCCCGCGTCGAAGAGGAACTGCGCCAGGCCAAGGAGAGGGCCGAGGCGGCGGTGTCCTCCAAGACCCGCTTCCTTGCCGCCGCATCGCATGACCTGCTGCAGCCGGTGAACGCGGCCAAGCTGCTCATCGCCACCCTGCGGGAAAGCACCGAGGGCACCGGGGTCGGCGGCATGGTAGAGCGGCTCGATGGCTCGTTCAGCTCGATTGAACAGCTGCTGCATTCGCTGCTGGACATCTCGCGGCTGGACTCCGCGGATCGGGCGCTCACGCCGTCGGACGTGGGCATCGGCAGCCTCATGCGCTCGGTCCGGGACGACCAGCTGCCGCTGGCGCAGCGCAAGGGGGTGACGCTGGACGTGGTGCCCAGCGGGGCTTTCGTGCGCTCGGACCCGGTGTATCTGCTGCGCTCGATCCAGAACCTCGTGGTGAACGCGCTGCAATACACCCCCGAGGGCGGGCGCGTGCTGGTGGGCTGCCGCCCGAGGCGTGGCCGGATCGAGCTGCAGGTCTGGGACACCGGCATCGGCATCTCGCGCAAGGACCAGAAGCGCATCTTCGAGGAATTCGCCCGCGCCGACAATGTGCCGCTTGGCTCCGGGGTGGGGCTGGGCCTGTCCATCGTCGACCGCACCTGCCGCCACCTCGGCCACAAGGTGCGGGTCCGCTCCAAGCCTGGCGTGGGGTCGGTGTTCTCCATCGAGATGGAACTGGCCGAGGGCCGCGTGGCCCAGTCCTCCGAGCCAGCCGAGGGCTGCGCCGGCCCGGTGGTGAGCGAGACCGAGATGGACCATATCGTCCTGCTGGTGGAAAACGACCCCGACGTGCTTTTCGCTTTCACCTCGAAGCTGGAGCAATGGGGCGCCAGCGTGCTGCCCGCCGGCTCGATCACCGAGGCGCTGGGGCATGTGCGTGACATCGGCATGGCTCCGGACATCATCCTCGCCGACTACCAGCTTGATGACGGAGAAACCGGCGACCGCGCCATCGCCGCCGTGCGCGAACTGACCGGGGTACGGGTGCCCGCGATCATCATCACCGCCGACCGCAGCACAGGCCTTGTGAGCAAGGGCGCGGTCGAGGGGTTCTCGGTGCTCACCAAGCCGGTGCAGCTGTCGCGCCTGCGCCCGCTCATCGACTGGAAGATCCGGTGGCAATCTCCCGAGGCGGCGGAATGAAGCGCGTCGTGGCGTCTCTCCGGCAAGGCCGGGGGACGCCCCCCGGACCCCCGCGTGGTCTTTGCCCCGCGTCGCCCCGGCGTGTCACATAAGAAGCCCTGACCGCAGGGCGCAGTACTCGCCCCCGCAGCAGGGCGCTACGGATGGCCGCACCCGGCGAGGCGCTACCAAACGTCCCTCTGCGGCGCGCTACAGACAAAAGTCGGCAATGACAGCCGCGCTGTCGGGGGTAGGCTGATCCACAGGGAGGATTTCACACATGCGCAGGACACTTGTCATTCTCGCGTCGCTCGCCTGCCTGTCGGGCCCGACGCTTGCCGCCACGACCGACGCCGGCCAGACCTACGATCTGCTGTTCCGGCAGGGCACGCTCGACAGTGTCGGGACCGACCGCACGCTGACCTACAGCCGCGAGGTCAGCAACACCGCGAGCGCCGAAGGGACGGAACGGGCGGACAACGACACCGGCACCATCGCGCTCAGCTTCGACGAGGGGGCGGGAGACAGGCCTCTGCAGGCTAACCTGCAGTTCCTGCAGGATGGCAAGCACCGCAACATGGGCAGCTTTCCGGCCAGTGTCGGCAACCCGATGATCATGGTATTCTATGAAAGTGTCATCCGCGACATGGCCCAGAGCGCCGGCGGCTCGCCATACTACATCCGCAACCGGGTGAAGGACGCGTTGGTGCAGCCCGCGCAGATCGAAACCGGCACGGCCGAGGTGGACGGCACCACGGTGGACACCCGCACCGTTACCCTGCGTCCGTTTGAAACCGACCCCAACCGCGACCGCATGGCCGGCTGGGCGGATCTTGAGCTCAGGGTCACCATGTCCGAGGCGGTGCCCGGCTGGTACGTCGCGCTGGAGGCCGAAGCGCCTGATGCCGAGGGAGACGGTCCAGTCTACCTGTCGACCATGCGCTTCGACGGGCTGAGCGCGCAATGATCCGCGTCGCCCTTCTTGCCGGCCTGTTCGCGGGCCTCGTGTCAGGCTTCGTGCCGGGGCCGGCGCTGGCGCAGGACGTGTCGGACAGGCTCAACGACTACCCGACGGAAAACCGCGCGGACTATGTCTTTGCCTGTATGGCCTCCAACGGCCAGACCCGCGAAGCGCTGCGGCAATGTTCCTGTTCCATCGACGAGATCGCGTCGATCCTGCCCTTCGAGGCCTACGTGCAGGCGGAAACGGTGCTTTCCATGCGCCTCACCGGGGGGGAGCGCATGGCGGTCTTCAACAGCGCCGCTGCCGCCAACACCCTTGTTGCGGACCTGCGCCGGGCACAGGCCGAGGCCGAGGTGATCTGTTTCTTCTGAAACCTCGCCCGACAGACACCAGACTGCGCCGCGCCCCCATCCCGGGCACGGCGCGCCCCTTCTTCTCTTCAACAATACGCCCGCCGGAGGCGTTCCGACCCCGCGGTCCGGCGCAAGGGTCAGACACGAGGGGGGGATGCAAGGGCCAGACGCAGAGGTGCGGACGGTCAGCGCCCCTGCATCAGCCCTCGACCTTGGGCAAGGTCTGCTCGAAGTTGTTCCCATCCGTGTCCCGCGCTTTGACGGTCAGCGCCTCGGTGCCATTGTCGGAATAGACGAAGCGGAAGGCCGGGTTCTCTGAGATCGAGATTCCCCCCTCCATCGAGAACAGCATCTCATCCCCCTGCCAGACCTCGAGATGGTCGATGAAATGCGCGGGGATCATCAGCTGGGTGATCTGGTCGCGCTGCAATCCTGAATAGTTGGGATGCCGGATCATGATCTGCGCTTCGCGGCGGGGTGTAGACATCGCGGCAGGAACCTCGTCCCCGAAGAGGCGCAGCTTCATCCGCCCCATCTCGGCCAGTGCCGTCTCGGGATCCTTTCCGGCCGGGGCGGAACAGCCCCCTGAGGCCTTCACGAAGGCCCCGTCCATGCGCAGCCCTTCCGGCGTCTCGGCAATGAAGCGGACGTTGGAATACTGGTTCACCCGCACCCGCAGTTCAAAATCAAGGGGCGCCATTGCAGGGCCGAAGGTGAATTCCCCGGCCACCGGCGCGGGGTTCTCGTCAATCACAAGGGTGGCGGTCTCGATGGGCGGGGCGTCCGGGGCCTGCACGATGTGGATCGGCACCGTCGCCGCGTCCTCGGCCCGGTAGGGGGCGTTCAGCGTGAACAGATCGCCTGCGGGGGCTATCTCGGCCTCGCCGACCACGTCGTAACGCAGGTCCTCCCAGGTGGGACCGTCGATCAGCGGGTTGTCTTGAGCGCCATGCAGCGGCAGCGCAAGGCTGGCGGTCAGTATGGCGGCGGTCAGGATGGTGCGGCCCATGCTTCCCTCCTTCGATGGACAGGGCACCATCATGCAACGAAATCGCCCACGGCCATACCGAGCACATGGTCGGTATGGATCGCGGGTCGGCGGGGCGCGAGCCTTGGGGGGATGGGGCCGCTCCCGAGGATGCGCCGGCCCGGAAAGGACCCGCCATGTTTGAAGTCGTCGTTACCCTTTGCGCGCTGTCGGGCGCCCCCTGTCGCGAGGCGCTGGTGCCCGGTTACGAGACCGCGACCCATTCCGCCTGCGAAGAGGCGCTGGCCACCCACCCGGTCGAGGCCGGCCAGTGCAAGCCGGTCGGCAAGGCGCTGGACGTGACCGAGATCGCCCCCGGCGTCTTCGTTCATGCCGGTGCCATCGCCGAGCCGGACGCGCAGAACCGGGGGGATGCCACCAACCTGGGTTTCATCATTGGCGGCAACGCGGTGGCGGTGATCGACAGCGGCTCGGCGGCGTGGATGGGCGAGGCGCTGTGGCGCGCCATCCGCGCCCGCACGGACCTGCCGGTGGCGTGGGTGATCCTGACCCACATGCACCCGGACCATGTGCTTGGGGCCTCGGTGTTCGCGGACGCCACTGTGGTCGGCCACGAGGACCTTCCACGCGCGCTGGCGGACCGGGCGGCGGGATACCTAGACAGTTACGAGCGGCAGATCGGGATGAAGGGCTTCCTCGGGACAGTCCTCCCCACCATCGATGAGTCGGTTGCGGATGCGCGGCAGATCGACCTTGGCGGGCGGGTTCTGAGCCTCCGGGCATGGCCGGTGGCGCACACGGGCACGGACCTCACGGTGCTGGACGAGTCTACCGGCACGTTCTTTGCCGGGGACCTGGTGTTTGACGGGCACCTGCCGACGCTCGACGGCTCCCTGCGCGGCTGGCAGCAGGTGTTGTCGGAACTTCAGGGGATGACCGCTGAACGCCTCGTGCCCGGCCATGGCGGTCCAGTGCTTGGCATGGCCGAGGCCATCGCGCCTATGCAGCGCTACCTGGATGTGTTGGCGCAGGACACGCTGGCGGCCATCGACAGCGGAGAAAGGCTGAGCGAGGCCGTGGGCCATGTCGCGGCCCAAGAGGCCAACCAGTGGCACTTGTTCGACGCCTACAACCCGCGCAATGCCACCGCCGCCTTCACGGAGCTGGAATGGGAATGACCCCCGAGGCAGCCCTCAGCCCTCGGTCCGAGCGGCCTCGGAAAGGATCTGAGCGATGGAATACAGCCGCTTTTCTAGCAGGGTCGGGGTTTCGCACAGGTAGGTGATGGTCTTCTGACGGTCGGAGAAGATCCGGCTGTCCCAGTCCAGCTGTTCTTCAATCGCATCGACGCGGTCGAAATCCGGCTCGGGCACGTCCATGGCGCTGTCCATCTCGGCCCGCGCCTCGTCGATACGCTTCGAGAGGGCGATCTGGCCAAGCGAGAAGTCCCCGATCCCGTCGATGATGCGGGTCCGCCGTTTCGACAGCGAATCGAAGACGCGGGCAAAGACCTCGCCCATCACCGCCTCGTCATGGGGGTTGGCGGCGGCGAACTCGGCCACCGCCGCGCGCGCCTCGTCCAGCGTCACCCGGCGCAGCGCCAGAAGCTGCGACAATTCATCCACGGCAGGCTCTAGCGTGTCCGGAACCGGGGTTTCGGGCAGGGGTGCGGGCCACATCAGACCGGGCGACAGCCTGTCCACCTTGCGCTGGATGCAGGGCCATTCCGGGTCGGAGAAATCTGCAGATGCGGCCGGCGTTGCACAAGCGATGACCAATGCAGCCAGCACATGAAATTTATGTTTATACATGCACTTTCCTCCCCTTCATGAGTGTGGAACAGGGTGCCTGCGGAGTCCACGCCGAGGAATACACACCATTGGATGTATTGTTCGGTATGCCGCTGCGCACCCATACTCCGGAGCAAGCGCCGGAGTGCGTTATTGAAACGAACGTACGAGAAAGTACATTGGAGGGAGACTGCATGCGTACCCGTGCAGCCGTGGCTCTGGAAGCCGGCAAACCGCTCGAAATCATGGAAGTTGAACTGGAAGGCCCGAAGGCCGGCGAAGTTCTTGTTGAGATCAAGGCCACCGGCCTGTGCCATACCGACGAATTCACCCGCTCGGGCGATGACCCCGAGGGCATCTTCCCGGCGATTCTCGGCCACGAGGGTGCGGGCATTGTGATGGAAGTGGGCGAAGGCGTCACCACGCTCAAGCCCGGCGATCACGTGATCCCGCTTTACACCCCGGAATGCCGCGAATGCGCCTCCTGCCTGTCGGGCAAGACCAACCTGTGCACCGCGATCCGCAACACCCAGGGCAAGGGCCTGATGCCGGACGGCACCACGCGCTTCAAGATGCTCGATGGCACGCCGATCCACCACTACATGGGTTGCTCGACCTTCGCGAACCACACCGTGATGCCCGAGATCGCCCTCGCGAAGGTCCGCGATGACGCGCCCTTTGACAAGATCTGCTACATCGGCTGCGGTGTCACCACCGGCATCGGCGCTGTGATCAACACTGCGGGTGTCGAGATCGGCTCGACCGCGGCGGTCTTCGGCCTCGGCGGCATCGGTCTCAACGTGATCCAGGGCCTGCGCATGGCGGGCTGCGACATGATCATCGGTGTCGACCTCAACGACGACAAGGCGGAGATGGCGAAGAAGTTCGGCATGACCCACTTCGTCAACCCGTCCAAGGTCGACAGCACCGTGCAGGAGATCGTCAACCTGACCAAGCGCGGCATCGACCAGATCGGCGGCGTGGATTATTCCTTCGACGCGACCGGCAACGTCAAGGTGATGCGCGACGCTCTGGAATGTTCGCACCGTGGCTGGGGCGTGTCGGTCATCATCGGCGTGGCACCGGCGGGCGCGGAAATCAGCACCCGCCCGTTCCAGCTGGTCACCGGCCGGGTCTGGAAGGGCACTGCCTTCGGCGGCGCCAAGGGCCGCACCGACGTGCCCAAGTTCGTCGACTGGTACATGGACGGCAAGATCGAGATCGACCCGATGATCACGCACAAGCTGACGCTGGACGAGATCAACCACGGGTTCGAGCTGATGCACGAAGGCAAATCGATCCGGGCCGTGGTGGAGTTCTGATGGAAACCGTCTCGGAAAACGCAAGCTTCGGTGGCGTTCAGGGCGTGTACAAGCACGCCTCCGAGGTGACGGGCTGCGACATGACCTTCGCGGTCTACATGCCGCCGCAGGCCAAGGACGGGCCCGTTCCCGTCCTGTGGTACCTGTCGGGTCTGACCTGCACCCACGAGAACGCCATGACCAAGGGCGGCTTCCAGGAGCATGCCGCGAAGCATGGCATCGCCATTGTCTTCCCCGACACGAGCCCGCGCGGCGAAGGTGTGGCCAACGATGACGCCTACGATCTGGGGCAGGGCGCGGGGTTCTACGTGAACGCCAAGCGTGACCCGTGGAAGCCGCATTTCCAGATGTACGATTACATCACCAAGGAACTGCGCGGCATCGTCGAGGGCATGGATGGCATCGGTGGCAAGCACGGCATCACCGGGCATTCGATGGGCGGCCACGGCGCGCTGACTATCGCGATGCGCAACCCGGACATGTACGACAGCCTCTCGGCCTTTGCGCCCATCGCCAACCCCACCGGGTCGGACTGGGGCCGCAAGCAGTTCAGTGCCTATCTTGGCGATGACGAAGGCTGCTGGGCCGAGCATGATTCCACCCTTCTCATGGAAGAGAAGGGCTGGAAGGGTGACCTACTGGTGGACCAGGGGGCAGCTGATCAGTTCCTCGACCTGCTGAAGCCCGAAGCGCTGTCCGCCGCCATTGCCCGGAAACGCCAGCCGGCGACCTTCCGGATGCAGGACGGCTACGATCATTCGTATTTCTTCGTGCAGAGCTTTGCGGGCGATCACGTCGCCTGGCATGCGGCACGGCTGAAGTGAGAAAAGGTTCCGGGCGCTGAAGGCTAACACTCAGCGCCCGGCACACCACCAGGCCCGAGGCCCCGCAAAAGCGGGCGCAGGGCAGCCGGGGAGGGGGAGACTCCCCGTAGAGGAGGACATTACAGATGCTCGACAAACTGCTCGCCACGGCCTGCCTGACGGTTCTGACCGCCGGTGTCGCCTTTGCGGACGATCACGGCGACATGGCCGGCGACCCCGAAAAGGGGGAACGGACGTTCCGCAAGTGCATGGCCTGCCACGCGGTTGGAGAGGACGCCAAGGTCAAGACCGGCCCGGTGCTGAACGGCATCGTCGGCAAGGACATCGCGTCGACCGAAGACTTCGATTATTCCGACGCGCTGATGGAGCTCGAGGGGGAATGGACCCCCGAGGCCCTCGCCGGTTTCCTCGAGAAGCCGCGTGATTATGCCAGCGGGACCAAGATGTCCTTTGCCGGCCTGCGCAAGGAAGACGAGCGCGCCGACGTGATCGCCTACCTGGCGCAATTCAACGCCGACGGAACCATGGAGGGCATGTAAGGCATCGCGATCTGAGGAGAGGATTTCCGGACCCGGCGGGAGGAAAAGAGGCGTCGGATCCGAACTGACCAACGGCACGTGAGCCGCCAGTGGAGGGCGGTGTGCCGGGGGCAAGCCAGGCGGGGAGGCCCGCCGTTTATCCAAGGGAGAAGGAAATGACGAAGCTGACGTTGATGACGTCGGGTCTGGCACTGTGTGCCGCGACCATGGCCATGGCCAACGACGATCTCATGACCCAGATGGACAACCCCGCGCAATGGGCGATCCAGACGGGCGATTATGCGAACCAGCGCTATTCCGAGCTTGATCAGATCAATGCCGAGAACGTGGGCGACCTGCAGGTCGCGTGGTCGTTCTCGACCGGGGTGCTGCGCGGCCACGAAGGCTCGCCGCTGGTGATCGGCGACATGATGTATGTCCATACGCCGTTCCCCAACACCGTCTATGCGCTCGACCTCAAGGAAGAGGGCAAGATCGTCTGGCGTTACGAGCCCAAGCAGGATCCGGACGTGATCCCGGTGATGTGCTGCGACACGGTAAACCGTGGCGTTGCCTACGCGGATGGCAAGATCTTCCTGCACCAGGCCGACACCAAGGTCGTGGCGCTTGATGCCATGACCGGCGAAGTGAAGTGGGAAGTGATGAACGGTGACGCCTCGAAGGGCGAAACCAACACCGCCACCGTCATGCCGGTGAAGGACAAGATCATCGTCGGCATCTCTGGCGGGGAATTCGGCGTTCGCGGCCATGTCACGGCCTACAACATGGAAACCGGCGAACAGGAATGGCGCGCCTGGTCCATGGGTCCCGACGAGGACATCCTTGTTGATCCCGAAAACACCACGCATCTGGGCGAGCCTGTGGGTGAAAACTCGGGCACCAACACTTGGGAAGGCGATCAGTGGATGATCGGCGGCGGCACCACCTGGGGCTGGTATTCCTACGATCCCGAAGCCGATCTGATCTATTACGGCACCGGCAACCCGTCGACCTGGAACCCGGCGCAACGCCCGGGCGACAACCGCTGGTCGATGACCGTGATGGCCCGTGACCCCGACGACGGCATGGCCAAGTGGTTCTATCAGATGACGCCCCACGACGAATGGGACTACGACGGCGTCAACGAGATGATCCTTACCGATCAGGAGATGGACGGCGAAGTGCGCAAGCTGCTCACCCACTTCGACCGGAACGGCCTTGGCTACACCATGGACCGCATCACCGGCGAACTTCTGGTGGCCGAGAAATACGACCCGGCGGTCAACTGGACCACCGGCGTGGACATGGACCCGGAGTCGGAAAACTACGGTCGTCCGGCGGTCGTGGCGGAGTACTCGACCGAGCAGAACGGCGAAGACGTGAACTCGACCGGCATCTGCCCGGCGGCGCTTGGCTCCAAGGACCAGCAGCCGGCGGCCTATTCGCCCAAAACCGAACTCTTCTACGTGCCGACCAACCACGTCTGCATGGATTACGAGCCGTTCCGGGTAAGCTACACCGCCGGACAGCCCTATGTGGGTGCGACTCTTGCGATGTACCCGGCGCCGGACAGCCACGGCGGCATGGGCAACTTCATCGCTTGGGACAATATCAACGGCGAGATCAAGTGGTCCCTGCCCGAGCAGTTCTCGGTCTGGTCCGGTGCGCTGGCCACTGCCGGTGACATCGTCTTCTACGGCACGCTCGAAGGCTACCTGAAGGCGGTCTCGGCCGAGACCGGCGAAGAGCTGTACCGCTTCAAGACCCCCTCGGGCATCATCGGCAACGTGATGACCTATGAACAGGGCGGCAAGCAGTACATCGGCATCCTGTCGGGTGTCGGCGGCTGGGCGGGTATCGGCCTTGCGGCCGGTCTTACCAACCCCAACGACGGCCTCGGCGCCGTGGGCGGCTACTCGGCCCTTTCCGACTACACCGCGCTTGGTGGTCAGCTGACGGTCTTCACCCTTCCCGACTGATCAGTTGTCATCAAGGGGCCGGCGCACTTCCCGCGCCGGCCCGCATCCCCCATTTCGTCATACCCAAGGACACCCCCCATGAAGTTCCACCTCACCCTTCTTGCGACGGCGGCCCTCCTGGCACAGACCGGCACGGGCCTGGCTGCGGACGACGTCTCGATGGACGATCCCAACATCGCCGTGGATTACGAGGAAGACGGGCGCTACTTCACCGAAGACGGCGTGCCCACCTTCAACGTGGCCGAAGACGGCACCGTGGACTGGCCAACCTTCTCGGGCTTCCGCCGCTACCACGCCGAATGCCACGTCTGCCACGGCCCCGATGGTGAAGGCTCGACCTATGCACCGGCGCTCAAGAATTCCGCACTCGACATGGATTACTACGATTTCGTCGACGTGGTGGTGAACGGTCGCAAGAAGGTCGGTGCCTCCGAGAATTCGGTGATGCCCGCCTTCGGCACCAACCCCAACGTGATGTGCTACCTCGACGACATCTACACCTATCTCAAGGCGCATGGCTCCGGCGCGATCGGCCGCGGTCGCCCCGCCCAGAAGGAAGCCAAGTCCGATGTGTTTGCCGAGAACGAAGATGCCTGCATGGGCTCCTGATCTGCGCCGCCTGACGTGCCTGCCAGGGCTGGTCCTGGGGGCCGCGCTAGCGGTCTTCGGGCCGCCGGGGCAGGCGCAGACCTCGGACCTCGTGTCGGACGATGCACTGAGGGTCTGCGCCGATCCGGCGGGTGATCCGGCCTCGATGCAGGACGGATCGGGCTACGAGAACGCACTGGCCGAACTGGTGGGCGAAAAGCTCGGGCTGCCGGTGCAGTACACTTGGTACCCGATGGCCACCGGGTTCATTCGCAACACCCTCAAGGTGGGCAAGTGCGACGTGGTGATGGGCTATGCCCAGGGCCACGAGCTGGTGTTGAACACCAACCACTACATGACCTCGACTTATGTGCTGGTGGTGCCCGAGGGCGATCTGTCCGGCGTCACGCAGCTGTCGGACGAGGCGCTGAAGGGCCGCCGCATTGGCGTGATCGCAGGGTCTCCGCCGGCAAACCACATGGCGCGGTATGGTCTGATCGGAGGGGCCAAGCCCTACAACCTCGTGGTCGACCGCCGTTACGAGAGCCCCGCTCAGGTCATGCTGGACGATCTGGCGACGGGCGCCATCGACGCGGCGGTGATCTGGGGGCCCATCGGCGGTTCGCTGGCGAAACGCGATCATCCGGAGCTGAAGGTCATTCCGCTTCTGAACGAAGCGGCCTTCCCCAAGCTCTTCTACCGCATCACCATGGGGGTGCGTCAGGGCGAGAAGGTCTGGCAGCGCAAGCTCAACTCGCTGATCCGCCGCAACCAGTCCGAGATCAACGCGCTGCTGGCCGATGCTGGTGTGCCGCTGGTGCGTGACATGGGCGACGGGATGCTTGAGGTGACGCAATGAACCGTGTGGCGGCGGTGCTGCTCGCGCTGCTGCCGCTCGCCGCCTTCGCGGCCCCGCCCGAGCCTGATGGTTACCGGATGGAGGACTACCGCGCCCCCGTACCCGCCACGCTGGAGGGCGCCAAGGTTGTGGACACTGCGGGTGCTTACGGTCTGTGGGAAGAGGGCGGAACGGTCTTTATCGACGTGCTGCCGCAGCCAGTGAAGCCCGCCAATTTGCCTGAAGGCACGATCTGGCGCGACAAGCCCCGCGACAGCATCCCCGGCGCAACCTGGCTTGCCAACACCGGCTACGGCGCGCTGGATCCCGCCACCGAAGCCTACTTCCTCGATAGCCTGTCTACCCTGACCGACGGAGACACGGCGCGCCCGGTGCTGTTCTTCTGCCTTGCAGACTGCTGGATGAGCTGGAACGCCGCCCGCCGCGCGATTGCCAATGGTTACAGCGCGGTGCATTGGCTGCCCACGGGCACCGATGGCTGGATTGCGGCGGGCCACCCTGTAGAACGCGTGACCCCGGCTGCCGCACCTTGACCTGAAAACCGCCCAAGCTGAAACGGACGGCCTGCCTCCGGCGGGGATATTTTCAGGTCAAAGGAAACAGGGCGCCGCACCGTGTCTTCTTCTCTTTCCAAATACGCCGGGGGAGCCTCTTCAGGAGACGGGGGCAGCGCCCCCTCTGCCCTCCGGGCTAGGGGAGATGGCCGGGATAGAGAAATGCGCCAAAGGCGCGCGGGCCGTCGGCGGTGGCGGGGCCTTGGGTCACCTTGAGCGTGGCGGCGTCGATGAGGCTCAGCGAATTGTCGAACCAGTTGGCAACCACGATGGTGCCGTCTTCGGTGGCCGCGATGCCTTCGGGGTATTCGCCCACGTCAAGCGTGGCGACAGGGCCGAGATCCTCGAGGCTGAGAACGCTCACGCTGTTCTGGTACTGGTTAGTGACAAAGGCGCGGCCAGCGGCGAAGGCGACGCCGTAGGGGCGCTCTCCCACGGGCACGGTGGCCAGAACCTCACCGACGCCAGGGTCGATCACCGTCACGTCGTTGCTGCCCACGTTGCCCACGAACAGCCGTCCGTCCGGCGCGAAGCTGAGGCCGAAGGGGCGGCTGCCCACGGCGGCGGTGTGCAACACCGCGAGGCTTTCCGTATCGAACAGACTCACCCGGTCTGCATCCCGTTCTGCCACGGCAAGGAGCAACCCGTCAGGCGATAGTGCCAGCCCCGCCGGGGCGGCGGCGGTTGGCAGGGTGGTAATCACCTCCAGCGCCACCGCATCGAGCACGAAGACCCGGGCATTGTACCAGTCGGACACGAACAAGCGATCCCGGGCTGCGTCCAGCGCCACGCCGATAGGGCCTCCGTCGAGCACCGCCTCGGCGGTGACTGTGCCGGTCAGGTCGTGGCGGCGCACTGTTTTGCTGTCCGGAGACACGGTGTACACCGCGCCGCCGGGATCCACCGCCACCCCCGCCGGTTTGCCGGGCACGGACCAGCGTGCGCGCTCAAGCCCTGTGTCGAGGTCGATCACGCTCACCGTGTCGGCGTTCTGGCAGGTGACGAAGGCGATGTCCGCAGCCGCGGGCACCGCCAGCAGGGCGGCAAGAAGCGCCCCGATCAGGTCAGGACGACGGCGCACCGAACATCTCGACCAGCGCATCGAGCCCCGCTTGGTACACGCCGGACACGGCTGCGATCGCTGCCTCGTCGTTCAGCTCTTCGGGGGGATCGTTGTTGGGATAGCCGCGGTAGAACGCCCCGCGCCATTCCACCACCGATCCGCCGCCATCACGCGGCTTGACCGTAAGATGGGACGAGTAGTTGGTTACGGGGAGCACCTCGACCGCGACCTCGGTGATGCGGTAGCTGTAGGTCATCTTGTCCGCGTCATACTTGTATAGCACCTCCGAGATCATCGGCCCCTCGGCCCCCTGTTCCGACAGGTACAGATCTCGCGTCGCGTCGATCTCGTTGCCGCCCTGGCCTTCTTGCGAGACCACCGCCGGGTGCCACGTCAGGTCCTGAAAATCGCCGATGGCGGCCCAGACCTCGGACGGCTCGGCCGCCACCTCGGTGGTCAGCGTGACCTTCTGGCGGGTCGGCCCGTGGGCCAGAGCCATTCCCGGAAGCAGCGCAAGCGCCGCCGTCATTGTCATAAAGGAACGTCGTTTCATTCTTCCTCCTCCCTGAAGAACGCGGTTTTCAAGATATACGCCATGCCCCGCCGCCAGCTGTCATCGGTGTTCGACCGGATGTCGACGACGCGGCCCCGCACCATGTCGCCGCTGGCGGCATCGCGCATCTGCAGGTTCATGGTCAGGATCAGGTTCGAGACCTTCTGAACCTCGCCCACCAGTGAATAATCGGCCCCCAGCCTTGTCGCCATACGGGTGTCGCAGCCGTAGCACTTGGCCGGGTTGACGATGCGCGCACGGTCCTCGGCCACCGGGGAAAGATCCACGAGCGTGTAGCCTTCGGCCTCGAACCGCTCGGTCACCAGCGCCTTGAGCATATCGATCCGGGCGGCCTCGGCGGGGTCCGCCCCCAGCTCAGCGGTTTGCAGGCTGGAGTCCAGAAGAGTGATCCCGAAGAAGGCGACAGACCCTTCCTGCGCCCGTGCAGCGGGTGCCGCGCAGAGTGTCAGGCCAAACAGGATCGCTTTGCCAAGCATCGGTGCCTTCTCAGAAAATAAGAGTCGCAGTGAATGGTGCCGCCGTTACCATCCTTCTCGCAACCGCTCCGGAAGTATAGGTTTCGCGTCTGGCGAAACGGGTCTCAGGATCGGGGCGGCCCGCAGGGAGAGCGGGCCATGGGAGGAGACGATGCCGATACCAATGAAGCCGCTCATGGCAGCGGCTGCCTTGCTGATGAGCAGCGCCATGGCGCAGGCGCTGGACGTACGCGCCGGGGTGCTGCGGGTGGATTACGACGCCCTGCTGCCGATCTCGCGCTACGATGTGCGCCCCGATGATCTGGCCTTCGCCGGGGCTGCCCTCGCGGACGAGGACAACGCCACCACCGGCAGCTTCCTTGGCCACACCTACGAGACGGTGACCCGCGCCGCGCCCCCCGAGGAGGCCGCCGCCGCGATGGAAGCGCTGCTGGCGGATGGTATTCGCTTCATCGCTGTGGACGCCAAGGCGTCCGAACTTACGGATCTTGCGGACAAGGCCGCCGAGGCGGGGGCGCTGGTCCTGAACACCCGCGCGCCGGACGTGGGCCTGCGCAGCGACCAGTGCCGCGCCAACCTGCTGCACATCGCCCCGAGCGATGCCATGAAGGCCGAGGCGGTGGCCCAGTTCGCGGTCTGGAAGCAGTGGAAGCGCTGGCTTCTGATCACCGGGTCGAACCCCGAGGACCGCGCGCTGGCCGATGCCTACCGCCGCGCCGCCACCAAGTTCGGCGCCACCATCGTCGAGGAGCGCGAGTTCGAGGACACGGGCGGCAGCCGCCGCACCGACAGCGGCCATGTCATGGTGCAGCGCCAGTTGCCGACCTTCATGCAAGGCACCGAATCCCATGACGTGGTGATCGCCGCCGATGCCACCGACTATTTCGCCGCCTACCTGCCCTATCACCTCTGGACCCCGCGCCCGGTCATGGGGAGCGCCGGGCTGCGCCCGGTCACCATCCACGCCGCCCACGAGGCCTGGGGCGCGACGCAGTTCCAGAACCGCTTCGAGGCGCTCACCCGCCGCCATGTGCAGGAGGAGGACTACAACACATGGCTTGCCCTGCGGGTTCTGGGCGAGGCGGTGACCCGCGCGAACACCACCGATCCGGCCGAGCTCGAGGCGTTCATCCTGTCGGATGCCTTCGAGTTGGCCGCCTTCAAGGGGCAGAAGGTCACCTTCCGTCCGTGGAATGGTCAGCTGCGCCAGCCGGTGCTGCTTCATGACGGGCGCATCACCGTGAGTGTCAGCCCGCAGGAGGGGTTCCTGCACCAGACCTCTCCGCTCGATACGCTGGGGCTCGATGAGCCTGAATCTGATTGCACCGCTTTCCAGTGAGGACCGACATGAAACACTTGGCTCTGACGACCGCCCTTCTGATGTCCGCAACCGGCGCCATGGCCGGCAAGGCCTTTGTATCGAACGAGCGGGGCAACACGATCACCGTGGTCGATACCGAAAGCTGGGAGGTGCTGACCGAGTTCGACGGTGGCAACCGACCCCGGGGCATCACCCTGTCGCCGGACGGATCGCTCCTTTACGTCTGCGCCAGTGACGATGACACGGTGCGGGTCTTCGACACCGAAACCTACGAAGAGCTCTATACGCTGCCCTCAGGCCCGGACCCGGAGCTGTTCGTCATCCACCCCTCGGGCAGCCCGCTTTATATCGCCAACGAGGACGACAACCTCGTGACCGTGACGGATACGGAAAGCCATTCGATCCTTGCCGAGGTGCCAGTGGGGGTGGAGCCCGAGGGCATGGCGATCTCGCCGGACAGCCAGTGGGTGGTGAACACCTCGGAGACCACCAACATGGCGCATTTCATCTCGACCGAGGATTACCAGATCAAGCACAACATCCTCGTGGATCAGCGCCCGCGCTATGCGCAGTACACCTCGGACGGCAGCCGCCTATTCGTCAGCTCCGAGATCGGCGGCACGGTATCGGTGATTGACGTGGCCGAGGATGGCACACCGACCCTGCGCCAGAAGATCGAATTCGAGGTGCCGGGGGTGCTTCCGGAATGGCTCCAGCCCGTCGGGGTGAAGATCACCGAGGACGCCAGTCGCATCTTCGTGGCGCTTGGGCCCGCCAACCGGGTGGCGGTGATCGATGGCGCGAGCCTCGAGGTGGTGGATTACATCATGGTGGGCCAGCGGGTCTGGCAGATGGATTTCACCCATGACCAAAAGTACCTCGTCACGACCAACGGCAACTCCAACGACATCACGGTGATCGACGTGGAGAAGGAAGAAGCCATCAAGTCCGTGCAGGTGGGGCAGCAGCCCTGGGGCGTGGCGATCACGCCGTACTAAGGAGCGCGTGGCCATCACGCCCTACTGAAGGTGCGCGTGGCGATCACGCCGTACTGACGAAGGGCGTGGCGATCTCGCCCTGCCGAGAAGAAGCAGCCGTGCCACACGTAACCATTCCAGGCGGGGCTGCCGCAACGTGAGGAGCGTCACCCCTCCTTTGGTCGGGTCGACAGCGCAGGGGGGCAGCACCCAGGATGCAAGAGCGGCCCACGTGGCCGCAGGGAGGAAAGACCATGAAGACACTTGCACTTGCCGCCATCGCTGCGGTCCTTGCCGGGCCGGTTCTGGCTGATGACCACGAGGTCAGCGAAGAGGCCAAGGCGACCATCGCCGAGATGATGACCGAGATGAAATGCGAGGTTGATCCGGACGACATCGAAATGACTGACGAAGGCGGATACGACCTCGACGACGTGATCTGTCAGGGGCAGGGCCAGTTCGACATCGAACTTGACGCGGAATTCCAAGAAGTGAACCGCCGCGCTGAGTGAGCCAGCAGCGCCGCCACGGGAGAGGCGGCGCATCCTTGGGAGGGGACCATGAAACGATTTCTGACCGCGCTTGCGGTAAGCGCCGTGGCCGCGACCGGCACCATGGCGCAGGATTTGCCGGTGATCCGGGCGGCGACGCTCAAGATCGGCACGGTGAATTGGGAGCTTCAGACCATCGTCGATCAGGGCTTTGACGAGGCCCACGGCTTCGAGCTGGAACTGCAGCCCTACGCTGACAACGGCGCCACGCGCATCGCGGTCGAGGGCGGCGAGGCGGACATGGCCGTGGCCGACTGGATCTGGGTCGCCCGCCAACGCGCGGCGGGCAAGGACTACACGGTCATCCCCTATTCCCGCGCCGTGGGTGGCGTGGTGGTGCCTGATGGGTCGGACGCGAAGACCCTCGCGGATCTCGAGGGCGGCAAGATCGGCATCGCGGGCGGGCCTCTGGACAAGTCATGGCTGATCCTGCGGGCCTACGCGGAGCAGGAGGAAGGCTTTGACCTCAAGGCCGGGACCGAACAGGTCTTCGGCGCGCCGCCACTGATCTTCAAATCCGCGCTGGGCGGGGATTACGCCGGCGCCATCAACTTCTGGCACTTCCTTGCCAAGATGAAGGCCGAAGGCATGCGCGAGCTGATCTCGGTTGAGACCGCCGCCACGGCGCTGGGCCTCGATCCGGACGTGCCGCTGCTGGGTTACTACTTCAAGGACAGCTTCCTCGCCGAACATGAGGGTCTCGCGCAGGCGTTTTTCGATGCCAGCCGCGACGCCAAGGAGCACCTGTCGGACCCTGCCGCATGGGAGGCGATCCGCCCGATGATGAACGCGGGCAGCGACGCTCAGTTCGATCAGCTCCGTACCGATTGGCTGGCGGGCGTGCCCGAACGTGCCCCCGTGGACTCCGAGGCGGCAGGCAAGCTTCTGGCGCTGATGGGCGAACTTGGAGGCGAAGAGCTGGTGGGGCAGGCTTCGGTCGTCCCGGACGGCCTTTTCGCGTCGGTGGAATGACCCACGGGAGTGTCTTCATCGGGCAGCCGGTGACGCCGGTGCGCCCCGCCGGGGACGGCGCCGCGGTGCAGGTGAACATCCTCGCCAAGCATTTCGGCCCCACGCAGGTGCTGCGCGACGTGCATTTCACCGTGGCGCGGGGGGAAACCGTGGCGCTTGTGGGGCCTTCGGGCATCGGCAAGTCCACGGTGCTGCGCATCGTTTCGGGGCTTGATACCCGGTTCGACGGCCATGTGCAGCGCCCCGGCACCATGGCGATGGTGTTTCAGGAACCGACCCTCCTGCCGTGGCGCAGCGCCCGGCAGAACCTCACGCTCATTCATGACGGGCTGACTGAGGCGCAGGCCGACGCCGCACTGGACCGGGTCGGCCTTGGCGGGCGCGGCGATGCCTTCCCGCGCGCGCTCAGCCTTGGCCAGCAGCGCCGCCTTGCGCTGGCGCGGGCCTTTGCCGGGCGGCCCGAAATGCTGATCATGGACGAGCCCTTCGTGTCGCTCGACCCGGAGCTTGCAGAGCAGATGCTGTCCCTCACCGAGGAACTCATCACCGAGGCCCGCCCGGCCACGATCTTCGTCACCCATGCCAGAGCCGAGGCAGACCGCCTTGCCAGCCGGGTGCTCGATCTGCGCGGCACACCTGCCACGCTTTCCCCTCATCTCATCTGAAAGGACATGCCCATGAAATCCATCGCTCTTGCCGCCGCCCTGTCGCTTGCAGCTATCCCCGCCGCCGCCCATGAGTTCGGCTTCGCCGGGGTGCTGTCGAACACCAACAAGGGCGAGATGCCTGGCATCACCCTGTCGGTGGGCCAGCCGCTGGCGGACGGGCCGATCACGCTCAAGTCCGGGATGCTCTACGAGCTCGAGATCGAGGCGGACGGCACCGGCGAGCTGGCGGTCGAGGGGCCGGGGTTTTTCCGGGCGATCTGGGTCAACGAGGTGGTGATCAACGGGCTGGAAATCCGGCCCTTCGGGCTTGAGAGCCTCGAGTTCGACGAGGAAGGCACCATGGAAATCGAGTTCCTCGCCATCAAGCCGGGACAGTACCACCTGAAAATCCCGGGCTCGACCGGGGAAAGCCAGCGGGTGGATATTACCATCCAGTAACGCGGGCTTTCGTCGCGACCTGTTGACGAACGCGGCGGCACGGGAAAGAACCGTGGCAACAGGGGCGGCCTTGCGGGCCGTCCTTCCCCGAAAGGAGAGCCCATGAAGTTCCGCTTCCCCATCGTCATCATCGACGAGGATTTCCGCTCCGAGAATTCCTCGGGCCTTGGCATTCGCGCCCTTGCCGGCGCGCTCGAATCCGAGGGCTTCGAGGTGCTGGGCGTCACCGGCTATGGTGACCTGTCGCAATTCGCCCAGCAGCAAAGCCGCGCTTCGGCCTTCGTGCTGTCCATCGACGACGAGGAATTCACCGCCGGCCCCGATCTGGACCCCGCGATCGAGAACCTGCGCCTGTTCATCGAGGAAGTGCGCTGGAAAAACTCCGAGGTGCCGATCTACCTCTACGGCGAGACCAAGACGTCGCGCCACATCCCCAACGACATCCTGCGCGAGCTGCATGGATTTATCCACATGTTCGAGGATACGCCCGAGTTCGTCGCCCGGCACATCATCCGCGAGGCCAAGGGCTATCTGGAGTCCATCCAGCCGCCGTTCTTCAAGGCGCTGCTGGATTACGCCGAGGACGGATCCTATTCGTGGCACTGCCCGGGCCATTCGGGGGGCGTCGCCTTCCTGAAATCGCCCATCGGCCAGATGTACCACCAGTTCTACGGCGAGAACATGCTGCGCGCCGACGTCTGCAACGCGGTCGAGGAACTGGGCCAGCTCTTGGACCACAATGGTGCTATCGGCGCGTCCGAGCGCAATGCCGCACGGATCTTCAACGCCGACCATTGTTTCTTTGTGACCAACGGCACGTCGACATCGAACAAGATGGTGTGGCATCACACCGTCGCGCCGGGAGATGTTGTGGTCGTGGACCGCAACTGCCACAAGTCGATCCTGCATTCGATCATCATGACCGGCGCCATTCCGGTATTCCTCAAGCCCACCCGTAACCATTGGGGCATCATCGGCCCGATCCAACGCTCCGAGTTCGAGCCCGAGGCCATCAAGGCCAAGATCCGCGCCAACCCGCTGCTTCAGGATTACGATGCGGACAAGGTGCAGCCGCGCATCATGACGCTGACCCAGTCGACCTATGACGGGGTTCTCTACAACACCGAAGAGATCAAGTCGCTGCTCGATGGATGGATCGAGAACCTGCATTTCGACGAGGCGTGGCTGCCCCACGCGGCCTTCCATTCCTTCTACGGCCAGTACCATTCCATGGGCCGCAAGCGGGGCCGCACCAAGAAGTCGGTGACCTATGCCACCCAGTCGGTGCACAAGCTTCTGGCGGGCATTTCGCAGGCGAGCCATGTCCTTGTGCAGGATGCCGAGGAGGTGCCGCTGGACCGGCATCTCTTCAACGAGAGCTACCTGATGCACACCTCCACCTCGCCGCAGTATTCGATCATCGCGTCGTGCGACGTGGCGGCGGCGATGATGGAGCCGCCGGGCGGTACCGCGCTGGTCGAGGAGAGCATCGTCGAAAGCCTTGAGTTCCGGCGCGCCATGGCGAAGGTCGAAGAGGAATACGGCGACGACTGGTGGTTCCAGGTCTGGGGCCCCGAGGATTTCGACCATAATCAGGATGGCATGGGCCGCACCCGCGACTGGGTGCTCAAGCGCACCGATGCGGAAGGGGTCGAACCCACCGGGTCGGACAGCTGGCACGGCTTCGGCGACATGGCGCCGGGGTTCAACATGCTCGACCCGATCAAGGCGACGATCATCACGCCGGGCCTGAACCTCGACGGACGGTTCGAGGACTGGGGCATCCCCGCGTCGATCGTGTCGAAGTACCTTGCCGAGCATGGCGTGGTGGTCGAGAAGACGGGGCTTTATTCCTTCTTCATCATGTTCACCATCGGCATCACCAAGGGCCGCTGGAACACGCTTCTGACGGCGCTGCAGCAATTCAAGGACGATTTCGCCCGCAACCAGCCGCTGTGGCGGGTGATGCCCGAGTTCTGCAAGACTCAGCCCCGGTACGAAAGCATGGGGCTGCGTGATCTGTGCGATCACGTTCACGCCCAGTATGCCAAGTACGACGTGGCGGTGTTGTCGACCGAGATGTACCTGTCGGACCTGACGCCCGCGATGAAGCCCGCCGACGCCTTCGCGCATATCGCGCGCCGGACCACCGAACGGGTCAGCATCGACGATCTCGAGGGTCGTATCACCACATCACTGGTGACGCCGTACCCGCCGGGTATCCCGCTGCTGATCCCGGGTGAGGTGTTCAATCGCAAGATCGTGGAGTACCTCAAGTTCAACCGTGAATTCGCCCGCGAATGCCCCGGCTTCGAGACCGATATTCACGGGCTGGTGCAGGAGAAGGGGCCGGACGGCAAGATGGAGTATTTCGCCGACTGCGTGGCCGATTAAGCGGTTTCTGGTGGGCAGGGGTTAGAGCTCTGCCCACGCTGGCAGTCGTTCGTGCATGGCGGTAGTTTCTGGTCTGACTTGCCCCTCTCAGGCGTAATCTTGCACGATTTTCGTCAGCTGCTGATCGGTCCTTTCCCTACCCGCGCGGAAACAAGGCGAAGCCGCCGCGCATCGCCGGCCCGCCCCCTGGGCTGGCGTTTTGGCTGATCTGGGTGAAATCTGTTTAGGTCTTCCGGACGTGGCCGGGATAAATCGAGAGGCTCGAACGCCGCATCGCCATCCCGCGGACCGGCGATGCGCGGCTACCGCTGGATCATGCAGGCCAGCGTTCAGGCAAGAAGAAGCGCCGCCCACTGGGGCGGCGCTTCTTCTTTGAACTTGGGACAGGCTCAGCCTCCGGGGCGCTCGGCCCATCCGGCAAAGATCTTCTCGAGCGCGACCACCGCGTAATAGAGAATGATCCCCAGCACAGCCAAGGCGATCAGCACCGCGAACATCAGCGGGTAGTTGCTGTTGGTCTGGCCCGACAGGAACAGCGCCCCGAGGCCCCGCCCGTGGGGCGAGATGATCTCCACGAGGTTGGTCCCGATGAAGGCCAGCGTCACCGAAACCTTCAGTGCGCCGAAGAACTCCGGCAGGGTCTTAGGCAGTGCGATCTTGCGGAAGATCGTCACCTTCGACGCCCCGAGCGAGCGCAGGATGTCGCGGTATTCCGGCTCGAGCGTCGACAGCCCGATCCCGACGGACACCGCGATGGGGAAGAACGAGATCAGGAAGGCCATCATCACGGTGTTGAAATCGTGCTGCCCGATGAAGAGCAGTGCCAGCACCGGCACCAGCGTCGCCTTGGGCACCGCGTTGAAGCCCACGAGCAGAGGGTAAAGCCCATCCCGCGCGATCCGCGAAAAGCCCATGATCATGCCAAGGCCCGTGCCCGCGACAACCGCAAGCGTGAGGCCGGCCACCGTGCGCCACAGGGTTTGCCAGCTGCCCGTCAGGAACAGCTCCCAAAACCGCGAATATGCCGCCGGCAGGTCCGAGGGCGAGGCCATGACATAGTCGGGCCAGCCGTTGACCCAGACCAGCGCCTCCCACAGGGCAACGAAGATGAGGATCGCCGCGATGGGCACGGCGACTTTCTGAAACCGCTCCATCAGTGCACCTCCGGTCCGGGCTGGCGCCCCTGGGCGATCTGGATCTGCTCGCGCAAGGTGGCCAGCATCTGCGCCGCTTCGGGCGTATAAAGCCCGTCGAGCTTGCGCAGACCCTCGCCGGGATAGTCCACGTTCATCACGTATTGCGTCGTCGCCGGGCGTCCCGACAGTACGAACACCTGATCCCCGAGGTACACGCTTTCGCGCAGGTCATGGGTGATGAGCACGGCGGTGAAGGGCTCTTTGGCGCGCAGTTCGTGCATGGTCTGCCACAGATCCTCGCGGGTGAAGGCATCGAGCGCGCCGAACGGCTCGTCCATGATGAGCACGTCAGGCTTGTGCACGATAGCCCGGCACAGAGAGGCGCGCTGGCGCATCCCGCCCGAGAGCTCGGAGGGGCGCTTGTCCTCGAATCCAGACAGGCCGACGAGGGCCAGCAGCTCTTCGGCACGGGCCACGCGGTCCTTCCTGGGCATCGACGGTGCGACGATTTCCAGAGGCAGGATGACGTTCTGCAGGATCGTCCGCCATTCGAGCATCACGGGGTTCTGGAACGCCATGCCCACGGTTTTGCGCGGCGAGGTCACACGCTTGCCATGCAACCAGACTTCGCCGCTGTCGGGCTTCATCAGGCCCGCGACCAGCCGCGTGAGAGTGGACTTGCCACAGCCGGAAGGGCCGACCACGGCGGCGAATTCGCCCTCGGGGACGTTGATGTTGAGATCGTCCAGAACGGGCAGGGGGCCGTTCGGGGTGCGATAGGCGTGAGTCACGCCTTTGATTTGAATGAGATCGGTCATGTCAGGCAGGCCCCGGCCCGCGCGGATGCGGGGCCGGGGCGGGGCCGCTTACTTCAGCATGCGCGCGTCGGCGTCAGGCAGGTATTCGCTGCTGAAATAAAGCGACGCATCAGGCTCGTTCTGGAACTCGTAGACGGATTTCGTCTGCTCGATCGCGGCGGTCATGCGGTCGTCGTCAATCCCGCCAAGTCCGTTCTCGGCAACGAAATCGGTGTAGACGTTGTCGTCGATCGCCATCTGCAGGCGCTCTTTCTCAAGCTCTGCATTGGCGGCGGGGTTGCGTTCAATCAGCGCCTCGATGGCGGCCTCGGGGTCTTCCATCGCGGCCTTCCAGCCACCGGCAATGGCTGTAAGGAAACCGGTCACCGCCTCGGGGTTCTCGCCGGCGAAGTCGGTGTTGA
Organism: Salipiger pallidus; assembly: GCF_014643635.1. Lineage (GTDB taxonomy): Bacteria > Pseudomonadota > Alphaproteobacteria > Rhodobacterales > Rhodobacteraceae > Salipiger > Salipiger pallidus. Next base: position 279,879 of record NZ_BMJV01000006.1, read on the forward strand.
CGATAATCGCGTTGCCGTAAAGCTCCACGCCGTGATCGGCCATCAGGAGGACGCTGATGTCATCCTCTTCCACGCCCAGCCGCTTGAGGTTAAGCGTCGACGAGAACGAGAAGCCGGTCACCGATGCCACCTGACCTTCTGCCAGCATCGGCTCGCGGGTGGGGAAGCCCACCGGCTCGACGGTGATGTCTTCCATGCTGAGGTCGTTCTCTGCGGCGAAGATCGGGAACTGCGCCCATGCGCCATCGGGCGGCGGCGCGCCCAGCACCTTGCCTGCGAGATCGGCAGGGGTTTCCACGCCCAGCGACTTGCGACCCACCACGGCGAAGGGCGGCTTGTCGTAGATCATCATGATCGCGGTCACCGGTGCGCCGGGGTTCTGGTCGAGGAACCGCATCAGGCTGTTGATGTCGGCAAACCCGACGGGGTAGGCGCCGGTTGCCACCTTCGGGATGGCATCGAGCGAGCCCGCACCTTCCGAGATCTCGACGGTCAGCTCCTGGTCGGCGAAGAGGCCATTATCGAGCGCGAGGAAATAGGGGGCTGCGGGGCCTTCGAATTTCCAGTCGAGCGCGAAGGGCATGTCGGTTTGTGCATGAGCGGTGCCGGCGACGGTGCAGGCTGCGGCAAACGCCGTGGCGATGAAACGTTGGTACAAGGGGTGCCTCCGATAACGTGACCCGGCGGGACCCTGCGGTCCCGGATTGTTGGTGCTGAGGTCCTCGGGTCGTTGCCCGGCCTCACGCGCGGCTGGCCGTCAGCCTGCCCGCACACGGGACATGCTGCGCGAAAAACAAGCAGGAGCGCAACGGTGCATCACTTGATTGGACGTAGCGGAGCGATAGATTTTCAGGCAACCGACCAAGGAATAATCATGCTCGACCAGCTGCCCCCTCGTATCGAGCCCGCGACCGAGCCTCTCGGGATGCTGGCCAGCCTCAAGGCCGCGCGCCAGAACGTGCTGCGGATCATCCCCGGCATCGCCTACACCCAGCCCATCGTCACTGGCAGCACTGGCGGCGCGCGCTGGCACATGGTGCAGGGCCCCGAGGGGATGAAGCGGATTTTCCTCGACAACGTCGTCAATTATCCAAAATCCGAGGTGATGCTGCGGATGTTGCGCCCGGCGGTGGGTGACAGCCTTTTCACCTCGGAAGGATCGCAGTGGCGCTGGCAGCGAAGGGCCATCGCGCCGGTGTTTGCCGCCCGCAATGTCGAGGCGCTGGCCCCCATGATGACCGCCACCGCCGAACGCGCCTGCGAAAGGCTCAGCCGCGGCGCGAGCGCCGAGATGGTGGCCGAGATGCTGTCCGCAACCTTCGACGTGATCTGTGATGTCGCCCTGTCCGGGCGGGAGCACTTCGATGCAGATGCCTATGGCGATGCGATCACCAAGTACTTCCTGACGGTAGGACGGGCCTCGCTGCTCGATTTTCTTGAGGTGCCGCATTGGGTGCCGCGCCCGGCCGAGCTGTTCGGCCGGGGAGCGGTGAAGACAATGCACTCCATGGTCTCCAAGGCCATCGAGGCGCGGCGGCGCGAGGCGACGGGCGGCGCGGACGATCTGCTCGATCACATGCTGGCGGCGAAGGACCCCGAGAGCGGGCGCACCATGTCGCCGCAAGATCTGCTGCACAACATGCAGTTCTTCATCGTCGCCGGGCACGAGACCACGGCCCTGTCGCTGGCCTGGGCGCTTTACCTGCTGGCACACGACCAACCCGCGCAGGCCCGCGCCCGCGACGAGGCGCGGTCAGTGCTTCAGGGCGGCCCCTGCGGCCACGGAGAACTGGACCGCATGCCGGGCATCACCGCCATCCTCGACGAGACCATGCGGCTTTATCCCCCCGTGGGGATGCTGGCCCGCAACGTGCGCCAGCCCGATACCATGTACGACCGTGAGATCCGCCCGCGCGAGACGATCTTCGTCAACACATGGGCGCTGCACCGTCATGACGCGTACTGGGACCGTCCTGATGAGTTCGACCCGACCCGCTTCACCGGCCCGCAGGAGCGGGACCGTTACCTGCACCTGCCGTTCGGAGCGGGCCCCCGTGTCTGCGTCGGGGCGAATTTCGCCATGATGCAGGCGGGGATCATCCTTGCCACGCTGCTGTCGCGTTACCGCTTCGCGCCAAAGGGGCCTAAGCCCACACCGATCATGCACATGACAGTCCGCCCAGACCCGGGGGTGGAGCTGACGGTGACGCCGCTTTAGCCGTTCGTGCCGGCTTTTCACCGTTTCGTTGCGGTTTTGCGCAGCGTTGGCTTGCCCAGAGTGACCTTTTTGTGAAAACAGCGGCCAGACAGCTGCAAGAGGGACACGCGGACATGTTCAAGACATCCATTCTGATCTCGGCTCTGACCGCGGGGGTGGCGCTGGCCTCACCGGCGCTGGCGCAGGAGTTCGTGGCCAAGATCGGCCACCTCGAAAGCACCGCCCAGAGCCGCCACGTGCACCTAGAGAAGGTGGCCGAACTGGTGAAGGAACGCACCAATGGCGCGGTGGAATTCCAGATCTTCCCGCAGGGTCAGCTGGGCAACCAGCGCCAGATGACCGAAGGCACCCAGCTTGGCACGCAAGAGGCCACGGTGGCCCCGGCGGCCTTCCTTGGCGGCTTCAACCCGGTGGTGTCGGTGCTCGACATTCCCTACCTCATCCCCGAAGGCGACGCCGCCCTGACGCTGCTTGACGGCCCGTTCGGCGAACAGCTGCTGGACAGCTTCTCGGAAAAGGGCCTTGTGGCGCTCGACCTGTGGCCCAATGGGACCAAGCAGTTCACCTCGAACCAGCCGCTGGATGACCTGGCTGCCTTCGAAGGCCAGAAATTCCGCGTCATGGACAGCTCGATCCTCATCGAGCAGTTCAACGCGCTTGGCGCATCCGCCATCGCGCTGCCGTTTGGCGAACTTTACACCTCGCTCCAGACCGGCGTGGTGGACGGCGAGGAAAACCCGCTCGACACGATCTTCAACATGAAGTTCTTCGAAGTACAGGATTACCTCGTGAAATCCGACCATGGTGCGATGGTGGACGTGGTGCTGTTCAACCCGATGTTCTGGGACAGCCTGCCGGATGAATACAAGACCGTCATCACCGACGCCTTCGCCGAGGTCATCCCCGAACTGGTCGCCCACAAGGCCGAGGCCGTGGATGCCGCGATGACCGCCATCGAGGAGGCGGGCACCAACACCCGCGTGGCCGATGATGCGGAACGCGCCGCCCTGCGCGAGGCGATGTTCGGCCCGGCCTCTGCCGCCTACGTGGAGATGGCCGGCGATGCGGGTCAGGCCGTGCTCGACACCTACGAGACGGAATACGAGACGCTGCAATAAGTGCCTCCGGCGGCGTCTTTCAGGGCGCTGCCAGCACGTGCCTCGGCGGTCTCCTGACGGATGCCGTCTGCCGATGCCCACCCCTGCGGCGCCTGTGATGGGCGCCGCTTGCATATGAAGGTCCGCAAGATGAAAGCCCTCGAAGTCCTGCGCACGGTGGAACGTACCGTGCTGGTCGTGCTCTTCCTGAGCATGGTGGCGCTTTACACCGGCTCTGTGGTGACGCGCGAGATCGGCGGAACCTTCGCCAGCCGTTTCGCGTGGATCGAAGAGGCGGTGCGGATCATGAACCTGTTCCTCGTGTTTCTCGCCCTCGGCCTTGCGCTTGAGCGGGTTAAGCACGTGGGCATCACCAACCTGCGAGACCGTCTGCCCGAGGGCGTGCTGACGTGGGTGCGCCGGGTGATGGACCTCACGGGGCTGGTGTTTTCCGTCTATGTCGCGTGGCTGGCCCTCGGGCTGGTGCAGTTCGTACTGCGCTCGGGACAAAGCTCGCCCACGCTGGGGGTGCCGATGGGGGTGATCTACATGGCGCCTATCGCGGGCTTCCTGCTGCTGGGGCTGCGCTACGGGCTCAGCCTCTTCGGCGTGATCGACAGGTTCTCGGCACAAAAGGAGTCCGAGGCATGATCGTGATCGTCGTCATCCTTGCGCTGGTCCTGCTGGGCCTTGGGTTCGAGATGCTGCTGGTGCTGGGCGTGCCTGCACTGGCCTGGAAGGAACTTGCACACGGCACCCTTCCCGATGCTGCCGTGGTGCAGAAGATCGTCGGCGGCATCGACCATTCGACGCTGCTGGCCATTCCGTTCTTCATTTTCGCAGCGCACCTCATGGGATCGGGGCAGATCGCCCGGCAGCTGGTGGGGGTGGTGAAGGCCCTGATCGGCCACACGCGGGGCGGCATCGGCCACGTGGTGGTGGGCGGTTCCATGGCCTTCGGGTCGGTGTCGGGCTCGGCCCCGGCGACCGTGGCCGCGATGGGCCGCATGGTCTACCCCGAGATGCGCGCGGCGGGCTGGTCAGACCGCACCTCGCTGGGCCTCTTGGTGGCAAGCGCCGAAACCGCGCTGCTGATCCCGCCGTCGATCACGCTGATCGTCTATGGCTGGATCACCGGCACCTCGATCTCGCGCCTCTTCGCGGGCGGCTTGGCGGTGGGGCTGGTACTGGGGCTGGCCTTTGCCGCCTACGTGTCGTGGCAGGCCCGCAAGCAGGGCGTGACCCGTGGCCCGCGTCTTGGCTGGGGCGCGCGGGGGCGGGCGATCTGGGACGCGAAATGGGCGCTGGGGATGCCTGTCATCATCCTTGGCGGTATCTATTCCGGCACCATCACGCCCACCGAGGCCGCCGCCGTGTCGGTGGTCTATGCCATCCTCGTGGAAACGCTGGTGTTCCGCGCGCTTGACCTGCGCGGCCTCGTGAAGGTGACCGAGGACAGCGCGATCAACACCGCCATCATCTTCGTGCTGCTGGCCATCGGCGGGCTCATCAGCTTCTTCGTGACGCTGGCGCAGATCCCGGCAGGCATCATCGCGATGCTTGAGGCGGCGAACGCTGGGCCGGTCATGTTCCTGATCGCGGTCAACGTCTGCTTCTTTATCGCGGGCATGTTCATTGACCCTAATTCGACCCTTTTGGTGCTGGTGCCGCCGCTCTATCCGGTGGCCATGTCCCTTGGCATCGACCCGGTGCATTTCGGCATGGTGGTCACGCTTAACGTCTGCATCGGGATGATCACGCCGCCCTTCGGCCTTGATATCTTTGTCGCAAGCTCGACGCTGGAGAAGCCGGTCAGCGACATCATCCGCGGCGTCTGGCCCTTTGTGCTGGTGAACATCCTCGTGCTGCTGATCATCACCTACGTGCCTGGCGTGTCGCTGCTGGTGCCGAACCTCATCTTCGGCTGACGGGAACGTTTGAGGGCCTCGCGGGTTGGGACGATGGCGGCAGGCCCCCTGCCGTGTCTCCCCATAGCCCGAGAGCCCCCCGATATGTTCGATGTGAAATCCAAGGCCGACCCGCGCGACGTGTCCTTCGACCTCGCCGCCGGCCGCCCCGACCGGCTGGGCGCGCGCCCGGATGCGGACGGTACGAATTTCGCCCTGTTTTCGGACCATGCCGAAAGGGTGGAACTTTGCCTCTTCGACGATGACGGTACCGAGCAGCTGGCCTGTCTCGACCTGCCCCGCAGCGAGGGTGGCGTGTGGTACGGCTACCTTCCCGGCATCCGGCCGGGGCAGGCCTACGGCTACCGCGTGCATGGGCCGTTCGATCCCGAGAACGGCCACCGCTTCAACCCCGCCAAGCTGCTGCTTGATCCCTATGCCATGGCGATGCGCGGATATCTCGAGTGGGACGAGGCGCTGTTTGGCTACCCGGTGGGCGGCAGCGACCTTGAACTCGATGACCGCGACTCCGCGCCCTTCATGCCCAAGGCGGTGGTCGCAGACCCCGATTTCGACTGGGAAGCCACCGAAACCCCGCAGGTGCCGTGGGACAAGACGCTGATCTACGAGGCCCACGCCAAGGGCCTGACCATGCGCCATCCCGGCATCATCGAGGCCGATCGCGGCACCTTCAAGGCGCTGGCGTCCGAGCCGATCATCGAACACCTGCAGAAACTGGGTGTCACCACGATCGAACTGCTGCCGATCCACGCCATGGTGCAGGACCAGCATCTGATCGAGAAGGGGCTGCGCAACTACTGGGGCTACAACACGCTTGGATTCTTTGCACCCAACCGCAGCTACCTTGCGGGCGAGGATGTGCGCGAGGTGCGGCAAGCGGTGAAGCGTTTCCACCAGGCGGGGATCGAGGTAATTCTCGACGTGGTCTACAACCACACCGCCGAAGGGTCCGAGCTTGGGCCGACCCTGTCGTTCCGGGGCATCGACAACGCGTCCTACTACCTGCTGGCCGACGAAAAGCGGCACTGCTTCGACACCACCGGCTGTGGCAACACGCTGAACGTGGCACATCCCATGGTGCTGCGCATGGTCATGGATTCCTTACGTTACTGGGTCGAGGTCTGCCACGTGGACGGCTTCCGCTTCGATCTGGCCTCGACGCTGGGGCGCGAGCCGGCGGGGTTCGAGCGCGAAGGCACGTTCTTCAACGCCATGCGGCAGGACCCGGTCCTGTCACAGGTCAAGCTGATCGCCGAGCCGTGGGACATTGGCGACGGCGGTTACCAGGTGGGCGGCTTCCCCTGGCCGTTCCGGGAATGGAACGACAAGTTCCGCGACGACACCCGCGCCTTCTGGCGGCGGGATCCGGGCAAGACCGGGCGGCTGGCGCAGAGGCTCATGGGCAGCCCGACGCAGTTTGACCATTCGCGGCGGCCTGCAACGTCCTCGATCAACTTCCTGTCGGCGCATGACGGGTTCACCCTGTGGGACACGCTCAGCTACGACGACAAGCACAACGAGGCCAACGGCGAGGACAACCGTGACGGCCACGACCACAACCTGTCGCACAACATGGGCGTCGAGGGGCCCACGGATGATCCCGCCATCGACGGTGCGCGACTGCGCCGGGCCAAGGCGATGCTGGCATCGCTGTTCGCCTCGCATGGCGTGCCGATGATCCTTGCGGGCGACGAGATGGGCCAGACCCAGGGCGGCAACAACAACGCCTATTGCCAAGACAACGAGATCACCTGGATCGACTGGGATGCCGCCCGTCCAGAGCTGGTGCAGGCGGTCAGCGACATGGTGGCCTTCCGCCGCGAGTGGGTGGGCCATCTGGCCCCCGGTGGGTTCTGGCCGCGCCCCGAGGCAACCGAAAGCCACTGGCTGCACCCCGAGGGCCGCGAGATGGACGAGGGCGACTGGAATGACGAAGGGCTTCAGGTCACCGGCCTGCTGCACCGGCGCGAGGATTGCCCGGATCTGCTCATCATCGTGAATGCCGGGGACGATTGCGACTTCGCCCTTCCCGAAGGCGACTGGCAAAGACGTATCGACACCGCTCGGGACGTCGTGACCTGCGACGAGGCCGCCTCGGGCACCGTGGGTGTCGCCGGGCAGGCTGTGACCATCTTCAGCCAGCCATCGGAGGATCTATGAGCGACGGCAAATGGGGCGCCATCCCTCAGGGTCAGGGGATCTGGCGCTTCTCGATCTGGGCCCCGGCAGCGCAGGAGGTGGCGCTGGTCCTCGACGACCAGCTTCTGGCGATGCAGGAGAGCGTCGGCCACTGGACGCTGCTCACCCGGGCCGAGCCGGACATGGCCTATTTGTTCCGCATCGACGGAGAGGACCGCGCCGACCCGGCTTCGCGCCGGCAGGTGCAGACGCTGAACGGCCCGTCAATGACGGTGGACGCGGCCGGCTTCGACTGGGGCGCGCCATGGCGGGGGCGCCCATGGAACGAGGCGGTGATCTACGAGATGCACATCGGCTCCTATACGCCCGAGGGCACCTTCGCCGCTGCCATCGACCGCCTGCCGGAACTGGCCGACCTTGGTATCACGGTCCTCAACGTGATGCCGGTGTCGCAGTTCGAGGGCAAATGGGGCTGGGGCTATGATGGTGTGCTCATCCGTGCGCCGCAGCCCACCTACGGCACCCCAGACGATATGCGCGCCTTCGTCCGTGCGGCGCAGGAACTGGGGATGTCGGTCATCCTCGATCTGGTGATGAACCACTTCGGACCGTGGCACAATTACCTGCCCGGCTACGCGCCCGAGTTCTACACCAAGACCCCGACGCCATGGGGGGCGGGCATCGCCTTTCACCAGCCGATGGTGCGGGCCTTCTTCCTCGAGGCGGCGCTGGGGTGGCTGGACGAGTATCGGCTCGATGGATTCCGGCTGGACGCGGTGCACCAGATCCGTGACCGGTCTGATCCGCATTTCCTGAAGCTGCTGCATGACACCATTCGCAGCACCGACCGGGGCCGGCCCATTCACCTTGTCACCGAGGACGAGCGCAACCTGCCGCATTTGCGTGATCTTGGCTATGACGCGGAATGGAACGACGATTGGCACAATGCGCTGCACGTCGCGCTAACCGGCGAAACCCAAGGCTACTACAAGCGCTTCGCCCCCGATCCGTTCGGAGACCTCGCCCACGCGCTGGCCAACGGGCAGGTCGACGAAGGACAGGACAACCCCATCGAAGAAACCCGAGGGGCGCCCGCCGCGCACCTGCCGTGGACCTCCTTTGTCAATTCGAACCACACCCACGACCAGATCGGCAACCGCCCCCATGGAGAGCGGCTGCTGACCCTCGTGGGCGAGGAAACAGGGCTGGTGCTGCACGCGGCGCTGATGCTCATGCCCTTCGTGCCAATGCTGTTTCAGGGCGAGGAAATCGGCTCTGAAGCGCCGTTCCCCTTCTTCTGCGATCCGCCTGACGAGGCCGCCCGCGAGGCGGTTCGCAAGGGGCGTGCGAAGGAACTGGGGCGGCTCGATTACGATATCACAGACATGCCCGACCCTACCGGCCCCAATGCCATGGACATGGCCTGCCCCTATCCGTCTTCGGACCCGGAGCGGGCCCGGCGCTGGCAGGCCCTGACGCGGCAACTTGCAAGCCTGCGTGCCAGCCACGTAGTGCCGCTGCTGGCCTCGGGCGATACCGGGCCGGGCAGTGTCACCCGCCACGGCGAAAATGCCTTCCACGCAAGCTGGGCCTTCAATGGCGGCACGCTGAACATGCTGCTCTGCCTCGGCGCGCCCGCCACCGGCGCCACCCGGCCGGACACTCCTGTCTTCTCGCGCGGCAACCCGCTGAGCGACGACTTTGCCATCGACGTCTGGATCACCTCATGAAACCGCTGTCCTCCACCTACCGCCTGCAACTGCGCCAGGGCGTGGACTTTGACCGCGCCGTAGAGCTTCTTCCGCATATCGCCGGGCTGGGGGTGAGCCACCTCTACCTGTCACCGATCTTTACCGCCGAGCCGGGGTCGACCCACGGCTATGACATTGCCGACCCGACCGAGATTGACCCCGAGCTTGGCGGGCGCGAAGGCTTCACCCGTCTGTCCCGCACTGCGCGGCATGATTATGGAATCTTGCTGGTGCTGGACCTCGTGCCCAACCACACGGTGCTGAGCCCTGAAAACCCGTGGCTGTTCGATGCGCTGCGGCACGGGGCCAAAAGCCATTATGCCGGGTATTTCGACATCGACTGGAGCCACGGCCTGATCCTGCCGATCCTGCCCGATCCCTTCGACGACATGGTCGCGGCAAAGGCGTTTACGGTGAACCGCGAAGAAGAGCGGCTGGAATGGGAGGGCGGCTGGCTGCCGCTGGCCCCGGGCACAGCAAGCCTTGACTGGGACGAGATGATGCGTGCCCAAAGCTGGCAGCTGCGTTTCTGGGAGCGTGAGCGGCGCAGACTGTCGCATCGGCGGTTCTTCAACGTGACCACGCTGATCGGGATGCGGATCGAAGAGCCGCAGGTGTTCGACGCCATGATGGCCCTGCCGATCCAGCTGGTGCAGGAAGGGCTGGTGCATGGCTTGCGCATCGACCACGTGGACGGCTTGGCGCAGCCCGGCGAATACCTCGGTCGCCTGCGCAAGGCCGTGGGCGACGGCGTGCCCATCTGGGTCGAGAAGATCCTCACCGGTGACGAGGACATGCCTGCGGACTGGTCCACGGAAGGGACCACCGGCTACGAGACATCGGACCGCATCTCCCGGCTGCTCACTGCCCCCGAAGGGCGCGAGACGCTCGACGCCTTCTGGCGCGAGGCTACCGGGGTGCAGGGTGACTACGAGGCGCTGTGCGTCGAGACGCGGGGCCTTATCCTCGACACCGACCTCGGCGCGGAGCTGACCGAAATGACCGCCCGCGCCGCCTCGGCCCTCGCGGAACGCGGCGAGCGGGAGCGTGACGCCGACGCCCTGCGCGGGGCAATCCGCGCGCTGCTGTGCAGTTTCCCGCAATACCGCAGCTATGTGACCCCGGACGGCGCCCGCGCCGAGGACGAGGCGCTGCTGAGCCAGACCTTTAGAGGTGCGGAAAAGCTGGGCTGCGATGACGGTGCGCTGACAGCGCTGCGCGGGCTGTTCGACGGTCCGGAAGGGCCGAAGACCCTGGCCTTCGTGACCCGGTTCCAGCAAGTGACCGGCGCCGTGGTGGCCAAGGCGCAGGAGGATACGGCGTTCTTCCGTTACACTCGCAATCTCGCCGAGTGCGAGGTCGGCTCCGAGCCTGACAGCCCCACGCTGAGCCCCGAGGACCTGAACGAGTGGGCACAGGCGCGGCTGACCCGCTGGCCCGTGGCGATGAACCTGGGTTCGTCGCATGACACCAAGCGGGCCGAGGACGCCCGCGCGCGGCTTGTCGCTATAACTCATCACCCCGAGGCGCTGCGGGCGCTATGGCAACACGCCGCGCCGCTGGCCTGCACCGGTGCGCCGCCCGCGCACCTGCGCTGGTACATCCTGCAATCGGCACTCGCACTCTGGGAGCCGGGGCGTGAGGATCTGGGCGACCGGCTGGCCGCGCATCTTGAAAAGGCGATGCGCGAGGCGCGGCAGCTGTCCACTTGGACGGACCCAGACGAAGCCGCCGAACGGCAGGCCGCCGAGTTCGGCCGCGCCCTTCTTGACAGCTGGGAGACGACGCGCCCGCAGGCGCTGCAAACGCTGGTGGAGGCCGGGCATCGGCTGTCTCTGGTCCAGTTTTGTTTGCGCTGCCTGCTGCCGGGCATCCCGGACATTTACCAGGGAACGGAGTTCGGCAGCTTTGCCCTCACTGACCCCGACAACCGTGACCCGCTGGACCCGGAGCAGGCGCTTTCGGACTTCGGGCAGGAGAAACTGGCCAAGATTCGCTGCCTGCTGCGCCTGCGCCTGCGCGATCCCGAGTTCTTCATGCGGGCCGATTGCACCATTACCGAGGACGGTTCGGAGATCGAGCTGTGCCGCAGGCTGGGCACCGCGTGGCTGAAGCTGCGCTTCCGCCGCGATGGCGGAGCGATCGGGGGCAATTCCCCCGTGGTCGTCGAAAGCGACGGGCTTGGTGCACCGTCATTCAAACGGATGACGGTCTAAGCGTCTGGAATGGTGGCCTCGGCCCCCTGCCGTGCGATGCTTGTCGCGATCAGGCGGGGGGTGTCGGCCCAGGACATGAAGGCGGGCAGCATCGGCCCGTCAAAGCCCGCGGCGGCCAGCCCTGCCGGCACGTCGTCTTCCATGTGTCCCGACTGCTGGGCGAAATAGGGCAGGCAGACCGCCTGTCCCATGCCCTGTGCCACATCCTTGAGGAAAGGTGGCTGTTCGATGAACCCTGTGCGAGTGGTGGTGAACCCCATGGCCGATTGCAGCGTGCGGGCAAAGGCATAGGCGCTGTCGGCGCTGGTGCGCGACACGTTGCTGCCATGGGCGGCCACGATCAGGCCGGTCTTCGACGCCTCCCACCCATGCTGGTCCAGAAGCGCGCCAAGCTCACGCTGCGCGGACACCGCAAGGTCCGGCTCCACCCCGAACGGTTCGAGCATTCGCAGCCCCATGGCCCGCGCTTTCTTGGCCAGAACCTGCCCGGTGAACCAGCCGCGGGCCATGAAGAAAGGGTAGATCACTGGCGATCCGAGCCGCGCCACCTCGGACTCGAGCCTCCCTTTGTCGGCAAGCGTGGCGCTGCCGACCTCCCAATCGTCAAGGCGTTCGGACACGCGGGCGGCAAGATCTGCCAGCGCGGCCTCCTGTTCGGGGGGATCGGAGGGGCTGCCATGAGAGACCAGGACGGCCGAGCGGCTGAACACTGCGCTCTGAGTCATAGGGGGCACGGGCTCCTTGCATTGGGGCGACGGGTCGACGCGGCGCGGCGCCCCGGGGATCACGAGGCTATAACGATTCGCACCGGAAGGTCGCTTTTGGTCATGTAATTATTTGGCGCGTTCGGACAAGCTGCCTTCTGGCGGTCGGCGGGAACCGGCTTCGCAGGACGGGCGTTTGACCTGAATGTCCAGACAGGAGGCATCGGTGCCAGATCTTCCCCGCATGTGCGTGATCCTCAACGAACGCTCCGGCGATCACGCCGAGGGCGAAAGCCGCCGCGACAGGATGCAGCGACTGATGGCCGAGGCCGGGATCGACGCCGAAGTGGTCAGCCCCGGCAAGGTCGACGACCTTGTGGCCACCTCCCGCGATGCCCTGCGCCGCACTGGCGCGGGCATGCTGGTGGCTGCTGGCGGCGATGGCACCATCGCTGCCGTCGCCGCCGCTGCCCACGACGAGGGTGTGCCCATGAGCGTCATTCCCCAGGGCACGTTCAACTATTTCGCCCGGGGTTTGGGCATTCCCGAAGAGATGGAGGGCGCCATCGAGGCGATGGCGGGCGGGCGGTTCATTGAGATGCCGCTGGGCGAGGTCAACGGCGAGGTTTTCCTCAACAACTCCAGCCTCGGGATCTACCCGCTGATCCTGCAGCGCCGAGAAGGCATCTACAGGCGTTGGGGACGGTCCCGCGTGGCGGCTTACTGGTCGGTGCTGCTGGCACTCTTCGGCTTCCGCCGCCCTCTCAGGCTTCGTATGACCATCGACGGCACCCAACACACGCTGCGCACAGCGATGGTCTTTGTCGGTAGCAGCGCCTACCAGCTTGATCTGTTCAAGCTCGACGGGGCGGATGCCGTTCGGAACGGCGGCTTTGCCATCTTCACCTCGAAGGGGCAGAGCAGCATGGATCTTGTCCGCACTGCGCTGAAGCTGGCGGGCGGCGCCGCACGGAAGGGCGAGGATTACGAATTCTGGACTGGCCGCGACATCCGCATCGAGATGAAGCGCAAGCGCGCCCTCGTGGCCCGTGACGGCGAGAAATCCCTGATGCAGCCCCCCATCCACATCCGCATGCGCGACCTGCCGCTGCGGGTGCTCGTGCCGCAAAGCGCCGAGATTTCCGAAACCCCCTCAAACAAGGACGCCGCCGCAGCAGAATGACCCGCGTTGCCCATATATCCGACCTTCACTTCGGTCGCACCGACCTTGAACTTCTCGACCCGCTGATCGAGGCGGTAAACGGTGCGAAGCCCGACCTCGTGGCCGTGACCGGCGATTTCACCCAGCGCGCCCGGCGCAGCCAGTACGAACAGTCGCGCGCCTTTCTCGAACGGCTGAACGCGCCGTGGCTGGCGGTTCCGGGCAATCACGATGTGTCGCTGGACAACCTCTTCCTGCGGTTCTTCCGCCCCTATGGCCGTTACCGTGAGCATATCACCCGCGAGATGTTCCCCGTTCACCATGCAGATGGGCTCGTTGCGGTGGGACTGAACACCGTGGACCGCTTCCGCTGGCAGCGAGGCAAGGTGCGCTGGCGGCAGATGCGCCAGGCGTGCAAGATCTTTTCGGAAACAGATCCGGACACCATCTGCATGGTGCTGGCGCATCATCCGTTCGAACAGGACGATGACGTCAAGAAAAGCCTCATGCGGGACGCGGACAAGGCGATCGAACGGTTTTCGGAATGCGGCGCGCATCTCGTGCTGTCGGGCCACCTGCATCGCTGGCGGGCCGAGCCTTTCCTGTCGCGCAAAAATGGCAGAAAGGTGCTTCAGATCCACGTGGGGACGGGGTTGTCGACGCGTCTACGCGGGCAGGAGAACGATTTCGCAATCCTTGATCTCGAAGGGTCCGAGGCGCGGGTGACGCGCATGGTCGCACGCGACCGCCGCTTCGCGAGCGCCGGCACGAGGCTGTTCCGCTTCGGCGAAACCGGTTGGCGGGAAGACGGTAAAGAAGACAGAGGTGAAGGCGACGGCCAGCGCGCCACCGGCTGATTGCCGGGCCCGACGCGAGGCTCAGAACTGGATGACGCCGGTCGCGAACAGCGGTACAAGAATAGCCCCGCCGATCACGGTGCTGCCAATCAGGGCAAACAGGCCATCGCGCGCCAGAAGCGCGGTGGCCAGAAGCACCACTGCACTGCCCAGCAGAGACGAAGAGAACGGCACGAGTTCAAGGAATGGCATCGCCGCGCCGCACAGGAAGCACAGCAGTTGAAGCCACTTGCGCGCCGGGGCCGAGGTCATCAGCCCGAACCGTGCGCGCGCCTTGCGGTCCAGCCAGTCACTCAGTTTGCGCAGCTTGCCGATGGCGTTGCGGGCTTTTTCGCCATCAATCCTGCGGCGCATCAGCAGGTCGGGCAGCCACAGGTGCCGCCGGGAGACCAGCATCTGCGCAGAGATGAAAGCAATCAGCAGTCCGCAGATCGTCGAGAAGACCGGAATGCCCGACAGTGGTGACACCACCAGCAGAGCGGGAACCATCAGCGCCGGGAGAAAGGAGCTTTCGCCGAACTCCTCAATCACCTCGCGCAGGCTGACGCTGTCGCGCTCGGCAATGCCCGCAAGACGATCGACGATCTCGCCGACCGGGCGGGGCTGTGCCTCCACATCCTGCATTGTCATCTGGTGATCTCCCATCTTCCACGGACCCAATGCACGGTGAGGCTGCCGGGTTCCAGCCACAATCGGCGTCCCTGAGCGATAGATGGGGCGCGGATGCCCACATGGAAGGGGGAGTGCGGTCGTGCTCCGTTCCGCCGCATTGTCGGCGCGGTGTGGGAATGGCCAGGGGGCGATAGACCGCCAAGATGGTCAGAGGGACCAAAAGCGCGAGATATGCGTGCGTGATGTGAGGTTTGCGGAGCCTCCAAGCCTGCGACGCGAACTGCAGGACGGCCGCAGCTTGGGCAGGAAGCCCGGATCGTCGGCATTAAAATGATCTTCAGAGCAGGTCGGGTTTGCCCGGAGCGCGCGGCGGAATACCTTGGCAATTACATTTAAGGTTTCTGAATCTCCTCAGGAACATTCCTCTCTGGAACGGAGTTCCAAAGTAATGAAACGTTCTTCCGTCGTGTCCGATCCCACTGTCCGCATCGCCGCGACGATCACCGCGACTGGCGTGGTGCTTTATACGCTCATGGTCGCGCAGGACGTTTTTGCGCCGCTGGTGCTGGCCATCGTCGTGGGGATCATCTTTGCCCCCCTCGCAGACCGGCTCGAGCGGCTGAAACTGCCGCGCGGACTTGTGGCGTTCAGCCTGATCGTGAGCATTTTCTTCCTTCTGGCGGCGCTGGCCTACCTGATCGAACCCTACATCACCGCAGTCATCGACCGGCTGCCGTCGATCAAGTACGAGATCCGCAAGCTTCTGTTCGAATACCGAGGCCTGATCCAGGGCTTTGATGCAATGAACCGCGAGGTCGAAGAAGCTCTTGGGGCTGCCGCCGACGCCGAGCGCGAGGCACTGTCGGACATGCCCAGCCTCACCGACGCGATCTTCCTCGCACCTTGGATCCTTGCCCAGGCGCTGATCTTTTTCGGGGCGCTGTTCTTCTTCCTGCTGACCCGCAACGACATCTACCACTGGGTGTCGAGCCGCATCGGCAGCGGGACCGACACGCCGATGATCCTGTCGCGCCTGCGCGCGGCAGAGGACACGGTGGCCCGCTACTTCGCAGCGATTTCGGTGGTGAACACGGGGCTTGGGTTCGGTGTCGGCGCTGCCCTGATGGCCATCGGAACGCCGGGCGCGGTGGTCTGGGGCATTGCCGCGACGCTGCTGAATTTCGTACTGTATCTGGGCCCGGTAGTGATGGCAGCGGGGCTGCTTCTGACCGGTATCGTGGCCTTTGACGGGCTGATGACCTTTGCGCCCATGGCCATTTACCTTACCTTGAATATGACCGAAGCACAGTTCGTGACCCCGGCTCTGGTGGGCCGCCATGTGCAGATCAACCCGTTCTTGGTCTTCGTGTCGCTGGTGTTCTGGCTGTGGCTCTGGGGGCCGCTGGGCGGCATCGTTGCCATCCCGGTGACGCTGGTGATGATGCGCCTTCTGGACATCGTGGGGGACCGGTCGGAAAGCCGCGCGGCCATCCGTACGGCCTGACCCGACATTGCCATGCAGGCTATCGATTGGGCGCCTTCGGGCGCCCTTTTTCATGCCCGCTGTCCGAGAGACATCCGCCCGTCACCCCATGTCCGCCGCTCGTCCGCCCAAGAAAAAGCCCCGCTCTCCAGGGAGGAAGAGCGGGGCGACCAGGTGCGTGTCACTGAGGGAAGTCGGGACAGGGACGTGACACGCTTAGGGACAGGACAACAGGCGTCCTTGAGAACAGAACCCATGCGCGGCGGCTCAGTTCCGATTAGCCGAAAATTTTCTGGTTCTTCTTGCGAATGCGCTCGATCTCACCGTTAAGCTGCGCGCCCAGAAGGGTGACCAGCGCACTCACGTAGAACCATGTGAGAAGGGCGACCACGGCACCGAGCGATCCATAGACCTCGTTGAGGCGATCGAAGTTCCGCACGTAGGTGGTCAGCGCCCAGGATCCCGCAGCCCAGCCCAGAAGGGCAAAGAGCGCGCCGGGCGTGAACCAGCGCATGCGCGCATCGCGGCGGTTGGGGCCGTAGCGGTAGAGAAGGGCGATGGCGAAGAACACTACCCCGAGCAGCACCAGCCACTTGACGATGACCACGGCAAGCTCGACCCCGCCGGGAAGCCTCAGCATATTGAGGGCGGCGGGGATGATGACCACCGCGGCGAAGGCGACCAGCGCTACCAGCACGAGCAGCGCGGTGAGCATCACCGCAACGGCCATGCGGCGGATGGCATTGCCCCGGTGAGGCGTGTCGTTGACGGCGTTCAGGCCCCGGATCAGCGCCGCGACCGAGGCGCGCGAGGACCATATCGCCAGCACGATCGACACGACCGAGGTCCATTGCAGGGTGGACCGGTTCGCTGTGATCAGCTGGCCCACTTGGTCCGAAAGCAAGCTGTAGGCATTTTCCGGCATCACTTCCTGCATCATCGCCATCTGATCGGAGATGACCGCCGGATCGGCCCAGTAACCCCAGATGGCGATCACGGCAGACACGGCGGGGAACAGCGACAGGAAGGCGTAGAATTCCACGCCGGCCGCGATCAGTCCGAGGTTGCGTTGGTCCATCTTTTGCCATGTGCCCCAAAGCGCATGCAGCCAGTCCCAGGCCGTAAGCTTGGCCGGGTCGCGGATCTCAGGAGTGAAGGGGGGCTCGGTCGTGTCCGGGCCGGTCGTGCCGGTATCAGTCATGGGCTGCGATCATGGGCCGCGCTTGCCAGCCCGTCAACGCAGGGTCGGGGCAACTGCGCTGATCGCTCCAATTAGCGGCAAATCTGCACCTCAACTGCTCTTTAAAGCGAATCCGGTGCTTTCAGACGGCAGGGAATGCCCCCTGCACCGTTTCTGCACTGGAGCACCTGAGATGCCTTATCCCGTAACGGGGCGCCCCGAGCGCCCTGCGGTCCTGTTCGCCCTGTCCTCATGGCAGTCTTCATGTCTGCGTGCGCAGCTGTGCAGATGTCTGTCCGCGGGTCTCGCGTTTGCCCTTGCGCTATGTTCGGTTCTGGCCGTGGTGCCGCCCGCAAGCGCGCAGGGCTATGCGCCCTATACCGTCGTCGGCGGCACCACGGCGTCCGCCCGGGGCGGCGTGCGGGTGATCGGCAATGACAGCGGTGGCCGTCTGCGCGCCCGGTTTGCCGAGATCCGCCAGATCCGGTCCCGCGGCGACCGGATCGAGATCCGTGGCAGCTACTGCATGTCCTCGTGCACGCTTTATCTCGGCGCAGGGAATGTCTGCGTCAGCCCGGCCACCCGCTTTGGCTTTCACGGCCCAAGCTACAAGCACCGCAAGATCGGGGCCAATCAGTTCGACTACTGGTCACGCCGGATGGCCACCTACTACCCGCCGCAAATCTCGAGCTGGTTCCTGACCCGGGCGAGGTACGTCAAAAAAGGCTACCTCGAACTCAGCGGTGCCGATCTGATCCGCATGGGCGTGCGCGCCTGCTGAGTGGGGCGGGCACGGCTTTGCCCGCGATTGTCTGGTTCCGGTCAGTCGGGCACAGTTGCTCGCTTCTGGTCGCCCGCTCTTTATCCTCTAGCCTGGTTCACTCGGCCTGAAACACTCGGTCTGCGGTCACCTGGCCTTAGACACTCGGCCCGAGTTACTCAGCATGGGTCTATCGGCCTTGGTCACTCGGTTTCGGCGGCAGTGTCCTGAGCATCGGGGCCTGCATCATCCGCCTCAGTGTCAGGGGTGGTCTGCGGGGCGTCCTCATCGGTGGTGAGCACGCCATTGATCCAGTCGCCGGTGACCACCTCTCCGGTGGCATAGGTCAGGGTGCCCTGACCTTGCCGCTTGCCGTCTTCGAAGGTGCCTTCGTAGACGTCGCCATTGGAATAGGTGGCGGTGCCTTGCCCGTTGAATTCGCCGTTTTCCCACATGCCGGTGTAGGTGAAGCCGTCGGGCAGGGTGATGGTGCCGGTGCCGTGGCGCTGATCCTCACGGAAGGCCCCGGTGTAGACAGCGCCATCGGGATAGGTCGCCGTGCCTTCGCCATGACGGCGGTTGTCCTGCCACTCCCCTTCGTAGCGATAGCCGTCGGGGTATGTGATGGTGCCCTGTCCCTCGTAATGCATGTCCGAGAAGCTGCCTTCGTAGACCGCGCCGCCGGGATAGGTGGCCCGGCCTTCGCCCTCGAACACGCCGTCGACGAAATCACCCTCGTAGCTCGACCCGTCGGGGTAGCTGGTCTTGCCGACGCCGTTGGGCAGATCACCGCTCAGCTCACCTTCGTATACAGACCCATCCGGGTAGACCACGCGCCCTTCGCTGGCGATGCGCCCGGCAACCCAATTGCCCTCGAGCCGGTAGCCGTCAGCCCCGATGAGAGCGCCCTGTCCATGGCGCTGGTCATTCTCGAAGCGGCCCTCGTAGACATCGCCGCTGGCATAGGTCTCGCGGCCCTGGCCCTCGCGGCGGCCATCGACGAAATTGCCCTCGTAGGTGTCGCCGTTGGGCAGCACGAGCTTGCCTTGGCCGTCCTGCTGGCCATCGCGCCACATGCCCTCGTAGACGAGCCCGTCCGCCATGGTCAGCGTGCCCTGACCCCCGCGCTTGCCATTGGCGACACGGCCCTCGTAGACTGACCCGTCGGGGTAGGTGATGGTGGCGTTGCCTTCTTCGAGCCCGTTAACCCAGTCGCCTTCGTAACGGTAGCCCTCCGGGGTGGTGAGCACGCCGCGCCCGTGATGGCGGGCGTTGCGGAACGTGCCTTCGTACCGCGCGCCGTTTCCGTACTGGATCGACCCGCGGCCGGTGATCTCGCCATTCTGCCAGCTGCCCTCGTAGATCGACCCGTCCACGTTGACGAGCCGCCCGACGCCGTGGGGCTTGCCCTTCTCGAACTGGCCTTCGTAAACCGCACCGCTGGGATAACGGGCGGTGCCCTCGCCGTTGATCTCGCCGTCAACCCAGGTGCCGGTGTACTCATAGCCGTTGGGCAGGGTGTAGGTGCCGGTGCCGTGGCGCAGCCCGTCACGGAAGGTACCCTCGTAGATGCCGCCGTCGTCGAACTGCTTGGTGGTCACCTCACCGTTCTGCGCGGCGAGCGTGCCGGCAAGTGCGATGAAGGCGGCGGCGATGGCCAACGTCCTTCCGGCCGGCGTCCTGCCTGCCCGATTGCCCGACCGTTTGCCCGCTGTGCTGCCTGCCCGTGTCATGCTGTCCTGTCCTTGCCGGATGGCTCTTGATTGCCTTTGAACCTACCCAAGGCACCGCGACGGGACAATCTCTTTCGGGTCAAATCGGGGTGGGGGTTCTTTCCCTCCGGCGAGGTTCTGCTATGTCGGCACGGGGTTGTGAATGAAAGGACAGGGCCCATGGCCGACCGTTTCCGTCTCACCATCGCGCAGCTGAACCCGACCCTGGGGGATCTCGCGGGCAACGCTGCGCTGGCGAAGGACGCGTGGGACAAGGCCCGCGAGGCCGGAGCCGACATGGTGGCCCTGCCCGAGATGTTCATCTGCGGCTACAACGCGCAGGATCTGCCGCTCAAGAACGCCTTCACGCTCGATTGCATGGAGGCGGTGCGCCAGCTGGCCGCCGACTGCGCCGAAGGTCCGACCCTTGCCATCGGCACCCCGTGGGTCGAGGGCACCGAGCTTTACAACGCCTATGTCATCTGCACCGGCGGCAAGCTGGTGACCCAGATCTTCAAGCACCACCTGCCCAACTACAACGTCTTCGACGAGCTGCGCATCTTCGACAGCGGCCCCGTGGGCGGCCCCTATGCCGTGGCGGGCACCCGCATCGGCAGCCCGGTCTGCGAGGATGCCTGGTACGAGGACGTGTCCGAAACCCTTGCCGAGACCGGCGCGGAATTCCTGCTGGTCCCGAACGGGTCGCCCTACTACCGTGACAAGCAGGAAATGCGGCTCAACCAGATGGTCGCCCGCGTGGTCGAAACCGGTCTGCCACTCATTTACCTCAACATGGTGGGCGGTCAGGACGATCAGGTGTTCGACGGCGGCTCCTTCGTGCTCAACCCCGGTGGCGCGCCTGCGCTGCAGCTGCCGGTCTTCGAAGAGGCCATCGCCCATGTGGACCTTGAACGCACCGCCGAGGGCTGGCGCGCGCTCGAGGGGGATTTCACCCGCCATCCCGACATGATGGAGCAGGATTACCACGCCATGGTGCTGGCCTTGCGCGATTACTGCCGCAAGACCGGCTTCGGCAAGGTGCTTCTTGGCATGTCCGGCGGCGTCGATTCCGCGCTGGTGGCGACCATCGCGGTGGATGCGCTCGGGGCGGAAAACGTGCGCTGCGTGATGCTGCCTTCGGAATACACCTCCGAACATTCGCTCGAGGATGCCAGGGCCTGCGCCAATGCCATCGGCGCGCATTATGACTTCGTGCCCATCGCCGAAGGGCGCGACGCCATTACCGCGACGCTTGCCCCCCTGTTCGGAGACCGCCCGGCGGATCTCACCGAAGAGAACCTGCAATCGCGGCTGCGGGGCCTGCTGCTGATGGCGCTGTCGAACAAGTTCGGGGAAATGCTGCTGACCACCGGCAACAAGTCCGAGGTGGCCGTGGGCTATGCCACGATCTACGGCGACATGGCGGGCGGCTACAACCCGATCAAGGATCTCTACAAAACCCGTGTCTTCGACATCTGCCGCTGGCGCAACGCCAACCACTGCGCCTGGATGAAGGGCAACGAGGGCGAGGTCATTCCGGTGCGCATCATCACCAAGGCTCCCTCGGCCGAGCTGCGCGAAGATCAGAAGGACAGCGACAGTCTGCCCGACTACCCTGTGCTGGACGGTATCCTGCAGATCCTTGTGGACGATGACGGCTCCATCGCCGATTGTGTGGCGGCAGGATATGACCGCGAGGATGCCAAGAAGGTGGAACACCTGCTCTACATCTCGGAATACAAACGCTTCCAGTCGGCGCCGGGTGCGCGGCTGTCGAAACGGGCCTTCTGGCTCGACCGGCGCTATCCCATTGCCAATCGCTGGCGCGACAATGGCTGAGCTTGGCGGGAGCGGGGTCGCTGGCAAGGCGGTGCTTTTCGTGGTGCCGCGCTTCCACACCAATCTCAGTTTTGCGGTGCGCGCGCTGGTGGCGGCTGGGGCGCGCGTGGCGGTTTTCGCCTCGAACTCCGGCGGGGCTGAAGATCATGAGGTGATCGTGCCCCGGGTCTTCAACAAGCAGGACACCGAGGCTCTGGAGCAGGCATGGGCGGACTTCGCCCCCGACATCGCCTTCCTGCGCAACAGCGCCGACCTTCGGGTGCCCGCCGCCCGCATCGGGCGCCGCCACGGCACCGCACTTTGGTCCTATGATCTGCACCCGTTCCACCGCAGCGAGCCGTTGTCCCGCAAGTTCTACCTCTGGCGCAAAGGGTTGCCGGTCAGACGCGTGACCGCAAGCCTCGGCCTGTCGGACACGGTGCCCGACCGCGGGGCGCGCTACCTGCCATGGCCAGTGGTGGGCGATCCGCCCCCGCCGATGCCGTCCCGTAGCGGTGACGGTCCTGTGCATGTGCTCTGCGTCGCCAAGCTGGGCCAGCGGCGCAAGATGCAGCATCTGGTCATCGACGGCATGCGCGAGGCCGGCCGCGCCGGCCGTGCCCGCCTGACGCTCATCGGCTCCGACCGGGTGCTTGACACCCCAGAGGATCGCGCCCATTTCGCCCGGCTGCAGGCCGAGGACGCCGCCGAGCCGTGGGTCGACCTGCGCGGCCCGATCCCCTTCGCCGAGATGCCGGACCTCTACGCCTCCTGTGACATCTGCATCCTTCCCAGCTTCGACGAGCCGCTGGGTTTTGCTCCGGCCGAGTCGATGGCCTATGGCTGCGTTCCGGTGATCTCGTCCGAGGCGGGCTCGGCGGGCTACATCAGGGGCGAGGCGAACGGCCTGATCGTCGACCCGCACCGCCCCGAGACTGTGGCGCAGGCGCTGACCCGCCTCATCGACGATGCGCCGCTGCTGGCGCGCCTGGGGCAGGCGGCGCGGGACACCGCGCTGGGAGAGCTTGGCCCAAAGCGCTTTGTGCAGCGCATGGCCGGGCTCATCGTAGAAGGCTGACAAGGGCGGAGGACCGATCAGGTCCACCATTCATCGATGCTGGCGATGTCGTCGTCGGACCAGCCGAAATGATGCGCGAACTCGTGCACGACCACATGCGTCACCAGATCCTCGAGCTCTTCATTCCCCCGTTCGTGCCATTCCGCAAGGATCGGTTCGCGGAACAGCGTCACCCGGTCGGGCCACGGTGCCGGGTCGCTGAAGGATTTCTCGGTCATGGGCACGCCGGTATAGACCCCTGTAAGATGGAGCGGATCGTCGATTTCCATCTCGTCCAGAAGGTCGTCATCAGGCCAGTCTTCGACCTCGAGCACGACCTCCGCCGCCGCGGAGCGAAACGGCTCGGGAAGGGCGGCGACGGCGCGGCGCGCCATGGCCTCGAAGGCGGCAAGATCGGGATCGCTCATGCCCCTGATATGGCCCGCTTCACAAGCCGCGAAAAGGGTCGTTTTCCGCCCACCTGGTCGCGAATGGATCAGCGCGGTGCGGGCCGTGCGCTAAAGCAGCGCCTCCCTTTCGTTAAGGACTGCCCGCATGATTTCCGTCCATACCGTCGCCGCGGCGTTCAGCCCCGTCGATTGCGACCGCCTGATCGACATTGCCCGCAACGCGCCCGCGTCGGACGCGCGCCTCGTCGGTCGCCAGCGCGACCACAACCAGCGCCGGTCGGATCTTGTCTGGATCGATGACGTGCCCGAGGCGGACTGGGTGATGGACCGCATCATCGACACCGTGCGCCTGGCCAACCGCGAGGTCTACGGCTTCGATCTCAACGCCTTCCATGAAAGCGCGCAGGTCGCCCGCTACGGCGCGGAACGGCAGGGGCATTTCGACTGGCATTCGGATATCGGCGACGGTCGGCTTGCCTCGCAGCGCAAGCTGACGCTGGTGGTGCAGTTGTCGGACCCTGGGGACTACGAGGGGGGCACGCTCGAGATCATGCCCTCGGCCAATCCGATCCCCGCCAGCCGCGACCGCGGCGCCGCCACGATCTTCCCCAGCTACCTGCTCCACCGGGTGACCCCAGTGGAGCAGGGTGAACGCCATTCACTCACCATCTGGGCGCACGGCCCGGCCTTCAGATAGCCCCTGCGTTTGTTCTCTTTCCAAATATTCCGGGGGATGAAATGGCACAGCCAAGAAGGGGGCAGCACCCCCTTCCGCCCTTCGAACTCTCGCAACGTCGGGCCGATGAACCGGACGTCGAGACACTGGTAACCCCGGGGGCCTGCAACCGTCGGCAAAGCAGAGCCCCCGT
The DNA here is from genome assembly GCF_014643635.1 of Salipiger pallidus. Classification (GTDB taxonomy): domain Bacteria; phylum Pseudomonadota; class Alphaproteobacteria; order Rhodobacterales; family Rhodobacteraceae; genus Salipiger; species Salipiger pallidus. The sequence goes on from NZ_BMJV01000006.1 coordinate 303,852, forward strand.
CCCCCCCATCCTTACCCGAGCATCAGCTGGTAGCTGTGCGGCACGTAGGTGAACCCGTCGCCATCGGCCACGGCGTAGCCGATCGCGGGGAAGGGCATGTGATAGCCGATGAACGGGATCTGCTCTTCGGCCAGCATTGTCAGCACTTCGCGGCGCGATTCCACGGCCTGCGCCTTGTCGGTGTCGAAGGACACTTCCCAGTCCGGGTGCTGAAGCGACCAGATGTAGTGGTTCGCGAGGTCTGCAATCAGCATGAGGCGCTGGCCGTCGCTTTCCAGCATGAAGCACATGTGCCCCGGGGTGTGGCCCGGTGCCATGCGCGCGGTGACGCCGCTGGTCAGCTCGTCACCGTCCGCGATGAACTCGAACGCATCCGACAGTGGCGCGATCTTGTTCTCGAAGGCGTCGCCGCCGGTTTCGGACCAGTAATCGTATTCCACCTGCCCAGTGACATGCTGGGCATTGGCGAAGGTCGGGCCGTCACCGGCGGTGAGGCCGCCTACGTGGTCACCGTGCATGTGGGTAATGACCACGTGCGTCACGTCCTCGGGGGCATAGCCGGCGGCCTCGACCGCGGCGATGATGGCATCGGGGGCAAGGCCGGTATCGAAGAGGATCAGCGCCTCGCCGGTATTGACCAGCGTCGGGGTGAAGAAGAACTGGGCCTTGTCGGTGGGGATCAAGGCCGCTTCGGAGGCGGCGGCGAACTCTTCGTCCGACGCGTTCAGGCCGAAGATAGAGTGCGGATCCTCACGGGTTGCGGTGCCGGCCATCAGCGCGGTGACCTCGAAACCTCCGACCATGACGCGGTTCACCTTCGGAACCTGCTGGCCTTGCTGTTCGGCGGACTGGGCGCTTGCGGTGCCTGCAACGGCGGCGGCAAAGGGCAGGGTCGCGGCCCCGGCAAGGGCGGCCCGGCGGCTGATGTGCTTTTCGGTCGTCATGAGTGGCGCTCCCGGTTGGTTGTACTCTGAAGCGCACATAGCGCTGCGCTGCCTCGGGGCCATCAAAGGCCCATGACTTTTGCGCGACATTAAGGGCTGGCGCGTAAGAGCCGCTGACACTGGAAGGAGAGGCACATGATTCCCGACACATCCGCGCCCTGCTGGCAGCGCGTGCTGACCAGCGAACACGACATCTCCGGCGCGATCCTCGCGACGAAGCTGCTGGTCACGCGCCTGCGCCGCGAGGTTCGCGCCCGCCCCGCGGCCCTCAACAGCAAGATCGCCGAGCTGCGCGCCTATTTCGAAAAGAACACGTTCGCGGTGAAGGACATCGCGCTCTTCTGAAAGGACAGCCCATGAAAAATGCAATGATGTCCGTGGCAGAGGCCGCCGCCCGGATCGACGACGGCGCGGTGCTTGTCATCGCCGGCTCCGAGGCGGCGCTGGCGCAGCTGCCCAGGGGCAACTGGATCGGTGGCACCTCGGTCTATTTCGTCACCGACACCGGTGGGCGTATGGATACGGAGAATGTCTTCGTCACCGAGATCGAGGCCGCCACCGATGCCCGCCCGGTGTTCTACCCTGCCAAAGATCTTCCCAGCCTCACCATGGGCCGCTACGACAACGGTCTGTCGGTCATCCTGATCCCCGCCTTCAGCGCGGCGCACGAGGCCTTCGCGATCCATGGGGCGGAATATCCGGGCCTCTTCGATCAGCCGCTCATGGGCTGGATCACCGGTGTGCCTCTGGACGAGACGGGACGGACCACGCCCAAGGTCTTCGACGGGGCCAGGGGGGAGATGCACGCGGATGGCGCGATGCTGCTGCACGTGGCGCTGCCCGAAACGAAGATGGCCGACCTCGACATCATCAATCTTTTCGAACCGGACACCGGCGCGGACGAGATCACCTTTGCGCACAGCGGTTTTGCCGCGCGCAGGGCGCTGATCAATGGCAAGGAACGGGATTTTGCCGCTTATCTCGCCGAGACAGCAATCGACACCCGCTGCCCTCTGGTTGCCGATTACGCGGGGGCCATGGTCAACGTGTCGGTCCAGTCGGTGGACGCCAAGGACGGGGTGACCTTCTATGCCCCGGTGATCGAAGGGCAGGTCTACCACATCGCAAAAGCCCCGGGTGATTACGCCTCGGATTTCGCGGTGCGGGCGCAAGGCCATGGCGCGCAGGAGTTGTCGTGCAACTGCATCCTCAATTACCTCTACGGAGAGCTCGACACCAAGACCACCGGAGGCTTCACCGGGCCCGCCACCTTTGGCGAAATCGCCTACGTGCTTCTGAACCAGACGTTGGTCCGGCTGGACCTGCGCGCGGTCGAGGCCAGCGCGGTGGCCTGACGGGGGCGGCCCCCATGCGGGGCCGCCGGCTACGGCTCAGGGGATTTGCGATGCGCCGCATTGGGGCAGCATGTCATCGACACTTTGCCGCCCGCACAGGGTCGTGCCCGGCAGAGTGACAGTGGCGCTAGCCGCCGCCGCGCCAAGGGCGAGGGCGTCCGGCGCGGTCATGCCGCTGGACAGGCCATAGGCGAAGGCGCCCACGAAACTGTCCCCGGCGCCGATGGCCGACAGCACCGCGACATTGGCGGCGCTGACCTGGGTCAGCCCCTCGGGGCCGGCCATGACCGACCCGTCGGCGCCGCGCGCCACGATGACGCGGGTGGCGGCCCCCCGGGAGACAAGCTCGGCGGCGAACTCCGCCGACTCGCGGCGGGTGACAAGGGGGCGCCCTGCAAGCTCTTCGGCTTCGTGGCTGTCCATGCGCAGCACCGCAGGGGCAGGGGAGGTTCCGGCGGCAAGATGGGCCAGCGCCTCGCCGGAGGTGTCAGCGATGACCTCGGCGTCGCGCTCGGCCAGCGCGGCGCAAAGCCGGGTGGTGAAGTCGGCGGCAACCCCCGGGGGCTGGCTGCCGCTCAGGATGACGATGCCGCCGCGCGGCACGGCAGCGGCGATGGCCTGCAGCGCCTCTGCCAGGTCCTCTTCGGCCCATGCGGGGCCGGGCAGCACGAAGCGGTATTGCTCGCCGCTCTGGCGGTCATGCACGGCAAAGCTTTCGCGGGTGTCGCCGGGCGCCTGCATCCGCACCAGCGGCAGGCCAAGGCTGGACAGCGTTTCCGACAGGCGCATTCCCACGGGACCGGCCAGCGCCACGAAGGCACGGGCGCGTCCGCCAAGTTCGGCCACCACGCGGGCGACGTTGATGCCGCCACCCCCGGGATCCACGGTGATCGGGGCACAGCGCAGCTTGGGGCCCGGGATGACCCGGTCGCTGCTGGTCGAGATGTCAAGCGCGGGGTTGAGCGTGATGGTCAGGATGTCTCTCATACGGTGCAGAATGTCAGCTTGCCGCAGCCGCGCCAAGAGCCGTGAACTGGACAAAGCGCCGCGCTTGTGGGAAGTGCCAGCTGCGTATGCAGGAGCCTGAAATGACCGTTACCCGATTTGCCCCTTCGCCCACAGGCCACATTCACGTGGGCAACCTTCGCACGGCACTGTTCAACTACCTGATCGCCCGCAAGGCCGGCGGCACCTTCATCCTGCGCATCGACGACACCGACGCCGAACGCAGCAAGGAAGAATATGTCGACGGCATCAAGCGCGATCTGGAGTGGCTGGGCCTTACCTGGGACAAGACGGAGCGGCAGAGCGCGCGGCTCGAGCGCTACCACGAGGCAGGCCAGCAGCTGCGCGACATGGGCCGCTTCTACGAGGCGTGGGAAACGCCGACCGAACTGGACCTCAAGCGCAAGAAGCAGCTCAACATGGGCAAGCCGCCGGTCTACGACCGCGCCGCCCTGTCGCTGTCGGACGACGAAAAGGCTGCCCTGCGTGCCGAGCGTGGCGATGGCGTGTGGCGCTTCAAGCTGAAGCAGGAACGTATCGACTGGACTGACGGCATCCTCGGGCCGATCTCGATCGATGCGGCCTCGGTGTCCGACCCTGTGCTGATACGTGCCGACGGTCAGCTGCTCTATACGCTGGCCTCGGTGGTCGATGACATCGACATGGGCGTGACCAACATCGTGCGCGGGTCCGACCACGTCACCAACACCGCAACGCAGATCCAGATCATCGAGGCGCTTGGCGGCACGGTTCCCGGCTTTGCCCACCATTCGCTGCTGACCGGCCCGCAGGGCGAATCCCTGTCCAAGCGCCTTGGCGTGCTGTCGCTGCGTGACATGCGCGAAGCGGGCATCGAGCCTGAGGCGCTTCTGTCGCTGATGGCGCGGCTTGGCTCGAGCCAGCCGGTGGAGCTGCGTACCTCGCTTGATGAGATCGCGGAAGGATTTGACCTGTCGCAGTTCGGCTCTGCGCCGACGAAATTCGACGAACAGGATCTCTACCCGCTGACCGCCCGCAAGCTGCACGAGCTGCCGTTCTCCGAGGTCGCGGACGAGATCGCCGAGCTTGGCGTGCCCGCAGACAAGGCCGAGCTGTTCTGGCAGGTCGCCCGCGACAACATCACCACTCGTAAGGACATCGCCCCGTGGTGGGCGCTGTTCCGTGACGGGGCAGAGCCGCTCATCGCCGACGAAGACCGCGACTTCATCGCCGAAGCCATGGCCCTGCTGCCTGACGGTCCCTACACGCAGGACACCTGGGGTGAATGGACCAAGGCTGTGAAAGAGGCGACGGGCCGCAAGGGCAAGGGCCTCTTTATGCCATTGCGCAAGGCGGTTACCGGCCTCGAGCGCGGGCCCGAAATGGCCGACGTCATGCCGCTGATGCAGCAGATCCCGGCGCGCAAGCTCGCCGCGGGCTGAACGCCTTTTCCGAATGCAGTTTCAAAAGCGCCGGGCCATTTGGTCCGGCGCTTTTGCATGTCCGGATCGGGACTAGCTGCGCGCCACCGCGTCGCGATCATCGCGCAGGCTCAGCACCTCCTTGGCATGGCGCAGGGCATAGCCGCGCATCGACTTCGCTTCGTTGGCCATCTCGGGCCAGTCGGACCCCTCGAGCTGCCCCAGCGCCTCGACCGCGAGGCCGATGACCTCGGGGTGTTCTCGCCCGGCGCGGATGAGTGATGCAAAGCCGTCCTCGATCAGGTCGGCGGGGTGGAGCACTGGCACCTCGATGCGAGGAAACTCAGGTGGTGGATTGCCGGGATGGCGCAGGTCCGACAGCACCCGGCTCAGCCGATGGATCACATCAATGGCGGTGCCCGGGTCGTTGATTCCCGGCGACAGGGCGCGCACGGCTATCTCGTTCAACACGATCACCCCGAAGCGGGCGTCCTGTTCGGCGGTGCGGATCTCTCCGAAGGTGAAGGCGTTGGCCAGCTGCTCCGGGTTCGCATCTCCAAGGACGTGACCAATGACCGCGCCCTTCACCACATGTCGTCCCGGTGAGGTGGCCAGCACGATATGTGCCGAGGCGTCGCCCAGCATGTCGTTCAGCGCGGCCATGTCGATCAGCTGGACGTAGCCGCCCCTCGGCGCCCGGACCGGCACCGTGCCCGAGGGCATTTCAGCCCCGGCCGCCAGCGGCACGCCGCCAAGCGCGGGACGCTCGAAGATGCGAGCGAGAGTCTCGCGGGCCTGTGCCTCGACCTTGGACAGGGTGTCATCCATGCTGCCAAGGCTGCTTAGGTGGTCAATCCAGCGGATGATGGCAAGGATGATGAGCGCAATCACCACCACCGTCACACCAAAGATCACCACCGCCGCGCTTTCCGAGTAGAATCCGGCGCGGAACATCACGATCGCTGTCAGCGAGAACAGGAAGGCTCCGGTGAAGGTGGCCAGAACGGTCTGCGTCGTGGTGTCGTTGAGGTGCAGCCGGTAGGCGCGGGGGGTGGCGGAATTGGCCGCGGTCTGGAACGCCTGCACCATCACCGACAGAGAGAAGGTGGTGACCGTCAGCATGGTCGACGCAAGGATGCTGAGGATCGGCATCACCGCGTCGCTGCCGAACCGGTCCTGCAGATCCTTGGGGATCAGCCCTTCGAACAGTGGTGCCACCAGCGCCGTGACAAAGGCGACCAGCGCCCCCAGCAGGATGCGGGCCACGAGGTTGCGGCTGACCCGCTTGAGCAGCATCAGCAGCTTGCGGGGCCTCACGCGCGGATCCTCCGCGCACCAAGCGCATCGAGCCGGGTATCGACGAAGGCGCGCTCGTCGTCGCTCAGGATCTGGGCGCGGGGATAACGGGGAGCGTCGCGGTCATCAAGGAAATGCGCCTCCCACCCGCTGGTGGTGGCGAAGAACCGGTCGGCACCCTCGGGGCCGAACTCCTGCAGGTAACCCTGCACCACCACATCGAGGTAGCTCAGCAGCACCGGCGTGTCGGCGCGTGGGGCGATGCGGCGGTCTGGCGCAATCGAATAGATCGCCAACTCGGTGGCGCCGGGGGCCTCGTGGTGGATCGCAGAGCGCGCATCGAGCCGTTCATAGGCGGCCTCGCGCAGGTCGAGCGCCGCCCAGCCATCCTCGGGGACCGGGGCGATCAGCCCCTCGATGGTGCAGTCAGGGTCCGGAACGGCGGTCAGGTAGGCCAAAGGAGAGGAGGGGACCGACTGCCACGCCCGGCGCCAGCCAGTGGCCTTGGCGGGGTAGGGAGGGGTGAAACCATGGGTCTTGCGGTTCACGAGCGAGCCGTAGCCAAAAAAGAAGGATTCCCTTATGGGTGTTTTGGCCCCTGTTTCGTTCGCGCTTTTGTAATTGATGCAAGTCAAATCATTCATATCCAGATCATGTATATCTGCCGGGGTCCCAGCATGTGATTCAAAGAGGTTGGCCCGTGCGCGTTACGAAAAGAACCAATATCGCCATCCGCGTCCTGATGTATTGTGCCGCGAACTCCGACCGTCTGGTGACCAAAGCCGAGATTGCGGAGCGGTGCAACGCCTCGGAAAATCACTTGGCGCAGGTCATCAACCAACTCGCGCAGCTGGGGTTCCTGCACACGCAGCGGGGCCGCAAGGGCGGACTGTCGCTGTCGCGCGGCGCCGGTGAGATCCGCGTCGGCGATGTGTTCCGCGCCCTCGAGGCGCCGGTGCCGCTGGCTGAGTGCTTTGCCGACGTGGACAACACCTGCCCGCTCATTGACGCCTGCCGCCTGCGGGTGGCGCTGACCGAAGCCGCCAACGCCTTCTACGCGACGCTCGATCCCATCACACTGGATTCGCTAATGTGCGACAATGCCGCCCTGATGGACATTCTCGCGCCGAATGGCGGGTGCCGCACCGCCGTCCCCGAGCGGGCGCTTGCAGCAGGCTGAGTTTCATCGTACCCTTGGATCACCGTGATGGGAGAACCGGTGCCGCTGATGTGGCCCGGTGCCGAAGGAGCAACCGCCCCGGAAACTCTCAGGCCACAAGGACCGTCATGGTGACAAGACTCTGGAGAGAGGTGCCCCGCGCACCCGCCGAAGGGATAGCGATCTCAGGCTGACGGACAGAGGGGGCATTCGGGCGCGGGTTACCCGCGCGGAATGTCCGGGGGCTTGGCCAGACGCCACATCCGGGCGAAAGGGATGTGAAGGGCGTATGGACGAGCTGAAATCGACACCACTCCATGATCTGCACGTGGCGCTTGGCGCCAAGATGGTGCCGTTCGCCGGGTACGAGATGCCGGTGCAATACCCCATGGGCGTGATGAAGGAGCATCTTCACTGCCGCGCCGCCTGCGGGCTGTTCGACGTCAGCCACATGGGGCAGGTGTTCCTGCGTCCCCATTCCGGCGACGTGGCCGATGCCGCGCTGGCGCTGGAACGGCTGGTGCCGGTTGACGTGGTGGGTCTGAAACCGGGCCGCCAGCGCTATGCCATGTTCACGAACGAGGATAGCGGCCTGCTCGATGACCTGATGGTCGCCACCTGCGCTTGGGACACCGGGCTGTTCCTCGTGGTCAATGCCGCCTGCAAGGAGGGCGACATCGCGCATCTGAAGGCGCATGTGTCGGACCTTTGCGCCGTGGAGGTGATCGAGGATCGCGCCCTGATCGCCCTGCAGGGCCCCGAGGCCGAAGCCGCCCTGGAGCGCCTTGTGCCCGGCGTTGCCGACATGCGCTTCATGGACAGCCGGGCGTTCGGAGACCTATGGATCTCGCGCTCGGGCTATACCGGCGAGGACGGTTACGAGATTTCGCTGCCCGCCGCCGATGCCGAAGCCTTTGCAAGGCAGCTTCTGGACATGGATGCGGTAGAGCCCATCGGGCTCGGGGCGCGGGATTCGCTGCGGCTCGAGGCGGGGCTGTGCCTTTACGGTCATGACATCGATGCGGGAACGACCCCGGCAGAGGCCGCGTTGCTCTGGGCGATCCAGAAGGTGCGGCGCGCCGATGGCGCTCGGGCCGGGGGCTTTCCCGGCGCAGACCGCATCCTGTCGCAGATCGCCACGGGGCCGGCGCGCTTGCGGGTCGGGTTGCGCCCCGAGGGGCGCGCGCCCATGCGCGAAGGGGTCGTCCTGTTCGACGCGACCGAGGGCGGGGCAGAAGTTGGCCGGGTGACATCCGGCGGCTTCGGCCCCACGGTGGGCGGGCCGGTGGCCATGGGTTATGTGGGCACCCAAAACGCCAAAGCCGGCACGACGCTTTACGGCGAGGTGCGCGGCAAGCGGTTGCCCGTCCTCGTGACGGCTCTGCCCTTCGTGAAACAAAGCTACAAACGCTGACAAAGACACGCTGACAACAAGGAGCCAGCGCGATGAAATACACCGAGGAACACGAATGGCTGGAGGTCGAGGGCGACCTCGTGGTTGTGGGCATCACTGCCCACGCGGCCGAGCAGCTGGGCGACGTGGTGTTCGTGGAACTGCCCGAGCCGGGCACCACGGTAAGCAAGGACGATGAGATCGTGGTGATCGAGTCGGTGAAGGCCGCGTCCGACATCCTCGCTCCGCTCGATGGCGAAATCATCGAGGTGAACGAGGCGCTCGTGGATGACCCCGGCAAGGTCGGTGAGGATCCCGAGGGTGAGGCCTGGTTCTTCAAGATGAAGGTCGAGGACATGTCCGCGATGGACGAGCTGATGGATGACGCCGCCTACAAGGCGTTCATCGGCTGATCCCGGTGGCACGGGGGCAGGGGGCTCTGCCCCCGTCCGCTGCGCGGACTCCCCCGGCGTATTTTGAAAGAGAAGAAACAGCGGGGCGCGGCCCCGGACGGAGAGGGTTTGCCCATGGCATTCGAGCCAACCGACTACCAGCCTTACGATTTCGCCAACCGCCGCCATATCGGCCCCTCGCCCGCCGAGATGGATGAAATGTTCGCCGTGCTCGGGGTCTCGGGCCTTGATGAGCTGATCGACCAGACCGTCCCCAAGGGCATCCGTCAGGCCGAGCCGCTGGATTTTGGGGCGGCGCTTTCGGAGCGCGAGATGCTCTGGCGGCTTGAGGAGGTGGCGGCGAAGAACAAGGTTCTGACCTCGCTTATCGGGCAGGGCTATCACGGCACGATCACGCCCCCGGCGATCCAGCGCAACATCTTTGAAAATCCGGCGTGGTACACCGCCTACACGCCCTACCAGCCCGAGATCTCGCAGGGGCGGCTCGAGGCGCTGCTGAACTACCAGACCATGGTGAGCGACCTGACCGGGCTGCCGGTGGCCAACGCGTCGCTGCTGGACGAGGCGACCGCCTGTGCCGAGGCGATGACCATGGCGCTGCGGTCGTCGAAGTCGAAGGCCAAAGCGTTTTTCGTGGACGAGGGGTGCCATCCGCAGAATATCGCGGTGATGAAGACCCGCGCCGCGCCGCTGGGGATCGAGGTGATCTTCGGCGCGCCGTCCGAGTTGGATGCTGAGGCGGTGTTCGGGGCGATCTTCCAGTATCCCGGCACCCATGGTGGACTGCGAGATGTGTCGGCCGAGATGACGGCGCTGCACGAAGCTAAGGCGGTGGGCATCGTTGCCGCCGACATCATGGCCCTGTGCCTGCTGAAGGAGCCGGGCGCGATGGGGGCCGACATTGCGGTGGGCTCGACCCAGCGTTTCGGTGTGCCTTTGGGCTTTGGTGGCCCGCATGCCGCTTACATGGCCTGCCGTGATGAGATGAAGCGCGCCATGCCGGGCCGTATCGTCGGGGTGTCCGTCGATGCCCATGGCAATCGCGCCTACCGTCTTGCCCTGCAAACCCGCGAACAGCACATCCGGCGCGAGAAGGCGACGTCCAACGTCTGCACTGCGCAGGCGCTTTTGGCGGTGATGGCGGGGTTCTACGCGGTGTTCCATGGGCCCAAAGGGCTTCGGGCCATTGCCGAGCGTATCCACCTCAAGACCGTGCGGCTGGCCGAGGGGCTGGAGGCGGCGGGCTATGTTGTCGGCCCCGAAGGGTTCTTCGACACGATTACCGTGGAGGTGGGGCTGCTGCAGCGCGGCATCCTGCAGGCGGCGGTCAAGGAGGGCATCAACCTGCGCAAGGTGGGGCGCACCAAGGTGGGCATCACCCTTGATGAAACCACGCGACCCGCGACCATCGAGGCGGTGTGGCGGGCCTTCGGCCTTGTGCGCAGGGACGAGGGAGGCGCGCAGGGCTGCCGCCTGCCCGACGCGCTGCTGCGACAGAGCGACTACCTTGGGCACGAGATCTTCCAGATGAACCGGGCCGAGACCGAGATGATGCGCTACATGCGCCGTCTGGCGGACCGGGACCTTGCGCTGGACCGTGCGATGATCCCGCTGGGGTCCTGCACCATGAAGCTCAATGCAGCCGCCGAGATGATGCCGGTGAGCTGGCGCGAGTTTGCCGCGCTGCATCCCTATGCGCCGAAGGATCAGGCCAAGGGCTATGCGGAGATGATCCGGGATCTGTCGGACAAGCTATGTGCGATCACCGGCTATGACGCGATCTCGATGCAGCCCAATTCCGGCGCGCAGGGGGAATATGCGGGGCTTCTGACCATCGCCTCTTGGCAGCGCGCGCGGGGCGAGGGGGCGCGGGATGTGTGCCTCATCCCGGTCAACGCGCACGGGACCAACCCGGCCTCGGCCCAGATGGTGGGCTGGAAGGTGGTTCCGGTGAAATGCGACGCCGAAGGGTCCATCGACCTTGCGGATTTCCGCGCCAAGGCCGAGCAGCATTCGGATCGGCTGGCCGCCTGCATGATCACCTACCCGTCCACGCACGGCGTCTTCGAGGAGACAGTGCGCGATGTCTGCGCCATCACCCATGAGCATGGAGGGCAGGTCTATATCGACGGCGCGAACATGAATGCCATGGTGGGTCTGTCGCGGCCGGGCGACCTTGGCGGGGATGTGAGTCACCTCAACCTGCACAAGACCTTCTGCATTCCCCATGGTGGGGGCGGTCCCGGCATGGGGCCGATCGGGGTGAAGGCGCATCTGGCAGAGCATCTGCCGTCCGATCCCCTTGGCGGCGAGGCTGGGCCAGTTTCGGCGGCGGCCTTCGGGTCTCCGTCGCTGCTGCCGATTTCCTGGGGGTACGTTCTGATGATGGGCGGTGATGGGCTGACACAGGCGACGAGGGCGGCGATCCTGAATGCCAACTACATCGCGGCGCGGCTGTCGGGGGCATATGACGTGCTCTACAAGGGCGGCAAGGGGCGCGTTGCCCATGAGTGCATCCTTGACGTGCGGCCCTTCGAGAAAAGCGCAGGCGTCACGGTGGAGGATATCGCCAAGCGCCTCGTGGATTGCGGGTTCCACGCGCCGACCATGAGCTGGCCGGTGGCCGGCACGCTGATGGTAGAGCCGACCGAAAGCGAGACCAAGGCGGAGCTCGACCGGTTCTGCGATGCCATGCTGGCGATCCGCGAGGAGATCCGGGCCATCGAGGACGGAACGATGGACCGCGAAAGCAACCCGCTCAAGCGTGCACCGCACACGATGGAGGATCTCGTGCGTGACTGGGATCGTCCCTATGGGCGCGAGCAGGGGTGTTTCCCACCGGGGGCATTTCGTGTCGACAAGTACTGGCCACCGGTCAACCGGGTGGACAACGCCTATGGTGATCGGAACCTCGTGTGTACCTGTCCGCCGATGTCGGACTACGCGGACGCGGCGGAGTAAGTGGCATTTGTGGCGCGAGGGAGGGGGGATCGCTCGCGCCAAGGGGTGATGCCTTCGGGGGAAGGGATCACGCCCTGGCCTTGGAGGTCGTGAGCAGGAGACGGCGCGCGAGCGGGACGAAGAGCCTTTGCCATGCGGCCCAGCAGCGGGGTCCCTTCGGGAGCGAGAGGCGCTGCCTCTCGCGCTCTCCGGGATATTTCAAGTCAAAGGAAGCTGGGGGGTCAGGCCGGGGTGGTCTCCTGATCGTCCTGCAGGGCGGTCTCTGCGGGGCTGTCCAGCAGGAAGGAGAAGGCGTCGCGCAGGCGGGTCCATGTGGCCTTGTCGCAGGCGCTGAGCAGGTAGCCGTCGCGGTTGGCGGCGTTGTAGTCGCTGCCGTCGAGCATCGCCGTGTGGCCTCCGGCGCGTTCCGCCAGAAGCGCGCCCGCCGCGTGGTCCCACGGAGTGAGGCCAGTGGCGAGCACGAAGTCCGCGTGGCCCTGCGCCAGCATGCGGAATTCGTGGCAGGAGCAGCGCAGCGACAGCAACCGTTCGAACCGGGGCATGAGCGCGGCCATCTCGGCCTGCTTGTCCTCGGGGAGCATGTAGAGCGGCAGGTAGCCCTGCAGCTCTTCGAGGGGGCCGCCCCTGGACGTGGTCAGCGGGCGGGCGTGGCGCTTGGTGGGCAGGATCATCTCGGCCGGGCCGTCACTGCCGCCGGCGATGAAATCGTCCAGCAGTGGATCGTAGAGCAGGCCGTAGACCGGCACGCCGAAGCGCAGCACCGACAGGATCACGCCGAAGGTGGCAAGCCCATGGGCATAGTTCCAGGTGCCGTCCACCGGATCTATGGTGATGGCAAGCTCGGCATCGGCGACCTTGTCCAGCACCTCGGGGTGCTCGGCGACGTTTTCCTCGCCGACGATCAGCGCATTCGGAAAGAGGCGAAGCAGGCCGCGGGCGATCATCGCCTCGGCGGCGCGGTCCGCTTCGGTAACGAGATCCTGGCGCGAGGTCTTCTGCGCGATGTCCGACGCGTCGAGGCGGCGGAAGCGGGGCAGGATCTCGGCTCTCGCGGCGCGGCGCACGAGGTTCATGATCGAGTTGCGCTGCGCGAGGCTCAGGGTCGAGATCGGCATCGGCAGGGTGTCGGGCATGGGGGGTATCCTCGTATCGGTTCGGCGAAAGGGGTCGGCCAAGGCTTGCCAGCCCCGGCCACCAATCGCAAGGCGGGGTCACTCCCGTGCGCGGAGAACCCGCGCCGGGCGCACGGCAAGTGGACGCCATGCAAAGCCGAGGCCGGCCAGAAGCGTCGCGATGATGCCGCCGATGATGATGCCGAAGGCCGAAGGCCACATCACCGCAAAGCTGGTTTCCATGACGAAGTGGCTCACCGCCCAGCCCCCGAGGATGCCCGCACCAAGCGCCACCACCCCCGCTGCCGCGCCCAGAAGGGCGGACCGCAGGGCAAAGCTTTGCAGGATGCGGGCGCGCGAGGCGCCGAGGGTCTTGAGCACCGCCGCCTCGTAGGTGCGGGCGCCTTCCCCGGCCGAGGCCGCGCCGATCAGCACGAGGAACCCGGTGAGCAGCGTCGCCCCGGCCCCCCAGCGGATTGCGGCGCCGATGCCTTCGAGCAGTTCGGCCACGCGGTCGATGGCGTCGCGCACGCGGATGGCGGTGATGTTGGGGTACTCGCCCGCAAGGTCGCGCAGGATCTGGCTTTCGGCTTCGGGCTCGGCATAGACCGTCGAGATGAAGGTGTGCGGCGCCCCCTGCAGGGCGGCGGGGTTCAGCGTCATGACAAAGCCGATCCCGGCGGTCGAGAAATCCACGTCACGGAAGCTGGTGATCGTCGCGGTGATGTCGCGGCCCAGCACGTTGAAGGTGATCTCATCACCAAGCGCGAGCCCGATCTCCTCGGCCTCCTCGCGGGCAAAGCTGATCTGGGGCGGGCCATCGTAATCCTCGGGCCACCATTCACCGCTCGTGACGATGGTGCGCTCGTCGGGAGTGGCGGCGTAGGTGATGCCGCGGTCGCCGCGCACGACCCAGTGATCGCCTGCCACCTCGCGCGCATTGGTCCCGTTGATCTGGGTGATGACGCCGCGCAGCATGGGGGCGGTGTCGATGCGGCTGACGGCGGGATCGTTTTCCAGCCGTTCCATGTAGCCGTCGATCTGGCCGGGCTGGATGTCGACGAAGAAATAGGACGGCGCGACCTCGGGGAGATCGCGATCGATGGCGTTGCGCAGGTTGCCGTCGATCTGGCCGATAGCCGCCAGCACCGACAGGCCGAGGCCCAGCGACAGCACCACGGAGGCGGCGGTCTCACGCGGGCCGCCGATGGCCCCAAGCGCCCATCTCAGCACCGGGCGCCCACGGGCAGCAGGTGTCAGGCGGTGAGCCAGCGCGCGGATGCCGGTGGCCGCGATGGCAAGGATCACCAGCGCGCCGAGGATGCCCCCTGTGGTCCAGAGCGTGATCTGCGCATTGCCCGAGAACAGCATCGCCACGCCCACCAGCAGCGCCAGCAGCAGCACCGTCGCCACCACGAAGCGGGTGGCGGGCAGGGCGCGGGCGCTGTCCAGTGCATCGCGGAAGAGGGCGGCGGCGCGGACCTCCTCGGTGCGGGCGAGGGGCCAGAGGGTGAAGAGGAGCGCGGTGAGGATGCCGTAGATCGCCGCTTCGAACAGCGGACCGGGGTAGAGCCGGAACAGCGTCGGGATCGGCAGCGAGTCCGCGATGATCGGCGCGAAAAGCAGCGGGATGGCCGCGCCCAGTACGAGGCCGATGGCGATGCCGATGAGGCTCAGAACGCCGATCTGGATGAAGTAGGTCTGGAAGATCACGGCACGGCTGGCACCGAGCGTGCGCAACGTGGCGACGACGGTGGTCTTTCGCGCGAGGTAGGCGCGTACCGCCGCCGACACCCCGATGCCTCCCACCGCAAGGCCCGAAAGCCCCACGAGTACGAGGAAATTCGCCAGCCTGTCGACGAAGCGGGCCACCCCCGGCGCACCGTTGCGGCTGTCGCGCCAGCGGATGCCGGTGTCTTGGAACCGCTCTTCGGCATCGGCGCGCAGCGCGTCGAGGTCGGTGCCCTCGGGCAGGGTCATGCGGTATTCCGTCTCGAACAGGGACCCGGCAGACAGCAGGCCGGAGCCGCGCAGCGCCTCGGTGCGGACCATGGTGCGCGGCCCGAGGCTGAAGCCTCCGCCGGCGTCATCAGGCTCGGTGACGATGATGGCCGACAGGGAAAACTCCTGCGTGCCAAGGCGGAAGCTGTCGCCGGGGGACAGGCCAAGCCGGTCCGCCAGCACCGGCGCCATCACTGCGCCAGGCAGCTCGCCCCCGTCCAGCGCCTGCGCCAGCGGCATGGCCGGGTCGAGCTGCATCTCGCCCAAGAGGGGATAGGCGTCGTCGACGGACTTGATCTGGGTGAGGCCGCGCTCCGGCCCCTCGGGGCCGTCGGCCACCGCCATGGAGCGGAAATCGGTGATCTCGGACACCCCTGTCGATATGCTCTCGAGCCAGGCGCGTTCATTGTCCGAGGCGAAGCGGTAGGTGAACTGCGCCTGCGCGTCGCCGCCGAGCAGGATGGCGCCCTGGTCGGCCAGCCCCGCTTGAATGGCGGTGCGCACCGACCCGACGCCGGCAATCGCCGCAACGCCCAAGGCAAGGCAGGCCAGGAAGATCCGGAAGCCCCTGAGACCCCCGCGCAGTTCGCGGCGGGCAAAGCGGGACGCAATGCGCAGGCTCATTCCGCGTCCCTCGCCTTCGCGGCATCGACCCGGCCATCGGTCAGGCGAACGACCCGGTCGCAGCGCTGTGCAAGGGAGTTGGAGTGGGTGACCAGCACCAGTGTCGCGCCATGGCGATCGCGCAGGCCGAAGAGCATGTCCATGATCGCATCGCCGTTCTTGCCATCAAGGTTGCCCGTCGGCTCGTCCGCGAGCAGGATGTCCGGCCTCGGTGCTGAGGCTCGGGCCAGTGCCACGCGCTGCTGTTCACCGCCAGACATTTGCGCCGGGTAATGGTCCGACCGATGCCCGAGGCCCACGGAGTCGAGTTCTGCCTGAGCGAGATCGAAGGCATCCTTGTGGCCGGCAAGCTCAAGCGGTGTCGCGACGTTTTCCAGCGCGGTCATGGTGGGGATGAGGTTGAAGCTCTGGAACACCACCCCCATGTGATCCCTGCGGAAGCGGGCCAGAGCGTCCTCGTCCATGTCGGTCAAGTCCTGCCCAAGGACGCCGACACGGCCGGAGGTGGCATGTTCCAGCCCGCCCATGACCATCAGCAGAGAGGATTTCCCGCTCCCGGACGGACCGATCAGCCCAATCGTCTCGCCCCGTGCAACGGTCAGCGAGATGCCATGGAGGATTTCGACCATTCCGGCATTGCCGCGCAGGCTGAGCGTGACATCTTCGAGCGTGACGGCGGGATCAGGCATAGGGGTGTCCGGAATTATGATGTGTTTGCAGAAATATGGGGCCTTGGCCCTTGGCAACAAGGTCGCGATTGCGGCGCTTTTGATTTGTGCGGCAACCGGCGCCGCCCGGGCAGAGACCGTGACGGTCCTCGCGTTCGGTGATAGCCTGACCCAAGGGTACGGCCTGCCCGATGGCGATGGCTTCGTGCCGAGCCTTCAGGCATGGCTGGATGATCAGGGGCGCGAAGTGACGGTCATCAATGGTGGCGTGTCCGGTGACACCACCGCTGGCGGGCTGTCGCGGGTGGACTGGTCACTCGAGCCGCAGGTCGACGCGATGATCCTGACCTTGGGTGGAAACGACATGTTGCGCGGCCTGCCCCCCGAGATGACGCGCGAGAACCTCGATGGCATCCTTGAGATTGCTGAGGGCAAGGGCGTCGAGGTGTTGCTGGTCGGCCTGCAGGCTCCTGGGAACTACGGCCCTGATTACAAGGCCGAGTTTGACGCGATCTTCCCAGATCTGGCCAACGAGCATGAGACGCTTTATGCGCCCAGCTTCTTTGCTGGCATTCTGCCCGACGGTGGCACGCCTGAGCAGGCGGCAGGGATGATGCAGGCAGATGGCATTCACCCCAATGCCGAGGGGGTCGACCTCATCGTCGAGGCGCTGGGACCGTCGGTTCTCGAACTGGTCGATGCAGTGGACGCCGGTTCGGACTGACCGGCGTTGCGTTACTGCCGTCGTCGGTGCCGGCTGTCCTGGCAGGCTGCTTCGGACGATTGGCTGTTCTTGCTACGACTACGCTCCGGGAGGGGGGCGTAGGGCTTATCTTGATTGTATCTGGCCAGATTGTTGCGCTGTTTCAGTCCTTCAGCGCGCGGTGTTGACCGGGGCCATCGCCAGCATGGGGGCCGAGCGCATGCTGTTGCCCAGCACAGGAATCAGCCCGAAGCTGAGCGCGGTGGCGAAATAGATGCCGACTGCAGACAGAAAGGACACGTCAAGGGCAAGCCAAAGCAAGGCTGCGCCAAAGAAGCCGAGAACACTACCGATGAAAAGTCCGATGATTGCCATGTGGGTCTCCCGCGCTTTCATGCACCATGACGGTGATGTCCTAAGCCTTCATTAATTTCGGGAGATTCGGGCGTGAATAAGGCAGGGTCACGATGGTCTGGGCAAAGTTCGCGGGACATTGGCTTGGGCCGCAGAACGACTAAGGCCCCGGCGCATGGCCGGGCCAGGGCCTTTAAGCATGGCCGTCTGCTGGAAACTTAAAGTACGGTAACGGGCGTCCCGATCGGCACCCTCTCGTAAAGATCGGTAACATGCTCATTGAGCATGCGGATGCACCCGTTCGACACGGAGCGACCGATGGATTGAGGTTCGGTGGTTCCGTGGATGCGATAGAACGTGTCGCGCCCGTTTTGGAAAAGGTACAACGCACGAGCGCCCAAGGGATTTTCAGGACCGCCGGGCTGGACATAGTCGTTGTCCTTGAAACGCCGGTATGCACCGGGATCGCGTTCGATCATCTCGTTTGTCGGACGCCAGGTCGGCCATTCCTTCTTGACCTCGATGACTGCATCGCCGGTGAACTCGAGGCCCGCGCGCCCCACCCCAACGCCGTAACGGATCGCCTGACCGGGCTGGTCCACGAAATACAGGAAATGTGCCCGGGGCAGAATGAGGATTTGGCCCGGGGCGAGGTCATTCTTGACCCGCACGGGCTGCGGGCGATAGCGGGGGGCAACCTCGAATGCGAGGGCGGGGGAGGCCACGGCAATGCCCGCTCCGGCTGAGGCGGTGGCCATAAATCTGCGTCTCGTGATCATAGGTGTACTCAAATATCCTGGTGCAAGCCTGTTCATTGTCTTCAGCCACAACGCGAAAGCAATGCGAAGTTTCCCAGAAAAACTCTCACGTTGACGTGGGGATGGTGCTTTTTTACAAGAAAGTCTCTTAAAAAGCGGGTCAGATGGCCTTGCCAGGCCTGCCGTCGCCCTGCCGCATCCAGCGTCCCGAGGGCTGGAAACCGAGGTCCGATTCACTGCATCCATGGTGCGTGGCCAAACGATGAGGGGCTCTGCGCCTTCGTGCTCGCCGCGCGGGACGCACTGGTCGGTTTGCAGCCCGCCGCGAATGATCTTCTGCACTGGCCGGGCGATGCGGCGAGGTGAAGCATGGCCACCAGGCACCGCCGGGGGCATCTGCGGCCGGACGATTAAATACCTCAGGCGCAGCAAGACATGAGCGGGAGCCAGGCCTAAAGCCCTGCTTCGTCTGAACCGGCTGTCCCGCAGAGGCGGCATCCCCCGAAGCTACCCGCGTTGGAGGGCAGGACGGGATTGGGCCCCCACCTGCGACGTCCCAAGCGACGGCTCACTCCCGCGGGGCTCCGGCATTGCGACCGGCAAGCATGACGCTGATCGTGTAGGCGGTCTGAGGGTTGAGGCCAGCCATGATCGCCGCAGCCGCGTCCGGGCGCATCTGGCCCAGGAAACCAGCGGCGAACTCGGGGTCCATCTCCTCGAACAGCGCGGCGGCCTGCTTGGGTTTCATCGAGGCATAGACCTCGGTAAGCCGGTCCACGTCCTCCTGTGCGGCGGTCTTGGCGATTGTAAGCGTCGCACGCAGCTTCTTCTCGGCCTCCTCCATAGCCACCAGCCTACGCTCGATCTCTTGCTCGGCGACGGCAAGGGCCTGCATTCGAGAGGCAATGGCTGCCTCGCGTTCTTTGATACGGTCCTCGCGATCCTTCAGGGCCTTCAGAAGGGGGCTTATTTCTCCATCTTTCGGCGGTGCTGTCGAGCCGTCTTCCTGGGGCTGATCAGAGGTTTGCCCGGCCTCCGCGGGCGGGGAGGTTTCAAGCGCAACGGCACTCGAGGCATGGATCCCGACCCGTGCCACCGCCGATGCCACAAGCAGGCCGCCAATGACGGCAAGCACGCCCTTCCCACGCTTCTTCGGTTTGCGGGCGGGGCGTTGTACCTGCACCGGCGTGTTTGCCTCAGCCTTTTTCATCGAGATGCCTCCCGTCCCGGACGGCGGAAGAACATTGGCTCCGCGTCCTCGTGTTCTGTGGCAGCCGGTCTCCCGCTCTCCGGCAGATCGTGCATTGAGGCCAGCATCAGCTCGAGCCGCTTGGCGACCCCCTCGGCACGGGTTGTCAGCGCCTCGAGCGACTTCGAGGATTCGCCTGCGGTGGCCTGCGCCGCCCCAAGTGTCCTGGTCAGGTCATCGACCTGTGCAGAGAGCACGGCGACCGCGCCTCCGACGCCCTTCTCCAAGTCGGTGAACCTCGAAAGTCGGCGAGACAGGATGAAGCAGTAGAAGCCTGCGCCAAGCGCGCCGGCAGCGAGTAGAATGTCTGCGATGACCTCCATAAGGGCCCCCTCGTCAGTTCAGTACGAATTCGATGATCAGCAGGTCCCGCACGCGGTCTTCGCCCGCCACGAGTTGGAGGCGTCTGAGGATTTGCGACCGGATGCTAATCAATGCCCCGGGTGCCTCTATGTCGGCGGGTCGCAGCGCCCGAAGATAGCTGTTGAGCACATCCATGATACGGGGCTGCAGGTCGGCCACAGTCTGAAGATGCTGGGGACGCACTTCTATGCTGGCCTGGAACCGCAGGTGATGCAGGTCCGCGATGGTTCCCATTGAGATGACCAGCGGCGGCAGCTCGACGAAGGCCACGGCGGTGTCCGGAACTGTGAACGGCTCTGAATGATCCGCGCCTTCCTCTGCATGGGAATCAGCGCCCTGGCCGTCGCCCGCTTCCTGGGCCGCCCCGCCGCCGCCGAAAGGCAGCATCCCGGTGAACGCGGCAAAGAAACCGCCTCCTCCCCCAATAAGCGCGAGCACAAGGCCGATGATGAGCGGCAGTTTCGAAGATTTCTTCGGCCCGGCCCCGTCACTGTCCGGCGCGTCTGTCGTGGCATCCGTCATGGGCGCACCCCTTCTTCAATCCGGGATCGTTATAGCCGTACAGGGACTAACCGATTGTTAAGCCTGATGGTCCAAAGATGCAGCTACCGAGCAGAACGGTCGGAACGGAGGTTGGTCTTGTCACAACTCATGCAAATTTGGGATGGTCTTGGCGCCAGGCGGCGCATCGTCGTACTTGGCGCAACCGCTGCCATGGTCCTCGCCGTCCTGGCCATGGCCCGCATGACGGGTGCGCCGACAATGTCGCTTCTCTATGCAGGGCTGGAGAACGGCGCCGCCGGCGAGGTGGTCGAGGCGCTCGAGCAGCGCGGCGTCCCTTACGAGGTCCGGGCGGGCGCGATCTTCGTGCCCGAAACGCAGCGGGATGCCTTGCGCATGACGCTGGCCAGCGAGGGGCTGCCCGCCAACTCCAATCAGGGGTACGAGCTTCTGGACGGGTTGTCCGGATTCGGCACCACGTCTCAGATGTTCGATGCCGCCTATTGGCGGGCCAAGGAAGGCGAACTGTCTCGTACCATCGTGGCGAATCCCATGATCACCTCTGCGCGGGTGCACATCGCAAATTCCACCGCCAACCCGTTCCAGCGCGATGTGACCCCCTCCGCTTCGATTTCCGTGACCACCGCGGGCGAGGTGATATCCGCGACCCAGGCGCGTGCCCTGAAATACCTCATCGCCTCCGCGGTGCCCGGCCTCGTGCCCGAGAACGTGGCGGTCATCGACGGCCAGGGAGGGTTGATCGGGGCTGAGGATGAGACCGGCAGGGGGCCGACCGCCGATGACAAGGCCGCCATGCTGCGCGACAGGGTCCAGCGGCTCGTCGAGGCACGGGTCGGCCTGGGAAACGCGGTCGTCGAGGTCAGCGTGGACACGGTCACCGAAAGCGAAACCATTCGTCAGCGCGAGATAGATCCCGAGGGGCGGGTCATCATCTCGACTGATTCCGAGGAGCAGACCAGTCAGTCGCAGGACAGCGGCGATGGTGACGTCACGGTAGCGTCGAATCTGCCGGATGGAGAGGCGGGCGGTGATGAAAGCTCCTCGAGCCAGAGTGCCGAAACCCGTGAGCGGGTAAATTACGAGGTTTCAGAAACGATGCGCGAGGTGACCCGCGTTCCCGGGGCGATCAAACGGTTGACGGTCGCGGTGCTGGTCAACGGCACCTACGTGGCGGGTGACGACGGGACTCAGGACTTCGTACCGCTTCCCGAGGAGCAGCTGACCGATCTGCGTGATCTCGTGGCCTCCGCCGTGGGGTTCGAGGATGAGCGTGGCGATGAGATCACCATCCGCTCGATGCCTTTCGAACGTCCCGAGGGTCTGGGGACTGGTCCGATCGAACAGGATTGGTTTGCCACGCGCCTTGATCCGATGCTGCTGATCCAGATGGCTGTTCTCGCGCTCGTGGCGCTGGTGCTCGGCCTCTTCGTGGTGCGTCCGATCCTGACCTCCCCGGGCCGGGAGGCGCTTGCTGCCGGGGAGGGGGCGCTTGCCCTGCCGCCCGGAGACCGACCGGCAGGCGCCCTTGATGGAGAGATCGACATGGGAGGAGATGACTTCACCCCCCTTGGCGAACTCGGCGGTGGTGAAGGGTTCGGAGGCATGGGAATGGTCGATTTCGATGCTCCCGTAGAAGAGGATCCGGTCGACCGGCTTCGGGCCCTGATCGAAGAGCGCAAGGCAGAGACCGTGGAGATCCTGCGTGACTGGCTCGACGAGAAGGAGGAGGCACGATGACGGGGCTAGCCGATTTTCTCGAGGACTTCGGCGTGGTGCACCACGCGACAAGTGCCCCGGCCACGGTGTTGCATGACGATACGGAGCTGGAGACAGCGAAACTCGAGGCGTTCGATGGTGGTTACCGCGCCGGCTGGGAGGACGCGATCAAGGCTCAGAAGGACGACCATGCAAGGATTTCCAGCGATTTCGCGCAAAATCTTCAGGATCTTTCTTTCACGTACCACGAGTCCTACGGCCAGGTGATGAACGGAGTCTCCCCGTTGCTCGAGGACGTCGTGGGCAAGCTGCTGCCGGGCATGGTGCGCGAAACGCTGGGTTTGCATGTGGCCGAACAGCTTCAGGCCATGGCCCGCGAGATCGGAGCGCTCGACGTGCTCATTGCCGTGGCACCGGGCTACGCGGACGCGGTGAGGCCACTCCTCGAGACGGACTTCGGCTTCCCTGTGCAGCTCGTCGAGGATGAGACGCTCGCCGAGGGGCAGGCGGACATAAGGTTCGCCGAAACGGAAAGACAGATCGACCTCAGCGGACTCGTGAGCGACGTCGCGCAGGCGGTTCAGGGTTTTGTGCATGACAACCGGAGAAAGACCGCAAATGGATGACCAGACTGACACCGCGCGTCCCGAAGCATCGACGCCATTCACGTCGGTGCCGATTGAGATCACCGTTTCGGTGGGGCGCGCCCGCCCGCTCGTGCGTGATCTGCTGAAGCTTGGAGAAGGATCGGTGCTGACGTTGGACAAGCGGCTTGAAGATCCGGTCGAATTGTATGTCGGGGATCGCCTCATCGGGATTGGCGCGCTCGAAGTCGTCGACGGGGCCGAGAACGGGCAGCTTGCGGTTCGCCTGACCGAGGTCGTGGACCTCAAGAAACCGAGTTGATCATGCGCCTGTCCGCAGCCCTGCTGGCCCCCGTGATCCTCGGCATATTGGCCGGCCCGGCCGTCGCACAGGGGATCACGCTTGATCTTGGAAATGACGGTGGGGCGGTCACGATGGCCAGCGTGCAGCTGATCGCGCTGATCACCCTGCTCAGCCTCGCGCCGGGCATCGCCATCATGGTGACCTGCTTTCCCTTCCTGGTCACGGTGCTGGGAATCCTGCGGCAGGCCATAGGTCTGCAACAATCTCCACCAAACATGCTGATCGTCAGCCTGGCTCTGTTCCTGACCTATTTTGTGATGGAGCCCACGTTCACCGCGGCCTGGGACAATGGAGTGCGCCCCCTCGTGGAAGAGCAGATCGAAGTGGAAGACGCATTCAACCGGACGCTCGAGCCGTTTCGCGGCTTCATGGCCGGTCGCACGGATCCGAACACATTCGCGAACATGGCGGATTTGCGACCCGACGCTCGGGGGCTCGAGCTGGCACCGGAGGCGCCGCTTTCTGTCCTGATCCCGAGCTTCATGTTGTCGGAGATCGCCCGCGCCTTCCAGGTCGGCTTCCTGATCTTCCTGCCGTTCCTCATCATCGACCTGGTGGTGGCGGCAGTGCTCATGTCCATGGGCATGATGATGGTCCCGCCTGCCATCGTATCACTGCCATTCAAGCTGGCTTTCTTCGTAATCGCCGACGGCTGGTCATTGCTCGCCGGATCCTTGGTGCGCAGCTATTTCTAGGCGCGTCACTCGTCGTCGTTGGGCACATCCGCATGCAGGTGGCGTTCACCGCGGGCACGGGCAAGAGCGATCTGCTTCTCGCGTTCGCGGAATCGATCCTTGTCTGCATCGGAGGTCTCGGCGATGCACAGGTGGCAGGAGACACCATGTTCGTATTCGGGACGCTCGCGATCCTCGGGAAGGATCGGCCGACGGCAGGCATGGCAGAGCAGGTGCGGACCTTCGCGCAGCCCATGGCCCACGGACACCCGCCCGTCGAAGACGAAACACTCGCCGTCCCAGGCGCTGTCTTCCTGCGGGACGTCCTCGAGGTATTTCAAAATCCCGCCCTTGAGGTGGAATACGTCCTCAACGCCTTGTCCGAGCAGCCAGTTGGTCGATTTTTCGCAGCGGATCCCGCCGGTGCAGAACATCGCGATACGCTTGTTGTGGAAGCGGTCCTTGTTGGCCTCCCACCATGCGGGGAAATCGCGGAAGCTCGCGGTCTGGGGATCGACGGCACCCTCGAACGTGCCGATGGCCACCTCATAGTCGTTGCGGGTGTCGATCAGAGCCACATCCGGAGAGCGGATCAGTTCATTCCAGTCGGCGGGATCAACATAGTGGCCGACCCGGGCGCGCGGATCTACATCGGGCTGGCCCATCGTGACGATCTCGCGCTTCAGCCGGACCTTCATCCGGGCAAAGGGCCGCTCGGCCGCTTCAGACAGCTTCCATTCAAGATCGGCACAGCCGGGCAGGGCGCGGATGTGCTCCAGGATCGCCGCGATGCCGTCCGCGGATCCGGCAACGGTACCGTTGATTCCTTCGTGGGCAATCAGCAGCGTGCCAGTGATCGCGTTGTCTCGGGCACAGTCCAGCAGCGGCTGGCGTAGCGCGTCCGGCGCATCGAAGCGGGTGAAGTGATAAAGGGCGCAAACCGTATACATGAAAGGCGGGATACGGCGGAAGGCATTGACTGCGCAAGAGGGCCAAGGGGAAACGCCGAAATTGCCGCACCGCGCGATGCAAGAGCCGGTGCTCAGCCAGGTGAAAACGTTTTTCAACTTTTCAGTGAGCGCATCTGACCTAAACTCCCGAGGAAATCACAAGGTCCGGCACAGTTGTCCGCGACCGGGTTCAGGGGGTGAACATGGCTTTCTTCGACACGATCTTCACTGCGGTGAATGATTTCACCTGGGGATGGGCGCTCGTGCCCTTCCTCGTTATCTTTGGTGTCTTCTTCACCATCGCCAGCGGTTTCGTGCAGTTCACCTATTTCAGGCGCATGTTTGGCGTGCTCAGGAAAGGCGGCGAGACGGACGACCCCACCAAGATCTCAGCTCGCGAGGCGTTGTTCGTCTCGGTCGGGGGCCGGGTCGGCGGCGGCAACATCGCGGGGGTCGCCGTGGCGATCACGGCCGGGGGGCCGGGGGCCGTGTTCTGGATGTGGGCCATCGCGCTCATCGGCATGTGCTCGGGCCTGATCGAGGCGACGCTGGCGCAGGTCTACAAACGCACCACCCCCGAGGGCGACTACCGGGGCGGTCCTGCACGGGCGATCATCCATGGGCTCGGGGCGAACTACCGCTGGCTCGCGATCATCTACGCGGTCTGCCTGATCGCCTCGTTCGCCATCGGCTTCAACGCGTTCCAGGGCAACACCGTTGCCGGGGCGGCGCAGGACAGCATGGGCATTCCGCGCGTCGCGACGGGGGCGTTGCTGGCGGTCATTACCGGCCTCATCGTCTATGGCGGCATCCACCGCATCGCAAAGGCCGCGGATGTGATTATTCCGGTCATGGCCTTCGGCTACATCGGTATGGCGCTGCTCATCATCCTGCTCAACCTGACCAGCCTGCCCGGCGTGATCTGGGACATCGTCGCCAACGCCCTTGGCTTCCGTGAGGCGGTCGCCGGCGGTGTGGGCGCTGCGATCTCGAACGGGCTGCGGCGCGGGCTGTTTTCGAATGAGGCGGGGCTTGGGTCTGCGCCCAACGTCGCGGCCACGGCATACAACCTGCACCCGGTGAGCCAGGGCATCACCCAGAGCTTCTCGGTCTTCATCGATACCATGGTGATCTGTACCTGCACCGCCTTCGTCATCCTGCTGGGGGATGTCTACGTCCCGGGGGCCGAGAACATCGACGGCGTGGCCCTCACGCAGCAAAGCATGGTCGACCATGTGGGCAACTGGGCGCAGTACTTCCTGACCTTCGCCATCCTTCTGTTCTCGTTCAGTTCAATCATGTACAACTATTATCTGGGTGAGAACGCGCTGACCTTCATGACGGACAAGCCCATGGCGCTGCACGTGCTGCGTATCGCCATCGTGGGCATCGTCTTCCTTGGGGCGACGGCACCGGGGGCAACTGCGGTGTTCAACTTCTCCGATCCGATGATGGGCATTCTCGCTATCGTCAACCTTCTGGCATTGCTCATGCTTTTCCCGATCGCAATGCGTCTCGTCCGGGATTTCGGCGAGCAGGTGAAGGCGGGTATCGGCAAGCCGGTCTTTGATCCGGCGAAGTTCCCGGATCTGGACGTGGACGCCACCGCATGGCCGGACGCGCCGTCGGCAAAGGCGGTGACACCGGCGGAGTGAGACTGCGCTTGCGGGTTTGTTAACTGAATTGGGTCTAGATGGCCGGGACCTATGTCCGAGGCCAGCTCATGCCGTCCAAGCAGACCCGCGCGCAGTCTCTCGCCGAATTTGAGAGGCGCAACAGCCCCGAGGGGCTGTTGCGGCGCTACGCCGCCGGTCGGGTCCGGCACTTCCTAGCGCGGCAGACGGCGACATTGGCGGGGGCTATTGCCTTGGGGGCATTGGTGTCGGTCGAGATCGGGCTGCTCGTCACTGTCCTCGCTTTGCTCGGCGAGGCCATGGATTGCGCGCTTCTCGCGCGGGTGCCGTTACTGCTGGATCGGGGGGTTGCCGTCGGGCGGCTTCTGAAGGCCACCGCCCTTACTGCCGGGATACAGGCGCTGACCATCGGTGCGACGGTCATCGTCGCGCAATATGCCGTCGAGGGTGGCGAAGCGTCTCTGTTCAGCTTCGCCTTTCTGTTAGCGGCTGTGCTGAACGCGGGCGTGGTGCGGCACTATCATGACCTTGCCATGCGTGTGCGCACGGCGATCTACGTAGCCACGGCGGTGCTTGGGTTCGCGGTCGAGGTTCAGGTGGGCGAAAGTGGCGAGGGGCTGATCTATAACGCCTTCGGTCTCGGAATGACGGGATTCATTTCGTTCATCTTCCTGCGCTTTCTCAACGAGGCGGAGCGACGGCGCAACGTGGACAACCGCCGCCTGCTCGAGGGGCAGGAGGCGGTGGCGCGGGCCAACAACGAATTGCGGGTCTCGCAGGCGGAGGCGCGGCAGTTGGCAATGGTGGCGCGGCACGCCAATGATGCGATCATGTTGCTCGACGCCCGACTCGAGATCATTTGGGTGAACGAAGGGTTCACGCGGATGAAGGGCTACTCCCTCGGCGAGGCCATCGGCTCCACCCCCACTGACCTGTTGTCCGGACCCGAGAGCGATTTCGACGAGCTGAAAAAGCTGTCCGCGCTTGCTCTGAGCGGTGCGCCGATCCGGCGCAAGATTCTGAATTACACCCGCAGCGGCGACAAGATTTGGGTCGAGGCCGCCTTTGCGCCGATCCTGAGTGCGGAAGGTGCGGTCGAGAGGCTGATCGTGATCGAGCGCGACATCACCGGCCACCTTCTCCGAGAACAGGAGCTCGCCGATGCAAAGGAGCGCGCCGAATCCGGGGCTCGCGCCAAGGCAGCTTTCCTTGCCACCATGAGCCACGAGATCCGCACGCCCATGAACGGGATCATCGGCATGGCAGACCTGCTGGCCGAACGACCGCTGGCGTCGGACCAGAAGCTTTACGTGGCGACCATCCGGAATTCGGCCGAGGCCCTGTTGAAGATCATCAACGACATCCTCGACTATTCTAAGCTCGAGGCGGAGAAGGTCGCGCTGGTCAAAGAACCGTTCTCGCTCGCGGCCTGCATCCGTGACGCGGCGGGTATCCTGAAACCGCAGGCACGTGAAAAAGGGCTGTTCCTCGACATTTGCCACGAAACCCCGCTGCCCGAGGCGGTGTGCGGTGACAGTGGCCGATTGCGGCAAATCCTTATCAACCTCATCGGAAACGGGCTCAAGTTCACCACCGCCGGAGGCGTCACGCTCACCACGCGGGTCCGCAGTTCGGATGACATCGTCGATTTGCGCGTTGTCGTTCAGGACACCGGCATCGGTGTGGGTCCGGAACTCGCAGGCCGCATTTTCGAGCAGTTCGAACAGGCCGACGCGCAAACCACGCGGCGCTTTGGCGGGACCGGGCTTGGCCTTGCCATCTCGCGGCAGCTGGCGGTGAAAATGGGCGGCGATCTCAGGCTCTTGCAGGGAAAAGGGCCCGGCGCCTGTTTTGAACTTACTCTGCGCCTCGACAAGGCGGGAATGGCGGTGCCGCAGCTTAGCGACCCACAGCCGGTGGATCATCAGCTCGCCCCCATGCGCCTGCTGCTGGCCGAGGACAATGCCACCAACCGGCTGCTGGTGAAGCGATTTCTAGAAAACCAGATGATCGCCATTTCGGAAGCGTTGAATGGCCATGACGCGGTTGAAAGGGTGCGGCTCGACCGGCCCGAGGTGGTGCTCATGGACATGTCCATGCCGGTGCTCGACGGGCTGTCGGCCACGCGCCGGATCCGCGAGATGGACGGCCCTCAGCCTTGGATTATCGCTCTGACCGCCAATGCCTTCGACAGCGACCGAGAGGCCTGCCTGCGCGCCGGAATGGATGATTTCCTTGGCAAGCCCCTGAGGAAAAGCACGCTGCTGTCGGCACTTGCGCGGGCGCAGGAAAACGGGGCCACCCAGAAAGCGCTTGGACCTCCGGGCCGGGATGACGTATCAGGATCCCCGACCGCATCGGATGGGGCTGAACCTTGGACATCGCCACGAGAGTCTGGAACCACAAGTGGAAGATCGACCCGATCGTCCGCTCGTTGATCGATACCGATTTCTACAAGCTTCTCATGTGCCAGTCGGTCTTCCACAACCGGCCGAACGTGAAGGTTACCTTCAGCCTGATCAACCGCTCCAAGGATGTGCCTCTTGCCAAGCTGATCGACGAGGGAGAGCTGCGTGAACAGCTTGACCACATCCGGTCCCTGTCGCTGACCCGGGGCGAAAGCACCTGGCTGCGCGGCAACACCTTCTACGGCAAGCGGCAGATGTTCCGCCCCGATTTCATGGAGTGGTTCGAGAACCTGCGCCTGCCGCCCTATTTCCTCGAACGCGTGGGCGACCAGTACGAGCTGACCTTCGAAGGCTCGTGGCCCGAGGTCATGCTATGGGAAATTCCCGCCCTCGCGGTGCTGATGGAGCTGCGCAGCCGTGCCGTGCTCAATGACATGAAGCGGTTCGAGCTGCAGATCCTCTATGCCCGCGCCTCGACCAAGCTGTGGGAAAAGATCGAACGTCTGCGCGACACGCCGGGCGTCAGGATCGCCGATTTCGGCACCCGGCGGCGGCACAGTTTCCTGTGGCAGGACTGGTGTGTGCAGGCCATGTGCGAAGGGCTGGGTGAGAATTTTACCGGCACCTCCAACTGCCTCATCGCCAAGAACCGCGATCTTGAGGCCATTGGCACCAATGCGCACGAGCTGCCGATGGTCTACGCTGCGCTTGCGGAAAACGACGAGGCGCTGGCCCGCGCGCCTTATGACGTGCTTGCCGACTGGCAACAGGAGCATTCGGGCAACCTTCGCATCATCCTGCCGGACACTTACGGCACCAAGGGATTCCTCGATCGGGCGCCGGACTGGCTGGTGGGTTGGACGGGCATCCGCATCGACAGCGGCGCCCCTGAAGAGGGCGCCGAAGCCGCCATCGCCTGGTGGAAGGCACGCGGTGAGGATCCGACGCAGAAGCTGGTCATCTTCTCGGACGGGCTGGACGTGGACAAGATCCTTGAGCTCAAGGAGAAATTCCGCGACCGCGTGCGGGTGTCCTTCGGCTGGGGGACGTTGCTCACCAACGACTTCCGCGGCCTCACGCAGGACGACCGGCTGTCACCGTTCAGCCTTGTCTGCAAGGCGGTCAGCGCCGATGGCAACCCAACGGTCAAGCTGTCGGACAACCCCAACAAGGCGATGGGCCCCGCGGACGAGATCGAGCGCTACAAGCGCGTCTTCAACGTCGGCGAACAGCAGCGCCACGAGGTCGTCGTCTGAGAGTGCAGGCAATCGCGGCAGCGGGTCCGCTTGGGCTGGCCTTGCCGCGGTGTGCAAGCTAGAAGGGCGCGGCAAGTTCAGGATAGGTGGCAACATGGCTGGCATCGAACCGCAGCCCGGCATCATGGAAATCGCGCTTTACGTCGGTGGCAAATCCACCGTCGACGGGGTCTCCAACGTCATCAAGCTCAGTTCCAACGAGAACCCCTGGGGCCCGCCCCCCATGGCGCAGAAGGCCGTGCGCCGCGTGGTGCATGAGATGCATCGCTATCCCTCCACCGATCACGCCGAGCTGCGTGCCGCGATTGCCGAGGTCAACGGCCTCGACGCCGCGCGGATCGTCTGCGGTGTCGGCTCGGACGAGGTGCTGCAGTTCCTTGCGCAGGCCTACGCGGGCCCGGGCGACGAGGTGATCTACACCGAGCACGGTTTTGCCATGTACAAGATCCTCGCCCACGCGGTTGGCGCGACCCCCATCGAGGTGGCCGAGACCGAGCGCGTGGTCAGCGTGGACAACATCCTTGCCGCCTGCACCGAGCGTACAAAGCTGGTGTTCATCGCCAATCCCAACAACCCCACGGGAACGATGATCGGCCTCGCCGAGATCGAGCGGCTGGCCATGAACCTTCCGCCGCAGGCCATCCTCGTGCTGGATGGCGCCTACGCCGAGTATGTCGAAGGCTATGATGGCGGCGCACGCCTCGTGGACAGCCGCGATAACGTGGTGATGACGCGCACCTTCTCCAAGCTGTACGGGCTGGGCGGCATGCGCGTGGGCTGGGGCTATGCCCCGCAGGCGATCATCGACGTGCTGAACCGTGTGCGCCAGCCGTTCAACCTGTCGAACATCGCGCTGAAGGCCGCCGAGGCCGCGGTGCGCGACACCGCCTTCGTTCAGAAGTCGCGCGAAGAGAACAGCCGCCTGCGCGCCTGGCTGGCCGAGGCGCTGGCCGAGCATGGCGTGCCGTCGGATGCCTCCACGGCGAATTTCGTGCTGGCCCGGTTCGGCAGCGCCGACGAGGCGGCGGCCTGCGATGCTTACCTGCAATCGCAGGGCATCATCGTGCGCCGAGTGTCGGGCTACGGCCTGCCTGCCGCGCTGCGGATCACCGTGGGGGACGAAGCGTCGTGCCGCCGGGTCGCCCATTGCATCGGTTTGTTCAAGGCAGGTGCCCGATGAGCTACCCCAAGGTTGCGCTGATCGGCCTTGGCCTGATCGCGTCGTCCATGTTCTGGGCGATGCGCCGCGCGGGCATGGACAGCCATGTCACCGGCTATGCCCGCAGCCAAGACACGCGCGATACCGCCCGCCGCATCGGCCTGTGTGATGAGATTGTCGACACCGCCGAAGACGCGGTCCGCGGCGCGGATCTCGTGGTGCTTGCGGTTCCGGTTGGGGCCATGGGCCGGGTGGCGCAGGCCATCGGCCCGTGCCTGAAGCCCGGCTGCAGCATCACCGACGTGGGCTCGGTCAAGGCGGCGGTGATCGAGCAGGTGCGCCCGCATCTGCCCGAGGGCGTGAATTTCGTGCCCGCGCACCCCATGGCCGGGACCGAGCATTCCGGCCCCGAGGCAGGTTTTGCACAGCTCTTCGACAACCGCTGGTGCCTGATCGTGCCCGATGGCGCATCGGATGAGGCGACCGAACGGCTCGAGGCCTACTGGCAGGCGCTGGGGGCCAACACCGAACGCATGGACGTGGCCCATCACGATCAGGTCTGCGCCGTGGTCAGCCACATTCCCCACCTCATCGCCTACACGATGGTAGGTGTCGCGGACGATCTGAGCCGCGTGTCGGACCAGGAGGTGATCAAGTTCTCGGCCGCCGGTTTCCGCGATTTCACCCGGATCGCCGCGAGCGATCCGACCATGTGGCGCGACGTGTTCATGAACAACAAGGACGCCACGCTCGAGATCCTGGGCCGGTTCACCGAGGAGCTCTTCGCGTTGCAACGCTGCATCCGCACCGGCGACGGCGACACGCTTCACGATTATTTCACCCGGACACGCGGCATTCGTCGCGGTATTGTCGAGGCGGGGCAGGACACCGATGCCCCGGACTTCGGACGCGGCGGCAAGAAGGACTAGGGCATGACACGGACACGATCGACGGCATTTCTTGCAACGGTTGCGATCCTGTCCCTTGCCTTGCCCGTGCTGGCCGATGCGCCCGGTGTGTCGCCGAGGCCTCCACTGAAGCAGGTCATCGCGGACGCGCCCAAGCTGGCGCTTCTGCGGCCCGAGGCCCGTCCGATGGCGCTTCAGCAGTCGTTCGAGGATACGCTCGCGCAGGAGCTTCGCGCCGCCGGGGTGCCTGGCTTCGTCCCTGAAGACGCGGCGCTGGATATCGCCAGGGCGCGCGCCTATGCCGCCCGCTCGCCTCAGGCAACGGCGCTGTCGCTGCGTCCGCTGCTACGGCCCAAGGCGATGGTGCAGAAGGCCATGGCCCGCCAGCGTGAGCGTGCCCGTGGCGCCGTCTGCGGGTCGAGCGACATTCAGGGCGAGGTCATCGGCTACGTGCCGGGCCGCATCAACGGCTGCGGCATTGAGGACGCGGTGAAGGTACGCGCGGTGTCCGGTGTGGAGCTCAGCCAGCAGGCCACCATAGACTGCACCACCGCCCGTGCCTTGCGGCAATGGGTGGACAAGGGGCTCAAGCCCGCCGTGGGCCGTACCGGCGGTGGCGTCACCGGCTTGCGCGTCGCGGCACATTACGCCTGCCGGGGCCGCAACAACCAGCCCGGCGCGAAGATCAGCGAACATGGCAAGGGGCGCGCCATCGACATTTCCGGCGTCTTCCTGCGCGACGGGTCCGAGATCAGCGTGCTTGGCGACTGGCACAACGGACGCCGGGGCAGGGCGCTTCAGCAATCCCACCGCGCCGCCTGCGGGATTTTCGGCACAACGCTTGGGCCGGGGTCGGACGGCTATCACGAAGACCACCTGCATTTCGACACGGCGCGTTATCGCAGCGGGTCCTACTGCCGCTGACCTCGCAGATTCGGGCGAAAGTAAGGCGGCCGGCCCCGCTCTATTGATCCGGGCCTCAAGACAGCCTTGCGCAAGTCTGCGCATTGTTGCTCAAGACGCTGATAGTTCAGGGTAAATGTGGTGAAACTATTGCATTTCGCCCGATTTTGGACAAATTTCGATTTCAGCGGTGGGGGCCGCTGAACCGGAGAAACCTGCACATGCGTGCCCTCGTGACGGCCCTTGTGGCCACCCTGAGTGCCACGCCTCTTTTCGCAGATATTGCCTGGCAGACCGAGCGCATGGCGCCCGGCTCTCTCATGGTGATGGAAGATGAACGGGGCGGGGTCATCAGCCACGTGGCGCGTGGCGTGCAGCAGGGGTTTTTCCGCTTCGATACCTATGACGGCAAGGGCAACGTTCCGGTCTACATTGGCAGCTACTACACCAATGACCGGGGCGAGGTGGTGCGGAGCATATCGGCGGATGGAAAGGTGACCCGCTTCGATCCGCACCGATGCGCCCGGACCGTGGGGGCATGCAGTTACGTCATCATCCATTCCGACGGGTTTCGTGAGACCCGCAAGCGGGTAACGCAGGAAATCGCGCTGGGGCTGGCGTGGAAGGAATGGGGACTGGACGGGCTGGTAGCCACGGGCGCGCTCGAGCTCGACGAGCTTGGCGCTGCCAAGACAGGCTGGCGCAAGGACCACCAGAGCGGGCAGAAAACCCGGTCTCGGCGGCTCATGATGGCGCTGCGCTGAACGACACCCATGGTCAGGCCGGCCCGGACACCCCGGTCGGCGTGCCGGAAAAGGTAGGGTAACAAGTGTGCCGGGGCGGGAGAAATCCTGCCCCGGTTTTTTATCTCGCCGGTGTCGGCCAGATGTCAGCTCAGGAGCAGGACCGGCCTAGCTGCCCGCGCCAATCAGCGCGCGGATCACCGCCTTGGCATCCTCGGACGCCCATTCCGCATCGCCGGTCAGTCGCCCCACTTCCTGCCCCTCGGGGTTCAGGATGACGCTGATGGGCAGGCCAAGCACACCCATCTGACGCGCCAGTTTCGAGCCCGGATCGCGGTGCAGCGGCAGGTTGTCCACCTCGATCTCGTCGAAGAACTCTTCCATCGCGGGCGGCGGGTTGCGCCCGGTGGCGATGGTGACGACCTCGAAATCCTCGCCGCCCAGTTCGGCCTGAAGCTCCGACAGGGCGGGCATCTCGTGGCGGCAGGGGGCGCACCATGTGGCCCAGAAGTTCACAAGCACCCATTTGCCCTGCCAGTCCGACAGGTTCAGGGGCGCATCCTCGAAGGTCGAGAAATCCGCTGATCCTGCGTCCTTGGGCTCAGAATGGAAGTTCAGCTTCTTCATGTCGCCGGCCCGCAGGGCCTCGGCCTCGGACACATCCGCAAGGGCCGGATTTGCAAGCGCCGCGGTGGCGGTATAGAGGAGCGCAATCGCCAGTTTTCTCATTGTCCCTCCCGGAGACACGCACATGTCGGACAAGACCTCGAACCAGATGTGGGGCGGCCGCTTTGCCGCAGGGCCCGATGCCATCATGGAAGCGATCAACGCCTCCATCGGCTTCGACAAGCGGCTTGCGGCGCAGGATATCGCCGGCTCGAGGGCCCATGCCGCCATGCTGGCTGCCACGGGCATCATCAGTGATAACGACGCGAAGGTGATCCGGGAAGGCCTCCTCACGGTTCTGTCAGAGATCGAGGCGGGGGAGTTCACCTTCTCGACCGCACTCGAGGACATCCACATGAACGTGGAAGCGCGCCTCAAGGAGATCGTCGGCGAACCTGCGGGCCGCCTGCACACCGCCCGGTCACGCAACGATCAGGTCGCCACGGACTTCAAGCTCTGGACCCGCGACCAGTTCGACGCGTTCGAAAGCGGCCTTCTGGCGCTCATCACTGCGCTGGTGGACCAGGCCGACCGCGGCGCCGACTGGGTGATGCCGGGCTTCACCCACCTGCAGACCGCGCAGCCGGTGACCTGGGGCCACCACATGATGGCCTACGTGGAGATGTTCGCCCGCGATCTGTCCCGCGTCCGGGATGCCCGCAAGCGCATGAACGAAAGCCCGCTTGGCGCGGCAGCGCTAGCCGGCACCGGCTTTGCCATCGACCGCCACATGACCGCCGAGGCGCTCGGCTTCGACCGGCCCGCGGCGAACTCGCTCGACGCGGTGTCGGACCGTGATTTCGCGCTGGAGTTCCTGAGTGTCGCCAGCATCTGTGCCATGCACTTGTCGCGCTTCGCCGAAGAGCTGGTGATCTGGTCCTCGGCCCAGTTCCGCTTCGTGGTGCTGTCGGACCGCTTCTCCACCGGCTCCTCGATCATGCCGCAGAAGAAGAACCCCGACGCGGCCGAACTCATCCGGGCCAAGATTGGCCGGATCTTCGGCGCCAACGTGGCGCTGATGACGGTGATGAAAGGTCTGCCGCTGGCATATTCCAAGGACATGCAGGAAGACAAGGAACAGGTCTTCGACGCCGCTGACAACCTGATGATCGCGCTTGCCGCGATGGAGGGCATGGTCAAGGACATGAACGCCAACGTCCCCGCGCTCGAAGCAGCGGCCTCGGCGGGCTTCTCCACCGCGACGGACCTTGCGGACTGGCTGGTGCGGGAAACCGGCCTGCCGTTCCGCGAGGCGCACCACGTCACCGGCGCGCTGGTCGCCATGGCCGAAAGCAAGGGTTGCGATCTGCCGGACCTGTCGCTCGAGGACATGCAAACGGTCAGCCCCGCGATCACGGCGGGTATCCATGACGTTCTGGGTGTGCATAACTCGGTGGCGAGCCGCCTGAGCCATGGCGGCACCGCGCCGGTTCGCGTCCGCGAACAGGTCGCCCGCTGGAAGGAGATCCTTGCATGAGGCACGCCGCTGCTGTCGCCGTCCTTTCACTGCTTGCCGCCTGTGGCGCCGATGGCGATCCCATCGCGCCCGAACGCGACTCTACCGACCGCCCGTTCAATATCGAGATAAGCGGCGAGGTCGGCATGGGCATCTCGAGCCGCCGGTGACACCGGCGCTGCGCCATCTCTGGCTCTGCATGGCGCTCTGGGGCGCCGTGCATCCAATGGTACATTTCGGGACGTGGTTCGCGCAGAACGGCGTTTCCCTGACCGGCCTTCTTGCAGCGTGGCATGTCAATCCGGCGACCACCGCCCTTACCTGGGATCTCACCATCGCGGCGATCACCCTGACGCTGTGGATCGTCGCCGAGGTTGCCGTGCGCCGCAACTTTCAAGCGCTTCTCGCGATCCCTGCCACCTTCCTCATCGGTGTCAGTTGCGGCCTGCCCCTCTACCTGTGGTTCCGCACCCGCCCGGTCTGACGCGCCGCCCCCATGCTTCTTCTCTTTGAAAATACGCCGGGGGAGTCTCAACAAGAGACGGGGGCAGCGCCCCCCTCTGCTCCTGCCACGGGCGCAGGTGGCGATCGTGACCATCAGGCCCTCCAAGCCGCCCCCTTCCCGAACCTCCCCGAACACGCTAAGGCACCCCCGATAACTCCCGGAGGCCCCCCATGGACCATTTCCTCTACCGTGACGGTCAGCTTTACGCCGAAGACGTGCCCGTGGCCGAGATCGCGGCTGCCGTCGGCTCGCCGGCCTACATCTACTCGACCGCCACGCTGCTGCGCCACTTTACCCTCTTCGACGAGGCGCTGTCCTGGGGGCCGCACCTTGTCTGCTACGCCATGAAGGCCGCCTCCAACCAGGCGATCCTGAAAACGCTGGCCGAGGCGGGCGCGGGCATGGACGTGGTCTCGGGCGGCGAATACGCGCGTGCCAAGGCGGCGGGCGTGCCCGGTGATCGCATCGTCTTCTCCGGCGTCGGCAAGACGCGCGAGGAAATCCGCACCGTGCTCGAGGGCGGCATCCGCCAGTTCAACATCGAAAGCGAACCAGAGATGCGCGCCATCTCCGAGATCGCCGCGTCCATGGGCGTGACCGCCCCCGTGACCATCCGCGTGAACCCGGACGTGGATGCGAAGACCCACGCCAAGATTGCCACTGGCAAGTCCGAGAACAAGTTCGGCATCCCCATCGCCAAGGCCCGCGAGGTCTATGCCGAAGCTGCTCGCCTACCGGGCCTCAAGGTGGTGGGCATCGACGTGCACATTGGCTCGCAGCTCACCGAGCTCGAGCCCTTCGCCATGGCCTACCGCAAGGTGGCCGAACTGACGCAGGAGCTGCGCGAAGACGGGCACGAGATCACCCGCCTCGACCTCGGCGGCGGCCTCGGCATTCCCTACACCCGCTCCAACGAGGCTCCGCCGCTGCCGGTGGAATACGGCGCCATGATCGAACGAGAGCTGGGCCACCTCGGCTGCGAGATCGAGATCGAGCCGGGCCGCCTCATCGCCGGCAACGCGGGCATCCTTCTGTCCGAGGTGATCTACCTCAAGGAAGGCGAGGGGCGGAATTTCCTCATCCTCGATGCTGCGATGAACGACCTCATCCGCCCGGCCATGTATGACGCCCACCACGACATCGTGCCGGTAATCGAACCGCAGGCCGCAACCGAACAGCAACCCTACGACATCGTCGGCCCGGTCTGCGAAAGCGGTGACACTTTTGCCAAGGGCCGCATGATGCCGCCGCTCGGGCCGGGGGATCTCGTGGCCTTCCGCTCGGCAGGCGCTTACGGCGCGGTAATGTCTTCGGAGTACAATTCGCGGGCACTCGTCCCGGAGGTGCTCGTTCACGGAGATCAATTCGCTGTCATACGCCGCAGACCGAGCTTTGAGGAAATGATAAACCGCGATAGCCTTCCCGAATGGCTGCAGGCTGACTGACGGGACGCTCCCGCGGATCCGCTTGCCATACGCAGACCCCGCAGGAGACGCACATGCCCAAGCAGGCGCGCCCCGAACAGGCCAGCCCCACCAGTTCCGGTCCCACCAGTTCCGAGGGTGATATTCTTGCTCCGGTGAAATGGCCCCTGCGCCTGACCCTGTGGGGTATGACCGCCGAACGCATCACCCGCGCCTTCTGGCCGCTGTGGTCCATCGTCATCGCCGCGCTGGCGGCGCTGATGCTGGGACTTCAGGACCTCGTCATGGTGGAATGGGTCTGGGGTACCGGTGCCGTGGCGCTGGCGGGGGCCGGCTGGGCCGCGTGGCGCGGCATCAGGATGATGCGCCTGCCGACGCGGGCGCAGGCGATCTCTCGCCTCGATGGGTCGATGACCGGCAACCCGATCCAGGCCGCGCTGGACGATCAGGCCATCGGTGCCGCCGACATGGGCTCGCAGGCCGTGTGGGACGCGCACCAATCACGCATGCGCAAGCGGCTTGCGGCGGCGAAAGCCGTCCAGCCCGACCTCAGGGTCGCCCGCGCCGATCCCTTTGCCCTGCGCTACGTCGCGCTGCTGGCGCTCGCGGCGGCGCTGATCTTCGGCTCGGTCCTGCGGGTGTCGTCGGTCACCGCCATGGGCCCGTCGGGCAGCGATCTGGCCTCGGGCCCCGCGTGGGAAGGCTGGATGGAGCCGCCGGGCTACACCCGCATGCCGGCCGTCTATCTCAATGACATCACCGCCCCCGGCATCGACGTGCCCGAGGGCGCGCAGATCACCCTGCGCATGTATGGCGAGGTCGGCGCGCTCAGCGTCGAGGAAACCGTCTCGGGGCGTGATCCGAACCCGGATGTGGCGCAGGACACGGCGCAGGAATTCGCCATCGCACGGTCCGGAAGGCTTGCCATCGACGGGCCCGGCGGCCGTGCGTGGGACATCTCGGTCACCGCCGACACGCCGCCCACCATCCGCCGCGAGGGGGAAATCGAATCAAGCTACGAGGGCGATGCCCAGATCCCCTTCGCTGCCACCGACGATTACGGCGTGGTGGCGGGCACCGCCCGGATCGAGCTGGCGCTTGACGAGGTGAACCGCTCCTACCTTCTGGCGGCTGAGCCCGAGGCGCGCGAGGCGATCGAGGTGCAGCTGCCCATGCCGATCGCAGGCGACCGTACCGAATTCACCGAAGCGCTGGTCGAGAATTTCTCCCAACATGCGTGGGCCAATCTGCCCGTCACGATCTCCATGCGCGTGGAGGACGAGGCAGGGCAGGTTGGCGAAACCGCCCCCGAGGTCATCACCCTTCCGGGGCGCAGATTCTTTGATCCTCTGGCCGCTGCGGTGATCGAGCAGCGCCGCGCCTTGCTCTGGACCCGTGATAACGCGCCCGACGTGGCGCAGATCCTGCGGGCGATCAGCTACCTGCCCGACGATGCCTTCCGCTCGGCGGTGCCTTACCTGAAGCTGCGCCACATCCTGCGGCAGGTGGAGGGTGACTTCACCACTGAGGCGCGGGACGAGGTGGTTCAGGCCATGTGGGATCTTGCCATCGAGCTGGAAGAGGGCGATCTGGCCTCCGCTCAGGAAAGGCTGCAACGGGCGCAGGAGCGTCTCGAAGAGGCGATGAAGAATGGCGCCTCCGAACAGGAGATTGCCGAGCTGATGCAGGAGCTGCGCGAAGCGACGGACGACTACCTCCGCCAGCTGTCGCGGCAGGCCCAGCAGCAGGGCGACCAGAACCCCGAGATGTCGCAGTCTCAGGACATGGTCGAGATGAGCCAGAACGACCTTCAAGGCATGATGGACCGCATTCAGGAGCTCATGGAGGAAGGCCGCATGGACGAGGCCGCCGAAGCGCTGCGTCAGCTTCAGGAAATGATGGAGAACATGCAGGTCACCCAGGGCCAGCAGGGCCAGTCGTCCGGCGAGCAGGCCATGGAAGGCCTTGGTGAGACGCTGCGCGAACAGCAGGGTCTGTCGGACGAGGCGTTCCGCGAGCTGCAGGAGCAGTACAATCCCGGCCAGCAAGGGCAGCAGGGCCAACAGGGTATGCAAGGCCAGCAAGGTCAGGGTCAGCAGGGCCAACAGCAGGGACAGGGCGAGGATGGTCAGCAGGGTCAGGGGGGGCAACAGTCTCTCGAGGATAGCCTTGCCCAGCGGCAGCAGCAGCTGCGCAACGAGCTGAACCGCCAGAGCCAGAACCTTCCCGGTGCCGGCACCGAGGCCGGCGAGGCCGCGCGAGATCAGCTTGGCCGCGCCGGAGAGGCCATGGACGGTGCCGAAGAGGCGCTGCGTGACGGTGATCTTCCCGGTGCCATCGACCGGCAGAGCCAGGCCATGGAAGCGCTTCGCGAGGGCATGCGGTCTCTTGGCGAGGCGATGGCTCAGCAAGGCCAGCAGCAGGGCGAGGGCCAGCAAGGCCAGATGGAAGGCGGAGATCCGGGCCAGCAGCGCGACCCGCTGGGCCGCAACGCGGGGGCCAACGGTCAGCTTGGCAGCGATGAGAGCATGGTGCAGGACGAGGACGTCTACCGTCGCGCCCGAGAACTGCTGGACGAGATCCGCCGCCGTTCCGGCGACGGCGAACGTCCCCAAGAGGAACTCGACTACCTCGAGCGACTCCTCGAACGGTTCTGATGCGGCTCCGCATGTGCGGGGCGGCCCTCAGCAGATGTGGGTCGGGCGGGAAGCTTCAGGCTTTGGCTCCGCATGCGTGGGATGGCCTCGTGCGGCCTGGCCTTGGTTTGCTTCACCTCGCTGACTGATGCAAAAGCGGCACGGGCTGACGCCTCTTGGCGTTTTCACGATAAAGGCGCTGGCGAAACGCGGCACCGGTCCGCGTTTTTCCGCTCGGAGCGGAGGCGTGGTTCGCACTGACGCTCGGAGCCTGGCATATGGCATTTGTCGTCTGACACCATTCGGCGCGTCCACGAGGAAAGCTGGTGCCGTCGTCCTGCGGCGCTCCGCGTATCGGCTGGTCAGTGTGGGTTCTGAGGTTCGATACCTGCTTGGCAGCTGTGATCTTGCATGTCCCGATGTTTCGATGTTTCGATGTTTCGATGTTTCGATGTTTCGATGTTTCGATGTTTCGATGTTTCGATGTTTCGATGTTTCGATGTTTCGATGTTTCGATGTTTCGATGTTTCGATGTTTCGATGTTTCGATGTTTCGATGTTTCGATGTTTCGATGTTTCGATGTTTCGATGTTTCGATGTCTCGATGTCTCGATGTCCCAGTGTCCAGCCTCGCGCGGCATCCGTCCTCCGAATGCGCTCCGGATGCTATGCAGGATCACGGCCCACATCTCTGACATGAGTCAGCTATTGCTCTTGGTAGCCCTCTCTGACAAAAGTCAGAAAAATTGCGCCGGAGCCGTCATGTCTAACACCTCATCTTCCGACCTGCTTAACAATGCCGTAGCCCGCACACGTCGGTTCCACCGCGCGGTGACCACCGAGGCCGGGGTGCTCGACGACAGCTTCCTTGGTCGTGGCCGACCGCTGGGACCGGCGCGGGTGCTCAACGCCATCGGACATGGCCGTCGCGACGTGACCGAGATCCGTGGTTATCTCGGGCTCGATTCCGGGCTGATGAGCCGCCTGCTGCGCGGTCTGGAGGATGAGGGCCTTGTCACCGTCAGCCCCGATCCGCAGGATGCCCGCCGTCGCCTTGCTGCGCTCACCACGAAAGGGGCGGAAGAGTTCGCCGCCTATGATGCGCTGTCCGACGATCAGGCGGCGCGGATCCTTGCCCGCTATCCCCGCCCCGAGACGCTTCTGGCAGCCATGGACATCGTTGCCACCGCCCTTGGAATCGAGCGCACCGAGATCATCGAGACCGACCCCCGCGATCCCCGTGCCGTCGCCTGCCTGAGCGCCTATTACGAAGAGCTGGGACAGCGGCTGAAGACTGGATTCGACGTGTCGCTGTCCGCCGATCCCGAGGCCACGGCCATGATGTCCCCGCGGGGGGCCTTCCTTGTGGCGATCAGCGACGGCATGCCCATTGGCTGTGTCGGGCTCAAGGGCACCGACAAGGGCTATGCCGAGGTCAAGCGCCTGTGGACCGCGCCCTCCGCCCGGGGGATGGGGCTGGCAAAGCGGCTGATGGCCGTGCTCGAGGACAGGGCGCGCGATCTTGGCATCGGGCTGCTCCGGCTCGACAGCAACAGCGCGCTGCCCGAGGCCATCGCCATGTACCGCAGTGCCGGATGGACAGAAATCGACCGCTTCAACGATGATCCCTACCCGGACCACTTCTTCGAAAAGGCGCTTTAGCCGCGATCTCTGCCCAAGGTTCCCGGCCCAGCACTCCCGCCCGACAAATCCGGCCCGGTTGTGTCGCCTTGCAGAGCGCGCAAGGCTGGGTGCCACGGGGCCGAAACCATCCACAGCCCCCTTTGTTTTTCGCGCCGAATCCTGTATGGGGGGCGCTTCCTCAGCCAAAGGATCGACGCCATGGCCGCAGATGCGCCCATCACCCAGGACCTGGTGACCATTCCCCGCAAGCTGCCCGATGGCGGCAAGGTGAACCTCGTTGGGCTCACCCGCACCGCCATGCGCGACGCGCTCATTGCCATGGGCACGCCGGAAAAGCAGGCCAAGATGCGGGTGAACCAGCTGTGGCAGTGGATCTACCACTGGGGCGTGCGCGAGTTCTCGGCGATGACCAACCTCGCCAAGGACTACCGCGCCAAGCTCGAAGAGCATTTCGAGATCACGCTCCCCGAGATCGTGTCCAAGAACGTCTCGACCGACGGCACCCGCAAGTATCTTGTCCGCATCGCCGGCGGCCACGAGGTCGAGGTGGTCTACATCCCTGAGACCGATCGCGGCACCCTGTGCATCTCGAGCCAGGTGGGCTGCACGCTGACCTGTTCGTTCTGCCACACCGGCACGCAGAAGCTGGTGCGCAACCTGACCGCCGGCGAGATCGTCGGGCAGGTGATGCTGGCGCGCGATGACCTTGACGAATGGCCCGCCCCGGGCACCGGCACCGGCGACAAGGGCCCGCGCCTTCTGTCGAACATCGTGCTGATGGGCATGGGCGAGCCGCTCTACAACTTCGACAACGTGCGTGATGCCATGAAGATCGTCATGGACGGCGAGGGCATCGCCCTGTCGCGCCGCCGGATCACGCTGTCGACCTCGGGTGTCGTGCCGGAAATCGCCAAATGTGCCGAGGAAATCGGCTGCCTGATGGCGGTGAGCTTCCACGCCACCACCGACGAGGTGCGCAACAAGCTGGTGCCGATCAACAAGCGCTGGAACATCGAAGAGCTGCTGAACGCCCTGCGCGAATACCCGCGCCTGTCGAACTCCGAGCGGATCACTTTTGAATATGTGATGCTCAAGGATGTGAACGACACCGACGCCGATGCGCGCCGCCTCGTGAACCTAATCAAGGGCATCCCGGCCAAGATCAACCTGATCCCCTTCAATGAATGGCCCGGCGCGCCCTACGAGCGGTCGGACTGGGAGCGGATCGAGCGTTTTGCCGACATCGTGCACAAGGCCGGTTACGCCTCGCCCATCCGTACCCCGCGCGGCGAGGACATCATGGCCGCCTGCGGTCAGCTTAAGTCCGCGACCGAGCGCGCCCGCAAGTCCCGCGCCCAGATCGCGGCGGAAACCGGCACCGCCTGATCCGGCCTGCCTTCCATCAACGGAAGGCACCGGCGACACCCGCCGCGAGCGGCCTCGCGGCGGCAGGCTGCGCGGGAGCGGGCCACCGAGAGAACACGCCAGAGGCGCCGCGAAATCTTCGCCGGCGCCTCTTGACCTTACAGTGACTGGAAGCCTTATCTGACCTGTCATCCCCCTGATGCGTGGGGTGAACAGGAGAAAGATCATGGCCAGCGATGCAATCCGTTTCGAAGTGACGGGCCTCAATTGCGGCGGTTGCGCGGGGCGCGCGCAGAAGGCGCTCGCCGCCGTGCCCGGCGTGTCCGACGCATCTGTGAATCTTGCCAACCGCATGGCGACGGTCACCGGCGACACCGGCAGCAGCACCCTGCGCGATGCGCTGGCCAAGGCGGGCTATCCGGCGCGCGAATCCCGTGTGACCCTCGGGATCGAGGGGATGAGCTGCGCCTCCTGCGTGGCGCGGGTGGAAAAGGCGCTGAATGCGGTGCCGGGGGTGCTTGCGGCGCATGTGAACCTTGCCACGGAAACTGCAGACGTGACGGTGCTTGCAGGCAGCAGTGATCCCGCCGAACTGGCCCGCGTGGTGACCGAGGCCGGCTACACCGCCCGCCCCGCCGGTGACGACAGCGCCGAGGTGGCGGCCCGTAAGGATGCCGAAGGCCGGGCGCTGAAGCGTGACCTTATCGTCGCCGCCGCGCTCACGCTGCCGGTGTTCCTCGTTGAGATGGGGGGGCATCTCATTCCTGGCCTGCACATGCGGCTCATGGAGAGCATCGGACAGACGACGCTCTGGGCTTTTGAATTCCTCCTGATCACTACCGTTCTGGCGGTCCCCGGACGGCGGTTCTACCGCGTCGGGGTGCCGCTGCTGTTCAAGGGCGCGCCCGACATGAACACTCTGGTGGCACTCGGGACGGCTGCGGCCTGGGGCTATTCCACCGTGGCTTTGCTGCTGCCGGGCGTCCTGCCGGAGGCAGCGCGGGCGGTTTATTTCGAGGCGGCGGGGGTGATCGTCGCCCTGATCCTGCTGGGCCGCTTTCTCGAGGCGCGGGCCAAGGGCCGCACCGGCGCCGCCATCCGCAAGCTCATCGGCCTGCGCCCCGACACCGCCCGCGTGGACCGGGGCGGCACCGTCATCGAGCTGCCCACCGCCGAGGTCCAGCCCGGCGACGTGGTCCATGTCCGCCCCGGCGAGCGCATCGCGGTGGACGGGGAGGTGCTGACCGGTGACAGCCGCATCGACGAGAGCATGATCTCAGGCGAGCCGGTGCCCGTGCGCAAGGGGCCGGGGGATATGGTCACCGGCGGCACGGTCAACGGAGGCTCTGCCATCAGCTTTCGCGCCACGGCGGTGGGCAGCGACACCATGCTGGCGCGCATCGTCGCCATGGTCGAACAGGCACAGGGTGCGCGGCTGCCGATCCAGGCGCTGGCCGACCGGGTGGTGACGTGGTTTGTGCCCGCCGTCATGGGCGTCGCCGCGCTGACCTTCCTTGC
Organism: Salipiger pallidus; assembly: GCF_014643635.1. GTDB lineage: Bacteria > Pseudomonadota > Alphaproteobacteria > Rhodobacterales > Rhodobacteraceae > Salipiger > Salipiger pallidus. The sequence goes on from NZ_BMJV01000006.1 coordinate 348,644, forward strand.
GTGGCTGGCGCTGGGGCCTAGCCCGGCGCTGACCCATGCGCTGGTGGCGGCGGTGTCGGTGCTCATCATTGCCTGCCCCTGCGCCATGGGGCTTGCGACGCCCACCTCGATCATGGTCGGCACGGGCCGCGCCGCCGAGCTGGGCGTGCTGTTCCGCAAGGGTGACGCGCTGCAACGGCTCGAGGCCACCGGCATCGTCGCCTTCGACAAGACCGGCACGCTGACCGAAGGCCGCCCGTCGCTGGTGCGCATCGTCACGGCGGAGGGCGTGGACGAGGCGGCGCTTCTCACCCGCGTGGCCAGTGCCGAGCAGGGGTCCGAGCACCCCATCGCCCGCGCGCTGGAGCAGGCCGCCGAGGGGCCGCTGGTGCAGCCCGCCTCGGTCGAGGCCATCGCAGGCCACGGGCTTGCCGCCGAGGTGGACGGCCGTCGTCTGCTGATCGGTGCGGCCCGGCTGATGACGCGCGAGGCCATCGACATCGCGCCGCTGGCCGCCGCCCATGACGAGGTGGCAAAGGCCGGGCAGACCCCGGTTCTGGTGGCCGAGGACGGGCGCATCGTGGCGGTCTTCGGCATTGCCGACGCGGTCAAGCCCGGCGCCCGCGCCGTCGTTGCCGCGCTGCATGAGCAGGGCCTGCGCACGGCGCTCATCACCGGGGACACCGTCGCCACCGCTCAGGCCATCGCCGCGCAGCTCGGGATCGATCATGTGGAGGCCGAAGTGCTGCCCGAAGGCAAGCTCGACGCGGTGAAGCGCCTGCGCGCCGCCCATGGCCCGGTGGCCTTTGTCGGGGACGGCATCAACGATGCCCCCGCACTGGCCGAGGCCGAGGTGGGTATTGCCATCGGCACCGGCACCGACATCGCCATCGAAAGTGCCGACGTGGTGCTGCGCTCGGGCGATCCGCGCGGCGTGGTCGAGGCGCTGCATCTCAGCCGTGCGGTGCTGCGCAACATCCGCCAGAACCTCGGCTGGGCCTTTGGCTATAACGTGGCGCTGATCCCGGTGGCGGCGGGGGCGCTTTACCCCGCGACGGGGATGCTGCTGTCGCCGATGCTGGCGGCGGGGGCCATGGCGCTCAGTTCCGTCTTCGTGCTGTCGAATGCGCTGCGCCTGCGCCGGCTTGCCCCGGCACTGGCGCAGCCCGAATCGGCGGCCCCTGCAACAAAGGAAAGCCTCGCATGAACATCGGAGACGTTGCCGCCCGTTCGGGCCTGCCCGCCAAGACCATCCGCTATTACGAGGACATCGGCCTCGTGACCCCGAAGCGTAGCGAAAACGGCTACCGCGCCTTCGCCGAAGCGGATCTGCACAAGTTGGCCTTTCTCGCACGGGCGCGGGCGCTGGGGTTCAGCATCGAGGATTGCCGCGCCCTTCTGGGACTTTACGAGGATGACGCCCGCGCCAGCGCCGATGTGCGCAAGCTGGCGGTGTCGCACCTTGCCGAGATCGAGGACAAGATCGCCCAGCTGCGCGAGATGCAGGCCACGCTGCAGGTGCTGGTCGATGCCTGCCACGGCGACAACCGCCCTGACTGCCCGATCCTCGCAGGGCTGTCGACGACCCCGCGCGGCGGCTGATGCGGCGATGTCTTGGGGCCGACAAGCCAATCTGCCAATACCGGCGATGACCTTGGCACGCTCGCCGTCAGTACCTTGCGATGGGCAAGCCGGCGCTCGCGCAGTGGCCTTCGATCCTTAAGCAAAAGGGGCAGGGGGTACGCGGGCTGATGAATCGCGAGGCTCGCCGGCACACGGGCGCCCCGAGGGCTCGGCGGCGTCTACCGCGCCACCACCACCTTGCGGCCACGATGTTCCAGTAGCTCGAAGGGCGTGTCGAAGACTTCGCGCAGAGTGGGCTCGGTCAGCAGCTCGTGGCTGGTGTCCTGTGCCACGATCCGCCCGTCCTTCATCGCGACGATGTGGTCGGCCCAGCCCGCCGCCGCGTTGATGTCGTGCAGCACGATGACGATGCTGCGCGCCCCGTCCCGCGACAGCCCGTGCAGCCGCGCCATCAGGTCCCGCGCATGGCGCGGATCGAGTGCGTTCAGAGGTTCGTCCAGCAGCATCCATGGCGTGTCCTGCGCCCATGTCATGGCGATGAACGCCCGCTGGCGTTGACCGCCCGACAGAGTGGCGATGGTGCGCTCTGCGAGGTCGGTCAGAGAAAAGGCGGTTAGTGCCCGTTCGACCATGTCACGATCTTCGGCCTTTGGGCGGCCCTGATGATGCGGCCAGCGGCCAAAGCTTACCAGGTCGCGCACGCTCAGGCGGCTGACCAGCACCGGCGATTGCTGCAGCAGGGCGACAACGCGGGCGCGCTCCTCGGGGCGCACGGCCAGCGGGTCGATGCCGTCAATGCGCACGGACCCGGCAGAGGGCGTCTCCAGCCCCGACAGGCAATGCAGCAGCGTCGACTTGCCCGCGCCGTTGGGGCCGATGAGGGCGGTGATCCCGCCCTTCTCGATCCGGGTCGAGACATCGTGCAGGATACGGGTGTCGCCCGCAGCGTAGCTCAGGTTGGACACCTCGATCATCGGCGCGCCTTTTTCTGAAGGACGAGGGCAAGGAACAACAGCCCTCCAAAGAATTCCACGATCACCGCCAGCGCCGATTGCGCGCCCATCAGCCGCTCGAACACGAACTGCCCGGCAACGAGGATCAGCGCCCCGATCAGCGCGGCGGCGGGCAGCAGCACCGCGTGGCGGTGCGTGTTCGTCAGGCGGCGGGCAAGGCTTGCGGTCAGCAGGCCAAGGAAGGTGATCGGCCCCACGAGGGCGGTGGACACGGACACCATCGCCGCCATCAAGAGCAGAGCCATCATCACCACACGGTCATGGTTCAGACCGAGCCCCCGCGCGGTTTCCCGGCCCAGCCCCGCCACGTCTAGCGCCGGCGCCATGCGCAGCGCCGCGGCGAGCGAGGCCAGAAGCACCATGGCAGACACCGCAAGCTGGCCGTTGTCCACGTTGCCGAAGCTGGCAAAGATCGCCTGTTGCACCACGGCAAATTCCGACGGATCCATCATGCGCTGCACCATCTCGGCCAGCCCGCGCAGCAGCACGCCAAGGATGACGCCGGTGAGAATCATCTTGGTGATGTCCCGGGCATCGCGCCGCAACAGCAGCCCGAAGAGGGCGGCGGAACAGACCGCAAGCGCCACGAGCTCCATCAGGAAACGCAGGCCCCCGGGAATCTGCGCCGCGCCGACACCGCCAAGCGCCACCACAAGCAGCGTCTGAAGCAGCACAAAAAGCGCGTCGAACCCCACGAGGCCCGGCGTCAGCAGCCGGTTGCCCGCAACGGTCTGGAACAGCACCGTGGCCGCGCCGGTGGCGGCCCCGACGCAGACCAGCGCCCCCAGCTTGGCGGCGCGCAGTTCGAGGATGAAGCCGTAAGGCGCGCGGATCTGCCACGCGAGGAAGCCCGCGCAGATCATCAGCAGCCCGAGGCCAAGGAAGAGAACACGACGCTCAGCCATGGCGACGCCCCGGCGCGGCATGCAGCAGCCACAGGAAGACGGCGGCGCCGAAGACGGCGATGACCGTGGCGGCGGGGATCTCGAAGGGGAAGCGCACGATGCGGCCGATCACGTCTGCGGCCAGCAGCAGCGCACCGCCGCCCACGGCGATCAACGGCAGATTGGCGCGCAGGTTGTCGCCGCGCCAGCGCGCGACGATGTTGGGGGCGACAAGCCCCACGAAGGGGAAGGCACCCACGGTCACCAGCACCAGCGCGGTGATCACCGACACCACCACCAGCCCCAGCATCCGCGTCTGCGCGTAATCGAGGCCAAGGCTGCGCGCCTGCGTCTCGCCAAGCCCCAGAATGGTGATGCGGTCGGCGATGACATAGAGAAGCCCGGCCAGCGCGGCGATGGCCCAGAGCCATTCGTACCGCCCGATCATCACGCCGGAAAACTCGCCAAGCCGCCATGCTCCCAGCGATTGCATGAGGTCCGCGCTCCAGGCGATGTAGACACCCACGGCGCCAAGCACCCCGCCATAGACGATGCCGACGATGGGCAGCAGCATCGGGTCTTCACGGGGCAGGCGGGCGGCAAGGGCAAGATAGCCCAGCATCCCCACCATCGCAGCGGCGGCGGCCACCAGCATCTTGCCGGCGACGGCCATGCCCGGGACCAGCAGCATCACTGCCAGAAGGCCTAGCATCGACGCTTCGGGCGCGCCGGTGAAGGACGGCTCGACCATGCGGTTCTGAACGACCTGCTGCACCACGACCCCCGCTAGGGCAAGGCCCGCGCCCGCCAGCAGCGCCGCGGCGGTGCGGGGAATGCGGCTGACCACCATGAGCCAGACGGGATCGTCCCCCATGGAGGCAACCCCGATAAGCAGACTGGCCACGACAAGCGCGGCCAGCAGGGCAAGTGTGATCAGCCAAGCCTTCAAGGTATCAGCTTTCGCTTGCCGAGGTCTCGAAGGCGGCCAGCACTTCGTCCAGCGTCTGGATCAGCGACGATGCGCCACCGCCCGAAATGTACATGGGGCCGGGGGACAGGTAGACGATGTGGTCGTTCTGTGCCGCGCGGGTGCTGGCGACGATCTGGTTGTCGAGCGTGGCACGCGCCGCTTCGCCATCGGCCTGAATGGCCGCGCCGCGGTCGATAACGAAGATCCAGTCGGGGTCGGCCTCGGCGATGAACTCAAAGCTGATGGCCTGGCCGTGACGGTCCGCTTCGAGGCCCGGATGCGCCTCGGGCATGCCAAGCGCGCCGTGCAGCCAGCCAAAGCGGCTGTCGGCACCGAAGGCCGAGATCTTGCCGCCGTTGGTCAGGATCACCAGCGCGTCACCTTGGGTTTCGGCGGCGGCGCGCACGGCGGTGACCTTTTCGTCAAGCTCGGCCGCCAGCTCTTCGGCCTCGGCTTCCATGCCGAAGAGGGTGCCGTAGGAGATGACCGTCTCGCGGGTCTCGGCCACCATGTCGCGGCCTTCGTTGGTCATGTCGATGGTGGTTGCGATGCGGCTCAGGCCGTCCACCACGGCCGAGGACCGGCCACCGGCGACGATGAGGTCAGGCTGCAGCACGGCAAGCGCCTCGTAATCGGGCTCGAACAGGGTACCGACGGTTTGGGCATCGGGCTGCGCTTCGTCGATGCCCTCGATGTAGAGCGGTGCGGGCAGGCCGGCGATAGGCTGACCCAGCGCGGTGATGGTGTCGGCGGCAGGCGCGTCGAAAACCACGACCTTTTCGGGGGCGGCGGTCAGTTCGACCGGGCCGGTGGCGGTGTCGATGGTGACGACCTGGTCGTCCTGGGCAGCCGCCGCAGAGGCGGAGAGACCGGCAACAAGCCCGGCGATGAGCAGATGGCGCATGATACGGCTCCAGTGATCTGGTTGGGCGCGTGGCGTGGCATCTGCCGGCTTCGCTGGGATGTGATCGTGATGCCAATTGTTCCCGGCAGCTGCAATGTGTAATCTGACATAAATTATCAACTTTCGGAGTACGCCTTGATGTCAATGAAAGAAACGGGGGTCTTCGAGACTTCGAATGCCTCGAAATACCTGCAACAGCTGTGCAAGCACTTCGCGCACAAGGTTGAGGTGGAGTATGACGAGACCTCGGGCCGTGCCGAGTTGTTCTCGGGGCCGGCCATCATGAGTGCCACGCCCGAGCGGCTGACAGTCACGATCACCGCCGAAGACGAAGATGGTCTTGAAAAGGCGCGCGGCGCGATCGACCGGCACCTTGAGAAGTTCGCCTTCCGCGAGGACTTCAAGACAATGAGCTGGACTGCTGCCTGACGGGTACTGCCCGATCAGGCGCTTGCAGGGCCTTCGGTGCCCGGTGGATAAGGCCCCCTTGCGGGGCCTTTGTCATGCGTGGGTCTTCGAGTGCCGTCCGGGCCGCGAGGGATCGGTGCCGGGGCCGAGTCGCTTTTGGGGCTGCGGTGCTTCGGCGCGTGACCTTCCGTAACCTATCGGAAACTTTGCCGGTGAAAACTTGCATGGGCCCTGCGGCGTAGGGCGCGCGCAATCGCACATAACCGACATGGCGGTAGGGCGACCGGAGCGCCTATAGTATCAATTAAAATCAATAGCTTGTGGCCATTCAGAAGCCGGAACTCCATGCGCGGTCCTGCGCCATGGATGCCGCAAAGCGTCGCGAATGGGTCGCAAACGAAACGCTTGCTATCTGCAGCGGCGCACCCTAAGTGCAGCGGCGGGACACCCTTCCCCAACGAAGGGCATCTATCTGTAAGGTTAGGCTACATAATGGCTGATAAGCACCCCACCGCACGCCCGGCGAATCCGCGTTTTTCGTCCGGCCCCTGCGCCAAGATCCCCCATTTCACTGTCGATATGCTGGCTGATGCCGCGCTCGGTCGGTCGCACCGTGCCAAGATCGGCAAGGAAAAGCTCGCCGCTGCCATTGAAGGCACCCGCGAGATCCTCGGCATTCCCGCCGACTACAAGATCGGCATCGTTCCCGCGTCCGACACAGGCGCCGTCGAGATGGCGATGTGGTCGCTGCTGGGCGAACGCAAGGCCACCATGGTTGCATGGGAAAGCTTCGGCGCAGGCTGGGTCACCGACGTGGTCAAGCAGCTGAAGATCGACGCTGAGGTCAAGACCGCCGATTATGGCGACATCGTCGACCTTGCCACCGTCGATTTCGACACCGACGTCGTCTTCACCTGGAACGGCACCACCTCGGGCGTGCGCCTCCCGAACGGCGATGCGATCCCCGCGGACCGCGCTGGCCTGACCATCTGCGACGCCACCTCGGCGGCCTTCGCGCAGGACCTGCCCTGGGACAAGCTCGACGTGACCACCTTCTCCTGGCAGAAGGTGATGGGCGGCGAAGCGGCCCACGGCATGCTGATCCTGTCGCCCCGTGCGGTCGAGCGTCTCGAGAACTACACCCCTGCATGGCCCTTGCCGAAAATCTTCCGCCTGACCAAGGGCGGCAAGCTGATCGAGGGCATCTTCAAGGGTGAGACGATCAACACCCCCTCCATGCTCGCGGTCGAGGATTACCTCGTCGCACTGGACTGGGCGAAGAAGATCGGCGGCCTGAAGGCGCTGCAGGAACGCGCGGACACCAACGCCAAGGTGCTGTGGGACTTCTGCGACCGCAACGACTGGATCGCGAACCTTGCCAATGATCCGGCAACCCGGTCGAACACCAGCGTTTGCCTCAAGTTCACCGACGATCGCATCCAGGACGGCCCCGCCTTTGCCAAGGCCGTGGCCAAGAAACTGGAAGATCACGGCGTTGCGCTGGATGTCGGTGCGTACCGCGATGCTCCGGCTGGCCTGCGCATCTGGTGCGGTGCGACGATCGAGGCATCGGACGTCGAGGCGCTGACCCTCTGGCTCAAGTGGGCCTTCGAGGAAGCCCTCGAAGCGCAGACCGCCGCCGCCTGATCCGCTGACCACACCCAATTGCTGAGCGGTGGGCCTTTTGGCCCACCGGACACTCCCCGTATATCCGAAGGATACCCGAAAATGCCCAAGGTTCTCGTTTCCGACAAGCTTTCCGAAACCGCCGTCCAGATCTTCCGCGATCGCGGCATCGAGGTCGACTACCTGCCCGACGTCGGCAAGGACAAGGAAAAGCTCGCCGAGATCATCGGCCAGTATGATGGCCTCGCCATCCGCTCCGCGACCAAGGTGACGCCGTCGCTGCTCGAGCATGCGACCAACCTCAAGGTCGTGGGCCGTGCCGGCATCGGCACCGACAACGTCGACAAGGAAGCGTCTTCCAAGAAAGGCGTGATCGTGATGAACACGCCCTTCGGCAACATGATCACCACCGCCGAACATGCTATTGCGATGATGTTCTCGGTCGCGCGCCAGATCCCCGAAGCCGACGCCTCGACCCAGGCGGGCAAATGGGAAAAGTCGAAGTTCATGGGCGTCGAGCTGACCGGCAAGACCCTTGGCGTCATCGGCGCGGGCAACATCGGCGGTATCGTCTGCGACCGTGCACGCGGCCTCAAGATGAAGGTCGTGGCCTATGACCCCTTCCTCTCCGCCGAGAAGGCCGAGGACATGCAGGTCGAGAAGGTCGAGCTTGACGAGCTTCTGAAGCGCGCCGATTTCATCACCCTGCACGTGCCGCTGACCGATGGCACCCGCAACATCCTGTCCGCCGAGAACCTCGCCAAGACCAAGAAGGGCGTGCGGATCATCAACTGTGCCCGTGGCGGCCTCGTGGACGAGGCGGCTCTGGCCGAGCTGCTGAAATCCGGCCACGTCGCCGGTGCCGCCTTCGACGTGTTCGCGGAAGAGCCCGCCAAGGACAACGTGCTCTTCGGTCTGCCGAACGTGGTCTGCACCCCGCACCTTGGCGCATCGACCACCGAAGCGCAGGAGAACGTGGCCCTTCAGGTGGCCGAGCAGATGTCGGATTACCTGCTGACCGGTGCCGTGACCAACGCGCTCAACATGCCGTCGGTGACCGCCGAGGAAGCCAAGGTCATGGGCCCCTGGATCAAGACCGCCGGCCATCTGGGCAACTTCATCGGCCAGATGACCGATGACGAGCCGATCAAGTCGATCAACATCCTCTACGATGGCGAAGCGTCCACGATGAACCTGCAGGCGCTGAACTGCGCGCTGATCGCGGGCATCATGAAGACCGTGAACCCCGAGGTGAACATGGTCTCCGCCCCGGCGCTGGCCAAGGATCGCGGCATCAAGATCGCCACGACCAATCAGGCGCAGTCGGGCGTGTTCGAAGGCTACATCAAGGTGACCATCACCACCCCGACCAAGGAGCGTTCGATCGCGGGCACCGTGTTCTCGGATGGCAAGCCGCGCTTCATCCAGATCAAGGGCATCAACATCGACGCCGAAGTGGGTGAGCACATGCTCTACACCACGAACGAGGACATCCCCGGCATCATCGGCAAGCTCGGCACCATGCTGGGCGAGCACAAGGTGAACCTTGCGAACTTCACTCTTGGCCGGTCGATCCAGGGCGGCGAGGCCATCGCGATCTCGTACCTCGATGAGGCGATTGCCGAGAGCGCGGTCAAGGCGCTCAAGGACACCGGCCTCTTCCGGCAGGTGAAGCCGCTGCAGTTCGACATGAACTGATACTGTCTCTACTAAATTCAGAAGGGGCGTCCGGATACGGGCGCCCCTTTTGCGTTCCCGCCCATGATGTCTGGCCCGAAAGGTGGCTTTCGGGCTGTGCAGGCATTAGGTCAGTCGGGGATGGCCTGCCGCCGCCTTGAAGGAGGAGACATGGAAGGAGGACACAAGGTCCGCTGCCTGATGCTCGACGTCGATGGCGTGCTGGTACACGGCTGCCCGGAAGGCAACCGTGGCTGGAGCACGCGTCTGCAGGAGGATCTCGGCCTGTCTCCCGAAGAGCTGGAGCAGGGGGGTTTCGTCCGGGACTGGCCCGAGATCGTCGTGGGCCGCATGGGTCTTCGCCCCGCGCTTGAACGGTTCCTGTCGGAGGTCGGATCGTCCGTCAGCGCCGAGGCCCTGCTAAGTTACTGGTTCGCGAAGGACTCCCGCATCGACATGGCGGTTCTGGACGATTGCCGCGCGGCACGGGCGGGCGGCCTCGCGGTTTACCTGGCCACCAACCAGGAGCATCTGCGTGCGGCGTATCTCATGCAGGACATGGGGTTGGGCGCGGAGGTGGAAGGCATCTTTCATTCTGCGCAACTGGGCGCGCGCAAGCCCTCTCCGGAGTTCTACGCAAAAGCCGAACGCCTGAGCGGTCTCCCGGCGCCCGAGATTTTGCTGGTGGACGACACCGCCGCCAACGTTGACGCCGCGCGCGCGGCGGGTTGGCAGGCGGTGCACTGGGACGGAAGAGAGCCGCTGGCCGAGATCCTGCGCCGTTGCGGCGCCGTCTGCTAGCGCGAACAATCCGCCCTGCCGGGGTTGCTGCGCGGCGCTTCCGGCGCAAGTAATAGGGCAGGACAAAGGACTTATTCCATGCAACCCATTTTCGCCGTGGGCGACATCCACGGCCAGATCGACGAGCTTCACAAGGTTCTGGACCAGATTGACGCGGATGACGCGGCGGGGTCCACCGTCGTGTTCTGCGGCGACCTCGTGGACCGTGGCCCGGACAGCCGCGCCGTGATCGACACCCTCATGCAGGGGCAGGCGGACGGCAAGCCGTGGGTCGTGCTCATTGGAAACCACGACCGCTACCTGCTGCGCTATCTCGAGGATGCCGCGTTTCAGGATCCGCAGACCTCGCGTCCGCTCTATTACACCGACCCGCCCATCGGTGGCGACAAGACGCTGCGCTCCTATGGGGTCGACACCCAACCGAGCCGCTGGCCGGAGGACGTGCAGGCCGACGCCCGCGAGGCGGTGCCGCAGGCCCATCGCGACTGGCTTGCCGCGCTGCCGCGCATCCACGAGACGGACGATCAGATCTTCGTCCATGCCGGGCTGCGCCCCGGGATCGCGCTCGGGGATCAGGTCGAGGACGACCTGCTGTGGATACGCGAACCGTTCCTGAGCGACCGCACCGATTGGGGCCGCCTCGTGGTGCACGGGCACACGGCGCTTGACCGTCCGCAGCTATATAGCAACCGGCTCAACCTCGATGGTGGGGCGGGCTACGGGCGGCCGCTGGTGCCGGCGCTGCTATTCGGCGACGAGACCTTCGTTCTGGAGGGGCGCGGTCGCAGCCGTCTTTAGGTCCGCCTGCAGCGCGCACCACGCGTCATACTGCGCAAGGAAGACCTGGCCCGACAGCTCATGCAGGAAATGCGAGCGCTGCAGCCGGTCCATCACGGGGCCCTTCACCTCGGTAAGGTGCAGCGCGATGCCCAGCTCGGATAGGCGGCGGTTGAGCTCTTCGAGGGTCTCGAGCGCGCTCATGTCGATTTCGTTTACGGCGGGGCACATCAGCACCACGTGGCGCAGGTTGTCGCATTCCGCGACCCGGCCCAGCACGTGATCCTCGAGAAAGCGGGCGTTGACGAAGTAGAGGCTTTCGTCGACGCGCAGGGTGAGGACACCAGGAATTGTCTCGACCTTGTGGCGTTTCACGTTGCGGAAATGCTGGGTGCCGGGGACCAGCCCGACTTCGGCCACGTGGGGTTTCGAGGTCTTGTAGAGGTGCAGGAAGATCGACAGCATCACGCCTGCCGACACACCCACCTCGACCCCCACAAGCAAGGTCAGCACGATGGTGGCGGTGACGGCGATGAAATCGACCATGGAATAGGCCCATGTCTTTTTCAGGATCGACAAATCGACGAGGCCCAGCACCGCGACGATGATCGTCGCCGCCAGCGTGGCGTTGGGCAGATACGCAAGCAGCGGCGTCAGCACCAGCGTCGCAAGGCCGATGCCGATGGCGGTGAACGCTCCTGCGGCTGGCGTCGCTGCCCCGGCGTCGAAGTTCACCACCGACCTTGAAAAGCCGCCCGTCACCGGAAAGCCCCCCGACAGCGCCGAGCCGATGTTCGAGGTGCCAAGGCCGATCAGCTCTTGGTCGGGGTCGATGCGCTGGCGGCGCTTGGCGGCAAGGGTCTGTGCCACCGACACCGATTCCACGAAGCCGATGATCGAGATCAGCACCGCCGGTAACAGCAGCGTCTGCCACATGCCAATGTCGAAGGATGGCGCCGACAGCGGTGGCAGGCCGGTCGGGATCTCGCCCACCAGCCGTACGCCTTGCGCCCCAAGATCGAAGCCCCATGCCAGCAGCGTCGTCACCACCACGGCGGCCACCGGCCCGGCCTTGGCCAGCACATCCGCAAGGTGCGGGCCAAGGCCGGCGCGCCGCAGCAGCGGCTTCAGCCCCTTGCGGACCCAGAACAGGAAGGCGGTTGCCCCCACGCCGATGGCAAGTGTGATGGGGTTGGTCTGGTCAATATGTTCGGCGAGCGACAGGCCGAGGCTCACCAGCGTGTGCCCCTCGGCCTTGATGCCGAAGATATGCTTGAGCTGCGAGGCGGCGATCAGCACGCCCGACGCGGTGATGAACCCCGCGATCACCGGATGGCTGAGGAAGTTGGCCAGAAAGCCCAGCTTCAGCACCCCCAGCAGGGTCAGGAACACCCCCGAGATGAAGGCCAGCGTCACCGCGGCAAGCGCGATGTCGGCGGCTTCGGTCAGGCCAAGCTGCCCAATGGCCGCCGCCGTCATCAGCGACACGACCGCCACCGGCCCCACCGCAAGCGCCCTGCTGGTGCCGAAGATCGCATAGGCCACCAGCGGCACGATCGACGCATAGAGCCCCATCTCCGCCGGAAGCCCCGCAAGCAGCGCGTAGGCCAGAGACTGCGGGACCAGCATTACCGTCACGATCACCGCCGCCACCGCGTCCTTGGTGGCTGTCTCGCCATCATACTGGCGGGCCCAGCCGAGGATCGGCAGGTAGCGGGAAAGCGAAGGGCGGGACATGGCGTCTATCCTGTAAGAGGTCGGGCCGCCGCCGGACCAGGCCCGGTGCCTGCCGTGGCGGCGAAATGGCAGGAATAGGAGCAGGGATGCCCCGGCCACTGATTATATATATTCAATTTGTGGAATTTTTTAAGTGTCAATCCGAGGCCGTCATGGTCCCTGCGTCATTGCGGCTGCACCGAGCAGCAGCCCCGGTAGGTCCCATCGCGTTTTCCTGTCAGCGTCACGAGCGCCTCGAGGCCAAAGAGCCGGTCCGACATGCCGTCCGAGCAGGCCTGAACCGGCTTTATGGCGATTGAGGCTTTCTGCCCGGGGCCGCTGGCATGGGCCACATGGCCTGCGCCGGGCACCGGCTCGGGCGAACTGGCGGAAAGCTCGAGGTTGTTGCCCTCTATGTCTGACCAGCTGAAGGTACCGCCGGGGGTGTGGATGAGGCTCCAGAACGGCTCGGTGCCGTAGCAGCTGAAGGCGGCACCCTCACCGATGGTGCTGCCCTGCTGCCGCGCCATGTAGCGCATGTTCACCCACCCCGCCTGTTCGCGAAGGTTTACCCGACCCCAGCTGCCGTCATCGCTGAGGGCGGTGACCTCGGTCCGGGTCTGGGCAAAGGGCAGCGCGCCGAGGATCTCGGCCCCGGCCTCGGGGGCAGCGCGTACGTTCAGGACATCGTCCGAGGCAACGTCGGTCACGTCGTAGAGCGCGGGCAGGGGGCTGCCCGAGATCACCGCGGTGGCGCAGGCGCCAAGGGTCATGGCAGTAATGGCGGTCAGGATGGTTGGGCGTGGCATGGGATCAGGCTCCTTTTGCGGAATGCAGACAGGCACAGCATAGCGCAGCCGGGCCCGTTCGGCGCAGTCCGGACTCCCAGCCTCAGCGCCGTGCGCCCCAGCTCGCCGAGGCGTGCTTACGGGTGTAGAATTCGCCCATCAGCCCGATCATGATCAGCACGATGGACACGTAAAGCGCATATTCCCAGTCCGAGTTGCGCGGGTTGTAGTCGACGAAGGCGTAGCCGCGCGACTGGTCGATGGCGTGGAAGAGCGGATTCCAGTCGAACATCACCAGCATGTAGCTGGGCAGCGTGTTGGCCACGAACATCTTGCCCGAGGCGATCATGTTGGCCCGCTGGTAGACCGTGGACAGGATCTGCACCGGGGTCGGGAACCACGGCTTGGCCGCAAGGAACACCATGCCGATAGCGGCCCCTGAGAACCACGCCAGCAGGATCATCGCCATGCAGCCGATGGGATCGTGGATTTCCTGCATGACGAAGGGATTGAACGCCACGTCGTAGATGAACAGGATGAAGATCAGGCTCAGCACCTGGATATAGAGGGTCGACAGCATGGCCGAGGCGATGGCGATGGCCGTGTTCATCGGCGCATGCTGCATCATCGGGCTTGCCGGGCCTTCCGAGGAGACCACCGCCCCCAGCGTCTTGGTGTGGGTCATGTAAAGGAACACGCCGGTCATGATGTAGATCATGAAATCCCCGCGCAGGGCGGTGCTGCGCATCCCGAGGATCTGGAACATGAAGTAGAAGGCCAGCACGAAAATGATGGTCTGCAGCATGTTCATGAACAGCGCCATGAAGGCGTTGCCGTGGGTCTTGCGCACCGCCCGCACCGAATTGTGGTAGATCAGTTCGGCGATGTAGACCGCAGATCCCAGCCGCGAGCGCGGCTTCGTGGTCTGAAACATGGCGTTCTGCTCCGCTGTCCTCGCGAGGATGGGTCTTTTGTTGCCCATCTTGATTACTGGAAGCATAAGGAATCACAGGTTTCAAATCAACAAATCCGCGAACAGCGGTGGAGGAAACGCTTTTGCATTACGAAACGCTTGTCACTGTCATGCGGAAACTGGCGCTCGAAGCGGGCGACAAGATCATGGAGATCTACGAGTCTGACGATTTCGAGGTAAAGACCAAGTCCGATGCCAGCCCGGTCACTGAGGCGGACGAGGCGGCGGACGCACTTATCTCGGCCGGCCTGCGCGGGGCTTTCCCTGACATGCCGCTGGTCACAGAGGAACAATCGGACAGCCACAACCTTGACGCGATGACGTTCCTCATTGTCGATCCGTTGGACGGCACCAAGGAATTCGTCAATCGCCGCGGTGATTTCACCGTCAACATCGCGCTCGTCGAAGACGGCGTTCCGGTGCGCGGCATCGTCTATGCCCCGGCCCGTGGCCGTATGTTCTACACCACCTCGACCGGCACTTCGGTCGAAGAGACTGGTCCGTTCGACAAGGACACCGTGGGCGAGACGACCCCGATCAAGGTCTCCGAGGCCGATAACTCGGCGCTCATGGTTGTCGCCTCCAAGTCGCACCGGGACGAGGCCACGGACGAGTACATCAACAAATACTCCGTCGCCGACAGCACCAGCGCCGGCTCGTCCCTGAAATTCTGCCTCGTGGCGACCGGCGAGGCGGATCTTTATCCGCGCCTTGGCCGCACTATGGAGTGGGACACCGCCGCCGGTCATGCGGTGCTGAACGGCGCAGGCGGCAAGGTGGTGCGGTTCGACGATCACACGCCACTGGCCTACGGCAAGCCCGAGTTCGCCAACCCCTATTTCATCGCCTACGCCCCGGGCGTGGAGCTGAAAGAGGCCTGATCGGCCATGGTGGCGCTCCCGGTCAGCGTGGTGATCGTGAGCCGGGGGCGCCCCGACGCGCTGCGCCTGTGCCTCACCGGCGTGGCGCAGCTTGACCATCCGGCCTTCGAGGTGGTGGTGGTCGCATGCCCCGAGGGCATCGCTGCCGCGCATGGGATGCCCCATGCGGACCGGCTGAAACTTGTTCCCTTCGATGAGGCAAACATCTCGGCCGCCCGCAATGCCGGGATCGTGGAGGCGGCGGGCGAGGTTGTCGCCTTCATTGATGATGACGCGGTGCCCGAACCCACATGGCTGGCGAGGCTTTGTGCGCCGTTCGAGGACCCGTCGGTCATGGCTTCAGGGGGCTTCGTGCGCGGGCGCAATGGCATCGACTTCCAGTGGCGCGCCCAGACCGTGACATGCCGTGCCGAGGATTCTCCGCTGCACATGGGCGAGGCGCCTCAGGTCTTCGACCCAGAGCCAGGCCGTGCCATCAAGCTGCAGGGCACCAACATGGCCCATAGGTGGGACGCGCTTCTGCGGATGGGAGGGTTCGATCATGCCTTCCGATTCTATCTGGACGAAACGGATCTCGACCTACGGCACGCGGCGCTTGGCCACCGCGTCGCAGTGGTGCCGCTGGCCGAGGTGCATCACGGCTATGCCGCAAGCACCCGGCGCGCTGCCGACCGAAGCCCGCGAGATCTGACCGAAATCGGGGCCTCGTTCGTCATCTTCCTGCGCCGCCATTGTCCGGAAACGGACCACCACGGAGCGCTTGCGCGATTTCGCGCCGAGCAGCGCAATCGCCTTCTGCGGTACATGCGGCGCGGGCCGCTCGGCCCTGATGACGTTCTGCGGCTCATGCGCGGTTTCGACCGGGGGGTGGCCGAGGCCATGGCCCGCCCGCTTTTGCCACTGGCGCCGCTGACCCCAGCGGGGGCTGGCTTCCATGGCTTTGCGGGGCGCCCGGGGGCACCGCGCGCGGTGCTGTCGGGACGTGTCTGGCAGCGCAGCGCCATGCGCCGCAGGGCTGCGGCGCTGGTGGCGGAGGGGCAGATTGTCAGCCTCTTCCGATTTTCCCACACGCTTCTGCGGCATCGGGTGCAGTTTCACCCGGACGGGTTCTGGGAGCAGATCGGCGGCCTCTGGGGACGCAGCATCCGCAGTGAAACCGGGCTGCGTGCGCCGTCTCTGCGCGGTCGGTTGCAGGACGAGCGGAACAGAGTGCGCAGGCAACGGGGAGAGGATTGATTGTTCTGCAACTATGGGGTGTATTCGGGTGGTCGAACCCAAACCACACCGGCAAGGTCTGTTCCCTGCCACGCGGCAACATGCTAGGCCATTCGGAATAGGGTGCGCGAGCACCATCAAAGTTTTCAAGGAGCTGATAAGAATGGGCAACAAGGTGACGAAGGCCATTTTCCCGGTCGCCGGGCTTGGCACGCGCTTCCTTCCGGCAACGAAGTCTGTACCGAAGGAAATCATGACCCTCGTGGACCAGCCGCTCGTGCAATACGCGATTGACGAAGCGCGCGCCGCGGGGATCAAGGAATTCATCTTCGTGACCTCGCGCGGCAAGGGCGCCCTTGAGGATTACTTCGATCACGCCCCTCACCTGGAGGCGGATCTGGCCAGCAAGGGCAAGGACAAGCTGCTCGAAGTGCTGAAATCCACCTACATGGACTCGGGCGAAGTCGCCTACATCCGCCAGCACAAGGCGCTTGGCCTCGGCCACGCGGTCTGGTGCGCCCGCCGCCTGATCGGTGATGAGCCCTTCGCGGTCATCCTGCCTGATGACGTTATCGCCGCCGACAAGCCCTGCCTTCAGCAGATGGTTGAAGCCTACGAGGAAACCGGCGGCAACATGGTTGCGGCGATGGAAGTGCCAGCGGACAAGGCGTCGAGCTACGGCATCCTCGACGTGCAGGAAGAAATGGGCAACCTCGTGTCGGTCAAGGGCATGGTCGAGAAGCCCAAGGAAGGCACTGCGCCGTCCAATCTTGCAGTGATTGGCCGTTACATCCTGTCGCCCAAGATCCTCGAGAACCTCGAGGACAAGCAGACCGGCGCCGGCGGGGAGATCCAGCTGACCGACGCCATTGCCAAGCAGATCGGCGATGCACAGAACGGCGTTTACGGCTACCGCTTCAACGGTCAGCGCTACGACTGCGGTTCCAAGGCGGGCTTCCTGCAGGCGACCGTGGCCTTCGGCCTGTCGCGGGATGATCTGCGCGACGACCTCGAGACCTACCTCCATGAGGTCCTCGCGGCCCGCAAGGCGGCGCAGTAAGAGCGCATGGCTGATCATGTACTGGTAACCGGGGGGGCGGGCTATATCGGCTCGCACGCCTGCAAGGCCCTGAAGGCCGCGGGCTTCGTACCCGTGACCTTCGACAATTTCGTCACCGGCTGGCGGGACGCGGTGAAGTTCGGCCCCCTCGAGGAGGGATCGCTGTCCGACCGGGCGCGGCTGGACGAGGTGTTTGCCACCTACAAGCCGGTGGCGGTGATGCATTTCGCCGCCCTGAGCCAAGTTGGCGAGGCGATGTCCGAACCGGGCCGCTATTGGCGCAACAACGTCGAAGGCTCTCTGACCCTGATCGAAGCCGCCTGCGCTGCCGGCTGCCTCGACTTCGTCTTTTCCTCGACCTGTGCCACCTACGGCGAACATGACAATGTCGTGCTGGACGAACACACCCCGCAGGAGCCACTCAACGCCTATGGCGCCTCCAAGCGCGCGGTCGAGAACATCCTGCGCGATTTCGGTGCCTCGCATGGGCTGAACTCGGTGATCTTCCGCTACTTCAACGTGGCGGGTGCGGACCCCGAGGGTGAGGTGGGCGAACACCACCGCCCCGAAACGCACCTCATTCCGGTGATGCTCGAGGCGATCGACGGCACCCGCCCCGCGCTGACGATCCACGGCACCGATTACGACACACCCGACGGCACCTGCATCCGCGATTACGTGCATGTCTGCGATCTTGTGGATGCGCATGTACTGGGGCTGACATGGCTGCGCGACGGCAAGGGCAGCCGGGTGTTCAACCTGGGCACTGGCGACGGGTTCTCCGTGCGCGAGGTGATTGACGCATCGCGCGGCGTCACCAATCGTGAGGTGCCGCATTCAGAAGGCCCGCGCCGTGCAGGGGATGCGACCAAGCTGGTGTCGGGCTCGACCCGCGCTGCGGCCGAGCTGGGCTGGACCCCGGGCAGGTCGACCATGCCGCAGATGATTGCGGACGCATGGAACTGGCACCGCACCGGCCACTACGAAAGCTGAGGCGGTGACCGCCCGGCTGCTCGACCTGACGCGGCTGGTGTCGCGGGCCGGGCGGCCGTTCACCGGGGTCGACCGGGTCGAATACGCTTACCTGGCCCGCCTTGCGTCCGATGGGCCGTTCTACGGTCTGGTGCGGACCGGGCTCGGGTTCCTGCTGCTCGATGCCGCCGGCTGCGCTGCGCTGAAGCGGCTGCTGGACAGTGGTGATCTGCCTGCGCCCGACCTCCTGTCGCGGCTTCGGCGCCGCGATGCGGGCCGGGCCGGTGCTGAACGGGCACTACGCCGGGTGGCCGTCGGACGCTGCCTGCCGCGCGGCCTTGGGCGGCTATTGGGGCGGCATCTTCCCCAAGGCGCGGTTTACATCAGCGTCGGGCACACGCGGCTGTCCGACGTGCTGCTGTCGGGGCTGGGGACGCATCGCAAGGTGGTGCTGCTGCATGACACCATCCCGCTAGATCATCCTGAATTCGCGGGGACCGGCATTACCGAACGGTTCAAGGAATTCCTCGCGCGGACCGAAGCGCATGCGGACGTGGTGATCTGCAACTCTCGCCAGACCGAAGCGGACCTGCACCGCCACATGGCCGCCGTACCGCGCTGCGTTGTCGCCCCTCTGGGGATCGACGTGCCCAAGCCGGGCCGCGCGCCCGCCGGGCCGTGGGACGGGATGCCATGGTTTGTCATCCTTGGCACCATCGAGCCGCGCAAGAACCACGCCCTGCTCCTGCGGCTCTGGCGGGAGGGGCTTGTTCCGAATGACGCGCACCTGCTGATCTGCGGCGCACGAGGGTGGAACAATGCCGCGGTGTTCGACGCGCTCGACCGGGGCATCCCCCACGTGCACGAGCTGCCGGGCCTGCCGGACGGGGCCATCGCGGCGCTGCTGAAGGGCAGCGCGGGACTGCTGTTCCCGAGCCTTGCCGAAGGTTACGGCCTTCCCCCCGCCGAGGCGGCGGCGCTAGGGGTGCCGCTCTTGTGCAACGACCTGAAGGTGTTGCGAGAGGTGGTTGGGGATATTCCCGTTTACGCCCCGGCAGCGGATGCGTATCTTTGGGCCAGTGAGATAACAAGGATGGCCGAGGAGAGCCGGGCAGACCCGGCGCGTGCGGTAACGCGGTCGAACAGCTATGCCCCACCGAACTGGGATGCGCATTTCAAGACCGTCTTAACCGAGATCTGATAGCCACGGGACAGATCCGGGCCGGGACGCCGGCCCCATTGAGGGCAGGCTTTGGGTGCATGGCGGTCATATCGGCTGAGGCTTCAGCGCAAGCGCTGGCGCGTCAGGGCGCTGCGCAAATCGCGTGAACTGACGCCGGTGTCCGACCGCACGGACCAGTTGCGCCGGTCCGACATCTTCGTCTTCTGCACCGCCCGGAACGAAGCGATCCGCTTTCCCTATTTCCTGAAATACTACCGGGACATGGGTGTGAACCACTTCTTCATCGTGGACAACGACAGCACCGACGGCACGCTGGCCTACCTCGCGCAGCAACCGGACGTATCGGTCTGGAGCACGCGGGGCAGCTACAAGCGGTCGCGGTTCGGGATGGACTGGATCAACTACCTGCTGCGCAAATATGCCCACGGGCATTGGGCGCTGACAGTCGATCCCGACGAGTTCTTCCTTTACCCATTCTGCGACACGCGGCCCCTGAGGGCGTTGACCGACTGGCTCGATGCCTCCTCGATCAAGAGCTTCTCGGCCATGCTGCTCGACATGTACCCCAAGGGGCGCATGGATGCGCAGCCCTACCAGGTGGGGCAGAATCCCCTGGAAATCGCCTCGTGGTTCGACAGCGGCAACTACACGATCAGCCGCAACAAGCGTTTTGGCAATCTGTGGATCCAGGGCGGCCCGAGGGCGCGGGTGTTCTTTGCCGACCGTCCCGAACGGGCGCCCGCGCTCAACAAGGTGCCATTGGTGCGCTGGGACAAGCGCTACACCTATGTCAGTTCCACCCACATGCTACTGCCGCGCGGGCTCAACCTTGTCTATGACGAGTGGGGCGGGGAAAAGGCGTCGGGGCTTTTGCTGCACACCAAGTTCCTCGATACCTTCTCGGCCAAGGCCGCCGAAGAGCTGGAGCGCAAGCAGCATTACGCCGGATCGTCCGAATACCTCGCCTACCACGCGGTGGTGAAGGACAACCCGGACCTGTGGTGCAAGTGGTCCGAAAAATACATCAACTGGCGCCAGCTCGAGATCCTCGGGCTCATGTCCAAGGGCAACTGGGCATGACTGTCGGGATCATCATGCTGGTCCACACCGCCTTCGACCGGGCCGAACAGGTGGCGCGGCACTGGCTGAAAGCCGGCTGCCCGATAGTGATTCACGTGGATCAAAAGGTCAGGGGCAAAGCCTACGAGCGCTTCGTCATAAACCTGTCCGATGACCCGCTGGTGCGGTTCTCAACGCGGCACCGCTGCGAGTGGGGCAGCTGGGGGCTGGTGGCCGCCAGCCAGGACGCGGCCGAGCTGATGCTGGCCGAGTTCGAGGGCGTCCGGCATGTATACCTGACCTCCGGCTCCTGCATGCCGCTGCGCCCGGTAGAAGAGCTGATCGCCTATCTCGACGAACGCCCGCGCACGGACTTCATCGAAAGCGCCACCACCGCCGATGTGCCTTGGACCGTGGGCGGGCTCGACGGTGAACGGTTCCAGCTGTTCTTTCCGTTCTCCTGGCGCAAGCAGCGTTATCTCTTCGACCGGTTCGTGGACATCCAGCGCGCCCTTGGCGTCCGCCGCCGCCTGCCGCAGGGCATCGTGCCGCACATGGGCAGCCAGTGGTGGTGCCTCACCCGCCAGACCCTGTCGGCAATCCTGTCGGACCCGGACCGCCGCGCCTTCGACCGCTATTTCCGCCGGGTGTGGATCCCGGACGAAAGCTATTTCCAAACACTTGCGCGGCTTTACTCCACCAATATCGAAAGCCGGTCGCTGACCCTGTCGAAGTTCGACTTCCAGGGCAAACCGCATATTTTCTACGACGATCACCTGCAGCTGCTGCGCCGGTCCGACTGCTTTGTCGCCCGCAAGGTCTGGCCGCACGCGGGCAGGCTTTATGATGTCTTCCTGTCGGACGCCGCCGCCCAGCAGAACCGGCAGGAGCCGAACCCAGGCAAGATCGACCGCATCTTCGCTCGTGCCGTAGACCGCCGGACCCGGGGGCGCACCGGTCTCTACATGCAGTCACGCTTTCCCAACTGGGGGTGGGAGAACGGAGTGACGGCGGGCAAGTATTCTGTTTTCCAGGGCTTTTCCGAACTGTTCCGCGATTTCGAAGGCTGGCTGGCCCGCACCACCGGAACGCAGGTGCATGGCCACCTCTACGGGCCCGACCGGGCGCATTTCGCCGGAGGGCAGACCGTTCTCAACGGCGCGCTGCCGGACAACGCGGCGCTGCGCGATGCCAACCCGCGTGCCTTCCTTGCCAACCTGCTGTGGAACACGCGCGGCGAAAGGCAGTGCTTTCAGTACAGCCCGCACGACACGCCCGATGTCATCTGGCACATCGCCCGTGATCCCAACGCGCAGGTCAGCGTGATCTCGGGGGCATGGGCAGTGCCGCTGTTCCAGTCCAATGCCAACTTTGCCGACCTGCGTGCCGAGGCAGCCCGCCTGCAGAAGATCGAACATGGCATGCTCGACCAGCTCCGCTCGCCAGAGGCCAAGGCGCGCATCCGGATCTGGACCATGGCCGAGTTCATCGAAACCCCGATGGAGCCGCTTCAGGTGATCATCGACGAGATCGGCCAGCGGTCCCCTCAGCGCCTTGCCGAGGCGCCGGTGCTGCAGGACCTCAAGGGCTTCGGGCAGTTCCTGCAGAACCTCAAGAACCAGGGGATGCATCCCTATCTCATGGGCGATTTCCCGGTGGAGCCCGAACCTAAGGCGGCCAATCAATCGCGCCGCCGCCCGTATCTCGTGAAGAAGTAGGCATCCTATGTCCGACCGTTTCGACAGTTTCGTTGTCTTCGCCGAGATGCGCACCGGCTCGAATTTCCTCGAGGCGAATATCAATGCCTTTGACGGGCTGACCTGCCATGGCGAGGCGTTCAACCCGCATTTCATCGGCTATCCCAATTCGACCGACATCCTAGGCCTCACCCAACCCGAGCGCGACTATGACCCCGAGGCGCTGCTGCGGCGCATCCGCGAAGCGACGGCGGATGGTATCGGCGGCTTCCGGTACTTCCACGACCATGACCCCCGGGTGCTGGGTACCATCCTGAAGGACGACCGCTGCGCCAAGATCATTCTCACCCGCAACCCGGTGGACAGCTATGTCAGCTGGAAGATCGCGCAAGCCACAGGGCAGTGGAAGCTTACCAACGTGTCGAAACGCAAGGATGCAAAGGCCGAGTTCGACGGGCCAGAATTCGAGGCCCATCTCGAGGCGCTGCAATCCTTCCAGGTGCTGCTGATGAATGCGCTTCAGACCTCGGGGCAGACCGCGTTCTACGTCGCCTACGAGGATCTGCAGGATGTTGCCGTCATGAACGGACTTGCACGCTGGCTGGGCGCGCGCTCGCAGCTTGATAGCCTCAACAGTGCGCTCAAGCGTCAGAACCCTGAGCCAATCTCGGAAAAGGTCGCGAATTTTTCACAGATGGAGGCAGCGCTGGCCCGGCTCGACCGGTTCAACCTGACCCGTACCCCGAATTTCGAGCCGCGCCGTGGCCCGGTGGTGCCAACCTACGTGGGCGGGGCAAGGACGCCGCTGCTTTACATGCCGGTCCGTTCCGGCCCCGAGGATGCGGTGACCCGCTGGCTGGCGACGCTCGACGGGGTGGGACAGTGGGCGCTGGTGCGCGATTTCAGCCAGAAGAGCCTGCGCCAGTGGAAGCGCGAGCGGCCTGGACATCGCAGCTTTACCGTGGTGCGCCATCCGCTGGCCCGCGCGCATGACGTGTTTTGCAACCGCATCCTGACGCTGAAGAAGGGCAGTTTCCGCGGCATACGCAAGACCCTGCGTCGTGCCCACAATCTGCCCATCCCCGAGGGCGAGCCGGGGGCCGAATACACGCTGGAGCATCACCGTGAGGCCTTCACCGCCTTTCTGTTGTTCCTAAAGGCCAACCTCGCGGGGCAGACTGCGGTGCGCATCGACGGCCACTGGGCGAGCCAGGCGCAGGTGATACAGGGCATGTCGGAGCTGACGCTGCCCGACATGATCGTGCGCGAGGATGAGATGGCCAGCTACCTTCCCGCGCTGGCCATGCAAGTGGGGCACGAAGGTCCGCCGGACCCCGAGCCGGTGCCAAGCAGCGCTCCCTACGGCCTTGCCCAGATCTACGATGACCAGATTGAGACCGCTGCGCGCGAGGCCTATCAGCGCGACTACATCATGTTCGGCTTCGACGACTGGGCCTAAGACCTTGTGGCGCTTGCCGGGTGGCGGTCCCGCGCGTTAGGCTCGGGGCGATCATGCGGGAGGCACCATGCCGGAAGGCTCCATTGGCGCCCGGCCAGGGCGCAAGTACGATCAGGTGATCGAAGGCGCGCGCGAGGTGTTCCTGCGTGACGGCTTTGAAGGGGCCAGCGTCGATGACATCGCGCGCGCGGCGGGGGTGTCGAAGGCCACGCTCTACAGCTATTTTCCTGACAAGCGGCAGCTGTTTTCCGAGATGGTCGGCGTGCTCTGCCGTCGGCAGGCGGAGCAGGCCAACATGGAGATCGACTTCAGCGCTCCGCCTGCGGCAGTGCTGCCACTGGTAGGGCGGCGTCTGATGCGGTTCATCCTGTCCTCCACGGGCCAGCGCCTCTTCCGCATCTGTGTGGCCGAGGCCGACCGCTTCCCCGAGCTTGGTGCAGAATACTATCGCTGCGGGCCGCAGATGGTTCAGACGCGACTGCGCGATTACCTCCTCAAGGCCGCAGCGCGCCGTGAGGTCCGGTTTGATGACGCAAACCTTGCCGCCGCGCAATTCGCCGAGCTCTGCCGGGCCGAGCTTTGGGCGAAGGCGATCTTCGGCGTCCAGGCCAGCGTCACCGATGCCGAGGTCGCGCGAACCGTAGATGGCGCGACCTCGATCTTCCTGGCCCGCTACGGCTGCTGATCAGTCGAGGCGACGCACCAGCAGCTGGTTGCCCGGCCCGCGTTTCGTCTCGAACACCTTCAGCTCGGCCACGAGGTCCGACAGCTTGCGCTTGCCGAAGGTGCGGGTGTCGAAATCGGGGTTGGCGGCGGTGATGAACTGGCCGAGCTGGCCAAGGGTGTACCAGTCGTCATCCTGCTCGATCGCATCCATGGCGGTGAAGATGAGGTTGCGTGCCTCTTCCAGGCCCGCCACCGGCTTGGGTGCCTGATTGCCGGGCTTCTGCTCGGGTGCGCCGTCGAGGTTCTCGAGGAAGATGAAGCGTTTGCACGCCTTGCGGAAGGCATCGGGGGTTTTCTGCATCCCCATGCCGTAGACATCGAGCCCTTGTTCGCGGATGCGGCTGGCCAGCCGGGTGAAATCGCTGTCCGAGCTGACCAGCACGAAGCCGTCGAAGCGGCCGGTGTGCATGAGGTCCATGGCGTCAATCACCAGCGCGATGTCCGATGCGTTCTTGCCCACGGTGTTGGCAGGCGAGTGCAGTGGCACCAGGCCGAACTCGGCCGCGATCTTGGACCAGCCGGCCATCTGCTGGCTGGAGAAGTCGCCATAGAGCCGCCGAACGCTGGCTTCGCCCAGCGACGCAAGCTCGTCAAAGATGGCGCGGGCATATTTCGGCGACGTGTTGTCGGCGTCGATGAGGACGGCCAGAAGCCGGTTGTCCTGGGTCACGTTGGAACTCCGTTGATTAGTCCGCCACCAGCGTCTTGTACATGACAAGCGCGTCCACGTAGCCCGTTTCGGGGTGGTCGAACGCGGCTGGAAGGCGACCGACGATCTCGAACCCGGCCTTTTCCCAAAGGCCGACCGCACGTGTGTTGGTCGAGACGACAAAATTGAATTGCATGGCGCGGAACCCGGAGTCCCGCGCGGTCTGAAGGGCATGGGCCAGCATCGTCCGGGCGATGCCCTTGCCCCGGGTCATGGGATCGGTGACGAAACCGCAGTTGCAGACATGGCTGCCGCCGCCCTGCTGGTTGCGCACGATGTAGTAGGAGCCGTGCAGCCTGCCGTCCACGATCGCCGAGAACACCCGCCGTTCGCCGCCGGTCCAGTAGGCCAGCGCGTCCTCGCGGCTGATGTCGCGGTCAATGGTGTAGGTGTCGCCGGCGCGGAACACCTGTTCGAGGATCGCCCCGAGGGCAGCGCCATCGTGCGGTTCGTACGGGCGGACGTCGGGGGTCGTCATCAGGTCTGGCCTTCGGTCTCGATGCGCAGCGTCTTGCCGCAGTGCTTGCAGTGTACCGCATCCTGATCGTGCAGCGACAGGGCGCATTCGGGGCAGGTGTATCTCACCTTGATGGGCCGGAACAGCACCTGCGCCAGCCGCAGGAACAGCGTCACGCCGGCAATCATCACGATAACCGAGATGGTCTTGCCCAGCGGCCCGGTCAGGGTGATGTCGCCGAAGCCCGTCGTGGTCAGCGCGGTGATGGTGAAATAGAGCGCATCGGCGTAGTTGCCGATGTCCGGGTTGATGCCGTGCTGGGTGGCATAGACCAGGCCGGTCATCACAAAGATGAACACCATCAGGTTTATGGCGGCGACGAAGACGTCCTGATGCTGGCGAAAGAACGGGAAATCCGCCCTCAGCCGTTTCATCAGCTGGTATGTGTGCAGGAAGCGCAGCGTTCGCAACACCCGCAAAAAGCCCAGTCCCTCGTCCGCCAGCGGCGCAAGAAACGATGCGATGGAGACGATGTCGGCGATGGTGACCGGACGGATCAGGAACTTCATCCGGTTCGGCTCGATGGCCAGCCGTGCGAGGAAATCCAGAAGGATGATCGCGCCAAAGGCAAGATCTACGATCTGCACGATGTCATTCATGTCGATGAACGATGTGACAACCACGAAGACGATGGTGATCACGTCGAAGCCCAGCAGCCAGTACCGAAAGCGATGCGCGCGGTGGCTGTCGCCTTGGTAAAGCTCGCGCAGAAGGGCGAGGCGGCCTTGGGTCATGCGTGCGGATATCCTGCCATAGATCAAAGGCATACCCCGGCATGTCCGCTTCGGGCAAGCAGGAAGGTTGGCTGCCTTGGGGGCGTCCGTCTTCTCAGGTTAAAGCGATGCAGCAAGATTGGAACAGGGGGCTCAGAGGCTTGTCGGGCACGGGGATGGTCTGTGACGCGCATTGCCTGCCTTTGGCACCGCACGTAGGCGCGACTGTTTCCCTCCAGAGTGACTGTGGTGAGGTGACGGAGCGTTCTGGCGTGATGGGAGACTTTGCAGGTATCGGCCGCGATCTCTCCATTGCCTGAGCTTTCACGTGAAACTATTTGCCTGAGCCTGAGCCTGAGCCTGAGCCTGAGCCTGAGCCTGAGCCTGAGCCTGAGCCTCAGACCTGCACGCGGTTTCGCCTTGGATTTGCCTTCTGCTGCGCCGCGCCCGCGGTGCCAGCCCCGGGGCTTGGGCGTCTTCCTAAGCCATCAACCGAAGAGCACCTGTCCATAACTGCAAGGCCCCCGCCAATGGGGCAGGGGCCTGTTCGTTTTCGTCAGAAGGCGGGGATCACTCAGCTGTCAGAAGCGGCGGCTTCTTCGAAGACAGGCGCAGCTTGTCCGGTCCCTCGATGGTGAGCGACAGCTCGCCATCCTTGACGCCGACCTTGACCACGCCGCCCTTGGTGAGCTTGCCGAACAGGAGCTCTTCGGCCAGAGGCTTCTTGAGGTTCTCCTGGATCACGCGGCCGAGCGGGCGGGCGCCCATGCGGTCGTCGTAGCCCTTTTCGCCAAGCCATTCTGCCGCGGGGCGAGTCAGCTCGATGGTGACGTTGCGGTCCATGAGCTGGGCTTCGAGCTGCAGAACGAACTTCTCGACCACCGACAGGATGACCTCCTTGGGCAGCGGCTGGAAGCTGATGACCGCGTCCAGACGGTTGCGGAATTCCGGCGTGAAGGTCCGCTCGATTGCGGCGGTGTCCTCGCCTGTCCGGCGCTCCCGGCCGAAGCCGATTGCGGCCTTGGCCTGTTCCGCGGCACCCGCGTTCGAGGTCATGATGAGGATCACGTTGCGGAAATCCACGGTACGCCCGTTGTGGTCGGTGAGCGAGCCATGGTCCATCACCTGCAGCAGGATGTTGTAGACATCCGGGTGCGCCTTCTCGATCTCGTCGAGCAGCAGCACGCAATGCGGGTGCTGGTCCACGCCATCGGTCAGCTGACCGCCCTGGTCGAAGCCCACGTAGCCCGGAGGCGCGCCGATCAGACGGCTCACCGCGTGCTTTTCCATGTACTCGGACATGTCGAAGCGCAGCAATTCCACGCCCAGCGTGCTGGCAAGCTGCTTGGCCACCTCGGTCTTGCCGACGCCGGTGGGGCCGGCAAAGAGGTAGTTGCCGATCGGTTTTTCCGGTTCGCGCAGACCCGCACGGGCCAGCTTGATCGCGGAAGACAGCGCCACGATGGCATCGTCCTGTCCGAAGACCACGCGCTTGAGCGACCCTTCGAGATCCTTGAGCACCTCCGCGTCGTTCTTGGAGACGTTCTTCGGGGGAATGCGGGCGATCTTGGCCACGACATCCTCGATCTCCTTGGTGCCGATGGTCTTGCGACGCTTGGATTCGGCCACGAGATGCTGCGCCGCGCCCGCCTCGTCGATCACGTCGATCGCCTTGTCGGGCAGCTTGCGATCATTGATGTAGCGCGCGGACAGCTCCACGGCGGTCTTGATCGCCTCCGCCGTGTATTTGATCGAATGGTGCTCTTCGAAATAGGGCTTGAGACCCTTGAGGATCTTTACCGTATCTTCGACCGAAGGTTCGGACACGTCGATCTTCTGGAACCGGCGGCTGAGCGCGCGATCTTTCTCGAAGTGCTGGCGGAATTCCTTGTAGGTGGTCGAGCCCATGGTGCGCAGCTTGCCCCCCTGAAGTGCGGGCTTCAGCAGGTTCGATGCGTCCATGGCACCGCCCGAGGTGGCGCCGGCGCCGATCACAGTGTGGATCTCGTCAATGAAGAGCACCGCGTCGGGGTGTTCCTCAAGCTCGGTCACCACGGCCTTCAGGCGTTCCTCGAAATCACCACGGTAGCGGGTGCCCGCCAGCAGTGCGCCCATGTCGAGCGAGTAGATCGTGGTCTTGGACAGCACCTTGGGCGTGTCGCCCGACACGATCTTGCGCGCCAGCCCCTCGGCGATGGCGGTCTTGCCCACGCCGGGATCGCCCACCAGAAGCGGGTTGTTCTTGCGGCGGCGGCACAGCACCTGAATGCAGCGTTCGACCTCGGATTCGCGGCCAATAAGCGGGTCGACATCCCCCTTGCGGGACTTGGCGTTGAGGTCCACGCAGTACTTCCCGAGCGCCGACTCCTTGTTGTCGGCAGGCGCTTCGGACTGGGTCTGCTTGGTCTCTTCCTCGGCGTCCGAGGCGCCCTGCACCGGGCGCGCTTCGCCGTAGGCCGGGTTCTTGGCTACGCCGTGGGCGATGAAGTTCACCGCATCGTAACGCGTCATATCCTGCTCCTGCAGGAAATATGCGGCGTTCGATTCGCGTTCGGCAAAGATCGCGACCAGTGCGTTGGCACCGGTCACTTCCGTGCGGCCAGAGGACTGCACGTGGATCGCTGCGCGCTGGATGACCCGCTGGAACGCGGCGGTGGGCACCGCCTCTGAACCTTCGATGTCGGTGACGAGGTTGGACAGATCCTCGTCGATGAACTCGACCAGCGTTGTGCGCAACTCTTCCGTATCCACGGAACAGGCTTTCATCACGCGGGCTGCATCGGGTTCGTCAATGAGAGCGAGCAGGAGATGTTCCAGCGTCGCAAATTCATGGCTGCGCGAATTCGCGAGAGCCAGGGCTGCGTGAATGGCCTGTTCCAGGGTGTTCGAGAAAGACGGCACGGCGGCGCTCCTCTTGTCTGTGTCGGGCGTGGTGGACCCAACATTGCCTTCCATAGTTAAAGTTTGGTCAGTACCGGCGTTCCATCAAGAAGTTTCTTTGCCGACTGCGCTCACATTTACCCTATGGCTGGCAACGTGGCGTGAAAATCAGCGGCTCAGAACCGGTCTTTCCTGCCCCTGATCTCGGCAAAGACGGCCGCATCAGAAGCGTCTTCCATGCCGAGAATCCTGCGGATTTCCGGGGATGAGGGTCTCAGGAAAGGGTTGGTGGCCAGTTCCTCGGACAGCATGCAGGAGGCGGTCGGTTGCCCCTCTGCCCGGGCTTTGGCAATGGCGTCTGATCTCAATTTAAGCGCCTCGTTGCCCGGTTCAATGGTCAGGGCGAACTTCGCATTCGAAGATGTGTATTCGTGCCCCGAGCAAACCAGCGTTTCCGGAGGCAGGTGCGACAGCTTGTGGAGGCTGTCCCACATCTGCGTCGGCGTGCCCTCGAACACCCGCCCACACCCGAGGGCCATGAGGCTGTCGGCGGTAAACACCGCTTCTGCCTGCGGAAAATGGAACGCCACGTGGCCCAGCGTATGGCCGGGCACGAAGATCACGGTGCAGGAGGTGCCGCCGACCTCGATCACGTCGCCGCCTTCGACGGCACGGTCGAGGGACGGCAGCTTGTCCTGTTCGGCGCGCGGGCCGATGACGGTGCAGCCATAGCGGTCGACGAGTTCGGCGACCCCGCCCACGTGGTCGTGATGATGGTGGGTGATCAGAAGGGTATCAAGGCTCCAGCCGCGGGTCTCGAGCGCATCGATGATGGGGCCGGCCTCGGGGGCGTCGATCAGCACAATGCCGGACGGGCCCTCGACGAGGTAGGCGTAATTGTCGCTCAGACAGGGGATTGTGACGATCTGCATGGACTTTTCCTTGCGGGCTTTGCCAGACTGTCCCCCAAGAGTGACCCAACCGGAAGGCCGCCGCAATGCACCTTGATGTGCACAGCCTGCGCAATTTCTATTACCGCAGCGCCCTGGGGCGCGCCGCGCAGCGCATAGTGCGTGACCAGGTGCTGCGCTACTGGCCGCATTGCGGGGCACAGACCGTGGCGGGCTACGGCTTTGCGGTGCCGCTGCTGCGCCCCTATCTGGGCGACGCGCGGCGGGTGGTCGGGCTGATGCCCGCGCCGCAAGGGGTGCTGCACTGGCCGGCGGGGATGCCCAACGTGTCGGTGCTGTGTGAGGAAACCTTCTGGCCGCTCGAGACCGGCCACGTCGACCGGCTGATCATGATGCACGGGCTGGAAACCTCGGAAAGCCCGTCTGAGCTGCTGGATGAATGCTACCGCGTGCTGGGGCCGGGGGGAGAGGCGCTGTTCATCGTGCCCAACCGGTCGGGCCTCTGGGCGCGGTCTGATCGCACGCCTTTTGGCTACGGGCGGCCCTATTCGTTGAGCCAGCTAGATGCGCAGCTGCGGCGCCATGATTTCATCCGTCAGTCTCATGTGTCGGTGTTGTTCCAGCCGCCGTCATCGCGGCGGTTCTGGATGCGCACCGGCCCCGTATGGGAGCGGATCGGCCGCGCGATTCCGGCGGTGATGGCGGGCGGGGTGCTGATGGTGCATGCGACCAAGCGCTACCCGCCGCAGCGCAAGGGCCTGGGAGACAAGGTTCGGGTGCCCAACCCGCTCGAGGTGCTGTCCCCCAAGCCGGCGAAGGAGCCGAAGGCGGTCTGACCGTCAGCCGGTCGCCAGCCTAATGAAGCTGATGCTGGTGTTCGAGGTGATCTCGGGTGGGGGCAGGCGCGTGTCGAAATCATGCAGGGTGTTGCCGGTTGCCGGGTCGATGGTCTCACCTGCTTCGCCGAGGTCATAATGCCCCAGCACAACGCCTCCAAAATATTCGACGGTCGCCTCGGTGCCGGTGATCCCGGCCTTCGCGGCCTCATCGAAGTCGAGGCTCACGCCTTCGGGGATGAGCACAACCCAGCGGTCGTATTCCTCGAATTCCGTGCTAGCCGTTGAAACCGCTGCAATTTCGTCGAGCACGACAACCAACCCCTCGATGTCCTCCGCGATGACGTAATCGACGACATCCACCAGTTCGGCATGGGTGTCCGCCTGGACGGCCTGCGGTGTCTCGCCGTCCTCGGTAGAGCTCTCGGTCACGTGGATGGTGATGTCTTCGATCGCGTGGCCCGGGTCTTGGGGCAGGGCGTGTTCGATGGGATCGTGATGGATCGCGTCACTCTGCCATGTGTCGATCGGATCCAGAAGGTCCGGGGTGGGGATGTCAGCGGTGCTCACGTAAGGCATTCTCCCCGGCGCGTCCTCGTCTTCGGAATGATCCTGATACCCGTCGTCGGCATCGTCATCGGTCGCGCTTGCCTGATTCAGCACGATGGCCGATGCGAGGCCGCAAATGCCGACCAATCCGAGGATGTGCAGCATCACACATTGACCTTTTCTTGATTTTTCCTGGCATGTAAGCAACTTTTGCGAGCATTTTCGGCGTGAACCCGGCGGGAATGTGTCAGGAACTGGGTTTTGAAATCCTGAATATGTGCCACCCCTTACGGTAGAGCGAGGGCTTCCGTCCTGCAGCTGTGGGGCGGTGCGGGCGGCACACTGCAAGAATCGCGCGCGAGGGCTTCAAGTTTGCGCCACGCTGCCTCGGGTCCAGGCATGATGATCTGCAATCACGCAAAAATTAAAAAATCGTGAAAAACCGTGTGGTTTCAAGGAAGTGTCCGGCGTGTTAGCGCAAGATCCCGGGCCCAAGCCCAAAAAACACGGCGGATCAACAGGTTTGAATCGTTGCAAGCGTGTTGCGGGGTCCGGGATGCTCTGCTACATCCGCGCTGATTTCGACGTCTTGAAATACTTCAAGGCAGGGACAACGCCTCCGGATGCCGGGTCGCCCCCGTGCGTCACGGAGGTATTACGATGGAAGGGTGGACGTGTCAGAACCAGCTTCGATCTCCGGCGGCATCGCATCGCGCTATGCCAAGGCGATCTTCGAGATCGCCAAAGAGAACAACAGCGTCGATACGCTCGAAAGCAACGTCAACGACCTGGCTGCGGCCATCTCGGACAGCCCCGACCTTCGGGACCTGATCGACTCGCCGATCTATTCGCGCACCTCCATGCGCGCGGCGATCATGGCCGTCGCTGCCAAGATGAACCTCATGCCCGCATTGACCAACGCGCTTGGACTGATGGCCGAAAAGCGCCGTCTGTTCGTGTTGCCGCAGGTCCTCGACGGGCTGCGTGCGATGATCGCCGAGGACAAGGGCGAGATGACCGCCGACGTGACCAGCGCCACCGCGCTGTCCGACGCGCAGGCCGCCAAGCTTGCCGAGACGCTCAAGGCAAGCGTCGGCAAGGAAGTTAAAATCAAGACGACCGTGGATGAGAGCCTGATTGGCGGCCTCGTCGTCAAGCTGGGCTCGAAGATGATCGACACCTCGGTCGCCTCCAAGCTCGACTCCCTCCAGAATGCAATGAAAGAGGTCGGATAAATGGGTATCCAAGCAGCCGAGATTTCGGCGATCCTGAAGGAGCAGATCCAGAACTTCGGCGAACAGACCGAAGTTGCTGAGGTTGGCCGCGTGCTGTCCGTCGGTGACGGTATTGCCCGTGTGTACGGCCTCGACTCGGTGAAAGCCGGCGAGATGGTCGAGTTCCCCGGTGGCATCATGGGCATGGCGCTGAACCTCGAATCCGACAACGTCGGCGTCGTGATCTTCGGCTCCGACCGTGACATCAAGGAAGGCGACACCGTCAAGCGCACGAACTCCATCGTGGACGTGCCCGCCGGTGAAGCCATGCTCGGCCGCGTGGTCGACGGCCTCGGCAACCCGCTGGACGGCAAGGGCCCCATCGCCACCTCCGAGCGTCGCATCGCCGACGTGAAGGCACCGGGCATCATCCCGCGCAAATCCGTGCACGAGCCCATGGCAACCGGCCTCAAGGCCGTTGACGCGATGATCCCGATCGGCCGTGGCCAGCGCGAGCTGATCATTGGCGACCGTCAGACCGGCAAGACCGCGATCGCGCTCGACTCGATCCTGAACCAGAAGTCGTACAACGACGCTGCAGGCGACGACGACAGCAAGAAGCTCTACTGCATCTACGTCGCCATCGGCCAGAAGCGTTCGACCGTGGCGCAGCTGGTGAAGCGTCTCGAGGCAACCGGCGCCATCGACTACTCGATCGTCGTCGCAGCGACCGCGTCGGACCCCGCGCCGATGCAGT
Source organism: Salipiger pallidus (assembly GCF_014643635.1). Lineage (GTDB taxonomy): Bacteria > Pseudomonadota > Alphaproteobacteria > Rhodobacterales > Rhodobacteraceae > Salipiger > Salipiger pallidus. The sequence continues at coordinate 382,082 of NZ_BMJV01000006.1, forward strand.
ACCTCGCGCCCTACACCGCGACCGCCATGGCGGAGTACTTCCGCGACAACGGCAAGCACGCCCTCATCATCTACGATGACCTCTCCAAGCAGGCCGTGGCCTACCGCCAGATGTCCCTGCTGCTGCGCCGTCCGCCGGGCCGCGAAGCCTACCCGGGCGACGTGTTCTACCTCCACTCGCGCCTGCTCGAGCGTTCGGCAAAGCTGAACGAAGATCACGGTTCGGGTTCGCTGACCGCTCTGCCGATCATCGAAACGCAAGGCGGCGACGTGTCGGCCTTCATTCCGACCAACGTGATCTCGATCACCGACGGCCAGATCTTCCTCGAGACGGAACTGTTCTTCCAGGGCATCCGTCCCGCCGTGAACACCGGTCTGTCGGTTTCGCGTGTGGGTTCGTCCGCTCAGACCAAGGCGATGTCCTCCGTGGCAGGCCCGGTGAAGCTGTCGCTCGCCCAGTACCGCGAGATGGCCGCCTTCGCGCAGTTCGGTTCCGACCTCGACGCCTCGACCCAGCGCCTGCTGGCCCGTGGTGCCCGTCTGACTGAGCTGATGAAGCAGCCGCAGTACGCTCCGCTGACCAACGCGGAAATCGTCTGCATCATCTTCGCCGGCACCAACGGCTACCTGGACAACGTCCCGGTCTCCGAGGTCGGCAAGTACGAGGCGGCGCTCCTGGCGTTCCTGCGCGGTTCGCGCAAGGACATCCTCGACTGGATCGAAGCCGAGGATCCCAAGATCAAAGGTGAACCCGCGGACAAGCTGAAGGCAGCGCTGGACGAATTCGCCAAGACCTACGCCTGAGCGCCCTGAAAGGACAGGATCATGCCTAGCCTCAAGGACCTCAAGAACCGGATCTCGTCGGTCAAATCGACCCGCAAGATCACGAAGGCCATGCAGATGGTGGCCGCCGCAAAACTGCGGCGGGCACAGGATGCTGCCGAACAGTCGCGGCCCTACTCCGAGCGCTTCAATGCGGTGCTCGGGGCGCTTGCCGCGTCCGTCGGTGGCAGTGCAACGGCTCCGAAGCTCCTTGCCGGAACCGGCAAGGACGATGTGCACCTGCTGATCGTGATGACCGCCGAGCGCGGCCTTTGCGGCGGTTTCAACTCGTCCATCGTCAAGAAGGCGCGGACCTCCATTCAGGAGCTCAAGGCAGCTGGCAAGACGGTCAAGATCCTGACTGTCGGCAAGAAGGGCCGCGAGCAGCTCAAGCGGGATTACGGCGATCTCTTCGTCGGTCACGTGGACCTGAGCGAGGTGAAGAAGCTCGGCTATGCCGACGCCCAGAACATCGCAAAAGATGTGCTGGCTCGCTTCGACGCGGGCGACTTCGACGTGGCGACGATCTTCTACGCGAAGTTCGAATCGGTGATCAGCCAGAAACCCCAGGCGCAGCAGATCATCCCGGCGGCCTTCGACGCGCCCGAAACCGAAGAGGGTGGCTCCGGCCCGCTCTACGATTACGAGCCCGACGAGGAACGCATCCTGGCAGACCTGCTGCCCCGTGGTGTCGCAACCCAGATCTTCTCGGCTCTGCTGGAGAACGCGGCCTCGGAACAGGGTGCCCGGATGAGCGCCATGGACAACGCGACGCGCAACGCGGGCGACATGATCGACAAGCTGACGATCGAGTACAACCGTTCGCGTCAGGCTGTCATCACCAACGAACTGATCGAAATCATCTCGGGCGCCGAGGCGCTCTAAGAACCGGAGACGATAAATGGCAAACGCAAAAGGCAAAGTGACCCAGGTCATCGGCGCCGTGGTCGACGTTCAGTTCGACGATCACCTGCCCGAAATCCTGAACGCTCTGACCACCGAAAACGACGGCAAGAAACTGGTTCTTGAAGTTGCTCAGCACCTTGGTGAAAGCACCGTCCGTACCATCGCGATGGACTCCACCGAAGGTCTGGTCCGTGGTCAGGCAGTGACCGACACCGACGGCCCGATCTCGGTTCCGGTCGGCACCGCGACCCTTGGCCGGATCATGAACGTGATCGGTGAGCCGGTGGACGAAAAGGGCCCCGTCGAGGCGGACGAATACCGCCCGATCCACGCCCCGGCACCGGATTTCGCGGACCAGTCCACCGAGGCCGAAGTCCTCGTGACCGGCATCAAGGTCATCGACCTGCTGGCCCCCTACTCGAAGGGCGGCAAGATCGGCCTCTTCGGCGGCGCCGGCGTGGGCAAGACCGTTCTGATCCAGGAGCTCATCAACAACATCGCGAAGGTGCACTCGGGTCTGTCCGTGTTCGCCGGCGTGGGTGAACGGACCCGTGAAGGCAACGACCTTTACCACGAGATGATCGAATCGGGCGTTCTGACCCCGGACAACCTGGTCGATTCCAAAATCGCCCTGGTCTACGGCCAGATGAACGAGCCTCCGGGCGCCCGTGCCCGTATCGCGCTGACCGGCCTGACCATGGCCGAGCAGTTCCGCGATGCGACCGGTACCGACGTTCTGTTCTTCGTCGACAACATCTTCCGCTTCACCCAGGCGGGTTCGGAGATGTCGGCACTTCTGGGCCGTATCCCGTCCGCAGTGGGCTACCAGCCGACGCTGGCAACCGACATGGGCGCGATGCAGGAACGCATCACCTCGACCAAGAACGGCTCGATCACCTCGATCCAGGCCGTCTACGTTCCCGCGGACGACCTTACCGACCCGGCACCTGCCACGACCTTCGCCCACCTCGACGCGACCACGGTTCTCAACCGTGCGATCTCGGAACTGGGCATCTACCCGGCCGTGGACCCGCTCGACTCGACCTCGCGTCTCATGGACCCGCAGATCATCGGTGAAGAGCATTACCAGGTGGCCCGCGACGTTCAGGGTATCCTCCAGCGCTACAAGTCGCTGCAGGACATCATCGCCATCCTCGGGATGGACGAACTGTCGGAAGAGGACAAGCTGACCGTGTCCCGTGCACGGAAGATCCAGCGTTTCCTCAGCCAGCCGTTCGACGTTGCGAAGGTGTTCACCGGCTCCGACGGCATCCAGGTGCCGCTCGAAGACACGATCTCGTCCTTCAAGGCGGTCGTGGCGGGTGAATACGACCACCTGCCGGAAGGTGCCTTCTACATGGTTGGCGGCATCGGCGACGTGCTGGCCAAGGCCGAGAAGATGGCCGCGGAAGCTGCCTGATGACTGTTGGGGGGCTGGTTTCCAGCCCCCTCGAACCAACCGGAGGCCCTAATGGCTGATACGATGCAATTCGACCTCGTGAGCCCCGAGCGCAGGCTGCTGTCCGCACAGGCGTCGCTGGTCGCGATCCCCGGTTCCGAGGGCGACCTCGCGGTGGGTCCGGGCCACGAGCCCATGATCACCACGCTGCGTCCGGGCATCCTCACGGTCGACACGGACAAGGGCCAGCGCGAATTCGTGGTCACCGGCGGTTTCGTCGAGATCGGCGAAAGCGTGTCTGTCCTGGCCGAGAAGGCCGTTCCGCACGAGGACATGGACCAGGCAACCTATGACGGCCTCGTGGCCGAGGCAGAGGCCCAGTACAAGCAGGCCAAGGAAGCCCAGCCCGAGAACGAGCCCGGCCCCGTGGACGAAGCGGCAAAGCTGCTTCAGGACATGGTGGCGATCGGCGGTCACATCGGGCTTGACCCGAAGTCGCCGAACTTCTGATCCGGCTGGCATCTGCCACCCGCTCACAGGCTTCAGACAGGCCCCGTGCGATAGCGCGGGGCCTGTTCGCTTTTCCCGACCCGCGCCTCCCCGTGCTTGACCTGCCAAGCGTTTTGGGGAAACCCTCCGGTACCGCATTCTGATCCGGGAGTTTGCCAGTGCCCAGCCGTTTCCCTGCCGCCATGATGGCGCTTGTGTCCGCAGCCGTCCTCGGCTGTCCTGCCCTCGCGGATGACGCCCCGCTCGAAGACCTTTTGCGCCGCGACCGGCTTGACTGGATCGAGGCTGCCAAGGCCGAGGGGCGCAGCGGACTTGCCCGCAAGACGCGGCCCGTGGATGCCCGCCCGGCTCTGCTGGGCGAGATTGTCGTCACCCGGATAAAGGGGCAGGGGGTCGAGACGCGCTCGACGCCGGCGGTGCAGGGCGACATGGTCGTGCGCAACCGCTGCTATGCCAGCGGCAACGAGGAGATCCTCGTCAGCGCCGAGAAGTTCCCCGGCCGTTATGGCGATCCGATGGGCCCCGCCGACGAGGTGGGTTACCGCGAATACCGCCCCTCGGGAACGGAAATGATCTATGCCATCGTCCCCGAAGCCGACGGCAGCTTTGCCATCGAGGCCCCATGGGGCGAGTTGCAGCGTGTCGTACCCGGCGATGCCATCGTACAGATTCCCGAGGATCCCACCGACACCTACCGCATCGAACGCCGCGCCTTCGACTGCACCTACGAGCTCATCACGCCTGCGGGTGACTAGGCCCGGCACCTCCTTTATCGCGGCGGGCAGGCCTGCTCGCCGTAGCACCATCAGGGACCACCCATGCGCAAGATGCTCGCCGCCCGGATCGGGATCGACCAGGGAAACACCGAGGTGTTCTCGGAGTTCGCCAGTGGCGGCGACATGTGGACCGGGGACGGCACGCGCGAGCGGCGCAAGGCCGTGACCTTTTCCGAGCGCTACCGAGAGCCGCCCACGGTGCAGGTGGCGCTGTCGCTGTGGGACATGGACCAAGGGGCGAATATACGTGCAGACGTTCAGGCGGAAAATGTCACCGCCACTGGCTTCGAGCTTGTGTTCCGGACCTGGTGCGACAGCCGCGTCGCCCGGGCGCGCATGTCCTGGCTCGCCATTGGCGAGCTGCCGAACGATGACGACTGGGATCTCTACTGATCTTCACCACTTGAGCAGGATCAAGGACGCGCGAGGCCCACGCGGACATTCTGCCCTCACGTGAAGGAGGTCGATGACATGGAAGCTCTCAGCATCAGGACGGTGGCTCAGGTGATCTTGCTCGCCCGCGAGCTGGACCGCGGCGAAGGCGAACTGCGCGGCCTCGTCGATCGCATGACCGAAGAGGAGCAGGCCGCGCTGGTTGCAATCATGTGGATCGGGCGCGATGCCTTCGACGCGGATGAATGGGACGAGGCCTATGCCACGGCCATGGCCGAAGCGTCTACGCCGACCGCAGATTACCTCATCGGTACGCCACATGTTGCCGACCACCTGGAGGCCGGCCTCGAGGCGCTTGGCTACGACGTGCAGGACGAAGAAGACGCGCTGCTGCGCCGGGGTAGCTGAGGCAGGGCAAAGTCAATGTCTCAGGGTCTGCGCAGACAGGGCACCGGTAGCTGTTCTGTCGCCCGGCCCCGCGCTGAGCTCATGCTTGAAATGTCCGACAGGGGGCCTTCGTCTGGTGCTGCAGGTCCGAGTGCAGGTCGCGCGAAGTTAGCGCAGTCCACGCCCCTTGGTGATCGCATCCGCGCCAAAACGCTGGCGGATCGCATCCGTGGCTCGTTCGGCCCGCGCCCGCCGTGCCGCTTGCGGGTCGAGCAGGTCGCCCAGCCTGTCAGCCTGATCCGCCGGGACAAGTTCGGATAGCCCTGCACCGATAAGCCGGTAGGGCCCACGCGGGCCGACCTGATCAAACATTTGGCGGGCTTCGCGGTAGATGCGGTCGGCCATCTGGGTGGCATCGCCCAGCGTGTGGCGCTTGCTCAGCAGTTTGAAATCCGCGCGCTTGAGCTTGAGAGTCACCACCCGCCCCGCAAGACCCTTGGCCTTGGCGCGGTCAGCGACTTTCTCGCACATGCGCCACAGGTTGCCGTCAAGGATGCCCTCGTCACCGGTGTCCTCGTTGAAGGTGGTCTCGTTCGAGATCGATTTGACTGGAGCGTTGCGGGTGACGCGCCGCATGTCCTCGCCACGCGCGAGGTGCCAGAGCCGGTCGCCCATGCCGCCGAAGCGATGGATGAGGTCGCGCCGCTCCCAGCGCAGCAGGTCCTCAAAGGTCCGGATGCCCGCCCGGTCCAGCTGTTCCTGCGTGGCCTGGCCCACGCCCCAAATCATCCGCACCGGTCTGGGGCGCAGAAATGCCTGCGTCTCTGCCTTGCCGATCACCGAAAAGCCGTGCGGCTTGTCGAGATCGGAGGCGATCTTGGCAAGAAACTTGTTGTGCGACAGGCCGATCGATCCAGTCAGCCCCAGTTCGTCGCGCATGCGTTTCACTAGTTTCGCCAACATGACCGCCGGGGGGTGGCCATGCAGCCGCGCCGTCCCGGTAAGATCGAGAAATGCCTCGTCCAGCGACAGCGGCTCGATCGAGGGCGTCAATTCCTCCATGAAGCCGCGAATGGTTTTCGAAACCTCGGCATAAAGCGCGCCGCGCGGCTTCAGGATCACTGCGTCAGGGCAAAGGTCCAGCGCCTTGAACATGGGCATGGCCGACCGCACACCCCTGATGCGCGCCACGTAGCAGGCGGTGGACACCACGCCGCGCCGTCCGCCACCGATGATGACGGGCTTGTCGGCGAGTTCGGGGTTCTCGCGCTTTTCGACACTGGCATAGAACGCATCGCAATCCATATGGGCGATGGACAGCTCCCACAACTCATCATGGCGCACGATGCGTGGCCGCCCGCAGGCGGGGCAGCGCGTGCCTTCGTCAAAGCTGGTCAGGCAATCGCGGCAGAGCGCGGGCATGGCTGGCAATTCCAGTATCGGTGACTATGTGGGCAGTATATATCCCAAGCCGTCCGGGGGCCATCTCATGAGCTACGAAGGTGCGAAACTGATGCTGTTTCTCGGAGACGAATTGCTCGTCATCCGGCGCGATCACACGCCTGGCATTCCTTGGCCCGGCTACCTCGACTTTCCCGGGGGCGGCAAGGAAGGCGACGAGGCCCCCGAGGACTGTGCTCTGCGCGAAACGCGCGAGGAGGTGGGGCTGTCGGTGACGGCGGACATGCTGCAGTGGAAACAGATGCACGGGACGTCATGGTTTTTTGCAGCGAGGCTGCCGGCGGATCGGGCACATGACATCGTGTTCGGGGACGAAGGGTATGGCTGGATGACCATAACGCCCGCAGAATATGTCGCGCGGGACGACGCGATACCGCATTTCAAGATGATGCTAGAGGCCTACATCGCGTTCGCCGAGGCTCGCAGGCGCGCCGATCACTGACGGCGCGCCGGTGCAGGGCGCTCAGGCGGCCTGCCTTTGCAGCCAGCGCAGCAGGTCCAGCGGTCCACGCGGACGGTTGGGCGGCGGCATCTGCGGCTCGCGGGTCGCCTCGGGATGCTTTTGGGACAGGGTGCGCGACTGCAGGCCGATGCCGGATTTGCGGGTGCGCATGGCGTCGGCAATAAGTCCACGCTCTACCGTGGCTTCGTCGGTGTCGAGCGTCGCGGGATAACTGCTTGCGACGCGGAGGCGACCTTCATCGGTGTGGAAGGTCACGAGGGCCTGAAAGGAATTCTCGGCGGCATTGTAGGTCAGATTGCCGACCTGAGCGCTGCTCTGGATCATCGGATGTCTCCTGACTTTGTTTGATCTGCTAACGCGAAAATATCCACAGACGTTCCCGAAACACGTTTTACGGTTTCGTGAGCGGCGGCGTGATCTTGCCGACGCAGTCCCGGTGAGGGCGGCGTTTCAGGGGATGTCTCGAAGGGAAAAGCGGCGGCAGGACAGGCGCGGCGTTGGCCGGTTTCCTTGCCAGAGGGCGCGCGCCCCGTTGGCGCGCGCCGTTCTTCAGAAGGCAGATTTCAGGCGTCAGGCGCCAAGTTCGGCCTGGATCGCGAGCGCGGCATCACGCGGGTTCTGGGCCCGCCAAACCGGGCGACCCACGACGATGTGGTCGGCACCGGCGCCGATGGCAGCAGCCGGGGTCGCGATACGCTTCTGGTCATCGTCTGCAGCGCCTGCCGGGCGCACGCCGGGAGTGACGATGAGGCGGCCGTCGGCGCTGCCCAGGGCACGGATGCGCGCGGCCTCGTTCGGCGAGGCGATGATGCCGTCGGCCCCCGCATCGAAGGCCCGGTCGGCGCGCTCGACCACGAGGTCGGCGATGTCGCCGCCGCGCATCATGCCGTCATCGAGATCGCTCCGGTCGAGCGAGGTCAGGATGGTCACGGCGAGGATCTTGAGGTCGGTCCCGGCAGCCCCCGCCTTGGCAGCGCGCACCACATGGGGATCACCGTGAACGGTGAGAAAGTCGAGGTCGAACTGCGCGAGGCCGCGCACTGCGTTCTCGACGGTCTGGCCAATGTCGAACAGTTTCATGTCGAGGAAGATCCGCTTGCCGTGCTCCTGCTTGAGCTCGTTGGCAAGGGCAAGGCCGCCGCCGGTAAGCATGCCGAGGCCGATCTTGTAGAACGACACGGCATCGCCCATCCGCTGAGTCAGGGTCAGCGCTTCGATGGCATTGGGCACGTCGAGGGCGACAATGAGGCGGTCAGTGGTGTTGGCATCGGACATCGGGACACTCCTGCAGGCTGGCTTGGCCCGTCATGGGGCGCGTGTCCTCCGGCGTCAAGCACCAGCCGAGCCGCGCGGCAAATCCCTTGCCAAGGGATTTGGGGGGGTGGCCCCGAAGCGGGGATCAGCCGGTGCGGTCCAGCAGGCGCAATGCGGCGAGAACACCCTCAACGAAAGACAGATCCTGCACGCCGGTGCAGTATTTGGGTACGCACCTCAGTTTTTCGATCGCGCAGGCAGGGATGCGACGGCGCATCGCGACTTTCTTCAGGGACACCCGGGGTGGGGCGACCAGCAATCTCTCGATCAGCAAGGCCGGAACTCAATGACGCGATCTCCGCTTTCGCCCCTTCAGGTTCCGGCCCGTCGAGTCCGCCGCGCCTGGCCTCGGCAGTATGCTTTCCGCGGTCATCCCTCTTCCCGTTGTGAGAAGATACATACCGGGAACATTCGCAACATTCGGTGCCCACGTTTGCGTGATCACAGGTCTTGAACAGCTGCGTCAGCTCACCCATCTTAGAACCGAGGCCCGAACCCTCCACGTGCCGCCTCGCGGGCGTGGGACTTTCATCCGGGCGCTTATTCGAAGGAGAATACCATGAACTTGGATAAGTTCACTGAACGGTCGCGTGGATTCGTGCAGGCTGCGCAGACCATTGCCATGCGGGAAAGCCATCAGCGTCTGGCGCCCGAACACCTGCTCAAGGCATTGATGGACGATGATCAGGGGCTTGCCGCGAACCTCATCACCCGTGCCGGTGGTCAGCCGTCGCGCGTGACGGATACGCTTGCCCAAAAGCTCAAGAAGATCCCCGTGGTTGGCGGCGACAGTGGTCAGGTGTACCTTGATGCCGCGACCGCCCGTGTCCTCGACGAGGCCGAGAAGATCGCGACCAAGGCCGGTGACAGCTTTGTCCCGGTGGAGCGCGTGCTCATGGCGCTTGCCATCGAGAAATCCGGCGCGAAGGACGCGCTGGAGGCAGGCAAGATCACGCCCCAGAAGCTCAACGAGGCCATCAACGATCTGCGCAAGGGCCGCACTGCGGACAGCGCCTCGGCAGAGGATGGTTACGAGGCTCTGAAGAAATACGCCCGCGACCTTACCGAGGCTGCCGAGGAAGGCAAGATCGACCCGATTATCGGTCGGGATGAGGAAATCCGCCGCTCCATGCAGGTGCTGTCGCGCCGGACCAAGAACAACCCGGTGCTCATTGGTGAGCCCGGCGTCGGCAAGACTGCCATCGCTGAGGGTCTTGCCCTGCGGATCGTCAACGGCGATGTGCCGGAAAGCCTGCGCAACAAGCGGCTGATGGCGCTCGACATGGGCGCGCTCATCGCCGGTGCGAAGTACCGGGGCGAGTTTGAGGAGCGTCTGAAGGCCATCCTCAAGGAAATCGAGGCTGCCGCTGGCGAGATCATCCTCTTCATCGACGAGATGCACACCCTTGTTGGTGCGGGCAAGGCGGACGGGGCCATGGATGCCTCGAACCTGCTGAAACCGGCGCTCGCGCGGGGTGAACTGCACTGCGTCGGCGCGACCACACTTGATGAATATCGCAAGCACGTCGAGAAGGATCCGGCTCTTGCCCGCCGCTTCCAGCCCGTGATGGTGCAGGAGCCGACGGTCGAGGACACCATTTCGATCCTGCGCGGCATCAAGGAAAAGTACGAACTGCACCACGGCGTGCGGATCAGCGACTCTGCGCTGGTGGCGGCATCGACCCTGTCGCAGCGCTACATCACCGACCGGTTCCTGCCGGACAAGGCCATCGACCTTATGGACGAGGCCGCGTCGCGCCTGCGCATGGAAGTGGACAGCAAGCCGGAAGAGCTCGACCAGCTCGACCGGAATATCCTGCAGATGCAGATCGAGGTCGAGGCGCTGAAGCTCGAGGACGACCAGGCGTCGAAGGACCGTCTGGAAACGCTCGAACGGGAACTGGCGGAGCTGGAGGAACGCTCGGCGGAGATGACCGCGCAGTGGCAGGCCGAACGGGACAAGCTTGCCTCGGCCCGTGACCTCAAGGAACAGCTGGACCGGCTGCGCGCCGATCTCGAGATCGCCAAGCGCGAGGGCAACTTCGCCAAGGCCGGTGAGCTGCAGTACGGCAGGATCCCCGAGCTGGAAAAGCAGCTTGTGGAGGCCGAGGAGGCCGAGGGCGACATCATGGTCGAAGAGGCTGTGCGTCCCGAGCAGATCGCCGAGGTCGTGGAACGTTGGACCGGCATTCCCACCAGCCGCATGCTGGAGGGCGAGCGCGAGAAGCTGCTGCGCATGGAAGACGGGCTGCACAAGCGGGTCGTTGGACAGGGGCAGGCGGTCAAGGCCGTGGCCAATGCCGTGCGCCGTGCGCGCGCCGGGCTCAATGACGAGAACCGGCCCTTGGGTTCGTTCCTCTTCCTCGGGCCGACCGGCGTGGGCAAGACCGAGCTGACCAAGGCGGTGGCCGAGTTCCTCTTTGACGACGACAGCGCCATGGTGCGCATCGACATGTCCGAGTTCATGGAGAAACACAGCGTCGCCCGCCTGATCGGTGCGCCTCCGGGCTATGTCGGCTACGACGAGGGCGGTGTCCTGACCGAGGCGGTGCGTCGGCGTCCCTACCAAGTGGTGCTGTTCGACGAGGTCGAGAAGGCGCATCCGGACGTGTTCAACGTGCTGCTGCAGGTGCTGGACGATGGCGTGCTCACCGATGGTCAGGGCCGGACGGTGGACTTCAAGCAGACGCTGATCATCCTGACCTCTAACCTCGGAAGCCAGGCGCTCAGCCAGCTTCCCGAGGGGGCGGACAGCGCCGGTGCTCGGCGTGACGTGATGGATGCGGTCCGGGCGCATTTCCGGCCCGAGTTCCTCAACCGGCTCGACGAGACGATCATCTTCGATCGGCTCAAGCGCGAGGACATGTCGGGGATCGTGGATATCCAGCTTGTCCGGCTGTTCAAGCGGCTGGCGGATCGCAAGATCACGCTTACGCTCGATGCAGACGCGCGCAAGTGGCTGGCCGAGGAAGGCTATGATCCGGTGTTCGGGGCACGTCCGCTCAAGCGGGTGATCCAGCGGGCCCTTCAGGATCCGCTGGCCGAGATGCTGCTGGGCGGAGACATCCGCGATGGCGATATCGTAACGGTCAGTGCCGGGGCCGAGGGCCTGCTTATCGGTGAGCGGGTCGGGGCCAGCACCCGCCCGCGCCCGGACGATGCCGTGGTGCACTGAGAGAGCGCAAAGGTCGTGCACTGAGCGCGCACCAGCGTCGAGCACTGCCTCGCGCTTCAAGCGCTTTGAGACAGGTTCCAAGCGCGACTGACACAGGAAAGGCCCGCCCCATGGCGGGCCTTTTTCTTTGCGAGCGGTGCCGCGATCAGTCGGTGAAACTGCCGCCTGCACTTGTTGTGACATGGCCCCGGTCAGGGGGCATAATGGGGCAGGTCTGTGGCAACGACGGTGTCCGCTGGGGCTGCATGCTGCCAAAGGCCGCGGCGTGGCCCTGGTCGGGGGATGCCGGCAGGTCGGGCATGGCGGCGAAGGGCCTCGCATGGCGGACCTGCAACGTTTGCCCATTGCTCGCAACCGGATCGCTGTTAAGGATCTCTCAAACGCCGCGCCAAGCCGCGCGCATCACACGGGATCCGCTGGAGCCGCCACCCCATGTACGCCCTGCAGTTCGTCGCCCTTCTGTTCATCTTCATCATCGGCGCTGCCGTGTTGGCGGTGCTGGGGCTTTACATCATCGACAAGACGCAAGCCGGTGACGCCATCCGCCGCAACTACCCGGTCATCGGACGCTTCCGCGGTCTGTTCACCAAGCTCGGGGAATTCTTTCGCCAGTACTTCTTTGCCATGGACCGTGAGGAAATGCCCTTCAACCGGGCGCAGCGCGACTGGGTCTACCATGCCACCAAGGGCAAGGATAACACCGTCGCCTTCGGGTCCACCCGCAATCTCAACATTCCCGGCACGCCGATTTTCGTGAACGCGATCTTCCCGCCGCTGGATGATGAATTCGCCTCGACCGAGCCCATGGTGATTGGCCCGCATGCGCGGACGCCGTATGTTGCGAAGTCGATCTTCCACATCTCGGGCATGAGCTATGGCGCGATCTCGAAGCCCGCGGTCGAGGCGCTGAGCAAGGGCGCGGCGAAGGCGGGGATCTGGCTCAACACCGGGGAAGGGGGGCTGTCGCCCTATCACGAGGTGGCCGATTGCGATCTCGTCTTCCAGATCGGCACCGCCAAGTTCGGCTTGAGGGACGAAAACGGGCGGATTGACGATGACAAGCTGCGCAACGTTGCCGCCAAGCCAAACGTCAAGATGTTCGAGCTGAAGATGGCCCAGGGGGCCAAACCCGGCAAGGGCGGCATCCTGCCTGGCGAGAAGGTCAACGAAGAGGTGGCGCTGATCCGGGGGCTTCGGGTTGGGCAGCCGGGCATTTCGCCCAACCGCCACCCCGAAATCGACACCTTCGGAGAGCTGCTCGACATGGTCGGGCATATCCGCGAGGTCTCGGGCAAGCCGGTGGGCTTCAAGACGGTGATCGGCTCGTCCGATGCATGGGAAGAGCTGTTCCAGCTGATCGTGGAGCGCGGCCCCCAAAGCGCACCGGATTTCATCACCATCGACGGCGGCGAAGGCGGCACCGGCGCCGCGCCCATGCCGCTGATCGACCTCGTGGGCATGCCGATCCGCGAGGCGCTGCCGCGCATGGTCGACCTGCGCGACCGCTATGGTCTCAAGGATCGCATCCGCATCGTCGCTTCGGCCAAGCTGGTGAACCCCGCCGACGTGGCATGGGCAATCTGCCTTGGGGCGGATTTCGTGACCTCGGCGCGGGGCTTCATGTTCTCGATGGGCTGCATCCAGGCGCTGAAGTGCAACCGCAACACCTGTCCTACCGGCATCACCACTCACAATCCGCGCCTTCAGAAGGGCCTGGTGGTCGAGGACAAGTATATCAAGGTCGCCAACTACGCCAAGGCGGTGATCAAGGAGGTCGAGACCATCGCCCATTCCGTCGGCGTGTCCGAACCGCGCCAGATGCGGCGGCGCCATGTGCGCATCGTTCAGCCCGACGGCGCGTCAATCCCGTTCAACAAGATCCGGCCAAGTTACAGTCCCAACACCTCAAAGTGAGGCGAGTTTCCTTTGGGTGTAACGTTTTCCCGCTTACCTTCTCGGATACGGGCAGGACGCGACAGGAGGACGCAATGGCATTCAGATGGACACCGGATCTCACGGAAAAAGACGTCACGGACGAGGCCGCCTGGCTGAACCGCCGGCAGATCATGGCGGGCCTTGGCGGCCTTGCCGCTGCCGGTTTCGCCGGTGGCGCCCACGCTGCCGAAGGGCTCGAGCCCAACAGCTGGGAAGAGATCACCAGCTACAACAACTACTACGAGTTCGGCACCGGCAAGGATGACCCTGCCCGTTATGCCGGTGACCTGACCATCGCGCCATGGACGGTGAAGATCGACGGGCTGGTGGACCGCCCCGGCAATTACACCTTCGAGGACATCATGTCGAAGATGACCCTCGAAGAGCGCATCTACCGGTTCCGCTGTGTCGAGGCATGGTCGATGGTCGTGCCCTGGACCGGGTTTGAACTGGCGGATCTTCTGGGCCTTGCGGGTGTGCAATCGGGGGCGAGGTATGTCGCTTTCGAAACCGTGCTGCGCCCCGAAGAGATGCCCGGCGTCTCGCGCCGCGTGCTCGACTGGCCCTATGTCGAGGGCCTGCGCCTCGATGAAGCAATGAACCCGCTCACCATCATGGCCACTGGTATCTATGGCCGGGATATCCCGCGCCAGAACGGCGCGCCTCTGCGGCTGGTGGTGCCGTGGAAATACGGCTTCAAGTCGATCAAGTCGGTGGTCCGGATCTCTGTGGTGGACAGTGAGCCACCGACCGCATGGAACAAGTCGAACCCCAGCGAATACGGCTTTTATTCCAACGTGAATCCGCAGGTGGATCACCCGCGCTGGAGCCAGGCCACGGAGCGCGAGATCGGCGGCGGGCTCTTTGCTTCGCGCAAGCCGACGCTCATGTTCAACGGCTACGAAGACGAGGTCGCCGGTCTCTACGAGGGCATGGATCTTTCGCGCAACTTCTGACCCGCGGTGGCGATGCCACGCCGATCGAAGGACGATTACATGAACGACGGTGTTTCCGGCGCTTCCGCGCCGCGGCTCGTGCGGATGCGCGACGGCCTCAACGGCGGCCTACGGCGGGTGCCCGCCTGGGCGCTCTATTTCCTCGCGCCACTGCCAGCGCTTTATCTCTTGTGGCAGGGCTCCACTGGCGGGCTCGGGGTCGAACCGATCTCGGCGCTCGAACACGCGCTGGGGGAGCTGGCTCTGCAACTCCTGATCGCGGGGCTGTACATCACGCCGCTGCGCCGTTTCCTGGGGATCAACCTGATGCGGTTCCGCAGGGCGGTGGGGCTGATCGCGTTCTTCTATGTCTTCCTTCACCTGCTCACATGGCTGGTCCTCGACGTGCAGGTGCCGGCGCTGATCTGGCAGGATATCGTCAAGCGGCCTTATATCACCGTGGGCATGGGGGCCTTTGCCCTGCTGGTCCCGCTGGCGTTGACCTCCAACAACCTCTCCATCCGCCGTCTTGGTGGCAAACGCTGGCGGCAGCTGCACCGGCTGGTCTACGGTGCGGCCCTGTTGGGCGGGCTCCACTTTGTGATGCTGGTGAAGGGCTTCCAGATCGAGCCACTGCTTTACATGGGGGCGATCATCGTTCTGCTTGTGCTGCGGTTGCCGTCACCGCAACGCTTGTTCGCCCGATCGGCCTGACCTCAGAACAGCTATCGGGGCGTATCAGCCGATCGGAACTGCCGGAAAGCTGAGCATGACAGAGAAATTTGGAAGAAAAATGACAAGTCTTGAAAAAAGGGGTTGCGAGTCGGTTGGTGTAACCGTAGAAGCCCCTTCACCGGCGGCGCTGAGGTGCTGACGGGACGCTGGATGGGCCGCTGAGACGGACCT
>NZ_BMJV01000007.1 GCF_014643635.1 Salipiger pallidus
GTACTTGGTGATCGCGGCGGTCAGCGTGGTCTTGCCGTGGTCCACGTGGCCGATCGTGCCGATGTTGCAGTGCGGTTTGGACCGCTCGAACTTTTCCTTTGCCATCTTCTAAAGACGCCTCGCCTTTTGAGGGGCCGAAAGTGACCCGGTTTCGCATCGCGGGCCGTTTATTGACTTGCAACGGGAAAATCAAGCGCCTGATGCACTTCGCGGGGTCACCAAACACAGGAATCGACATTCAGGTGTCGTTCACGTCCTCGTCAGAAGGGGCTTCAGCCGAATCATCGGCGTCCGCGGCCACCGGTCTGCCGGCGTCCGGGCCACCGAACCAGCCCTCCTTGCGCTGCTGGCGGCGCATCCATTTCTCGATCTGCAGGGCGACATTGGCCGACAGGTTGCGCATCTGCTCTTCGCTGGACTGGGTCAGGCCCGACCCCACCGCCGTCTCCGCCGAGAAGCTTTCCATGGCGGTGATCTGCTCAGGCTCGGGGTTGAGCTTGGATTGCGTCGTGTCATCCCAGGCGGTGACGTTGACGATCAGCGCCGACTTGGGGCTGAAGATCAGCGGCACGCCGGGCTGCGCAAGCACGTAGCCTTCGATGCTGACACCGAGGTGGTAAAACTTCTCGCCCTCATGGCGGCGGAACCGCTCTTCGAGAGCGCCGTCCACCGAGGCGATCCAGTCCTCGGTCGACGCTTCGCGCGACACCGGGCCCTTTACGATGTTGGGGGCGACGACGATCGCGTGGCCCAGCTTGAAATCACCGATCGGCTCTGCCGGCTTGTCGAGATCGGACTGGCCATTGGCACAGGCCCCGAGCGCGAGGGCAAGCAGGGCGGCAGAAGCGAGGCGAAACATGGACCCTCCCGGGGGGAAATACGGCGACCCGAGAGGCATAGCGCAGCAAGGCTCCGCGCGCAATTGCAGCAACCATGCAACGCAGGGGCAGACGTGTTCACCGCGCTCTTGCCCTTGGACGCGCGGACGTCATCATCTGCGCCACATCACCTTCCCGACAGAGACGGACCGACCTTGCAACCCCAGCCGATCCCGAAGACGCCGCTCCCGAAGACCGCCGCCCTTCTTGCCTCCGCCCTTCTGCTCGCCGCCTGCGCGACGCCGCGCCCCGAGGACCTGCCCCGTCCAACCGGTGCGGACGTGGCCGAACTGGCCGCGGCGATCCGCGCCCTTGGCCCGGAGGTGGACGAGGCCGAGGCTCTGCGTGCCGCGCAGATCGCATACGAGTATCCGCTGCAGCTGGCAGTGGAATACGAGATCGAGGATCCGCCCTACATTCACAACATCAAGGTCAACAACGGCACCAAGCCGCGCGGCCTATGCTACCAGTGGGCGGACGATCTCGAGGCGCGGCTGCGCATGGAGGGGTTCGACACGCTCGACCTGCACCGCGCCATTGCAAATTCGGAAAACGCCTGGCGGATCGAGCACAGCACCGTCATCGTCAGCGCCCCCGGCGACGACATGTACGACGGCATCGTGCTCGACCCGTGGCGCTGGGGCGGGGAGCTCTACTGGGGCGCCACGGTCGATGACCACGAGTACCCCTGGCTGCCGCGGCAGGAGGTGTTCCGGCGCAAGCGCGAACGCTCGGTCCAGTAACCCCCTGCCGGCTTATCAGCGCAGGACGTGCACCGCGCAGGTTGCGTGGCGCACCACCTGCGCGGCGGTGGACCCAATCAGCATGTCAGCCATGCCCGGGCGATGCGAGGCGATGACGATCAGGTCGCTGCCCTTGGCCTCGGCGTAGTCGAGGATGGTACGCCCGGAATGCCCATCGACCAGCACGGCCCGCGCGCCCGGCACCCCGGCGGCAAGCGCATCGAGGTCCGCCTGCATGGTCTTGCGTTGCTCGGCGACATGGTCGGGCGGGACATAAGCCATGACGTAGCCAGGGATCTGCTCCACCACATGCAGCAGGGTGATGGCGGCATCCTGTGCGGCCAGCCCTTGCGCCACCGCGATGGCGGCTTTCGCCTTGTCTTCGTTGTCGAATGCGACGGGAACGAGAATGTTGCGATACATGGTCCGCCTCCTTTGCGTCTCGGTCACGGTATAAACCTACCCCAAAGGATAAGACTTTGATCCATATCACCCGGGCCCAGCCTAGCTTCGGGCACCTTTAGGCCACAATCTGCCATTAAACCGTTTTTACGCCGCAGAAAGCGCGACCCCTTACAAACCTGCCCCATTAGGGCACCGCATGGCCGACTCGGCCCTGCTCGGTGTCGGCAGACGGAAAAGGAATTCGGGCACTGCGGACGCACTCGCGCCGCCGGTCCATCCACACGAAGACCAACGAGCGAGGAGCGAGCCATGCGTTACCTGATTGCCGAAACCAGCTGGAAGCTGGTGAGCCTGTCCAAGGCCATCGCCGATACCGGCACCCTTGTCACCCGCTGCGAAGGGACCGAGGACGTGGAAGATTACCACAAGATCGGCGCCCATGACGGCCTGATCGTGGATGCCGCGTTCATCGGACGCTCTACGTCGCTGTCGCGGCTGCGCGATCTGGCCCCGAACAAGCCGATCTGCGTTCTCGCCCGCAAGGCGACGCCGCAGCAGATCGCCAAGTGGCTGATGTCTGGCGCCGACACGGTCATCGACGAGGCCGCCCCCCTGCCCGAGATCATCGCCCGCATCGGCGCCGTGGCCCGCCGGACCTACCATGTGCCCCAGCCGGTACTGCACTGCGGTCCGCTGCGGCTCGACCTCGAAGCGCGGCGGGTGCACCTCGGGGACGTGACCCTTTCACTGTCGCCGAAGCTCTACGAGATAATCGAGTTCCTTGCACTGAGGGCAGGTGCGCTTGCCTCGCGCGAAGAGCTTCTGAACCACGTCTATGGATTCGAGAACGAACCGGCCCCGCGGGTCTTCGACGTTTACATGTGCAACCTGCGCAACCACCTGTCGCCGGTGTCGGACGTGCTCGGCATCGAGACGGTGCGCGGCTCCGGCTACCGGCTCGAGGTCAGTGAAGGACGTGTCGCCGCGCGCAGCGGCAAAGGCGCAATGGCAGCCTACCGCGCGGCCTGACCACACCGGGCCGGCGGCCTGCCGGCCCTCCCGTGATCTGACATGTCCTGAACATCGGCGTCGGGGCGCGGCGGCCAAGACCGGCGCAGCCGAGCCCGGCAAACCGGAGGTGTCTCCGCAAGCCCGAGCAACGACGATCTGTCCGGCAATGACCGTCCAATCCGGTGGTCAGACCGCCCGGCCCGTCGTGCCCGCCTCACCCGTTGCGGGGATACACGCCTGCCACATCGTACATCACCGGCTCGAAGCTTTTGCAGAGCTCGTGGATGTGCCGGTTGCGCTGGCGCATCTCGTCGCTGCGCAACATGGCCTGAAAATCCTCGCGGCGGGTCCACTGCGAATAGTTGGCGATGCGCGTCTGCGCGTCGTTCACATGCAGCCCCGCCCCGAGGAAGCCGGGCTGTTTCGAGATGAACATCTCGTAGGCGTCACTCAGCGCCTCGAGCAGATCCTGGCAGGTGCCGGGGGTGGTCTCGAAGGTGGTGAGCACGGTCTGGCAGGTGCTCGGACTGGTGATGGTCGGCATGCTGATTCTCCTATTCCCCGCACCAAGTCTGGCATGGCGGCGCGCCCTGCCAAAGCGTCTCCCACGCTGCGCCGCCGCATCGGCAGGGCCGCAATCCCCCCTCGTGGACGGCTCCGGCAGTTGCGCAACAGGGTGGCGAAACCACGCGAACGGCGTGAAAAATGGGGCGCACTCGCGAAACCCCTCTGCTACGCTTAAGCCAAGGCACAAAAAGAGCATGGCATGAGCAGCAGCATTTCCCCGACGATCGACGAGACCCTTCGCGAAGAGATCATCCTGCGCCCGGACATGATCCTGGACGACCGCGACCTGATGCAGGCGCTCATCGCGGCCAACGAGCGCGCCATGGGCGGCAACATCGTGGACCTGCGCGGCATCGCCATGGAACGGCTCGAGGCACGGCTCGACCGGCTCGAGGACACCCACCGCAGCGTCATCGCCGCCGCCTACGAGAACCTTGCCGGCACCAATCAGATCCATCGCGCGGTACTGCGCATGCTCGACCCGGTGGCGTTCGAGCCCTTCCTGCACGATCTTGCCGGAGAGGTTGCGCAGATCCTGCGGGTCAATTGCGTGCGGCTGGTGCTCGAGTCGTCCCAGAACGACAACGACCCGGCGATCCGCCGTCTCGGGGACGTGCTGTCGGTGGCAGAGCCGGGCTTTATCGAAGACTACCTCTCGGACGGACGCGGAGCGCCCCTGCGCGCGGTCACCTTGCGCCAGCTGTCCGAGGGCGCGCCCGAGCTTTTCGGTGACAAGGCCCAGTCGATGCGCTCCGAGGCCTGCCTCAAGCTTGATTTCGGTCCCGGCCGCCTGCCCGGCCTGCTGATCCTCGGATCCGAGGACCCGCACATGTTCACGCCGCAGCAAGGCACCGACCTGCTGGCCTTCTTCGCGGGGGTGTTCGAACGCGCCATGCGGCGCTGGCTGCAATGAGCCTCGAGATCTCTCCGGCGGCGCGCGACGCTCTGGAGAGCTGGCTGACCGGCTCTCGTGCCCTTCGGGGCATGGCCGAGAACACGCTGACCGCCTACCGCACGGACGTGGTGGAATTCATCGCCTTCCTGACCGCGCATCACGCCGAACCGCAGGGCCTGAGCCCGCTGGCGCGGGTGACCACTCCAGACATGCGGGCTTTCATGGCCCACCTCCGGGGAGGCGGCGCCGCGCCTCGGTCGATGGCGCGCAAGCTGTCGGCGGTGAAAAGCTTCTACCGCTGGCTGGCGGAACGCGAAGGGTTCGAACCCACGGCGGTGCTGCTGGCCCGAGCGCCGAAATTCCAGAAAAAGCTCCCCCGACCGCTAGCCGAAGATGCGGCGAGGGCGATGATCGACACGGTCAGCCTGCAGGCGCGGGACGGCTGGATCGGCGCGCGGGATGCGGCGGTGGTGACGCTGCTTTATGGCTGCGGCCTGCGGATTTCCGAGGCGCTGGGCCTCACGGGGCGCGACTGGCCCATGGGTGAAAGCCTGCGCATCGTCGGCAAGGGCGACAAGGAACGTATCGTGCCGGTGCTGCCCGTGGCGCGCCAGGCGGTTGGCGCATACCTCGACCTCTGCCCTTGGCCCGCCGAGCCGGACAGCCCGCTGTTCCGGGGCAAGCGTGGCGGGGCGCTGAATCCACGGCTGATTCAGAAAGTGACCGAACAGGCGCGCATGCAGCTTGGCCTGCCCGCCACGGCAACGCCCCACGCCATGCGTCACAGCTTTGCCACGCACCTGTTGTCGGCGGGCGGCGACCTGCGATCCATCCAGGAGCTGCTGGGACATGCCTCGCTTTCGACGACGCAGGCCTATACCTCGGTGGACGAGGTGCACCTTATGAAGGTTTACGAGGCCACCCACCCCAAGGCCGGCTGACGGAGCCCCTCCTCCCTGCGGGTGAGGCGCAAATCTTTTCGAAAAGATTTGCAGGCAAGGGTCTGCGGGCATACCTGTGTCCAACATTTCGCGCCCGCCCCCGACGGCCCGCGCGACAGGATATGCATGACCAGAAAGGCTGCCACCCATGAAACTGCTGAAATCCGGCGCGTCCCCCTTCTTCCGCAAGGTCATGGTCACGCTGCACGAAACCGGCCAGCTTCAGGACGTGGAGCTGGTGGAGGTCAAGAACTCCGCCCTTGCGCCCGATGCCACCGTGGCCGCCGCCAACCCGGCAGGCAAGATCCCCACGCTCGTGCGGCCTGACGGCCCTGCTATCTATGACAGCCGGGTGATCTGCCGCTATCTCGACCACCGCGCGCAGGCCGGTCTTTATCCCGACAGCCGCCTGTGGGACGTGCTGACCCTCGAGGCGTCCGCCGACGCCCTGCTCGAGGCTGCCGTGCTCATGACCTACGAGCGCCGCTTGCGCCCCGAGCACATGGTGTTCGAAGACTGGATCGAGGCGCAGTGGACCAAGGTCGACCGCATCCTCGACACGGTGAACGCCCGCTGGCTGAGTCACCTGCATGGCCCCCTCGACATGAGCCACATCGGCATCGCCTGCGGTCTGGCCTACCTCGACTTCCGCCATGACGACCGCCAGTGGCGCCGGGGCCGCGATGGGCTTGCCACTTGGTTCAAGACCTTCGCGCAGCGCGAGTCGATGACCGCCACCGCGCCCTGACACCTTTCCCGGGCTTGCCATGGCAGGCCCGCCTGCCCTACCCCGCCCCAAACAACGATCTAACCCGAGAGGACGCCACAGATGCGGATGCGCGACACTTTCATCAAGCCGATGCACCCCGAGGGGCGCAAGTTCGTCGCGATCTTCGCGGCCATCACCCTTGTCCTGTTCCTGATCTGGGAACCGCTGGGCTGGATCGGCGTAGGCCTCACGGTCTGGTGCTATTACTTCTTCCGCGATCCCGACCGGGTCACCCCCACCCGTCCCGGCCTCGTTATCAGCCCCGCCGACGGCATGGTGTCGCTGATCGAGCCCGCCGTGCCTCCGGCCGAACTTGGGATGGGGCCGCAGCCGCTGACGCGGGTGTCGGTATTCATGTCGGTGTTCAACTGCCACGTGAACCGCTCTCCGGTCGCGGGCGAGGTGCTGAACATCGCTTACCGCCCGGGCAAGTTTCTCAACGCCTCGCTCGACAAGGCCTCCGAGGACAATGAGCGCAACGCCCTGCGCATCCGGCTCGAGGATGGGCGCGAGATCGCCGTGGTGCAGATCGCCGGCCTCGTGGCGCGGCGCATCATGTGGTGGAAAAAGGACGGCGACTGGCTTGCCCGCGGCGAACGCTTCGGCCTGATCCGCTTTGGCTCGCGGCTCGATGTCTACCTGCCCGAGGGCGTCGCCCCGCTGGTCGAAATCGGCCAGACCATGGTCGCCGGTGAAACCGTGCTTGCCGACCTCGGCGTTGCGGAGGTCACCGATGGCAGCTGATCCCGAGACCCCGGGCACCGATCGGGACGCCGCAGCGGGCGCCGGCAGCCCCGCGACAGGCGCTCACGAAACGGCCACCCCCGATCCCAAACCCGCCCAGCCCAAGGCGAACGAAAAGCTGACCCTCATCCAGCTTCTGCCCAACATGCTGACCGTGGTGGCGATCTGCGCAGGCCTCACAGCGATCCGCTACGGGCTTCAGGGCAGCTACGAGATCGCCGTGCAACTTATCCTGCTTGCCGCCGTGCTCGATGGCATGGACGGACGGCTGGCGCGCGCGCTCAAGTCCGAAAGCGGCATGGGGGCCGAGCTCGACAGTCTCGCGGATTTCCTCAACTTCGGGGTGGCGCCGGGCTTCCTGCTCTACACATGGGCGCTCGAGGACAGCCGCTCCTTCGGCTGGCTCGCGGTGCTGATCTTCGCGGTCTGCGCGGTGGTGCGCCTCGCGCGGTTCAACGTACAGCGCAAGTCCGAGGACAAGGAACACGACAACGCCTATTTCACCGGCGTGCCGTCGCCCGCCGGGGCAATGCTGGTGATGCTGCCCATGGTCCTCAGCTTCGCCTTCGCCACCGGACCGTTCCTGCCAGACCTCGTGATCGTGGTGTGGATGGTGCTCGTGGGGCTGTCGATGATCAGCCGCATCCCCACCTGGTCGTTCAAGACCACCCGCATCCCGCGCAAGAACGCCAAGTTCTTCCTCGTGGCGGTGGCCTTCGCCCTCGCGGCGGCGGTAAGCTACGCGTGGATCACCCTTGCGCTGCTCTGCCTGGCCTATATCGCGGCGGTCATTATCATGCTGCCCCGCCGCAAGCTGCCGCTCTCGGGGCGCAAGGACGGCTGAGGCCCGCCATACCGGAATGCAAAGGCCGTCCGGAGACCATCCGGGCGGCCTTTTTCGTCAGCGCCCTGTCGCCTGAGCCGAGGGAAGGGCGTTCGCCGGCAACAGGGCTGGACCCACCTGCGAATTTCTCGGCGGGGACCAGATCGCCCCAGGTGTCGCTATCGCCGTCCTGCACGTAGGAAATCGCGATATGCGAGCTGCCGATGGTGTCGTTCGCGCCGTGCCACTGGTTGAGCTACGCGGGACTGCAGATGACGTCGCCAAGGGTGATCTCTTCCTTTTCCTCGCCGTCGGCCTGGCTCCAGCCCTTGCCGTCGGTCACGAAGATAGACAGGTCCACCCGGTGGGGTGTGACACGCACCGCGCGCCGCCCGAGGCTTGGGTTTCCTTGCTTGCCGGGTCGGACATGTCGGTCACGGCGTGGCCGGTGAGGTTGCCGGGGATCCGCTGAGGGGGTCGCGGGACCGGTTCGGTGTGATCTGGATGCCCCCCGGAGACGTGGCCTTGCCGCTCTCCTAAGCTGCCGCGACTGGCGCGAAGCCCGCCGTCATCAGCGCGGCACCACCGCCCAGCAGGTCCCGCTGGCTTAGGGTGAATGCCCCTACCGGAATAGCACCCATGAGCCAGCCTGATGGAACCGCGCTGCCCCAAGCAGAAGGGGCGCCCGGAAGGACGCCCCCGACAGCCGTGATGTGATCACGGCCAGATCCACAGTGGATCAGAAGTTCATCGACACGCCGAAGTTCAGGGCATTGGTCTTGATGTCGGTGTTGAGCGAGCCGCCACCGTCGAGATCCGCCTCGTTGGACGAGTAGGTGAACTGGTATTCGCCGAAGACCGAGAAGCGCTCGCTCACCGGGTAGCTCACGCCGGCGATCAGGCGCGCCGCCGGGCCAGTGTACTGGTAGCCGAAGGTCTTGTCGCCAGCGGTGGTCTCCACATCCACGTGCGGCACCGCGATGCCAAGGCCCGCGCCGACATAGGGCGTTGCGGTGCTCCACTTTTCGGGCCAGCGCTTCATTACGTTGACGGTCAGCAGGTTGAGCCCGTCGGTGAACTCCATCCGGTCAAAGCCGATATCCGCCTGCTCGTCGTCCGGTGCGTAGACCTTGGCGTGGGTGAATTCGAGCGCGTAGCCCAGCGTTTCGGACTGCCACCAAGTGCCACGGATACCGTAGTAGGGCGGCATCTCGAAGCTCTTGCCGTCCCAGCCGATCAGCGCGTCGTAGCTGCCACCACCGGGGTAGTCACCCGAGGCGCGGCTGTGCGGGGCGGTCTGCCAGCCAGTGTAGACGGAGAGCTCCATGTCCTGCGCGACCGCCTGCGAGGCGGCAAGCGCGGAAATCGAGACCGATGCAGCAAGAATCAAGGTTTTCATGAGGTGTCTTCCGGCCAATGGGAAATGCGTGATACCGCTTTATGCGCCCCCCCCTTCTCGCATGCAATTGCGACACATGCGCACTTCTTGCAATCACAAGTTCATGATTGCTTTACGGACACATGACAGATCGCTAGAAACGCGAGCGGGAACACCGTTTCGGGAGACGGCGACCTTAGGGAACATGGCCTGCAAACGGCTGTGAGGAATGGAGATTACCCCGTGACACAAGCAGAAGATCACGAAGGCACTCGGAGGGACTTCCTCTATTATGCAACCGCAGGTGCAGGCGTCGTCGCGACTGGTGCCGCCGTCTGGCCGCTCGTCAACCAGATGAACCCGTCGGCGGACGTGCGTGCACTCAGCACCATCCGAGTCGACGTGTCCGGCGTGGAACTGGGCACTCAGCTGACGGTGCAGTACCTCGGCAAGCCGGTGTTCATCCGCCGCCGCACAGAGGCCGAGATCGAGGACGCGCGCGGTGTCGAGATGAGCCAGCTCGTCGACCCGATCGCGCGCAACCCCAACATTGCAGACGGTGCCGACGCGACAGACGCCAACCGCGCGCTGGACGACACCGGCGAATGGCTGGTGATGATGGGTGTGTGCACCCACCTTGGCTGCGTGCCGCTGGGCAACGCGGGTGAATATACCGCCGGCGGCGTAGGTGGCTGGTTCTGCCCCTGCCACGGCTCGCACTACGATACCGCCGGACGCATCCGGCAAGGTCCGGCTCCGCAGAACCTGCCGGTTCCCGTTGCGGAATTCGTCGACGAATCCACCATTCTGCTGGGCTAAGGGAGGCACGCAAAGATGTCGGGTATTCCGCACGACCATTACGAACCCAAGACCGGCCCCGAGCGCTGGCTGCACAAGCGGCTGCCGATCGTCGGGCTGCTGGTCGACACCATCATGATCCCCACGCCCAAGAACCTGAACTGGATGTGGATCTGGGGCATCATCCTTACTTTCTGCCTGGCGCTGCAGATCATCACCGGCATCGTGCTGGTCATGCACTACACGCCGCACGTGGACATGGCCTTTGCCTCGATCGAGCACATCATGCGCGACGTGAACGGCGGCTTCATGCTACGCTACCTGCATATGAACGGCGCGTCGCTGTTCTTTGTCGCCGTGTACATGCACATCTTCCGCGGCCTCTACTACGGGTCCTACAAGTCCCCGCGCGAGGTGACGTGGATCATCGGCATGCTGATCTACCTGTGCATGATGGGCACCGCCTTCATGGGCTATGTGCTTCCCTGGGGTCAGATGTCCTTCTGGGGCGCGACCGTGATCACCGGCCTCTTCGGCGCCATCCCCTTCATCGGCGAGCCGATCCAGACCTGGCTTCTGGGTGGACCGGCGGTGGACAACGCGACGCTGAACCGCTTCTTCTCGCTGCACTACCTGCTGCCCTTCGTCATCGCGGCGCTCGTGGCAGTGCACATCTGGGCCTTCCACTCGACCGGCAACAACAACCCCACGGGTGTTGAAGTGCGCCGCGCCTCGAAGGCCGAGGCCGAGAAGGACACGGTGCCGTTCTGGCCCTATTACGTCATCAAGGACGTGTTCGCCCTCGCGGTGATCCTCGCGGTGTTCTGGGCCATCGTCGGCTTCATGCCCAACTACCTCGGCCACCCGGACAACTACATCGAGGCGAACCCGCTGGCGACGCCGGCGCACATCGTACCCGAATGGTACTTCCTGCCATTCTACGCGATCCTGCGTGCCTTCACGTCGGAAGTCTGGGTCGTGCAGATCGCAAGCTTCATCACCGGCGGCATCGTCGATGCCAAGTTCTTCGGTGTGCTTGCCATGTTCGGCGCCATCATCGCCATGGCCCTCGCGCCGTGGCTCGACACCTCGTCGGTGCGCTCGGGCCGCTATCGCCCGCAGTTCAAGTGGTGGTTCTGGCTGCTGGTGATCGACTTCATCGCACTGATGTGGCTGGGCGCCATGCCCGCCGAAGAGCCCTATGCCAGCTTCTCGCTGATCGGCGCGGCCTACTGGTTCGGCTACTTCTTCGTGATCCTGCCGCTGCTCGGTGTCTTTGAAAAGCCGCTGCCGCGTCCCGCGACCATCGAAGAAGATTTCGAGGCGCACAAGGCCAAGACCGGCGGCACAAAGACCGTCGTGAACCCGGCCGAGTGAGAGAGAGGACAATGAAGATGTTCAAGAAACTTGCCCTTTCGACCGCGATTGCCCTCGGGCTTGCCGGCAGCGCTTTTGCTGCCGGTGAGGGCGGCCACGTCGAAGACTACAGCTTCTCCTTTGAAGGGCCGTTCGGCACCTTCGACCAGGACCAGCTGCAGCGCGGCCTGCAGGTCTACACCGAGGTCTGCTCGGCCTGTCACGGCCTGAGATACGTGCCCCTGCGCACGCTCAGCGACGACGGCGGTCCCTCCTTCTCGGAAGACGAAGTGCGCGCCTATGCGGAGCAGAACTTCGAGGTCTTCGACGAAGAGCTCGACGATTTCCGCCCGGCCATCCCGACCGACCACTTCCCCGCCAACGACAGCGTCGGGGCCCCCGACCTGTCGATGATGGCCAAGGCACGCGCGGGCTTCCACGGCCCCTACGGCACTGGCCTCAGCCAGCTGTTCAACGGCATGGGCGGCGCGGAATACATCGCTTCGATCCTCACCGGCTACACCGGCGAGGAAAAGACCGAAGCGGGCGCACTGTTCTACGAGAACACCGCCTTCCCGAGCGGCTGGATCTCGATGGCCCCGCCGCTGATGGACGACTCGGTGGAATATGCCGGCGGCTACCCCGCCACGCTCGAACACCAAGCGCAAGACGTAGCGGCCTTCCTGATGTGGACGGCCGAGCCGAAGATGATGGCGCGCAAGCACGCGGGCTTTGTCGGCGTGATCTTCCTGACGCTGCTGTCGGTGCTGCTGTACCTGACCAACAAGCGCATCTGGCGCCCGATCAAGTACAAGAGCTGATACCGCTCACCTTAAAAACGAAAAGCCCTGCCATCACGGCGGGGCTTTTTGGCTTCATGGGCACGCCCCGGCCCATTTGAAAGCGCCTCTGCCTTATCATCGAACAACGCCCGCGTGCTGCCCAGCACAGGCTCCATGCCAGTCGCCACGCCCCTCACCCCCCGGCTACAGCGTACGCCTTGCTTCGCAGGCAAGGCGGACCGAAAGCATCAAGGCCCCGAGCTGCTCTTCCGCGATCGCCAACTGCGCCTGCATCTCGATCTTGGGTGCCAGCTCCCCCCCGGACGGGCCCATCGAGGGCACTTTCTCAGAGACAGCATCACCATCAGCCTGCCCCCAGCTGCAGGTACGCCACTTCCGCTTCAGCATTAAACGACAACGGCGGCTGCGAAACACGAACCCAGCCAGCACGCCCTGCTTTCCAAGGTTCAACATTCTCGACAGACCAGAGCCCACGTTGCCCAAGTGGCCGCTGAACGCCGCGATCAGGCGACGCACCGCCTTCACGACCACCTGCACACAAGGCGCGCCCCTCGGGAGCAACCAGCACTTCGCGCCTCGGGAAGCTGCTTCGCGTCAAGGCCACTGCATCACAGGCAGGGCCCCTCCCACCGCAGACAGAATATCCAGATCAGGCGCGATCACGGCCCCCGCCAGCGACGGAACCGCCACGCGTTCCAGACTTTCCTGCGCGGGTTCTAAGCCATGATACCGACGTTATCAGCCACCCCAAGTATCGCTCAAGATCTCTCTGGAGGGTGCCACAGGCGTTCGGGGTATGGATGGAAGCAGAGCGTCAACCGAAGACGAATCGCAGAAGGACTTTGTTTGCCCTGTCCGTCGGCAGGGACGACGGCGGCAGGTTCCCCCGATGCAGCGTGACATGTCCGATACCACACGCCCCGTTTAACATTTCGGAGCTGACGACGTCCCTATGCGGCTGTCACTCTCCAGCGAGCGAAATGGCTGCCGACAGCCAAGCTAGACCCAAGTATCGTAGCCGCAATCGACCTCGACCATCTTCTGAAGGAACACGCCAAGCCCACATCCAGACACGGCGAGATCGCCGGTATTGATGCTTAGACCTGGGCTGTCGGCCGGTCCATTCCCATCTGCCGATCTGATACAAAGGTAGTGGCCGCCGCAGCCGTATCGGGGAACATGTGAGGAAAAAGTACGTCCCGAGTGCCGCCGTAATCTTCTCTCCACCGGTGTCATCGGGTCGTTTCACCCGTCCCGCACAATTCATCTGGGCACGGCAATTGGCGCCCGCCCCACAGAGGTCGGAGACCCGTGGCCCACGCGCGCAGGTGAAATCCCTTGAGGCGAAGGCGCGGCTGCCATAGGTAGCGCCGGACCGCATGTCTGCGCACGTCAGCCCCCGGGAGAGCCACCATGAGCATGAACACCTTCGGCCACTTGTTCCGCGTCACCACTTGGGGCGAAAGCCACGGCCCGGCGCTTGGCGCGACAGTCGACGGCTGTCCTCCCGGCGTCGAGATCGACGAAGCGACGCTCCAGCACTGGCTTGACCGGCGCAAACCCGGCCAGAACAAGTTCACCACCCAGCGGCGCGAACCTGACGAGGTGCGAATCCTGTCAGGCCTCTTCGAAGGGCGCACCACAGGCACCCCGGTGCAGCTGATGATCGAGAATACCGACCAGCGGTCGAAAGATTATGGCGATATCGCCGAGAAATTCCGGCCCGGCCACGCGGACATCACTTACTGGCAAAAATATGGCATTCGTGATTACCGCGGTGGCGGGCGGTCTTCGGCCCGCGAAACCGCCGCGCGGGTCGCCGCAGGCGGCTTGGCCCGTGCCGCGCTTGCGACTTTGGCCCCACAGATCGAGATCACTGGCTACATGGTGCAGGTGGGGCCCCACGGCATCGACCGCTCGGCAATGGACATGACCGAGATCGAGAACAATCCGTTCTGGTGCCCCGATGCCAAGGCGGCCGAGGGCTGGGCCGATTATCTCGACGGACTGCGCAAAGCCGGCGACAGCGTCGGCGCAGTGATCGAGGTGATTGCGCGCGGCGTCCCCTCGGGGCTTGGCGCGCCGATCTACGGCAAGCTCGATACGGATCTGGCAGCGGCTGCCATGTCGATCAACGCGGTGAAAGCGGTCGAGATCGGTGAAGGCATGGCTTCGGCGGCATTGCGAGGTTCGGAGAATGCCGACGAGATTGCCATGGGACCTGATGGGCCGGTGTATTCATCGAACCACGCCGGCGGCATCCTTGGGGGCATCTCCACCGGACAGGACATCGTGCTGCGGTTCGCGGTAAAACCGACTTCGTCGATCCTGACCGAGCGTCGCACCATCACCAAATCCGGTGAGGACACCACCATCATCACCAAAGGTCGGCACGATCCCTGCGTCGGAATCCGGGCGGTGCCGGTCGGCGAAGCCATGGTGGCCTGCGTCCTGCTTGACCACCTGTTGCTCCACCGTGGGCAAGTTGGCGAGAACCAAGGGCAAATTGGCTGAAGGCACCAGTCCTGCCGAGGTCGCAACAGTCATGCCCTCCTCCGAGCGGCTTTCATTGGACGGACCGCTCTTGCGTCCTGCCACACGCTGGCAGGAAGTAAGAGGCCTTTGCCCTAAGCTTTCGTCCCGCGATACCTATGAGTCGGAGAGCCCTGGGCGGGCTATCTGATGCCGTCTTCAGAAATCTTCCCACTGCGCGCCTGAGTTCACCGCAACCTTCTGCGGCATGGGAACAGCCGCTTGACCCGAGCCGGCCATTGGCAGCGCGTCGTCAATTTCCTCGAAGGGGACAGCGATGGGGTCCACCTCCTGCCGGCCATCAACACCGCTGCCCGAGAAATTGGCCAGCTGGGTCGTCAGACGATCCGCTTCTTGGCTGAGCTGCTGGCTGGCCGTGCTCGTTTCTCCAACCATGGCCGCGTTCTGCTGAGTGACCTTGTCCAGTTCTGCGACACCCACGTTGATCTCCTGCACACCGGCAGCCTGCTCTCGTGCTGCCGAGGCGATCTCGGAAACCATGCCGGAAACCTCGCTGACGTAGCGGACGATATCCGCAAGGCTATCGCCGGTCTGCTCTACCAGCTGCCCGCCATCCTTCACCTGCTGCGAGCTGTTGGACACCAGCGCCTTGATCTCGCGGGCGGATTCGGATGCGCGCTGCGCCAGCGAACGGACCTCGGAGGCAACCACCGAGAAGCCCTTGCCGCTCTCGCCAGCACGCGCAGCCTCGACACCGGCGTTGAGCGCCAGCAGGTTGGTCTGGAAGGCGATGTCATCAATGACACCGATGATCTGAGTGATCTGATCTGAAGACGTGGCGATGGAGCTCATTGCCTGAAGCGCGCGGTCCATCACTTCACCCGCCTCTTCGGCACGACGGCGGCCATCCCCTGCCCGCTTGTCAGCCGCGTCCGCGTTTTCTGCAGCTGTCTTCACGCTGCTCGACAGTTGCTCGAGCGCCGCAGCGGATTCTTCGAGGGTGGCGGCCTGCACCTCGGACCGGCGCGACATCTCAGTAGACATCTGCGACAGCCCCTGGGAACTGCGCTGTACCATTTTCGCGGAATCCTGAAGGGACAGGATGAGGTCGCCTATCTTCTCGCACAGGCTGTTGAAATCGCCGCAAATGTCCGCGTAGCTCTGGCCAAGATCCTGCCATTCGGACGGGTCGATCCGGTCCTCGAACTTGCCATCCGACAGATGCTCCATCGCCTTGCCCAGCGTTCCGAAAAGCGCGACGCGACGGTCATTCGCTGCGCGTTCCTTGGCATCCGCCAGATCGGCGGACCGCAGCGACTCGCGCAGGGACTCGAGATTGCGGGCAATCACGCCGGCTTCGTCGCCCCGATCCGTGCCTGAAATCTCGATATCGTAGTTGCCGGCAGAAATCGCCTCCACATCCTTGGCCGAGCGGGACAGCGGCCGCGCGATGACGCCGCCGAAGAAGAACACCATCAGCATTGAAACCGCAGTGATCCCGGCCAGCGACAGCAGCAGCATCGTCATGCTGTTGCTCACGCTTTCCTTGGTGCGATCCTCGGTCTGAACGGCGGTGACGCGGGTGACCTCCTGAATGTCATCAACGGTGGCGATTTCTACCCCGATTGCCTGGAAGATGTCGCGCGCGGTCGCCTGAATAGTCGACGGGGCCTGTCCTGACGTCCAGTCGAGTTCGGAAGCGCGGGCAGACAGGTCGCTGATCCGGGCGCTTACCCCAAGCAGTGCCTCGGCGTAATCTTCGCGCAGAGCAGTGGAGACGCGCGGATCGGTGAACTTGTGCAGATCCTGCGCGATCACATCGGTCACCTCTTTGAAGTTGCCCACCATACTTTCGACAGCGTTCTGATCCCCCGCGGCGAATTCCATCACGTTCACTCGCGCCTGTTCCATGTCTTCGCGGATAAGAGCAATGGTCTCGTTCTGCACCACCCTGTCAAAGGCAAGCTGGATGTCGCGCGCCACCCTGCTCTGGACGCTCCAGCTCAAGATGCCGCTTGCCAAGATCAGCAGGGCAAAGGCCATGCCCAGGGCCATGATCTGAATACGGATAGGGAATTTCTTTATCACAGGGTCTCTCCAACTACCGCGCCCGGGTGTGTTCGGGAACGGAGCTATCAGAGACCCGTAAACAATATCTTCGCGTGTGCCCTATTTCCGCGACGACAGCCGCGACAGCTGCACCGCGAGGATGCCCGCCGTGATGATCGCCACGCCGATCACGTCGTAGACGCCCATCGGCTCGCCCAGAAGCACCGCGGCCACGGCGACCCCGAAGAACGGGTTGAGGAAGTGGAAGGTCGCGGCGCGGATCGCGCCGATGCGTTCCACCAGCACCACCCAGAGGAAGGTTGCCGCCACGCCGGGCACCAGCACGGTATAGGAAAACGCCGCCACCAGACGCCATGACCAGTCAACCTGAGGGGTCTCGAAGGCGATGGCCACCGGCCAGAGCAACGCGCTGCCCACCAGCATCTGCAGGCCGACAATCATCATGACATTGCCCCCGGTGATTGCGCCCCGCACCGACATCGTCGCCACCGCGAGCGAGATCACCCCCAGAACGCAAAGTCCCACGCCCAGCGGGTCT
The DNA here is from genome assembly GCF_014643635.1 of Salipiger pallidus. Classification (GTDB taxonomy): domain Bacteria; phylum Pseudomonadota; class Alphaproteobacteria; order Rhodobacterales; family Rhodobacteraceae; genus Salipiger; species Salipiger pallidus. The sequence continues at coordinate 17,213 of NZ_BMJV01000007.1, forward strand.
GCCCCGCCCTGCAGCCGCGCGCCCATGATGAGCGTGACGCCCACGATCCCCGCCAACAGCCCGGCGTACCCCAGCGGGCGCAGACGTTCCTTGAAAAGCAGCCAACTTGCCAGCGCCACCAACAGCGGCATGACGGAGGCGATGATCGAGGCCAGCGATGCCTCGACCCATTGCATGGCAACGAAATTGAGCCCCAGGTACAGCGCGTTCTGGCACAGGCCGAAGACGATGGTGGCGCGCCATTGCGCCCGGCTGAGCCGCCAGCTTTGCCCCATGAGCCGCGCCAGCGCCACCGCAAGGAGGCCCGACACGAGAAACCGCAGCGCCAGAGAGCCAAGGGGCGGTGCTGCCGAGACGATGATCCGCGCCGAGGCAAAGGCCGACGACCACATCATCGCAAAGGCTAGGCCCATCACTATCGCGCGCAGTTCCATGCATCCCTCCGTTTGTGCGCAAATGACCCGGATCGCCCCCCCTTTGCAAGTGGAACGAAAAATGCCCCGCCCGCACCGATGCGCAGACGGGGCCAGTTGTGCCTGCTCACATGGGCAGGCACTGGCGGTCTCTGGTTGTTCCTGAGTGTCTGTAAAGCCCTGCCGGAGGCGTCAGGCGCGGTCGGCCATCTCGGCGCGGATCTGCTGGCGCAGCACGTCGATGGGAACGGTCTTGCCGTCCTTGCGGAACTGCCAGTAGGTCCAGCCGTTGCAGGACGGCGCGCCCTCTAGATGCGCGCCCACCTGGTGGATGGATCCCTTGACGCCGTCCCCGACCAGCGTGCCGTCGGCGCGCACGCGGGCGATCTTGCCCGTGGGGGACACCAGCGTCTCTCCGGGGCTGAGCATGCCGCGTTCTACCAGCTGGCCAAAGGGCACACGCGGCTCCGCGCGCTTGGCCCGCGTCACCTCGAGCGCAGACCGGTCGAAGGCGCGCACGTCGGCAATGCGGCGAGTGGCCACCTCGCGGTAGCTTTCCTCGCGCTCAATGCCGATCCAGTCGCGGCCGAGCATCTTGGCCACGGCACCGGTGGTGCCGGTGCCGAAGAACGGGTCGAGCACCACGTCGCCGGGGTTGGTCGATCCCACCAGAACGCGGTGCAACAGGCTCATGGGCTTTTGCGTCGGGTGCGCCTTGTCGCCATTGGCGTCCTTGAGCCGCTCACCACCGTTGCAGATCGGCAGAACCCAGTCCGAGCGCATCTGGATGCCCTCGTTCAGCGCTTTGAGGGCCTCGTAGTTGAAGGTGTACTTGGCACCCTCGCTCTTGGAGGCCCAGATCATCGTCTCGTGGGCATTGGTGAAGCGCTTGCCGCGGAAGTTGGGCATCGGGTTCGACTTGCGCCAGACCACATCATTCAGGATCCAGTAGCCCGCATCCTGAAGCGAGGCGCCGACGCGGAAGATGTTGTGGTAGGAGCCAATCACCCAGATCGCGCCATTGGGCTTCAGCAGGCGATGAGCCGCCTTTAGCCAGGCACGGGTGAAGTCGTCATAGACCTGGAAACTGGCGAACTGGTCCCAGTGGTCGTCAACCGCATCAACGCGGCTGTTGTCGGGGCGATGCAGATCGCCGCGCAATTGCAGGTTGTAGGGCGGGTCGGCGAAGATGAGGTCAACGGACTCCGCGGGAAGGCTGTTCATCTGTTCGATGCAGTCCCCGGCAAGAATCGTGTTGAGAGGGAGCACTTGCGTGCCCTTAGTTTTTGTCATCGCGTTCATCTCTGCCTCTGCCCCGATTGGTGCATTTTCGCACTCGTCTGGTTGGCCACAAAGATGATTCAAAGGCGATTCGCGGTCAATTTGTTTTTTGAATCAGCGCGTTGCGCTTTGCTGTTGTCACAACATCTGGTAGACAGGCTTGAACGAACGCCTATGATGTGGGGTCACTCCAAGATTTAGGAGCGCCTCAATGTGACTTTTGGAGCCGTAACCTGCGTTCGTTTCCCAGCCATAGCCCGGATGCTGTTGCGCCAAATCCCGCATGAGCCGATCACGCCACTCTTTGGCAACGATCGAGGCCGCCGCGATGCTTACCGAACGGCCGTCTCCCTTCACGATAGGCGTCGCGACGCAGCGCAACTCCTCCGGGATAAACTTGCCGTCGACCAGGGCATGGCCGGGCGGCTGAGGCAGGCCTTCGACGGCCCGGCGCATGGCAAGCAAGCTCGCCTTAAGGATGTTCAGGCTGTCGATCTCGTCGACCGACGCCACCCCGACCGAAACCTCGGCCTGCTCGTGGATGGCGTCGTAAAGAGCCGCCCTGCGACGGGCGGTCATCTTCTTTGAGTCGTTGAGCCCAAGCGGCACCTGCCCTTCGGTCAGAACCACCGCACAGGCGACGACCGGACCCGCGAGAGGGCCGCGGCCGACCTCGTCGACCCCGGCCACGCGCAGGCCCTGCCCCCATAGGGGCGCCTCGAAAGAATCGTCCGGCCAATCCATCACGCAGGGATTCCGCATCAGGGGCCGGGCCGCAAGGATTCGTCGGCCTCAGGCTTGAGGCGGCTGGCCATTCGATGCGGAAAGGCCGCCATCCACGGGCAGGTTTACCCCGTTGACGAAGCGGGCGTCATCGCTGGCGAGGAAAGCGATGACATCGCCGATGTCCTCGGGCTCTGCAGGGCGACCGAGGGGCATGCGCTCCATGAACTTAGCCTCCAGCTCCTTGTTGTTCTGGATGCCGGTGGTGAGCTCGGATTTGGTGTAGGCTGGGTTCACCGCGTTCACCCGCACACCGCTGTCACGCGCATCCAGCGCCAGCGCGCGGGTCATGTTGGTGATCGCGCCTTTGGCCGTATTGTAGGCGTGCATGTTCCAGTCGCCACCGATGCCGGACACCGATGAGGTCATGACCACGTTGCCGCGCGTCGCCTTGAGATCGGGCCAAAGCGCCTTGGTAAGGCGCCAAACACCCGTCACATCAGTCTCCATGACCGTCTCGAAGCCATCCTCGTCCACGTCCTCAATGCTGCCCGCAACGGCGGTGCCTGCGTTGTTGACCAACACGTCAACGGTGCCAAAGGCCTGACGCGCCTCGGTCGCGGCCTTCTGGGCGCCGTCCTGGGTGCTGAGGTCGGCCACAACCACCTTTGCGCTGTCGATGCCTTCAGCGACCGCCTTCAGCTTGTCCTCACTGCGCGAAATCAGCACCACGTTTGCGCCCTCGCAGCCAAAGCGGCGGGCGGTGGCAGCGCCGATGCCGGAAGACGCGCCGGTGACGATCACGGTCTTGTTCTCAAAGCGTTTCATGTCGGGTCCTTTCGTTGTTCAGTTGCAAAAACAACGAGATCCCCGGAGGACACGTTCCAAGATCACGGCGGAAGTGATGGGCCCCTCACCAGCCCCCCCCACCTGCTTTGAATATCGCCGCTTCGGACCGCTCCTGCCCTGAAACGCAACAAGGGCGCCCCGAGGGACGCCCTTGCGCAATTGGCTTGGCTTAGGCGGCAGATCGCCGCCCCGGCATGATTACATCATGCCGCCCATGCCGCCCATGCCGCCCATGTCGGGGGCACCGCCACCGGCGCCCTCTTTCTGGGGTTTGTCGGCAACCATCGCTTCGGTGGTGATCAGCAGGCCTGCGATCGAGGCTGCGTCCTCGAGTGCGGTGCGAACCACCTTGGCGGGGTCGATGACGCCGAACTTGAACATGTCGCCATATTCGTCGGTCTGAGCGTTGTAGCCGAACTTCAGATCTTCACTTTCGCGGATCTTGCCTGCGACGACGGAGCCGTCAACGCCAGCGTTCTGAGCGATCTGACGCAGCGGTGCTTCCAGCGCCTTGCGGACGATGGTGATGCCTGCGTTCTGGTCGCTGTTGGCGCCGGTGAGGCCGTCAAGAGCCTTGGCACCCTGCACCAGTGCAACGCCGCCACCGACAACGATGCCTTCCTGAACGGCCGCGCGGGTCGCGTTCAGGGCGTCATCGACGCGGTCCTTGCGCTCTTTCACTTCGACTTCGGTCATGCCGCCTACGCGGATGACTGCAACGCCGCCTGCGAGCTTGGCAACACGCTCCTGCAGCTTCTCACGGTCGTAGTCCGAGGTGGTTTCTTCGATCTGCGTACGGATCTGCGAAACGCGTGCTTCGATCTCTGCTTTCTCACCGTGGCCGTCGACGATGGTGGTCTCGTCTTTGGTGATGTTCACGGTCTTGGCAGTGCCGAGCATGTCCATGGTCACGGACTCGAGCTTCATGCCCAGATCTTCCGAGATCACCTGGCCGCCGGTCAGGATCGCGATGTCCTGCAGCATGGCCTTGCGGCGGTCGCCGAAGCCCGGTGCCTTGACGGCCGCGATCTTGAGGCCGCCGCGCAGCTTGTTGACCACGAGGGTCGCCAGCGCTTCGCCTTCAACGTCTTCGGCAATGATCAGCAGCGGCTTTTGCGACTGGATCACCTGCTCGAGCAGCGGGACGAGCGGCTGCAGCGACGAGAGCTTCTTCTCGTGCAGCAGGATCATGCAGTCATCGAGCTCTGCAACCATCTTGTCGGCGTTGGTCACGAAGTACGGCGACAGGTAGCCGCGGTCGAACTGCATGCCTTCGACGACATCGGTCTCGGTCTCGAGGCCCTTGTTCTCTTCGACGGTGATGACACCCTCGTTGCCGACCTTCTGCATCGCGTCAGCGATCTGCTGGCCGATTTCCGACTCACCGTTCGCCGAGATGGTGCCGACCTGAGCGACTTCGCCGCTGTCGTTCACGGGGCGGGCAGCCGCCTTGATCGCTTCGACGACCTTGGCGGTCGCGAGGTCGATGCCGCGCTTGAGGTCCATCGGGTTCATGCCCGCTGCAACCGACTTCATGCCTTCCTTGACGATGGCCTGGGCCAGCACGGTGGCGGTGGTGGTGCCGTCGCCTGCTTCGTCGTTGGTGCGGGAAGCGACTTCCTTCACCATCTGGGCGCCCATGTTCTCGAACTTGTCTTCCAGTTCGATTTCCTTCGCCACGGACACACCGTCCTTGGTGATGCGCGGTGCGCCGAAGGATTTGTCGAGCACGACGTTGCGGCCTTTAGGGCCGAGGGTCACCTTGACGGCATCCGCAAGGATGTTCACGCCCTTGAGCATGCGCGAGCGGGCGTCGGTGTCGAACTTCACGTCTTTAGCAGCCATGTGCGTTCTCCTGAATCTGAATTAGGTTTGTAGGAAAAGGGGGACGCGCTTACGCGGCCTCGGTCACGCCGAGGATGTCCGATTCCTTCATGATCAGCAGCTCTTCACCGTCGATGGTGACTTCAGTGCCGGACCACTTGCCGAAGAGAACCTTGTCGCCTTCCTTGACGGCCAGAGCGATGAGCTCGCCGTTGTCCTTGCGGGCGCCTTCGCCGCATGCGACCACGAGGCCCTCGGCGGGCTTTTCCTTAGCGCTGTCGGGGATGATCAGACCACCCTTGGTCTTTTCGTCACTTTCGACGCGGCGGACCAGCACGCGGTCATGAAGCGGTTTGAATGCCATCTTCGAGTCTCCTGACTTAAGCTCAAAGTTTGTTCCTGTTGACGGCCCCGCCGGAAGACCGGCGGGCCGTTAGCACTCACGTCGATGGAGTGCTAATGGCGCATAGCTAGGCACGCCGTTGAGTCGTGTCAACATCGCAGCGTTCGGAAATTTCATCACTCGTCTCCCCTCCGTGCGATGCATGACCTGCACCTAATGGCTGTGCCGCCGATCCCAACCACCCGTGCAGGAATTCGCCGATAGCGGCGAAAGGCGAGGGCCGAGGCAAAAGCGGGTGGCACCTCCATGGCATTCGTGATCCGGTATACCAGACCTTCGCGAAAGCTCCGTGACATGCCGATCCATCCAGCCTCCTCCGTGCCGGTGAGCCATGTGCCCAGCCGCCCGGCCGCCGACAACATGCGGGGCATCATCCTCATTACCTTGGGGTTCTTCTTCTTCGGGGCGACCGACGCCATGGCCAAGCTGCTGGCCGAGCAACTGCCGGTACTGCAGGTGGTGTGGGGCCGTCAGCTGGGGCTGTTTCTCGGGGTAATGGCGATGCTGTCGATGCGCGGCCGGACCGTTCTGCGCACCCGCCACGCGCCCCTGCAGATGCTGCGCGGGGCGCTGGCGACCACCTCGGCCTGCCTGTTCGTGCTGTGCGTCGGCTACGTGCCGCTGGCGGATGCGACGGCGGTGACCTTCATCGCGCCGTTCTTTGTCACCGCGATCGGGGCGATCTTCCTGCGCGAGCCGGTGGGCCTGCGCCGCTGGGCCGCGGTGGCGGTGGGCTTTGTCGGCATGCTCATCGTGATCAGGCCGGGCATGGGCACCTTCCATCCGGCGATCTTCCTTGTGGTGGTGGCGGCGATGGCCTTTGCCACCCGGCAGGTGCTGTCACGGATGCTGTCGGGCGAGGACAGCATCGCGACCACCGTGGCCTATACGTCGATCACCTCAACGGTGCTGCTGACGCTCCCCCTGCCCTTCCTGTGGCAGATGCCACAGCAGCCGTGGATCTGGATGGTGGCACCGCTAATGGCGCTTTGCGCGGCATCGGGCGAGATCCTCATCATCCGTGCGCTTGATGTGGCGCAGGCGGTGGTGGTGGCCCCGATGCAATACTCCATGATCCTATGGAGCACCGCCTACGGATTCTTCCTGTTCTCCGATCTGCCCGACGGCTGGACCCTGCTGGGTTGCGTCATCATCGTGGCGTCGGGGCTCTATACGCTGGGCCGCGAACGCATCGCCGCCCGCCGCGCTCGCGATGCCGCCCGCGCCGAAGAGATCTAGCCCCGGCACCGCGGCTCAGCCGTCGGGTGCCCCGCCCCAGTGCACCAGCCCTTCGCGGCCCGCCTGTGTGATGTCGTAGACGCCGGTGCGCACCCGTTCGAACCAGCCGTAATGGTTGTCAGCCATGAGCCGCGTCGCAACAGTCACCCCGGTCGAGGCGGCAACGTCCCGCCCCCGGCTGGCCCCATGTTCTGCGAGGTGGACGGCACAGCGGAGCGCGTCCTGCCGGTAGCCGGTGACAATGCCGTGCCGGGTGGCACCGCCGTCGTTGGGATCACCGCGCAGGCGCTGGAATTCACGAAGCAGCTTTGCCCGCTTAACCTTGTTCCGGCGCGGCGCGTAGGGGCCGGGATCGCAGTGCACCTCTGCCCGGCCCTCCTTCACTGTGATGAACCCGAGCCCCAGCCGGCGGCATAGCGCCAGCGTGTCGCGCAGGGCCCTTCGCGCCGTGCGCCCCGAGGGCCTCGGCACCGCGATATAGACCGCATCGGTCACGCTCAGCCGCGCCACCGCCTGATGGAACAACGACAGGGCGATCTTCAGCTTCAGCTCGACGATGACAGGATCCTCAGTGCCGCGCACCGCCACAAGATCGGCAGCCCCCACCTCACCCTTAACCTCGTAGCCCTGCGCCACCAGCAGCGCCTTGACCGGCGCATAGAGTTCACTTTCTCGCTTCATGGCGCGCATGTTTGGCCGGGGCCGTTGCGCCTGTCCATCCCCTCGCCTAGCTCTTGAGGACAATCCCCCCGGAGGAGACACCGCATGTTCAGGCAAACCCTTGGCGCCCTTCTTGTCCTCGTGCCCCTTGCCGGCGCGGCGGCGGCGCAATGCAGCGGGCAAGACCTGCGCCAGACGCTGACCGCGGCAGAGCGCACGCAGCTGGAGGCAATGACCGATGGCATGCCCTACGCAACAGGCAACCGCTGGCGCGCCACCAAGGACGGCGAAGTGATCGACATCGTCGGCACCATGCACCTGAGCGATCCGCGCCTTGATGGTCCGGCGGCGCGGCTGCGCCCGCTGGTCGAGGAGGCCGGTGCGGTCCTGCTAGAGATGTCGCCGGAGGGGCGCGACCAGCTCATGAAAGCAATGGGCAGCCAGCCTGAGCTGATCCTGCTCGATGGCGACACCCTACCCGAACTCATGACCGAGGATGACTGGCAAGCGCTTGCCGCCGCCGTTTCAGAACGCGGCCTACCCGCCCCGATGGCGGCCAAGATGCGTCCCTGGTATCTGTCGATGATCTTGTCCATGCCACCCTGCATGCAGGCAGCAATGGCCGAGCAGAACGGCCTCGATTCCCGGATCGAGGCCATGGCCAGCGAAGCCGATGTGCCGGTTTTAGCGCTCGAGCCGTGGGACACCACCTTCGACATCTTCAATGCCGAGCCGCTCGAGGACCAGGTCGAGATCCTTATCGCCGCGCTGGCACAGATGAAGGATGGCGGTGAGGACGGTCTGGCCACCACCATCGCCGCCTATTTCGATGAAGAGCCCGGCGAGATGTGGCAGTTCGCCAGCATCCTCATGCAACGCAGCGGACAATACGAGCAGGAGGAGGCGCAGCGCCTGATGGACGAGACCAACGAGGCACTGCTGACCGCCCGCAACCGGGCGTGGATCCCGGTGATGCTCGAGGCCGCTGAGGCAACCGAAGGCCCACTTCTCGCAGGCTTCGGCGCAGCGCATCTACCGGGCCAGGATGGCGTTTTGCACCTGCTGGAACAGGAGGGCTGGACCCTCACTCGCGAAGAGTTCTGACGCCCGGAAGCCAAGGCAGATCGTGGCATGTCTGCGCCCGCGCGCGCCGGTCATCTCTGCGCCCGGCCCATCACTGGGCTCGCTTTCTTCCAGGCAGTGATCGGGGCCGGCCGCGCGCCAAGGTCAGCACCGGGGGCCCGATAAGGACCCCGGAACCGTGCCGATCCCCATCTCGAACCCCGCCACGGCCAGGATGCCGCAGGCGCGACTTGTTCCGGCTTGATACGGTGCACTGTCACCAAACTGTTCCGCGCCCATTGTTGATCGCCCCACCACGCAAGCAAAAGGCCGCCCCATGGCGGGCGGCCTTCGGTCTTGGGCGATATGACACGGGACGCCACTCAGGCGGCGATGAGGCCACGGCCTTTCAGAAGCGCCTCGACCCCAGGCATCCGCCCCCGGAACGCCTTGTAGAGCTCTTCCGCGTCCTGGCTGCCGCCCTTCGACAAGATGAATTCCTCGAGCTTGGCGGCCATCAGCGGATCGAACGCACTGCCCGCTTCCTCGAAAGCGGCGAAGGCGTCTGCGTCCATGACCTCGGACCACATGTAGCTGTAGTACCCAGAGCTGTAGCCGTCGCCCGCGAAGACATGGGCAAAATGCGGGGTCGCGTGGCGCATGGTGATGGCCTGCGGCATACCCATCCCGGCAAGGATCTCGGACTGGCGGGCCATGGGATCGGCAGGCGCCGGTCCGTTGTGGAACTCGAGGTCCACCATTGCCGAGGCGACATATTCCACCGTCTGGAAGCCCATGTCGAAGGTCGCAGCCGCCAGCACCTTGTCTAGCAACGCCTTGGGCATCGGTTCGCCGGTTTCCGCATGGGTGGCGAATTCCTCGAGCACCGAGGGCACCTCGAGCCAATGCTCGTAAAGCTGGCTGGGCAATTCGACGAAATCGCGCGCCACCGACGTGCCCGAGACCGAGCCGAACTCCACGTCCGACAGCATCTGGTGCAGCGCGTGGCCGAACTCGTGGAACAGCGTGCGCGCATCGTCATAGGACAGCAGCGCCGGCTTGCCCTTGGGCGGCTTGGCGAAGTTGCAGACGTTGATGACGATGGGATGCTCTTCGCGCGGGCGCTTGGCCTGCGACTGCATCGCTGAACACCACGCGCCCGAACGCTTGGAGGCGCGGGCGAAGTAGTCACCGATGAAGACCGCAACGTGTTCGCCGTTGCGGGTTGCTTCCCATGCCCGGCAGTCGGGATGGTAAAGCGGCAGGTCGAGCGGCTTGAACTCGAGCCCAAACAGACGGTTGGCGCAGGTGAAGGCCGCCTCGATCATGCGGTCGAGCTGGAGGTAGGGCTTCAGCTCGGCCTCGTCGAGATCGTGCAGTTGCCGCCGCCGCTTGTCGGCGTAGTAGCGCCAGTCCCACGGCTGGAAGGCATCGTTGATGCCATCCTCGCGCAGCATCTTTTCCATCTCGTCCATGTCGCGCAGCGCCTGCGCACGGGCCGGTGTCCAGACCTGCATCAGCAGCTCGCGCACCTTGTCCGGGGTGCCCGCCATCTCGGTCTCGAGCTTGTACTGCGCGAAATCCCCGTACCCGAGCAGTTTCGCGCGCTCTTCGCGCAGCTTGAGCACTTCGGCCGCAATCTCACGGTTGTCAGTCTCGCCGCCGTTCGCGCCGCGCGACCCCCATGCCGCAAAGGCCTTTTCGCGCAGGTCGCGCCGGGGCGAGAACTGAAGGAACGGCGTGATGAGAGAGCGCGACAGCGTCACCACCGGCCCGTCCTGCCCCAGTGCCTCGCCTGCCGACCGGGCGGCGTCCACGGCGAACTCGGGCAGTCCCTCGAGGTCGGCTTCGGACAGGGGCATGAACCAGCCTGCCTCGTCCTTGAGCAGGTTCTGGGTGAACTGGGTCCCCAGCACCGACAGGCGGGATTTCACCTCCGCCATGCGGTCGGCCTCGGCCCCGGTCAGCGCAGCGCCAGAGCGTACGAAACCGCGGTGGGTGAGATAGAGCACCCGCTCTTCCTCGTCCGAAAGGCCCAGATGCTCGCGCTGCTGCCAGAGCGCGTCGATGCGCGCGAACAGCACCTTGTTGCCGGAAATCTTCGAGCTGTGCGCCGACAGCTTCGGCGAGAAGTCACGCTGGAGCGCCTGCCGCGCATCATTGCTGTCAGAGCCCGCAACGGTGAAGAACACCGACAAGACCTTGTCCAGATCTCTCCCCGCGCCCTCCATCGCCTCGATGGTGTTGGCGAAACTCGGGGCCTCGGGGTTGTTCGCGATGGCCTCGACCTCGGCCAGGTGGCTGGCCAATGCCGTCTCGAAGGCGGGGGCGAAGTCGTCGTCGGAAATGCGCTCGAACGGGGCGAGGCCGAAGGGCGTGTCCCAGTCGGCAAGAAGCGGGTTCGTCATGGATGACCTCCTGATGTCTTGCCGGAAAGCTATGCCCTGTCACGCGGCGCCGCAATGCGCCCACCCTACCCCTTTTCGTGAAAGAACGCGTAAATCCGTTCGGCCAGCGCCTCGGAGACCCCATCCACCGCCTTGAGGTCCGCAAGATTGGCGCGGCTGACCGCCTTGGCAGAGCCGAAATGCGCCAGCAGCGCCCGCTTGCGGGACGCGCCCACGCCGGGCACCTCGTCCAGCGGGTTGGCCATCTGGCTCTTCGCCCGCTTGGCGCGGTGGGTGCCGATGGCAAAGCGGTGCGCCTCGTCGCGCAGGCGCTGGATGAAGTAGAGCACCGGATCGTTGTGCCGCAGCGCGAAGGGCCGCGTGCCGACACGGTGGAATTCCTCCTTGCCGTGGTCGCGGTCGACACCCTTGGCGACCCCGACCATGGGCACGTCCTCGACACCGTATTCGCGCATGATCTCGGCCACCGCCGACACCTGCCCCGCGCCGCCGTCGATCAGCAGGAGGTCAGGCCAGAGCCCTTTTTCCCGGTCGGGATCATCTTTCAGAAGCCGTGTGAAGCGACGGCCCAGCACCTCTTTCATCATGCCGAAGTCGTCGCCGGGGACCAGCTCATCACCGCGGATGTTGAACTTGCGGTACTGGTTCTTCATGAAGCCTTCCGGCCCCGCCACGATCATCCCGCCCACGGCGTTGGTGCCCATGATATGCGAGTTGTCGTAGACCTCGATCCGCTGCGGCGGGCCATCGAGGCCAAACGCCTCGGCGACGCCATTGAGCAGCTTGGCCTGCGTCGCGGTTTCGGACATGCGCCGGGCAAGGCTTTCGCGGGCATTGCGGGCGGCACCTTCGATCAGCTCGGCCTTCTCGCCGCGCTTGGGAACCGCCAGTTCGACCTTGCGGTCGATCTTGCCCGACAGCGCCTCGGACATGAGGTCGGGGTTCTCGATCTCGTGGCTCAGCAGGATCAGGCGGGCGGGATCCTTGGTGTCGTAGAACTGCCCGAGGAATGCCTCGAGCACCTCGGCCTCGTCCACGTCGTCACCGACGCGGGGGTAATAGTCCTTGTTGCCCCAGTTCTGGTTGGCCCGGATGAAGAAGACCTGAACGCAGGCCTGCCCATGTTCCATGTGAAGCGCCACGATGTCCGCCTCGGCCACGCCCTGCGGGTTGATCCCCTGCACGGTCTGCACCTGCGTCAGCGCGCGGATGCGGTCGCGCAGGGCTGCGGCCTTCTCGAATTCCATCTCCTCCGACGCCTGCTGCATCTGCTGCGCCAGCGCTGCCTGCACGTTGGTGGATTTGCCCGACAGGAAGCGTTGCGCGTCGCGCACGCTGGCGGCGTAATCGTCTTCGGAGATGTAGCCGACGCAAGGCGCGCTGCAGCGCTTGATCTGGTACAGCAGGCAGGGCCGCGTGCGTCCCTCGAACTGGCTGTCGGTGCAGTTACGTAGAAGAAAGACCTTCTGCAGCTGGTTCAGCGTCCGGTTCACCGCGCCGGCGCTGGCGAAGGGGCCGTAGTAGGCCGCCTTCTCGGTCTTGGCGCCGCGGTGTTTGCGGATCTGCGGATAGTCGTGCTGGGTCGTGACCTGGATATTCGGGAAGGATTTGTCGTCCCGCAGCAGCACGTTGAACTTGGGCTTGAGCTGCTTGATGAGGTTCTGTTCCAGCAGCAGCGCCTCGGTTTCCGTGCGCGTGGTCAGGAACATCATCGACGCGGTTTCCGAGATCATCCGCGCGATGCGCCGCGAATGCCCTGTGGGCCGCGCATAACTCGACACCCGCGCCTTGAGATTGCGCGCCTTGCCCACGTAAAGCACCCGGCTCTGCCCATCGAGCATGCGATACACCCCCGGGCTGGAATCGAGCAGCCGCAGGTAGCCATGGATTACCTCGTGACCACGGGGGCCGCCCTCTGGGTCGACGGGCGTTTCGGGGCTGGTTTCGGAAGATGTGGCGTCGGTCATGATCGTTCGTGCTCAATCGCTCACGGGCGTGTGATTCTGAAGGTGGCGCTGCAATGCCGGACCGTGGAGATCAAGAACAGATGTTTCCACCGATCCTGTGGATAACTACGGGGGCAAATTCCGGGCAACTCCAATTTTCCCTTGTATCACGGCGGTTTCATTAATGCGCCCAATTAGTAGGCAGTTTTGTAACCCATTGATATATCTGCAAAGATTTTAAAACGACCCCACAAACCCTTGAGGACACGACGTTTTTGTAAACTTTCCTTAACGGAACAGGAGCCGGTGCAAAACTTCTGCTGGTATGCATCACTCCACCCCGACAACGTCCGGTGTTTCCCACGCAAGGTGCTGGCCGCCGTCCGTGCACAGAAGCTGCCCCGAGACCGACGGAGCCGACAGGAAATAGCGCAGGGCGCCGGTGATGTCCTCGGGGTTCGACCCGCGCGACAACACCGTCGCCGCCCTTTGCCGGGCAAAGGCGTCGCCGTCCTGCCGCCCGCCCTGAAGCGTCGGGCCGGGGCCGATGGCGTTGACCCGCACCTTGGGTGCAAGGGCCATTGCGGCGGTCTGCGTCAGTGTCCACAGGGCCGATTTCGCCAGCGTGTACGTCATGAATTCAGGCGTCAGCTTGCGCACCCGCTGGTCGATCATGTTGACCACGAGCCCCTGCGCCAGCGGCTCTCCACGCGCATCCGCTACAGGCTCCGGCACCTGTGCGGCGAGCGACTGGATCAGCACGAAGGGCGCCCGCAGGTTTGATCCGAAATGCCGGTCCCAGCCGTCACGGGTCGCGGTGCCGATGTCGTCATGCTCGAAGATCGAGGCATTGTTGATCAGCACCGTGAGAGGTCCGCCAAGCGCCTCGGCGGCCCTTGGCACCAGCGCCTGCGCCTGTGCCTCGTCCAGCAGATCCGCCTGCACCGCGGCGGCCTTGCGGCCCTTGGCGCGGATCTGCTGCACCACTTCGTCGGCCGCGTCGGCGGAACTGGCGTAATGCACCACCACGTCGTACCCCAGCGCCGCAAGGTCCAGCGCCATGGCACGGCCCAGCCGCTTCCCCGCCCCGGTGACCAGCGCGCGCTTCACCGTTTCGGTCATTTACTCTCTCCCGTCAGATGATAACGAGCGTAACATAGCCCACGTAAAGCGCCGACAAGACCACGCCCCAGACCCGCCCGATGTTCTGCTTGAGCAGCACGAAGGGGATGAGCAGCAAAGACGCGGCCAGCATCACCCAAATGTCGAACTTCAGCAGCTCGGGGTCGACGGGCAGCGGCTTGATCAGCGCGGCGATGCCGATGATGGCCAGCAGGTTGAACATGTTCGAGCCGATGACGTTGCCAAGCGCCACGTCCGCCTGCCGGCGGATGGCGGCCATCACCGTGGTCGCAAGCTCGGGCAGCGATGTGCCAAGCGCCACAAGCGTGAGGCCGATCACCGTGTCAGGCACGCCAAACATCTCGGCGATGACCGTGGCGCTGTCCACCAGCAGGTCTGCCCCCAGCGGCAGCCCCACGAGGCCCAGCACGAGGAACAGGATGATCTTCCACCACGGCATGTCCGGGTCGGCGCCCTCGGGTTCTTCCTCGTCGATGGCGGCGGCCTTGCCGTTGCTGCGGTGACGCAGCGCATCGCGGGTGGAATCCAGCAAGATCACAGCCAGCACCCCCAGAAGCACGAGGCCCGCAATCCAGTCGAACACGCCCCGAAGCGCCAGTGCTATGAACAGCACCGTGCTGCCCAGCATGATCCAATAGCTTTTGCGGGTGTCGTGTTCGGCCGTGTGCATGACCGCGATCAGCGCAGGGATGCCAAGCACCAGCAGCACGTTGGCGGTGTTGGACCCCACGACGTTGCCGAGCGCGATGCCGGGCACGTCCCGCATCGCCGCCTGGATCGAGATCAGCAGCTCGGGCGCCGAGGTGCCGAAGGCCACGATGGTGAGACTGACGATGAGCGCCGGAATCCCGACACGCAACGACAGGTTCACCGCCCCCTTGACCAGCGCATCTCCTGCCAGAAGCAGGATCACCAGGCCGAGGGCCGCGTAGACAAACACCATGGTCAGCTATTCTCCTTGCCGCAGCCACAGGGGCCACGACCGATCCGGTAGCGGCCGCAGCGCGGGCATTTCTTGTTGGTCAGTTGCGCCTTGCCCGGCATCCGGAGCTTTCCGAAGATGCCCAGCAGGCCAATCACTACGAGGAATATCGCGACAATCTTGGCAAGCACGTCAGAGTCCGAACCGGGCCCAGGCGCTTCGCTGCTCGATCACGTCGAGCGCATCCTGCGCAAGGGAGATGCCAAGCTTCGGGAAAAGCCGGCGTTTCTGCTCGTGACGGCGGAAGCGGACCTTGTCACCGAAGCGGGCCTTGAGGACGGGCACGAGATGGCCGATGCCATCCGCCAGCCCGACATCAATCGCCGGCTGGCCGATCCAGACCTCGCCGGTGAATAGCTCGGGATCATTCTTCAGCTTCGCCCCGCGACGCCCCTTCACCTGCGCGATGAAGGTCTCGTGCAGCTGGCCAAGAAGGCGTTCAAGCCGCGCCACGTCCTCGGCTTTCTCGGGGCGGAACGGGTCGAGCATGCTCTTGGAGGTTCCGGCGGTATGCACCCGCCGCTCGAACCCCTGCCTATCCAGGAATTCATGTGCCCCGAACCCGGCCGAGATCACCCCGATCGAGCCAACGATAGAGCTTTGATCGACAAAGATCTCATCCGCTGCGGTGGCAATCCAGTAGCCGCCCGATGCGGCCACGTCCTCGCAGAAGGCCAGCACCGGCACGCCGGTTTCCTCGGACAGCCGCCGGATGCGCGCCGCGATGAGCGAGCTCTGCACCGGCGATCCGCCGGGCGAATTCAGCTCCAGCGCCACCGCCACGGGCTTGCCCTTGCGGAAGGCCCGCTCGAGCAGCGGTCTCAGGGACTGGTCGGAGAGCGCCGTGCGGCCCCCGACACCAATGGCGCCCTGCAGGCGCACGACAGCCACGGTGGGCTTCGATTTGAGGAACGGGATCCGGCGTTTCATGAGATGGCATGTAGAGACGCCCCCGACCGGAGACAAGGCAGCCCGGCAAAGAAGCTTGCGCCGCGTGCGCCGCGTCACGCCTCGCCACAGACCGCGCAGCCCGGATTACGCTTCAGCGCGATCTTACGAGTCTCTCCCCAGAGCGCGTCATAGATCATCATCTCGCCCCGCAGAGGTCGCCCAGCCCCGGCGATGAGTTTCACCGCCTCCACGGCCATCATCGCCCCGACAACGCCCGGCAGCGGCCCAAGCACCCCCGCCTCGGCGCAGGACGGCGCCAGCCCGGCGGCAGGCGCCTTTGGAAAGACACAGGCATAGCAGGGCGCGCCTCGGGCTGGGTCGAACACAGAAAGCTGCCCTTCCCATTGACTGAGCGCCCCGGATATCAACGGCTTGCCCGCAGCGACCGCAGCATCGTTCACAAGGTAGCGGGTGTCAAAATTATCGGTGCCGTCGAGGATGACGTCATATTCGGCGAAGAGCGCCATAGCGGTCTGCGCATCTAGCCGCCGGTGATAGGGGCGCACCTCCACATGCGGGTTCTGAGCGATCATCGCCTCGCGGGCTGAGAACACCTTGGGCATGCCGATACGCCCGTCGGTGTGGATCACCTGCCGCTGCAGGTTGGCGTTCTCGACCACGTCATCGTCGACGACACCGATCATCCCGACGCCGGCTGCGGCAAGGTACTGCAATGCCGGCGCGCCAAGTCCTCCTGCCCCGATCACCAGCACCGACGCCTCGCGCAGCGCCTTCTGGCCGGGCCCGCCAAGCTCGCGCAGGACGATGTGGCGGGCATAGCGTTCAAGTTCTGCGCCGGACATCGCCCCCTTGGACGTCTCGGTCCCGGCGGCCGCCTCGGGCTGCGCCCGCGCTTTCAGCCGCCGCACCAGCGCAGCATAGCCCAGTGCAATGGCAGCCACCCCGCCCAGCATCAACCAAGGCGCAACACCTCCCCCGGTGGCCTCGCGAAGGGGATGCCCGGCCGGCAGCACCAGCTGAACCACAAGCACCGCGAGGTACAGCGCCAGAACCATGGACCAGCGCGCCCGCGCCGAGGCACCGAACCAGCGGCCAAAACCCCAGAGCACCCCGCCAAGCACCAACACGAGCAGCATCAGGCGCTCCCTGTAGAGCCAAAGCCGCCGCTGCCCCGAACCGTGTCCGACAGCGTCTCGACCACCGCGAAATCGGCCTGCACCACAGGCGCCACCACCATCTGGGCGATCCGGTCGCCATGGGAGATCACGAAAGTTTCCGCGCCGGCATTCATCACGATCACCCCGAGCGGGCCGCGATAGTCACTGTCGATGGTCCCGGGACTGTTGGGCAGGGTGATACCATGTTTGAGCGCAAGCCCGGAGCGGGGACGTATCTGCACCTCCCAGCCCTCCGGAATGGCCAGCCGCAGCCCCGTGGGCACCAGCGCCCGTTCGCCCGGCACCAGCGTCACGCGACCCCGATCCGGCAGGTTCGCACGCAGGTCCGCCCCCGCCGCCCCGGCGGTGGCATAGGCCGGAAGCCCCAAGGACATATCCGCCCCCTCGTCCCACTGCAGCTCTATCGTGACCACGCCAGCCCCTTCTTCTGTTGTAAAATACGCAAATGCCGACCCCTTCAGCCTGCGCCAAGCGCCGCGGCGATGCGCAGCGCCAGCCGCCGCGCCACCTCGCGCTTGCCCATCCGTGGCCAGGCCTCGGACCCGTTTTCGGAAATCAGCACGACCGCGTTCTCGGATCCGCCCATGATCCCGGTGGCAGGGCTTACGTCATTGGCGACGATCCAGTCGCACCCCTTGCGAACACGCTTGGCCGTGGCATGGGCGACGACATCGTCGGTCTCGGCGGCAAAGCCCACCACGAGGCCGGGACGGCCCTCAGGCAGGCGCGACACCTCGGCAAGGATGTCCGGGTTCTCGGCAAATTCCAGCACCGGCAGCTGCCCGTTCTGCTTCTTGATCTTCGAGTCCGACGCGCTCGCCACACGCCAGTCCGCCACCGCCGCGGCAAAGACGCCCGCGTCCACCGGCAAGGCGCCGAGGACAGCAGCCCGCATCTGGGTCGCAGTCACGACCTCGATCACTTCGACGCCTTCGGGACGTGCCACCTCGGCGGGGCCGGTCACGAACACCACATCCGCCCCGAGCGCCCTAAGCGCCTCGGCGATCGCCGTGCCCTGCGCGCCGGAGGATCGGTTGGCGATGTAGCGGACGGGGTCAATGGGCTCGTGCGTTGGCCCGGAAGTGACAAGAACCCGCCGACCCGCCAGCGGGCCGCCGGTCAGCGCTGACCTAACGGCATCTACCACGTCCGGCACCTCGGCAAAGCGGCCCGGGCCGAACTCGCCGCAGGCCATGGCACCTTCGTCCGGGCCGACCACCTGCACGCCATCCGCCAGCAGCTGCGCCAGATTGCGCTGCGTCGCCGGATGCTGCCACATGCGCACGTTCATTGCGGGTACGATCATCACCGGCGTGTCCGTGGCCAGAAGCAGCGTCGAGGCAAGATCCCCTGCCAGCCCCTGCACCATCTTCGCCATCAGATCCGCCGTCGCCGGGGCTACCAGCACCAGATCCGCCACGCGGCTGAGCTGAATGTGCCCCATCTCGGCCTCGGAGGTCAGGTCGAACAGCTCGCGATGGACCGTCTCTCCGGCCAGAGCCGCCACCGAAAGCGGCGTCACGAATTGCTCTGCCGAGGGCGTCATCACCGGCGTCACCACCGCCCCGAGATCGCGCAGACGGCGGATCAGTTCGAGCGACTTGTAGGCGGCAATCCCGCCCCCGATGATCAGAAGGATCCGTTTTCCCGAAAGCATACCGCCCGCCTTTCTGCCGCGCAGCGCGCGACCTCCGGCCAAGAGCTACCCCGCGTTACGGAAAAACTCAATTCGCCTCGGGTTCGTCGAAGGCCGCCAGGGATCATCGCGCTCCACGCCGGGGCTTTTCTCGACCAGATCGAAGCTGCCATCCGGGCCATCGCTACCCTCTTCGCCCTGGCCAAGCGAAGCCACGCTCACCTCGGGCGAAGCCATGGCGATCAGTGCGGGAGCCCCCCAGTCGGTGCGAGCGTGACCGTTTCCGGTGATGACCACCACTGGCCCGCCATGCATGGAAAACGCCTCGAGCGCAGTTTCGGCCAGTCGTCCGTCACGCAGGCGCTGGATGTCGACCATGACCGGCAGCATGTCATCCGGCAGCGCGCCGCAGTGGGCCGCCGCCTGCATCTCCTGCCGTTCGGGCTGCATGTCCACGGGGAGCGGCTCGTCAAGACCGTAGAAGCCGGCACTGGGCCCGAAGACCTCATCCACCGGGCGGCCATCCACCGCGCGCGCTTCTTCCCGTGGCAGGGCAGCGCCAAAGATCGCCGCCGCGCCTGAGGCTTCGAATAGCGGGTAGTACATCGAGAAATCCGGCCAACCGGAATTTTCCCAATCAAGTAGCTCGGCCAGCGCCGTCTCATGCGCCAAGTCCTCGGGGTGGATCTGCGCCGCCTGATCCGTGGTCAGCATCTCGTAGACCACCGCCACCGGGGCGATCTGCGCCATCAGTTCGGCCTGCCGGCTGTGGTGGCTTGGGTTGTCGTGGATTTCACCAAGGAAGACGACGTCCGTTTCCGGCAGGTCCTCAAGAGAAACGCTCCCCTGCGCGGTCTGGGCCACGGCAGCGGGAGCGATCAGGCCCAGCGCGATCAGCGGGGCAACAAGCAAAGAGATGCGCATCATGCGAGGAAGTGTGCCACCTCGCGCGACTGCGTTTCAAGCGACTTGCGCATCTTCTGAAACGCCGCCGCCTCGAGCTGACGCACGCGTTCCTTGGAGAGGCCAAGCTCTTGCCCGAGGCTTTCCAGTGTCCGGCTTTCGTCCCGCAGCTTGCGCTCGCGCACGATGAAGCGTTCGCGGTCGTTCAGCCCCGACAGAGCCGTAACCAGCCACTGGCGCAGCTGAGCGTTGTCGAGCTTGCCCTCAACCAGAAGCGATCCGGCCTCACCCTCGTCCTCGAGCGTGTCGATCCATTCGCGGCCATCTTCGTCACTGGACTGGGTGGCATTGAGCGAAAAGTCGGACCCAGACAGGCGACCTTCCATCATCTGCACATCGTGCAGCGGAACACCGATCTCCTGCGCGATGGCCGCGTGCAGAACGTGGCGCTCCAGCGTCTTGCCCTCTGCGGACGCTTCGCGTTCAAGCCGGGCCTGAACCCGGCGCATGTTGAAGAACAGCGACTTTTGAGAAGAGGTCGAGCCAGTGCGCACCATGGACCAGTTGCGCATCACGTAATCCTGGATGCTCGCCTTGATCCACCAAACTGCGTAGGTGGAAAAGCGCACGCCGCGATCCGGATCGAACTTGTCAGCGGCCTTCATCAGGCCAAGACCAGCCTCTTGGATCAAATCGCCCATCGGGGCACCATAGCGCTTGAACTTTGCCGCCATCGAAATAGCTAGACGCATATAAGCATTGATGAGCCGGTGCAGCGCAGCCTCGTCACGATTGTCGCGCCACGCGTAAGCCAGCCGCAGTTCTGTTTCGGCGTCGAGCAGCTCTGCCTTCATTGCCTTGCGGGAAAGGGTCTGGTCGTTGAAAAACTCGGACATTGAATGTGACTCCCCGTCATTCCATCGTTCGCGCAATCATCGGCGGACTGGTGCTTTCCCGTCTCGCAGGCGAATTTATACGACCTTTAACGCAGCGACCTCCAAATTGGTTTCCTCCAGCTGAGCGATTTTTCTCGATCAGCCCCTGCAAATGCCATCACGCTCTCGTGATATTTCCGAGAGACGACAAAACCGTCGGCCGGTTCCCGCCTGACTGCAATTCCTGCGCCGTGGCTTTCGAAATTACCTGAATTAACGCTTTGCTAACCATGCTTGGGGCAGCCTGTCCCGAGCATGGTCGGGAGCAGTCGATTGGTCACAACAGCCTATACGGTGGCATTCGAAGGCGTGGAGGCGCGCCCGGTCGAGGTGCAATGCGCCATCACCGCCGGCGTACCGGGCTTCGCCATCGTCGGATTGCCGGACAAGGCCGTGTCCGAGGCTCGCGAACGGGTGCGCGCGGCGCTGACCGGCATGTCCATTGCGATGCCGTCCAAGCGCATCACGGTGAACCTGTCGCCAGCAGACCTGCCCAAGGAGGGCTCGCATTTCGACCTGCCCATCGCTCTGGCCCTGCTAGCGGCTCTGGACATTCTGCCCACCGAGGACGTGTCACGCACCATGGCGCTCGGCGAACTTGCGCTCGACGGCACACTGGTGCGGGTGCCCGGGGCTCTGCCTGCCGCCATGACGGCGGCGGAAGAGGATCGCACCCTGCTCTGCCCCCGCGCCTGCGGCCCCGAGGCCGCATGGGTCGGCAACGCCCGCGTCATCGCCGCCAACACCCTGACCGAGGTGGTCCGGCACTACGCCGGCGACGCGGTGATCAGCCCTGCCACTCCGGGGGAGGTCATCGGTACAACGGACCATCCGGACCTTCTGGACGTGAAAGGACAGGAACGCGCGAAACGTGCCTTGGAGATATCCGCCGCCGGTCGTCACCACATGATACTGGTAGGGGCGCACGGATCGGGCAAATCTATGCTCGCGGAACGCATGGCAAGTATCCTGCCACCGCTCACGGCGCTCGAGGCCCTGGAGACCTCCATGGTCCAGTCGGTCGCCGGAGAGCTGCGGGGGGCCGGCATTTCGCGGCAGCGGCCCTTCCGAAGACTTCATCACACCGCATCCATGGCTGCCATCACGGGGGGCGGACGTGGCGCCAAACCCGGCGAGGTCAGCCTCGCCCATAATGGCGTGTTGTTTCTTGATGAGCTGCCCGAGTTTCCAAGGGCGGTCCTCGAAACCCTCCGACAGCCCATCGAGTCAGGGTCGATCGCAGTCTCACGCGCCAATGCACATGTGACCTATCCCTGCCGCTTCCTGCTGGTTGCCGCGGCGAACCCCTGCAAGTGCGGGCACCTTACCGACCCCGCCAGCGCATGCTCCCGCGCCCCGGTTTGCGGCGAGGATTACATGGGCCGCATTTCAGGGCCCTTGATGGACCGGATCGACCTGCGCATCGAGGTGCCCCCAGTTCCGTTCATGGATCTGGATATGCCTGCCCCCACCGAAAGCTCCGCCGATGTCGCCCGTCGCGTCAGTTCAGCGCGACAGATTCAGGCTCAGCGTTTCGGTAGCACTGTGAAGTTGCGCACGAATGCCGACGCCGAAGGGCGCATGCTGGACGAAATCGCACCGCTCGACGCGGAATGCCGCGCGCTCCTGCTCAAAGCCGCAGAGCGGTTTGGCCTGTCGGCGCGGGGCTACCACCGTATCCTGCGGGTGGCGCGCACCGTCGCAGACCTCGACGGTTCGGCCGACATCCGAAGGCCCCACCTTGCCGAAGCGCTGAGCTACCGCCTGATCGCCCCGAGAGAGGCCTGAACAAAGCGCGCTGCCTCACGCAGCGTCGTCCTGGCCTCGGGGATCCAACCGTCGAACACCGGCCACGCATGGGGCGCATCGGGGTGCTCGCGCAGCGCAACATCGCCGCCGAACTCGCGCAACCGCGCCGCCATGCGGCGGGCGTCATCCGCAAGGATCTCGGTGGCGGAATAGTGGATCATCACCGGAGGGCAGTCCGGAAAGCGCCCGTAGAGCGGTGAGATGCGCGGATCGTCGCGGGCAGCCTTTCCGAGGGTCAGGGCCACCAACTCTTCCATCCGGTCGACCGGCAGATAAGGGTCGGTATCGGCGTTGTCGCGTAAGCTCTGGCCCGTCATAGTCAGATCGCACCATGGAGAAAAGACCACCGCACATCCCGGCGGCTCGCCCTGCTCGCAGCACCAGCCCAGAAGCGACAGGGCAAGGCCACCACCGGCGGAATCGCCTGAAAGCGCGATGTTCTCGGGCAAATATCCCAACTCACGGCAGCGGGTCCACGCCTCCACGGCGGCATTGAAAGGCGCCGGACAGGGGCTATCCGGTGCCAGCGGGTAGGCCGGAGCGCAAACCTCGATGTGCGACAGGCGCGAGAGCCGCGCGATCAGGCCTTCATGGCTGTAGGGGCTGCCGGTGATGTAGCCGCCACCGTGGAAATAGAGGATCACGCGGTCCGGGCGGCAGGGACATGCACTGATCCAGTGCAAGTCGCCCGGACGCTCTGCATGCCGGATGCCAGCGGGCCGGCGCAGAAGCCAGCGCGAGCTGAGATCGAAATCCCGCAGGGCCTCTTGCGGCCCCGCAGTGCGTTCCAGACGTGGCTTGACCAGCGTGCGCAGCAGCAGATTGAGAGCGGCGAGCCGCCGGCTCATCCGACCCTGGCTTCGATCGCCTGCCAGATCTTGCCGGCGATATTGACGCCGTCAAACCGCTCGAGCTCCTGAATGCCGGTGGGCGAGGTCACGTTGATCTCGGTGAGCCACTCGCCGATCACGTCGATGCCCACAAAGATCTGCCCCTTTTCCTTCAGGATCGGGCCGATGGCGGCACAGATCTCGCGGTCGCGTTCGGTCAGGGCAACCTTCTCGGGGCGACCTCCCACATGCATGTTGGACCGGACCTCACCCTTGGCCGGGACGCGGTTGATTGCGCCAACCGGCTCACCGTCCACGAGGATCACGCGCTTGTCGCCCGCCGTGACTGCCGGCAGGTATTTCTGCACGATCAGCGGCTCACGCGAAAAGCCGGTAAAGAGCTCGTGGAGCGAGCTCAGGTTGCGGTCATTCTGGTCAAGGCGGAACACCCCGGCCCCGCCATTGCCGTAGAGAGGCTTGAGAATAACATCCCCGTGCCGTTCCTTGAACTCGCGGATGGTGGCGAGATCGCGCGCGATGGTGGTCGGCGGGGTCAGCTGCGGAAAGTCGAGCACCAGCAGCTTTTCGGGAAAATTGCGCACCCAGAAAGGATCGTTGACCACAAGCGTGTCCGGCGACAGCCGCCCAAGCAGGTGGGTCGTGGTGATGTAGTGCATGTCGAAGGGAGGATCCTGCCGCAGCCAGACCACGTCCATGTCCGCAAGGTCGACAAGACGCATCTCGCTCAGTTCCGCGTGCTCCCCCTGCACGCGCTTGACGCGCAGCGACTGGCCGCGCGCCATGATCCTGCCCTCTTGGAAGGACAGGTTGTCGGGCGTGTAGTAGAACAGCTCGTGACCACGCTCCTGCGCTTCTTCTGCAAGGCGGAAGGTGCTGTCCGCGTTGATGTTGACCGGACCGATCGGATCCATCTGGAAGGCAATTTTCATGGGCTTTTCCCGCTTAGGCTTTGGCCATACATGGCCCACCACGCCCGCAGTGACAATCCTTGCAGCGCAACGCGCGCGCCGAGGTGACGGTCAGAGAAACGCGTTTTCCAGAACGCGTATCATCCCATGGGTATTGAGCAGCGCCACGTCAAACCGCATTTCTGTCAGCGAGCCCGTGGGCTGATCACCCACAAATTCCTCGGCAGCCTTCATGACACGGCGGATCTGGTGGCGCGAGAGCCGCTCGATCGCCCGATCGAAGCTACGGCTTTTCTTGACTTCGACGAAGACGAAACCGTCGCCATCACAGAACACCAGGTCGATCTCGCCGGCCTTGCCCCGCCACCTCCGGGCGACAAGAGGGTACCCCCGCCGTTCGTAATCCCGGGCGACTTGCACTTCTGCAGACAGACCGGCGTGGTAGCCCATCGCGCCGCGATCTGCGCGTGCCCGGCGTGTATCGGAGATCGGCGCGCGAGGAGCCGGAGAAGGGCGCGGCACAACAACCGGATCTGCAAAATCGAATGCGAGCTGGTGGGCGGTCATGACGTCACTCCTGCTTCAACTCCGGAGCCGCACCGCGTACCCGGTCTAATCGTTTTGCGCCCGCTCCTTCGCCAACTCCATGGCGCGCTGGTAGGCGGCGCGCCGCTTGACGCCCAGCATTCGGGACACCGTATCGGCGGCATCTCGCACCGACATCGTGTCGAGCGCGGCCTCCAGAGAGCTGTCTAGATCAGATTCGCTAATTTTCTCCGAACTTCCGCGGCCGATCAGCACGACGATCTCTCCCTTGGTGGGATCCTCGGCATAGAATTCGGCAAGTTCGGCGAGGCTGCCGCTGCGGCATTCCTCGAAGCGCTTGGTCAGCTCGCGGCAAACTGCGGCGTGCCGGTCGCCACCCAACGTCGCGGCCGCATCCGCCAGCATCGCACCGATGCGGCGAGGTGATTCGTAGAACGCCAGCGTTGCCGGGATCTGCGCAAGTTCTGACAGGGCCTTGCGCCGCGCGCCGGCGGCATTGGGCAGAAAGCCCGCGAACATGAAGCGGTCTGTCGGCAGGCCCGCGACGGTCAGGGCTGCGATCACCGCCGCCGCGCCCGGCGCGGTGGTCACCGGCAGATCCTCTTCCCGCGCCGCACGGACGAGGTCGAAGCCCGGGTCCGAGATCATCGGCGTTCCGGCCTCGGACGCATAGGCGACGGTGTGCCCCTCGCGCAGCGCTTCGAGCAGCTTGGGGCGTGCCCGGTCGCCGTTGTGCTCATGGTAGGACAGGCACGGCCTCTCCCCCAGCGGCACGCCGTGGATCTCAAGCAGTCGGCGCAGGGACCGCGTGTCCTCTGCCGCGAGCACATCCGCGTGGCGCAGGACGTCGAGTGCCCTCAGCGTGATATCCCGCGCGTTTCCGATAGGGACCGCAACCATGTGCAGTCCCGGCGCGATTTTGCCTTTTCCGGGATTCATCTCTGGACCCGCCCCCCTGCTAGACTATGATCGTTCCCAAACTTGCACGGGACAAACCCGTGCCCGTAAGCGAGGGAGTTACTCCGACATGTTCGCCGTTTTGACCAGCGCCCGCAAGGCGCTCTCTGCCGCTGCCCTGGCTTCTGCTGGGCTGCTCGCCGCCTGTGACATCCCAAACGTGTCTGACATGGCGGGCACCGCAGGCAGGGGAGGTCCGCAGATCGATCCGAACCAGTCGGTTCGCGTCGCCCTTCTCATCCCCCAGAGCGATTCCGGCGCCGGTGCCATCGCCCGCGATCTTGAGAATGCCGCCCGCCTCGCCATCCGCGATCTCGACGGCGTCACGATCGACCTTGCGGTCTACGACACCGCCGGGTCGGGCGCACAGGCCGCCCAGCAGGCACAGCTTGCCGTGGATCAGGGCGCGCGCATCATCCTCGGGCCGCTGCGCGGCGAGGTTGCCGTCGAGGCGTCCAAGGCGGTCGCCGACGAGGGCGTCAATGTGCTGTCCTTCTCGAACAATTCGTCCATCGCCGGGGGCAATCTCTTCGTGCTCGGGCCGACCTTCCGCAACACCGCGGACCGCTTGATGGGCTATGCCCGCAAGCAGGGTCAGAAAAACGTCGCCATCCTGCATTCCGATGACGTTCCTGGCCAGTTCGGCCGAACCGCCATCCAGCAGGCGGCGTCCAGCAATGGCATCAAAGTCGCCGGCATCCAGCCCTACCCGCTGAGCGTCGAGGGCGTGACCGAAGCGGCCCGTGGTCTCGGCGCCGCAGCGCCTGGCGCGGATTCGGTGTTCATCACAACCGATGCCACCAACGCCGCCATGCCGATCATTCTCGACACCCTGCCCGAAAGCGGGCTCGACCCGGCACAGATCCAGTACATCGGCCTGACCCGCTGGGACGTGAAGCCGGAGCTCTTCAGCTACCCCGGTGCCGAAGGTGCATGGTTCACCTTGCCCAACCAGTCCATGCAGCAGAGCTTCCAGCAGCGCTACAGCGCCGCCTACGGCAGCTCGCCCCACCCACTTGCCGGGCTTGCCTTCGACGGCATCGCCGCCATCGGCGCTCTGGTGGAACAGGGCCGCAGCGATGCACTGACCGGGCGCGCACTGACGCAATCGGCTGGTTTCCAGGGCACGGGCGGTGTATTCCGTCTGAAATCGGACGGCACCAATGAGCGCGGCCTCGCGGTCGCCACGGTGCGCAACAACCAGATGGTGATCCTTGACCCTGCCCCCTCCAGCTTCCGCGGCGCGGGATTCTGACAACCTGAAGCAATACCCGATGCCGGACGACCTGATCGCGCCGGCATCGGACATCTTCGACGTTCCTGCCGTGCGCGACCGGCTTTTCGCTGCCGCGCACGATGCAGACACCGAAGCGCAGGTGCGCGCCGCAGCGGTGCAGATCCTGTCCGAGGCCCGCAAGACCGGCCGCGATGTCATCGCCACCGCCTTTTCCGCCCGCCCCCGTGCCGCATTCGCCACCACCGAAGCCTACGCCTGGCTGACCGACTGCTGCGTGCGGCTGGTGTTCGAACTCGCCACCACCCACCTGCATCCACTCAACAATCCCACGGAAGGCGAGCGCCTGACCATGATGGCGGTCGGCGGCTATGGCCGCGGCGAGATGGCGCCTCAATCGGACGTGGACCTGCTGTTTCTGACCCCGTGGAAGATCACTCCCTGGGCAGAGAGCGTCATCGAGTCGATGCTCTACATCCTGTGGGATCTGAAGCTGAAGGTGGGTCACGCCTCGCGCACCGTGCGTGATTGCCTCCGCCTCGGGGCCGAGGATTACACCATCCGCACGGCCTTGCTGGAAACCCGGTTCCTGATCGGGCACGAACCGCTCGCCCGCGAGCTGGAAACGCGCCTCTGGAAAGACCTATTCAAGGGCACCGAGAAGGCATTCGTCGCCGCCAAGCTCGAAGAGCGCGGCGCGCGTCACCAGAAGCAGGGCCTGCGCTACGTGGTCGAGCCCAACGTCAAGGAAGGCAAGGGCGGGCTGCGCGATCTGCAGTCGCTCTACTGGATCACCAAGTACATCCACCACACCGACGACGCCGAGGAACTGGTGCGGCTCGGGGTCTTCCGCCGCGAGGAATACGCGCTGTTCATGCGCGCCGAGGAATTCCTCTGGGCGGCCCGCTGCCATCTGCATCTGGCAGCCGGCCGCGCGGTAGAGCAACTGAGCTTTGACATGCAGGTCGAGGTGGCGGACCGCATGGGCTATGTCGACAAGGGCGGCCGCCGCGCGGTGGAATGGTTCATGCAGGACTATTTCCGCCACGCCACGGCGGTGGGCGACCTGACACGAATCTTCCTCAGCGCGCTTGAGGCCGAGCACCAGAAGGACGCCCCCCTGCTCACCCGCATGTTCAAGCGCGGCCCGCATGTCAAACCCGGCTACAAGGTGGTCAACAACCGCCTGGCCATCGCCGACGACGCGGCCTTCCTCGCGGACAAGCTGAACCTTCTGCGCTACTTCGAGGAAGGGCTGCGCACCGGTCTCCTGCTGCACCCCAACGGCATGCGGCTGGTCAAGGCCAACCTTCATCTCATCGACGACGAGATGCGCGGCGACCGCGAGGCCCGGCGCATCTTCCTCGACCTGCTGCTCAAACACGGCAACCCGGAACGCTCGCTCCGGCGGATGAACGAGCTCAACATGTTGGGCGCCTTCATTCCGGAATTCGAGCCGATCGTCGCGATGATGCAGTTCAACATGTATCACAGCTACACCGTGGACGAGCACACCATCCAGTGCATCCGCCACCTGTCCGAGATCGAACATGGCGAGCTGGTCGAGGAACTTCCCGTCGCCTCCGAGATCCTCAACGAGGGCGTGAACCGCAAGGTTCTCTATATCGCGCTGCTGCTGCATGACATCGGCAAGGGCCGGGACGAGGATCACGCGGTGCTGGGGGCGCAGATCTCGCGCCGGGTGACCGCGCGGCTGGGCCTGTCGAAACAGGAATGCGCCACCGTCGAATGGCTGGTGCGCTACCACCTGCTGATGTCTGACATGGCGCAGAAACGCGACATCGCCGACCCGCGCACCGTGCGCGATTTCGCCAAGGCGGTGCAGACCAAGGAACGGCTCGACCTGCTGACCGTTCTGACCGTCTGTGACATCCGCGGGGTCGGGCCAGCGGTCTGGAACAACTGGAAGGCCGCGCTGCTGCGCGCGCTCTACCGTCAGACCCGCCGCGCGCTCGAGGACGGGATGGAGGCGCTGAACCGCGAGAACCGCGGCGCCGAGGCCAAGAAGGCCCTGCGCGAGGCGCTGACGGACTGGGATGCCAAGGACCTGCGCGCCGAAACAGGCCGCCATTACGATCCCTACTGGCAAGGCCTGCACGTCACCGCCCACGTGGTCTTTGCGCAGCTTCTCAAGGGCATCTCCGACGACGAGATCCGCATCGACATCCACCCTGACGAGGACCGCGATGCCACCCGCGTCTGCTTTGCCCTTGCCGATCACCCCGGCATCTTCGCGCGGCTGGCGGGCGCCTTGTCGCTGGTCGGGGCCAACGTGGTCGATGCGCGCACCTTCACCTCGAAGGACGGCTTTGCCACGGCGGCCTTCTGGATCCAGGACAGTGAGGGATCGCCCTACGAATCCGAACGCATCCCGCGCCTGCGCGACATGATCCGCAAGACCCTTCTGGGCGAGGTCAAACCCCGTGAGGCACTGCTGTCACGTGGCAAGATCAAAAAGCGCGAGAAGGCTTTCACCGTGCCGACCTCGATCGCATTCGACAACGAAGGGTCTGAGATCTACACCATCATCGAGGTCGACACCCGCGACCGTCCAGGGCTGCTCTATGACCTGACGCGCACCCTGTCGGAAAGCAACGTCTACATCTCGAGCGCAGTGATCGCGACCTTCGGTGAACAGGTGGTGGACACGTTCTACGTCAAGGACATGTTCGGGCTGAAGTTCTACACCCCGTCCAAGCAGAAGACGCTGGAACGCCGCCTGCGCGAGGCAATGAAGGCCGGGGCCGAACGCATCCTCAGCAACTCGTGACCCAAGCGCCCGCCGCCCCTCGCGGCGGGCACCGCGCATGGACTTGCGCGACGCGCGAAACCGGTGGATCCGCGCAACTGATGCCGACCTTGTTCCTGCGCGGCGGGCGCAGATGGCACCCTGGCCCCGCAAGCGGGCCGCCTAAATACATGGGCCTCGGTTGCCTCGGGGCGGCGCTCGGGCTAAGGGATGCGCGCAATCCGGGAAGCCCAGGAGCCAGTCATGGCCAAAGAGAAGAAAGCCCCTCGTCCCAAGGCGCAGACGCCCAAGGGATTCCGCGACTATTTCGGTGCCGAAGTCACCGAGCGCAGCGACATGCTGCGCGCCATCGCCGGGGTGTACCATCGATACGGCTTCGAGGCGCTGGAATCGAGCGCGGTCGAGACCGTCGAGGCGCTCGGCAAGTTCCTTCCCGACGTGGACCGCCCCAACGAGGGCGTCTTCGCATGGCAGGACGAAGACGAGAGTTGGATGGCCCTGCGCTATGACCTCACGGCGCCGCTGGCGCGGGTCTATGCCCAGCACCGCAACGATCTGCCCCTGCCCTACCGCCGCTTTGCCATGGGGCCGGTTTGGCGCAACGAAAAGCCCGGGCCGGGCCGCTTCCGCCAGTTCTACCAGTGCGATGCGGACACCGTGGGTGCGGCATCGGTCGCGGCGGATGCCGAGATCTGCGCGATGCTGTCGGACACCCTCGAGGTCGTCGGCATTCCGCGCGGCGATTACCTCGTGCGGGTCAATAACCGCAAGGTTCTGAACGGTGTGCTCGAGGCGATGGGTGTGGCGGACGAAGGCCAGCAGGCCGCCGTCCTGCGCACCATCGACAAGTTCGACAAGGTCGGAGAGGCGGGCGTGCGCGAGCTGCTCGGCAAGGGCCGCCTTGATGCGTCGGGCGCCTATATCGACGGCGTGGGCCTGTCGGACGCGCAGGCAGAGCCGGTCTTGGCTTTCCTGACCTCCAAGGGCGCGGATGCCGCCGCCACCGTCGCCAACCTGCGCGCCGCCATCGGCTCCAGCCAGATCGGTGCCGAGGGTGTGGACGAGCTTGAGGAAATCGGCGCGCTGCTCGCCGCGCAGGGCTATGGCTCGGACCGGATCGAGATCGACCCATCGGTGGTGCGTGGCCTCGGCTACTACACCGGCCCCGTGTTCGAGGCCGAGCTGACCTTCGAGATCCTCGACGAGAAGGGCCGCAAGCGCCAGTTCGGCTCGGTCGCGGGCGGCGGGCGTTACGACGACCTCGTGAAGCGCTTCACTGGGCAGGCCGTGCCGGCCACCGGCGTGTCCATCGGTGTCGACCGGCTGCTGGCCGCGCTGCGCGAGAAGGGCCGCATCGGCTCTACCGTGCAGGGCCCCGTCGTGGTCACCGTCATGGACAAGGCCCGCATGGCCGACTACCAGGCCATCGTCTCTGAACTGCGCAACAACGGCATCCGGGCCGAGGTCTATCTTGGCAACCCCAAGAACTTCGGCAACCAGCTGAAATACGCGGACAAGCGCAACTCGCCGGTCGCCATCATCGAAGGCGGTGACGAGAAAGAGCGCGGCGTGGTGCAGATCAAGGACCTCGTCCTCGGGGCCAAGCTGGCGCAGGACGCCACTCTCGAAGAGTGGAAGGAGCGGCCCAGCCAGTACGAGGTTCCGCGCAGCGAGATGATCGCAAAGGTCCGGGAGATCCTGTCGCAATGGCAGTCGCAGCCGAGTTCTTCCAATGAGGTTCCTGAGGGAACAAGGGAATGATTAGCATCGCTGAAGAGCGCGCCGAGGCAGTCCGCCTGCGCGCCCGCTTCGTAGAGGAAGGCGCACAGAACGTCGACTGTGCCATCCTGCAACCGGCGGAAACGCTGCTGGACCTCTACGGTGAGGACATTCGCGCCCGCGCCTATGTCACCCATGACCCCGCACGCGGCGAGGTTATGCTCCGCCCGGACTTCACGGTTCCAGTGGTGCAGATGCACATGGAAACCCGCGCCGCCCCCGCCCGCTACACCTATTGCGGCGAGGTCTTCCGCCGCCAGGAGGACGATCCGGACCGCGCTTCGGAATATTTCCAGGTGGGCTACGAGCTTTTCGCCGACCGCTCTCCGGCGCAGGCCGATGCCGAGGTCTTTGCCATCTTCGCCGACGTCCTTGCCCCGCACGGGCTGCGGGCGGTGACCGGCGATATCGGCATTCTTGCCTCTGCGGTGCAGACCTTGGAAATCTCCGAGCCGCGCCGTGCCGCACTGATGCGGCACATTTGGCGGCCCCGGCGCTTCCGTGCGCTGCTCGATCGCTACTCGGGCCGCACCCCGCCCCCGAACGCCCGCAAGGCGCTGCTCAAGGCCGAGGACCCGTTGAGGGACGCCGGTCCGATGATCGGCCTGCGTTCTGAGGCCGAGATAGCTGCCCGCATAGACGCCCTGCGCGCTGATGCCGCCGAAGGCCCGCTCTGCCGCAGCCAGGTCGAGTTGATCGACACGGTGCTGTCGGTGCGCGAAACCTGCCCCTTCGCGCTCGAGCATCTGCACGACATCGCCGTGGACCTGCCGGGTCTTACCCCGGCGGTCGAGCGGTTCGAGGCGCGCTGTGATGCCATGGCGGCGCGCGGCGTCGATGTGGACGCTCTGGAGTTCGAGGCAAGCTATGGCCGCACCTCGATGGAATATTACGACGGCTTCGTCTTCGGCTTCCTGCAACCGGGCCGCCCGGACCTGCCCCCCATCGCCACCGGCGGGCGCTACGACGCGCTGACCGAACGCCTGGGACAAGGCCGCGCCGCACCGGCAGTGGGCGGGGTGATACGTCCGGGGCTGCTGCTTCAGATGGGAGGCCGGGCATGACCTTGAAGCTGGGTGTACCGTCCAAGGGGCGGTTGATGGAAAAAACCTTCGACTGGTTCGGCGCCCGAGGCATCGCCCTGTCGCGCACCGGGTCCGACCGGGAATATTCCGGCGCGGTCGACGGGATCGAGGGCGTGGAGCTTGTGCTTCTGTCCGCCGGAGAAATCCCGCGCGAGCTGTCGGCGGGGCGCATCCACCTTGGCGTCACCGGCACCGACCTGGTGCGCGAAAAGCTGGTGCAGTGGGAACAGAAGGTCGAGCCGCTGGCCGAGCTTGGCTTTGGCCATGCGGACCTCATCATCGCGGTGCCTGCCGCGTGGGTTGACGTCACGACGCTCGACGATCTCGACGCGGTGGCCGCCGCCTTCCGGGACCGGCACGGCTTCCGCCTGCGGATCGCGACGAAATACCACCGGCTTGTGCGCGAACACCTGCGCCGGGGCGGCGTGTCCGACTATCAGCTTGTCGACAGCCAGGGCGCGACCGAGGGCACCGTCAAGAACCTCACCGCCGAGGCCATCGCCGACATCACCTCCACCGGCGAGACGCTGAGGGCCAACCACCTCAAGGTGCTTGACGAAGAGCCGGTGCTGCGCAGCCAGGCCACCCTGTTCCGCTCGCGCAAGGCGCCCATGGCGGGCACCGACCGCGACGCGCTGCGCGAGCTCGAGGAGATGCTGGGGGTCTAAGACCCACCCCACGCCCATGGTGAGTGAAAAAAGGCCGCGCCGCCGGGCGCGGCCCGTTTCTTTTGGTGCGCGCCTCACCAGCGCGATTTCCTGCCACACCAGCCATACCCAGCCCCGCCTCCTCCAGGCGACCCGCGTTCTCAAGAGCGCCGGTTGGCAGCATCGCGAATGCCTGCCCCCCTCTGTAGCTCCGGTCAGGTTTCACCCTGAGCCGCCCCGGCGGTCGATCATGCGCACCCCGGTGCGTCCGCCGTGCCTCTGCCCTTCGAGCGCACGCCTTCGCCACGCCGCCCACCATATATATAACGTTTTTATTCGTCCTGTCGGCACCCAGGACTCCAAACAAGGAGCACGAGCGCAAAACGGGACTTGATCCCGGCGCGGTTCGGATCATTTCCCTTCACATGAAACATTGGTTGCTGCTTGGCCTCGCCCTTCTGACTGCCTGTGGACGCGGTGTCCCCGATGGGGCGCGCGTCGTCGTGGCGGGAGATTCCGTTATGGCGTGGAACCGGTCCTCCGGGCAGTCCCTCGCGGGCCAGCTCGAGGCGCGGCTGGGCGAGCCTGTCGGCGACGTGTCCCTCACGCTGGCCAAGGTGGCAGGCGGGACCGGTCCGCTAAACATTCCCAACCAGCTGCGTGGGGTCTCCGCGCAATGGATCGTGCTCGACGGTGGAGCGAACGATCTCAGCGGCAAATGCGAGGCGGCGGAGTATACGCCCATCCTCGAGCGGCTGATCTCCAAGGACGGCGCGCGCGGCGCGATCCCGGCACTGGTGTCGGACCTGCGCGGGCGCGGCGCGCGGGTGATCTGGGCCGATTACTACACCGCCCCACGCTATGCCGGCACCGGCTGCGAAGCGCCCTACGACATGCTTGAAGAGCGGCTCGCGCGCATGGCCGCCGCCGATGCGGGTGTGACGCTGGTGGACATGGATGCAGTATTCACCCCGGACGACCTGACGCTCTTTGCGTCCGACCGCATGCACCCGTCCCCCAAGGGATCGGCCCTCATGGCAGACCAGATCGCCCCGCTTCTGGTGCGCTAGCACTGCCTGAGCGCGCGGCACAAGTCTGCCCTGCGCATGTCACGGTGCGCCTGCCCCCTTCACCTGCCGCCGCCATACGTGCAAGCGTTCCCTGAACGCAATCTGAAGGAGTCCAGCAATGAAGGTCGGAATCGTCGGGGTCGGCATGGTGGGGTCCGCCGCCGCCTACGCGCTCGCGCTCAGGGGCGGGGCGAGCGAGATCGTGTTGGTGGACCAGTCCGAAGCCTTCGCCCGCGCACAGGCCGAGGACATCGCCCACGCGGTGCCCTTCGCCCACCCCTGCCGTGTCAGCGCTGGCGGCTATGACGCGCTGAACGGCGCGGCGCTGGTGATCCTTGCCGCCGGGGTGGCGCAAAAGCCCGGCGAGGACCGGCTCAGCCTGCTGGCCCGCAACGCCGAGGTCTTTGCAAAGGTCATCGAGGGCGTGCGGGGCGCGGCGCCGGGGGCGATGCTGCTGGTCGCCTCGAACCCGGTGGACGTGATGACCGGGGTGGCGCTGCGCCTGTCGGGCCTGCCGGTTGGGCGCGTCATCGGCTCGGGCACGATCCTCGACACCGCGCGGTTCCGGTCGCTGCTGGCGGATCACATGGGCATCGCGGCGCAGTCGGTGCATGCCTACGTGCTGGGCGAGCATGGGGATTCCGAGGTGCTGGCCTGGGCATCTGCCCGCGCAGGCTCCGAGCCGGTGGCGCGGTTCGCGGCGCAGATGGGGGCGGCGATCACCGGGGATGTGCGGGCGCGGATCGATGATGGCGTGCGCCGCGCCGCCTATCGCATCATCGAGGGCAAGGGGGCCACGTGGTACGGCATCGGCGCAGGCCTCGCGCGGATCGTGCAGGCGGTGCGGGATGACCAGCGGGCGGTGCTGTCGGTGTCCACCTTCACACCGGAGGTGGAGGGGGTGCAGGATGTGGCGCTCAGCCTCCCCCGCGTCGTGGGGCGCGAGGGCGTTCTTTCGACCCTGAACCCCGAGCTGGCCCCGGACGAAGCCGTCGCCCTGCGCCGATCGGCCGAAATGCTGATGGCAACGGCCGAGGCGCTGGACTGAAGCGCCCTCAGACCGGGATGTTGTCGATCAGCCGCACACCGCCGATCCATGCCGCCGCCAGAAGCCGAGCGGACCGGTCCGCAGTATCCAGCAGCGCAAGGCCGTCCGCGGCGCGCAGCTCAAGGTATTCGACCTTGTCGAACCCTGCGTCCGTCAGAGCCGTGATGGCCCCCGGGGTAAGCTCGGCCATGCTGCCGCCCTGCCCCAGCGCCCCGGCCATGTCGCGCATGATCCGTGACAGTGTGGGTGCGACGGCGCGGGCTTCATCGGAAAGCAGCAGGTTGCGCGAGGACAGGGCAAGCCCGTCCGCCTCGCGCACCGTCTCGCAGCCCACGACTTCGATGGGAATGTCGAGATCGCGGGCCATGCGGCGCACCACCTGCAGCTGCTGGTAATCCTTTTCGCCGAACCACGCCCGGTCCGCCCCGGTCTGCAGAAACAGCTTGGGCACCACCGTGGTCACACCGTCGAAATGGCCGGGCCGGAATGCCCCACAGAGGATATCCGTCAGCCCCTCCACCGTGACCGTGGTGGCAAAGCCCTGGGGGTAGATCTGGTCAGGATCCGGCACATAGATCACGTCGACTCCGTAGGGCTCCAGCTTCTTCGCATCCTCGAACTCGGTGCGCGGGTAGTTGGCCAGATCGTCGGGATTGTTGAACTGGCGCGGGTTGACGAAGATCGTCACGATCACCCGGTCCGCGCCGGCCTTGGCACCGCTCACAAGACTCAGGTGACCTGCGTGCAGCGCGCCCATTGTGGGCACGACGCCAACGACCTCCCCGCTGCGTTTCCAGCCGGTCACGAGGGCGCGCAGCTCGTCGAGCCTGCGGATGATCATCGTCATGCCTTGTCTCCGGGTTTTGCAGCCGTGGTATCGGCGAACACATGTTCAGGCCCCGGAAAGCGGCGGTTGCGCACATCGTCGGCATAAGCGGCGATGGCAGCCTCGCCCTGCTCTCCAAGGGTCGCGTAGCGTTTCACGAACTTTGGCTTGAACGCGGTGAAGAGGCCAAGCATGTCGTCCACCACGAGGATCTGGCCATCGCAGCCCGCCGACGCGCCGATCCCGATGGTGGGTACTGGCAGCGCCTCTGTCACCTTGTCCGCAAGGCTGGCGGGGACCTTTTCCAGCACCACCGCAAAGGCCCCGGCCCCGGCCACAGCGTGGGCATCGGCCATGAGCGCCTGTGCGGCATCGCCGCGGCCCTGCACCTTGTAGCCGCCAAGGGTGTTGATCGACTGCGGCGTGAGGCCGATGTGGGCCATCACCGGAATGCCGCGTGCCACGAGGAAGGCGATGGTGGGCGCCATGGACACCCCGCCCTCGAGCTTTACCGCCCCCGCGCCGGTTTCCGACATCATGCGGGCGGCATTGCGAAAGGCCTGCTCGGGGCCTTCCTCGTATGAGCCGAAGGGCATGTCGACGACCATCATGGCGCGGCTCAGCCCGCGTTTCACCGCCTTTCCGTGCAGGATCATCATCTCCATGGTGACCCCCAGCGTCGAGGGCAGGCCGTGCAGCACCATGCCGACGGAATCGCCCACGAGGACGAAATCGCAATGGGCGTCCATCATCTGCGCCATGGGCGTGGTGTAGGCGGTCAGGCTGACCAGAGGCGCGCCGCCCTTGCGGGCGCGGATGTCATCCGGCAACGGGGCCGTCTTGCGGGCAGTGGCGCTCATGGTTCCATCTCCTCCCGAAAAGCCTGCGCCAGATAGCAGGCCGCGCAACAAAGTTCCACCCCGGCCATCGTTCACGCACTTGAATACCGGCCCGAATTGGCCACACTCGGCCCGTCACTGCCGTTCACCACCGAGGCGCCGCCACGGCGCCAACAGGGAGACCCCATATGTCCCGCGCCATCCTCCGCCCGGCCCTTGCCGCGCTGCTTCTGTCGGCCTCGCCGCTTCTGGCCGCGCCTCCGGGCCTGACCATCGCGCTGCAGCTCGAACCGCCGCATCTCGACCCGACCTCGGCCGCCGCCGGGGCCATCGACAGCGTACTCTATGCCAACGTGTTCGAAGGGCTCACCCGCTTTACCGAGACCGGCGAAATCGTTCCGGGGCTGGCGGAACGCTGGGACATCTCAGAGGACGGGCTGACCTACACCTTCCACCTGCGCGATGGCGTCACCTTCCACGACGGCACCACCATGGACGCCGAGGACGTGAAGTTCACGCTTGACCGCGTCCGCGCCGATGACAGCCAGAACGCGCAGAAGGCGCTGTACACCGGCATTAGCAACGTGACCGTGGTGGACCCTCTCACTGTCGAGCTGATGCTGGACGCCCCGGATGGGCTGATCCTGTTCAACCTTGCATGGGGGGATGCGGTGATTGTCGCGCCCGAAAGCATCGATGGCATCCAGCAAAGCCCCGTGGGCACCGGACCTTTCCGCTTTGACCGCTGGGCGACCGGCGATCGGATCGAACTGCTGCGCAACGATGACTACTGGGGCGAGGCGCCTGCGCTGCCGCAGGCCACCTTCCGTTTCATCTCGGACCCGTCCGCCGCCTTCGCCGCCATGATGGCGCAGGATATCGACGCCTTTGCAGGCTTTCCGGCCCCTGAGAACCTGCAGATGTTCGAAGGAGACCCGCGCTTCCAGGTGCTGAGCGGGTCAACCGAAGGCGAGACCATCCTCGCCATGAACAACGGGCTCGAGCCCTTCGACGATCCGCAGGTGCGCGAGGCGGTCTCCATGGCCATCGACCGGCAGGCGATCATCGACGGGGCGATGTTCGGTCAGGGCACTCCCATCGGCACCCATTTCGCACCGCACCATCCCGATTACGTGGACCTGACAGAGCTGTCGCCCTTCGATGCGGAAAAGGCGCAGACCCTGCTGGCCGATGCGGGCTACCCCGAGGGTTTTACCACCACGTTGAAGCTGCCGCCGCCCTCCTACGCCCGTCGCGGCGGCGAGATCATCGCCTCGCAGCTGGCGCAGATCGGCATCACCGCCGAGATCACCAACCTAGAATGGGCGCAATGGCTCGAGGAGGTGTTCAAGGGCAAGGATTTCGGCATGACCATCGTGTCACATACCGAACCCTTCGACATCGGAATCTACGCCCGGCCAGACTATTACTTCCAGTATGACAACCCCGAGCTTCAGGCGCTGATGGCCACCCTCTCCGGGACCACAGAGCCGGCACAGCGGTCCGAGCTGGTACGTCAGGCACAAACCATGATCGCCGAAGATCACGTCAACGCCTACCTCTTCCAACTGGGTTTTGCCACGGTGGCGGATGCGCGGCTGCAGGGGCTGTGGGTCAACCAGCCGACCCAGGCCACCGACCTCACCGGGGTAAGCTGGGCCGAGTGATCCGGCCCTGACGTGACACGCGCGCCGGAGGCTCTGCCTTCGGTGTCGCGCGAAGGCGGATCATCGGGCGAGAAGCCCCTGCAAACACGCCTGCAGATCACGAGGCGGGCCAGTGTTCAGGACACCGGCCAGCAAACAGGCCCGCCCATGGTCGAGACATGATGACGGATCAGGGCAGGACCGGACGTCAAACCTTTGGCCAGACACGCTGCTCGATCAGAGCCAGCCTTGCCGGCAGATCCGCACAGCCACCAGGCCGGCGGATCAGGCGATGATGTCGGGGGTCAGGCGGTCCTCGATCAGGGCGATCTTGTCCTTGAGGAAGAGCTTCTTCTTCTTGAGCCGCTGCATCGTCAGCTGATCGACCACACCGCGTTCGTGCAGGGCGTTGATCGCATCGTCCAGATCGCGGTGTTCGTGCTTGAGAACTTGTAGCTCCACCCGCAGCACGTCCTCGGTCTTCATCGAGATATCCTGCGGCGCATCCATGCGGGCCAACTCCTTGTCGTGCGGGCATTCAGAATAGCAACTTCACCACTCTTGGCAAAGCCCTTGCGCAAGTCGTTGCACGCTCCCATATTTCGATCAAGAGGGGTCGCCGCCACGGGGCCTCATCCTGACGGTCGCTTAATGCCAAGGACATGTCGATGACCAAACTGACACTGGGATCATATCCCCATATGCTCGGCTTCGAGCAACTGGAACGCCTGCTCGAACGCACCGCGAAATCGAGCGAAGGCTATCCGCCGTTCAACATCGAACAGACGTCGGATTACTCGTACCGGATTACCCTTGCGGTGGCCGGATTCGCCGAGGACGACCTGTCGATCACCGTCGAGGACCGCCAACTGGTGATCCGTGGACGGCAACGGGACGACGGAAGCGAACGCATCTTTTTGCACCGCGGCATCGCAGCGCGGCAGTTCCAGCGCTCTTTCGTCTTGGCCGATGGTGTCGAAGTGGGCGAGGCTATGATCGAGAATGGTCTGTTGCATGTCGACCTGACCATCTCGCGGCCCGAGACCGTGGTTCAGACGATCCAGATCAGAAAGGGGTAAGCCATGGATACCAAATACGAGTTCAAGCAACCCGGCGACGAACGCATCGTCTACGTTCGCTCCGTTGCGGCGGACGAGCTGCCCGAGGACATTCAGGGCCAGCTTGGGGACGTCAAGACGCTCTACGCGGTGCACAACACCGCTGGCGAACGCCTAGCGCTGGTAAAGGATCGGGAGCTCGCTTTTGTTCTCGCGCGCCAGAACGATTTCGCACCAGTGACGGTGCACTGACATCACTCATGTGAAACAATAAAAAGGCGGCGCTTGGCGCCGCCTTTTTTCATTTGCCCAAGACAGGACAGGCCCGTCTGGCTCGTGGTCAAACGCGTGGGCGGATCCAGCGGTGCATAACGTCCTCGCCCACGCGCGTGGTTTCTTCGAGCACGAAGCGCGGCGCCTCGGACAACCGGTCAACACCCATGGCTCCGACGCCCGGGCGCCCTTCGGCCCCAAGCGCCAGCCCGGCAGTAAAGCCAACCAGTTCGTCCACCATGTCGGCGGCAAGCAGAGACGCGGCCAGCTGCCCGCCTCCCTCGCAAAACACCCGGGTCAGACCCTGCCCGCCCAGCACCGACAAGAGCGCCTCGGGATCGAGGCGGCCTCCGGACACGTCGCAGGGCAAAAGCCGCGCGCCGCAGCTGGCCCAGGCCTTGCGGGTCATGGCAGCTGCCTCGCGGCCGTGGATCATCCACACTGGCTCGTCACGGGCGGTGCTGGCCAGCCGGCTCATCAGCGGCACATCGATGAGACGTGAGGCAACGACGCGCACGGGCTGGCGGACCTGTCCCCAGCCGCGCACCGTCAGCGCCGGATCATCGGCGCGGGCGGTCCCCGCCCCGACCATCACCGCGTCGTGAGCGGCACGCAGGCCATGCACCGCGCGCCGCGCTTCAGGCCCGGTGATCCACTGGCTTTCGCCGGTTGCAGTGGCGATGCGCCCGTCAAAACTGTTGGCCAGCTTGAGCGTCACCCATGGGCGCCCCCTCTCGACCTTCAGGAAGAACCCGGCGTGATCGCGAGCGGCCTCGGCGGCGAGGATGCCGGTGGTCACCTCAATGCCGTGGCTGCGCAGGTAGGCAAAGCCCTTTCCCGACACCCTCGGGTCACTGTCCGCCAGTGGCGCGACCACGCGAGCGATGCCCGCCTTGCGCAGCGCTTCGGTACAGGGCGGGGTCTTGCCGGTGTGGGCACAGGGTTCAAGCGTGACATAGGCAGTGGCGCCGCGCGCTGCTTCGCCCGCCATGGCAAGCGCTTGCGGCTCGGCATGGGGGCGACCGCCCGGAGCGGTCCAGCCGCGCCCGACGACGCGGCCCTCCTTGACGATGACGCAGCCTACCGCCGGGTTGGGCCAGCACTGCCCCATGCCCCGACGCCCAAGCCTCAGGGCATGGGCCATGTGGCGCAGATCATCGCTCATGGTCAGGCTCACTTCTGGACGGTGGAATTGTCCGGTCTGAGTTCGCTCACGAACTTGTCGAAATCATCCGCAGCCTGGAAGTTCTTGTAGACACTGGCGAAGCGGACGTAGGCGACGGTGTCGATCCGGGCGAGTGTCTCCATCACGATCTCGCCGATCTGCTTGGAGGGAATATCCGTCTCGCCCATGCTTTCGAGCCGCCGCACGATGCCGCTGATCATCTGATCAACCCGCTCGGGCTCGATGGGGCGTTTTTGCATGGCGATACGGATCGAGCGTTCCATCTTGTCCCGATCGAAATCCTCGCGACGGCCGCTCGATTTGATGACCACGAGATCGCGCAACTGCACCCGCTCGTAGGTGGTGAACCGCCCGCCACATGCCGGGCAAAAACGCCGGCGACGGATCGAGACATGCTCTTCCGCGGGGCGCGAATCCTTCACTTGCGTGTCGATATGTCCGCAAAACGGGCAGCGCATCCCTGTCCCCTTATCCGATCGTTCCTGCCTGTCGTGGGTTTGTCCCCCACTTATCCACAGCCACTATAGGGGAGCCGCGAGTGGTTGGGTAGAGCTTAATTTAGACAACAAGATAGGGGATTTGCACAGCCCCTAAGCGAGGTGCGCTACCACCCTGCGACGATGCGGGGCGCGGCGATGCTCGAAAAGGTAGATGCCCTGCCATGTTCCGAGCAACATCTTCCCGCGGCTCACCGGGATAGACAGGCTGATGGGCAGCACAGCCGCTTTGATATGGGCAGGCATGTCGTCCGGCCCTTCATACGTGTGGGTAAGGTAGGACATCGAAGGGTCGGTGGTTGGGGGCACCAGCCGGTGGAAGAACGCATCGAGATCGGTGCGGACCTCGGGATCGGCGTTTTCCTGGATCAGCAGGGACGCGGAGGTGTGCTGGATAAGCAGCGTCAGCAACCCTTCGTCGCAGCTGGTGCCGGCGACCCAGCGCGACACGTCGCGCGTGAATTCGTAAAGGCCGGTACCGGTGGTGGAAATCTCAAAGGTTGTCTGCATGGTCTGTCCCTGCCGCGTCGTGCTGGTGAGGACAATGGATAAGCGCCCCGGCCATCGAAGGCCAGAGCGCGTCCGGGATCAGGCGTCGCGCAGAACGCAGACAGTGCCGGGCATGTCATCAGCGCCACCGAAGAACAGCGGCGTGCCGTCGTCGGCGACGGGGTCACGGCTCTCGAGGGCGCGCAGATCCTCCTGACAGCCTGCAAGTTCATCCTGAGAAACCTCGATGCGGATCACATCAGCTTCCGGCGCCATCATGACCTCGGTGGCAGCAAAAGCCGCGACGGATGCGAAGGTTGCGGCGACGGTCAGGACGGTAAGGCGGAACATGTCTTTTCTCCTTGCGGTTCGTCGAATCAACAAATTCGGCAGGGAAAAGTTCCACTCAGGTCAATATCGGAAGCGTGAGACGCAGCAGACGCCACGTCATCCATGGCAAAAGGGCCACCTTCCTCCCGGAAGATGGCCCTTTGCAATCAGGTCAGGAACAGGCGTCAGGAGAAAAGCCGCACACCCTGTTCGTCAATCATCTGGCGAGCCTTGCGCAAGGACGCCTCGATCGCTTCGTCGCGGTCGCGGATCACGTCGGCACGAACAAGCTGGTGAGATTTCGTCTCGCCCTCGACCTCGCCCTCGATCAGCGCCGCGATGCGGTACTGACCATCCTCGGGCAAGGGCGATGCAGTGATGCGGAAGCCCTTGTACTCGACCGGATCAGCCTTGGCTTCGGGGGCGCTGCCCCCTCCTCCGCCAAAAAGTCTCTTGAGAAACGACATGGCTTACTGATCCAGGAAGCTGCGCAGCTTGCGCGACCGAGACGGGTGCTTGAGCTTGCGAAGCGCCTTTGCCTCGATCTGTCGGATCCGTTCGCGGGTCACGCTGAATTGCTGACCGACTTCCTCGAGCGTGTGGTCGGTGTTCATGCCAATGCCGAAACGCATCCGCAGAACCCGCTCTTCGCGCGGGGTGAGCGACGACAGCACGCGCGTCGTGGTTTCCTTCAGGTTCTCCTGAATGGCGGAATCCAGCGGCAGGATCGCGTTCTTGTCCTCGATGAAGTCGCCAAGCTGACTGTCTTCCTCGTCGCCGATGGGCGTCTCGAGCGAGATCGGCTC
This sequence comes from Salipiger pallidus, assembly GCF_014643635.1. Classification (GTDB taxonomy): domain Bacteria; phylum Pseudomonadota; class Alphaproteobacteria; order Rhodobacterales; family Rhodobacteraceae; genus Salipiger; species Salipiger pallidus. The sequence continues at coordinate 60,364 of NZ_BMJV01000007.1, forward strand.
CTTGGCGATCTTCATCACCTTCCGAACCTTCTCGAGCGGCATCTGCAGCTTTTCCGCCAGCTCTTCCGGGGTCGGCTCGCGGCCGATCTCGTGCAGCATCTGGCGACCGGTGCGGACCAGCTTGTTGATCGTCTCGATCATGTGGACCGGAATACGGATCGTGCGCGCCTGATCCGCGATGGACCGGGTGATCGCCTGACGAATCCACCATGTCGCGTAGGTCGAGAACTTGTAGCCCCGGCGATACTCGAACTTGTCCACCGCCTTCATCAGGCCGATGTTGCCTTCCTGAATGAGGTCGAGGAACTGAAGACCCCGGTTGGTGTACTTCTTGGCGATCGAGATCACGAGGCGCAGGTTCGCCTCGACCATCTCCTTCTTGGCCGAGCGGGCTTCTTTCTCGCCCTTCTGGACCTGCTGGACGATACGGCGGAATTCGCTGATGTCGAGGCCCACGTACTGACCGACCTGCGCCATGTCACCGCGCAGCTCCGTGACCTTCTCCGAAAACTTCTCGATGAACATCTGCCAACCACGGCCGGACTTTTCGCCCATCCGCTCCATCCAGTTGGGATCGAGTTCGTTACCACGATATTCGTCGACGAATTCGCGCCGGTTGATGCGGGCCTGATCGGCCAGCTTCACCATGGCGCTGTCGATGGACATGATGCGCTTGTTGATGCCGTAAAGCTGATCGATCAGCGCTTCGATACGGTTGTTGTGCAGGTGAAGGCCGTTCACCAGCACCACAATCTCGGACCGCAGCTTCTGGTACATATGCTCGTCTGCGGACGAGAAACTGCCGTCTTCGTTCAGGGTCGCGCTGATCCGGGCGTCCTGCATGGCTGCAAGCGCTTCGTAGTCATCGGCGATCCGGTCGAGCGTCTCGAGCACGCGCGGCTTGAGGGCCGCTTCCATGGCGGCCAGCGACATGTTCGCCTGCTCGTCATCGTCCTCGTCGTCGTCGTTGTTGCGGATCGGGTTCCCGTCCGCATCAAGCTCGGGATCATCCTTCTTGGGCTTTTCCGAGGTGGAGGCCGACGGATCGACGACGGGCTCCACGAGCCCCTCTTCTTCCATCGTGTTTCCGAAGGTGGTTTCGAGGTCGATCACATCACGAAGAAGGATGTCCTCGGAAAGAAGTTCGTCGCGCCAGATCGTGATCGCCTGGAAGGTCAGCGGGCTTTCACACAGCCCGGCAATCATCGTGTTGCGGCCAGCCTCGATGCGCTTGGCGATGGCGATTTCGCCCTCGCGGGACAGCAACTCGACGCTGCCCATCTCGCGCAGGTACATGCGCACCGGGTCGTCGGTGCGATCCAGCTTTTCGCTGCCGCCGGACGACACGGCCACATCGCGACCACGCGAGGCATCGACCAGTTCGGTCGATCCCTTGGCGGCGGGGTCTTCATCGCCGTCCTCTTCTTCCTCGGTGACTTGGATGCCCATCTCGGACAGCATCGACATCACGTCTTCGATCTGGTCCGACGACACCTGGTCCGGTGGGAGGACCTGGTTCAGCTGGTCATAGGTGATGTAGCCCTTCTCGCGGGCCTCGGCGATCATCTTCTTGACCGCTGCCTGGCTCATGTCGAGGTTGTGGGCGTCTTCCTGCGACTCGGGCTTGGCGTCTTCGTTGTCTTTGGCTGCCATGAAGTGCTCCGTCAGAGGGAGGCGGCCGTGAACGGCCGACAATCGAGCGAGTGGGTGATTCGGTTTTTCGAATCATGCGGCGAATCAAACGATTCGGCCACCCGTCTTACCCTGTATTCCTCCAAGTTTCCCTACCTGCACAGCTAGTTCCCGTGCTTGGAAAAGCGAATCTGTTGCATGAGCGCCTCGAAGGCGCTCCGTTCTTCTCGATCGAGCTCCACGCCGTTGGGGGCCTTGTGGAATTCGGTCTTGTCTTCCGAACTGCCCCGCTGGACACGCTCGTAGGTCTCGTTTGCCAGTTTGAGACGCTCGGTGAGCACCTCGTCGGCAAGTTCAGTGATATCCGCCTCGGCCTCGTTGACCTCAAGCAGTCGGCCCTGTGCGGCCTCGATCCGGTCGAGGTAGTCCATCACGGTCAGACGAGCAAGATCGGTATCGGGGCGGCGCAGACACGGTACGACATGCAAATGGCGCGCCGAGAGGACGGTTTCAAGTGCATCCGGCCCAATCTGCTCGGCGATCCGGTCCTTCATGGCTGCGCCAGCCTCGGCGTGACGCAGCAGCGCATCACGCAGGGCAGCATGATTGCGGTCGTCGCAACCCATGCTCTCGATGCGAGCCTCAAACTCGGCGATCAGTACGGGCGTTTCGAGAAGCACGGCTAGCACCACGCATTCGCGCAGGTGGATTTCGGCAGCTTCCCCCTGGGACGCCAGAAGCGACGCCTTGGCGCTGGCCGAAGGTGGCGGCGGCGCGCCCCAAGGCCGACGCCCCTTCTGACCGCCTCGTTGCCCGCGTCGCCCCTTGTAGGGACCATCAAAGCTGCCGCCGCGCGCGCCCTGGCCGCCATCGTCGTAGCCGCCAAAGCCACGGTCATCATAAGACCTGTCCTCGTAGCCCCCTTGGTAGGGCGCGGGCGCCGCCTCGTGGAAGCCATGATCAGGCATCAAACCGGGGGCCGCATAGCTGTCCTGATAAGGCGCGGAGGCATGGGGATCCGGGGCCTCCCGGGGCGGATCCCGGAAGCTGAAATCGTCGTAGCCGCCCTCGGGCTGGGGACGGCCTGCGCGGAACAGCTCCCAGCGCAGATCGCGGATCTCGGCGCCGTAGTGGCCCCGGATGCTGCGGTCTCGGATCTGGCGGATCACGTCGCGCAGGCGCGCATCCAGCGCAGCCTTGCGCTCGGGGCTGTCAAAGACCTTGTCCTCGGTTTCCCGCCGCCAGAGCACCTTCACCATGGGAAGCGCCTCGCGCAGCACCCGGCTCACCGCTTCCGGCCCTTCCGAGCGCAGCAGATCGTCCGGATCCTTGCCCTCGGGCATCAGCGCAAAGCGCAGGCTTTTGCCCGCCTGCAACAGTGGCAGCGCAAGGTCGATCACCCGGTAGGCTGCACGCAGGCCGGCCTTGTCACCGTCGAGGGCCACCATCGGCTCGTCGGCAATGCGCCACAGCAGCTGCAGCTGATTTTCGGTCACGGCAGTGCCAAGCGGCGCGACGGCAGCGCCAAAGCCGGCCTCGGACAGGGCGATCACGTCCATGTAGCCTTCGGCCATGACCAGCGGCGCGCCCTTGCCCGCCGCCTCGCGGGCGGGCGCGAGGTTGTAGAGATTGCGCCCCTTGTCGAACAGCTCGGTTTCCGGCGAGTTGAGGTATTTCGCGTTGTCGTTCGGGTCCATGGCGCGCCCGCCGAAGGCTATGGCGCGGCCACGGGCGTCACGGATCGGAAACATGATCCGGTTGCGGAAAATGTCGTAGGGATCGCGGCCCTTGTCGGACTTGCGCGCGAGGCCTGCCGCCAGGATCAGCTCTTCTGGCACCCCCTGCCCGCGCAGATGCTCGCGCAGGTTCTGCCAGCCCGCGGGGGCGAAGCCCAGCTCGAACCGGTCACGGGCGTCTTCTCCGAGGCCGCGACGATCAAGATAAGCCCGCGCGTCACCGGCATTGTTCGATCGCAACTGAATGCGGAACCAGCGCAGTGCCTGTTCGGTGACCTCCGACAGCTGATCGCGGCGCGACGCCTTCTTTGCGGCCTCGGGATCGCGGGCGGGCATGGTCATGCCAGCCTCACGGGCAAGGATCTCGACGGCCTCCATAAACTCCACGTTCTCGCTTTCGCGGACAAAGGAGATAGCATCGCCCTTCGCCTGACAGCCGAAGCAGTAGTAGAAGCCCTTGCGATCATCCACGTGGAAGGAGGCGGATTTTTCCTGATGGAACGGGCACGGCGCCCACAGGTCGCCCTTGGCCTGGTTGGACTTGCGATTGTCCCACATGACCTTGCGCCCCACGACCTGTGCAAGGCTCGTGCGATTGCGAAGCTCGTCAAGGAAACCGGGGGGAAGACTCATGCCGCGAATATCGCCCCTGAGCGCACCCGAGTCCAGAAGCCGCGAGCGCCTTATCTGCACCTTCCCGCAAATGAGGTGAACGGGCGGGTCACGGTGTCAGGCCCGCCACCGGGCCCTGCACCACCCCGTGCGCCGGAGGCTCGGCGGCCTTCCGCCACCTGCCTGAGAGCGGTCAGCGCAGGATCACTGCGCCAGGCACTGGGCTTCGAAAGCTTCACCGATGGCGGGAGTCAGCTGCTCCTGCGGCAGGGACCAGATCCACTCGGCCAGCATGTCTCCGGCCTCACGGTCCAGCGCATCGCGCAGGGCATTGCGGACGGCGGACTTGCTCTGGCCGGCTTGGCGGCCCTCCACCGCTGCCGAAACCACGGCTGCCGATTGCGCGCAGGCCTCTGACTTGTCCTGTGCATGGGCGGCTCCGACTGACAGGACAGGCCCGGCAGCGATCAGCGCGATGGCAAACAGTGCGTTGGTCCGCATACCCGGATCTCCTTGTTGCAACGTCGCATCGTCCATATCGCGCAGTGCCCGCCCTGTCACGCCCGACCGGCGGCGCCCCGCCGTTCCCATTCCCCCGGTTTCGCGCCGCCCGTCACCGCGCCATGCGCGGTGCCCGCTCCCACAGCACGAGGTCCATGCCCTCCTCGGGGCAACCGTTCATCACGACATTTGACGTGGTATCGATGTTGCCGCCCGCGATCATCGACACCCCTTCGAGCCCGTCCGCCTGCGCGGCAAAGTCGATGTCGCCCATGGCGATGATCTGGCTGCCATAGACCTCCAGCCTCGAGGCCACCGACATGCCACCCATGGTCAGCAGCGCCGCGCCGCCCCCTGGCGCACATTTGTCATCGGCGCCCAACTGCAGGCCGCTTGGCGCCTTGAAGCTGGCCGCTCCGGTGTTCGTGGTGGCGATGATAACGTCCTTCAGCACGACCCCCTGCTTGAACTGGACACTGCAATCGGTGGCCAGCACCATCGCCTCGTAGACACCGGCATCCAGGCTCAGGCTGCGCGACCCGTTGCAGCTGTAGCCATGTAGCCGCCCGGCTTCGAAGTCGGCCGGCGTGAGTCGCGAGGTGGGCAGCATCACCATTCCAAGCCCCGCCACATATTGCGGCAAAGTCTCCGCATCCCCCCTGAGAAGGCCCGAAAGAGTCCGTGGCAGCTCATCAAGCACGCTGAACAGATAGAAAGAATCGCGCAGGGCCTCGTCAATGCCGTCATTCTGCTCCCAGCCCGAGTTCGGTAGCACCAGGTCGCTCTGGTCGGGCATGGAGACGATGGCCCCCACCTCGAAGATGTTGCCGTTGTTGATTTCCACGTGGCTGTTGCCGTGCATGCAAAACTGTGGACCGAAGGCGTTGTTGCTCTGCACGTCGACCACGTTGCGGGCAACAAAGCCATTCTTGAAGCAACCCGGCTCCCAGATGCGAAAGACCGTGTCCACCTCGATCTCAAACCCCATATAGCCTGCCATGTGGAGCATAAGGTTCGACACGATGTTGTTGCGATCCACCGCGCGCCGGGCGGTCACCCGCACCGCCCCGGACGCATCGGGATCGGCCACGAACACGTGCGTATCCTCGTCCCATCTGCCGAAGACAATATCGTCGCGCAGTATGGCCTCGCCATGATCATCGGCGGGAAGGTTGAGCGCCGCAATGGCCTCAGCCTCGTCAAGCGCGTCCTCTCGTGATGCGGTCATGCGGCGCAGCAGGGCCGCGTGGGCCACATTGTCGCTGGCCGCCTGCAGCTTGGTGCGTACCGCAGTCAATTGCAGGTAATCCACCCCGAGTCCGCCGACGATCATCGTGATGACCACGAAATACGCCGCCATAAGGGTCATCGACCCCGTGTCGTCCTGCCACGGAGCGCGTCTCGGGATTGGACGTGCCATGACTCAGAACTCCGCGAACTGCTGGGTTTCGACCACCACCCAGCGGTTGCTGAAGGCCGGCAATGCGTAGATCGGCATCAGGTCCGAGGTCGGCACCTGCAGCCGGGTCGAGATCACCCCGTCGACCATGGTGGTGCTGACCGAGGCGTTCTCGGCGTATGACGTCACTGCCGCGAGAACAGAGCGTTCCACCGCGTCGGATGACGCGATGCGCCCGACGGAATAGGCGCGGTTGGCATCCTGGATCACCCGAAGCATGGTGGATTCGCGGTGAAAGACCATGCTGATGTCGACAATCGCCGACATCAGGGCAAGAAACAGCGGCAACCAGATGACCGTCTCGACGGTGATGCTGCCGGTCTCTGCCCGGAGAAAACCTGCCATCCGCCCCCGGATCTGCTTTAGACTGTCCATCATACCGCTCCCTGCGTCAGGGCACGCATTTCAACGCGCGACTAAAACGTTTTCATCATTGGTGGGGGGCGCTGCGGTGAAGGAATCGTGGCAAAGACCTGGCTCAAGGAGACAATTCGCATCAAAGCCTGATGGATGGCCAGCTGCCACTCAGGATAAATCTCTGTATATACAAATACTTAAAGTACAAGCGGACAGACAGAACCTAACTTGCCCCGCCCTTTCGGTCAATTTTCCCAAGCGAGCAGCACTGCGAGCGGCGGAATGGCAAAACCGTTTGCGTCGGCTAGCTCGACGGGCATAGCAGCCCCCGCAGGGGCCGCCACGTTGTCATGGTCAGAGCCCTTTTGCCTTGTAGCTTTTCGCTACGCGGTCCACCGCCACAATGAAGGCGGCGGTCCGCAGGTCGTGCACGTCGGCGCGGCCATGCCAGATCTCGCGCATGGACTGGTAGGCGATGCGCATGGTGTCATCGAGCCCAGAGCGTACCAGCTCAAGTTCGTCAGCGCCGCGCAGGTACTTGGTTCGGAAACTCGGCGACAGGCTCCAGGTGTCGCCCATCGCGGTGTCCAGCCGGTCCAGCTCGTTCAACACCAGCTCGTGTCGGGCTTCTTCCTGTCGGCGCTGCATCCGGCCGAAGCGGATATGGCTGAGGTTCTTGACCCATTCAAAGTAGCTGACGGTCACCCCGCCGGCGTTGGCATAGAGATCAGGGATGATGATCGTGCCGCGGGCGTTCAGGATCTCGTCAGCGCCGGCGGTGATCGGGCCGTTGGCCGCCTCGATGATCAGCTTGGCCTGGATCTTGTGAGCATTCGACAGGTTGATGACGCCCTCGAAGGCTGCCGGGATCAGGATGTCGCAATCGGATTCCAGTACCGAGCTGCCATCGGGGGTGCTGTTGGCGTCGGGATAGCCGGTCAGACCGCCATGCTTGACCAGCCAGTCGCGCACCCGCTCCACGTCGAGGCCGGCGGGATCGAACAGCGCGCCATCCCGTTCAATGATCCCGGTCACGAGCGCGCCATCCTCCTCGGAGAGAAACTTGGCCGCATGATAGCCCACGTTGCCAAGGCCCTGCACCACGACGCGCTTGCCGTCGAGCTTGCCCGACATCTTCGCCTTCGCCACATCATCGGGATGGCGGAAGAATTCGCGCAGGGCGTACTGAATGCCCCGCCCTGTCGCCTCAACGCGGCCAGCGATGCCGCCCGAATGCAGTGGCTTGCCCGTGACGCAAGCACGGGAGTTGATGTCGGTGGTGTTCATCCGTGCATACTGATCCGCGATCCAGGCCATCTCGCGTTCAGAGGTGCCCATGTCTGGGGCGGGAACGTTCTGGCTGGGATGGATCAGGTCACGCTTGATAAGTTCGTAGGCAAAACGACGGGTGATCTGCTCGAGCTCGTGGTCGTCGTACTCGCGCGGGTCGATGCACAGCCCCCCCTTGGAGCCTCCGAAGGGCGCCTCGACCAGGGCGCACTTATAGGTCATGAGCGCAGCCAGCGCCTCGACCTCGTCCTGGTCGACCGACGGGGCAAAGCGGATACCGCCCTTGACCGGTTCCATGTGTTCGGAATGCACGGCACGGTAGCCGGTGAAGGTCTGGATCTGGCCGCGCAGGCGCACCCCGAAGCGCACCTTGTAGACCCCGTTGCAGACGCGGATCTTTTCCTCGAGCCCGCCGGGCAGGTCCATCAGCGCGGCGGCGCGGTTGAACATAAGGTCGACGCTTTCGCGGAAGGTCGGCTCCCCCATCGGTGATGCACACATTTTCGTCTCCTCCTAGTTGCTCACGAATCGACTATCATGTTATGCATGTAGTTGCGTTAACCATTGCCGCACGAAAATCCTTGGTGTTTCTGTTTTTCACCAATTTATCGCAGGTCGATTAGGGTACGTTTAACCGTCGCAATCGTTATTGTACGCACAATTGAAACAGACGCCTGGCTGGCCTTGGTTTGTGCTTATTAACAAACCTAAATCGCCACTATTCCCATAAAACACGCCCTACTTTGGCCATCATGCCGGAAGATAACCGCCTGATCGCAACGTGAGTTATGTGGGGTATCCGGGTTTTACCCGGCAGGAAGGTATTGGGATGAAACAGAAAGGTTTTGACCTCGGCGGCGCAGGCTGCCGGGGAACGGAGACTGCGATCTCTGCCCTCGTAAATCGATTGAGATGCTTCCGACGGGAAGACGACGGCAGTATGACCTACATGGCCATTGCCCTGTCGATGCTCATGGCAATCTCCGGCGGTATCGGCATCGACATGATCTATACCGAACTGCAACGCACCAAGGTTCAGAACACGCTTGACCGCGCGGTCCTTGCAGCGGCCGACCTCGATAACGAGCTCGACCCCGAGACCGTGGTTCTCGACTACATGGACAAGATGTCGCTTGGCGGCGCCCTCTCCGACATCGATGTGGACGAAGGCCTCAACTACCGCGTGGTGACTGCTGATGCGGCCGTGACCATGCCGTCGAACGTCCTGAAACTGATCGGCATCGACACCCTTGCCGCAACGGCTCACGCGCAGGCGGAGGAGCGGTTAAACAAGGTCGAGATCTCCCTCGTGCTCGACATTTCGGGCTCTATGGACGACTACGACAAGCTCGAGAACATGCAGAACGCGGCGGGCGAGTTCGTCGACACCATGCTGATCGATGGCAACGAGGATCTCGTTTCGATCTCGGTCGTGCCCTACTCGGAACACGTGAACGCAGGGCCCGAGATCCTGAGCTTCATGAACGTCGACTGGATGCATGGCTATTCCCACTGCATCGAGATGCCCAACAGCGTCTTCGACACCACCACGCTCGATCTCGGGCGCCAGTGGGAACAGATGCAGCATTACCAGTTCAACTACTCGGCCTACAACGACCGCAGCGATACGGTCTGTCCGCGCTACGATTACGAACGTATCCGCCCCTGGAGCCAGGATGCCCGAGCGCTGAAGCAGCAGATCGGCCAGCTGCAACCGCGCGCCGGCACCTCGATCTTTCTCGGCATGAAGTGGGCCACGGCCCTTCTTGATCCGTCAACCCGCCCCATCGCGTCGGGCATGATCCGGAACGGTTCGGTGGATGACGCCTTCGAGGGGCGCCCACTGGATTACGACAACGAAGAGGTGCTCAAGACCGTGGTCCTCATGACCGACGGCAAGAACGACCGCTCGCACCGCATCCGTGACTGGGCCTACGACTCGGAAAGCGAGTATGCCCACTGGAACAGGTACAACCTTCAGTACTTCCTCAATCACCGCGTCTATAATTACCGGCCCAGCGACTATTACTACGAGAAATACAACGCCCAGACTGGTGACGCCCTTCTGTCGAGCATCTGCAGCGCGGCCAAGGATCAGGGCATCCTGATCTGGACCATCGGCTTTGAGGTGGAAGACCATGGTGCCGATGTCATGCGCGCATGTGCGTCCTCTCCGTCCCATTTCTTCCGAGTGAACGGCATCGAGATTTCCGACGCATTCTCAACCATTGCCCGTACGATTAACCAGCTGAGGCTCACCCAATGATCGGCTGTATCAAAACCAGGCTGCGCCGCTTTCTCGGGGACGAGACCGGCAGCGCCGTGCTTCCCTTCGCCCTCTGGACGCCACTGATAGTCGGCATCGCCTTGTCCACCATCGAGGTCGGCGCCCTGACGATTCGCACCACCCAGCTTGAGCGGTCGCTCGACGAGACGGTACGGACGATCAGGCTCAACACCGACGTCGCCTACACCCATGAGCAGCTCAAGACCATGATCTGCGAAGGCACCTCGTTGCTGGTGGGCTGCGAGGACACGCTTCGCCTCGAGATGGTGTCGCTCGACATGCGTGACTGGGTCGACCCCGCGAGCCGCCCCGACTGCGTCGACACCACGTTCCAGCAAGTGACCCCGCAGCGCGCGTTCAGCCAGGGCATCGCCCACGAAATGATGCTGCTGCGTGCCTGTTACATGTACACCGCGTTCAGCCCGGCGTCATACTTGGCGAACGCGTTGCCTTCGGATGATCAGGGCTACACCGCGATCATCGCGACCGCCGCATTCGTACATGAACCCAGCTCAGGAGGGTTCTGAGATGACCTTCGACAAACTCAAGGCCGGTCTGCGCCGCTTCGGCAAGAACCAGGAAGGCTACGTCACCCTCGAAGTGGCGATCATGCTTCCGATGCTGTTCATGCTCTTTGCGGCCTCATGGGTGTATTTCGACGTATTCAACCAGCAGGGCATCAACCAGAAGGCAAACTACGTCATCGGTGACATGGTGTCGCGCGAGACCGATCCGCTCGACAGCGACTACCTGGACAACGCTTTCAGCATGTTCGGCCTGCTGACCCTCAACCCCGTTGTGGTCGATGAGCGCGATGGGACCTACCCGGCGAACCTTCGGATCTCGGTCGTGGAATACAATGACCGGAGCAAAAAATACCGCATCCTCTGGTCGGTCGGTCGCGGCGACGTGGAGCCGCTGGGCAAGAATGACGGGCAGGACTACGCGGACAAGTTGCCGGTGATGGCAAACAAGGAACAGGTCATCATGGTCGAGACCTGGGACAAGTATAACCCGATTTTCAGCGTCGGTCTCGATCCCTTCGTCATCCGCACCTACAGCTTCACCAGACCGCGCTACGCTCCGCAGATCCTCTACGATCTGCAGAAAGAGAACAACGGCTGGGGCAACGGCGATCAGGATGCACCGGGCAACTCTCAGTGCAAGAACAACGCCGAGAACGCAGTGGACTGCTGATACCGTGGCCCGGGCAGCCCCCTGCCCCGGCTTCGGAACGACGAACGGCCGCGCCTCATGGCGCGGCCGTTTTCAGTAGGGGACGATCAGGCTGATCCGATCTGGGATAATCCACATCACCGAACGACCGTCACGCGCCCGGCGGTGCATGGCCGGGCTGCTACAGGCGAGGATGTTGCAGGACCGGATTTTGAAGGCGGGCTCTATTTCAGGCCCGTGCCCTTGGGGATCATCCGTCGGGACGGGCCGGTTCCGGACAGACCGGCTCAGGCCAGTGGGTCGTTGCCCTGCGCACGGGCGNAGCGCCACCACAGACCCGGTTGCCATGCGCGGCTGGAGGGAGTTTTCAGACGCACCACAAAGCCGTTCGACGGCTTCATGGCGAACATTGACCGGTCCACCTTGTCGATATCGGCCACCTCGGCCAGCACCGCGCCGGAACTGTCACTCAGGGCGGTTTCGGTCAGGATGAGTTCACGCGAAGTGGCGCGCCACATCAACTGCGCCATCCAGACCGCGGCCACGCCCAGCATCACGAGGAACAGCAGCCACAGGATCTCGGCCGGCGGCTCGACCACGGCGAGCCAGAGCAGCAGTAGTCCCAGAAGGCCAAGCGTGCCGGTGCCGAAGATGCGCCGTCCCGGCGTTGCCCGGATGCGCAGCAGCTCGGCGCCGCCAGCAGATTTGTCGATATCGTCCATGGTCAGCCCCCCACGGGTCCGGACCGTCTCAGTTCCGGCGGGAATCGCGCGGATAGACGCCCAGGATCTCCAGTTTGTCGGTGAAATACTCCAGCTCCTCGAGCGCGAGGCGCACGCCGGGATCGTCCGGGTGGCCCTCGATGTCCGCGTAGAACTGAGTTGCAGTGAACGATCCGCTGACCATGTAGCTTTCCAGCTTGGTCATGTTCACGCCGTTGGTGGCAAAGCCACCCATCGCCTTGTAAAGCGCCGCCGGAATGTTGCGCACCTGGAAGATGAAGGTGGTCATCATGCCATGATCGCCGCGGCGGCCGTGGTCGGCATCCTTCCCCATCACGAGGAACCGCGTGGTGTTGTGCGCGTGATCCTCGATATGCCGCGCCAGCAGCTCGAGCCCGTAGATCTCGGCCGCGAGATCCGAGGCGAGCACGCCACAGGTTCTGTCCCCGGTGCGGGACAGTTCGGCGGCAGCGCCGGCACTGTCGGCATAGGGCTCACCCTTGATGCCATATTTCGACAGGAAGCTCGCCGCCTGCGGCAGCAGCACGAGATGCGCGCGCACCTTTTTCAGCTCTTCGAGCGTCACGCCCGGCAGCGCCATGAGGCTGATGTGCACCCGCACGAAGGCTTCGCCAAGGATCTTCAGACCGCTTTCGGGCAGCAGCCGGTGAATGTCGGCCACACGCCCGTAAGTGGTGTTCTCGACCGGCAGCATGGCCAGCTCGGCCCGCCCGGTACGCACCGCCTCGATCACCTCCTCGAAGGTGCGGCAGGGCAGCGCCTCCATGTCGGGGCGCGCGTCGCGGCAGGCCTCATGGGAATAGGCGCCGAGTTCGCCCTGGAATGCGATGCGATTTGTCATGTGCGGCCTTTTGTCTTCATCTTTTGATGGCATTCCCGTGCGAAAGGTCTTTGCGCATCTGGTCGCGGCTTCTATACCTTGCCAGAACGGTTTGGAAACCCTAGACACCCGCGGGGGTGTAGAGGAAGCACCCTATATTGATGTCGTCAAGGGCAAGGGACGCCCAGCGGCATCGCAACATGTGAGGGAGGTCATGCATGTTTGACACGATGACAATCACCAAGGCGGTTGGTGGCGCATGCGGCGCCCTGCTGATCTACCTGCTTGGCGGCTGGGTTGGCGACACCCTCTACAGCACCGGTGGTGGCGGTCACGGCGAAGAGCATGCGGCGGCCTATGTCATCGACACCGGGTCCTCGGGCGAGGAAGAGCCCGCAGAGGAAGTCGATTTCGAGACCCTCTTCGCATCCGCCGATGCCGGCGCGGGCGAGCGCCAGTTCAACAAGTGCCGCGCCTGCCACAAGCTCGACGGCACCAACGCCACCGGCCCGCACCTCGACGGCGTCGTCGGTCGCGAGATCGACTCCGTCGACGGCTTCGCCTATTCCGGCGCGCTGGAACAGGTCGGCGATGTCTGGACCCCGGAAAACCTCTTTGCCTTCCTCGAAAGCCCGCGCAGCGCGGCGCCCGGCACGATCATGAGCTTCTCCGGCCTCAGCGGCGCCGAGGACCGGGTGAACCTGATCGCCTATCTTGAGACCTTCGGCGGCTGACACCGCCCTGCCCCACAGGGCAGACCATGGACAGGAAAGGGCCGCGCATTGCCGCGGCCCTTTTTCATATCTCCCCGTCACGCAGAACCAATATGCCTGCCCCGGGTGCGCGCTGGCTCGCCGCCACCCGGCCAAATCGCAGGCTCATCACGCAAACTCTAGCAATGACCGCTTGAATGTGGCCGCCGCGCTCTCTTAGCTTAGATGAATCTATAGAATAATGCGCCATTGCTGCCAGAACGGTCGCAACGCCAAGGGGAGAGCACATGATCCGGACGACGCCGCGCGCCGCCAACACCCGACCCGCCCGCTTCATCGGTTCCGCGCTACTTGCCCTGGGCATTGCAATGGCCCCCGCAGCCCATGCCCAGGATGACGAGAAGATCATCACCTCCCACGGCGTGTCGTCCTTCGGGGAGCTGAAATACCCCGAGGGGTTTGAGCATTGGGAGTACGTCAATCCCGACGCCCCCAAGGGCGGCGAGATGTCGACCTGGGCCTTCGGCACCTTCGACAGCCTGACGCCCTTCATTCTCAAGGGCAACGCGGCGGCCATGTCCGCCGTCTTCTACGACAGCCTGTTGACCGGCAACCTCGACGAGCCCGACTCCATGTACGGCCTTGTCGCCGAAAGCGTCGAATACCCCGAAAGTCGCGAGTGGATCACCTTCCACATGCGTCCCGAGGCGATGTTCCGCGATGGCACGCCGGTTACCGCCGATGACGTCGTATTCTCGTTCGAGACCCTGCGCGACAAGGGCCGCCCCGCTTTCCGGGTGCAGTTTCAGGACATCACCAGCGCTGAGGCGATCGACGAACACACCGTGAAGTTCACCTTCAATCCCGAAGGCCCCCTGCGCGAGCTGCTGATGACCGCCGGCGGCCTGCCGATCTTTTCCAAGGCCTATTACGAGAACCGCGATTTCGCCGAAAGCTCGCTCGAGCCCCCCATGGGGTCCGGCCCGTTCGAGCTTTTGTCCGTGGATCCGGGCCGATCGGTCGCCTACAAGCGCCGCGATGACTACTGGGCCAAGGATCTCCCGGTGAACGTGGGCGAGAACAACTTCGACGTGCTGCGGGTGGAATACTTCGCCGACTACACCACCGCCTTCGAGGCGTTCAAGGCGGGCGCCTACACCTACCGTGAGGAATACCAGTCGCGCATTTGGGCCACAGGCTACAACTTCCCGGCCATCGCAGACGGGCACGTGGTCGTGGAAACCCTGCCTGACGGGCGCCCGGCGGGCACGCAGGGGTTCTTCTTCAACCTGCGCCGCGACAAGTTCCAGGATGCCCGGGTGCGCGAGGCCATCGGCATGGCCTTCAACTTCGAATGGGCGAACGAAAGCTTGTTCTACGGTCTTTACGAACGCACCGACAGCTTCTGGGAAAATTCGGACACCCTGCAAGCCACCGGTACGCCTTCTGAGGCCGAGTTGGAGCTGCTCGAGCCGATCCGCGAGTTCATCCCGGAAACTGTCTTCACCGAAGAGGCGTTCTCGCCGGCGCAATCCTCGCCCGACGACCTTGCAGACCGCCGCGCCCTGCGTGCAGCGGGCAGGCTTCTGACCGACGCAGGCTGGGAGGTTGCCGATGACGGTTTCCGCTACAAGGACGGCCAGCGGCTGACCATCGAGGTACTCAACGACAGCCCGTCCTTTGACCGCATCGTCAATCCCTACATCGACAACCTCAAGCGCCTTGGCATCGAGGCCACCGCCAACCGCGTCGACGCCGCCGAGGCGCAGGAGCGCGAGAAGAACTTTGAGTACGACATCGTCACCCAGCGCTTTGCCATGAGCCAGACCCCCGGGGACGAGCTGCGGTCCGTCTTCGGCTCGGAAACTGCCGAGGTCCCGGGGTCTGCCAATGTGGCGGGCCTTGCCAACGAAGGCGTCGACCAGCTGATCCGCGCCATTGCCGACGCCGAAAGCCGTGATGAGCTGGTGACCGCCGTGCATGCGCTCGACCGGGTGCTGCGGGCCATGCACATCTGGGTGCCGCAGTGGTACAAGGGCGTTCACAGCGTCGCCTACCGCGACGTGTACGAACGCCCCTACGAAGACACGCCCCCGCCCTACGGGCTTGGCGAGATGTCAATCTGGTGGTGGAACGAAGACCGCGCGACCGAACTTCGCGCCGCAGGAGCGCTGTAACCCCATATGGGCGCCTACATCCTAAGACGACTGCTGCTCATCATCCCCACGCTTCTGGGGATCATGGTCATCAACTTTGCCCTCGTCCAATTCGTGCCCGGCGGCCCCATCGAGCAGATCATCGCCGAGGTCCAGGGCCAGGGCGACGTGTTCCAGGGCATCGCCGGGGGCGGCGGTGAAGTCGCCGGTGGCGGTTCGGACGAATACGCCGGCGCCCGCGGGCTGCCGCCCGATTTCATCGAGGAACTCGAGCGCGAGTTCGGCTTTGACAAGCCCCCGCTTGAGCGGTTCCTGAGCATGATGTGGAACTACATGCGGCTAGATTTCGGCGACAGCTACTTCCGTTCGATTTCAGTCATCGATCTGGTGCTGGAAAAGATGCCGGTGTCGATCTCGCTTGGCCTGTGGTCGACGCTGATCGCCTACATCATCTCGATCCCGCTGGGCATCCGCAAGGCGGTCAAGGACGGCAGCTCCTTCGATACATGGACCTCGGGCGCGATCATCGTGGCCTACGCCATCCCCGGCTTCCTCTTCGCGATCCTGCTGCTGGTGCTGTTCGCAGGCGGGTCCTACTGGCAGATCTTTCCGCTGCGGGGCCTCACCTCGGACAACTTTGCGCAGCTGAGCTGGCCCGCCAAGATCGCCGACTATTTCTGGCACATCGCACTGCCGGTTTTCGCCTCGACCATTTCGGCCTTCGCTACCCTGACGCTGCTGACCAAGAACAGTTTCCTCGACGAGATCAAGAAACATTACGTCATGACTGCCCGCGCAAAGGGCCTGACGGAGGGCCGCGTCCTTTATGGCCACATCTTCCGCAACGCCATGCTGATCGTCATCGCGGGCTTCCCGGCGGTCTTCATCGGGGTGTTCTTTTCCGGCAGCCTCATCATCGAGACGATCTTCTCGCTCGACGGGCTGGGGCGGCTTGGCTTTGAAGCGGCGGTGGCCCGCGATTACCCCGTGATCTTTGGCACGCTGTTCATCTTCGGCCTGATCGGTCTGGTCGTCGGCATCATCTCCGACATGTGCTACGTGCTTGTCGATCCGCGCATCGACTTCGAGAAACGGGAGGGCTGAGATGTCTTACGAGCCCGATCCCCAGGCCCCTGCATCGCAGGGCGTCCGCCCCGAACCATCCCCGGCGGCCCCCGTGGCGCCGCAGCCCAAACCCGGCCGCTTTGCCCTGTCGCCGCTGAACAAGCGGCGCTGGCGGAACTTCCGCAAGAACGGCCGTGCCTTCTGGTCGCTGATCATCTTCACGGTGGTCTTCACCCTGTCGCTGTTCGCCGAGTTCATCGCCAACGACAAGCCAATCCTCGTGAACTATCGCGGCGAATACCGCATGCCGATCTTCACCTTCTACCCCGAGACGGAGTTTGGCGGAGACTTCCGCACCGAGGCCGTCTATCGCGACCCCGAGGTCCGCTGCCTGATCCGCACCGGTGGGCTCGACACCTGTTTCGACGACCCCGAGGGGCTGATCGAGACCGTGGACGCGGGCGGCACCCCAGATGGCGATTTCGCCGAAGGCTGGATGATCTGGCCGCCGATCCCCTACAGCTACCAGACCCCGGTGGACCGCCCCGGCGCGGCCCCCCTTCCCCCGAACGGCCAGAACTGGCTGGGCACCGACGACACGAAACGCGATGTCGCGGCGCGGGTGATCTATGGCTTCCGCCTGTCGATCCTGTTCACGCTGATCGTGACGGTCTGCGCCTCGGTCATCGGCATCATCGCGGGCGCGCTTCAGGGCTATTTCGGAGGCTGGCTCGATCTCATCTTCCAGCGCGTGATCGAGATCTGGTCGGCGACGCCGTCGCTTTACATCATCATTATCCTCTTCGCCATCTTGGGGCGAAGTTTCTGGCTATTGGTCTTCCTCACCATTGCATTCGGCTGGACGGCCCTCGTGGGCGTGGTCCGGGCGGAATTCTTGCGCGCGCGCAATCTTGAATACGTGCGCGCAGCCAAGGCGCTTGGGGTCGGCAACATCACCATCATGTTCCGCCACATGCTGCCCAACGCCATGGTGGCAACACTGACCATGCTGCCCTTCATCGTCACCGGCACGATCTCGACCCTCGCGGGGCTCGATTTCCTCGGCTTCGGCCTACCGTCCTCGGCCCCGTCGCTGGGCGAGCTAACCCTGCAGGCGAAACAGAACCTTCAGGCGCCGTGGCTGGCTTTCACTGCCTTCACCGTCTTCGCCCTCATGCTGTCGCTGCTGGTCTTCATCTTCGAAGGCGTGCGCGATGCCTTCGACCCGAGAAAGACGTTCTCATGACCATCCTCGACGTTAACGGCCTCAAGGTCAGCTTCCGCCAGGACGGGCAGGTCAGCCAGGCTGTCAAGGGCGTGAGCTTTTCCATCGAAGAGGGCGAGACTGTCGCCCTCGTGGGCGAAAGCGGTTCGGGCAAGTCGGTGACCGCGCTGTCAACCGTGTCCCTACTGGGGGATGCCGCGATGGTCGAAGGGTCGGTTCGGTACAAGGGACAGGAGATGATCGGCGCGCAGGACAAGCTTCTGCGGAAGGTGCGCGGCAACGACATCAGCTTCATCTTTCAGGAGCCGATGACATCGCTCAACCCGCTGCACACGCTGGAAAAGCAGCTGGGCGAAAGCCTCGCGCTGCACCAGGGGCTGACCGGCGATGCGGCGCGGGCGCGCATTCTGGACCTGCTGCACAAGGTCGGCATCCGCGACCCTGAAAGCCGCCTCTCGGCCTACCCCCACCAGCTGTCCGGCGGGCAGCGCCAGCGGGTCATGATCGCCATGGCGCTGGCCAACGGGCCAGAGCTGCTCATCGCGGACGAGCCGACCACCGCTCTCGACGTGACGATCCAGGCCCAGATCCTCGAGCTGCTGGCCGAGCTGAAAGAGGCCGAAGGCATGAGCCTTCTGTTCATCACCCATGACCTCACCATCGTGCGCAAATTCGCCGACAAGGTCTGCGTGATGAAGAACGGCGAGATCGTCGAACATGGCCGCACGTCCGAGATCTTTGCCGACCCGCAGCATCCCTACACGCAAATGCTTCTGTCGGCAGAAAGCACCGGTCTGCCCGATCCGGTAGCGCCGGGCGCCGAGGAGATTGCTCGCGCCGACGGGCTCCGCATCTGGTTCCCGATCCAGAAGGGCTTCATGAAAAAGACCGTGGGGCACGTGAAGGCGGTGAACGACGCCAGCTTCTCGGTCCGCGCTGGCGAAACCGTGGGCATCGTCGGCGAATCCGGGTCAGGCAAGACCACGCTGGCGCTTGCGGTGATGCGGCTCATCGGCTCGGAAGGCGGGATCACCTATCGCGGGCAGGATGTGCGCGGCTGGTCCACCCGGCGGCTGCGCAAGCTGCGCTCGGAGATCCAGATCGTGTTCCAGGACCCGTTCGGTTCACTCTCGCCGCGCATGACCTGCGAGCAGATCATCGCGGAGGGGCTCGGGGTGCACGGATCGCCTGACGGCAAGCCCAAGGACCAGGCGGTGGACGAGGTGATGCGCGAGGTGGGGCTCGACCCTGCTACCAAGCACCGCTACCCGCACGAATTCTCGGGCGGTCAGCGCCAGCGCATCGCCATTGCGCGCGCCATGGTACTGCGTCCGAAACTGGTGGTTCTGGACGAGCCGACCTCGGCGCTGGACATGACGGTGCAGGTGCAGATCGTCGACCTTCTTCGCGAGCTTCAGCGCAAATACGACCTCGCCTTCCTGTTCATCAGTCACGACCTCAAGGTGGTGCGGGCCATGTCGCACAAGGTGATCGTGATGAAACAGGGCGACGTGGTCGAGATGGGCGAAGCGTCCGAGATCTTTGCGGCGCCCAAGACCGAGTACACGCAAAAGCTCTTTGCCGCGGCATTCGACCTGGCGGGCTGACCTCCGGGCCGGCGCAGCGCCAAAAATCTTGCCAAGATTTTTGGGCCCCCGCGCTGTGCCCGGCCCCCCCCGTTTCGCGGGTCGGAGCGTTCCAGGGGGTCCCCCGGATTATGGTTCTGCCGCCAGGCCCGGTGCCCCGGATCAGACCGCCGAGCTGTGCCTTGCCTTCGACATATCGTAAGCGTCGAACTCCCGCGCGATCATCCGCGTCAGGGGCCGGGCCGAGGCCGGAATGTAAAGCCCCTCCCCGGTGACCTCGAGCAGCCCTTCGAAGCGGGCATTGGTCCGGGCGTACAACGCCGCAAGCTCTGACGGGTCGGCACCGTAGTCGGCCACCAGCTCATCGCTGTGGATGCGGAAATCGCACATCAACATCTCGATCATGCGGGCGCGCAGCAGGTCGTCCCCTGCGAAGGCATGTCCGCGCGTCGTGGCAAAGCTGCCCTCGCGGATCGCCGCCGTGTAGGCGCTGGTGGCGGGGGCGTTCTGTGCGTAGCCCTGCGGGAAGCGTGAGATCGACGACGCGCCAAGCCCGATCAGCACCTCTGCGCCGTCATCCGTATAGCCTTGGAAGTTACGCCGCAGCCGCCCGGTCTTGCGCGCGATGGCAAGGCCATCGTCTGGGGCCGCGAAATGGTCGATGCCGATCTCGGCATAGCCATCCCAGGCGAAGAGCCGGCGCGCCGTTTCGAAAAGCTCGAGCCGCTCCGGCGGGGTCGGCAGCGCGTCCGAAGGGATCAGCTGCTGGCGCTTGGCCATCCACGGCACGTGCGCGTACCCATAAAGCGCCACGCGGTCCGGAGCGAAGGACAGCAGCTTCTGCACTGTCTCGGTGATCCGGGCCCGGGTCTGATGCGGCAGGCCGTAAAGAATGTCCGCGTTCAGGCTCGCCACGCCCCGGGCGCGGATCATCTCGACCGCGCGGCGGGTGATCTCGAACCCCTGCGGTCGGCCGATGGCCTCCTGGATCTGTTCATCGAAATCCTGCACGCCGATGGAAGCGCGGTTCATGCCGCCCCCCGCCAGCACATCGAGGCGCGCCTCGTCGATTTCGTTCGGGTCGATCTCGACCGAGAACTCGGCGCCCTCGGCGAAGGGGGCGACCTGCCGCACCTTGTCGATGAGGCCCTGCATCAGTTCGGGCGTCAGCAGTGTCGGGGTGCCCCCGCCCCAGTGCAGCCTCGACAGCCGGGTGCCGGCGGGCAGGTGCGTCGCCAGCATGTCGAGTTCGGCCTTCAGGGTTTCGACGTAGGCTGCCACTGGAGACATGGTTGCCGTGCCCTGCGTGCGGCAGGCACAGAACCAGCAGAGCTTGCGGCAAAACGGCACATGAAGGTAGAGCGAGATCGTCCCGTTTTCGGGCAAACCCCTTATCCAGCTTGCGAAATCACCGCCAGTCACCGCCGCGCCGAAATGCGGCGCCGTGGGATAGCTGGTGTATCTGGGTACCTTCGCATCGAAAAGACCAAGGCGGGAGAGTTGTGTTCGCGTGTTCATGCGCATACAATTATAAAGGTAATCGGACCGCGACCTTGACCCAGATCAAGAGAACTTCCGGAAGGCCGATCCTGTCGGCAGCATAGCGACAAATGGTGAAGTCATGTTAAACGAGCGCACCGGCGTCCCCCCCCATGATTGCGAAGAGTGCCCCATTCGCCATCGTGCCGTCTGTGCCCGGTGCGAATCGGATGAGCTCGAACAGCTCGACGGAATCAAGTATTATCGCAAGTACGAGGCCGGCCAGACGGTCATCTGGTCGGGAGACCGCATGGATTTCGTCGGCTCGGTGGTGTCGGGGATCGCCTCCCTGACCCAGACCATGGAAGACGGGCGCACCCAGATGGTTGGCCTTCTGCTGCCATCGGATTTCGTCGGACGCCCGGGTCGCGCCACCGCCGCCTATGACGTGGTGGCCACCACGGACATTGTCATGTGCTGCTTCCGCAAGGCACCCTTCGAGGAGATGATGGTGCGCACGCCGCATATCGCTCAGCGCCTGCTCGAGATGACGCTGGACGAGCTTGATGCCGCCCGCGAATGGATGCTGGTGTTGGGCCGCAAAACCGCGCGCGAGAAGATCGCGTCGCTGCTGTCGATCATCGCCCGCCGCGACGCATCGGTGAACGCCCGTCCTGACAAGAGCGAGATCGTTTTCGACCTGCCGCTGACCCGTGAGGCCATGGCCGACTACCTCGGGCTGACGCTGGAAACCGTAAGCCGGCAGATCTCGGCCTTGCGCAAGGACGGGGTGATCGCGCTCGAGGGCAAGCGTCATGTGACCGTCCCCGACATGACCCGGCTTCTCGAGGAAGCTGGGGATGATGCGGATGGCGGCGTGTTCGCCTGAGGATCAGGTGACGTGATCGGCTGCGGCTCTGACCGCCGGGCCTTTTCCGTCCATGGCTTTTGATCGACCTGGTCGCTTGGCCACGCCCGGCTGTCTCCGCCCACGATCTTTGATCTTGGCCGATTCCGTGACCCAAAGGCTCGGGTCGTCAGGCAGGCCGAGGTCGGGGCGGTGAATTGCCCCTCAGATCAGACCTCGAACACCGTTTCAAACCCGCCATAGATCATCCGCTTGCCATCGAAGGGCATGGTCATTTGCTGCCAGCGCTCGTCGGTTTCCATTGAGGCCATGCAGGTGTCGGCAGTCGCCTTATCCGGCCACATCACCGAGGAAAACACCACCACCTCGCCCTCTTCGCGCTTCACCGCCATGGGGAAAGAGGTGACCTCGCCATCGGGCACGTCGGCCTGCCAGCCTTCGGTCATGCCAAGGGCTCCGTAATCCTTGAAGAGCGGCCAAGCAGCATTGGCGCTGTCGATATAGGCCTGCTTGTTGGCCACGGGCACCGGCGTCAGGAAACCGAAAACATAGCTCATCTCGAGTCCTTTCTAAGGATTGTTCCGTATCAGCGGGAATGATAAGTTGATATCAACATGAATCCGGAAACCGATCCAGACCTTTCTTTCGCGACCACGCTCGAGGTGAGGGACCGATGCCTCTGCCTGCAGGCGCAGCGCTCGGCCCGGGCGCTGGCGCGGCGGTTTGATGCGGTTCTGAAACCACTGGGGCTGACAAACGGGCAGTTCTCAATCCTGATGTCACTGAACCGGCCCGAGCCGCCACGGATCTCGGATCTTGCGCCCTTCCTGGCCATGGACCGCACCACGCTGACCGCCGCTTTCAAGGTATTGCAGCGGCGCGGCCTCGTGATTGCCGCCCCAGACCCCGACGATGGCCGCAACCGTCGGCTTGTGCTCAGCGATGAGGGGCGCGCCCTGCTGGTGCGCGCGGTGCCGCTGTGGCGGGCCGAGCATGACAGGCTGGATGCGGAGCTGGCGCAGATCGATCCGGCGGCGGTGCGCGCGGCGCTGGCGATCATCGGCAGCAGCGGCTGACATGACAAAGGGGCGGCACCATCGGCACCGCCCCTGACTGGCCGTCTCTCCTTTCGGCGCCCTGCCCTAGTGGGCGAGGAACACCGGCACCTCGGCCTGTTCCAACATGTTCCGCGTCGCGCCCCCGAGGATCGCCTCACGGAAGCGCGAATGCCCGTAGGCCCCCATCACCACCATGTCGGCATCCACATCCTGCACGTGGCGGCGCAGCACGTCCGAAACCTGGGGCAGCGTCTTGGTCAGCACGTCCACCTCGGGCTTCACCCCGTGGCGGGCAAGGAACTGCGACAGCGCGCCGCCCGGGTCGGACCGGGTTGGCCCGTGCTGCGGCGGGTCGATCACCGCCACGTGGACATAATCCGCGCCCATGAGCAGGGGCATCGCCGCGCGGACGGACCGCAGCGCCTCGTTGCTTTCGTTCCAGCCGATGACCACCCGCGACGGGCGGGGATTGACCGCTTCGGGGGCGATCAGCACCGGGCACTGCCCCTCGAAGAGCGCGCCTTCAGTCACAGGCTCAAGCTCAACGCAGTGTTCGGGGCCATAGGGGCGTGGCAGCACCACCATGTCCGTAAAGCGCGCCCGCGCGGCCACGTGACGGCCCACGTCCGCAAGCTGCGCCACGCCTTCCTCAAGCGCCCAGCGCACGTCGGTTTCGGCCAGGATCTTGCGTGAGACAGCGGCCAGCCCGGCGGCTTCGCTGGTGGCGCGGGCGATCGTTTCCTGCAGGATCATCGCGTCGGCGCCGGCGTAGTAATAGCCGGTCTGGGTGCGATCGACCCCGAAACAGAGCACATCAAGGTGCGCGTCCCAGGCCTTGGCCACCTCGGCCGCGCGAAGGATCGTGCCGCGGGCCTGCGCCTCGTCAGTCACGACCGTGAGTATCGTCTTGTAGCCCATGGCATGGCCTCCTCGGGTTGGTCTGCGCCGCCGGCCCATAGGGCCCGGCAA
Source organism: Salipiger pallidus (assembly GCF_014643635.1). Taxonomy (GTDB): domain Bacteria; phylum Pseudomonadota; class Alphaproteobacteria; order Rhodobacterales; family Rhodobacteraceae; genus Salipiger; species Salipiger pallidus. The sequence continues at coordinate 84,096 of NZ_BMJV01000007.1, forward strand.
TGCGTCTGCAATGACCATGAGGCAGTCGGGGTGTGAAAGCCTTGATGCAGATCAAGGATCGCACTGCCGTGAACCATCATTAAGCGGTCAGTCAGAAAAGCGCTCGTGCGCGACGAATCGCGCGAGTCAGACGAAGGGACGAAATATGATAAATTATATCAAGCTCCTCGTGCTTGCCGTGATCGCCGTCTTCGCGCTGATCGCCGCAAACTACGCACGGGACGTGGCTTACATGGTCCACGCCATACTCATCTTCGTGGTGGCGTCGGGACTCTTCCTGTGGGTGCTGCGCCAGACCGACGAGACGGTGCCCGTAAAGGTGCTGCAGACCTCCTACATGGACGGCCCGGTGCGCGCGGGCGTCATCGCCACCGCAGGCTGGGGCGTGGTCGGCTTCCTCGCAGGGACTTTCATCGCGGCGCAGCTTGCCTTCCCGGCGCTGAACTTCGACTGGGCCCACGGCTACATGAACTTCGGCCGCCTGCGCCCGCTGCACACCTCGGCTGTGATCTTCGCCTTCGGGGGCAACGCGCTGATCGCGACCTCGTTCTACGTCGTGCAACGCACCAGCGCGGCGCGGCTCTGGGGCGGCAACGCAGCTTGGTTCGTGTTCTGGGGCTACAACCTCTTCATCGTCCTTGCTGCCACCGGCTACGTACTGGGCGGCACCCAGTCCAAGGAATACGCCGAGCCCGAATGGTACGTTGACCTGTGGCTCACCATCGTCTGGCTTGTCTACCTTGCGGTCTTTGTCGGCACGATCGTGAAACGCAAAGAGCCGCACATCTACGTGGCCAACTGGTTCTACCTCAGCTTCATCATCACCGTCGCCTTGCTGCACGTGTTCAACAACCTCAGCATTCCGGTCAGCATCTGGGGCTCCAAGTCCGTGCAGGTGTTCTCGGGCGTGCAGGATGCCATGACGCAATGGTGGTACGGCCACAACGCCGTGGGCTTCTTCCTGACAGCGGGCTTCCTGGGAATGATGTACTACTTCATCCCTAAACAGGCCGACCGTCCGGTGTTTTCCTACAAGCTGTCGATCATCCACTTCTGGGCGCTGATCTTCATCTACATCTGGGCGGGTCCGCACCACCTGCATTACACCGCCCTGCCCGACTGGGCCTCGACCCTCGGGATGGTGTTCTCGATCGTGCTGTGGATGCCCAGCTGGGGCGGCATGATCAACGGCCTGATGACCCTTTCGGGCGCCTGGGACAAGCTGCGCACCGACCCCATCCTGCGGATGCTGGTGATCTCGGTCGGCTTCTACGGCATGTCCACCTTCGAAGGCCCGATGATGTCGATCCGCGCAGTGAACTCGCTGTCGCACTACACCGACTGGACCATCGGTCACGTCCACTCCGGCGCGCTTGGCTGGAACGGCATGATCACCTTCGGCGCGCTTTACTTCCTCGTGCCGAAACTGTGGAACCGTCAGAACCTCTACTCCCTGAGCCTCGTCTCCTGGCACTTCTGGCTCGCCACCATCGGCATCGTTCTCTACGCGGCGTCCATGTGGGTGACCGGCATCATGGAGGGCCTGATGTGGCGTGAAGTGGATGCCAACGGCTTCCTGGTGAACAGCTTCGCCGACACCGTGAGCGCCAAGTTCCCCATGTACGTCGTGCGTGCCCTTGGCGGTCTGCTCTACGTCGCTGGCGGGATCATCATGTGCTACAATCTGTGGATGACCGTGAAACGCGCACCGGCTCTCGAAGCCGCCGCCGCCACGGCCCATGCCACGCCGGCCGAATAAGGAGGGCCGCAGCAATGGCAACCAACGACAAGAAGCCTCCGATGCCGGCATCGGCCACCGGACTTGGCGATCGCCCGAAGAAGCGCTCCTTCCTCGATCGTCACGCCATCCTCGAGAAGAACGTCACGCTTCTGGCCATCTTCGCCTTCCTCGTGGTGACCATCGGGGGGCTCGTGCAGATCGTCCCGCTGTTCTACCTCGAGAACACCATTGAGGACGTGGAGGGCATGCGCCCCTACACGCCTCTCGAGCTGGCGGGGCGCGAGGTCTACATCCGCGAGGGCTGCTATGTCTGCCACAGCCAGATGATCCGGCCCATGCGCGACGAGGTGGAACGCTACGGCCACTACTCGCTGGCGGCGGAATCGCAGTACGATCACCCGTTCCAATGGGGGTCGAAGCGCACCGGGCCGGACCTTGCCCGCGTCGGTGGCCGCTATTCCGACGACTGGCACGTGGATCACCTGCGCAACCCGCAGTCCGTGGTGCCTGAATCGGTGATGCCCAAGTACGGCTTCCTCGAGACCGCCTATGTCGAGGGCGAGCATATCGAGGACCTGATGGCCACCCACCAGTTCGTCGGTGTGCCCTACACCGACGAGCAGATCGAGAACGGCCAGCGCGATTTCCTCGCCCAGGCCGATCCCGACAGCGATGGCTACGATGACCTCGTGGACCGCTACGGCGAGGTCAACATCCGCAACTTCGACGGGCAGCCCGGGGTTTCCGAGGCCGACGCCCTGATTGCCTACCTGCAGATGCTCGGAACGCTGGTCGATTTCTCGACCTTCGAACCCGACGCAAGCCGCTGAGGAGTCCGGACATGGATCACTATTCCGCCCTTCGCCACTTCGCGGACAGCTGGGGACTGCTGGCAATGTTCGTGTTCTTCCTTGGGGTCATCGTCTGGGCCTTCCGCCCGGGCAGCCGCAAGGAACATCACAACGCCGCCACCATCCTGTTCCGCAACGAGGACAAACCCGCCCCGAGCGAGCAGGACTGAGGACCGAAGACAATGAGCGACAACAAGCAAAAGAGAGACGATCTCGACTACGAGACGACCGGTCACTCCTGGGATGGGATCGAGGAATACAACAAGCCCCTGCCCCGCTGGTGGCTGATCGTGTTCTACCTCTCCATCGTCTGGGGGATCGGCTATTCCATCGCCTACCCCGCATGGCCGGGCATCAAATCCGCCTCTGCAGGTCTGCTGGGCTGGTCGACCCGCGGCGACGTGGAACAAGCCATCGAGGATCACGCCGCAGAGCTGGCGCCGATCAACGAACAGCTTGCCTCGGTCGAGCTGACGGCCATCTCGGACGATCCACAGCTGAGCACCTATGCCCAGAACGCGGGTGGTGCGATCTTCCGCACCTGGTGCGCGCAATGTCACGGATCGGGGGCTGCGGGGGCCAAGGGCTATCCCAACCTGCTCGACGACGACTGGCTCTGGGGCGGCACGATGGAGGACATCCACTACACCGTTACCCATGGCATCCGGAACGAACAGGACGATGACGCCCGCTTCAGCCAGATGCCCTCTTTCGGGCGGGACGATCTGCTGGCCGATGAAGAAATCGAGCAGGTGGCCAACTTCGTCATGGACCTTTCGGGCCAGACCCCGCCCTCGCCGGACATGGTGGATGCCGGAGCCGAGGTCTTCGACATCAACTGTTCCTCCTGCCACGGTGAGGACGGCACCGGCGACCGCTTCCAGGGCGCGCCGAATCTGACGGACGCGATCTGGCTTTACGGTGGCAGCTATGACGCCATCCACGAAAGCGTCTGGAATGCCCGCTTCGGCGTGATGCCCCCCATGGGCGGCGCCGACCTGTCCGAGGCCGAGATCCGCGCCGTGGCCACCTATGTCCACGGGCTGGGCGGCGGCGAGGCGTCCGAGTAACGGAACACCTTCGGGTTCCCGAGCCCGGAGGCCAGCGCCGGTGTCCGCAGCAGTTAGCGCGTTTCCAACGGGCACCGGCGCAAGAATTTCCAGAAGGGGCGCTTCCGAAAGGAGGCGCCCCTTTCCCTTGGGCCAAAGGGCAGGACGTCATCGGACCGGCAAACCAAAGCGCCCTCATCCCGAATAGCAAGGCGCATCCGGGAGCCGCTGGAACACGTGCGACCGACGGGTATAGCGCGGCACGCAAGTGCGGGATTTTACTGCGGGTGCAGATTGGTCGGTGAAGCGTTGGCGACCTGCCCTTCGGGACCGGGGCCTGTGGCGCCCCCAGCCCGACAAGCCTCCGCAGACCGTCTCAGGCAGTCTCCGGCGAGCGGTTGTTCCCCTGCCTAAGCCACCACGCTTTTTGCGGACAAGCTCAGCCCGCCAGATCCGCCAGGTTGGCATCAAGCAGCGCTTGCTGATCGATCGGTGTCAGCCCTTCGTCGAGAATGTCGCAGATCACCTCGAAGGTCGCGGCGGCCTCGCCATCAGACACGGTCTGCCATATCCGTTCAGACCCCGCGACCGCGACATCGAGCAGATCCCCACGAACGGCATCAAGATCGCTCTCCGGCAGATCGAGCGCGACGGTGACAGCGCCGATGCCCTGCCGGGGCAGGTTCTCTTCGTTCGCGTAGCGCTCGAAGTTGTCAAAGAATTCCTGCTGGATACCGGACGACACTGCGCGCGTCACGATTTCCAGGATGGGGCGCAACAGGGCCTTGGTCTGCTGGCTTCCTTCCACGGCCTCAAGCGCATCCAGCATCACGGTCTGGCCACGAAGGCTCGCGGGGAGGGTCAATTCAAGTCTCACTCTGGCGAATATCTCCCGGCAACGGTTGCTTTGATGCAACCTATCGTGACGCGAAGGCATGACAAGGTGAACCCGCTGTGCATCTTTTCGGCGCGCCCCGGTCCGACCCCGACGAAGGGCACCTGCACGCCACGCAACCGAGGTCATCTCGGGGGCCGAGACGTCCGGCATCCCCGCTTCGGGCAACCCGGCGGCATCCCCCCGGGACTTCCCCACCGGCGCATGCTACGAGGCCCCCGACAGGAGGCCTGCATGACCATCACCCATGAAGACGAACTCGCAGCACTCAGAATCATCGGCCGGATCTGCGCCAACACCATGCAGGCCATGGCATCAGCCATCGTGCCCGGCATGACCACGCGCGAGCTTGACGACATCGGTCGCCGCCTGCTCGAGGCCGAGGGCGCGGTCTCGGCGCCTGAAAGCGTCTACGCTTTCCCGGGCGCCACCTGCATCAGCGTCAACGAGGAGGTCGCCCACGGCATCCCAGGCGATCGCATCATCAAGGCCGGAGACCTCGTGAACATCGACGTGTCTGCCTCCAGGGATGGATATTTTGCCGACACGGGCGCCAGCTTCCGGGTGGCTGATGTCCCTCGGATCCTGGAAAAGCTGTGCAAGGACGGCAAGCGCGCCATGCAGGTCGGGATCGACCAAGTGGCCACCGACAAACCCATCGCCGGCATCGGCAACGCGATTGAGAAGTTTGCCACGCAGCGCGGCTATACCTTGATCCGGAACCTCGCCAGCCACGGGGTCGGCCATTCGCTGCACGAGTATCCCGAAGAGGTCGCCACCTGGGCCACGAAGGGCGACCGCCGCCGCATCACCAAGGGGCTTGTCCTGACGGTCGAGCCGTTCCTGTCGACCGGCGCGGTCTGGGCCGAGAACGGTGACGATCCTTGGACGCTCTACAGCGATCCCTGCGCGCCGGTCGTCCAGTATGAACACACGGTGGTGGCCACCGACAGCGGCGCAATCATCATCACGCTTCCCGGCTGAACGGCCCCGAGCGCAGCCTCTCGTCCCGGCGCAGGCGCTCTTCGCGCAGCGCCTCCCGAGACGGCGCAGGCGGCGTCCAGCGATCCCGGGCGCGGTCTACCCTGCTGGCGGTCATGAAAGATTTCGCAAAGATCCCAAGCATCGCGTTCTCCTTTCGCTCTTTGATCTGTCTCACATATTGCGCCAAAGGCGATTTCGGGCCAGTCAGGAACCCTGACACCATGTAAGTGAGACTTTCATGAACTGGTCTACGCTACCGCCCCTCTCGGCCCTTCGGGCCTTTGCCGCCTACGCGCAGCACCGCTCGGTCGAAGAGGCGGGCGCGGCGCTCAATGTCAGCCATGCCGCCATCAGCCAGCAGATGCGCAATCTCGAGGCGCACATGGGCCTTGCCCTCCTCGACCGGCAGGGGCGGCGCATGACACTCACCGCCGATGGCGAACGGCTGGCCGAGGCGCTGATCGATGGCTTCGGCCTCATCTCCCGCACCGCAGACGAGCTGACGGGCCGCGACGCCGACCGACCCTTGGAAATTTCAGCCACGCCTGGCTTTGCCTCCACTTGGCTGATGCCCCGCCTGCCCGATTTCCGCGCCCGCCACCCCGAGCTCAACCTGATGATCGACCCCTCGAGCCAGGTGCGCAGGCTCGAGCCGGGCGGGCTCGACGTGGCGATCCGCTACGGGGACGGCAACTGGCACGGGCTCGAAGCCGAACGGCTGTTCCTGTCGCCCATCGTGGTGGTCGCAGCGCCCGCGCTGGTGGGCGAGCGTCAGACCGTCAGCCCTGCCGACCTGCGCAGCCTGCCATGGCTGCAGGAGCTGGGCACCAACGAGGCCACCGACTGGTTCGCCGAGCACGGCATCGAACAGAACCGCGCTATCGGTCTTACCGCCCTGCCCGGCAACCTCATGGTCGAGGCCGCGCGGCTGGGGCAAGGCGTCATCGTCACCGCACGGCTTTTCGTCGAGGCGGACATCCGCGCCGGACGCCTTCGCCTGCTGTTCGAGGACGACCGAAAGAAAGGCTACTGGATGGTCACCCGCCCCGGCATCGCCCGGCCGCCGCTGCGCCAAATCACCGCTTGGCTGCGACGAGAAGCCGCGAAAGCTTCATCACAGATGTGAGAATTGATGCAGGTCAAAGCCGGCAGGCGGCGACAGGGCCAAAAGGGCCGAAGCCAAGCACGCAAGCCGGAGCCTTTCCCGTGGCCGATACCAACAATTCCGCCCCATCCCTCTACGAATCGCGCGAGCCGATCTTTCCACGCCGGGTGAAGGGCAACTTCCGCACGCTCAAGTGGTGGCTGATGGGGCTGATGCTGGGCATCTATTACATCACGCCATGGCTGCGCTGGGATCGGGGGCCTGAGCTGCCCGATCAGGCGGTGCTGCTTGATCTTGCGCACCGGCGGTTCTTTTTCTTCTTTATCGAGATCTGGCCGCACGAGTTCTACTTCGTCGCCGGTTTGCTGGTCATGGCGGGGCTTGGTCTGTTCCTCTTCACCTCGGCGCTGGGGCGGGTGTGGTGTGGCTACGCCTGTCCGCAGACCGTCTGGACCGACCTCTTCATTCTTGTGGAACGCTGGATCGAGGGTGACCGCAACGCCCGCCTGCGCCTGCACCGGCAGAAAAAGTGGGATGTCCGCAAGGCCCGGCTGCGCGTCACCAAGTGGGCGGCGTGGCTACTGATCGCGCTGTTCACCGGCGGGGCGTGGGTGTTCTACTTCACCGATGCGCCGACGCTGCTCGTGGATCTCGTGACCGGTCAGGCGCACCCGGTGGCCTATACCACCATCGCCGTGCTCACCGGGACCACCTTCGTCTTCGGCGGTTTCGCCCGCGAGCAGATCTGCATCTACGCCTGCCCATGGCCGCGCATCCAGGCCGCCATGATGGACGAGGACACGCTGACCGTGGGCTACCGCGACTGGCGGGGCGAGCCGCGCGGCAAGCACCGCAAGGGCGAAGGGGCGGACAAACTGGGCGATTGCATCGACTGCAACGCCTGCGTCAACGTCTGCCCCATGGGCATCGACATCCGCGACGGCCAGCAGATGGCCTGCATCACCTGCGCCCTGTGCATCGACGCCTGCGACGACGTGATGGACAGGATCGGCAAGCCGCGTGGCCTTATCGACTACCTTGCCCTGTCGGACGAGACCCGCGAGCGCGAAGGCCACGCCCCCCGCGCGGTCTGGAGCCACGTGTTCCGCCCCCGGGTGATCCTCTATACCGCGCTATGGTCTCTGGTGGGCGTCGGCCTGCTGGTGGCGCTGGTGCTGCGCCCGGACGTGGAGATGACCGTCGCCCCGGTGCGCAACCCCACCTTTGTGGTCCTCTCGGACGGGTCGATCCGCAATACCTACGACGTGCGCCTGCGCAACAAGCACGGCGAAGACCGGCCCTATGCGCTGTCAATCATCGGCAATGACACGCTGCAGATCGCCCTTGAAGGTGAGGACGGCCTGATCACCATGGTGCCCGCCAACGAGACCTACCTGCAGCGCGTCTACGTCACCGCCCCCTCTGGCAGCGCCGAGGCGCAGGACGAGCGGACCGAGTTCGAGCTGCGCCTCGAGGACACCACAACCGGCGACGATGCCACCACCGAAACCGTCTTCAACGGAAGGGACAACGGATGACCACCTCCACCAAGCGGCAATTCAGGCTGACCGGCTGGCATGTGCTGGCGATGTTCGTGGCGGCCTTCGGCGTCATCATCGGGGTCAACCTCACGCTGGCCTTCAACGCGGTCTCGACCTTCCCCGGCCTCGAGGTGCCCAACTCCTACGTCGCCTCCCAGACCTTCGACGATCGCCGCGCCGCGCAGGAGGCGCTTGGCTGGACCGTCGAGGCCAGCCACGACAACGGTGAGGTGATCCTCGCCATCACGGACCCCAAGGGCTACCCGGTGCAGCCGGCGAGCCTTGGCGCCAAGATCGGCCGCACCACCACCGCCCGCGACGACCGCACGCCGGAGTTCCGGTTCGACGGGCGTGCGTGGATCGCCGATGATCCACTGGCGCCGGGAAACTGGACCGTGTGGCTGACCGCCCGCGCCCATGACGGCACCGAGTTCCAGCAGCGGCTGGACCTGCACGTGAAAGGCTAACGCCATGACTGCCACGATGCGCGCCCCCGTCTCGGCCTGCCCGGCCTGCGCAGCCGCCCCCGCCGCCGAGGCGCTGGCGGCAGCCTCTGCGCCCACCGAGGCGCGGCTGGCCCTGTCCCTGCCGACGATCCACTGCGCGAACTGCATCCGCGGCGTCGAAGAGGCGCTGGCGAAGGTGCCGGGGGTACGATCCTCGCGGGTGAACCTCACCCTGCGGCGGGTCAGCATCGACGCCGATCCGTCGCTGAGTGCCCAAGACCTCATCCCCGTGGTCGAGGCGGCGGGATTCGAGGCGCATGAACTCGACGCGACCGCACTGGCCGCCACCCGCACCGACCGGGCGGGGCGCGATCTGCTGATGCGGCTGGCCGTGGCGGGGTTCGCCATGATGAATGTCATGCTGCTGTCGATCTCGGTCTGGTCCGGGGCCGAGGGCCCCACCCGCGACATGTTCCACTGGGTGTCGGCGGCGATCACCCTGCCCGCCATCGCGTTTTCCGGGCAGATCTTCTTTCGCAACGCGTGGTCGGCGCTGAAAGCCGGGCGGCTCAACATGGATGTGCCCATTGCGCTGGCCATCGGGCTGGCGGTGGTGACATCACTTTGGGAGACATCGCTGTCGGGTGAGCACGCCTATTTCGACGCGGCCATCGCACTGACCTTCTTCCTGCTTACCGGGCGCTACCTCGACCACCGCACCCGGTCCATCGCCCGCTCTGCCGCCGAGGAGCTGGCGGCGCTCGAGGTGCCGCGCGCGTGGCGCGTCACGGCAGAGGGCGAGGAGCAGGTCTCCGTTGCCGATCTGCGCGTGGGCAATCTGCTGCATGTGCGCCCCGGCGGGCGGATGCCGGTGGATGGCGAGATCATCGAAGGCCAGTCCGAGCTGGATCGTTCGCTGCTCACCGGCGAGACGCTGCCGGTCTATGCCGCCCCCGGACGGGCGGTGAGCGCGGGGGAGGTGAACCTTACCGGGCCGCTGACCGTGCGAGCCACCGCCGTGGGGCGCGACAGCTCGCTCCAGCGGATGGCGGATCTGGTGGCGGTGGCCGAGTCGGGCCGGGCCAACTACACGCCCCTCGCCGACAGGGCGGCCAAGCTCTATGCGCCGGGGGTGCATATCCTGTCGGCGCTGGCCTTCGCGGGCTGGCTGGTCTGGAGCGGCGATCTGCGCATCGCCCTCAACATCGCGGCGGCGGTGCTGATCATCACCTGCCCCTGTGCGCTTGGGCTGGCGGTACCGGCGGTGACCACGGCGGCCTCGGGACGGCTGTTCCGCAAGGGGATGCTCATCAAGGACGCAACCGCGCTCGAGCGGCTAGCCGAGGTCGACACGGTGGTCTTCGACAAGACCGGCACGCTGACCGCCGGGACGCCCCGGGTGACGAACCTGTCCGATTTCCCGGATGGGGAGCTTGCCGTGGCGCTGGCGCTGGCGGCGGGGTCGTCGCATCCGCTGTCGGTGTCTCTGACGGAGGCGCTGAGGGCGCGCGGCATCCTGCCCGCGAAGGTCACGGGCGTGACCGAGGTGCCGGGGCATGGCACCGAAGGGATGCTGGACGACCAGCGCGTACGGCTGGGCCGGGCGGCCTGGACCGGGGGCGGTGCGAGCGGGTTGACCTCGAGCTGGCTGCAGGTCGGCGATGCGCCCGCGCGGGCCTTCACCTTCGAGGACAGCCTGCGGGACGGCGCCGAAGAGGCGGTGTCGGGCCTGCTGGCATCGGGCAAGAGAGTTACCCTGATCTCGGGCGATACCGCGCCCAGCGTCGAGGCGCTGGCGCTGCGGCTGGGCATTCCGGAGTGGACCGCCGAGGCCCTGCCCGAGGACAAGGCCGCCCGCATCCGGGCGCTGACGAACGAGGGCGCGCATGTGCTGATGGTGGGGGACGGGCTGAACGATACCGCCGCGCTGGCACAGGCGCATGTGTCTATCTCCCCGGCATCGGCGCTGGATGCGGCGCGGGTGGCGTCGGACATCGTGCTGCTGGGCAAGTCGCTGGAGCCGATCCCCGGCGCACTGGGGCTGGCGGAGCGGGCGACAAGGCGCATCCGGCAGAATTTCGGCATCGCCACATGGTACAATGTCATCGCCGTGCCGCTGGCCATCGCGGGCCTCTGTTCGCCGCTCATCGCCGCGCTTGCCATGTCGGCGTCGTCGATTACCGTGTCGCTCAATGCGCTGCGGCTGAAATAGGCCACCGGAAGGGACGCCATGAATATCCTGCTCTACCTCATCCCGATTTCACTGGTGCTTGGCGGGTTGGGACTTTTGTTCTTCGTCATCACCATCCGGACGAAGCAATACGACGACCCCGAGGGCAATGCCGCGCGTATCCTGTCGGGCCAGTACGATGACGCGCCGAAGCAGGACTGAGGCTGTGCCTAGGGGCGGCGGCGGACAGGGGGGCGCTGCCCCCCTCGGCGCAGGGCGCCTCACCCCCCGGGATATTTGAGGTCAAAGGAAATCCGGGAGAGGTTGCCTGTGCCCTGCTGCATGGATGATCCCGGTCCTGGGGGTGTTCAGGCCGAAAGTATCATGTCGGCGGCTTTTTCGGCGATCATGATGGTGGGGGAGTTGGTGTTGCCACTGACGATGCGGGGCATGACGCTGGCGTCTACAACGCGCAGGCCGGCGATACCCTTCATTCGGCATTGTGCGTCGAGGGGGGCTGTTTCATCCATCCCCATCCGGACCGTGCCCACAGGGTGGAAGATCGTGGTGCCAACGTCTCCGGCGGCGCGGGCGAGGTCTTCGTCGGTCTGGTAGGCATTACCCGGCTTGACCTCTTCGGGGGCGTATTTGGCCATCGGTCCTTGCGCCATGACCCGGCGCGACAGGCGGATGCTGTCAATGGCGGTGCGGCGGTCGCCTTCGGTCGAAAGGTAGTTCGGGGCGATGACCGGGGGCGTTGTGGCATCGTTTGAAGCGATGGTGACCGTGCCACGGCTTTCAGGGCGCAGGTTGCACACGCTCGCGGTGATCGCAGGATAGCTGTGCAGGGGCGAGCCGAATGCGTCGAGCGAGAGAGGCTGAACATGGAACTCCACGTCGGCGGTTGCCAAGCCCTCGCGGGATTTCGCGAAGGCCCCGAGCTGCGAGGGGGCCATGGACATCGGCCCGGTGCGGCGGGCGACGTATTCGAGTCCGATGGCCAGCTTGCCCATCAGTGAATTGGCCATCTGGTTCAGGGTCTTCGCTCCGGTGAGACGCCACGCGCAGCGCAGTTGCAGATGGTCCTGCAGGTTGGCGCCGACGCCGGGCGCGTCTTGGGCGACCTCGATCCCGTGCTCGCGCAGCAGCGCCCCGGGGCCGATGCCCGAGAGCTGCAGGATCTGCGGCGAATTCACCGCCCCCGCCGACAGGATGACGTCGCCGCCGCAGCGCGCCTCGTGGCGCTTGCCGCCCTGTTCGTAGCGCACGCCGACCACCTTGCGACCCTCGAAGATGAGGCCCAGCACATGGGCATGGGTTTCGACGCGCAGGTTGTCGGTGTCCGTGGTCCGCAGGAAGGCCTTGGCGGTGTTCATCCGCCAGCCATTGCGCTGATTGACGCGGAAATATCCGACGCCTTCGTTGTCGCCGGTGTTGAAGTCGCTGACCTTGGGGATGCCCGCCTCGGCGGCGGCCTCCATCCAGTCATCGAGCACGGCCCAGTGCAGACGCTGGTTCTCGACCCGCCATTCGCCCCCTGCCCCGTGATGATCGCTGGCGCCTTCGACGAAATCCTCGGAGCGCTTGAAATAAGGCAGCACGTCATCCCAGCCCCAGCCCGCAAGTCCCATCTGCTGCCAGCCGTCGTAATCCGCCGCCTGTCCCCGCAGGTAGAGCATCCCGTTGATTGACGAGCAGCCGCCCAGCACCTTGCCGCGCGGATAGATCAGCGACCGGCCGTTCAGCCCCGCATCCGGCGCGGTACCGTAGCACCAGTCCGTGCGCGGGTTGTCGATGCAGTAGAGATACCCCATCGGGATATGGATCCAGTGGTAGGTGTCGCGCCCCCCCGCCTCGAGCAGAAGCACCCGGCGGCCCGCCTCGGACAGCCGTTTGGCCAGCACGCAGCCCGCGCTGCCCGCTCCGATGATGACATGATCCCAGGACATTGGCGCCTCCCCTCGCAATTGTCTGACAATTGATAGACCGAGGACCGGCGGGGTGCAACAGGGCTCAGACCGGCAGGGCAGTTGTCTTGAAGACAGTCTTGAGCGCGAAACTCGATTGCATCTGCGCCACCCCGGGCAGGCGGGCGAGATGCTGGCGGTGGATGCGGGCGTAGTCCTCAGTGTCCTGCGCAATTATCTTGAGGATGTAATCCGCGCTGCCCGCCATCAGGTGGCATTCCAGCACGTCCGGAATGCGTGACACGGCCTTTTCGAAGGCATCCAGCACCTCATCGGCTTGCGTGCTGAGGGTGATCTCGACGAAGACCGTGGTGGGCATGTTCATGCGCCGCGCATCCAGCAGGGCCACATACCCCCTGATGAAGCCATCCGCCTCGAGCCGCTGAACCCGGCGGTGACAGGCGGAGGCCGAGAGGTTCACCTGCTCCGACAGATCGGCATTCGACATGCGCCCCTGCTTTTGGAGCACGCGCAGGATGCGCAGGTCGGTGTCATCGAGACTGGGGGAGATTTCTTTCAAGGAGTGCGGCATTCTTCGAAGGTTCTGCGACATTGTGCGCAAACACCGCACCAAATCCGCAAAGAAAATGCAAGCGAAGCGCGGCAGGATTATTCCATAACTTGCCCTCACAACATGGAAGAGGACGAAAATGAAGCTTGGATGCCCCACCGAGATCAAGCCGCAGGAATATCGGGTGGGCCTGACGCCCAACGCCGCCCGCGAGGCGGTGGCCCACGGGCACGAGGTGCTCATCCAGTCGGGCGCCGGGATCGGCGCCGGGTTCGAGGATGCCGATTACATCGCCGCCGGCGCGCGCATCGTCGACACCGCAGCCGAGATCTTTGCCGAGGCCGAGATGGTGGTTAAGGTCAAGGAACCCCAGCCCGCCGAGCGCGCCATGCTGCGCCCCGGCCAGCTGCTGTTCACCTACCTGCACCTTGCCCCGGATCCCGAACAGACGCAGGATCTGCTGCGCTCGGGGGCGACCTGCATCGCCTATGAGACGGTGAGCGACCGCATGGGCGGGCTGCCGCTGTTGGCGCCGATGTCCGAGGTTGCGGGGCGGCTTGCGCCGCAGATGGGCGCCTGGGCGCTGCAGAAGGCGAACGGCGGTCGCGGCGTACTCCTGGGCGGCGTGCCCGGGGTCGGCCCGGCCAAGGTCGTGGTGCTGGGCGGCGGCAATGTCGGCACCCACGCCGCGCGGATCGCCGCGGGAATGGGCGCGGAGGTCACCGTGCTCGACCGGTCGCTGCCGCGGCTGCGCTACCTTGACGACGTCTTCGCAAGCCAGTTCCGCAACCGCTATTCCACCGAAGGTGCCGTGGCCGAACTGCTGGCCGAGGCGGACATGGTGATCGGCGCGGTGCTGATCCCCGGGGCTGCCGCGCCCAAGCTGGTGACGCGGGAGATGCTGGCAGACCTGAAGCCCGGCTCGGTTCTCGTGGATGTCGCCATCGATCAGGGCGGCTGTTTCGAGACCTCGAAACCCACCACCCATGATGATCCGGTCTACGAAGTGGACGGCATCCAGCACTATTGCGTGGCGAACATGCCCGGCGCAGTGCCGCGCAGTTCGACCATCGCGCTTGGGAACGCCACCCTGCCCTTCGTGCTGGCGCTGGCGGACAAGGGCTGGAAGGCGGCCTGCGCTGCCGATCCGCACCTTGCCGAAGGGCTCAACGTCCATGACGGGCGGCTGACCAACGCTGCCGTTGGCGCGGCGCTGGGGCTTGAGGCGATCAGCCCGGCCGAGGCGCTGGCGCTCTGAACTAAGGCGGCCCGGCACTCCGCGAGGTGGCCGGGCCGTTTCATGTCGGGACGTCAGGGCTCGCAGAACAACGGGCCAGAAAACGGACGATCAGGGAACGGCGGGTCAGAGCACGACGATGCCGTCGTGCTTGGCCTTGTGCTCGGGCTCAACGTGGATGGTCACGCGGCTCTTCTCGAAGGCGGCATGCAGCGCGGTTTCGATCCTGTCGCAGATGTCATGGGCGGCATCCACAGTCATCTCGCCCGGCACCACGAGGTGGAATTCCACGAACAGGGCAGACCCGGCGCGGCGCGAGCGCAAATCATGCGCCTCGACCGCGCCGTCGGCATTGGCGGAGATCAGGGAGCGGATCTGCTCAACCTCGCCCTCGGGCGCGGCCTCGTCCATGAGGCCACCGACGGAATGGCGCATCACCTGCCAGCCGGACCAGATGATGTTCACCGCGACCAGCGCCGCCAGCAGCGGATCGAGCCACGCCCACCCCGTAAGCACTGCCGCCGTCACGCCCACGGTGACGCCCACCGATGACACCACGTCGGTCAGCAGGTGCTTGCCATCCGCTTCGAGCGCCGGGGAGTTGAGCCGCCGACCATTGCGGATGAGCACCGTGCACCAGATCGCGTTGATGACGCTGGCCACGATGTTGATGGCAAGACCAAGCCAAGGTGCCTCGATGATGCGCGGGTCGTTCCACGCATGCCATGCCTCGCGCAGGATGAGGATGGCGGCGACCACGATCAGCACGCCTTCGAGCACGGCGCTGAAATACTCGGCCTTGTGATGGCCGAAGGGGTGGTCCGCGTCCGGGGGCTGCTGGGCGATGTTCAACGCCAGCAGGGCGGCCAGAGCGGTGGCCACGTTGACGATGCTTTCCAGCGCATCCGACAGCAGCGCGACCGACCCGGTCAGCCACCACGACAGCGTCTTGATCCCGAGGACCACGATTCCGACAGCCACGCTGCCGGCGGCGATTTTCATGGCTTGGGTCATCGGCCTCTCCGCGTCTTGCGGGCCTGATAATCAGGTGCGGCAGGGCGCGCAACAACGCCCCGGCGCATGGCGGCCTCCCGCTGGGGGGAGGCCATTTTCACTGGACCTGCCTCACTTTTTGAGGGCGTCGCGAATCTCGATCAAGATGTCGATCTCCGAGGGGCCGGCAGGCACCTGCGGCACCACCTCGGCGGGCTTTTCGGCGGCGGCCTTGATGCGGTTGACCATCTTCACCAGCATGAAAACCACGAAGGCGATGATGAAGAAGTTGATCACTGCCATAACGAACTTGCCCGCGGCAAAGACCGGCGCACCCGCTTCCATCGCCGCCTCGCGCGAGACGTAGGTTTCCCCGTCGAGCACGTAGAACCAGCCCGAGAAATCAATACCGCCGGTGAACAGCGCGATGATCGGGTTGATGATGTCGCCCACAAGCGATTGCACGATGGCAGTGAAGGCGGCACCGATGATGATGCCGACGGCCATGTCCATGACGTTGCCCTTGGCAATGAACGCCTTGAATTCATTTATCATGCTGTCTGTCCCCGGAGAATGGCCCGGCCCTTTGCCGGTACTTTTGGTTGACCTTGCGTCGGTGATGGCACGGGGGCGGGACGTTGAAAACAGGCAATGCGCCCGCCTGCCCCGCCCGGAGGATCGGTCAGCCCGGAAGCACGCCGGTTTCCACGTAGCGCAGGATCGACACCACCTCTTCGGGGGTGCGGGTCACCGCGAGGGCGGCGGCGTCCACTTCCTTGAGGGCGTGATCGTGTTCCGGCGGCTGCAGGATGATGAGCGACTTGCCCAGCGCCGCGGCCATGCCCGCATCGAAGGCGGCGTTCCACTGCTTGTATTTCTCACCGAAGCGCACGACGATCACGTCCGCGTCGGCGATGGCCTTGCGGGTGCGGATGGCGTTGATCTGCGCGCCCTTGCGGTCATGCCAGAACTTGTCCGCCTCGGCCCCGAGGATCGCCACGCCGCAATCGTCGCTGGCGTCATGGTCGGTCACCGGCGAGGTGAAGTAAAGGTCGAGCCCGCGCGCGCCGGAGATGATTTTCTCGCGCCAGTCGGTGTGGATCTCGCCCGAGAGGTAGATGTTGAGGGCCATTGCGGCGTCCTTTCCGGTGAACTGCGTGTTGCTCCAAGTGATAGGACGGATGTCCGCCGGGACCAACCCGGGACGGCATGTAGACGGCATGGAAAAGGGGCGCGGCCACCGCTGGCCACGCCCCTCCTGTTCGCCACGTCGACCGGCAATCAGCCGTCGATACGGATCCGGGCGTTGGAGGGATCGAAGGGGCTGTCCTCGGTCACTTCCGCATCCCACATCTCGTCCATGATCAGCACCTTGAGCTTGGTCCCCGGCACGGCATGCTCAGGTTTGACGTAGCCCATGCCGATGGCCTTGCCGAAGGCCACCGAATAGCCGCCCGAAGTGAGACGCCCCACCTTGGTGTCGCCCAGGTACAGCGCCTCGCGGCCCCACGGATCGGCATCTTCCGGTCCGTCGATAAGCACGGTGATGCACTTGGAACGGATGCCGGTGGCTTCCATCTCGGCCTTGCCGAAGAAGTCCTTCGACAGGTCAACGAAGCGCGGCAGGTCCGCCTCGAGCGGGGTCGCGTCGCGGCCAAGTTCGTGACCGTAGGCACGGTAGCTCTTTTCCATGCGCAGCCAGTTCTGGGCACGGGCGCCCACCGGCTTCAGCCCATGCTTTTCGCCCACCGACATCAGCAGATCCCACAGGTAGTTCTGCATCTCGATCGGGTGGTGCAGTTCCCAGCCAAGCTCGCCGGTGTAGGCCACGCGGATGGCACGGATCGGGCACATGCCCAGTTCGATGTCGCGCATGGAGAGCCACGGGAAGCGCTTGTTGGACAGCACGGTGTCCGGCGAGGCATCCTTGACCAGCTCATTGAGCAACGCGCGGGCGTTGGGACCGGCAAGGGCGAAGACGCCCCATTGGGTGGTCACGTCCTGAATGTGGAAATACCCGTGATCGAAGCCGAAATCCTCGGCGGATTTCATCAGGTAATCCTGGTCGTAGGCATGCAGGCCACCGGCGGAGACGAGGTAGTATTCGTCCTCGGCGATGCGCACGATGGTGTATTCCGTGCGGGTGGTGCCCTTTGCCGACAGCGCGTAGGTCAGGTTGATGCGGCCCACCTTGGGCAGCTTGTTGCAGGTCAGGTGATCGAGGAACGCGGTCGCGCCGGGGCCCTTGACCACATGCTTGGCAAAGGCAGTCGCATCGACAAGGCCGACGGTTTCGCGCACGGCCTTGGCCTCGGCCTCGGCGTATTGCCACCAGCCGCCGCGACGGAAGCTGCGGGCGTCATGGTCGAAGCTGTCCGGCGCATCGAGCGGGCCATAGTAGTTCGGACGCTCGAACCCGTTGACCACGCCGAACTGGGCGCCAAGCTTTTTCTGGCGCTCGTAGGCGGGTCCGGTGCGCAGGGGGCGGCAGTTCGGACGCTCTTCGTCCGGATGGTGCAGGATGTAGACGTGCTCGTAGGCTTCCTCGTTCTTGCGCGCCGCGTACTCGGTGGTCATCCAGTCCTGACCATAGCGCTTGGGATCGAGCGAACCCATGTCGATCTCGGCCTCGCCTTCGGTCATTAGCTGGGCAAGGTAGTAGCCAGTGCCACCCGCGGCGGTGATGCCGAAGCTGAAGCCTTCAGCCAGCCACATGTTGCGCAGACCCGGCGCCGGGCCGACCAGCGGGTTGCCGTCGGGGGTGTAGCAGATCGGGCCGTTAAAATCGTCCTTGAGGCCAACGGTCTCGGAGGACGGGATGCGGTTGATCATCGACATGTACTCTTCCTCGATCCGCTCGAGGTCGAGCGGGAAGAGGTCGGCACGGAAGCTGTCGGGCACGCCGTATTCGAACCGCGCCGGAGCATTGAGCTCGTAAGGGCCAAGGATCCAGCCACCGCGCTCTTCGCGGACGTACCACTTGGCGTCCGCATCGCGCAGCACAGGGTGCTGTTCGTTGGTCTTGCGCCATTCCACGAGCGCGGGGTCGGGTTCGGTCACGATGAACTGGTGCTCGACCGGGATCGCCGGGGTCTTGATGCCCAAGAGCTTGGCGGTGCGCTGTGCGTGGTTGCCGGTGGCGGTCACGACGTGCTCGGCTTTGATGACGACGGTTTCCTCGGTGGGCACGAGGTTGCCGCCCTTCTCGGCGGTGCGGGTGACGGTCACTTCCCAGTGATCATCCTTCCACTCGTAGCCGTCGACCTGCCACTTGCGCTCGATGATGACGCCGCGCTGACGGGCCCCCTTGGCCATCGCCATGGTGACGTCCGCCGGGTTGATGTAGCCGTCGGTGGGGTGGTAAAGCGCGCCTTCCAGCCCGTCCACGTTGACCAGCGGCCAGCGCTCCTTGATCTGCGCGGGGGTCATGAACTCGTGCGGGATGTCGCAGGTGTGCGCGGTGGTGGAGTAGAGACGGTATTCGTCCATCCGCTCCTTGGTCTGGGCCATGCGCAGGTTGCCCACCACGAAGAAGCCCGCGTCGAGGCCGGTTTCCTCCTCGAGCGTCTTGTAGAACTTGATCGAGTAGTCGTGGATGTGGGTCGTGGCATACGACATGTTGAAGTAGGGCAGCAGACCGGCGGCATGCCAGGTCGACCCCGAGGTGAGCTCGTCCCGTTCGAGCAGCATCACATCGGACCAGCCTGCGCGGGCAAGGTGGTAGGCAATCGAGGTTCCGACGGCACCGCCGCCGACAACCAGTGCTTTGACTTCAGTCTTCATGAATCGGGACTCCGAGCGCGTTTCTGTCCGTCTGGATAACGCAGAGCCGGCGTGACTGCGGCTTGCGCCCGACCAGTCATATCTTGAAAACGACGCGTCGTCAGATCGCGACATGCGTCGCATTTTCACAATGCCCAATCGCCGGGCGAACCGGGCCTGCCAGCGCCCTACCGATATGCGCGCCGTGTCCGCATCCGCTGCCCGGAATCACCTCAAGGCCCCTGTCGGCGGCGGGTTCACGCCGAATTGCGCTTGCGCGCCTCTTTCCCCCTTCCCTATGCAGTCCTATAAGAGCCGCGGTCCGCCCTTGGGGAAGAGTCGCGGACCCGAAACACATATCTTGGGACAGGGAACGGCATGTTTGGACTGGACAGACTCATGGGCGCCTTCTCGGCGGACATGGCAATCGACCTCGGGACCGCGAACACGCTGGTCTACGTCAAGGGACGCGGGGTCGTCCTGTCCGAGCCTTCGGTCGTTGCCTATCACATCAAGGACGGCGTCAAGAAGGTGCTGGCCGTGGGCGAGGACGCCAAGCTGATGCTTGGCCGGACGCCCGGCAGCATCGAGGCCATCCGCCCCATGCGCGAAGGCGTCATCGCCGACTTCGACACAGCCGAGGAGATGATCAAGCACTTCATCCGCAAGGTGCACAAGCGCTCGACCTTCTCGAAGCCCAAGATCATCGTCTGCGTGCCCCACGGCGCGACCCCGGTGGAAAAGCGCGCCATCCGCCAGTCGGTCCTGAGCGCGGGCGCCCGTAAGGCCGGGCTTATCGCCGAACCCATCGCGGCGGCCATTGGCGCGGGCATGCCCATCACCGATCCCACCGGCAACATGGTCGTGGACATCGGCGGCGGCACCACCGAGGTTGCCGTTCTGTCGCTGGGCGACATCGTTTACGCCCGGTCCATCCGCGTCGGGGGCGACCGCATGGACGAGGCCATCGTCAACTACCTGCGCCGCCAGCAGAACCTGCTCGTGGGCGAATCCACCGCCGAGCGCATCAAGACCTCCATCGGCACCGCCCGCATGCCCGACGACGGGCGCGGCTCCTCGATGCAGATCCGTGGCCGCGACCTGCTCAACGGCGTGCCGAAAGAGACCGAGATCTCCCAGGCGCAAGTGGCCGAGGCGCTGGCCGAACCGGTACAGCAAATCTGCGAGGCGGTGATGACCGCGCTCGAGGCCACCCCACCGGACCTCGCTGCCGACATCGTCGACCGGGGTGTCATGCTGACCGGTGGCGGCGCGCTGCTGGGCGACCTTGACCTTGCGCTGCGCGAGCAGACGGGGCTTGCGGTCTCCATCGCGGACGAAAGCCTCAACTGCGTTGCACTGGGCACCGGCAAGGCGCTGGAATACGAAAAGCAGCTGCGTCACGCCATCGACTACGATTCCTGATCGACGGCGGCGTCTGCCCACGGGACATGGGTGAATGGCCAGGAACGGATCAAGCTCTGACGATTACGCGGGGCCGCTGAAGCGTCTGCTTCTGGCGGTTCTCGTGCTGTGCCTCGTGGGCCTCTTCATCTTCTGGCGGATCGACAGCCCGCGGATGGAGCGGTTTCGTGCGCAGGTCATCGACCGGGTGCTGCCCGGCTTCGACTGGGCCATGGCCCCGGTCACCGGCACCGTGCGCATCCTGCGCGATTTCCAGAGCTACCAGCGCATCCACGAGCAAAACCAAGAGCTGCGCCGCGAGCTGCGCCAGATGACCGCCTGGAAAGAGGCCGCCCTGCAGCTGGAGCAGGAGAACGCCCGGCTGCGCGATCTCAACAACGTGCGGCTCGATGCGCGGCTGACCTACATCACCGGCGTGGTGCTGGCCGACAGCGGCTCGCCCTTCCGGCAATCGGTGCTGATCAACGTGGGCAGCCGCGACGGCATCGTCGATGGCTGGGCCACCATGGACGGCATCGGCCTCGTGGGGCGGGTGTCGGGCGTGGGGCCGAACACTTCCCGCGTGATCCTGCTGACCGATGCCACCAGCCGCATCCCGGCGGTGATCCAGCCCTCGGGGCAACGCGCGCTCATCACCGGCGACAATTCCGCCGCCCCGCCCATCGACTTCCTAGAGGATGACGACCAGGTGCGGCCCGGCGATCGCATCGTGACCACCGGCGACGGCGACGTGTTCCCCCCGGGGCTGCTCATCGGGCAGGTGGCCGAGGATCCGGGCGGGCGCCTTCGGGTGCGCCTTGCCGCCGATTACGAACGGCTGGAATTCCTGCGGGTGCTGCGAGACCACGGCGCGCGGCGGGTGAATGCCCCCTCCGCCCTCGTGCTGCCCGAGGTGCCCCCCGGCACCGAGGATACGGCCATCGAGGCGCTGCCCACCCTCGACACAGACAGCGCAGATCAGCCTGATGGCTGACCGTCGTCCCGCCCGGGTCTGGGCCATGCGCGCGGCCTTCTGCGGTCTTGCTGTGCTGGTGATGTTCTACCACCTGCTGCCGCTGGACATGATGCCGCCGCTCTATGCCGGTCCGGACCTGCTGACCGCCATGTGCTTTGCCTGGGTGCTGCGCCGCCCCGACTACGTGCCAGCGCTTCTTGTGGCCGCCGTGATGCTGCTGGCGGACATCCTGTTCCAGCGGCCGCCGGGCCTATGGTCGGCACTGGTCCTGCTCGCGACCGAGTTCCTGAAATCGCGCGACCGGCGGGACCGGGAAAGCACCTTCGTGCTGGAATGGATCGCGGTGGCCACCACGCTGGCCACGATCACGATCCTGTACCGGCTGGCGCTTGCCCTCTTGATCGTGCCGACAGGTTCGTCTTTCCTGTCGTTGATGCGATACGCCATGACTGTGATCTGCTATCCTCTGGTGGTCATCGTATCGCAATACCTGCTTGGCGTGAGACGCCTCGCGCCAGGCGATTTCGACCACTCCGGCAAACGCCTCTGAGGACCGAGCCCATGAGACGCACCCCCAAGGACACCGCCGACAGCGCCCGCCGCATCACCCGCCGCGGGCTGCTTCTGGGCACCGCGCAGCTGGCCTTTGCCGGGGCTCTGGGGCTGCGCATGCGCTACATGCAGGTGGATCAGGCCGACGAATTCCGCCTGCTGGCGGAAGAGAACCGCATCAACATCCACCTCATCCCGCCCTCGCGCGGACGGATCTTCGACCGCAACGGCCAGACCATCGCCGAGAACGAACCCACCTACCGCATCACCATGCGGCGCGAGGATGCCGGCGATCTCGAGGATACGGTGGCGCGCCTTGCGCAGCTGGTGGACCTTGACGAGGCATCGGTGGCACGCGCGCTCGAGGAAATGCGCACCTCGCCGCCCTTCCTGCAGGTGACGGTGGCCGACCGCGTCAGCTGGGAGGAGATCTCCCGCGTGGCCGTCAACGCCCCTGCCCTGCCCGGCGTCACGCCGGAGGTGGGGCTGTCGCGCTTCTACCCGCAGCACGAGACCTTCGCCCACGTGGTGGGCTACGTCGGCCCGGTGTCCGAACGCGATCTCGAGAAATACGAAGACCCCGAACCGGTTCTGCGCATCCCGCGCTTCCAGATCGGCAAGGTCGGGATCGAGACCAAGTTCGAGGAACAGCTGCGCGGCGGTGCCGGGGCCAAGCGCGTCGAGGTCAACGCCGTGGGCCGCGTCATGCGCGAGCTCGACCGCCGCGAAGGCACGGCGGGGGACGACCTGCAACTCACACTCGACAGTGAGCTGCAGGATTACATCAAGGCGCGGCTGGGCCATGAAAGCGCCAGCGCCGTGGTGATGGACGTGGAGAGCGGCGACATCCTCGCCATCGCCTCGTCGCCGTCCTACGACCCCAACAAATTCGTGCGGGGAATCTCGGTCGCGGATTATTCCGTACTTCGCGAGAACAACCACCGCCCGCTGGCCTCGAAGACCGTGCAGGACGCCTATCCTCCCGGCTCGACCTTCAAGATCATCACCGCGCTCGCGGGGCTCGAGGCCGGTGTGATCGGCCCGGACGACACGGCCTATTGCCCGGGCCACCTCGAACTGGGCTCGCGCCGGTTCCACTGCTGGAAGCGGTCGGGCCATGGTCGGGTGAACCTTGAACAAAGCCTGCGCGACAGCTGCGATGTCTATTACTACGAGCTGGCCATGAAGGTCGGGATCGAGAACATCGCCGCCATGGGTCGCAAGATGGGTCTTGGTTCGGCGCCGGATGTGCCGATGTCGGCGGTGACCTCCGGGCTGATGCCCGACAAGGACTGGAAGCGGCGCGAACGTGGCGCCGAGTGGCTGGTGGGCGATACCGTGAACGCCTCAATCGGCCAGGGCTTCGTGCTGACCTCGCCGCTGCAGCAGGCGATCATGACCGCACGCCTTGCAACGGGGCGCAAGATCGAGCCGCGCCTCGTGCGCAGCATCGGTGGGCAGGACACCCCGATCACCGGGGGCGAGCCGCTGGACATCGACCCGCTGCACCTGCGCTATGTCCGCAAGGGCATGGACAGCGTGGTGAACTCCAGCCGAGGCACCGCCCGCCGGTCGCGTATCGTCGCGGACGGCATGCAGATGGCTGGAAAAACCGGCACCAGCCAGGTGCGCAACCGCGTGGTTCGCAACTCGGACGTGCCGTGGGAGGAACGCGACCACGCGCTCTTCATCTCCTACGCGCCGGTAGTGAATCCGCGCATCGCAGTGGCGGTGGTGATCGAGCACGGCGGCGGCGGCTCGTCCGCTGCGGCGCCCGTCGCTCGGGACATCATGCTTCAGGCGCTCTACAATGGCACGCCCCCGCTCGAGGCCTACCCGGCTTCGGAACGCGAGGGCGCGCGACAACTGCAGGAACGCATCGAGGCCGAACGCACCGCCCGCGCCCGGGCCGAGGGGCGCCGCGCATGAGCTATCTCGAATACGCAGTCAAGACGACGCCCAGTGGCTGGCGCAAGATCTTCTACATCAACTGGCCGCTGGTGCTGCTGCTGACGGCGGTGGCCAGCGTAGGTTTCCTGATGCTGTACTCCGTCGCGGGCGGCGAGCTTGGCACCTGGGCCGAGCCGCAGATGAAGCGATATGCGCTTGGCCTTGCCGCCATGTTCCTTGTGGCGCTGGTGCCAATCTGGCTGTGGCGCAACCTGTCGGTGGTGATCTACCTCGCGGCGCTTGCGCTGCTGGTGGGGGTTGAGCTTTTCGGCACCGTCGGCATGGGCGCGCAGCGCTGGATCGACCTCGGGGTGATCCGCCTGCAGCCGTCCGAGATCATGAAGGTCGCTCTCGTGATGGTGCTTGCCGCCTATTACGACTGGCTGCCCATGAAAAGGGTATCGAACCCGATCTGGGTGCTGGCGCCCATCGTGCTGATCCTCGCGCCCACCGCGCTGACGCTGATCCAGCCCGACCTCGGCACCGCACTGCTGCTGCTGATCTCGGGCGCGCTGATGATGTTCCTCGCCGGGGTGCACTGGCTCTATTTCGCAGTGGTGGCCGCTGGAGGCGTCGGCGCGGTCTACTCGGTGTTCCTGTCGCGAGGGACCGACTGGCAACTGCTCAAGGATTACCAGTTCCGCCGCATCGACACGTTCCTCGATCCCTCCACCGACCCGCTTGGCGCGGGCTACCACATCACCCAGGCCAAGATCGCCATGGGTTCGGGAGGGTGGACCGGGCGCGGCTTCATGCAAGGCACGCAATCGCGGCTGAACTTCCTGCCGGAAAAGCACACTGACTTCATCTTCAACACGCTGGCCGAGGAATTCGGCTTTGTCGGGGGGATGTCCCTGTTGGTCCTCTACGTGCTGGTGCTGGTGTTCTGCATCATCGCGGCGCTTCAGAACCGTGACCGCTATTCATCGCTGCTGATCCTGGGCGTAGGGCTGACCTTCTTCCTGTTCTTCGCGGTGAACATGTCGATGGTCATGGGCCTCGCCCCGGTCGTCGGCGTGCCGCTGCCGCTGGTCAGCTACGGCGGCTCGGCCATGCTGGTGCTGATGATCGCCTTCGGCCTCGTGCAGAGCGCCCATGTTCACCGCCCCCGCTGACAGACCTTTCCCCACCAACCGGAAGACTCATGACCAATATCCTCTTCGCCGCCGGTGCCCAGCGCTGGACCACCTACGAGCCGCTGCTGCGCGCGGAACTGCCCGATGCCACCATCGCCTGCGATCTGCCTCCGGAAGAAGTTGATTACATCGTCTACGCCCCCGGCTCCGAGGTGCAGGATTTTACTCCCTTCACCCGGCTCAAGGCGGTTCTGAACCTCTGGGCGGGGGTGGAAAACGTCACGGGCAACGACACCCTCAAGGTGCCGCTGGCCCGTATGGTCGACACCGAAGGGCTGACCCAGGGCATGGTGGAATATGTCACCGGCCACGTGCTGCGCCATCATCTCGGGATGGATCGCTTCATCAACCAGCCCCTCGAGGGCTGGGGCCAGGAGGCACCGCCGCTGTCAGCGGATCGCCCGGTGACCATCCTCGGGCTCGGCACGCTGGGCAGCGCCTGCGCCGCCGCCATCGCCGCGCTCGGCTTCCCGGTGACGGGCTGGTCGCGCACGCCGCGAGATGTGCCCGGCATCACCTGCCTGCACGGCGCCGACGGCCTCGACACCGCCCTGCGCAGCGCCGAGATCCTCGTGCTTCTGCTGCCGCACACCCCTGCCACGCGCAACCTCATGGACGCCGCGGCAATCGCGAAGCTGCCGAAGGGTGCTGCCATCGTGAACCCCGGCCGCGGCCAGCTCATCGATGATGACGCTTTGCTGGCGGCACTGGACTCCGGCCAACTGTCGCATGCCACGCTGGACGTTTTCCGCACCGAACCGCTGCCCGAGGATCACCCCTTCCGCAGCCACCCCAAGGTAACCCCCACGCCCCACATCGCCGCTTTCACCCGCGCCGAAACCGCCGCCCGCGTGATCGCAGGCAACGTGCGCCGGGGCGAAGCAGGCGAGCCGTTCGAGCATCTGGTCGACCGCGACGCAGGGTACTGAGATCTTCTTCTCTTGAAAAATACGCCGGGGGTCTCCGCAGGAGACGGGGGCAGCGCCCCCTCCCCTGCCATCCGCCCTCGGCATGCCCCCCTGACGCGGCGCGGGCCTCATTCCGTGCCCGGCGGCACAGGCTTGATCTCGTAACTGGTGCGACACGGGCCTGGATTGGGGCGGGGTGCGGGCTTTGCCCGGTGTCGGCTGGGGTGCGGCCCACATCGAGGCAGTCCCCGGTTGATGGCAAGCCGAAGCGTCTCAGCTCCGGCGGTAGCGGAACACCCCGGTGCCCTTTGCCACCAGCATCCCGGTTTCGTCGTGCACCGCACCCTCGGCAAAGAAGGTGCTGCGCCCGCCGCCGGTCTTGCGGGCCTCGGCGATCAGTCGGGCGCCCTTGGCCTGCCCGATATACTGCACGTTGAGGGACAGTGTCAGCGCATGGATGCGCCCGCCGTCCTCGCCGGGCCAGCAGCCGCACAGGCCCATGGCCGCATCCAGCAGCGATGCAATCGCCCCGCCATGGGGCAGCCCCTGCCGGTTGCCGATGAACGCGGCGACGGGCATCTCGTAGCGGGCAAAGCCCTCGTCCCAGGCGGTCAGGTCGTACCCCAGGTGCAGCCCGAAGGCGCTGGTCGGCTCATTGAATTCGGTCACAGAAGATCCCCGGTTTCGGCCTCGAGTTCCAGCGGCACCGCGGGCACGACGAGGTCATCCACGGACAACGGCCCCGACGGGCGCGCCAGCCGGTTGCGGACCACCCAGTGCAGCCGGTTCGAAGCGCGGGTGATGGCCACGTAGGCGAGCCGCTTCCACAGCGGCTGCCCCGCCTCGAGACGGTTCATGCGGGCGGCCACGAAGAGATCGGGAGCGAACACCTGCACGTCGGGCCATTGCGAGCCCTGCGCCTTGTGAATGGTCACCGCCGCCCCGTGCAGGAAGGTGGCCCCCATGCGGGCGGCATAGGGGATGAAGGGCTCTTCCTCGTCGGGCTTCTCGATCTTGACGATCGAGGCGGCGGACAGCTGCGGGTCTGGTGCGCCCATGACATGCAGGCGCGAAAAGCCCGGCTTGCGCCCCGGCCCGAGATAGATCACCTGCGCGCCCTTGATGAGGCCCCGTGCCTCGAGATCCAGGCGCTTCTTGCGGTGCTTGAGCGGCAGCTCGAGCCCGTCGCAGATCAGCGGCTCGCCGGGCAGCAGCTCGGTCTCGGGGGCGCCATGCACGTTGCGGAAGGCGTTGATCAGCCGGATGCGTGTGGCATTGCGCCAGACCAGTACCGGCGAGCGCGCCATCAGGTCCACCTCGACCCGCTGTGCCAGCACCACGCGGTCATCCTCGCGCGATTTTTCCTCCACGAGTCGCTCGAAGGCCGCGAAGTCGATGTCCGGATCGGAAAGCGCGTGGGCAAGGTCGAGGATCGGGTTGTCCGCTTCCTGCCGGTGGATGCGGCTCAGCTCGAGGCTGTCTTCCTCGGGGATCGCGTCAAAGACCATGCGGCCCGACTGGTTGACCGGGGCCAGCTGCGCCGGGTCCCCGAACAGCACGAGGTTGGGAAAGATCTCCTTGAGGTCTTCGAACTGCTTGTCGTCGAGCATCGACGCCTCGTCCACGAAGCCGATGTCGAGCGGCTCTTCCCGTCGCTTCCAGCCGGTGATGAAGTCGCTCCCCCGGGCGCCTGCGGCGGCCAGCGCGGCGGGCACGGACTTGTGGGTCTGATAGGCCGCAAGGGCGCGGTCCAGCGCCTCGGGCGACAGGTCCTCGATCTCGGGCTTTTCCACGTTACCCATGAGCCATTCGGCGATCTGCTCGTAGAGCGGGTCATAGACCGGCGTATAGATGATGCGGTGGATCGTGGTGGCCGGCACGCCGCGCATGCGCAGCACGCTGGCGGCCTTGTTGGTGGGGGCAAGCACGGCAAAGCTGCGCTTTTCCTTGCTCTTGCGACTCTCGTAATCGCCCGAGACGATGTCGGCCCCTGCTTCGCCAAGCGCCTTGCACAGCTCGGACAGCAGCAGCGTCTTGCCCGAGCCCGCCTTGCCCATCACCGCCATAACCTGTCCCGGCCCGTCATGCGCAGGTTCGGTGTGCCCGTCGCTGAGATGCACGCCTGCGTCGGCGAGCATGTCGGCCACGCGGTCCCAGGCCTCGGCCTGGTCGTCGGAGAAGGTCACTGCGGGAAGCGTCATGGCGCGGACCCTAAAGCGGCGCGCGGGCGAGGGCCAGATGCGATCTGCGCGTCACTGCGCGAGGAAGGGCACCGGCAGCCCGAAGAACTGCGCCAGCAGCACGAAGTTGAGGCCCAGCACCGCGACCGTCCCAAGGACCGCCGCCCAGCGCAGCAGCGGCCCCAGTGCGTAGTCCCCCATTACGTCGCGGCGCGACACGAAGTGGATCAGCGCCAGCATGGGCACCGGCAGCGCGATGGACAGGATCACCTGGCTGAGGACAAGCGCCTGCGTGGCGTCCACCCCGGCCAGCACCACCGCGAAGGCGGGGGCCATGGTGACCAGCCGCCGAAGCCAGATCGGCACCCGGAAATGCAGGAAGCCCTGCATGATCATCTGCCCCGCCATGGTCCCCACGACCGAGCTCGAGATCCCCGAGGCGATGAGCGAGACAAGGAACACCCCCGCCGCCGCCGACCCCAGAAGCGGGGTCAGCGTGTGATAGGCCGTCTCGATCTCGGCCACCTCGGAATGGCCCCGGTGGAAAGCGCTGGCGGCCATAATCACCATTGCCATGTTGACCAGCCCCGCGACGGCAAGGGCCACGACCACCTCGGTGTTGGAAAAGCTCAGCACCCGGCGGCGGTCGGCCTCGTTGCGGATGGTGACCCGGTTCTGGGTGAGGCCGGAATGCAGGTAGATGGCATGCGGCATGACCGTGGCCCCGATGATCCCCACGGCGATGGTCAGCGCGGCGGCATCGGGCAGGTTCGGCGTGAGCAGCCCCGCCCCCGCCTCGCCCCATGCCACGGGGGCGATGAGCAGCTCGATCAGGTAGCACAGGCCGATGACCCCCACCATCGCCCCGATGATAAGCTCCATGGGCCGGAAACCCTGCCGCTCGAACACCAGCAGGCCGTAGGTGACGATGGCGGTCACCCCCATGCCCCAGATGAGCGGCATGTCCATGAGCAGCGCAAGCCCGATGGCTCCCCCGAGAAACTCCGCTAAGTCAGTGGCCATGGCGGCGATCTCGGAAACCGCCCACATCACCCAGACCAACGGGCGGGGCAGGTGATCGCGGGAAAGCTCGGCAAGGTTGCGCCCCGTCACGATCCCCAGCCGCGCGGACAGCGCCTGGAACAGCATTGCGATGAGGTTGGCCACCAGCACCACCCAAAGCAACTGGTAGCCATAGCCAGCCCCTGCCTGGATGTTCGTGGCGTAATTGCCGGGGTCCATGTAGGCGATCGAGGCGATGACCGCCGGCCCCACGAACAAAAGTCGCGCTCTGATGCCATGGCGCTGCCCGGAGAGGACGGCGGCCATGCCGAGGCGGGCTTTGTCGGTGCTGGACATGGGTGCTGGTCCTTCCTGCGTCCGGGCTCGCGCGGGTGCGCGGGATGCAGGGGCCATCAATAGCCTGCGGGCCGTGGATGGCAATGCGGCACGCAGGCATCGCGGCGGGCAACCTCCGGGGCTGCCCGCCGCACAGGCAGAGAGCCTCTGGCGGCGTTTCTCAGGCGGCGACGGACGGCATAGCCTGCTGAGGGCCGACAGGCGCGGCCATGGCCGGGGTCACCGAACCGAACGCCGCATCGAACCACGCGCGGGATTGCGCGAGGCTGATGCCGGCGCTGGCGCTGACGCGGGCCTGCGCTTCGGGGGTGAATTCCCACAGCCCCACCGAGATCCGCTCGCGCCCCTCGCCTTGCGTTCCCAGCACATCGGGCGAGGCACCGATGCGCTTGTAGATGCGCACCATCCGGGCGTCGAACACCCCGAGGTAATGGCGCACGCCAAAGCCCTGCATGATCTCGCCCCCCGCCAGCATCAGCGCAGCGGCAGCGCCCGGGTCGGTGTCGCGGGCAAGGCAGAAGCGGGTGCATTCCCAGATCGCCGGGCTTTGGATGCGCACTCCGTCCGTCAGGTGCAGGAAATGGTCATTGACCATGCAGCCCTCGACCGTGGGCAACAGCCGCATGGAACCGCCATGGCTGCCGTCCGTCTTTTCCCAGATCACGTAAAGCGGGTTCCTGTCGTCGTATTCGTCGCGCTCTTCGCCATCGGCACCGACCCGCACGTCCCAGCCAAGCCGGGTGCGGAACTGGTCCGCCCGGTCGAGGAACATGCTGCGGGCAAGCTGCGGAAAGGCGTGAAGCTGGTCTGCATAGAGGTAGCGGATCATTGGCGTGTCTCCCGTGTCGTTCGATGGGAGAAGCCTGCAGATGCATGATTAAACCGGTTTTCCGACCCCGCGCGGTGCGGTTAAGCAAGGCCGCGCGCAACGCACGGACGCCTTACCATGGGGTAAAACGGCGCGAAGGCCCTGTGCCGCTGGGACTGGATGGCATGTTGACGGCCCTATGGCGGTCGGGACCGGAGTTGCGGGGAGGCGCCACCTCAGACGACGATCAGCCCCCGCGACAGGGCACGCGCAACGGCATGGGTGGTGTTCATTGCCCCCAGCTTGAACCGCGCGCTTTCGATGTAGACCCGCAAGGTGTGCTCAGAGATCGACAGCGCCTCTGCCACCTGCGCACGGCTGTTGCCCACCGCCAGCAGCGTCATCGCCTCGATCTCGCGCGGGCTGAGCGGCTGCGCCGGTTCCGGCTGGCGACCCGGTTCAAGCTCGAGCGCTTTTTGATTGAAGTAATGGGCAAGCAAGATGAGATCGCCGCGGTTCTGGCTGGTGAAGTCATCCCACGTGTCGTCGTCGCAGGCGTGATTCACGGTGAATAGCGCAAACTGACCATTGGGGCCGCGAAGGGGAACCGAATACCCTTGGTTGCCAAGCCCGTGCGCCATGGCGTCCCGATGGAACGCGCGGGCGGCTCTCGATGACCAGTCGAGCTGCTTCCAGTCCACCGGGTGGAAATGCTGGTAGCACCCCTGGATGACCGGGTCGATCCGCAGGTAGCCCTTGTCGATATAGCGCTGCACCCACGCGGGATCATAGGTGCCGCAGCCGTATTGCTCGCCGTCGGCACTGACCCAATGGTAGATTAGGTGCCTGATCCTCAGCTTATCGCGAAAGTTTTCGCTGACCGCCTGCAGCTGTTCGCGCCGTTCGGCGCGATCAAGCTCTTCCAGAAACCCTCCTGTCGAGGGGTTGCTCTCCACAACGCCCAAAGCCCGTTCCTTCACCCCACGACGTCAGCTCGACCCTTGCCACAAGCTCAACCGCGTCCAGCTGCTCGGCAAGGGCGTCGAGATCGTTGGACCGCGCGAACTTCTTCAGATCGGTCAGGACGTCGATGATCCAGTCATGTCGCATGATGAGCCTTTTCCGGAGTGAGTTAACAAAGCGTTAAGAGAACAATAGCAAGTCCGGCCGGCCCCTGAATACTCGCGCATTCCCCCTCCCCGGAACTGGCGAGGGCCGGATTTCGAAGCGCCTGAAGGCAAACACCCCTCCCCCGCGCAAAACAAAGCCCGCGAGTCGCTGTTGCGATTCGCGGGCCGAGATGGCGGGGGCCAGGCGGCAGCGGTGCTCTTAGCTGCGGGCGGTCAGTGCCTCTTCGAAGGTGCGCAGGCCAACCTTGGGGGCTTGCACCAGCACTGACATGTTGCCGGGCTTATGCTGATTGCGCAGCATCTTCATGTGGGCTTGGGGGATCTGATCCCATTCGAAGACCTCGGACATACATGGATCAAGCCGCCGCTCGACCATCAGCCGGTTGGCCGACGCCGCCTGCTTTAGGTGCGCGAAGTGCGAGCCCTGAAGGCGCTTCTGGTGCATCCACATGTACCGCACGTCGAAGGTGCAGTTGAAGCCGGTGGTGCCGGCGCAGATCACGACCATGCCGCCCTTCTTGCAGACCAGAGTGGAGACCGGGAAGGTGCTCTCGCCCGGATGCTCGAACACCATGTCGACGCTCACGCCCTTGCCGGTGATCTCCCAGATCGCCTTGCCGAACTTACGCGCCTCTTTCAGCCATTCGTTGTACTCGGGCGTATTGACCGTGGGCAGCTGGCCCCAGCAGTTGAAGTCCTTGCGATTGATGACCCCCTTGGCGCCAAGGCCCAGCACGAAATCGCGCTTGTCCTCGTCCGAGATCACCCCGATCGCATTCGCGCCCGCGGTGTTGATGAGCTGGATCGCGTAGGAGCCAAGCCCCCCCGACGCGCCCCAGACCAGCACGTTCTGGCCGGGCTTGAGTTCGTGCGGGTGATGGCCGAACAGCATCCGGTAGGCGGTGGCAAGCGTCAGCGTGTAGCAGGCGCTCTCTTCCCATGTCAGGTGCTTGGGGCGCGGCATCAGCTGCTGTGCCTGAACGCGGGTGAACTGGCTGAACGAGCCGTCGCCGGTCTCGTAGCCCCAGATCCGCTGGGTGGGCGAGAACATCGGGTCGCCGCCGTTGCATTCCTCGTCGTCGCCGTTGTCCTGGTTGCAGTGGATGACGACCTCGTCCCCGACTTTCCAGTTGGTGACCTTATCCCCCACGGCCCAGACAATGCCCGATGCATCGGACCCGGCGATATGGAACGGATCGCCGTGCACGTCGAAGGGCGAAATCGGAATACCGAGTCCGGCCCAGACGCCGTTGTAGTTGACTCCGGCGGCCATCACGAGAACCAGCACCTCGTGACTGTCGACCTGCCAAGTGTCGACCACTTCCTTCTGGAACGACTTGTCCGGCTCGCCGTGACGCTCGCGGCGGATGGCCCACGCGTACATCTTCTTGGGCACGTACCCCAGAGGCGGCATCTCGCCGATCTCGTAGAGGTCTTTTTCGGGCGCATCGTAGGGCGCGATCCCGGTCTGCGTATCCAAAGCCATCGGGGCCTCCTTCCTCAAGCGATCCGTGTGCGGATCTTTGTCCTCTCCGCGACGCCGCGACGCAGAATCGCGGGCCGTCTAAAGGGGAGATAAACTTGGAGACGAAACAATGCAACTCCAACTAAGGTCGTTTTTGTAATTTTATGACCGAGCGGATGCAGAAAAATCCAGAGACCTGCCAGTCACACCGTGACTTCAGGCGTTTCGCGCATGTCATTGAAGCAAAATACACGTTCTGCGCGGCTTCACGTCACGCATACGCGCATCACGATCCTATTCTGGCGATGACCGCCGCGAAACGCCCCGAAAGTCGCAACGTCGCCGCAGCGCGGCGAATTGACGAGACACATTATTTCCAATATCACCCATTCAGCGCAACATGATTGCCCCATCATATTCCTGCTTTTGTAGAGGGAGCCCGACGTCATGACCGAACCGAACCGCGACCGCCCCTGGCTGATCCGCACCTATGCCGGCCATTCGACCGCAGAGGCGTCGAACGCGCTCTACCGGAGCAACCTTGCGCGCGGGCAGACCGGCCTGTCGGTGGCCTTCGACCTGCCCACCCAGACCGGCTATGACAGCGACCACATCCTCGCTCGCGGCGAAGTCGGCAAGGTCGGCGTTCCAGTCTGCCACCTGGGAGACATGCGCACCCTGTTCGACCAGATCCCTCTCGAGCAGATGAACACCTCGATGACGATCAACGCCACCGCACCGTGGCTGCTGGCGCTTTATATCGCCGTGGCCGAGGAACAGGGTGCCGATGTCACCAAGCTTCAGGGCACGGTGCAAAACGATCTCATCAAGGAATATCTCAGCCGGGGTACCTATATCTGCCCACCCAAACCGTCGCTCAAGATGATCGGAGACGTGGCCGAGTATTGTTATGCCAATGTCCCGAAATGGAACCCGATGAACGTGTGTTCCTATCACCTTCAGGAGGCCGGCGCGACGCCTGAACAAGAGCTGTCCTTTGCCCTCGCCACCGGCATCGCGGTGCTGGACGAATTGCGCCCCCGCGTCGATCCCGCGGATTTTCCGGCGCTGTGCGGGCGGATTTCCTTCTTCGTCAACGCGGGCATCCGTTTCGTGACCGAGATGTGCAAGATGCGCGCTTTCGTCGATCTCTGGGACGAGATCCTAGCGACGCGCTACGGCATCGAGGACCCCAAGTTCCGCCGCTTCCGCTATGGCGTGCAGGTCAACAGCCTTGGCCTGACCGAACAGCAGCCCGAAAACAACGTCTACCGCATCCTTATCGAGATGCTTGCGGTGACCCTGTCGAAAAAGGCCCGCGCCCGCGCCGTGCAGCTGCCTGCCTGGAACGAGGCGCTTGGCCTGCCCCGCCCCTGGGATCAGCAGTGGTCCATGCGCATGCAGCAGATCCTGGCCTACGAAACCGACCTTCTGGAATATGGCGATCTCTTCGACGGCAACCCGGCCGTGGATGCCAAGGTCGAGGCGCTGAAGGATGGCGCTCGCGCCGAGCTGGCCAATATCGAGGCGATGGACGGGGCCATCGGCGCGATCGAGTACATGAAGGCCCGCCTTGTCGACAGCAACGCCGAGCGCCTGAACCGCATCGAGAAAAACGAGACGATCGTGGTCGGAGTCAACAAGTGGACCGAGGGCGAGAAATCCCCCCTCTTGGGCGAGGACGGTGGCATCATGGTCGTCGACCCGGCGGTCGAACAGGCGCAGGTCGCAAAGCTGGCCGAATGGCGAGAGGGCCGCGATCAGGCAGCGGTCGAAGCAGCGCTGGCCGACTTGCGCGCCGCCGCGAGCGAGGGGCGCAACGTCATGCCGGCATCCATCGCGGCGGCGAAGGCCGGGGTGACCACAGGCGAATGGGCTCAGCAGATGCGCGTCATCCACGGCGAATATCGCGGCCCCACCGGGGTGTCCAAGGCGGTGAGCAACAAGACGGAGGGACTCGAGGATATCCGCGATGCCGTCAACGCTGTGTCGGACCGGCTCGGAAAACGTCTGCGGTTCCTCGTGGGTAAGCCGGGGCTCGACGGTCATTCCAATGGCGCCGAGCAGATCGCCTTCCGCGCACGCGACTGCGGCATGGAGATCGATTACGAAGGCATTCGCCTCACCCCGGACCAGATTGTCACGGCTGCGCAGAATGGCGCACATGTGGTCGGCCTGTCGATCCTGTCGGGCAGCCATATTCCACTGGTCGAGGACCTGATGGAGCGGATGCGTGCGGAGGGGCTGGGGCATGTGCCGGTCATCGTCGGTGGCATAATTCCCGACGAGGACGCGCGCCGTCTTCTGTCTATGGGAGTGGCCAAGGTCTATACGCCAAAGGACTTCGTGCTCAACACGATCATGATGGATATCGTCACCCTCGCCGATCCCGAGGCAGTGGCTGCAGAATAATCATTCGCATCAAAAGCAGCGAATCCTCAACCCAAGAGCGAATACAGCCATCGGCCTCCCGTCAATTTGATGAGGGGCCGATCGCATTTTATTCTTTCTTTGATGAGTTGGCGCAATATACCTTGAATTTACAGAACTCCTGAGGAATGACCGTCGCTATATTCTGATAAGGATCGAAATGATGAACATCGAACTCGAAACGCTCTCGCGCCCGGAACTGGAAAAGCTCAAGGCCGACGTTGAAAAAGCTCTCAAAACGATAGACTCCCGCCGTCGCGCAGAGGCCAAGCGCGCCGCTGAAAAGGCCGCCAAGGAATTTGGCTTCTCTCTCGAAGAAGTCGTGACCGCGACGGATTCCAAAACCTCCAAGGGTGCGCCGAAATACGCCAATCCCGCCGACCCGAGCCAGACCTGGACCGGCCGTGGCCGCAAACCCAACTGGGTGATCGAGGCGCTCGATTCCGGCAAGTCCATCGACGACCTCGCCATCTGATGACAGTCCATATCGGCGCAGAACCCGGCCAGATTGCGGAAACCGTTCTGATGCCCGGTGATCCGCTCCGGGCGGAATGGGCGGCCCATGAATTTCTCGAAAACCCGGTTTGCGTAAACCGAGTCCGCGGGATGCTGGGCTTTACCGGCACATGGAAAGGCAATCCGGTCACCATTCACGGTTCCGGCATGGGAATGCCCAGCCTTTCCATCTATGCCAATGAACTCATTCAGGAATACGGCGCAAAAACGTTGATCCGCATTGGCTCGTGCGGGGCGATGCAAAGCCATGTGAACATCCGTGACGTGATCCTCGCGATGACCGCTTCGTCGATTTCCACGCCGTCAGTCGGAATCTTTAAGGAATTGAATTTCGCGCCATGCGCGAATTATCAATTGCTGACTGCCGCGGAAACCGCCGCACGCAAGCTTGATGCCGCGTGCCACGTGGGCGGGATCTATTCGGCGGACGTCTTCTATGACGAGCGCCCTGATCTCAACGAGATGATGACCCGCCACGGCATCCTCGGGGTCGAGATGGAAGCGGCCGAGCTTTACAATCTTGCTGCCCGGCACGGCGCTCGGGCGCTTGCGGTGCTTACGGTCTCGGATCACCTGCTGACCCACGAGGCACTGCCTGCCGAGGACCGTCAGAGCTCGTTCGGGGACATGGTGCAGATCGCTCTGGAGGCGGCCTTTGCCTGATCCGGCCAAGCGCACGTGGTGGCCAGAGGCCTCTCGAGACCTCTTTGACCGGATTGCCCCCGTGGCGTCCGGTCAGTCTGCGGATATCGCGGACCGGCTGGATGCGCTTGCCAACCGCAACCGCGAGATTCACGAACGCGATTGCTTCAACCTGAACCCCGCCACCAATGTCATGAACCCGCGCGCCGAGGCGCTGCTGGCTTCCGGCCTTGGCATGCGCCCATCCCTCGGGGCGCCGGGGGACAAGTACGAAACCGGGCTCGAGGCCATCGAGGAGGTTGAGCTGATCGCCGCCTCCCTCGCCTGCGAGATCTTCGGCGCCCGTTTCGCCGAGGTTCGCGTCGGGTCCGGCGCGCTCGCCAACCTCTACAGCTTCATGGCGCTGGCCGAGCCCGGCGATTGCATCATCGCCCCACCGGGCGAGATCGGCGGCCATGTCACACATCACGCGTCGGGATGCGCCGGGCTCTATGGCCTGCTGAGCCACCCTGCCCCGGTCAAAGTCTCCGACTACACCGTGGACGTGGACGCGCTGGCCCTGATGGCGCGCGACGTGCGCCCCTCGGTCATCACCCTTGGCGGGTCGCTGAACCTTTGGCCTCACCCGGTGGCAGAGGTGGCGCAGATCGCCCGCGACGTGGGTGCAAAGTTGGTCTTCGACGCGGCGCATCAATGCGGCATCATCGCGGGGGGCGCGTGGGAAAACCCGCTTGACCTCGGGGCGGACGTGATGACCATGAGCACCTACAAGTCGCTCGGGGGGCCGCCCTCCGGCCTTATCGTCACCAATGATGCGGCACTGGCCGAAAAGCTCGACACCATCGCCTTCCCCGGCATGACCGCCAATTTCGATGCATCCAAGACGGCGGCGCTGGCCATGTCCCTGCTCGACTGGCGCGATTACGGCCCGGCCTACGCGCAGGCCATGCTTGGCCTCGCACAGGCACTAGCCGAGGCGCTGGAAGCCGAGGTGCTTGAGGTGTTCTGCGGCGAGAAAGGTCTTACAGCGTCCCATCAGTTCGCACTCATGGCCGCGCCCCTCGGTGGCGGTCAGGCAGCATCTCAGCGGCTGCGCAAGGCAGGTTTCCTCGCCTGCGGCATCGGCCTGCCCGGTCCAGCCGTCGCGGGCGACATGAACGGCCTGCGCATCGGCACGCCAGAGCTCGTGCGCTGGGGCATGACGCCCGACCACGCCCCCCGCCTTGCCGCGCTGATCGCCACGGCCCTGCGCGGCGGCACCCCCGAGGCGCTGGCCCCGGAGGTTGCGGAGTGGCGGCGCACATTCGATTCGGTCCACTTCATCCACGGCTAAGATGCCGCCGACGCAGGTTTTCGAGCAGGCGCTGTCTTCGGCATCCGGCCCCTCGGCCGGCGTTCACAAGCCGGGCGAAGGCGATGAGACTTCGATGCCGTTTCTCGCCTGGGCTAGAGCGCAGCGCGGCCCGCTAACGCCCGTGGCTTCCGTCGTAGCCATTGCGCTGCGGCGACTGCCAGTCGGACAACGCCCCCGCTTCTGGTGTCAGCACCTCGACCTTCAGCGGGAAACAGGCCGCCGTGTCCGAGCTGTGCTCAGACGAGCAATCGCCCCCCGGACAGGCGCTGAGCGCGCCCAGCAGATCAATTTCGGCGAACAGCGTCAGGTGATCGCCGGGGCGCACGGGGCTGGCCTTCATGAAGTACTGCCCGGTGTCGCGGGTAAAGCCGGTGCACATGAAGACGTTGAGCACGTCATGCACATGCGGCTCGGCCTCCTTCAAGGTCATCCCCGTGGCGTCTGCCAATGCGCGGACAAGGTTGGAATGGCAGCAATGGTGGTACTGCGAGTCCGCCAGAAGGTTGCCGGTGTAGGGATCGCAGCGCGTGCCGATCACGTCATGCACCGACCCGCCGAAGCCGTCGATGCCGTACCAGCCCAGCGTGTCCTCCACGATGGTCGCCATGGGGCGCAGGTGGGGGAAGCTGGACCAGAGCCGTTCACCGGTGGTGACATGGGTGCCGTGCAGGGCGCGGGTCTTGCCGCTGTAGAAGCGCTCGGTAAGGTCCTGCGCGTTCCACAGGTTGAGGTCCCCCACCTGCGGCCCGTCGACCGAGGTGATGCGGAAGAAGCTGCCCGCAGGCACCCGGAAGGCGCAGGCGTCGCGCGGCGGGGCAAGGACGGTGTCGGTGACCTCTGCCCCGGCAAGCGCCTGCCCGTAGAGGCCGAGGTCCGGCTGCGGCAGGCTGTCGTTGGGATAGCAGATGACGGGCGGAACGGCGCGGCGCGCCTCGGCGTCGGGGGGCGGTTTGGTCATTGGATGGCTCCTTCTCCCGGCGAGGGAACCCTACCGACGCGCAATAGGCAAGGCTCAGACCCCGAGATGCCGCGCGCTGATGTCCGGCGTGAGCGCCGCCATCTCCCCGGCCCAGACGCTGCGCCCCCGTTCGAGGATCACCGCGCGGTCACAGGCGCCGCGCAGCTCCTTCAGGGACTTGTCGATGACCAGCATGGCCATGCCGCTGTCGCGCTTGAGGCGGGCGATGGCGGCCCAGATCTCGGCGCGGACGGTGGGGGCCAGCCCCTCGGTCGCCTCGTCAAGGATCAGAAGGCGCGGATTGGTCATCAGCGCTCGGCCGATGGCCAGCATCTGCTGTTCCCCCCCCGAGAGCGATGCCGCCCTCTGACCATGCCGCTCGCCCAGCCGGGGAAACAGCGCCTCGACGCGGGCTATGTCCCAATGGCCGGGCCGGGCAGCGGCCACGAGGTTCTCGGACACCGTAAGGTCGCGGAAACAGCGCCGCCCCTCGGGCACGAGGCCAAGCCCCAGCCGCGCCGCCTTGTGGCTGGGAAGGCGCGACAGGTCATGGCCGTCGAACACGAGCGTGCCCTTGGCGGGCAACATCCGGCAGATGCATCGCACCGTGGTGGTCTTGCCCATGCCGTTGCGGCCCATCATGGCCACCGCCTCACCCTCAGCAATGTCCAGCGACACGCCGAACAGCGCCTGCGCCGCGCCGTAGGAGGCGGTCACATCGGTCAGCGACAGCAGCGTCATGCCTCATCCCCCA
The DNA here is from genome assembly GCF_014643635.1 of Salipiger pallidus. Classification (GTDB taxonomy): domain Bacteria; phylum Pseudomonadota; class Alphaproteobacteria; order Rhodobacterales; family Rhodobacteraceae; genus Salipiger; species Salipiger pallidus. Next base: position 123,870 of record NZ_BMJV01000007.1, read on the forward strand.
AGTAGGCCTCGCGCACCGCGGCATCGCGGCGGATCTCGTCCACGGTGCCGGTGGCGATGATGCGCCCGTAGACCAGCACGCTGATCCGATCTGCAAGGGCAAACACCGCGTCCATGTCATGCTCGACCAGCAGGATCGGCGCGGTGCGTTTCAGATCCGCAAGGAAGCTGGTGAGCTGGGCCGAGCCCTCCTGCCCCAGCCCCGCCATCGGCTCGTCCATCACGAAGGCCTTCGGCTCCAGCGTCAGAGCTACGGCAACCTCGAGCTGGCGGCGCTGGCCGTGGCTGAGATCGGCGGTGCGCACATCCCTCAGATCAGCCAGACCCACCGCATCCAGCGCGGCCTCGGCCCTGCCCTTCAGGCCTCGGTCGCGGGCCACGGGGGCAAAGAAGTGCCACGGCTTGCCGCTGGCCCCAAGCGCACCCAGCAGGGCGTTTTGCAGCACCGTGTCCTCCATCGCCAGCGCCGAGGTCTGGAAGGTCCGCGCCAGCCCCATCCGCGCCCGCGCCGCCACCGGCTGAGCTGTCACGTTGCACCCGAGGAAGCTCACCGTCCCTGCATCGGGGGCAAGCGATCCGCACAGCTGCGCGATCAGCGTGGATTTGCCCGCGCCGTTGGGGCCGATTATGGCGTGGATCTCGCCCTCACGCAGGGTCAGGCTCACCCCGTCGGTGGCCTTGAGTGCGCCGAAGGATTTGCGCAAGTCGGTGGCGGCAAGAACGGCGGTCATTTGCGTGCCCCCGCGATCATGCCCACAAGGCCGCCCTTCCCGAACAGCACCACCAGCAGTAGCACGAGGCCAAGGAAGATCTGCCAGTATTCGCTGACCCCGCCCAGCCAGTGTTCGATCAGCACGTAGAACCCTGCCCCGGCCACCGGGCCGAACAGGCGCGCCACGCCGCCGATGATGACGAAGACCATGATTTCGCCCGACATCTGCCAGCTGAGCATGGTGGGCGACACAAAGCGGTTGAGGTCCGCGAACAGCGCTCCTGCCAGCCCGGTGATCGCCCCCGACAGCACCAGCGCCACCAGTTGCAGGCGGGGCGGGTCGAGCCCCACCGCCCGCACACGGTCCGGTACCTGCCGCGCTGCGTTCAGAGCCAGCCCGAAGCGCGAGCGCATCAGCGCCCGGTTCAGCGCCAATACCAGCAAAAGCCAGGCAAGGCAGATGCCATAGAACTGGATCGGGACAAGCGTGTTCAGCCCCGGAAAGCCGTTGCGGACATAGATCGACAGCCCGTCCTCGCCACCGTAGGTGGGCCATGAGGTGGCGAAGAAATAGGCCATCTGACCGAAGGCCAGCGTGATCATGATGAAGTAGACGCCCGAGGTCCGCAGGCTCAGCAGCCCGATGAGCCATGCCGCCAGCCCTGAGGCTAGCACCGCCACCAGCCAGATGATGGGCATGGACTTGGTGCCTTCGATCAGGAAGGGCGCCTCCATGATCGGCGTATAGTTTTGCGCGTGGCTGGCGAGGATGCCCATGGCATAGCCGCCGATGCCGAAGAACACCGCGTGGCCGAGGCTCACCAGCCCGCCAAGGCCAAGCGCGATATTGAGGCCCACGGCAGCCAGCGCGAAGATCACCGCGCGGGTGGCAAGGGTGATGGTGAAGGGCTCATCGGCCCAGAGCGCCCACGCGGGCACGGCAAACAGCGCCAGCACCAGCGCGGCGTTCAGCAGGCGTTCGCGGGTCATGAGCGGGCTCCGAACAGGCCCGTGGGACGCCAGATCAGCACCCCGGCCATTAGCACGTAGATCGCCATGGACGAGAACGCCGACCCGAGGGTCGCCGCGCTCGACGCATCGGTGAAGAGCTTGAAGAGTTCCGGCAAAAGCACGCTTCCCAGCGTGCCAGTCAGGCCCACCAGAAGCGCCCCGATGAGCGCCCCCCGGATGGAGCCGATGCCACCGATGACGATGACCACGAAAGCGAGGATCAGAACCGGCTCGCCCATACCCACCTGCACCGACTGGATCGCACCGACCAGCGCCCCCGCCAGCCCCGCAAGCCCCGCCCCAAGGGCAAAGACCAGCGTGTAGAGCCTGCCGATGTCGACGCCGAGGGCGGCGATCATCTCGCGGTCGTTCTCACCGGCGCGGATGCGGATGCCAAGCCTCGTGCGGGCGTTCAGCCACCACAGCCCAACGCCCACCACCAGCCCCACGCCGATCAGCGCTAGCCGGTAGGCAGGATAGGTGATGCCGCCCGGCAGCTGAACCGTACCCGACAGCCAGTCCGGCGTGTCTAGGTACAGCGGGAAGGAGCCAAAGGCCCAGCGGGTGCCTTCCGAAAAGATCAGGATCAGCGCGAAGGTGGCCAGCACCTGATCGAGGTGATCCCGGGCATAAAGCCGCCGGATCACCACCACCTCCATCAGAGCCCCCGCAAGCGCCGCTCCTGCAAGAGCTGTCACCAGCGCCAGCACGAAGGACCCGGTGAGGCCCGCCACCGTGGCCGCCGCGAAGGCCCCCACCATGTAAAGCGAGCCATGGGCAAGGTTGATGAGCCCCATGACGCCGAAGATCAGCGTGAGGCCCGCCGCCATGAGGAACAGCATGACGCCGGATTGCAGGCCGTTGAGGACCTGTTCAGCAAGCAGGATCGGGGACATCTTGGGGCCGTTTTCGTGAGCGCGGACCGGGGAAGAACGCAGACTGAGAGACAGAGGCGAGCAGCACAGGGCCGGTCGGCTGCGATAGGTGCGGTCAGGGCGACGCGGACCGGTTCTCGCGGATCAAGTCCGCAGCCGGGCCGCGCCCCGCGCCATCACATCTTGCACTCGTCCACGTAGGCCGACGAGCGGTCCTCGATCACCGTGGAAACAAGGTGGTTGGTCAGCACGTCACCTTCCTTGACCACCTCGCGGATGTAGATGTCCTGAATCGGGTGGTTGTTGGTATCGAACTTGAAATCGCCACGCACACTGTCGAAATCAGCCTCTTTCAGCGCCGCGCGGAAGGCATCCGCATCCGACGGCTCGGCCTTCTCGAGCGCCGATAGCATGAGGTTCGCGGTGTCATAGCCGTAGGCTGCGTAGATCGACGGCAGGCGGTCGTACTTTTCCTCAAAGGCCGAGACGAAGGCGGCGTTCGCCTCATTGTCGAGATCCTTGGACCAGTTCGCGCCATTCTTCACCCCGAGCGCCGCGTCCCCGAGGGCGGGCAGCATCGACTGGTCGAACGAGAACGCCGGGCCCATCACCGGCAGGTCGATCCCCGCATCGGCGAACTGCTTGACGAAGCTGATGCCCATGCCGCCCGGCAGGAAGAAGAAGATGCTGTCAGCTCCACTGGCGCGGATCTGCGCGATCTCGGCGGCATAGTCGGTCTGGCCCAGCTGGGTATAGACCTCGCCCGCGAGATCGCCCTCGTAGTAGCGCTTGAACCCTGCAAGGCTGTCCTGCCCGGCGGGGTAGTTGGGTGCCATGATGAAGGGGTTCGAGAACCCTTCGGACTTGGCATAGGCCCCTGCCGCCTCGTGCAGGTTGTCGTTCTGGTAGCTCACCGCGAAGTAGTTGGGGTTGCAGCCACGACCCGCCAGCTGCGCGGGGGCGGCGTTGGTGGACAGGTAGAACTTGCCCTGCGCCGTCGCGGCAGGCACCACCGCCATGGCAAGGTTGGACCACACGATGCCGGTGAGAATGTCGACCTTGTCTGACTGGATCATCTTGTCGGCGATCTGCACCGCCACGTCCGGCTTGCGCTGATCATCCTCGATGGCGATCTCGATGTCATCACGCGCCGCCTGCTCCATCCCGAGCATGAAGCCATCGCGGGTGTCGATGCCAAGGCTTGCACCGCCGCCCGACAGCGTGGTGATGACGCCGACCTTGACCTCGGCCTGCGCGGCGGCGGTCATGGCGGCAGTCGTGGCAGCAAGGCTTGCAGCCGCAAGCAGCGTGGTCCTGATCATGTGGAAACTCCCTGTCGTCCCGTGGCCGGATCTGCGCCCGGCGCGTCATTTGCGCCAAGGGTTAACGGAAAAACGAGGGATGTCCATGCAGGAAGGCCCGCAAAAGCCGAGGCTCAGGCGTCCTTGCCGGGGGCGAAGCAGCGGTCGGGGCTTTTGCCCGGCACACCGTCCACCTCGGCGCCGCACTGGATGCAGGTCCAGTGGGTGATCTCACCCTGCCTGCGCTCGCGCCAGCGGCAGGCACGCTGATCGCGGTGCCGCATGTTGAAGACAAGCAGGATGATGAAAGCGACAACGAAGCCCACGGCGAAGATCACCGGGGGCCTCGTTCGGATCCGTGACTAACCATGAGGGAAAGAATGGCGCGGAAGATCCGTTTGTCCAGAGCCGGAATCGCGAGCGCGATCAGGCAGCTTCGTAATAGGTGAAGCCAGCGTCATCGTCTTCGGAAACGGCTTCGGCAGCCTGATGCACCAGAACGGGCTCGGGCTGGTAGTAGGCATAGGCTTCGTCGAGAATGGCGAGCGCTTCGGCGGCGGAGGTGGTCTGGGTCATCGGTTGGACCTTTCGGTGCGTCTTTGGTTCCATCGTTCCTCCCTCTGACCTCCAGATAGTCCTTGCTGCTGTGCAGCGCACCCCGTGATTGCGCAAACTTGCCCTGCGCGCTGTGCAATGCTCGCGCCAACGCAGACGCGCCGCCCTCTTTCCAGAGAGCGGCGCGTCCAAATTTGCGGCAAATCGCTGCGCTGGCTCAGACTTGGCGGTTGAGCATCATCTTCTTGATCTCTGCGATGGACTTTGCCGGGTTGAGACCCTTGGGGCAGGTCTTGGTGCAGTTCATGATCGTGTGGCAACGGTACAGCTTGAACGGATCCTCGAGCGCATCGAGACGCTCGCCAGTGGCCTCATCGCGGCTGTCAATGATCCAGCGGTAGGCGTGCAGCAGCGCGGCCGGGCCGAGGTAGCGGTCGGAGTTCCACCAGTAGCTTGGGCACGCGGTCGAGCAGGACGCACACATCACGCATTCATAGAGACCATCGAGCTTCTTGCGGTCCTCGATGGACTGCCTCCACTCCTTCTCGGGGCGGTTTGTCTTGGTCTCCAGCCACGGCATGATCGAGGCGTGCTGCGCGTAGAAATGCGTCAGGTCGGGGATCAGGTCCTTGACCACGGGCATGTGCGGCAGCGGGTAGATGCGCACGTCACCCTTCACCTCGTCGAGGCCGTAGATGCAGGCCAGCGTGTTGATCCCGTCGATGTTCATGGCGCAGGATCCGCAGATCCCCTCGCGACAGGAGCGACGGAAGGTCAGGGTCGGGTCGATCTCGTTCTTGATCTTGATAAGCGCGTCGAGAACCATCGGGCCGCACTTGTCCATGTCGAGGTAGTAGGTGTCGACGCTGGGGTTCTGGCCGTCTTCGGCGTTCCAGCGATAGATCTTGAACGCCCGGACATTGGTCGCGCCCTCGGGCTTCGGCCAGGTCTTGCCGGTACGGATCTTGGAGTTCTTGGGAAGCGTGAACTGAACCATGGCGAGCCTCTGCTATCCTTTCGGGTGATACATTGGGTTGGCAAGGTCCGGTCCGGCGGGGCCGGGCCGTTCTATGATATATGTCGGCAGGTGCATCATGGGCGGAAGACCTGCCCGTTGGCCTCGACCACGTCGGCGACGCGGCGGCGGTCGCGCGGCGCAAGGCCGAGGGCATTGATCTGCTGCATCAGTTCCAGCGCGCCGGCGGGCAGCGCGTTGTTCGAGCTTTGGGGGGTGTCAAAGGCCGCAATCTGGGCGCTCGTCAGTCCGATGTGACGGAACAGCCCTTGCCCCATCAATCCACCGGCTGTCACGTCATCTTCCATCGAGAACACCGTCAGAGGCGCGCGGATGGCAGTGCGGATCTTGGCAAGGCCGCTGTCCCAGTCAAGGGAAGGAAGCCCTGCGCGCCAGTCAGCATGATCGCGGGTTTCCCCCTTGCGCTTGACCGCCTGCCCCCAAGAGCTGCGTAGCCACTTGTCCATGTCACGGGTGTAGAGGACGAATTCGATGGGGGCCCCTTCGAACGCCTCTTCCAGCAATGGCAGGTAACGCGCCGCAAGGTCAAAGATCGTTTCGCCGTCAGGTGCGATCAGGTCCGCACCGAACAGGTTCTCGTCAGAGACAAGGAACGTCTCCGCCGGGCTGGCCTCAATGGCGCTGCGCAGGGCCCTGCCCTGATCGCGCACCGCGCGGGCGCTGGCGCGGCTGCGCTTGGCAATGTCCTCGTCCACGGCACGACGCCATGGGCGGGTGACGTCGTCACGGGCGCTGGCGGCAAGGCCGTCAGGCAACGCGTTGGCGGCCAGCACGTCCTGAATGAAGGTCGTGCCGGTCTTGCGGAAGCCGCAGTGCAGCACCACCCGGCGCGGGCCGGACCACGCAGTGGCGCGTGTGGTGGTGCCGAACAGTGGCATCGCGGTCACATCCCCCCCCGCGCCATCAGCGCAGGCAGGCCCTTGGAGGACAGACACTGCACGGTGGAGGGCTGGACGATGATGTCGCTCACCACCTCGATGGTGCTGCGGGTCGGGCCGGTGAGGCCATCGGCGGCAAGCGCGTAGATCTGGGTCGAGCTGGCATTGTTGATGACGCAGTCGATCATCGGCTGCACCGGCACACCGGGCAGCCGTTCGGCCACGACCTTGGACACGGTCGAGCGTGCCGCCTGCCGGGCGATCTGATCCTGGCTCTGGGCCGAGCAGGCGGACAGGAGGACGATTGCGATGAGGGCCTTGCGAAACATGTCTTGTCCTAGAACATCAGCCAGTACACGGGGCCACCGCGCAGGCATTGCCGGACACCGGGCTTGTAGAGGATGTCCATGACGATGTTGTCGTTGAGCGCCGGCTGGCCGGTCGCCTGGTTGAAGGATAGCGCCTCGACCTGCCCTTTCGAGGCATAGTCGAGGATGCAGGCCACCGCCCGGTCGGGCGATATGCCGGGGGCCTTGCGTGCCATGATCGGTGTCACCGCGATCTCGGCATTGCGGAAGGCCAGCGCGTTGCGATCCGGTGGCGGCAGGATCGCATCCCTTGCAGGCGCGACGAGGTCGCAGGCCGACATGGCCAGCATCCCCATCGCTGCAATGACGATCCCGCCCCGCATCAGAAGGTCCGGGCCTTGGGCGCGATCTTGGCGAGGCTGATGCCGCCCTCGGCCTCGGTGGTCAGGGTGTCGAGCACCACCGGGCGGTGGGTGAGCGTCACCTTGGTATCGTCCACGTGGGCGATGGTGTGCACCCGCCAGTCGTCATCGTCCCGCGTCGGGTAATCCTCGTGCGCGTGGGCGCCGCGGCTTTCCTTGCGTGCCTCGGCACCGACGATGGTCGCCAGCGCGTTCGGCATCAGGTTGGTCAGCTCAAGCGTTTCCATGAGATCCGAGTTCCAGATCAGCGTGCGGTCGGTGACCTTGATGTCGGCCATCTTGCCGGCAACGGCGGTCATCTTCTCGACGCCTTCCTTCAGGGTCTTGTCGGTGCGGAACACCGCCGCGTCTTCCTGCATGGTCTTTTGCATCTCGAGCCGCAACTCGGCGGTGGGAAGGCCGCCGCTGGCGTGGCGAAGCGTGTCGAACCGGTCGAAGGCCTTGTCCACGGACGCCTGGTTGGCGAGGGGGTTCTTCGTCGTCGGGTCCACCAGTTGGCCGGCACGGATGGCCGAGGCGCGGCCGAAGACCACGAGGTCGATCAGCGAGTTGGACCCAAGGCGGTTCGCACCGTGCACCGACGCGCAGCCCGCTTCGCCCACGGCCATCAGGCCCGGCACGGTGGCGTTGGGGTTGTCGGCGGTGGGGTTGAGCACCTCGCCCCAGTAGTTCGTGGGGATGCCGCCCATGTTATAGTGCACCGTCGGCAGAACCGGGATCGGTTCCTTGGTGACATCGACACCGGCAAAGATCTTGGCGGATTCCGAGATGCCCGGCAGGCGCTCGGCCAGCGCTTCGGCGGGCAGGTGCTGCAGGTTCAGGTGGATGTGGTCGCCATGTTCGCCCACACCGCGCCCTTCGCGAATCTCCATGGTCATCGAGCGCGAGACGTAGTCGCGCGGCGCGAGATCCTTGTACTGTGGCGCATAGCGCTCCATGAAGCGCTCGCCCTCGGAGTTGGTGAGGTAGCCGCCTTCGCCCCGTGCGCCCTCGGTGATGAGGCAGCCCGAACCGTAGATGCCGGTGGGGTGGAATTGCACGAATTCCATGTCCTGCAGCGCAAGACCCGCACGGGCCACCATGCCGCCGCCGTCACCGGTGCAGGTGTGCGCCGAGGTGGCCGAGAAATAGGCACGGCCGTAGCCGCCGGTCGCCAGCACCACGGTCTTGGCGTTGAAGATATGGAAGGTGCCATCGTCGAGCTTCCAGCACACCACGCCCTGGCACACGCCATCGTCGGACATGATGAGGTCGATGGCGAAATACTCGATGTAGAATTCCGCGTTGTTCTTCAGCGACTGGCCATAAAGCGTGTGCAGGATGGCGTGACCGGTCCGGTCCGCGGCGGCGCAAGTACGCTGCACGGCGGGACCTTCGCCGAATTCGGTGGTGTGGCCGCCAAAGGGACGCTGGTAGATCTTGCCCTCTTCGGTGCGGCTGAACGGTACGCCGTAATGTTCCAGCTCGTAGACCGCGGCGGGGGCATTGCGCGCGAGGTACTCCATCGCGTCGGTATCCCCCAGCCAGTCCGAGCCCTTGACGGTGTCGTACATGTGCCATTGCCAGTTGTCGGGGCCCATGTTGGACAGCGACGCGGCGATGCCGCCCTGTGCGGCGACGGTGTGGGAACGGGTCGGGAAGACCTTGGTCACACAGGCGGTGCGCAGGCCCTGCTCGGCCATGCCGAGCGTGGCGCGCAGTCCGGCGCCGCCGGCCCCCACGACCACGACGTCATAATTATGCGTCTCGTATTCGTATGCTGCCATTTTGCTGGTCTTCCTGTCTCAGAGCGCGATCTTGACGAGCGCGAAAAGCCCGCAGGCGATCATGACGTAGCTGAAGCCGACGAAGGCCATGATCAGCAGCTTGCGGGTGGTGCCTTGGGTGTAATCCTCGAGCATGGTGCGCGCGCCCTTGTGGAAGTGGATCATGCCCACGACGAGGACTAGCGCGGTGAGGATCGCGGGGAACGGGCGCGCCATGGTCTCCAGCGCGGCATCGTAGCCCGAGCCAAGCGCCTTGCCGAAGATGATGACCCAGGTCGGCAGCATGAAGGCCAGCGCGACGGAGCTGACGATCATGAACCAGTGGTGCTCCGCCCCGTGGTGGGCCGAACCCTTGCCGACGGCGCGCTGACGATCGGTGATGTAACGCATGGGGATCCCTCAGAGCCAGATGATGATGACGGCGAGAACGGTCAGGACGCCCGACCCGTAGATGCAGACCCAGCCGAGCTTTTCGGCGGTCTCGAGGTCGAGTCCCTTGCCCGCGTCCCAGATCAGGTGACGCAGACCGGCAAGGTAGTGGTAGCACAGCCCCCAGAGCGACACGAACATCACGAGGTTGCCGACCCAGGAGGTGATCCACCACTCGGCGGTCTCGAAGGCCTCTGGGCCTGCGGCAAGCGCCAACAGCCACCACACGATCAACAGGGTCGCCACCATGAGGGCGTTGCCGGTGATGCGTGTGAGGATGGAGCTCATGGAGGTGAGCTGCGGGCGGTAATACTGTCCGATCATGAAGGGGGAGAGCGGGCGCTCGATCCGTTTAGCTTCGGCCATGGCTAGTCCTTTCGGTTCCCTTGTGGGGGCGTTCTACCGAGTTTGTAGCCCTCCTGTCACCATTGTGCACATGCAGCGCAGTGGTTTTTTCGATCAATTCGGAAAAAACTCCGTGATGCGTGATCACAGGATAAATTGCGTGATCACATTTTTGACGCTAACAGGGCAGTTCGCTAAGATACGCCGCTTCCCGGAACGCGGCGCAGTGATTCTGTCAGGAATTTCCAAGGATCAGCCCAGCGGTAGGCTTCGCCTACTCGGTGAGGCCAAGGCGCCAAAGGGCCAGTGCGCCGTCGGAAAACACCAGCACGTCATTGGTACCATAAAGCAGTGCAGTTGCAGACATGGCGACCTCCATCGCGTGAAATGTCTTCCGTCCCCATAGCAATGCTATGCCCTCTGAAATGATTCGACGAAGCACTCATTCACGCATGACGCGAACCCTCACTGCGGCATAAGAGCCCAGTAATCGAGGTCGAGCAGCACCTCGGGCCGGTACTTGCCGTTGTCATCCTTCAACTCGAACGGTGCCCCGCCCTTCGTGGCCACCAGCCGCAGCCGGATTGCGCCGACGCCGGGCGCGGGGGTATCGGCCTTGTCCAGCACCTCCGTCCAGGCCTTCACCGTGTCGCCGGCAAAGCACGGGTTGGCATGCGCCCCGCCGTTCAGGCCCACGATCAACTGCGCATTGGCCAGACCGTTGAACGACAGCGCCCGAGCCATGGAGATGACATGCCCGCCGTAGATCAGCCGCTTCCCGTCCTCGCGGAAGGTGGCGTCGAAATGCACCTTGGCGGTGTTCTGCCACAGGCGCGTGGCCATCATGTGCTCGGCTTCCTCGATGGTGACGCCGTCGACGTGGTCGATGGTCTCGCCCACCTCGTAATCGCCCCAGCGATGCCGCTCGCCCGCGAGGGTGAAATCGTAGGCGCTGAAATCAAGGCCCTCGGGGATCACCAGATCTTCCGGGGGCAGCACCGCCTTGAGGTCTGGCACCACGGTCTCGGGCGCCGGGGCTGACGCGTCGCGTTTGCGCACCATGACCCAGCGCACGTACTCCATCACCGTCTCGCCGCGCTGGTTGGTGCCGGTGGTGCGCACCCAGACAACCCCCGTCCGGCCATTGGAGTTCTGCTTGAGCCCGATCACCTCGGACGAGGACCGCAGCGTGTCCCCTGCGTGCACCGGCAGCAGCCAGCGCCCCTCGGCATAGCCGAGGTTTGCGACGGCGTTCAGCGACACGTCGGGTACCGACTTGCCAAAGACCACGTGGAACGCGGCGAGGTCATCCAGCGGAGAGCCCGCCAGCCCGCAGGCCCGCGCGAATTCGTCCGATGAATGAAGCGCATGCCGCGCAGGGTAAAGCGCGTGGTACAGCGCCCGCTCCCCGCCCGACACGGTGCGCGGCACGGCATGGTCGATGACCTGCCCAACCGCGTAATCCTCGAAGAAGCGTCCCGCGTTGGTCTTGGCCATCACTGCTCTCCCAGCTTGGTGTCCGGGGTGTATTCGCCAGGGGCCTCCTTGGTCACGGCCTGCCCACAGCGCATGACGCCATTGGCCGCGTCATAGGCATAGGTGGGATCGCCGTGCAGTTCCCAGCCCTTGTTCAGGGCCGCTGTCACCTTGTGGCAGAATTCCGACGTGTCGTCGGCAGAGAGAAAACGATAGAGTTTCATAGCGTTACCTTATCCAAAGACCGGGTAGCCCAGCCAGGTGTGGATCATCCCGATGACGAACAGCAGCACGAGACTGGCGACGAGGAACATGGCATCCTTGGCGATGCTGCCCTTGGCGGGCGGGGTCCAGCCGGGCTCGGTCCGGTTGATGATGATCATCTCGACGATGGCCCAGAGGCCAAGACCGCCGAACAGAACGAAGGACGGCGTATCGCCGTTCACCAGCAGGTGCGCGATGGTCCAGAGCAGGAAGCCCAGCAGCATCGGATGACGCATCCTGTAGAACAATGCGCCCTTCTTCGGCCCGGGCGAGGCGAAGTAAAGCGCCGCGACCATGATGAGGTTGTTGATCCCCACAGTGGCCGGATGGCGGCCCCAGAAGAACGCCCCATCCCACATGCGGTAGCCGAAGATCATCAGCAACACCGAAGCGACCAGCGCAAGCGCGATGAGGCCCTTGCCCTTGGAGCCCATGGCGGCGCGCTGCGCCGGTGCGAGGCGCTTGAACAGATGGGCGCCCCACCAGAGGGCTACGCCGAGAACGAGAAGGACCATGGGTGTCTCCTTTGGCCGAAAGCTTTGGCCGCCACCCTGCGATTATTCCTGCATGGCGGCAATGGCTTCCGCCTTGGCAAGAATGGTCTGCGCGGTCGCCACGTGCAGGTTCTCGACGATCTTGCCATCGACCACCGCAACCCCCTGCCCCGATGCCTCGGCTTCTTCGAAGGCGGCGATCTGGCGGCGGGCCACGTCGATCTCGGCCTCGGAGGGCGCGAAGGCGGCGTTGGCGATGTCCACCTGCGCGGGGTGGATCAGCGTCTTGCCGTCAAAGCCCATGTCGCGCCCCTGATTGCATTCCGCCTTGAGGCCCGCATCGTCCTTGAAGGCGTTGTAGACGCCGTCGATGATGACACAGCCGGTGGCCTTGGCCGCCAGCAGACACAGGCCGAGCGAGGTCAGCATCGGCAGCCGGTCTGCCCGGAAGCGCGAGTTCAGCTCCTTGGCCAGATCGTTGGTGCCCATGACCATGCCGGCAAGCTTGGGGTGCGCGCCGATCTCGGCGGCGGCAAGCATGCCCTTCGGGGTCTCCATCATCGCCCAGAGCGGCTTGTCCGTGAGCGCGGCCAGCGCATCCAGTTGCGCGGCGCTTTCCACCTTGGGCAGCAGCACCGCGTCGCAGTCCATGGTGTCAGCAGCGCGGGCGTCATCCTCTCCCCACTCGGTGTCGAGGCTGTTGATCCGCACCACCTTGACCCGCTTGCCATACCCCCCCTGCGCCAGTGCGGTGGCAAGGGTTTCACGGGCGGCTGGCTTTTCGGACGGCGACACCGCGTCCTCGAGGTCGAAGATGATCGCGTCCACGGCAAGGCTGCGCGCCTTGTCGAGCGCACGATCCTTGGAGCCGGGGATGTAAAGCACCGAACGGTAGGGGCGCATCGTAAGGTCCATGGGTCTCCTCCCTGCATGGGTAATAATGTTGCGCGAAATGGGGCATTGTCTTGCCTAAAATGCAAGTAGTTTGTCGCCGCATCGCAGAAAACCCCGACGAACCGACAAGATCCGATTGTCCGGCTCATCGCGTTGCGTGGGGCAGTGCGGTGACGTGCGCAGCGTTAACCTCTCCTTTTCACCTTAGCGTGCAGGCTTTGTGAAGGCCGCGCCGTGACGCGCCGCCAGATGGGATCGAAGCCGCAGGACCACCGGAGGGCATGATCGGCGCGGGGCACCGGCAAAGCCGGGGACACACCGCGCACAGCCGAAAGGGCGAAGCGATGAAAGTGAACACTGCACGCATGGCACTTCTAGCCGCCGGCATCGCGGCGGCCACCACCGGGACCGCGCAGGCGCAGGGTGCCCGCGCCTGCGCCCCACGTGATCAGGTGGTCAGCAAGCTGACCGAGAAGTACGGCGAGACCCGCCAAAGCATCGGACTTGGCTCCAACAACGCCATGATGGAGGTCTATGCCTCTTCGGAAACCGGCACCTGGACCATCACCGTGACCTCTGCCGGCGGGATGACCTGCCTCGTGGCCAGCGGGCAGGCCTACGAGATGTTGGAAGAAGCGCTCGCCAAGCCCGAAAGCGATGCCTGAGCGCGCCCGACTCCTGGTGCACGAGAATCGAGCCGAAGTGGTCTCGCGTTGCTCGCATGGGGCTCTGCAAGTCACGAGAACGATGGCGAAACCGGGACTGCCATACATTCGGGCATCGCGAATGGAAGCCCCTCCTAAGCCATAGATTTCCTTGTCTTTAGCGCCATCATTAAAGCTCATGCCCGCCCGCGCGCGCGCCATGCTGCCCCGCAGCGCTCTTGCGCGCCGATCGGCAAACCCTTACGCAAGCGGCGGAATTCACCAAATGGAGCGGAGATAAGATCCATGGCCAGACCCAAGATCGCCCTGATCGGCGCGGGACAGATTGGTGGCACCCTCGCCCACCTCGCCGCACTCAAGGAGCTCGGTGACGTCGTTCTCTTCGACATCGCGGAAGGCACTCCCCAGGGCAAGGCGCTCGACATCGCGGAATCCGGCCCGTCCGAGGGCTTTGACGCGACTCTGAAGGGCACCACCGATTACGCTGACATCGCGGGCGCGGACGTCTGCATCGTCACCGCCGGCGTACCGCGCAAGCCGGGCATGAGCCGCGACGACCTGCTTGGCATCAACCTCAAGGTCATGAAGGCCGTCGGTGAAGGCATCCGCGACAACGCTCCGGATGCCTTTGTCATCTGCATCACCAACCCGCTCGACGCGATGGTCTGGGCCCTGCAGAAGTTCTCGGGCCTGCCGACCAACAAGGTCTGCGGCATGGCCGGCGTTCTCGACAGCGCCCGCTTCCGCCATTTCCTCGCGACCGAATTCAACGTGTCCATGAAGGACGTCACCGCCTTCGTTCTGGGCGGCCACGGCGACACCATGGTGCCGTGCGTGCGCTACTCGACCGTTGCTGGCGTTCCGCTGCCGGACCTCGTCGAAATGGGCTGGACCACGCAGGACAAGCTTGACGCGATCGTGCAGCGCACCCGTGACGGCGGCGCCGAGATCGTCGGCCTGCTCAAGACCGGGTCGGCCTTCTACGCCCCCGCCACCTCGGCGATCGAGATGGCCGAAGCCTACCTCAAGGACCAGAAGCGCGTTCTGCCCGCAGCCGCGTTCTGCGACGGCGACCTCGGCGTTTCCGACATGTACGTGGGCGTGCCCACCGTCATCGGCGCCGGTGGCATCGAGAAGATCATGAACATCAAGCTCAACAAGAACGAGCAGGAGATGTTCGACACCTCCGTGAAGGCCGTTCAGGGCCTGGTCGAAGCCTGCAAGGGCATCGACGAGACGCTGGCGTAAGCCTTTGGGCCGGGGCGTTCAGCGCCCCGGCTTTTCCCGGATCAGGCCCTGCAGAGACTGCGGCCCGTCATAGCGTTTCGACCCGCCGAACACCGGCGAACGGTCCAGCGCCCCCCCGTCCAGAAGCTTGTGATAATGTTCGGAATTGTCGGCGTGCTGCCCGCGCTGCGCGATGTATTCCACGCCTTTGCGCCCGCGGGTCAGCGGGTAGTGCAGGAAGGCCGCGATCGCCTCGGAGCAGCGCAGGGCAGTGTCCGCCTTGTGCGGCCCCCCGGCAAAGCGCATGCCGGTCTGCCAGCGTAGCAGCCCCAGCTTCGTGCAGTTGAGCGAGCCCGAGAACAGGTTGCGCGACACCTTGCGTGATAGCCGGCCGGGCCTGCGCCCGATCGGCCGGTCCAGACCGAAGCGATTGCGCACCACCCACGTTGCCAGCGGCCCGGCCCCGAGCGGGCGGGGGTAGAACAGCCGGTGGCGCATGCCTCCATTGAAGATCACCGGCGGCGACGGGTATTGCGCCGCCACCTTCCGGGTCACCGGGCGCATGACATAGCCATCGGGAAATTCCGCGGGCGCATCAAAGAACGGGAAGCACTCCGCAAGCGGGCGGCCCGTGCCGTCGGGGTAGACGTGTTCGGCGAGCGGCAGATCGCCGTACATGTCCACCATCAGCGTCAGCACCACCTGCGCGGTCTCGTTGTCTAGCTGGCCCAGCCAAGTATCGAAGGGCACGGACACCGGGGCGACGAAATGCTCGTCGAGATCGGGCACGAGGCTCCAGCGGTCCGGGCAATAGGCGTCCATGATCTCGCCGCGCCATTCCGCCTTGTCCGTGCCGAAGCTGGAATGGGGCAGCGGATGAAACACCGTAACGTCCGGCTGGGCGGCGAGATACTCGGCGGTGCCGTCTGTGGAGCGGTCATCGACGATGAGAAAGGTTGCGTTGCACAGCCTGCGATAATGCGCGAGGAAATCGGGCAGGATGTTGAGCTCGTTGTGGGCCAGCGTCACCACGGGAACGGCCTTGGGGTCGTGCCGGTCGGGGCCATACATCGCCAGACGTTGCATCTTCCTGTCCTTCATCACACGGGGAACATTCCGTTTCCTGAGTACCCGCCGCATGCTCCGGTCACAATCCGAAACGCCAGAACAAGCATTTCGACTGATTCTGCGGCATCAGCGCTAACAGGATCAGCACCGCGCCCCGGTATGTGATCACAGTCCCGAAACGTGTGATCACGAAGGTCGGAATTCGGCGTCTATTCGCGCAATCTTCCAAATTTTCGATTCACGGGGCCGCCTCTCGGGGGCTATACCGGCCCGGAAAATCGCAGCAAGGAAGAGTCTTCCATGAACATCCACGAATATCAGGCGAAAGCGCTGCTGCGCGAATACGGCTGCCCGGTCTCGGACGGTCGTGTCGTGCTCAACGCAAGCGAAGCCAAGACGGCGGCGGGCGAACTGGACGGACCTCTCTGGGTCGTCAAGGCGCAGATCCACGCGGGCGGCCGCGGCAAGGGCTCCTTCAAGGAAGCCGGCGCCGGTGAAAAAGGCGGTGTTCGCCTTGCCAAATCCGTCGAGGAAGCCGCCGAGCAGGCCAAGCTGATGCTGGGCAACACGCTGGTCACGCACCAGACCGGCCCGGCGGGCAAGCAGGTCAACCGCATCTACATCGAGGACGGTTCGGACATCTCGCGCGAGCTTTACCTTGCGCTGCTGGTGGATCGCGGCTCTTCGCGCATCTCCATCGTCTGCTCCACCGAGGGCGGCATGGACATCGAGGAAGTGGCTGAAAGCACGCCTGAGAAGATCCTCAACATCACCATCGACCCAGCCACTGGCTACCTGCCCTACCACGGCCGCCGCGTTGCGTTCTCGCTCGGGCTCGAGGGCGGACAGGTCAAGCAGATGGTCAAGCTTCTGGGCCAGCTCTATTCCGCCTTCGTCGAGAAGGACATGGAGATGCTCGAGATCAACCCGCTGATCGTCATGGAAGACGGCAACCTCAAGGTGCTCGACGCCAAGGTCGGCTTCGACGGCAACGCGCTTTACAAGCACGCCGACATTATGTCGCTGCGTGACGAGACCGAGGAAGATTCCAAGGAGCTTGAAGCGTCCAAGTACGATCTGAACTACATCGCCCTCGACGGCGAGATCGGCTGCATGGTGAACGGCGCGGGCCTTGCCATGGCGACCATGGACATCATCAAGCTTTACGGTGCCGAGCCTGCCAACTTCCTCGACGTGGGCGGCGGTGCGACCAAGGAGAAGGTGACCGAGGCGTTCAAGATCATCACGTCCGACAAGAACGTGAAGGGCATCCTCGTGAACATCTTCGGCGGCATCATGCGCTGCGACGTGATCGCCGAGGGCGTCATCGCCGCGGTCAAGGAAGTCGGCCTGCAGGTTCCGCTGGTCGTCCGTCTTGAAGGCACCAACGTGGATCTCGGTAAGAAGATCATCAACGAGTCCGGTCTGGACGTGATCGCCGCCGACAACCTCAGCGACGGCGCCGAGAAGATCGTGAAAGCCGTGAAGGGCTGAACCGGATGTGGATCGGGCAGCATATCGACGTTTGCGCGGAACTTCGCGCAGGTCTGAGAGGTTCTTCCGGAAAGGAAGGATTCTGCCATGTCGACCTATCTGCCCGACCGAAACACCCTGCCTGCCCTTGCCAAAAAGGCCCTGCCCGCAAGCCGAAAGGCGCGTCTTGCGCCTGTTGGCTACGCGATGGGGCTATTTGCCGTGGGAACGGCGCTGCTGATCGCCAAGCCGAGATTCGGCCAGGTGCCGTCGCCGATACAGAACGGCGATGCGCCCCGCATCGGTCGCTGGCGTCGTGCGGCGCAGCATGGCCGGGACGGCGTGCAGGCCTTCGCTCCGTCGAACGTGACGGATTCCGTGGGCCGGTCGCTGATCCTCGGGGGCGTTGCGCTTCTCGCGGCGCGGGCGCTGGACGAGATGTCCGGCCGCACGGGCAAGTAACCGCAGGGATTTCCGGAAGCTTTGCAGGGCAGCGCGCACCTCTTGGTGCCGCGCTGCTTCTTCGTGTCATCGGCCCGCGTTTCGCGGAGCCGTCTTCCAAAGCGTGCCGCACGATTGCGGCCCAACAAGGAGAACGCCACCAATGGCAGTCCTCGTAAACGAAAACACCAAGGTCATCTGTCAGGGCTTCACCGGCTCGCAGGGCACCTTCCACTCGGAACAGGCGATCGCCTACGGCACCAAGATGGTCGGCGGCGTGACTCCCGGCAAAGGCGGCCAGGAACATCTGGGTCTGCCCGTGTTCAACTCGGTCCACGAAGCCAAGCACGTCACCGAAGCCAACGCCTCGGTCATCTACGTGCCGCCGCCCTTTGCGGCGGATTCGATCCTCGAGGCGATCGACGCCGAGATTGAGCTGATCGTCTGCATCACCGAAGGCATCCCGGTGCTCGACATGATGAAGGTCAAGCGCGCCCTCGAAGGCAGCGCCTCGCGCCTCATCGGTCCGAACTGCCCGGGCGTCATCACCCCTGACGCCTGCAAGATCGGCATCATGCCCGGCCACATCCACAAGCGCGGCTCGGTTGGCGTCGTGTCCCGTTCCGGCACCCTGACCTACGAAGCTGTGAAGCAGACCACCGACATGGGCCTTGGCCAGTCGTCGGCCGTGGGCATCGGCGGCGACCCCATCAAGGGCACCGAGCATATCGACGTGCTCGACATGTTCCTCGATGATCCGGAAACCGAGTCCATCATCATGATCGGCGAAATCGGCGGTACCGCCGAAGAGGAAGCTGCAGAGTTCCTCGCCGAGCAAAAGAAGAAGGGCCGCTGGAAGCCGACCGCCGGGTTCATCGCGGGCCGCACCGCGCCTCCGGGACGCCGCATGGGCCACGCCGGCGCGATCGTTGCCGGTGGCAAGGGTGACGCGGAATCCAAGATCGAAGCCATGAAGTCCGCGGGCATCGTCGTTGCCGACAGCCCCGCAACGCTTGGTGAAGCCGTGATGAAGGCAATCAAGGGCTGATCCGCTTCCATGGTTCTGGTGTGCCACGATAATCGGTTCGTCTTCCTGAAGACGCGCAAGACTGCAGGGACATCCGCCGAGATGTTCCTGCAATCCTATTGCGCCGGTCAGCCCGAGACGCCTGATGAACGCACGCACGCCCAAGTGACGCCGCACTGCATTGTGGGGCGGCGTCGCATCCCTGCCGAAGAGCAGACCGATCTCGACCGGACATGGTACAATCACATGTCCGCGACAGAAATCCGCACTCTGCTTGGTCCTGACCAGTGGCCGGACTACATGAAAATCACGACGGTGCGGAATCCTTTCGCCATCGCCGTGTCGCAGTTCTATTTCCGGCTCCGGACGCGCAACCTTACGCTGCCGGACCACCCCGAGGCCCACGTGACCGCCTTCCGCAAGGCGGTGAAGAAGGACAAGTATTATTCCTGTGAAAACATCGTCTACGATCAGGGCGAATTCGCGCCACGGATGATTGTTCGCTGCGAGTATATGCAGGAGGATCTGGCCCGCGTCTGCGAAGCGCTGGATCTGTCTTTCGAGGCCGACCGCCTCCCCGTAACCAAGAGGACGGGGGACATGCGCCTCGGCCTTTCGGTGGCCGATTTCTATGACCGTGCATCCACCGCGCGGATTCACGACATCTTTGCCTGGATGTTCGACAAGGCAGGCTACCCAGACACGCCCGTTGGAGAGACCAACCCATGACGGATCAAAGCCCTAACGACCAGTTCCACGCCTCCAGCTTCCTGCAGGGCGTGAACGCGGAATACCTCGAACAGATGTATGCCCGCTATGCCAACGACCCGAATGCGGTCGACGAAGCATGGGCCGAGTTCTTCAAGGCGCTTGGCGACGAAGACACCAACGTCAAGGCCGAGGCCGCCGGTGCCTCCTGGGGCCGCCAGGACTGGCCGCCCCAGCCCGAGGATGACCTGACCGCCGCGATCACCGGCGAATGGCCGTTGATGCCCGTGGCCGAAGCCAAGGGCGCCGGCAAGAAGATCGCCGACAAGGCCGCGTCGATGGACGTGAAGGTCAGCGACGACCAGATCAAGCGCGCCGTGCTGGATTCCATTCGGGCGCTGATGATCATCCGTGCCCACCGCATCCGCGGCCACCTTGCCGCCGATCTGGACCCGCTGGGTCTGCACGGCAAGGAGCCGCACCCCGAGCTCGACCCCAAGGCCTACGGCTTCACCGATGCCGACATGGACCGCCCGATCTTCATCGACAACGTGCTCGGCCTTCAGGTCGCCTCCATGCGCGAGATCATGGGCGTGCTGAAGCGCACCTACTGCGGCACCTTCGCGCTGCAGTACATGCACATCTCGGACCCCGAGCAATCGGCATGGCTCAAGGAGCGGATCGAAGGCTACGGTCGCGAGATCAAGTTCACCCGCGAGGGGCGCCGCGCCATCCTCAACAAGCTGGTCGAGGCCGAGGGCTTCGAGAAGTTCCTACACGTCAAGTACATGGGCACCAAACGCTTCGGTCTCGACGGCGGTGAATCCCTCATCCCCGCGATGGAGCAGATCATCAAGCGTGGCGGCAACCTTGGTCTCAAGGAGATCGTGATGGGCATGCCGCACCGTGGCCGCCTGTCGGTGCTGGCCAACGTGCTGAACAAGCCCTACCGCGCGATCTTCAACGAATTCCAGGGCGGCAGCTTCAAGCCTGACGACGTGGACGGCTCGGGCGACGTGAAATACCACCTCGGCGCGTCGTCGGACCGCGAGTTCGACGGCAACACCGTTCACCTTTCGCTGACCGCCAACCCCTCGCACCTCGAGGCGGTGAACCCGGTGGTTCTGGGCAAGGTCCGCGCCAAGCAGGACCAGCTGGGTGACGTGGAGCGCACGCAGGTTCTGCCGATCCTGCTGCACGGCGACGCGGCCTTCGCCGGCCAGGGCGTTGTGGCGGAATGCTTCGCGCTCTCGGGCCTGCGCGGTCACCGCACCGGCGGCACCATCCATATCGTGGTGAACAACCAGATCGGTTTCACCACCGCGCCGCACTTCTCGCGCTCGTCCCCCTACCCCACCGACAACGCACTGGTGGTTGAGGCGCCGATCTTCCACGTCAACGGTGACGATCCCGAGGCCGTGGTCCACGCCGCCAAGGTCGCGACCGAGTTCCGCCAGAAGTTCGGCAAGGACGTCGTGATCGACATCTTCTGCTACCGCCGCTTTGGTCACAACGAGGGCGACGAGCCCATGTTCACCAACCCGGTGATGTACAAGAAGATCAAGCAGCAGAAGACGACGCTGACGCTCTACACCGACCGCCTCGTCAAGGACGGCCTGATCCCCGAAGGGGAGATCGAGGACATGAAGGCCTCGTTCCAGGCGCACCTCAACGAGGAGTTCGAGAACGGCAAAACCTACAAGCCGAACAAGGCTGACTGGCTCGATGGCCGCTGGAGCCACCTCGACAAGCAGAAAGAGGGCAACTACCAGCGCGGCGAAACCGCCATCAAGCCCGAGACGCTGGCCGAGATCGGCAAGGGACTGACCACCACGCCGGACGGCTTCCCCCTGCACAAGACCATCGGCCGCTTCCTCGACGCGCGCTCCAAGATGTTCGACAGCGGACAGGGCTTTGACTGGGCCACGGGCGAGGCGATCGCCTTCGGCTCGCTGCTGACCGAAGGCTATCCGGTGCGCCTTGCAGGTCAGGACAGCACGCGCGGCACCTTCTCGCAGCGCCACTCGGGCCTCGTGAACCAGGATGACGAAGACCGGTACTACCCGCTCAACCACATCCGCGAGGGCCAGGCCCGCTACGAGGTGATCGACAGCGCCCTGTCGGAATATGCGGTCTGCGGCTTCGAATACGGCTATTCGCTGGCCGAACCCAACGCGCTGACGCTTTGGGAAGCGCAGTTCGGTGACTTCGCCAATGGCGCTCAGATCATGTTCGACCAGTTCGTGTCCTCAGGCGAAAGCAAGTGGCTGCGCATGTCGGGTCTCGTCTGCCTGCTGCCCCACGGCTACGAAGGCCAGGGCCCTGAACACTCCTCGGCCCGCCTCGAGCGGTTCCTGCAGATGTGCGGCCAGGACAACTGGATCGTCGCCAACGTGACGACCCCGGCGAACTACTTCCACATCCTGCGCCGCCAGCTGCACCGCAGCTACCGCAAGCCGCTCATCATGATGACGCCGAAATCGCTTCTGCGTCACAAGCTGGCGGTGTCCGAGGCCAAGGACTTCACCACCGGTTCGAGTTTCCACCGCGTCCTTTGGGACAGCGCGGAATCCGGCGAAAGCCAGACCCAGCTGAAGCCCGACGCCGAAATCAAGCGCGTGGTCATGTGCTCGGGCAAGGTCTACTACGACCTGCTCGAAGAGCGTGACGCGCGGGGCATCGACAATGTCTACCTGCTGCGGGTCGAACAGTTCTACCCGTTCCCGGCGCTTTCGCTGGTCAAGGAGCTTGAGCGTTTCAAGGGCGCCGAGATGCTCTGGTGCCAGGAAGAGCCCAAGAACCAGGGCGGATGGACCTTTATCGAACCCAACATCGAATGGGTGCTGAGCCGCATCGACGCCGCACACCCGCGTCCGCGTTATGTCGGCCGCGCCACCTCCGCCTCGCCCGCCACGGGCCTGGCAAGCCAGCACAAAGCACAACAACAGGCGCTCGTGGACGAAGCGCTGACCATCGAAGGGAACTGATCTGATGACGACCGAAGTGCGCGTCCCCACGCTCGGGGAATCCGTGACCGAGGCAACCGTGGCCACCTGGTTCAAGAAACCGGGTGACGCCGTGGCGGTCGACGAGATGCTGTGCGAGCTGGAAACCGACAAGGTCACCGTCGAGGTGCCCTCCCCGGTCGAAGGCAAGCTGGCCGATATCGTCGCGAACGAAGGCGACACCGTGGGTGTAGACGCCTTGCTCGCCAACATCGCCCCGGCAGGCGAAGCCGGCTCCGAAACGCCCGAAGAGCGCCCCTCGGCCTCCAAGTCGGCTGACAAGGGCGCGTCCGAAGCGCCCGCTTCGGGTGGCGGTGAGGCCGTCGACGTGATGGTGCCGACCCTTGGCGAATCCGTGTCCGAAGCGACGGTGGCAACATGGTTCAAGAAGGTCGGCGACACGGTCGAGCAGGACGAGATGCTCTGCGAGCTTGAAACCGACAAGGTGTCCGTCGAAGTGCCCGCCCCCTCCGCCGGTACCCTGACCGAGATCCTCGCCGAGGAAGGCTCCACCGTCGAGGCAGGCGGCAAGCTTGCCGTTCTTGGCGGCGCAGGCGGATCTGCCGCGTCGGGCGATGCCGCCAGCAAGGGCGCCGTCGAAGCCCCCGCGCCCAGCTCGGCCTCCGACCAGGAGCCGCCGAAAAATGGTCGCAAGGACATCGAGGATGCGCCCTCGGCCAAGAAGGCCATGTCCGAAGCGGGTCTCGATGCAGGCTCCGTCAAGGGCTCTGGCAAGGACGGCCGCGTCATGAAGGAAGACGTCTCGGCAGCGATCGCCGCCGCGAAGTCTGCCCCTGCCGCCTCGTCCGCGCCGGCAGCGCCCAAGCGCGCCCCCTCGCCCGCCGAGGACGCCGCCCGCGAAGAGCGCGTCAAGATGACTCGCCTGCGCCAGACCATCGCGCGCCGCCTGAAGGATGCGCAGAACACCGCGGCCATGCTCACCACCTACAACGAGGTGGACATGACTGAGACCATGGCGCTGCGGAAGCAGTACAAGGATCTCTTCGAGAAGAAGCACGGCGTGCGCCTTGGCTTCATGTCCTTCTTCACCAAGGCCTGCGTGCACGCGCTGAAGGAAGTGCCGGAAGTGAACGCCGAGATCGACGGCAACGAAGTGGTCTACAAGAACTTCGTGCACATGGGCATCGCCGCAGGCACCCCGCAGGGCCTCGTGGTTCCGGTTCTGCGCGACGTCCACGAGAAGTCCTTTGCCGAGATCGAAGGCGAGATCGCCGAGAAGGGCAAGCGAGCCCGTGACGGCAAGCTCTCGATGGCGGAAATGCAGGGCGGCACCTTCACCATCTCCAACGGTGGTGTCTACGGCTCGCTGATGTCCTCGCCGATCCTGAACCCGCCGCAGTCGGGCATCCTCGGCATGCACAAGATCCAGGACCGTCCCATGGTCGTCAACGGCGAGATCAAGATCCGCCCGATGATGTACCTCGCCCTTAGCTACGATCACCGCATCGTCGACGGCAAGGGCGCAGTGACCTTCCTCGTGCGCGTCAAGGAAGCGCTCGAGGATCCGCGCCGTCTGCTGATGGACCTGTAATCGCGACACGCAATCGCATTGCCCGGGCGGGAGTTCCTGCCCGGGCGCATCCAAGAGGGTAGCATGCGGCGCAACCGACCGGAGAAGACGGCGTTGAACCAGTATCGCGGCACCGCGATCCGGGCGCACGGCATCACCGGCACCGCCCGGCCTGCAACGCAAAGGGAGGCCACCTGATGACCCTGCAACTGCTCACCCGCTATACCGGCTTCGACGAAGCACAGTTCGACAGTGACGCCGAGAACCGCGCCAACGCCGGCCTTACGCCACTTCAGCGCTGGACTGAAACCGAAGGCGCCGCCACGTGGATCCTGTTCGAGGTAAACGATCAGGCCAAGGCGCAAGGCTGGCTCGGCAAGGCCGGCAGCCTCGGCCACGCACCCGAATCCTCGCATTTCCTGAGAACCGCCTGATGCTTATGCGTCACGCCCCTCTCATGACCACCTGCGCCCCGGATCAGCTCCGGGGCCTGCCCTTTTCCCTGTCCCTGCCGCAGGCCCGCCCCGGCCTCGGAGTGGAGATTTGCCCATGACGCCCGAACTTGCCGCCCTCGCCGCCACCGTCCTTGTACACATGGCCGCGGTCATGTGGTCCCAGCGCGCCCTCGAAGCCGATGTGGGCCGCGACGGCAATACCGGCCCGCGCGACGGGGTCGAAGGCCGCCTGTCCGAACACACCAAGCGACTGCGCCGGGCGCTGGCGAACCACACCGAGAACATCGGCATCTTCATCATCGCCGTCGTGCTGGTGCAGTTCACGGACAGCAATTCATGGCTGACCGCACTGCTGGCGTGGATCTTCGTTGCCGCCCGCGCGCTCTACCTGCCGGCCTACGCCTTCGGCTGGGCGCCCTGGCGCTCCGTCATCTTCATGGTGGGGCTGCTGTCCTGCTTCGGCATGATTGCAGCGAGCTTCTTCTGATGACCCCGGAACTTACCGTCCTGATCCTCGCGACGCTGCTGCAGCTGCTGCAGATGGCTCTGTTCTCGGTCCTCGCCCAGAAGCAGGTCGGCCGACGCTACGCCATGTCCCCCCGCGACGAAGGCCGCCAGCTCAGCGGCATGGCAGGCCGCGCGCATCGTGCGATGAACAACCACTTCGAGGGGCTGATCCTCTTCGGCATCGCCGCGCTCACGGTCAGCTTCGCCGACGCCGGCAGCGCCGTGACCGCCTTGGCCGCCGGGATCTACCTTCTCGCCCGTATCCTCTACGTCCCGGCCTACCTTTTCGGCTGGACGCCCTGGCGGTCGCTGATCTGGATCGTCGGCCTTGCCGCAACCGCCACCATGCTGATCGCGGCGCTTCTCTAGACCTTCCAATTGCCTCAAATATCCCGGGGGAGTCCGCGGAACGCGGACGGGGGCAGCGCCCCCACCCGGCCCACGATAACGGAAAGGAAAACCCCATGGCACAATACGACGTCATCGTCATCGGCGCGGGCCCCGGCGGCTACGTCGCCGCCATCCGCTGCGCTCAGCTCGGCCTCAAGACCGCCTGCGTCGAAGGCCGCGAAACCCTCGGCGGCACCTGCCTCAACGTGGGCTGCATCCCCTCGAAGGCGCTGCTGCACGCCTCTCACCAGCTGCACGAGGCTGAGCACAACTTTGCCGCCATGGGTCTCAAGGGCGAGACGCCGTCGGTCGACTGGAAACAGATGCTGTCCTACAAGGATGACGTGATCGGCCAGAACACCAAGGGCATCGAGTTCCTGTTCAAGAAGAACAAGATCGACTGGCTCAAGGGCTGGGGCTCGATCCCAGAGGCGGGCAAGGTCAAGGTCGGTGACGACGTTTACGAGGCCAAGAACATCATCGTCGCATCAGGCTCCGTGCCCTCCTCCGTGCCCGGCGCAGAGGTCGAGATCGACGAGAAGGTCATCGTCACGTCCACCGGCGCGCTCGAGCTGCCGGAAATCCCCAAGAAGATGATCGTCATCGGCGCCGGTGTTATCGGGCTCGAGATGGGGTCGGTCTATGCCCGCCTCGGCGCCGAGGTCGAGGTGATCGAGTTCCTCGACCACATCACCCCCGGCATGGACGCGGACGTGCAGAAATCGCTGCAAAAGCTGCTGTCCAAGCAGGGCCTGAAGTTCACCCTCGGGGCCGCAGTGTCAAAGGTCGAAGCGACGGATGGCAAGGGCAAGGTGACCTACAAACTGCGCAAGGATGACAGCGAACACGAGGTCGATGCCGACGTGGTGCTGGTCGCCACCGGCCGCAAGCCCTTCGTCGACGGGCTTGGCCTCGAGGCGCTTGGCGTCGAGATGACCAAGCGTGGCCAGATTGCCACCAATGACCACTGGGAAACCAGCGTCAAGGGCGTCTACGCCATCGGTGACGCCATCGAGGGCCCGATGCTGGCGCACAAGGCCGAGGACGAAGGCATGGCCTGCGCCGAAGTGCTGGCGGGCAAGGCCGGTCACGTGAACTATGGCGTGATCCCCGGCGTGATCTACACCCACCCCGAGGTCGCCTCGGTCGGCAAGACCGAAGCCCAGCTGAAGGACGAGGGCCGCGCCTACAAGGTCGGCAAGTTCTCGTTCATGGGCAACGGCCGCGCCAAGGCTGTGTTCGCCGGTGACGGCTTCGTCAAGATCCTCGCGGACAAGGAAACCGACCGTGTGCTTGGCTGCCATATCATCGGGCCGGCGGCGGGCGATCTCATCCACGAGGTCTGCGTGATCATGGAATATGGCGGCTCTGCCGAGGATCTCGCGCTGACCTGCCACGCCCACCCGACCTTCTCGGAAGCGGTGCGCGAGGCGGCTCTGGCCTGCGGCGACGGCGCCATCCACGCCTGAGGCATTACCGGAGGGGCTGTCGCGGCCCCTCCATCTGCCCTGTGCGCGGTCAGCACCCGGCGCGCGCCATGGCAAAGCCAAATTCCTTGCAAAGGAATTTGCTGCCCCCCGAAGTTTACGAAAAGATCACTCCGCCGGTTTCGGCGAGCCTGCCTCGGCCATGAGCCGGTCGCTGGCCTCTTCCACCACGGCCTCGAGCTGCGGCAGGAACTGGTCGCGCGGCAGGCCCGCCTCGATGCGCGGCAGGAACTCCACGATGGCACGGCCCGGCTTGCGGTAGATGCCCTTGCGCGGCCAGAACAGGCCGACATTGGTGGCCGCAGGCACGCAAGGCTGGCCCAGTTCACGGTAGAGCAGCGCGGCCCCGACCTTGTAGGGCACCTTCACATGCGGCGCGACGCGCGTGCCCTGCGGGTAGATGATCAGCTGGCCCGGGAAGCTCTTGCCGCTTTCCACGTCGCTCAGCATCTTCTGGATCGCCGCACCCCGCTTGCCGCGGTTCACCGGCACGCAGCCGATGCGCACGGCGTATTGCCCCAGCACCGGCATCCACAGAAGCTCGCGCTTCATGATGAAGCGGCCCGCCGGGACATGCGCGAAGATCATTATGATGTCGAGAAAGCTCTGGTGCTTGGATGCGACCATCACCTCGTCCGTGGGCGGGGTGCCGCGGATCTCGGTCTTGAGGCCGACCATCCAGCCCGCCAGCCAGCACACCAGCTTGCACCAGTGACGGCAGGCCGCCAGCGCGCCGCGCCGCGACACGATCGCCCAAGGCGCATAGAGGATGCCGACCAAGGCCATGCCACCGTACATTGCAACGAGGAACAGCAGTGAACGAACCCACTGGATCGCGTATGTCATCAGCTCAGATCTCCCAGTACACGCCGGGCCGCGACCACCGTCGCGGCAAAGGCCACGGCAGAGGCAAGGGGCGGCACCAGAAGCGGCACGACCCAGTGCCAGCCCTTGAACCCCAGCCCCGTAAGGAACCCTGCCGTCTCGCCGCTCGCGGGCAGCAGGAACACCGCCAGCACCCCGACGAAGGTCCCGATACCCGAGCCGGTCAGCGCCCGCAACGTGAAGCGCCGCACAAAGGCGCGAGAAATATAGGCATCCGTGGCCCCCACGAGGCGCAGCACCGCGATGACCTGTGCATTGGCGGCCAGCGCAGCGTTGGCCGCCAGCGTCACCATCGCGCCGACCGCCCCGGCGATCAGGATCGCCGACACCCAGCCCATCAGCTTCAGACGCGCCGCCGCCGCTACCAGTGGCCGCCGCCAGCGGGCGTGATCGTCAAGCACCGCGCCCGGCACCTCGGCCTGCAGGCGCAGGCGCAGGCCCGCGGCATCGTAGCCGTCCGCAGTCTCGGTCACCTCGATCAGCTGCGGCACGGGCAGCTGGTCGACCGGCAAGTCGGGGCCGAACCACGGCTCGAGCAGGGCCCGCTGTTCCGCCTCGCTCAGCGCACGAGCCGAGTCCACGCCGGGTGTCTGTTGCAGTAGCCGCAGCGCCGCCGAGGTCTGCGCCGCCATCTGTCCCTCGGGGGCCGAAATGCGCACTGTGGAGGCGCGTGCCAGCTCATCACCCCACGTGGTGGCAAGCCGCCCCGCTGCCAGCGACAGCGCCAGCGCAAAGACCGCGAGGAAGGCCATCGCCGCCGACACGAAGACCGTCAGCCGCGCGGTAAAGCCGGTGGGCGGCACCACCCGGTCCGAGGCCCTGTCGCCCTGCAGCATGTCCAGTGCAATCCTCACAGCTCTGATCCCGCCGCCTGCAACTTGCGGTTCACGATGCGCAGCACCCGCGCGGGCACCTGGCTCTTGGCGGCGCGGATCAGGGCAAGGTCGTGGGTCGCGATGAGGATGGTCTTGCCCATGCGGTTGAGCTCGACCAGCAGCCGCAGAAGGCGCTGTGACATCTCCCAGTCGACGTTGCCCGTGGGCTCGTCTGCGAGGATGACCTCGGGCGACATGATCACCGCCCGGGCCAGCGCAGCGCGCTGGCGTTCGCCCCCCGACAGCTCGGGCGGCAACGCCAAGGCGCGCTCTGTAAGGCCGACCCAGGCCAGCAGCTCGCGCAGGTTCTCGTCCCCCGACGCGATGGGCTGGCCGGATACAGCCAGAGGCAGGGCAACGTTTTCAGCCAGTGGCAGGTGGTCGAGGAACTGGCAGTCCTGGTGCACCACACCGATGCGCCGGCGGCTCATGGCGATATCGTCGCGCCCCATCTGCCGCACATCCTGCCCGAACAGACGCGCATAGCCCGCCGTGGGCCGCAGCGCGCCGTAGCAGAGCTTCAGCAGGGTGGTCTTGCCGGTACCAGATGGGCCGGTGAGGAAATGGAACGATCCGGGTGCCAGTTGCAGGGACAGCTCGCTCAGCAGCTCGCCACCGCCGTAGCTGTAGGCCACATTGTCCAACTCGATCACGCCAGATACACCCCTGAAACACCCCCGCCAGGCTGAGGCCTGTTGTGCATGAGCCGCGACGCTTATGCAATCCGCGCGGACCGCGGAAATGGGCTTTTCCAAGGGGGGCCGGCAACCTATTGTCACACAAGGAAACGAGGCGCTTTCGCGCCCACAGGCATATGGGGACCAGATGCGGCTGATTTGCCCGAATTGCGGTGCGCAATACGAGGTGCCGACGAACGTCATACCCGAGGGCGGGCGCGACGTTCAGTGCTCCAATTGTGGTCATACGTGGTTCCAGGCGCACCCAGACGACGATCTGAAAACCGCCCCCGCAGAAAATCAGGACAGGCCGACTGCTGACCTGCAGGAGGCGTCGGACGAGGCCATCGCGCCTCCCCCGCCGCCGTCCGATCCCGACGGCACCTCAGAAGACGCATTCGGCGACGACGATCTCAGCGATCCCGACGACGAAGACAAGGCCGAGCCCACCCGCGAACCGGTGCCCGTCCCTGAGGCCCCGACCAAACCGCGCCGCGAACTCGACCCGTCGGTCGCAGAGGTGCTGCGCGCCGAGGCCGAGCGCGAGAAACGTCGCCGCGAGGCGGAAAGCCTCGAAAGCCAGCCCGATCTCGGGCTTCAGGAACCGTCCGAGGACAAGGTGGCCCGCCGCTCACGCGAGGCGCGCGACCGCATGGCGCACATCCAGGGCACGGAGCCCGACACGCCGGCGCCCCACGTCCCTGTCGTCAAGGCCCCGCCGGGCAATGCGGACGCGTCCCGGCAGGATGGCGTGGCAGCTGCAGCCGTTGCCGGGTCGCGCCGGGAGATGCTTCCCGACATCGAAGAGATCAACCAGACCCTCCGTGCATCGTCGGAACGGCATGGCATGGAAACGCCGCAGGGGCGCATGGTCGAGGACGAAGAAGACGAGGCTGAGCGTAGCGGGTTTGCCGCCGGCTTCCGTCTGGTCATCGCCATCATGGTGCTCGCGGTGCTGGTCTACATCATGGCGGACAAGGTGGTCACCGTCTTCCCCGAGTCAGCCGAAATCATGAATGCCTACACCTCATGGGTGGACGGGCTGCGGCTCTGGCTTGATAGCCAGGTGAGCGCTCTGGTGCAGATGATCGCCGGCGGCTCGCCCACCGAGTGAAGGCCCTGCAAGCGCTGGACGAGGACTGGACGAGCGAGCGCAGGGCTGCGGCCATGTCCCGCTCTTTCTAGGCCACCTGCGCGGTGCCGTCCAAGAGGGCGGCGGCGGTCCCCGACGGCATTGCCGGGACGGGCACCGTCTCCGACTTTTCCGGTGATCCGCCCCGCTGGTCGCCGCAGGATAGCGCGGAGATCGCTCCGCACTGATGCGACACCTCCCGTCGTCGGTCCATCGACGAGCGAATGTCCTGCAGATGCC
Organism: Salipiger pallidus; assembly: GCF_014643635.1. Taxonomy (GTDB): domain Bacteria; phylum Pseudomonadota; class Alphaproteobacteria; order Rhodobacterales; family Rhodobacteraceae; genus Salipiger; species Salipiger pallidus. Next base: position 154,428 of record NZ_BMJV01000007.1, read on the forward strand.
CACCGAAACGCCGCTCAGGCTTGCAACCGGCCCGATCCCGGCGCACCCGCGCTGCTATCCCGTGGCATTTTTGATCATATCTGTGCTAACATTCGGCCGAACCGGCGGCGGGCCGGATTCGCGCATCTGCTGGAGACGATGACAAGATGGACGGCACCCATTCCCAGAACGATCTGAGCCACGTAGTCGAGGCCGACAAGGCCCATGTCTGGCACCACCTTGTCCAACACAAGGCCTTCGAGTCGACCGATCCCCGGATCATCGTCGAAGGCAAGGGCATGCGGGTCTGGGACCAGAACGGCAAGGAATTTATCGACGCCGTGTCCGGCGCGGTCTGGACCGTCAACGTCGGCTACGGCCGCAAGTCCATCGTAGACAAGATGTCCGAACAGCTGATGAAGCTGAACTATTTCGCCGGGGCCGCAGGCTCGATCCCCGGCGCGCTCTTTGCCGAGAAGCTGATCGAGAAGATGCCGGGCATGAGCCGCGTCTACTACACCAACTCCGGATCGGAGGCGAACGAGAAGGCCTTCAAGATGGTGCGCCAGATCGCGCACAGGAAATACGGCGGCAAGAAGCACAAGATCCTCTACCGCGACCGCGATTACCACGGCTCGAGCATCGGCACCATGTCGGCGGGCGGTCAGGATGAGCGCAACGTGCAGTACGGTCCCTTCGCGCCGGGCTTCGTACGGGTGCCGCACTGCCTTGAATACCGCGCCCATGAGCAGGGCTGGGGCGAGCTTTCGGGCGAGGAGTATGGCCGCCGTGCCGCCGATGCCATCGAGGAGGTCATCCTGCGCGAAGGCCCCGAGACCGTCGGCGCGCTCTGTCTCGAGCCGGTGACGGCGGGGGGCGGCGTCATCGTTCCGCCCGAAGGATACTGGCCCCGCGTGCAGGAGATCTGCCGCAAGTACGACATCCTGCTTCACATCGACGAGGTGGTTTGTGGCATCGGGCGCACCGGCACCCACTGGTTCGGCTACCAGCACTACGGCATCGAGCCCGATTTCGTGACCATGGCCAAGGGCGTTGCCAGCGGCTACGCGGCCATCGCCTGCTGCGTCACCAACGAGAAGGTCTTCGATTTCTTCAAGGATGACGCAAACGATCCGCTCAGCTATTTCCGCGACATCTCGACCTTCGGCGGCTGCACCGCCGGTCCCGCCGCCGCGCTGGAAAACATGCGGATCATCGAGGAGGAAGGCCTGCTCGCGAACTGTGCCGAGATGGGGACCTATATGCTTGGCCGGCTCGAGGCGCTCAAGGACAAGCACCCGGTCGTGGGCGAGGCCCGCGGCAAGGGGCTGTTCCTCGGGCTCGAGCTGGTCTCGGACCGGGACACCAAGGAGCCGGTGCCCGAGGCGCAGGTCGGCGCGGTCGTCGCCAACTGCGGTGCACTTGGGGTCATCATCGGGGCCACCAACCGATCGGTCCCGGGGCGCAACAACGTGCTGTGCTTCGCGCCGCCGCTGATCGCCACGAAGGCAGACATCGACGCCATCGTCGATGCGGTGGATCAGAGCCTTGCGAAGGTGTTCGGCTGAGGTCATGAGCACCCAGATCAACGAGCACGGGCAGCCGATGGGCGCGCCCGTGACGTCCGCCCTGCCTCGCCCCCGCCCCACGCGCAGCACGCTGGCGGGGCGGCATGTGCAGCTTGTGCCGATGCATCCGGAACATGCAGATGCGCTGTTCGACGTGTTCGCGGTGGACACCGATGGCGCGGGCTGGACCTACATGCCCCGCGGGCCCTTCACGGACCGCGCCGATGCCGCCGACTGGGCCCTTGCCTCGTCAGCCAGCGAAGACCCGCTGTTCTTCACCATCTGCCGCCCCGATGGCGCGCCCATGGGCTTCTGCTCGTTCCTGCGCATTGCACCGGAGGTGGGCAGCATCGAAGTTGGCTACATCCATTTTGGCCGGGCCATGCGTGGCACCAAGGCGGCCACCGAGGCGATGGCCCTGATGATGGGCCACGCGCTCGGCACGCTTGGGTATCGGCGCTACGAATGGAAATGCGATGCGCTCAACGCGCCGTCGCGGCGGGCGGCAGAGCGGCTGGGGTTCACCTATGAAGGGACGTTCCGGCAGGCCACCGTGGTAAAGGGCCGCAACCGCGACACCGCGTGGTTTTCGATCATCGACAGCGAATGGCCCGCGCTGAAAGCACGGTTCGACCGCTGGCTCGCCCCCGAAAACTTCGACGCGGAGGGCCGGCAGATCCACCCGTTGAACGCATGCTGAGGCCGCTTTTCCCTTGACCGGACGGCACAGGGGCCGCATTGCTTCGGTCATGTTCGGAACAATGACCCCTTGCGCATTCCGTCGACGCCGCAGCCCTTCTGCGGTGGCCGGTCCCGCTGCGCGCCTGTTCCAGAGCCGAGGCATGACGGTCCGTTAAAGACCGCCACCCGGCCCGCAACGCCCGCATCGTCCGAACCCCCGCAGCCCCCGGCTTCGGGGGTTTTTCGTATTCCAGACATCCAGATCCCCGAAAGGACACCCCATGAGCATACGCGTCGGCATTGTCGGCATCAGCGGTTTTGGCGGCGGCGAAGCGCTGCGTCTGATCGCCGCCCACCCCGAATTCGAACTGGTCTTTGCGGCAGGCAGCGGCAGCGCTGGCAGTCGCCTTGCAGACCGCTTTCCGGGCGTGCCCCCGAAGCTTGCCGCACTACGGATCGCGCCGTGGGATCCCGAGACGCTGCCCGATCTCGACGTGCTCTTCGCCTCCCTGCCCACCGGCGCGTCGGCCGAGGCGCTGGCGAAGGTGCCCAGCCGCGTGAAGATCGTCGACATCGGCGGCGATCACCGCTACGCACCGGGCTGGACCTACGGACTGGCCGATGTCTGGCCGGACCGCATCGCCGGGCAGTCCCGCATCGCCAATCCCGGCTGTTTTCCAGCGGCAACCCTGAACACGCTGGCACCGCTGCTGAGCGCCGGGCTGATCCGGCCGGAGGGCATCATCATCGACGCCAAGACCGGCATCTCGGGCGCGGGGCGCGGCGGCGGTGACAGCCGCTTTGGCTATGCGGACAGCAACGAGACGCTACAACCTTACGGCCTTCTGCAGCACACCCACATGCCCGAGATGGCCCGCACCATAGAAGGGTTCGGCGGCAGCGCGCGGGGCCTTGTCTTCACGCCGCACCTCGTGCCGATGACGCGGGGCATCCTCGTGACGATCTACGCGCGGGGTAGCGCCACCACGGCACAATGCCTTGATGCCGCCCGGGATTTCTATGCGGACCGGCCCTTCGTCCGGGTTACGGACAGGCCTCCCCAGACGAAATGGGCCTCGGGGTCGAACCTGAGTTTCGTCCATTACGCCGCCGACCCCGAGCGTGATCTGGTGATCGGCCTGGGGGTGGTGGACAACCTCGGCAAAGGCGCTGCGGGACAGGCAGTGCAGAACGCCAACCTTGCCTGCGGATTGCCGGAAACCGCCGGGCTCGAAGGGATGCCCGTCTGGCCGTGAGCCGCCCGGGGCGGGCGAAGACATGGCCCGCCTGCCCCGCACAAAAGAAAAGGACCGCCGAGGCGGTCCTTTCAGTTCGATCAGGTCAGGAACGGGCTTAGCCGTTCACGCTGTCCTTCAGAGCCTTGGCGATGGTCATCTTGACCTGCTTGTCGGCTTCCTTCTTGAACTGCTCACCGGTGGCGGGGTTGCGCACCATCCGCTCGGGCCGCTCGCGGCAGTAGATCTTGCCGACGCCCGGAAGGGTCACGGCGCCGCCTGCTGCGACTTCCTGGGTGATGAGATCGGTGATCGCGTCCAGCGCGGTGGTCGCGGTCTTCTTGTCCGCGTCCATCTTCTCGGCCAGAGCGGCCACGAGCTGGGTCTTGGTCATCGGTTTCGTCGCCATTTCTATGGTCTCCTTGGCTGCCCGAAGAATTGGGCCTCGATATGCTTTGATAACTTTATCTGGAGTTCAGACACAACGAATAGTGGCTGTTTGCAAGGGAAAAACGCTGATTTCCGCCGCAAACGCTGCCGTCACAGGAACGCTGTTTCCTCAAAACTACGCAGTTTCCGGCTGTGCAGCCGCTCAAGAGGCATGCCACGCAGCGTCTCCATGGCATGTATCCCGATCATCAGGTGGCGCGCCACCTGAGTCTTGTAGAAATCCGAGGCCATGCCGGGAAGCTTCAGCTCGCCGTGCAGCGGCTTGTCGCTGACGCAGAGCAAGGTGCCATAAGGCACCCGGAAGCGGAAGCCGTTGGCCGCAATGGTCGCGCTTTCCATGTCAAGCGCCACCGCCCGGCTCTGGCTGAGACGGCGCACCGGGCCGGATTGCTCGCGCAATTCCCAGTTGCGGTTGTCCACCGAAGCCACGGTACCCGTGCGCATGATCCGCTTGAGGTCGAACCCGTCCAGCTTCGTTTCCTTGGCCACCGCATCCTCGAGCGCCACCTGGATTTCCGCCAGCGCCGGCACCGGCACCCAGAGCGGCAGATCGTCATCGAGCACCTTGTCCTCGCGCAGGTAGGCGTGGGCGAGCACGAAATCCCCAAGGCTTTGCGAATTGCGCAGCCCTGCGCAGTGGCCGACCATCAGCCATGCATGCGGGCGCAGCACGGCGATGTGGTCCGTCGCGGTCTTGGCATTGGACGGCCCTACCCCGATATTCACCAACGTGATCCCGGATCCGTCCGCGCGCTTGAGGTGATAGGTCGGCATCTGCGGCATCTTGAGACTGATGGGCAGATCTCCGTCCGGCGTGTCGATCTCGGCGTTACCGGTGGACACGAAGCTGGTGTAGCCGCTGTCCGGGTCCGCCAGCTGGGCGCGGGCGTAAGCCTCGAATTCCGAAACGTAGAACTGGTAGTTGGTGAACAGCACGTGGTTCTGGAAATGCATCGGATCGGTGGCGGTGTAATGCGCCAGCCGGGCGAGGGAGTAATCCACCCGCTGCGCGGTGAAGGGCGCCAGCGGCTGGGCGCCGTCCTCGGCCGGAACCGCGAGGCCGTTGACGATGTCGTCGTTGGTCACGTTGAGGTCCGGCACGTCGAACACATCGCGCAACACGAAGTCCCCCGCACCATCCTGCGGCACGGTGAGGTCGGGGTAGTTGGCAACGGCGAAATGCACCGGCATCGGCACCGACGACAGGCCGATCTGCACAGGGACCTGGTGGTTTTCCAGCAAAAGGCCGATCTGCTGGCGCAGGTAGTAGCGGAAGAGATCGGGCCGCGTGACCGAGGTGGCAAAGGTGCCGGGGCTCGGCACATGGCCAAAGCTCAGACGGCTGTCGACCTTCCCGTAGGTGGTCGTGGTGACGCGGATCTCGGGGTAGTACGCGCGGATGCGCACGCCGGGATGACCTTTGGCCATGGCCTCGAGAAAGCGGTCATGCAGAAAGCCCACCGCCTCGTCGTAAAGCGCGCAAAGCCGGTCCACGGCGGCGGAGGCATCGGTGAAGAGCTCGGGCGCTGCCGCCTCGGGGGTGACGATCTGGAGCGGTGCCGTTGTGTCCTGCATGCGTACCTCTTGCGCGGTTTTACAGGCAAGGTGACAGCAAGCGCAGGGGCGTTCAAGGCAGACATTCATGACACGCCCGCATGATCGGTGCGCCGTGGGGAAACGGCTGATCGCGGCGCATCGCCGCGGTCGTGGCGGAGCGGAGCTCAGCAGTTTGGCCATGTTGGCCCCGGCGCGGCATCGCGCACCCGACAAGCCGCCAATCGGCGATGCGACCGTGGCGGACCGCCGGCGCAGCATCACGGCGACGATCCACCGCTCAAGAAAACGCCGCGCGGCCTTGGGGCTGCGCGGCGCATGGGTCAGTTTGCAGGCAAGCCCGGCGGGCGGGCCGGCAATCCAGCCAGACATTTGGGCCCGGATCGGATCCGGTATCCGGCGATCAGCTGCGGACCAGCTTCTCGTAGGTCGCGGCGATGTCGAGGGTCAGCGCGCCGACCTCGAAGCTGTAGTCGCCGATCTGGCCCACCGGGGTCACCTCGGCGGCGGTGCCGGTCAGCCAGCATTGCTCGAAGCCGTCCAGCTCCTCGGGCATGATGTGCCGCTCGTGCACGGTGATGCCCTTTTCCTTCAGCAGCTTGATGACCGTCTGACGGGTCAGGCCGTTGAGGAAGCAGTCCGCCAGCGGGGTGTGAACCTCACCGTCCTTGACGAAGAAGATGTTGGCGCCGGTCGCCTCAGCCACGTAGCCGCGGTAATCCATGAACAGCGCGTCCGAGCAGCCCTTGGCCTCGGCCGCGTGCTTGGACATGGTGCAGATCATGTAAAGACCGGCGGCCTTGGCATGAACCGGGATGGTTTCCGGCGACGGGCGCTTCCACTTGGCGATGTCGAGCTTGGCGCCCTTGGTCTTGGCGTCACCGTAGTAGTTGCCCCACTCCCACGCGGCCACGGCCAGCCGGACCGGGTTGCGCGCCGAGGCGACACCCATGTCCTGCCCTGCCCCACGCCACGCCACGGCGCGCACATAGGCGTTGGTCAGGCCGTTGGCCTTCAGCACCTCTTCCTTGGCGGCGTCGATCTGCTCGGCGGTGTAGGGGATCTCGAAATCGAGCTCGTTCGCCGAGAAGCGCAGGCGCTTCGAATGCTCGTGGCCAAGGAAGATCTTGCCATCGTAGCAGCGCTCGCCCTCGAAGACGGAAGAGGCGTAGTGCAGCGCGTGGGTCAGTACGTGCACCTTAGCGTCGCGCCATTCCACCAGCTTGCCGTCCAGCCAGATCTTGCCGTCGCGGTCGTCGTATGCACCTTCCATCACGCTCTCCTTTTCAGCGTCATCAAGATCCCTCACGAAAGCGAGAGAGTCTTTACATATATTGCGTCAATCAAGTCCGCTTCGGACACAAAGTTGCGCAAAAACTGAGACTCGCTAACAGTTCGGTCTTGGAATGTCAACAACGCTGACTTAAAGTGCGGCCCAATACCGGAAGGCGAAGGGACAGCACATGGCGGAGGGGCCCGGAAACCAGGGGCACGGGGGCGAAAGCCTGCTGTACCTGACCGACGAACAGCTGCGGCAAGGGATCGAGGCAATGTTCTTTGCCTACCGGGCCTTTACTGCCGATCCCGACAGGATCCTGCAGGGCAACGGCTATGGCCGCGCCCACCACCGGGCGATCCACTTCATCAACATCCAGCCGGGCACCACGGTGAACAACCTGCTGTCGATCCTCGGGGTGACCAAGCAGTCCCTGAACCGGGTGCTGCGCACGCTGGTCGAAGACGGGCTGGTGGAAAGCCGTGTGGGCCGCATGGACAAGCGCGAACGCCATCTCTACTTGACCGAGGCCGGCGCCGCGCTGGAACACCAGCTGTCGGACGCGCAGCGCGCCCGCATGCGCGCCGCCTACCGGCAGGCCGGCCCCGAGGCGGTCACCGGCTTTCGCCGCGTGCTTGAGGCGATGATGGACCCCGAGATGCACCGCCACTTCTCAGGCCTGCGCGAGGCCCGCTCATGACCGAACCCGACGCCCACATCCTTGTCGTCGACGACGACGAACGTATCCGCGGCCTGTTGCAGAAGTTCCTCGTGCGCAACGGCTTTCTCGTCACCACCGCGCGCGACGCGGCGCACGCCCGGCGCATTCTGTCGGGGCTCGACTTCGACATGCTGGTACTGGACGTGATGATGCCCGGCGAGGACGGCGTCAGCCTGACCCGCGCCATCCGCGAGACCCGCCAGACCCCGATCATGCTGCTGACCGCCCGGGGCGAGACCGAGGATCGCATCAAGGGGTTCGAGGCCGGGGCCGACGATTACCTGCCCAAGCCCTTCGAGCCCAAGGAACTGCTGCTGCGCATCAACGCCATCCTGCGCCGGGTGCCCGACACCCGCGCCGCGGACAGCGCCCCCAAGCTGCTCACCCTTGGCCCTATTCGCTACGACATCGAACGTGCCGAGATGTGGAAGGGCGAAGAGCCAGTGCGCCTTACCGCCACCGAAAGCCACCTGATGCGGATCTTCGCCGCCCGTCCCGGTGAGGCGCTCAGCCGCACCCAGCTCGTCGAAGAGCTGGGCCGCGACAAGGGGCAGGCACAGGAGCGCGCGGTGGACGTTCAGATCACCCGGCTGCGACGCAAGATCGAACCGGACCCCAAGCAGCCGCGTTACCTTCAGACCGTGCGCGGTGCGGGCTACATGCTGGCGCCCGAGTGAGCCGGGGCAGACCGCCCCTGTCACCTCGCGCCGTGCTGCGGTTTCATCCAAAGGCCTGACCACAGGCCCATCCGGGGGAGGACCGACATGACCACCGCACTCATCAGCCACGACGACTGCCTTGGCCACACAACGCCCGAGGGCCACCCCGAACAGGTGGCGCGGCAAGGGCGCGTGCTTGACGCGCTGGCCAGCCTCGACCTGCTGCGCATGGCCGCGCCACCCGCCCGCGACGAAGACATCGCCCACGTCCATCCGCAAGCTTACATCGACCGCATCGCCGCCGCTGCGCCCGAAACTGGCGCGGTCGCGCTGGATGGCGACACATGGATGACCCCCGGCTCCATGATGGCCGCCCGGCGCGGCGCCGGGGCGGCGATCCGCGCGGTGGACGCAGTGATGGCTGGCGAGGCCAGAAACGTCTTCTGCGCCACCCGCCCGCCGGGCCACCACGCCGAACGCGAGACACCCATGGGCTTCTGCTTATTCGGCAATGCCGCGCTGGCAGCGCAATACGCGCTCGACAGGCACGGGCTGAAGCGGGTGGCTGTGGTGGATTTTGACGTGCATCACGGCAACGGCACGCAGGATCTGCTCTGGGACGAGCCGCGCGCCCTGTTCGTGTCGTCGCAGCAATTCCCGCTCTGGCCGGGCACCGGCGCGGCCACGGAACGCGGCGGACATGACAACGTGGTCAACCTCCCCCTGCCCCCGGGCAGTGGCGGGACCGAGATGTACGCGGCGTGGACGCGCGACGGACTACCCCGTCTCGACGCCTTCGCCCCCGAACTGCTGATCATCTCGGCGGGCTTCGACGCCCACCACGACGACCCGCTGGCCCAGCTGTCTTGGCGCGAGGAGGATTTCCGCTGGCTCACCGGCCAGCTGTGCCGCATCGCGGCGCGGCATTGCGACGGGCGGGTGGTCTCGGTCCTCGAAGGGGGCTATGATCTGGACGCGCTGGCCGCATCGGCCCGCGCCCACGTGGAAGAACTGATCGAGGCAGGAAAATGAGCGAAACGCCGGTCGAAACCCCCGTCGAGGATATGTCGTTCGAGCAGGCCATGGCCGAGCTCGAGCAGGTGGTGGGTCAGCTGGAGCGCGGCGAAGTGCCGCTCGAGCAATCCATCAAGCTTTACGAACGTGGCGCCCTGCTCAAGGCCCGTTGCGAGACCAAGCTCAAGGAAGCCGAGGAAAAGGTCGCCGCGATCACCCTCGACGCCAATGGCGAGCCTCAGGGCCTCAAGCCCGTCGAAGGTCTGTAACACCCCATGTTCAGCGATAGCCTCGGGGCCGGCGCGCAGCGCGTCGCAGCCCATTTCGATGCGATGACCGCCGACATGGCCGACCTGCCGGTGATCCACGCCATGCGCTACGCGGTGGTTGGCGGAAAGGGTCTGCGCGGCTGGCTGGTGCTGGAAGGCGCACGGTTGCACGACGTGAGCGAGGACCGCGCGCTCTGGCCCGCCTGCGCCATCGAGGCGATCCACGCCTATTCGCTGGTGCATGATGATCTGCCCTGCATGGACGACGACGACCTGCGCCGGGGCCAGCCCACGGTGCACCGCAAGTGGGACGAGGCCACCGCCGTCCTTGCTGGCGACGCGCTTCAGGCACTGGGGTTCGAGCTGGTCTCGGACCCGCGCTGCCACCCCTCGGCCGAGGTCCGCGCTGATCTGACGCTCAGCCTCGCCCGCGCCTCGGGGGCGCGGGGCATGGTGCTGGGACAGGCGCTCGACATGGCCGCCGAAACCGCGGGCACGCCGCTGACACTGGAGCAGATCACCACGCTTCAGGCCGGCAAGACCGGCGCGCTCATCACTTGGTCGGCACTGGCGGGCACGCGGCTGGCGCAGGCGGACCTTGCGCCGCTGACCGCCTATGCCGACCGGCTGGGCCTTGCCTTCCAGATCGCCGATGACATCCTCGATGTCGAAGGCGATGCAAAGACCGTGGGCAAGGCGGTGGGCAAGGACAAAGGGCGCGGCAAGGCCACCTTCGTGTCCCTGCTCGGCCTCGATGCGGCCAAGGCCCGCGCGGATCAGCTGGTCACCGAGGCCTGCGATGCCCTCGCCCCCTACGGCAGCCGGGCCGATACCTTGCGGGAGGCCGCCCGCTTCGTTATCTCGAGGCGCAACTGAACGCCGAGGATGCACATGGCCGACACGCCCAAAACGCCGCTGCTCGACCGGGTGACCACCCCGGCGGACATGAAACAGCTTTCCGATGATCAGCTGATCCAGCTGGCACACGAGCTGCGGGCCGAGACCATCGCCGCCGTGTCCGAGACCGGCGGCCACCTTGGCGCAGGGCTTGGCGTGGTGGAGCTGACCGTGGCACTGCACGCGGTGTTCGACGCGCCCCGCGACAAGATCATCTGGGATGTGTCGCACCAGGCCTACCCGCACAAGATCCTTACCGGCCGCCGGGACCGCATCCGCACGATCCGTCAGGAAGGCGGGCTCTCAGGCTTCACCAAGCGGTCCGAGTCGCCCTACGACTGCTTCGGCGCGGGCCATTCCTCGACCTCGATCTCGGCGGCGCTCGGCTTTGCCGTTGCGCGCGACCTTGGCGGTGATGGGGAAAACGGCGATGCCATTGCGGTGATCGGCGACGGCGCCATGTCCGCCGGCATGGCCTTCGAGGCGCTGAACAACGCCGGCCACCTTGGCAAACGGCTGATCGTCGTGCTCAACGACAACGAGATGTCCATCGCCCCGCCCACCGGCGCCATGTCCACCTACCTGTCCAAGCTCTACGCCGAGGCGCCTTTCCAGGACCTCAAGGCCGCCGCCAAGGGCGCGGTGTCGCTGCTGCCCGGCCCCTTCCGTGAAGGCGCAAAGCGCGCGCGCGACGTGCTCAAGACCATGGCCGTGGGCAACACGCTCTTCGAGGATTTCGGCTTCAGCTATGTCGGTCCCATCGACGGGCACGACCTGCCGCACCTGCTGCCGGTGCTGCGCACCGTGAAGGCCCGCGCGGACGGACCGATCCTGCTGCACGTGGTGACGAAGAAGGGCAAGGGTTACGCCCCCGCCGAGGATGCCGCCGACCGGGGCCACGCCCGCGCCAAGTTCAACGTGCTCACAGGCGAGCAGAGCAAGGCGCCTTCAAACGCGCCCTCCTACACCAAGGTCTTCGCGAAGGAACTGACCCGCATCGCCGCCGAGGACAGCCGCATCTGCGCCGTGACCGCCGCCATGCCCGATGGCACGGGGCTCGACCTCATGGCGGAACGCTACCCCAGCCGCGTGTTCGACGTGGGCATTGCCGAACAGCATGGCGTGACCTTCGCGGCGGGCCTCGCGGCGGGCGGGATGAAGCCGTTCTGCGCGATGTACTCCACCTTCCTGCAGCGCGGCTACGACCAGGTGGTGCATGACGTCGCGATTCAGCGTCTGCCGGTGCGTTTCGCCATCGACCGCGCGGGTCTTGTCGGTGCCGATGGCGCGACCCATGCGGGCGCCTTCGACATTGCCTTCATGGCGAACCTGCCGGGCATGGTGGTGATGGCCGCCGCCGACGAGGCCGAGCTGAAGCACATGGTCGCCACCGCCGCCGCGCATGACGACGGCCCCATCGCCTTCCGCTACCCGCGCGGCGAAGGATCGGGCGTCGAGATGCCTGAACGGGGCGAAGTGCTGGAGATCGGCAAGGGCCGCATGATCCGCGAGGGCGCACGCGTCGCGATCCTGAGCTTCGGCACCCGGCTGTCCGAGGTCGAGGCCGCCTGCGACCGTCTTGGCGCAGAGGGGATTACCCCCACTGTCGCCGACGCCCGTTTCGCCAAGCCGCTGGACGAGGAGCTGATCCTCGGGCTGGCACGGGATCATGAGGCGCTCATCACGATAGAGGAAGGCTCGGTCGGCGGTTTCGGCAGCCACGTGGCTCAGCTTCTGTCTGACCACGGCGTGTTCGATGACGGGCTGAAGTTCCGTTCGATGGTTCTGCCCGACACGTTCATCGACCATGCCAGCCCTGCCGCCATGTACGAGGCCGCCGGCCTCGATGCGGCGCAGATCGAGGCGAAGGTGCGTCAGGTGCTGGACAAGGCCTGACGCCTAGCCCTTCACCTCGGCGCGCAGACCGGCGCGGTAATCGGGATAGAACAGCTCGACTCCCAGCTCGTCCTTGATCCGCCGGTTCGACACGCGCTTGTTCTCGGCATAGAAGCTGCGCGCCATGGGCGTCATCTCCGCCTCTTCGAAAGGGATTGCCGGCGGCACCGGCAGGCCGATCAGCTCCGCCGCGAAGGCGATGACATCCTGCGGCGGGGCGGGATCGTCATCGCAGAGGTTATAGGCGCTGCCCGGCGAAGGCTGCCTGATCGACGCCTCGAGCACCTGCGCGATGTCGTCGACGTGAATGCGGCTGAACACCTGCCCCGGCTTGATGATGCGCCGCGCCTTGCCGCTGCGCAGCTTGGCGAACGGCCCCCTTCCCGGCCCGTAGATGCCCGCGAGGCGGAAGATATGCAGTGGCAGATCCGGAATGGCCGACCAGTTGCGCTCGGCCTCGAGCCGTTTCTGGCCGCGTGGCGTGCTTGGCCGCAGCGGGGTATCCTCGTTGATCCAGTCGCCGCCATGGTCGCCGTAGACCCCGGTGGTCGACAGGTAGCCAATCCACTCCATGCGCGGCCCATGCTCGGCGATGGCCTCTGCACAAAGCGCGAGCGACGGGTCCCCGATGTCACCAGGACCCGCTGTGATCAACAGGTGGGTCGCTTCGGAAAGAGCGGCAGTCACCGTTTCCGCATCCCATGGCACGGGGGTGATTCCCTCTTCGCGCAGCTCGTCTTCGCCCGCCATGTCGCGGATCGTTCCGAGAACATGCCAGCCCTGAGGGATCAGGCGGCGGGACAGAGCCTTGGCCGAGTAGCCGCAACCAAGTGCAAGAAGTGTATTTTTCATGCGCGCAGAGTGAGTTGTGCTGCCCGAAAATGCAAGCGGTCCCGGCTGAGCGGCAAAGCGCCCATGCGGCGCCACCGGCGTTTGCAGCACCGGGGCGCTGCGCTAATCAGGAGGCGCATTTTCACGAGGACGTCGTTATGTCTCGCACCGCTTTTTCTCGGCCGGCTCATTACTCCCGGCGCGCCAGCCTGCTCATGATCCTTGGCGCTGCTGCCTGCAGCCCGCGAGCTTCGGTTGAAGACGATGAGATCAGCCGTGGTCGCTACAATCCCTCTCTCTATCCGAACGAGACGCCCGAACTGCGGCGTCTCATCAACAAGTGGTCCGACCATTACGAGGTGCCCCGTCGTCTGGTCCACCGGCTGGCCATCCGCGAGAGCACCCACAACCCGTCGGCCCGCAATGGCCCCTACTATGGCCTGCTGCAGATCCTTCCTGCAACGGCCCGCACCATGGGGTTCCGCGGCTCTCCCTCGGACCTCCTCAGCGCGGACACCAATCTTCGGTACGGGGTAAAGTACCTTCGCGGCGCATGGCTGCTGTCTGATGGCAGCCACGACACCGCGATTTCCTGGTACGCCCGCGGCTATTATTACGAAGCCAAGCGCAGGGGCATGTTGGTTGCCACTGGCCTGCGCCAGGGCTGACCTTCAGTTCGTGACCGCGCGCAGCATGGCCGTGTTGGACTGGATGATGGTGTTCAGTTCGACGATTTTGGCCAGGCGGGCCTCGATCTCATCCTGACCGGCGTCGAGCTGGTCGACGATGCCTGACAATGAATCCCCCGAGCCATTCAGCGTCGCACTTTCGATCTTGCACATCATCCGGGTCGAGCTGAGTCCGGTCACGTAGCGCTTCATGTCAAGTACGCTGCGCCCAAGGCGTGTCGCCTCGGTCTCCACGACCTTGAGCGCCTCGTCCGAAAGCTTGCCGAACTGCGTCGCCTCGGTGCGAAGTGTCTGCTGGTCTGCCTGCAGTGCCGCGGTGTTCGGTGCTCCGCGCATGTCTTCCTCGAACAAGGTCGACATCTCCCTTTGCATGACTGCGGCGCAGACGAGGAATTGTCCCCGCTCGATGGTTTCACGCATGCGAATGTAAGTGCTGTCACGCCCCTCCACGAACTCGTGCACCCAGGTCGCCATCTCGTCCAGCATGGAGCCGTAGTTCACCGAGATGGCGCTGATCGGACCACCGGCATTCTCGAGGCGGGAGGCGAGAATGCGCATGTTCATGGGCACCGTGCGGATCGCCTTGATGATCTCGGTCATAGCATCGGTTTCTTCGCGGATCTGGTTGATGGTGTGTACCATCGTCAGGAACCGTTGTTGCCGGGAGTCGAGCGCAATGCCGGTCCGCTTCGACCGCTCTTCCAGTTCTCGCGACAGGGCGGCGGACATGAAAGCGTCATATGTCTCGAACCCGTGTTCTTGCAGGGCTGCCAGCAGCGCCTCGCAGCTGCGCGCCGGGGTGACGCCATCCTCAAGCTCGGCTCGGCGCATCTCAGCATAGATCTCGCGCACGCTGGCGAACAGCTCCGTATGTGGCTTGATCCGGACGGAAATGTAGCCATCGGGTATGGGCCAGGCCACCGCGAGCACCCAGTAATGCCGCCCATCCTTTGTCTTGTTCTTGACGTAGGCCGAAACCTGTTTGCCCGCTTTCAGCCGTTCCCAGAACAGGTGAAACACACCCGTCGGCATGTCCGCATGACGCACCAGCTTGTGTGGCGCCCCTTTCAGTTCTTCCCAACCAAAGCCCGATATGCGCCGAAAAACGCTGTTCCCCTCGATGATCACACCGCGCCTATCCGTGCGGGAATAGAACATGCTGCCCGTCTCGAACGGGACCTCCCCCATGCCGCTGCTGCGGGTCTGGGTCACGAGTTGGGAATCATGTTGCGACATAGTGGCCTCGGGCTGTCAGGGCATCTGCGGCGACCATGTACCGCGCACTCTTACCAAAAGCTGAACGCGGACATCTTTTCGATGCCCGCGCTCCATGTCTTCGCAGAATGTCGCCTCGTGTCAGCCCGGGCTCATGCCCCGCAGACGTTCCGAGCGGCGGCGCAGCAGTTCGACAGTGCTGAGCAGCAGGATCGAGATCCCCACGAGGATCGTCGCGGCCGCCAGAATGGTCGGCGAAATCTGTTCGCGCAGGCCGGTAAACATCTGCCAAGGAAGGGTTTGCAGCTCCGCCGAACCGATGAACAGGACCACCACGACCTCGTCGAAAGAGGTAATGAAGGCAAACAGGCCGCCCGAGATCACGCCCGGCAGGATCAGCGGCATCTGCACCCGGAAAAAGGTGGTCAGCGGGTTTGCGCCCATGTTGGCCGCAGCCCGCGTCAGCGACCGGTCGAAACCGACCAGCGTGGCGGTCACGGTGATGATGACGAAGGGAATTCCCAGCACCGCGTGCGCCAGCACGACGCCCCAGTAGGTGCCGACGATGCCGATCTTTGAGTAGAAGAAATACATGCCGGTGGCTGAGATGATCAGCGGCACGATCATCGGCGAAATGAGGATCGCCATGATCGCCCGCTTGCCCGGCACGTGCGATTGCGACAGGCCGATGGCGGCCAGCGTGCCCAGCGATACCGAGATCAGCGTCGCAACCGGTGCGATAAGCAACGAATTCTTAACGGCCCTGGTCCATTCAGGGTTGGTCAGGAAGTCGCGGTAGTGCCGCAGGCTGTAGCCTTCGGGATCGAAGCGCAGCATTTCCGGCGTGAAGGTAAAGAAGTTCTCCGCGTTGAAGGACAGCGGCATCACCACGATGATCGGGGTGATGAGGAAGACGAAGATCGCCCCGCAGATGACCCGGAAGGTGTAGTGCCACAGCACCTGTCCTGCCGTGAGATATGGCACGAGGTGCACCCGGTAGCGCCCGAAGCCCACCCAGTAGGAGAACCAGCCGAAAAACCAGCCGAACAGCGCCCCGATGACAAGACCGGGGATGGCTCCGAGAAGGAACCCGACCAGCGCGAAGAGAGCGACAACGCCCCAGCGCACGGCTTTCTCGGATTGCGTCCCGAAGATCTGCACCAGCACGAAGGCCAGTGCCGCCATCAGGATGGCGCCCCCGATGATGCCCAGAAGGCTCGAGCCGTTGGCGGCCCCGATGAAGATGCCCGCGAAAGCCCCGGCGGCTCCGACCACTGGAAGGGTAAAGTTCAGGGGCTGCTTCTTGGCGGGTGTGAGGATCACGTCACTCATGGTCTTTACCCCAGCTTCACGTTGTCGATGCCGACGATGCGGTCGTAGGCCCAGTAGAGGATCAGGACCACCGCCAGCAGGATGGCACCCAGTGCCGCGGCGAGGCCCCAGTTGAGCGAGCTCGAGATGTGGTAGGCGATCCGGTTCGAGATGAACGTACCGGTGTTGCCGCCAACGATTTCGGGCGTGATGTAGTAGCCGATCGAAAGGATAAACACGAGGATCGACCCTGCCCCGATGCCCGGGATCGACTGCGGGAAATAGACCCGCCAGAAGGTCGTCCAGTTGGTCGCCCCGAGCGACTTCGCAGCGCGCACGTAGGTGGGCGGGATCGTCGACATCACCGAGTACATGGGCAGGATCATGAAGGGCAGCAGGATGTGGGTCATGGCCACGATCGTGCCGAACTGATTGTTGATCATGGTCAGTCGGGAATCATCCGCCACAAGCCCGATCCACACCAGAACGTCATTGATGACGCCCTGTTGCTGCAACATGACCTTCCAGGCCGACGTCCGCACCAGCAGCGACGTCCAGAATGGCAGAAGTACGAGGATCATCAGCAGGTTTGCCGACCGTGCCGGCAGGTTCGACAGCAGATAGGCCACCGGATAGGCCAGCAGAATGCAGCTGAAGGTGATCATCAGCGACATGAACAGGGTCCGCTGGAACAGCATGATGTAGATCCGCTCGTTCTCGGGACGGGGCTGCACACCGTCAGGCGTCAGCTCCATGTCGACGGAGTTCAGGAAATAGCCCGAGGTGTAGTCCGGCGAATAAAGCTTGATTGTCCGCCAGATCTCGGGGTCGACCCAATCCTCGTCGATCTCCTCGAAGCCCTGCTGGAAGGTGAGGCTTTCGAAATCGGGGCTGGCCACCAGCTCGTCCGCGGCGATCAGCATGTCGGCGCGCGGGCCACTGTAGGAGGACAGGTCGTTCGCGGCGAGGTCCTGGTAAAGCGCGGTATGGACCGCGGACCACGGCTCTTCCTCGAGCGGGCTGTTCTCTTCCTCGTCCTGTTGGAAGAGCGCGAAGTTCTCGTATTGCTCTGCGGTCTTCGGCAGAATGTCGGCGATGCCCTCGCGCAGGGTGAATTCGGGCTGGGAATCGCCCTCCTGCCATTCGGACTGCTCGGCAATCCACTCAGGATCGCCCATGAGCTCGGCCCAAGGCATGGCCTCGTCCCAGTTTTCGTCAAGATCCTCGAACTGGTCCCGGTAGAGCTCGCCGATGTCATCGAGCCCACGGCCCGAGCGACGGAACATCGAGGATGCGCCGGTCTGTTCGTAGTTCAGGCGCGAACCAAGGCGGGTATGGATACGCTGCTCCGCCGCGAAGAACAGGTCGTAATAGGCGCCCTCGTAGACCGCTTCAGGCGGTGTCCCAGCGCCGTCCCATTCCTCGAGCGCCTCGGTGGCGCGGGGCATGGTGTCGGAGACGATCTGGTTCTCGACCGACCTAAAGAGCATGTCACCGATGGGCAGGATGAAGGACACCAGCACGAAGATCAACAGCGGCGCGATCAGCGCCAGCGCCCTTATCTTCTGCATGCGCAGCGCCTTGGCGAGGCTTTTCTTCAGTGGCGTGCCGTCGGCGGAAAGCATCGGGCCGTTGGTCTTGTCGGCCATGCGCATTGCATTGTCCGGTGTCGGTGCATCAAATTTGTCCGGGCCTGTGGCGTCGGTCATGCTGTCCCCGTCGGTTTTCTGTTCTTTATGAATTCTTTTATGTGCTGGTCATCCCGCGCGGAACGACCGCCACCCGCCCCCTTGCAGCCGGTGGGATCAGAGAGGCCGCGAACGGCCCCTCCGGAAGGTTCAGGCGTCAGCCCGCAAGCGCTTATTGCGCGAGCCAGGACTGGAACTTCGCGTCGATGTCGTCGCGGTAGTCGGCCCAGAACTCGTAGTTGTAGAGCAGCGTGTTCCCGGCGTTGGCCGGATCGGTCGGCATGTGCGGCGCCATGTCGATGCCGAGCTCTGCGTGCTGGCCAACCAGCGGGGCCGAGGATTCACGCGCCGGGCCGTACGAGATGTAGGCTGCCTGGTCCGCAAGGCGCTGGGTGTCAGTGGCGAAGTACAGGAAGTCCTTCACGCGGGCGAGCGCCTCGTCCGACAGACCGGCCGGGATGATCCAGCCATCAAGGTCGAACACCTGCATGTCCCAGAGCATGTCGACCGGCTGGTCCTGCTCGACGATCAGCGAGAAGAGGCGGCCGTTGTAGGTCGAGCCCATGATGACTTCGCCGTCGGCCAGCAGCTGCGGGGTATCCGCACCGGCAGACCACCACACGACGTTGTCCTTGATGGTGTCGAGCTTGGCAAGCGCCTGGTCCTGGCCTTCCGGGGTCTCGAGAACGTCGTAGATCTCGTCCTTGGCCACGCCGTCGCAGTACAGCGCCCATTCCATGTTGTTGATCGGACGACGCTCGAGCGAGCGCATGCCCGGGTAGGTCTCGAGATCGAAGATCGCGCAGATGTCAGACGGCGGGGTGTCGCCGACGAGGTCGGTGCGGTAGCCGACGGTGGTCGAGTAGACGATCTGCGGGATGTAGCAGTCGGACACGATCAGGTCGCCGAAATCGTCCTCGGCCGAGGTGCCGTCATCGCCTTCGGCGAGCAGCTCGTCAGGATCGTATTCCATGGCGAGGCCTTCGTCGCACAGGCGGATGGCATCTGCGGCCACCACGTCCACGAGATCCCAGGTCACGTTGCCGGCTTCGTTCATTGCGCGGAGGCGGGCCACCGCCTCGTTCGAGCTTTCATCCCAGGAAACGCTGACCTCGGGGTGCTCCTCGAGGTAGGGCTTCACATAGGCTTCGTCCTGGCTGCGCTGGTAGGCACCGCCCCACGACACGATGGTCATGCTGTCGGCCATGTCCTGAGCGGCCACCGCACCGGCGGCGACGGTCAGCGCCGTGGATGCCAGAAGTGTCTTGGTCAGTTTCATTCGTAAGCTCCCATTGCGACCCGTAGTGTTTGTAGGGCAGCGCCACGGGTCTTGGCTGCGGCCCCGTTGCTGAGGGCCGGCGCATCACAGGGACGCGCCGGTCCGAATGTCGGATCACCCGGCGTCGAGCGCGCGGCAATCCTCGGTCAACCAGCCGATGGTGACCTCTTCGCCGGGACGAAGCCGGCGCTGGTCGGGGCGGTTGCGCGTCTTGATGACGAAATCGCTGTTCCCGGCCACCTGCAGGCGGGTCCGGAAGATATCGCCCATGTAGACGAATTCCTTGACCGTCGCCTTCAGCGTATGGGCATCGGGGCCCAGCTGCGGGTCGACCTCGACCCGTTCGGGGCGGATCGACACGCGGGTGCGTTCGCCCACCTTGCTGACATTGACCGGCTTGGCGTCGATGGTCTCGCCGCCGTCCAGCTGGACGATGCAGTGGTCACCCTTAATCTCCTTGACCACGCCCTCGAGCGTGTTGTTCTCGCCGATGAACTGCGCCACGAAGCTGTTCTGCGGCGCCTCGTACAGCTCGTCCGGAGGGGCCAGCTGCTGGATGCGGCCATCGTCGAACACAGCGACGCGGTCGGACATGGTCAGCGCCTCGGTCTGGTCGTGGGTCACATAGACCACGGTGATGCCAAGGCGGTGGGCCAGGTCGGTGATCTCGAACTGCATCTTCTCACGCAGCTGTTTGTCCAGCGCGCCGAGCGGTTCGTCCATGAGCACCAGCTCGGGCTCGAAGACCAGCGCGCGGGCCAGTGCGATCCGCTGTTGCTGACCGCCGGACATCTGCGCCGGACGCCGGCCGCCGAAGGCCCCCATCTCGACCATGTCGAGCGCACGCTGCACCTTCTTCTCGCGCTCGGACTTGCCGATCTTGCGCACTTCCAGCGGGAAGGAGAGGTTCTCGGCCACGGTCATGTGCGGGAAAAGGGCGTAGTTCTGGAAGACCATCCCGATGCCGCGCTTGTGCGGCGGGATGTTGTTGATGCTGACGCCATCCAGCTTGATCTCGCCGTTGGTGGCAGTCTCGAACCCGGCCAGCATCATCAGGCAGGTGGTCTTGCCCGAACCCGACGGCCCAAGCATGGTCAGGAACTCGCCTTTCGGCAGGCTCAGGTTCAGATCCTTGACGACGAGCGTTTCGCCGTCATAGCTTTTTTGCACGCGTTCGAACGCGACGAATGCGTCGCTTGCTCCGGTATCTGGCAACTCCGGCTCCCCGTTTTTGTCTCGCGGATTTTGCTCCGCTGTCTTGTATCCCGAACTAAAACCCGTCCGGGACAGTCTTGCAACCGCTTAGGCTCAGCCCTGATATTGGCGGTCAAACTACAGGATATCCGGGCATGAAAGCGACGCTTTTCAGACAAAAGCGCCACTTTCAAAGCATCATTCAGAACAATCGACTGCTCTAATTCCAGCACAACAGTGCCGACACCCGCCTCGCGCTGCCAATAATCTGGGCAGAATCGTCGGTTTCACCATAATTTAGGCTCGGCGCTGGCGCGAAATTCATCAATCGCATCGGAACTGAAGGCCCCGCGAGGCACATCCGACCGCTCGCAGCCCTTGTGTCATCCCCGCATCCGGTCCTAGATCCGAACAAGTCCTCAGCCCAACGGGAGACCTCCATGCTGGAGCAGACCGAAACCATCCTCGAGCGCCTCATCGCCTTCCCCACAATTTCGCAGGACAGCAACCTCGAGATGATGGACTGGATGGCGGACCGCCTGGAGGCCCTTGGCGCGCGGGTCGAGCTTTTCGGTGACGAAACAGGCACCAAGGCCAACATGTTCGCCACCATCGGCCCCGATATGCCCGGCGGGATCGTGCTTTCGGGCCATTCCGACGTGGTGCCCGTGACCGATCAGGCATGGTCTTCGGATCCCTTCACGATGCTAGAACGGGACGGGTTGCTTTACGGGCGCGGTACCTGCGACATGAAAGGCTTTATCGCCGCCGCCCTCGCCATGGCCGAGCCGCTGTCGCAGGCCACGCTGACCCGACCGGTTCATCTGTGCTTTACCCATGATGAGGAAATCGGCTGCCTCGGCGCCCGCGCCCTTGTCCCCGAACTGAAGCGTCGCGGCTACGCGCCCTCCATCGCCATCGTGGGCGAGCCCACAGAGATGCGCATCATCGAGGGTCATAAGGGCTGCTGTGAATACACTTGCCGCTTCCACGGGCTTGAAGGGCACGGCTCGAGCCCAGACCACGGCGTCAACGCAGTGGACTACGCGGTGCGCTACGTCACCCGCCTGATGCAACTGGCCGAGGCGCTGAAAGGACGCGCCCCGGAAGGCTCGCGCTTCGATCCGCCCTGGACCACCGTGAACGTGGGACGGCTGTCGGGCGGGGTCGCGCACAACGTCATCCCCGGCCTTGCCGAGATCGACTGGGAGATGCGCCCGGTCCAGCCCGGCGACGCCGAGTTCGTCAAGGACGCGCTGCACGCCTACGTCGAGACCGAGCTGCTTCCCGCCATGCGGGCCACCCACCCCGCCGCCCGCATCGACACCACGGTGATCGGTGAGGTCGCCGGGCTCGAACCCATGGAGGATAACGCTGCCCGCGACCTCATCGCCCAGCTCACCGGGCAGAACGAGGCGTCGGTGGTCCCCTTCGGCACCGAGGCGGGCCTCTTTCAGGAAATGGGCATGTCGGTGGTGCTTTGCGGCCCCGGCTCCATCGCGCAGGCGCACAAGCCGGACGAATTCGTCGCCCGTGGGCAGCTGTCGCAATGCCTCGACATGCTTCAGGGCCTGACCCGTAGCATCACTGCCTGAACAGGCGCTGCTCTTGCTGCGGGTCCACGGCCTTGCCATCCGATTGCGCGTCACGCCCCTCCGGACACACGCCACCATCCTGACGGGCAGTCGCGTAACCCTCTTGCCCCACAGGAAAAGAAAGATCGCAGCATAACCGAACAGCGCGCAGCCCTGCTCTTCTTCTCTTTAGAAGTACGCCGGGGGTGAGGCCGCAGGCCGAGGGGGCAGCGCCCCTTTGCGCCTGTCCGCCCATTGTAACGTGAGCATAGGCAGAACGCGGGCGGTATCAGGGACGTCCCCTCCGGGCCAAGGGGACCCGCAAGCAGTGGCAGCCCCCTACCCCTCCTCGCCATCGGCGAAATCGAAGGCATCGAGGCGCCGTGCCCGGTTTCCCGCCTTCTCGGCGGAGATGCGGATCTCGGCCACATCCTTGGCCGCCTGCCCGAAATGCCGGTCAAGGTTGTCGACCCGCGTGCCCAGCCGGTCCACGTCCGCCGCCAGAAGCGCCAGCTCGCGCCGGATGGCCCCGGCCTGCTCGCGCATGCGGGCGTCCTTGAGGATGCCGCGCAGGGTGTTGAGCGTTGCCATGCAGGTGGTGGGCGACACGATCCAGACCCGCAGGCGGAACCCCTCGCGCACCACCTCGGGGTGGTTGGCGTGCAGCTCGGCATAGACCGCCTCCGACGGCAGGAACATCAGCGCCGAATCCGAGGTTTCGCCCTCGATGATGTAGCGTTCAGCGATGTCGCGCAGGTGCTTGCGCACCGACAGCCGGAACGCCTGCGCGGCGCGGTTTCGAGCATCTCCCTTTTCGGCCCGCATAAGCGCCTCGTAGGCCTCGAGCGGGAACTTCGCGTCGATGACGATAGACCCCGGGGGATTGGGCATGTGGATCAGGCAATCCGCCCGCCGCCCCGTGGACAGGGTCGCCTGCCAGGTGAAGGCATCGGGCGGCAGTGCCTTGGCGACGATGTCCTGCAACTGGATCTCGCCAAAGGCACCGCGGGTCTGCTTGTTCGACAGGATGTCCTGCAAGGACAGAACGTCCCCCGACAGGCGCGAGATGTTCTCCTGCGCCCGGTCGATCACCTTCAACCTCTGTTGCAGCTCGCCCAGTGAATGCGCCGTGCGGCGGGCGGTGCCGTGCAGGCTTTCGGCCATGCGGCCCTGCACCTCGGCCAGCCGCCGTTCCATCAGTTCGAGCATTGCCTGCTGACTCTGGGCTTGCGCCTCCGTGACGTGATGCAGCCCGCCGGCAAGGCGTTCCTGCCCCTCCCCCAGCGCCTGTACCTGTTGGCCCAGCCGCGCCAGCGGTGCGCCCAGCCGGGCGGCGCGGTTCGCGGCGCGGATTGCCATGACCATGGCCAGAAGGATGATCCCGACCACCAGCCCGAGCAGGATGCGAGGGTCCTCCAGCGAGATATTTCCGATCATGTGCGCCCGAAGAGCCTCTCGATATCCGACAGCTTCAGCTCTACGTAGGTGGGTCGGCCGTGGTTGCACTGGCCGGAATGGGGCGTTGCCTCCATTTCGCGCAGCAGCGCGTTCATCTCCTCGCCGCGCATGCGCCGCCCGGACCGGATCGAGCCATGGCAGGCGACGCGGCTCAGGATGGCCTCGATCTTTTCCTGCACCAGCTGGCTCTGGCCATAATCGGACAGCTCGTCGAGGATGTCGCGCAGAAGCGCCTTGCTGTCCACCTCGCCAAGGATCGCGGGCGTCTCGCGCACGGCAACGGCTCCGCCACCGAAGGGCTCAATGGACAGGCCCATTCGCGACAGGTCCTCTGCCACGGACAGCAGCCGCGTGAGGTCGCTGTCGGAAAACTCCACGATGTCGGGGATCAGCAGGGCCTGCGCGGGCACGCCGCGTTCCGCCATCTGGCGCTTGAGCTTTTCATAGACCAGCCGCTCATGCGCAGCGTGCTGGTCGACGATGACGATGCCGTCCGAGGTCTGGGCGATGATGTAATTCTCGTGCACCTGCCCCCGCGCGGCCCCAAGCGGCAGCCCCTCGGGGCGCGGCGCCTCAGGCGCCGTGGGTTCGGAGGTGTCCGGCACCTCGACCCGGCCAGACCAGCCGCCGGAGAACTCGGCAAAGCCGTCTTCCCGCGGCGCCGGCGCATAGGCGGGCTCGGGCGCATAGCCCGGCTGCGGCGCCTGCGCCCGGTAGGCCATGCCAAGCGCGCCCTGCGAGGGACGGTCCATCTGGTAGACGCGCGGGGCGCCGGGCGCCTCGGGGCGCATGGCGCCAAGCGTCGCCCCCGCCACGGTGGTCGAGGCGCGGTGACCGGCTTCGGCCAGTGCGTGGCGCAGGGACGACACGATCAGCCCGCGCACAAGCCCCGGCTCGCGGAAGCGCACCTCGGATTTTGCCGGATGCACGTTCACATCCACCAGATGCGGGTCGCAATCCACGAAGAGCGCCGCCGCCGGGTGCCGGTCGCGGCTGAGGAAATCGGCGTAGGCCCCGCGCAGCGCCCCCACCAGCAGCTTGTCCTGCACCGGACGCCCGTTGACGAAAAGATACTGCGCCACCGACGAGCCGCGCGAATAGGTCGGCAGGGCCGCAAGGCCGGTGAGGCGGAAGCCCTCGCGTTCGGCATCCACCGAAAGCGCGTTGTCGGTGAACTCGGCCCCCATGACCTGTCCCAGCCGCCCGCGCAGGGCATCGAAGAGATCCCCGGTGCAGGGATCGGCGCGGAAGGTCACGCGGTCCTTGCCGTCCGACACGTCGCGCAGGGTGAAGCCCACGGACGGCTCGGCCATGGATAGGCGCTTTAGCACATCCGAGATCGCCTGCATCTCGGCCCGGTCGGTGCGCAGGAACTTCAGTCGCGCCGGGGTCGCGTAGAACAGATCACGCAGGCTGACCACCGTGCCGCCGTTGAGCGCGGCGGGCTTCACCGCGCCGATCTGCCCACCTGAGACGCTGATCTCCGCGCCTTCCTCGCCCTGCGCCCGGCTCTGGATCACCAGCCGCCCCACGGCCCCAAGCGACGGCAACGCCTCGCCCCGGAAGCCGAAGCTGTTGATGTCGAGCAGGTCGCTCCCGTCGATCTTCGACGTGGCATGACGGGACAGCGCCAGCGGCAGCTCCTCCCCGGACATGCCGCAGCCGTCATCGGTGACGCGGATCAGTGTCTTGCCGCCATCAGCGATGTCCACCGACACCCGGCGCGCGCCCGCGTCGATGGCGTTCTCGACCAATTCCTTGACCGCAGAGGCGGGCCGTTCGACCACCTCGCCTGCGGCGATACGGTTGATCGCGGCATCGTCGAGTTGCCGAATAACGGGGCGAATATTGGGGCTGTGCGTGTTCATCGCACTAAACCTAGCAGCGGCCCCGCGATTCTGAAATGCCCCTCTGGGAACCTCGAGGCAGGGATGCAACCAAGGTCGGGGTCCAATCGTTTGGTAATATTCGTTAACCTTTCCGCAGCCCGCGCGCATCAATCAAATATCGCGGGATACGACAGAGCAGAATGGAGAGCATCATGCCCGTCACCCGCGTCGTCTACGAATCCATCGCCTCACTCTATGGCGACCGCTTCGCCGCCATGTGGTTCCGCCCGGCTTCAAAGGTGTTCAAGGGCTGAAAGCTCAGCCGCCCACGCCTTCGAACCAGCGCCGGATCGCCTCGCGCTCTGCCGGTTCCATCAACGACAGGTTGGCGGGCGGCATGGCAGTGGACAGCCCCGCCTGCAGATAGATCGCCCGCGCATTGGCCGCGATGCCACCGACACTGTCTAGGTGAACGCCCTTGGGTGCCCAGTGCAGGCCCTCCCACCCCGGCTCGGCCGAGTGGCACATGGAACAGCGGCCCAGCACGATCTGCTCGACCTCGGCAAAGCCCTCGGCCTCGGCGTATTTGCGCATTGCCGCGCTTGCCTGCGCGTCCATGTCCGCCTCACCCGGCAGGTTGGCGGTGCTGAGCCACATGATCGCAAGGAACAGCAGCGCGGTGGCCAGCCACGTCCAGTGCGGGTTGCCCTTCCGCGCGTGCAGGCTGTTGAAATAGTGCCGGATGGTCACCCCCATGAGGAACACGAGGCTGGCGATGATCCAGTTGTATTCGCTCGCGAAGGCCAGCGGGTAGTGGTTCGACAGCATCAGGAAGATCACCGGCAGGGTGAGGTAGTTGTTGTGGGTGCTGCGCTGCTTGGCGATCTTGCCGTACTTGGCATCGGGCACCCGGCCCGCCTGAAGATCGGCCACCACGATGCGCTGGTTGGGCATGATGATGAAGAACACGTTGGCGGTCATGATCGACGCGGTGAATGCCCCGAGGTGCAGCAGCGCCGCCCGCCCCGAGAACACCTGCGTGTAGGCCCATGCCATCACCACAAGCAGCACGAAGAGCAGCAGCATGAGGCGGGTGTTGTCCTCGCCGAACTTCGACTTGCACAGCTGGTCGTAGCAGATCCAGCCTACCGAAAGCGACAGCAGCGAGATGACGATGGCCGCCCAGATCGGGATATCGAGCACGTTGGCATCCACAAGGTAGAACTCCGCGCCGAGGTAGTAGACCAGCACCAGCATGGCAAAGCCCGACAGCCACGTGGCATAGCTTTCCCATTTGAACCAGATGAGATCGCCCGGCATCTTGTCCGGCGCGATCAGGTACTTCTGGATGTGGTAGAAGCCGCCCCCGTGAACCTGCCACTCCTCGCCATCGGCGCCCGAAGGCAGGTTGCGGTCTCGGTGCAGGCCAAGGTCGAGCGCGATGAAATAGAACGATGATCCGATCCACGCGATGGCTGTGATGACGTGCAGCCAGCGCACCGCGAATTCCAGCCATGCTTCCATGGCGATGAAGTTTATCATGTCCCGTTCTCCGCTGGTCGTGCAGGGTTCCTTTCGGCCCGTCTTCTCATACAGGGCGCAGGCCGTTGCGGCCAGCAAACCCCAAAGCGCAGCGCTCTGCATCCTCAAAGCGCAGGCCTGCCATGGAAACGTGACGTTTTTCACAGGCTTGCCCTTGGGTTGAACAGGCGGGACGCGCGGCCTTGCAAGCCCGGCAGGAAGACACATCTTGCATGTGGAATGGCTTTGCAACGGATCGGAAGGGATCACGATGAAGACTGAGACCATCGGAGACAAGACGCTCGAGACCTGGACCGTCGACGAGGTGGCGCAGGCCTTTGCCGCTAACGAAATCGTGCTGATCGACGTGCGCACCCCTCAGGAATACATGTTCGAGCATATTGAGGGTGCCTTGCTGATGCCCATGGCGTTCTTCCGCCCCGAGAAGCTGCCCGGCCAGGGCGAAAAACGCATCGTGTTGCATTGCGGCTCTGGGGTGCGGTCGGACAAGATGGCCCGCATGGCGATCGAGGCCGGGATCGGCAATCTCGCTCATATGGAGGGGGGCTTTGGCGCGTGGAAAGCCGCCAAGAAGCCCTACATCGGCACCGACATGGGCAGCGGCGCACCCAAGAAAGTGGACTGAGCGCGACAATCGACCTGCACCAAAGGGCGCCCCATGCGGCGTCCTTTTTGCCGTTTCGGCGCATGTGCGGGATTGCCAATCAGAACGGGCATCGCTAGGTCATGCTTACGTTACGATATAACATATCGAATCAAGACCATAAGGACAGACCCGTGCAACGACCTCTGAACACTGCCCTCGGGGCACTCTTGACCGCCTCCGTGCTTGGACTCGCGATGCCTGCCTTGGCCGAGACCCACGACCACGATCATGACCACGCTCACGGGCATGACCACGCCGACGAGCATGATCACGCACACGAACACGGTTCGGACGACATCTCTCGCGGCGTCTTCGACGATGCGCAGATCGAGAACCGCGAGCTATCGGACTGGGAAGGCGACTGGCAGTCGGTCTACCCACTGCTGCAGGACGGCACGCTCGACGCGGTAATGGCGCACAAGGCCGAACACGGCGACAAGACCGCCGAAGAGTACACTGCCACCTACGAAACCGGCTATGCTACCGACGTGGACCGTATCGAGATCACGGAGGGCTCGGTCACCTTTCACGGCCCCGACGGCGCGGCGGAAGGGCATTACGTGGATGATGGCTATGAAGTCCTGACCTATGCGGCGGGCAACCGCGGCGTGCGCTTCGTGTTCCGCAAGGACAGCGGAGACGAGGCCGCCCCGGAGTACATCCAGTTCAGCGACCACATCATCGCGCCGCAAGTGTCGGATCACTATCACCTCTACTGGGGCGACGACCGCGCCGCCCTGCTCGAGGAAGTGACCAACTGGCCGACATACTACCCGGCATCGCTCACCGGCAACGAAGTGGCCGCCGAGATGATGGCCCACTGAAAACCTGCGCGGCGCCGAGTTGGGGCGCCGCGCTCATTCTGGTCAGCGGCTGCCCGCGACCATCAGCCCTTCGGCCTTGAGCCGTTCGTGGCATTCGTCCAGCGACGTCCACGCCCGTTCGATCAGCGTGTCGATCTCGGATTTCGACAG
Organism: Salipiger pallidus; assembly: GCF_014643635.1. GTDB lineage: Bacteria > Pseudomonadota > Alphaproteobacteria > Rhodobacterales > Rhodobacteraceae > Salipiger > Salipiger pallidus. The sequence continues at coordinate 182,857 of NZ_BMJV01000007.1, forward strand.
CACCAGAGGCGGCGAGATGATCATGCGGTCGCCCACATGGCGCATTACCAGGTTGTTGGCAAAGCAGCGCTCGCGGCAGATGTAGCCCACTGTGCCCGCATCCGAGGCAAACGGCGCGCGTGCGGCCTTGTCCGGGGTCAGGGCAATGGAGCCCATGAAGCCGACGATCTTGGCCTCGCCCACCAGCGGATGGTCCGCCAGCGTCTCGAACTTCTCCTTGAGGTAGGGGCCGGTGTCCTCGCGGACACGGGTGACGATGCCCTCCTCGTCGAGGATGCGCAGATTCTCGAGCGCCACGGCACTGGCCACCGGGTGGCCGGAATAGGTGTAGCCGTGGTTGAACTCGGTGCCCGCGATCACGCTCGCCACCTCGTCCGACAGAATCGATCCGCCGATGGGCTGGTAGCCCGAGCTGAGCCCCTTGGCGATGGTCATGATGTCCGGTTGGATGCCCACGGTCTGGCTGCCGAACCAGTTGCCTGTGCGCCCGAAACCGCAGATCACCTCGTCCGCGATCAGCAGGATGCCGTATTTCTTCACGATGCGCTCGATCTCGGGCCAGTAGGTTTCCGGCGGCACGATCACGCCGCCAGCGCCCTGAATGGGTTCCGCGATGAAGGCGGCGACCTTTTCGGGGCCGATCTCCTCGATGGCCGCCTCTAGCTGGCGGGCGCGTTCGAGGCCGAACTCCTCGGGGGTCATGTCGCCGCCCTCGGACCACCAGTCGGGCTGGTCAATGTGATGCACGCCGGGGATCACACCACCGCCCTGCCCGTGCATGCCCTTCATGCCGCCAAGGCTCAGCGAGCCGACGGACGAACCGTGGTAGGCGTTCCAGCGTGAAATGATGACCTGCCGCTCCGGCTGGCCCTTCTCGGCCCAGTAGGTGCGGACGAGGCGGATGTTGGTGTCGTTGGCCTCGGAGCCCGAGGAGGCAAAGAACACGTGGTTGAGATCGCCCGGTGCCAGCTCCGCGATGCGCGCGGCCAGCTGGATGGCGGGCACGTGGGTCGTCTGGAAGAAGGTGTTGTAATAGGGCAGCTCTTCCATTTGGCGCGCGGCGGCGGCGGCCAGCTCCTTGCGGCCGTAGCCGATGTTCACGCACCACAGCCCCGCCATGCCGTCGAGGATGCGCTCGCCCTCGCTGTCGGTCAGCCAGGCGCCTTCCGCGCGGGTGATGACCCGGGCGCCCTTCTTGGCAAGATCGTCGTTCGTGGTGAACGGATGGACGTGGTGGGCGGCGTCCAGAGCCTGAAGCTCTGCGGTGGGGGTATTGGTCGAAATAAGCGTCATGGCACGCCTCCGAAACTGTCAGGGAGAGTTGCCGCCGAGAATATGATCAAATTATTCTATGTCAATGGACTCAGGTCTGACCGCTGGCGATCTGACTCATGCCCTGCACCACGTCGGCTTCCATGGCGCGGGCGGCAGCGTCCGCATCACCGCTTGCAAGCGCCTCGAGGATCGCCTTGTGCTGATCCGGCAGGTTGCGGGTGCCGAACTGCCCGCAGACCACCCGCAGTGACGGGCCGAAGCGCAGCCACAGCCCCTCCACGAGGTCGGTGAGGATCGGCGCGGCGGCAATGTCGTTGAGCTCCGCGTGGAATTGGTGGTTCTCCACAAGGTAACCGTGGACGTCCCCCTTGCCGATGGCCGCGTCGAGCCGTTCGTCCGTCGCCCGCAGGCGCGCCACATCATCCGGGCCGACACGTTCCGCCGCCCGCCTCGCCAGTTGTGGCTCGAGCGCGATCCGCGCCAGCTCCAACTCCTCGATGGCGGCGGCATCGAGCACCGGCACCGTGATGCGCCGGTTGTCCTGGAACACCAGCGCCCCGGCGGCGATGAGACGGCGCAGCGCCTCGCGCACCGGAGTCATCCCGACACCGAGCTGATCGACGAGTCCCTGAATGGTCACCGCCTGCCCCGGCTCAAGCTCGCCGAACAGAATCATCTCGCGCAGGCGACGGTAGACAAGTTCATGGCTCGGGAGCCGGGCACCTTCTGCTTGCAATTTCACCACCTGCCTTCTTGTTGACCAAAGCGCCCGACAAGCCATCTTGCACGTGACACCTCTGCGTGGAAACATCACCGTTATTGCCTTGCTTGGCAACATTTGATCAAATCAGCATCAGGGGCGCCAAGACCCCAAACTGAACCGGACCCTTCAGGTCCAACGGGAGCACACTATGAAGACACCCCTTCTGAGTTTCACCGCAACCCTCGCCCTGATGGCCGGCATGGCCCAGGCGCAGGAAGTGCGCGTCTACAACTGGTCCGACTACATCGACGAGGATCTGCTGATCAAGTTCGAGGAAGAAACCGGCCTCGAATTGATCTACGACGTCTTCGATAGCAACGAGATGCTCGAAACCCGGATGCTTGCGGGCGGATCGGGCTATGATGTGGTGGTGCCCACCGGCACCTTCCTGCAGCGCCAGATCCAAGCCGGTGCCTTCCAGGAGCTGGACAAGTCCCAGCTGCCGAACCTCGAAAACATGTGGGACGTGATTTCCGAGCGGACCGAAACCTACGATCCGGAAAATGCCTATTCGATCAACTATATGTGGGGCACGACCGGCCTTGGCGTGAACGTCAACAAGGTGCGCGAAGTGCTGGGCGAAGACGCGCCCATCGACAGCCTCGAGCTGATCTTCAATCCCGAGAACGCGGAGAAGCTTGCCGAATGCGGCGTGCAGCTTCTGGACGCCCCGACCGAGATCATTCCGGCGGCACTCACCTATGCTGGGGCCGACCCGGACGGCAAGGATGAAGAAGCACTTGCCACCGCCGAAGAGGTGCTGATGCCCATCCGCCCCTACGTGGAGAAATTCCACAGCTCGGAGTACATCAACGCCCTTGCCAACGGTGACATCTGCGTGGCCTTCGGCTGGTCCGGCGACGTGCTGCAGGCCCGCGACCGTGCCGCCGATGCCGAGAACGGCGTGGAGATCGTCTTCAACGCGCCCAAGGAAGGTGCGCTGATGTGGTTCGACCAGATGGCCATCCCGGTCGATGCGCCGAACCCCGAGGGGGCGCATACCTTCCTCAACTTCATCATGGATCCCGAGAACATGGCCGCGGCGTCGAACTACGTCTACTACGCCAATGGCAACCTCGCTTCTCAGGAGTACCTGATCGAGGACGTCATTGATGACACCGCCATCTATCCCGACGAATCCTCGCTCGAGAACCTCTACACGGTGACCCCGTTCCCGCCGCGCGAGCAGCGGAACCTCACCCGGCTGTGGACGCGGATCAAGTCGGGCACCTGAGCTTCGACCGACAGCGCTCTGACTGGTCCGCACCCCTGCGGTGCGGGCCGTTTCAACTGACAGGACATTAGCCCGCATGGCCCAGACCGTCTTTGCCCCGTGGACGGAGGCCGATCAGAAGCCTCTGATCGAATTCCGCAACGTGACCAAGCGCTTCGGCGAATTCACCGCGATCGATGATCTTTCCCTGAAGATCTACGAGAAGGAATTCTTCGCGCTCCTCGGCCCCTCGGGCTGCGGCAAGACGACGATGATGCGCATGCTCGCAGGGTTCGAAACGGTGACCGAGGGCAACATCCTTCTGGCCGAGCAGGACATAAACGATGTGCCGCCGAACAAGCGCCCCGTGAACATGATGTTCCAGAGCTACGCTCTGTTTCCACACCTGTCGATCTGGGAAAACATCGCCTTCGGCCTGCGCCGCGAGGGACGGGACAAGGCCTTCATCGACACGCGCGTGGAAGAGATGCTGCGCCTCACGCGCCTGACCCGCTTTGCAAAGCGCAAACCCCACCAGATTTCCGGCGGCCAGCGCCAGCGCGTCGCCCTGGCCCGGTCGCTCGCCAAGGCCCCAAAGCTGCTGCTGCTCGACGAGCCGCTCGGGGCACTCGACCGCAAGCTGCGTGAGGAAACGCAGTTCGAGCTGATGGACATTCAGGAAAAGACCGGCACCACCTTCGTGATCGTGACCCACGACCAGGAAGAGGCGATGACCGTCGCCTCTCGCATCGCGGTGATGGACGAGGGCCGGCTGGTGCAGGTCGACACGCCCGGACAGATCTACGAGGCGCCGAACTCGGTCTACGTTGCGGATTTCATCGGCGACGTGAACCTCTTCCCCGGCAAGGCCCGCGCCCGCCCGGAGGACACGCAGATCGCGGCCGCCGCGCCCGATCAGCCTGTCTCTGACCAGCCTGTTCCTGACCAGGCCGCTGCCGACCAGACGGCCACGGCGCCAATGGCCGAGCCCGCCCCCTCGCCCACAGCAACGCCCCCCGAAGGCCCCACGGTCGCCCGCCTGCCCGCTCCTGATGCCAAGGGCGACTGGCTCTACGACAAGATATTCCGCCGCTTCCTCGGCGACCGCACCACCGCACCGCGCCGCCTGCCGCCCCCCAACGCAGAGGAACTGGCCGCGCCGAAGCCCGAGCCCGCCGCCACCGCGCAGCCGGCCGAGCCCGCCATCAAGCCCGGCGGCATCTTCATCGACTGGGCCGAAGGCCAGCCTCCGATCATCGCCGCGGGCGGCGATCCGGCAATGGACGGCCGCGAGGTGACCTATTCCATCCGCCCCGAGAAGGTGACCATCGACACGGTCCGCCCGGACCGCCCGAATGTCTACGAGGGCAAGGTCATCGACATCGCCTACCTCGGCAACATCTCCACCTACCACGTGGAGCTGGCCGGGGGCCGCATGGTCAAGGCGCAGATGGTCAACGCCCGCCGTCTCGCCAACCGCCCCATCACCTGGGAAGACACGGTCTGGGTCGGCTTCACCGAAACCGCCGGCGTCGTGCTCGAGGAGTAAGCCCATGCGCCGCGCCATCCTCATCGCCATCCCCTATCTCTGGCTCACCGCACTGTTCCTGGTGCCGTTCCTGATCGTTCTGAAGATCTCGCTCTCGGACATCGCGCTGGCCCGCCCCCCCTACACGCCGCAGTTCGATTTCAGCGCCGGGCTCGAGGGGCTCGGCGCGTTCTTCTCCGAGCTCGACTTTGAGAACTTCGTCTTCCTGACCACGGATGACCTCTACTGGAAATCCTACCTCAGCTCGGTGCAGATCGCGGGGCTGTCGACGTTGATCACACTGGCGGTGGGCTACCCGGTGGCCTACGCCATGGCCCGCGCCGACGAAGCATGGCGCCCCACCCTTCTGATGCTGGTGATCCTGCCGTTCTGGACCTCGTTCCTGATCCGCGTCTACTCGTGGATGGGCATCCTCGCCAGCGAAGGGCCGCTCAACGCGGTGCTGCTGGCGCTGGGGATCATCGACCAGCCGCTGCAGATCATGAACACCAACGTCGCGGTCTACATCGGCATTGTGTACACCTACCTGCCGTTCATGATCCTGCCCATTTACTCCGCGCTGGAAAAGCTCGACGGCAGCCTGCTCGAGGCCGCGGAAGACCTCGGCTGCTCGCGCTTGTCGGCCTTCTGGCTGGTGACGTGGCCGCTGTCGCGCCCAGGCATCATCGCGGGCTGCTTCCTTGTCTTCATCCCCGCGCTTGGCGAATTCGTCATCCCATCGCTGCTTGGCGGGTCGGACACGCTGATGATCGGCAAGGTGCTCTGGGAAGAGTTCTTCAACAACCGCGACTGGCCCGTGGCTTCGGCGGTGGCAGTGATCCTGCTGGCGATCCTGATCATCCCGATCGTGCTCTTCCAGCGCAACGAACAGAAGGCACGGGAGGCGGAAGGATGACGACCCCGCGCCGCCCCCTGCCCTTCTTCTCTTTCCAAATACGCACATCCGGCCGCGCCACCAGCGCCCCCGCCGGGACAGGAGCACGCCCATGAAACGCACCTCCTGGTTCAACGTCACCTCGCTGACCCTCGGCTTTGCCTTCCTCTACCTGCCGATGATCATCCTCGTGATCTACAGCTTCAACGAAAGCCGCCTCGTTACCGTCTGGGCGGGCTTCTCGACCAAATGGTATGGCGAGCTTTTCCGCGATCAGGAATTCCTCGACGCGGCATGGGTGACGCTCAAGGTCGCGGTGTTCTCGTCGACGCTGGCAACGGTGCTCGGCACGCTCGCAGCCTACGTCCTTGTCCGCGCCGGGCGCTTCCATGGGCGCACGCTGTTCTCGGGGATGATCTATGCGCCGCTGGTCATGCCCGAAGTCATCACCGGCCTGTCGCTGCTGCTGCTCTTCATCGGTATCGGCCTCGACCGGGGGGTGTTCACCATCGTGCTGGCGCACACCACCTTTTCCATGTGCTACGTGTCGGTGGTGGTGTCCTCACGCCTCGCCACCTTCGATCGCGCGCTGGAAGAGGCCGCGCTTGATCTTGGCTGTTCGGCCTTTGATGCGTTCCGGCTGGTCACCCTGCCGATCATCGCACCGGCGGTGATCTCAGGCTGGCTGCTGGCCTTCACCCTGTCCCTCGACGACCTCGTGATCGCCAGCTTCACCACCGGGCCGTCGGCAACCACCCTGCCGATCAAGATCTTCTCGGCGGTGCGGCTCGGGGTCAGCCCGCAGATCAACGCTCTGTCGACGCTGCTGATCGCCATCGTCACCATCGGCGTCGTCACCGCCTCGATCATCACCAAGCGCGCGGCAGTGGCACAGGCCCGCGACGAACAGGCGGCGGCGCGCACGGCATGAAACGCATCTACGAAGCCCCGGCCTATGGCCCGCAGGGCGATTGCTGGTGGGCGCAGACCGTGCCCGCCGAAGACTGGCCCAGGCTGGAGGGCGACCGCCATGCCGAGGTCGCCATCATCGGCGGCGGCTTCACTGGCCTTTCGGCGGCGTTGCACTTGGCACAGGACGGGGTGGACACGGTTCTGCTCGAGGCGGAACACCCCGGCTACGGTGCCTCGGGACGCAACGGCGGCTTCTGTTGCCTCGGGGGCGCCAAAGCCTCCGGGCGGCGCATCCGCAACGCCTGGGGCCAAGAGGGCCTGACCGAGTGGCGTCGTGCAGAGAAGGCCGCGGTGGACAGCGTGGCGTCCCTGCTCGACAGCCACCAGATCGACGCCGACAGGCATTCCGAGGGTGAGACCCTCATCGCCCATTCCTCGCGCGCCTTCACCCGCCTGCGGCAGGAGGCCGGAGAAATCGAGGCCGAGTACGGCGTCACCCCCCGCCTCGTGGACATGGAAGGCATGGCGGCCGAGGGCCTGTCGGGCCCATTCTTCGGTGCCATGACCATCCCGCTAGGCTTTGCCCTTAACCCTCGCAAGTACCACGCGGGCCTGGGCCGCGCCGCTCTGGCCGCCGGCGCTGCCCTGCACGGTCACAGCCCGGTCACCTCGATGACCCGTAATGGCCGCTGGCAGCTCACCACGCCCCATGGCACCGTCACCGCCGACCGGGTGATCCTTGCGACAAACGGTTATTCCTCGGAAGATCTGCCGCCCTGGCTGCGCGCCCGCTACCTGCCGGTACAATCGAGCGTCATCGTCACCGAGCCACTGACGCCCGAGATGCAGGCCCGGCAGGGCTGGACCTCTCGGCAGATGGCCTATGACACACGCACGCTGCTGCACTATTTCCGCCTGATGCCCGACAACCGGTTCCTGTTCGGCATGCGCGGCGGTCTGACCGCGACGCCCCGCGCCACGCGGGCGATCTCGGCGCGGATCAGGGCGGACTTCCAGGCCATGTTCCCCGGCTGGTGCGACGTGCGGATCGACCATGAATGGGCGGGACTGGTGTGCCTGATGCCCGACCTCGTGCCCTTTGCCGGAGCGGTCCCCGATCACGACGGGCTGTTCGCCGGGATGGGCTACCACGGCAACGGCGTCGCCATGGGCAGCCACACGGGCGTCATCCTTGCCGATCTCGTGCAGGGCAAGGCGCCCCGAGTGATCCACCCCGCTCCCATGCGCGAGCCCCCCGGGCGTTTCCCGCTGGGACGCCACCGCCGCGCGCTCCTGGTCCCGGCCTACGCCGTGGCAAGCACGCTAGACCTCTGAGACCACCGGCCCGTGCGCGTCGGGGCGCGAACGGCTTACGAGTAAGAAGCGCGCCGCCCGCAAAAGCACGACCGTCTCCTTACTCTTGAGCCGTGTCCCCTGGGGGCCGATCCGAGCACAACTACCGGACCGGCACCCTGGACCACCCCCATGCCGACCAACGGAATCATGGTCTACACTCTCGGCAGTTTCGGCGCATCGACCAGGACCATCGTCATCAATCCTGGCGTACCCTGTGGATTGACCCGGGCTTCGAGACCCCGAGCGATCTGTTCACGCTGACCATTACCGACGACGATCCCACCTTCGTCGGTGACACCGGCAGTGACGAGATTGGCGATGGCAGCACCCAAACCGGCAGGGCGCACAACTCGGGCAACAGCAGCATCGGGTCAGGCCGCATCCCTATCGAGGACAAGGTCTCCATCACCGATGCCGAGGGCAATCTTTTCGACCTCTGCACGGTCGAGATCGGCGGCAACCTGCCTAGCGTGCTCGCTGTGCCCAAGCTGGTGCCCGGCGTCACCTGCGAGGTGATCAGCAGCACCAAAATCGACGGCATCAAGGCCCCGGCCTGTTCCATATTCACCGCGCCGACCTTCGATCCCGGCCTCGGCCATACGAACCGTGGCGGCGCCGACGACATCCACGGCAGCGCCGCGACCGACACGCCGATCCGCGGCTGCGCAGTGAACTTTTTGTGGTGAAGGCAGACCGGGGCAGTGATCCGGTCATCTGCGAAGAGGACGTAAGGAGGCGGGCCGCGATGCTGGCCCGGCAGGACGACGGACGGTGCGGCAAGCTCGCGGCAAGACCCGGAGGAGCTATCTCCAACCGTTGTTGCCACCCCAACGTACTTCACAAGGGGATGCGGACAGAGACGCCCTATTCCGGTCCATGGACGCTTGGCAGGTGCAGCCGTGCGACACGGGACAAGCTGCTCACCTTGTTCCCGGCACTGAACATGCGTCTCGGATGTCGGCGGCACAGGCGCGGCCTCTGCTGAGCGCCTTTATGGACCAAGCGCCCTGCCCTACGCGGGATAGCGCGCTCTCCAGAAGGGGTAGCTGATCCCGCGGCCTCACTCCACACTCTGCCGTGCGGCAGCCCGCTGACTGCCTCAGCCCCCCACCATGACGGGCGAACGATGACAAAGGCACCCAAATGCCGACGGTGCCCTCCCTCGAGCACCGGATGCACCTTCACGGCAATGTCTTCGCCATCATGCCCCAGAACCGAGATCGGATTGCCGGTCTCGATCACGTCGGACACACTTTCAGTCAGGTCGATGAAATCGAGCCTTGGCCCCATCACCTTAAGGTGGCGATTGACATCATGCGGCTCGAACGAGAACCGCTGCGCCACGCGCTGTCTGAACTGGGTGACCTTCATGTCGGAGTCCACCACGATCGGCCCGATGGCAAGGATGTCGAGCAGCGTCTCGGTCTCCGTGGTGAGCGACGAAAGCTCGCCAATCTTGTGCTCGTGCTCGGCGCTGACCGTGACCAGCCCCTCGTTGACGGCGTGCAATTCCTCTTTCGAACCTTGTAGTTCCTCGTTCGGGGCCTGAAGTTCTTCGCAGCTGGCCTTGAGCCGTTCACTGACATGCTGCACGGTTTCCCCGGTGGGGAGCAGGTCACGTTCGAGCTCGTGCACCCGACTGGACAGCACCATGGTGTCCTCGGAAGGTGATTCCGGCAGCGTCAGGATCGAAATCGGTCTCTTGATCGTCGCTGTCAGCCTCGAGCAGGACCCGGATCACCGCAGCGGTCCGCCACCCGGCACGCGAGGCCAGGGACGCGAACAACGCGTCGATGGGCAGGTGCGGCACCTGGTCATAATCGTGGTACCGGCTATTACGGTACTTCGTCCCTCCAAGGACCGACCCGCTTCTTGGCCGGTTGAGAAAGATCGTGTCAGGCGCGATCTCGACCCCGTCAACCATATGAAGGATCTTCATCTTGGTCTTGCAGGCCAGCAGCTCGTCCATCCCCGACTTGTGGTCAGGCGACAGGTGCTGAATCACGATATAGCACCAGCTGGAAGCGCCCGGCGCGTTCACGAAGACGGCTTCGAGGGGTGTAACTCAGCCGGCAGAGGCTCTGATCTCAACAATGAGAACGTGAACACCGTCTGCGGACGGCGCACCTTCAGCTTCTGCCTTCCCCTTGCTGTTTCCCTGTCACTGGCGAAGTCGTTGGCGGACCGTTGCGATTTTCAGTCGTATCATATGGGCGTAAGCGCACAATTCACTCTGATGGCACGCTGAGAAGTCTCTTTATCCTTAACTGTGATTCCGAACATGGCCACGCCTTCCACAGCGAGATGGAGGCGATTGGCCACGAGGTCACACTGGTTGCCAGCGGTGACGACGGGCTGGACCGATTTTGGGACGGACCGGATGGCTGTGATGTGCTGTTTTTCGACGTGCTCGTGGCCGGAGCCTCGCTACCATGACGCTGCACTGGATCCACAAGAGGTGGGAGGGTCTGCCCGTGATCGTGATCACCTGCAGGAACGAGGTTGCGAATTCGCTGCTCTTTGCCTTTGGTTATGGCGGGGCACAGTGACGGCTGCTCCCCGCCGCGCGCCTGCGCGAGATCAACGCCATCGTCACCGTCTTGTTGTCGCGAAGACGGCAATGCCGGAGCTATCCACGCTGACCGCCGACCCCCCGGCCATCGCACATCCTGCCCGCCGCAGCCCTGCTGATCGCCGCCCTGTCGCTGCTGGACGCTGCTCCCTGGAAGCGGGGTCCGGCACCTGACCGGTCCGGGCCCTGACGCGCGCGAGACCCGGCACCATCTCGGGCCGGTGCTCATCTGACGTTGACGATCACCGCGCTGGCGCTGCGGGGGGGCTGCTGCTGACGCTCGCTGTTGGCCAACCTTCTGAAGGCGCTTGCGCATCTGGCGCTGGTACTGACAGCGCGCAGCCGAAACCGCGGGGCGACCTTCCCCGCAGCCGAGCGCGAACAGCTTCAGCACATCTTCGATGCCGCCAGCGCGGCCACCTGCGTCTTAGACGACAGCGACGAGCTCATACTCGCCAACAGGCGCACTACGGCACGCGCGCTTTTGCAAGGCGGGGGCTTTGACGTGGCACTGTCTGACATCCGCATGCCCGGTGGGAGGAACGGCATCCCCTTTGCGGACGAGATCAGCACCGCCATGCCGCGTACGGCGGTGCTGCTGATGACCGGCTTCAACGGTCAAACCCAGACGCGCATCGGGCACTTCGTCCTGTCAAAGCCCCTCCTCCGCATCCTCGGCAATGCCGTGGTCCTGGCCGTCCGTACCAAGAAAGGATGAGGGTGCCAGCGGCACCGAGAACAGGTAGCCCTGCGCCATCTGGCAGCCCATGTCCTTGAGCAACTGCCTGTTTTCCTCACGCTCGACCCCTTCGGCGATCACCGCGAGCCCCATCCTGCGGGCCACCTCGATCAGGGCGTTGACGAAAACGGCGCTGCGCTTGTTTCGCCACATGTCGTCGATATAGCTGCGATCCAGCTTCACGATATCCACCGGCCAGTCGCGCAGGTGGGACAGCCCCCCGTAACCGGTGCCGAAGTCGTCCAGCGCGACCTTGGCACCCCGGCTGCGCAGGTCCGCGAGGTTCTGGAACACTGGCCCGTTGATCGGCCCGAGCATGGTGTTCTCGGTCACCTCGACCACCAGCTGCGACCAGTCCAGCCCGTGTTTGGACAGCAGCACCTGCAGATCAAACACTAGCTGCCGCTTGATAAGATCCACGGTGGTCAGGTTGATCGCCAGCGTTTGATCCTCGTGCCCCGGCAGCAACGCAAATTGCTCGAAGGCATCACCGAACAGCTGCTGTGCCAGCTTCTCAGCCATTTCCGGTTCGCCAAGGATCGCTTCGAACTCTTCTGGCGCTAGGATACCTCGCTGCGGATCAAGCCATCGCACCAGCACCTCGAACCCGCACCGCTTGCCGGTCGAAAGCTCGATCACGGGTTGGAAAAACGGCTTGACCTCCTGCAGCTCGAGCGCCCGGAGAAAGCGTGGGCGGATCAGCAGGGCGCTGTAATTCTCATGATGGGCCGGGTCAAAGACAAGGCCTGCATCGCGTCCCGCCTTCTTGCAGGCATAAAGCGCCGCGTCCGCACACTGGATCAGTCGGTTTACATCGGGCACATTGTCGATCTCGAGCGCGGCGCCCATGCTGATATGCCCCAGGTTCGGCCTGCCCAGCCGGGCCGCGCAGCGTTGCACATCGGCGGTACAGGCAATCATCAGCCGTTCGACACAGGACTTCGTGATGCCCGCACTCGACACGAAGGCGGCGAACTCGTCTCCGCCGACGCGCCCGACGATCGCGTTGCCCGGCAGGGCCCGGACGATGGCGCGGGCGATCGCGCACAGGTAGATGTCGCCGAAATGGTGGCCGTAGATGTCGTTTACCGATTTGAAGTTGTCCACGTCGAACAACATCATCGCTCCCGGGCGGTCGGGGTTGCCCAGCAGCTCCGAGCACTTGGCCTTGAAGGCATGGTGATTGAGGATACGCGTAAGCCTGTCCAGCTCCGACAGCCGGGCGAGGCGTTTGGTGCGCCGCTTCTGGTCCATCAGGTCCAACTCGAGCGAGCGCAGTTCACGCCATTGCTGGATGGTCTGGCCCAGCAGCTGGGCCACCTTGATGGCATGGCTTGTGTTGACCTCGGCCGGGTCTTCATCCGCAGCGAACTTCATGGTCAGCAGGCCGAAGGGCATGTCAGTCCCTGAACTGACCAAGGCAGCGCAGAACGCGCCATCATCGGTGATCTCGGATATATCGGCACCGATGTCGCCCGGGCGTCCGCGAAAGGCACTGCTCCAGTCTGGCCGGCGCATCATCACCATGGTCCAGTGCGACAGGCGTGATGCCGCCCGATCGTCACGGGCGCGGACCAGCGGCGCCATTTCCGGCAGATCGGCAAATGGCAGGATGGTGAACTGCACGGCGCTCGCGTTGAGGGCGGTGACCACTGAGAGCACGCCCTCAAGGCGTCGGCCAAGTTCCTCCCCGGCAGCACCGTTTTCTAGGCGGGGCCGTCCTATATCCTGCGCGAGCTTCAACGCGTTATCATCCCTCTACCAACAAGGTCCGAGAACACGACACAGCCCCGCACCGACGTCTCGCCAACACACTCCAAACCCTCTCTTTGCCGACGAGAGATTAATGAACTCTTAATCGCGCTTCAGATTCATTGTCGGACAACCGCAGTGACAAGGCCCCCGCTCCCTTTCGCGGAGTTTCCACCGTCGTTGGGCGGATCATAACACCATGCCCCCCGGGAAATGGTTAACGGGTGGTCGGCTCCGGCAAACATGTGCAGCTCGTCGCTGCCGGAGTGCAGGGCGTTACTTGGCGGAGGCCCGCGCCGGTGGAAGGTCTGGTGCCATCATGCGCGACATGCTGTCCACCGCAGGCCCGGCCTTGGCCGCGGCAAGGCGAGCCAACCGGCGCCGCTCTGCCAGGGCCGCGACGCCAAGCATGACCACCATGCCTACCGGCAGCACTGCCCAGGCGGCGGGGGCGGGGTTCACCAGCGAGAACACCAGCACCTGCATGACGAGCGACGCCAACGTGCCGGATGCGAATACCAGCAGGCCGTGCCGCCCCAATAGCCTCAGGAAGCCCGCAGGGCCGCTGCCCGCCGCACGGCGCACCATCGGCAAGCAGGACAGCACGTAAGCGAGGGCCAGAGCGTGGAGCAGACGTGGCAGGGCCACGAAGGTCTTGTCATGAGAAACGAAGTGGAAGGGGATGCCGAAGGAACCAAGCCGCGCCATCTGGTGGTTCAACATACTGCCGACTACCGGTACGTAGCGCCAGACCAGTACCAGTGCCAGCCAACCCGCCGCCAGCCAGAACAGCCATCCCAGCTTGGGGACGAAGCGATTGCCCTGCTTGAGGCTCACGCCCGTCAGCAGGCCAATGGTGAAGATGAGCTGCCAGGAGAACGGGTTGAAAAACCAGCCGCCCGGGTTGGGATAGTTGGGGAAATTCAAACGCCAGAGACCCGCCGCGAACCAGAGCAGGATGGACCCCGCCATGACCAGGCCGGGGCGCTTCAAAGCGGCCCATATCACCAAAGGCGTGGTCACCAGAAGCACGCTGTAGACCGGCAGAATATTCACGTATCCCAGCTGATGAAGCAGCATTGGCAGCGCGGGAAGCGTGTCCTCTGGGGCTGAGAACACCATGCGGAGGTTGATCTTGGTAAGCAGATCGGGGTTTTGCAGCCAATGAGAGCCGGCAGCATAGATCGCGATGGCCCAGAAGGTCAGGAACAGGTGCACAAGGTACAGCGTCCAGGCCCGTTTCCACACTGGCAAGCCGCCCTCGGCCAGTCCCTTGCGTCCGATGCCGCCGGAATAGGCCAGCCCTGCCGCGATGCCGGACATGAGAAAGAACGCCTCGGCCGCGTCGGAAAAGCCCCAGTTGCGCAGGGTGTAAAATTCGTAAGGATTGCCTGGCACATGGTCGATGAAGATCGTGATAAGCGCCAATCCGCGAAATGCGTCGATGCGCGGATCGCGGCCCGGCAGCGCCGGAGCAGCGACGCCGCCCTTGGCGGCCGACGCTGCGATGGTGTCAGGCTGTTGCATCTGCGGTTGCCCCCGTCAGCGTGGAGGGACGGGGATCATGTGCAGTGGTCCGCGCAACGATGCGTCGGTAGCTTGCTACCACTGGCGAGGCCTCGGCCTCGTCAGGCACGCGGAACAGGGCATGAGTCAATGGCCGCGAGGTCCAGGATATCAGCAGCGGTGCAAGGATCATCGGCACGCAGACCGGCAGGAGCCACGGCACGAGATCTGCCGACAGCATCCACACCGCCGCAAGGCCGGCAGCCCCGAATGCCACGATCCAGGTGCTTGCCTTGGCGGCATGCGAAAGCGGCAGCTTGCCTTCACCGCGAGCGTTGGCGGGCCAGCCGCCATCACGCCCGGACAGCACCTGGAGTACCGCGCGCACTTGGTACATCATCATGATTGGCGCCATGAGAGAGCTCAGTAGCACTTCGATCACCAACGAGCCAAAGGCACGCAGAGTGCCACCAAAGCTGCGCACCCGCCCACTCATCACGGCATCGAACAAGATGGCAAGCTTCGGCAAGATCAGCAGGCCCACGATGCCGATGGCAAGGGCGGTGATTTCCAGCGTGCGGTCTGATGGAAACACCGGGAACAGCTGGTAAGGTTCGGGGAAGTAGTCCGGCGCGGGAGCCATCAGGGTCGAGGCAACCGAAACCAGAAGGAATCCGGCCCAGAACAACGACACGATATAGGCAAGAATGCCCTGCAGGAAAACGAAACGGCTCCAGCCCACGAGGCCGGGGGCGAACAGCAGCCGCATGTGCTGCAGGTTGCCCTGACACCAGCGGCGGTCACGCTTGGCATAAGACAGAACGTTCTCGGGGCCGTCCTCGAACGAGCCTTCGATGGTGTGGTCCACTTTCACCTTCCATCCGCCACGGGCCAGAAGCGCCGCTTCGACGTAATCGTGGCTGAGGATGTGCCCACCAAAAGGCGGCTTGCCGCGCAGTTCGGGCAGCGCGCAGCTTTCGGCAAAGGCTTTTACGCGCACAATGGCATTGTGGCCCCAGAACGGACCGGTATTGCCCTGCATGCGCTCGAGCCCGCGCGTGAAGATCGGCCCGTGGAAGGCCGCGGCGAATTGCATCGCGCGTCCAAAGAAAGAATGCGCTCCGATCACGCGGGGCAACGTCTGCAACAGGCCCATCTTGGGATCCTGCTGCATCTGGGCAATCATGCGGCGGAGGGTCTGCCCTTCCATGAGGCTGTCCGCGTCGAGGATCACCGCGAATTCGTAGGCACCGCCCGAGCGCCGGAAGAAATCTTCGATGTTGCCGGCCTTGCGTCCGCTGTTGTCGGTGCGGCGGCGATAGAAAATGCGCCCTGCCCCACCGGTTTCGGCCAAGAGGCGGCGATAGGTTGCCTCCTCAAGCGCCGCGGCCTCAGTGGCTTGCGTGTCCGACAGGATCGCGAAATCGAGGGCGAGCCCCGCGTCGTTCGCAGATCCATACATGGCATTGATGCGCGAAAAGGTCTCGACTGGATCTTCGTTGCAGATCGGCACGAGGACCACGGTTTTGGGCTCGGGCAACTGCAACTCGGGCACCCGCTGCGCCCGCATCGCTGGCAGGCCCCAGAGCGCCAGCATGGCCCCCCAGGCCAACCACGCGGTGGTGATGAAGATCAGCGCCGTACGCAGGCCATCCCAAAGGCTGAACCCGTCGGTCGCCCCGGCCTCTGCCACCAGGGCGGAGGCTATGAATGCCAGCAGCAGTGCACCAATAATGGCAGCACTGCGCACGGCGACGGTGCGGGCTCCAGCGGGATGAGAGGCTCTGGCCATTCAGAAACCCTCAGGCGCGGGTGCGCGCCCAAGGCAGGCGGAACATGGCGAAACGGTCAGTCACGCCACGCTCAGACTCGAGCACTTGGCGCGGCATATCGAGAGGGGCCGAAGGCGGCTCCCAGCTATCGGTTGCGGTCACGTCAGTCTGGACGGTTTGGGATTTGTCACTCATTCCTTTACCCATTGATATAGCCAGGTTTCAGTCAAAGTACGGTCGTATCCGGCTAGCGCGGCCTTGAGCTCGACGGTCGAACCCGGCTCCGCCTGCACATCGATCACCAGACGCCAGATGTCGGTTCCACTGACTTTGGCAAGAGCCGTGGTCGTCACCGATGCGTTCGAGACCGTGATTGCTGGGTCAACCTTCGCGTCTGCAGAAAGTTCCCTCAACAACCCGCCTTCAAAATCGATGACGAATTTCCGTTCGTCGGTGTCTTTTTCAACCCCTGCAACACCGCCTTCACCGGACAGGGTCCGCAGCACACGTGCAAGCTCGACCGAGCGGTCCCCCGGGGGCGACATGCCCCAGTGCAGGCGATAAGCGAACTGCAGGGAATCGCCCGCCCGCGCCGGTGCGTCGGGCACCCAGTAGGCAACGATGTTATCATTCGCCTCGAGGTCCGACGGGATTTCCAGCAGGCGAACCATACCCTTGCCCCAGTCGCCCAAGGGCTCGACCATCAGGGACGGGCGGCGTTCATAATGGGCCTGCGCATCAAGATACTGGTCGAACTCCCGCTCGCGCTGGACCAGCCCGAAGGACCGCGGCCGCTCGGCACCAAGATACGAGCTTGCCAGCCGCGGCGGGTTCTTGAGCGGGCGGTAGAAAGTCGTCTCCCCCACGTTCATCACCAGCGCCGAGCTGTCGTGCACCACCGGGCGGAAATCGTAGAAATCACCGCGATCGGCCCCATCGAAGAGGAACATCGAGGTCAGCGGCGAAATCCCCAGCTGCTGCACGTCATTGCGCATGAAGAGCCGCGCGGTGACGTCCATCGTGGTGGTCACGCCGGGGTGGATGACGAACCGGTAGGCGCCGGTCACCGACGCGCTGTGCAGCGCGGCATGGATGATGATCGTATCACTGCCCGGCTCGGGCCGGTCGATCCAGAAATCGGTGAAGCGTGGGAATTCCTCGCCGTCGGACGTGCCGGTGTTGATGGCAAGGCCGCGCGCGCTCAGCCCATAGACGTTGTCACGCCCGAGCGCCCGGAAGTAGCTTGCCCCGAGGAAGGACACCAGCTCGTCGTAATGGTTGGCCTTGTTGAGCTGGTTGTGCAGCCGGAAGCCCGCGACGCCCGGCATGGCCTGCGAACTCGGGACTTCGCGCTCCAGCGACGAATAGTCGAAATCGTCGGTGGTGAACGTCATCGGGGTCGCCTGCCCGTCAACCACCTCGTGAATCGACACCGGCTCCTTGAAGAGCCAGCCGGGATGGAAGGCATGCAGCCGGAACAGCGATCCTTCGGTGTCAGCCCACTGGGCATGACGGGAATCGAAACGGATGCGCTGGTAATCGTCATAATCGAGCTCGTCGAGGAAGCCCTCGATGGTTTCGCGCTGGGGGGCATCCTGCAGCGCCGCAAGCTTCATCTGCTCCGAGAGGCTGTCAAAGGAAAACGGCACGGAGGGCTTGCCTCCACCGGTGTCCGCTTCTCCCTCAGGCTGAGTGTCCTGTGCCAGCACGCCATGCGGCAGAGCCACCGAGCATAGCGCCGCGCCAACCGCACCGAGCGCTTGCCTGCGGCTCATGCCATGCTCCGCACCGCGGGCCAGTTGCAGCCCGCGCCGCAGGCTCCGAATGTGTGTCATGTTCATCTTCGCGTTCAAATCTCTGGTCCCGGAGTAGAGGTCGTTTTTGCGCGATGCGCCAACCGATGGTCGTGCCATAGGCGTCCTTCTGCCAATCTATGTGTCTGATTTCCGCCTGAGTTCCAGATAGGTCATGCGAACTGCCCTTCACGGATGAACTGAACCGGGCGGTTGTCTGCTACGCGATTTTCCGCCGTCCGCGCGCAAAGCCTCGCCAAACGCCACAAATGAAGGCTAGACGCACGCAATTGAGGCACAACCGAGTCCGCCGGGCTGCGACACCATGTTACAGAAACGCGACAGACTGTTGCCGCTTCCCCATAACGCGCGGCTTCACAAACTGCCAGTTTTTCGCGCATAGGGTGATCTGCCCTCGTTGCCCGCCCCCTCACGCCGCGCAACCGGGCGGGGACAGAGAATCACTTATCCACCAAAGCGGGTCGTTTTTCGTCATCCACTCCCCCGGCACTGCGGCCCATGGCATAGCCCTCTTCCCGTCCGACGCCACCCAAGATACCTCCGGCAGTCCTTTTTGGGACCGCGACACCCTGTCACTGAGCCTGCCTCACAAAGCCCCTTGAATTCCTCTCCGAACCTCATTAGCTCGCTAACGTTCCAGAAGTTATTAGCTAGCTAACGAAAATGACGACACCCCAGCCCGACACCGACCCCTCCTCTGACACCGCACTTGTGGACACGCTGCTTCAGGTGATGCGCAATTTGCGCAAACATTATGACGGCAAAGCGAAGGTCATGGGGCTGACCATGGCGCGAGCGCGGGTCATCACCGTGCTCGGGCGCAACGAGGGCATCAGCCAAGCCGAGCTTGCGGGCCTTCTGGAGATCGAGGCCCCGACTCTCAAGCGACAGCTCGACGGGCTCGAGGCGGATGGATTTCTCGAACGGCGCGACGCCGATGGCGATGCGCGCAAGAAGATCGTCTTCCTGACCTATAAGGGCCGCGAGAGCGAGATCAACGCGTTCGCCCGCAAGCTGCGGTCGGACGTGCTCGACGGCATCCCGCCCGAGGACCGCCAGCGCGCGACCGCCGTGCTGCAGCAGATGTGCGAGAACCTCACGCGCCTGGGGGCGCTATGAGCGGCACCGCCCACCCCTCCAACGCCCGTCAGGAGCCTGACGAAGAGGCCCCGACCGAAGCGACGGCAGATCAGCAGGAGTCGGCCCCCGAGCCCGCCTCCCAGCCTCCCGCACGCCCCGAGCCGCACCCTCCCCTGCCCGTGCACAGGGCGGTGCCCTACATGCTGGCCGCCACGCTGCTGGCGATAACCCAAGGCCTCGGGCAAGGCTTTGTTTCAGCCAACATCCCCGCCTTTGCAGGGGATCTTGGCGTCACCACCACGCAATCAAGCTGGCTGATGGCTGTCTACATGATCCCTCGGGCGGCGCTGCCGGTGATGCTCATCAAGATGCGCACCCAGTTCGGCCTGCGCCGCTTTGCCGAGGTGGGGATCGCGCTTTACGTGGTGGTTACCTTCGCGGCGGTATGGATGACCGACTTCCGCTCAGCCCTCGTGGTGCAGGCACTGTCTGGCGCCGCCGCCGCGCCACTGTCGACACTGGCCTTCCTCTATATGCTCGAGCCGCTGGCTCCACAGTGGAAGATGAAGCTTGGCCTGCCGCTGGCATTGCTGCTGCTGATGTCCGGCCCGTCGCTGGCGCGGGTGATATCGCCGGCGCTGATCGGGGACGGCGGGCTTACGTGGGTGCACCTGACGGCCCTTGGACTGGCGATGGCGTCGCTGGCGGCGGTCTATCTGCTGCCCCTGAGACCGATGCCCCATGCCAAGGTGATCGAACCGCTCGACTTTCTCAGCTTCGGGCTGCTGTCCTTCGGGTTTGGCGGCACCATCATCAGTTTCGTGGAGGGACCGCTGCATTATTGGACGTCCGCGCCCTGGATCGGTGTGCTGCTCGCTGCCTCGGTCGCGGCGCTGGCCGTCGTCGTGGTGCTGGAACTGCACCGCGCCCGGCCCATCATCGATATCCGCTGGCTGGCCAGCCCGGCCATGATGCACCTGACCGCAACGCTGTTCCTCTTCCGCCTGATCCTGTCCGAACAGAGCACCGGCGCGCCACGCATGTTCCTCGCGCTCGGCTACGCGCCGTCGCAGATGACCACCCTCTTTGCGGTGATCGTGGCGGCCAGCCTTGTGGGCGCACTGGCTTGCATCGGCTGGATGAAACCGGGCCGCGTGCCCGCCTATCACCTCGTCGCCCTGCTGTTCATCATGGCGGGGGCGTGGCTGGACAGCCAGTCCAGCATGTTGACCGGGCCGGAGCAGATGTATGTCAGCCAGGCCCTAATCGCCTTCGCCGGCATGCTGTTCATGCCGCCCGCCATGATGACCGGCCTCATCGCCGCGCTGTCGAAGGGTCCGCAATACCTGCTATCCTTCGTCATCGTCTTCATTTCGACCCAGAGCCTAGGCGGTGTACTCGGGTCGGGACTGTTCTCGACGTTCGTCACCCACCGGCAGGCCGAGCATCTGCAGCCGCTCTATGCCGAGCTGACGGCGACGGACCCGCAGACCGCAGGAGCCATCGCGGCACGGATGGGCCAGCTTGCGGCCACCGTGCCCGACGCGGCACAGCGGCAGGCACAGGCCATGGCCGAAATCGCAACTTCAGCCAGCCGACAGGCCACCGTCATGGCCTACAATGACGCCTATTTCCTCACCTTCCTCATCGCCGCGGCGGCGGCCAGCGCCCTTGTCCTGCACCTTGTGCGGGACTGGATGGCAGCGCGGCTGGCCCCGAAGGCCCCCTCCGAAACGGTGGTTTCACAATGACCAAGACTCATCTCCTTCCCACTCTCATCGCGACCGTCATCGGCATCGCGGGCGTGTTGCTCGTGCTCTATGCCTGGGCGTTGCCGCCTTTTTCGGACCGGCTGCCCACCACCGAGAACGCCTATGTGAAGGGCCGGATTACCACTATTGCGCCGCAGCTGTCCGGCTATGTCGACAGCGTAGAGGTCAGTGATTACCAGCAGGTGAAGAAAGGCGACGTGATCGCCCGTATCGACGACCGGATCTTCCGCCAGAAGCTCGCTCAGGCCGAAGCAGCACTCGAGGGCGCTGAGGCCGCGCTCGAGGTCGGGCGCCAGACCGTCACCTCCGCCGAGGCCACGCTGCGCGCCAGCGAGGCGGCCGAGCAATCGGCGAAATCTGCGCTCGACACTGCGCAGACCTCTTGGGATCGGGCCGAAAAGCTCAATGAACGCGGGGTGATGTCACAGTCGAACGCGGACAATGCCCGGCTTGCCCTGCAGCAGGCCGAGTCGGCATTGACGCAGGCCACAGCGCAGGTCGATGTCCAGCGCGAGACCGTGAATTCCGCCAAGGTGGGCCTGTCGGCCAACAAGGCCGACATCGCGAACGCCAAGGCCGCGGTGGAGCTGGCGCAGATCGACCTCGAGAATACGGTGATCCACGCCCCCGAAGACGGCCGCCTTGGCGCGGTCGCGGTACGCACCGGGCAATATGTCACCGCCGGCACCGCCCTGGTGAGCGAGGTGGGTCATGACCTCTGGGTGATCGCCAACTTCAAGGAAACCGCCCTGTCGGGAATGAAGGTCGGCGAACCCGTGCGGCTTACCGTGGACGCGTTGCAGGGACAGGCCTTCAGCGGCCGCGTGGAGAGCTTCTCTCCGGCCACCGCGTCGGAATACAGCCTGCTGTCGAGCGCGAACGCCACCGGGAACTTCACCAAGATCGCTCAGCGCCTGCCGGTGCGCATTTCCATCGATCCCGGTCAGGACATGGCTGATGCCCTCGCCCCCGGTCTGTCGGTGGTGGTGACGGTGGACACCAAGGCCGCAAAGGTCTGAAGCGTCGACCGCGCGCCGGAACCGGGCCAGACGCGTTCCGGAACCCGGGCTTTCGGCAATTGTCTTGAGGATAGCCGAAAGCCCGTCCTCGCAAGGGGATTTTGCGCAAATCGTCGTTGGGTCTGAGGGTCCCGTTTCCCGTGGCCCTTCAGGCGACAGCCTCGGTCTCGGCCCTGCCGAGGGACGAGAAGCGGTTCATATGGCGATGCAGGTCTGGATTTCGGGGGGTTGGCGATCGAGGTCTCGGGACATGACCCGCTCACCGAAGAGCTTCAGGCGGTTAATCCACTGGCCGGCAGGGCATTGCAAAGCAATGTCCCGTGTATGGACGCCCCCGGGGCTGCAAGCGATTTTTTGACTTTGGCAACAGCATTGCGGTCGAGTTCCTTCGTGT
>NZ_BMJV01000008.1 GCF_014643635.1 Salipiger pallidus
GCTGGCGTCCGGATAGGTGGGCACGCCCTCGAACATCAGGGTCGTGGCGCCGTTCGCCAAGGGCCCGTAAACAATGTAGGAATGGCCCGTCACCCAGCCCACGTCAGCGGAGCACCAGTAGACGTCGCCTTCGTGGTAATCGAAGACGATCTCGTGGGTGAGGGCGGCGTAAACCAAATATCCACCACTTGAGTGCACAACCCCCTTGGGCTTTCCGGTGGAGCCCGAGGTGTAGAGGATGAACAGAGGGTCTTCGGCGTTCATGGGGCGGGGCGGGCAGTCGGGGGCCGCGTGCTCCATGAGGTAGTTGAGGTCGACGTCACGGCCGTCGATCCAGCTGGTCTGGTCACCGGTGTGCTTGACCACGAGGCAGCGCACCTTGTCCGAGCAGTGCAGGAGGGCTGCGTCGGTGTTGGACTTGAGCGCGGTGCGGCGCCCGCCCCGGGGGGCGGTGTCGGCGGTGATGACGATCTTGGCGCCGCAATCGTTGATCCGGTTGGCCAGCGCGTCCGGCGAGAAGCCGGCGAAGACGATGGAGTGGATGGCCCCGATGCGCGCGCAGGCCAGCATGGCATAGGCGGCCTCGGGGATCATCGGCAGGTAGATGACGACGCGATCACCGCGCATGACGCCCTGGCTGAGCAGGACGTTGGCCATGCGGTTCACCTTGTCGTAAAGCTCGGCATAGGTGATGTGGCGGGCCGGATCTTCGGGATTGTCGGGCTCGAAGATGATGGCGGTCTGGTCGGCGCGGGTGGCGAGGTGGCGGTCGATGCAGTTGTAGGCGACGTTGAGCACGCCGTCCTCGAACCACTTGATGTCGACCTTGCCGAAGTCGAAGCAGGTGTCCTTGATCTTCGTCGGCCGCGCCATCCATTCGAGCCGCTGCGCCTGCTCGGCCCAGAACCCGTCCGGATCGCTGATCGAGCGCGCGTACATCTCGTCATACTGCTCGGCACCGACAAGGGCGTCTGCCGCGAAATCGGCGCTCGGCGGATAGGTGGTGTCTGTCATCTGGAAATCCTCCTCCTCGGAACTTGAGGGCAATAGGAAACGCCGGGCAAGGGGAAGGCAATAGGCATTTGGTGGAATGTTTCAGCAGCGGGCGCTGAAATATTGCACATCTTTCGCCGGTACTGCGGGCCCTGGTAGGCCCGCAGCGGCAACCCATTCAGATCGCGAGGTATTCTGCCCGCAGCTCGGCGTTCTCAAGTACCTCGGCGGCACTGCCGTCGTAGACAATGGAGCCGGTGTCGAGGATGATCGCGCGGTCCGCCAGCTGCAGCGCACGCACGGCGTTCTGTTCCACGAGGATCGTTGTCATGCCCTGCTGTTTGATGTGGCGCAGGGTCTTTTCGATTTCGTCCACGATCACAGGGGCGAGGCCCTCGTAGGGCTCATCGAGCAGGAGCACCTTGATGTCCCGCGCCAGCGCCCGGGCAATGGACAGCATCTGCTGCTCGCCGCCCGAGAGGGTAATACCCTCCTGCTTGCGCCGTTCGCCGAGGCGGGGGAAGAGATCGTAGAGACGGTCGATGGACCAGCCGATAGGTGGGGCGATCTGAGCAAGTTGCAGGTTCTCCTCGACCGTGAGACCGGGAATGATGCAACGGTCCTCGGGCACGAGACCAAGCCCCGCCATCGCCGCCTGATAGGAGCACATGCGGTGCAGCGGCTGGTGGTCGAGCCAGATCTCACCCTTGTTCACCTGTGGGCTGTCCATCCGGGCGATCGAGCGCAGCGTCGTGGTCTTTCCCGCGCCATTGCGGCCCAGAAGGGCCAGGATCTCACCCTCGTGCACGTTGAAGCTGATGCCCTGCACGATGTAGCTTTCGCCGTAGTAAGAGTGCATGTCCCACACCGACAGGAAGGCGGGCGCGGTTTCCGCGTGGTTGGCGTTCTTGGAAAAATCCGGTCTGACGTTCATCTTCGTGATCCTCCTGTCCCTGACTTGATCGGGGACGTCGTGGCTGGAGGCCCCGAAACAGGTCCGGGGCCGCGTTGGAGCGGTCAGGCGTGTTCGCCGAGGTAGGCTTCCTGCACCTTGGGATGGCCCTTGATCTTCTCGGGCACATCCTCGACCAGAGGGGTGCCCTGGGCCAGCACGGTGATCCGGTCGGCCAGCGAGAACACCACGTGCATGTCGTGTTCGATGATGCACATGGTGATAGGGCGCTTGGCCTTGATCTCCTTGAGCAGGTCGATGGTGTTGTTGGTGTCCGCGCGCGCCATGCCGGCGGTGGGCTCGTCCAGCAGTAGCAGCCGCGGCTCCTGCACGAGGCACATGGCCATCTCGAGCCGCCGCTTGTCCCCCCTGGACATCGACGCCGAATGCATGTTTCGCTTGTCGAGCATGTTGACGTCCGCCAGCATCTCCTCGGCGCGGGTGATGAGATCACCCTCGGATCCGACCGACCGCATCGCATGCAGCCGGAAAATCCCGTCACGCTTGGCGAAAAGCGGGATCATCATGTTCTCCATCACCGTAAGATCGCCGAAGATCTCGGGGGTCTGGAATACGCGGGAAATCCCCATCTGGTTGATCTCAAAGGGTTTGCGCCCCAGTACCGACTGGCCGTCGAACATCACCGACCCGGTGTCCGGGATCAGCTTGCCCACGAGGCAGTTGAGCAGCGTCGACTTGCCTGCACCGTTCGGCCCGATGATCGCGTGCACGGTGTTCTCCTGTACTGACAGGGTCACGTCCGACAGTGCCTGCAAGCCGCCGAAGCGTTTGCCCACGTCCTTGACTTCGAGAATGCCCATCACGCTCTCCTTATTCTGCCGGGGGCTGCTGCCGGGCAGCTTGTGCCTCGGCATCGCCCGCGTTGTGGTTGCGGCGGCTCGACACCAGGGCCGAGATCCGCTTGCCGCCTTCTACCAGCCCGCCGGGCAGGAAGATGACGATCAGCATGAACAGCAGGCCCAGCGTCAGGTGCCAGCCCTTGCCGACGAAGGGATGGATGATGGCGACGACGACATCCTCTAGCCCGTCGGGCAGGAAGGAAACCCAGCCATGCACCACCTGATCGTTGATCTTCGAGAAGATGTTCTCGAAATACTTGATGAAGCCCGCGCCCAGCACCGGGCCGATCAGGGTGCCCGCGCCGCCGAGGATGGTCATCAGCACCACTTCGCCCGAGGCGGTCCATTGCATCCGCTCGGCCCCGGCCAGCGGGTCCATGCAGGCCAGCAACCCGCCGGCCAGCCCCGCGTACATCCCCGAGATCACGAAGGCGGCGAGTGTGTAGGGCCGCGCGTTGAGGCCGGTGTAGTAGAGGCGGTTCTGGTTCGACTTGATCGCCCGCAGCATCATCCCAAAGGGTGAGCGGAAGATGCGGATTGCCACGTAGAAGGACACCAGCATGATGATCGCGGCGACGTAGTAGCCGACCGAGAACTGGAAGGCCCAAGGCCCGACGTTCCATGTCTCGAAGCTGCGCATCTCGAGGCCGAACAGGTTTGTGACCGGAATGCCTCCGTCCGCCGTGGCCGTGATGCCAAGGATGCGGGGATCGTCGAGGGTGATCTGCAGCCCGGTTTCGCCGTTGGTGATGGGGGTAAGCACCGAGTAGGCGAGGTTGTAGCTCATCTGGGCGAAGGCCAGCGTGAGGATCGAGAAGTAGATACCCGACCGCCGGAGCGAGACATATCCGATGACCACCGCAAAGAGGCCCGAGACGATCATCGACAGCACGATTGCCGGGATGACGTTCATGCTCAGCAGCTTGAACATCCACACCGCCGAATAGCTGCCGACCCCGAGAAAGGCGGCGTGGCCGAACGATAGGTAGCCGGTGAGGCCGAAGAGGATGTTGAACCCGATGGCGAGGATCCCGAAGATCACGAAGCGCTGCATCAGGTCCGGGTAGCCCGCGTTGAACTGCGCCATGGCGCTGTCCGTGGGGAAGGGGTTGAGGATGAACGGCGCGAAGATCGCGAGCACCGCCACCACGAGGAAGAGGGTAAAGTCTTTCTTGCCGAGCTTGAGCATGGGCTTAGTCCTCCATCACGCCCTTGCGGCCCATGAGGCCTCGGGGACGGGTCAGCAGAATGATGATGGCGACGAGGTAGATGATGATCTGGTCGATGCCGGGGAGGATGGATTTCACCTCGTTCATCGAAGCGAAGCTTTCGAGAATACCCAGCAGAAAACCCGCCAGAACCGCGCCGGGCAATGACCCCATGCCGCCGACCACCACGACCACGAAGGACAGCACGAGGAAGTCCATGCCCATGTGGTAGTTGGGTGAATTGATCGGCGCGTACATGACCCCGGCAAGGCCCGCGACGGCGGCCGCCAGACCGAACATGATGGTGAAGCGCTTGTCGATGTTGATGCCCAGGAGGCCCACGGTCTCACGGTCGGCCATGCCGGCACGGACCACCATGCCGAAGGTGGTGAACTGCAGGAAGGCAAAGACCGCGCCGATGATCACGGCGGCGAAACCGAAGTACACGAGCCGCCAGTAGGGGTAGATGATCGCGTTGGGATCAAAGCCCAGCAGCACCCCGAAATCCAGTGAGCCGCGGAACACCTCGGGCGCGGGGGTGGGGATCGGGTTGGCGCCGAAGACCTGCTTGATGACCTCCTGCAGCACGATGGCGAGGCCGAAGGTGACAAGGATCTGGTCCGCATGGGGGCGCTTGTAGAAATGCTTGATGAGGCCGCGTTCCATGATGACGCCGATGGCGATCATGACGGGGATCGAGAACAGGATCGACAGCGGCACCGCCCAGTCGATGATTGCGGCACCCGTGCCCTCTCCGAAGAGGTCGTGCATGTAGGGCACGTCGACCTTGAGCGGGTTGCCGAGGAAATCCGTGCGGGTTTCGTCCACCACCTGGTGTGACAGGGTGAGCAGGCGGCTGAAGGTGACGGCGCAGAAGGCCCCGATCATGAACAGCGCGCCATGGGCGAAGTTGACAACGCCGAGCGTGCCGAAGATCAGCGTGAGCCCGAGCGCGATCAGCGCATAGGCCGATCCCTTGTCCAGCCCGTTGAGAATTTGAAGGATGATTGCGTCCATGGTCCTGCCTTTGATCGCGGCTTGATCGGTCAAACGGATGCCATGCCCTTCCGGCGGGGCCGGAAGGGCTGGAGCGATGGGCGGCGCGGGTCACGCGCCGCCGTCTGCCTGGAAACGTCGGGCCTGGATCAGGCGCCGGAGTTGCACGACCCCAGCGCACCGCCCGCGAACATCGGGTGGTCGGGGGCGTATTCCACCTGCCCGCGGGGGGTCACTTGGACCACCTCGAGCAGGTCGAATTCCGATGTCGGGTTCTCCTTGCCGCGCACCACGAGCACGTCCTTGAAGCACTGGTGATCCTCGGCGCGGTAGAGCGTGGGGCCGTTGCCGAGCCCGTCGAACTCGTAGCCCTCGAGCGCCTCGGCGACAGCGCAGGGATCGAAGCTGCCTGCCCGTTGCACCGCGTCCGCGTAAAGCAGCGTCTGCACATAGCAGGTGTGCGCCGCCTGGCTGGGCGGGAAGCCGTACTTGGTGCCAAAGCTCTTGACGAACGCCTTGCTGCCCTCGTCCTGAAGCGACCAGTGCCAGTTGGTCGAGCCGAGGATTCCCTTGACGTTCTCCCCCGCCCCGCGCGCCATGAGACGCGAGAACAGCGGCACCACGATCTCGAACTGCTTGCCGTTCACCTGCTTTTCACGCAGGCCGAACTGCACGGCATTGGTCAGCGAGTTGACCATGTTGCCGCCGTAGTGGTTCAGGATAAGCACGTCCGCGCCCGAGTTCAGGACCGGCGCGATGTAGGACGAGAAATCGGTCTGTGCGAGGGGGGTCTTGACGGTTTCCACCGTCTCCCAGCCAAGCGCTTCTGTAGCGGCCTTGATGGATTCTTCCTGCGTCCAGCCCCAGGTGTAATCGGCCGTGAGGTGGTAAGCCTTGCGGTCGGTGCCGTACTGGTCGCCCAGCACCGGTGCCAGCGCCGCGCCGGACATGTAGGCGTTGAAGAAGTGGCGGAAGCCGTTGGCCTTCTTGTCCTTGCCTGTGGTGTCGTTGGAATGGGTGAGGCCGGCCATGAAGATCACGCCCGCCTCTTGGCAAAGGCCCTGCACGGCAACGGCGACGCCCGACGACGAGCCGCCCGTGATCATGATCGCGCCGTCCTTCTCGATCATCGACTTGGCCGAGGCGCGGGCGGCGTCGGATTTCGTCTGCGTGTCGCCGGTGACGTATTCGACCTTGTGACCGTTGATGCCGGTGCCCTCGAGCGCTTTAGACGAGAAGGTGCCGAGCATCCCCCCGTCGCCACCACCGTTGAGGTGTTCGACCGCCAGCTCGTAGGCACGCAGCTCGTCGGCGCCCTCGTCGGCATAGGGGCCGGTCTGTGGCACGTTGAAGCCCAGCGTCACTGCCCCTCCCGAGGGGGCGTTGGTGAAAGCGCGGGCCGAGCTTGCGGTGAAGATCGTCGGTACCGCCAGACCAGCGCCAGCGATGGCACCAGTCCTCAGCAACCCTCGACGAGACAGAATCGTCTTGGACATGAAGTTCCTCCCAAATTTTCCGAAGCGGCGGCAACGGGCTCCTCTTCCCTTTGCTGCCTGAGGGACGGATCCGGTAACGGGTCCGTGCAAACTCAGTATTTGTGGGCATTGAAAATTGCGCAACAACCGCGCATCAGGAAAAGATATTTTTGTGAAGAACTGAACTGTGCCCCGTGGTATTCTGTAAATGAATTTATGTTGCGCCGCGGAAAGACGTTGAAACGACGGGAAAAGCGCTGAATGGCTCGCGATACGTTGACAGGCACCCGCATCCGCGAACGGCGGGTGATCCTTGGCTTGAAGCAGGCGGAACTGGCGCGGCGGGCTGAAATCTCGGCCTCTTACCTTAACCTCATCGAGCACAATCGGCGCAGAATCGGCGGAAAGCTGCTGCTGGATCTGGCCGAGATTCTTGGGGTCGAGCCGTCTTCGCTGACTGAAGGGGCCGAGGCCGCGCTCATCGCCGGATTGCGCGAGGCGGCGCTGACCGCGCCCGCCAGCGGAGCCGAGATCGACCGGCTGGATGAATTTGCGGGCCGCTTCCCCGGTTGGGCACGGCTTCTGGCGGACAGCCGCAGCCGGATTGAGACGCTGGAGCGCAGCGTCGAGGCGCTCACCGACCGCCTGGCGCATGACCCCCAGCTCGCGGACGCGCTGCACGAGATGCTGTCGACGGTGACGGCGATCCGCTCCGCCGCGTCGATCCTGGCCGAGCCGGGCGATATCGACCCCGAATGGCAGCGCCGTTTCCACCGCAACATCTACGAGGACAGTGCTCGGCTTGCCGAAAGCAGCCGTTCACTGGCATCCTACCTCGAGGCCGAAGGCGAGGCGGCGGCGAAAAGCGGCACGCCGCAGGAAGAAGTCGAGGCCCTGCTCGAAGCGGCAGACTACCACATCGCCGCGCTCGACGAAGGGCGCGCGCCCGAAGAGGCCGCAGAAGAGCTGGGCACCGCCATGTCCCCCACAGCCCGTGCGCTGCTGCGCCGGGCCTTCCAGCGCTATGCTGCGGATGCCGCAGCAATGCCGCTGGGGCCGGTGATGGAGGCGGTGAAGACCACGGGCACCGATCCGCTGGCCTTGGCAGAACGCTTCGGCACGGATCCCGCGCGGGCCATGCGGAGGCTGGCGAGCCTGCCCTCCGGGGCGGCCTGCGGGCCGGTGGGGCTTGCCATCTGCGATGCGTCGGGGGTGTTCACCTACCGCCGCCCTCTGCCCGATTTTCCGATCCCGCGCTTCGGGGCGGATTGCCCGCTCTGGCCGCTGTTCGCGGCCCTGTCGCGCCCGATGTCGGTGCTCAGCCGCGGCCTGCACGCGGCAGGACGCCAGAGCGGGGCGGTGGATGCCATCGCCTTTGCCCAGCCCTCGGGGCCGCCACAGATCAACCGTGAGCCGGTGTTTGAGGCACATATGCTGATCTTCCCCACCCGCGCCGGCGGGGAGGGGGCCGAGGAGGTGGGGATCACCTGCCGCATCTGCCCGCGCAGCAACTGTCCGGCGCGGCGCGAGCCTTCGCTGCTTGGGGATGCAGGCGAGCAGGGGTTCTAGGGCCAGACGGCCCAGATCAGGCAGAACGCGGCAGGCATTGCGGGGCGGTGGTCATGATGTTTTGACACTCGCCCCGGGTTTGGCGATAACATTCCCGTGGGAGGATTTTCGTCGGGGCTGCGCCCTTGCGAAGGGAAGGGAGCGCGATGTCGAGCACGTCCAAACGCGTGTTGCTGATCGAGGATGAGCCGAACATTATCGAAGCGATCAGCTTCATCCTGTCGCGCGAGGGGCTGGCGGTGGAGACCCATTCCGACGGGGCAACGGCCAATGACAAGCTGCGCCAAGCCCTGCCGGACCTTCTGATCCTCGACGTCATGCTGCCGGGCAAGAGCGGCTACGACATCCTGCGCGAGCTGCGCGAAGATCCCGCCACCGCTACCTTGCCTGTCCTGATGCTGACCGCCCGGGGCCAGACCCGCGACCGGGAGATGGCCGAGCGGGCCGGAGTGTCCGCCTTCATGCGCAAGCCGTTCTCGAACGCCGAGATGCTCGAACAGGTGCGCGCCCTCATGGCCGGAGCCGCATGACGGACGAGGACGAACCGCGCCGGGGGCGGCCTCCGGTCTTTCTCGAGCGGCACTCCTACCGCCGCCGCCGGATGGTCGATGCGGTGCGGGTGTTGCCCTTCATCGGTCTGGTGGGCTGGCTGGTGCCGCTGCTCTGGCCGGAGGCGGACGGCGGCGAAGCGGTCCGGTCCTCGAGCGCGATCCTCTATCTCTTCGGCGTCTGGGCGGTGCTGGTGCTGGGCGCTCTGGGCCTCTCCCTGCGCCTGTCGGCCCATGCCCGCGAAACCGATGGCCGGGCGCAGGATGCCGCCGGGCACTCTACTGTGCATCCCGCTGAACCTCCCACCGGGCGGGACGCTCGGGGACAGACACAGCATGGGGCCGTCGATCCGAGGCCGGAAGATATAGAGCCAACGGGACCGGGGGCAGGAGATTGCATTGCGGAAGATCCGGGGCGACGGGATCATGGGCTTGCAGATCATGAACCGGGCCGCTCGGAGCCCAAACATCTTGCGCCAACAGGTGGCAGGCAGGGCACGCGCCCATGACCATGCTTAACACCCTTGTCGCGGTGTGCAGCCTTTACGCGCTGTTCCTCTTCGCGGTGGCCTTCGCGGCCGAACGGGCAGCGCTGCGAGGCTACGCGCGTTGGCTGCGCTCGCCCATGGTCTACACCCTGTCTCTGTCGATCTACTGCACTGCCTGGACCTTCTACGGCGCCGTCGGCAGCGCGGTGCGCACTGGGTTCGAGTACCTCACCATCTACCTGGGCCCGTCGCTGGTGCTTGTGGGCTGGTGGTGGATCCTGCGCAAGCTGGTGCGGATCGGCCGCTCGCAGCGCATCACCTCGGTGGCCGACCTCATCTCGTCGCGCTACGGCAAGTCCAACCTGCTGGCGGTGGGGGTGACCATCCTCGCCGTGGTGGGGACCACACCCTATATCGCGCTGCAGCTTCAGTCCGTGACCCTCAGCTTCGAGGTCTTCGGCGTTGGCGATCTGACACGGGGCGAAGAAGACGGCCACACCGCGCTTTGGGTGGCGGCGGGGCTGGCGCTGTTCACGGTGATCTTCGGCACCCGCAACCTCGATGCGAACGAGCGGCACAACGGCGTGGTCATGGCCATCGCGGTCGAGGCGGTGGTCAAGCTCTTTGCCCTGCTCGCGGTGGGGGTCTTCGTGGTCTGGGGCCTGTCGGGCGGCATCTCGGGCACGCTCGAACGTATCGACGCCTCGAGCCTTGGCGACTGGCAGATCGATGGCGGGCGCTGGGCGGGGCTGATGATGCTGTCGGCGGCGGCGTTCCTGTGCCTGCCGCGCATCTTCCAGGTGCTGGTCGTCGAGAACGACGACGAAAGCCACCTGCGCACCGCAAGCTGGGCCTTCCCCCTCTACCTTGGGCTCATGAGCCTCTTCGTGGTGCCCATCGCCGTCACCGGGCTTGAACGGTTGCCGGAGGGGTCGAACCCCGACCTCTTCGTGCTCACCGTGCCGCTTGCCGAAGGGCGCGACGGGCTGGCGGTGCTGTCCTTCCTCGGGGGGTTCAGCTCGGCCACGTCCATGGTCATCGTTGCCGCCATTGCCCTGTCGACCATGGTGTCGAACCACGTGGTGATGCCCCTGTGGCTGCGCCTTGCAGGGGGGGGGGCCATGGTCTCGGGCGATGTGCGCCACGTGGTCCTGCTGGCGCGGCGGTTGTCGATCATCGGCGTGGTGATGCTGGGGTACCTCTATTACCGCCTCTCCGGCGGCGGCGAGGCCCTTTCTGAGATCGGCCTCGTTAGCTTTGCGGGGGTGGCGCAGGTGCTGCCGGCCATGCTGGGCGGCATCTTCTGGCGAGGAGGCTCGCGGGTGGGGGCGCTGACCGGGCTGACACTGGGCTTTGGCTGCTGGGGCTACACGCTGCTGCTGCCCAGCGTCGGGGCCGGCGTGATCATGCCCGATGCGTGGCTGCTGGACGGCCCCTTTGGCATCGGTTGGCTGCGGCCCACGGCGCTGTTCGGGATCAGCGGCGTGGACCCGCTGCTGCACGCGGTGTTCTGGTCGCTGGCGCTCAATGCGCTGGGCTTCGTGCTGGCCTCGCTCGCAAGCTTCCCCGGCCCGCTGGAGCGCCTTCAGGGGGCACAGTTCATCAACGTCTTCGAACATTCCACCGCCCCGCGCAGCTGGACCGGCCGGGTGGCGGAAACCGAGGACCTGATGATCATGGCGCAGCGCATCCTCGGGGCCGCCGACGCCCGTGCCCTGTTCGAACGCGAGGCCGAGCGGCAGGGCGCGTCAGGCAGCCTGCCCGCGCCCACGCCGGGGTTCCTTGGTGCGCTCGAGCGCGAACTGGCGGGGTCGGTGGGCGCAGCGACGGCCCATGCCATGGTGGGGCAGATCGTCGGCGGCATGTCGGTGTCGGTCGAGGACCTGATGGCCGTGGCGGACGAGACCGCACAGCTCATGGAATACTCCGCCCGGCTTGAGGCGCAGTCTCAGGAGCTGGCCCGCACCGCCGCCCAACTGCGCGAGGCAAACGCTAAGCTCACGCGTCTGTCGGTACAGAAGGACGCTTTCCTCAGCCAGATCAGCCACGAGCTGCGCACCCCCATGACCTCGATCCGCGCCTTCTCCGAGATCCTGCGCGATGCCGAAGGCCTCGCCCGGCAGGACAAGTCCCGTTACGCCTCGATCATCCACGACGAGGCGATCCGCCTGACCCGGCTGCTAGATGACCTGCTGGACCTGTCGGTGCTCGAGAATGGACAGGTGAACCTCAACCTGCGCGAAGGGCTGCTGTCCGAGGTGCTCGATCGCGCCGTCGCGGCGGCTGCGGCGGACGAACAGGGCGCGCGGCTGCGCATCGTGCGCGATGCTGCTGCGGAGCAGGTGATGCTCAACACCGACCTCGACCGGCTGAGCCAGGTTTTCATAAACCTCGTGGCAAATGCGAGGAAATACTGCGACGCGGAGGCCCCCCGGCTCGAGATCCGCGTGCGGCACGATCAGCGGCTGATCGTGGATTTCATCGACAACGGATCGGGAATCACGCCCGAGGCGCAGGATGTGATCTTCGAGAAGTTTAGCCGTATCAGTGATCAGAAGGCAGGCGGCGCCGGGCTGGGGCTGGCGATCTGTCGGCAGATCATGACCCGGCTCGGCGGCGGGATCTCGTACTTGCCTGGGCAGGGCGGGGCCGCGTTCCGTGTGGTGCTGCCCGCTGACCTCGCCATGGCAGCACAGTAGGGCGCTGCGTTGCAGAATGCCGTCTGCCTTAAAGCGCTTGGTAACCTTATCGCCCCATACAGGGGGCCGAGTTCGCCGGGAAACAGGCAAGAGTATCCATGGGAGATCCCCTCAGACAGGATGATGTACTGGGCCAGAAGGCCAGCGCCGCGCGGCGTGCGTTCGAGGCACGCGCGATGTCGCCGACCAAGGCCCTGCGCCGCGCGCTATCGCGCACCGCCGACGTCCTGTGGGATCTCGCGCTCGTGACGCACGGCGTCAGCCAAGAGATGGCCGACCAGGACGGCGTGGTCGACATGCTGCCACCGAACCATCTTTTGCTTTTGCTTGATGGGTCTGATGGCGGCCTTGGTATCGCGATGATCGATCGTGAACTGATGACCGGCATGATCGAGGTGCAGACCATCCTTCAGGTCACCCAGATGCCGGTGGAGAACCGCCCCCTGACGCAGACGGATGCGGCGATGATGGCGCCGCTGCTGGACGGCACGCTGGAACGGTTCGAACGGTATCTAGACGGGCATCCGCTGCGTCCGCAGTTCAGTGGCTACAGATTCGGCGCCATGGTCGAGGATGCGCGTACCGCCGGCCTGCTGTTGGACGCATCCAGCTATCGGACGCTCCGTGTGTCCATCGACCTCGCGCTGGGTCGCCGCAAGGGCGAGATGCTGATCATCCTGCCAGAACGGCCCAACACCGACAGTGCAGAAGCCGCAGGCGCGTCGGCCGATGCGCCCGGGCCGCATGAACGCGAGCTCAAGTTATTGCCGGTGCAGATGAACGCGGTGCTTTGTTCCGTCAGCCTGCCGCTGAGCGAGGCGCAGAAGCTCAAGCCCGGCGATCTCATTCCGCTACCTCCCGAAGCACTGGACGTGGTGGAATTCATTGCCGGGTCGGGGGATGCGGTCGCGGGGGGGCGGCTTGGCCAGATGAACGGCATGCGCGCCGTGCGTCTGATGTGGCCCGAAGCGGCAGAGCCACCGCAGGCTTCGCCGCCCCTTGATTTCATGGACGCGGCGGCCGCACAGGATGACCTTGCCGCCCCGGCTGCGATCGCCGCAGCACCTGCGATGATGCCCGACCCCGAACCTGCGCCCGAAGGGGCCGGGGAAATGGCCCCCGCGGACATGATGGTCGGGCTGCCGGATCTGCCGTCGCCGGAATTCGATATGGGCGATTTCAGCTTCGATGCCGAGGGGCTTGGAGGGGCAGAGGGCGGCGAGTTCGATTTCGACTTCGCCGCCGCCCCCATGGAGCCAGACGAGAGCTAGGGCTCAGCCCTTCTGGCTGGCCAGCGATTCGATGCCGGGCCGGATCTGGTCCAGCTGGTAGCCGGCCTTGGCGGTGGTCTCGAGGATCTCGTCGGTGGGCATCTCGCCTGCTTTGCCAAGCGCCCAGAGCACCGAGCTGCGGGTGCCCGAACGGCAGTAGGCCAAGACCGGGCCGGTGGCAGCAGCTTGAAGCTCGGACTGCACAGTGATGGTGTCCTCGCCGAGGGTTTCCATGGTCATGGGCAGGTAGGCGAACTCCATGCCAGCGGCCTTGACCGCCGCTTCCAGTGCGGCGCTCTGGTGGCTGTCGGGGACTTCGGTGTCGGGCCGGTTGCAGATCACCATCGAGAACCCGGCCTGCGCGATGGCAGGCACATCCTCGACGGAGATCTGGGGCGAGACGTGATAGGCGGGGGTGAGCTGTGTGATTTGCATGGGCGCTAGATCACTCCGCAGGCACCCACTTGTCCAGACGTTCCCGCACCTTCGGTGCAAGTGCCATGCCGCCCAGCATCGCCGCGATGAAGAAGAACAGCATCGGCCCACCGTAGCTGAGGCTTGCGATAGCCGGTCCGGGGCAGATTCCGACGAGGCCCCAGCCCGCGCCGAACATCACCGATCCGGCGATCAGACTGCCATCGATCCGGGCTGAGGCCGGGCCGGGCAGGGCATTCCCGAGCACCGCGCTCTCGCGCCGCTTCGCGATCCGCCAGGCGATGGCCATGGGCAGCATGGCGCCGCCCATCACGAAGGCCAGCGTCGGATCCCATGCTCCGAAGAAGTCCAGGAACCCCTGCACCTTGTCCGTGTCGGTCATGCCCGACAGGAACAGCCCGGCGCCGAACAGGCCGCCGGCGATGAAGGCGAACACAAATCGCTGCATCTCAGATCACTCCCAGCAGGTGGCGCAGTAGCGCAACAGTGATCGCCCCGGCACCGATGTAGCTTAGCGAGGCGACGATGCCTCTCACCGACAGGCGCGACATGCCGCAGACCCCGTGACCGGAGGTGCAGCCGTTGGCAAGCCGCGTGCCGACCCCCACCAGAAGCCCGGCGATCAACAGCAGCGCGATGTTCCCGGTGATATGCGTGTCGGTCCCGGGCTTCAGCGGCCACAGCAGTACCGGCAGCAGCACGACCCCGGCAAGGAACACCACACGTTCGGGCCAGCTGCGCCCGGCAGAGCGGTCCACCAGCCCGCCGATGATCCCCGAAGCGCCCATGATGCGCCCGTTGAAGAGCAGGAAGACAGCCCCGCCCATGCCGATAAGGAGGCCTCCGAAGAGGCCCCAGACCCAGTCGATGTCCATGTGTGTCGTTCCGCTTGGGGGATGCCGCGAAAGCTCAGAGCTTGTTGATCGGCACCTTGAGGTAGACGTCGCCGTTGTCATCGGCGGGGGGCATCTGGCCGGCCCGCATGTTGACCTGAAGCGACGGGATGATGAGTTTCGGCATGGCGAGCGTGGCGTCGCGGCTGTCGCGCATCTGCACGAACGCATCGCGAGTGGCTCCGCCGCCCACGTGGATGTTGGCGGCCTTCTGCTCGCCCACGGTGGTTTCCCAAGCGTAGGTGTCACGGCCGGGAGCCTTGTAATCGTGGCCCACGAAGATCCGGGTGTCGTCCGGCAGGGCGAGGATCTTCTGGATCGATGCGAACAGCGTCCCGGAGGAGCCGCCGGGGAAATCGCAGCGCGCGGTGCCGAAATCTGGCATGAAAAGCGTGTCGCCCACGAAGGCCGCATCGCCAATCACGTAGGTCAGGCAAGCGGGCGTGTGGCCGGGCGTGTGCATCACGTCGCCGCGCAGCTGGCCGATCACGAAGCTGTCGCCCTCGATGAAGAGCCTGTCGAACTGCGAGCCGTCGCGCTGGAACTCGGTGCCCTCGTTGAAGACCTTGCCGAAGGTGTCCTGCACGATGCGTATGTTGTCGCCGATGCCGATCTGACCGCCGACGGCCTTCTGGATATAGGGCGCGGCAGACAGGTGGTCGGCGTGGACATGGCTTTCCAGCAGCCACGCGACATGAAGGTCATTGGCCGTCACGAAGGCGATGATCTCATCGGCTGACCGGGTGTCGGTGCGCCCCGACGCATAGTCGAAATCCAGCACGGAATCGATGATCGCACAGGCCGACCCCATCGGGTCGCGGACCACGTAGGAAATGGTGTTGGTGGCGTTGTCGAAGAAAGCTGTGACGTCCGGTGACATGGCTCTGTCCTCCATAGTTTTTACACATAGAGAAAGGTGAATGTGACTTCAAGGGGCGTCCTTGATCTGAATCATTGCGTGACGGCGCGTTGGGGATCATCCTGAGGTTGCGCGGGGCGTGCAGGATCGCCGGACCGTTGCCGCTTGCTCTGTCCAGGCAGGCAGGACGGCGTGACCGTCGGGCGGGCGACCATGCAAAAGGCACCTGCGGGGGGCGAGGTGCTGCATGGTACGATGCTTGCGATATGCCCCGTGCTCCGGCACCGCCTGCACCGACGCGGTGCCCGGACACTTAGGCCGGAAGGGCCGGCCATTGGGTAGGAGGAGGCTGCCGCCATGATTGAGACACTCAGGATACATGTCCGGACCCTCGCGGAAGAGATCCGCGATCTTGACCCGCGAACGGATGCGGGCTTTCGCGCCGAGCGCATGTCGCGGCTCGTGCGCAAGGTGCAGGAGCTCGAGGCACGGGGCGGTTGTGTGCCCGTGCTTGCCGTGTCGCTCGTGCGGGGGCATGTCGATGCGGATATCGAGGACAGCTTCGACAATATGCCGGTCTGACCGCATTCTCCCGATCCCTTGTCTTGGCAAGGCGTTTGCCGTCTAATATGCGGCAAACGCGCGCAAAAGCGTGAACGGCAAAAGCTTGGGGGCGGGCGAATGGCACATCGGCACGAGGTGGTGGAATGGTCCGCGCGGGACGGAGTCGCCATCCTTACCCTGGCGTCCCCGCCCTCAAACCCGGTGACACCACACCTTTGCGAGGCGCTGCACGCCGCCTTCAAGCGTGCCGCCTCGGACCCCGAAGTGGACGGCGTGCTGCTGCATGCGCGAGGCCGCAGCTTTTCGGGGGGTGACGATCCCTGCGGGCCGGTTTGCGGCGCGGATGCCCTGAACGGGCTGTTCGAGCAGATCGAAACCTGCCCGAAGCCGGTCGTCGCAGCGCTGCACGGGCTGGTCCTTGGCAGCGGGGTCGGCCTTGCGCTTGCCGCGCATTACCGCATTGCCGCCGCAGGCACGCGGCTCGGTCTTCCCGAGGTCAAGCTTGGGTTGGTTCCGGGCGGCGGCACCACGCAGCGCCTGCCGCGACTGCTCGGTGCGGATGCCGCGCTCGAAATGATGCTGGGTGGCGGCATGCATCCGGTGGATCAAGGGGCGGCGCGCGGCATCGTGGACAGCATTGCCGAAGGGTACCTGCTGTCAGCCGCCGAAGCTTTCCTGCGCGATGTCATCGCCTCGGGGCAGGGGGCGCGGCCGAGTTCCCTTCGCACCGATGGCTTTGCCGATCCCGCAGGCTACCAGAAGACCGTCGCGCATCACCGTGGACAGGCCGGGCGCCGGTCCGAAGAGGCCCCGCGCGAGATCATTGCCGCCGTCGAGGCCGCCATGCTGCTACCCTTCGAGGCGGGGCTGTCCTTCGAAGCGGATGCGGCAGAAACCTGCCGGGCATCGGCACAGGCGACAGCGTTGCGCGCAGCCTTTCTTGCAGAACGCAGGGCGCGGGGGCTGGGGCTTGAAGCCGATGTGCCGCGCCCGGCCTTGGACCGGGTGGCGGTTCTGGGAGGCGGCGCGCTGGCGGTGCAGGTGACGTTCACCCTGCTCAATGCAGGGATCGCGGTGAACTGGGGAACCCGCGACCCCGCGCAGCTTCTGGACGGGGTGCCGCGCCTTCGCGATGCCTTCGATGACGGGGTCGCACGCGGGACAATCGGTACTGATGAGGCGCAGGAGCGCATGGCCTCGCTGAGGGTCGGTGACAGTGCGGCAATGACGGGGGACGCCCAGCTGATCCTGCATGCGGCGAAGGGGCAGGGCGACGTGCCGGCGCCGCAAGATGTCCCGCGCGCTGCGATCTTTCCGGGAAGCCGTGTGGAAGCGCTGGGGTTGCGCTTTGCCCAGCCGGTCCCGTCTGCCCGCCTGGTCGAGGTCATGGCCGGGCCTAACGTAACCGTGACAGAGCTGGCCGTGGCGCGCACGCTGGTGGCGCGGCTTGGCAAGGTCGGCGTTCGGGTGAATTCGTCGGCTGAAACCGTGGGTTCGCGGCTGTTGGCGGTGTGCCAGCGGGCGGTGGATGCACTGATCGACGCTGGGCAGGACCCCTACGCCATCGACCGGGCGTTCCTTGATTGGGGGTGGCTGCGCCCGCCACTGATGGCCCGCGATGTGCTGGGCCTTGCGGGGCTCGCGCGACACCCCAGGGCAGAGGGCGCGCGGAACTGGTCGGCGGTCCTGCTGGAAGCGGGGCGGTCTGGCCGGGCTTCTGGCAAGGGGGTCTATGACTGGACAGCACAGCCTTCGAAGCCTGCCGAGGATGCCGGGCTGCGGGCACTGGTGTCGGATCTGCGCCCCGCCGCCGCGCCTCTTGCAGCAGAGGCGATTGTCCGGTTGGTACTTGGCGCCATGGCCAACGAAGGCGCGCGGATGCTGTCGTCGGGGATGGTCGCGGCCCCGTCCGAGATCGACCTCGTGGCGCTCCACGCGCTCGAGATGCCGCGCTGGCGCGGTGGGCCGATGCATCTTGCGGGCGCGATGGGCCTGTTGTCCGTGCGCCGGGCACTCGAGAGCTTTGAGCACCCGGACCGCCCGTTCTGGACCCCGGAGCCGATCTTTGCCGAGCTCATCAAGAATGGCCGCAGCTTTGACAGCCTCGACGGGCGGGCCGCCTGAGAGGCCCTTCGCAGCCCCCGGGCGGTGCGCGGTGCATCGCCCGGGGGCTGCGCTCAGGCGAGGAAGATCCCGAGGATCACCATCATCAGGCCCAGCACCGAAAACAGCAGCGCGCCCATGTTGAGCGGGACCACCTTGCGCACCACCTCGCGCAGCTGGTCGTCGGTCATGCCCTTCCGGCGCGAGCTCCAGACCTTGAAGATGCATCCCATCAGGCCAAGCAGCCCGACAATCGAGACGCCCGCTCCAACCCAGACAAGCCATTCCATTTCGCGTCTCCCGTGATCGCCCGGCCGTGATCGTTCAGCCGCCACGCGAGGTAAAGCATCCCTTGGGGTGCCGCAAGTGTCGGGGACGAGCCGCTGCCGAAGGCCCGCGCCATGCTGCTGCAGCAAACGGCGCTCCCATCGCTGCCGAACGCGCCGGGGCCCGTCTGTTCCGGGCCAGCTTTGCCACGCCTGCAGGCGGCGGCATGCGTGGGCTGGCTTCGCCCTTGCCGCCGCGCGGCGGCTTGGGATAGATCAGGGCTTCGAAGCAGGCAGGAGATGGCACCATGCAGGACGAATCCTCGGACAACAGCTACGGCGTCGCGGCAGGCGAGCTGCGCAGCTTCATCGAGCGCTATGAGCGCCTCGAAGCCGAGAAGAAGGAAGTGGCCGATCAGCAGAAAGAGGTCATGGCCGAGGCCAAGGGCCGTGGCTACGACACCAAGGTCATGCGCAAGGTCATCGCCCTGCGCAAGCGCGACAAGGACGACATCGCTGAAGAAGAGGCGGTGCTGGAGATGTACAAGGCCGCGCTCAACATGGTCTGAGCGCGTCGCGGCCCCCGTGCCCCGTCCGGGGTGGGGGCCGTGCGC
This sequence comes from Salipiger pallidus, assembly GCF_014643635.1. GTDB lineage: Bacteria > Pseudomonadota > Alphaproteobacteria > Rhodobacterales > Rhodobacteraceae > Salipiger > Salipiger pallidus. Next base: position 18,794 of record NZ_BMJV01000008.1, read on the forward strand.
CGTCAGGTGGCGGGCTGCGCCCCGCTGACCTGGCCCAGCAGCCAGGACTGGAAGGTCAGCGCCGCGGCGCTGGTGCGTTTTGCCTCCGGCTGCACGGAATAATAACTGAACTCGGTGGGCATGGACCCGCCCGACACCGGCGCCAGCTGGCCGCGCGCCAGCTCGTCCTCGGTGAGATACCTGGGCGGCAAAGCCACGCCCATCCCGGCGATAGCCGCCGAGCTCAGCATCGAGACTGGTCGAAGCGCAGCCCGTCGAAGGCATTGCGCGCGCCGCCCCTCCCCCCTCCATGTCGAACCAGTCCTGCCAGATGCGTGGCCGCGTGGTCATCTGCAGGCGTGGCACATCGCGCAGGCCGCTTTCAGGGGATCCAGACCGAGGGCGCGGCCACGGGCAAAACGATCTCGTTGCACGGGTAGGTCGACACGGCGCCGGGCCCGCGGGGCTGGCCGTAGTGGATGGCAAGATCGAAGCTCTCATCTTCGAAGCTGAACGGGCGGTCACGGGAGTCCAGGGTCAGTGCCACGCTCGGTTCGGACGTGGTGAAGGGCACGCCTGAGACCAGCGCGTTGGCCAAGACCATGGCACGACGTGCCCGCCCCGCGCTTCGGCGAGCTGGTGCGCCTTCTGGACGAGGAACTGCGCGCCGCGAAGGAGATGCTCGGCAAGCTGGTGTCGGTCGAGGCGGGCAAGTGTACGCCCGAGGGCGCGGGTGACGTGAAGGAGACCTTCCGCTCCGCACGCGGCTTTGACTGCGGCATTTCCATCGTCAACTCGGACGCCGGGGTCGGAGGAGCCTTCGGGGGCGAGAAGAAGATCAATGGTGGGTGTGAAAGCGGCTCGGACGCGTGGAAGGGCTACATGCGCCGCGCGCCCAACGCCATCAACGACAGCCGCGAGCTGCCACTGGAACAGGGCGGGGAGTTCGACATCGACTGAGGCCGGAGCTGCCGGGTTTCATGCCCGGTGCTGACGCCCGCCTTCAGGCCGTTCCGTCCGGGTGCCCCGCATGGGCGGGCTTTTGCGTGGTAGCATGGCGGCGGGCCGCCCGGGGTATCTTGTTTAGATGATCGACGGCCCCCCGGCGGTGTTTCGTATCTCCTCCGGGCTGGTCTGGATGGCGCCGTCCATTCTCTGGCCGGGTGGCTTGTGTGGGCAGGGGACCTCATCGCGCGGGCCTCGTCGTGCTGGGCGCCCATCGTGCAAGGGCGCTCAGGCCGCTCCGCTGGGGTGGTCGGGCAGGCGCTTTCGATGGGCCGCTTCGGGCAGACGCCCTCCGAGTGGGGCGGTCAAGGCGATGGCTCTCAGGGGTCGATCAGCGTCACGCCGGGCATCTGCCCGATACGCTCCACGTCCTGCTCGTAACGCGCGGTAAGCGCCTCAACGTAGGCGTCATCCCAGCCGGGCAGGTCCAGCTCTTCCTCGATGGCTCCCTCGAGCGCGTACTTGTCGAGGATCGCCAGCATCACCCGGCGCTTCTGCATCTCGTTGATTTTGGGGTTTTCCTTGAGGAAGCCGCGGAAGCGCTTCATGCCTTCGGGGCTGACGATCTCGGAAAATATGTCGAAGCTGCCGATGATCTTGCGCGACAGCTCGATCCCCGCCAGTTCGCGCATGACCTCGCCCCAGACCAGCGGGGTGTCCTCGTTGCACCAGACGGTGACCCCGGCATCGGGCAGGGTTTCATGGATGCGGGTGATGACGTGCGACCAGCGCAGGTGCATGGGGTCGACGCCGTTCAGGAACTCGTCGAAGCTGCTCACCGGGGTGGCGCGGTAGACCGCCGGCAGGAAGCTGGCGAAGTCGCGCAGACCGAGGCAGACCTCCATCTCATCCCCGGGAAACAGCTTGCGCATCCCGGTCAGCCTCTGTTCCAGCTTGCGATAAAGCCGCCCGCCCGCCAGCGTCAGCTTGGGCACCGTGAGCAGGTTCTCGTGGCTGAGGATCAGGCGCTGCACATGCTCGGGGTCCTCAGTGAGGATCGTGTCCAGCAACACCTCGCGCGCCTCGGGCGCGGGCTCGCCGTCGCCGAGGCTGTTGAGCGCTTCCGACAGCAATGCGCGGTAGCGGCTGGGTCCAGGAATGGCGACGCCGTCCTTGCGGAAATCCTCGGCATTGCGCAGCAGTCCCTTGAGCAGGCGGTCCTCGTCGGTGCAATGGACGCCGAGATGAAGGATGATCTGCATGGCCTGCTCTTTCGGTTGCGCGGGTGCCGCAGTATAAGGCCATTCGCCAAGAGGAAAACCGCCCGGCCTCGAAAGGACCACGATGAGCCTTGCAGAACACAGCCAAGCGGGCCGCCGCATGCGGCTCAGCCCATGGTCCGTGGGGGCGGCGCTGATCGCGGCGCTGGTGGTGGCGCCGATCCTGTCGGTGATCTGGATCGCCATGTTCCCGGCCCAGAACATCTGGCCACATCTGATTTCGACGACCCTGCCGCGCTACCTGAGCAACACGCTCATTCTGATGACCGGGGTGGGGCTTCTGGCGGGCGCGTCGGGGGCGGGCGCTGCCTGGCTGGTGGCGCGCTATGATTTTCCGGGGCGGCGCTGGCTGGAATGGCTGCTGCTGTTGCCGCTGGCGATCCCGGCCTACGTGGGGGCCTATGCGCTGGTGGATCTGCTGGAATACGCCGGGCCCGTGCAGGGCGCGCTGCGGCAGATGTTCGGCTGGCAGACCGCGCGGGACTACTGGTTCCCCGAGATCCGGTCCATGGGCGCCGCCATCGTCGTGCTGAGCGCGGCGCTGTACCCTTACGTCTACCTGCTGGCCCGCAACGCGTTCCGCGAGCAATCTGCTACCTCGGACGAGGTCGCGCAGTCTCTGGGGGCGGGGCCGCTGGGGCGGTTCTGGCGCGTTGGCCTGCCTCTGGCGCGTCCTGCCATTGCCGCGGGCATGGCGGTGGCGATGATGGAGGCGGTGAACGATTTCGGCACTGTCGACTATTTCGCCGTGCAGACCCTGACCACCGGCATCTTTTCCGTCTGGCTGCAAAGCAATAACGCGGGCGGCGCGGCACAGATCGCTTCCTGTGTGCTTGCCTTGGTCATTGTGCTGGTCCTGCTTGAACGTGGCTCGCGCCGCCGGATGCGGTTCTTCAACCTCTCGAGCCGCCACCGCCCGGTGAACCGCACCCGCCTGCCCGGCGGGGCGGGTTGGCTGGCGCTGGTGCTCTGCGCGATACCCTTTGCCATGGGCTTCGTGCTGCCCGCCGGGGTGATCCTGCGACATGCCCTGCGCAATGCCGAGGTCTGGGCCGATCCCGACCTCTGGCAGGCAGCGCTGCACACGCTAAGCGTCGGCGGCATCGCGGCGGTTCTGACCGTGCTGGGCGGCGTGTTCCTTGTCTACGGCGTGCGCCTGTCGGGCCGCAGCCTGCCGCGCCTTTTGCTGCCGGTGACGACCATCGGCTACGCCGCGCCGGGCGCTGTGCTGGGGGTCGGCATCCTGATCCCGCTTGCCGCGCTCGACCATGTGCTCGCAGACGGTGTCGAGGCCGCCACGGGCATCGACATTGGCCTCGTGATGACCGGCTCTGCCTTTGCGCTGGTGCTGGCCTATTGCGTGCGCTTCTTCGCCATCGCGCAGGGGGCGGCGGATGCGGCCATGGGGCGGGTCTCTCCAAACCTTGCACTGGCGGCGCGGTCGCTGGGGCGGAGCCGGGGGCAGACGCTGGCGGAAATCCACTATCCGCTGATCCGGGCCTCGCTGGCCTCGGCGCTGCTGCTGGTCTTCGTGGATTGCGTGAAGGAGCTGCCCGCGACCCTGCTGCTGCGGCCCTTTAACTACGACACGCTCGCCACGCGGGTGCATGATCAGGCCGCGCTCGAGAACCTCGGAGAGGCGGCGCCCGCGGCGATGCTGGTCATCGCCACGGGGCTGCTTGCGGTGGGACTTCTGGCGCGGGCCAACCGCTAGTCCGTTTCGGTGCCCCAGCCCATTGGTGCAGAGCCAAGCCGCGGCGCAGCAAGGTCCAGTGCCAGAGGGCTGCGCGAGAACTTCAGCGGCGTGCGCAGGCCCTTGATGCCCTCGGGGGCGACGGCCATGGCGCGGGCCTCGATCTGCGGATCTGACAGCGCCTCGGCCACGGTGTTGATCGGCCCGCCGGGCACGCCCGCCGCCGCCAGCGCGTCGATCAGCGCGGCCTTGGGATGGCGCGCCGTGGCCTCGGCAATCATCGAACACAGTGCCTCGCGGTTCGCGACCCGTGCGGGGTTGGTGGCATAGGCGGCATCCTCGAACAGCGGCCCAAGATCCAGCACAGCGCACAGCGCCTTGAACTGCCGGTCATTGCCACAGGCGATGATGAGGTGGCCGTCCGAGGCGGGGAACACCTGATAGGGCACGATGTTGGGATGGGCGTTGCCCAGCCGCTGCGGCACCGTCCCGCCGATAAGGAAGTTCGCCGCCTGATTGGCCAGCACCCCCACGCCGCAATCGAGCAGCGACAGGTCCACATGCTGTCCCTTGCCGGATCGCGCCCGTTCCGCCAACGCCGCCTGCACGCCAATGACACCGTATAGCCCGGTAAAGATGTCGATCCACGCAACGCCCACCTTCTGCGGCTCGCCCTCGGGATCGCCGGTCAGGTCCATGATCCCGCACATGCCTTGGATCATGAAATCATAGCCGGGCTGCTTTGCCCTTGGCCCGTCCTGCCCGAAGCCGGTGACCGAGGCATAGACCAGCGCGGGGTTGCGCTGCGACAGGCTGGCGTAGTCGAGGCCGAACTTTGCAAGCCCGCCGACCTTGAAGTTCTCGATCACCACGTCGGCCCCGGCGATCAGCTCTTTCAGCTGCGCAAGATCTTTCGCGTCCGAGAAATCGCAGGTCACCGACCGCTTGCCCCGGTTGGCCGCATGAAAATAGGCGGCCACGGTTTCGCTGCCACCGTCGGGCAGGCCCCGTTCGATGAACGGAGGCCCCCAGCGGCGAGTGTCGTCGCCCTCGGGCGCCTCGATCTTGATGACCTCGGCGCCAAGGTCGGCCAGCGTCTGGCCGATCCACGGGCCCGCAAGGATGCGGGCCAGTTCGACAACCTTCAGCCCCTTGAGCGGTGCCTCAGCCAAAGGCCTGGATCCCGGTGATGGCACGGCCAAGGATCAGTGCGTGCACGTCGTGGGTGCCTTCGTAGGTGTTCACCGTCTCGAGGTTCGCGGCGTGGCGCATGACCTGATATTCGATCTGGATTCCGTTGCCGCCATGCATGTCGCGGGCGTGGCGCGCGATATCCAGCGCCTTGCCGCAATTGTTGCGCTTGATAAGGCTGATCATCTCGGGGGCAAAGCGGCCTTCGTCGAACAGCCGCCCGACCCGCAGCGAGGCCTGAAGCCCCATGGCGATGTCGGTCTGCATGTCCGCGAGCTTCTTCTGGTAAAGCTGCGTCGCCGCGAGGGGCCGGTTGAACTGCTTGCGGTCAAGCCCGTATTGCCGCGCCCGGAAGAAGCAATCCTCGGCCGCGCCCATCACGCCCCAGCTGATGCCATAGCGCGCGCGGTTGAGGCAGCCGAACGGTCCGCCCATGCCCTGCGTTTCCGGCAGCAGTGCGTCCTCGCCGACCTCGACGTTGTCCATGACGATCTCGCCGGTGATGGAAGCGCGCAGGGACAGCTTGCCGCCGATCTTGGGGGCGGACAGCCCCTTCATGCCCTTTTCCAGAATGAAGCCGCGCACCTTGCCGTCATGCGCCTCGGACTTGGCCCAGACCACGAAGACATCGGCGATGGGCGCGTTCGAGATCCACATCTTGGACCCGACGAGGCGATAGCCGCCGTCCGTCTTGATTGCGCGGGTCTTCATGCCGCCGGGATCGCTGCCCGCGTCGGGCTCGGTCAGGCCAAAGCAGCCGATGTATTCGCCCGATGCCAGTTTCGGCAGGTACTTCATCTTCTGCTCTTCCGATCCATAGGCTTGGATCGGGAACATCACGAGGCTCGACTGCACGGACATCATGGAGCGGTAGCCGCTGTCGATGCGCTCTACCTCTCGGGCGACGAGGCCGTAGGCCACATAAGACGCGCCGACGCCGCCGTATTCTTCGGGAACGGTCACGCCGAGGAGGCCCGAAGCGCCCATCTCGCGAAAGATCTCGGGGTCGGTGTCTTCGTTGAGGTAGGCGTTTTCCACGCGCGGGGCGAGCTTGTCGGCGGCAAAGGCGCGGGCCGCGTCGCGGATCATGCGTTCGTCTTCGGTCAGCTGGTCATCGATCAGGAAGGGATCTTCCCAGTTGTAGGCGATGCCCTTGTGCGAGGTGGTGGCCATGTATCCTCCGGTGCGTTCATGCGTTTGGGGTCTGTATATCAGCGCAGTTTCGCATAAAGTACCAGCATTCCCTCATGAAACCATTCGGAAACGGAATGATATGCGCCCACGTCGGTTTCTTCCCTCCATCCGCTTGCTGCTGGCCTTCGACGCGGTGGTGCGGCTGCGTTCGGTCACGGCGGCGGCGGAAGAGCTGAACCTGACGCAAAGCACCGTAAGCCGCCTCATCCTGTCGCTGGAGGAGCAGCTGGGGCGTGAGCTTTTCACCCGCGAGCGACGGCGGCTGGTGCCCAATGCGGCGGGGCTGGCCTACCAGCGCGACGTGGCGCGGGCGCTCGATATAGTGCAGCGGGCCAGCATGGCGGTGGTCGCCAACCCCGAGGGCGGCACGCTGTCGCTGGCGGTGCTTCCGACTTTCGCGGCGCGCTGGCTGGGGCCGAGGCTGGGGGGCTTCCTGTCGGCGCATCCGGGCATCTCACTCAACATGTCGACGCGGATCGCGCCTGTGGATTTCGGGTCTGACATGTTCGACGCGCAGGTGCTGTTCGGCGAGGATGAACCCGCGCGGGACCATCACCTGAAGCTGTTCGACGAACGGGCCACCGCCTGCGTGTCGCCCGATTTCGCCACAAGACACAGGCTTGGGACGCCCGAGGATCTGGCGCGGCTGCCGATGCTCTACCTGCAGTCGCGGCCCACGGCCTGGGCGGACTGGTTCCGGGGGCAGGGGGCCGAACCCGCCGGGCGCGGGGCGATGTTGATGGATCAGTTCTCCATGATGATCCAGGCCGCGATTTCCGGCCTTGGGGTGGCCTTGCTGCCTGACTACCTCGCAAGGATCGAGATCGCTGAGGGGCGGCTGGTGCCGGTGCTGACGCCATCGGTGCCGGTGCGCGGATCGTATCGGCTGGTGTGGCCGTCCGACCGGATGGATCACGCGCCGCTCACCGCGCTGCGCCTGTGGCTGGCACAAGAGGCGGCGCGTTAAGCTCGGTCTTGGGGCTGCATCGGGGCAATGTGGAATGCGGGCGAGGGCGAGGGGAACCGCTCGCGGCTTTTCGCGGTCAGCCCGTCGTCGGTGATGATGCGGCTGATGCGCTCGATCGGTACGGTACGGTGCAGGGCGCGTTCCATGAACCGCGCGCTGTCGGCCAGCAAGATCACGTCGCGCGCCGCATCGACCATGGCGCGCTTGAGCTGGCTCAGTTCAAGCACGGTTTCCGACACGCAGGTTTCGTCCACGGCGGCGGCGGACATGAAGAAAATGTCGCAGCGGATGTCCTTGAGGAACTCTTCGCCCGGTGACCCCAGCAGGCTGTAGCTGCCAAAGCGGAGCGCGCCGCCGGGGACGTGCAGCGCGATATTCTCGCGGTAAGTCAGGGCGTTGGCAACGTAGAGGTCGTTGGTGATGACGGTCAGCGGAATGTTCAGCTTGGCAAGTTCGTCCGCCAGCAGGTGGCAGACCACACCCCCGGTGTCTATCAAAAGCGCCTGTCCCGGTTTCACGAAGGTCAGCGCCTCGCGGGCGATGGCCTGCTTTTCCTCGGCTGCGGTGATGCGGGCTTCGTCGGTGGTCGGCTCCCATGTCGACCGGTTGCGCAGGGCCACCGCGCCGCCGTGGGTGCGCTTGACCAGCCCTTCAGAGGCTAGCAGATCAAGATCGCGGCGGACGGTGGACACCGAGATGCCGAACATCCGCGCCAGATCCTGACTGGAAGCGGCGTGATTGTTTTCGAACCACTCAATCAGATGCTCCCTGCGTTGTGCAGGAAGCATCTCGTCGGACAGGGGCATTTCGGACGGGCTTTGATCGGCCAAGTTGGGGGTCTTTCTGTTCATGGACGTGCCATGCCTTTGGCGCGCCTTGACATTCGATCATAGTGCATCGGCCAACCACAATACAATTCCCGGCCAACGGTCTTGGGGTCACCATCGCCACACCCAGCCCGCTGAAGATTCACGCGCCCGCTTCAGGTCACCGCGCCTGCTGGCTGAAAGCCATGGCGGGCGCTGTGACGCCAAAGCGTTAGGCTGCCGGTCCGCCCCTGCGCCAGAAGAGGGGCAAGGCCCAAGCCAAAGATGCTTTGGGGGGCCATGCCGGTATCGGGCAAGATGACTGCCCATCCGCGCCTGAGCTGTGGAAAGCAATTCCCATCTGAAACACCGGCCACGCAGATCACGGTTTCAATGAGGAAAATCCTTGCATTGCCTGCAGCCGACTGGGCGCGGAATTCGTTGGTCAGGCCCCGGCGCAGGGGCGACGGCGCAGAAGGGGCGGAGACTGCCCCGCCACCCGCATTCCCACGCAGGACGCTGCAGCGGGATACGGTCGGTGTCAGATCCTGTTATGGCGCCATCATGCGCCATCATGGAAGTTTGATGCACGAAACGCCAATATGATGCGGTGTTTCGGTCAGCCGAGGCCCTTGCGTGCCGCCTCAAGGCTGAAACGGCCAAGTAGACTGGCTCTGAAAGCGTGTCCGAACGCTGTTCAATCCAAATCCGGAGGTTTCTGCGCAAAATTAGTGATTTTATGTGCATGTTTCCGCGCATTATAGGGGATTAGCTCTGAAAATGCTTCACTTTCTATCGCAAAAGAGCAACCATTGAGTCGTCAATGTGCGGTGCCCCGATGGGCATGGCCGAATACAGGAACGGACCTACCAAATGATACTCGACGTGATCCAGCGCATCGAAACTGACGCGCAGCCCCCCGAAGCGGCGGACGTGGTCATCATCGGCGGCGGCATCGCAGGCGTGACCGCGACGCTTTTCCTTGCGGAGGCTGGCCTTAAGGTCGTGCTGTGCGAAAAGGGCGTGGTCGGCGGCGAGCAATCAAGCCGCAACTGGGGCTGGGTCCGTCAGATGGGCCGCGACCCGGTCGAACTTCCGCTCACCATGGGCAGCCTCGACATCTGGCGCGGGCTCGACAAGCGCTTCGGCATCGACACCGGCTTCCGCGAAACGGGCATCACCTATGTCTGCCGCACCCCGCGCGAGGTGAAGGAATTCGCCGACTGGGCTGATCTTGCTGACCGCATCGGCATGGCGTCGGAACGGCTTGATCCTGCGGGTCTCGCACGCAAACTGCCGGGCATCGCCAAGGATTACTTCAAGTTTGGCCTGCACACCAGCAACGACGGCCGCGCCGAGCCGTGGCGTGCTGTGCCGCAGATGGCCATGGCAGCGCGCAAACTGGGCGCCGTCATTGTTGAGAACTGCGCCGTGCGCGGTGTAGAAACCAGCGCCGGGCACCTGTCGGAGGTGGTGACCGAGAAGGGCGTTATCCGCACGGAGCGGGCCATCCTCGCGGGCGGTGCATGGTCGCGCATGTTCCTCGGCAACAAGGGCGTCAATTTCCCGCAGCTGAAACTGCATGGCACCGTGGCGCGGGTCGAGATCGACGGCGATGCAGGCGACATGCCCGTGGGCGGCGGCGACTTCTCGTTCCGCAAGCGGCTCGATGGCGGCTACACGGTGGCGCGGCGCAACTGGAACGTGGCCTCGATCACGCCCGACAGCTTCCGCCTGCTGAATACCTACCTGCCGACCCTGATGTCGAGCTGGCGCGAGATCCAGATCCGCCTCAACGGCGAGTTCATGAAAGAGGTCTCGATGCCCCGCAAGTGGGGTCTCGACACACCGGGCGTCTTTGAGGCGAATCGCACGCTCGACCCGCAGCCCATGGACAACTACAACCGCCATGCGCTGAAGAACCTTGCTCGCGCCTTCCCGGTCTTCAAGACAGCGAAGCTGACCCACACGTGGGCAGGCATGATCGACGCGACTCCCGACGCGATCCCGGCCATCGGCCCGGTTTCCGAAGTGCCGGGCCTCTTCCTGTCCTCGGGCTATTCGGGCCACGGCTTCGGTTCGGGCCCGGGCGGCGGTCAGCTGGTGTCGGACCTCGTGCGCGGCGTCACCCCCACCTTCGATCCCGCACCGTTCAGCCTCGAGCGGTTCAAGAAAAAGGGCCTGCGCCCCGGCGGCGCAGCCTGAGCTATTGCCCTGCGCCGCGATGGTGGCGTGGGGCCTTTCTGACCCGTTCAAGGGGGCATGATCCACGATGGTGGCCTGCAGGATGCCGCTCTGTCTGAGGGTGCCTCTTTCAGGGCTTCTGTACCGGAAAGGGCAAGATCCTGTGGCCTTTTCCATGCTGCCGGTCCTATCAGGCCGCGTGTGTTTGCCGGCCGCCTTGCGGACATGCGGCGCGGCCTTGCGGCTGAGAGACCCATTCACCCCTAGGCTAGCTGGTTGGACGCCTCGGGGCGTAGCGCGCGCTGATGCGGGGCTGCGTTGACGATGCGGGCGCTTCACCGCGTAGGACGTCAACGGCGTCAGGTCTGCGATGGTGGAAGCAAGCTCTCAAGGGAGGCGGGTCGCTGCCACGGAAAATTCCTGAAACGCAAGGCTGGGTCAAAGGCGAGCGTGTCAAACGAGCGCCAAAGACCGCGATGAGCGCCGTCACAGCGGTGTCGATCAGGTCATTGTATCGAGGGGGGGTTTGGTAGCGGAGGAGGGACTTGAACCCCCGACACGCGGATTATGATTCCGCTGCTCTAACCAACTGAGCTACTCCGCCAAACCGTGGGCGGTGATTACGGTGACGGGCGGTCGGGGTCAAGCGGAAAAATCACGTTTTTTCACACGGTACTGCCACCGCTTCTTTAGCCTGCCAAAGGCGGGTCGGGCGGGCCGTTTCGGCCCGCCTGAATGGGTCATTTAACGATGAGCTCATCCTTGACGAACATGTTTGCCCAGGCCCGATCAACCAGCTCGGGGGTCATCCGGTAGGGCCAGCCCTCGAAGTCGCAGATCGCCAGCATCTGGTCCACGAGGAACACCGGCTGGTAGTTGGCGTAGATGTTGTTGACTGTCGGGTATTTCGACTTGAGCAAGTGGACCAGCGACCCCTCGTCGAGCTGCAGCTTCTTCTTTCGGGCGACCAGCGCGAAGATCTTGAGGAAATCCTCTTGGTTGGGGCCGTCGATCTTGATCTTGAAGAAAATCCGCCGCAGCGCTGCCTGATCGAAAATTTCGTTCGGATGGAAGTTGGTCGAGAAGATCACCAGAGTGTCGAAGGGGACCTCGAACTTCTCGCCCGATTGCAGCGAGAGGATGTCCTTGGATTCCTCGAGCGGCACGATCCAGCGGTTCACCAGCTTCTGCGGCGGCTCGGCCTGACGGCCAAGGTCGTCTACGATGAAGATGCCTCCCGTCGATTTCAACTGTAGCGGCGCCTGGTAGGTGCGGGCCGTGGGGTTGTAGACAAGATCGAGCATGTTCAACGACAGCTCGCCCCCGGTGATCACCGTGGGTCTCTGGCACAGCACGTAACGAGGATCGAACCGCGTGTTCCTGCGCAGCTGGGTGGGGTTCTCAGCCACTTCCTCGGCGGCGCTGTGCACGATGGGGTCGTAAACCGAGATCACCTGGCCCGAGTACTCCACCGCGCGGGGCACGTAGATCTTGTCGCCCATGGCATCGCGGATGCCGTTGGAAATCGAGGATTTTCCGTTGCCCGGCGGCCCGTACATGAGGATCGAGCGGCCCGCGCCCACCGCAGGGCCGAGATGCGAGATGAGGTGCTCGGGCAGCACGAGGTGGCCCATGGCGCGCAGCAACTGCTCACGGCTGATCTGAAGGTTACGGATCGACTGGCGTTTCACCTGTTCGGCATAGACGTGCATCGGCACGGGCATGGCGCCGAAGTACTCGGACTGCGACAGCGCATCGAGCGCGCGCGCCCGGCCGCTGTCGGTAAGATGGTAGGGCATCTCGCCGCCTGCATTGGCGTTGAGCGTCCCCATCGCCTCGAGCAGGCCTTGGGAGCGGGCGATGTCGATCAGCTCCTGGGTGATGCCGATCGGCAGGCAGATGGCCTTTGCCAGATAGCTGGCGGTGTTGGCGTTCTTGCGAAAGATGGTTTTCAGCGCGATGTCACGCATGAACACCTGCGGCAGCTGCAGCTCTTCTATCCGCTTTGGCGGCGGCGGGGCCAGAACGCCGCTGGTTTCCATGTTCATCTCTGCTCGCCTCTCGGGGTTTGTGTCAGCAGAGGAAACAGCATCTTTGTGGCGCGGTTGGGGAGGGACTTGGGAAAACCGGCGGCGTGGCAGACAGGGCATGGCGCCGGTGACCCTGCCGACCTTCTACACGGCGGTCTGCCCGGGGATCTCGCCTATGATCTGCGCGGTGATCCCGTGCGCCTTGGGCGCACTGCCCTTGGGCGACGGGGGGCAAGGTCAGGGCCATGGAAGGACCGGTCGCCATGGGGCACGAGGTTAGCCATGGAGATGAATGCCACGCTTTGGTCCCGCCCTGCCATCAAGTCAAGTCGCGCGTGAGTGTATCCGCCAGTCACTGCCGATCACCGCGCCTGTGCCCGGGGCTGCGCAGGTCGCCGGCGTAGACCACCCTTGCCCCCTCGGCCCAAAGCGGCGCGACGGTCGCGGGGATCGCCCCCATGGTGCCATCGCCCTCGATCTTCTGCTCGAGCCTGGGGTCGCAAAAGGTTGCGGCCGCAGCCCACCAACGGGTCATTGTCGCCACCGTTGAGCGCAACTCAGCCCCAGCGTTCGGGCTGGTATTGTCTCTCGATGTCGAGGCCCGCCGCACCGCTGGTGGCAGGGCGTATATCATCCGCGCCCCTCCAACCGAGCGGTCGATGACCTCCAGCCCAAGCGCTGCCTTGAACGCAGCGGCAAAGGACTGGTCGGTGACAAACAGGAACCGCCCATCAGCAGGATGCGGGCGCTTCTGCCGGAGCCTGCGCCCCCGTGTAAGTCGGCGTCACGGCGAGCGCGAACAGGACAAGCGGTCTGATCAACATTCAAGCCGCTCTGAGACAGATCCCCGCCTGGGGTAGCGGTGCGCAGGCCCAAGCTGAGGTCAAAATGGTCAAGGTTTCGTGTCGACCGCTACCAGTGGGGCCTAGCTGCCGTAGATAATCCCCAGCACGATGTAGATCGCCAAGGTTCCGCCAAGCGCCAGGCCCATGGGGAAGCGCTTGCCGCTGTTCCAGCTTTTCCAGCCGGGGGCCAGCTTCCACAGGCCGGTCCAGCGCACGACGCGGTGGCTGAGAAAAGCGGCGAGGGTCGCCGCAGCCAGAAGCGCCACAAGGAAACGCACGTCTCCAAGGTGTATGAACGGCGCTGCAGCGGGCAGGAACTTGGCATCCCCGGCCCCCATGGCTCTGCCGGCATAGAGCGCCATCCCCACCACCAGTGCCACCGCCACGTGAACGTAGCGCCACAGATAGTCGGAGAAGGGCAGGGCGATCAGGCCCACCAGCACGAAGATCGCCAGCAACACCATGTTGGTGGCATTGGAGATCCGCAGCTCGCGCATGTCATTGAAGCAGACATACAGGCACACCGGCAGCACGAAGGGTGCGAACCAGATGGCTGCCGAGGAGGATATGGACAGCATCGCCCCGGTCGGTCCGGCTCAGCCCTCGAGAGCGGCCAGCGCGGTGGCGGCGGACTCGAAATGCTGGGGGTGGGTTTCGATGGCGTTGCGCAGCAGGCCCTTCCCGATCTCCACGTCACCGCTCTTGACCGCGGCAAGGCCGAGGGTGTTGAGCAGCTCGGCCCGTTCGGTCTGGGTCATCTGCAGCACCGGCAGCGTGTAGTTGCCTTGGGCACCGCGGGCGAGAACGAGGTTGTTCTTGGCGGTGAACATGGACCCATCGTGGCGCAGCGTTTCGTAGAACAGCTTTTCGGCACCGGCGTAATCACCACGGGTCAGCTTGGAATAGCCCCAGTTGTTGAGCACCGGCGCCGGCTTGGTGGTCAGGCCCACGGCGATCTCGTAGAAGCTGTCGGCCTTGTTCCATTCCTTGTTACCGTCGGCGATCATCGCCTCGAGACGATAGCGCTGGTAGGTCTCGTGGGTGGGGGGGACGGCGTTCAGAACCTCTTCGGCGCGGGGCCATTCGTTGTTGCGGATCAGCGCGTCGGCATATTCTACGCTGTCCTCGGCGGTAGAGGCTTCGTGGGCGGTGACACGCTGCCATGCGGATACTGCCTCGGTGCTGCGCTTGGCACGGACGAGCGACTTGGCAAGACCGCGCATCAGGTCGATCCGGCCCGGCTCGATGCCTTCTGCGCGCTGGAAATATGCCACCGCCTCGTCGGGGTCTCCGGCGGTCAGCATCAGGCTGTTGAGGCCGCTGCCGTCGATGGCGTTCACCTCTGCGAACTCCTTGTCGATGGCGTCCTTGTCGATGGACCTGTCACATGCGGAAAGACCAAGCGCCCCTGCGGCGCAGAGGGCCAGAAGGATAGGGTGGCGCATTTTGCGTCCTTTTACTGCTCTTGCCTCTTCAGAAGGCGCGCTTGATCAGGTAGCTGCCGCCACCCAGGCGCACCAACGCATATTCTTCTTCCTGAGCGTCAGCATAGCCGGAATTTTCCATCTTTGCGAGCGCCAAGCGCAGATTGTCGCGGATCGCGTCACTTTCGCCGTTGTCCGCGGCATAGGCCCGGCGGAAGACCTCCGAGGCTTCAGCCACCTCGCCCTTTTCCATCAGCAGCACGCCGAGGTTGTTCCAGGCCTCGGCCCAGTCGGGATCTTCGGCGACGGCACGGCGCATCTGGGGTTCGGCCTGGTGCAGCCGGCCCAGCGACAGATTGGCGGCACCAAGCCCGCTCAGGACTTCGGGGGTGAGGCCATGCCGGCCCGAGGCGCGGGTGAAGGCGTCGAGCGCCAGCTCGTACTGGCCCGCGGCCATCAGCCGATGACCGACGACGAGGCCATCCACCGCCTCACCGCCCGGGTCGAGGGCGGGGGCGTAAACGGGTATCTCAGACGGCTCAAGGCCGCCCGAAGAACAGGCGGCCAGGACCAAGGTCAAGCACAGTGCGGCGGACCGCGGTGGAAGCATGTGTTAATTGCCCATACTACCGAGTTCACTGATGCTCACGATCGACGGACCAACAAGGATGATCAGAAGCGGTGGCACCGTGAACATCATAGTGGTCAAAGTCATCTTTGTCGGCAGTTTGTTTGCCTTTTCTTCAGCCCGCATGACCCTTTTGTCACGCATCTCGGACGAGAACACCCGCAGCGCGTCGGCGATCGAGGTGCCGAAGCTGGCCGCCTGGTTCAGCACGGTGACGAAGGAGGCCACGTCCTGCACGCCGCAGCGTTCGCCCATGTCGTTGAGCACGACGGACTTGTCCTTGCCGGCCTTCATTTCGTGGCTGATGATGTCGAACTCGTCCGCGAGGGCAGGGTAGGAGGCTCTCAGTTCCGAGCCCACGCGCACGATGGACTGGTCGAGCGACTGGCCCGCCTCGACGCAGACAAGCATCATGTCGAGGGCATCGGGAAAACCATCCTCGATCTGCTGCTTGCGCTCTTCGACGCGCTTTTTGATCCAGTACTTGGGAGCCATGTAACCGATCGCGCCGGGCCCGACCATGTACATCATCTGCTGCTGGAGGGTTGCGTCAGGCCCGTCGATGGCCACGAAGTAATAGATCATGCCCGCGCCCAGCAGCCCGAGGCCGAGAACCATCTGCGACAGGTAGTAGAGCCGCACGGAATCTCGCGACCGGTAACCCGCCTGAAGCAGCTTGAGGCGGACGGCCCCCAGCTCTTCCTCGCTTTTCGGTTCGAGATACTGCGCATACCTGTTGAGCTTGGCGTTACGCCGGGTGTCTCGCAGGATCGCCTTGGTTTCGGAGTCGATCTTGGTGCGGCCGCTCTTGGCGAGCTTGTCCATGGGATCGGGCTTCTGGCCCAGCAGCAGCGGGATGGAGGCGAGGATCAGCACGAGGGCCAGTCCAACGATTGCCATAAGCGGGCCGGTGGGGCCGAACATGTCAACGAGCATCGTGTTGAGTGTATCGAACATGGGTCGGTCCCTCTCAGACTTTGATATTCACGAGCATGCGCATCACGATCAGGTTCACTGCCAGGAAGACCGCCACCACGAAGCAGGCGGGGATGAACCACGGGTGATCGAGTACCTCGTCGTAATAATGAGGATCGGCCAGCTGGATGACGAGCAGCACGGCCACCGGAAAGCCCGACAGGAACTTGCCCGACCATTGAGCCTCGGCGGTGATCGCCTTTACCCGGCGGAACAAGCGGAAGCGGGCGCGGATCACCTTGGCGAGGCCTTCGAGGATTTCGGCAAGGTTGCCGCCCGACTGCTGCTGGATCGACACGGCAACGGCAAGGAAGCGCAGATCCTGCATGTCGAGCCGTTCGGCCATGTGCTTGAGGCTCTCGCCGATGTCGCGGCCATAGGTGGATTCGTCCGAGATGATGCCGAACTCGGTGGCCAGCGGATCCTTGAGCTCACGGCTCACCACGGCGATGGCCGAGCTGAACGGGTGGCCGACGCGCAGGCTGCGAACCATCAGTTCCACCGCGTCGGGCAGCTGTTCCTCGATCAGGGCAAGGCGCTTCTTGGCCTTGCTGTTGACCCACATGAAGACGCCGCCGACGCCCATCATCACTGCCATGAGGGCGCGGACGGGCAGGGCGGCCTCGGTGCCGATGGACAGGCCGACGAAGGCAAAGGCGCAAAGACCGACCATCATCATGAGAAGCTGGTTCGGGGTGAAAGCAATCGCTGCCTTCTGTGCCCGATCGGCAAGGATGGAGTAAAGCGGAATGCCCCGGTTCTCGAGATGCTGGTCCATCTCCTTGCGCAGCTTGGCAAGCACCTCTTCGCGGCTGGTGGTCTTGTCCAGCATCTGAAGGCGGCGGTTCACCTTGTTGTTCAGGCTGATGGATTTGCCGAAGGCCACCAGGTAGACACCCTCGACCAGCACCAGCACGCCAAGGAAGATCAGGCCGTATACGATGAGTTCTGCGGACAGCATGAGCGGTTACTCCGGGCGGAAGGGTTCGTAGATCGACGGTGGCAGATCATAGCCCCACATCTTGAAACGCTCCGAGAAATGCGATCGGACGCCGGTGGCCGTGAAGTGGCCGATGATCTTGTTGTCGGGCGTGAGACCCACGCGCTGGAAGCGGAACACTTCCTGCATGGAGATGACGTCCCCTTCCATGCCGGTGACCTCGGTGATCGAGGTCATGCGGCGCGAGCCGTCCTGCAGGCGGCTGGCCTGCACGATCAGGTGGACCGCCGACGAGATCTGAGACCGCATGGCCTTCAGCGGCATCTCGATGCCCGCCATGGCGATCATGTTCTCGAGGCGCGAGATGCCGTCTCGGGCGTTGTTGGCGTGGATCGTGGTCATCGACCCGTCGTGGCCGGTGTTCATGGCTTGCAGCATGTCGATGACCTCTTCGCCGCGGGTCTCGCCGACGATGATGCGGTCGGGGCGCATCCGCAGCGCGTTCTTGAGGCAGTCGCGCGGGGTGACGGCGCCCTTGCCCTCAACGTTGGGCGGGCGGCTTTCCATGCGGCCCACGTGGGACTGCTGCAGCTGAAGTTCCGCCGTGTCCTCGATGGTCAGGATGCGTTCGCTGTCGTCGATGAACGAGGACAGGGCGTTGAGCGTGGTGGTCTTGCCCGAGCCCGTCCCGCCCGACACGATGACGTTGAGGCGGGTGGCCACAGCGGCCTGCAGGTAGACGGCCATTTCCTCGGTGAACGCGCCGAAACTCACCAGGTCGTCGATGGACAGCTTGTCCTTCTTGAACTTCCGGATGGAAACGAGGCTGCCGTCCACCGCGATCGGCGGCACCATGGCGTTGAAGCGCGAGCCGTCCGCAAGGCGGGCGTCGACATAGGGGTTGGATTCATCGACACGGCGACCCACGGCCGAGACGATCTTGTCGATGATGCGCATCAGGTGGCGTTCATCCTTGAACGTCACGTCCGACATCTCCAGCTTGCCGGCGCGTTCCACGAAGATCTGGTGCGGCCCGTTGACGAGGATGTCCGATACGCTTTCGTCTTTGAGCAGCGTCTCGAGCGGGCCGAGGCCCTTCACCTCATCGTAGAGCTCCTGGTTGAGGGTGGTGCGTTCCTCGCGGTTCAGGACGATGCCCTTCTCGGACAGGGATTCGGTCACGATGGAGCCGATCTCGTCGCGCAGTTCGCGCTCCGAGGCCTGGTCGATGGCGGAAAGGTTCAGGTTGTCCAGAAGTGCGCGGTGGAGTTCCAGCTTGATCTCGCCCAGCCGCTCCTTGCGCCGCTTTTCCTTGTTCTGTGGCGCAGCCTCGGCCGGGCGGGCCGGCTTGGGTTTGCGCATGCTCTTGGCAGGTGCGGGAGTGGGCGCGGGCATCGGGATGGCAGACGGCCCGGCGCCCACGGGGGCGGCCACCTTGTCTGCGGCCTTTTCCACTGCCTTGCCTGCGGACTTCTTGTAACGGGAAAACATCGGTAACTAACCTTTTGTCAGGCGGCTTCGGCATCGGACAGGCCGATGGCATGCAGTTCGGCCGCGAGCTTGGCGATATCCTTGCGCAGGGGGTTCTTGGGGGCCTGCTCGGACAGGGGCACACCATGGTCCCCGGACACGGAGACGGGCTTGCCGCCATCGCTCAGCTGCAGGTCCATCCGGATGCCAAGGCTTTCGGCCATGCGCTTGGCGCGGCTCTTGCCCTGCAGGTCGGTGAACTTCGGAGCGCGGTTCAGCGCAAAGCGGATCTTTTCGAAGGGCAGTTCCTCGGCCAGCAGCGCCCGCTTCAGGCGCAGGGCGTTCTGCGCCGAGCGCATGTCGAGATCGACAATGCCGAAGAAGATCTGCGTTTCGTTCAGCACCACCTCGGACCAGTTGGCGAGAATGGAGGGCATGTCCACCACGACGAAGTCGAAATGCTCGCGGGCCACATCCAGAAGCACCTTCACATCCTCGGAGCTGATCAGGTCCATGGGCACCAGGTCTGAGGGCGAGGTCAGAACCTCAAGCTTGTTCTGGAAGCTGACGAGGGCTTGGCCGAAACTGTCGCCATCCATGGTTTCTATATCGCTCAGCAGTTCCAGCACCGCCTCGCGCCGGGGCAGATCGAGGTAGGTCGCCACCGACCCGAACTGCAGGTCGAGATCCAGAAGGCAGACCCGGGGCGGGTTGTCCTTTGTAACATTGGCCAGTTCCCACGCGAGATTCACCGAGAAGGTGGTGGCACCGCAACCGCCCGCCAGCCCCTGCACACCGATCAGCACGCCATCCCGGCCGCCGTCCAGCTGGACATTGTCCCCGGTGCGGCGCCCGCGGTGCGGCGCCTCGACCTGCACGGGCAGGGAGGCGCGGCGCATGCGTTCGACCGCGGCGCGCAACTCGCCTTCGGGAAGCGGGTAGGGGACAAATTCATTGGCACCGCCGCGCAAGAGCTGGTGCAGCGCGGCAGGCGTTACGTCTTCGGCGATCAGGACCACCTTCACATCGCGCTTGCGGGCGGCGGAGATCACCTCGGCGAGCAGGCCAAGGTGGTCCTCGTCGTCCTCGTCGATGGCAATGGCCACGAACTCGAGGCTGGCGGCGTCAGGCTGGTTCAGGAAGGCAAGGGCTTCACCGAAGCCCAGGTCTCCCCATCCCTCGCCGAGCATGTCTTCCATGTCCTCGATGAGAAGGTCGAAGTTCTGCACATTCCGGCTGATCGTGCAGGCCACGATCGGGCTTGCTGTATCATGCTGGGCAGTCGTACTCGTCATTGCCTCACGTCCTCTACCTATTGGGGAAGATCCGGAGGGGGCAAAAGCAGTGATGGATGCTTCTGCTATCTCCGGTCAGCCTGGCCCGACTCGGTCGGGTCAGGGCTTCCCTACAGGTGTCAGGATCGCGGGAAAACGGGGCGACATTTGGGCCGAAAAACCGTAATTGTACGATTTCTTTGGACGATCAAACCCGCAAACGGGACGTCATTCTCCGCCGATTGCACCGGTGGTTGTGCCGCGCAGACTGCTCGTCGGTTGTGCACTGCGGACGTATTCGCGGTAGATCACCTCGGCATACTTGCCATCGAGCACGGTGGGGTGGCCCGCCACGAACCCGGACACTTCCGTGACCGTGCGGCGGTTGCGCCGCTCGCGCCCATCTGTGTTGATCAGAGGCTGGGTTTCCCCAAAGGACACCACCGCCTCGAGCCGCGAGCGCGAGATGCCGAGGGTGGACAGGTAGCCGACAACTGCTTGGGCCCGCTTCATGCCAAGCGCCTTGTTGTAACTGGCAGAGCCCACCGCGTCAGTATGCCCGTAGATGCGGAAGCGCACCTCGGGGAACTGCCTGATCCAGCCGGCCTGTTCGCGCAGGGTGTCCCGGGCACCGGCGTCGAGCGCGGCACTGTTGAAGGCGAAGTTGACCATGCTGGGCACTTCCTCGGCGAAGCGCTGGCCGAGGTCGAGCACGTAGCTACGATCGCCGTTCATGATCTGGGTGTTGATCATGTTGGCATTGCCGAAGTTGCCGGTATCCGCGACGGACCCGGCCTCTTCGTAGAACTGGTTGAGCGTGGGGTCGCTGGACGGACCACAGGCGGACAGAAAACCAAGGCCGAGCCCTGCAATGACGATATGTTTCATGAGTTCCGCTCTTGTTGTCCGCTTCAGTCCATCACGTAGCCATAAGAGCCCGTGAAGTCCTGCTTCGCAACCTCTGCCGCGGCGCCGGTGGTGGGACGGCGTTCGTCCGAGCTTGTCTTGCCGAAGAGGAACAGGTCCTTCTCGCTCGGGGCGCGGACGCGGTCCGTGGGCAGCACCAGCGCATCGCCCCTGACGGGAGTGACGAGATGCGGTGTCACGATGATGACCAGTTCCGACTGCTGGCGTTCGTATTCCGCGCTGCGGAACAGCGCGCCAAGGACCGGGATATCGCCGAGCCACGGCACCTGGGCGTTGAGGTCGGTGAAGTCGTCCTGAAGCAGGCCAGCGATGGCAAAGCTTTCGCCGTCGCGCATTTCCACGGTCGTGTTTGTTTCGCGCCGCTGGAACGCGTCGATGGTGATGCCGCCCGTGGTGATGCCGTTGGCGCTGTCGATGGAGGACACCGCTGCCTCGAGCTGCAGGTTGATGAGATCACCATCGACCACGGTTGGGATGAAGTTCAGCTCCACGCCGAAGGGCTTGTAGGTGACCGACAGGGTGCCGTCTTCCTGGCTGACCGGAACGGGGTATTCGCCACCCGCGAGGAAGCTTGCCTCCTGCCCCGAGAGGGCCGACAGGTTCGGCTCGGCCAGCGTACGGACCATGCCCTTGCGTTCCAGCGCCTCGAGCAGAACGCCCACCTGGATGGCGCCGTTGAAGCCCAGGAGGAAGGCGCCTTCGGTGCCGTCTGCGGTTTCAACCGGGCTTCCATAGCTGTTGTTGCCATCAAGCCACGTTCCGGTTTCAGATCCGACGGTGATCTCGTTGTTGCCAAAGATCGGACCGCCAAAGCTGAGCGAGCTGCGCAGGTTCTTGGCCACGGTGCGCTGCATTTCGGCGAAACGGACCTTGAGCATGACTTGTTGGACGCCGCCGACGGACATCAGGTTCGACACCCGCTCGGGTGCATAGCGCTGTGCAAGGTCAAGCGCGCGCTGCAGTTTCTGCGAGCTGGAAACAGTGCCCGACAGCACGATGCCGTCATTGGCGGTGCGGACCTCGATCTTCTCGTTGGGAAGGATCTGGCGCAGGCGTTCCTTGAACTCCGTGACATCGGCAGCGACGCGCACGTCGACGTTTGTGATCAGCCGCCCGTTGCCGTCGAGAATCGTCAGCGTGGTGGTGCCCGGCGTTTTGCCCAGCACGTAGATGGTGCGATCCGACAGCGATGAAATGTCGGCGATGGCGGGGTTGGCGATGGAAAGTTCCGCGAAGGGCCGGTCGCTTTCGACCACCACCGCGCGGTTCATCGGAACGTTAAGGACGCTTTCGGTGCCGGTCTGGACGACGCGAAGTGCCTCTGCCTGAGCGGTCACGGCCATCGGGCCGACGCTCAGGGTCAGCCCGAAGAGGGCTGCCTTGATGTACTTGTCGAATGTCATGTGACCTGCCTCTTGCCACGCCTCGGATTCAGGTCTTGCGCCTGCCTTTTCACGAAGCCTGCGTCAGTTTGGCTTTTTTTGCAATAAACAACGGGTTTGGACCGGAGGTTTATGTGGAGATCCCGCAACATGAGCGGAAGTTTACCCGGGTCTCCCGGAGGCTGACCCTCGGAATGGTGGGGCGGCAGGTCAGGCGGTCCTGACCTGCCGTCGGCACGCCCCGGAGCAGAGGGGCAGCGCGAGGTCAGTTGGTGCAGGGGATCGGGATGTCGACCACTTCTGCGCCGCGACGCACCCGGGTGCTGCAGACTTCGGGGGTTACCTGCACGACCGCTTCCTGCTGCTGCTGTGCGACGATGCCCAGCAGGTCGCGCTGGCTCACCTCGATGGCATCGGCGACCGTATCGTCATTGGCGGCCAGAAGCGAAAGGGACAGGCGCCCGGTGCTCTGGGCCTGGGCAAGGCCGGCGACCTGTTGCGGGCTGATGGCCACGGTGACGGTGCGGGCGATGGTGGCGTCCGAGCTGGCAATGGCAGTCTGGTCAACGGCAATGAGGCGCACGCCGCTTTCGATCAGCTTGGTCACGTCGCCTTGCGGCAGGTTCGGATCATTGCCCGGCATGCGGCCGGTCCAGTAGACGTCGACCCGGTCACCGGGCCGTAGGAAACCCGACACGCCCGACGCGACGTCCACCTTGATGGCAAAGGCCCGTTCGCCGCGCTTGAGGCGCGTGGTGATAAGGCCCGCGTCGCCGCCCGGTTCGCTCACGCGGCCGGGGATGAGCGCTTCGAACTGGTCCAGTGCACGCAGGCTGACCCGCAGTGGCTTGCCGTCCTCGAAGAAGGGGTTTGCCTCGGTAAAGGCGTTCTCGGGCAGAATCTCGGTGGGCCAGGGCGCCAGCTTGACGTCCTCCCTCTTGATGGTTTCGCCGTGCGGAATTGGCTTGGCGGTAACGTAGACCATGGTGGTGGGGATGGCCGTGACGGCTTTCTGACGCTCCTGGTCGAGGGCGGCTTCGTAGGCCCCGATCTGCTGCTGCGCCATGTGAACCGCAAGGCCCGCAAGGCCGATGCCTGCAATGAGCACAAGTCCGAATACCAGTCGCATGGATTACCTCTTAATGTCTGCCTCGGGGCACCCAGGTCAGGATGGGCGCTTATGAAGTGTTTTGACAGATGATTGTGGCCGCATCATGCCTCTGAGCGTCAGGTTCCGAGGCGCTTTGTGGCGATGTAACGACGCCGCCCGTTCAAGGAGCGTGGGTTTTCTGCCGGATTGTGACAGGGCATCGTTGGAGCGAGGGGATTTGATGTTCTGTCGCAGCCGGGCTTTCACGCATGACCCGGCAGACAGCTGGAGGCTCAGCCTTCAGGGGCCCCGTGTTACGGGCGAGCCATTCTGCTGAAGCGATGATCTGAATGTCGCTTCAGTCGGCGTGTCCGTTCAGCTCCTCGCCGTAGGCGGCGATGGCGGCGCCAGTAGAGCTTTCGACTTCGGCTGCGCTTTCCCGTAGTTCTGCCAGACCGATTACCGAAAAGCTGACGATCGCGGCGGTCAGCAGCAGCCAGTCCAAGGTGACGGCGCCCGTCTCATCGAGGACGAAATTTATCAAAACTCGACGCATCAGATCACCATTCTCACACAAGTAAGAACACCAGGCCGCAAAAAACGGCCTGATGAAGCAAATCAGATATCAGGCGGGCAAAAGCCGAACTTCCCGAAAAGCCTTAGTCGGGCATCGCGCCAGTCGTGATGCCGGTGGAGATGTCGGCAATCATGTCGCTGGCCGCAGTATCGATGGTCGACAGGGCGCCGATTGCCATGGCCACAACTGCTGCGGTCAGCACGACCCAGTCAACGGTCACTGCGCCGTCTTCTTCGTTGCGGAAATTCTTGATGAAGTTAAGCATGTCTCTCTCCGTAGGATGATGTGGTCTTCAGTTGCTCACGTCACCGCTGCAGTTCGTTGTGGGCCTCTCTCATTGCCCCGTTCCGCTGCGGTATAGGCAGTTATAGCCTTTGGATTCGGGCATCATTTTGACGGAACTCGTGCGTTTTTCGTGACACATCGATTTTTGAGAATTACCGACCTAACTCATTGTCTCTGATCTGTAATTTTCTGTCTTTCCCGCAAGAGCACGCTGGTTTGCCCCGCAAGCCGGGCCAAAATGGCACGCAAGTCGGCCAATTGTGACGGCTTGGTATGCATGTCGACGCTTTCATGCGAGGATCGCATCAACGACAATGACCACAGGCAGGTCGAGCAATGTTCCGTCTTCTCGGATGTGCGGCCCTTGCGGCTGCTCTTTGCACTGTTCCCGTCAGCGCGGAACAGCCTTCATCCTTCCCTGAGTTCAGTGCCAAGCGTGTGACGCCCCCGAAGCCGGGGACGAAACGGCGCATCACGGTGCAGATTGATCCCGAGGAACAGATGGCCGCCATGGCGCCGCCGCCCGCCGCGCCGTCCGCGCCCGCGGCTGCGGCGCCCTCCGGACGGGCCGAGGGAATCGGATCCTACCCGTGGTTCTGGGAGGCGATCTCGCCCTCCTTAGATCTGAGTGGTCCGGGGCGGCTGGAACCGGCGCTGATCAAGCTTCAGACCCAACCACAGGGGCGCGGTGTTTCGGCGCCGCGGCTGCAGGATCTGCAGGCCATGGCGGCCGCGCACGGGGTGGAGCTGCTGAAAGCCACCGTGGGCACCCGCGTGTCGCCGGCATTGGCCCTTGCGGTGATGTCGGTGGAATCGGCTGGCCGTGCCGATGCGCTGAGCGGCGCCGGGGCGCAGGGGCTGATGCAGCTTATGCCCGCCACCGCCGCGCGCTTCGGCGTGACCAATGCCTTCGACCCGGCGGACAACATCGCCGGCGGGGTGCGATTCCTCGATTTCCTGATGGAGACTTTCGACGGTGATCCCATCATGGTGCTTGCCGGCTACAACGCGGGCGAAAACTCGATCCCCAAGCACAAGGGCGTGCCGCCCTATTCCGAAACGCGCGACTACGTGCCCAAGGTGCTGGCCGCCTTCAGCGTGGCGCGAGGCCTGTGCCTGACGCCGCCCGAACTGGTCTCGGACGGCTGCGTCTTCCGGGTGTCGGGGATCAACTGACCGAGCGCAGCACCGCGCCGGGGTTGAAGATGCCCTTGGGGTCCAGCGCCGCCTTGATCGCGCGCATGGCGGCAAGCTTGGCGGGATCGCCGTAGCGTTCCAGATCATCCACCTTGAGCCGTCCAACGCCGTGTTCGGCGCTGACCGATCCGTTCAGCTCGGCCACGAGGTCGTGCACCGTGCGCTTGATGGCCTCGCGCTGATCGTAGTGGTCCTCACGCCGGCCGCCCTTGGGGGGGAAGACATTGTAATGCAGGTTGCCGTCGCCGAGATGGCCAAAGCAGTTGATCCGGTAGGGCCCGATCGCCGCAAGCAGGGGGGCGCCGCGGTCGATGAACTCGGGCACGAGGCCCAGCGGCACCGAGATGTCATGCGACGAGATTGCCTCGATTACGCGGTTGGCCTCGGGGATGCGTTCGCGGATCGCCCAGAAATCCTGCCGCTGCTGTTCCGACTGGGCCACCAGCCCATCCTCGACGATACCCCTGTCGAAGGCCTCCATGAAGAGCGTCTGCAGCGCCTCGGCGGGGTCAAGACCCTTGGCGAGGCCCAGCTCGATCAGCACGCACCACTCGGGCGGTGTGTCGAAGGGCTGGCGCTGATCGGGGATGGCTTCGGTCAGGAAATCGAGGCCGGTGCGCGAGATCAGCTCAAAGGCGCTGATGCCCTCGCCAATCTGTTCGCGGGCCAGGGCCAGCAGGTCGAGCGCTGCGGAGGGGCCGGGCACGGTGAAGAAGGCGGTGCCGGTGCCGGCGGGCACCGGGGACAGCTTCAGCGCGGCGGCGGTGATGAGACCGAGGCTGCCTTCAGCGCCGATCAGCAGATGACGCAGGTCGTAGCCGGTGTTGTCCTTGCGCAGGCGTTTCAGTCCCCTGAGGATGGAGCCGTCGGGCAGTACCGCCTCGATGCCCAGCACCTGGTCGCGGGCATTGCCGTAGCGCAGCACGTTGAGCCCGCCGGCGTTGGTCGACAGCAGCCCGCCGATGCGGGCGGTGCCCTCAGAGGCCAGTGAGAGGGGGAACAGCCGGCCATGCTCCAGCGCCGCGGCCTGCACCTCGGCAAGGATGGCGCCGGCCTCGGCCACAAGCACGTTCTCGCGTGGGAAGACCTCGCGCACGGCGTTCATGCGCTCGAGCGAGACCAGCAGGGGCGGCGGACCGTCCTCGGTGATCTGTCCGCCCACGAGGCCGGTGCCGCCGGCGTAGGGCAGGATGGCCACCGAGGCGTCGTTGCAGGCGCGCACGATGATCGCGGCTTCGTCCGTGCTGCGGGGCAGGGCCACCCAGAGTGCGCTGCCCTGCCAGCGGCCGCGCGGTTCCTCGAGATAGCGCGGCTCGGCCCGGCGGAGCGTGTCCTCGGGGAGGTGCTGTGCAAGGGTGCCTGCGAAGGCGTCATCGGCGGGGTTGAGTGGCATGCGCGGTCTCCTGTTGCGGGGCGGAGACTGATGCGAAACGGCGGGATTGCCAAGGGAGGCGGCGCGAGACGGCTGCGTCAGGCGCAAATTCCTTGGAAGGAATTTGGCGTCGGGCGGGTCAGTCGGTGAGCCACTCGGGCTGAAGCACCATGACCGTGGGGCGCGAGGGCAGGTCGCGCAGGCTGACCGTCAGCTCCGGCCCGTCGAGGCGCTGCACTGCGAAGGGGTCCGACACATCGGCGAGGAAGCGTTCCAGCGAATGACCCGAAAACCAGTGCATGGGCAGGATGATCGAACTGCGCAGCCGCTCCACCACCCGCACCATCGCATCGAGCGCCATGGTGTAGCCGCCGTCCACCGGCACCATAAGCACGTCGAGCCGCCCCAGCGCGGCATATTGCCGATCATTGGGTTCATGGTGCAGGTGGCCGAGATGCCCGATGCAGAGCCCTTCGACTTCGAAGACGAAGATGGAATTGCCGTGATCCTCGCTGCCGCCGTAGGCAGAGCGGATGTCGGTGGAGATGTTGCGGATCAGCATTTCTCCGAGATCGAGGTGATGTTCGATCCCCATGCCGAACTCGCCCCAGCCTTCGAGCACATTTGGAATCGCGGGGTCGGGATTGGCGGTCCAGTGGGTGCCATGAGCGTGGTTCATGGTGACGATGTCGGGGACCATCGTCGTGGGACCAATGTAGCCGTTGTAGTCAGTGATGGCCGAAAGCCCGCCCGGCGTCTGGATCATGTAGCTGGCGTGGCCGATGTAGTGCAGGCGCACGGAGTATTGCGGCACCGGCTGCGTCCAGGCGGCCTTGTGCAGGTACGTGATCCCGGGGGCTGCGTCGGCGATGGCGATGCAGTGGGACGGGCGGCGAGCCTCCTGCGCGGCGGCGGGCATGAAGGACGACGGGAGGGTGAAGCTGGCTGCGGCGAGAAGCGTGGCGATGCGATACGGCATGGGCGGTCTCCGGCTGGAACACGGTGAACAGTGTTCACGCGAATCGCCGGATGGCCTTCTGACATTTTCGTAAGTGGTGCCGGTTCGGAGCTTTTGCGGGCCGGAGGCGGGCCGCTTGCCGCAATGCTGCGCAGCGGTGGTCAGGGCACGCGGTTTCTCCGGCGCCATTAGGGTGGAGGGGGCGTGCCGTGCGTATTGGGAAAAAGAAGAAGGGCCGGGTTGCAAGGAACGGTTGGGCAATGCGCCCCGTGGATCAGCCGGTGGATCAGCCCACGTCGGTGCGGCCTCGGCGGTCTCCGCGCAGGCTGGCATAGAGCACATGGGTGCGCCAGCGGCCGTTGATCTGCAGGTAGCTTTGCGCGACGCCCTCGAACTTGAAGCCCGAGCGTTCGAGCAGGCCACGGGAGGCGGCGTTTTCCGGCAGGCAGGCGGCCTCAATTCGGCTGAGGTCCAGGCGCTCGAATGCGTGAAAGACTAGCGCCTCGATGCTTTCGCGCATGTAGCCCTGGCGGGCATAAGGTTGGCCTGTCCAGTAGCCGAGCACGCCCGACTGGGCCGGTCCTCGGCGCACGTTGTCGAGGGTGATGGCGCCCACCAGCCGTTCGTCCTCGCGGCGGAAGATGAACAATGGCACCGCGGTGCCCGCGGCGATGGAGCGGGCGGCCCAATAGACACGGTTGGTGAAGGCGCGGCGGCTGAGGTGATCGGCGGCCCAGGACGGCTCCCACGGGGTCAGGTAGTCGCGGCTTTCCACCCGCAGGGCCGACCAGCCGACGAAGTCGCCGTGGGCTGGCGGGCGCAGCATCAGCCGCTCCGTGTCGAGCCTGAACCTGCGCCGCCGCCCCAGCATCATGCTGCGCGTCTTGCCTGCAGGCTGGCCAGGTCCGGCGCGCCAGAGACCGGCCCGTAGAGCGCCAGTGCCGCCGGGGCTCGCAGCACCGCCTGTTCGGCAAAGACCCGCACGTCGCCCGTGGTAACGTTGTCAATCTTGGCCACGGTATCCTCGATCGGGGGAACGTTGCCCCAGATCTGCACCATGCGGGCCATGCGCTCGGCCCGGCTGGAGGACCCTTCAAGACCCATGAGCAGCCCGGCCTTCATCTGGGCACGGGCGCGGGCGACCTCTTCGGGGGACATGTCGTCAGCGGCGCGCTTCATCTCGTCGATGGTGATGCCCGCGAGGCTCGCCAGCTCATCACCGCTGGTGCCAGCGTAGATGGTGGTAAGGCCGGTGTCCGAGTAGGCCCCGCTCTGCGCGAAGATCGTGTAGCACAGGCCGCGCTTTTCCCGGATCTCCTGAAACAGCCGCGAGGACATGCCACCGCCAAGAGCGATGGAATAGATCTGCGCGGTGTAAAAATCGGGATCCTGATAGCCCGGGCCTTCGAAGGCGAGCGCGAAATGCGCCTGTTCAAGCTTCTTTTCCCGGCGCATTTCGCCCCCGGTGAAATGTGCCGTCGTGGGGGCGGCGGCCTTGCGCGAGGCCATGCCGCCGAACAGCGCCTCGGCCTGTTCCACCAGCGCCGCGTGATCGACGGCGCCCGCGGCGGAGACGATCAGCTGCTCGGGGCCGTATTGCTCCTTCACGAAGGTCTCGAGATCCTCGCGCCCGAAGCCGCGCACGTTGGCGGCCTCGCCGAGGATGGTGCGGCCCAGCGGCTGGTCGGAATAGGCCCGTTCCTGCAGCCAGTCGAAGATCACGTCGTCGGGTGTGTCGAGCGCCTGGCCGATCTCGGACAGGATGACGCCGCGCTCCACCTCGATCTCGCGGGTGTCGAAGACCGGGTTGAGCAGGATGTCCGCGATCACGTCCAGCGCCAGCCGCGTGTCGTTTTCCAACACGCGGGCGTAGTAGGCGGTCACCTCGCGCGAGGTGTAGGCGTTGATGTAGCCGCCCACGTCCTCGATCGCCTCGGCGATCTGCAGGGCTGTGCGGGTTTTCGTGCCCTTGAACGCCATGTGCTCGAGGAAATGGGCGATGCCGTTCTGTTCGATGCGCTCGTTGCGCCCGCCTGCGGTCACCCAGACGCCGATGGACGCCGATTGCAGGCCGTCCATGCGCTCGGAGACGATGCGCAGGCCGTTCTTGAGGGTGGTGAGTTCAACTGTCACTTGGCGATACGCTCCCGGATCAGTGTTTCGAGGGCCCCGAGGTCGTTGGGCACGCGGGTCATCCGCTCGGGCCGGTCGAAGAGGTCGGCCATGCGGGCGGGAAGGGGCGGGCGGATGCCGCTGGCCTTTTCCACCGCGTCGGGGAATTTCGCGGGGTGGGCGGTGGCAAGCGTGATCATCGGCACCTCGGTGCTGCGGTGATCCTCGGCCACCTTCACGCCCACGGCGGAGTGGGGGCAGAGCAGCTCGCCCATGGTGGCCTTGGCCTGCCGGATGGTGGCGAGGGTCTCGTCTTCGGAGACGCGGCCGCTTTCGAAATGCTCGCGCAGGGCCTGAAGCGCGCCCTGGCTGACATTGAAGCCGCCCGCCTTCAGCTCGTCCATGAGCTGGCCCACGGCGTTGCCGTCGCGGCCATAGGCGTCGAACAGTGCCCGCTCGAAGTTGGAGCTGACCTGGATGTCCATGGAAGGCGAGATCGACGGGTGCACTTCCGAGGTCTTGTAGGCACCGGAGGACAGGCAACGGTGCAAAATGTCGTTCTGGTTGGTCGCCACCACCAGCCGGTCGATGGGCAAGCCCATTTTCTTGGCGATGTAGCCGGCGAAGATGTCGCCGAAGTTGCCGGTGGGCACGGTAAAGCTGACCTTGCGGTCCGGCGCGCCAAGCGAAACGGCGGACGAGAAGTAGTAGACCACCTGCGCCAGAACCCGCGCCCAGTTGATCGAGTTCACGCCCGCCAGCCGCACGTCGTCGCGGAAGGTGAAGTCGTTGAACATGTCCTTGAGCCGCGCCTGCGCGTCATCGAAATGTCCGTCGATCGCCAGTGCGTGGACATTGTCCTCGGTGGGCGTGGTCATCTGGCGGCGTTGTACTTCGGACACCCGGCCATGGGGGAAGAGGATGAACACATCCACCGCATCGAGGCCCTTGAACGCCTCGATCGCCGCCGATCCGGTGTCGCCGGAGGTGGCGCCGACGATGGTCACCCGCTCGCCGCGCCGGGTCAGCGCTTCTTCGAAGAGCTGCCCGATCAGCTGCATGGCGAAGTCCTTGAACGCCAGCGTCGGCCCGTGGAACAGCTCCAGCAGGAAGTGGTTCGGCGCCAGCTGCACCAGTGGCGCGCGGGCGGCGTGGCCGAAGCCAGCGTAGGCCTTGGCGATGAGGTCACCGAACGTTTCGTCGGTGAAGGTATCGCCAACAAAGGGCCGCATGACACGGAAGGCAACTTCTTCGTAGCTGAGGCCGCGCAGGGCGCGGATCTCGGCCTCGGACATGGTCGGGACGGTCTCGGGGACATAGAGGCCGCCGTCACGGGCAAGGCCCGACAGCATGGCCTCTTCGAAGCTCAGCGCGGGCGCTTTGCCGCGGGTGGAGATGTAGCGCATTCAGGTCTCTCCGGTCTTGCGTTGCCGCACGATGTAGTAGGCGGTCATGACAAGCCAGGCCACGGCAAGCGAAAACCATGTGCCGGC
The DNA here is from genome assembly GCF_014643635.1 of Salipiger pallidus. GTDB lineage: Bacteria > Pseudomonadota > Alphaproteobacteria > Rhodobacterales > Rhodobacteraceae > Salipiger > Salipiger pallidus. Next base: position 50,012 of record NZ_BMJV01000008.1, read on the forward strand.
ATATTGAAGGTGATCGTTCGGGATGCCCGCGGTGTCCACGGGCAGGGGCTCAATCGTGGGATCGCCGGGGCTCACCTCTCGGGCGACCACCAGCAACGGCTCGGTGTCCAGCACCTCGGACATGGGGGCGATGTCGCGGGCGAACCAGATGTTGCCGTCGATATCGTTCTCAGGGGTGGACGAGGTGCGCTCGTCGGTCCAGTGCAGGTTGCCGGTGATCGTCGCGGGCCCGGTGTAGCGGTCCGCGTCCTTGAGCCGCGTCGGCGTGTATCCGCGGTCCAGCAGCACCACCCGGTCACCGCTGCGGAAGGGCGAGACGATGCGATAGCCCGCGCCCTCACTCCGCGTGCTCACCAGCACCCGCAGCACACCGGGCAGGATCTCGCCCTCGAGCGCCACCGGCTGATAGCGCTGCTCTTCGGGGGAGATCATCACCGGCAGTGGCTGGGGGGCGCCGTGGATGCGCGCCTCGATGTCGGCCAGCACACCCTCCTTCCAGTCCAGTCGCTGCAATTGCCAGACCCCGAGCCAGCACAGGATGCCGGCTCCGATCAGGCCAAACAGCAATGGGGCAAGGTAACGGCTCACGCGGACTCCGCAGGAAAACTCTGCGGCCCGCTTTATCGTGTAGGGCAGGGGAGGAGCAAGCCGCTTGTCCCGCGGCGCCTGTCCCGCTTCGCCCGGCACGGCCCGGGGCGTGCGGTCAGGTGTGGAACGGGCGCAGCCCGCAGTTTCTTCTCTTCGCAAATACGCCGGGGGGAATTGGCCGCAGGCCAAGGGGGGCAGCGCCCCCGTGCGCCTATCGGGCCCTTGGTCCGCTCCCATGCTGCGGTCGCTGGGCAAAGGCGAAACGCACGCCAGGCCGTGCGGTCCGCACCTGATGCCACCGCTGGGCCCGCCCTTGCCCTGCGTCAGCTCACGCTGCGTGGCAGGGGGGTCTCTGCGCGGTTGTATGGGCCCCAGTCCTTGATATCGGGATACCATGTGCGGCGCCATTCCCGGACCTTGGGGTTCATGATCCGCCGCCAGAGCGGCGGCACCATGGCCACCATGGTCATTACCGGGTAGCCGTAGGGTAGTTGCGGGGCCTCGGTCTCGTGGTAGGTCTGCAGAAGTGGGAAGCGGCGGTCAGGCTTGTAGTGGTGGTCTGAATGCCGCTGGAGGTTGATGAGCAGCCAGTTGGTGGCCGTGTGGGCCGCGTTCCACGAATGGTGCGGGCGCACGTGTTCGTACTTCCCGTCCCCGAGATAGCGGCGCGTCAGTGCGTAATGTTCGACGTAATTGGTCAGCTCCAGCTGCCAGATCGCCACCCCGGCCTGAACGGCGAAGAACACCAGCCCCGACCATCCGGCCACGATCACCGACAGCAGAAGCATCGCCAGTTGCAGGGCTGCGTATTTCCAGAACGGGTTGCGCCGGTGATACCACGGCAGGCCACGGCGTTTCAGCAGCGCCGCCTCGGCGCGGAAGGCGGACCGGGGGCAATCGCGTAGCACCCTCGGGTAGTAGCGGTGAAAGCCCTCGTTGTAGCGCGCCGTCACGGGATCGCGCGGAGTGCCCACGTAGTGGTGATGCACCAGCAGGTGCTCGGAGCGGAAATGCGAATAGAGGACCATGGCCAGAAGCCAGTCCCCGAGGTTGCGTTCGAGCCGGTTGCGCTGGTGCAGAAGCTCGTGGCTGTAGACGATGCCGACCGAGCCGGTCATCACCCCGGTGCCGAACATCACGCCGAAGGTCTCCCAACCGTTCAGGTGGTCCGACTGACCCAGATACCAAATCACGCCGAACAGCGTCACGAACTGCACCGGCGCCCATAGCACCACGCCGAGGCGATACCAGACAAGATGCCGATTCTCGGTCTGCGGGTCCGCGTTCTGCGTGTTGAGGCCGAGCGCGGCATCGAGAGCAGAGAACATGTACCATGTGGCCAGGGGCGGCAGCAGCACCCAAAGCCCGCCCAGTACTGCCCCCAGCACCACCAGCGGCGGCAGGATGTAGGTCAGCCAGAAGGGCAATGCGGCGGTCACGCGCGCCACCTTGTCGGACGGGATCATCTGTCGCCTCTTTCGTTGCACCGGTCCGGAGGGTGCCCCCCGCCCCTGCAGGGCAGGAACGGAGGGCATTAGCCCGGTCCGCGTGGGATACGCCAGGACCTGGCTGGGCGGAAGGCTAGCCTTCTTGCGCCCGTACTGTCACGCGGCTTGTGGACGCATGGTTGGCGCCGCATCAGTGACAGGCCATCGGCAAACCGACGGCGACGTCGCGACCGGACACGGAGGGCGCTGGTGCGGCCGCTGCGGGGCGTGCCGAAATCAGCCGCCCCGCGCCAGACTGAAGGCCTTGCGCATCACCGTGGGCAGGTCTTCGGGGTCGAACGTGTCGGCCTCGACGAAGGTGCCGCGCTCGGGCGGGCGGTCAAAGGGCACGAGGCAGGTCTTCACCGTCAGGCGCAGATGGAAATGGGTGAAGGTGTGGCGCGCCTCGCCAGGCACGGTCTTCCATTCGGCGCGGATCGGTGGCGCCTCCTGCGGATCGTCGCTCCACTCGCTGCCGGGCCAGCCGAGCATACCGCCCAGAAGCCCTTTCTCGGGCCGGGTTTCGAGCAGCCATGCCCCGTCGATGCGGCGGGCAAGGTAGGCTATGCCGTGGCGGGTGGGCTTGCGTTTTTTCGGGGTTTTCTTCGGCAATTCAGCCATGGTGCCCGCATCCCATGCGGCGCAGGACCGGCGCCACGGACAAAGCCCGCAGACCGGGTTGCGGGGCGTGCAGACCGTCGCGCCAAGGTCCATCACCGCCTGCGCGTAATCGCCGGGGCGGGCCTGCGGGGTCAGGGACGCTGCCATTTCGGTAAGGATGGGCTTGGCCTCGGGCAGCGGTGTGTGCTCATCGTGCAGGCGGGCCATCACCCGCTCCACGTTGCCGTCCACCACCGTGGCGGGCAGATCGAAGGCGATGGCCGCCACGGCCCCTGCCGTGTAGGGGCCGATACCCGGTAGCGACAGCAGCCCCTCGTAGCTTTGCGGGAAGATCCCGCCATGATCCGATGCCACCGCGCGGGCGCATTTGAGCAGGTTCCGGGCGCGAGCGTAGTAGCCAAGTCCAGCCCAGGCGGCCATGACATCGGCATCCTCGGCGGCGGCCAGATCGCTGACCGTGGGCCAGCGGGTGGTAAACTTCTCGAAATAGGGTTTTACCGCCGGAACGGTGGTCTGCTGCAACATGATCTCGGACAGCCAGACGCGGTAGGGGTCGGGCTTGACCCCTGCCACGCGCGCAAGAGGCGGGATGCGCCAGGGGAGCGCACGGGCGTGGCGATCGTACCAATCGAGCAGATCGCTGGCCAGACCGACGCGGCCCGGCTGACCGGAGGCACCGGCGGGGTCACAGGATGTGTCACGGGCGTCTGACATTCTGTTGAACTTATCCTTCATCGGGTCGATACGGATTGGCGTCCGCTGGTGCGGCCACTAAGATAGGCTCAAGGGGAAGGATTCAAGATGCGCAAGCGCGGCAGTTCCACATACGGCTTTGCTCAGGCCTCGGGCCTGATGAAGGGCGACATCCGCCGCGCCAGCGAAAGCCGCGGCTTCGCGCAATCGCGCCTTTTGACCCACTGGGAAGAGATCGCGGGGCCCGACATCGCCGCCATCTCGCGCCCTGTCGAGGTGCGCTATGGCCGTGGCGGCCTTGGTGCGACGCTTACTTTGCTCACCACCGGGGCCAATGCGCCCGTGCTCGAGATGCAAAAGGCCGCGCTCAAGGACAAGGTCAACGCGATCTACGGCTATGCCGCGATCTCGGCCATTCGGGTGACCCAGACCGCCGCTACCGGCTTTGCTGACGGCAAGGTCGCCTTCGAGCATCGCCAGAAGCGCCATGCCCCCGCCGAACCCGCCCCTAAATTCCGTGCCGAGGCCCACACCGCCACCGAAGGAGTGGCGGACGACGGGCTGAGGGCCGCGCTGGAGCGGCTCGGGGCGAATGTCATATCTAAATCGCAACGTTGATCCGCGGGACCTGATGGGGCCGCGATATGCTTTGAACGAAGGAAGATCCATGAACCGTGTTCTGACCACCGCAGCGCTCGCGGCCCTTCTGGCCGCCGGTACCGGCACCCTCGTCACCCAGTCCGGCGCTGCCATGGCGCAAGACAGCACCGAGGCCGCCCCCGAGACCGCGACTGAGACCGCCCCCGAGACCGCAGAAGTCACCGACATGGTGCTGGGCCAGGCCGACGCGCCGGTGACCGTGGTCGAATACGGCTCGTTCACCTGCCCGCACTGCGCCGCGTTCGAAACCGAGGTCTTCCCGCAGATCAAGGAAGATTACATCGACACCGGCAAGGTGAAGTTCATCTTCCGCGAAGCCTATTTCAATAAGTATGACATGTGGGCGTCGCTGATGGCGCGCTGCGGCGGCGAGATGAAGTATTTCGGCATCGTCGACATGATCTATTCGACCCAGAACGAATGGGCCCGCCAATCCTCCGAAGCCGATGTCGCCGACGCCATCCGCAAGATTGGCCTGCAGGCCGGGATCGAAAAAGATGCGCTCGATGCCTGCATGCAGGACGGCGAGCAGCTGAAATCGCTGGTGGAATGGTATCAGGGCAACGTGGAGGCCGATGGCTTCAGTTCGACCCCGTCCTTCGTGGTCAACGGCGAACTGCACAGCAACATGCCCTACTCGGAATTCTCCGAACTGCTGGATGAGGAAGTCTCCGCCGCCGAGTGATCGGTGATGGGCAACTGACCCCATGCTTTCAAGATGCCAAGAACGCCGCCCTGTCCCGGGGCGGCGTTTTTGCGCCGGAGCGATGCCGTTTAGGGGTGAACCTGACGCGGCGGGCTTTGGCCGCTCAGGTCGGCGCATGTCTGCAAAAGACCGCTTGAGGGTGGGCTTTTGTCTTCGGCATGGTGTTAGGTGCGGGAAGAACGCCCTGTAGGGGGACTGCCATCGCGGCCTTCGGCCTCACCCCGGGATACTTCGCGGCAAATGGAAGTTCAGAGCGCGTCCGGCGTTACCAGCAATATTTCCAGTTGCTACGAATATCCTCTCAGGAGGCATCCTGCCCGGGCCATGGGCGGGCCTTGCATTCGCCGGGAGCGGGCTTCAAACATGCAGGGACCGAAGAGGCAGGAGATTGAGGCATGACACTCGAAGAGGCCGCCCGCGCGGTGCGCGAGAATGCGTATGTACCCTATTCCAACTTCAAGGTCGGGGCCGCAGTGCGCTCACGTTCTGGTGCCGTTCATGCCGGCTGCAACGTTGAGAATGCCGCCTATCCCGAGGGAACCTGCGCCGAGGCCGGTGCCATCGCTGCCATGGTCGCGGCGGGTGAGACTGAGATTTCCGAGGTCTATGTCGTTGCCGACAGCCCGCGCCCTGTGCCGCCCTGTGGGGGGTGCCGCCAGAAGATCTCGGAGTTTGCGCGGGGCGGGGTCACGGTGACCCTTGCCACGCTGACCGGAGAGACGCTTGTCACCACGGTGGCCGAGCTTTTGCCCGGCGCCTTCCGTCCGGACGACATGGACCGCGCCTGATGGCGGCCCGCGAGGTGATCGCGGCCCTGCGGCGCGGCGGGGAGCCGGGCACCGCGGCGTTGCGCGGCTTTGCCGCCGGGCTGGCGGACGGGTCGGTGAGCGATGCGCAGGCAGGGGCCTTTGCCATGGGGGTTTGCGTGCGGGGGCTCTCTGACGAGAACCGTGTTGCGCTGACGCTGGCAATGCGGGATTCGGGGCAGGTGATGTCTTGGGACCTCGGCGGGCCGGTGGTGGACAAGCACTCCACCGGCGGCGTGGGCGATTGCGTTTCGCTCGTCCTTGCCCCGGCGCTGGCGGCCTGCGGGGTCTTCGTGCCGATGATCTCGGGGCGCGGCCTTGGCCACACCGGCGGCACGCTCGACAAGCTCGATGCCATTCCGGGCTACAAAGTGGACCCCGAGGAGGCGCTGTTTCGCCGCGTGGTCGGCGAGGCGGGCTGCGCCATCGTCTCGGCCTCGGCGCAGATCGCGCCCGCGGACCGACGGCTCTACGCGGTGCGGGATGTGACATCTACGGTCGAAAGCCTCGATCTCATCACCTCGTCGATCCTCTCCAAGAAGCTGGCGGCGGGGCTTGATGGCCTCGTACTGGACGTGAAGCTTGGGTCGGGCGCCTTCATGAAGACGCTTGCGGACGCGCGCGCGCTGGCGCAGGCACTGGTGTCCACCGCCAACGCGGCAGGCTGTCCGACCACCGCGCTTATCACTGACATGGACCAGCCAATCGCCGACGCGCTTGGCAACGCCGTCGAAGTGGCGGCGGCGATGCGGGTGCTCACCGGCCTCGAGGAAGGGCCGCTCCATGCCATGGCGCTGGCGCTGGGCACACCGTTGCTCGAGCGGGCAGGGATCGCCGCACCCGAGGAGGCGTTGCGACAGGCGCTGGCCACCGGCGCAGCGGCCGAGCGGTTCGGGCGCATGGTGCAGGGCCTTGGCGGGCCGTCCGATTTCGTCGAGGCCTGGGCGGGCTACCTGCCCGAGGCCACGGTCATCCGCGAAGTGCCAAGCCCCGCCTCCGGCCATGTCACGAGCATCGACGGTGAGGCGCTCGGCCTTGCGGTGGTGCGCATGGGGGGCGGGCGCACGGTCGAGACCGACATGATCGACCCAGCCGTGGGCCTGTCGTCGGTGGTGCGCATCGGACAGCAGATCAGCGCCGGAGAGCCGCTCGCCCGCGTCCACGCCGCCCGCGAGGATCAGGCGGATGCCGCCGTGGCGGTGGTGCAGCGGGCAATCAGCCTTGGCGCGGCGGGCGCGCCGGGATCCCTCATCAAGGAGCGCATCGGGTGAGAGCCTTCCTCGTGGTCATGGATTCGGTGGGCATCGGCGGCGCGCCGGATGCGGCCGAGTATTTCAACGACGGCCTGCCGGACACCGGCGCCAATACGCTGCTGCATATCGCCGAAGCCTGCGCCGAGGGCCGCGCCGAGCAGGGCCGCAGCGGCCCCCTGCGCCTGCCGGTTCTGGACAGCCTCGGCCTCGGGCGGGCCTGCGCGCTGGCCGGGGGCACGCTTCCACCAGGGCTTGGGGCCGAGCCGACGGGCCTCTGGGGCGCGGCCACCGAGACCTCGCGCGGCAAGGACACGCCTTCTGGCCACTGGGAGCTGGCGGGGGTGCCGGTGCCGTGGGACTGGCATTATTTCCCGGACGAGCAGCCTGCCTTCCCGCGGGACCTGATGGCCGAGGTGGCTCGGCTGGCCGGCACCGAAGGCACGCTCGCCAATTGCCACGGGTCGGGCACCGTGATGCTCGACCAGTACGGGGCCGAGCACATCCGTACGGGCTGGCCGATCTGCTATACCTCTGCCGACAGCGTCTTTCAGATCGCCGCCCACGAAGAGCATTTCGGCCTCGATCGCCTTCTGGCGCTGTGCGAGGCGGTGGCGCCGCTGGTGCACGAGATGAAGGTGGGTCGGGTGATCGCGCGGCCGTTCGTGGGGGAGGGTCCCTTCACCCGGACGGGCAACCGGCACGACTATGCCATCCGCCCGCCGCAGCCGATCCTCACCAACTGGGTGCAAGAGGCGGGACACCCTGTGCACGCGGTGGGCAAGCTGGGCGATATCCTGTCGATGGAGGGCATCGACCACTTGCACAAAGGCGATGATGCCACGCTGATGGACCACCTTGGCCGCCTGGTGGACGAGGCTGAGGACGGATCGCTGATCTTTGCCAATTTCGTCGAGTTCGACAGCCTTTTCGGGCACCGCCGCGACGTCTCGGGCTATGCCCGGGCGCTGGAATGGTTCGATGAGGGGCTGGGGCACATCCTGCCGCGCTTGCAGGAAGGCGATATCCTTGTCATTACCGCCGATCACGGCAACGATCCCACCTGGCCCGGCACCGACCACACCCGCGAACGGGTGCCGGTGCTGGTCGCCGGGCGCGGGGCCGGGAGCATCGGTCAGATCGGCTTTGCCGACGTTGCCGCCAGCGTGGCGGCTCATCTGAAAGTGGAGTCAGACACATGCGGGAAGAGCTTCCTGTAATCGACGAGGAACGCCTCGAGGCGATCCGCGAATTGCCCAAGGTCGAGCTGCACCTGCACCACGAAGGGGCGGCGCCGCCTGCCTTCATCCGCGGGCTGGCGCAGGAAAAGAACATCCGTCTGGATGGTGTCTTCGACGAGCGTGGCCATTATGCCTATGACGATTTCCTCGGATTCCTGAAAGTCTATGAAGGCGCGACCTCGGTGCTGAAAAGCCCGCAGGATTACGCGCGCCTCACTACCGCCGTGCTGGAGGAATGCACCAAGAACGGTGTGATCTATGCCGAAAGCTTCATCAGCCCCGATTTTTGCGGTGGCGGCGATCTGGGCGCGTGGCGCGAATACCTTGCCGCGATCCGCGAGGCGGCGGACGAGGCGGAGCGTTCCATGGGCATCACCCTGCGCGGCATCGTCACCTGTGTGCGGCATTTCGGCCCCGACAAGGCCAAGCGCGCCGCGCTTTGCGCCGCCGAGACGGCGGGGGACTGGATCACCGGCTTCGGCATGGGCGGTGACGAGAACGCCGGCAAGCAGCGCGATTTTGCCTACAGTTTCGACATGGCGCGCGAGGCGGGGCTGCGGCTGACCACCCACGCGGGGGAATGGCGCGGCCCGTCCGAGGTGGTGGATGCGCTGACCGACCTGAAGGTCGAGCGCATCGGCCACGGGGTGCGCGCGATTGAGGATCTCGCGCTTGTGGACAAGCTTGTGGAAAACGGGATTGTCCTTGAAGTTTGCCCCGGTTCCAACGTGGCGCTCGGGGTGTGCCGCAATCTTGCGGCGCATCCGATTGAAAAGCTGCGCGCGCGGGGCGTGAAGGTCACGGTGTCCACCGATGATCCGCCGTTCTTCCACACCACGATGAAGGACGAGTACGAGGGCCTTGCCCGGACCTTCCGCTGGGACGAGGAGGTGTTCATGGACATCGCCCGCACCTCTGCGAACGCCGCGTTCTGCGACGTCGCCACCCGCGACAGACTGTTGAAGCGGCTTGAGACCACATCGGACTGAGCGGCAACGTTGCGGCGCGCCGCCTGCGCCATTACAGAGGACACCGGACAAAACAGGAGGCACCGGGGCCATGAAGCAGCATCTTACCGTCGTCGATCACCCTCTGGTGCAGCACAAGCTGAGCATCATGCGCAACAAGGAGACGTCGACCGCCTCCTTCCGGCAGCTCCTGCGCGAGATCTCGCACCTGCTGGCCTATGAAGTGACCTCGGACTTGCCGGTAACCAACGTTACCATCCAGACGCCTCTGTGCGAGATGGACGCGCCGATGATCGACGGCAAAAAGCTGGCGCTGATCTCGATCCTGCGGGCGGGCAACGGGCTGCTCGATGGCATTCTCGAGCTGATCCCCGCCGCGCGGGTCGGTTTCGTCGGGCTTTACCGCGACGAGGAAACGCTGCAGCCGGTGCAGTATTACTTCAAGGTGCCCAAGTCGCTCGAGGATCGCACGGTGATCGCTGTCGATCCGATGCTGGCGACGGGCAATTCCTCGGTTGCGGCCATCGATCTGCTCAAGCAGGCGGGGGCGACGGACATCCGCTTCCTGTGCCTTCTCGCCTCGCCCGAAGGGGTGGAGCGCATGAAGGAAGCGCACCCCGATGTGCCGGTCATCACCGCGTCTCTCGACAGCCACCTGAACGAGAAGGGCTACATCGTTCCGGGACTAGGGGATGCGGGCGACCGGATGTTTGGCACAAAATAGGCCGCCTGCCGCTTTACAGGGGCAAAGCGATGTTGCATGATTCCCCCAACTGCCTTTGGGGGCCTTCATGCGACTGAAAAGACTGGCGATCCTCGCTCTGACCACCGCCTGCGCAGGCTTTGGTGCCGTGCCGGCCATGGCGCAGGGCGTCACCACCATCGACACACCGTCCGAGCTTCCGCCGGCCAGCTTCACGGGCCGGCAATTTGCCGACAGTCGTGGCTGCGTCTTCGTGCGGGCCGGCGTGGACGAGGCCGTGGTCTGGGTGCCGCGAGTGACCCGCGACCGCGATCAGGTCTGCGGGTTCACGCCCACCTTTGCGGGTGGCAACCGCTCCGCTGACACGGCACGCGCTGCCGCGTCCGAAAGGGCCGAGGCGCAAGCCGCCGAGCGCGCGCAGGCGGCCGCCCGTGCCGAGGCCCAGGCCCGCGCTCAGGCTCAGGCTCAGGCTCAGGCTCAGGCTCAGTCACAGGCTCAGGCTCAGGCTCAGGCTCAGTCACAGGCACAGGCTCAGGCGCGCGCTCAGGCGGAAGCACGTGAGCAGGCTGAGGCACGGGCTCAGGCTGCCGCACGGGCCGCCGCGCAGGATCGGGCGCGAGCAGCGCAAGCCGCACAGCAGGCTGCCACCGCACAGGCCAACCGGACCCGCACCTCCACCACGCGCGTGCCGTCGTCGTCGCGCAACGCATCGCAGGCCCGTAGTGGTCGCCCCCTAGAGACAGTGGCCTCCAAGCCGGTGGTGCGCCGCAGCGCTCCGGCGGCGGCTCCGGCCCCGCGGCAAGTGGTGCGCGCTCCGGCTTCCAAGCCGCCCTCGGCCCCGCCACCCCGTACCGTGGTACGGCAGGTTCCGCCAACGCCCTCCGCCGGCGGCAACCGCGTGGTTCAGCTGCAACCCGGTCAGGGCTGCCCGCCGGGCTATACCGGCAACGCCGTGCGCGGCGGTCTCGCCGTGCGCTGCGGCGCGCAGGCCAACCCCTATGTGAGCGAGGTCCGGCGCGGCGAAGCACCGAGCGCTGGCAAGAACGTCTACTATAACCAGCGTGGCGGTGTCGGCAGCTGGGACGACAGCGCGCTCGAGCTGGACGATCCGGTGGCGCAGGTCAGCTCTGTTGCCGCATCCGGCGCGGTCCGGTCGGGCAATGAGCGCATCGTGCCTCAGCATGTCTGGGAGGCCCGGTCGGTCGAGCCGCCGGTGGTGCCCGCGGGCTACCGGCCCGCTTGGGAAGACGACCGGCTGAACGCCTACCGTGCCTGGCAGACCGTCGACGGCTATTACGCCACCCAGAAGCGCTGGACCAATACTGTGCCGCGGGTGAATTCGCTCGAGCGGCGCGAGCTGCGCGATCCGGTGCTGCTTTATCGGGCCGATGCGCGCCCGGTGCGGCCGGTCCGCGCCGCGCGCACCGGCTACAAGCCGGTGATTGCCAGCAGCGGTCATGGCGAGGCCCGCGCGCCGACCCGCTCATTGAGCTTCCGCGATCCCGCTGTCTCGACCCGGTCCACTGCCGAAGCCGAGGCAACGCCTGCACGCCGCTCCTACGTGGAGATTGGCGTCTTCACCACAAAGGCCAAGGCCGATGCCGCCGCTGCGCGGCTTGGCGGGGCCGGACTTCCAGTCAAATTTGGACCGGCAGCGGACGGCCTGCGCCGGGTTGTCGTAGGCCCCTATGCCAGTGCCGAGAGCCTGTCATCCGCGCTGCGCCGGGTGCGGGCCACTGGTTACACGCAGGCCTACCTTCGCTAAGCTGCGCGAAGGGTCGAGATAATTGCGAAGGGCTCCGCGACGGCGGGGCCTTTTTCGTTTGGGGAAGGGGGCTGTCAGCCGTCGCAGATGCCCTGCAGGCGAAGCCAGTCCGAATCCGGCAGCACCTGGGCGCTGCCTTCGGTGGCGCGCGGGTCTGCCTCGATCAGGCCGACGGTGCTCTCGCCCGTGGGATCGCGGGCATAGGCGTAGGGGCTGGAGCGCAGCTGCGCCGCAGAGAAGGCTTTGATCAGCGCATCCTGAGGCACGGGATCGGCGGCGCGGGTCAGCAGCGTCTCGGCATAGGTGTCGAGCGATCCCGCCGGCAGTCGCCCGGTGGTGAGCAGCCGCAGCGCGGACCACAGACCAGTGCTGTCGAGCAGATCGCCCAGCGGGTCAGACCGCCGGGCCCGCAGCGATTCCGCAAGGATATAGCCCGCCGCGACGTCGGGATCCTCGTGATCCTCGAGGACGCGGCGGTTCACGAGGATGATCCCGCCGGGCAGGTGGGCGGTGTCGCGCACGCCGTCCGGCACCACCCGCAGGTCGTCCATGCGGTTTTCGCCCAGCACGCGCAGGGCGAGACGACGCAGGGGCAGGCGGGCCTCATCGGTCATGCAGACCTGTCCGGTGACGCGGGTGAGGCGCTGCAGCAAGGCCTCGCCGATCTCGTCACGTTTGACCGTGGGTACCACGGCCCGGGTGTGCCCGAGCAGCGCGTTCGGCAGCCAGAACACAGAAATGCCCACCACTGCCGCCGCAATCGCTGAAATCATAAAGACCCGCAGCTTGCCCGGGCGGGGACGCTGCCGTTCGATGGCCCGCAACAGGCGGTCGATCGCCTCGGTCATGGTGACCTCGTCTTCGGGCAGCTCGAGGGTTTCGCCGGGATCGCCGTCGGGATGGTAGATCGCCGGGATCTGGCCGCGATTGGCACGGCGTACCGCCGCCAACGACCAGTGGGCGAGCGGCCGCCCCGAGAACTCGGAAATGGTCAGCGACGCATCCCCCAGCGACACGACGACCTCGCGCCGCTGTGCGTCGGGTTCGGGACGCCAAAGACCCGATGCTTCCAGTCGCTGATACTTCTTGAGTGCCGTCATCCGGGCTTGCTCTGCCTCTTTTGAAGGGACGATAGCGCGGCCAACCGCGAAGAACAATGCGGCCTGTTTCCCCAGCTGTCCGCAGATGTGTCATCAGGGCGTCTTCACGGCCCGGATGCCATGGCGCTCGAATGACCTGAGGCAGGGTCGACCCGCCGGGCAAGTCTTGGCGAGCACCGTCATGGCCAACGGCGCGGCGCGGCATAGGTGGTAAGGTTAGTCAGCACGTGGCGCTGCCACCGGGGGCCGCCGCCGGAAGCCAAGGGGAGGCCTTCATGCCAGTTCACATGTTCCAAAACCCCGGTCGCCGCATCCTCATGTCGCCCGCCGCCGAAGGTGGCGGCGGCAGTGTGCCGCGCACGGGCATCAGCCTCACAGTCAATGGAGAACGCCGGGATCTCACGGCGGACAACCGGGTCACGCTGCTTGATGCGCTGCGCGAGGAACTGGGCCTGACCGGGGCCAAGTAAGGCTGCGATCATGGTCAGTGCGGGGCCTGCACCTGTTCGGTCAATGGCAAGAGGGTGCTGTCCTGTCTCACGCTTGCGGTCATGCATGACGGTGACGAGGTGCATACAATCGAGGGCATCGGTCTGCCGGGCAACCTTGATGCGATGCAACGCGCCTTCGTGGACAACGATGGTTTCAAGTGCGGATATTGCACGCCGGGGCAGGTCGCCTCGGCCAAGGCGGTGGTCGAGGAGATCCGCGCCAACATCCCCTCGCAGGTGACCGGCGATCTGACCGCCACCATCGCCTTCACCGAGGCCGAGATCCGCGAGCGCATGTCCGGCAACATCTGCCGCTGCGGTGCCTACGCCAACATCCTTGCAGCAATCACCGAGGTGGCCGAGCAGCAAACCTGACCATGCGACATGGCTCCCCCGGCCAGTCCGCCGCGGTGCTGTCCCGTTGCCTGTAGCAAGCAAGAGCGTCCGACTACATTGCAGGTAAATCGCAGCGTTCAGGGCATATCATACCCCCAGACACACGAAGGCCCCGGGGAGGGAACCCGGGGCCGGTACGTGCATAAGCCTGATGTGCGGTCAGGCTGGTCTTGTCAGGCTCTATGCATCAAGCGGAATGCTTGTTGTAGAACTCATCAACTTCGCGCTCGGCCTGATCTTTTTCAATGCCGTAGCGTTCCTGCACGACACCGATCAGCTTGTCACGGTTGCCTTCGGCGCGGTCAAGGTCATCGTCGGTGAGCTTGCCCCACTGGACCTTGGCGTCGCCCTTCAGTTGTTTCCATTTGCCTTCGATAACATCCCAGTTCATCGGAATCTCCTTTCGTCAGGCTTGTCCCGCATTGTCGCGGGGTTCGGAAAGAGAACCCGCTCGGCCCGGCTCGGGTTCCATCCGCCCTGACGTATTCGGCAATCCGAACTTGTCTGGATCGTCAGACGAACTGTTCGCGGATCAGCCGTTCCTCGAGGCCATGGCCGGGGTCGAACAGTACGCTGTGGGAAATCGACGGTTCTGAGCGGACGTCGACGCGGACCACATCGCGCACGGACTGGCTGTCAGCCTCGGCCATCACCGGGCGTTTGCCCGGATCGAGCACCTCGAAGGTAACCTCGGCGGGCTTGGGCAGCAGCGCCCCGCGCCAGCGTCGCGGGCGGAAGGCCGCGACGGCGGTGAGGGCCAGCACCTCGGCCCCGATGGGCAGGATAGGGCCGTGGGCCGAGTAGTTGTAGGCGGTGGAGCCGGCGGGGGTGGCCAGCAGCGCGCCGTCGCAGACCAGTTCCGGCATGCGCAGCTTGCCATCCACATGGATTGCCAGCCGCGCCGCCTGCGGTCCTGCACGCAAGAGCGATACCTCGTTGATCGCCAGTGCCACGTGGGTCGTGCCGTCGCTGCGGTGTGCGCGCATGGAAAGCGGGTTGATCATCGCGCGTTCGGCAGCCCCCAGCCGCTCCTCAAGCGCATGTTCCGAGTATTCGTTCATGAGGAAACCAACGGTGCCGCGGTTCATACCGTACACCGGCACGGCCAGCGCCTCGGTGCGGTGGAGGGTGTGCAGCATGAAGCCGTCGCCCCCCAGCGCCACGATGACGTCGGCGCCCTCTTCGGCGTGGTTGCCGTAGCGGCGGGTCAGCCCGGCGAGCGCGGCCTGCGCGATGGGCGCGTTCGAGGCGCAGAAGGCGATTTTGAGAGACATGGTTTCCTGCGGCTGGCGGTGTTTCCCCCACGGGGCGGGACGTTCCGAAACAAGCACAAGTTTTCCCGTACCGCCAGACATGCCGCGGCATCGGGTCAATATGACGCTTTGGATACTTTGCCCCGGCGGCGGTTTCTTATACTCAGGCGCCACATGACGAATCCTTGACACCGGAGACCTGCCTCATGACCGCCACGCCCAGCGACGACGGCTTCTTCACCCAAGAGCTTTCCGACCGCGACCCCGAGCTCTTTGCCTCGATCACCGGCGAGCTCGGCCGCCAGCGCGACGAGATCGAGCTGATCGCCTCCGAGAACATCGTATCCCGCGCCGTGATGCAGGCGCAGGGGTCGGTGATGACCAACAAATATGCCGAAGGTTACCCGGGCAAGCGCTATTACGGCGGCTGCGACTGGGTGGACGTGGCCGAAAACCTTGCCATCGACCGCGCCAAGCAGCTCTTCGGCTGCGAGTTCGCCAACGTGCAGCCGAACTCCGGCTCCCAGGCGAACCAGGGCGTGTTCACCGCGCTGCTGCAGCCGGGTGACACCATCCTCGGCATGTCGCTCGACGCGGGCGGCCACCTGACCCACGGCGCCAAGCCGAACCAGTCGGGCAAGTGGTTCAACGCCGTGCAATACGGCGTGCGCAAGCAGGACAACCTGCTCGATTACGACGAGGTCGCGGCGCTGGCGAAAGAACACCAGCCCAAGCTCATCATCGCCGGCGGCTCGGCCATTCCGCGCCAGATCGACTTTGCCAAGATGCGCGAGATCGCGGATTCCGTTGGTGCCTACCTGCACGTGGACATGGCGCACTTTGCCGGTCTCGTGGCGGCGGGCGAACATCCCTCGCCGTTCCCGCACGCGCATGTGGCGACCACCACCACCCACAAGACCCTGCGCGGTCCGCGTGGCGGCATGATCCTCACCAATGACGAGGCGCTGGCCAAGAAGTTCAACTCGGCCATCTTCCCCGGCATCCAGGGCGGCCCGCTGATGCATGTCATCGCCGGCAAGGCCGTGGCCTTCGGCGAGGCGCTGCGCCCCGAGTTCAAGGGCTACATCAAGAACGTGGTGGCCAACGCGCAGGCGCTGTCCGACCAGCTCATAAAGGGCGGGCTCGACACCGTGACTCACGGCACCGACACCCACGTGGTACTGGTCGACCTGCGCCCCAAGGGTGTGAAGGGCAACGCCACCGAGAAGGCGCTCGGCCGGGCGCACATCACCTGCAACAAGAACGGTGTGCCGTTCGATCCGGAAAAGCCGACGGTGACCAGCGGCATCCGCCTTGGGTCGCCCGCAGGCACCACCCGTGGGTTCGGTGAGGCAGAGTTCCGCCAGATTGCCGACTGGATCATCGAAGTGGTCGATGGGCTCGCGGCCAATGGCGAAGAAGGCAATGCCGAGGTCGAGGAAAAGGTGCGCGGTGAAGTCACCGAGTTCCTCAAGCGTTTCCCGATCTACCCGACGCTGTAAATTTCAGGAGCTGATGTTCCAAGAGGCGCCGGTGCGGATCGCGCCGGCCCCTTTTTCGTGTGGTTTTTTGGGTGCGGCTGCTTTTGGCGTTTTTTGCAGCCCTTTGCGGTGTGCTGTCGAAGAACTGCGCACCGGGCGCGCTGCGCGCGGCGGGGGCTCTGCCCCCGGCCCCCCGGGATATTTCAGGTCAAAGGAAGCGGGGGGGCGGCGCGGTATCGCGGGGCGCTTTTTTCAGATTGCGGGCCTGCGCGGTGGTCGGGCGTTCTGGGGGTGTCTGCTCATTGCACGCGATGCGGAGCGCGGGCAGACGAGTGCCTGCGGGGCAGGGGCTTGACGCTGGCGGGACCTGTGCCAGTGTGAGGCAAGGCCCGCGGTCCGGCGGTTGCCGAAGCTCCGGATCCTTCCATGCCCATGTCTGCCTCCAGTTCCTCGTCCTCGAACCCGTTGTCGGTGTTGCGCATTCCCGCGTTCCGCAACCGCTGGGGCGCCTCGCTCGTGTCCAACCTCGGCACGCTGGTGCAGTCCGTGGGGGCGGGCTGGATGATGACGCAGATTTCCGACAGCGACGCCATGGTGGGCCTCGTGCAGGGGGCGGTGACCGTGCCTACCATGTTGTTCGCGGTCTTCGCGGGTACGCTTGCCGATAGCCACGACCGGCGGATCGTGATGATCGGGGCGCAGCTGTTCATGATGGCCTCGGC
Organism: Salipiger pallidus; assembly: GCF_014643635.1. Lineage (GTDB taxonomy): Bacteria > Pseudomonadota > Alphaproteobacteria > Rhodobacterales > Rhodobacteraceae > Salipiger > Salipiger pallidus. The sequence goes on from NZ_BMJV01000008.1 coordinate 66,943, forward strand.
GGTGCTTCTGACGGTGCTGGCCTGGGTGGGGCTGATGACGCCGTGGCTGCTCGTGGGCCTGACCTTCCTGATCGGCACCGGATCGACCTTCTTCAACCCGTCCTGGCAGGCGTCCATGGGGGACATCGTGCCGCGGTCCGAGCTGCCTTCGGCGGTGGCGCTAAATTCCATGGGATTCAACGCCATGCGCTCGGTCGGGCCGGCGATCGGCGGGATCATCGTCGCCGTGGCGGGGGCGGCGGCAGCCTTTGCGCTGAACGCGGTAAGCTACGTGGCGATGATCATCGCGCTGTGGCTTTGGAAGGCGCCGCTGCCAGACCGCAGCCTGCCGCGCGAGCCGCTGCGCCTCGCGGTGCAGTCTGGGCTACGCTACGTTGCCATGTCGCCGAACCTCGTCAACGTGATGGGGCGGGCATTCCTGTTCGGCCTTGGCGCAGTCGCGGTGCTGTCGCTGCTGCCTGTGGTGGCCCATGAGCGGCTGGGCGGCGATGCCACCACCTACGGCATCCTGCTGGGGTGTTTCGGGGTCGGGGCCATCTTTGGCGCCTTCTTCAACGCCAAGCTGCGCGCGGCCATGGACAACGAGCATATCTGCCGCGCTGCCGCCTTCGCTGGAGGAGGGGCGACCTTGCTGCTGGCCTTTGCGCCGGTGATCTGGCTGTGCCTGCCGGCGCTGCTGGTGGCGGGGGCCTCTTGGGTCATCGCGCTGTCGCTGTTCAACGTGACGGTGCAGCTGTCAACCCCGCGCTGGGTGGTGGGCCGGGCCATTGCGCTGTACCAGTCGGCCAGCTTCGGGGGCATGGCGCTTGGCAGCTGGCTCTGGGGGGCGGTGTCGGATGGGCAGACGCTCGCCATTGCGCTGGGAGGCGCGGCGGTGACGCTGGTGCTTGCGGGGCTGGTGGGACTGCATCGTCCCTTGCCGGAATACGGCAGCCTCGATCTGTCGCCGCTGGGCCTGTTCCGCGAGCCGATGCTGCGGCTTGATATCCAGCCGCGCAGCGGGCCCGTGGTGGTCGAGATCTCATACGAGATCGATCCCGCCGACGTGGACGCTTTCCTTGAGGTGATGGCCGAACGGCGGCGGGTGCGCATCCGCGACGGGGCGCAGAACTGGGTTCTCATGCGCGATTTGGAAAGCCCCCGGATCTGGCAGGAGACCTACCACGTGCCGACTTGGGTCGAGTACATCCGCCACAACACGCGGCGCACGGTGGCCGATCGCGAGAGCCTCGAGCGACTTCAGGGGCTGCACCGAGGGGCCGAGCCGCCTAAGGCGCGGCGGATGATCGAGAGGCATTCGCTGGCCCGGGGACGCGGCGGGGTCTACCGGTTCGACATCTGAGCTGAGCGAATGAAAAAGGCCCGCCATGAGGGGCGGGCCTTCGTGGTTCTGGCAGCTGGATTATGCCGGGTCTTTCGCAAAGCGCAGGTAGGGAAGCTTAATGTCCAGCTCACCGTATTTCTCGGCGGCGGCGGCATCGTCCAGCGACAGGGCGACGATCACGTCCTGGCCCGTTTCCCAGTTGGCGGGCGTGGCAAGCGGCGCGCCGTAGGTCTTCTGCAGGCCGTCTAGGGCGCGCAGCACCTCGGCGAAGTTGCGGCCGACGGACATCGGGTAGGTCATCATCAGCTGCACCTTCTTGTTCGGCGCCACGATGAAGACCGAGCGCACGGTGGCGCTGTCGGCAGGGGTGCGGCCGTCGGGCAGGTAGGCGTCGGCGGGCAGCATGTCGAGCGCCTTGGCGACCTCGAGCCCGTCATCGGCGATGATCGGGAAACCGGCCTTGGCACCGGCGACGGTCTCGATGTCGCCCTTCCATTTCTCGTGCTCGGCCACGCCGTCCACCGAAATGCCCATCACCTTGGTGCCGCGCTTGGCCCATTCATCGGCCAGCTGCGCGACGGCACCGAATTCGGTGGTGCAGACGGGGGTGAAATCCTTGGGGTGCGAGAACAGGATTGCCCAGCTGTCTCCGATCCAGTCGTGCAGATCGTATTCGCCAAGGTCGGTCTTGACGTGAAGGTTCGGAATTTCGTCGTTGATGCGCAGTGCCATGTCGGTTGCTCCCTTTTCCGGTGCATGAAGATCGGCTGCCTTCTTAGGTACAATCAGAATCCACGATGTAAAGAGGCGGCTTGCGGGGCAGGGGGCGTGGTGCCAGAGTGTCAACGAGATCGGGAATTTGATCAAATCCCCGCAGATCCCAATCCGAACCCTCTTGCAGGAGCGAAGACATGATCGAGAAACGCCAGTTCTACATCGACGGAGCTTGGGTCGACGCGGCCACCGCCCGCGACCACGAGGTCATCAACCCGGCCACTGAAGAGCCCTGCGCCGTCATATCCCTCGGCGATCAGGCGGACACTGACGCTGCCGTGGCCGCCGCCTCGCGCGCGCTGCCGGGCTGGATGGCGACCCCGGCGGCCGAGCGCATCGCGCTGGTCGAAAAGCTGCTGGCCGTCTACAAGCGCCGCGCCGAGGAGATGGCCCAGGCCATGACCCTCGAGATGGGGGCGCCCATTGCGCTGTCGCGGTCGAGCCAGGTCGGCGCGGGGCTGTTTCACCTGCAGAACTTCATTGACGCCGCCAAGGGGTTTTCGTTCGAAGAGCCGTTCTCGGACGCCCATCCCGACACCCGGATGATCCACGAGGCGGTGGGGGTCTGCGCGCTCATCACGCCATGGAACTGGCCGATGAACCAAGTGACACTGAAGGTCGGCGCCGCCGCAATCGCGGGCTGCACCATGGTGCTGAAGCCGTCCGAGGAATCGCCGCTCTCGGCGATGCTGTTTGCCGAGTTCATGGACGAGGCGGGCTTCCCCAAGGGGGTGTTCAACCTCGTGAACGGCGATGGCGTTGGGGTCGGCACCCAGCTGTCGGCGCATGAGGACGTGGACATGGTGAGCTTCACCGGTTCCACCCGCGCGGGCCGGCTGATCTCCAAGACCGCGGCCGAGACGCTCAAGCGTGTGCACCTCGAGCTTGGGGGCAAGGGCGCGAACCTGATCTTCGCCGATGCGGACGACGAGGCGGTGAAACGCGGCGTCGCTCACATGATGCAGAACTCAGGCCAGAGCTGCAACGCGCCCTCGCGCATGATGGTTGAGGCGGGGATCTATGATCGTGTGGTCGACGAGGCCACCGAGGTGGCAAAATCCACGAAGGTCGGTTCCCCTGCCGAGGACGGCCCGCATATCGGCCCGGTGGTGAACGCCGTACAATACGACAAGATCCAGGCGCTGATCGAAAAGGGCATCTCCGAGGGCGCCCGCCTTGTCGCGGGAGGCCCGGGCCGCCCCGAGGGCTTCAACAAGGGCTTCTACGTGCGCCCCACGGTCTTTGCCGACGTGACCCCCGACATGACCATCGCGAACGAAGAGATTTTCGGTCCGGTGCTGTCGATCATGAAGTTCGAGACCGAGGAAGAAGCCGTACGCGTGGCCAATGACACACCCTATGGCCTGACCAACTACGTGCAGTCCGGTGACACCGAGCGCCGTCACCGGCTCGCGCGGCAGCTTCGGTCGGGGATGGTCGAGATGAACGGCAAAAGCCGTGCGCCGGGTGCGCCCTTCGGTGGCATGAAACAGTCGGGCAATGGCCGCGAGGCGGGGATCCTCGGGATCCATGATTTCCTCGAGATCAAGGCTGTGAGCGGCTGGGCTGCGGAGTAAACTTCTTGAGGAGGGGGCGCCCGGAGTGCCCCCTCTTCGATCTTTCTGGCAAGGATCGGCTTTCGCGTATTTGGAAAGAGAAGAAGGGCAGGGAGGCACCCTTGCCGTCTTCTTTTCCCAAATACGTCTGCTTGATCGAGGTGCGCAGGGGGCCGGACTTTGGTGGGCAGGCGGTTGAGCGTCTTGGGGGGGCTGATTGCGTGGCGCAATCGTCGCGAGATCCGTTTCGGCTCTTGGCTGGAGATCAGCTCGAATAGCTTCCATTGTGAGGAAGATGTCGCTTGAGACGAGGCTACCTACGTCACAAGGGCTTGCTGAGCACCTGGGCACATTGACGACCTCGGTGGCCGGTCAAGCGCCGGGCATGGGCGCATCCAGGCGTGGCAATTACACTGCGGTCGGAAACTCTCATTAATCGTCAAGCGCAAGTCTGGCGGATGTAGATCAGATGTTGGGCGGCTGTGCTGCGCAGGCTGTGAGGAAGGGGGACAAATCAGGTGGGTGGATGGCGCAGCTGGTCCGGAACCCAAGTGTGCAGGCGCTGGCCGGGCTTGATGCAAAGGTTCAGGTGGCGGGCCGGCCGCCGGGCGGAGCTAGAGCCGGAGGCCGCAGGCCTGAATCAGCGGCCTGACTGGCGCGAGGCACGACCGCCGCGGCAGGCTGTTCGTCAGAAGGGAGCCTTGGCGCGGAATTTCTGGCTGAGGCCGCCGTCAGGGTGGTTCAGACGCAACTCTTCGGCATGGAGCATCATGCGCGGGTACTGGCCCGCGGTTTCGGGGCCGTAAAACGGATCTCCAAGGATCGGATGGCCAAGCGCCAGCATGTGCACCCGCAGCTGGTGGCTACGGCCTGTCTGAGGAAAGAGCCGCACGCGGCTTTCCTCGTCTGATGCCTTCACCACCTTGTAGTCGGTGATCGACGGCTTGCCGGTCTCATGGCAGACCATCTGCTTGGGCCGGTTTGGCCAGTCCACGATCAGCGGCAGATCCACCGTGCCGGTTTTCGACTCGAGCCGGCCGGCCACGCGGGCAATATAGGTCTTCTTGGTCTTGCGCGCCTCGAACTGTGCCCCGAGGTGGCGCTGCGCGTGGGCCGTCAGCCCAAAGACCATCACTCCCGACGTGTCCCGGTCCAAACGGTGCACGAGGCGCACCGTGGGGAAAGCCTTTTCCAGCCGGGTGAGCAGGCAATCCGCCAGTTCGGGTCCCTTGCCGGGCACGGACAGCAGGCCCGCGGGCTTGTCGACCACGAGAAGCTCGTGATCGGCGTGCAGGATGGGGATCTCGCCCATGGGTGGATTGTAGATGTCGCTCATGCGCCCCCTGTGCCGCAGGCGGCGCTAGCGCACAAGGTCCGGATGGCGGAAAACGCCGTCGACAATGGTTTGCAGCGCCTCGGCGTCCACTTGCGTGAAGGCATCGGGCCGGTCGCTGTCGATGTCGAGCACGGCGATCACCTCGCCCGCCGCATCGAACACCGGCAGCACCAGCTCCGAGCGGGTGGAGCTGGCGCAGGCGATGTGGCCGGGGAAGGCCTCCACGTCCGGGACCAGCTGAACCGTCGCGGTGCGGGCGCAGGCACCGCAGACACCGCGTGAGAAGGGAATGACGAGGCAGCCGTGGCCACCCTGATAGGGGCCGATCTTCAGCAGCTGCGGCGCGGTCACCCGGTAGAAGCCGGTCCAGTCGAAGCGCTCGTCCGCGTGATGGATCTCGCAGGCGAGGGTGGCCATGAGGGCGACCGCGTCGGTCTCGCCCTCGGTGAGCGCGGCAATGGTGCGGGCAAGGTCTGTGTAATCAGGCATGGTGGTCTCCGGTGTCGGGCAGAGGGTCGCATGACGGCGCGGGGATTGCATCCCCCATTGCATCCCCCCGGCGGCTGCCGGACAGTCAGAGCCAGCAGGACAGGAGACATGCCGATGCAGCCGGGGCCACTCAACCTCATCACCGATGTTCCCGGCCTGAAGGTCGGCAATGCGCAGGATGACGGCCTGAAATCCGGGGTCAGCGTCGTGACCAGTGATGCGCCGATGGTGGCCTCGGTCGCCGTCATGGGCGGCGCGCCCGGCACGCGCGAGACGGACCTTCTGGCGCCGGACAAGACCGCGCCGGGGGTGGATGCGCTGGTGCTGTCGGGCGGCAGCGCCTTCGGTCTCGCCGCGGCGCAGGGCGTCATGGACGCGCTGCACGGTGCGGGGCGTGGCTTCCAGGTGCTGTCCGCGCGGGTGCCCATCGTGCCCGCGGCGATCCTGTTCGACCTTCTGAACGGTGGGAACAAGGAGTGGACCGAGAACCCTTACCCCGTGCTAGGCCGCGCGGCGCTGGCGGCGGCGGGGACACGGTTCGAGCTGGGTACATACGGCGCAGGCACCGGGGCGCAGACGGCGCAGCACAAGGGCGGGCTTGGCTCGGCCAGCTTGCGGCTCGCCGATGGCATCACGGTGGGGGCGCTGGTGGCGGTGAACCCGATGGGCAGCCCCACGACCCCCTCGGGACGGCATTTCTGGGCGGCGCCCTTCGAGATCGGCGACGAATTCGGCGGCCTCGGGGTCGACCCGGCGGGCTATGCGCCGCTGCCCGAAAGCCGCAAGGTGCAGGCGATGGCGGGCCTCGGGAACACCACCATCGCCGTGGTCGCGACGAATGCAAGGCTCGACAAGGGGCAGTGTCACCGCACGGCGGTGGCGGCCCATGACGGCATGGGGCGGGCCATTGTCCCCGCCCATTCACCGATGGACGGGGATCTGGTCTTTGCGGCCTCCACCGGCGTGCAGGAGCTGGTCGCCCCGGCGATGCAGCTGGCCGAGATCGGCCATGCCGCCAGCGTCTGCCTTGCCCGCGCCATCGCACGCGCGGTCTGGGAGGCGACGCCCGCAGAGGGCGACACCCTGCCCACCCTGCGGCAGGAACTGGGGCGTTAGAGCGCGCCCTTCGTCGAGGGGATGTCGTCGCTCTTGCGGGGGTCGGGTTCGACCGCTTCGCGCAGGGCGCGGGCGACGGATTTGAACGCGGCCTCGGTGATGTGGTGCGAATTCACGCCGTGCAGCGCGTCGATGTGCAAGGTGATGCCGCCATGGGTCGACAGTGCCTGGAAGAACTCGCGCACCAGCTCGGTGTCGAAGCTGCCGATCTTTTCTGACGGCAGATCGACGTTCCATACGAGGAAGGGCCGCGCCGACAGGTCCAGCGCGCAGCGCACCAGTGCGTCATCCATGGCCAGCAGGCACGAGCCATAGCGCCGGATGCCGCGCTTGTCCCCAAGTGCTTTCACCAGCGCCTGACCAATGGCGATGCCGGTGTCCTCGACCGTGTGATGATCGTCGACGTGCAGATCGCCGTCCGCACGGATCGTCATGTCGATGAGCGAGTGGCGCGACAGCTGGTCGAGCATGTGGTCGAAGAAGCCCACGCCGGTCTGGTTGTCGTAGACACCGGTGCCGTCGAGGTCGACGGTGACCTCGATCCCGGTCTCGGCGGTCTTGCGGGTGATGGTGGCCTTGCGCATGGCGGTCTCCTGTCCGGGGCGGACCCGGGCTGATATCGGGCTGTACTGGGGCCGCGCCGAAGCGTTCCGGCGGCGGCGGTTTGGGGCCGCTTATAGGGCGCGCCGGGGCAGGGGCCAAGCGGCAGCTTGCGGCGGCGGGGCGGTTGTGCCAGCGTCCGCGCCAAAGGAGACTGCACCATGACCACCTGCGTATTCGTCCAGATCCGCTGTACCCCCGGCACCACCTACAAGGTCGCCGAGGACATTGCGCTGCGCGAGATCCATTCCGAGCTTTATTCCACGTCCGGCGAATGGGACCTTCTGGTCAAGCTCTACATCCCCGAAGGCAAAGACGTGGGCCATTACATCAACGAGCAGCTGGCCGACGTGCCAGGGATCGAGCGCACGCTCACCACGCTGACCTTCAAGGCGTTCTGAGCGCGCTCGGATTTCGGGTGCCCATAGCTTAGTCCGACGGGGCCTCGGGCGAACGGGGCCTCAGTCGAACAGCGTCGCCTGTCCCGGCCCGCTCGCCTGTCCCGGAGCCTTCGGGGCGGGCATCCCGAGATGATCCCAGGATCTCTGGGTGATCATCCGGCCGCGCGGCGTTCGCTGGATCAGGCCCTGTTGAAGCAGGTACGGCTCGATCACCTCCTCGATGGCATCACGGCTTTCCGACAGTGCGGCCGAGATCGTCTCGATCCCCACGGGGCCGCCGGCGTAATGCTCGGCGATCAGCCGCAGGTAACGCCGGTCGGCCCCGTCGAGTCCAAGCGCATCCACCCCCAGCCGCGTCAGCGCGCCATCGGCCAGCTCCTGCGTCACCACGCCGTTGCCCTCGACCACCGCGAAATCCACCACCCGGCGCAGGAGCCGCCCGGCGATCCGCGGTGTCCCGCGCGAGCGCTGCGCGATCTCGCGTGCGCCATCGGGCTCGGCCCGCACGCCGAGCTTTTCGGCGTTACGGGTGACGATGCTGTTGAGCTCCTCCACCGTGTAGAACTGCAGCCGCGTGGGGATGCCGAAACGGTCGCGCAGGGGGGTCGTCAGCAGGCCAAGCCGCGTGGTCGCGCCCACCAGCGTGAAGGGCTGAAGCTCGATCCGCACGGTGCGGGCGGCGGGGCCTTCGCCGATCACGAGGTCCAGCTCATAATCTTCCATCGCAGGGTAGAGGATTTCCTCGACCACCGGGTTGAGCCGGTGGATCTCGTCGATGAAGAGCACGTCATTGCGTTCGAGGTTGGTCAGGATTGCGGCCAGATCGCCCGCCTTGGCCAGCACCGGCCCCGAGGTCATGCGGAAGTTGACCCCAAGCTCGCGCGCCATGATCTGCGCCAGCGTCGTCTTGCCAAGGCCGGGGGGGCCGTGGAACAGCGTGTGGTCCATGGCTTCCTGGCGCTGCCGGGCCGAAGCGATGAACACCCGGAGGTTGGCCCGCGCCTCGGCTTGCCCCACGAAATCATCAAGCATCTGCGGACGCAGGGCGCGGCCTTCGTCTTCGGGCAGAGGGGCAGGGCGCAGGGTGGGATCGGGGTCCATGCTCATGGTCAGTTCTCGTTCAGGCCGTTGCGACGCGTATCGAGGCGGAGCTTCCAGCTATTTTCACATGCAACGACGTCTTCGACCAGTGCCGTTGGGGCCATGAGTTCGAGTATGGAGAAGCGGAACCGGGACGGATCGCGGGGCCGCAACTCCACAGGCACTCCAACATCTCCGGCAACATGTCGCTGCCAGCGTCCAAGCAGGTTCTCGGCACCATAGGCCGAGCCTACGTATCTTTGTCCGTCACTCTCGTCCACGATCAGATAGATTCCGCGCCAGTGGCGCAGGGTCGCAGCCCATTGTCGGGGAAGGGTTGTGATGTCGGATCGTGTCAGGCTGAGCTCGGTCCAGTCTGGCATTGGTGGCGCGACGTGAGCGTGTCTGCGCAACTCGCGCACCTGCAAGGGGGTCGTTTCGGCAAGGCGCATGTACGCCCGTCCACCGGGGTCGCGGCAGATGAGGCGCTTTTCCAAGTCGCTGAAACGCGCTAGGCGATTGAGGTCAAATCGCGTGCGGCCCACGAGGCGATCAACCCCTTGTTCGGCCGGTGCCAAGTGCCCATCGATACGCTCGCGCATCTCGCACAGCAATGGGTCCTCCTGCCACTCTTTCAACGACAGGACTGGCCCCGCCTCTCGGGAAAACATTCCCAGAAATATCGCATCGCCATCTGGAGCGGACAGGAATGACGCAAGGTAGGGCCTGGCCCGGAGTGTGGCCTCTGGACCAGGAGCATGCGTTGACTGGAACGCGTCGAAAAGGTCAGGCCGTTCTTCTGCGAGAATGGCGAGGGCCTTGCGCCGAACCGGATCATTGGACTTGTGAAGGCACAGCGCAACTTCGCCCTCAGGTAGGGCGTGAAGCCTGAGAAAATCCTGAAACAGCATGCACTCAGGACTTCGGTGCCAGCAGCTTGAGCGCCGCGCGGATGAGGCCCGAGGTGGTCGCCTCGGGCTCGTCGCCCACCGCCTGCGCCACGGCAGAGGCGGCATCCGAAGGGGAGTAGCCGAGGTTGGTCAGGGCCGACAGTGCTTCGGTCTGGGCGGGCACGGCCTGCGGGGCAGGGGCGGGCTTGGGCGTCTTGGGGGGCGCGGGAGTGGGCGCATCGTCGTCGATCACCACGTCCTCGGCGCTGGCGACGGGGCCTGCGCCCATGGCCATGACCGTGGGGGCCTTGTCCTTCAGTTCGTTGACCACGCGTTGCGCGGTCTTGGGGCCGATGCCCTTGGCGGCCTTGATGGCGTTCCAGTCTCCCAGCGCGATGGCGCGGCTGGTGCCGTCCGGCCCCAGCGCCCCGAGGATCGCAAGCGACGCCTTGGCGCCCACCCCCTGCACCGACAGCAGCAGGCGGAACCATTCCTTCTCCACAAGGCTGGGGAAGCCGAAAAGCTGCAGCAGATCCTCACGCACCAGAAGGTCCGTGAAGAGGGCCGTGGCCTCGCCCGCACGGGGCATGGACGCCAGCACCCGTTCAGAGCAGCAGACGACGTAGCCGACCCCGCGCACGTCGATCAGAACGTGATCCTCGGCCTTGTATTCGATGCGTCCGGCAATGCGTCCGATCATGCGGTAAGCCTCAGGTTGCGGCCACCCATGTGGCGGGAATGACAGATGGCGATGGCAAGGGCGTCGGCGGCATCGGGGCCGACGATGGAGACACCGGGAAGCTGCATCCGGACCATGTGGTCCACCTGCTTCTTGTCGGCGTGACCGACGCCCACCACGGTCTTCTTGACGGCGTTGGGGGCATATTCCCCGATCTCGAGCCCAAACTGGGCGGGCACGAGCAGAGCGATGCCCCGCGCCTGGCCTAGCTTCAGCGTACCGACCGCGTCCTTGTTGACGAAGGTCTGTTCGACCGCGGCACAGTCGGGCAGGTAGCGGTTGAACACCTCGGTCAGCTGGATGTGCAGGCTCAGAAGGCGCGGTGCAAGATCGCCGGTACCGGATTCGCAGACGCCGTTCGCCACATGCTTGAGACGGCTTCCGCTCGCCTCGATGACCCCCCAACCGAGTCGTCTCAGGCCCGGATCAATGCCCAGAATCCTCATGCCTGCCCTGCCTTTTTCCATTGTTCTTGCCTGCGGATAGCACGAAACGCGAACATCCGCCAAGGGGGCCGGTTCGGGCCGCCGGAAACTCGTTGCCGTAATGTCGCCTGCGGAGCGGGCAGAGGAGCTGTTTCGCGACACTCCCGTGTCGGAAACCGACACTTTTTGGCTCAATAATTAAGCTTAAAAATCAACGTTTTCCTAATTTTTGAGCCATGTGAAAACTGCATGGGACCCTTGCAGGAATACCGATTGCCCGAACATGCCCGTGTGACTATCTGCTCGCTTAGAAACAAGGCATTCTGAAAACTCTGACCAAGGACAATGACCCATGTCGGCATATGATTCCTATCGCGCCCAGAACGGTGCTGCCGGCCTGGCTGGCAACATCGGCTCTGTCCTCATCTCGGGCTTCGGCGCCGCCCCCGAACGCAGCGCGTCTGCGTCTGTCGTCATCGCGACCCAAATCGGTCGCTTCGTGACCACGGTCTTCGACACGATCGCGGAATGGAAAGAAGTTCGCGACACCCGCAAGGCCCTGTCGGGTCTGAGCGATCGCGAGCTTGACGATATCGGCCTGACCCGCGGCGACATCGAAGCAGTCGCTCGCGGCCACTGAGGCCCCCCCCAACACGCACGGCACGTAAAAGAACGGCCGCGTCTTCCAGATGGAAGGCGCGGCCTTTTTACGCGTTCAGGTACTCGTCAGACGTGTGCTCTACGGAGAACTGTGAGAGAGTAGAGAGCGGCCGATATCCCACGGCCAAGGGATTCTTCAGGTGATGTAACTGCCAAGCTGGGAGGCGATCCAGAACGTGGCGGGATCGGTGCTCATGACCCATGCACCCATTCGTTCCAAGAGAGTGCCATTGGAGAGGTGGTCCAGATGGGCTGCATAGTCTTCCAATCCGAGCTTTGCCACCAGCACTGCCTTGAAACAGAAGAACCCGATCGTGGCGAGCGCGAAGCCCTTCATCGACACGAAGGGAACGCGGCGGATCGGCTGATGCTCGATCGTGCCATTCTTCGGGTTCAAGCGGGTGACGTACCCCTGTGCCAGTTTGCTGTGTTTCGACGCCACCTTGCGCTGGCGCCGATCAAATTCTTCGTATGCCTTATCCATGGCGACCTCGTCACGACCGGCCCCCACCGGTTGAATCAAGCAGTGCCGACAAAATAGGGCGAATCTGAGGCGTTCGCCCTCACTTCACTTCAAATGCGGCCGTTAGAACGTTTTTCGCTGAAGTGTCAGTGTCACCCAGTCACCAATCTCATCCCGCTTAACAAGATTGATGCCGTTCTCGGCATAAACTTCGACTACTTCGTCCGCCTGACGGGTCAGGATTCCAGAGAGAATAGCGTAACCATCCGGGCTGATGTGCCGCGCCATGTCGGGGGCAAGGTCAATCAGGGGTTGCATGAGGATGTTGGCGAACACGAGGTCGAAAGGACCGCGTGCCGACAGCTCGGGATTGTCGAAACCGGCGGATTCATAGCAGGCGACCCGGCCTTCGAGGTTGTTCGCCCGCACATTCGCCTCGGCCACCTCCACGGCGACCTCGTCAATGTCAGCGACGACGACCTGTTCAGGCCAGATGCGGGCGGCGCCCATGCCAAGCACGGCGGTGCCGCAGCCGATGTCGGCAACTTTTCGTCCGACAAAGCCTTCCGTGGCCAGCCGGTCAAGCGCCCGCAGGCAGCCAAGGGTGGTGCCGTGGTGACCGGTGCCGAAGGCCATTGCGGCCTCGATCAGCAGGGGCTCGGCCCCTTCGGGGATCTTGTCCGCGTCATGGCTGCCGTAGACGAAGAACCGCCCAGCCTCGACCGGGGTCAGCTCGCGGCGCACCTTGTCGACCCAGTCCTGGTCAGGCACTTCGGAGATCACGAAGGGCGCGGCCGAGAAGGCGGTGGACAGAAGCGTCAGCTCGATGTCGTTCGGAGGCTCGATGAAATAGCCGCCGACCTCCCAGGTGCCTGAGCCGTCCTCGATCTCGAAGACGCCGACGCCCGTGGGTTCCGGTTCGAGGTCTTCCATGGCCTCGCCAAGGGCCTCGGCGGCATCCTTGGAGTCAAGCTTGGTAAAGGCGGTCCAGGTCCTGGGCATGTGGTGTCTCCGACAATGATCGCCGCCCGATACCCTGTTTCCCGCCCTTGGGAAAGGCTTTGCGGCCTTCAGTCGAACTTGCGCGACGGGGCAAGTACGCGGGCTTCGCCGGCCAGTACCTTCTTGCCGTCCACGGTGCAGACGCAATCCAGCGTCACGCGGCGCTTGGCGATGTCGATGTCCGTCACCGTCACTTCGGCAAGCACCGTGTCGCCGGGTCGGACGGGGCCGAGGAACTTCAGCGACTGGCCAAGGTAGATGCTGCCGTGGCCGGGCAGCTGTTCGCCGATGACCGCCGAGATCAGCCCGGCGGTAAGCATCCCGTGGGCGATGCGCCCCTCGAAAATGGTGTCGTGGGCATAGGCATCGTCAAGATGCACCGGGTTGCGGTCGGTCGAGACCTCGGCAAAGAGCTCAATATCGCGGTCGGTGACGGTTTTGCGCAGATGGCGCGTCATGCCCATCTCGATGTCTTCGATGCAGATCGTGCCGCGCGGGAAGTTGTCCAACATCTCAGCCTCCGTGAACGTCGGCCTGTGTCGGGCCGGTAATAAATCGCCATGCAGACATACATGATGCGTAATTTTATTACTTCGCGAGCGCAGAAAATCAAGAGGCGATGTGCCGGCTGCGACGAAAGTGCCGCAGCCGGGCGGGTTTCAGCGCAGGAAGCCGATGGAGAAGGTCGGGTTGATGCCTTCGCGGGCGATGTAGTCCACCAGCGCGGCCTCTTCGGGCTGCGTGGTCGTCTTTGTTTCTTCGGCGGCAAGGCCTCCGGTCACGAAGAGACAGTCGAGATCTTCGCCCATGGCGCCCTCGATGTCGGTCTTCGGGCCGTCCCCGATGGCAAGGATGCGCGGCGCGTCGAGGTCAGGCGCGACCTCCGCAAGGCGGCGGCGGGCCAGGTCGTAGATCGGCGGATGGGGCTTGCCGAAGTAGAGGCTTTCGCCCCCCATCTCGGTATAGAGTCTGGCCACCGCACCGGCGCACCATTCGCGCGCCTCGCCGCGGTCGACGATGATGTCAGGATTGGCACAGAGCAGCTTCAGGCCCTTCTGCTTGGCCAGCAGCAGTTGCGGGCGCAGCACCGACGGATCGGCCAGCGCATCGAAGGGGCCGGTGCAGACGATGCCGTTGGCCTCGTCGAGCGGCACGCGGGTGATCTGCGCCGGTGCGTCGATGAGCTTCATCGGTTCGAAGAAGGACAGCTCCGCGTCGGAGCCGATGAAGAAGATCCGGTCGCCCACGGCCCCTTCGAACATCGCGGCACGGGCGCTGTCGCCGGAGGTGGCGATGGTGTCCCATGCGTCGTCCGGCACGCCGAAGTGGCCGAGCTGCTTGTAGACTTCGGCGCGAGCACGGGGGGAATTGGTGACAAGAACCACCACGCCGCCGCCTGCGCGGTAGTCCTGAAGCGCTTTCACCGCATCGGGAAAGGCGGTGACGCCGTTGTGCAGGCAGCCCCACAGGTCGACGAACAGCGCGTCGTAGTCCTGCGAAATGTCGGAAAGGTTGGAAATGATCCGGGTCATGATGGCCTCAGTTGGATGCGTTTGCCCCTTGATATGGGGCGCGCGTCCTCGGGGCCACCCCTTCAGGCCCGCCAGGTGACGGACCAGCTGAAGCGGGCTGCGGTGCCGGGGGCAAGCGTCAGGGTGCCGGGCCGGTCGGTGATCTGGTGGCCGGCGTCCTTGCGCGCGGCCATGCCGTGCCACGGCTCCACACAGAGGAAGGGTGCGCCGGGCTTTTGCCACAGGGCGAGGTTGGGCAGGTTCTCGAAGGTGAACTGAAGGGCAGGGCCGGATTTGGGGCCGTAGCGCAGGCCATTGCCCGCTCCTTCGGGGAAGATCATCGCATCGGCTTCGAACTGATCGTGCGAGAGCATCAGGTCTCCGTTCGTGAAGGGCGAGGGCAGGCGGCTGTCGGGCAGCAGGCCGTCCTCGATCCGGGCCAGCACAGGCTCGGCGCCATTGTCGAGCGTGATGGCATGGGGCTGGTCTGCGGCGCCGGGCAGGGGCCATGCGAAGGCCGGGTGGAAGCCGAGGCCGAAGGGCATGGGATCGGTGCCGGTGTTGGTGACCTTCGTGGTGACCGAAAGCGTGGCTCCGTCCAGCGCGTGGGTCTGGGCCAGTTCGAAGGCGAAGGGGTAGACGGCGCGGGTCGCCTCGCTGTCGCGCAGGATGTGGCGGCAGGAGGTGGCAGTGGTGCCCGCAAGCTCGAATGCGGTGCGGCGGGCAAAGCCGTGCTGCGCCATGGGAGCCGTAAAGTCCCCTATGGCGATGCGGTCCTCGGGGGCGCGTCCGATGATGGGGAACAGCAGCGGAGACCGTCCTGTCCACCACTCGGCATCGCCGTTCCAGAGCAGTTCCGCGCCGTCGCCGGTCGTGAGGGTCTGCAGCTCGGCGCCCATGGGGGCGATGGTGGCGCTCAGGGCGTCGCTGGCGATGCGGACGGGGGAGGCGGTCATGGGCGGTGCCTTTCTGCGGCTTTCGGGGGCGGTGGCGCAGAGGGCGCACGGATTGCCAGAGTGGGCGCCTTTGGCGCGGCCGGATTTTTCGTACTTGGAAAGAGAAGAAGGCCGGGGTGCCGCATGGGCCGGCGGTCCGGCGCGGTATGTCAACGGAAAAGGGGCGCCCGGTGGTAGGCGCCCCTCTTGTTACAGTCGGTTCGGCGTTGCGCGATCAGACCGCGAGGTTCGGGATGATCTGCTTCTTGCGGCTCATGACGCCAGGCAGGACCACGGTGTCGCCCGAGACGGTCGCGCCGAAGCTCTTTTCCGCCACGCCCTTCACCAGCTCGTTCGGGACCAGCAGGGTGGCTTCTTCCTTGAGGATGTCCACCACGAAGAGCAGCACTTCGTCGACGCCGTCTTCGGCGGCCACGGTCTTGAAGGTCTCCATCAGGCTGTCCTTGCGGCCCAGCGGGATCTCGGGAGCGGTGGTTTCGAGGACAGAGACGCGGAACTTGGTGCCGCCGACTTCGTATTCCTTGCTGTCCATACGGATGAGCTCGGCGTCCGAGAAGGCAGACACATCGGACTTGGCAGCGAACATCTCGGCGGCGAAATCGGTGATGTTCAGGCCCAGATCGGCGGCGAGGCTTTCGGCCACTGCCTTGTCATGGTCGGTGGTGGTGGGCGAGCGGAACTCGAGCGTGTCCGACAGGATGCAGGTCAGGGCAGCGCCCTTGATTTCCTTCGGCATCTTGGCCGCGTCATCGCCCATGAGGTCGATCATGATGGTGGCGGTGCAGGCCAGCGGGCGCACGGTGATGTCGATGGGGCCCTTGGTTTCGAGCCCGCCAACCAGCTTGTGGTGGTCGATGATGCCCTGGATGTCCGCCGCGTTGATCGAGGCGGGCAGTTCCGCGGGGTTGTTGGTGTCGACGATGACCACCGGCGCGCCCTCGGCCACGTCCGAAATGATCTGCGGCTTGTCGAGGCCCCAGTGGGTCAGCATGAAGGCTGCCTCCGTGTTGGGCTCGCCGAGCAGGGCGGGCTGGGCCGCGACGCCCTTTACCTCGTTGAGGTACCACGACCAGATGATCGGGCTGCCGGTGCTGTCGGTGTCAGGGGATTTGTGGCCGAAAACCAGAGTGGTCATATCAGGAAAACTCCTAAGGCTGCGTGATGCAATTCGCAGGCGTTCTAGCCCTGCGGGATTGCCTTGTCACCCCATGAAGCAAGGTGCAACGGGCGGCTTGCGCGAGCGTTTCCGGTGCGGGAATGGAACATGCGCCGGGTGGAATGCGTTTGCAGGCCACACAGGAGGATATGATCGAATGACCACGCAGACGAGCAACCCCGCACAGATCGACGCCGCCCTCGATGTGCCCCCCGACCCTCGCGAGCCGATGACCGCCGTTCAGCAAGAGCGCCTGCGCGAACTGTCCGAGCGTGCTGGCGAAGAGACTGTCACCGATCTTACGGTGCAGGAGGCCGCGCAACGGATCGAGCTGCTTGAGGCGGTCGTCTACTGAGCCTCTGCCGCCTTTTCCGTTTACGGCTTGTTGCCCAGCTGCTATCTCGCTCTCAGCAGATTGTTCAGTATTGAACTAATTTCATAGGCGAGGTTGGACATGTCGGATACCACACAGGAAAGCCTGCGCCAGGCGGCGCTTTTTTACCACGAGAATCCCAAGCCGGGGAAGCTCGAGATCAGGGCGACCAAGCCTCTGGCGAACGGGCGTGACCTGAGCCGCGCCTATTCGCCGGGCGTTGCCGAAGCCTGCCTCGAGATCAAGGCCGACCCCACCAATGCCGCCCGCTATACCTCGCGCGGGAACCTCGTGGCGGTGGTGTCCAACGGCAGTGCCGTGCTTGGTCTTGGCAATATCGGCCCGCTCGCGTCGAAGCCTGTGATGGAGGGCAAGGCCGTCCTCTTCAAGAAGTTCGCTAATATCGACTGTTTCGACATCGAGCTTGATCAGTCCGATCCCGAGAAGCTGGCCGAGATCGTCTGCGCCATGGAGCCGACCTTCGGTGCCATCAATCTCGAGGACATCAAGGCCCCCGACTGCTTTATCGTCGAAAAGATCTGCCGCGAGCGGATGAACATTCCCGTCTTCCACGATGACCAGCATGGCACCGCGATCGTGGTCGGCGCTGCCGCGACCAACGCCCTGCAGATCGCCGGCAAGGCGTTCGAGGACATCAAGATCGTGTCCACCGGCGGCGGCGCGGCGGGCATCGCCTGCCTCAACATGCTGGTGAAGCTTGGGGTCAAGCGCGAGAACATCTGGCTGTGCGACATTCATGGGCTGGTCTACGAAGGCCGGGCCGAGGACATGAACACGCAGAAGGCCTGCTTTGCCCAGGCAACGGACAAACGGACGCTTGATGACGTGGTCGACGGGGCGGACATGTTCCTTGGCCTGTCGGGTCCGGGCGTGCTCAAGCCCGAGCAGGTGGCGCGGATGGCGGAGGCGCCGATCATCTTCGCGCTCGCCAACCCCAACCCCGAGATCATGCCCGAGGAGGTGCGCAAGGTCGCGCCGGATGCGATCATGGCGACGGGCCGGTCGGATTACCCCAACCAGGTCAACAACGTCCTGTGCTTCCCGTTCATCTTCCGCGGCGCGCTCGATGTCGGCGCGACCGAGATCAACGACGAAATGGCGGTGGCCTGCGTCGAGGGTATCGCGGCCCTTGCCCGCGCCACAACCAGCGCCGAGGCCGCCGCGGCATACCATGGCGAACAGCTGACCTTCGGGCGTGACTACCTGATCCCGAAGCCGTTCGATCCACGTCTGTCCTCCATCGTGTCCTCGGCGGTTGCCAAGGCGGCGATGGATAGCGGGGTGGCCGAGCGTCCGCTCGAGGATCTCAAGGCCTACAAAGAGCGCCTGAACCAGAGCGTCTTCAAATCCGCCCTGCTGATGCGCCCGGTCTTCGATGCCGCGCGCACCGCGTCGCGCAAGATCGTTTTCGCCGAAGGCGAGGACGAGCGCGTGCTGCGCACCGCTCAGGCCATCCTTGAGGAAACCACCGAGCAGCCGATTCTCATTGGCCGTCCTGACGTGCTGGAGATGCGCTGCGAGCGGCTGGGCCTCGAGATCCGGCCAGGGCGCGATTTCCATATCGTCAACCCGCAGGACGATCCGCGCTACCGCGATTACTGGGAAACCTACCACCGGCTGATGGCGCGCCAGGGCGTGACGCCGGATCTGGCGCGGGCCATCCTGCGCACCAACACCACCGCGATTGCCGCCATCATGGTGCAGCGCGGCGAGGCCGACAGTATGATTTGCGGCACCTTCGGCGAATACCGCTGGCACCTGAACTACATCACCCAGGTGCTGGGCGGAAACGGCGCCGACCCGCAGGGCGCGCTGTCGCTGATGATCCTTGAGGACGGGCCACTGTTCCTAGCGGACACGCAGGTCTGGACAGAACCCACGCCCGAGCAGATTGCCGCCAGCGCCATCGGCGCGGCCCGCCACGTGCGGCGCTTCGGCCTTGTGCCGCGGGTGGCGCTGTGCTCGCGCTCGCAGTTCGGCAACCAGGCGGACGGCACCGGCCCGCGCATGCGCGCCGCGCTCGAGATCCTCGACCGCGAACCGCGCGATTTCGTCTACGAGGGCGAGATGCACGTGGACACCGCACTCGACCCCGATCTGCGCGGGCGGTTGATGCCCGACAACCGGCTTGATGGTCCGGCGAACGTGCTGATCTTCGCACAGGCGGATGCGGCATCCGGGGTGCGCAACATCCTGCGTCTCAAGGCGGACGCGCTTGAAGTGGGGCCGGTGCTCATGGGGCTCGGCAACCGGGCGCATATCGTGACGCCGTCGATCACCTCACGCGGGCTGCTGAACATGGCAGCCATCGCAGGTACGCCGGTGGCCAGCTACAGCTGATATGGCCGTGGCGGGGCGGCCGTTACGGTCGCCCTCGCTGCCGCGTGAGCGCGGCGTATGCAGGGTGCTGTCCGGACCTGCGCCATGGGGTAACCGGCGGGCAGAGGGGCTGCTGTGGGCTGGGCAATTGGCCCGCGGGAGGTCGTGGCCAACCCGGGGCTGACGGTGATATCTGCTGAACGCGCTTGCGCGGAAAGCGATCCCGTCCGGCACTGCGGCAACCTGCATCGGCCCCCCGGCCCGGGGCCAATGTGAACCACAGAATGCTTCCCGAAGGCGCGCGACTCAGGCCCGCCAAACCGCATGTTGCAAAGTTTGCCACTTTGCAAATCATGGATTTCTTCGCATATTTCAGGGAAAATTTGGATGGTTTGCAAAAATTTGCAAGCCTTCGGGGGCCCGTTTTCGCAAACATCCGCGATATTCTGCCCTGCCATACGGTAACATGCTTGCCCGCTTGGGGCGTGCTGCCACATAGTTTTTCCCAAGAGCGAGAGGAGGAGCTTGTCTCATGGGTTACAAGGATGTCTACGCCGCGTGGAAATCGGATCCCGAAGCCTTCTGGATGGAGGCCGCCGGGGCGATCGACTGGGTCGAGAAACCGTCAAAGGCGCTCTTCGACAAGGGCGGCGACATGTACGAATGGTTCTCGGACGGCATGGTCAACACCTGCTGGAACGCGGTGGATCGCCATGTCGAGGCGGGCCGGGGCGACGAGATCGCCATCATGCACGAAAGCCCGATCACCCACGCCACCAAGGGCCTGACCTACAGCGAACTGCGCGACCGAGTGGCAAGCCTTGCCGGCGCGCTGAAGATGCGCGGCGTGGAAAAGGGCGACCGCGTCATCATCTATATGCCGATGATCCCCGAGGCGCTCGAGGCGATGCTGGCCTGCGCCCGCATCGGCGCGGTGCATTCCGTGGTCTTCGGTGGCTTCGCGGCAAGCGAGCTGGCGGTGCGCATCGACGATTGCACCCCCAAGGCGATCATCGCGTCCAGTTGCGGGCTCGAGCCGGGGCGCGTGGTGCATTACAAGCCGCTGCTTGACGAGGCCATCGAGATCGCCAGCCACAAGCCCGAGTTCTGCGTCATATTCCAGCGCGAGCAGGAGGTCGCCAAGCTGATCGAGGGCCGCGATTTCAGCTGGCACGGCTTCCAGTATGGCGTGAAGCCTGCCGAGTGTGTTCCGGTCGAGGGCAACCACCCCTGCTATATCCTCTATACCTCCGGCACCACGGGCCAGCCCAAAGGAGTCGTTCGCTCGACGGCGGGGCATCTCGTGGCGCTGCAGTGGACGATGAAGAACATCTACAACATCGAGGCGGGCGACCGTTTCTGGGCCGCCTCGGACGTGGGCTGGGTCGTGGGCCACAGTTACATCTGCTACGGCCCACTGCTGGCGGGCGCGCAGACCATCGTCTTCGAAGGCAAGCCCATCGGCACGCCCCACGCGGGCGTCTTCTGGCGCATCATCCAGAACCACAGGGTGAAATCCTTCTTCACCGCGCCCACCGCCCTGCGTGCCATCCGCCGTGCCGATCCGGACGGCGAATGGATCCGCCGTTACAAGCTGCACGACCTTCAGGCGCTGTTCCTTGCCGGTGAGCGGGCCGATCCTAGCACCATCGAATGGGCGCAGAAGCACCTCGGCGTGCCGGTCATCGACCACTGGTGGCAGACCGAAACCGGCTGGGGGATCGCTGCCAACCCGCTGGGGGTCGAAGAGCTTCCCGTGAAACTCGGCTCGCCCTCGGTTCCGATGCCGGGCTACGACGTGCAGATCCTCGACGAGGCAGGCCACGAGGTCCCCCCGGGCGAACTTGGCGCCATCGCCATCAAGCTGCCGCTGCCGCCGGGCACGCTGCAGACGCTGTGGCAGGCCGAGGACCGGTTCCGCAAATCCTACCTCACTCAGTTCCCCGGCTATTACGAGACGGGCGATGCCGGGATGAAGGACGAGGACGGCTATCTCTATATCATGTCGCGCACCGATGACGTCATCAACGTGGCAGGTCACCGCCTGTCCACCGGCGCCATGGAAGAGGTGCTGGCCTCGCATCCCGACGTGGCCGAATGCGCTGTGATCGGCGTGACGGACGAGCTCAAGGGCCAGCTGCCGCTGGGGTTCATCTGCCTCAGCTCTGGTGTGGATCGCGAGCATGCGGAAGTGGTGCGCGAATGCGTCAAGCTGGTGCGTGACAAGATCGGCCCGGTGGCCGCCTTCAAGCTCTGCACTGTGGTGGACCGCCTGCCCAAGACGCGCTCGGGCAAGATCCTGCGCGCCACCATGGTCAAGATTGCCGATGGTGAAACCTTCAAGATGCCCGCCACCATCGACGACCCGGCCATCCTTGACGAGATCCGCACGGCGCTCGAAGGGCTTGGTTATGCGTCCAAGGTCCCAGCCTGACCAGACCGGACGTGCCGTCCCGTGCGGGGCGGCACATTGAATCTCTCAACGCGTCATGCCGGGCGGAAGGTGACGAAAGGGGCAGCGCCGAGAAGCAGCTCGATAGCCGCCGCGGCAGTGCTTCAGGCCCTGCAAACAGCTGAACCTCGGTCTGACGATCCTGTCGGCCGGGCACACGCCATCTCTGACTGCAGCGGCTTTCGGTCTCCAAGGGGCGGCACTGCCGGGAAAGTGCTGAGAACCTGCGGATCGCAACTGCCCGATGCCTGAGGCTGACACTCGCAGCGATCACCGCGATGAACACGATCAGGCGTGTCTCCGACATGCTCAACGGTTTCAGGGTGCTGCGAAAATCCGTTAAAGACTAGTGGCTTAACCGAGATTGTGGTGCCCCCAGAGAGACTCGAACTCCCGACATCTTGATTACAAATCAAGCGCTCTACCAGCTGAGCTATAGGGGCGGTGCGATTTGTCGTTTAGCCGATCCGTTTAGGCTGCGCAATGCGCCAGCGCGCCCTGACGGTTCAAAACCTGCTTAAATCTGACAAGAAGTGATCTGAAATCGAACCCGCACTGGCATGGGACGGTGCTCCCCCTGTTAATCTCTTTGAGAATACGCCGGGGGGGCTGAAGGCAGGGGCAGCGTCGCCTCCCGCCTCTTAGACCTGTGCAACGTCTGGCCAGCGGGGGTGCGCCGCGCCGCTGGCACCGCAAGGGGGACGCACCGCAGAGATCGGCACAAATGGCCCCGGTTCACCTTGTCACACGCGGGGCTGGCCCGACCTTTGCAGGGGCCGCCTCCGCAGACGCCACCTGCCGCGCCTCCTGGGCCGGAGATGTCTCACGGGCAGGTCCATGCCACGGAAGGTTGATAGCGTTAGCGGCTGCTGCTAGGCATCACGTCGATGACAGCGCGGATTGACATAGATGGGCTGGTGGATCGGCTTCTGGCACTCGCCGGTGGCCCAAGCCGCGCATTCGTTGCCATCGTCGGCGCGCCAGGGGCAGGAAAGAGCACACTCACCGATGCCCTCCACGCCGCGGTCGAGGCCGTGTCTCCCGGGAGGGCCGCGATCCTGCCCATGGATGGCTTTCACTACGATGATGGCCTGCTGGACGGCAGGGGCTGGTTGAAACGCAAGGGTGCACCCCATACCTTCGATTCAGACGGGCTTGCCGCCACGCTTGACCGGCTTGCTCCGGCGGACCGCCCCGTGGCCGTTCCGGTGTTCGACCGCACCCTCGAGATCAGCCGCGCCGCGGCACGCATCATAGAGCCGTCCGCGAGAGTGATCCTGGTGGAGGGGAATTACCTTCTGCTGGACGACCCGGCATGGATGCCGCTGCGGGCGAGGTTCGATCTCAGCGTCATGCTGGACGTGCCGCTCGAAATCCTTCGCGCTCGGCTCGAAACCCGCTGGGCCCACCTTCCCGCGGCAATGGCCCGTGCCAAGGTCGAGGAGAACGATCTGCCCAACGCCCGCCTGGTCCTCGAGGGGAGCGGCCCTGCTGACCTGACACTTGATACCCTTTCACCCAAGACCACAGGAAACCAGACATGACTTCGGTTCTTTCTCAACTGCGCGACATGACCGTCGTGGTCGCCGACACCGGCGAAGTTGCCTCCGTCAAGCGGCTCAAGCCGATCGACTGCACCACCAACCCGTCGCTGGTGCTTGCGGCGCTCAAGGATCCGGCATCCGAAGAGATGATCGTTCGTGAAATCGACGCCGGCAAGGCCGCAGGACTCAGCCCCGATCAGATCGTCGAAACCCTGACCGTCGCCGTGGGCGCGGCGCTCACGGAACTGGTGCCGGGCCGTGTCTCGACCGAGGTGGATGCCTGCCTGTCCTTTGACACCGACGCATCGATCGCCCGTGGCCGTGCAATCATCGCCGATTATGAAAAGCGGGGCATCCCGAAGGACCGCGTGCTGATCAAGCTGGCCTCCACCTGGGAAGGCATCCGCGCGGCGGAAGTGCTTCAGAAAGAGGGCATCGACTGCAACCTGACGCTGCTGTTCAGCATGGCCCAGGCGATTGCCTGCGCCGACGCGGGCGCCTTCCTGATCTCGCCTTTCGTGGGCCGCATCACCGACTGGTACAAGAAGGCCGACGGTGTCGACAGCTACGCCCCCGACGAGGATCCGGGCGTCAAATCCGTGCGCGCGATCTACGACTACTACAAGTCCAACGGCATCAAGACCGTGGTGATGGGCGCGTCCTTCCGCAACACCGACCAGATCAAGGCGCTTGCGGGCTGTGACAACCTCACGATCTCGCCCAAGCTGCTGGACGAAATGGACGCCGAAGATGCGCCGCTGGAACGCAAGCTGTCGCCGGACATGGCAAGCGGCGTGGCCAAGCGCGAAATGGACGAGGCGACCTTCCGCTGGGAGATGAACGCCGACGCCATGGCCACCGAGAAGCTGGCCGAGGGCATTCGCAACTTTGACGCGGACCACAAGAAGCTGATCAACCTCATCGCCGACCGCTGATCAGCCATGCGTCATGACCGGACGGGCCTGCCAAATGCAGGCCCGGACGAAGGCGCAAGGGCAGGCCCGATGAGCGGCAGGTCATGATGAACAAAAAGGGCCGGATGCACGCTGCATCCGGCCCTTTCCTTTGCGCCGCGATGGCGCGGGTCAGCTGGCTCAGGCGCTGACAGGCAGCTCCAGCGCGCTCAGCGCGGTGACCATGCGGTCCATCGCCTCGGCAAGGCGGTCTTCGCTCAGGGCGTAGGCCAGCCGCAGGTGGCCCGGCATATCGAAGGCGCTGCCCGGCACCACGGCGACCCGTGCGGCGGCAAGGATGTAGTTGCTGAGATCCATGTCGTTTTCGATCACGCCGCCTTCGGGCGTCCGCGCGCCCATGAGGCCCTCGACCGAGGGGAAGACATAGAAGCTGGCGGGGGGCGTTGCCGCCTCGACGCCGGGCATCTTCGCGATCGCCTCCATGACCATGTCACGGCGCGCGGTCAGGCGCGTCAGGCGCGGCTGCAGCTCGGCCGGGTCGGTGTCGAGCGCGGCGGCGGCGGCGGCCTGCGAGATGGTCGAGGGGTTGGAGGTGCTTTGCGATTGCAGGATGTCCATCGCGCGCACCAGCCACGCGGGGCCGGCCGCGTAGCCAAGGCGCCAGCCGGTCATGGCAAAGCCCTTGGACACGCCGTTCACCGTCAGGATGCGGTCCACCATGTCGGGGGCCACGGCGGCGGGGGTGGCAAAGCTGCCCTCGTGCACGATCAGCTCGTAGATGTCGTCGGCCATGATCAGCGCGTGGTGATCGCGCAGCACGTCGCACAGCGCCGCCAGTTCCTCGGCGGTGTAGAGCGCGCCGGTGGGGTTGCCGGGGGAGTTCAGCATCACCCACTTGGTCGCCGGGGTGAGGGCGGCGGCCAGCGCATCCGGCGTCAGCTTCCAGCCATCGGCGGCAGTCATCGGCACGAGGATCGGGTTGCCGCCCGCAAGGCGCACGATGTCGGGGTAGGACACCCACGCGGGCACCGGGATCACCACGTCGTCGCCGGCGTCCACGGTCGCCATCATGGCGTTGAACACCAGCTGCTTGGCGCCGGTGCCCGCGATGATCTGCGCGGGCTCGTAATCCAGCCCGTTGTCGCGCTTGAGCTTGCGCGCGATGGCGGCCTTGAGCTCGGGCGTGCCGGCAACGGCGGTGTACTTGGTCTGGCCGTCGCGGATGGCCTTGATGCCGGCCTCGGCCACGTGCTCGGGGGTGGCAAAGTCCAGCTCGCCCTGGCCGAGCGAGATGATGTCATGCCCCTCGGCCTTCATCTGCTGGACCTTGAGGGCCAGGGCGATGGTCTGGGGCGGGCGCACGGCGGACAGCCGCTTGGAGAGATATTCGGTCATCGGATGAGGGGTCCTGTCAGGCGGTGGCCACGGGCTTGGTGGGGGCCAGCGCGGTAGTGCGGCGGGTTTCGATATAGGCGGCGCGCATGGCGCGGGTCAGATCGCCGGGGATGCCGTTGCCGATGGTTTCGCCGTCGATCTTCACCACGGGCACCACGAAGTTGGTGGCCGAGGTGATGAAGGCCTCGCGCGCCGCCCGGGCCTCGTCGGGGGTGAAGGCGCGTTCCTCGATGGTCACGCCATGTTCGGCGGCCAGCTCGAGGATCGCGGCGCGGGTCACGCCGGGGAGCAGCGCGGCGGATAGATCGCGGGTCACCAGCACGCCGTCGGCATTGACGATATGCGCGGTGGCAGCGCTGCCTTCGGTGACAAAGCCGTCCTCGACCAGCCACGCGTCATCGGCGCCGCGGGATTTCGCCTCCATCTTCGCCATGGACGGGTAGAGCAGCTGCACCGTCTTGATGTCGCGGCGGCCCCAGCGCAGGTCCGGCACCAGCGCGACCGAGATGCCTTTGTCCGCGGCGGGATTCACCAGCACGTCCTTTTCCTGCGTGAACAGGAACAGCGTCGGCGGCGTGCCTTCGGGCGGGAAGGCAAAGTCCCGCTCGGCGGCACCGCGCGACAGCTGCAGGTAGATCATGCCCGAGGACATGTTGTTGCGCGCCACGATCTCGTGGTGCAGTGCCAGCAACTCGTCATCGTCCAGCGGCAGGGTCAGCTGCAGTTCGGCGGCGGAACGGCGCAGGCGGGCGGCGTGGCCGGGGTAATCCAGCAGCGCTCCATCCAGAACGCAGGTCACTTCGTAGATGGCATCACCCATGAGAAAGCCGCGGTCGAAGGCGGACACCTTCGCTTCGGCTTCGGGCAACCACTGGCCGTCGAGATAGATGGTGCGGCTCATGCCGGGTCCTTTCCGGGGGTATTGAAGGGGGCGATTGTCACGTCGTTTGCCTCGAGGTTGGTGCGCAGGTTGCGCGCGATCTCGACAGCGCCGGCGGTGTCGCCATGGATGCACAGGGTTGCGGGCTCCACCGGAAGGCGCTTACCGCCGGTGGTGGGGATGTGGCCGTTCAGCACCATCTCAAGCACCTGATCGGTGCTTTGCGCGATGTCGTGGATGACCGCGCCGGGCTGGGTGCGCGGGGTCAGCTCGCCCGCGTCGGTATAGCTGCGGTCAGCGTAGATTTCGCAGGCGACCGGCAAGCCGGCCTTTTCGGCGGCGGCATAGGTTTCCGAGTAGGGCAGGGACACGTAGGTCAGCTTCGGGTCCACCGACTTCACCGCCCGCACACAGAGTGCGGCGAGGTCGGCATCGACGGCGGCCATGTTCCCCAGCGCGCCGTGGGTCTTGACGTGGGTCATGCGGTGGCCGGCGATCTCGGCCATGCCGCGCATCGCGGCGATCTGGTAGACCAGCTGCGCCTCGAGATCCTCGGGGCGCTCGCCACTGATGCGGCGGCGGCCAAACCCGTAGAGGTCCATGAAGGAGGGATGCGCGCCGATGGCCACACCGGCGTCGCGGGCCAGCCCGATGGTGCGTGCCATGACCGCGGGATCGCCGGCGTGGAAGCCGCAGGCGATGTTCGCGGTGGTCACGATCTTCAGCATTTCGGCGTCGTCACCCATGGTCCAGGCGCCGAAGCTCTCACCCATATCGCAATTGAGATCCAATGTGCGTGTCATGCCTATCCTTTCATCATCGAAGGTTTTTTCGAGGCTTTGGAGCCGGGGTCCAAAGTGGCCTGTCTTGTTTTTCGGATACAGCTGGTATACTGAAAAAGCAAGCAAGGCAGCGAAGGTTGGCAATGAACAGCGGCACAACGCCCGAAAATGGGGCGACAGACGATCACTCGGGGGCGGTACGGATTCTGCCCGTCGGCGACACGGCGATGACGGTCCAGTTTGGAGAGGTGGTGGACGAGGAAGTCAACCGCCGCGTGATCGCTCTTGCCGAAGCGCTGCGCTCGGCGGCCCCCGACGGACTGCTGGAAACCGTGCCTACCTATCGATCCCTTTTGGTGAGCTACGATCCGGAGATCCTGCGCGGCGCGGCGCTTGAGCGCCACCTGCACGGGCTGCTGGACGGGCTAGATACCGGCGCGGCGCCGGGGCGGCTGTGGCGGGTGCCGGTGGTTTATGGCGGTGCTGCGGGGCTTGACCTCGAGGAATTGGCCGAGGCCAAGGGCATGTCCCCCGAGGCGCTCATCAAGATGCATTCGGATGCGGAATACCGAGTCTACATGATCGGCTTTGCGCCGGGCTTTACCTATCTTGGTGGTCTGCCGGAGGCGCTGCACACACCGCGCCTGTCGACTCCGCGCCTCGACATTCCCGCAGGTGCCATCGGCATCGGTGGCCAGCAGGCCAGCATCAACTCGGTCGCAGGGCCTTCAGGCTGGCGCTTCATCGGGCAGACCCCGTGGCGCGCCTTCGATCCGGACCGGGCGGAGCCGTTCCTGTTCGCCGCCGGTGACCGCGTGCGCTTCGTCCCTGTCACCGAGGACGAGGCGAGGGCCTTTGCCAGCCCCCGTCCCGAACAGGAGAACCTGTCATGAGTCTGGACGTGCTTCAGGCGGGACCGATGACCTCGATCCAGGATCATGGCCGCCATGCGCACAAGCGCTTTGGCGTGCCGGCGGCGGGGGCCATGGACCGGCCTGCGCTGGACCTTGCAAACGCTCTGTGCGGCAACGCTCCCGAGGCGGCAGCGCTGGAATTCACCGGACTTGGCGGCACGTTCCGGGCCGGGGCGGACATGCTGTGCGCCGTCACCGGCGGTGAGTGCCAGATCACCGTAGAGGGCAAGACCGTCCCGTCATATGAATCGTTCCGGGTCAGCGCCGGTGATACCCTGCGCATCGGCGCCCTGCGCGGCGCGGTCTGGGGATACATGGCCGTGGCGGGCGGCATTGACGTGCCGCAGGTGCTTGGCGCGCGGGCAACCCATCTGCGCTTCGCCCTTGGCGGCATCGACGGCCGCCCCCTTGCGGCGGGCGACACCCTGCCCGTGGGCGAGGCTGAGCCAGGCATCGGCCTGCGCCCCCGCGAGGTGCCTGCGCCGGCCTCGGCCGAGCTGCCGATCCGCATCGTGGCGGGCCCTCAGGATGACTATTTCGACGCCGACACGCTGGCGCTGCTGACCTCGGCGGTCTTCACCGTGTCACCGCAGCGCGACCGCATGGCCATGGCGCTCGACGGGCAGGAGTTGCGCGCCGCGCAGGGCCACGACATCGTGTCCGACGGCATCGTGCCCGGCGCCATACAGGTGCCCGCCTCGGGGCGGCCGATGGTGCTGATGGCCGACGCCCAGACCACTGGCGGTTACCCCAAGATCGCCACCGTCGCCTCGGTGGACCTGCCGCGCCTCGCGCAACTGCCCACCGGAGCCACCTTCCGCTTCGAGCTGGTCAGTCGCGACCGGGCCGAGGATCTGGCCATCGCCGAACGCGCTCGCTTGCGTGAGGTGCTGGCCGGGCTGATCCCTGCGGGCCGCGCGGCGCTAAGCTCGGAATTCCTGCTGTCGTGCAACCTTGCCGGCGGTGTCGCCGACCCGGCGGCGGTCATGGGGGACCTCGAATGAGTCGCACCAGCCTTGCGGAGACCGCTTACCGCGAGCTGATCCGCATGATCCTTGAAGGGCAGCTGAAGCCCGGGGACACCCTGCAGGAGGTCAAGCTCTGCGAGGTGCTCGGCATGTCGCGCACCCCGGTGCGCGAGGCCATCGGGCGCATCGACAGCGATGGGCTGGCCGAACAGAAGGGGCGCTTTTTCCGGGTCCGCCGCATCACCGCCGAGGAGATTGATGAGATCTTCTTCCTGCGGCTCGCGCTGGAGCCGGCCTGCGCCCGTAACGCTGCTGGACGAATGGACGTGGCGCGGCTGCATGCGCTGGAGGTGGCCGTGCGCGCGCTGCTCGAGTCGGGGCCGGGGCAGGACGATCTGCAATGGCACGTGGACCAGGACCTGCACCTGGCCTTTGCCGGGGCGTCGGGCAACGCGCCCATGGTGCGGGTCATCGCCGAGCTGCACCGCCGCACCTGCATCTATGATCACCGTGTCGTGCCCGAACGCTTTGCCGAAGGCTGCGCCGAACACCTCGCCCTGATCGAGGCGGTCCGCTCCGGTGACGGGGCAGGAGCCGAAGCGCTCATGACGGCCCACCTGACACAGGCGCGCGACGCCATCGTCACGCATCTTGCCGGCGCCGACAGCGCCGCGACCGACATCACAGAAAGGACCGCAGGCACATGAAATGTCTGATCGTTCAGCCCGTGCATGACGCCGGGCTAGACCTGCTGCGCCAGAACGGCATCACTCCCGTCATCTGCCCTGCCACCGACACCAAGACCCTTGCGCGCGAGGTCATGGGCTGTGACGCGGTGATCACCCGCGACGCCGGCTTCCCGGCCGAAGCTTTCGACGCCGCTGACCGCCTGCGCGCCGTGGTGGTGCATGGCACCGGCCACAACGCCGTCGACAAGGACGCCGCCATCCGCAACGGCGCGCTGGTCGCCAACACGCCGGGGGCCAACGCCCAGTCGGTGGCCGAGCTGACCGTGGGCCTTGCGCTGGACGCGCTGCGCGGCATGTCCGCGGCGGACCGGGCCGAACGCTCCGGCCGTGCCGGTTTCCGCGAGTCGATGCCGTTCATCGAGCTTGCGGGCAAGACCGTGCTGGTGGTCGGCTGGGGCGCCATCGGCGCCCGCGTCGGTGCCATCATGCGGGCTGCTTTCGGCTGCGAGGTGCTGGCCTATTCCCCCCGCGCCACCTCCATCGAGGGTGCGACCCGTGTCGAGACGCTGGACGAGGGGCTGGCCCGTGCCGACGTGGTGACGCTGCACACCCCGGCGCGGCCCGACACCTACCACCTCATCAACCGCGCGCGGTTGCAGGTGATGAAGCCCGGCGCCGTGCTGGTCAACGTCGCCCGTGCCGAGTTGGTGGACGAAGAGGCGCTGGCCGAGGTGCTGGCCGCGGGCGGCATCGCCGGTGCCGCTCTGGACGTCTACAGCAAGGCCGCGCCGCAGGGGCCGTTGGCGGAGTGCGCTAACGTGATCTTCACGCCCCACCTCGGTGCCACCACGGAAGAGGCGCTGCGCCGCGTCGCCATGGGCGCCGCCGGCCACGTGGTCACCGCGCTGCAGGGCGGCATCCCCGCCACCACGCTGACTCCGGTTCAGGCCGCGGAGCAAAGCGCATGACCGAAACCACGATCCGCATTCCCGAAGCTCTCATTGCCAAGACGATCTCGCGCGGGCTGTCGCGCGTGAACGCCATCTCCGAAGGTGGCCCCGGCTGGACCCGCCCGTCCTACAGCGCGCTTGAATCGCAAGCCCACGCGGTGATCGAGGAGGAAGCTGTCGCCCTTGGTCTCGAGATCCGGCGCGATGCGGCGGGCAACCTCTTTGCCACGCTGCCGGGCCGCGACCGCGCGCCGGAACGGGCGCTGCACATTGGCTCGCATCTCGACACCGTGAGCCAGGGCGGGGCCTATGACGGGCAGGCCGGTGTGATGGGCGGCCTCGCGGTGATCACCGCACTGCGCGACATGGGGCTGACCCCGGCCACCGACATCGTTCTGACGGTCACCCGCGCGGAAGAAAGCGTGTGGTTCCCCGTGTCCTACGCCGGCTCGCGCGCGGGGATGGGGCGGCTGGCGCCGGAGGATTTCGACGCCCCGCGCGCCGACACCGGGCGCAGCCTTGCCGACCACATGGCCGAAGCCGGTTTTGACCCGGACGCGGTGCGGAACATCACACCGCCGACCCCGGCGCGGTTCCTCGAGTTCCACATCGAACAGGGCCCGATCCTCGACGAGGCCGGTGAAGCTTACGCCATCGTCGAGGCGGTGCGCGGCGGTCTGCGCTACCGCGCCGCCGAGGTGCACGGCACATGGGCCCATTCGGGTGGCGTGCCGCAGAACCACCGCGCCGACGCGATGCTGGCCATGGCCGAACTGATCTGCGCCATGGACAGCGCCTGGACCCGGCTCACCGCCGAAGGCCACGACCTTACCGTCACCTTCGGCAAGGTCGATGCCGCCACACCCCAGCACGCCATGGCCAAGGTCGCCGGGCATGTGGGCTTCGTGCTCGACATGCGCTCGGCGGACGTGGCCTCGCTCGAGGCCGCGGACGAGGTGCTGCGGGCCGAGATCGCCCGGATCGAGGCCGCGCGCCCCGGCATCCGCTTCGATCTTGGCACCCAGAGCCGGTCTGCCCCGGCGCGCCTTTCGTCCAGCATGGCGGCGATGGTCGCGGGCGGCGCGACGGCGCAGGGCGATGCGCCCCGCCGGATGCTGTCGGGCGGCGGGCACGATGCCGCGGCTTTTTCGGCAGCGGGCTGGGACGCGGTGATGGTCTTCATCCGCAACTGGAACGGCAGCCACTGTCCCGAAGAGGCCATGGATGAGGCAGACCTTTGCCGCGCCGTCGCTGCCGTGGTGCATGCCATCGCGGCGGAGGTCGCATGAGCACGTTGGCGGACAATGCCTACCTGCGCCTGCGCGAGGACATCGTCACCGGGCGCATCGCCGCCGAGACGGTGCTGTCCGAGCGTGGCCTGACGGAGGTGCTGGGGGTGTCGCGCACCCCACTGCGCACCGCGCTCGGGCGGCTCGAGCGGGATGGCATGGTCGACCGGCTGGCCAACGGGGTAATCCTCGTGCGGTCGGTGACGGTCGAGCAGCTGCTGCAGATCGTGCAGCTGCGCCAGCGCCTCGAGGGCGCCGCTGCCGGGCGCGCAGCGCAGCGCGGCACCACCGCGCGGCTGACCGAACTGCGCGATGCCATGGCGCGCCTCGCGGACGGCGCCGAGGTCACCTTTGACGCGTTCTGGGTGGCCGACGGGACGTTCCACAAGGCGGTAGCCGAAGCTGCCGGGCTGCGCCTGCTGCCAAACATCCTTGACGATCACCGCGCCATCGCACGGCGCTGCACCCTGACGCGCACCTACGACACCTTCACCGAGCAGGCGCGCGAACACGTGGAGATCGCCGACGCCATCGCCGCCGGTGACGCAGACGCTGCAACCGCCCTCATGCAGGGCCATTTCGAACACGTCCAGGACCGTTTCCTGGGCACCTTCAAGGGACGCTGAGGCATGAAGGACACCACCGCAACGCTTACCGGGTCGGAAGCGACCTTTCCGGCGGCGGAATACGACCGGCGGCTGGACCGGCTGCGCGCACGCATCCGCGAGGGCGGTGCCGAGGCGCTGCTGCTGACCGGCCCCGAGAACATCTACTGGGCCACCGGCCGCCAGACCGCCGGATACTTCGCCTTCCAGGCCCTCGTGGTGCCCGCCACCGGCGCACCGGTGCTGCTGGTACGCCAGCTCGAGGAAACCTCGGCCCGCGCAGGCACCTGGCTCGACGATATCCGCACCTGGCAGGACGGGCAGGACCCGGCTGCCGTGCTGGGCAAGCTCATCGCGTCGCTGAAGCTGGGCCGGATTGCCATGGAGCGCACCGGCTGGTTTGTCAGTCCGGCGCTGTCGGACGCCATGATTGCCGCGCTTGGCGACGTGACGCTGATGGACGGATCTGGCTGGGCCGAAGCGGCACGCATGGTCAAATCCCCCGCCGAACTGGCGGCGATGCGCCTTGCGGGCAGTTACGCCGATGCCGGCATGGCCGCCGCGCTCGAGGCCTGCCGCGCCGGGGCGTCCGAGAACGACATCGCCGCAGCGATGACCTCGGCTGCCATCGCAGCCGGGTCCGAGGCCATGGCGATGGAGCCGCTGGTCTCGTCCGGTCCGCGCTCGGGCATTCCGCACGCCACCTGGCGGCGGCGGACGCTCGAGGACGGGGACGGCGTGTTCCTTGAACTGGCCGCCAGTCATGATCGCTACCACGCCGCGCTGATGCGGGCCGCCTGGATCGGCCAGCCGCCAGAGGCGGCGCGGCACATGATGGATACCGCGCTGCGGGGCCTTGATGCCGCGCTCGGGGCAATCCGTCCCGGCGCGCCCTGCGCCGCCCCGCACGAGGCGGCGCAGGCAGTCATCGACGACGCAGGCCACACCGCCGCCTTCCGCAAGCGGGCGGGCTATTCCATGGGCGTCGCCTTTGCCCCCGACTGGGGCGAGGGCGGGATCCTGTCGCTTTTCACAGGCGTCGAGACGCCCTTGCAGCCCGGCATGGTGTTCCACCTGCCGATCACGCTGCGCGATTACGGCCGCTACACCGTCGGTGTGTCGGAAACCGTGATCGTCACCGAAACCGGGGCCGAGCCGCTGTCGCGGCTGCCGCGCGCCCTGTCCATCTGCTGACTTTCGAAAGGACCTGAAAGATGCAATCTCTCTTCCACCTCGCCTATCACGTCACCGATCTCGAGGCCGCCCGTGATTTCTACGGCCGCGTGCTTGGCTGCGCCGAGGGCCGCTCGACCGAGACCTGGGTTGATTTCGACTTCTTCGGCCACCAGCTGTCGCTGCACCTCGGAGAGCCCTTCCCGGTGACCCGCACCGGCAAGGTCGGCGATCACATGGTGATGATGCCCCACCTCGGTGCCGTGCTGCGTCTTGACGACTGGAAGGCGCTGGCCACGCGCCTTGAAGACGCGGGCGTCACCTTCGACATCCCGCCGGTCATCCGCTTTGAGGGCGAGCCGGGCGAGCAGCGGACCATGTTCTTCTTCGACCCCGCGGGCAACCCGATCGAGATCAAGGGCTTTGCAGATTTCGAAGGCCTCTTCGCCGCCTGATCCGGCAGCACATGACGCGGGGCAGGCGCCTTGCACGCAAACCCCCGGTCCTCGTGGCCGGGGGTTTTTCATGTATTCCATTTCGGGGTGGCGCTGTCCGTAGCCAAGTAAGTGGGAGTGCAGGGCTGCGGAACGGTACCGGGCGCGACTTGGGCATGACTGCAGATGCGGCACGGTGCCAAATGTGCGTCCGGCAGCCTGAGAACTGCCGTCGCAGGGGCTCGGGTCGTGCGGCTGGAGGGAGGAGAGCGAGAGCTGGCACCTGCGAGCAGAGAGCATGGACATACCTTAGCCGGGCTGAGACCAAGAACTGGACTATGCGTCCGGTGGAAAGTGCCTCGAGTCCAGAGACCCGGTGCCTGCGCTATGCCGCGCCGGGAGCCGCGCTCTATTTCGGATGGCATGAAAAACCCCCGACCACGAGGGCCGGGGGCGACAAGGAGCAGCTTGAAAGAAGGCTCAGCGCAGCATGTCGGGGACGACGCTGACGGTGCCCGGGAAGACGGCGATCAGGAAGACGAAGGCGGCCATGATAAGGAAGAACGGCATGGTCGCCCGGGTCACCTTGGCGATGCTGTCGCCGGTAAGACGCTGGATCACCGTAAGGTTGAAGCCGACGGGCGGCGAGATTTGCGCCATCTCCACCACGATCACGAGGAAGATGCCGAACCACACTTTGTCGTAGCCCGCGGCCTCGACCAGCGGCAGGGTGATCGGCAGGGTCATGACGATGATCGCGAGGCCCTCCATCACCATCCCGAGCAGGATGTAGAACACCAGCAGCACGGCGATGAGCGCGATGGGCGACAGACCCCATGCATTGATCGTGCCGGCGATGTAGCGCGGTAGGCCGAGGTAGCCGATGGCGGTGGACAGGAACATCGCGCCGACCATGATGAGGCCGATCATCGCGCTGTTCTCGGCCGCCTGGCGGGCGGCGGCGATCAGACCGCGCAGGTCCAGCTTGCGCTGTGCCACGCCGATGACGATGGCGCCGAGGACCCCGGCGGCGGCCGCTTCGGTCGGGGAGGCGATGCCGCCGTACATGGAGCCGATGACGAAGAGGATCAGCATCAGCAGTGGGCCAAGTTCCTTCAGAGCCGACAGCTTCTCGCGCAGGGTGGTCTTGGGCGGCACTTCTCCGATGGCGTCGGGCTTGAGAATGCCGCGCAGGCCGATGTAGCCCATGTAGGCCACGGCGAGCAGCGCGCCGGGCAGGATGCCGGCCATGAACAGGCGCAGGATCGATTCCTCGGCCATCACGCCGTAGATGATCATGATGGTCGACGGCGGGATCAGGAAACCCAGCGTGCCGGCCCCGGCCAGCGAGCCGATCACGAGCGAGCGGTCATAGCCGCGGTTCAGCAGTTCGGTCGCGGTGATGCGGCCGACGGTGACGGTGGTGGCGCCGGACGAGCCGCAGACCGACGCGAACATGGTGCAGCCCAGCACGTTGACATGGGCCAGCCGCCCGGGCACCCGGCGCAGCCATGGCGTCAGGCCGGTGAACAGCGCGCGAGAGATGTCGGTGCGTACCAGCACTTCGGCCATCAGGATGAACAGGGGCAGGGCCAGAAGTTCAGGCGAGGACAGAACGTTCCACGCCTGCTGCGCCAGAAGCTTGGAGACGGGCATCGCGGGGCGGAAAAGGCTGATCATGACCACGCCGGTGGCAATCAGGCCGAGGCCGATCCACAGGCCGGAACCCAGCAGCAGGGCCATCACGCCGACAAGGGAGGTGGCGATATTGGTCATTCGGGGGTCCTTTCAGGCAAGGGGGCCGGGGCGCTTGGGCACCCCTTGAGGGCGGAAGGCGCTGGCTGGCGCCGCGTGTGGGGCGAGGCGCCTGCGGCGTTCCTCGGGGGGGAAATCCAATGCGGTCTCAGTCGATCGCTTCGGCAACGGCCAGCGTCTCACCGCGGGCAAGACGCAGGGCCTGTCCGACGCATTGCAGCGTCAGCAGGGCAGCACCTGTGGCGGCGAGACCCTGTGGCATCCACAGCGGCGTGCGCACGACGGTCGACGAGGTGGAGCCTCGGTCGAAGGACAGCCATGCCATATCGATCAGCGCCCAGGCGAGCACGCCGCAGGCGGCGATGCCCACGAGGCATGCGGCCCACTCAAGGGCACGGGCGGCCGGGCGCGGCACCGCTTCGAGCACTGCGGTCACGCGCACATGTGCCCCGCGGCGCAGCGCATCGCCGGCTCCCATCATGAAGGCGGTGCCCATGGCATAGGCCGAGAAGTCCCATGAGTAGGGAAGCGAATGGCCCAGCACGTTGCGGGCGAAGATTTCGGCACTGATGAGGACGAAGATCACCAGCAGCGCGAGTCCGGCCACGAGGTTGGCGGCACGGGTCAGCGCGTCGATCGGGCCGATCAGGCTATCGAAACGACGGCTGGTGCCTGGCTGCGCGTCTGCGTGTGTCATGGTGTCCCTCTCTTGGGCCGCTGAGCGGTCTTGAAACAGGAATGGCGCGGCCGGACCGGGGGGGGAAGAGGATCTTCCGGCCGCGCCATCGGACGGTACCACGGGTACCGCCCGGTCGGGGGCGGCGATTACTCGCCGCGCACCGCGAGGTAGCTGTCGATAACCGGGGCCGCTTCGGGCACGCGCTCCTTGAAGGCGTCCCACAGCGGCATCGCGGCGTCGAGCAGCGCGTCCTGCAGTTCCGGCGACGGCGAGGTGACGGTCATGCCATTCTCTTCCAGAGTCGCGATCTTGGCGGCGTCCTCGTCGGCGGAGTTCTCCCAGAAGGAGCCTTCCAGCTCGGCCGCGGCGGATTCGATGGCCGCCTGATCTTCGGCTTCCAGCGCGTTCCAGGCATCAAGGTTCACGGTCACGATGTTCGACGATGCCTGCCAGTTGAAGCGGTTCATGTTGCCCATGAACTCCCAGAATGAGCCGTCGACGCCCGAGGAGGACGAGGTGGTCACACCGTCGATGGTGCCCGCCGCGAGCGAGGGAACGACTTCACCCCAAGGCATCTGAAGCGGTGCAGCACCCAGCGCGCCGAAGAAGGAGTCGCCGTTGGCGTCGACCACGCGGATGGTCAGGCCCTCGAGATCCTCGACGGTTTCGATGGGCTCGGGCGAGTACACGGCCTGGCCGGGCCACGGCACAATGTAGAGCAGCTTCTGGTTCATGTCCTCGGCGATGTCTTCGATCATCGGGCGATAGAACTTGTGCAACAGCGCAAGGTCCGGGAGGGTCGGGGCGAGGAAGGGCAGGGTCTCGACACCCAGCGCCGGGTTTTCGCCAACCTGCTGGCTCATCAGAATGTCGGCGATTGGCACGAGGCCGTCACGCACGGCGGCCATGCCTTCCGGGCCACGGATGCCCAGAGCGCCGCCCGAGTGCACGGTGATCTGCACGTCGCCGTCGGTGACCTCGTTCACGGTCTCGGCGAAGGTCATGGCGTTCTGGGTGTGGAAGTTGCCTTCCGGCCAGACCACCGACATGTCCCACATGGTCTGCGCGGCAGCAGCACTGCCCAGCGTCAGGCCCAGTGCGGTGGTGGCAAGCATAATTCCCTGTTTCATCTTATTGGTCCCTTGGATTGGTGGGCGCCCCCCGGCGTTTCGAGCGGCTTGGACGTATTTCAGTATACCATCAGTATCCATTAAAGGGGAGGGGCAAATTTTAGGGGCTCTGATCCGCGAGATGATTAAACATTCACCAAAGATGCAGGGGGGAGGCCGCTTTAGCGTAGTTTCGCGTCGATCTGAAAACTGGCCGTGGCGAGGCGTGGCCTGCAGAATCCTTCGCTATGGTACTCCGGAACCGCTGATCCCGGCGACCGCAATGGCGGTGCCGACTCGGACCATGGATGTCGCGCGGCCCTGCAGGGGCCCGGGTGAGGGAACAGTTGAAATGAGCGGGTCGGGCGGTTAGAGCATCGCCCTGTCGGCCCCGGGCAGCTGGCTTTGGTGCTTCCTCGGGAGGCGCTTGCGGCGGTGCCTTTGCGGAGCTGGCGGATCAATCCCCTGACCCGACCGCCCTCCCATGGGCGCCGACAGACGCGCGAGACTGGAGATGTCGTCATGACGAGCCCTGCAAACCGGGATCTTTCGAGAGCTGCCCGCCTGAGCGTGGCGCCGATGATGGACTGGACTGACCGTCATTGCCGGGCGCTTCACCGTCTGCTGTCCCGTGATACCCTGCTCTATACCGAGATGGTCACCGCCCCGGCGCTGGTACGGGGCGGCGCGCTGCATCTGCTTGACCACAGCGACGATGGTCCCGTGGCGCTGCAGCTTGGCGGCTCGGATCCAGCAGAGCTGGCCGAGGCCGCGCGGCTGGGCGCGCAGGCCGGGTACGATCAGATCGACCTCAACTGCGGTTGCCCGTCCGACAGGGTGCAATCGGGGACCTTCGGCGCGGTGCTGATGCGCTCGCCTGAACTCGTGGCCGATTGCGTCGCCGCCATGCGCGCGGCGGTGGACATCGAGGTCACCGTGAAATGCCGGATTGGCGTCGACGAGCAGGAGCCGCGCGAAGTGCTTCCCGACTTCCTCGAAACCGTCTCGGCCACCGGCTGCAGCCGGTTCGTTATCCACGCCCGCAAGGCGTGGCTCAAAGGGCTCAGCCCCAAAGAGAACCGCGATATCCCGCCGCTCGATTATCCGCTCGTGCACGAGATGAAGGCGGCGTTCCCGCATCTGCATATCTCGATCAACGGCGGGATCGAGAGCCTTGACGAGGTGCAGCAGCACCTTGCGCAGGGACTGGACGGTGTAATGATCGGGCGCGCGGCCTACCACCGCCCTTGGGATATTCTCGGGGAGGCCGACCGTGCGATCTATGGCACCGACCACGGGCTGTCGGCCGAGCAGGCGGTGCAGGAGATGCTTCCCTACATCGAGGCGCACCTAAGCGCCGGCGGGCGGCTGCATCAGGTTACCCGACATATGCTGGGGCTGTTTGCGGGGCGTCCGGGCGCCCGCGGCTGGCGCCGGGTGCTGTCCGAGCGTGCGACGCGCGACGGAGCCGGTACCGAGGTGGTCGAGCTGGCCCTGTCGCAGCTGACCGAACCGGCCTGAACGACACCCCATGGCGGGCGGGATCTTCAATTCGGGCTGGGCTTTTCAATTCGTGACCACAAACTCGTTTCAACAGGCGAGCCACCGTTGAATTTCGCCGTTTGCATGCAGGGCGACGGGGTATTGGTTTCGGATTGGATAGGCGTGAATGGATTTGCTTTCTCGTGCGCGCTCGGGACGTTGACGCAGCCTCCTTCGGTGGTGACGGCGATGATGGCGACGACACGGGGCCAGCGCGCCGGACGTTTCGGTGCGCAAGGTGCGGGATGACACCCCCTCCAAGGATCGCCTCGCGCTCGAGCTGCCAGTGAAGGACGTAGCCGACGCTCGGGCGTCCGCGCCAGTGGAGAGGAACGAGGATTTTCCTGAAGCCCTCGTCACTGTGACGCCAGAGGCCAGACCTATGTGCTTGCAGTGGACGGTGTGGCCGCCAGCGTGGGTGACGTGATGATCACCGGGTTCGCCGCCGACTGAGCGCGACGCAGGTCTAAGGCGCAGGTTTCAGGCGCGGCGGTTCAGCCGCGCCTTGCGGCCGCCGCGGCGTCGGGCGAGCTCTCCGGCGCGGTTCTGCAGGTCCGACATGATAGCGCGGCGCTGATCGGTGGTCAGAGTGGACCAGACGGCGATTTCATCGCGGGTGCGCAGGCAGCCGGTGCAGAGCCCGGAATCGCGGTGGATGACGCAGATCTTGATGCAGGGGCTTTCGATCTCGTCGCGTTTCCAGATGTCGTCGGTCAAAGGGCGCTCCGCAGATGGCGCAGCCGGTCGAGTGCGCCTTGCAGGATGAACGATGCGGCAACGTGGTCGATCAGCTCGGCACGCTTGGCGCGGCTGGTGTCCGCCTCGAGCAGAGCGCGTTCGGCAGCCACCGTGGACAGGCGTTCGTCCCAGTAGGTGATCGGGCTATCCCAGTGCTGGCGGAAGTTGCGGGCGAAGGCGCGGGTGGACTGGCAGCGCGGCCCTTCCGAGCCGTCCATGTTGCGTGGCAGGCCCAGAACGATGCCACCGATCTCACGCGCCTTGAGGATCTCCGCGAGGCGGCGGGCGTCTTCGGTGAACTTCTTGCGCTTGATGGTTTCAAGCGGAGTGGCCACGGTGAGCAGCCGGTCGGAGACCGCGACGCCGATGGTTTTCGTGCCGAGGTCGAGCCCGGCGATGGCGGTCATCGGGGTGAGCTCTGCGGCGAAGTCTTCGATCTGGTCGTGGATCACGGGCGTGGTTCCTGGCGGAAAGGGGGAGGGGGCTCTGCCCCCGTCCGCGGGGCGCGGACTCCCCCGGGATATTTACGGGTCAAAGGAAACGAGGGGGTCATCGCGTGACCCCGGCGGTTTCGGCGGCGGCGCGGATCGGGGCGAGGGCCTCGGGGCTGTCGGCAAAGATCTCCTGCGCCTCAGTCCAGATCTCGCGGGCGTGGTCGGTCTCATTCAGTACGCCCAGGGCCGAGATAAGCTGCGCCCATTCCTGCGGGGAGCCGCCATCGGTGGCAAGGCGCGCGCCGAGCCGGTCGACCATGCCGCGCACCATGTCGGCGCGGTCCTCGTCGCTGAGGTCTGCGGCGGCCTCCACGTCTTCGCGGCTTGGGCCGGCGAGGGCGGGTGCGGCGCCTTCGGGGAGCTGGTAGTCGTCGATACCGGCGGCGAAGGCGAGGTCGGGAATTTGTTCACGCACGGCGCCCACCCATGGATCGGTGGCGGCGCTGTCGCGCAGCAGCCGGTCCCAGATCCGGAAGGCGGCGTCTGGGCGGCCGGTCTGGGCCATCATCAGGCCGCCATAATAGCGCCCGACGCCGTTATCCTCGTCCCGGCGCATCACCTGCTCGAGGGCGCGTTCGGCCTCGGGGGAGACGTAGCCGCCGGCGGCGAGCACCATCATGTCCACGAGGTCGGCCCATTCGGTGGCGCTTGCCGCGTCGCCCTTGAGGTCCAGAAGCGCCGATTGTGCCTCGTAGGCGGCGCGGTAATTGCCCAAGGCTGCCTCGGACCGTGCCAGCAGCGCGTGGCCTTGGATGTCGTCGGGGCGGGTTTCCACGGCCGTGCGTAGGCGGGTCACCAGTTCCATGTAATCCTGCGGCAGCTCCGGTTGGGGCTGCTGCGGCACCTGGGCTTCGGCCTCGGCCTGGGCGGGACGATTCTGGCGGAAGGTCTCGGCGGCGGCAATGCGGTCCTTGAGGCCCAGATCGCCGTAGCCCGGCGCTCCAAGGGAGGTGTAAAGCCACAGGCTGCCGCCGGTCAGAACGAGGGCAATGAGCGCTATCATGACCAGCGAGGGCGCGCCACGGGACGGGGTGTCGGCGGTCGTCTCGCCACGGGCATCGGCGGCGAGGATGCGGCGGGCGATCTCGGTGCGTAGGCGCTCGGCTTCCTCGGGGGCGATGGTGCCGCGCGCGGCGTCGCGCTCAATCTCGCGCAGCTGGTCGCGGTAAACCTTCATGTCGAAGTCGCCGCTGGTGAGCGGGCCGCTGCGTCCGCGCAGGAGAGCGAGGCCAAGAAGGGCTGCCACGACAAGGGCTGCCGCCGCCGCGAGGATCCAGAACAGGGTCATGTTGTCTTCGGTCCACCTTCGCCAAACTCGGACCGGATGTATATGCGACGGCGCGGGGAAAAAACCCCAAACGGGCGCAAGCCATGCACAAGTCGCAAATGCCGAAGATTGATCCGGTTGCGATGATGTCTACATCTATGCTGAATTTGCTTCAGCAAGGGACAAGTCCCGTCCCGGATTCGAGGTCCGATGACACGTTACTCCGCCTTCGCCGTCGCCAAAGAGGCGTTTCGCTATCACACCGGATGGGGGCGTGCCTGGGGCAGACCCGAGCCGAAGAAACGCTACGACGTGGTCATTGTCGGGGCCGGGGGGCATGGGCTCGCCACCGCCTACTACCTTGGCAAGAACTTCGGGATCCGCAACGTGGCAATCATCGAGAAGGGCTGGCTTGGGGGTGGCAACACCGGCCGCAACACCACGATCATCCGCTCGAATTACCTGCAGGATCCGTCTGCGGCGCTTTATGAGAAGGCGCGGTCGCTCTATGAGGGGCTCAGCCAGGATCTGAACTACAACGTCATGTTCAGCCCGCGCGGCGTCATGATGCTGGCCCAGACCGAGCACGAGCTGCGGGGCTACCAGCGCACGGTACACGCCAACCGCCTGCAGGGCATCGATACCGAGATGATCTCGCCCCGCGAGGTCAAGCGGTTGTGCCCGATCATGAACATCGACGGCCCCCGCTACCCGGTGCTGGGCGCGCTCTGGCAGGCACGGGCCGGCACCGCGCGTCACGATGCGGTGGCCTGGGGCTATGCGCGCGCCTGTTCGGACATGGGCATGGACATCATCCAGCAGTGCGAGGTGACCTCCGTGCAACGCGAGGGCGGGCGCGTGTCGGGCGTGTCCACCACCAAGGGAGACATCGCCTGCGACAAGCTGGGGATCGTCGTGGCCGGGCATTCCGGCGTCATGGCCGAGAAGGCTGGCTTCCGCCTTCCACTGGAATCCGTGTCGCTGCAGGCGCTGGTGTCCGAGCCGATCAAGCCCTGCATGGACGTCGTTGTCATGGCCAACACGGTGCATGGCTACATGAGCCAGTCCGACAAGGGCGAGATGGTGATCGGGGGCGGCACCGACGGCTATATCAACTATGCGCAGCGTGGCAGTTACCAGCATATCGAGGAAACCGTGCGGGCGCTGGTCGAGACCTTCCCGATGATCTCGCGGCTCAAGATGCTGCGGCAATGGGCGGGGATCGTGGACGTGACCGGGGACCGCTCGCCCATCCTGTCGAAAACGCCGCTCGAGGGCTGTTTCATCAACTGCGGCTGGGGCACCGGCGGGTTCAAGGCGATTCCGGGCTCGGGATGGGGCTTTGCCGAGCTGATGGCGACGGGGCAGTCCCCGCTGACTGCTGAATTCGGGCTGGACCGGTTCCGCGAGGGGCGCTTCATCGACGAGAGCGTCGCCGCTGGTGTGGCGCACTGATGAGCCGCTGGTGTGGCGCACTGATGAGCCGCTGGTGTGGCGCACTGATGAGCCGCGAAGCGTGCATGGTTCCACGCTCAGGCAGGCCCGGCATACGTCTGGGCCGGTCCTGCGCTGAGCTGGCCGGAGGCTTACTTCCCGACC
This sequence comes from Salipiger pallidus, assembly GCF_014643635.1. Lineage (GTDB taxonomy): Bacteria > Pseudomonadota > Alphaproteobacteria > Rhodobacterales > Rhodobacteraceae > Salipiger > Salipiger pallidus. The sequence goes on from NZ_BMJV01000008.1 coordinate 110,306, forward strand.
ATGCTGCGCCGCATTGGTGGCAGCATCGGAGCAGGGGAGGCCAGACCGATCATCCCCGCAAGCGCCCCATGGCCTTCGTTGAGGGCGGGATTCCAGCTGTCGATGAACTCGCGCGCGACCGTGACGCGATCCTCCTCCCTGGCGAGGGGCAGGCCGCCGATGGCATCGCAACCAAGGGCCTCGGCCCGGGTCAGCATGCCGCCGGGGCCACGGTCGTCGTCGATGCAGCGGCCAAGGTCGTTGCTGTGCGCCACGTAGAGCACCTGGGCCTGCAGCGATCGGCCCTGCGGCATGCGCAGGAACAGGTAGACGGCGGGTGTGCCGGTGAAGTCCGTGTCGGTGGAAAACAGTTCCACGGGGTACGCGCGGCCCCGGTGGCTGGTCAGGGTAAGTGTCTGAAGTCTGCCCATGATGCTACTCTTTTTATGTGCCTCTTGCCGAATGTAGAGGCCAACGATTCCAGACCGGTTTACGGGGCGGTCCCCGGCTCTGAAAAAACCGCCCCAGACGCGGTCTGCCGGATTTTTCCGCTCATCTTTTGGCGGAATGCTGCCAATCGGGCGGTTGTTGGAAAAATCCGGCGGAACGAGAGCGCACGACCGAAGGTTGATCCCGCAGAAAACGCATCCTGTGAGGAGAAGCTCCAATGTCCGATTACACCGACCGTTCGAACACCCACGTGCCGCCGCGCGATCCCGCACACGATCCGGCCCGCACCACCACGACGACCACGACCACCACGAAATCCGGCAACTCCGGCATCGCCTTCGTGGTCGGCATCCTCGTGGTCATCGTCGCCGTGCTGGGCTTTGTCATTTTCGGCGGTGATGGCGACAGCACCCCTGCCGCGACCACTGGTGGTGACACCAATGTCGTCGTCGAGGGCGACGAGGCACCGGCAGCGGACAGCGGCGCAGCCATGGAAACCGCGCCCGCAGCCGAGGAAACCGCTCCGGCAACGGACGAGGCTGCCCCGGCGACTGATGATGCCGCCCCGGCTGACGACACCAACACCACGGCCCCTGCAGCCGACTGATCGCGGTGTCCCGATCGATCTGTCCGCTTCGGCGGGCCTGCCCGGTCTTGCGTCCAGCGCGAGGCCGGGCAACTCTTGTCCGCAATCGAAGGAGATCGCCCAATGCTGATCCTGCACTGCCCCTGCTGTGGCGAAGACGCCGCCGAGATCGACCTTGTGCCCGGAGGCGAGGCGCATCTGAAGCGTGAGGGGCCGGGCAGCAGCGACGAGGCGCTCGAGGATTACCTCTTTACCCGCGACAATCCCAAGGGCGTCGTGCTGGAGCGCTGGCGCCATGCCTATGGCTGCGGCAAGTGGTTCCTGGCCGCACGCAGCAGTGTGACCATGGAGGTCTACGGCACCTATGCCGCCCAGACCCATGCGCCGCCGCAGGACCTGCAGGATCATATCGCGGAACGGACGGGCGAGGCATGAGCCTTCGAACTTCGGAATCCTCCTTTGCCGGACGCGGGTTCGGCGCAACTGACAAGAGGTCCCAGCCATGAGCACGAGACTCGCCAGGGGCGGCCGGTTCACTGACCGGAGCAAGCAGATCGGCTTTACCTTTAATGGGCGCCGCTTCACCGGTTACGAGGGCGACACGCTGGCCTCGGCACTGCTGGCCGCCGATCAGGTCCTGCTGGGCCGCAGCTACAAGTTCCACCGCCCGCGAGGCATCGTGGCCTCGGGCCCCGAAGAGCCCAACGCGCTGGTGCATCTGGGAGAGGGTGCGCGGTTCGAGCCGGACCAGCGCGCCACCACCACCGAACTTTTCGACGGGCTGGTGAGCAGCAGCCAGAACCACTGGCCAAGCCTCGAGTTCGACGTGGGCGAGATAAACGCGAAACTGGCGCGCTTCCTGCCTGCGGGCTTCTATTACAAGACCTTCCTGTGGCCGCGCAGCTTCTGGAAACATCTTTACGAGCCGGTGATCCGGCAGGCGGCGGGCCTAGGGCAGGCACCGCATCCCGAGGCACGGGACGCGGACCGTTACGAACATTACCACGCCCATGTCGACCTTCTGGTGGTCGGCGGCGGCGTCGCGGGCCTGCTGGCGGCGAAGACCGCCGCCGAGGCTGGCGCCGAGGTACTTCTGATCGAACAAACCGCCCACTGGGGCGGACGTGCACCGGTGGACGGTGGTACCATCGACGGCATGGAGCCGGGCGCTTGGGTCGATGAGACCGTTGCCGCGCTGCAGGCCATGCCAAACGTGAAGATGCGCAGCCGCATGATGGGGGCAGGGGTCTATGACCACGGCTACGTCCTTGGCTACGAACGCCTCACCGACCACAAGCCAGGCGCGGCAGGTCCACGCCACCGGCTGTGGCGCATCCGTGCGAAACAGGTCATCACCGCGACGGGGGCCATCGAGCGCCCGCTCAGCTTTGCCGGCAACGATGTGCCCGGTGTGATGCTGGCCTCGGCGGTGCGCGATTACGTGGTCAACTGGGGGGTGGCCCCCGGTGATCGCACGGTCGTGGTCACCAACAACGACGACGCCTATCGCACCGCGATCCTTCTCAAGCAGGCGGGCCTCGATGTGCCCGCGATCATCGACGCGCGGCCCATGGGCGGCGGAGCGCTGATGCAGGAGGCCCGCGATCTTGGCATCAAGGTCGAGCCGGGGCGCGGTATCTCGAAGGTGCTGGGCGGTCAGAGGGTCAGCGGCGTGGCGATCTGCGATCAGACCGGATCGGGCGGCGAACTGGACACCATCGCCTGCGACGCGGTTGCCATGTCTGGCGGCTGGTCTCCGGTGGTACACCTCTTCTCCCATTGCGGCGGCAAGCTCGAATGGGACGCGGAGGGGCATTTCTTCCGCCCCGACGCCTCGCGCGCGCCCACCGGCGCGGACGGGGCGCCTTTCGTCAGCGCCTGCGGGGCGGCGAACGGCTTCCTCAGCCTGCCCGAAACGCTGCACTGCGCCGCCAAGGCTGGTGCCGCCGTGGCGGGCAAGCTGGGCCATGAGGCGACCGCCACGACGCCCGAGGCCGTCGTTACCCCCGAGTCGCCTCTGGCCCCGGTCTGGCTGATGCCCCAAGGCGCGCGGGCGGACCTGAAGATGAAGGCCTTTCTCGATTACCAGAACGACGTGAAGGTGTCGGACGTGCAGCTGGCCGCGCGCGAAGGCTACGAGAGCGTTGAACATACCAAGCGCTATACCACCCTTGGCATGGCGTCGGATCAGGGCAAGCTGAGCAACATCAACGGCCTTGCGATCCTAGCGGATGCGCTGGGCACGCCGATCCCGCAGGTGGGCACCACCACCTTCCGGCCCCCGTATACGCCGATCAGCTTCGGCGCCATCGCGGGCGAGGCGCGGGGCGATATCTTCCAGCCGCTGCGCCGCACCCCCATGCAGGACTGGCACGAGGCCAACAATGCCGCTTGGGAGATTGTCGGCCAGTGGCGTCGCCCCTACTGCTACCCGCGCGGCGGTGAGACCCGCCACGACGCGGTGAATCGCGAGATCACCGCCACCCGAGAGAGCCTTGGTCTGCTCGATGCCTCGACACTGGGCAAGATCCTTGTCAAAGGGCCGGACGCGGGCAGGTTCCTCGACATGATGTACACCAACATGATGTCGACGCTGCCGGTGGGCAAATGTCGCTATGGCCTCATGTGCAACGAGAACGGCTTCCTGATGGATGACGGCGTCGTCGTGCGCCTGTCCGAGGACAGCTGGCTGTGCCACACCACCTCTGGTGGGGCGGACCATGTGCACGCCCACATGGAAGACTGGCTGCAATGCGAATGGTGGGACTGGAAGGTCTACACCGCCAACCTGACCGAGCAATATGCGCAAATCGCCGTGGTCGGGCCGAACGCCCGCAAGCTGCTGGAAAAGCTCGGTGGCATGGACGTCAGCCCCGAGGCGCTGCCCTTCATGGGGTGGGCCGACGGCTCGCTGGCGGATACGCCGGTACGGGTCTACCGCATCAGTTTCTCGGGCGAGCTCAGCTATGAGATCGCCATCCCTGCGAACCGGGGCCGTGCCTTCTGGGGCAAACTGCTCGAGGCGGGGGCCGAGTGGAACATAACCCCCTACGGCACCGAGGCGCTTCACGTCATGCGGGCGGAGAAGGGCTTCATCATGATCGGGGACGAATCCGACGGCACGGTGATCCCGCAGGATCTGGGGCTGAACTGGGCGATCTCGAAGAAGAAGGACGACTACCTCGGCAAGCGGGCGCAGGAGCGGCACGACATGGCGCGCGGTGACCGCTGGAAGCTGGTGGGTCTGAAAACGCTCGACGGCTCGGTGCTGCCTGACGGCTGCTACGCGCCAGCCCCCGGCAAGAACGCCAACGGCCAGCGCAACACCCAAGGGCGCGTGACCTCGACCTACTGGTCGCCGACCCTCAAGAAGGGCATTGCCATGGGGCTGGTGCTGAATGGCCCCGACCGCATGGGCGAGGTTATTTCGTTCACCGCCGAGGATCAGGATGAAACCCGGGACGAGCTGACCACGGTCGAGGCACGCATCGTGAACCCGGTGTTCTTCGACCCGAAGGGAGAGAAACAGGATGTCTGACGTGATGGCCCCTAACGAAGGTGCCCGGTCCGAAGGGCTGATCACCGTCGAAGCCCTGCCGCCGCAGGGCCAGATCACCCTGCGCTGCGAGATGTCCGAGGACTATCGCACCAAGCTGTCGGACGCACTTGGCATGGCCTTCCCCGACCAACGCGGGTCCGTAACGGACGGGGACAGGGCGCTGCTCTGGATGTCGCCGGACGAGCTTCTGCTGCTGGTGCCCTATGATGCCGTGGATGGCGTGATGGAGTCGCTGAACGCCGCCTTCGACGGCTGGTTCATAGCGATCACCAATCTGTCCGACGCCCGCGCGCAGTTCCGTGTCAGCGGGCCTCACTTGCGTGATATCCTTGCCAAGGTCACGCCCACGGACATGGCCCCGCGCGGTTTCCCGGTGGGCGATGTGCGCCGGTCGCGGCTGGCGCAGGTGGCAGCGGGCTACTGGCTGCGGTCCGAAGACGAGGCGCAGGTGTTTGTCTTCCGCTCTGTCGGCGCTTACGCCTTCGAGGCGCTCAGCACGCTGGCGCAGCCGGGCGGAGAGGTGAATTTCCTGTCCGCCTGAAGATGTTGCCCTATCTGTGGACGGAACATCCGATGGATGTGCACGTTTAAACTGTGACACTCCTTGACCTCGCGTTCAGCAGGAATAGGAATGACTACAAATTCACTCAAGCCCGGAGGATATACCAATGGCTTTCGAACTTCCCGACCTTCCCTACGCACATGACGCGCTTGCCTCGAAGGGCATGTCGAAGGAAACGCTCGAGTATCACCACGATATCCACCACAACACCTATGTCACCACGCTCAACAAGCTGGTCGACGGTACCGAGTGGGCGGGCAAGTCGCTCGAAGACATCGTGACCGGCACCTACGACAAGTCCGCCGTGGCTCAGACGGGCCTCTTCAACAACGCGTCGCAGCACTGGAACCACACCCAGTTCTGGGAAATGATGGGCGCTGGCGACAACGCCATGCCGTCCGAGCTCGAAGCGGCCCTGAAGGACTCCTTCGGCACCATCGACAAGTTCAAGGAAGACTTCTCGGCAGCGGGCGCAGGCCAGTTCGGCTCTGGCTGGGCGTGGCTGGTCAAGGACACGGACGGTGGCCTCAAGATCACCAAGACCGAGAACGGCGTGAACCCGCTGTGCTTCGGCCAGACCGCCCTGCTGGGCTGCGACGTGTGGGAACACTCCTACTACATCGATTTCCGCAACAAGCGCCCCGCGTACCTTGCGAACTTCCTCGACAACCTGGTGAACTGGGAAAACGTCGCGTCGCGCATGTGATCCCGGACGGGCCGGGCTCCTCGCCCGGTCCCTCCACGAACCAAACGAAAGGCCCCGTGAGATGTCGCGGGGCCTTTTGACATTCATGCGCGAGCACCTCAGAGGCCCTGGGCGGTCAAGCGGCAGTCAGGGCACCCGCTTGACCGCTGGCTCCTGATTGCGCTTCTGCGCCCGCCAGAGAGTGAACAGCCCCGCCGCCACGATTATGCCCGCGCCGATGGCCACGTTGGTGCGCAGCGTCTCGCCAAAGACGGTCATGCCGATGGCGGTCGCGAACACCAGTTGCAGGTAGGCGAAGGGCTGCACCGCAGATGCCTCGGCCACCTCGTAACACTTGATGAGCGTGAAATGCCCCGCGGCGCCGGTGAAGCACAGCACGATCATCCACACCCAGTCGTCGCCGGACATGGGCTCCCAGTACCACATGCCGATGAGCGTGGCAGTGACAGATCCGGCCACGCCGGTCCAGAAGAACGAGGTCGCGGCGCTGTCCTTGCGCGCGGCGTAGCGCGTCAGCAGGCCATAAAGGGCAAACATCAGCGCGGCGGCCAGAGGCACGATGGCATAGGGCGAGAACACCCCGCCCGACGGTTGCAGGATGATGAGCACCCCGATGAACCCGACCCCGATAGCCATCCAGCGCCGCCAGCCAACCTTTTCCCCTAGGATGGGCCCCGACAACGCGGCGACCAGCAGAGGGTAGGCGGTGAAAATCGCATGGCTTTCGGTCAGGCCCAGCAGCACGAAGGCGGTGACCATCACGCAGATCTCGACCACCAGCAGAACGCCGCGAAAGATCTGCAGAAACGGCTGGGATGTGGCGGCAGCGGCGCGCAGCCCGCCGCCCTGACGCGAGGCGATGACCATCACGAAGGCGGCGAAGAACCAGTAGCGGATCATCACCACCATGTAGACGTTGTACGTCTCGGACAGGTGGCGCGAGACGCCGTCCTGCACCGCAAAGATCAGCGTTGTCAGAATCATGAGCCCGATCCCGAGCCGGGTGTTCTGCGTTGTCATCGGGAAAGCTCCGCCACGGTCATGTGCCTCTTTCGGCCATATCCCGGTGTCCGGGTCACGTCAAAGCCTGCGGCCTCGAGCGCCCGGCGCACGTGGCCCGCCGCCGTGTAAGTGGCTGCCGTGCCGCTCGGTGCGGTGTGGCGCGCGACCTCGGCCATGAGCCCCTCGCCCCAGAGCTCGGGATTCTTGGCGGGCGAAAAGCCGTCGAGGAACCACGCATCGGCCTTGTCCTGCCACGCGGCAAGGGTGGTGCGGGCATCGCCCTCAACCATCTCGAACCTCAGGTCCGGCAGGTCGATCCGGCGGGCTTCCTGCTCCCAGTACGGGGCAAGCTCGGCGGCAATGCCGGCGAGGTCCGGGAACTGCGCCTGTGCCCGGATCATGTCCGCCGCGCCAAGGGGGTAGGCCTCGAACGTGGTAAAGCGCAGCCGCCCCGGGCTGCCCGCCTCACGCCACAGCGCGAGCGTCGCCAACAGGTTCAGCCCGGTGCCGAAGCCCAGCTCGGCCACGTGGAAGCCATCCGTGAACCGCTCCGGCAGGCGATTGCCCGCAAGGAAGGTGTGCCGGGTCTCGGCCAGACCGTTGTCGAGCGAATAATAAGGGTCGTCGAAGCGGTCGGAGACGGGCACGTCTCCGTCACGCCAGTGCAGGGTGTCGGGCTGGTTCGTCATGGGGCTTTGTCCTAGAAGTGGTGCGACCATGCAGGGGAGTAGCGGCAATGGCAAGCAGCGACATAACGGTGCGCGGAGCGGGAATCTTCGGCCTCTCCATCGCCTGGGTCTGCGCCCGGGCAGGGGCGACGGTGACGGTCGTGGATCCTTATGGTCCGGCCGCCGGGTCAAGCGGCGGCATCGTCGGCGCGCTGGCCCCGCATGTCCCCGAGAACTGGAATGCCAAGAAGGCGTTTCAGTTGGACAGCCTGCTGATGGCGGGCGATTTCTGGGCCGAGGTCGAGGCTGTGGGCGGCGTGTCCCCCGACTATTCTCGCAGCGGCCGGTTGCAGCCCATCGCCGATGACGCGGGTCTGGAGCTGGCCCGCGCCCGCGTGCTGACGGCGCAGGACCTGTGGGGGGATGCCGCCGTGTGGGAAGTCCTCCCCGAGGGCGCTGCCGGCCCATGGGCGCCGGTCACGCCGTCGGGCTGGCTCATCCGCGACACGCTCACCGCGCGCATGTCGCCGCGCCGCGCCTGCGCCGCGCTGGTGGCGGCGCTGTCGGCCATGGGCGTAGAGGTCGTGCCCGAAGCCGAGGATCGCGGCGCGGTGCTCTGGGCCACCGGTTGGCGCGGGCTGGAAGAGCTGTCGCAGGGCCGAAGCCGCATGGTCGGCACGGGGATCAAGGGCCAGTCGGCGCTCATGCGCCATGATGCGGGCGACGTGGCGCAGGTCTTTGCCGGGGGGCTGCACATCGTGCCGCATGGGGACGGCACGGTCGCCATCGGCTCGACCTCGGAGCGGGAATTCGACGAGCCCACCTCCTGCGATGCGCAATGCGATGAGCTGGTCGCCCGCGCCCGCGAGGTGATGCCGGTGCTGCATGGCGCCGAGGTCATCGAGCATTGGGCCGGCGTTCGCCCCCGTGCCCGCAGCCGCGCGCCGATGCTGGGCGCGCACCCCGACCGGGCCGGGCATTTCATCGCCAACGGGGGCTTCAAGATCGGCTTTGGCATGGCCCCCAAGGTGGCGCATGTGATGGCCGCGCTCCTGCTCGAGGGGCGCGACGAGATCCCAGAAGGCTTCCGCGTCGAGGACTCGCTCTAGCCCTTGGCGCCTAGTCCCAGCTGCATCAGAGTCTTGCGCAGCGGGGCTATGCCGTAAAGTGCATCCAGCGCATGCGCCCGCGCATCGCGCAGCGGCGCGGCAGACAGCATGGAGGTGCGGTTGAGCAGGGTGATCCCTGCCACCCGCGCCCGGATGTCGGTGATCCGCGCCCGGTGGTAGGCATCCAGCATCGCCGCGTCCCCAAGCCGCTCGGGGGCCTTTACCGCCAGATCCAGAAGCGCTGACAGATCGTTCAGCGACATGTTCAGCCCCTGCGCGCCAATGGGCGGCACCACATGGGCCGCCTCGGCCACCAGCGCCAGCCGTTCGCCCGCGAGCCGCTCTGCATGTTGGGCAATAATCGGCCAGATGGTGCGCTGCGAGGCCAGTGTGAGCGGCCCAAGCAGGTGGCAGGACCGGTCGGACATGGCGGCCTCGAGCTCCGCGTCGGGCAGGCGGAACAGGGCCTCGGCCTTCGGTCCTTCCTCCATCCACACCACCGCCGAGGACGGCTTGCCGTCGTGGTCGGGCAGGGGAACGAGCGTGAACGGCCCGCCGGTGCGGTGCACCTCGGTCGAGACATTGCCATGGGGCAGGGGATGGTTCACGGCCAGCGCCAGCGCCTTCTGGCCAAAGCGCCGGGTCTTCGCCCCGATGCCCGCCGCCTGCCGCATGGGCGAGCCGCGCCCGTCGGCGGCGATCACCAGCCGTACCTGTTGCGAACTGCCGTCCGACAGACCCACGCGGGCGTGGGCGGCGCGGGTGAACAGCGTCGTCGTGGCGGTGTCGGGGCGGAAATCCACATTGGGCATGGCATCCAGATGCGCCGCCATCTCTCGGCGCAGCAGCCAGTTGGGCAGGTTCCAGCCAAAAGGCTTGTCCGAGATATCCGAGGCGTCGAAATCCTTGGTCACCCGAGGCTCGGTCACCTCACCGCCCGCATCGACGATGCGCATGATCTGCAGGGGCATCGCGTGCGGGGCGAGCCTGTCCCAAAGACCGGCCTTTTCAAGGAAGGCCTGCGCCGGTTGCAGGAAGGCGGTGGACCGCAGGTCGGCACCCTTGGCTTCGCGGTCGGTTACCGGTGGGGACGGGTCGACGCAGATCACCGAAAAGCCCGCCGCCCCGAAGGCCGCCGCCGCCGTCAGGCCCGCGATGCCGCCGCCCGAGATCAGAATGTCATGGTCCATGGCCGCTCTCCTTTGTGCCCTTATCTAGGGCGGGGGTGCGTCGCTGTCATCTCGCGAAGTGCCGCAGGGGGGGGGGCGGGTCGCCGGCCTAGTCACTGGCCCAGTTACTGGCCCGCTCAGGGGGCCGGGCGGGCGATGTCACGCAGGAAGGCGCTCAGGTCGTCGGTGTGATGCTCGATATGATCCCCCGGTCCGCGCTCCGGAGCAACGTGGATGGTGCGCATCCCCATGGCATGGGGGGCGGCAAGGTTGCGCGGGTCGTCCTCGAACATGGCGGCAATCGTTGGGTCCACGCCGTCGCGCTCGAACACCGCGCGAAAGGCGGCCTCTTCGGGCTTGGGGCGGTATCCGGCATGTTCCACGCCGTAGATCGCATCGAATGCAGCATCCAGGCCCCGCGCCTTCAGCACCTGCGCCGCATAGGGGGCGCTGCCATTGGTGTAGACGATGCGTCGCCCCGGCAGGTTGCCGATCAGCTCTGCCAGATGCGGGTCGGGGGTGAGCGCCTCGAAGGAGATGTCGTGCACCTCTTCGAGATAGGCGTCCGCGTCGATACGGTGCTCGGCCATGAGGCCCGCCAGCGTGGTGCCGTGCAGGTGCCAGTACTCCTTGCGCAGGCGGTCCGCCTCTATCTCGGCAAAGCCGGTGACGCGCATGACATAGGCGGTCATCTTCTTCTCGATCTGGTCGAAAAGCCGCACGGCAGGGGAATAAAGCGTGTTGTCGAGATCGAAGACCCAGGTGCGGACCTTCTCGAAAGGCTGGTGTGTCATGGCGCACAGGGTAATCTTTGCAGGGGCTTGCGGCAATGGGCGCATTGATAAGTCCGGGCTGTTGACGCTATCGTGGCCGGAACCAGCAAGGAGACCCCGATGAACCAGGCCCGGACGCCCAGCAAGGACGCCTACACGCTGATCCTCGATGCGATCGATTCAGGCGTCTACCGTCCCGGCGACCGGCTGGTAGAAAGCGAACTGGCGGAGCGCTTCGGTGTATCGCGCACGCCCATCCGCGAGGCCCTGCAACGGCTGGAAACCCAGTCCCTGCTGGCCCGTGACGGTCGGTCTCTCATTGTGGCATCGCTCGATCACAACCAGATGGCCGAACTTTACGTCGTGCGCACCGAGCTCGAAGGGCTTGCGGCGCGGCTTGCGGCCCGCCATGCCTCGGACGAGGAAATTCTGGTGCTGCGCGAGATGGTTGCCGAGGATCAGGCGCTGCTTGGTGATCCTTCGACCTTGGCACGGGCCAACCGGCGCTTTCACAAGATGATCCATCTGGCGTCGCACAACCGGTTCCTCGTGCAGCAACTTGACCTCGTGCACCGGTCCATGGCGCTGATGGCAACCACCTCGCTTGCAGCGGAGGGGCGGGGCCAGATCGCCCTTGGCGAACACGAGGCGATTGTCGATGCCATTGCCCGGCGCGACGAAGAGGCCGCCTACCGGGCACTGCGCGATCACATCTCGGTTGCCTTCGTCACCCGCCTTAAGCTCGATAGCCAGAAGGTCGATTGAAGCGATCACCGGGGCTGGTCCTCGGGGATCTCAGCGTCGGGCCGGTCCGGCGTCGAATGGCCGTGCATGGTCTTGTCCCAGTAGAACGGACGGGTGAGCAGCTCCCACGCGGCCTTGTAGGCGGCGATCGCGCCCAGTGGGAAGTAGAGGAACATGGTCGGCACCCATGGCAGCAGCCCCCTGTGTGGGCTGCGGCTGACAGCGGCAACCCCGACCATCAATGAGACCGCTTCGGCGCCGAGGAAACACCAGAGCAGCGCCGTCATCTGTCCTGTGCCGAGCCATGCGGCAAGCGGCGGGGCCCAGCCCGCGAGCACCAGCCAGAACGACCACAGCACGGGTGCCAGCAGGTATTGCATGAAGGCAGTGAGAAACACGAGTTGGAAGCCGAGGAACTTCCATGCTCCGAAATCGTGCAGCAGGCGCAGGGGGCGGCGCATGTGGACGCGCCAGGTGATCATGTATCCCTTGAGCCAGCGTGAGCGCTGCTTGATCCAGGGCCAGGGGCGGTTGTTGGCCTCTTCGCGGGTGACCACGGGGATCATCTCGGTGACATAGCCCCGACGGGCCAGGCGCATTCCGAGGTCCGCATCCTCGGTCACGTTGTGCGCATCCCAGCAGCCGACCCGTTCCAGCGCGTCGCGGCGGAAGAACACGGTCGTTCCCCCCAGCGGGATTGCGAAACCCAGCCGAGCGAGGCCGGGAAGCATAATGCGAAACCAGGTTGCGTACTCGATGGTGAAACAGCGAGACATCCAGTTGGCATGGGGGTTGTAGAAATCGAGAATGCCCTGAAGGCAGGCCACCTCCGGGGGCGCGCGCTGGAAATGATGGGCGACCTGCAGCAGCTGATCGGCGGCAGGAGAATCCTCGGCATCGTAGATCCCGACAAGCTCGCCCCGGGCAAAGCGCAAGGCGTAATTCATGGCGCGCGGTTTGGTGGTGATAGGGCCGTCCGGGACCTCGATCACCCGCATCCACGCTGGCAGCTCCGTTTCCGCCAAGGCCTTGCGCGTCGTGTCATCCTGCGCCTCGAGCACCAGCATCACGTCCAGCTGAGCGCGTGGATAATCAAGCCTGGAAAGCCGCTGCAAAAGGTCGCGCGCGATGTTCTCTTCGCGGAACAGCGGCACCAGCACCGAGAAGGGCGGGGTCGTGCGCGGCCTGCCGCCACCACCTCGCGGCGGGGTGCGACCGGCACAGAACGCGCTGAGCTTCAGGATCTGTGCCATGAGGAGTGTCGCCATGGCCACAAGAACCGCTGCGGAAAAGAACAGGTCCGGCCGCGCAATCAGCAGCCCGATGGCGAGCAGTGCGAAAGCCGCGCCAATGAGCGCAGCAAGCGGAGTGAGGCGGTCCATGTCCCGACAGCTGTCCGGCGCATCCACTTGCGTTTCGGCCCGTCGCACCATGTCCGAACCGTGCCGCGCAGCAATCTCGCCGTGGATGTCCGACTCGAGTGCGAGGGCCATGGCCACGCTCCCGATCTCGGCTGGCAGGGCAGCTTCGATCGCGTCAAAATTCTGCGGCTGCGAGGTGGCGATCACGATTGTGTCCCCGATGCGCAGCCAAGGCAGCGCCGAGAGCGTTAGGCATGTCTCGGGATCGAGCAGGCCGCTAAGCGACGAATCGACCGGATGGATGCTCCGGTCGAGCTGCAGGGCACCGTAGTGCAGGCTTTGCGCCTCGAGGACGTCTTGGGGGGTCGCCAGGCCATCTGTGACGACGACCTGAGCGAACTCGGCACCGCTGTTGTAGCTTTTGCCAAGCGTGCGCAATGTCTCGGCTGCATCGAGCTTGCGACGTTGCATCAGGATCGCGCCAAGTGGCCTTGTTCTTGGCGCGTCAGCCTGGGCCAAGTGGGCAGAGCGAGAACCTGGGTCCGAATTTTGCATGATCGGCTCCTGTCATGGGACAGGCTCAGATCATGCAAATTTCATGAACACGAGGTTAAATGTAGACCTGATTAACCCTTTTATATCCGTGTTAACATCATGTTAAGGGTTGGAGGCTTACATCATACTTACGAAGCGTTCGAAGAGATAGAAGGAATCCTGCGGGCCGGGGCTGGCCTCGGGGTGATGCTGTACCGAGAACACCGGCCGGTCGGACATACGGATCCCGCAATTCGACCCGTCAAAGAGCGACACGTGCGTTTCCATCACGCCTTCGGGCAGGCTCTGCGCGTCCACTGCGAAGCCGTGGTTCATCGAAGTGATCTCGACCTTGCCGGTTTCGACGTCCTTCACCGGGTGGTTCGCGCCGTGGTGGCCGTGGTTCATCTTGACGGTCTTGCCACCAAGCGCGAGTGCCAGCATCTGGTGACCAAGGCAGATGCCGAAGACCGGCAGCTTGGTGTCGTCGAGGATGCCGCGGATCATCGGAACCGCGTATTCGCCGGTTGCGGCGGGATCGCCCGGGCCGTTCGACAGGAACACGCCGTCGGGCTCGTGGGCGAGCACTTCCTCCTTGGTGGCGGTGGCGGGCAGGACGGTGACGTCACAGCCAGCCGACGCAAGGCAGCGCAGAATGTTGCGCTTGGCACCGTAGTCGATGGCAACGACCTTCTTCACCGGGTTGGTCTGCGGCTGGTAGCCTTCGGGCCAAGCCCACCGCATCTCGTTCCAGCGGTAGGACTGGGCGCAGCTGACGCCCTTGGCGAGGTCGACACCGGTCAGGCCGGGGAAGGCACGAGCCGCGGCAACGAGCTTTTCCACGTCGAAGTTGCCGTCCGGATCATGGGCCAGCGCCACGTGCGGCGCCCCCGACTGCCGGATGGCACGGGTCAGGCGCCGAGTGTCGATGCCGCCAATGGCGATCCGCCCGCGCGACGCGAGCCATTCCGACAGTTCCTGAACCGCGCGCCAGTTCGACGACTGGGTGGGCATCCACTTGACCACCATGCCCGCCGCCACGGGATCCTGCGTCTCGTCATCTTCGGGGGTGACACCGACGTTGCCGATGTGCGGGAAGGTAAATGTCACAATCTGGCCCGCGTAGGACGGGTCGGTCATGATTTCCTGGTAACCGGACATGGCGGTGTTGAAGCACAGCTCTGCCTCGGTCTGGCCGGTAGCGCCGAAGCCCTGACCATAGAACAGGGTACCATCTGCAAGGGCAAGACAGGCGGTCGGTTTAGGGCTTGCGGGCATGGCGCGACTCCTCTGGCGGCGTGGGAACGGCAAATCTCGCCTTAGGTAAGGCTTGACGCAAAAAGGGTCAAGGGCGGTCATGAAATGAGAAATCTATTGAAATCAGATGCTTGCGTCGGCGTGGCCCGGAGTTGCGCCGGGTGGGGCGTTTCGATAGGTTAGTCTTTTCCCAAGACATCCAAGATAGGGCATCCATGGATCTGCGTGAACGCATCTCGACAGCAACGAAGCAGGCGATGAGGGACAAGGCGTCCCAGCGCCTCTCCACGCTGCGGCTGATCAACGCCGCCTTCAAGGATCGCGACATTGCGGCCCGCGCCGACGGCAATGACGGCGGCGTCGGCGAGCCTGAACTTTTGGCGATCCTGGCCAAGATGGTGAAGCAGCGGCGCGAGAGCGTGCGCACCTACGAAGAGGGTGGGCGGCTCGATCTTGCTGAGGCGGAATTGGCGGAGATCGCGGTGATCGAGGAGTTCCTCCCCAAGCCGCTCAGCGACGCCGAAGCCGAGGCGGCAGTTGACGCCGCGGTGGATGAGATCGGTGCCAGCTCGATCCGGGACATGGGGCGCGTCATGGGCGTGCTCAAGACCCGCTACCAAGGGCGCATGGATTTCGGTGCCGCAGGCACGATGGTAAAGAACCGGCTCTCGGCGGCAGGCTGAGACGCAAATTCCTTGCAAAGGAATTTGGGCGCGGCCTCAGGGCGAGGCGAACTCGTCCGAGACCCGCGCCCAATCTTTTTCCGGTAGGGCAAAGCGCTGCACGAAACGGGTTTTGAAGCCCACCCGCCCGCGCCGTGCCCCGAAATTCTCGCCGTGGTTCAGAACGTAGAGCACCGCCGGTGGGGTCAGTGCCTGCAAGGGCCGTCCGGCGAGGCGTGCGAGATAGGGGAACATCCGGTGTTCATGCTGGGTCATCGCCTTCAGGAACGCGGCGCTTTGCGGCAGGGCCGGGTCGTGCAGGATCGCGGCGCATGAACCGCAGAGCTTCCAGAATGGTTTGCGCAAAGGCTGCGACAGGCTGCGCGCCCCGGCGAGGGCAACGTCGCCCGTGGCATGATCCATGACATAGCCGTCCTCGACCAGCCAGCCGGGGGCAGGGGCGGACAGCATTCGTTCCACGGTGCCATCCCGCAGCAGATCATCCGCATCGAAGCTCATAACCAGCGCGGGGCGCGTGGCCACCTGTGAAAGGTGGTCATAAAGAGTGGCGAGCTTGCGCCACTTGTCGTTGCCGGGCGTGGGGTCCTCGAAGGGCAGCCAGTGCAGCCGCGGATCGTCCGGCAGGGGCGGGCGCTGCTGGCAGCAGATCACCGCCTGCCATGGTCCGGCCTGGCGGCGAAAGCTCTCGATGGTCTGGGCAAGGCGCTCCGACACCGCAGCCCAGTCGCCCACGTGCTCGGGGCTAACCAGTGGCACGAGAAAGATCACCTCTTCGGCGCGGGGCATCGCGCGGCCCCTCTGCGCTGCGCGCAGGTCAAGAGCGGCCCCTTCGGAGGGGCTGCGCGCCAGCGTGCGGGCGCGAGAGGAGCTAATCGAGGCCGCTGCAAGAAGGGCGGCGCGCCGGGTCTTGGGGGTGGCGGGGGCCTGGGCCATGGGGCGTCCTTCGTAATTCAGCCTTGCGCCAGCTGCGCGAGCCGGTCTGACAGCTCGGCGTGTAGCGCCTTGCGTTCGTCTTCGCTCAGAAAGGCGCCGATCTCAACCTCTCGTCCTCGTCCCGACAGGGTGACGTAGAAGGGGACAGGCCCGCCGTCGCGGTGCAGCGTCACCCGCGCCCAGTACGGGTTTTCTTGCCAGTCTTGCGGCGGCCCCTTGGTATTGTGTCGCCTCAGGGTCAGGGCGTCGGGGGACAGGGTGAGTATCTCGAGGATCTGCCGGTCGCGGTTGTTGCGGCGGATGGCGAACCAGATGCCCCCCACGGCGGCGAGCATGAACGGTAGCAGCGCCCAGAGCAGGCTTGTCCCCAGCAGACCGAAGAACGGGATCACCGCAAGCGCGAAGAAGCCCAGCATGAAATTGGAAAAGCCGTCCGGCGTAAGTGACTGGTGCGGCCAGAGATGCATCTCTCCATGGCCATTACGGTCTGGTGGGGTTTCCCAGCGGTAAGGCATCTTGGGGATCCTCGGTCCGGTTTGAGGACATAACGCAAAAGGCCCCGGAGATGCTCCGGGGCCCTTCGATTTGGATCAGGCCTCAGTGGGCGTGCTGCTTGTCCCAGTCCTCGCGCTTGGGAAGCTGCTCGAACGTGTGCTCGGGCGGCGGCGAGGGCAGGGTCCACTCCAGCGTGTCCGCGTATTCGTTCCACGGGTTGCGTTCGGTCGCCGGTGCGCCCTTGCGGACGGTGTAGATGACGATGCCGAAGAACAGCAGGAACGACGCGAAGGACAGCAGGGCACCCCAGCTCGACACGAAGTTCCAAGTGGCGAAGGCTTCCGGGTAGTCGATGTAACGGCGCGGCATGCCCTGGCGGCCAAGGAAGTGCTGCGGGAAGAACGTCAGGTTCACACCGATGAAGAACATCCAGAAGTGCAGTTTGCCCAGCGTCTCGGGGTACATCTTGCCGGTCATCTTCGGCAGGTAGAAATAGACCCCCGCGAAGATGGTGAAAGCTGCCCCCATGGACATGGTGTAGTGGAAGTGGGCCACCACGTAGTAGGTGTCGTGGTAGGCACGGTCGACGGCCGCCTGCGACAGGACGATGCCGGTGACGCCGCCCACGGTGAAGAGGATCAGGAAGCCGATGGCAAAGAGCATCGGCGTCTTGAACTCGATCGAGCCGCCCCACATGGTCGCGATCCAGCTGAAGATCTTCACCCCTGTCGGGACCGCGATCACCATGGTTGCCAGCATGAAGTAGCTCTGCTGGGTCAGCGACATGCCGACTGTGTACATGTGGTGCGCCCACACGACGAAGCCGAGCGCGCCGATCGCGATGATCGCCCAGACCATGGGCAGGTAGCCGAAGATGGGCTTGCGCGAGAAGGTCGCGATGACGTGGCTGGCGATGCCGAAGCCCGGCAAGATCACGATGTACACTTCCGGGTGGCCGAAGAACCACAGGATGTGCTGGTAGAGGATCGGATCACCGCCGCCGGCCGGGTCGAAGAACGTCGTCCCGAAGTTACGGTCGGTCAGCAGCATGGTGATCGCGCCGGCCAGAACGGGCAGCGACAGAAGGATCAGCCATGCGGTGATGAACACCGACCATGCGAACAGCGGCACCTTGAACAGGGTCATGCCCGGGGCACGCATGTTCAGGAAGGTGGTGATGATGTTGATCGCCCCAAGGATCGACGATGCGCCCGACACGTGCACGGCGAAGATCGCGAGGTCCGTGGACATGCCCGCCTCGGAGGTCGACAGCGGCGGATAGAGCACCCAGCCGATACCCGAACCCGCCTGGCCGTTGCCGCCCGGTGCAAAGACCGAACAGACCGCCAGCGTGGTCCCGGCGGCATAAAGCCAGAACGACAGGTTGTTGAGGCGCGGGAACGCCATGTCCGGCGCACCGATCTGCAGTGGCATGAAGTAGTTGCCGAAGCCGCCGAACAATGCCGGAATGACCACGAAGAACATCATCAGGATGCCGTGGCCGGTGATGAGCACGTTCCACAGGTGCCCGTTGGGAGTGCAGTTCTCGGTGGCGGTGGGAATCAGTCTCGCCCCCTCCATGCACATGAATTGTACGCCGGGCTCCATGAGCTCCAGTCGCATGTAGACGGTAAAGCATACCGAAATGAGGCCCACGATCGCCGAGGTGATCAGGTAGAGAATCCCGATATCCTTGTGATTCGTGGACATGAACCAGCGGGTAAAGAACCCCCGGTTGTCCTCGTGTCCGTGGCCGTGAATGGCGGCGTCAGCCATCTGGTGCCTCCTGATTGGTCTCGTCCCTTTTGACGCGCGGGTCGGTTACGACCGCGTGCGCGCCTCTCCTTCTTCCATCATTCTTTTAGAATGTCCCAAACAACCGGGCAATATAGGCATTTGATCTCGATCAAACTTTATTCCGGTCACCATGGCTTTAAAACGGCGCTTTCACCTGACTCTTTTAGTCTGAAATGTACCTCGATCCGGGCGCGTTTGCTGGCCGAACGTCGGGTCTTCCGGACCTGCGCCCGCGCTGTGCTGTCGGTAGCGTGAGCTCAGTTGCCAGTTACATTACTATAGGGGCCGGAAAATGGTTCAATTTGTGCAAAGCCTCGCCCACCCGCGTCCGACCAGGCCAGGGCGTCTGATCGATACGCCTTCTGCCCGCCGCCAGCGCGAGATCGCCGAGTGGATCGGGACGCTTTAGGCCCTGTCCGACGACGCCCTGGCAGAACGCGGCCTGCGAGGTGACGACATCCTGTCCCATGTCTCGGCCTCGCGCTGACCGGGGCACCTTCTTCGAACGTCTCGGTCCAGTCCCGGCTGGTGCGTTCGTTGCCGCGCGTGGCTTCCCCGTCCCGCCGCGGATCCCAGGCCGGAGCGGCCATTTTCCCGAGATGCAGGCTGCTCCGGCCATTTTACCTTGATGGCGAGAGAGTATGAAGCGAATCGCCTTTGTGTTCAGTCTTCGAAGACCAGGTCGAACGTGGACTTAAGCGCCACATCCACGTCGGTCATCGTCACCGGCAGGCCCAGGTCAACGAGGCTCGTCACCCCGTAATCGCTGATGCCGCAGGGCACGATGCCGCCGAAATGTTCAAGCTCGGGTTCCACGTTGATCGAGATGCCGTGGAAGCTCACCCAGCGGCGCAGGCGAATGCCGATGGCGGCGACCTTGTCCTCGGCCATGCGGCCATCGGGCAGGGTGGGGCGGTCAGGGCGTTCGACCCAGACGCCCACTCGCCCCTCGCGGATATGGCCGGTGACCGAGAACTCGGCCAGAGCCGCGATCACCCATGTTTCCAGCTGCTTGACGAAACGGCGCACATCCCGGCCGCGCTTGCCCACGTCGAGCATGACATAGACCACCCGCTGCCCGGGGCCGTGGTAGGTGAACTGGCCGCCGCGCTTGGTGGTGAATACCGGGAATCGGTCCGGCTCGCGCAGGTCCTCGACGCGGGCAGAAGTGCCAGCGGTATACAGGGGAGGGTGCTCGACCAGCCAGATCGCCTCGTCCGCCTCGCCGCGGGCGATGGCTTCGGCCCGGGCCTCCATGAAGGAAACCGCCTCGTCATAGCCGGTAAGGCCGTCTGTCGTGATCCATTCCACCATGCCAGCGGGCTAGGCCCGGGCGCAGGCGCCGTCAAGAGTGCATGCGATTTGGGCATGGGTAGAGACAAGGCAGGGCGGCTCACCGGCGCTCCGTCGGATGCCCGCGCAGGCTGAGAGCAAAGCGTTTCGGCCTGCACAGGTATCGGTTTCATCATGTGCATTGGGTGCTGGTGAGCGATGAGGCGTCGGCAGGCGCCAGCCAAGGGAAATATGCCTGCCGCCATTCCCGTTTTCCGGGCGTCTTCCGGGGCTTGCGAAGAAAAATGCGACCATCTGCGATTTTCCTCTTTTCATCCCCGTGGGGACTATGTAGAGACCGCTTCACCAAGCCTAGACAGTGCGGTCGTGGCGGAATTGGTAGACGCGCAGCGTTGAGGTCGCTGTGGGGTAACACCCGTGGAAGTTCGAGTCTTCTCGACCGCACCATTCTCTCCCAGACGAGAGACACTCCCGAACATAGGAAATGATATCATCCCCTTAGGGGCCACCCGGCATGGCGCGTCCATGGCCGGTTTTCTGCATTATGGTCGGTGCTCAGGGGCTGAGGCAGGATTGCTCGCGATACGAACTGCGGTGCCCGAGGCAACCAGCAGAACCATGTTCCCGGCGGCGCTCAGTTCCGTGTAGTCGAGGTCAACCGCGATGACGGCATTAGCGCCCACCGCGTGCGCCTCTTTCTTCAGTTCATGAAGAGCCGTGCGGCGGCTATCGCGGAGGGTCTTCTGCACGGCGGCAGAGCGTCCGCCGATAACGTCGCGGACCCCGGCGAAGAGATCCTTGAAGATGTTCATACCGAAGGCGCATTCGGCGGTGACGATCTCGATCCGCTCGAGGATCTCGAGGTTGGGGGCGGTTTCGGTGGTGAGGAGGATGGCGGCGATGTCTCGTTCTAATTCGAGCTGATCTTCCTCAAAGTTGTCTGAGTGGCGGGTGATCAGTTCCGACGCCCCCATGGCGCATTGATGGCAGAGGCCAGCAGAGCCGGGATCAAAGAAACCAAGCTTTCGGCCGCAATTTGCACAAGCTGCCACTTCGAAACTCCTGAAGGTAAAGGCTCATGGCGCAGCCTTGCAGTCTTTCCGTGCACCCACAAGCCTGGACAATTTGTTTGCCCAGTTGAACTGCGATCTGTGATCTGAGTGCTCTCACATGGGCCGATATTCTCGATGTCCCAATGCCGGGTCTGACTCTCCCCGAACGAAAAAGGCGCACGAGGTGTCCCCCGTGCGCCCAGTCGAAACGATCAGCGGCTTCTTCAGTCCGAGATCGAGCCCTCGTCCTCGCCCTTGCGGTGCATCCGTGAGCGCAGGGCGCGGCCGACGATCAGCGGCATGATGAAGCCGATGATGGCGATGGCCCAGAGCGTGATCGACAGCGGGCTGTCCACCAGGGTGAACCAGTCGCCGTTGTCGATGGTGATCGCGCGGCGCAGGTTGTTCTCCATCGTGTTGCCCAGCAGCGTGCCAAGGATGATCGGCACCAGCGGCACATCGAGCTTGCGCAGCACCCAGCCCATCACCCCGAAGCCGATCATCACCAGCAGATCGAAGGTCGACCCCGAGATGCCATAGATCCCGACGAAGCTGACCATCGCCACGATCGGCATGAGGATGCGCGGCGGCACCATCAGCACGCGGGTGAACAGGCCCACCATGGGGATGTTCAGCAGCAGGAGCATGATGTTGGCGATGAACAGCGCCGCGATCAGGCCCCAGACCACGTCGGGGTTCTGGGTGAACAGCAGCGGGCCGGGCGTGATGTTCAGCGACAGCAGCACCGCCAGCAGGACCGCAGTGGTGCCCGAGCCTGGCACACCCAGCGCCAGCATCGGCACGAGCGCGCCACCGGCAGCCGCGTTGTTGCCCGCCTCCGGGGCGGCCACGCCGCGGGGATCGCCGGTGCCGAAGGTGCCCTTCTTGTCCACCAGCTTCTTCTCCATGGAGTAGGAGATGAACGACCCCAGCGAGGCACCCGCACCGGGCAGTACGCCCGCGATGAAGCCCAGCACCGAGGTGCGCAGCATGGTCGGCGTGCAGGCCTTGATCATCGACATGGGCGGGGTGAGGCGCCCGACGGTCAGTTTCTTGCTGTCGGCGTCTGCGTCACCATGGCGATGCTCGAGGAAGATGAAGACCTCGGAGAGGGCGAAGAGGCCGACGATGGCGACGAGGAAATCGAGCCCGTCATAAAGGTGCACCTCGCCGAACGTGAAGCGCGGCACGCCGGTCTGGGTGTCGACGCCGATGGTCGCAAGGCCAAGGCCCAGCATCGCGGCGAAGGCCGATTTGGCCTGGTTGGTCGAGGACACGCCTCCCAGCGTGGCAAAGGCCAGCGCGAAGAGGGCGAAGTATTCCGCCGGTCCGAACAGCAGCGCGATCTTGACCAGCTGCGGTGCCAGCAGGATCAGGCCCCAGGTGGCGAAGAAGGCCCCGACGAAGGAGGCGATCCCCGACAGGGACAGCGCTTCGCCCGCCATGCCCTTCTTGGCCATGGGGTGTCCGTCGAGCACGGTCATCATTGCCGGCTCGTCACCGGGGATGCCCAGCAGGATCGAGCTGATGCGCCCGCCGTACATGGCGCCGTAATAGACCGAGGTCAGCAGGATGAGCGACGGGGTCGGGCCAAGGCCCATGGTGAAGGCCAGCGGGATCAGGATCGCCACGCCGTTCGACGGCCCGAGTCCGGGCAGGGCCCCCATGATCGTCCCGAGGAAGCAGCCCAGCAGCGCAAGGCCGAGGTTCTGCAGGGTGAGGGCAACGGCGAAACCGTCGCCTAGGTTGGCAAGAAGTTCCATGCTGTGTTCCTCAGAAGCCGAGCGGGCCGCGAGCCAGCGACAGCCCCAGCACAAGGTGGAAGATCACGTAGATGCCGACCGAGGTGCAGACCCCGATGATCAGCGACTGCAGCGGAGCCGATCCAAGCCGCCAGGTCAGGTAGGCGGCGGCCGCTGCGGTGGCGATGACAAAACCCACGATGGGCAGAAACTCGGCGTAGAGGATCATCGCGACCACGGCGGCGAGGATCTCGGCCAGGCGGCCGAGGCTTGGCCATTCCGGGCTGGCGTCGGGCTTCAGCGCAATGAAGAGCGACGACAGGCCGAGGATGGTGGCGATGATCAGCGGAAAGGCCTTGGGGCCCACTTCGTCGGAAAGGAAGCTTTCCTCGATCTGGAAGGCGGCCCAGGCGAAGAAGATGGCGAGCGCCAGGCCGAACAGCCCGAAGATGCGGTCACTCATGGTGTCCCCCTGTGGATGCTTGATTTTCTGGATATTAAGATGCGGCGGACCCTGGATGGCATGGTCCGCCGCGCACGTCCCGCGCGAGCGGGAGATGGGGATTACTTGATGATCCCGATCTCGCGCGAGATGTCCTGGATTTCGGAGACGCTGTCGGTGACGAAGGTCTCGAACTCGGCACCCGCAAGGTCGAGCGGCGCAAGGCCGTTGGCCTCCATGATGCTCTTCCATTCGTCGGATGCGTAGAGATCGGCGATCTTCGACACCCACGCGTCATAGGCTTCGTCGCTCATGCCGCCGGGGGCGTAGAAGCCACGCCAGTTGGCGCCGATGGCGTCGATTCCCTGCTCCTGCGCGGTGGGGAAGTCGGCGAAGTCACCGGACAGGCGCTCGGGCGACAGAACCGCGATGACCTTGATGTCGCCGCTGTCGACAAAGCCCTTGGCTTCAGATGCGTCACCGGTGAAGGCCTGCACGGAGCCAGCAAGAAGCTGGGTCACCGCCTCGCCACCGCCGTCGAAGGCCACGTATTTCACCGTGCGCACATCCTCGATGCCATAGGCATCCGCGGCGATTAGCACCTTGAGGTGATCCCAGCCGCCCACGGCCGAACCGCCCGCAATGGAGACAGAGCGCGGGTCTTCCTTCATCATGTCCAGAAGCTGCGGCAGGGTTTCGATCTCGCTGTCGGCGGACACGGCGATCACGCCGTAGTCGGCGCCGATGGACGCGAGCCAGCGCACCTGGTCGGTGGTGTTGCCCGGGTAGGCACCCTGCGCAAGGCGGGTCGCGGTGGCGGACGAGGCCGCGACGATCAGATCGTTGCTGTCGGCACGCTTGTTGACGACCTCGGCAAAGGCCACGCCGCCGCCGCCGCCGGCAAGGTTCACGACCTGCATGGTCTTTTCGATCAGGCCCTGGTCCTGCATGGACTTGCCCACCTGGCGGCAGGTGAAGTCCCAGCCGCCACCGGGGTTGGCCGGGGCGATGCACTCGGGGTTCTCGGGGGTAAAGTCCTGCGCCTGTGCGGCAATTGCCGACACGCCAAGAACAGCTGCTGCCACGAGGCCACGGGTTGCGGTGATGATCATGTGTTTCCTCCTCAGATCAGGCGCCGCGCCTCCTTGCACGTCGCCGAATGCCGACCCGCCGTTTCCGGAGCCGGTTGGCAGCCGGGGCACCTGCGGGGTAAGACGTTTCTACTGCGTCAACCTGTCGCGAACCTGTCAGTGTCAGGATTGAGTCGCAGTATGACGGGAAGGGGGGCTTGATGCGCGTGCTGCTCGTCGAGGATACGATGGATCTCGCCGACGGGATCATCGCCGGGTTTACCCGGTCCGGAATCGTCTGCGATCTTGCCCCGACTCTTGAGGCCGCGCGTGATTCCCGCGCGGTGCAGGGCTATGACGCGGTGGTACTCGACATCAACCTGCCGGACGGCTCGGGATTGCGTCTTCTGCGCGAGATGCGCGGGGCCGGGGACCGCACGCCGGTGCTGATGCTTACCGCGCTGGTGTCGGTGGACGACCGGGTGGTGGCGCTGGATCAGGGGGCGGACGACTACCTTGGCAAACCGTTCGATCAGCGCGAACTCGAGGCGCGGCTGCGCGCCCTCGTGCGCCGCGAGGCCGAGCAGAAGGGGGATACCGTGGCGCTCGGGCCGCTGCGCTTCTCGCCCGCCGGCATGACGGCGACCCTTGGTGACGACCGGCTCGACCTGACGGGGCGCGAGGCGGCGCTGCTTGGCCTGCTGCTGCGGCATCAGGGGAATTACCTCAGCAAGACACGGCTTTACGATAGCCTCTACGGCTTCGGAGACGCAGACGTCGGGGTCAATGCCATTGAGATCTACATTGGCCGCTTGCGCAAGAAGCTTGCAGGAAGCGGTGTGGAGATCATCACTCAGCGCGGTGTTGGCTATCGCATTGATTTCGAAGCAGGGGCCGCGACATGAGCCTGGCGTCTCGGGTCCTGGCCGCGGTCTTGGCGCTGTTGCTGGCCGGTGGCGTCTGCGCGGCCTTCTGGACGCTCTACAACGGTCGCATCGCGGCGGAAAAATCCTATGACCGGATCCTTCTGGGCGCGGCCAGCGACATCGCCGAATCGATCCGGGTGCAACGCGGAGCCCCGGTGGTCGATCTGCCCGTCTCGGCGTTTCAACTGCTGGCGCAGGCGCCGGACGACCGCATTCACTACGCTGTGCGCGGCCCTGGTGGGCGCTTCATCACCGGTCTGCAAACATCCCATCGCGAGCCCGGGCGCACTGCCGCCGGTCCCGTCTACTTCGATTCCGAGCTGCAAGGGGAAGACGCCCGATTCGTGCGCATCACCCGGCGATTCGCCGAGCGGGACTTTTCGGGCGAGGTGACCGTGACAGTGGGACAGACCCTTCTGGCCCGCCAGGCCATGGCGCTCGAGCTGGTGACGGGCGCCCTCGTGCCCATGGTCCTGGCGGGGGGCGTGCTGATGATCCTGGCCTGGGCTGTCATCCGGTCGGCGATGCGCCCGCTCGATACCCTGTCCGAGGAATTCTCGGCCCGCGACCCACAGGACCTGACCCCGGTCTCGACCGAAGGATTGCCACGCGAGCTGGGTGTCCTGCTGGCCGGCATGAACCGCTTCATGGGTCGCATCGACCGGCAGGTAGAGGGCATGCGGACGCTGATCTCGGACAGCGCCCACCAGCTGCGGACCCCGGTGGCCGCCATCCGTGTGCAGGCGGAATCGCTTCTCGAACAAGAGGATGGCCCTGCTCGTGACCGCTCTCTTGCCCGCATCCTGGCGCGCACGCGGTCCTTGGGGACGTTGCTTGACAAGCTGTTGTCGCGGGCTCTGGTCATTCACCGCACCGAAAGCGCTCCGCGCGAGGTGCTGGACCTGCGGGAGGTGGCGCTGGAGCTGGTTGAGGCCAGCGATCACGAGGTCCTCGCGCCCGATGCGGAGCTGCGGCTCATGATCGGGGAGGGGCCGGTCATGGTGCGGGCCGACGGCTTCTCGCTGCGCGAAGCCGGTCGCAACCTGCTGGTCAACGCGCTGAAACACGGGCAGGCGCCGGTGGCCATCGGCGCCTCGGTCCAGGGGAAAGAGGCGACGCTGTGGGTCGAAGACAGCGGCCCCGGCATCCCACCCCAGATCGAAGGCAGCCTCGGTGCCCGGTTCCAGCGCAGCACCGCGTCACGCGAGGACAGTGTCGGGATCGGTCTGTCGATCGTGGTGGCGACTGCCGAAGCCTTCGGCGGCCACGTGGACACGGCCCGCACGGACGGGCGCTTCCGCATCATGCTCGTTCTGCCGCTCTGCCCGGAGGCCCCCACATGATCCGCATCCTGATCCTGCTGCTGACGCTGTTACCCGTGGGCACCACCGCGCAAGAGGCCACTGCCACGTTCGGAACGGGCGGCTCTACCCTGCTGCTGCGATCAACCACTGACCTTTCGATCATCCGCCCGGTGATGGAACGGTTCACTGAACGCAATCCCGACATCCGGGTAAGCTATGAACAATGGGGTTCAAACGCGCTGTTCGAAGCCAGCCGCAACGCCTGCGAGGGCGAGGGGGTGTCAGCGGATGCCATCTTCACGTCGGCGGTCCATCAGGCGCTGTTCCTCGTCAATGCAGCCTGTGCCCGTCCCTACCGCTCGGCGCTGACCACGGCGCTGCCGGAGGCGCGGCGCTGGCGGGACGAACTTTGGGGCATCTCCGAGGAACCGGCCGTCATCGTCTACAACAGCGATGCGCTGGAAGGCGACCGCGTGCCGCGCAGCCGCTTCGAGCTGCTCGACCTCATGCGCCGTCAACCCGAGGCGCTGCGCGGCCGCATTGCCACCTACGACATCGAGGCGTCGGGCCTTGGCTACCTCTTCGCCCATGCCGACAGCCTCGAGGCCAGCACCTTCGGCGCCATGCTCGAAGCGCTCGCCCGCATGGATGCCATCGCCACCTGTTGTTCCGCCGAGATCATCGACGGGGTCGCTTCGGGACGCTATCACATCGCCTACAACGTACTCGGCTCCTACGCGGCGCAGCGGGCCGGGCGCCACATCGGTGTCATCCTGCCCGAGGATTATACCCTGGTGCTGTCACGCGCCTACCTGATCCCGAAACAGGCTGGCAACGCTCCCGCAGCCGAACGCCTTCTGGACTTTCTGCTCGGGGCCGAGGCGCAGACCATGCTGGCCGATATCGGTCTTGTCATGTCGGTGGATCCCTCGGAAACCGGCTTGCTGCCAAGCGCCCGTCGCCTGATCCCACTGTCGCCGCCATTGCTGCGCGCGCTCGATGGCAGCACGCGCGCTCGCATGTTCCATTTGTGGGCCAACGCGTTCGAGCGTGATGGCGGCGGCTGACCCCGGCCAGCGTTTTCTCTTGTCGAAAAGTATTCCAGCGGGACCCCGCAGGGCGGGGCAGAGCCCCTTTGGTCCCGGGCAAGCGGCGAGAGCCATGGACAGGAACGCCGCTCGTGCCTAAATGCGGCAGCGACAGATCAGGAGAGCCCCATGACCCAAGGGACCACGGACGCCCAAGCCCTCGAAGAGCGCATCGCCTATTTGGAGCGCGCAATGGATGACCTGTCGGACACAATAGCCCGGCAGGATGGCGAAATCGCGTTGCTAACCCGCCGCGTCGCCCTGTTGCTCGAACGCGAGGCCGAGCGTCAGTCCGATGGCGGCGGCAGCGCGATCATGGCAGACGTCCGCCCGCCGCACTACTGAGGCGGCTCAGAAGTCCTCCACCGCGAGCACCCCGTCGAGCGATTTCACCGCGCCCTTGATCTCGGGCGTGACGGGAAAGTCCTGCTTGAGGTCCATCTCGACCTCGCCGGGCAGGCCGTCGGCATTTAGGCACAGTCGGATCGGCCCCCGCGCTGCTTTTGGCATCTGCTGCGCCGCACGCCCAAGGACCGAGGCAATATGCGGCACTGTGCCCGGCGTCTCGATATAGATCCGCATGCCTGCGGCTCCGGCATCGGCCACCACTGTGTCGACGGGACCGAAGCTGCGCGCCAGCAGCTTGAGCTGATCGCTTTCCATGGTGGCCTCGACCGTCACCACCACCTTCGATCCGGTCTCCAGCAGATCGCGGGATTTTTCCAGCGTGTCCGAGAAGATGGTGACCTCGTAGCCGCCGGTGGGATCCGACAGCTGGGCAAAGGCAAAGCGGTTGCCACGCGCCGATTTGCGCTCCTGCCGGCCGGCGACGATGCCGGCGAGCTTGGCGATGCAGGCCCCGCCGCGGGCCTTGTCCTCGACCTCGTCCAGGGTCATCACGTCGCGCCGCTTCAGCGCGGGCATGTAATCGTCAAGCGGATGGCCCGAGAGGTAAAAGCCGATGGCCTTGAACTCTTCGGCCAGCCGTTCCGCGGGGAGCCAGTCGGGCACCGGCGCAAGGCGCGGCTCGGGCAGATCGTCGCCCGCCTCGCCGAAGAGCGACACCTGCGCCGAGGCGCGCTGTTCATGCACCGCCGCCGAATAGGCCACCAGCGCATCGAGGCTGTCGAACATCCGCCGCCGGTTGCGGTCGAGCTGGTCGAACGCCCCGGCCCGCGCCAGCATCTCGAGCGGGCGCTTGCCCACGCGCTTGAGATCCACTCGGCGGGCCAAATCGAAAATCGTGGCGAAGGGGCGATCGGGGCTCTTGGGATCCTCGGGCACGGACCGCCGCCCCTCGGACACCAGTCGCATGGCATCGAGGCCGACGTTCTTGAGCGCGCCCAGCCCGTAGACCAGCTTACCCTCGTGCACGTCGAACTCGGGCTGAGAGCGGTTCACGCACGGCGGGATGTAATCGAGCTTGAGGCCTTTCTTGGCCTCGTAGAAATACACCGACAGCTTTTCCGTCAGGTGGATATCGCAGTTCATGACGCCGGCCATGAACTCCACCGGGTGGTTCGCCTTGAGCCACGCGGTCTGGTAGGACACCACTGCATAGGCCGCCGCGTGCGACTTGTTGAAGCCGTAGTTGGCGAATTTCTCGAGAAGGTCGAAGACCTCGGTGGCCTTCTTCTTGTCGACGCCGTTTTCCGCCGCGCCTTTTTCGAACTTGGGGCGTTCGGCGTCCATCGCCTCTTTGATCTTCTTGCCCATGGCGCGGCGCAGCAGGTCGGCGCCGCCAAGCGAATAGCCCGCCATCTCCTGCGCAATCTGCATCACCTGTTCCTGGTAGACGATGATGCCCTGCGTCTCGGCAAGGATGTGGTCGATGGACGGGTGGACCGAAGTGATCTTGCGCTGGCCGTTCTTGACCTCGCAATAGACCGGGATGTTCTCCATGGGGCCGGGACGGTAAAGTGCCACCAGTGCCACGATATCCTCGATGCAGGTGGGCTTCATGCGCTTGAGCGCGTCCATCATGCCGGTGGATTCCACCTGGAACACCGCGACCGTCTTTGCATCCGCGTAAAGCTTGTAGGTCTTGGGATCATCCAGAGGAATGAGGTTCATCTGGTTCTCGCCGCCATCGGCGGGCTGGTAAAGCTCGGTCCCGTCGGCGGCCACGTGGATGGGCCGCCCCGATTTCAGGATGAGGTTCACCGCGTTCTGGACCACGGTCAGCGTCTTCAGGCCGAGGAAGTCGAACTTCACCAGCCCGGCCTGCTCCACCCATTTCATGTTGAACTGGGTCGCGGGCATTTCCGAACGCGGATCGCGGTAGAGCGGCACCAGCTCGTCGGTGGGGCGGTCGGCGATGACCACGCCCGCGGCGTGAGTGCCCGCCGAGCGCAGCAGCCCCTCGACCTTCATGCCGTATTTCAGCAGCCGGTCCACCACCTCTTCGTTGCGGGCCTCTTCGGCAAGGCGCGGCTCGTCGCGCAGGGCCTGCTCGATGGAGACGGGCTTGACCCCTTCGACGGGGATCATCTTGGACAGGCGGTCCACCTGCCCGTAGGGCATCTGCAGCACCCGGCCCATGTCGCGCACGGCGGCCTTGGACAGCAGTGCGCCGAAGGTGATGATCTGCGCCACCCGGTCATGGCCGTACTTGTCCTGCACGTAGCGGATCACCTCTTCGCGGCGGTCCATGCAGAAGTCGATGTCGAAGTCGGGCATCGACACCCGTTCCGGGTTCAGGAAGCGTTCGAACAGCAGGCTATAGCGCAGCGGGTCGAGGTCGGTGATGGTCAGCGCGTAGGCGACAAGGCTGCCCGCACCCGAGCCACGGCCCGGACCCACGGGGATGTCGTGATCCTTGGCCCACTGGATGAAGTCCGCAACAATGAGGAAGTAGCCCGGAAAGCCCATCCCCTCGATGATGCCCATCTCGAAATCCAGCCGTTCCTGGTATTTCTCGACTGATACCGCGTGCGGGATCACCGCGAGGCGGCGTTGCAGGCCTTCATTGGCCATGCGCCGCAGCTCTGCGACCTCGTCGTCGGCGAACTTGGGAAGGATCGGATCGCGGCGATACGTGGCGAAGGCGCAGCGCTTCGCGATCTCGACGGTGTTCTCGAGCGCTTCCGGCAGGTCCGCGAAAAGCGTCGCCATCTCCTGTGGGGTCTTGAGATAATGCTGGGCCGTGAGGCGGCGGCGCGGGTGCGCCTGATCGACATAGGCGCCCTCGGCGATGCAGATCATCGCGTCGTGGGCCTCGTACATGTCGGCTTTGGGGAAATAGACATCGTTGGTGGCAACGAGCGGCAGGCCCATCTCGTAGGCCATCTCCACATGGCCACGTTCCGACAGCTTCTCCGCCTCGGGCAGACCGTCCTCGCCGGGGTGGCGCTGCAGTTCCACGTAGAGGCGATCGGCGTAGATTCGGTGCAGGGCGGTCATCAGCACCTGAGCAGCGGAGCGGTGGTTGTCGCGCAGCAGGCGGCCCACCGGGCCATCGGGGCCGCCGGTCAGGCAGATCAGCCCCTTGCCGTACTGCTCGAGCTCCTCGAGCGTCACGTGCCCCAGCTCACCGTCCGTGCGCATGTAGAGGCACGAGTTGAGCTTCATCAGGTTCTCGTAGCCTTCCTCGTTCTGCGCCAGCAGGACGATGGGGGCAGGGGTCTTGGGGCGTTCGCCCTGCGCCGGCTGAACGTAGCGCAGGTCAAGCTGGCAGCCGACGATGGGCTGCACGCCAGCGCCTGCGGCACCGACCGAGAATTCCAGTGCCGAGAACAGGTTGTTGGTGTCGGTGACCGCCACGGCGGGCATCTCCATGGCCTCGCAGAGGCCAGGCAGCTTCTTGAGGCGAATGGCCCCTTCAAGCAGCGAATATTCGGTGTGGACGCGGAGGTGGATGAATCGGGGATCTGCCATGTCTGCACAGTATGCCGCCGCCCCGGCAGGCGGAAGTCACGATTGCGCCCGGCGTTGCGTGACGGCCACGGCCGTGAGCGAAGTTCCTCAAAGGCGGCGCTCTGATGCCACAGTTTCATCAAATTGGCTTGTAACATTGTACTTCGTCGTTTGCCCTTGGTCGGGACGCGTGGTGTGCTTGCGAGAGCGCCTTGCCGTGCTGCCCAGGGCGTTGACACGCCAACCTCACAGCTGCAGATCGAGCCGTCCATCGCAATGCCGTCCCCTGAGACCTCCCTACGCCCTGCGCAACAGCCTGCGCCCGAGGTTCCGTTCGATCCGCGTATGATGGTCGGCCGGAAGCGGCGGCTGGTGCAGGCCGGATCGCGTCTGATGCCGTCGCTCATGGCGCGGATCCTTGCGTGGCGCTATGTTTGTTCGACCGTGTCACTGGATCGCTCGAAGGTCGATGCGCGGTCCGATGTCGCCTACGTTCCTCTGACGGACGCATACGGACTGTTGCGGTCATCAGTGCCGAAGGGGGCCGCGCAGCGCCGTGTCCTACTTCTTCCTGGCAAGGACGGGGACATCCGGCAGATGGCGCGCATGGCACGCGCACTGCGCCGCGACGGGGCCGAGGTGGATGCCATGGTCCTGCCCGGCCATCTTGAAAAGGCACGAACGCCCTGCGATTTCGGCACGCTGACCGACGCAATCGGGCACGCTATGGACGAGGGCGGCCCCTATGATGCGGTGGTGGCCCATTGCGTCAGCGCCTCGCCGATCCCGTGGCTTTTGGCAGAAGGACACAGCGCCCCGCGTGTGGTGATGCTGTCTACGCCGTTGGACCTTCGGCAGCTTGTCTATGTGGGAGCGCAGCAATTCGGTATCACCGGCGCATGCCGTGACGCCTTTCTGTATTGGGTCAACCGCTACGGCGGCCGGCACGATATCCTCCGCGACTGGCGACCCGTCGCGCGGGCGCGGACGGAACCGCTGCTGCTGTTGCACGCCCGTACCGATCACGCCGCGCCCATCGCCGATGTGGAGGAGCTGGCCCGGACATGGCCGGGGGCCCGCTTGCAGGTGTTCGAGACCTCCGATCATAACGGCATTCTCAGCAATGCCTGCGCGATCGCAGAGGTGGCCGCGTTCGTTCGTGCCGACGAGGAGGCCACCGTCGCGCTCAGGGCGTGTTCATCGAAAGGCTGACGCCGGCCCGCGCAGTGCCTTATTTGCCCGCAAACCAGACGCAGGGCCTGAAAAACAGGCATTTTCCTCTTGCCAAGCTTCGGCGGCCTTCACTAGCCTCGGACCCTAGCGGGGAACGTCCGCGCACCCCCTACGCCGCATCGGGGGAGCGCACCCGGATGGACATGTAAGGCGGCGGGTCAAATTCATGGATATCTGCTTTCTTCTCAACGGGGAAAGAGTCGAACTGCGTGGCGTATCGCCGACGCGCACGGCGCTGGACTGGCTGCGCGAAGAGCGTGGCCTGACGGGCACCAAGGAAGGCTGCAACGAAGGCGATTGCGGCGCCTGCACGGTGATGGTCACGGATGGCGAAGGCAGCCGGGCGGTCAATGCCTGCATCCTGTTCCTGCCCCAGCTGCACGGCAAGGCGCTGCGCACGGTCGAAGGAGTGTCGGGCCCCGGTGGCGAAATGCATCCGGTTCAGCGGGCGATGGTGGATCACCACGGCTCGCAATGCGGGTTCTGCACGCCGGGCTTCGTGGTTTCCATGGCCAATGCCCACAAGGCGGGCAACACCGGGTATGACGATGCGCTTGCGGGCAACCTTTGCCGCTGTACCGGCTATGCGCCCATCGTCCGCGCGGCCGAGGCCGCCGCCGCAGAGCCGGTGCCCGACTGGATGGACGAACCTGCGCTGGAGGCCCTGACCGCATCGGCGCAGACCCATGCCCCCGAGACGGGCGATGCACTTGCCGAGGTTTATGCGCGCCATCCTTCGGCAGTGCTTGTGGCCGGGGCCACGGATGTAGGCCTGTGGGTGACCAAGCAGCTGCGCGATCTGGACGAGGTGATTTTCCTCAACCGTTGCCGAGATCTGCAACGGATCGAGGTCACCGAAGGCGAGATCCGCATCGGCGCCGGAGTGACCATGGACCGGGTGCTGGCGCTCATGGCGGACCATTTCCCGGCCTACGCCCAGATGCTGCGACGCTACGGGTCGGCGCAGGTGCGGGCGGCGGCGACCATCGGCGGAAACATCGCCAACGGCTCGCCCATCGGGGACAACCCGCCGGTGCTCATCGCGCTGGGCGCGCGACTGCACTTGCGCCACCGCGACACGCGGCGCGAGATGGCGATTGAGGATTTCTTCATCGAGTACGGCAAGCAGGACCGCTACCCTGGCGAATTCGTCGAGGCGGTGAGCATTCCACGCCAGCCGGACCTGCTTCGGGTTTTCAAGTTGTCCAAGCGGTTTGATCAGGACATCTCGGCGGTCTGCGGAGCGTTTCGCATCACGGTCGAGGAGGGCCGGGTGAGCGATGCCCGCATCGCCTTTGGCGGCATGGCGGGCATCCCGAAACGCGCCTCGGCGGTCGAGGCGGCGCTGACGGGCAAGCCTTGGAACGACGAGGCGGTGGTGGCCGCGTGGGATGCCTGGGACGAGGATTTCCAGCCCCTGTCCGACATGCGGGCCAGTTCCGAGTACCGCATGGTGGCGGCGCGCAACATGCTGACCCGCTGCCTGCTCAGTGATCTTGGCGCGGCCACCGACGTGCGAGAGGTGCGGGCATGAGCGTGAACAAACCCCTGCCGCATGACGCAGCGCCGCTGCATGTCACTGGCAAGGCGCGGTATATCGATGATATTCCCACCCCTGCCAACTGCGTCCACCTTGCCTTCAGCCTGTCCGAGCGGGCCTCTGGACGGGTGACGGTGGACCTCGCGGAGGTACGCCGCGCGCCCGGCGTTCTGGGCGTTTGGGAGGCGAAGGACCTGCCGTCGGAATGCGATTGCTCGCCCTCGCTCGGGGACGAGCCGCTGCTGTCGGACGGGACTGTGCATTACGTCGGCCAGCCGGTATTCATGGTCGCCGCGACCTCGCATCTCCTGGCGCGCAAGGCCGTGCGCAAGGCGCGGATGAGCTACGAGGCAAGCAGCGCCATCCTTTCGGTGGATGCGGCGATGGAGGCGAACACTCGGTTCGAGGAAGGCCCGCGCACCTGGGAGAAGGGCGATGCGCAGGCGGCTCTGGCCGAAGCGCCGATGACCATCGCGGGCAGCATCGACATGGGCGGACAGGAGCATTTCTATCTCGAGGGACAGGCGGCGCTGGTATTGCCGCAGGAGGACGGTGATCTGCTGGTGCATTCCTCGACCCAGCACCCGACCGAGATCCAGCACAAGGTGGCCCATGCGCTTCACAAGCCACTGCACGCGGTGCGGGTCGAGACCCGGCGCATGGGAGGCGGTTTCGGCGGCAAGGAAAGCCAAGGTAACGCGCTGGCCATTGCTTGCGCCGTGGTGGCCGATGCGCTCGGGCGGCCGGCCAAGATGCGTTATGACCGTGACGACGACATGACCATCACCGGCAAACGCCATGATTTCCGCATCGATTACCGGGCGGGCTTTGACAAAGACGGCCGACTGCTGGCGGTGGATTTCGTGCAGTATACCCGCTGCGGCTGGGCGCAGGACTTGTCGCTGGCAGTGGCCGACCGGGCGATGCTGCATGCAGACAACGCCTACGACATTCCCGCCCTCAGAGTCGAAAGCCACCGGCTGAAGACCAACATGCAGAGCGCCACCGCCTATCGCGGCTTTGGCGGCCCGCAGGGGATGCTGGGAATCGAGCGGGTGCTCGACCACGTGGCCCATGCGGTGGGGCGCGATCCGCTCGAGGTGCGACAGGTGAACTATTATGCCGATGCTGCGCCTCTGGATGGGCTGGACGGGGGGCTGTCTGCCCCCCGGGAGCCTGCGGCTCCTCCCCCCGAGGATATTTCGGGTCAAAGGAAACATGGGGGTGAGGCGGACCTGGCATCGCGGGGGGCCGAAGGAGCCGCTCCCGTGGGGAGGCCCGTTGAGGCGCCTGCAGGGGCGCAGGTGACACATTACGGCCAGCCGGTGGAGGATTTCATTCTTGGGGAACTGACCGCCCGGCTGGCAGCGGATTGCGATTATGCCGCGCGGCGCGAAGCCGTGGCGCGGTGGAACGCCGAGACGCCCCTGCTCAAGCGAGGGCTGGCGCTGACGCCGGTGAAGTTCGGGATTTCCTTCACGCTTACCCATCTCAATCAGGCAGGGGCGCTGGTGCATGTGTACCAGGATGGCTCCATCGCCATGAACCACGGTGGCACCGAGATGGGGCAGGGGCTGTTCCAGAAGGTGGCGCAGGTGGCGGCGAGCCGCTTTGGCGTGCCGCAGGACCGGGTCCGGATCACCGCGACCGACACGGCCAAGGTGCCCAACACCTCGGCAACGGCCGCCTCTTCGGGGTCCGACCTGAATGGCATGGCGGTTGCGGCGGCTTGTGACATCATCCGTGAGCGCATGGCGGAACACCTGGCCGGGCTCTACCAGGCAGAGGCGGCGGGTGTGCTGTTCGCCGACGGATACGTACATGTGGGCGAGGAGACGCTGAGTTTCGAGGAAGCGGCAAAGCTGTGCTACGAGGGGCGGGTGAGCCTGTCATCCACCGGCTTCTATAAGACGCCCAAGATTGAGTGGGATCGCATTCGTGGGCAGGGGCGGCCGTTCTACTATTTCGCCTATGGTGCTGCCTGCACCGAGGTGGTCCTGGACACGCTGACCGGCGAATACCGGATCCTGCGCACGGACATCCTCCATGACGCTGGCGCCTCACTGAACCCGGCGATCGATGTGGGCCAGATCGAGGGCGGCTATGTGCAGGGCGCGGGCTGGCTGACCACCGAGGAGCTGGTGTGGGACAGCGAGGGGCGGCTGCGCACCCACGCCCCGTCGACCTACAAGATCCCTGCCTGTTCCGACCGGCCCGAGGTGTTCAACGTGGCGCTTTGGGACGGGTGGAACCGCGAAGAGACGATCTATCGCTCTAAGGCGGTGGGGGAGCCTCCGTTCATGCTGGGGATTTCGGCGTTTCTTGCGCTCTCGGACGCGGTGGCATCGTGCGGGGAGGAATACCCGGCGCTGGACGCGCCGGCGACGCCAGAGCGGGTGCTGATGGCGGTGCGGAGGGTTCAGGATGGGCTTTGACCTTGCCGGCCTGCGCGTCGCCGTGGCGCACCATGGGCGGGTGGCGCGGGTCGTGGTAGCCGATGTCGCCGGGTCGGCCCCGCGAGAGGTCGGTGCCGCGATGCTGGTCTGGGAGGGCGGTCAGCTTGGCAGCATCGGCGGCGGTGCGCTGGAGCTGATGGCCGCGGGCCGGGCGCTGGGCGCGCCGGGGCTCACGCGGCATCCGCTGGGCCCTCAGCTGGGGCAATGTTGCGGCGGGTCGGTGACGCTTCTGACCGAGCTTTATGGCGCGGCAGAGCTCGAGGCGCTGGACGGGGAGCTGAACGGGCCGGTGATGGCGCGGGGGCCGGGTGAGATGCCCATGGCCGTACGCCGGCTTCTGGATCGCGCGCGGGCACGGGGCATCCGGCCTGAGCCGCAGCTGGTGCAGGGCTGGATGGTCGAGCCGATGGCGGAGCCGTCGCGGCAGGTCTGGGTCTGGGGGGCGGGCCACGTCGGACGCGCCGTTGTTGCCACGCTTGCACCATTGCCGGACATTGCCATCACCTGGGCTGACACCGGGCCTGAGCGCTTTCCGGAGTCTCCGCCCGAGGGGGTGAGGCTGCTGCCCGCGCCGGATTTGCCCGGCGCGGTCTTTCTGGCCCCTCTGGACGCCGAGCATATCGTGCTCACCTACAGTCACGAGCTCGATCTTGCACTGTGCCACGCGCTGCTGGGGCGCGGGTTCCGCAGTGCGGGGGTGATCGGATCGGACACCAAGTGGGCGCGGTTTCGCAAGCGTCTACAATCGCTTGGACATTCCGATGCGCAGATTTCGCGCATCGATTGTCCGATTGGCGAGAAGAGCATGGGCAAGCACCCGCAGGCCATTGCCATCGGGGTCGCCGCAGACCTATTGATGCGCTCGGATTGCAAGACACAGGCGCAGGACACGGGGGGAGACAGCGCGTGGACGACACACTTCTCAGGCTCCGGGGGCTGACCAAGGCCTATCCGGGCGTGGTCGCCAATGACGATGTCTCGTTCGACATCGGGGCGTCCGAAATCCATGCGCTGTTAGGCGAGAACGGCGCCGGAAAATCGACGCTGGTCAAGATGATCTTCGGCCTCGTGCAGCCCGACAAGGGCGAGATGGTGCTGGAAGGCAAACCCTACGCCCCCAGTAAGCCGTCGGATGCGCGCCAGTCGGGCGTGGCCATGGTGTTTCAGCATTTTTCGCTCTTCAACGCGCTGGACGTGGCCGAGAATGTGGCCCTGGGCATGGAGACACCGCCGCCGCTGCGCGATCTTGCGCGGCAGATCCGCGAGGTGTCGGAGGCTTATGGGTTGCCGCTCGATCCACGCCGGACCGTGGGGACGCTGTCTGCCGGTGAGCGCCAGCGGGTCGAGATCATCCGTTGCCTGCTGCAGGAGCCGCGGCTGCTGATCATGGACGAGCCGACCTCGGTGTTGACGCCGCAGGAGGTGGAGATTCTGTTCCAGACGCTGCTCAAGCTGAAGTCGGAAGGCACATCGATCCTGTATATCTCGCACAAGCTCGAAGAGATCCGGACGCTTTGTGACGAGGCGACGATCCTGCGGCTGGGAAAGAATGTCGGCACCTGTACCCCGCGCGATGTGACGGCGCGGCAGATGGCCGAGATGATGGTGGGGTCGAGCTTTGCCGCCCCCGAGGTGCGGGGCGGTGAGGCCGGCGATGTGCTGCTCGAATGCCGCGCATTGGAGCTTCCCGCGCCGGGAGCGTTCGGCACGCCACTGCGCGAGCTGTCGCTGGAGGTGCGCAGCGGCGAGGTTCTGGGCATTGGCGGTGTGGCCGGAAACGGGCAGGATGAACTGCTGTCGGCGCTGTCTGGCGAGCGGCTGGCACCTGCCGGGGCGATCTGGTTCAAGGGCGAGGACATCAGCCGCAAGGGGCCGGTGGCGCGCCGGGCGCTAGGGGTTCTGAGCGCGCCCGAGGAGCGGCTGGGTCATGCCGCTGCACCGAACATGAGCCTGACCGAGAACGCGGTTCTGACCGCCGCCCGGCGCAAGGAGCTTGTATCCGGGGGCTTCATCGACTGGGCCGCGGCAAAGGGCTTTGCCGAGGAGGTGATTGCCCGGTTCGACGTGCGTACCCCGGGGCCGGGGGTCGCGGCGCGGGCGCTGTCGGGGGGGAACCTTCAGAAATACGTGGTGGGCCGCGAGATCCTGCAGGATCCGTCTGTGCTCGTGGTGAACCAGCCCACCTGGGGCGTCGATGCCGCCGCTGCCGCCGCGATCCGGCAGGCGCTACTGGACCTTGCAGGGCAGGGGGCTGCGATCATCTGCATCAGCCAGGATCTTGATGAGCTGATGGAGGTTTCGGATCGCTTCGCGGCGCTCAACGAGGGGCGCTTGTCGCGGGCGGTCCCGGTGGCGGAGCTTGATATCGAGAAGATCGGCCTGATGATGGGCGGGGCGCATGACATGGAGGTGGCGCATGCCGCTGGATGAAGCCGCATGCCTGCCTTGCGTTGCGCCGGTGGCGCCGCCGCGGGCGCGTATTTGCAAAGAGAAAAAGGAGCGGGGCGGTGCTTTATCCGTGCTGCCGTACTTCGTGAAACGGGAGGCGGGGCGATGATCCGGCTCGAGAGGCGGCCCGAGCCGTCGCGGCTCTGGACCGGGGTGACGCCGGTGCTCGCGGTGCTGCTGACCATGATCGTCGGCGGGATCATGTTCGCCGCCCTTGGAAAGCCGCCGCTGGAGGCGATCCGCACGATCTTCTGGGATCCGCTGTTTCACCCGCAGTTCGCCGGGTATTCGCGGCCTCAGCTTCTGGTTAAGGCGGGGCCGCTGATCCTGATCGCGATCGGGCTGAGCATCGGCTTCCGTGCGGGGATCTGGAACATCGGGGCCGAGGGGCAGTACATCATGGGCGCGGTCTGCGGCGCTGCCGTGGGGCTGGCGTTCTACCCGGCCGATTCCGCGCTGCTCTTCCCGCTGATGGTGGTGGCGGGCGCGCTTGGTGGCTGGGCCTGGGCGATGATCCCGGCGGTGCTGCGCACGAAGTTCGGTACCAACGAGATCCTCGTGTCGCTGATGCTGGTCTATGTCGCCGAGAACATCCTCGCCTCGGCCTCGTCTGGCTGGCTGCGCAATCCCGAAGGGCAGGGCTTTCCCGGATCTCGGAATTTCAAGCAATGGCCGGCGGTCTTCAATGACGAACTCGTGGCCGGGACCGGCATGCACTGGGGCGTCGTGGCGGCCTTCATCGCAGTGATTGCAGCTTATGTCCTTATGGCGCGGCATATCCAGGGCTACAACGTGCGGCTGACCGGCGAGGCGCCGCGGGCGGCGCGGTTTGCAGGCGTGTCGCCGGTGCGGATCGTGTTCCTGTGCCTTGGCATTTCAGGCGCGCTCGCGGGGGCGGCAGGGCTCTTCGAGGTGACGGGCCCGGCCGGGCAGGTCAGCATCGACTTCGGATCGGGCTATGGGTTCACCGCCATCATCGTCGCCTTCCTTGGCCGGCTCAACCCGTTCGGCATCCTGCTCGCCGGGCTGCTCATGGCGCTCACCTATATCGGGGGCGAGCTGGCGCAGCTGATGCTGGGGCTGCCGGGCGCGTCGATCCAGCTGTTCCAGGGGATGTTGCTGTTCTTCCTTCTGGCGACGGATGTGTTCACCAACTATCGCCTGCGGTTTGCAAGAAGGGAGACCGCCTGATGGACCCTGTCCTGCTTGTCGTTTCGATCATGGTGTCGGCTACGCCGATCCTGCTGGCTGCCATCGGCGAGATGGTGGTCGAGAAATCGGGGGTGCTGAACCTTGGGGTCGAGGGCATGATGATCACCGGTGCGGTGATGGGCTTTGCCATCGCCGTGGGCACCGGATCGCCGCTGCTGGGCTTTGCCGGGGCGGCGGTGGCCGGGGCGGCGCTGTCGCTGTGTTTCGGTGTGCTGACGCAGTACCTGCTGTCGAACCAGGTGGCGACGGGGCTTGGCCTCACGCTGGTGGGGCTGGGGCTGTCGGCGCTGATCGGGTCGAACTATGAAGGCCAGAGGGCGCCGTCGTTGGGCAGGCTCGACATTCCATTGCTGGGAGATATTCCGGTGCTGGGACGGATGCTGTTTTCCCATGACGTCATGGTCTACGCCAGCTTGGCCCTCGTCGCGGCGGTCTGGGCCTTCCTGCGCCTCACACGCGCGGGGCTTATCCTGCGGGCGGTGGGCGAAGACCACGAGAGTGCCCATGCGCTGGGGTACAAGGTGGTGCGGATCCGGCTGGCAGCCATCGCCTTCGGCGGGGCCTGCGCAGGGCTGGGCGGCGCCTACGTGAGCCTTGTCCGGGTGCCGCAATGGACCGAAGGGATGACCGCGGGCGCAGGATGGATCGCGCTGGCCATCGTGGTCTTTGCTTCGTGGCGGGCGCTTGGGGTGCTGATCGGGGCCTACCTCTTCGGAGGTGTCACGGTGATCCAGCTGAACCTTCAGGCGGCGGGCACCACGCTGCCGGTCGAGATCTTGTCCATGTCGCCGTACCTGATAACCATTCTGGTACTGGTGATCATATCTGCCCGCGGGGTGCATGGCGCACCCGGATCGCTGGGCAGATCCTTCCACGCCTCGAGCTGAGGCGGCCAACCCATTTCAATGACTTGAGTACGACAGGGAGACGACTCACATGAAACGCAGAACCCTTCTGGCCTCGGCCGCAGCCCTCAGCCTTGCCGCGGGCGGTGCCTTTGCCCAGGACGTGCCGAAGGTCGGCTTCGTCTACGTGGGCCCGGTGAACGATGGTGGCTGGTCGCAGCACCACCACGAATCCGCGATGAAGATGAAAGAGCATTTCGGCGACCAGATCGAGATCGTCGAACAGGAATCCGTGCCCGAGGGCGCTGACGCCGAGCGCGTTCTGACCCAAATGGCGCTGTCCGGCGCGGACCTGATCTTCACCACGTCCTTCGGCTACATGGACCCGACCATCAACGTCGCCGAGAAATTCCCTGACGTGAAGTTCGAGCACGCCACCGGCTACAAGACCGCCGACAACGTGTCGGCCTATTCCGCGCGCTTCTATGAGGGCCGGGCGATCACCGGCTATCTTGCCGGGGCGATGACCGAGACGAACAAGATTGGCTACATCGGGTCCTTCCCGATCCCCGAAGTGATCCGGGGCATCAACTCGTCCTACCTGCACGCGGCCCAGGCCAACCCTGAAGTCGAGATCGCCGTGGTCTGGCTCAACACCTGGTTCGACCCGGCCAAGGAAGCGGACGCGACGCAGGCGCTGCTTGATCAAGGGGCGGACGTGGTACTGGCGCACACCGATTCCACCGCGCCGCTGTCGGTGCTGGAAAAGGCTGGAGCCTATGGCTTTGGTCAGGCCGCCGACATGGCCGAATACAAGCCCGAGCCGCGCCTGTCGTCGATTATCGATGACTGGGCACCCTATTACATTGACCGGGTGCAGGCGCTGATCGACGGCAGCTGGGAAAGCCATAACGTCTGGCAGGGCATCGGTGACGGCATGGTTGGCATCGGCGAGTTCACCGGCCCGATCCCCGATGACGTGCTGTCCCATGTCACGCAGATGAAGGAGGACATCGCGTCGGGCGCGTACCATCCCTTCACCGGCCCTATCAACAAGCAGGACGGGTCCGCCTGGCTTGCCGAAGGCGAAGTGGCCGACGATGGCGTGCTTGCGGGCATGGATTTCTACGTTGAGGGCGTGACCGGCGAGATCCCGAACTGATCCCATCCCTTGATGGATCGTGGCACCGCCGGCGCTGATGCGTCGGCGGTGTTTTCTTTGGCGCTGTCGTGAGGGGGCGTATTTGGAAAGAGAAGAAGGGCAGGGGCGCGCGCTGCCCGTGGCGCTGGTGCTGGGGGCGGCGGTGTGGCCGGGGGGCGAGGCCTCGCCCAGCCTGCGGCGGCGGGCGCTGACGGCAGCGGCGCTTTGGCAGGCGGGACGGGTCCGGGCCATCGTGGGCTGCGGAGGTGTCGGAGAGCATCCGCCTTCCGAGGCCGAGGTCATCCGGGTGCTGTGCCTCGAGGCCGGGGTGCCCGGGGAGGCGGTGTTCTGCGAGGGGCAATCACGCAACACCCATGAAAACATCAGGCTGGCATTGCCGGTGCTGGCGCGGCTGGGAAGCCGGGATGTGCTCGTGGTCAGTGACGGCTACCACCTGCCGCGGGCGCTGCTGGTTGCCCGGCGGGCGGGGCTGCGCGCGCGGGGGGCGGCGGTGCCGCTGCGTGGGGCGCGCGTTGGGGCGCAGATGCGCGGGGCGCTGCGCGAGATCCCGGCCTTCCTGTGGTACCTGCTACGACCGAAGAAATCGTGATCGTGTGGCTGTTGCTCAGGGGGGTCGGCAGGGGCTAGCCGGGGGAGCCGCTACGCGGCTGGAACGCGCCCGGTTAACGGGCGCACAGAAAAACAACGAGGCAGTGATGACCAGAGCATTCACCGGCGCAGCCTGCGCCGCCCTTCTTCTTGCGGGTACCGCCGCACAGGCCCAGATGGTGTATTCCACCGCCGTCAGCGGCGCGATCAACAGCGTCGATTCCGACCTTGGCGACGGTACCGGCTACGAGCTGCAGACCGAAACCGACCTTGCCTACGGCAACTTCACCGCAGACATCGACCTTGGCTACAGCATGGTCGATCCCGATGACGGGTCGGACCTGTCGTCCCTGACCATCGACCTGCTGCCCAAGTACTGGATCACCGACACCTGGGGCGTCGGTGCGTACTATTCGCGCGATGAGCTCGATCTCGACCTCGGCGATACCATCGACCTCGACAGCTACGGCCTCGAGGGCAGCTACCGGACCAGCGGTTTTGAGGCGAGCCTGTTCGTGGGCGAGACCGATGTAGACGGGGTGTCCGGCGTGGACACCACCGATTACGGCCTGCGCCTGCGCGGTGAAGTGGGCAGCCAGCTGACCCTGTTCGGCAACATGGTCCAGTCGGACGTCGACACGCCCGCCGGCGACACCGACGCGCGCAGCTACGGCATCGGCGCGGGCTATGCCTTCAACGAGCAGTTCAGCGGCTTCGTCGCCTTCCAGGGCACCGATGTCGACGACACCGACCTGCAGGTGCGCAGCCAGTCCATCGGCGTGAACTACCAGACCAGCGTGCAGGGCCGCCCGCTTATCCTGACCGGCGAATATGCCCATGCGGATGCGGACGACGGTTTCGGCACCGGCGACGGCTCGCGCGTTTCGCTGGGGGCGACGGTGCTCTTCGGCAACGCCTCGAGCAAGCGTCTGCCGGGCACCACTGTGTCGAGCAATGCGCTCAAGGGCGATCGCAACGCGATCAGCGGCGCGCTCGGGTCGGTCGGCTACTGACGATCCCGGCCGGCCCCGTACGCGTGGCCGGCCACCACCGGCGTCTCAGAGCACGCCGATTTCGGCCAGCGCCCCGGCTAGTGCGGCGGGCAGGGGCTCTTCGTCCTTGCGGCCCGCCTTCATGTCCGGCGGGGCATCGGAAGGCGCCAGGTAGCGCCAGCCCTGGAACGGACGCCGCGGTGCCGGTGCGACCCGCCGAATCTCGGGATCGAGCACCATTGCGCAGCGGTCTATCCCGTCCTCGCCGGTGATCCGTTCCAGCCGCAGGATGCGCTGACGGCACTGGATCAGCCCCTGAAACACCCAGTAGATGCTGCCCCCTGCAAGGATCTCCTCCTCGCGCTTGGGATACATGCGGGTGACGTGGCGTGGCAGCCCGTCCGATGTCTGGGCGGCGCGGCTTGCCTGCCACGCGACAAGGGATTCGATACTTTCCGTACCGACGCTGAGCTTGATGAGGTGGGTGAACGTTTCCAAGGGGTTCTCCGCAGTATGTGCTGCATATTGTAGTTGCACTATAGCAATCTTCAAGCGGTGGTATGCCGGGACTGTCCTGAAGGGGCTGG
This sequence comes from Salipiger pallidus, assembly GCF_014643635.1. GTDB lineage: Bacteria > Pseudomonadota > Alphaproteobacteria > Rhodobacterales > Rhodobacteraceae > Salipiger > Salipiger pallidus. Next base: position 154,508 of record NZ_BMJV01000008.1, read on the forward strand.
ACGTGGTACTCTGGAGGCTGCTAACAGGCACCTCTGCCAACGAAGGAATCCTGCTGCCATGAGCCGTTTCGCCGCCCCCATTGCCGAACAGATCTGGGACATGAAGTACCGCTTCAAGGAGGCGGACGGCACCCCGATCGACGTGACCGTCGAAGACAGCTGGCGCCGAATCGCCCGCTCGCTCGCCTCCGTCGAAAAGGACGCCAAAGGCTGGGAAAAGACCTTCTACGAGGCGCTCGAAGATTTCCGGTACCTCCCGGCCGGTCGCATCACCTCGGGCGCGGGCACCGCGCGTTCGGTCACCCTGTTCAACTGCTTCGTCATGGGCACGGTTCCCGACAGCATGGCCGGCATCTTCGACATGCTCAAAGAGGCCGCGCTGACCATGCAGCAGGGCGGGGGGATCGGTTATGATTTCTCGACCATCCGTCCCAAGGGCGCACACGTCGCCGGCGTCGCTGCCGACGCCTCCGGCCCGCTGTCCTTCATGGACGTGTGGGATGCCATGTGCCGCACCATCATGTCCGCCGGCTCGCGCCGCGGCGCGATGATGGCCACCATGCGCTGCGATCACCCGGACGTGGAACAGTTCATCTCGGCCAAGTCCGACAGCGCGCGGCTGCGCATGTTCAACCTTTCGGTCCTCGTCACCGACCCGTTCATGGAAGCGGTCAAGGCGGACGGCTCCTGGGATCTGGTCTACGACGGCAAGATCTACCACACGGTCAAGGCGCGTGATCTTTGGAACAAGATCATGAAGGCGACCTATGATTACGCCGAGCCGGGCGTGATCTTCATCGACCGCATCAACAAGGCGAACAACCTCAACTACATCGAGCAGATCGCCGCCACCAACCCCTGCGGCGAGCAGCCCCTGCCGCCCTACGGCGCCTGCCTGCTTGGATCGATCAACCTTGCGCGCCTCGTGTCGAACCCGTTCGAGGCCGATGCCGAGATCGACGATGCCGAGCTCGAGCGCCTTGTCGCCACCGCCGTGCGCATGATGGACAACGTGGTCGACGCCTCGCGCTTCCCGCTGCCCGCGCAACAGGAAGAGGCGCAGAACAAGCGTCGCATCGGTCTTGGCGTGACCGGCCTTGCGGACGCGCTGCTGATGAAGGGCCTGCAGTACGGCACCGAAAAGGCAGCGGCGCAGGCCGAAGCCTGGCTGCACCGCATCGCCCGGGCGGCCTACCTTGCCTCGGTCGAGCTGGCCAAGGAAAAGGGCGCTTTCCCGCTCTTTGACGCCGAGAAGTACCTCGCGTCGGGCAACATGATGAACATGGATGACGACGTGCGCGAGGCCATCCGCGAACACGGCATCCGCAACGCTCTGCTGACCTCGATCGCGCCCACCGGGACGATCTCGCTTTACGCAGGCAACGTGTCGTCGGGGATCGAGCCGGTCTTTGCCTACGCCTACAAGCGCAAGGTGCTCCAGAAGGACGGCACCCGCACCGAGGAAGAGGTGGTCGACTACGCTGTGCAGATGTGGCGCGACAAGTTCGGCGATGCCGAGCTGCCGGAGTATTTCGTCAACGCCCAGACCCTTGATCCGCAGGCGCACGTGCGCATGCAGGCAGCTGCCCAGAAGTGGATCGACAGCTCCATTTCCAAGACCATCAACTGCCCCGAGGATATCTCGTTCGAGGCGTTCAAGGACGTCTACATGCAGGCCTACGAGACCGGCTGCAAAGGCTGCACCACCTACCGGCCGAATGACGTGACGGGGTCGGTTCTGTCGGTGTCCGAGGACAAGCCCAAGGCCCCCGAGGTCGTCGCGACCTCTGCCGCCGAGCCGAACGAGCCCCATGGCGACGTGATCTACATGGCCGATCCGCTGGACCGTCCGCAGGCGCTGGAAGGGCAGACCTACAAGCTGAAGTGGCCCGACAGCGAGCACGCCATCTACCTGACGATCAACGACATCATCGTCAGCGGTCATCGCCGTCCCTTCGAGGTCTTCATCAATTCGAAGAACATGGAGCATTACGCCTGGACCGTCGCGCTGACGCGGATGATCTCGGCCGTGTTCCGTCGCGGCGGAGACGTGTCCTTCGTGGTCGAGGAGCTGAAAGCGGTCTTCGATCCGCGCGGCGGTGCCTGGGTTCAGGGCAAGTACATCCCCTCGATCCTTGCCGCGATCGGCGGTGTGATCGAGCGTCACCTTGTGGCGACCGGTTTTCTTGAAGGCGAGGGCATGGGCCTCAAGTCCGACCCGCAGGCGCAGGTCGTGAATCTCGACGCCCCGCGCGGCAAAGCCTGCCCGTCCTGCGGCCAGTTCTCGATGATGATGGTCGAGGGTTGCATGACCTGTTCGAGCTGCGGCCACTCAAAGTGCGGCTAACGCGGTAGGATCCTATAGTCAGAGAAAGCAGATGAATGCGCAAACGGAAGCATAAGTCTGCGCAAGGGGTGTCAATGGTGAAACGTATCGCCTGGTGTCCTTGGGCTACTCTCTGAAAGACGGTGACAGAGGCGCTGGGGCAGACGCTCCGGCGCCTTTCGCGTATGAAGGGGATGTGCGGTTCGTGGCATGAAGCGGGGGATCTGGCGGAGGGCCGTTGTGCCCTCCCTGTAAGAGCCTGAGCATGGCGCAGTGGGGCTGGCTTGCGATGGTGAGACCCTGGACACGAGGTCGCTTAGAAGCAGTGGGAACTCTGATGAAGACCATTAAGCCGACGCAAGCTGTCGCTACGATCCTCAGCCGATATCAGCGTCGGAGAAATTGTCAGGTGCCCGTCACAGCAACAGACGTCTACGCCGATACCCTTGCTCGCGTCTGTGGAGACGACGTTGACCTCGACCCGGTCGAACGGGGCCTCATCCACCTCAAGCGCCACAAGGTGATTTCCGGCCGAAGACTGGTCACCCTTCTTGCTCGCCACCAGCGGGAGATCAGATCTGAGTGACGCCTCCCGAGGGCTTCCCGGGGTACTGGGCTTAAAACCAGATACCAATACACGAAGCGTCATCACTCTTGGGAGCGAATGGTTTGCTTCAAGGGGCCATAGTCATTGCTCACGTCCGGCGCTGCATGATGATCTGCCTTGGCGCGAAGGGCGGGGAGCAGACTTTCGCCGAGGGTGCATCATCCCTCGCTTCAATGACGCGGCATCCTGGGAAAGGTTGGCTTCCCGACTTTCGCCGGGGGGCTCACATCATGCTTCAGTGAGATGAACGCTGCGCAACCTTAAACGTTTTGCGAGATAGCCGGATTTCTTAACATGAATACGGTGTTATATTGATGTGGTCGGATTCTTCTTTATACAACATTTGAAAACTTCAGTTGGTAGCTATCGATTCTCATTTTATAGACTGGAATTTTGATCGCCCTTATTCTCCGAATGATCGTCTTCCTCTCCTCATCCTCAACTCTCGCGCCAATATAAACGGCAGATACGGCTGAAATATTCTAATATCTCTGTTTGCCTTGATTTATCGAGAACACGCGCCACTCTCGCTCTTGGGACCAGCGCAACGTCTTGTATGAAAGGGACAACTTTGCTCTCTCCTCCGGCGTCTCTGAATTTCGCAGTAAGACTGGAGGATCTTCGCTGTAGTTCATTTTGACAATGTCGATATCGCTCGCAAGGCCGGATATCAAAGAGATAGTCCTGTATGAAATGCAGATGCCTTTGAAGTTATTGGCGTAATGCGCCCACATGGTTTCGTGATTCTTGATTTCAGAAAACGAGGCTATTCCCATCGAGCCGACCGCTTGCTCAACTTTTGCCTTAACCGCCTGACTGCTGCGGCCTTTGGAAAGCATAGTGCTGAGTCGATGCCCCCCTTCCATAGGGTCGTTCAAGGTCGTGTGGCCGGCGCAAAAGATATAGCCTTCCTCGATAGCCTTGAGTTCACGGTCGATTGTTTCTTTGTCGATGCGGCGGTATCGGAAGAGTCGGCTGGGCCTTGCATAAGTAACTATCTGTGCCAAAATTCTTCTCTCTTTGAACACGGGGTGAATGGTAAGCATGGATGATATGTCCGACGTCAATAACTCTGGTCCCTGCGAGGCGAGCAGAAACTGCTTATTTGAGCAGCATCACTGCGAGCCATCAACACGAAGGGCGGGGATCTGACCTTCGCAGCACGCGCGAAAAGCGGAAGCGAGCCGCACTTTTCAAAATAGCCTCAGCTGTCTTTGAAACTTATTTTCCCTTGAGGTTAATGTTTATCGACTGGCAATCGCACCTCAGCTGCACTGAACTCCCTTTTCTAGGGACGACGTAGGGCAAAGTTCCACATTTCTCGTTCGAGCAACGCATGCTGTCGAGTAGAAGCTTGTATGCAGCGGTGACTTTCTTGAATTCGCCGCTCTCAAAATTTTCCCATTCGTTGAAATGAACTGATGGATTGATAGCCCATTGTTCAACGTATGTTGCTGCAGTCAACGCATTCGATTCGTCACGTTTTTCCGTGAGTTTGCTCTTCTCTTCGTCGTTACCCCAATGGGCGGCGGCTTTGATCCCTTTATCGAGGCGGTTTTGCCAGCGCTTTAGGACGGGCGGCAGCAGATCGCCAAGGTCGTAATGGCCGTCCCCGCGAAACTCCACTTGAGCGCGGAGATTGTCGGCAAGGACAGTGGCGATGTATTCGAGGTAACGGCGTAGGAGCCAGGCCGCGCGCGGCACATCGTTCTTGTCGAGCTGCTGGTCGATCTCCGTCCAAATATCGTGATCATCCCAGATGCGCGGCCCGAACTCCACGCTCCAGCCGCCGAATAGCTGGCTCTTTGCGATCAGCTTCTCGGTTTTCATATACTGCAGCCAGACCCGATCATGGGTCGTGAGGATGAACTGCGTGTTTGGGAACTTCGTCTTGAGTAGGCGACACACCTCACGGCGATGGCCTGTATCGACGGACATCATCACATCGTCGAGCACGGCGAAGGTAAACTTGTCCCCGAGCGTGTGCTGCATCAGCGAAAGATAGAGGCACAGTCCCATCCCGTCCTGGTGTCCTTCGCTGTGATATGCGCCAGGCGGGAACGTGCCCCTGCCGTAGAAGTCCACATTGAAGCTCAGCTTTGCGGGTTCGGCCTTGAGTTCTCCGACAAACTTGCCCTCATCGTCGTTGATGGCCTTGTAAAGCGCTGTGAACTCCTTCGCGACAGCATCGTAAATATCCTCCAGCACGTCGTTCGAGGTCTGTACATAATGATCATAGACCTTCTCAGCCGCGGTGCTGCGCTGCGCGCTTTCCTTGGCGGAGCGGTTCGCTTCGATCAGGCGGACATAGCGTTCCTGTAGCACCGTCAGGAACTGGATTGCCTTATCTTTGGCGGAGCTGTCGGGCAGCGCCGTGACGGCCTTGCGTATCTCTTCAAGCAGGGCCTGAACCTCACGGGGTAATGCCCACCAGGCGTCCTGCATGGTGGTGATCGCGGGGTCGAGCTGCGCGTGATCCTCACTGAAGTCTTTGATTGTGGTCAAAATCTGTTTCAGCCGCGCCGCATATGTGCCCAGCGTCGCGGTCGCGACGGCAGGTTTCAGCGTCTTGGCATAGTTCGCTACTATGCGCAGATCGGCGATGCGGTCTTTGACGGCTTGCTCGATGGTCTGGAAATCCGTGTCCAGCTTCTTCAGGATCTTGCCGATGGCATCGCTGCTGATTAGCTTTTCTTCAAGATGGGCGCGCAGCGCCTCGGACTCCCACGGCGTATCGCAAAGCGGACACACTTCGCTCTCGTCACTGACGAACTCCAGCCCCTTAGTGATGAAGCCATGCTGCCGCGCCAGGGTCAGCGCAGCGCGGTCCTCTTTTAGCGTGTTCAGCGCCATAAGCGCATCGCTGCGTGCGCCGGACAGTGCCTCGGGCTCGTCTTGCGCGGCACTCTCGGTCAGAGCCTTGATGTCAGCCAGCGCGACGGATTTGACCAGAGCGGACTGCTTGCCCCCTTCGTCCTCCTTCTCATCCTCCACTGCGCCTATGAAGATGGTTTCGGGCGTCAGTTCCGTGAGGTCGGGGAGCCCGAGCCTCTTGCGGTGTTCATTGGCCTTCTCCAGCACGGTTTCACGTTTGAGCGTGTCAACTCCAAGAGCGGTTTTGAGGTCTTGTTCCGCTTTGCGCTTCGCGCCCGTCGCGTCTCTCGTCTCCTTGGTAGCGTTATTTTTGAATGTGTTCAGCGCTTTACGCAAATCTCCGATGCGATCAAGGCGCAAGAGATTCTGCACATCGGTCGAGCGCTGCGACGGCGGCGTGATGATGTATTTGGCGATCTCGCGTCGCGAAAGCGCAAACTCGGGATGGGCCTGCAAGCTGGAGACGATCTCCTCCTCGGCTCCGCCGGAGGGCGTGACGCGCACCTGCTTCGGAGACTTGACCGACCGCGCGATGATCACGTCCTTGCCGAGCGAGGGAATATACGCTGTGATCTCGACCTTGGCCTTCTCGGGTGCGGTTCGGCTATCGACATGCGGGCCATGCTTGCCGACGCTGAGTTCTCCCTGACCCTGTCCCGACAAGCGGGTCAAACTGCCCGTGAGGCAGAATTCTATAGCATCGACAACGCCGCTCTTGCCCGTTCCGTTCGGCCCACATAATCCGAAATTCTTGCCGCCCAGATCAAGCGTGAGGTCTTTGATCCCACGAAACTCTTCAATGTGGATTGTCTTAAGCCGGATCATGCGCCGTCTCCTATCGCACCATTCTTCTCATCTTCGGGCGGCGGAAATAGCGCGGTGCTGATCTCGTCCGGTTTAGGGGCCTTGCCGCTCCGCAGTAGTGCATCCAGCCGGTCTGCCGCATCGTCTTCGATGGCCTCGTCCGCCTTCATCACCTCAAGGAACTTCTTCAATACCTTCTCAAGTGTGGGTGAAATTGGCGGGCCTTGATCTCGATCCATTGACAATTGAACTCCTGGTAGATCTAGTCCCATGTTTGTTGGCCCTAGACGTAAAATACAACAAATATTGCCCCCGGCTATACCACGCAAAATACTGGCCAGTGGCTATACATATTTGCTCTGCGGTGCAGCGGAAGGTGGTCTGACCTAGGTCGGCTTTGGGCCGGCCGTGCCGCTGTGCCTGGGCGACCTCGCATGCGCCGCTGCTACGTCGCAGCATGACCGGTTCGAGTCCAAGCCGCCGTTCGTGTACTCTTGCAGCAGAGAAGGGGATGCGCCTCAGGACGATAGAGGGTGCAGAAGCAGCCCGTCTTCCAGCTCTACGTAACATTCGATGTTGCTACGGATTTTTTCGAAAACCTGTGGAAGGTATTCAAAAAGATCATTCATCTTCAAATCATGCCCTGGGAAGCCATGATATCGGCTGAGGTAGCAGATCATTTCCGACCGGTCATCCGCTGGCATCGTCACCAGCGGATCAGACACCCCGTAGTTCCAAAAATTCGTTAGGTGGATGAACTTCGAACTGTATTCGTACGCCAAGGATACCCACGAGTGATTGTTCTTGGCGTAAGTGTGAAATTGGACATCGCGGATGTCCGTAAGTTTCCCCTTGGCGGTGCATCGTTGCCAGCGTGAACCCGAAAGGGCCTCCCGGCACAGTTCATCGCGATCTGCGAGGGGGACAGAGAAGGCCAAGTAATCAACTCGAATGAGGTTATCGATTTCCTGCCGGATGACCGCGGCGCAGGCACCGTATAGTCCCTGAGCGTATAGCATTCCGAAGGCCTGATTGTGTTCACGCGAGCGTTTCTCGACGAGGCGCATATATGATCTGAGGTTCTCATGCATTTCGCTTCGCCTTTCTCAACTCGATCCCGCGCAGCGACGCTGGCCTTTTGAGGTTTCACATCATTGGCTCAGGCTGCCCCACGGTGCAATGGCCGCTTCAGTCCGCGCTGCTTACCTCGACTTCTGATCACATGCTGCACGAGCTCACATATGACCGGTTCGGGGAAGCTGCACCGGAGCGACGACCTCTGTTGCCAGGGTCAGCTTCGGGCCGGGAGCAGCGGCGCTTCCGGCTGAGGTCCCACGCCTGCGCATCACGCAGCCCCTAGCCGACTCGCGAAGGTCTTGAGGCGAAGTCACCTCGCCGATGTATCGTCAGCCGCTATCGAGAGGAGGGCTTCAAAGAGCCCTGGTTCAAGCCAATTCCTGTCTTCCAGAACCTCTGCATCGACAACGCTCGGCTGACGCTTCAGCTCTGTCAGGCCAGCCGCCATGATGCGTGACATGCGATATCCGCCGCGTCGGCATAGATAGACGGAACCTGATCGACCAAGGAAGCGGTATGCGCGGTCGTCCGCATGAACGGTTTGGATGCCTGAGTTTATTCGCCAGGCATCCCCGTCGAGATAACCACCGTGCCAGCCGCCTAATACTCTGAGCTGAGTGAAAGTTCTGTCCCGCGTCGCCAACGAAACTTTCAGGATCACCCAGTCGTCAGGTGAATACTCCATGTGCCGTTTCTCCATAGTGCATTTTCGGTAGTGCGATATCTGGGGGCGTGACACCGCTGGCCAGGTTTGAAGCCCGATGCAAGGAGTGCATCGAGGTTAGCGCTCGGCGTGCTGTGAAACACGGATGGCCGGAGGCTCTTGGGGGTCCAGTCTTAGATCGACTGAAGTGCTGGCCAAGTGGCCTGGCCTGTCTCGCAAGTGGTGTGCCTCGCGTGGCGAAGCCGCTCGTGACCTACTTGTCGTCGAACGGAGCCAGGATCGTTCTCAAGAACTCATATGTCTCTTCCGCCACGTCCTCCGCAGCTGAAGCAGGCAGGTCGTGATACCAGAACGACATTGGCAGGGTTTCTTGAATCCAAGCGGGCTCCCCGTAGGTGTTGCGGAGACGAGTGATAAATTCCGCAAACTCGGCCTCATGGGCTTGATGGCTTGGCTCCGGGGGCCAGTAAGTTTTTCGCAGTGAACGAAGACAGTGCATTTTTCGCCCAGAACCAGCGCGTAAATGCATGGGATCTGATGAGCTTCGCAGTAGTTGGCATGATCCGTCACATCATGGCGGTCATATGTCGTGATGAGGTATTTCATTCTCCGTCGTTCTCCTTGTTGTGTTGGGTTCCTGGTTTCGTGGAAGCAAGGTCAGCGGCGGTAGCGACATTGCGCTCGAAAACCGCGCCGTAGTCCTGCCCGTCTGGACTGAAGGGCTTGATCCCCGCAGCGGCCAGCTTGGGCCGGAGCGCTTGCCAAGGCATGCCAAGCTCGACGGCCAGGCCGCGCAGGGTCACGAACCGCTCATGGAAAGCGGCGAGGTCGCCTGGCGCCAGGAAGCGCTGCCGCGCATTGATCTTGGGGTGCCGGCCTTCCGTGGACGGGACATGCCCTTCGCGCACCAGCCGCATGGCGGCAGAGCGGGTTAGACCGCACTGGCGGGCGAAGACATCGATACTGAGACCCGGCGCCTCGGGGCGCTCCAGAAGGCGCTCGATCTCGCCTTTCGTGACCACGATGCTGGCATAGCCATCACGGTTGGTGTGCCGGCCGATCCGCTGAACCCTGCCGCCCTCGAGCAGCTTCAGGACCGTGCCGGGGGAGACCTTGAGGCTTTGCGCCGTCGTCGGGATGTCATCCCAGCCGTGCATGCTCACGTAGATCGGCTCGGCCCCGGTCAACAGGCTTTCCAGGTGCGGGTGCGCAGCACGGACGTCCCAGAGTGGCTTGTGATCTCCGCCATCGATCACGGGCGGGAAATGACCCTCTTTTCGCAAAAGCTCGAACTGCGAGCGTGACATGTTCAATGCTTCCTGGAAGTCCTTTGCGGACACCAGGGTGTTGATCCGGTCGAGATGTGGCTGCGCTGCCCTGGCATCGAACAGCTCCCACTGGTCATCGCGGCCGGTCTCGGCGGGCCGGACGAGATCGATATCGGCCAGCAGCTTCCGCAGGCGCCGAGGATCCATGCCAAGCTCGCGCGCGGCGGTCCGGACCGAGTGGACCTTTCGCTCCAGCACAGGCTCTCCCATGAGATCGTCGCCCGGACCTAGTGGCCAGGTGCTGGCGATGTGGTCGCGGAGAAGCTCCCGGAAGGGGGCATAGGCCTCGCCCAGGAGGTCGAACGCGAGCCGGTCATAGAGCGCGCCGTACTTCTTCTTGGGGCCGTCGGTCGGCTCGCCAATCGTCTCCTGCAGTTGCATCAGGGTGTCGCGGACCGTCGCTTCCCCTTCGGTCGCGAAGCGGAAGCCCATCTCGAAGGACATCCAGGCACGCTCCGGGCCGAACTTCTTCCACTTCGGGTATCTGACCGCCCAGATGGCGCGGCCGAGCAACTCGCAGAAATGTGCTGCGGCGTAGAGGTCGAACTGATCCAGCCAGCTCTCCGTGGGGGTGCCCGCGAGGCGCGCTTCGATCCATTCATCGAACGGGTTGGGGGCGCGAGGCTCCTTGTCCAGTTTTCCGGCCCATACGCCGGGCGCGATCTCGGCCAAGCGAGCGGCAGCGTCGTAGCGCCGGCTGACATTGGCCTCGGCCCATAGCGGAACGAGAGGATGGTGATGCTTCAGGCAGAGTGTCGCAGGCCGGAAGAGCCAGTGGCCCCTGATGTACATGTCGCCTTCAAAACTGTCTTGGGCGGTTTCCGCATCCTCCCGCAGACAGGCAGGACAGCCCCGGACGGTGCTTTCCTTGATGGCCTTGGCATGAAAGCGATTGCCGCGGAACTCGTGCTCTCGGTTGCCCAGGTAGAGGGGCGACCAGCGCCGCAGGTCCTCGACGTCAGCCGCGCTGAGATCTGCCAGACGGGCCAGGGCCTCAGGATTGCCGTCGATTACCTTGCTGAAGGACAGCCCCATGTCGGTGCAGAAGCCCGCAGTATCCACGCCGTTCATCGCGGCGAGGCGCGATGCGAAGGAGAGGGCAGTTTCCCGATCCTGGAGATCGGGCGCGAGGGGGAGTGGTGTGGTCAACGCGGCGCCTCGCGGTTTTTGGGGGCTCGCTCACTAGGCTCGGCCTTTTGCGCGCGAGAGGGCCTCGCTGCGGGGCATCGATCCTGATGAGCGTAAAGCAGGTGGCCGGGGATCGGCGGGGCGCTTTCGACGAAGCGTTTTACGCGCTGCGGATCAGGTTCAGCCGAGCGCGTGGTCTGCCGGTAGGCGATGACGACATGAATAAGGCCAACCAGACAGACCAGTATCCCCGAGATCGAAATGATCGCATCAAACGGCATCATTCAGAACCTGGCCGTGTCTGGCCGAGCGCGACGATGACATCGGTTGCGTAGTACGCGTCTCCTTCCGGCACGACAGGGCAGGCGCATCCTCTCAACGCGTGGCGCAGAAAAACGCGCGTTTCGGGTGTGAGCCTGTCCACCAGGACAGGAATGCCGGTTTCGCTGCACCGAAGCGCGTACTTGAAGTCCTGCTCGAGTGCCTGGCGGTCGGCCGGCAGTTCCCTAGGCTCACTCGCGGACTGCGTGTCCAGCGCCGCCGCAATGAAGCAGACCTCCGCCAGGTCATCCTCGTCGTCGCCGTGATTCTCGTCCGGGTAGCCAATCGAGATGTTCTGAATGCGTGTCCCAGCAACCACGGAAGAAAGTCGTCGGTGGGAATGACCGAAGAACCAGGTTTCGATGTCGCTCCGCTCGAGGACTTCGGTCAGGTCTGAGTGGAAGGCTGGTGTGAGACCATCGACTGGGCCTCCTGCCGACGGGTGCGGGCCGTGGTGAGTGACAACAAAGGTCCTGCCATTGCCGGCGAAATGTGGGGTCGCCAGTCTTTCTTCCAGCCAAGCGCGGTGTTCCCCATGCACGGCGATTATGTCCTCAGGTGTAACCGGGACAATGCGGCGCGGCAGCACCTCGCCCGGGTCGAGCCAGTCATGACCAGACGCTTCGGTGGAGATCATGTCGAAGTCGCGCATGAACCGGCGTGCGTAGTTCTTGGCAGCCTCCTGATCCCACAGTAGCTCGAAGTCGGTCCAAAGCGTGGCGCAGAGATACCGGTCGCTGCGATGGCGGAGTTCGGTCTTCTGCGCGAACCAACTCCCGCTGGCGTGAATCAGGTCACGGAGCCGGTTCTCGTCGTCAAGCCGCCCAGAATAGTAGTCGTGATTTCCGGGGACGATGTAGATGCGATCGGCGGGCACATAGCGGGTCAGGTAGGCGAGCGCGTCCTGCAGAGACGGGCCGAAGGCGTCGGACAGGTCACCCGCGACGATCAAGGCATCGACGTTTTCCCCGAGCAGCCGATCTTCGAGGCCATGAAACTCGAGCGGGTTACTTCCATGCCAAAAATGGGACTTGAGGTGGAGGTCGGCCACTACTGCGACCGCCCCGCCATTGTCCGGGATTTCGATAACGGTGGGGGCGGCCAACATAGCCTCCGATGAATTCGAGCGAGTTTTGACCCACAGAGAGCGCAGGCCGCGTCACGGCTGATCGGGAGGAGTTGGAATGCTCGCCTCGCTCAGTCGAGGGTAAAGATGCTCTTAAGTTGGATGGATTGCAAAACGTTGATAATAAATGGTTTTTCGCAACGTTCCTGGCAGCCCCAAGCCCCTGGATTCGCTGGACTTAAGGCCTCAACAAGTTTCTTTTTCGCAAAAGACTCGAGGCCGTCATTCATCCAGACCGCAGAATTCTGGGCGGCTAGACATCAACGGTGCGGGCGGAGCCGCCGTTGGCGGGGCTTTCGGTCAATTTTTCTCGGAGCCACGAGAGCAGTGCATCGGTCTCCGCATGGTTGCCGCGGCGAGTGCCGCGGAAGACCGAGATCTCTGTCGGGCTGAAGACCGCCTCATCGCAAAGCCTCACGAGCTTGCCGTCTGCGATGAGCCCACTTACCGTGTTGCGCCAGCCGAGCGCGATCCCCTGACCTGCGACCGCCGCCTGTAGCACCAAGGGAAAGCTGTCGAAGCCGGTGATCCGCGCGCTTTTCGGCATGGGGCGTCCGACGGCCTCGAACCAGTCCGGCCAATCCATCCAGTCCTGCGGCAGGACCCGGTGCGACAGCAGCGGGTATCGGGCCAGTCCCGCAGCAGGAAGCGGTAGCGCTCCGGACGGCACGAGGCCTGGGGCGGCCACGGGAAAGATCTCGTCCGAGGCGGTGAAGGCCAGACGCGCCGANAACCCGCACCTCCAGACCGGGATGGCGTTCGTGGAAGCCCGCAAGGCGCGGCATGAGCCAGTAGAACGCCTCGCAAAGTTGGCAATGCAGGACCAATCCCGCGCCGGAGGGGCCGCCGCGCAGGCGCGTCGTCTCGGCTGCGATATCGGCGAGGGATGCGCTGACAACCTGTCCGTAGGCGCGCCCAGCCTCGGTCAGGAAGACGGCCCTGTTGCGACGCTCGAAGAGCCGCAGGCCGAGATCCGCCTCCAGGGCGGCGATCTGCTTGGTCACAGCGGTCTGCGTCAGACCAAGTTCCTCGGCGGCGGCCGTGAAGCTTTCATGTCGGGCAGCCGCTTCGAAGGCAGGAAGACGAGACAACGGTGGAAGCGAACGGCGATCCATTCCAAATCCTCATGCATTGGCGACCCATTCTCATTTTATGAGGGAAGCAGCCCGTGGTTTCCATCGCGTATGGCATGGAAATCTGATCACACCCCACGTTCTGGCGGGACCACGCACGGCATCATCGCGATCCTCGCGGCGGTTACGCTTCTGTCCTTCTCCGACGCATTGGTGAAGATGAGCGGAGACAACTTCGGGCTGGCACAGCTGGTCTTGCTGCGCTCGACCGTTGCCGCAGTGCTGCTCGCCGCCTGGCTCCTGCCCATGCATGGCCGGTCGAGCCTTCGTCTCACCCGCCGCGGCTGGGTCTGGGCGCGTAGCCTCTGCCTCGCGGCCATGTGGCTGAGCTATTACGCAGCGCTACCGGCCATGTCCTTCGCGCTCGCCGCAGCGTGCTACTACACCGCGCCCGCCTGGATGGCGCTACTGGGGCGCGCCCTGCTGGGCATGAAGGTCGGTGGGCGCGGATGGACGGCCGTGGCGCTGTCTCTTGCCGGGGTGCTACTGGTAGTGTCGCCCTCGACCGACACCTTCACTCCTCTGCTGCTGCTCCCGCTCGCAGCTGCCGGCTTCTATGCTCTGGCCGGGCTCATCACCTGGAGCCGGTGCCAGGCGGAAAGCCCGGGCGCGATGGCCTTTACACTCAACCTCTGTCTCGTTTGCGTGGCCGCCGCAGCGCTCCTCCTACTGTCGCTCTTTCGGCCGGGCGGCACAGAGAGCTTCATTCTGGCGCTCTGGCCAAGGCTCACGCTCGCGGACTGGAGCCTCGCATTCGTGCTCGGATGTCTCTTGGCAGTGATCGCCACGGCAGTCGCAACGGCCTACCGGCTGGCCCCGACGCCGGTCCTCGGTGTTTTCGATACCGCCTACCTGGGCTTCGCGGCCATCTGGGGCGCTGTCTTGTTCGGAGACGTCCTCACGGCCCGGGAAACCCTCGGGATCGCCCTGATCGCGTGCAGTGCAATCCTCATGAGCGGCGGGCGACAGGAACGGAAAGACCATTTCTCCTGATCTCGACGCTCAGTTGGGTTCGAAGCGGGCCTGCGCCACCGCAGCCGGCCAACTCGCTCGGTTGAGTCGGCCTGCCGGGCAGAGGCGGCCCTGATCTGCCGTCCACCGGTTGCTCCATCGCTGCGGCGCGGCTTCACCGAACCAGACGCTCGCACACCGCGCAGCACTTGCACCGCCCTGATGACAGCTGCGCTGACAGAGCGGACCTCTGGTCCTACCGGCTTGCAATGTAAAACGATCGTTTTACATTGCGGTTCAATCACGCCAAAGGAGGTTCCCATGAACGTGACCAGCAAACTCACCGCCGCCGCCGAGCGGCTCTTCGATCGGCACGGCTACATGGCCACTGGCATGGACCGGCTGACGGAGGCTGCGGGGATTTCGAGCCGCACGCTCTACAAGCACGCCGGCAGCAAGGCCGCGCTCATGGCCCGCGTGCTGACCGAGCGCGACCGGCGCTTCATGGCCCGGATCGACGTGCGGACTATCGACGCCCTGTTCGCAGCTCTCGAGGACTGGGTCCGGGTGGAGGGCTGCCGGGGCTGCCTGTTCCTGCGCTCGCGCGCGGAAACGGGGGGTGACACGCCGGAGATCGCCGAGGCGGTTGCGCTGCACAAGGACGCGTTCCATGAGCGGGTCGGTGAGGTCGTCGCAATGGACCTCGGACGCGAGGACCCGGCACTCGCAGCGCAGGTTGTGGTTCTCTTCGAGGGCGCAACCCACGCGGCTGTCTATCGCGGAGCGGATGCCGTCTCCGCGGCTCGGGCGGCGGCGGCCGTCCTGCTTGAAAGGGCGCGCGCATGAGCCCGGCCCTTCGCATCGGCGCGACCGGCTTCGCCGTCATCGCGGTCTGCTACGGCTTTGCCCGCTTCGCCTTCGGCCTGTTCCTGCCGCAGATCGACGGCGAACTGGGCCTCGGCCCATCCCTCGGCGGCGTGATCTCGGGCGGCTCCTTCGCCGGCTACTGTGTCGCCATCGTGGCCTCGGCCGTCCTGACCGAACGTCTCGGCGCGCGCGCCGTCGCGACAGGCGCCGCCCTCGTCGCGGCGATCGGGATGGCGGGCAGCGCGCTCGCGCCATCGCCGCTGATCCTGGCCATCGCAGTTGTGGTTGCCGGATCGAGCACGGGCCTCGCTTCCCCGCCCATGGCTGCCGCGGTCGCCGCTGCAGTCGGCAAGAGCCGGCAAGACCTGACGAACACGGTGATCAATGCGGGTGTGAGCGCGGGCGTGGCGCTGTCTGGGCCAATCGCGCTTGGCCTCGCGGGACAATGGAGATTGGCCTTCGGGGCTTTCGCCGCCGTCGCGCTGGTGCTGGCCGTCGCGTCCGCGATCTCGCTTCCTGCCGCCTCGGGCAGCGGTCGTGCAGGTGGCCTTCCCCCGATGACGGGACCGGTCCTGCGGCTGATCTCCGCCTCCTTCCTGATGGGGGCCGCGAGCACCGCGCTATGGTCCTTCGGGGGCCAACTCGTCGCGGAGCAGATGGGCTGGGGGGCGACCGGAACCGGCCTTCTCTGGAGCTGCATGGGCACCGGGGGACTGGCCGGAGCCTGGGCCGGCACGCTCGTTGGCTGGCTCGGTCTCGATCGCGTCCACTGGGCCTTTCTCAGCCTGATGGCAGCCAGCATCCTCTCGGTCGGCTTCGGCCTCGGCCCGATCCCCACGCTCGTCGGAGGAGCCGTTTTCGGTGCGGCCTACGTGATGCTCACAGGGGTCTACCTCATCTGGGGCACTCACGCCCTACCGGACCGGCCTGCAACCGGCCTCATGGTCGGCTTCCTGACCATTGCCGTGGGCCAGACCGTCGGCGCTCCTCTCTTCGGACTTCTCTTGGCGGGGCCGGGCGTCGCGTCTGCCGTCATAGGTTTCGCCGCCCTCACGCTGATCGCCGGGGCATTCCGGTCAGGGTCGGCGGTCAATGGCTCAATTGCGTAGCCCGGGCGCGAGCGGAACTTCCTCGAAACGTCGTGGAAGGGCTCGGAGCAGTCATGCGATGGCGCAGCGGGTCGGGCACCTGACAGACCGAAGCGGCCGTCACTCACGGCTCAAACCAGTCCTTAACGAGAAGACAACTTCTGCGGCGCGACTTCCCCAGAACGGACCTTCATATTTCTGCACAGCATCCGCTGAGCCGTGGACGTCAGATGTGTGGTAGGAGTGTCGCCCGGCCCATAGAGACGGGCGGTTTGGGGTGGCTCTGATGGATTAGAAGCTTTCGGCTCATGCTCGGTGCGCTTTGCCCCGCGGCGAGCGCCCGCTCGAAGCTCAAGATCGTAGATTTGAGGCATGTCATGATATAGCCTCAAGAATAATGTCAGAGGAGATCAACGAACGCGCCTGCACGCAACGCGACGCTTCTATCATAGCCAACCCTCACGCCGCACGCGGCGGTCGGGCCAGCAAGGATACCTGATGTGACTTCTCTGCCTCCGACCTTCGATTACAAGGCTTTCAACTGGCGGCAGAGCGCCCGGTACGACCGGGCTTACCGGGATATCCTCATCAGTCGCGTCGATACTTTCCGCTTCGAGGGGGAGGCCGCCCCCGAACTGGCGATCCAGTCAGCCCAGCTGAGTGCGACCGGTGCAAGCATCCATCGCGTCCGGTCCACCGGGCACGATATCAGTGTCGGGCGCGACAGCGACGTGACCGCCATGTTCCCGCTCTGCGGTCGGCAGACCGTCGCGTGTCGCAAGGGCACCTTCGAGGCGGGGACCAGCCGCAGCCTGACCCTTCGCCCATCCGAGCGCAGCACGCAGGTTCGCGCCGACGGGGCCCGTGCCTTCGAGGCGGTCATGCTCAAGGCGCCCGCGGGTCTCTTCACCCGGCAGAGCTTTCGCGACATTCTCGTTAAGCCGCAGAGCGCCGATCCCATGGTCGAGACGGCCCCGGAGGCCGCCCCGGCGCTGCGCGATCTCATCCGGTATATCCTTGCGGATCTCGCATCGGACCGGCCGGTGCTGAACGCACCGATGGCCGGTCTGTCGATGGAGACGCTGCTGTGGGAACACTTCCGCGCATTCCTCGCACCATCGCGCGCAACCGCGCCAGCGGCCCGGGCCACCTCGAAGATCCGTGTCGCCGAGGCGATTGATTTCATGCATGCCAATTTCGAGAACCCCGTCGAGATGGCGATGATCGCCGCCGCCGTGGGGGCCACCCCGCGCAGCCTGCAGGCGGCGTTCCAGAAAGTGACGGGCCGAAGCCCGTGGCAGACCCTCACGGCCATCCGGCTCGAGAATGCCCGCCTGCGGCTTTTGGCGGACGACGCCGGCAGCAGCGTGACCGCCGTGGCCATGAATTGCGGGTTCGCCCACCTCGGGCGGTTCGCCAGCCTTTATCGCGCCAAGTACGGTGAGCCGCCCTCGGCCACGCTGGCACGGCGTGGGCCAGGATAAATGTCGCGGCGTTGCGGCAATCGGATTGAAGTCGACGCTTTGCGGATAGTCAGGAGCGCGTCATCGGACGGTAATGCAAGCGTGGATGAAGCGGATCGCACCTGCGATCGCATTTGCACCGGGAGCCACTGCCATAACCAAGACATCGATACAGCGATACCTTCGCATCCCTGCTACGGCTTTCGTGGCGTTGCTGATCGCGGGCTGTGTCCCTGACACCGGCGACACGACCTATGAACGGGGCACCACACGGGATTATTCCGCAGACGATGCCTCGGGCAGCCTCACGTCGCGCAGCGATGGTGGCAGGACCCTCACGCTCAGCCGGGATGGCACGGTGTGCAGCGGGCGCTTCGACGATCCCGCGAAGGCCCGTGCGACCGAGCTGACCACACTGCGGTGCTCGGGCGATGCGCGGGGGACCGCCACGCTGATGTATGATGGCGATGCCGAACCGGACCGCGTGGTCTACGCGATCAACGGGCAAGGTGGCGGCAGTATCGAGTTCTGACAGCCCGCGCGACCGCAACGGGACCGGGTCAATTCGAAGGAGGAGACGACGAATGCGTATCATCAAGGCCCTGATCCTGCTGTGGATCGCGCTGGCCCCCAGCATCCTGAGCGCCCAAGCCACGGTCGAAAAGCGCGTGTCCTTCACGCCCGGCACCTCGGGCGCGACGATCACCGGAAGCCTGCGCGGCGACGAGATCATCGACTACCTGCTCGGCGCCAGCGCCGGGCAGACCATGACCATTGATTTCGCGCCCCAAAATCCGTCGGCCTATTTCAACCTGATGGTCGGCAACGATCCGGCAGCGATCCACATCGGGCCGACATCCGGAAACCAGTTCAGCGGCACCTTGCTCGCTTCGGGAGATTACCGCATCCGCGTGTTCCTGATGCGCAATGCCGCACGGCGTGACGAGACGACCGACTACACGCTGCGGGTGTCCATCGGCGGCGCGGCGGCGCAAGCTCCGGCGCAGCAGCCGGACTATGCCGACGGGCTGTCGGGCGGGCCGGATTGGTGGCAGGTCACCGGCCTTTCGGCGGGCGACACGCTGAACGTGCGGTCCGGTCCGGGCACAGGTTACGCTGTGGTGGGCCAGCTTGCCAGCGGTGACCGCGTGCGCAACATGGGCTGCCGGATGAACGGCCAGACCCGCTGGTGCCAGGTCGGGTTTGCCGGCGACCAGCCGCTGACCGGCTGGGCCGCGGGGCGCTACCTGCGCGAAGCGGCCGGCCCCGGCGCCCCTCAGCGGCCCTCGCCCGAGGCAACCGGCCTTGTTCCTTGCGCACAGAGCGCGGGCCAGCCGATGGGCAGCTGCCCCTTCCGCGTCTCGCGCGGGACAGGCGGCACCGCAAGCGTCTGGATCACCATGCCCGGCGGCGGCGAGCGGTATCTCGACTTCCGCGACGGTCAGCTGGTGGGCAGCGACCCCGGCCGCAGCGTCAGCCAGAGCCGCAGCTCGGACCTGAGCACGATCCTCGTGGACGGGGCCGAGCGCTACGAGATTCCCGACGCAGCCCTTTACGGCGGCTGATCCGGCCACGCGCCCCTCATACGATCACAGGAGATTGTCCCATGTTCGCGACCCTGATCCGCACCACCGCCCGTACTGGACTCATGACGGGGCTTCTGACCGGGACGGCCCTGGCACAGCAGGCCCTGCCGGACCCGGGGCCGGACCAGCTGGCCTTTTCTGTCGAGAACATGGACCCCTCCACCGACCCGGCGCAGGACTTCTACCGCTACACCTCGGGCGGTTGGCTGGACCGGATCGAACGCCCGCCCCAGATGGCCAGCTATGGCGTGTTCACCATCATGATCGACCGCCTGACCAAGCAGGTGGCCCAGGTCGCCGCCACAGCCGGAGACAGGGCGGCCGGGGCGCCGAAGGGGTCGCCCACCCAGCAGGTCGGTGATTTCTATAATGCCTTCATGGACGTGGATCGGATCGACGCTGCCGGTATCGAGCCGATCCGCGACATACTGGATGACCTTTCCGCCGCCGAGACCCTGACTGACGTCACCCGCATCGCGGGCGAACAGGCCGCCGCCGCCGGGCCCGGCATGCTGGCGATGTTCGGGCCGGGGCCCGACCCAAGGGACACCACGCGCTTTGCCATGTACGCGCTTGGGCAGACCTTCGGTATGGACCGCCACCTTTACGAGGTCCTGCGCCTTGCGCCGGACAGCGCCCCTCTCGAGGCCTATCGCAGCTACATCGGCGCCCTTCTGACCGCCGCCGGCTTCGACGAGGCCGAGGCGACGCGCATCGCCGAGCGGTCCGTGGACATCGAGACCCGGCTCTACACGGGCTTCCTTACTCCAGCCGAGGGCAAGGATCCCGCCAACCGCTACACCTCCCTGGGCTTTGACGAGGTGCAGGCGCAGGTGCCCGAGTTCGACATCGGGCTTTACCTCGACACCGTGGGGTTCGAGCGGCCCGATAACTTCTACATGTTCGAGCCCAGGGTGCTTCCGGTGGTGTCCGAGGTGTTGCGCGAAACGCCGATCGAGGATCTCAAGGACTACATGGCCTACCGCCTCGTGCAGAATTATGCGCCATACCTGAGCACCGCACTTCGCGCCCCCACGCTCGACTTCGAAGAGGCGCTGCTGGGCGCGCGCAACGACCGGCCACGGCCCGAGCTGCTCTATGCGCTGCTGAGCGAAAAGCTTGGCCACCCCACCAGCCAGCTTTACGTCGATGCCTACTATTCCGAAGAGACCAAGGCCGAGGTGCTCGACATGGTCGAACGCATCAAGGCGGTGTTCCGCGAGCGCATCGTCGCAAGTGATTGGCTGTCCGATCCGACCCGCGCCGAGGCGCTGCGCAAGATCGACAGCTTCTACTACAAGGTCGGCTACCCGGACACCTGGGTCGATTTCAGCAGTGTCGAAATCGTGCCGGACGATCCGGTGGCCAACATCATCGCACTGGGCCGCTTCGACATGCAGCGCACGCTTGACCAGTTGGGCAAGCCGCCCGAGCATGACGAGTTCAACACCCAGTCGACCCTGCCGATCGCCATGAACGCGGCCTACACGCCCAACATCAACGGCTTCGAGATCACCGCCGCGATCACCCAGCCGCCCGCCTTCTCGCCGGACACGGACGCGCCGCTGAAGTTTTGCCGCATCGGCGCGATCATCGGGCACGAGATGACCCACGGCTTCGACGCATCGGGGCGGCAATACGATGCCGACGGCAATTTCCGCGACTGGTGGACCCCCGAGGATGCCACCGCCTTCATGGCCGAAGCGCAGAAGCTGATCGACCAGGCCGATGCCTACGAAGTGTTGCCGGGCATGTTCATCAACGGCGCGCTCGGCGTGGGCGAGAACATGGCCGATGTCGGGGGCATCACCTTCGCCTACGAGGCCCTGCTGCAATATCTCGCCGACCACCCCAAGGAAGACGTCGAGATCGACGGCATGACCCCGGCGGAACGCTGCTTTGCCGGATGGTCGCAGTTCTGGACCACCAAGGTGACCGACCAGTACCTGCAAACGGTGGTGGCCAACGACGGGCACGCGCCGGAATTCTACCGCTCGGTCGCCGCGCTACAGCATGTGGACGCCTTCTACGACACCTTCGAAATCACCGAGGGCGACCCGATGTGGCTGCCGCCAGAGCGCCGCGCCAGCGCCTGGTAATTTTGCTCCTGGTAAATCCGCGCCCCGCAAGCCCGACCTTAAACAGGAGACAACGCCATGACCGCAGACCAGATCTTCGCCGTGCTGACTGCGCTTCTTGCCGGAGAGGCCGCGCCCGAGTTCCAGCCCCTGCGGGATGGCGGCCATGTCGCCGCGTACCCGGTGACGGTCGAGCCATGCAACCTTCCGCTCGGCACGCTCGAGGTCGAGGGGCAGACGGTGATCTGCGGCACGGTCAGCGTCCCCGAAAGCTATGATCCACCGTCCGAGCGGCGTGTGCCGCTGGAATTTGCGATCCTAAAGGCGCAGACTCTTGCGCCGGCCCCTGATCCCATCGTGTACCTGCATGGCGGGCCGGCGGCGGGCACGCTTGGCTCGATCGGGCTGGTGTCGAACGTGCTGTTTCCCAACCACCGCCGCACACGGGACATCATCACCTTCGACCAGCGTGCCGCCGCGCTCTCGTCGACCTCGGTGCGCTGCTACGAAGGCATCGCGGACCATATCGTCGACCTGGTGAAGGTCAGCCGCGAAGATCCCGAGGCACCGGACCTCGGCGATTTCGTCGCGCCCTGCGTCGACGAGATCTTGGCCTCGGGCGCCGATCTTCCCGCTTACAACACCGCCAACAACGCCCGCGACGTGCAGGCACTGATGCGCACGCTGGGCTACCCCGAGTACAACATCTACGGCATTTCCTACGGCACGCGGCTGGCGCTCGAGGTGATGCGCACCGCGCCGGACGGTATGCGGTCAGTGGTGATCGACGGTGTCGCGCCCCCCACCCAGAAGATCTACGACGACCTGCTTGGGCCGGTGGTCGACACGCTCGATGCGCTGCTGGACCAGTGCGCGGCCGACGCTGATTGCGCCACCGCCTATCCCGACCTCGAAGGCGACATCAACCGCACCTTCGAGCGGCTGGCGAAAGACCCCATTCCCGCCTCGCGCGGCGCGCCCGAGATCACCGCCGACCTGCTGTTCGACATCACGTTCAGCCTGCGCAACAACTGGCGTGACCTGCGCCCGATCACGCCCTACCTGCCGCGCATCTTTCATGAACTCGCGGACGGCAAGACCGATGCCATCGACGCCTTCCTCGCGATGGACGACGCAGGCCCAGCGGGCCGGCTTGCCGCCACTCCGGGCCTTGGCGAAGAGGAGCGCACGCTGCTGCGCGCCGCCCTCGGCATCGCTGCCGCCAGTGCCGAGCTCGACGCGGGGGTGACCGACGTGATCACCCGCCTGCGCAGCGACCTCGCGACCGACACTGATGCGGTCAGCGTGGCCGAAGCCTTCGAGATCCGCTCGACCGAGGCCGCCCGCGCACTGTCTGACGCCGATGCCAAGGCCGCCATGCTGCGCGACTACGCCCTGCTTCAGACCACCGAGCCGGCACGCGCGCCGCTGCTGTCTTGGGTCGACACCCATTTCGCCGGATCGGACCAGTCGGACCTGCGCCAGCTGGTGCTTGCCATGAGCGATACCGACCTGAGCCGCACCTTCGAGATCGCCGACGAGCAGGCCACGATCTACGAATTGCTGCTGGCCAGCAAGCTGGGGGTCGAGATCTACGCCTGCCAGGAGGACGTGCCATGGAACAGCCTCGAAGGGCTGCGCGCGCGCATGGAAGAGGTCGGCGCGCGCTTTCCGTTCCTCGCGGCGGAAGAGAACGTCGCCGACGTGATTGCGACCTTCGAGGACTGCGCCGCCTTCACGCAGTCCCCGCGCGAGGGTTTCCACGAGCCGATCGTGTCGGACATCCCGACGCTGGTGCTGAACGGCACGCTGGACATCCAGACCTCGTGGCGGTGGGGAGGCGTCGCCGCCGAAACCCTGAGCCGCGCGCATAACTATATCGTGCCCGAAGCAGGGCATGGCAGCATCGCCTACCAGCCTTGTGCGAACGACATCTCGGTGGCCTTCCTGAACGCCCCCGACGCCGTGCCGGATACCAGCTGCCTCGCGACCCTGACGCCGCACTTCATCCTGCCGGATGGCTCGATGTCGGGTGGGGCGAACTGACATCGCGCCGTGGCTTGCTGCCGATGCACGCAAAGTCTGCGGTTCACTTCCGAGGGAAAACTGGCGTTTGCAGACGCATTCGCTTTCCACTGCGAAGGAAGGCTCGCAGCTATCAGTGCCCGCTATCGCATATTCGGTCGTGAAAGCCCCGCGTAATGTCCGCTTCAGCGGGACGAGCAGGGCACGTTAGCGACCGCGGCGAAAGTCCGCTCTCCGCCCCCGTGTACGCCGCGATCTGCGTCGTTGGCATCCGGCGTCCATCGCAACTCCTGCCTGGCGAACGGCTGCATCTTGCAGTCTCAGCCGCCCATCAGGCCACTTCGCAAGAAACGCATAGGGCGTCGGGTTTACCATCGAGCGAGTTTGTTCCCACAATGGCTACAAACTGCCCGATCTTCAAACCTCCGGACTTTCCTCGCTCATCGACTCGCCCGTCGTTGGCGACTTGGGTGGTCGACTTGTTGCGGCCGCAACGACAGCGGCACTGCGCGCAACTAGAGCGAGATCTGGTCGCAATCGTAATTGCGCCTCGGCTGATAGCTCGCGGGGGCGTGGCAACTTTCTTCTCTCGATGTCCTGCTCATCACCTTGTGAGAACATGTCCGACATCGTCGCGCCGGCCCCGAGAACGTGACGCCGATGGCCCCTGAAGAGCTCATGTGAAGAAAATTCAGTCGATATTTTTTCGCATTTTCAGGGGGTTGACTCCATTTTGGTAAGGGCCTTGAAGGCCGGGCGCATTTTTCTGTTTTGGATTTTCAGCGGATTCGCGGACTCTCCCCTTGTGCAAGGTCGGCGGTCCCTGAGGGTCAAGTCCTGCGCAAAAGAAAACGCGCACCCTGGGGTGCGCGCCTGGAAGTTGGGGCAAAGATCGCCCGTGTATCACTTGCCAAGCTAGAGGCCGAAAACGGCCCGGGCAAGCGCGGTCTGAGCTCCTGGATGAAAAGATGATTACCCCGGAAGCGCCTCGTTTCCGGGAACGGAGACGGCATGTCGAATTATGAAGACTGGTTGCAGGACCAACCGGCGCCCAAGAAGGAACAGCCCGCCCTAGTGGTGGCACCGATCCACGGGGTGCTCCCCTATGCAGGTGCTCTTAATCCCCTGACCCGCAGCGACACGGTCAAGCGGGTGTCGACAGCTTTGGCAACGCCGATGACGGGCGGCATCCGGCAGCTTTACCATTTTGATGGCGAGTCCGAATACGCCGTCGCTCTGGATGCCCTTCGCAGCCCCGAACTCTATGGACTGGAAGTGCAGCTTGCCCCTGTTTACTACTATTGCCGTCGCCAGAAGGGAGTGTACCCCCATCACTTCGACTTGCGGCTGACCTTTCGGGACGGTTACCGGCGCGCGGTCTTCGTCCGCAACGCGACGAGCTTGGCGAGGCGCGAAACCCAGGACGAAATCGACGACATCTTCGCCGCGGTCACCGAGGACTTTGCTGACGACTGCATGGTCGTCTGCACCGATGACTACACGCGCGCCTATCGCGACAACCTTCGCCGTATCTGGGACTATCTGCAGGTGTCGGACGATGACGCGGATGCGCTCGTCGAGGATGCCGCACGCAATACCAGCTATTGGTATCTGAGCGACCTGATCGCGAATTGCGACATGGAGCCGTGGCGCTGCTACCAGGCGGCGATTCGGCTCATCGGTCAGAATGTGCTCTGGACGGACATGCATGGGGTCATTGATTACCCCTCCCGGGTCGCGCTGAACGCATGACCTCGCAACCGCTCTACAACATCCCCAAAGGATCCATCCTGAAGCTGGATGGTCGCGAACTGACGGTGTCGGTTCGCGAGGAGAGCGGTTATGCGGTGGAATGCAAGGAAACCGGCGAGTGTTTCACGCTGCCGCTTGAGCGGGTTGAGACTGCAATCCGACACCGGGATTGCGAGGTCATCAAGCCGGCCGATTTTGAAAAGCGGAAGGCTCTGCTCAAGCATACCGACGGCCTCGAGTGCGTTGATCAGCTTTCGGAAAAAGACCAGCGGATTGTCCAGGCGCGCCTAGCTCTTGTTATCGCCCAAGACGAGCTGCGCGCCGAGGGCGTGAAGCTCACCCAGCGCAGCATGAACAAGAGCGGTACACATCGCCGTCTTCTATTGACCCGAGCGGAACAGATCGCGCCTGGGCACAATTTTCTCGGGACACGCCGTGGCGGGAAGCTCGCAAGCGGCTTCGATGTCCCGCAAGGGCGGACCCTGGCCAGCTACCGCGACGTTTACCATCGCTTCGATCATAACCCAATTGTCTTGGCGGATCGTGACCGCATGAAAGGGCGTCGGGAGCCAAGGCTCTGCGAATGGCAGGAGCAGTTCATCGACTACGTTCTGAACTGTTGGCATGATCCTAAGCAGCCAAAACTGGCATCTGTATACAAGCTGGCGACAAAGGTCTTCCACCGCTCTCCCCGAGAGATGGCGCAAGACATCAACTTTCCCTCGATCACGACGATCCGCACGCGTGCGAAGGCGATTTCCGATGTCGTCACCGTGCTCGGTCGCGGTGGGACGCGACACGGGGCCAACACCAAGGGAGCTGGGTCGACTGACGTGCGCGCCTTGGCGTTTGGTGAGAAGTTCGAATGGGACCAGTGCCTGCTGTCGATTTTCACCTCCGGCGATGGTGTCGTACGTGCTGAGATCATCGATCCCAAGGAAGCTCCGCAGGAGCTTGCGGACAATGAGATCCGACGCTGCTGGCTCCATGTGATCCTTGATATCGCGACCCGCGAGGTGCTGGGTTGGGTCATGTCTGAAACGGCCGATGCTGATCACAGCAAGGCTCTGCTGCGCATGGCGACCCGGGACAAGACCAAGGAGGGGTGCGATACGGCTGCAAGCAGGATCCCGTGCCGCCCGTCCGCTTGGGGCTTGCGCTAGCGGACAATGGCACGGCCACCCGGAATGCAGACGTTTATGCGGGTCAGCTCGGAATGGGCATGGCCGTGATGACGGCGCGCGCGCACCAGCCCATGGACAAGCAGATCGTCGAGCGGCTTTTCGGCACGACGCAATGGGACGTGCTGAACTTCCGGCCAGGGTACACCGGTAGCCGTCCTGGCGAACTGACCGGCTACGAGCCCAAGCCCTCGGCCGAAATCAGTCATGACGACCTCTATGGCACCCTCACGCGATATTTTATCGATGAGTATCCCTTCCGGCCGCATCGCGGCACCGGGATGTACGGTGCGACCCCTCGTCAGAAGCAGGAAGAGGCCCTTCAGCTTTACGGCCCGATGGAACCGCCGTCGCAGCGCGACCGGTGTCTGCATTTGGGAGCAAAGGTTCAGGCAACCACGACGTCAGAAGGGGTCAGGGCGTTCAATATCCCGTTCAACTCTACGGAACTCCAACGCTTCGCAGCGGGGCGCCCGAAGCGGGTCACCGTTCACCTCGATCCCGACGACCTGCGGAAGGTCCATGTCACTGCCGAGGGGGAAGACGCCGTGATTGAAGCCCGCCTTAGCATGACCGTCTTCAAGGACCAGACGCTCGAAGAAGCCATCGAGATCATGGAGACTGCGACGAAGTCCAATCCGATCTTGCGGGAACTCCATGATCGACACCTGAGCGAAGCGATGAAGCGCCGTGCGCTTGAATCCGGCTTCTTCCCGGATTCCCGCGATCCGTCGAGCTACCAGACGCTCGCACAGCTCGAGGCTCGCGCGAGCAAACTGCTTCAGGTCGAAACGCGACCCGCAGCCTACATCGGCGCGACTGCTGCACCCGGGCATCTCATGAGCAGGGGCCGCACGTCGGGTGCGGTGCCGGCACGCCCCGCCGGCGCGGCGCCGTTCAAACCGCCGTCCCCATCGACGCCTCCCAAGGCAAGCGCACCTTCGCCACAGTCCGCTAGACCGATGGATGCACCCCCAAGGAAGGGGAGCACAACCGCGCCAGACCCTGACGAGATCCAGACCATGACCTTCGACCCCATCAAGGATAGTAAACTGTGACCAACCCCTTCATCATTCCCTCGTTGGCAGATCTGAATGCGGATCTCGCCCAGCGGCATTTCCCGCTCGCCAGGGGCGAGGAGCTTCAGCGCAAATTCTCGAAGCTCTTCAGTCGCCACCTTGGCCGCCTTCGGTCCGGGAAGAGCTTTGAGGGGCGCAGCCTCTTGATCACAGGGCTGTCCGGCTCCGGTAAGACCGCCGAGATCTCGGACATGCTGGACCAGTTCAACGAAAGCGCCGTTCTTTTGCCTGACGGCAAGCCGGCGCGCTTTGCGTGTTGCGTTCTCGGCGCGAAGGGTACCTGGAAGGATCTTGGCCGCAAAACGCTGCAGGCTCTGGGCTATCCGATCACCAGCAGTACGCGCCGGACACAGTTCGAAATCTGGGATCTCGTGATCAAGCAGGCGAAGCTCCGGGGCATCGTTGGAATCCACTACGATGAGGCTCAGCACATCATGCGGGGCAAATCGGATAAGGAGGTCGAAGCTGTCCTGGACGCCTTCAAGGGCCTTATGAAGGTAGACAAGCATAACACGAAGAGTGGCGAAACTTTTATGCCATCTCACGACTGGCCGCTCATGCTGATCTTGTCCGGCGTCCCGGAGCTTGGTGACTATGTGCAACGCGAGGAGCAGCTTGACCGGTTGATGGCCAGGATCGAGTTTGGTGAAATCGATCTGAACAGCACGGCCGGGCATCCGGCGCAGGATTACGAAACTCTCAACGAGATCGTTGGCAGTTACGCGATCAGCGCAGGGCTAAATGTCGATGCTGACCTGCCGACGGGAGATTTCCTGCACCGCCTGGCGACAGCAGGGGCATTCCGATGGGGCCTGGTCATCGACATGGTCATGGATGCAGTGGCACTTGCGGTTGCTAGGGGGGAAGGGTCGCTTGAGCGCTTGGATTTCGTGGAGGCATGGTGCGACAAAACCGGAATGAACGAACTGGCCACGCCCTTTACCCACGACAGCTACGAGAGGATGTTCCGGAGGGACAAGCCGTTCCGGGCCGCGATCGGCACCTGATCTTCCAGGACAATTCAGTCTTTGAGAAACCCGCGCTTCGGCGCGGGTTTTTTCATGCCTAGATGCTGGCGCCCGGATGCCCGCACCAGCTAAGCCTCTGATGCTGCGCAGGTTTTTGGTTTCTGCGCAGGCATATGCTTTCACTCTGGAAATCGCGTTCGGCAAGTTGTTGAAAATGTTTATGGATTCCTGGCACCGAATCGGAAGTGATTGATTTTGCGCATTCATCTGCTTTCTCTGACTGAGTCAGAGAAAGCAGATGAATGCGCAAACGGAAGCATAAGTCTGCGCAAGGGGTGTCAAGGGCGAAACGTACCGGCTGGTGCCCTTGGGCTACTCTCTGAACGACGGTGATAGAGGCGCCGGGGCATATGCTCCGGCGCCCTTTGCGTATGGAGGGGATGTGCGGTTAATGGCATGAAGCGGCGGATCCGGCGGAGGGCCGTTGTGTCCTCCCTGTATCAGCCTGAGCATGACGCAGTGGGGCTGGCTTGGATGGTGAGGCCCTGGACACGAGGTCGCTTAGAAGCAGTGGGAACTCCAATGAAGACCATTAAGCCGACCTAAGCTGTCGCTGCGATCATAGCTCGATATCAGCGGCGGAGAAATTGTCAGGTGCGCGTCACGGCAACAGACGTCTGCGCCGATACCCTTGCTCGCGTGTATGGAGACGGCGCTGACCTCGACCCGGTCGAACGGGGCCTCATCCATCTAAAGCGCTAGAAGGTGATTTCCGGCAGAAGGCTGGTCACGCTTCTTGCTCGCCATCAGCGCGAGATCAGACCTGAGTGACGCCTCCCGAGGGCTTCCCGGGGTACTGGGTGAGCCGGACCGGCCATGTCAACGAGACCCTGCAATTCGGGCGTATTGCGGCGTAGGTCCGGAGCGAGCCAAGAGGCTTGGTTGGCCCTGACTTGCAAAATCGCCACGCGAGCCATAGCTTTAAATAAATTCTGAAACTGGAGATGCCGCCACCATGGACCTGAACCTCGCCGCCTTCGCCTCTTCGATTTTGCTGCGAGAAGTTCTGTCCCATGCCTGCATCCGTTTCCCTCTCCGGCCTGTCCTGGTTCACACCTGACGACGCGCCCCTTCTTACCGACCTCAATCTGACTTTCGGCCTTGAGCGCACCGGCATCATCGGGCGCAATGGCATTGGTAAGAGTACCCTCCTTCGCCTGATTTCCGGAAAATTGCATCCGGCTTCGGGCCAGGTCCGCATGACCGGGTCCGTCGCTATGATGCGGCAGGAGGCGATGGAGCAGCCGGATGACCGCATCGCCGATCTTTTCGGAGTGCGGCCCGCGCTTGATCTGCTTGACCGTGCGGAGGCGGGGCTTGCGGATGTCGACGACCTGGCCGACGCGGATTGGACCCTGCCCGCGCGGATAGAAGGGGCGCTTTTGCGCTGTGGCTTGCCTGTCGGGCCGCAGACCCTCCTGGCGTCGCTATCCGGCGGCCAGCGCAGCCGTGCCGCTCTTGCCGCCCTGATCTTCACCGAGCCGGACTTCCTGCTGCTCGACGAACCGACGAACAATCTTGACCGGGAGGGGCGCAAGGCTGTGATCGAGCTCATTCGGAGTTGGACGGGGGGCATGATCATCGCCAGCCATGACCGTGAAATTCTGGAAGAAATGGACGCGATCGTCGAACTCACCTCGCTTGGCGCGGCCCGATATGGAGGAAGCTTCAGAAATTTTCGGCAGCGGAAGGACACCGAGATGGACGCGGCCGCGCGTGACCTCGCCCACGCGGAGAAAACCCACTCTGAGGCGGCCCGTCGTGCGCAGCAGGCGAGCGAGCGCAAGGCCCGCAAGGACAGTGCCGGACATCGTGCACGGGCAAGGGGCGATCAGCCGAAGATTCTGATGGATGCCGCCAAGGGGCGGGCTGAGGCCTCGGGCGGCGCGGGTGTCCGCCTGCGCGATGCCCGTCAGGAGGCGGCAGAGGAGGCGTTGTCCGCCGCTCGCGAAAAGATCGAAACCCTGCATCCCTTGCGCATGGAAATTCCCTCAACCGGGCTAGCGACCGGCAAAACGGTGCTGCGACTGGAAAGTGTGACCGGCGGCCATGACCCCGATCATCCGGTAATCCGTGACCTGTCGCTGACCGTGACCGGCCCCGAGCACGTTGTTATCTCCGGACCGAATGGCAGCGGAAAGACGACGCTTCTGAAGATCATCACCGGTCAGATCGTGCCGCAGAGTGGCCGCGTGACGCTTTCGGTTCCATTTTCCGTGCTGGACCAGCATGTCCAGCTGCTTGATCCGGCTTTGTCCCTTCGCGACAATTTCCGGCATCTTAACCCCGCGGCTGATCCCCACGTCGCTCACGCGGCACTGGCCAGGTTCGGTTTCCGGGCGACGGATGCCATGCGTCGCGCAGCCGAGCTGAGCGGCGGCGAACGTCTGCGCGCTGGTCTGGCCTGTGCCCTCGGAGCCACCCCACCGCCTCCGTTGCTGATCCTGGACGAGCCGACCAATCATCTTGACCTGGACGGTATCGCAGCGCTTGAGGCTGCGCTGGCGGCTTATGATGGCGCTGTTCTAGCGATCAGCCATGACACGGCATTCCTTGAATCTCTCTCACCTGACAGGACGATTGATCTTGGGGCATGACCGTTTTGCCCGCTCTGCTGCCGCAAGGTTTCTGGAAAGGCGGTACAGAGTCCCGAACGGCCGCTTCCGTTAAGCCACGGCGCTGCCCCCATCAAGACAGCGGATGTCCGGAGAGGGCCGGTCATGACGCGCACCTGGCTCGCTTTGTCGCAGGGCCTGCCACATCGCCGCAAGCCCGCTTCAAGCCCGAAGCGGGCTTGGGAAATCTCTAAGGAAATCCAGAGATCTGTGATAGTTTTGCCCGATCAACTCGGAGGCCCGCACATGACGAACGCTCAATCGGTTTCTGATCATTGGGGCAAAGGCGACGTTTATGCGCGCATCCTGGAAGCAATGAAACTCGCTGAGATCGACCCCAATTTCGCGACCATCGAAGACCTCGCACCTGTTGATCATTTCCACGCACGCGGCTTTGCTGGAACCGTGGACCTTGCAGATGTCTTACCGATCCAAGAGGGCGACCGGCTTGTCGACATTGGCTGTGGCATCGGCGGTCCCGCCAGATACCTCGCCAAACGCTTTCACTGTCATGTGGATGGTCTCGACATCACTGAGCCCTTCGTTGAGGCCGCCGAGCGGTTAAGCATGCTTGTCGGAATGGAGGACATGGTGGAGTTCCGACACGGTGACGGACAGAAACTCCCTTACAAGAATGAAGCATTCGATGGCGGTTACGCGCAGCACGTTACAATGAACGTGCCCGACCGCGACGCCTTTTTCGCAGATGCCTTCCGTGTGCTGAAACCCGGTGCGTTCTTTGCGCTGACTGAGCATGGGCTCGGCGAGGTTTGGGAACCACATCACCCTGTCCCTTGGTCAGAAGACGGAACCGGCGCTCATCTGATGCGCCCATCAGACACCGTCGCAGCGCTTGAGCGGGCCGGGTTTTCCCGCATACAAGTCACGAATACCGGTGCAAAATACTTGCAGGGCTACAGGGCCGCCATCGAGCGCTCCGAAAAAGGCGAGGCCCCGGTGTTTGGAGTGCATATTCTCTTGGGCGAGCTCGCGCCGCAGATCGTCAGAAATGCCGCTCGGAATATCGAAGAGGACAGAACCCACCCGGTTCAGATTGTCTGCTTCAAGTCGAAATAGAACAGTCTTCCAGTAAAATGCGGATGTCCGCCTTGGGCGCCAAGCAGACGCTCACCTTCTGATCGATCCTGCCCGGCGACGCGAAAGTCCGGTATCGTGAAGCCGCGCTGCAGCAAAGCCGTTCTCGGCGAACGGCAGCTCGGGGCCGGGATCTGCCGGTCCGCCCAATTCACTTGGGCTTCCGCCACGCCGCGCCGCAGCAGGTCTGCTCTGAGCCCAAAGGCGTCTTCTAGGCAGGCGCAGTTGTGCCGTCAGTACCGAAGCCAAAGCACCAGCGGCCCATTCACGGCTAGACCAGTATGCGCTCGAGGTGACTGCCGCAGGCTTCGGTCACCTCAGCGACCGTACTCGCGCGGCGCGAATGTCATTTCCCTGCTCACCTGCGGCTGTTCGGCAGGGCGGTCCAGCCGGACACGAATGGCCTGCGGGGCGGTTTCGGTGTGCAGGACCAAGGTCTGCCCCTCGGGGTGTTCGGCCGCGAACATGCGGACCTGGCTTTCTGCGGGTGACAGCCAGTCGGGCCCGCGATCATGAGCATAGAGCGCGGCTTGCCCCGAAATTTCCTCAGGCAAGGACCATGTGATCAGATCATCCTTCTGCCCACTGTAGCGCAAGACGTAGGTGCCGGGCATGTCCCCGGGATTCAGCTCGGCCTGCACGCCGTTGCTGTCAACCGAAGCGCGCCCGTCCTCGTCCGCCGTCATCTCGATGACCTGGGTCGTAGATGGATACCAGGAGACTTCGGCCGTCATGCGGGACATCTGGTCCAGCATGACGGGGCCGATCACGTTCGGCGTCACGAGGGCGGCAGACCGCAGGCTGTCGGGATAGCCGAAATCCGGCTGGGCATAGGCTGCACCGATGTGGGTGCGGATGTCGACCGGCTCTCCGGCCTCGTCAAAGAGACGCAGGTCGTTGAAGGTCATCCTGCCTACTTGGACAAAGCTTCTGATGTCCGCAGGGATGGCCAGAATGGCGGGCGCGCCGAAGAACTCGAAGGTCGCCTCGTCTCCGAACATCTGCGCCGCCGTCGCGGGGGGCAGATCTGCGGGCGCGGTCACTTCGTTGATGTCGCGGGGCCAGCGGCTGTCTTCGGGGGCGAAGCTGTCCAGACCGTCGATCAGCGGGGTGAGAACGGTGGTGCGGCGGGAGGGCAGCTTCTGGCCATCGACCGCAAGGGTCGTCTCCCGCGTGACGACCTGGCGGATCACCCACCCGTCGGAGCGATCCAGAACCGCAAGCCCGGCGATGCGGTGGCCTCGCGTGCGCCAGGGGTGGGGATCATGAGCATCTGGGGACGTGTCGGGTCCGGTACCGCCCGTGAAGGCGACGCGCACCTCCGTATCGGTGACCGCCGTCACGCGCAGCTCGACATTCCGGTAGCTGCCAAGCTCCGGCAGGGTGGTGCTCCAGCCGTCCTCGGCCTGGACAGTGACCGGGAAGGCGGGGCTGGCGAAGGGATCGGAGAGGGCAGCGTGCAGGATCTCGGCCTTGGCGCCCGCGTCCTGTTCTACCTCGGGCGCGGCGCTGGCGAAGGTATGTTCCGTCTCGGCGCCAGCGATCTCCGTATCATAGCCAGCCCGTTGCAGGGCGGTCAGCGCGTCAGACCACTGCCTTGGCGCGGAAGAGCTGATGTATTCCCCATCCTCCCGCAGCTCGACGCGCGTGGGGATCGTATGGATTCCGTCTTCCGTGCCCGTCACGTCCAGGTAGGCGTCCAGGTAACGGCCATAGAGGGCATCGAAGGCCAATGGACGCGCTTCGTCTCCGACGGAGAGGCTGTAACTTCGCACGCTCTCCGGGTCGGGCTGGAAAATCACGGGTTCGGCCAAGGCGTGCCCGGCCCAGAGCAAAGGTGCAATCACGATGAGTGAGCGCATGGGAAATCCTTTCATGTTCAACCGAGACCTCCGCTGATCCACATCCAGAGCAGCGTCGCCATCCCTGCCACCGTCAGCAGCAGGCAGGCGCCCGCCACCGGCGCGACGATCAGCCAGAGCAGGCCGTAGAGAAACGTATGACGACGAAAGAACGGGCGTCGCTGCCCATTCTTGTGCGCGCAGGCCA
Source organism: Salipiger pallidus (assembly GCF_014643635.1). Lineage (GTDB taxonomy): Bacteria > Pseudomonadota > Alphaproteobacteria > Rhodobacterales > Rhodobacteraceae > Salipiger > Salipiger pallidus. The sequence continues at coordinate 188,753 of NZ_BMJV01000008.1, forward strand.
AGGCGACAATTCCGATCACCGCGACCCCCTGCCAGCCGAGCAGCAGGAGGGTCAAACCACCCTGTGCGACAGGGATCATGCCGGAATGCCGATCGGGTGGAGAGAGTCAGCCGTCAGCCGATCCCGAGCGACGGCAGCCGTGCCGAGGCCGGCTGGTACGCCTGTTGGCATCGGAGCACTATTCATTCGAGAACCTCTCGCCGTGCTGCGGTGCGGGACCGAAGCGGTTGCCCTGCGGGTCGCCCTTTCGCGCCAGCAGCACGACGAGCCAGATCGTCGAGACAAGCGACACCGCAGGAAACCCCAGCATGACGGTGTAAAGCCAACCGTCGGAGTTGCTGGCAGTGGGGATCTCCGCCATCGGCTGCGCGGTCAGGCCGCGAATGGCGAAGGCACCGACCAGAAAGATCAGCGACGCGATGCCTGGCAACAGCAGCCACCAGCCGCGGCGGTTCACGTCGTGCAACCGCCGCCATCCGGCCGATGTCATGGGAAGGATGGTGACGACGGCAAGGAACACGCCAAGGGGATGCCGCCCGTCGAAGAGCATGTAATCCAGTGTCCCGGTGACCCAGGTCGCGATGACCAGGGCGAGCACGAAGAACCAGTATTCCGCGCGGGAGGCCCGGCCGCCGAAATGGAGGAACTTGCGCAGGCAGGTGCGGATGGCCCGACCGAACGTCATTGCGGGACCACCGGCAGGTCGGTTCGTGTCAGCATTCCGTCCTGCCACAGATCGCGCAGGACCGGGCGACCGTCCTGATAGTACGTGGTGTAGCCGTCGCGCACACCGTCGCGCCAGGCCTGCACCTCGTCCACCGCGCCATCGGGGGCGAAGAGGTAATGCAGTCCGTCCTCCTCGCCCATGTCGTAGTGGAGGACCTCTGCCGGATGACCCTCCGCGCCGGTGATGGTCCAGCGGCCGTCGCGCTTGTCCTCGGCGTAGCTGCCGGAATGGAGGTCCTCGAGGTTACCGGAGATCTCCTTCCACGGGCCAGTCTTCTGGCCCATATCGTATTGCCCCAGCTCAAGGGTCTCGCCGTCAGGGCCGAAGGACTCATAGGGCCCGTCCAGTGTTCCGGCGGCATAGGTCACGCGCATTCGCACCTTCCCGTCCAGGCCCAAGGTACGTTGTTCGCCGTCCAACCGCCCTTTGTCGTCATAGTTTTCCAGCTCCACGAAGGGCGTCGTTTCTTCACGCCGCCATTCTCCGACACGCTTGCCGTGGTCATACATGCCCCGGTCCAGAACGCTGCCGTTCCACGTCCGGGTGAACAATCCATGTGGCTGGTTGTCGACATAGGTGACGCGGGTCACGTCACCCTGGATCGGGTCCGTGCTGATGTAGAGGCCCTGCATCCGTCCGTCGACGACTTCCGATCGGTCGATCAGCTCGTCCTTGAGGTGGCGGGTGGTCAGGCGGTAGCCCTCGGCCCTGATGTCTGTTTCAGTGAAGTTCCCCTCGTATTCCGTCAGCTTCTCGCCTTCGCCATGGCCGTCGATCTGCACAGGTTCGCGCAAGGAGATCAGCGTCTTCTCCTTCCAGCGCCGTTCCCGCACGAAGACGCCGGCGTCGGTATATTCCGTCTCGCGCGTCAGTACACCGTCGCGCGTCCAGCGGCGTGACAGACCTACCTCGCGGCCTTCGTCGAAATGCCGCACCGAGCGCAGAGCGCCCGAGGGCCAGTATGCCTCGCGCGTGCCGGAGGGCTGTCCCATGTCATAGGTGCCCTGCATGGTCAGGTTGCCGTCACGGTCATAGTCGCGGAAATCTCCGTCGCGCTCTCCCTCGGTCCAGTGAACTTCGGCGGCAAGCTGGCCGTTCTCGTGGAACTTTCGCTCGACTCCATCGATGCGGCCCGCCTTGTAGACCGCATCCTCCCGCAGCTGCCCCGAGGGATAGTAGGAACGCCACGGGCCATGCAGCTCGCCCCCGCTGCGCGTGATTTCTCCCGCGAGGGTGCCGTCGTCGTAGTATTGCTTCTGCACACCATCGGGCGCCTGGGCCAGGGCGGGCGTCGCGAGACAGATCAGCAAAACTGCGGTGCGGATCATTGCGGGGCCTCCTCCGGCACGGGAAGGTCGGGGAAGGTCACGGTGAAGCTGCGGGTGAAGGGATCAGGGCGGCTGACGGCGCGCAGGATGCGGGCGGGCCTGCCTGCGACCCGCAGCGTCCCGTCGGGGAAGATTGCCCAGTTGATCCTGTCGGACAGTGCCAGACCCCGGCCGTTAGGCGTGGTCAGCGCCAGCGCGTCGCCGTGCGCGTCCACGAAGCGGATCTGGTCCATCAGCTGCGCGTAGGTCAGGTCGGGCGAGATATCCAGCGCCTCGGCGTCGATCTGCCACGGGTGGTCGGGATCGGGCTGCACCTCCGTCTCCTCCCACGTCACGGTAGCATCGCAGGTCAGAGTCACGTCCTGCGTGCCGTGTTCGTAGAAATGGGTGCGGGTGCCATCAGGCGACTGCATCTGCAACAGGCGGGTGCCGCCATAGCCGTCGGAGTTCGGCGTGACTTCGGCGAAGACCGCCTCCGTTTGCGGCAGCGCGAACGCCGCGGAGCAGCGTGCAGCCTGAAGGGTGCCCATGCGGAAGTGCAGCGCGGCGGCGTCCAGCCCCTCCGGGTGGACTTCTTCCAGGCGCGGCGGCGGATCGCCCTTGAAGAGGAGCACCTTGTCGGGGGCCCGGTCAGGGTCCATGCGGCGTCCGTGATCGGTCAGGAACGCCATCTCGCGCGTCGCGGCAGGGGTGTCCGGGTGACGGATCACCCGCACCGACAGGGTGGGCGTGGGGGCATCGGTCTTAAGTGCCACAAGCACGCTGCTGTATTGGGGAGAGGCGATGCGGCGGGCAAGGCTTTCGGCGGGCGTCAGCCAATCCGGCCCGCGATCGGCTGCATAGATCATGCTGCCCGCCTCCGTGCCTTCGTCGACGGCCCACATGAAGTCGTCGCCCTCACGTCCCGACACGATCAGCTCGAACCCCTCGTCGGTGGGAGAGAGCCGCGCGGTGGCGCCGTTCTTTGTCACCTCGGCATGGCCGGTCTCGTCGGGGGTCAGCGTCATCGTGAAGGGGGTCGCCGGATACCACGCCACGGACGCGCGGATCTCAGTCGCCTCCAGCACATCCGGCAGGATCTGCGTTTGCTCCGTGGGGATCAGGGTCGTGGAGGTGAAGGACGGATCACCGTCTTCCTCGTGATAGTTCGGCAGGGTGATCGACGGCAGGGCCAGCATCGGCATCTCCACCGGCTGCTCGCCCCGGAACACCTGCGGGTCGCTGACCACCAGGCGCCCGGTGCTGGGCATTTTCTCATGCAGATGGGTGAAATCCAGCGTCGGAAGGTCGTTCTCCAGCCGCACGCGGCCCTGATCGTGGGCAAAGATATCGGCCTCGGTCGGCAGCGGCTCCACGGCGGAGAGGCCATCGGACACGGGATGCCAGTCGGGGCGCTCATAGGTGTAGTCGGCATGGATGGGGAAAGGATAGTCCTCAGGTGCCATCGCAAGGGTGGTGCGCAGGGTCGTGCCGTCATCCGCGGTCTGGTCGGTGGTCATGACAACGCGGCGCAGCCAGCCCTCGTCCCGATCCAGCACCGCAAGGCCTGTGATCCGGAAGGACGGATCATCGCCCGCATACCGCAGGAACACGCTGTCGTCCGTAACATGCCTCACGGTCACCGTTACGTCGGGCACGCCCGAGAACTCCGCGATGGTGGTGCTCCAGCCCTCTGTGGCCTCGAGCCGGGCGGGGGGCAGGACGGCACCGAACTGCTGGCTGAGCCCCGTCATCACCTCTTGCGGGACAACAGCGGTCCCATGGGGCGTGACGTCTGTGATGACCCCTGCGTTCAGGGTAGCATCGAAGCCCTCCGCCATGGCCTGCCGCATGTTGTCGGGCAGCGGCCCCTGGGTGCCGTAGGTTTCGCCCGCGACCACTGTCTGGAACCACAGCGGAAGGATGTGCAGCGTCTTGTCATCGACCACTTCCATGCTGGTCAGCGACGAGATGCGCTGTGTGGCATAGCTGTAGTCTGGTGGTTCACCCTCGCGGCCCGGGCGGACCGACATCTCCATCCGCCATGTGCGCGTCTCACCGGGCTGTGGATCGAAGGTTACCGTCTCCGCACTCGCGGCACCGGCGATGATTGCAAGGATCGGGGCAAGCCCGTGTGTCCGATATGTCATTTGGCCCCCTGTGACTCGGCGCGACGCTAACAGACAGGTTTCGGATGTGAACCCAGGCCCTTGGTTATGCTCGGAATATTGCCAGGCGTAGGATGGCGGCATGCCGTTTCAGTTCCTCATCCTCCTGTTCGCGGCACCGCTTCAAGCCGATGAACGCATCCGCAGCTCCACTAGCGAAATCACGATAGACAACGCCGGCGCGCTGCAGGCGCCCGAGACGCTGGAAGGTGCAGGCCGAGGGGCATCTCATCCGCCACGGCATCTTCCGGGACCTGCCCCTCACGAAGAACGGGATCCGATGGGGCGGGTTCGATCTGGTCGAAGCCACGATGGACGGCGTACCGGAGGCCACCCGCATCCAGCGCCGGGACGGAATGATCCGCATCTACCTGGGGGACGATGATGCGGTCGTAAGCCCGGGCGAGCACCGCTTTCGACTGCGCTACGACGCGGAGCGGCAGGTCCGGTTCCTTGCCGATCATGACGAGCGTTACTGGAAGGTCACCGGCAATGCGTGGGCCTTCCGTATCGACATGGCCGCCGCTCGGCCTTGTTGCAGATCTCAGCGATGAGGATTCACTCTTCGAATCCAGTGCGTGAGGTCAGCGGCATGGACACGGAGAGCGGGGACATACGCGCGGTTGGGTTCACCTCAAGCCGCCAGGGCGGCAGCCTCCTGCTGCCAGACCTGCTGTCGCAAATTCCTGAGGACGAAGAGATCGCCACGGTCACGGCGGATGGCGCATACGGCACACGCCGATGCCACACTGCCATCCTCGAGCATGGCGCCGAGGCCGTCATACCGATCCGCCAGAACGGCCGCGCCTGGAAAGAAGACTGCCTCGCAGCATTGGCGCGAAACGAGATCCTGCGCGCAATTCAGCACCTCGGCAGGGCACTCTGGAAGACGTGGCCCGGCTACCATGTCCGAAGTCGGGTCGAGGCGCGGCCTCTTGATGGTGTGGACGCCCCCTCACGGCATCGCTGTGCCAAGGTAGCGGTGTCGAAATTCGCTACGAGGAGGAAGCGTCCATGGAGAAGGTTAGCATTGTA
>NZ_BMJV01000009.1 GCF_014643635.1 Salipiger pallidus
ACAATGCTAACCTTCTCCATGGACGCTTCCTCCTCGTAGCGAATTTCGACACCGCTACCTTGGCACAGCGATGCCGTGAGGGGGCGTCCACACCATCAAGAGGGGAACAACAGGTTCAGTGGCTGCCCGGAGATCGTGGCTCAAATACCGACTGGTTCAGGGAAGCCTCGCGAGACAAGAAGATATGCCCATGCAACCCGGGCCGAACGAGACGGAAAACGCCCATACGGTACGCCAGGCACAGCCCCGGACGCCGCAACCGGATCGAGATCATGTTCAGCGCGCTCATGGACTGGAGCAGAGTTGCGACCCGTTCTGACCGCGGCCCACAAACCTGCTTGCCAGCAATCACACTCATCGAGAGCGTAACCTTCTGGCTTTGAGCGAGAATAAGGCATGATCATAAGTCACTAAACTAAATGAACATTTCCCATATGCACATACATAACCTCAAGGCTGCACAACCGCACCGAACGGTTTTGCTTGCGGGACGGGCCATGGCTCTTATAACTGGGGCTGTTCTCAGGGCGGGGTGAAATTCCCCACCGGCGGTGATAGCCCGCGAGCGCCTTCCGCAAGGAAGGGTCAAGCAGATCCGGTGGAACTCCGGGGCCGACGGTTAAAGTCCGGATGGAAGAGACGCACCGTGCCACCGGCCGTCCGGGGGTGCGTGGCGAAAGCTCTGGGACCTTTTGTTGCAAACGGAGGGTTCCGAAATGACCGACCACAAAAACACCCGCATCGCCTTCATCCGTGCCCGCTGGCACGCCGACATCGTCGACCGCGCCTACGACGGCTTCATCGCCGAGGCGGACAACCTGCTGCCGGGTGCCACCACCGACGCCTACGATGTTCCCGGCGCCTTCGAGATGCCGCTGCTGGCCAAACGGCTTGCCGCCACGGGCCGCTATGACGCCGTTGTCGCCTGCGCCTTCGTCGTGGATGGTGGCATCTACCGCCATGATTTCGTCGCCGCCGCCGTGGTCGATGGTCTGATGGAAGCGCAGATGACCACCGATGTTCCGGTGTTCTCGGTCTCGCTGACGCCGCACCACTACCAGGAGACCGAAGTGCACAACGCCTTCTTCTCCGAACATTTTGTCAAGAAGGGCGCCGAGGCCGCGAACGCCGTCAAGGGCGTGCTCGAGATCGCCATGCCCAAAGCTGAGCTTTCGGTGGTCAACGGCTGATCGCCCTGCCCTGACACGTTGAAGGGGCCGGGATGCTGCGCGTATCCCGGCCCCTTTTCGTTGATCGTGCCAAGATCCAGCGCGCAGCCCGCCTGGCGGCGCAAATCCGGGAGGTTGCCCCGCCAGTTGCATTCCTGCCCTCGGAAGGTGAACGAAGTCTCGTAGCCGGCGACAGCGACGTATATGCGGTTTTCCAGATTGCAGACCTTCTGGTGCAGGGCACGCCGGGCGTCACGGTTGTGATCGCCCCGCAGGGCCAGCGCGATGGCGATGTCACAGGCGTTGAACACCATGTCCGACAGGTATTCGAAGGTGGCGCAGGTCCATTCAAGCACATGGCGGCTGAGGACCGCGGCGGGGCTCGTGGCAAGGACGATGCCCGCCAGAAGCCCCCGTTGAGAGTGCTGCAGCGCGCCCGCGTCCACCCAGCGGGCAAAGGCGCCCCAGAAGATCAGCGCCATTATCAGCCCGAACAGTGCCAGCCTCAGGCGCATCGCGATGGCACGGCGCAGGCCCGGGTGCGGCTCGTGGCGGCGCATGTCGAGGCCTGGATACTGGATGGGCGCAAGCTCGTAAGCCGCGAAGGTCAGCATCCCCCCGATGCTCACGGTGATCGCGACGGTCAGGGCAGCGCCCGAGTTCGGCCAGATCAGCCACGCCCCAAGGGGGATCCCGCGAAAACAAGGGCGCAGACCCCATAAAGCAGTATTCTATACGTTTTTCTCGAGACCTGGATGTTGCGCCAGTCCCGCAGGGTTTGCCAGTTCATCGAACCTGTCCTCGTCTGCGCCTGAGCGGCCATGAGACCTGCCGATCCAGGCAGGAATTTGGAGTGCTGCGGACATTTTTCGGACGCACGATCGGCATATCCAACGCGCTAAACGGGTATGTGCAGCGGGCGGCGAAACCGGTTTCGCCCCCCGCCTGCTTCAGGGACCCGATCGCGCCCATTTCTGCAAAGTCGCGATCTGCAACTGTCAAAGCGTCCGGGCCGCCCTAACTCCGGCTCAATCCCCAAAGAATCGAAGAACCGGGGCAATCAAAGAGATAGGGACGGTTATGCATGACAAGATGCCGCAGACGCGGCTATTCATATTCCCGAAGGTGCACAGGACGGTCTTTCTCGTCTCGTCGCTGCTGATCATCGGGTTCATCATCTTCGGGGCGTTCTTCAGCGAAACCGCCGGCGACCTGTTCACCGGGATCCAGACATGGTTCGCGGACACGCTGGGCTGGGCGCTCATCATCGAGGTAAACCTGTTCCTGATTGCAACCGTCTACCTGGCCTTCGGACCCTTCGCGGACATCCGGCTGGGCCGGATGAACGACAAGCCCGCCTATGATCTGTTCTCGTGGACGGCTATGCTGTTCTCAGCGGGGATCGGGATCGGGCTGATCTACTGGGGCGTGGCAGAGCCACTCTACCACTATTTCGCACCGCCCATCGGCGAGGCCGAAACCGCCGAGGCGGCGCGGCAGGCGATGGTCATCTCGTTCATGCACTGGGGCTTTCAGGCCTGGGCACTCTACGCCGTGATCGCGCTGGCGCTGGCCTATTTCCACTTCCGCAAGGGGCTGCCCCTGACCGTCCGCTCGGCGCTTTATCCGCTGCTGGGGGAAAAGATCTACGGGCCTTGGGGCAGTGCTGTCGATATTCTGGCCGTGTTCGGCACCATGTTCGGCATTGTCACCTCGCTGGGGCTTGGGGCAATGCAGATCAACTCCGGGCTGGGCGAAGTGTTTGGGATCGAGCAATCGACCCTGACGCAAATCATCATCATCGCCTGCATCACCGCCGTGGCGACATTGTCGGTGGTGGCGGGACTTGATGGCGGCATCAAGCGGCTCTCGAACCTCAACATCGGTCTGAGCATGCTGTTCCTGCTGTTCATCCTGATCGCGGGGCCGACGGTCTACATCTTTGATCTCTTCGTGCAGAGCTACGGCGATTACGTGGCGCAGCTGGTGTCCTGGGCCTTCTGGACCGAAGCCTGGCAGCCTGACGGCAGCTGGCAAAACAGCTGGACCATCTTCTATTGGGCGTGGTGGATTTCCTGGTCCCCGTTCGTGGGTGTCTTCGTGGCGCGGATTTCCAAAGGCCGGACGATCCGGGAGTTCGTGCTGGGCGTGATGCTGCTGCCGACCTCGATCATGTTCTTCTGGTTCTGCGCCTTCGGGGGCACGGCGCTCAAGATCTCGCTGGATGGCGACCGGTCGCTGGTGGAGGCAACGCAGAACTCCTACGGCGACGCGATGTTTGCGCTGCTCGACCAGTTCCCGGGATCGACGCTGATGTCGGGCTTTGCCGTGGTGCTGATCGTGCTGTGGTTCGTGACCTCGTCGGATTCGGGGTCCTTCGTGATCGACATGCTGACTGCGGGTGGCGATGCGGATCCGCCCAAGGTGCAGCGCATCTTCTGGGCCATCACCGAGGGCGCCGTGGCGTCGGTGCTGCTGCTGGCAGGCGGGCTGAACGCGCTGCAGGCGGCGGCTGTGGTCGCGGGCTTCCCCTTCGCGGTGGTGTGCTTCTTCATCCTGATCGGGCTGTTCAAAGCGCTCAGGTGGGACACGCTGATGGTCTACCGCCACAACCAGCGCTATCGCAGCGACGAGGAGGCGGACCATGCCATGCCGTCAGAGCTGCCGGGGGATCTCTACGGGGCTGAACCGACACCGCCTCCGGGAGTCTCTCCAGCGGCATCGCCGACGAAGCCGGCGGAATGAGTGGTGCGGGCCGGAGGGAGACCTCCGGCCCGTTCGCCTTTCGGTGACGAAGGAGGGGGGTGTAGAACGACGTCCCACACCTCAAGGGTTTCCACCAAGCCGGTCGGGTGGAAGACAGTTAGGTTCAGGATCACACGCAGCGAGGCAAGGTGTGCGACCGGTCGGTGAATGGTGCCGGAACCGCCAGGGCCGATGCTGTCCTCGCTCATCGCGTAGGTGACACCCACGCGCTTTGGCGGAAATTGCGGACCTGCTCGACGGTCATCTCCTCGTAACCCGTGAGATGCAGAAGACCTTAAGGCAGCATCGCGGCGTGGCCGCTCGACAGGATGAACCGGTCACGGTCGGGCCGGTCGGTATTGGCGGCGCCGGACTCGAGGTGCTTTGCGAACAGCACCGTTGCCCCGTCGACCGTGCCCATGCGAGCCTCGGGCTGGCTGATGATCGGTGCCCTAAGTCAGTTGGCAAGGGCGTAATGCGGGGACGATTGCAGCCTTGGCCGCGCTTAGGGTCTGGTCGCGCATACGAGGCCTCTGATTTTGTCTGGCGCTAACACACAACATCACAAACTAACACACAAAAATAACACTATAACACATATTGTGTTGCATTTTGTGGATGTAACGTTAAATACATTGGCGAAAGACACGCACTTCTGAAGGGGGAATCCATGCCCAAGGCCTGGATCGGCACGAGCTGGAAAATGAACAAGACGCTGGCCGAAGGGCTGGAGTGGGCGAACGGCCTTGCCGCAGCAGACCTGTCAGACAGCATACAGAGCTTCGTCATCCCGCCCTTCACCGCCACCCGGCAGGTGAAGGAGGCGCTGTCGGATGCGCCCGTCCTCGTAGGGGCGCAGAACATGCACTGGGCCGACAAGGGCGCCTGGACCGGCGAAATCTCGGCCCCGATGCTGGTGGATTGCGGTCTCGACATCGTGGAATTGGGACATTCGGAACGCCGCGCGCATTTCGGCGAAACCGATGAGACCGTCGGCCTCAAGACTGAAAGCGCGGTGCGTCACGGACTCATCCCGCTGATCTGCATCGGCGAGACGCTGGAAGATCGTGAAAGCGGCCGTGCCGCCGAGGTGCTGGAACGCGAGGTGCGCGGTGCTCTGTCGAAGCTCGAAGGCGATCAGAAGAACGCCGAGATCTGGCTGGCCTACGAGCCGGTCTGGGCCATCGGCGAGAACGGCATCCCCGCCACCTCCGATTACGCGGATGCGCGGCAGGCCGAGATCATCGCCGTGGCCGAGGACGTGCTGGGCCGCCGCATCCCCTGCCTCTATGGCGGGTCGGTGAACCCCGGCAATTGCGAAGAGCTCATCGCCTGCCCACATATCGACGGCCTGTTCATCGGCCGCTCGGCGTGGGATGTGGCAGGCTACCTTGATATTCTCGCGCGCTGCCACGCAGTGCTCGAACAGAACTGAACGGAGGATTTCCCCATGAAAATCGCAATCGCAGGTGACAGCGCGGGTGAACCGCTTGCCAAGGTCCTGGCCGAGTACCTGAGCCAGAACGCCAACTACGAGGTGTCCGACATCTCGCGCGTGGATGCCGAACTCGACCCCTTCTACGCCAACTTGTCCGACCGCGTCGCGTCGCAGGTGCTGGATGGCACCTATGACAAGGCAATCCTGTGCTGCGGAACCGGCATCGGCGTGTGCCTTGCGGCCAACAAGGTCCCCGGCATCCGTGCCGCGCAGACCCACGACACCTATTCCGCCGGCAAGGCCGCGACCTCGAACAACGCGCATATCATCACCATGGGTGCGCGGGTGATCGGCGGCGAGCTGGCCAAGGACATCGCGGATGCGTTCCTCACCTCGTCGTTCGATCCGAACGGCAAGTCGGCAGGCAACGTGAACGCCATCGACGAGGTTGACGCCAAGTACAACAAGGCGTGATGCCTTCGGCCCGGCGTCTTCCGGCGCCGGGCCACTCCCCTGCCCTGCCGGGGTTCGGGCCGCCCCTGCGGGGGCACCTCATTCTCCACCTCTTCATTCTGCCCCTCCAAGGGCACGTCATTTCGCCCCCGAGGTATTCCCCACATGCTGACGCTTCCCGGCGACCGTCTTCCGACGGCCGAGATCCTGCCTGCCTGCCTTCCCGAAGACGGGCTGGGCCGCATCATCAACGCTCTTGCCCATGCCATGCCCGCCATCGCCGCGCGGCTTGCGGCGGGCAAGCTCATGGGCGATCCGGCGGCGCTGGTGGGCAACAACGAAAGCGGTGATGCGCAAAAGGCGCTGGACGTCGGCGCGCATGACCACGTGACTGCCGAGCTGCGCGGCTGCGGCGTGCGCTTCATGCTGTCCGAAGAGGCCGAAGAGGTCGAGGTCCTCGACCCGAACGGCAGCTTTGACATTGCCATCGACCCCATCGACGGCTCCGGTTCCATCGGGATCGGCGCGCCTTTGGGGATGCTTTTCGTGATCTATCCCACGGGCCCGAAGGATTTGGCCCGTCCAGGGTCCGAGGCCGCCGCCTCGGGCTATGCCTCCTTCGGGCACAGCCTTGATTTCGGCTATGTCATCAAGGGCGCAGGGGTGAACCTCTTTACCTTCGACGGACAGGATTTCCGCATCACCAACCGCGATGTGAAGATCAAACCCACCACCTCGACCATCGCCTACAACGCTTCCAACGAACGCCACTGGGCACCGGGGCTCAAGCAATGGGCCGCGGATTTGCGCGCCGGGTCCGATGGCCCGAGGGGCCGCGATTTCAACATGCGCTGGCTGGCTGCCGCCGTGGGCGAACTGCACCGCATTCTGCTCAAGGGCGGCGCGTTCCTTTACCCCGCCGACAGCCGCCCCGGCTACGAGGGCGGCCGCCTGCGCCTTGCCTACGAGGCCGTGCCGATGGCCATGCTCATCGAGGCCGCCGGGGGCAAGGCGACCGACGGCATCAACCGCATTCTCGACCTCGTGCCGAGCACCCCGCACCAGAACATCGCCCTGGTCTTCGGCGCCTCGGAAGAGGTCGAGACCGTCGCCCGCCACCTTTCGGAGACCTGACCCATGGCCCGCATCACCCTTCGCCAGCTTCTCGACCATGCCGCCGAGAACAGCTACGCGGTTCCCGCCTTCAACATCTCGAACATGGAGATGGGCCTTGCCATCATGACCGCCGCCCGCGAAGCCAATGCGCCGGTGATCCTTGCCGCCTCGCGCGGGGCGCGGTCCTACGCCGGGGATCTGCTGCTGGCGCGGCTGATCGACGGGCTGGTGGAAACCTTCCCCGAGGTGCCGGTCTGCATGCATCTCGACCATGGCAACAACCTTGCCACCTGCGCCACGGCAATCCAGAACGGCTTTACCTCCGTGATGATGGACGGCTCGCTCAAGGCCGACGGCAAGACCCCCGCCGAGTACGCCTACAACATGGACATCACGGCCCGCGTGACCGAGATGGCCCATGCCTGCGGTGTCTCCGTCGAGGGCGAGCTTGGGGTCCTGGGATCGCTCGAGACCGGCATGGGCGACCAGGAAGACGGCCACGGCGCCACCGAGAAGCTGTCCGAAGAGCAGCTTCTGACCGATCCCGCCGAGGCCGAGCAGTTCGTCAAGGACACCGGCGTCGATGCGCTGGCCGTGGCCATGGGCACGTCGCACGGCGCCTACAAGTTCACCCGCCAACCCGACGGCGACATCCTTGCGATGACCGTCATCGAAGAGATCAACCGACGCCTGCCGAACACGCATCTGGTGATGCATGGCTCGTCGAGCGTCCCCGAGGATCTGCAGCAGATCATCAACAGCTACGGCGGCGACATCCGCCCCACCTGGGGCGTGCCGGTGGAAGAGATCCAGCGCGGTATCCGGTCGGGCGTGCGCAAGGTCAACATCGACACCGACAACCGCATGGCGATGACCGCCGGCGTGCGCCGGGTGCTGTCCGAGACCCCCGGCGAGTTCGATCCGCGCAAGTACCTGAAAGAGGGCTCGAAGCTGATGAAAGAGCTGTGCGTGGCGCGGTTCGAGGCCTTCGGCACGGCAGGAAATGCGGACAAGATCATGCCCCTGCCGCTCGAAGCGATGGCGGCGAAGTACTGAACGCCTCCGGCGGGCGTATTTTTAAAGAGAAGAGAAAAGGGGGGCGCGATCCGGTGGGGCACGCCCCCCCTTGTCATTTTAAGCACGGTTTTTCGGGGCGCGAGCAGCTCGGTCTGGTCGCCGCTCGTGATCGCTGCGCCGGTCTGTCGGGCCGGTCTGTAGGGCCGGTCTGTCGAGGGCCGCGCCCGGGACATGCCTGCTCAGGCGCGCGGCAGGCGGGTGCTCTGTCGCCCATGTTCGTCGAGCGTCGCGGGCTGAGGCCACGCAACAAGGGCGGCGCGGCGGGCGGGCCAGTCGGCGCGCAGGATCAAGAACCAGGCGATGTGGCGCTGGTGCCCCTTGCCCACGGCAGTGCAGAGTTGCGCCACGTCCCCTCCTGGGTGAAGCCGAGGGTCTCGGCGGCGCGTTAAGGGCGGGAGTTCTGGGCGTGGCAGCGCCGGATAGCCCGCTCGTAGGCCAGCCAATCCAGTGCCCCGCATATCAGCTGGACGTTCGCCTCACGCCTAGCGGCGCTGCGTCGAAGGGGGACAAACCAGAAGCTGCCCATCTCGACGCTGCCGCCCCGCCGGTAGATGGCGCACAGGGACAGCCCCGCGCGCAGGTGCTTGCCTGCGTCCACGGCCCGGAAGGGCTGGCCGGATCAGGCGGGAAGGCCTTGGCGCAGCAGTCGCAGCGCCCCGAGCTGCGCGAAGGGGCCGTGGCGCAGGCAGTCGAAGCTGTCAGGCGCGGCGCTGGCAGTGGGCCAGAGCGCAGCGGTCTGGCTGTCGCTCTGACGGCAGGATCGTGCAATGGCGAGCCTGTTTTGGTCCGTGGTTAGGCCCGTGGTTAGGCATGGTCCAATGGATGCGCGGTTGGCGTGCCAAGATCACGGGTCATTGCGCAAAAAAGACTTCAGGCGCTTTCATCCCGGGCAAGACGCGCATCCGGTCCGCCCAATGGGCCATGACGTCCGAGGGGGCGACGCCTGCGTCGTCCAGCCATTGGACATAGCCCCACACGGCGCAATCTCCGATCCCCGGGGCGCGTCCGTGCAGGAAGGGTTCATCGCCGATCAGCCGGTCGAAATTGGCGCGATCCACCTCGTAGCGCGCCATCAGCCAAGCCACCACATCACCGGACAGCCCCGCCGAGCCGCTGCGTCGCGCTTCCTTAAGTTGCGGCAGGCACATGCCGATGCGGTTGGCTTCCCACATCAGGATCTCACGGCCGCGCCGGAGCCCCTCGGGCGTGTCTCCGCCCAGCAGGGCAAAGCGCTGTGCCAGTTCCATAAGGATTGCGCCGGACTGGAACACCGCCGCGCCATCCAGCAACAGCACCGGCACTTCGGCGAAGGGGCTGACCTTGAGGAATGTGGCAAGGCGGGTTTCGGGGGCGGCCCAAATGTCGATGACGGTGGTCGCATGGGGCAGGTCCGCAAGCGACAGGGCGAGCGCCACTTTGCAGGCGTGGCCGCTGTCGGGGTGGCCGTAGAGGTGCAGGTCAGGCATGGGACGTCTCCGCGCATTTCGACAGACCGTCTCGCGCTTGCACGCGCCGGTCAAGCTGTAGCCGCTGCGCACGAGGGTTAAGCTCCAGCCCCTGAACGCGGGGAAGCACGATACGCGTTTCCTGGCAGGATCACTGCAGATGCGCAACGGCAGAGCGCACCAGTGCTTCAAAGTTCAGGCAGGCGAGAGCAGGTCCAGTTCTGGGGCCAAGGATGCCCCGGTCGGGGACGCGCCCCCTTTCTATCCCCCGGGAGCCTTGCCGGAAGGAAGGGCGCCCTTCCCTCGGGCCATCCATGACAAGCGCGGGCCTAGGGGTGCTAACGGCATTGCGCGATTTCAAGCTGTTGGGTCGGCCCCTCCCCCTGCTCGCGATAGACCAGCCGGTGCTCGGCGGTGATGCGGCGAGGCCAGAAGCCGGACAGATTGCCCTTGAGCGGTTCGGGCTTGCCTGTGCCTTCGTAAGGGTGGCGCAGGCATTCCTCGATCAGACGGCTCAGCCGCTTGAACTGCTGACGGTCCTTTTCCTGCCAGTAGCGGTGATCAGCCCACCCGCGGTTCTAGAACACCGGTTTCACTGTCGAGGTCCACTTCGATGCCGCCATCGGCATCCAGTTCGGCAACCGCATCGCGCAGCCGGGCGGCGTTCTTCGGCGAGGACAGCAGGTGCAGCATGGTCTGGATCTCATCCCATTCCTCCTGCGCGACCATCGCCACGCCTTCACAGCCAGTGCGCGGGATTACCAGTTCCTCGCGATCCTCGACGACCTTGTCCATCGCCTTGGCCAGCCGTTGCGGGCCTCGGTATAGGTCATGACCTTCATGGCAAGCTTCACCCGCGTGATCGCTTCAACAGAAAAGGGGGGCCGTGATGGCCCCCCTTCCCTTTGCCGGTTCGCACCAGATCAGGAGGACGTGTCCAGAACGAACGGGCCGGTGTAGTTGTCGACGTTGGAGCTGTCGATCAGCAGGCAGTCGAAGAGCTGCTTTTCCTCGGCCACGGCCAGCTCGCCATTCTTGATGAAGTGGTCTGCCTGGCGGACGGCTTCTTCGGCGAAGACGGCGACCGGCTGCAGGACGGTATAGCTCAGTTCGCCTGCGCGCACCGCGTCCACCGCATCGGGAGAGCCGTCAAAGCCGCCGACGATCTTGCCCTCGAGCGCGCCGGCCTCTTTTAGGGCGGCGATGGCCCCCAGCGCCATTTCGTCATTGCCCGAGATCACGCCCGAGATGTCGGGGTTGGCCTGCAGCATGGACTGCATCTTGGAGTACCCTTGGGTGCGGTCCCAGTTGGCCACTTCCTGTGCCTTCTTCTCGAGATCGGGGTACTGGCTCAGCACGGTTTCGAAGCCGTTCGACCGGGTCTGGGCGTTGTTGTCCGACGGCGCGCCGAAGAGTTCCACGTAGGTACCTTCGCCGCCGATGGCCTCGACCCATGCCATGGCGCCAAGCGCCGCGCCCTGGGCGTTGTTCGACACCAGCTGCGCCTTGGCGAGACCGGCTTCGTTGATCTCGGCGTTGACGAGGAAGACCGGAATGCCCGCGTCCACGGCCTTGCGCACCGCGCCGACCGAACCGTCCGCGTTGGCCGGGTCGAGGATGATGGCGACCGCTTCGTTGGTGATCGCGGTGTCGATGAGGTTGCTTTCGGTGTTGGTGTCACCGGTGTGCGCCGACACGTTCGCGGTGTAGCCCAGTTCCTCGGCGGTGGCCTTGGCGACTTCGCCTTCGGTGAACCAGTAGGGGTTCGACGGATCGTTGACGATGATCGAGATCAGGCCGTCCGCCATGGCGGCATTGGCCATGAGCGGGAATGCGGCGACGGATGCGAGGATCAGGCGACGGGTGAGTTTCATGGTGAAGTTCCTCCCAATTGGGTTTGGTATGTGCCGGAGAGGCTCCGGCGAGGGTTCGGGTGCGGGGTCTCCCTGCCCCGCATCCGCGAATTTCTGGTCTCAGCGGCCCTTGGAGCCGTACTGCAGGCTGTTGAGCAGCACCGCGAGCACGATCACCGCGCCGGTGAAGACGGTCTGCCAGTAGGCCGAGACGCCGATGATCACGAGCCCGTCCGACAGAAAGCCGATGACGAAGGCCCCCAGCATGGTGCCGCGCACGTTGCCGCGTCCACCGGTCAGGGCCGCGCCGCCGATCACCACCGCCGCGATGGCGGTCAGTTCATAGGTGGTGCCTGCGGTGGGCCCGGCGGAGGTCAGCTGCGAGCTCAGGACCAGCCCGGCGATGGCGGCGCAGATGCCCGACAGCACGTAGACCGAGATCTTGACGCTGCGGGTCGGCACACCGGACAGCTCGGCTGCACGTTCATTGCCGCCCGAGGCATATAGCCAGCGGCCAAAGGCGGTGCGGGCCAGCACGAGGCCGATCACCAGCGCCACGATGGCCAGCACGATGACCCCGATGGGCACGCCGCCGATGCGGTTGAAACCCAGCCAGTCAAAGCCGGTGTTCCCCAGCGCATCGGAGCCGCCGAGGTTGTTGTACGTCAGGCCATTGGTCATCAGCAGCGCCACGCCGCGCGCCACGTAGAGCATGCCCAGGGTGGCGACGAAGGCCGGCACCTTGAAGAAGGCGATGAGCACGCCGTTGATCGCGCCCACGAAGGCCCCGAGGCAGATGGTCAGCACCACCACCGCCCAGACCGGCGGATAAAGAATGATGCCCGCGCTGGGGATCTCGACCCCCTGCATCAGGTAGCCCGCGATGACCCCCGACAGGCCCAGCGTGGACCCGACGGACAGGTCGATCCCCCCGTTGAGGATAACCAGCAGCATGCCGATGGCCAGCAGGCCGAAGATCGCCACGTGGCTGGACATGATCAGGAAGTTGCCGACCGAGAAATAGACCGGCGACAGGATGGAAAAGACGATGATGATCGCGACGAGCGCGAAGAAGGCGCGGCCTTCCAGAAGGATCTTGCCGATGTTCATGTTCACTCCACCGCCTGCGGGTTTGCTTGTCGAAATATCCGCCATGACGGCCTCCCTTAATGCACGGCTTCGCCAGAGGCGGCCATGATCTGTTCTTTGGTTGCGGTATGGTCGAACTCGGCCGAGATCCTGCCCCGGTGCATCACGATGATACGGTGCGCCACGCTCAGGCACTCACCGACCTCGGAGGTCGAATAAAGCACCGCCAAACCACGGTTTTTCGCGGTTTCGGCCAGCAGCTTGAACACCTCGGCCTTGGCGCCGATGTCGATGCCGCGCGACGGCTCGTCCAACAAGATGACCTCGGGCTGGGTGGCCAACATCTTGCCGATGACAACCTTCTGCTGGTTGCCCCCCGACAGGGACCCGATCATCGCGGCCCCTCCGTCGGTCTTGACGGTGACTTCGCGGATCGAGTCGTCGACCACCTTCGCCTCGGCCTTGCGCGAGGTGAAAAGCCCCCTGGTGAATGCCCCGATGGACGCCAGCGACAGGTTCTGACCCACGGTCATGGTCTGCACGAGGCCGTCCTTCTGGCGATCCTCGGGCACCAGCACGAGGCCTGCGTTGATGCGTTCCGCGATCGACAGGCCGGAAATGTCCTGCCCGTGCAATTTCACCGCGCCGCCGGTGGATTTCAGACGCCCCGCGGCGGTCTCCATCATCTCGGTGCGGCCCGCGCCCATGAGGCCGTAGATGCAGACGATCTCGCCCGCCTTTACCTCGAGGCTGAGATGATCCACCACGAGGCCATGCCCCGACGGGTCCGGCACGCAGAGGTTTTCCACGCTGAAGGCCGGCGCGCCCATCTCGGAGGCAGGGGGAGAGCCAAGGTCGAAGTTCTCGCCCACCATGTTGCGCACGATCCACTCGAGGTCGATCTCGGCGCGGGGGGCATAGGCAGTCATTTCGCCGTCGCGCAGCACGACGGCGTGGTCGGTGATCTCCAGCGCCTCTTCGAGGTGGTGCGAGATGTAGACGATGCTCACGCCCTTGGCCTTGAGATCGCGGATCACCTTGAACAGCACCTCCACCTCGGAGGCGGACAGGGCGGACGTCGGCTCGTCCATGATCAGGATGCGCGATTTCGCCTGCAGCGCGCGGGCGATCTCGACGATCTGCTGCTGACCAAGGCGCAGCTCTTCGAGCGGGGTAAGCGGGTCGATGTCCTCTTCCAGCTCCAGCATCAGCTCGCGGGTGACGCGCTCTTCCTCGGCGAAGTTGACCCCGCGCGCGGTGCGGATTTCCCGCCCCATGAAGATGTTGTCCCGCACGTTCATATTCGGGGCCAGCGCAAGCTCCTGGTGGATGATCGACACGCCGCGCGCCAGCGCGTCATTGGCACCGTGGAAGGTCACCGGCTCGCCATCGAGGATGATCTCGCCATGGGTGGGCGTCACGATGCCCGACAGGATCTTCATCAGGGTCGACTTGCCAGCGCCGTTCTCGCCAAAGAGCGTCGTGACCTGACCGCGATGGATGTCGAAGTTGACGCCCTTGAGCGCCTTCACCGCACCGTAATGCTTGGCCACATCGCGGGCCTTCATCACGACCTCGCCGGTGGTCCCGGTGGAAATGGCCTGATGCACGGTCATTGCACCTGCACCTCGACCGGGGTGACCAGCCACATCTTGGGATTGATGAGCTTGAAGGCCCCGGTGACGGTAATGGTCTTGCCGGTCAGATCGCTGGTGTCGATGGGGTCGAGCACCTCGGCCTTCATGGCGCGGTTGATGCCCGATCCGGCGTCCTGGTATTCGATCTGGTTCTTGAATTCGCCGAAGGCGATGTCGCCCGGCGCATCGCGCAGGTCGGTGCCGTTGATGGCGGGGCCGGTCTGGACGCGGATGCGCACGTCCTCGGCGCCCTCCACCGCGACATCGTAGATGCCGCTCTTGCCCTCGCCCACGGTGCCGGTGAAGGTCACAGGGATCACGGGCATCATGCCGCCGGTGCCGTATTCCTCGGAGGCGGCAGCCTTGTCCTCGGTCAGCTCGGTATAAAGCGTCGCCGCATCGGGGGCGCGGGCCTTGATGTCATCGCGGATGCGGGGGAACTCTTCGGCACCGAAGGTATCGGGCGAAAACGCCGCGACGCGGGCATCCTGTTCGGACCCGATGGTCACCACGGTGGTGTCGATGGCGATGGCAGCCAGAACGGCGATCACGGCAGCGCCGATGACAAGCCCACGCTTGCCGACGCGCGGTTTCATGGAAATATCGGTGGCACTCATGGCCTGTCGCTCCTCCCGTCGGGCCCGCTTGGGCCGGTTGTCCTGTCAGGGGAAGATGCGCGCCCGCGGATGCCCTTGTTGGGGGCATGACGCGGGTGTCCCGCGTGCCGGCCTGTGCCCTGCCCCCGCGTGGGGACCAAAGGCGATCTCCTCCCTCATGCGATCATCACCGGAATGCGCCCGATTCTGACCACGCCGATCCGCAACACCCTGGCTTGCCTGCCTTTTCCTCCGGAAGACTGGCCAGGTGCTTCGGTTCGTGCTCATCACCATAACTGAAATTTTTTACGTGGGAAGTAAAAAATTACACTCGACATGGAGCGGGCCTCGGATATGCTGGCACGGCTTTCACGGGGGATCCCTCGTGGAATCGGCCACACCGGCAGGAGGAGCCGGGGCCTCGATACAGAAGGGAGGAGTCGCATGGCACACGCGCCCTGCGCAGACGACCTGACGCATGCCTTGGGGGCGCGTCATGTCTGATCGCGACATCATCATCGGAATCGACGCCGGAACCTCGGTCATCAAGGCCGTGGCCTTCAGCACCGATGGCCGCCAGCTTGGCGCCTCGGCGGTCAAGAACCGCTACACCAGCGGTGCGGGCGGCGCTGTCACCCAGAACATGGACGACACCTGGGCCGACTGCGCGACTGCGCTGCGCGGTCTTGGGGACAAGATCGACGGGCTCGCCGGGCGCACCGCCGCGCTGGCGGTGACCGCTCAGGGCGACGGCACCTGGCTTGCCGGTGCCGGGGATCGCCCGGTCGGGGATGCCTGGCTCTGGCTTGATGCCCGCGCCGCCGGGACCACCGCCCAGCTTGCGGCGCAAGGGTCCGATGCAGCGCGGTTTACCGCCACGGGCACCGCGCTCAACACCTGCCAGATGGGCGCACAGATGGCCCATATGCACCATCACCACCCCGAGCTTCTGGACCGGGCCGAGGTGGCGCTGCATTGCAAGGACTGGCTTTACCTCAACCTCACCGGGGTCCGGGCCACCGACCCCTCCGAGGCCAGCTTTACCTTCGGCGACTTCCGCAAGCGGCAGTATTCCAATCTCGTGATTGAGGCGCTTGGCCTCACCTCCCGGCGCCACCTGCTGCCGCAAATCATCGACGGCACGCAAACCACCCACCCCCTGAGCGCTGCCGCCGCCGAGGCCACCGGCCTTCTGCCGGGCACCCCGGTGTCGCTGGGCTACGTGGACATGGTGATGACTGCGCTAGGGGCCGGAGTGCATACGGGCACAAAAGGCGCGGCCTGCTCCACCATTGGCTCAACTGGCGTTCACATGCGCGCCGTGCGCGATGACGAAGTGCAGCTCAACGGCCGTTCGGGTTATGTCATCTGCCTGCCCGACGACCGCATGGTCACGCAGGTGCAGACCAACATGGCCGCCACGCTCAACATCGACTGGGCGCTGCGCATGGCCGCCGACCTCATGAGCGAAACCGGCCACCCCCATGATTACGCCGACCTCGTGGCGCGGATCGACGGCTGGCTTGAGCGCTCCGAGCCGGGCGCGCTGCTGTATCAGCCCTACGTCTCCGAGGCGGGCGAACGTGGTCCCATGGTGAACCCCAACGCGCGCGCAGGCTTCATCGGGCTGCACGCCGGGCACCGCTTCCCGGACATGATCCGCGCGGTGGTCGAGGGGCTGGGGATGGCCGCCCGCGATTGCTATGCCGCCATGGGCGACATGCCGCGCGAGCTGCGGCTCACCGGCGGGGCCGCCCGGTCGGGCGCGCTGCGCGGCATCCTTGCCGCCACCACCGGCGCGCCGGTGCGCGTGTCGGCCCGCGAAGAGGCGGGCGCGGCGGGCTGCGCCATGATGGCCGCCGTCGCCATCGGCGCCTATCCCGACATGAAATCCTGCGTGGCCGAATGGGTCACGCCCCTGCTGGGTGCCCCCGAGGCCCCCTCCCCTGCCCTGCAACACACCTACGAGGCGCTGTATCCCGCCTATGCCGAGGCCCGCGAGGCCCTGACCCCGGTCTGGGACCGGCTGGCCGGGACCCGCGCCCCCCACACCACACAAGACGCGCCGAAACAGGCGACCGGAGGATCCTGACATGACCACCCAAGAGCTGGACCTGTTCGTCATCGGAGGCGGCATCAACGGCGCAGGCTTTGCCCGCGACGCCGCCGGGCGTGGCCTCAAGGTGGCGCTTTGTGAAAAGGACGATCTTGCGCAGGGCACCTCGTCGCGGTCGGGCAAGCTGGTCCATGGCGGGCTGCGCTATCTTGAGTATTACGAATTCCGCCTCGTGCGCGAAGCGCTGATCGAACGCGAAGTGCTCATGAACGCCGCCCCCCACATCATCTGGCCGCTGCGCTTCGTGCTGCCCCACAGCCCGCAGGACCGGCCCGCGTGGCTCGTGCGGCTGGGGCTCTTCCTCTACGACCACCTCGGGGGGCGCAGGAAGCTACCCGGCACCCGCACGCTCAACCTGCACCGCGACCCCGAGGGCGCACCTTTGCTCGACCAGTACAAGCGCGGGTTCGAATACTCCGACTGCTGGGTTGACGATGCCCGGCTGGTGACGCTCAACGCGCTTGATGCGGCACGCAAGGGCGCCACCGTGCTCACCCGCTCCCCCGCCATCACCGCGCGGCGCGAGGACGGCAAATGGCACGTCACCACGCAGAACACCCTCACCGGGGAAAAGCGCGAGTTCGTGGCGAAATGTCTGGTGAATGCCGCAGGGCCGTGGGTCACTGATGTGCTCACCCGCGTGGCCGGTGCCAATTCGACCCGCAACGTGCGCCTTGTGAAGGGCAGCCACATCATCGTGCCGAAATTCTGGGAAGGTCCGCACAGCTACCTCGTCCAGAACAAGGACAAGCGGGTGATCTTCATCAACGCCTACGAAGGCGACAAGGCCCTGATCGGCACCACCGACATTGCCCATGACGGCCGGGCCGAGGACGTGAAGATCGACGATACCGAAATCCAGTACCTGCTGGATTGCGTCAACCGCTACTTCAAGGAACAGCTGACCCGCGACGACATCGTCGAGACCTTCTCGGGCGTGCGCCCGCTCTTCGACGATGGCCAGGGCAACCCCTCGGCAGTGACCCGCGATTACGTCTTCGACCTTGATGAGACCGGCGCGCCGCTGCTCAACATCTTCGGCGGCAAGATCACCACCTTCCGCGAACTGGCAGAACGCGGGATGCACAAGATCCAGCACCTGTTCCCGAAAATGGGCCCGGACTGGACCGAAACCGCCACCCTCCCCGGCGGCGACATGGAAAACGCCGACTATGACCTGTTCCGCAACACGATGAAGACGGAATTTCCCTTCATGAACAGGGGTTTGCGGGAATACTACGGGCGCCGGTACGGCACCCTCACCCGCGATCTGGCCGCTGGTGCCACCTCGCTCGAGGGGCTGGGGCGTCATTTCGGCGGCAATCTCTACGAGGCCGAGGTGAACTGGCTCGTGACCCACGAATGGGCGCAGACCGCCGAGGATATCCTGTGGCGCCGCACCAAGCATCGCCTCCACATGACCGAGGCACAGACCGCCGCCTTCACCGACTGGTTCAACACCCACAAGGCCGAGGCCGCCTGAC
Source organism: Salipiger pallidus (assembly GCF_014643635.1). Taxonomy (GTDB): domain Bacteria; phylum Pseudomonadota; class Alphaproteobacteria; order Rhodobacterales; family Rhodobacteraceae; genus Salipiger; species Salipiger pallidus. The sequence goes on from NZ_BMJV01000009.1 coordinate 18,219, forward strand.
ATGGGTCTGACGCTTTCGCTCAACACCAACCCTCTGGTGAACCGCTTTGCCGATCCCGGCGACCTGATCACCACGGTCGCCCGCGATCTGCGCATCCGGGATCTTCAGCTCACCCATGAGTTCGTGAACCCTAGCTGGCCCGCCCCGGTGATCCGCCGCATGACCCGCCAGATGGGCGCGGCGCTGGACCGCACCGGCGTGCGCGTCACCTCGGGCATGACCGGACCCTACGGGCGGCTCAACCACTTCGGCCACCCGGACCGCGACGTGCGCCGCTATTATGTCGACTGGTTCAAGACCTTCGCCGACATCACCGCCGACCTTGGCGGCACCTCCGTGGGCACCCAGTTCGCCATCCTCACCTACGCCGAACAGGACGACCCGGGCCGGCGCGAGGAGATGATCAAGATCGCCATCGACGCATGGGCCGAGGTGGCAGAGCACGGCAAGGCGGCGGGCCTCGATTACGTCTTCTGGGAACCCATGAGCATCGCCCGCGAGTTTGGCGAAACCATTGCAGAATGCATGGCGCTTCAGGACCGGCTGACCGCGGCGAACATGGCGATTCCCATGTGGATGATGGCCGACATCGACCACGGCGACGTGACCTCGGACAACCCCGACGATTACGACCCCTACGCCTGGGCGCGGGCGGTGCCGAAGGTGTCTCCGATCATCCACATCAAGCAAAGCCTCATGGACAAGGGCGGCCACCGCCCCTTCACCGCCGAGTTCAACGCCAAGGGCAAGATCCATCCCGAACCGCTGCTGGCGGCCCTAGCGGACGGCGGCGCGCAGGATAACGAGATCTGCCTCGAGCTGTCCTTTAAGGAGCGCGAGCCCAACGACCGCGAGGTGATCCCCCAGATCGCCGAAAGCGTCGCTTTCTGGGCGCCGCACATCTACACCGGGGCGGACGACCTGAAGGTCTGACCGCCCCCGCGCGGGGCGGGTCTTCCCCCTGCCCCGCGCCCGGCTTATGAGAGCCGGACCCTGGTACAGCCCCTGCCCTGGATCTTCTCATGAACGACAGCGACGAACCTCTCGCCATCCGCGCCGCCTGGCTGCATTACGTCGGCGGACTGACACAGGCCAAGGTGGCCAAGCGGCTCGGCATCCCGTCGGTCAAGGCCCACCGGCTGATCGCCCGCGCCGTGGCCGAGGGCTACGTCAAGGTGTCCATCGAAGGCGACATTGTCGAATGCGTCGAGCTCGAGGCGCAGCTGTGCGACAAGTTCGGCCTGAGCCATTGCGAGGTCGCGCCCGACCTCGGCGAAGATGGCCTCCCCCTGCGGACGCTCGCCCTTGCCGGCGCGGCCTATCTCAAGCGCCAGTTCTGCTCGGGCGAACAATCCGTGATAGCCCTCGGCCATGGCCGCACGCTGGCCGAGATCACCCGCCAGCTGCCGCGCATGGACGCATCGGGCCTGCGCTTCGTCTCGCTGTTGGGCGGGCTCACCCGGAATTTCTCGGCCAACCCCCATGACGTGATGCACCGCCTTGCGGAAAAGACCGGCGCGCGGGCGTATGTCATGCCGGTGCCGTTCTTCGCCAACACCGTCGAGGACCGCGAGGTGCTTCTGGCACAGCGCGGCGTGGACGAGGTGTTTCGCATGGCGCAGGCCGCCCCACTCAAGATCGTTGGCATCGGCACCGCCACAGCAGACGCGCAGCTTGTGTCCTCGGGGATGATCGAGCCCGCCGAGATCGAGGCCATTTCCCGCGCTGGTGCCCGTGGCGAGATGCTCGGCGACTTCTTCGATGCCTCCGGGGCTGTCGTGGAAACCACGCTTTCTGCCAGAACGCTCGCGGTGGGCTACGATCCCGACCGCGATGAGGATATCGTGGCCATCGCGGGCGGGCCGGACAAGGTCGACGCGATCCGGGCGGTTCTTCGCTCGGGCCGCGTGGCAGGGTTTATAACCGATGAACGGACCGCGCGCAGCCTGCTTGGCTGATCGGAGAGGCGCGCGATGAAACGAGACGACCGCAGACAGCGGATCCTGGACGCACTGGTGCGTGACGGGGCGGTGCAACTGGATGCCATGGCCGAGGAATTCGGCGTATCCCGCATGACGATCCACCGCGATCTCGACGATCTGGAAACCGAAGGTCTGCTGCGCAAGATCCGCGGCGGCGCTACGATCGAGCCGGGCAGCCAGTTCGAAAGCGACTTCCGTTTCCGCCACCTTCAGGGCCAAGATCTGAAACAGCGCATGGCCCGCGCGGCGCTTTCGCTGGTAGAGCCGGGCATGACGGTCATGGTCAACGATGGATCCACCGCAACGGTTCTCGGCGCCATGCTGACCGAGAAGCGCCCCCTGACCGTCATCACCAACAATGACGCCGTGATGGAGGCGTTGAAGGCCGAACCTGGCATCACCATCATCGCTCTCGGCGGCAGGTTCTCGACAAAGTACAACGCCTGGGTCGGCCGCGTGACAGAAGCGGCCCTGGGCGGGCTCCGCGCGGACATCGCCTTTGTTTCCACACCGGCTGCAGGGGATGGCCACGTCTACCACATGGACGACGACATCACCCGAGTGAAGCGCCGCATGCTGGACGGAGCGGCGCGCAAGGTTCTGCTGATCAACCATCTCCGGTTCGGTCACACGGCGCTTCATGTTCTGGCCCCCCTCGCCGAGTTCGAGGCGGTGGTAACCGACGCGTCCCCATCCGCTGCTGTCTGTACCGAGATCGAGGCCGCTGGTGCCCGGCTTATCGTGGCGGCGGATTGACTGCGGGAGCTGTTCACAGCTGTGAACAACGCACACGTCACAGCTGTGAACTTCCTCGCTCCGGCATTAGCTCACCCGGCCACTTACCTCCGCCTCGTCAACGCGTGTAGCATTGGAAGGCACGAAAACTGCCCCTCTGTGGCCTTCTTCGCAAGTTTTCTGAGGTAGGCACCCGGAGAGCGGATCTCGGATAGCCGTTCCATCATCGCAGCGAGCACCGCAGCAGCCTGTGTCTGGCCCATGGATCGCACCGCGTCCTGCCAGCCTTCGCGGGAAATTCCGGTCATGGGGTAAAGGGTTTCGGCGAACCCCACGAGATCGCGCCAACTACGAATTGGGGACTGGCTGAAACTCTGGATCTCGGGACATGCGTCGAGGATCAGTGCCAGGGGGACAGGCGCTGTCTTGCTTTGTTTCGGCGTGAGATGGTCCTGCGAGGTGTCGCCGTGGGTCTGCGGTTCTCGCAGGCTGCTTGCGCCTTGTCCGTCAGAGACTCTTTGAGTATTTGCTCTCTCGCAGTTCAGCAAGCTTCCAGCCGACACTGACGGTCCCCGCTCATGGGGTGGTGCAGGTTTTGCACCTACAGCCTTAACGTCCTTCGTCAGAGGCGTGACGGTACCTTCATTTTCTCTCAAGCAATCCTCGGAGCCATCCGTTTGCGAAGGTTCGGCCGACATTGGCTGCTGTTCAGATTCTTGAGAGTCTTTTATTGAACTCTGATGGTGCTGCTCATTCCGGGCGTCACAGCTGCTCGTTTCTTCTGCATCATCGAGGGTCAGAAGGGTGTTTGCCACGGTGAGCATCCTCGCCAGATCATCCCGCATCTCCTGTAACTCTGCCTCGTCAAGCTTCCGCCGCAGAGCGCGGGCGGTGAGGCGGGCGAGGTCGTCGGAGGCAGTCCAGTGAGCTTCTGCATCAGGGCAGGTTTCAAGACCGAAGGCGGCCAGTGCAGCAAGGTCGCGGCGCATGAGCATGACCGTCTCGCGCAAGGCTGCCAGCCGGGCATCGCGGGCGCGGATGCGGTCCGCGGCGGCCTCGAATTCCGGCAGTCTGTGGGCGAGGGGGGAGAGGTCGAAACCATAGGCCATACGCGCATCCCCGAGCCGCTTCACGTAGCGCTTGCCGTTCGGGCTGTCGCGGCGGATCACCACGCCCGCTTCAACCAGCGCCGCAAGATGCCGACGCATGGTCGAGGACGGCATGCCCATCAGCCTCTCGCAAATTGTCCGGTTGGACGGGTGCACGACGCAGCCGCCGGACAGCTCGCCCTTGGGATGGAAGCTCAGCAAGGCCTGCAGCACCGCGAGATCCCGGTCCGAGAGGCCATAGGCCTCGCGCGCGGCGGTGAGGGTGCGCAGGGCATGCCATTTGTCCACGGCGGGGCAGGGGGCATCCGCAGCCCCGGCCCGCGCCATCAGGCCAGCCGTTACCGGCCGCCCGAAAGGCGTTATCGGTCGATACTCCATTTCATTGCAAAAAGGACAAGAAAATCCCGTCCTGCGAATCGCTTTGGACTTGCAGGGGACGCTTTTGACCGCTAGCTTGAGAGTGCGAAAAACAAGTCTGGGTCTCGTGAAGCACCGTCTTTGCGGGACCTTTTCTTTTCCTCTTCCTGCCTCCTCTTGTTGCCTGTCTGCTCTGGTTCAGTCTTCGGAGCCTTGGCCGCTTTGTGCGGTCCAGCGGGCATGAAGCTCTTCTATGACATCCTGCGCCTCGGCCTCGAGCCAGTCGGCAAAGCCAGGCTCCGAGAGATCGAGGGCGAGGCCCTTGCCGGTGCGGCGCACCGATCCGGCGGTGCGCCCCGCAACGGTCAGCACGCGCTTGCCGGTGGTCCTGGCCTTGCTGCCCTTCGGGGCAGGGGAGGCGGCGGCCTTACGGCCCAGCACCTTCATCACCGCCTCGAACGCGGCGACGGAGACATCCTCGGGGACCGGCTCGTCCTTCACCAGCGCCACCTCAGCATCGGCGTGCGCGCGTTCGGCAACGCCGATCAGCTCGGCCCGTTCGGCTCCGGTGTCGTCCAGCGCGCGTGACATGGCTTCCCAGCGGGGGCGGCCAATGCCGTGAGCTGCGCCGATCGCCTCGATCAGGTCTCGACCGATGCTGCCGGCGATGCCGATTGCCATGGAAACCGATGAGCGGGTCACGGTCAAAACCTCGGCGACACGCGCTTGCGATCCGAAGCCGCTTTCCACAAGCTCCTGAGCGAACAGGGCTTTTTCGATATACGACAAATCACGCCGCGCCATGTTCTCGGAAATCTGCGCCTGCACGGCGGCGCTGTCGTCAAGCGTGGCGACTAGCGCGCGCACCTTGGTGACACTTTCCGACAGGCGGATCGCCTCGAGCCGGCGGCGGCCGTAGACCAGAAGATAGCGGCCTTCCTCCGACGGGTGACGACGCACGAGGATCGGCACGGTCTGGCCGTTCTGCTCGATGGCATGTTGCAGGTCGATCACGTCGCGCGGGTCAAGCCGGTCGCCGATGCGGTCGTCCTCGATGGTGTCGGGATCAAGCTCCCAGACGTGGTGCCTGTCCACCGCGTCGCGGGCCGAGCGCAGGGCCCGGTTGGTGTTCATCATCGACGGCGCCGCGTTGCCGGAGCCGGCGGCGGCAAGGCTGTCGAGCATCGACAGGCGTTTCTTGCGGCTATCGCTCATGTGCGCCCCCAAGTTTTCTGGATCAGCTCGGCGATCTCGTCGTTGACCGCGTTCAGGCTTTCGACCGCGCGATCATAGGTCGCACGGGTGAAGGCGGACCGTTCCACCTCGTAGAGGGTCTGTTTCGTCAGGCCAGCGTCCGAGATCGCGGTGGATTTCAGCATCGGCGCGTTCAGCACCTTGTCGCCGTACATGGTGCGCAGAAAGGCGGTGATCCGGTTCTGCGGCGCGTCGGTGGATTCGTACCGGGTGAGCAGGTAGCGCATCCAGTCGTGGGACATGTCGGCGCCGGATTCCGCGATCACGTCCATGAGGTCCGCGGTCATGCGCAGGAACTGCGACATGGACATGACGTCGAGCATTTCGGGGTGAATGGTCACCAGAACCCCGGTGGCCGCGGACAGCGCCGACATGGTCAGGAAGCCCAGCTGTGGCGGGCAGTCGATCACTACCACGTCGTAGTCGTCATCCACCTGGGCCAGCGCCTCGCGCACCCGGAAGAAGAACAGACCCGCATTGCCCTGCGCCAGCGCGCGGGGGGTGTCGTGTTCGAATTCCATGAGTTCGAGGTTGCCGGGGATGAGGTCGAGGCCGGGAATGTAGGTCTTGCGGATCACCGAGGCGATCGGCGCGGGATCGTCGTAGCGAATGGCGTCATAGAGCGTGCCGCCGTCGGTCAGATCGTATTCCGGCTGCACCCCGTGCAGCGCGGTGAGCGAGGCCTGCGGGTCGAGGTCGATGGCCAGCACCCGGTAGCCGCGCAGGGCAAGCCGCTGGGCAAGATGGGCCGAGGTGGTGGTCTTGCCCGAACCGCCCTTGAAGTTCATCACGCCGATGATCTGCATCGGATCGTCATAGCCGCCATCCGGGGACTTGCGCCGCCCGGGCAGGTAGTCGCCGGGCTTACGGGCGGTTTTCTCCAGCAGGTGGCGCAGGTCGTGAATGTCCTGCACGGAATAGTGCCGGCGGTTGCCGGGAGTGACCTGGGGCTTCGGGCCCTTGCCGTCGAGGTGCAGCTTGCGCAGGTAGCTGTCGTTGACGCCCAGAAGTTGCGCGGCCTCGCCGGAGGTGAAGGTGCGCATGGTCTTGTCGGCATTGGGGGGGAAGAGACTCTCGCCCTGTGCATGGAGCTGGTTCGCAAGCAGCTCGGAATGCTCGCGGATCACGGCATTAAGGTCTTCGCGCTGGAAGAGATCATCCATTGTCTTGTCCTGCTCCCGCGCGTGATCCGCACGTGTTGTGGTTTGCCCTTGCGCGGCCCCTTGCGCCTGTCCATCCTTGGCCCGATATCGATGCGGCCCCCGTCAGGCCCTGAGGGAGCGACTCGGGTGCGCAAATCGTGCTCACGGAATTTGGCGTTTGTTGCCTCTTTTCCGTGACTATTGTCGGAATCGCCCGGCCCATGCAAGAGTTTTCCACAATTTCCGTTGGATGGTCGGCAGGGGAGGGGGGAAGGAATGGGCGAGCGATGCTCAAGGATCTGAATCTCAATGCCATGAACCATTTCGAGGCGGTGGCCCGGCTGGGCGGTATCTCGAAGGCGGCGGAAGAGCTGGGGGTGTCGCCGTCGGCGGTCAGCCAGCAGATCCGGCAGTTCGAACAGCAGTTCGGGGTGCGTCTGTTCCGGCGGGAAAAGCGCAAGCTGACGCTGACGGACGATGGCGAGCGGTTGTTCCAGACCACGACGCAGGCGTTCCGCATGATGCGCGACGTGCGGCAGGCCATCCAGCGCCAGCGCGAGGCGCGGCATTTTATCCTGAGGGTGTCGCCGTCCTTCGCGGTGCGCTTCCTGTCGCCGCGGCTCAAGGGCTTTCTCGACGAGCAGCCCAATTGGCAGGTTCGCATCGACGCCGCCCCCGATTTCTCGGATTTCGAGACCGAGGTGGTGGACCTTGACCTGCGCTATGGCGAGGGCGGCTGGTCGGGCCTGCACCAGGAGGCGGTGGTGCATGACATGGTATTTCCCATGTGCTCGCCCGCTTACCTTGAGGAGCTCAGGTCCAAGTCCGACGATCCCATCGGGCAGCTGCGGCACGCGCAGCTGATCGATTCCGTCAAGACGCATTACCGCTGGGATTTCTGGCTGGCCAAATACGGTGTCATGGGCGAGCGCATGGTCTATCCGTTGCGGTTCGACCGCTCGTCCATGGCGCTCCAGCTGGCCGCTGACGGGGCGGGGGTGGTGCTCGAAAGCTCGACCCTTGCGCTGAACGAGCTGGAAAGCGGGGCGCTGGTGCCGCTGTCGACCGCCTTCGATGCGATCCGGTTCCCGGCCTACTGGCTGGTCTGCCCGTCGCGGCATACCTCGCGGCGGATCGTGCGGCTGTTTTCGGACTGGATACGCGAGGCTGGGCGCGAGCATGACGCGCGCGCGGCGGCGCTCATGGGCAAGCTGGGGCTGCGCATCGACAACCAGCAGGGCCGGCTTCTTCCCGGTGAGGAATTCTCGCGCGATTGATCTGCGGCAGGGCAGGGGGCTCTTCCGCCGGGAACGGCGTGTGCAGGGTTGCGGGGGAGGTTCGCCGCCAAGGACCGCGCTTTCCCGGCCGGAGCCTGACACTGGCCCAGCTCTGGCGTGACCCTGTCTGCCGAAAAAGCAATACCCCGGCTCGGTGGGCGAGCCGGGGTATTTTTGCGTCCGCACTGGGAGGAGGAGAAAGCGGACGCAGATCCCTCAGTAGATCGTCAGGAACGGCACATAGGATATGAGCAGCAAGACGACGATCGAGACCATGTAGAAGGGCAGCAGCGAGCGCACAACCGACCCGATGCCGACATTGGCGATGGCCGCGGATATGAACAATGTCGTGCCCACAGGCGGCGTGTAGAGACCCACCGCGAGGTTCACCACCATCATCAGGCCAAGTTGCACGAGGTCGAGCCCGATGGCGTTGGCGATGGTCACGAACAGAGGGCCCAGCAGCAGCACGGCGGCTGGAAGGTCGAGGAACGTGCCCACGATGATCATCACGATGTTCAGCGCCAGGATCACCATCCACGGGTCCGACAGCGTTTCGGTCACCCAGATGGCGAGGTTCTGCGGCGTGCGTTCCGCCGTCAGCACCCACTGGATCGCCGACGAGGCCATGATGATGATCAGCACCGCGCCGGTCATGACGCCAGTATCGATCATGGCGCGCCAGATGTCCTTGAAAGACAGGTCGCGGTAGATCACGCCGGACACGATCAGCGCGTAGGCCACGGCCATCACCGACACCTCGGTTGGGGTCGCGATGCCAAAGCGCAGGGTGCCGATGACGAAGACCGGCATCAGCAGCGCGGGGATCGCGTGCAGCAGCTTGCCCTTGTAGGCGCGGAAGCCGCCCGGCAGTTCGGCGGTGGGCAGGTCGAGACGGCGGGCCACCCACCACACGGCGGTGAACATGCCGACGCCCAGCATGATGCCCGGCAGGATGCCCGCGACGAACAGGTCGATGATCGAGGTGTTCGAGATCAGGCCGTAGAGGATAAGTGGGATCGAGGGCGGGATCAGTACTGACACGGTGGAGGACGAGGCGTTCACCGCGGCGGCGAAACCGCCCGGGTAGCCCTCTTTCTTCTGCACCGGGATCAGCGCGTTGCCGAGTGCCGAGGCGTCTGCCACGGCCGAACCGGACACGCCGCCGAACATCACAGAACCGATGATCGACACCTGCGCGAGGCCACCCTTGAAGCGGCCCACCAGCAGCTTCGCGATGTCCACGAGGTGTTCACCGAAGCGCCCCGACATCATCAGGCTGCCCGCGAGGATGAAAAACGGGATCGCCAGCATCGGGAAGCTCTGGGTCGGCGAGTAAAGCCGCTGGGCGATCACCGCCATCGGCTTGCCTTCCATCCACAGTGCAAATGCGGTGGCGCCCAGCATGGCGTGAGCCACGGGCACCGACGCCAGCAGCAGCACCGGGAAGAGGATGATCAGGAGCTTGACCATGGGGACAGGCCTTTCTTCAGCTGAAGCTTTGCTGTGCGGGATCCACGGGCGTGTCCTTGTCGGGCGCAACGAGGGTGCGCACCAGCTCGATCACGGCCATGATCGTCATCGTGCCGAAGGCGTAATACAGGCTGATGTAACCGTAGTACTGGGACACGGGAATTTCCGACAGGCGCTGGAATTGCGAGGCGCGGATGATGGGTCCGCTGGTCATCAGGATGCTTACCGAGATCACGATGATCGAGAGCGATACCAGAATCACGAAAAGCCGGCGCAGGCCGGCGGGGAAGATCGACACCAGTGCATCGACAGAGATGTGCCATCCGCGCACCGAGGCCACGGCGATACCGCCCGCCACGAGCCAGGGAAAGGACAGCAGGTTGATCTCGTAGGCCCATGCGATGCCGCTCGAGAACACGTAGCGCAGGAACACGTTCACCAGCAGAGTGACGAAGGTGAAAGCCAGCGTCGCCACGATGATCAGCATGCCCGACCATTCGACCACCTTCTCGACATAGCCGAGCGGCGTCAGGAGGGAGCGGCCGAAGCCGCTCCCGTTGTTCTGCCCGTGGGAGGTCACTGGGTGGCCTCGCGGAGCGCACCGATGAACTCGCCGTACTGGCCTTCGTACTCTTCGATGACCCCGGCGGTGGCGTCGATGAAGGCCTGACGGTCCTCAACCTCGGCGAAGGTGGCACCTTCGTTCTCCATGGTTTCACGCAGGGACTTGGACTGGCTCAGCGACAGACCGCGCTGGTACCAGCCGGCGTCTTTCGCGGCGGACTGGATGCACTCCTGAGTGTCTTCGTCGAGGCCCGACCACCACACCATCGACGCCACGACGGGGGTCGATTCGTACTTGTGCCCGGTGAGGGTGATGTACGGGGTGATCTCGTGAAGCTTCGCCGAGTAGATGTTGGTCAGCGGGTTTTCCTGACCGTCGAACACGCCGGACTGCAGCGAGGTCGGCAGTTCCGACCATGCCAGCGGCGCGGGCGCGGCGCCGAGTGCCTCGAACGCTGCGATGGTGGTTTCGTCCGACGGGGTACGGATCTTCATGCCCTCGAGATCGGCCGGGGTCGGCACGTTCTTGTTGAGGTGCGAGACGTGACGGATGCCGTTGTCCCAGAAGGTCAGGATCTTGAGACCAGCCTGCTGCGCCTTCTCGTCGAGCATGTCACCGACTTCGCCGTCCAGCACGCGCCACACGGTGGGCAGGTCTTCGAACAGGAAGGGCAGGCCGAGCATGCCGGCTTCGGGCACGATCTGGGCCAGCGGACCCTGGCTGTTTGCCGACATCTCGATGACGCCGCCGGCGACCGAGGTCAGCATTTCCACGTCATTGCCCATGGTCGCCGAGGGGGCGACGCTGACGGTGACTTCACCGCCGGTGCAGGCCGGGACGAGATCCGCGAACATTTCGGCAGCGGCGTAGCGCGGGTTGCCCGGGTTCGCACCGTGGGCAAAGGTCACTTCCTGCGCGAAAGCCGGTGCGGCCACGGTCAGGGCGGTCGCGGCAAGAAGCGCGCGGGTCATGGTGGTCTTCATGGTCTCTCTCCCTTGAGTCAGGTCGGCCTGGCGGCCGGGGTGCCGGTGGTTCCGGCGTCTCGCCGGCCCGTCTTGGGAAAGGCCGGAGATGCGGTGGCCTTTTCCCGAGGGCAACCCGGGAAAAGGCATGTATCACTAGAGGCTGACGTCTTAGTGAATGAGCGAGCCGCCGTTCACGTCGACCTCGGTGCCGGTGCAGTAGCTCGACAGGTCGGAGGCGAGGAACAGGGCGCAGCCTGCGACGTCGTCGGCGGTGCCTGCGCGGCCCATCGGGATGCCCGCGAGCACGGATGCCTTCATCTCGTCGGTCAGCTTGCCGGCGGTGATGTCGGTGGCGATGAAGCCGGGGCAGATCGCGTTGACGCGCACGCCGTCGGGTGCCAGTTCGCGGGCCATCGCCTTCGTCAGGCCCAGAACGCCGGCCTTGGCCGCGGAGTAGTGCGGGCCGCCGAAGATGCCGCCGCCGCGCTGAGCGGAGACCGACGACAGGTTGACCACGGAGCCGGTTTGTTTTTCGCGCCAGTGCGGGATCAGGGCCTGGGTCATGTAGAGGGTGCCGCGCAGGTTGACGTCGGTCACGGCGTCGTAGTTCTCGGGCATGATCTCCATGATCTTCAGCGGCTGGGTAATGCCGGCGTTGTTCACGAGGATGTCCACGGCGCCCCACTTGGCGACGAGCTCTTCGGCAACCGCGAAGCAGTTGTCCTTGTCGGTGACGTTGCAGGCAAGGCCGACGTGGCCTTCACCGGGCAGATCGTCTGCAGCGGCCTGCGCCTGTGCGGCGTCGAGGTCGAGGATCGCAACGGTTGCGCCGTGCTCGGCGAACATCTTGGCCGTGGCCTTGCCGAGGCCGCGCGGGCTGGCCGCGCCGGTGACGATTGCGAATTTGCCGCTGAGAAGTCCCATGGTCTCCATCTTCCTTTGCTTCGCGGCGGGCATCTCCCGCCGCCGGGTGTTTTGGCCCGCAGGGCGCTGCGCGCCGGGCGGACACTGGTGTTCTGTTGTCGGGGAAAGCGCAGGGGGCAGGCATCGCTCGGTGCCGATTGCGCCCGGCCCGCTGATCCCTGTCTCGTGCATCTCCTCCCGCCCCGGCCCTCCTCGGCCGCGATTTGGGAGTACATCGCAAATGAACGCCATGATGCACAATGAACCTATCTTAAATTACTGTGTAGTAATACTTCACATACCTCGCCCTGCTTTCGGTGTCCTCGGGCGTTTGTGTCCGCTAGATCTTCGGGTCATTCGCGCCCGGGGCCCTGAGCGGCCCGCCCGGCGCCGACTGATCTGATTTCTCAGGGAGGAAAGCATGAAACTCGGACTGGGCAGTTACGCCTATCGCTGGTCTATCGGCATCAAGGACCAGGTTCCGGCCAAACCGTTGAACGCCTTCGATATTCTTGACCGTGCCGAGGCGCTTGGCCTCGAGGTCGTACAGTACGCGGACAACATGCCGCTGGACCGCTACAGCGAAGAGGACCACCACAAGCTGTACGAGACCGCGCAGGCCAAGGGCCTTACGCTCGAGCTGGGCACGCAGTGCTTCGACGCGGACGAGGTCGACCGGTACATCGAAATCGGCAAGCGCCTGCACTCGAAGATCATGCGTGTCGCGCTGGACGAGGCCGATGGCCACATCCCGACCGCCGAGCTCGCCGAACAGCTGCGTCCGCGCGTCGACAAGGCCCGCGCCGCCGGCATGAAGATCGCAATCGAGAACCACTTCAACTACCCCAGCCCCCGCATGGTCGAGCTGCTGGACATCGTGAACGACGACCATCTGGGCGTCTGCCTCGACGTGGCGAACTCGATCTGTGCGAACGAGTGGCCGGAAGAGACCATCAAGCTGCTGGCGCCCTACACCATCAACCTGCACCTCAAGGACTACGAGATCACGCCGGACAAGTACGGCGTCGGTTTCCGCATCCACGGCGTGCCGCTGGGCACGGGGCGCGCGCCGATCCAGTGGACCCTCGACCAGCTGGCCCATTGCCCGGCCGACATGAGCGTCATCCTTGAGCACTGGCTGATGATCGAAGGCGGCACGCTTGACGATGCCGTCGCCAAGGAACAGCCTTGGATCGAGAAGACCGTGGCGAACGCCAAGGGCTTCGTGAAATAATCAGGGGGGACAACATGACCGACGACATCCGCACCAAGAAACTCATCAACGCGCCCGAGGACATCATCCCCGAGGCGATCGAGGGCATGCTGCTGGCACACCCCGACATGCTGAAGGTCGAAGGTGCCACAAAGCGCGCCATCGTGGCCAAGGACGGCCCCCGTGACGGCAAGGTCGGCGTGGTGGTCGGCGGTGGCTCGGGACACGAGCCCGCCTTTGCCGGCTACGTGGGCCGCGGCCTTGCGGACGCGGCGGCAGTGGGCAACGTCTTCGCCTCGCCCTCGCCCGAGCACATCATGGATGCCGCCCGCGCCGTCGACGGCGGTGCCGGGATCATGTTCCTTTACGGCAACTACACCGGCGACGTGCTGAACTTCGACATGGCCGCCGAGGAGTGCCAGGGCATGGGCATTCCGGCCTGTTCCTTCGGTGTGACCGACGATGTCGCCTCGGCCCCCAAAGGCCGCGAAGGCGAGCGCCGGGGCATCGCGGGCGACTTCTTCGTCTTCAAGATCGCCGGGGCCGCCGCCGAGGCGGGCCGCGATCTGGACGGCGTGATCGCCGCCACCAAGAAGGCCAACGACAACACCCGGTCTATGGGCGTGGCCCTCAGCGCCTGTTCGCTGCCGCAGACCGGCAAGCCGAACTTCGATATTGGTCATGACGAGATCGAGATCGGCATGGGCCTGCACGGCGAGCCGGGCATGCGGCGTGGCAAGCTGGCCACCGCCGACGAGGTGACCACCGAGCTTATGGCGGGCATCCTTGGTGACATGGAGCTGGGCAGCGGCGACGAAGTGGCGGTTCTGGTCAACGGCCTTGGCGCCACCGGCCCTCTCGAGCTTTACCTGCTGCATCGCCGCGCTGCCAAGATCCTCGCCGAGAAGGGCGTGAAGATCCATTACAGCTGGGTCGGTGAATACTGCACTTCGCTGGAGATGGCAGGCGCGTCGATCACCCTGCTGAAGCTGGACGACGACCTCAAGACCCTGCTCGACATGCCCTGCAAGACCCCGGCGCTGACCGTTGCCGGCGATCTCAAGCCCGCGGGCACCCTGACCAAGCGCGACCACGCCTCCGCCGCCGCTGGCGCCGAGGTGGACCTCGACAGCCTTGCCAAGGACGGTCCCATCACCCCGGATCTGTTCCGCAAGATGGCGCTGAACATGGCCGATGCGATCCGGGAGAACCGTGACTGGCTGTCGGAACTCGACGGCGTGATCGGTGATGGGGATCACGGCGTGACCATGGACATCGGCTGGACCGCGGTGCGCAAGGAACTCGCCGCGCATGACGACAAGACCGTGACGCAGATCTCCGAGCGCATGGCCAAGGCCTTCCTCGATGCGGTGGGCGCGTCCTCGGGCCCGCTTTACGCCTCGGCCTTCCGCAAGGCGGGCGCACAGGTGTCGGACCGCCTGAACCTCGACGCGGCGGCGGTCGTGGCATGGATCGAGGGCATCTGCCTTGGCATCCAGTCGCGCGGCGGTGCGCAGGTCGGCGACAAGACCATGATCGACGCGTGGGTTCCAGCCGTGGCCAAGGCCAAGGAAGCGTTGCAATCGGGCGGCGACGTGGTGGCCTGTCTCGAGGCGGCAGTCATCGGCGCGAAGAACGGCCGGGATTACACTGCCGAGATCGAAAGCCGCCGGGGCCGGTCTGCCAAGCTGGGCGAGCGCTCGCTCGGTCACATGGACCCGGGCGCGGCGTCGGCTCATGTCATGCTGGTTGCCATGACGGGGGCCGCCAAGGCCTGAGGTCTTTTGCTACGATGATCGCTGCGGCCGGCCCTTCGGGGTCGGCCGTTCGTGTTTGCGGGGCAGGGGTATGGTTAAGGTGACCTAAACATCTTTTGCGAAAACGGGTGATTTTCCCGAGGGCCCACGCTGCTAGATAGACCGGGAAAACCACCATCGAAGGAGGAGGCAAGATGACCGACGCACCGCAACACGCGGGGACCAACATGTCGCTGGAGCTTCGCGCCTGGAACATCCGCCGCAAGGCGCTGCTCATGGGCGAAGTGCAGGGGCAGGGCTACATCGGGCAGGCGCTTGGCGTCGCCGACGTGCTGGCGACCTCGTATTTTCACGCCATGACCTACCGCCCCGAGGATCCCGAATGGGAAGGGCGCGACCGCTTTTACCTTTCCATCGGGCACTACGCCATCGCGCTTTACGCAGCGCTGATGGAGGCAGGCATCCTGCCCGAAGAGGAACTGCCCACCTACGGCATGGACGACAGCCGCATGCCAATGTCGGGCATGGCCTCTTACACGCCGGGGATGGAGATCACCGGCGGATCGCTCGGGCATGGCCTCGGCATCGCTGTAGGCGCGGCCATGGGGCTCAAGCGCAAGGGCTCGGGCAGCTTCGTCTACAACCTGATGTCCGATGGCGAGCTGGGCGAGGGCTCGACCTGGGAGGCGGTGATGTCTGCCGTTCAGTGGAAGCTGGACAACCTCATCTGCATCGTCGACTTCAACAACCAGCAGGCGGACGGCCCGTCGCGCGACGCGCTTGCGGTCGGCCCCGAGGCCCCCAAGTGGGAGGCCTTCGGCTGGCACGCGCAGGAGGTGGACGGCAACGACCTCGCCGCCGTCGTCGCGGCCTTCGACACCGCCCGCAACCTGACCGAGCCTAAGCCGCGCGTCATCATCTGCAACACCAAGATGTGCAAGGGCGTCGATTTCCTCGAGGCACGGGAGTCCAATCACTTCGTGCGGGTCGAGGCCGATGAATGGTCCAAGGCGCTGGCGAAACTCGAAGAGGGGAAACCGCAATGACCACCGATTCCATGTCCCGCAAGTACGAGCCTCGCAAAGTGCCCACCGGCGAGAAGGTCGCGACCTCGGCGATGATCGCGTCGCTGGCGGCGGAAGGCTATGACGCCACCCCCGCCCCCTTCGGCCACGCGCTGGTCGAGGCGGCCAAGACCGACGACCGCATCGTGGGCTTGTCGGCGGATCTGTCGAAATACACCGACCTGCACATCTTTGCCAACGAGATGCCGGACCGCTTCTACCAGATGGGCATGGCGGAACAGCTGCTGATGTCCGCCGCCGCCGGCATGGCACGAGAGGGCTTCATCCCCTTCGCCACCACCTACGCGGTATTCGCCGCGCGCCGGGCCTATGACTTCATCGCCATGGCGATTGCCGAGGAAAACCTCCCCGTCAAGATCGCCTGCGCCCTGCCGGGCCTGACCACGGGCTACGGTCCCTCTCATCAGGCGACCGAGGATCTGGCGATCTTCCGCGGCCTGCCAAACATGGTGCTGATCGACCCCTGCGATGCCTGCGACGTGGCGGGCATGGTGCCCGATATGATCGCCCATGACGGCCCGGTCTATGCCCGCCTGCTGCGCGGCAAGGTGCCGTCGGTGCTGACCCGCCACAAGCCGGACTACCGGTTCAAGCTGGGCAAGGCGCAGATGATCCGCGAGGGCCGCGACGTGCTGGTGATCTCGTCGGGGATCATGACCATGCGCGCGCTGGATGCGGCGGAAAAGCTTGCCGCCGACAATGTCGATGTGGGCGTTCTGCACGTGCCGACCATCAAGCCGCTCGACGCCGCGGCGATCATCGACGAAGCCTCGAAGGGCAGCCGCCTCGTGGTCACCGCCGAGAACCACAGCTTGCACGGCGGGCTTGGCGAGGCGGTGGCAACCACGCTGCTGCGTCAGGGGGTGACCCCGACCTTCCGGATGATCGGCCTGCCTGACGCCTTCCTCGAGGCGGGCGCCCTGCCGACCCTGCACGACATGTACGGCCTGTCGGTCGACAAGGTGGCCGAGCAGATCAAGGGCTGGCTCTGAGGCCCTAACCCCGGAGCAGACCCTGCGGCCGGGCATCGGGCGCGGCAAAGGAACAGTCGCGCCCGAGCAGCTCCCGCGCCCGTGCCTCATGGGCGCGCGCCTCGGGGGCGATCCACTCATGGAAGCGCTTCACGATGCGCCGGTTGAAATGCTGTGGCGGGGCGACCAGCCAGTAGGCCGGGAAGGCGATCACCGGGCATTGCGGCAGCATCGGCACCAGCTCCCCGCTCTCGATCTCGTCAAGGCAGAGCACCGCACTGTCGAGCGCGACGCCCCCACCGCGCCGGGCCATCTCGATGGCCATGGACGAGCGGTCGAAGCGGAAGGATTGCCCGAGGCCCGCCACCACCAGCCCGTTCGACGCCAGCCAGCTGTCCCAGCGGTAGAACGCCTTCACGCTGTCGATGAGCCGCGCCCGCCCGAGCATCTCCTCGGGTCCCTCGGCCTCGTCCCGCAGCCGTTCGAGATATGCGGGGCTGCACAGCGGCAGCACGAAATCATGCATGAGGCATTCGGCGGTCAGGCCCGGCCAGCCGCCGCCCCCGTAGCGCAGGTCAAGATCCACCGCTTCGGTCTCAAAGGCCGAGAAATCCGGCGTGGCGTCGATGCGGATGTTCCACTCCGGCGCGGTCTCGGCGAAATCGGCGATGCGTGGCCCCAGCCAGCGCACCCCGAAACTGGGGCTGGTGCGCAGGGTGAGCGCTCGCATCTCGCGCCCCCGCGCGATGGAGCTGCGGGCATTGCGCAAAGCCGCAAAGGCTTGCCCCGTGGTCTGGAACAGCCGGTCGCCGTCCAGGGTCAGGATCAGGCGCCGTTTCTCGCGCCGGAACAGTTTGACCCCGAACTGCTCTTCGAGCGCCCGGATCTGCTGGCTCACCGCGGACGCGCTGACCCCCAGCTCGTCCGCCGCGCGGGTGACGGTGCCCAGCCGGGCCACGGCCTCGAAATACTCGGTCGCCTTTAGGTTCAGATCACGCATGGCCAAGCCATAACGCCCCCGCCCCGCAAGCGGAACGGGCAAACATAGCGCCCGCCCCTTCTTCTCTTCATAAAATTCGCCCGCCGGAGGCGTCCTGCCCTTACCATCCATGACGGGAGGCAGGGCAGTAGGCGCCGGACGGACGCTGCGTTCAGGCGTAACAGCCGATCAGGGACGTCCGGCCCATGGGCCATACGCTCAGAGCGCGTGCAGGCACAGCACCGTGCGGTCATCCGAGAACTCGGCGCTGGACGATCCCTTGACCTCGGGGAAGGCGTGGATCTTGTGGGGATCCTCCGCCTCGATCTCGTCGAACCGCGTTTCCCAGTCGGTCACATGCGTGCCATTGGGCAGGCCGTAATAGCCGTCCGAGAAGATCTCGAGCGAGTGGCAGGTCGTCACCACCATGTCGGTGATCCCGAAACCCCTTGGCGGATGCGCATTGATCGAGGCAAAGCCGAACGGGTGTCCTTCGACATTGGCAAAGCGCGGCTGCACCCGAATGCCCCCTTTCAGGAACCAGCCGATATCGCCGGCATGGTCGCCGAGCGTGGGCGCGAACCGCGCCTCCACCCCGGCCAGAACCGACGCCGCCTCAGTGTCGGACAGCACCCCGTCCGCCACTGCGGCATCGAGGCCCTGGAAGCTGGTCTGACGGCACAGGGCCTCGAGCGAATCCGTGTCCGCAACCCGAGGCTGAAGGATCGCCCGCACCGCGATGCGGGCGGCGGCGCTCACGTCGTCGATCAGCTTGTCGTTCTGGTAAAGTGCATCTCCGTCGACCCGGATGCCGCTGTCCCCGATCAGCACCAGCCGCATGCCCGCCGCCACCGGGATCGCCGCGGCAAGGGTGGTCGAGGGCGGATGCACCGCCCCCACGCGCGTCGCCGCCTCGGCCACGGCGCCGGAGAGCGCCTCGCCGATGCGCGCGGTGCTGACCTCTGGCCCCTCGGCCTGAAGCAGCCGCACCAGCGCCTGCCCCGCGGTCCGGGCCGCGAGGCGGCCCGAGCTTTCGCCCTCGTAGACCCCGCCAAGCGGGTCGGTGGCCCCGTCAAGCACCGCCCAGACAAGGCCCGGCACCACGATGGCGATGTCATCACCGGGCTTGTCCTGCTCGCGCCGCTTGCAGCGCGAGAAAAGTTCCATCTGCATCTCCCGCGCTCCTTACACAAAGTTCGCTTCGCGATCTTCCGACAGGCGGAAGACAAGGAAGACACAAAGCCCGGTGGACACGGTCAGCACCGTGGACAGCGCCGCCGCCACGCCGAATTCACCATCGACCACCGACAGGTAGATCTTGACCGGCATGGTCACCGTGCTCGAGGTGTAGACGATGAGCGTGGACGACAATTCGTTGATCGCGGTGATGAAGCTCATGAGCGATCCCACGATGATCCCCGGCATGATGAGCGGCACGGTCACCTTGAGGAAGGTCTTGGCGGGTGACGATCCCAGCGCGATCGCGGCTTCCTCGATCGACGGTTTCACCTGTCGCAGCACCGAGGAGGTCGAGCGCACGCCGTAGGGCAGGCGGCGGATGAAGACGATCAGAACGATCATCGTCGCGGTGCCCACGAGGTTGTACCAGCCCGAGTTGAAGGTGGTGACGAAGCCGATGGCCATGACCACCCCCGGCACGAGGTAGGGCACCATCAGGATCAGATCGAGCGCCCCCGAGATGAAGCTTTCCCGCCGCACCACGATGAAGCTCAGCAGCGACGACACCACTGCGATCAGCGCCACGGCGCAGAGCGCGAAGATGAACGAGTTGGCGATGGCATCCGGTGCCTCGGACCAAATCCGGCGGTAGCTGTCGAGGCCAAAGCCACCCGAGAACACCGGCCCGTTGGTGGCAATGAACGAGGTCCAGATCACCACGAAGGCGGGGATCATCCCGGCGAGCGCGATGGCGTATGTGACGCCATGCACCAGCACGGACTTGCCCCCCGACACCGGCGCCTTGACCTGCTTGTGAGTCATCGACGACGCGTAGCGGCGTTTCGCCAGCACCCGGCGCTGGATCAGCAGGGCCAGCATCGAGATGGCGATCATCACCATCGAGATGGTCACCGCCATGGTCGGCTTGCCGCCCATTTCCGAGGTGTATTGCGAATAGGCGATGGTCGAGAGCGTCCGCACCCCGCGCCCGATGATGGCGGGCGTGCCGAAATCGGCGATGGACAGCACGAAAGAGATGATCGCCCCGGTGGACACCGCCGGGAACACCAGCGGCAGCGTCACCTTGCGGAACCGGCCCCAGGCGGTGCAGCCAAGGTTTTCCGCCGCGTCCTCGAGGCTCTTGTTGATGCCGTTGAGCGCGTTTTCCGTCATGAGGTAAATGAACGGGAAGAACTTCAGCGCGAAGACGAGGATGATCCCCCTCATGCCGTAGATCGAGGGCATGTCGATGCCGATGGCCTCCAGCGCGTTGGTGATCGCGCCGTTGTTGCCCAGCAGCATGATCCACGCATAGGCCCCGATGAAGGGCGGCGAGACCAGCGCCAGCACGGCCATGGTCGATATGATCGACCGGCCCCGCACCTGGAAGCGCGACATGCAGAAGGCCAGCGGCACGCCCAGAAGGCAGGCCCCCAGCATCCCGGCAAAGCCTACGATCAGCGTGTTGCCAAGAGCGGTCAGGTAATAGCGGCGGGTAAAGATCTGGACATAGTTCTCAAGCGTGAACTGCCCGGTGTCGCCATCCTCGAAGCTGATGACGAAGACCGACAGGATCGGCCAGAACAGCAGCACGGCCAGCATCACGCAGGCGGCCACCATGATCCATGTCCAGAAGGATGGAAGCGAGAGGCGCGGCAGGGTCATGCGAGCCTCCGGCCCGTTACGTCCGCCTCGAAGACCTGCGCCTTGGCCGGATCGAAGCAGAGCTGCGCCGCGCTGCCGTGGGGCAGGGACAAAAGCGCCTCGTCCGGCTCGCAGATCGCCTGCACCTCTTGGCCGTCGGACAGGTGCAACGCGACCGAGATCTCGCGCCCGGTAAAGGCGACCTGATCGACGGTGGCGGGCAGGCCCACCATTCCGTCGGGTACCGTACCGGTGACGATGGCAAGGTTCTCCGGCCGCAGCGCAAGCTCGGCGCCCTTGGCGGGGACATCGGCGGGCAGGGGAACGGTGACGCCCGCGACGGTGCCGTCCACGATGGGCAGGAAGTTGTTGGACCCCACGAAGGCCGCGACAAAGCGGTTGGCGGGGCGGTGGTAGATCTCCCACGGGGCGGCGGCCTGCTGGATGACGCCGCCGTACATGACACAGACCGTGTCGGACATGGCCAGCGCTTCTTCCTGATCGTGGGTCACGTAGACGGTGGTCATGTTCATGCTTTGCTGCACCGAGCGCAGTTCGCGGCGCAGATCGACGCGCAGCTTGGCATCAAGGTTCGACAGAGGCTCGTCCATCAGCAAAAGCGTCGGCTGCACCACCAGCGCGCGGGCAAGGCCGACGCGCTGCTGCTGGCCCCCCGAGAGGGCGTGGGGCATGCGCTCGGCGAAGGGCCGCAGCTGCACCTTGTCGAGGATCTCATCTACGCGCCGGGTGATTTCAGCCTTGGGGACCTTGCGTTCCTTCAGACCGAACGAGACGTTGTCGCGCACGCTAACATGCGGAAAGACGGCGTAATCCTGGAACACCATGCCGACGTTGCGCTTGTGCGCGGGCAGGCGACCGATGTCGGTGCCGTTCACCACGATTTCGCCGCTGTCATGGGCGTGAAAGCCCGCGATGGCGCGCAACAGGGTGGTCTTGCCACATCCCGACGGGCCAAGCAGCGTGAAAAAGTCCCCCGAGGGGATCTGGATGTTAATCTCGGAAAGCGCCAGCACAGAGCCATAGCTCTTCCGAACACTCTTCAGGTGCACGTCAGCCATTGTCAGGTCTTCTTGTCAGGGGAGGGGAGGAAGTGCGAAGCGGCCCGCCCGCGAGAGCTGCGGACGGGCCGGAGACCTCAAAGCAGGTCGAGCGACATGTCCTGCCACATGTCGATCAGGCGCTCGCGGTTTTCCGCGGCCCAGATCGAATCATACTTGCCCGCGGGCACCTCATCGAGCGGGATCAGCGTGTCCTTGGCGTCCACATCGGTGCGGATGGGGCGGCGGCCGACCTCGGCCACCACGGCCTGCGCCTCGGGCGAGGCGATGAAGTCGATGAACGCCTTGCCCGCGTCCGGGTGTGGCGCATCGGCCATCAGTGCCATGGCGTCCGGGACGATGGCGGTGCCTTCCGAAGGATAGATGATCTCGACCGGGCCGCCGCCGTCACGGTAGCGCGACGCTGCGTCCTCGAGAGTGATGCCGATGGCCAGCTCGCCATCGTTGACGAAGCGCGGCACGGCGCCCGACGAGGATGAGATCACCATGTTGGACATGATGCCTTCGTAAAGCTCCCAGCCCGCCTCTTCGGTTTCGGCGTTCTGGATCACGGTGGCCAGCTGGATATAGGCCGAACCGGAGCGATCGGCCCCGGCGGAGGAGATCATGTCGTCGTATTCCGGCTTGGCCAGGTCCGCCCAGGATGTCGGCACCGGCAGATCGCCAAGCGCGTCCTTGTTGACCGCAAAGGCCATCACGACGGCGGTGAACGGCGTCCAGACGTCTGAGGTGCGGAACATGTCGTAGAACATGTCGGCATCGGCGGGGGAGTAGGGCGCGAAAAGCTCGGCGTTGAGGTCGAGGAGCGATCCGTCGACGCTCCAGATCACGTCGGCGGTCTGCTGGCCCTGCTCGGCGCGCAGGCGGTTCAGAAGCTCGCCAGAACCGGCTTTGACCAGTTCGACATCATGGCCGGTGGCCTCTTCGAACATGGGCAGCAGGTCGTCGATCATCTGCTGGGGCGCGGCGGAATAGACAACCACGGTCTCGGCCTGGGCCGCAAGGGTTCCGGCGGCGAGGGCCAGAGCGGAGGTGAGGCCAATCTTGGAAAGTACGGTCATGTTGATCCCTGTCGTTGGATGGGAGGGCCGGTTGTCCGGCCTCGGTGGATTTAGTTTCGTTATGTAAAATAAATATGTCAACCGTGCTGTGTCTCGGCTTGCAATCTTTTTGTTACATCATGAATATAAATACTGATGGTGCCGGTTTCTTTGGCGGACAGGAAGGACGGGACATGCTGGATCTGGGCTATAACGAGCGTCGCGCGCTCGAGATCATCCGCGCGGACGGGCCGATTTCCCGGGTCGAGCTGGGCCGCCGCCTTGGCGTGTCGGCCCCGACCATGACCCGCATGACCGCAACCCTGACCGATCAGGGACTGATCCGCGAGGCGCAGCCGATTGAGCCCCCCGAGGGGCGCGGGCGCGGCAAGCCGTCGTCGATGATCGACCTGGACGGAGATGGGCTGCATTCGGTCGGGGTGTTCTTCGATCCTGACGAGATGGCAGTCTGTGTCACTGATCTTCGCGGCAACATCCGCGCAGAGCGGCGGCACCGGCTGCAATCGCGCCAGTTCGACGACCTGATGAGGCTGGCATCCGGCACCGCCGAAGAGCTGCTGGCCGAGGCGGGCCTCGACCGTGAGCGGCTGGTGGGTTGCGGCATTTCCTTTCCGGGGCATTTCTCGGTGGATTCGGGGCGTCTGACGCGGATCCCGCAGTTTGCCGACTGGCGGGCAATCAACGCACCCGGCGATTTCGAGCCCTATTTCGACATGCCTGTGCATCACGAGAACGACGGCAAGGCCGCCGCGCTCAACGAGCTTTATTACGGCGTCGGCAAGCGGCGGGACAATTTCGTGCTGATCCTGCTGACCTATGGCATCGGGGGCGGCATCGTGCTGCGCCGGTCGCTCTATCGCGGGGCACACCGCAACGCGGCGGAATTTGGCGGTATCTTTCCGAAGTCCCAGCCGCGCCCTTCGGGGCAGGATCTGTGCGACCTTCTGAGTGCGGGCGGGGTCGAGGTGACGCGGCTTGTGGACATCGGAGCGCACCACCTTGATCATCCCATCGTGGAGCAATGGACCGAACGCGCCGCCGAGCAGCTGCGCCTGCTGGTGCTGATGCTGGCCCGTACCGTCGATCCCGGCGAGATCGTCTTTGGCGGCTCGCTGCCGCTCGCCTTGCAGGAGCGCATCCGAGAGCGGCTTCTGGCCGGAGAACTGGGCGAGGATTTCCTCGTGGAGGCGCCCGAAATCAGCGTCACGGGCATGTCGTCCATGATGCATCGCGGCGCGGCGACGATCCCGCTCTACCGGACGATGACGCCCGGCCATTACCCCGGCCGGGCGCTCAAGGGTTGGCGCTAGACGCGGGCGAGCGCCGCGTCGAGGCAAAGCAGTTCCTCGACCGGAGTGCCGACTTTCAGCGTGGGTCGCGGCAGGTTCATGGCGTCGTAGGGCACTATCGCGGCCATCTCGTAGGCCTCGTGCAGGGGCAGGCCGACGTGACCCACGCCGTTCCTGAGACAGGTCACCAGATCCACATGCGCCCCGGCAAGCGATCCGGCGGCATTGACCAGCGCGCCATCACGGACCTCGATCCGCTCGCCATAGAGTTCGAAATGGTCGGGGCCGCCGATGGTGCTCATGGCGTCGGAGACCATGAACATGCGCGCCTTTTCGGGCCGTGCCCGGCAGGCCAGTGCCACCATCGGCCAGGATACATGGTGCCCGTCCACGATGATGCCCGCATAGGCGTCCGAGTTGATCGCCGCCCCGAGGATGCCGGGATCGCGTGAGGTCATGGGCGGCATGGCATTGTAGAGGTGGGTGAAGCAGCTCACCCCCGCCTTCAGCCCCGCCTGCGCCTCGTCCGCCGTTGCGGCGGAGTGCCCGGCAGAGACGATGACGCCGATCCCGGCCAGCTCGGTGATCGACTCGGCGGGAACGCATTCCGGCGCGAGGGTCAGCATCACCGGGATGCCCGCCTCGCGCAGGCGGCGGGCGGCGTCCATGGTTTCCGGCTCGAAGGGCCGGATGAAGGCGGGGTTGTGGGTGCCCTTGCGCGCCACGTTGAGATGCGGCCCCTCAATGTGCAGCCCGAGGAACCCCGGCGTGCCCCATGCCTCCAGCGCCGCCTCGGTGGCCTGCGCCAGAAGCGCGGCCTCGGAGGTGATGAGCGTGGGCATCACCCATCCCGTGCCCCGCGCCCGCTGGGTGCCGACGATATGGGCGATGGTCTCGGCGGTGGGCGCGGAGTTCAGCATCACCCCGCCGCTGCCGTTGACCTGAAGATCGGTCAGCGCGGGCCCGGCAAGGCGGACGGGCGTGGCGACTTCCCCCCCAAAGGGCCGGATTGCGGTGATGGCGCTGCCATCGGTCTCGATGAGCATGTCGCTAACATAGCCGCCGTCGATCCATGCTTCGGCTGCGTGATACAGGGTCATGAGATCACCTCGAGATAGGGCGCGAGCGCCTGTTCGATGCGGGCATGGATCACCGCGCGGGACGGGGCAAGGCCTTGGTCCATCAGCCTTTGCGCCGCCGCGCGCCATCCGGCGTCGATGTATTGTGCCATGAGCGGCTCGGGGATCTCGGCATTGTCGATGCGGGCCTCGAGTGCGGCGACCGCCTCCTTCACCTCGGCATCGGCCCAGTAATAGCGGATGCGGTCGGCATAGCCGAAGTGGCGCAGCAGGTGCAGCCGCGCCTCATCGCCGTCGTAATGCGCCTTCCAGTATTTCGGCTGGGCGAGCATCTTCTGCTCCATCAGCTCCGAAAGCGGCGCACTGCCCGTGAGCCAGCCGTCGATGGCCGACAGCGCATAGACCGCCTCACGGTAGGCGAAGGTCAGCGCCGGGCCGACCTTGAGCACCGCGAAATGGCGCTGCCCGAGGGCCTTGAACACCTCGCCGTGCTGGTAGTCGGTGCTGTGGGCTTCGAAGCTGAACTGGTCGTGCCCGTCGAGCACGGGCGACAGCAGGTCGGGCTGGTCCATGTCGAAGCGGTCCACATGGGCGGGGGCGAACTCCAGCCCCGGCTGCACCACGAGGCCGCGCACGCGGGTCCAGGCGTCCTCAAGCCCCGCCTCGGCAAAGGCCTTGCGATGCGCCTCGAGCGTCGCGGCGGCGTTCTCGGGAGGGGTGGGCAGGATCGCCTCGTCCTCGCCCGCGCGGGCCCCGCCGGGGGGCGGCACCTCGGTTCCGACGATGTAGGACAGGGCAGAGCCGGGACCGGCGGCCTCTTCGCAGACCCGAGCCAGATCGGCGGCTCGGGCGGCGGCAAGCTGGTCGCCCGCGTGGGCAGGCTCACCGGCGCAGCCTTCGGAGCAGTCAAGGTGGATCTTGGTGAAGCCCGCCTCGACATAGGCGCGCATCATGTCTCTTGCGCGGGCCATGGCGTCTTCAGCGGGGAGGTCCTTCCACGCCTGCGGGCCAAGGTGATCGCCGCCGAAGATCAGCAGATCCTCGGGCGCGCCGACCTTTGCCGCGATGTCCCTGACCAGCGCGACGAAATCGGTGGGGGTCATGCCGGTGTAGCCGCCGAACTGGTTTACCTGGTTGCTCGTCGCCTCGACGATGAGCGGCACATTGCGCCGTGCCGCCTCGCGCAGGCTCGCGGCAAGCACGTCGGGATGGGCGGAACAGACGGAAGTGAAGGCAAAGCCGCTGCCCGCACGGTTGCGCGCGATGCCGTCTTCGAAGCTGAGGGAAGTCATTGTCGTCCTTTCGAAATCGCATGCAGGGCCGCGCCGCGCGCGCCCGAGCTGTCACCATGCTGCGCCAGCGCGATGACCGGCAGGCGCATGGCCCCGAGCCGCACCGCATCGAGCGCGGCGGTCAGCCGTTCGGTGATGCCCGGCATCTTCGACACGCCGCCGCCCAGCACGATGCAATCGGGGTCATGGGCCAGCTGGATGGCCAGCAGCAGCTCGCCCGCAAGGCTGGCCCAACGGTCCAGTACCGCCTCGGCCTGCGCGTCGCCTGCAAGGGTACGGGCGGAAAGATTGGCGGGCGGGATCGCCTCGCCCAGCATCTGCCCCGAGAGCCATTGCAGCCCCGGTCCGGCCAGCACCGTCTCGTAACAGCCGATCTTGCCGCAGCCGCAGCGGCGCAGCGGCAGATCGTCCACCGCGTGGGCCGGAAGCCCCATGTGCCCGATCTCGAGCGCCGAGCCATTGAGCCGGTGGGGCAGGGCACCGTCCAGCGCGTGGCCCGCGCCGATGCCGGTGCCCATGATGAGGCCGATCACCGACCCATGCCCCGCACCCGCGCCGGAGTGCGCCTCGGACAGGGCGAAGGCCTGGCAGTCGTTGAGCATCGGCACCTCGCGCTCCAGCGCCTGCGCTAGCGCGCCGGGAAGGTCGCGCCCGGTCACGGGGATGTTGGAGGCGAAGGCGCGGCCTGTCTGAGGGTCAATGAGGCCGGGCAGGCCGACGCCCACGGGCAGGGCGGCATCCCCTGCCTGCTCTTCGAGCCAGCGTACCTGCTCCGACAGCCCCGCAAGGAAGCTGTCGAAATCCCCGGTGGGTGTGGGGATGCGGCGCAAGTCCACGGTGTTCAGCGCAGCATCGAACAGCCGCGCCTCGATCTTCGTGCCGCCAAGGTCGATGCCGCCGCTGGTCATGATGCCAGCGGGTAGAGCGTCACGCCCGCCACTACGCGCGACAGATTGCCCTGCCCCTCGAACGGGTTGTCAATGTTGTAGCCAAGTTCGGCTGACCACAGCACGCCCCAGACCTGCGCCGCCAGCACATAGAGCACCGCGTCCCAGCGGGCATCGCCGGTGGCCTGTACGTCGACATCTGCGCCCCCACCGCCAAGGGTGATGACCTGCGCCTGCGGATACTGCGCGCGGATCTCGGTGGCGACGTCATTGTCATAGCGGGCTGTGTGGGCATCGGGGTGGATCATGCAGACCACGAGATCCGGCCCGGTGATGACCGATTTCGGCCCGTGGCGGAACCCGAGCGTGCCGTCCCAGCTGGTGACGGTCTGGCCTGCGGTCAGCTCGAGCACCTTCAGCGCCTGTTCCCGCGCCACGCCCTTGAGCGCGCCCGAGCCAAGGAAGATTGCCCGCGCGGGCCGCTTCGGGGCCATCTCCGCCAGCTCCGGCAACAGGGTCTGCGCGCGCTCCGCCAGCTTGGCCAGCTGCCCCGCCACGTCCGCATCATCCAGGCAGGCCAGCGCCGACAGCAGCATGGTGGTGAAGCTCGAGGTCATGGCGAAACCCGCGTCATGCGTGGCCTCGGGCAGAAGGATGACCTTTTGCGCCGCATACCCCGCCGGAGCGCGGGTTGCCAGCGCGCCGCCGGGATTGCAGGTGATGTTGAGCCGGCCCGCATTGGGGAAGGCCGCGTCCAGCAGATCGAGCGTGCCCACGGTTTCTGAGCTGTCGCCCGACCGCCCGAACTGCACCACGAGCAGCTTCGGGTCGTCGCGCAGGCAGTCGTGCGGGTTCGACACGATATCGGTGGTGGCCACGGCGCTGAGGCGCGGGTTCGCATTGCCGCCGGCGAAGGCCAGAACGTCGCCGATGAAGGCCGAGGTGCCGGCACCGGCGAGCATGATCTCGGTAAAGCCCTGGGTCTTGATCCATGCGGCAACCTCGGCGGCCTGCGTGGCCAGGGGCGCGGCCCAGTCGGCCCAGATGCCCGGCTGGGCGTGAACTTCGGACCAGGTGGCGCTGTGCTCGGGGGTGGTCATGTTGTCTCCTTGTCGGCCCGTGTGGCCGCGTCATTCGTTAGGGGGGCGGGTCGCCCCGTCAGGTCTGGCCGGCAATTTCGTCGGCGGGGGTGTCCTGCGCCGTGGTCAGGACACTCATCCCCCCAGCGCGTAATGCGGCAAGGGCAGGGTGGCCCTCGGGCAGGTTGGTCACCAGAAGATGGATCTGGTCTGGACGGGCGATGCGATGCAGGCTCGGGTGGCCGAACTTGTCACCGTCGGCCAGCACGATGAGCCGTTCGGAAGCCTCGACCATGCGGCGGTTGAGCTCGGCCTCGCCTTCGGAAAAGGTTGAGATGCCGAAGGCCGGGTCAATGCTGTCGGCGCCCAGGATGCACAGGTCGAAATGCATCTCGGCCAGAGTGCGCTCGGCGATGCGGCCTGACACCGAGGCGGTCTCCGCCCGGAGGCGTCCGCCGGGCAGCAGCACGTCATGTACCCCTTGCCGCAGCAGGATCTGCGCCACGTCGATGCCAGTGGTCATCACCGTGCGAGGGGCGAGGGCCTCCAGCGCCTCGGCCAGCGCCTCGACCGTGGAGCCGTTGTCGAGGATCAGCGATTGTGCCCCGTCCAGCGCGGGCAGCACGGCGCGGGCGATGGCCTGCTTTTCGGCGGTGTTGAGATGGCGGCGATCCTCGCGGCTGGGTTCCACCGACGCGCCGCCAAGGGCGATGGCCAGCGCAAGGTCGATGCGGAACTGCGCAAGGCCACTGTGGCCAAAAGTTTGGCAGAAGCGGATCAGCGTCGGCTCGGAGGTGCCGAGCGTGTCGCAAAGCTGACGTGACGACGACCGGATGAAACCTACCGGCTCGTCCAGCGCATGCTGGCAGATCTGTCGCAGCTTGGGCGACAGGCTTGGCAGCGCGCTCTGCATATCCTCGACAAGGGTTTCAGCTTTGCTCATCTAAAATCCACCGGCTTTCCTTTAGCTAACCAAAACTCTTGATTGCTTTCAACTAAAATATCGGGCAAGCCTTGCTTAACACGAACTGAAATTCGAGGTGCCCCTCATGCGGATCGTCATCAAGCCCAACGCCTCCGACGCAGCCGACACCTGCGCTGCCCTCATCGAGGCGGCGCTGCGCAAGACGCCGGACATGGCGCTTGGACTCGCCACGGGGGGAACGATGGAGCCGGTCTATGCGCGGCTGAGGGCGGCGCATGAGGCGGGCCTCAGCTTTGCGCGGTGCAGCAGCTTCAACCTTGATGAATATGTCGGGCTGGCGGGGGATCATCCGCAAAGCTACCGCCATTACATGCAGCAGCACCTGTTCGATCACGTCGACATCCGCCCCGAGGCGGCCCATCTTCCCGATGGGGCGGCCGCCGATCCAGTCGCGGCGGCGGCGCAATACGATGCGCTGATCGGGCGCTGCGGCCCCATCGGGCTGCAGCTTCTGGGGCTGGGGTCGAACGGGCATATCGGCTTCAACGAGCCATCGAGCTCGCTTGTCTCGCGCAGCCGGGTCAAGACGCTGACCCGCAAGACCGTCGAGGCCAACAGTCGCTTCTTCGGCCCGGACGAGACGCCGCCGCACCTGTCGATCACCATGGGCATCGGCACGATCATGGAGGCCTCGCGCATCGTTCTTCTGGCGACGGGGCGCGGCAAGGCGCAGGCGGCTGCGGCAATGATCGAAGGGCCGCTATCCGCCCATTGCCCGGCAAGCATCCTTCAGATGCACACGGACGCGACGGTCATCCTCGACGAGGAGGCCGCCGCCGACCTGGCCGAGCGGGACTATTACGACTGGGTCGAGCTTCAGCGCAGCCGGGTGCCGGGGCAGGCCGGTTAACCAGTAGGCGCCTCGCGTGCCCCGTCTAGAAGTGACCCGTCATGTCGGTTTTCGACAGGGCTCTGCCATCGCCGCGATGCGCCACACGTTAGGTCTACGTGGCACAGGCGGGACGTTTTGGCCCTCTTCGAAAATGACTTAGGCACGGCTTAAAACGCCCTCACTCGGCATCGCCGGGGTCCGGACGCGACGTCGCCTTGTGGGCGCATGATCCAAAAACGACATTTTCCGGTTCAAACTGGACATCGCGCATGTTAGCTACATCGCCGATGACCGACCGGATGAAGAATGGACGCGCTTCCAGAAGCGAATTGTCCCGCCTACACAAAGGCTTGACCCGTCCCACCGGTACCACTTCCCAAAAGGAGACATTCATGAAAACGCTTTTTGCCGGCGCAGCCCTTTCGCTGCTGGCCGCTCCCGCTTTCGCTCAGGATGACAGCTGCGGCGAGGTGTCGATCACCCAAATGAACTGGGCCTCCGCCTCGGTCGTGACCAATGTGGCAAGCTTCATCATGCAGCAGGGCTATGGATGTGAGGTCAGCATCGTGCCATCCGACACCGTGCCCGCGATCACTTCGGTTGCCGAAAACGGGGAACCTGACATCGTGACCGAGCTCTGGACCAACGCCACCGGCCAGGTCTACGAGCGCCTCAAGGAAGAAGGCCGGGTCGTGGAACTGGGCGCCGTGCTTGATCCGGGCGGTGTCGATGCCTGGTGGATCCCGGCCTACCTTGCGGAGGAACACCCCGAGCTGAAAACGATCGACGGCATCCTCGAAAACCCCGAGCTGGTCGGCAACCGCTTCCACAACTGCCCCGAGGGCTGGGGCTGCCGGGTGTTCAACGACAACCTGCTGCCGGCCTTTGGCGTCGAGGACGCGGGCATCGAGGTGTTCAACCACGGCTCGGGCGAGACGCTGGCAACCTCCATCGCCTCGGCCTTCGAGAACGAAGAGCCCTGGTTTGGCTACTACTGGGCGCCCACTGCTGTGATCGGCCGCTATGACATGGTTCAGGTCGACATGGGCGAGTACAACCAGGAGGCGCATGAAGCGTCGCAGAACCCTGAGGCCGAGAACGTCGGCCGCACGTCCTTCCCGCCCGCCCCGGTGTCCACGGCGGTGACCACTGACTTCGAGGACGAGCATCCCGAGTTGGTGGACTTCCTGTCCAAGATGACCTTCCCCAACGACGTGATGAACGCGACGCTGAGCTGGATGGATGACAACTCGGCCTCCGGCGAAGAGGGCGCGGTCTACTTCCTGACCAACAACAAGGACATTTGGTCTGCGTGGCTGGACGACAGCGCGACCGAGAACCTGTCGCAGCTGCTGGAGCAATAAGGCACGCCCGCCCTCGTGGCGCAGATCATCCACGGCCGCCCTGAAGCCTCAGGGCGGCCGTTTTCAATGAAGAGAAGGATTTTCCGATGGCCACCTACGATTGGCTTTTCGACAGCCTGGGCCTCCGAAACTGGTGCGATGGCGACGGCAGCGGCGGCGCGCCCATGTCCATGGCAGACCTCATGGGGCAGGCCGGCGCTGCGCCCGAGCGCAGCCTTTGGGACACGCCCTTTCCCTCCATGGATGCCCTGAACGACGCCTGCGCCAGTTTCCCGCAGGCCCGCGAACTGACGCGCGGGCTGGAACGCGGGTTCCTCGACATCAAGGACTCGCTGTCCGTGGTGCTCGACCCGCTGACGCAGCCGTTGTCCTGGGCCCTGAGCGGTGCGCTTTGGCTGTTCCAGGAAACCCCATGGTTCGTAATGATCCCGCTGCTGGCTGTGATCGTGGCAGTGATCAGCCGGTCGGTGAAGCTGACCGGGTTCATCCTGCTGGTGTTCGGCCTGCTGGCCTTCATCAACTACTATGATTACGCCATGCAGACGCTGGCCATCATCGCCGTCTGCGCGCTGATCGCGGTGATGTTCGGGGTGCCCATCGGTATTGCCATGTCTCGGTCGGACCGGCTGGAACGCACGATGATCCCGGTGCTAGACATGCTGCAGACGCTGCCGCCCTTCGTCTACCTGATCCCGCTGATCTTCCTGTTCTCGGTGACCGAACCGAAACTCTACGGTATCGCGGTGATCCTTTATGCCATTGTGCCAGTGGTGCGCCTGACCAACCTTGGCATCCGCATGGTCGACCCCGAGGTGATCGAGGCCGCCGACGCGTTCGGCATGACGAAACGGCAGAAGCTCTTTGGCGTGCAGATTCCGCTGGCGCTGCCCAACATCATGGCCGGTGTGAACCAGACCATTATGATGAGCCTTGCCATGGTGGTGATCGCCTCGATGGTGTCGGCGCCGGGCCTTGGCGTGCTCGTGCTGCGTGGCATCCGCAACCTGGAACTGGGTGTGGGCCTGGTGGCGGGCCTCGGGATCGTGCTGCTGGCGGTGGTGCTTGACCGCTCCACCAAGGCGGCGCTCGCGCGCGTCAACGCCGCACAAAAGCAGTGAGAGACGAAACGATGAGCGATCCGAAAATTTCCATACGCAATCTCTACAAGATCTTTGGCCGCGCCCCCCAGGAGGCGCTGGCCCAAGCCAGGGCGGGGATGCACAAGGCCGAGCTGCTGGAGACGTACAACCATGTCCTTGGCCTTCGCGACATCAACGTCGACATGCAGGAGGGCGAGATCACGGTGATCATGGGCCTCTCGGGGTCGGGAAAGTCGACCCTGATCCGGCACCTGAACCGGCTGATCGACCCCACCGATGGCGAGGTGATCGTCAACGGCGAGAACATCATGGACTACGGCGAGGCGCGCCTGCGCGAGCTTCGGCGCACCAACATGTCCATGGTGTTCCAGAAATTTGCCCTGCTGCCGCACCGCACCGTGCTGGAAAACGTCGCCACGCCGATGATCGTGACCGGCGCGCCCAAGGCCGCCTACGAGGCCGAGGCCACCAAGTGGCTCGACCGGGTGGGCCTTGAAGGGCAGGGCGGGCAATACCCGCACCAGCTGTCGGGCGGCATGCAGCAGCGCGTGGGCATCGCCCGTGCGCTGACCTCGAACTCCGACATCATGTTGATGGACGAGGCGTTCTCGGCGCTCGATCCGCTGATCCGGACGGACATGCAGGATCTGCTGCTGGAACTTCAGCGCGAGCTGCGCAAGACAATCGTCTTCATCACCCACGATCTCGACGAGGCGCTGAAACTGGCCGATCACCTGGTGATCCTGAAAGATGGCGAGGTCGTCCAGCAAGGCGAGCCGCAGGAGATCCTGATGAACCCGGGCGATCCCTACATCGTGGACTTTATCGCCGACATCAACCGCGCCCGCGTGCTGCGCGCACGCACGGTGATGACCAGGACCAACGATCCGGTGGAGGGCGACGCAGAGGTGCCCGCCACCGCGACCCTCGAAGAGGTGATTGCCAAAGGCGGCGGCAATGCGGACCTTACCTTCCGCGTTACGTCGAACGGCCGGCAGGTGGGAGTGCTGACCATGCGCTCGGTTCTGGCCGCGCTGGTGTCCACCAAGGAAACCGAGGCCGCCGCCTGATCAGGCCGCCACACGACAGGATGTGGCGGGGCTCAGCTGAAAAGCCAGAGGATCCCGCCACATGCCGTGACTGCGGTCACGAGGTTCATTGCCAGCCCGACCTTCAGGAAATCCGAGAACCGGTAATTGCCCGCGCCGTAGACCAGCGTGTTGGTCTGGTAGCCGATCGGCGTGGCAAAGCTTGCTGAGGCTCCGAACATCACCGCCATGGTCAGGGCCCGCGCATCGAGCCCGGTGCTGTCTGCCAGCCCGATGGCAATCGGGGTAAAGACCACGGCCACCGCGTTGTTGGTCACGGCCTCTGTCAGCAGTGAGGCCAGCAGGTAGATCGCCAGCAGCGCAAAATAGGGCGACAATTCCGCGACCCCCGGGGACAGCCAGCCAACCAGCAGATCGACCGCACCGGTGTTCTGCAGCCCGAGACCGATCACCAGCATGGAAAAGATCAGCACGAGGATGGCACCGTCCACGGCGCCCCAGGCTTCGTCCGCGTCCATGCAGCGCAGTACGAGGATCGCGGCAACCGCAAGGATGGACAGCGTCGCGATGTCGAGCACCCCGGAGGCCGCCAGCCCGACCACCGCACCCAGCGCCAACAGCACAAGCGGCGCGCGCCCCCGGCGAAAGGCGCGGCCCGTGGGCCGGCTCACCGAAACCAGCTGGGCCTCGTCCTCGAGGCTTTCGAAGGCACTGGGCGGCCCTTCGAGCAGCAGCTTGTCCGCCGGACGCAGCCGCACGCTGGCAAGATCCGGACCGGGGATGTGGTCATGCCGATGCGCGCCCAGCACCCTTACCCCAAAGCGCCGGCCCAGCGACATGCTGCCAAGGCTGCGCCCGAGGATCGGCTTGCGCGGCGAGACGATGACCTCGACGGTGACAAGCTCGGTGTCTGGCCGCTCGCCCCGGCGCAGGCCGATCTTCAGCGACGGATTGTCATGCATGGTCAGCAGTTCTGACGTGGGGGCCCGCAGGATAACCGTGTCGCCCGCCTCGAGGGTCTGCTCGGCCAGCGGGCTGGGCAGTGACCGGCCCTTGCGGCGCAGGCCGGTGACCCGGACGCCGCCGCGGTTGAACAGTGCGACATCCGCCAGACGCTTGCCCGCGTGGCTTTCGTCGACCAGCAGCGCCTCGGACAGGAAGTTGGTCTCGCCCAGCATCTGGTCCGGAGCGCTTGCCTCGCGGTCGGGCAGCAGCCAGCGACCGAGGATCGCGAGGGTGATCCCTCCGGCCAGCGCCACGAGCAGGCCCACGGGCGTGATCTCGAAGATGCGGAAAGGTTCGAGGCCCTGCCCGCGTGCCACGCCGTCGACCAGCAGGTTGGTCGATGTGCCGATCAGCGTGCAGGTGCCCCCGAGGATCGCAACATAGCTCAGCGGGATGAGCAGGCGTGTCGCCGACATGCCGAGCGCCGCCGCAAGCCGGATCATTACCGGGATCAGCACAAGCACAACCGGCGTGTTGTTGACGAACCCTGAGGCCACCAGTGTCACGCCGAGGATCACCGCCAGCGCGAGGCCGGGCCGTTCCTGCGCCTGTGCGATGACCATGTTCGACACCGCCTCGAGCACACCGGTCCTCACCAGCGCCCCTGAGATGACGAACATCGCGCCAATGGTCAGCGGCGCGGGGTTGGCGAACACCGCACGAAGCTCGACCGGGCTTACGAAGCCAAACGCGGTGAACACCGCCGCGAGGCCCGCCGCAGGCACCTCCGGCGGATAGAGTTCAAGCACGAAAAGGACAAACAACACGACGATCAGGGCAAGGGCGATGAAGGCGTCGTATTGGTGGATGAGGTCAACGATTTGGGTCATGCGCTGTACGCCTGTCATATCGGGTCAATGCCCGCCAGATCAATAGGTTGCGCGGGCGCGGCCTTTGGCAAGGCCCAGCCTGCGAGTTGCAATGCAAAGATGACTTGATGCCAGAATTGCGCGGCAAGGGTGCGACCGCCGAAGAAGACCCAGCGGGGGAGCATCCTTGCGGGGCTTTGTCAGGTTGCAGACCACCCGACCGCCGGACAGGGCAGGATCATGCTGACCTTTGCCAACTTCCAGCGTTCGATCTGGCCACGTTCATTGACGCTCAGTTGAGCATAAACTGCTCCCATGGCAGGCTTTCTCGATTAGGGTCAGCATTCACTACCAGTAAATGATGAGCGCCGCGAGGGCGGAGGCAGAGAAGAAGACCTTGGGGTGTCGGACATGGTGGGTCGCGACGCGCGTCCACCTTTGAGCCTGCCGTCCATGGCCTCGCATCGCTGCCCGGCAGGGCATCACGAAGTGATGTCCTGAAAGGGGACCATCACTGCTGTCTTGTCGCCGAGTTCCGCCGCCAGCCCAGCCATCAAATGCGTGAAGATGCCTGTCTCGCTCCACCGCCAATGGACGTTCGGTGAATGCGCCGCGGGTGGGGGCTTGCGATCGCTGTTGTGCTGCTCGGATGGCTTGCGTAGTCGCGGCGCAGCCCTGACGGATCTGTCCCGTAGTGCTTCCTTCCATTCCGGCGAATGGATCGCACCATCACACCATAGGATCGAACATCTAGGGCCTGATTGCGCAATGAACGCGCATGAGCGCTTTTCTCCCGTCATCGATAGGCGTCAATCGCCCGCCATTCGGAGGGTGGGTGTGGGCCCAAAGGCCCACACGAGTACGCTAGTCGCTCAATTCCTTTTCATACTCATCGTCCATTTTCTTGCGGAAGACACGTCCGAGGAAAATCGGCAGGATGAAGCCCACGATGGCCACCAGCCAGATACCGATCGAAAGCCAGGAATCCGCCAGCGTGAACCAGTCGCCGTTCGAGATCGAGACCGCCCTACGCAAGTTCGCTTCCATCGCATTCCCTAGCAATGTACCCAAGATGACCGGCACGAGGGGAACTTCCAGTTTGCGCAGCACCCACCCGAGTACACCAAAGGCGACCATGACCATGAGGTCAAAGCTTGAGCCGGAGATGCCATAGATGCCAACAAAGGAGATCATGGCAACCACAGGCATCAGGATGCGCGGTGGCACCAGCAGGACGCGGGTGAACAAGCCCACCATGGGGATGTTCAGGGCCAACAGCATGAAATTGCCAATAAAGAGTGCCGCGATCAGTCCCCAGACAACGTCGGGATTCTGTGTGAATAGAAGCGGCCCGGGTGTGATGTTGAGAGACAAAAGGACGGCGAGCAGAACAGCCGTTGTTCCAGAGCCTGGGACGCCGAGCGCAAGCATCGGAACCAGAGCGCCACCGGCTGCCGCGTTGTTGCCAGTTTCGGGTGCGGCCACGCCGCGAGGGTCGCCTTTACCAAAGGTGCCGTCGCGGTCGCAAATTCGTTTCTCCGATGAATAGGCGATGAAAGATCCGAGGCTTGCGCCGGCACCGGGCAGTACACCTGCAAGGAAGCCGAGGATCGTAGTGCGACCCATCGTCGGAATACAGGATTTGATCATCGACCAACTCGGGTAAAGCTTGCCGATTTCCATCTTCTTGCCGGTGTCGCCGTCTGCGTCCGTCGAGCGGTGCTCAAGAAACACAAAGACCTCGGACAGCGCAAACAGGCCCACGATCGCCACAAGAAAATCAATCCCGTCGTAGAGGTGCACCTCGCCGAAGGTGAAGCGTGTTACGCCAGTCTGGGCATCCACGCCGATCATGGCAAGTCCCAGGCCCAGTGCTGCAGCGAATGCCGCCTTGGCCTGGTTGGTCGACGCGATGCCGCCCAGCGTAGCGAAGGCAAGGGTGAACAGTGCAAAATACTCGGCTGGACCGAACAGGAGTGCGACCTTGACGAGTTGCGGCGCCAGGAGCACCAGCCCCCAGGTGGCAAAGAACGACCCGACGAAGGACGCGATGCCGGACAGGGCCAGTGCCTCACCCGCGCGGCCCTGTTGGGCCATCGGATACCCATCAAGGCAGGTCATCATCGCTGGCTCATCCCCGGGGATATTGAGGAGGATCGAGGAGATCCTGCCGCCGTACATGGCGCCGTAGTAAACCGCGGTTAGCAGGATCAGCGCGGGCGTCGCGCCAAGCCCGAGAGAGAAGGCAAGCGGGATCAGGATGGCGACCCCGTTCGATGGGCCGAGCCCGGGCAGTGCGCCCATAATCGTGCCGAGGAGGCAACCCATGAGGGCGAGTGAGAGATTCTGCCAGGTGAGTGCGACGGCAAACCCGTCTGCCAGCGAAGCTAGGGTGTCCATGGGTGCTCCTCAGAATCCGAAGGGGCCGGTGGCCAGCGACAGACCAAGAATGACGCGGAAGACGATATAGATGCCGACTGCCGTTGCGACGCCGACCACGACCGATTGCAATGGCCGCGTCCCGAGTCGCCACGTCAGATAGCCTGCGGCCAGCGTCGTGGAGATTATGAAGCCCAGTTCCGGCAGGACCTTGGCGTAGAGGAAGCACACCAGAACGGCGAAGCCGACCTCGGCCAGCC
This sequence comes from Salipiger pallidus, assembly GCF_014643635.1. Lineage (GTDB taxonomy): Bacteria > Pseudomonadota > Alphaproteobacteria > Rhodobacterales > Rhodobacteraceae > Salipiger > Salipiger pallidus. The sequence goes on from NZ_BMJV01000009.1 coordinate 56,358, forward strand.
TGTTCAGCGGGGGCCAGAGGGGGGCGGGGTCCGGCCTGAACAGAAAGACCAGCGAGGCGGCACCAAGAACGGCTGCAATAATGAGCGGAAAGGCCTTGGGGCCCACCACATCGGTCATGAAGCTCTCCTGGATCAATGTCGTGCTCCAGGCAAAAAAGATGGCTAGAGTCAGGCCGACCCCGCCAAGTATGCGGTCACTCATCCGAGCCTCCTATCGAAACGTGGAAGGGCCACCGCGCAGTGCTGCGCGGTGGCGGTATGGTTCAGCGGATGATGCCGATTTCGCGCGACAGATCCTCGATCTCCGTGATCGACGATTTCACGAAGGCGTCGAACTCATCGCCTTGCAGATCGAGGGGGGCCAGGCCATTGGTCTGCATCACGGTTTGCCACTCATCGCTGGCATACATCTCCGAGACTGCACTGGCCCAGTAGTCATATGCCTCGTCCGACGTGTCACCCGGCACGTAGAACCCGCGCCAATTTGCGCCCACGGCGTCGATCCCCTGCTCTTTTGCCGTCGGAAGGTCGGCATATTCGCCTTCCAGCCGTTCCGGCGCCAGAAGCGCGATCACCCGGATATCGCCCGAGGCCATGAAACCATGAGCTTCGGACAGATCACCGGTGAAGGCTTGCAGCGAGCCGCCCAGAAGCTGCGTCACGGCTTCGCCGCCCCCTTCAAAGGCGATGTATTTCACCCGCCGTACATCTTCGACGCCGGCCTTTTGTGCCGCCATCAGAACCTTCAGGTGGTCCCAACCACCTACGGCGGAGCCCCCGCCAATCGCGATCGATGTGGGGTCGTTCCGGATTATCTCCATCAGCTCAGGCAGATCATCGATCTCGCTGTCGGCGGCCACGGCGATCACACCGTAGTCTGCGCCCACAGAGGCCAGCCAGCGGACGTCATCGGCGGTGTTTCCCGGAAAGGCGCCCTGCGCGAGGCGCGTGGCAGTGGCGGAGCTGGCGGCGACAATCAGGTCTTGGTCATCGGATCGTTTGTTCACGACCTCGGCGAAGGCCACGCCACCAGAACCGCCGGCCATGTTCACAACTTGCATTGTGCCAGGGATCAGACCCAAATCTTGCAGGGTCTTGCCGACCTGACGGCAGGTGAAGTCCCAGCCGCCGCCGGGGTTGGCGGGGGCGATGCACTCGGGGCTTTCCGGCTGGAAGTCTTGTGCCAGCGCAGATGTTGCGCACAGCGCGGCAAAGCTGGTGGCGATGAAGGTACGAATTATCATGATGTGTCTCCTCCGATGATCATGATGGGTAAGCGGTCGGGTCACGCGTCCTGGTCGCGGCGCGCTGATCCGGTGTAGGTCCAGCGATAGGCTGGCGGGGTCGGGCCCTTGTTGCGGCCGCCCTGCTGGGTTTGTTCCCACGCATGGGCTAGGATCCCGACGGAGCGCGACAGGCAGAAAATCCCGCGTGCGAGAGGGGCGGAGAAGCCCAGTTCGGCGAAGATGACCGCCGTGGCGCCATCGATGTTCATTGGAACGCCAACCTCGCGTCCGCGGCTGAGCTCGTCTTGCACAGCTCGCGCGATCGCAGCGAATTTGCCTTCGATTTCGCCCTCAGCGGCGGCGGCATCGACCAGCGCCAACAGCCGCGGCGCCCGTGGGTCGACCGGCTTGTGAAACCGGTGGCCAAACCCCGGCATGTAATTCGTGCGCTCAGCCTTCCAGCGGGCAATCACGTCTCCAGCATGATCGGGGCCACCGGCGGCGTCGATCTCGAGGTAGAGCTCCACGGCCTGTTCCCCGGCACCGCCATGCACGTCGCCCAGGAAATTCACGGCCGAAGCCATCGCATTGTTCAAGGGCAGGCCACAGGTTACGGCCATCCGTGCTGCGGCAATCGAGGGGGCTTGCGGCCCGTGGTCCACTGCCGCCACCAGCGCAGCCTCAAGCAGATGCGCATGCCCTTCGGAGGGCAGATCCCCGCGTGTCATCAGCCAGATCATCTGCGGAAATGACACGTTGCCAATCAGGTCCTGAATGGCGTGTCCACGGAAGAAGATCTTGCCCGGCTCCATGTCGATGATCTCTGTCGACCACCAGTCAGCGACATCGTTATCGTTGCGTTCGGTATTCATATTGCGCCCTCTTTCTTGAGTTCATCGAGCCTGCCGGGGGACAGGCCGAGCTCGCCCCAGATTTCGGCATTGTGCTGTCCCAGTTCGGGCGGTGGCGCATCGACCGTGGGGGCGGCCCCGTTTGCCTTGATGCCGGTCGTCACGACCTCGATGTCGCGGCCCACACCGGGCACATTCGCGAAATGCGCAAGGAAGCCCCGGTCGCGCACCTGTGGCTTGTCCAGAACCTCCGGCACTGTCAGCACCGCGCCTGCTGGCACACCGATCTTGTTCAACTCCTTGGCCCAATCACGCGCAGGGCGGGTGACAAGAACTGCCTCCAGATCCTCTTTCAGGGCCTGCCGGTGCGCTTTTCGGTCTTCGCGCGTGGCGTACTCTGGCCGCTCTCGTAGCGCAGCGAGACCGAGGTGATCGGTAAGCAGTATCCACTGCTCATCCTTGTTCGCGGCAATGTTGATCGGACCGCCTCCCGCCTCGAAGGTGCCCGACGGGGCGGATGTCGGATTTTCGTTGCCGTTCGCCGTGGGTTCAACGCCCGCAATCAGGTAGTTCGAGATCGCCCAGCCCATCGTCGCCATCACTGATTCCAGCATGGAGACATCGAGGAACGCGCCGCGCGGGCGCGCATTCAAGGCCGCTGCGATCGCAAAGGCGGCGGTGATGCCGCCAACTGTGTCGGCAATCGGATAGCCTACGCGCAGCGGCGCGCTGTCCTGCCCGCCAGTGATCGACATGATCCCCGACGCGCCTTGGATGATCTGGTCATAGGCCGGGCGATGGACCCAGGGACCTTCCTGGCCAAAGCCGGAAATGGCGCAATAGACCAGATCAGGCTTCAGCGCCTTCAGCGTGTCATAGCCCACGCCAAGTCGGGTCATGACACCGGGGCGAAAGTTCTCGACCACCACATCGGCGGTCTCCACCAATTTCAGGAACATCTCGCGCCCCTCGGGGTGCTTGAGGTTGACGGTGACGGATTTCTTCCCCGCGTTCTGAGCCAGAAAACTGACCCCCATATTGCGCGTGCTCAAGTCCGGGTCGGCGCCCAGCTGACGCGCCAGATCGCCCCGACCGACGGCCTCGACCTTGATGACCTCCGCGCCCATATGGGCCAGCTGATGGCAGCAGAACGGCCCCGCAAGCACATTGGTAAGGTCGAGAACTCGGATGGTTGCAAGCGGTCTAAACATGGCGGGTTCTCCGGTAGGCAAAGATGGAAATGGCGAGGATGACAGCAGCGCACCCGGGGTTGATCACCAGCGTTGGGCCAAGGATGGCCGCTGCCCCAAGGGCGAAAAGCAGCCCTTCGATGATCGACAGCGGGCGGAGCGGTCAGCCGGAGTGGCTGGCGGCCAGTCCGGCGCTCCCGATCAACAGGAAGGGCAAATATTTTTCATAGTCATCTCGTCCTCCTCCCATGGTTCTGCTAGACAGAACTTCACTTCTCCTCTACAAAACTACGTGTGAAGGCATATCCTGTCAATCATCCAGTGGAGGAGAGCGCATGACCGAGGCGAAGGGTGTAGAAGCCGTTGAAAGGGCATTCAAAATTCTGGAATGTTTTACATCTGGTCGCTCAGAACTGACGTTGACCGAGATTTCGGAGGAGACTGGATTTTACAAAAGCACCGTGCTCAGGCTCGCGGTCTCACTTGAAAAGTTTGGCTATATGATCCGCGGAGAGGACAATCGCTTCCGGCTGGGCGCAGCTGCATGGCGCCTTGGATCGTCTTACCGGCAGAGCTTCGCACTGGGTGAGATCGTTCGGCCCGAGCTCAAGATTTTGTCGGACGCCACCAACGAAACGGCTTCCTTTTACGTGCGGGAAGGGAATGTGCGTATCTGCCTGTTCCGGAGCGAGCCGGCGCGGGCCATCCGCCATTCCATTGCAGAGGGCCAGACACTTCCGCTCAATCAGGGCGCAAGCGGAAAAGTTCTGCACGCGTTTTCGAACCAGAGTGGTGACGCGGAGATACGCGCGGCCGGCCACTCGATTTCGCTGGGCGAGCGCGATAGCGAGGTTGCTGCAGTATCAGTGCCCATCATGGCTGCGGACGGCCGCCTGATTGGGGCGCTATCAGTATCGGGGTTGATCACCCGCTTCAGCGAAGACCGTCGCGCTGAGTTGATTCATGCTCTCAATGAAAGCCGCGGGCGGCTCGAGCCTCAACTCGCTTCCTGATGAAGGAGCTTCATGTCTACTGACCCCAGCCTTTGAACATCGCGGCCGAAGTTTTGGCTACGATGCCCACCTTCCTCCGCAAGGGATACTTCGCCTGCTTGGACCGCAGCAAACGAGCCGGGCCGCAAGGCGACGGCTTCCTTGACGGGTCCAGCTTTGACCGGGCCGGAAAGCTGTGGGTAAAGGACATTCCTTGTGGGCGTTTTGCGCAAATTAGGTCCCGGACTGAGTTTACCCGGCAGGTGACTTGGATGACAAATCTGCCGAGCGCGGGCATCCAGTTCGCTGAACAGCCACGAAACATGAGTACAGCCCATTCACAGCCGATGTGCTTCGACATGATCCGCGAAGCGAACGGGATTGAGCACCGGCTGACCAAACCGAACCAGCCGTGGACCAACGGCCAGGTCTCGAGGATGAACCCGACCATCCAGGGCGCAATGGTCAAGCGCTGCGACTACGACAGCCACAATCAGCTGCACGCAGTTCATGGCAGCCTACAACTTCATCCGGCGTCTCAACACCCTTTGAGGCCTCACACCCTATGAGTGCATCTGCAAGATGCTGAACCTCAGAGCCAGATCGATCCATCCTCGTCCCGTTCCACCCGATGCCGGGACTGAACACCTAAGGTGCAGTTTCATTATCACCGCCGCGGCGGGCCGCGGAACCTGCTGGTGCGCGCTCGGGAGACCGCTCTGTAATGCCTTGCCGGGTGACATACAGCGCCGGGATAGACTTTCTCGGCGACGGAGAATGGCAAGCCGGGAATCGTGGCGTTCAATGGAAGCGGCCGCGCGTTGGACGGCGGCTCAGTCTAGCCGCTGTCCCGTCTGGGTGTCGAAGTAGTGCAGCTTGTCCTCGGGCAGACGAATGTGAAGCTCCTGCCCCTCTTGCAGCGCCATGTGGGCAGGAACAGAGGCCATCAGGGAATGCGTGCCGCACCGGAGGGACACGAGCCGCGTTTCGCCATGAAACTCGTCGCGTTCCACGAGAGCGGGCAAGCTTCCCTCTGCCGCATCGGGCAGCACCTCGACACTGCCGGGGCGTATACCGAGCGTGACCTGGCCCTGCGCGCCCGCCGGGGCGGGCAGATGGATAAGACCGTCGCGCAGCGCCCCCCCTTCGACCTCGAACTGCATGAAGTTCATGTTCGGTGTTCCGATGAACCCGGCGGCAAACAGGGTCGCGGGACGCGAGTAGATTTCCTCCGGCGTCCCCATCTGCTCGATACGGCCCTGGTTCATCAGCACGATCCGGTCGGCAAGGGTCATGGCCTCCAGCTGGTCGTGGGTCACATAGATCGAGGTTGATTTGAGCGTCTTGTGGAGGCGGGCGATCTCGACGCGCAGGTGACCGCGCAGCTTGGCGTCAAGGTTCGACAGGGGTTCGTCGAAGAGGAAGACTTCCGGGGTCTTGATCATGGCACGGGCAATGGCGACGCGCTGCTGCTGGCCGCCGGACAGCTCGACGGGTTTGCGGTCGAGGTAGATGGCAAGACCGAGCGCGTCGACCACCGGGGTCAGCCTACGTTCGATCTCGGCCTTGCCGACGCCCGTTCGTTCAAGCCCGAAGGTAATGTTGTGGCGCACCGTCATATGTGGATAGAGCGCATAATTCTGGAACACCATCGCGATGCCGCGGTCCCCGGGATCACGGTCGTTCATACGCGCGCCACCGATCAGCAGATCGCCACCGGTGATGTCTTCAAGCCCGGCAACCATCCGTAGCAGCGTGGATTTTCCGCAGCCGGAGGGGCCAAGGAAGACCACGAACTCATGATCCTGGATGGACAGATTGAAATCGCGAATGACTTCAAGTTCGCCATAGCATTTGCGGATGTTGCGGCATTCTACGGTCGCCATCACGGGGCCTCGCTTTCGGTATCGACGCGGATCTGCAGTTTCACATCCGAGGGGCGCCCCTCGGCCGCGCGGTCAAACGCCTCGATCGACGCATCAAAGGGATAGGTTTCCGACAGCAGCGGCTTCAGATCCACCTTGCCCGCGGCAATGAGGTCCAGCGCACGGTCGAACACGTTGGCATAGCGGAACACCGTTTCCATCCGGCATTCGCGCACGGTCGCCGCCGAGATGTCGATGGCAACCGGATCGGGCGGCAGCCCGACGAAGACGATTGCGCCGCCCGGACGCACGATGCGGAACAGATCCGTCATCGCAGCCTGTGCGCCGGAGCATTCGAAGACCACATCGGCGCCCCAGCCTGAGGTGAGCTCGGCCACGGCATCAACGATGGATGTCTGGCGGATGTCGATGCCTGTGATGCCGTCGTAGCGTTCGGCGATGGCCAGCTTTTCCGCCGAGAGGTCGGAGATCAGCACGCGGGCGCAGCCACCTGCCAGCGCGGCGAGCGCTGTCATTATGCCGATGGTGCCTGCGCCCAGAACCACCGCCGTATCGCCCGGCGCGATCTGTGCGCGTTTCGCGGCCTGCATCCCCACGGCGAAGGGTTCTACCATTGCGCCTTCCGCAAAGGACACCGTGTCCGGCAGTTTGAAAGTAAAGGCGGCAGGGTGGACGCATTCGCCGCAGAGCACGCCATGGATCGGCGGTGTGGCCCAGAAGGTGACCGCAGGGTCGACATTGTAAATGCCGAGCCTGGAGGCGCGTGAGGTCAGGTCCGGCACACCCGGCTCCATGCAGACGCGATCGCCGACGCTCAGGGTGGTGACGGCCGCGCCAACCTCGATCACGGTGCCCGACGCTTCATGCCCCAGCACCATAGGCGCGGTCACGACGAAATCGCCGATCTTGCCATGAGTGTAGTAATGCACGTCCGATCCGCAGACCCCGACCGTGTGCAGCTTGATGCGGACATCCGTCGGGCCCATGTCGCTGGGCAGGTCGATATCCCGCAGGGAGAGCTCTCCCTGGCGTTCGAGAACAAGAGCTTTCATTGGCTACTCCGAGGATTTCTTGGAAAAAGCGGTGTTGAGACCTGTCCCGACCAGCGCCAAAAGGATGAGCGGCGGCAGCGACAGCAGCACCACGGCCGCGTTCAGAATGCCCCAGGGCACACTCATCCCAAGTTGCGACATCTCGGATGCGATGATCGGCAGCGTCTTGGCCCGGGACGTGGTCAGCATCATCGCCAGCAGGAATTCGTTCCAAACCAGGATGAAGGAGAATGCGATGGCGGACAGGACCTGAAGCTTTGCCACCGGCAGGGCAATGCGGAAGAAGACGGCATAGGGCCCCAGACGGTCGACACGTGCGGCCTCCTCGATGGCGATCGGGACCCGCTCGAAGGCTGGCACGGACAGCCAGATGGTGATCGACACGGTAATGGTCATGTATGTGATGATCAGCGCCGGGCGAGAGTCGTACATGTCGAGACCGAGCCAGATCACCATCATCGGGATGGCCACGGCCACGGGCGGCAGGAACCGCAGTGAAAGCGCGAAGAACTGGGCTTCCTGCGTGGCGCGGTTCTTGATCCGCGCGATGACATAGGCGGCGGGCACACCCAGCACAGCACCCAGCAGTACCGCATAGCTGCACACGACCAGCGAATTCATCAGCGCGCGTGACACAGAACGGCGGCCGAGGACGTAATCCATATTGTCCCAGACCGGGGCAAAGATCAGCTTGGGTGTGCTGACCAGAAGATCTGCATTCGTCTTGAACGCGTTGAGCAATGTCCAAACCAGCGGCAGCAGCACCAGCAGCGCCGCGAGCACCAGCAGGCCGCGCAGGATCAGGGTCACGGGTTTCATCGGTTCAACCTTTTCCAGATCATGGTGAACATCACGACGGTCAGCACCAGCATCACGACAGCCATGCCCGAGGCGTAGGAGATCTTGCCCGCCTCGATGAAACCTTGCGAATAGGCGTACATGTCGAGGGTCTCGGTCGCGATGCCGGGGCCGCCGCGGGTCATCACGTAGACCAGGTCGAAGGAGCGCAGCGACTCGATCGCCTTCACGAGGATGAGCGAGATCAGCGGCAGTTTCAGCATCGGCAGCGTGATGAAGACATGGATTTCCCAGCGCTTGCAGCGGTCGATCCGCGCGGCCTCGAGGGGTTGCGGTGGTAGGGCTTCCATCAGTTTCAAGATGATGACGGCAAAGACGGGGCCCCACTGCCACACGTCAACGAAGGCGACGGCGAGCATCGCGCCGAGAGGCGAGGCCAAGATGTCGGGGGTTTCGCCGGTGATTGCACGCACAGGCCATGTCACCGCGCCATAGAGCGGATGGAACGAGAACTTCCACACGAAGGCGGCGCAGACCCGGGGCAGGAGCACCGGAATAATAAAAAGCAACGTCAGTACGTTGCGCCAACGCGGCGTTGCGGCTTCGAACATCGCGATGGCCAGACCGATGCCGACAATCATCGTGGCCGAGACGGTCAGAACTTCCCACTTGAGCGAGACCCACAGCGCATTGAGGAACCGCGCATCGCCAAAGAGCGCGATATAGTTCGCGAACCAGACATAGTCTGCGTCCGGGGCACTCAGGGTGCGGTTCTGCAGGGAGATGTTGAACGCGTAGAGTGTGGGTACCGCGGCAAGAATGATCAGCACGATCAATGCCGGACCGAGAAACACCACGGGAAGGGAACGCCCGAGTTTCATGGTCTGCTCCGAATATGTAGGGAAATCGGCGAGCGTGTCGCCTTGCAGGGCACATATGCGGGCGGTGCAGCTGACCGCCCGCATATCCGTTTACATGGCGTTGGCCAGCTCGCTCAGCTCGTCGAGGGCACCCTGGATGTCGGTGCGCGACCCGATGATCAGCTCTTCGAGCTTGATCCCCCAAGCGTTGCCCAGCTCTTGCCAGTCGGGATCCTGCCAGAACAACACTTCTGTGCTGTCACCGGTCGCGGCCATCGCCGCCGACAGGTTCTCACCGAAGGTTTCCACGTAGGCGGGGCTTTCATAGGTGCTGGTCCGGGTCAGCTCACCGGGCTGGCCTTCGGCAAGGCGGCGCGCTTCCTGCTCTTTCGACGTGGCCCAGGCCACGAACAGCCCGGCACAGGCCTTTTGCTCTTCCGTCTCATTGGCGCGGCTGGCGATGGCGAAGCCATGCGCATAGCCGGAACCGGGGAGCGGCGTCGGCGGAGGGGTGAAGGCCACGCTGTCGACCACCTGGCTTTGCGAAGGATCCTTGGACATGGCGCCAAGGGGGGCGGATTCGATGATCAGCGCCACCTTGCCCGAGCGGAACGCACCGGTGGATTCATCGAACGAGCCGGTCTGTGTGCCGGGCGCGGAATACTGGAAAAGCTCCAGATATTCTTCGGTCGCCTTCACGGCAGCGTCGGAATTGAAGGCAAATTCTCCGCTGTCATCGACCCATTCGCCACCATGCGCCGCAAAGAGGGGCAGCCAGCGCCATACGTTTGCGCCCGAGCCGCGCTGACCGCGCAGGGCAATGCCGTAGACGCCGTTGTCGGGGTCATGCAGCTCGGCCACGGCGGTCTTGAAGTCTTCCCATGTCTGGGGCGGTTCGATCCCGGCCTCTTCCAGCAGGTCGGTGCGATAGACCATCAGGTCTCCACCGCCCTGGATGGGGGCGAACCATTGCTTGCCATCGTAGCTGGCGACCGAGCGCATGCCCGCGTCGAAATCCTCGTAGTCATAGTCTTCGGGGTAATAGCCTTCCAGCGGAACGATCCATTCCGAGGATGCGAACAGGGGCAGGTTCGCCTCGTCCACATAGTACACGTTGAAGCTGCCCACCGTCGAGGCATCCGCCTGCGATTTGGCGCGCCGATCATTTTCATTGAGGTAGTCGATCTGGAAGCCGGCACCCGACAGTTCCTCGAACTCGTCGTAGTAGTCTTCCAGCAGCGTCAGCCCGTCACGGGGCTGAGCCAGAACCATGACGTCGTCCTCGCAGATCTGTTGTGCGAGTGCGGACGTACCCATAAGTCCCGCCAGAACGCTGGCGGTCAAAGCCGTATATTTCAATTTAATCTCCTCCCAGAGGTCGCGAGCCATACCCGGACGTCTCGAACTTGGCGGAGGAAACGGGTTAGGAATAGTTTGCGAAAAAGCAAAAACTGATACTATTTTGACCTGTATCTCTGATTCCGGCAGGTTTTCTTTATGAAAGCATCGAAGATGATTGCGCCAGAGCGGTTGGAGGAGCCACAGCCTCCCCGGCTGAACCGCGCCACCCGCGAGATGATCGCCTTCCCCGCAGGGCGATCCTACCTGACACGGCGCGACGACTATCCGCATCCGCTCTGCACGTGGAATTACCATCCCGAATGGGAGATTCACTTCATCCCCGAGGCGCGGGGCTTCGTCTATGTCGGGGATTACATCGGCAATTTCGAGGCTGGGCATATTGCCCTGTGCGGGACGAACCTGCCGCACAACTGGGTTTCGCCCGGCCTCAAGCAGCGCGGCAGGGACTATGTCCTGCAATTCGATGCCGAACAGTATCTGAGCATCTGCGATATCATGCCGGAGCTGCGTCTGATCCGGCCGCTGTCCCCTCTCGCCGAACGCGGGATCGAGCTTGGCGGACAGGATGCAAGGGAGGCCGGCGACATCGTCCTGGCCCTTCAAACCGCCTCACCCGGACATGGGCTGGGATTGCTGATAGAATTGCTGACGATCTTCGCCGAGGCGACTGACCGTCGCCTGCTTGCCAGCCCCGGTTTTGCGAAGGGCTACGCTCCGATCATCGCCGGGCGTCATTCCAAGGTGGATCAGGCCATGCAGCACATGCAGGTTAATCCGTCTATCTCGATGAACGAAGTCGCTGACTTGGTCGGCGCAAGCCCATCGGCCTTCTCGCGTAGTTTCAAGCTGCTGACGGGAAAGACATTTTCAAGCTATCAACGCACATTGCGCATTTCTCGGGCCTCGACGCTTCTGGCGGAAACTGGCCGTGCCGTGACAGAGGTTTGCTTCGAATCCGGTTACAAGAACCTGTCAAACTTCAATCGCGCCTTCCTGGAAGAAACCGGCATGACGCCAAGAGAGTACCGAAAGGTTTCGGGCATTCGAACCACATCACAGCTGGTCACAGACTCGCCGCCCGGCGCGCCGCAAGAGTGATGAAGTGGGAGTTTCAGCAGGTCGATCCGCAGTTTGCGCCGCACCCGTCTCGTTCCCATGGCCCGTGACGACAACCGCTTCTTCGCTACATTGACATAGATCTCGTGCCCACTGCGGGTAGACGGCAGGCCCGCTCAACTCAATTCAAGCTGAGGCTCAGCGTGACGAACGTGCGCCCCGGCCCCGTGCGTTGCTCATGTGACTTGTTTGAGGTCACGCGCCGCCGCGACGGTTCTCCCGAACCAGCTCGCTGATCAGTGGAAACGGACCATTGCTGCCGTTCAGCGGAAGGGTTGGCGCTGCGCTGCGGCTTCTCAGAAGCTGACTTGTTCGGCGCGGTGCGGCATTGGTGGACGGACGAAAATCACCCCTGCGGGACATGGCTGCCTTCCGTTAATGAGCTATGCCCGTTAGAAAACCATCATGCAGGTGGCACCCCATCCGACAGAACAGATGCAGTCGGCTGTGCTGATCTTGCACCGCCGTCTCGGCGACGCGCTGCTTGGTGTGTATCTGCATGGATCAGCCGTATCCGGCGGTCTTCGGCCGCAGAGCGATATTGATCTGCTGGCAGTGGTTCAGTCCGAGCTGACCGAGAGCCAGCGCAACGGCCTGTTGCTGGACTTGTTGCACCTTTCCGGACGCCATCCTGCCGTGCCGGGAGGTGCCCGCTGCCTTGAGGTTATGGTGTTCTGCCAAGCTGAGCTCAACCGCGGCGACTACCCGGCGCGAGCGGAGTTCGTTTATGGAGAGTGGCTGAGGGAGGCTTTCGAGGCTGGTGAGACGCCGATGCCTGAACGATATCCTGAATATTCTATGGTTATAGCACAGGCCTATCAGGAGGCCATTCCGTTGTTCGGACCGCCGAGGGGCGACCTGCTGTCGGAGGTTTCGACAGAGCAAGTCAACCAAGCCATGCGCGATGCACTTCCGGACTTGTTGGATGGATTGGGTGGGGACGAACGGAATGTCCTGCTGACGCTTGCGCGGATGTGGCACACTGCCAGCACGGAGAAGTTCATCACGAAGGATGCTGCCGCCGAATGGGCGATTTCGCGATTGTCTGGCTCAGATGCTATGACACTCAATCATGCGCGACGGGCTTATCTCGGCGAGGTCACGGACGACTGGAGCAGCCAGGGCGATGCCGTCCGAGAGTTGGCGGGGCGCATGAGCGAGAACGTCACCAACTCAATGCAACAAGGATGAGCTTCCTTCCCGGTTACCTGCGGCGGGGGCGCCGCAAATGTCGTGGAAGGGCTCTACGCAGAGATGCGTCTGCGCAGTGGCTACGGCCAGCCTCTACGGCAGGGCCAACATGGCCGTCCCGGCCATAACCCGACCTAGGAGGCTCCGATCAGGATGCTGCTGTCCGGTCCATCGAAGCAGCCATTCGCCGCGCCCGCCCCCCCCCGGTGGCGGTCGGACGCAAACACTGCGAGAAGAAAGCTGTCATCCCATAGGACGCTCGGCCAATTCTTCTCGGAGCCACGCGAGCAGGGCATCTGTCTCCGCATGGTTGCCGCGCCGTGCACCGCGGAAGACCGAGATCTCTGTCGGGCGGAAGACTGCCTCGTCGCAGAGCCTCACGAGTTTGCCCTCGGTGAGAAGCCCGCTCACCGTGTTGCGCCAGCCGAGCGCGATCCCCTGACCTGCGACCGCTGCCTGTAGCACCAAGGGAAAGCTGTCGAAGCCGGTGATCCGTGCGCTTTTCGGCATGGGGTGTCCGACGGCCTCGAACCAGTCCGGCCAATCCATCCAGTCCTGCGGCAGGACCCGGTGCGACAGCAGCGGGTATCGGGCCAGTCCCGCAGCAGGAAGCGGTAGCGCTCCGGACGGCACGAGGCCTGGGGCGGCCACGGGAAAGATCTCGTCCGAGGCGGTGANGACCCGGACCTCCAGACCGGGGTGGCGTTCATGGAAACCCGCAAGGCGCGGCATGAGCCAGTAGAACGCCTCGCAAAGTTGGCAATGCAGGACCAATCCCGCGCCGGAGGGGCCGCCGCGCAGGCGCGTCGTCTCGGCTGCGATATCGGCGAGGGATGCGCTGACAACCTGTCCATAGGCGCGCCCGGCCTCGGTCAGGAAGACGGCCCTGTTGCGACGCTCGAAGAGCCGCAGGCCGAGATCCGCCTCCAGGGCGGCGATCTGCTTGGTCACAGCGGTCTGCGTCAGACCAAGTTCCTCGGCGGCGGCGGTGAAGCTTTCATGTCGGGCGGCCGCTTCGAAGGCAGGAAGACGAGACAACGGTGGCAGCGAACGGCGATCCATTCCAAATCCTCATGCATTGGCGACCCATTCTCATTTTATGAGGGATGCAGCCCGTGGTTTCCATCGCGTATGGCATGGAAATCTGATCACACCCCACCTTCTGGCGGGACCACGCACGGCATCATCGCGATCCTCGCGGCGGTTTCGCTTCTGTCCTTCTCTGACGCTTTGGTGAAGATGAGTGGAGACAACTTCGGGCTGGCACAGCTGGTCCTGCTGCGATCGACCGTTGCCGCAGTGCTGCTCGCCGCCTGGCTCGTGCCCATGCATGGCCGGTCGAGCCTTCGTCTCACCCGCCGCGGCTGGGTCTGGGCGCGTAGTCTCTGCCTCGCGGCCATGTGGCTGAGCTATTACGCAGCGCTGCCGGCCATGTCCTTTGCCCTCGCCGCAGCGTGCTACTACACCGCGCCCGCCTGGATGGCGCTGCTGGGGCGCGTCCTGCTGGGGATGACGATCGGTGGGCGCGGATGGACCGCCGTGGCGCTGTCCCTTGCCGGGGTGCTGCTGGCAGTGTCTCCCTCGACCAACACATTCACCCCTCTGCTGCTGCTCCCGTTCACAGCTGCCATCTTCTATGCTCTGGCGGGCCTCATCACCTGGAGCCGGTGCCAGGCGGAAAGCCCGGGAGCAATGGCCCTGACGCTCAACGTCTGTCTCGTCTGCGTGGCCGCCGCGGCGCTACTGCTTCTCTCGCTCTTTCAGCCGGGCGGCAAAGAGAGCTTCGTTCTGGCACTCTGGCCAAGGCTCACGCTCGCGGACTGGAGCCTCGCCTTCGGGCTCGGATGTCTCTTGGCAGTGATCGCCACGGCGGTCGCGACGGCCTACCGGGTGGCCCCGACGCCGGTCGTTGGTGTCTTCGATACGGCCTACCTGGGCTTCGCGGCCGTCTGGAGCACCGTCTTTTTCGGAGACATCCCCACGGCTTGGGAAGCCCTCGGGATCGCCCTGATCGCGTGCAGCGCGATCCTCATGAACGGCAGACGACAACAACGGACCGAAAACGCTTGCTGATCCGAACGCACAGTTAGGGCTCGGTTCCGGACTTTCGCTGCGCGGCAGAGCCAACCGCTTGCTGGCCCCTCTTGCGGCGAACTGTCGACCTTCCGTCCTGAATCAGAATGCTGCAGAACTGCCCACTCAAGCAGCTGTTCGCCGCACTTGCGAACCTTGGCGGGGAACCAAGGTCCGCCGTGCGGACGAAGCTGGCATTGTAGACGGCGCAGCGCGCCGCTATTGCCCTCTCGCTTTAAAATGCTAGCGGAGGGACAGACATGCCAAGAATATACCTGATCGGAGCATCGTGCTCGGGCGTCTCGACACTTGGCGCGACCCTGTCGGCGCAGATGGGCGTTCCACTGCTGGACGTAGACGACTTCTATTGGATGCCAACAGACCCGCCCTTCACGACAAAGCGCCTGCCAGAGGATCGGGTCCGCTTGATCCAGCAGCGGCAATCCCAGACGGATGGCTGGGTTCTGTCAGGCTCCTTTGTGGGTTGGGGCGATATCCTGATTGAACATGTAGAGATCATCGCCTTCCTATATACACCTACCAAGATACGGCTGCAGCGTCTCGAGCGCCGGGAGGCGCAAAGACATGGTGATCGTATCCTGCCGGGAGGCGACATGCATGACGGCCATCTGGCATTCCGCGACTGGGCCTCTCGCTATGACGACCCCTCGTTCACAGGACGCAACCTGGCGCAGCATGAACGCTGGCTCAAGGCACAAGCCGCTCCGGTCCTGAGGCTTGACGGCACACAGCCTGTTGAAGTGTTGGCTGAGGAAGTCACGACCGCGCTGGAACGGCTCTGAAAGGCCACGAAGGGTTCGCCCCTGCCTGCGCGAAGGTGGTCTGGCACGACATAGCCCTGCCAGACCTGTGCTTAGGTTTTTATACTCAGTGCCGCATTCGGGAACGGCAACCCGAAGTCATCGACCGCGCGCCGGGAAACTTCCTGAAATCCGAGCGTCCTGTAAAAACGGACGGCTCGTTCATTCTCGGTATAGACCTCAAGGGACAGTTCGCCCTTCCGTGCCAAGGCATCGGCGATAAGCGTGCGCCCGATACCGTGACCTTGCCAGCCCGGCGCGATGAATATCCCGCCGATGAAACATCCCAGAAGGCTGATGAAGCCAACAGCTTCTCCGTCGTGGCAGGCCACAGAAGTCTCCGCCTTCGGCAGATACGTCTCCTCGATCAGCTTGCGCTGTTCAGTCAGCCTTTTTTCACCGATGAAGGGGTGGGCGTCGAGTGAGGCTTCGAACCAGATGGTCGACAGTGTTTTCAGGTCCGTTGCCGCATCAAAGGGCCGTATCACAACGTTCATGTTCTTCATGAGAACTCCAAAGAAATCATGCAAAAGGGTCGGCATCCATGTGCCGAGCGATGCCGCTACATCCGGGTCAATCGAAGCCTCTGTGCTTAAATCTCCGTCTGTGTCGGGCTTAGAAGTTTCCCCGTGAAGCCTTGGGCAGGATCAGTTTCTCGAGCGTCAGATCAGACACCACCCGCCGCAGCCTCACGTTCTCCTCAAGCTCCTTGAGCCGGCGAAAGTTGCGCCCGGGTCATCCCACCATAGTTTTCCGCCATCGGTAAGAGGTATGCTGCGAAATCCCGATCTGGCGCACCGCATCGGCCATCGACAGGCCCTGGCCGTGCAATACATCGACCTGCCGCAGCTTGATGACAATGTCTTCCGGCTGCTCTCGCTTTCCAGCCATTCCGTAGCCCTCCTGTTCACCCAAATCCCATCAGATTTCCCACTTCGTGGGCGGACCACTTCAAAGGGGCTGGCTCAGACACTGATGGAACACCCTTCTGCCGCCAGCAGGATGATCAAAGCTATCAGCTCATCAGGGAGTTGGCGTCAGCAACCAAGCGGGCAGGCGTCTTGGAAACCCCGGTAGCCACGATAGTGAGGAACCTGAAAGAGAGCCCCGATCCAACTACGCTATAGGTCATCAAGACTGCATGACACTGTCACTCTGACACGAGTGCAACATAGAACCTGTGCTTTGCGAAGAAGTCTGCCCAGTCCAGCCCTCGAAGCAATCACCAGCTCAAGACACTACCAATTCAGTCGATAGCGCGTTGAGCGACCACCTTCGGAAGAGCGTCTCAAAACGCCGCGGCGTTCCAGTTCGGCCAGATCGCGGGTTGCCGTTGCCGGGGAAACCCTTGCAATCTTGCCATAGGGGCCGGCAGAGATGCCGAGATCGACCCTGTCTTCACCATCCTTGAAAAGCCGCTCGAGCACGCCGCGCGCCCTTGCAGGCAAGTCCGGATACACACGGAAGAACGCGTTGCGCCGAACGAGGAAACGCGCTTCGCTTTCGGCCTCCGTCACACCACCCTCTAGCTTTTCGAGCAGCCAGAGCACGAAGGGTGTTGCGTCGATCACGTCTCCCACCACCTCGCGCCCGGCCTGAAGCGCAGCATAATAGCCGCGCTTGTCGCGTTCGATCTGCCTGGAGAGAGAGAAGGGCAGCGCGCCTTCCAGGGCAAAGACATGTTCCATGATGGCGCGGCCGATTCTTCCGTTGCCGTCCGAGAACGGGTGGATGGATTCGAACCAGAGGTGCGCAATGGCCGCGCGCAGGGGCAGGGGCTGCCGGTCGGTTTCGAGCCACTCCAGAAACGTTTCCATTTCGTTTGCCATGCGTTCGGGCGGTGGCGCGCTGTAGAGCACATCCTCCCGGCGTCCGCGCGGGCCGCGTACGATCTCCATGGGAAAGCTGCGCCACTGGCCCCTGTCTTCCACCTCGATGCCATGAAAGAGAAGCGCGTGCCAGCGATGCAGGGTCGCAGCCGTCAGGGGAGCCGTGCCGGCGCGGGCCTCCAGCATCAGCTCGGCAATCGCGTCGCTGCGACGCTGAGGCATGGCCTGCCGATGAGCGAGGGACGCGACAACCGAGGCCTCGATTTCATCGGGCGCAAGCGGTGCGCCTTCGATGCTGAAACTGGCGAGCGCTTCGCCGGTGATGGCCCGCAAGAAGATCTCGGCGCGCTCATCGGAAGCAAGGCCGGCATGCAGCCCGCCGATGGTGCCAAGGCGCGCCATGACCCGGGCGAGAGGAGCCTCGCTCTTGGCGGGGTCGTGTCGGAAGCGTGGCCAAGCGGAAGTGTTCCAGATCTGCATGAGGGGATTGATCGCTATATTCGCATCAAAAAGCAATGTTTTGTGATGAGAATATAGCCTTTATTCCCCTCAACAATTTTGAGGAAGCCCAATGAAGGGGGGTCGCGAACCCCCTCAGCCTGCGTCCACATCCGAGGGAGCGCGTCACGGTTGCTGATGGTGTCGACGAGCGCCGCCACGGCCAATGCAACCTCGTCATCGTGGGGCAGGGGGCCGTGACCGGTTTTGCCATCTGCTGGCGTTGCGCCACGAAGGCCAGTAAATCAGGGACAGCACCGTGCCGCGGACAGGCGCATCTTGCGTGCCGCCAAACAGGTTTCGGTGTCAGATCGACGCCCGAGCAATAAGCCGCGGCTGCAGTTCGAGATGCTCGACGGGGGCTTTACGGTTCTTGAGGCGGCGCAGCATCATTTCCGCAGCCTCACGCCCCACGAGATAGTTGTCGATCTCTGCGGTGTACAGAGGCGGCGCGGTCATCTCGGAGATCGCAGTGTTGTCAAAACCGCTGATCGCGAAGTCTTTTGGCACCTGAAGCCCCATGCGCTGTGCCATTGAAAGCGCACCGATGGCCAGCGTGTCGTTGCCGCAAATGATGGCAGAGGGACGGACGGCCTCGGGTAGGCTCATCAGTCGTCGCAAGCTGTCTGCACCAAACTGCAACGTTCCTTCACCGATTAGCACCTGATCTTCGGGCAGGGGGGCGGCAGCCTCTGCGAGGGTCTCGCGCACCCCTCGCAATCGGTCGGCCACACGCGAATTGCCCTCGACGTTCTGAAAGATCAGAGCAAAGCGGCGGTGACCGGCCTCCAGGTGCGCGCGGGTGAGCTGCGCAAAGATCTCGTCATGGCGAAAGCCCACGGTCGGATGGTCCAGCCCTGGATCGTAGATGTAGCTCAGCACATGCGGTGTGCGATGCGCCCTGAGCAGCCGGAACAGCGTATCGGGATAATCGCGCCCCACGAGCATGATGCCTTCGACGCCATGTTCGAGCATGGCTCGCACCTCGGTCAGCGCAGCCTCGCCGCAGTAGCGCGAACAGCCAAGGAACAGCGTGTAGCCATGCGGTGACAGCCCGTCCTGCAGCCCGAGCACCTGCCGGGCGAAGATCTCGTTGTCGAGCGTGGGAATCACCGCGCCGAGGATCCTCGTCCGCGCGCTGGCCAGGGCGCGTCCCGCCGCATTGGGCACCCAGTTCAGCTGTTCCGCGGCTTTGAAGATCCGGCTCCGCATCGCCTCGCTGACGCGGTCTGGATTGTTGAACGCACGCGACACCGTTGCGGTTGAAACCCCTGCGAGTTCGGCGACTTGACCAAGGCTTGCACTGGACTGCCCGGTGCGTCTGCGGCGGCGTTTCGGGGGATTTGGATCGTCGGTTGCAGCCATGGTTTATGGGGGCCTTCTTGAATTTGGGCGCGAGTATGCACGGGCCGTGCGGCATGAAAAGAAAAAGGTTGACCGCTCGCCATGCAATTTTGTAAGCGCTTACATCGGAGGAAGCAAGCCAAGGGAGGATGCCAAACATGCTTAACGTATTCGGCTCCATCAATCTGGACATCATCTGCGACACGCAGCGGGTTCCGGGTCCCGGCGAGACCCTCGCGGCGCGGTCCATGCGTCGCATGGCCGGTGGCAAGGGCGCCAATCAAGCGGTTGCCGCAGCCCGTGCCGGTGCCGGCCTGCGCATGTTCGGGATGGTCGGGCACGATGACGGTGCCAGCCTTGCCCTTGCCAACCTGCGCGCGGCCGGGGCGGACGTTTCGGGCGTGGGCACTGCCGACAGCGTTCCCACCGGCACTGCCATCGTCATGGTCGAGGATAGCGGTGAGAACCGCATCCTGATCGATGAGGGTGCCAACGGCTGCCTGACCGCCGACATGCTGACCGGCCTTGGGGCGCGGGACTGGCTTGTGCTGCAACTCGAGGTGCCTGCGGATGTCACCCGCGGCGTGGTGGCCCGCGCCGCCGCCGCCGGGGCACATGTGCTGCTGAACCTCGCGCCCGCCGCCTCCGTGGACCGGGCTACGCTGGAACAAGTGCGCCTGCTGGTGGTGAACGAGACCGAGGCGCAGTTCCTGGCCAGCAGCCTTGGCTGCGCGCCGGACGCAAGGGCGCTTTCGGGCGCTCTTGGCAACACCGTGCTGCGCACTCTCGGGGCTGAGGGCGCCGAGGCCTTTGGCCCGATGACGGCAGGGCAGACCGTGAGTGTTCCCAGCCCGCGCATCCGTCCACGCGACACGACCGCCGCCGGCGACACTTTCATCGGATACCTCGCGGCAGCGCTCGAGGGCGGGGTTTCCTTGCCCGATGCCATGGCGCGGGCGGCCCGGGCCGCCGCGCTGACCTGCCTGAGCGCTGGCAGTCAGGATTCGATCCCCGATGCTCATGCGGTGGACGCCGCAGATTTTGAACTCAATGCCTGACCGGAGACGAGACATGGCTGAAGCCAACCGCATCTTGGTGAACACCGAACAGTTCGCCCCCAATGATCCGATCTTCGCGCCGCTGCGCGAGGCGGGCTACGATGTCCGCGTCAACGAGACCGGCCTCCTGCCGACCGAAGACCAGCTGATCGAGCTGCTGAAGGACGGCGTCGTCGCCACCATCGCTGGGGGCGAGCCCTACACCGCGAAGGTGCTGGAAAGCGCCCCTGACCTGAAGATCATCGCGCGCTGGGGCGTCGGCTTCGACAAGGTCGACACCGCTGCCGCGACCGGCGCCGGCATTCCCGTGGCCATGGCCTTCGGCACGAACCACGAAAGCGTGGCGGAATACGCCTATGCCATGGCGCTGTCCCTGGCCTGCCGTCTCGGGCCGCGTGACGCCATGGTGCGCGGTGGCGCCTGGACCTTCGACGGCTTCCACGCCGGCATGTGGGGCCGCACCGCCGGTGTCATCGGCCTCGGCCGGATCGGTGGAGCCTTTGCCCGCCGCTGTCAGGCGGCGCAGATGACCATTCTCGTGCATGATCCTTATGCCACGCCCGAGCAGCTGGCCGAGCTGGGCGCGCGTTCGGTGGATCTCGACGAGCTCTTCACGCAGGCCGACGTGATCTCGGTGCACGCCCCGTCGACGCCGCAGACCCGCCACACGGTCAACGCCGCGCGGCTGGCGCAGATGAAGCCGGGCGCGATCCTAGTCAACACCTCGCGCGGGCCGCTCATCGACGAGGCCGCGCTGTGCGATGCGCTGGAAAGCGGCCACCTCGGTGGGGTCGGCCTCGACGTCTTCGAGACCGAGCCGCTGCCCGCCGGCAGCCGCCTGCGCAGCTTCGACAACGTGCTGCTGTCGCCGCACGTGTCGGGCATGGACGAGATGGCGCGTCAGCGCGTCACCGAGCGTTGCATGCAGTCGATCCTGTCCTGCCTCGAGGGGGACGTGGAAAGCCTGCGTCCGTACCTCGCCAACCCTGATTTCCTCTCCCAAAAGACCGGAGCTTCCGCATGAGCCGTTCCTTCTCGGGCATCATCCCGGTGATGATCACGCCCTTCACAGCAGACGGGCAGATCGACGAGCCTGGCCTGAAGTCGCTTGTCGACTGGTATGTGGACCACGGCGCGGATGTGCTGTTCGGCGTGTGCCAGTCCAGCGAGATGCAGTTCCTGAGCCTCGAAGAGCGGGTCGCGCTTGGCAAGGCCACGGTCAAGGCCTCAGCGGGGCGTCTTCCGGTCATCGTGTCCGGCCACGTCAGCGACACGCCCGATGCACAGGCCGACGAACTGCAGGCGATGGTCGAGACCGGCGCCGACGGCATCGTGCTGGTGACAAACCGCTTTGCCGTGGGCAACGACGACTCCGCCGCGTGGATCCGCGACCTCGACACGCTGCTCGCGCGGCTGCCCGAGGATCTGCCGCTGGGTCTCTATGAATGCCCCGCTCCCTACCGCCGCCTTCTGTCCGACGAAGAGCTGCAGTACTGTGCGCGGACCGGCCGCTTCGGCGTGCTGAAGGACGTGTCCTGCGATCTGCCCACGGTCGAACGCCGGGTGAAGCTGGTCGAGGGAACGCCCCTGCAGATCGTCAACGCCAACGCCGCCATTGCCGCTGGTGCAATGCGGGCCGGGGCGCGCGGCTTCTCGGGAGTGTTCACCAACTTCCACCCCGATCTCTACAAGTGGCTTCTTGAGCATGGTGCGGATCACCCCGAGCTTGCGGCTGACCTGACCGTCTTCCTCGCGCTGGCGGCCCAGACCGAACCCATGGGCTATCCAAAGCTTGCCAAGCTCTATCATCAGCGCCTCGGCACCTTTGCCGAGACCCTCAGCCGCACGGTGCCCTTCGACATCGAAGAGAAGTTCTGGGCCCTGACCGCCACGCTGGAACACATTGAACACGGGACCGAGACGTTCCGCGCCAGGATCGCGGCCACCCGCGCTTCCTAATCCAGAGATGATGGGGCCGGGCAGGGGGATGCGCCCGGCCCCGTCGTCGCCCCACGAAGGGAGGACACATGAAAGCTCTTTTGTTCCTTGAGCGCTATTTCGAGCGCATCATCCTCACTGCCTCGCTCAGCGTGATGGCGGTGGTCCTGCTGGCGCAGGTCTTCATGCGCTACTTCATGCGCTCGCCCTTCGTCTGGTCCGAAGAGCTGGCCCGTTACATCCTTGTCTGGGCCGCTATCCTCGGTGTCAGCCTCGCGGTGCGCGAACGCCGCCACATCAGCGTCGATTTCCTGCCGGTGGTGATGGGGCCACGGGTCACCGGGTTCTTCTCGGTGATCGCGCATCTTGGTGTGCTTGCGTTCAGCGTGATCCTCGTCTGGGAATCCCTGCCACTGATCGAACGCCTGAAGATGATCGGCCAGACCTCGCCTGCGCTCAATCTTCCCATGTGGATGGTCTACCTCGCGGTGCCCGTCGGGTTCGGCCTGACCGCCCTGCGCACCCTGCAGGCCTTGTGGATGGACTTCCGGGGCCATCCCGAGAAACCCCATCCCGAGGTGTCTTCCTGATGTACGCTGCACTTTCCATCGTCTCATTCTTCGTCCTGCTGCTGCTGACGGTTCCGGTCGCGATCTCGCTTGGCTTCGGGGCGATCATCCCTGCCTGGTTCGGGGCGCCCACCAATACCGGGCAGTCGATCCGGACCATTGTCACGGCGATTGACAGCTTCCCGTTCCTCGCGGTGCCGCTGTTCATGATGGCTGGCGACCTGATGACCCGCGGCGGCCTTGCCAAGCGGCTGTTCAGCTTTGCCGATGCGCTGCTGGGACGGCTGAACGGCGGGCTTGCGATTTCGACCGTGATGGCCTGCATGCTCTTCGGCGCGATCTCGGGCTCGTCGCCCGCCACCGTCGCGGCGATCGGCGCGATGGCCATCCCGCTGCTGCTCAATCAGGGCTACGACCTGCGCTTCGCGTCGGTGCTGGTCACCACCGCTGGCACGCTCGGGGTGATCGTGCCGCCGTCGATCCCGATGATCATCTACGGCATGTCCGCCAATGTGTCGGTGTCGGCGCTGTTCCTGGGCGGCATTCTTCCCGCCGCCACCATCGCCCTGCTGCTGATGGGCTACGCCTTCTGGTACGGCACCAAGAACAAGGACCGCATCACCACGACGGCGGGCCAGACCTCCATCCTCAAGGCCTTCCGCAGCAGCTTCTGGGCGCTTCTGGCCCCGGTGATCGTGCTGGGCGGTATCTATTCCGGCATCTTCACCCCTACCGAGGCGGCAGCCATCGCGGTTGGGTACAGCGTCTTCGTATCGATGGTGATCTTCCGCGAGCTGACCTTCAGGGGGCTGGTGGAATCCGTCGCGCAGACATCGCTGACCATTGCGCCGATCCTGATCATCGCTGGCACCGGCGCGGCCATCGGACGGACGCTGAACCTGCTGGGCGTGCCGGGAATGCTGGGCGACCTCGTGGGCGGCAACGTTTCGGATGCACTGATGCTGCTGCTGGTGGTCAACGTGATCCTTCTGGTCGTGGGCATGGTTATGGAGACCATCGCCGCGATCATCGTGCTGACCCCGATCCTGCTGCCGTTGGTCACCCAGTACCAGATCGACCCGATCCACTTCGGCCTGATCATGACGGTGAACCTTGCCATCGGCTTCGTGTCGCCGCCCGTCGGCGCCAACCTCTACATCGCAAGCGGCCTGACCGGATTGAGCGTTGTGCGCATCTGCCAAGGCCTCCTGGTGCCCTTCGCGCTGCTGCTGCTCGGGCTTGCGATCATCACCTACGTTCCGGGACTGACGCTGGGCCTTCCCGCCCTGCTGAACTGACCCTTCCGGTACGCCCTTTTTCAAAGTGAGGAGAACCAAGATGAAACCCATCAAGACCCTGCTCTGGTCCTGCGCGGCCAGCTGTGCCTTCGCCCTGCCGGCCATGGCTGCCGACTACACCATGATCATGGCCCACGGCCTGTCGGACCGGGCGCACCCGCTCTACAAGGCGTTCGAGAAGATCGAAACCGACATCGAGGAACGCTCCGAGGGCCGCATCGATGTGGTCGACCAAGGCGGTGGCGCCCTTGGTGGTGACCGCGAGGTCATGGAATCGCTGATGCTCGGCGACATCCAGTTCGCTCCGCTGGGTACCTCGGGCGCAGTGCAGTTCATCCCTGAATTCGCCGTGTTCGACATTCCCTACGTGCTGCCGACCGATCCGGCCGTGCTCAAGCCACTGCTCAACGACAGCGACCTGTCCGAGCAGCTGACCAGCGTGCTCGCGGACCGTGGCATTATGTTCGGCGGCATCCTCGACGGCGGCTTCCGCAACCTGACCACCTCGGGAACTGAAGTGCACACGCCCGCCGACATCGCCGACAATGGCCTGCGCATCCGGGTTCAGGAAAACCCCGTGCACATCGCCATTTGGCGCGATCTCGGTGCCGCACCGACGCCCATCGCCTTCCCCGAGCTTTACGGCGCTCTGCAGCAGGGCGTGGTCGACGGGCAGGAAAACCCCTACGGCCACATCCTGTCCCAGCGCTTCTACGAAGTGCAGGATTACCTGATCAACACGCAGCACATCTTCCTCGCGAACATCAACCTGATCAACCAGGAGTGGTTCGAGGGGCTGCCCGAGGATTTGCAGACCATCGTCTCGGACGTGCTGGCCGAGTCGGTGGACTACCAGTGGGATCTGCAGGCGGAGGCCGAGGGTGACATGCGTGAGCAGCTGGCAGAGCATCTGACCATCATCGACCTGACCGACGAGGAAATCGCGCAGTTCCGTGACCAGACCTCGGGCATCATTGACATGGCGCGGGAACGTGCGGGCGACGAGACCGTTGACGCGCTTCTTTCGGCAACCGACAGCGCCCAGTAAGACAAGACGCCCCGCCCTTCTACAGGGGCGGGGCCCTTCCCTGAAGGCCGCTCCGGTAGGGCAACTGCGAGACTGGATGACCTGCGCGATCGGGCGCGCCGCAAGCTGCCGAAGATCTTCTTCGACGACATCGACGGCACTGCCTTCAGCAAGACGACGGCACACTACAACCGTGCCAATTTCGATGACATCCTGCTGCGCCAGCGTGTTCTGCGCGACGTCGCGAACTTCAACCTCGCCATGACCATCCCTGGACGCGATCTGCCGATGCCGGTCATGCTGAGGCGAGTGGGCTGTTCCGGGCTCTTCGCCGCGCATGGCGAAGCACAGGCGGATCACGCCACAGACACCCCGTCGGCGGCCTGCGCGAGAAGAACATGCGCAAAGAGGCTCGCAGGACTGGAACCATGAGTGATGGCGTTCCGTCAGTCCTGCCTGCGGGTCAGCAAGGCGATGCGCTGGAAGTGTCCATGGCGTGTAAGCCGACACATAGCGGTTTCAGCGGCTGCGCTGTCTCCGCCGTCGATCGCCTGACAGATTTCTTGATGTTCCTTGAGCGAGAACGACCCTAAGTCGTACTTGCCGGGGGTGGTGCCTCGATGGCGCGCGCGCTCGGGATGCAGGTCACGGCCTTCGATTCCGCTTTGCGGGCAGAGGATCTTTCGCGCGATGAGTTCGAACTTTGCAGCAGCATCGACGCGCTGGTCGCGAGCTCTGACATCATCCCGCTGCACTGCCTGCGGGTTCCATCCACGCGGCAAAAGGTGGATGCGGCGTCCCTCTCCAGGATGCAGAGCCACGCAATGCTGGTAAACACCGCCCGTGGCGAGATCATCGACGAGACCGCTCCCGGGGCTGCTTTCAGGCAAGGGGATAGCGCCGGCGCTTCCGGCGACAGCTTTGAGGTGGAGCCACCTTACAACGGTCATCCCCTATTTTTGGCGTCCGAACTGATTGTCTCGCCTCATGCTGCGGGCCTGACCTCGGGGGCCGAGCGCGATGACAACGATGGCAGTGCATTTCTTCATGGACACGATTGCTGGCAAGGATGTGTCAGCGGAATTCCGAGCCGAGGCCAAGACCCTCGACGGACTGACCGAATAGGAGATCCACATGAGTGAAGGCTTTGGAATCCGCGAAACCTGAACGCCTGCCAGTGTGGCGGATGTAGAACGCGGAGAGGCGATCAGCCTTCGACGGACCGTCGTGGTGGCCGCTGCGTGTTGAGCTTGGTCTTGCGAAACCGCTCGATCGCTGCACATAGATGGGATGTCACTGCGGAGCGAGCCCACTCGGCGTTGCGGCTGCGCAACGCGTTGATGATATCCTGATGCTGTCGGATACTCTCCATCGCGTCCTCATCGGAATAGATGAAGAAGCCGCCGATGATGAGCGGGTATTCCAGTAGGTTCATGCCAAAGACCCGGAGCCGGGCGCTACCGCAGAGATCGTAGAACATGGTATGAAACGCTAAATTGTGCTGCTGCACTTGGTCGAGATAGCCTTTCGGACGGGTTTTTACGGCCTCCTCGATGCGGTTGTTCAGCCACTCCATGCGCGCGATGTCCTCGTCTCGGACATGCCGGGTCGCCCAGGCGGCAGCCTGCCCTTCCGCAAGAAGCCGGAGTTGGAAAATCTCTTCGGTGTCGCTTTCGCGCCATTTCGTTACGATGGCTCCGCGCTTCGGCGCCGCTTCAAGTAGGCCTTCGGTGATCAGGCGCTGAATCGCCGTGCGAACAGGAGTCCGGCTGACCCCCAGCTCGGTGGCGATGTGCTCCTCTTTCAACTTCATGCCAGGTTCGAAGAAGCCGGCGATGAGTTTGCGACGAAGCTCGGTATGTACGTCGTCACTGACACTCATGCTCGGAGGCCTCCTGTTTCCCTTGGTCTGCCTTTTAAGAATGCGAAGATGGGTTGCGCAAGCGATACCTAGGAAACGGAACGTTCCGGTCCCATGTGGGGCCGAAACGTTCGGATGTCTGTGGCTTTATAGGTCAGGCCTTGGCGTTGACTTTGTTCTTGCGCCAAGTCGTCCAGGCAGGCGAAACAAGCGCGATCACAACAAGAAACGCCAGGATGATCGAAATCGGACTGCGCACGAGGTAGGTGATGTTGTCGCCCGAGATCAGCAGGGCGCGACGCAGGTTCTCTTCCGCAATGGGGCCCAGTATCACCGCAAGTACCGCCGGGGCCGTTGGGATCGAAAGACGCTCCATTGCGAAACCGATCAGGCCAAACACCAGCATCAGGATGACTTCGAAAATGCTGTTGTGAATGGCATAGACCCCGACGGTAGTCAGTACGAGAATGATCGGCCCGAGGATCTGGCGCGGTACGCGAAGAACGTTGACATAGGCGCGCGCCCCAAGTTTGCCAATGACAAACATCATCCCTGAGGTGACAAGCATTGTCAGCATGAAGCCGTAGGTGACTTCCGCGTCCGCCCGGAACAGATCGGGTCCGGGACGCAGCCCGTGAACGAGAAGGGCGCCAAGAATGACTGCGGCGACCGCATTGCCGGGAATGCCTAGCGTCAGCGCCGGTATCAGTGTGGCCGCCGTGTCCGCATTGTTGGCGCATTCGGGCGCTGCGAGGCCCGCGGGTTCACCTTTGCCCCAATTGTCCTTGTTCTTGGAGTAACGCCGCTCTTCCTGCCAGGCCAGAAGCGCAGCGATATTGCCTCCGAGTGCCGGGATAAGCCCGACAATAAGGCCGATGGCAGAGGAGCGGAGCCACGTCGGTATCAGGCTCGACCAGGAGAAGTTGGCGGTCTTCTCGCCAAGGTCCACATTGCCTGCATCAATCGTGTTGCGGCCCATCATCAGGTCGATCGCTGGAGGGATGGCATAGAGCCCTGTCAGCAACACGATGATGTGGATGCCAGAGAGAAACTCGACCGATCCGAAAGTGAAGCGTTCGTTGCCGGTGATGGTGTCAATCCCCACGACCCCAAGGCAGAGGCCGAAGCATGCCGAGAGGATGCCCTTCGCAGGGTTACCCGAGAGCATGATTGCGATTGTCGTCATCCCGAACACCGCGAGCCAGAAATAGTCGGCGGGACCGAAGCGCAGGGCGATCATCGCAAGCGGAGGCGCGAGCAGCAGCAGTGCCACGGCGCTCACCGCGCTCCCGATGGAGGACGACACGAGCGAAATGTTGAGCGCGAGCCTTGCTTTGCCTTGCTTGGCCATCTCATGGCCGTCGAAGACAGTGGCAATGCCGGCGGGTGTGCCGGGGATGCGCAGAAGGATCGCGGGGATCGAGCCGCCATACATCGACCCGTTGTAGATGCCGGCGATCATGCCCAGAGCCACGAGCGGCTCCATTGTAAAGGTCAGCGGAATCAGCACGGCGATGCCCATCGTCGCGGACAGCCCCGGCAGCGCGCCGACAGCGATACCGACGGCAGTGCCGACGATCATTGCGAGAAGAACGCTCGGATCGAGCAACGCAGGCGCGGCCTGCGCGATATTCATGAAAACGTCCATGATCAGAATCCAGCCATGGTCAGAAGACGTTCGGGCGGTAGTGGCACGGCCAGAAGCGCCCGGAAGACAATGTAGAGTACGACAACGAAGCCCACCGTCGTTAAGCTGGTGACAAGGGCGTTGCGATAGCCGAACGTATAGGACAGCGCGGGCACGAAAATCAGGGTGGTGGTGAAGAGGCCGACCCACAAGAACCCGGCGACAAAGGCCGCCCCTGCGCAGACGATGGTGAGAAACCGACGCACATCGGCCTGCATTACCATTGGCGCAGCAGCTTCATCCTGCGCCGTAACGAAGATACCGATGGCCCAGGCAATGCACATCAGCAAGCCGAGGCCCGATGCCGCGCTTGGCATATAGGCTGACCGATTGCTGTAGTTCAGGCCGTTCCAAAGCAAGACAGCAAAAAGGATGCCGAATAAGCTGGCCGCAACCAACTCGGTGTGGCGCCTGCTCATGCGCTTCCTCCCAAATCCGAATAGTCATCCACCCTTGCTGGCCGGCACAGACCGGCCAGCAGAGTGGCGGCGTCACTTAACCCAAGGATCTTCTTTCCAGAGAGTCTGCAGATTGCTGTCGAGCTCGTCCAGTTTGGCTTGGAAATCAGCCGCATTCTGGAAGTCCAGCGGAAGGTCCTGCTTTTCAGCGGCCGCTAGGAACTCGGGATCCTCCACGGTTTTGGCAATGGCCTCCTGCAGAGCGTTCAGCGCCTCTTTGGGGATCCCCGCCGGAGCACCGATGCCGCGGCTGGACCCCATTACGAGATCATAGCCCTGTTCTTGGAAGGTCGGAACATCGGGCGCGCCGGTCCAGCGCTTTTCACCCATCTGGCCGAGCGCAATCAGCTCGCCCTCATTGACGAGAGATGCCGCCTCGCTGATGTTGAGCCCTGCCATGGCAATATGCCCGCCCATGACGGCAGCGCGCACATCTGCGGCACCGGAAAACGGAACGTGGGTCATCGAGATGCCCGTGAGGCGCTCGAATTGAAGGACGGCGAGATGATCATCGCCGCCGACACCAGAGGTGCCATAGGTCACGCTGCCAGGATTTTCCTTTGCGTAGGCAACTAGCTCGTCGAGCGTCGTGAACGGCGAATTCGGCAGAACATTGAAGGCTCCGGCATCATCGACCACATTCGAGACGGCCTGAATGCTGTCCATGGAGTAGCGCGTCTGGCGCGCAATCGGAATGCTGAGGATATTCGGCGTGTTGATGAAGCCGATGGTATAGCCGTCGGGCCTTGCGCGGCTCAGTTCAGTGAAGCCCACTTCGCCGCCCGCTCCGGGCCGGTTTACCACCGTGATCGTGGCGCCCTCGCCCAGATACTTCTCGATAAAGGGCGCAAGAGTGCGCGCCGCGGTATCTGTGCCGCCTCCGGCGGAGTAGGCGACGATCATCTCGATCGGGCGCTCAGGATACTCGGCCGCTGCCGCGCCGGCGATGGTCAAGCCGAAGGCTGACGCAATGGCGAAAAGTCTCTTCATATTCCCCTCCCTGAGGATTCTCGCTGCGGCCCGCTCTCCATGCGGTCGCTCATTTTTGGATACAAATATGATACAGGCCTGTCTAGGAAAATCTTATGAAGGTTGCCAAAAGTCGTTTAAATTTACAATTTATACCCGAATAACAATATGTTGAGTTGGATCGACCAAGAATTCCTCATCTTCGCGTTTGTCTTTTTCTTGCTTTTTGTTTTTAGTTTGTATTTTTAAGCTCCGTGGGAAGAGGAGAACCAGCATGAATGAACAAAGCCGTCCGGCGGCTCTACTGATCGGGTACGGTGAGGTTGGCCGCGCCTTCGGTGCAAAGATCTCTGCACATGGCTGGTCTGTGACGTACGTTGACCCGTTTGCACTTGAAGAGACGGGAGACGCGGTTGTCCTCTCGGCGCTTCCGTTGGAGCTTGCACAGGACACCCTGGTTTTGGGCCTGATGCCGTCCGCAGCGGCAGAAGGGGTTGCGCGGGATCTGGCGCGGGTCGGTGGAGCGTTCCTTTATCTGGATCTCTCATCCTCTCCGAAGGCTCTGATGGAGGTGTGCGCCGATGCCTTTACTGAGGATCGGGCGCGGTTTGTCGACGGGGCGATCATGGGATCGGTCGATCTGTCGGGGGCGAGTGCTCCGATCTTGCTTTCAGGGCCGCGCGCCCCGGAAGCCCTGGCAGCCCTGCAGGAATTGGGTTTCAGCGTATCGGCGTTGCCCGACTCCGCTGCGGGAGATGCCGGCGGGATCAAGCTCTTACGCACCTTGATGACCAAAGGTATCGAGGCCCTGGCCGTCGAATGCTATGCGGCCGCAACCGCCATGGGCCTTCAGGTGCCGATCCGCGACAACCTGACCGACATCAGCGCGCGCCCCTTTCCTGACCTGCTGGATGCTATGGTGCGCTCGCATGTTCTGCACGCGCCGCGCCGCAAGTATGAAGTCGCCGCCGCGATTGCGCAGGCCGAGTCCTACGGGCTGAAGCTACAACTGACCCAATCCGTTCTGCAAAGCTACGAGCGCACGGTCCGGCAGCTTGAAAACACCGCACCGAAAGGGCCGCTGTCGACAGATGAAGCCGTTGCGCTGCTGTCGGAGCAATTGAAATGAGCCGTCCGATCGTTCACGTCGTCGATCCGGTGCATCCCGATGTCGTGGCGTTGCTGCAGACCGAGGCGGAAGTCTGGCTAGGGGATGTGCCGTTTCCCTCCGCCTGCGATGCGGTAATCGTGCGCACGGCGAAAGTCGGCGCCGACGAGATCAGCGCCTGTCCGAACCTGAGGGTGATCGGAAAGCATGGTGCGGGCCTCGACGCAATTGATCTAGAGGCCGCCAGCGCGCGGGCGATCACCGTCCTGTCGACGCCGGGGGCCAATGCGGCATCGGTATCAGATCTGGCCATCGGGTTCGCCCTCGCGCTCATCCGCCAGATTCATACCGTCACACTTGCAGTCAAGGCAGGGACGCCACCGAGCGGCGCGCAGAAGCGCGGGTTTGACCTAGCTGAGCTTCAGGCCGGAATTTTCGGCCTCGGCGCCATCGGCAGGGGGACCGCGCAGCGGCTCATCGGGGGCTTCGACGCGCCTGTTCAAGCTTTCGATCCGGGCGTCTCGGATCAGGACTGGCCCGCTGCTATCGCCCGCTGCGACAGCCTCGAACGCCTGCTCGAAACCAGTGACATACTTTTTGTCCACGCGCCCCTGCTCCCCGCGACCCAAAACGCTCTGGATGCCCCTGCGCTGGCCCGCATGCGCCCCGGCAGTTTTCTCGTCAATTGCGCGCGAGGCGGCATCGTCGATGAGACCGCCCTCGCGGCTGCCATCCAGTCGGGACACATCGCCGGGGCCGCCGCCGATGTGTTCGCTGTGGAGCCTCCCTCGACGGAGAATCCGCTGATGGCCTGCGAAGCCTTTCTCGCCACACCGCACATCGGCGGCTCCACCAATGGCGCACTTGTCCGTGTCGGCCAAGCGGTCGCGGAACAGATCTTATCGGCGCTGCGCGCACCCAACACCATCTAAATACAAGGAGATATCTCATGACCACCGGTTTCACGATCCGTCCGCGCAAGGCAAAAGTGGATGCCACTCTGGCGGCGCGCTTTGCCGCTTTGCCGGTTGCCAATGTGTCGGATTCGATGAGTCGCATGACTGCGGCCGGCACGCGCCTGCGCCCCTATCATGCGCAGGGCAAGGTGCTGTCTGGCGCGGCGATCACCGTTAAGACCCGGCCGGGCGACAACCTTCTGGTCCACAAGGCCATCGACATGGCCGAGGCGGGCGATGTCATCGTTGTCGACGCGGGCGGTGACCTGACCAACTCGATCATGGGCGAAATCATGGTCTATCTCGCGCAAGAAAAAGGCGTCGCCGGGTTTGTGATCAACGGGGCGATCCGTGATGCCGATGAGATCCGCGAGTCGGGGATCGGCATGTATGCCGCCGGGGTGACGCATCGCGGTCCCTACAAGGACGGCCCCGGCGAGATCAACGTTTCGGTTTCCATCGACGGCATGGTCGTCAATCCCGGCGATCTGATCCTTGGCGATTGCGACGGAGTGCTGTGTGTTCCGTGCGAAGAGGCCGAAGGTCTCATCACACTCGCCGAAGCCAAGCAGGCGGCGGAGGTCAAAGAGATCGCAGCGATCCGCGATGGCAGCGTGGACCGCAGCTGGGTCGATACGCTTCTGAACGATCGTGGTGTTCAATACCTCGACTGATGCTCTAACAAGGTGGTGAAAAACTCCGAGTGCCGCCATCCGCCGCATGGACCCCGCTCTGCGCGACATCCGCGCCAAGATGCCCAACATCATGACGCAGATGCTGCTGCGCGCCTCCAACGGCGTGGGCTACACCAACTACCCCGACAACGTGGTGCAGAGCTTCTTGGCGCAGGCGGCGGAGAGCGGCGTCGACGTGTTCCGCGTCTTCGATTCGCTGAACTGGGTCGAGAACATGCGCGTCGCGATGGACGCGGTGATCGAGAGCGGCAAGGTCTGCGAAGGCACCATCTGCTACACCGGCGACATCCTCGATCCGGACCGGGCGAAGTACAACCTCCAGTACTATGTCGACATGGGCAAGGCGCTGAAAGACGCCGGCGCGCATGTGCTGGGTCTCAAGGACATGGCCGGCCTGCTCAAGGCCAACTCCGCCGGGGCTCTGGTCAAGGCGCTGAAGGAAGAGGTCGGCCTGCCGATCCACTTCCACACCCACGACACCTCGGGCGCGTCCATCGCCACCGTGCTGGAAGCGGCGCGCGCGGGCGTGGACGCGGTGGATGCGGCCATGGACGCGCTGTCGGGCAACACCTCGCAGCCCACTCTGGGGTCGATCGTCGAGGCGCTGCGCCACACCGACCGTGACACGCTGCTGGACGTTGGCACCATCCGCGAGCTGTCGAACTACTGGGAAGCGGTGCGCGGGCAGTACACCGCGTTCGAGTCCGGTCTTCAGGCGCCTGCATCGGAGGTGTACCTGCACGAGATGCCCGGTGGTCAGATCGACGCCAAGGACCTGCTGATCGAGTTCGAGTGAAGGGAGATGGGGCTCCGCCCCCGCCGCGCTGCTCGCGTCAGACCCTGCATGATCACCTACCGGTACAGGGCGAGCGCTTTCATGATTTGCATGCGATCCTTGGGAGTTCAAGGTCTGAGGCGCTTGGGGGGGCTGATGGCCCACATCGTTCGGCGCAAGCCCCGCGGGTTCCACCTGGGCAATGGGGTAGTTGCTTCTGGTATTGGGTAACAATTGAGACGTGTGTCCAACAATCTAGCAGACTGGCTGCATTTCGTTTTTCGTAATTTGGCTTATCCGACGCGCAGTTCGTCCCAAGATCGTCGCGTCAAATCTCCAAGGTCGCGAGATAGATTTCAGAAACAAAGTTGAGTGTGCCCGCTCTGAATGATCTTTCATCAAATGATTTAAGATTTGGATCGCTCTGATGGTCGGGGCCATTCAATTCTCTGTCCTGCCCCACAGGGCTCTTCAACTGTAAGCAGGAAACGGCCCCAGTGTAGGGCTGGATCCGACCGGGTCAGCTCGCAAGGTGTTGAAGTACCAGTGAAGGAGTATCGCGACTTCTGATTGAAAGTACTTTCCGTAGCACACGGATGATGTTCGCCTCGGGCGACGAGACAAACCCCCGGCGCGCGCCAGAACACGTGGTGGTCGACAAACTCCTGGCGCGGGCCGATCACGTGCGAGGTCAGCGCAATGTCCAACGTTTCGGCCACCGATGCCGCTGCCTCGGTCCAGGCGAGCCATGGCCGGATCACGAAGCAGGGCAATGCAACGGCGTGAACGATGCTGGTCGCGACGGCGCGCAAGATCGCCGTCCTGATCTGGCATCTGCTCAAGAAGGCGAGGACCTACCGCTGGGCACGGCAGAACATAGTGGGGATGAAGATGTGCAAGCTCGCGCTACGTGCCGGGGCGCCCAAACAGCATGGCAACAAGCCGGGTCCAGGGCGCGACTATTGGATTAAGGAGATCCGCCCCCCGGGAGGTGGAGCTCGTCACCAATGCGGAGGCATCCTACGCGAGGATGGTCGAGGCATGAGAAGACAGGCCACCAAAGCCCTAACCGTCGTGAAAATAGTCGGGAAAGGGGGTTATCAACATAATCGGTGTCGATGCACCCCTCCTCGAGGTAGAGCTCAAAGGAGTGCCAACGGGAGAGCCCACAGCGGAAGGCCTTGGCAAGTGCGCTCGGGGCGGTGAAGTGCGTGTATGCTCAAGTCACGCCCTTAATCTGCAGCCCGGCGACCTCGACAGCCATGGCCTTTTGGGTTTCGGGGCTTTCATCTGCGCGCGGGCGGTACCAGATTGCCATCCAGTTAACAGCCCCAAGAATGCCCTTCACCGCAAGCGACGTATCGGCGGTCTCTCGCACGCTTCCATCCGCCTGACCTTCATGGAAGACCTGCACGAAAAGCTGTTCGAACTGGTGCCGGACGTCCATCAACTCGTTCAGGATGACCCGTTGCTCTGGGGTGGTGGCGCTCAGCCTGTGCAGGTGCACGCCTTGCACGACGACGGCCTCGTAGGCGACATTCTGCATCATGGTGAGGGCGTGCGCCTCGACCATCCGCTGCAGCTTTTCGCGGCCCGTGCCGCCTGCGTCCATCGCAGCGGTCACGGCATCCATCAGGCGTGTCATGCCCTCGCGATGGACCTCGAAGAAAAGGTCCGTCTTTGACCGGAAGTAGTGGTAAATTCGGCCCTTCGTCGCGCCGAGACGGCGGGCCACATCGTCGATGCTGGTCCCCTGAAAACCCATCTCGGTGAAGCAAAGTGCCGCGCAATCAAGAATTTCGACGACGCTTTCGACAAGGTGACCCGACTCTTCGTGGCCGCGGATCCTTGATGCCCATTCGCGGTGAATGCCTTCGTTCGCCACCCGGTGCCCTCCGGTGAGTTTTTAGTTTTTATATCATCCAAGCCATAAAACGGATCGCGAAATCAAACAACAATCTTCGCGTCGGGGATCAGGTCTGGACAGTATGCGACGAACATACTACGCAGTATGTCGCAAGTGTAAAGCCAAGACTTCTCAAGGACACTCCCATGCATGACGCGGCCGCTTCGTTCGCTTCCGACTGGATCACGGTCGACCAAGCCATGGTCGACCGGTTCGCCGATACCATCGATGACCACCAGTTCATCCATGTCGACCCCGAACGCGCTAAGGCCGAAAGCGCCTATGGCGGCACCATCGTGCACGGGTTCTTCGTGCTCTCGCTTCTGACGGCCTTCACGCGCACCGCCCTGCCCCAGACGGGGCAGGGCGCGGTCGAGGTGAACTACGGCTTCGACAAAGTGCGGTTCCTCGCGCCGGTGCCGGTCGGCTCCCGCCTGCGGGGCCACTTCAGCGTGGCGGGCGAGACGGCGAAGGCCGGGGGCGTCCTGCGCAGCTATGCGGTCAGCGTCGAAATAGAGGGTGCGGATCGCCCGGCGCTTGCCGCGGACTGGCTCGTGCTAATCGTCGGCGGCTGAGGCCTCGGGCGGGCCGGGTGCGGTCACATCAGGAAATTCTCAAAAGACAAACGGCTTGGAGGAGATAGACATGCCGGTTTCATTCAAGGATCAAGTCGCGATTGTCACTGGCGCGGGCGGCGGTCTGGGCCGCTCTCACGCTCTCATGCTTGCCCGTCACGGTGCGGCGGTCGTGGTAAATGATTTCGGTGGCGGCAGAGACGGGAGCGACGGCACCACCGAGGCTAGCGAGGCCGTGGTGCGCGAGATCACCGCCGAAGGCGGCCGGGCCATAGCCAATGCCGGCAACGTCACCTCCGAGGCAGACATGGCCGCACTGGTGGAGCAGACGCTGTCGGCTTTCGGGCGCATCGATGTGCTGATCAACAACGCGGGCATCCTGCGCGACAAGAGCTTCGCGAAGATGGAGATCGACGACTTCCGCCGCGTCGTCGACGTGCACCTGCTGGGCACTGCGATTGCCACCAAGGCGGTCTGGGCCCAGATGCGCGAACAGGGCTATGGCCGGATCCTCGTGACCTCGTCGACCTCCGGCAGCTATGGCAACTTCGGCCAGGCGAATTACGGCGCCGCCAAGATGGGGGTGCTCGGGCTGATGAACGTGCTGCATTTCGAAGGCGCCAAATACGGCATCCACCTGAACGCGATCCTTCCGACGGCGGCGACCCGCATGACCGGCGACATGATGGATCCGGCGATGCTGGACCTTCTGGAGCCGGAACTGGTCTCGCCGGCGGCGGTCTGGCTCGTAAGCCGCGACGCGCCCTCGCGCACCGCATTGCTGGCCGGGGCGGGCACCGTCGCCCGTCTTGCTCTGGTCGAGAGCCAGGGGGTGTGCTTTGCCGGCACGGATTTCACCCCCAGCGCCGTCGGGGACCGCTTCGACGAGATCGCCAGTCTCGACGGCCAGATCGAGGTGATGGCCGGGCTCGACCATGTCGATCGCATCATTGCCAACGCCCGCGCGGCGGTGGCAGAGAAGGGCTGACGGCATGTCCGAGCGTCTCGAGCCGCTGCCGCAGGAGGCCTATGGCTGGCATTACGCCACCGTGCCGCAATGGGCTGATTCCGATGTCTATGGCCACGTCAACAACGTGGCATACCTGCGCTATTTCGATACAGCCATGAACGTGGCCTTGCTGGAACACGGCGCCCTCGACCTCTCGGCTTCAAGCGCCGGGCCGATTGGGCTGGTGGTGCGCAACGGCGCCCAATTCTTCCGCGAGATCACCTTTCCCGCGAGCCTCAGGGTCGGGGTGCGGATCGAGGCCATCGGGCGCACCAGCCTGACCTGGGGCTTCGGTCTCTTCGATCTCGCAAAGGGAGCATGTGCCGCACGGGGGCAATTTGTCCATGTCTACGTTGACCGCGCCACCCGCCGCCCTATGCCCCTGACCCCCGCGCTGCGGGCCTGTGCCGACGCGCTGTTCCGCGATCCTGCCACTGTCCCCGTCACCGACAAACAGGAGGCCCCGAAATGAGGGAAGCCGTCATCGTCTCGACCGCCCGCACTCCGATCGGAAAGGCCTATCGCGGCGCTTTCAATGCCACCACCGCGCCCCGGCTCATCGGCCATGCCATCGCGTACGCCGTGAGCCGCGCCGGGGTCGAGCCGGGTGAGATCGAGGATGTCGTCGTCGGGGCCGCCCTGCAGCAGGGCACCATGCATATGAATATCGCGCGCACCGGCCTGCTGCGCGCGGGTCTGCCGGTTTCGGTGCCCGGGCAAAGCGTCGATCGGCAATGTGCCTCGGGGCTAATGGCCATCGCCATCGCCGCGAAGCAGATCATTTCGGACGGCATGTCGGTGACCATCGGCGGCGGTGTCGAGCAGATCTCGCTGGTGCAGACCCCCGAGATGAACACCCGCCACTGGCAGGACCCGTGGCTGTCCGAGCATCTGCCCGCGACTTATATGTCAATGGTCGAAACCGCCGAGATCGTCGCGCGCCGCCATGGCATCCGCCGCGCGGATCAAGATGCCTACGCGCTGCGCTCGCAGCAGCGCACCGCCGCGGCACAGGAGGCGGGTCGGTTCGACGACGAGATCGTGCCGATCACCACGCTCATGCAGGTCACGGACCGGCAGAGCGGCGCCACCTCGATGCAGGAGGTGACGCTGTCCCGGGACGAGGGCAACCGTCCGGGAACCACGCTGGAGGGCCTCTCCGGCCTGTCCCCGGTGTTCAGCGACGGCCAGCAGATCGGGGTGGGCGAGTATGTTACCGCAGGCAATGCCTCACAGCTGTCCGACGGCGCCTCTGCGGCGGTGCTGATGGAGCGGGCCGAGGCCGAGCGTCGCGGGCTGGCACCGCTCGGCCTCTATCGCGGCATGGCCGTCGCGGGCGTGTCGCCGGACGAGATGGGCATGGGCCCGGTGCCCGCGGTCCGCAAGCTGCTGGCCATCCATGGGCTGCGGGTCGAGGATATCGGCCTGTGGGAGCTGAACGAGGCCTTTGCGGCGCAGGTCCTGCCCTCGCGCGATCAGCTGGGCATTCCCGACGAGCTGCTCAACGTCAATGGCGGCGCGATCTCGATCGGGCATCCCTACGGCATGTCGGGCGCGCGGATGGTCGGGCACGCGCTGATCGAGGGCAAGCGGCGCGGCGTGCGTTTTGTCGTCGTGACCATGTGCGTCGGCGGGGGCATGGGGGCGGCCGGGCTGTTCGAGGTGCTCTGAACGCCGCCCACACCCACGACTCCAGACGGCCGCCGGTTGCCCCGGCGGCCGTCTGCTCTTGTATGCCTTGGGCAAGGACAAACCCGCCCGTGTCGCCCCGAGAGGGTCTATCGATGCTCTTAAGGTGGAGGCCTCAGCCGAGGCCCGTCGGCCGCTCGAGCCAGCCCGGGCGTCCGATTGGCCGGAATTGGGCTGACAGTCCAGCCAGCCGCTCTGCGGTGGCGGGTGGGAACGGTGCGGCGCGGGGCGTGCCCGTGTCACGCGCCACATGCAGTAACACCTGTTCACACCACGCCAGCAGGGTGCCGTCCCCGGAGCGCATCTCCTGATAGAGATGCATCCGCTTGGGATCTGCGGCCTGCACCCGGGTCTCGACCATAAGGGCATCGCCCTCGTGGCATTCGCGCTGGTAGCCGATCCGCATCTCCAGCGTGTAGAGCGTCGCCCGTGCCGCGGTGCGGTAGGCTTCGTCGAGCCCGATGTCTTCCATCATCGCGGTCGCGCTGCGCGAGAAGGCGATGCCATAGGCGAAGTCCCCCATGTGGCCGTTGTAATCGACCCAGTCGGACAGCACACGGAACCGGCTGACGGGCAGGTCGGGGGCGCTCATTTGCGTCTCCATGCGGGAAGCCGGTGGCGCAGTTCCCCCACGATGCCGCGGCGGAACAGCAGCACGCAGACGATGAAGGTCGCGCCGAGAACCGTGGTCACCGGAAAGCCGGACGTGGCGAGATGGTTCTGCAGCGTGACGACGAGGCCCGCGCCGACAATGGGACCGGCAATGCTGCCGATACCGCCCAGCAGGGTCATCAGAATGACCTCACCGGACATGTGCCAGTTGACATCCGTGAGGGTGGCGAACTGGAACAGCAGCGCCTTGAGGCTGCCGGCGAGACCGGCAAAGCCCGCCGACATCACGAACGCCCCCAGCTTGTAGCGCTGCACCGAGTAGCCGAGCGAGATCGCGCGCTGCTCGTTCTCGCGGACCGCCTGCAGGATCATCCCGAAGGGCGAATGCACGATGCGCCAGATCGCGAAGAGGCTGGCCACGAACATCGCGGCGACGAAGTAATAGAGCGTCGTGCTGTCGGCGAGGTCGACGATGCCGAACAGTTTGCCGCGGGAAAAGCCCTGGATGCCGTCCTCACCATGGGTGAATGGCGCCTGCAGGCAGAAGAAGTAGAACATCTGCGACAGGGCCAGCGTCACCATGGCGAAGTAGATGCCCTGACGGCGCACGGCGAGCAGCCCGATCACCAGTCCCAGACCCAGCGCGGCCCCTACACCGGTGAGGATGGCGAACTCGGGGTTGATCTCCCAGACCTTGAGGGCGTGGGCCGTGACATAGGCCGCCCCGCCGAAGAAGGCGGCGTGGCCGAAGGACAACAGCCCTCCGTAGCCAAGCAGCAGGTTGAAGGCCGATGCGAATAGCGCGAAGCACATCAGCTTCATCAAGAGCACCGGATAGACCCAGAGCGGAAGCAGCAGGAGCACACCGATCAGCGCCAGAACCAGGACCCGCTGGGCGGGATGCGATCGACGGGAGTCCGCGACCGTCTCGTAGTCTTCGGCTACAATCATGTCAGTATTCCTTTCCGAAGAGACCCGCAGGCCGCAGCATCAGCACCACGGCCATGATGATGAAGATCGCGATATTCGCGGCCTCAGGGTAAAACACCTTGGTCAGCCCCTCGACGATGCCAAGCAGATAGCCGGTGGCGATCGCGCCAAGGATCGATCCCATGCCGCCCACCACGACCACCGCGAAGATGATGATGATGAGGTTTGATCCCATCGTCGGGCTAACCTGAAAGACCGGCGCGGCCAGAACCCCGGCGATGCCCGCAAGGGCGCAGCCGAAGGCGTAGGTCAGCGTCAGCAACAAGGGCACGTTCACGCCGAAGGCCTGAACCAGCGTGGCATCCTCGGTCGCCGCACGAAGGTAGGCGCCGATCTTGGTCTTCTCGATCAGCGCCCAGGTGCCGAGGCAGAGCACGAGCGACGCGATCACGACCCAGCCGCGATAGATTGGCACGGTCACGAAATCGGTCCGCACCACGCCCTTCATCGCCTCCGGTGCCGAGAACGGTTTGCCCGAGGCGCCGTAGACATGCTGGAACAGCCCCTCCAAGAGCAGGGCAAGCCCAAAGGTGAAGAGCAACCCGTAGAGATGGTCGAGATCGTAAAGGCGCCGCAGCATGGTGCGTTCGACGACCGCGCCCACGAGGCCGACGATCAGCGGGGCAAGCAGCAGCGCGCCCCAGAATCCGATGCCTAGATACTGCCCCAGCATCCAGGCGGTGAAGGCGCCCAGCATGTAAAACGCCCCATGGGCAAAGTTCACCACGCGCAGCAGGCCGAAAATCACCGCGAGGCCCAGCGACAGCAGCGCGTAGAAGGAGCCGTTGATCAGGCCGATGAGCAGCTGTCCAGTAAGGACAGGCAGCGGCATCCCGAGTATCATAGTCATATCAAACCCCCAGCGCCGTGTTCAGCGCCTCTCGCTTTGCGGGCAGCTCGGCCACCGCGAAGCTGTCGATCATCACGCCATGATCCATGACGTAGAAGTGGTCGGCGTTCCTTGCCGCGAAACGGAAATTCTGTTCGACCAGCAGGATGCTCAGCCCGTGGGCCTTCAGCGCTGTCAGCATCTCGCCGATGCGGTTCACGATCACCGGGGCCAGTCCTTCGGTTGGCTCGTCAAGAAGGATCATACTGACGCCGGTGCGCAGGATGCGGGCGATGGCCAGCATCTGCTGCTCTCCTCCGGACAGCTTGGTGCCCGGGCTGTGCCGGCGCTCCAGCAGGTTCGGGAACAGCGTGTAGATCTCGTCAAGCGACATCTCCATGCCGCTGTTGGCCACCTTTGGCGGCAGCAGCAGGTTCTCCTCGACGGTTAGCGAGGCGAAGATACCACGCTCCTCGGGGACGAACCCCATGCCGGCGTGAGCGACCCGGTGCGGCGCCAGCCGCAGGATCGATCGCTGGTCGAAGTCGATCTCTCCGCTGCGTTTGCGTAAGATGCCCATTAGGCTGCGCAGGGTTGTCGTCTTGCCGACCCCGTTGCGGCCCAGAAGCGTGACGGTCTCGCCCGGGTAGACATCGAGGTCGACACCGTAAAGCGCCTGACTCTCGCCGTACCACGCTTCGAGCCCCCTGACCCTCAACTGTGCGGGGCCGCGCGCCTCGCGGGGTGTCGCGGATCCATCAGTCATCGTCCTCGGCTCCCATGTAGGCTTCGCGCACGCGGGGATCGGCGCTGACCTCGGCATAGCTGCCCTGGGTCAGGATCTCGCCGCGCTGAAGCACGGTGATGTCGTGACCGATATCGGCAACGACCTTGATGTTGTGTTCCACCATCAGCAGCGCGCAGTCGCGGGCGACATCGGCGATCAGGCCCGCCATGGTTTCGACGTCCTCCTGGCCCATGCCGGCGAGCGGCTCGTCCAGCAGCAGCACCTTGGGATCGAGGGCCAGAGTCGTGGCGATCTCGAGCGCGCGCTTGCGCCCGTAGGACAGGTCCGCAGCGCGCCGGGCGGCCATGTCGGCAAGCCCGACGCGCCCCAGCAGCTCCATAGCGCGGGGACGCAGCCGTGACAGGCTGCCAAGCGGTCGCCAGAATTGCACGGCAAGCCCGTTGGGCCGTTGCAGCGCCACGCAGACGTTGTCGACCAGCGACATGTCCCCGAAGGTCGCGGAAATCTGGAACGACCGCGCCACTCCGAGCCGGGCGATATGGGCGGGATCCATACGGGTGATGTCGGTCTCGCCCAACATGATCTTGCCCGCGGTCGGCTGCAGGAACTTGGTCAACAGGTTGAAGACCGTGCTCTTGCCCGCGCCATTCGGTCCGATCAGGGCGTGGATCCGGCCGTGATGAACGTCGATATCGACGTCGTTCACCGCCTGGAAGTTTCCGAAGCTCTTGCTGAGACCCCGTGCCGACAAGGCGGCACGGGACCCCGCCGGCGCATGCTGCGCCGGAACGGTAGCCAACGTCATGAGGTCACCCTTCAGTCGTCGAGGAGCGGGCAGGCGCTCTGTTCGACCGAGCGGAAAGCCTCGTCGCCCGGGATGGTGCGCAGAACCTTGTAGTAGTCCCACGGGCCCTTCGATTCTTCGGGGGTCTTGACCTGCACGAGGTACATGTCGTGCACGACCCGGCCGTCCTTGCGCAGATAGGCGTTGCGGTTGAAGAAGTCGTCGATATCCATGCCGCGCATGGTCTCCATGACTTGCGAGCCGCTGGTTGCCTGACCCGAGGCCTCGGCCGCCTTGAGGTAGTTCAGCACCGCCGAGTAGACGCCGGCGTGCACCATAGTCGGCATCTTGCCGTCCATGCGCTCGGCAAAGCGTTGCGACCAGGCGCGGGTGTCATCGTCCATGTCCCAGTAGAAGGCAGTGGTCAGCGTCAGGTTCTGAGCGATCTCGAGGCCGACGCCATGCACGTCAGTGAGGAACAGAAGCATCCCTGCGATGTCCTGACCGGCGGCGGTGATGCCGAACTCTTCGGCCTGCTTCAGCGCCGTCATCGTGTCGCCCGACGAATTCGCAAGCGCGATCACATCCGCGCCCGAGGCCTGTGCCTGCAGCAGGTAGGAGGAGAAATCCGAGGTTTCGCGCGGGTGAGTGACCTTGCCGACGATCGAGCCGCCGGCGGCTTCCACTGCAGCCGTCGTGTCCGCCTCAAGAGCATGGCCAAAGGTGTAGTCGACGGTCAGGAAGAACCAGTTTTTGTCGCCTTCCAGCGTCATCGCGCGGCCAGTGCCGTTTGCAAGCGCGTAGGTGTCCCAGGTCCACTGCGCGGTGGAGGGCGAGCACGACGCTCCGGTCAACTCGGAGGAGCCGCCGGTCGAGATCAGCAGCGCGGTATCGCTCTGGCGGGTGATTTCCTGCACGGCAAGTGCAACCGAAGAGGTCGGCAGGTCGACGATGGCGACGACGTTCTCTTCGTCAATCCAGCGGCGGGCGAGTGTGGAGCCGACGTCCGGCTTGTTCTGGTGATCGCCGACGATCACCTCCACGTCCTCGCCAAGCAGTGTGCCACCGAAATCCTCGACAGCCATGCGCGCGGCGACTTCCGAGCCCTTGCCCGACAAGTCAAAGTTCATCCCGGACATGTCAGTGAGAACACCGAGCCGATAGGGCTCGGCCTGCGCCCCCGTGGCAAGTCCGACCGAGAATAGACACGCCAGAGCGGCCTTGTTCAGTTTTGTCATTGGAATACTCCTCCCTTTTCGCACCGACAGCGGTGCATGTGTGGCCGGCCGCCCCCTCGCCCCGGCCCTTGCTTCAGCCCGTGCTGCCGCTTTCGGCAAGCAGTTTGGCCAGAAGAAACTGATCCCCCTCGGCGCCCTCGGCCCAGTTTCGCCGGGCATGGGCATCGATGGCGGATTTGGTCATGCGCAGGGACATCGCCGGACTTTCGGCGATCGAGGCCG
This sequence comes from Salipiger pallidus, assembly GCF_014643635.1. Taxonomy (GTDB): domain Bacteria; phylum Pseudomonadota; class Alphaproteobacteria; order Rhodobacterales; family Rhodobacteraceae; genus Salipiger; species Salipiger pallidus. Next base: position 100,448 of record NZ_BMJV01000009.1, read on the forward strand.
CCCAGCTCCGCGCGGCCTCGAAGGCGGTGCCGGCAGGGACCTTTCGGTCGGCCAGTCCCAGCGCAAGTGCCTCGTCGGCGCCGATGGTCTCGTCACAGCACAGGATCCGCTTGGCGCGCCCGGCGCCGACCCGCTCGGTCAGCAGCGGCAGCCCGCCCCAGCCGAGCGTCATGCCGAGACGGACCTCGGGAAAGCGCAGGTAGGCCTCTTCGGAGACGACGCGGAAGTCGGCACAGAGCGCGAGGATGGCACCGCCCCCAATCGCGGGCCCCTCCAGCGCGGCAATGACGATCTGGGGCAGGCGCCGCCATGCATTGCTCATCCGCACACCCGCATTCATCGAAAGGTGACGGGCGACATCTCCACCTTCGGGATTCCACAGGCGCGCGTCCTTCAGGTCGACACCGGCGGCGAAGATGCTTGGCGTTCCGGCGAGCACGACGACAGATACATCGGGGTTGCGCGACAGCTCGGTCGCGGCGGCCTCCAGACTGTCGATCATCGCGTAGTCTAGCGCATTGGCCTTGCCGCCCCGGTCGAATCGTACCGTTGCGATGGCGCCCTGTGTTTCGACTTCCACACCTGTCATTTCGGTCATTTTCCCTTGTCGCCGTCCCACTGACGTGAGACATACTACCAAGTATGTTGCATGTCGAGTCGCGCCGTTGCAATATGAAAATTGCGCGCCCTGCGACCGGCGCGCACGGAGTGAGACCTTTTCTTGAGGAGGAAGAGATGGCCCAGACGTCCACGGATACGGCCCCCGAAAGCGCCTTGGGCGCCGATCCCGCGCTCGATCGGAACAGGTCTGTCCTGCGCTATGTCCTAGACGGATACGCCGAGACCCAACCCGACGCGCCGTTCGTCCAGTTCTGGCCCGGGCCGCTCTGGAGCTATGGCGAGTTGCACCGTCGCGTGCGGCTGCGGGCCTGCGCGCTGGCCAAGGCCGGCGTCCGGCGCGGCGACCATGTGCTTTGCCTGATGGGCAACAGCCCCGATCTTCTGTGCACCTGGTTTGCGATCAACTACCTTGGCGCCGCCTATGTCCCGATCAACACCGGGGCACGCGGGCAGATGCTGGAACACATACTGGCGGACGCCGACGCCTCCGTCCTCATCGCCCAGGCCGGGCTGGCCGAGCGGCTGGCCGGGCTGAACCCCGGCGCGGTCACCACCGTTCTGGTGGTCGAGGGCGAGGCCGCCGCAATCGACGGCTACGACATCGCGCCGCTGGTCGACCCGCAGAAAGAGGACCCCGAGGCGCTGGCGCTGGCGCAGCCGATCGAGCCTTGGGACCTTCATGCGATTATGTACACATCCGGCACCACGGGCAACGCCAAGGGGGTGATGAGCACCTATGCTCAGCACTATACCATGGGCCCGGACGCCTTCGAGGTGGCCGCAGACGACCGATGCATGATCTGCGGTCCGATCTTCCACTGTGGCTCGACGCTTTACGTGAATGCCATGCTGGCGCGGGGCCTTTCGATCGGGATGATGTGCGAGTTCAAGACCGATACCTTCTGGCAGGCGGTGCGCGAGACCGGCTCGACCTATTGCCTCCTGCTCGGGGTCATGGCCGCCTTCCTGCTGAAGGCCCCGGCCCGCCCTGATGACCGCGACCACCCGTTGCGGCGCGCCTTCATCACGCCCTTCGGCGAAGACGGCCCGCTGTTCGCGCAGCGCTTCGGCGTGGAGGCTTGGACGATCTACAACATGACCGAGATCGCCAGCCCGATGCACGCGGGCCCCGGCATCACCACCAAGGGCATCGCCGGGAAACCGCGTCCGTGGTGCGAGCTTCGGATCGTTGACGAGAACGACATGCCCCTGGGGATCGGTGAAACCGGCGAGCTGGTTATCCGCTCGCATCGGCCCTGGGCTCTGATGTCGGGCTACTACAATAATGCCGGCGCTACGGTGGACGCGATGCGGAACGGCTGGTTCCACACCGGAGACAGTTTCCGCTGCGACGCGGATGGCACCTATTACTTCGTCGACCGGTTGAAAGACGTGATCCGTCGGCGCGGCGAAAACATCTCCTCCTTTGCTCTGGAAAGCGAGGTGCTGAACCTCCCTGAAATTCGCGAATGCGCCGCGGTGGCGGTGCCCTCCGAGTTCTCGGAGGACGACGTCCTGATCGTCGTCGCCCCCGCCGAAGGGCAGAAGATCGATCCTGTATCAGTAAGCAAACGCCTGTCCGAGACGCTTCCGCGCTTCATGGTGCCGCGCTACCTCCGGGTGCTGGACGACCTGCCGAAGACAGCCTCGGGCAAGGTGCAAAAGCACCTTCTGCGCAAGGCGGGTGTGACCCTCGACACCTGGGATCGCGAGGTGGACAAGCCCGCCCGTGCTCGCGCCTGAGAGTTGATCCCTTTCGCGGTCGCGTGACCAGAAGCTGTCGGTTCGCGCGTGTCGCGGCCCACGCGGCAGCGGACCTAATCAGGAGTTCGCATGTCTTCACATACCCACAAAGATGACCCCACGCTTCTGCGTAAATCCTGCCTGATCGACGGCGGCTGTTACCAGATGGCATCGGTTAAAACCACCGCCGGCCTAACCTCCGCAGATGGTGGAGCCGTCGGTCACGTGCCGTACATGTCGCCAGAAATTCATGCCGTTATCGAGGCTTCGTAAGGGGCCCAGCCGGATTCGGCCCACTGGTTGGCGCGCGAGTGTGGGGCCGTGCCGCGCCGCTAATTTGAGCTGATGCCTGCCAATGCCGATGACATGGTCATGTTCACGACGCTCGAGCAGGGCAAACTGCTAGCCGAGGCACGCGGCGAGAGTTCCGGTGCCGCTTCTTTCGTCGAATGGTTCGCCCTCGGGGCGAGATGAACCGCGCCCCCGCCGTGACCAGCGCTTGACAGTGATGCGCCAGCCCATCTTGGGCAGCGCGGCGATCAGGCCCTGGAACGTCCCGGCGGCGATCACCACCCGCAAGGCGGCGCTAGCATTGGTCGCGGGATATCCGACGATCCTGCGCCCCACGAGTTGACCCCGCTGGCCGGCTCTTTCTGCCCATGAGAAAAGGCAGTTTTCTGCGCAGTCTCATGACATGCGACGGTCACGCCAAGGCTGGGCCGGTCGCGCCGGTGAGCAGGATGGTTCGTTCGGCAACAGGAGTCATCTGTGTCTTTTGGATTCGCGGAGGTGCGGGGTGGGGATCAGCCACCCCAGGTGTCGGAAAGCGTGAAACCAAGTGGGAACGGATCGCCGGGGTCGAGGCCGAGTTGAGTGATCGCGTAGATCCAGCATTGGCCGGAAACGCGGTTCTGTGTGGCGGGAACATTTCCCACCTTCGATACGTCGAGAAACTGGGTGGTGAATTCGCCGCCGATGATCGACCGCGAAACCACCCGGTCGCCGACCATTGCCCGTCCCTCGGCGTGGCGTACCGCCATATTGGCGTTTGAGCCAGTCCCGCAGGGCGAGCGGTCGACTCGCCCTGGGCGCAGCGTCGTGCAGGTACGCAGCGCGCCATCGGACTCCTGCGCGCGGAACATAACGTATGCGAGCCCATCGAGGGCGCTGTTCTCCGGATGCCTTGCGGCGCAGGTCTGGGCGATCGCATTGCGCAGGGTGACACCGGCGGTGGCCAGCGCGCGGGCGTTCTCCGGGGCGATGGTCAGGCCGATCTGGTCGACGTCCACCAGCGCATAGAAAACCCCGCCGAAGCAGAGGTCGTAGCGCAGCTGCCCCCAGTCGAGAGTATCGATCACCGCATCCTTAGCGGCGACGAAAGAGGGGGGCATATCAAGCGAAACGCGAGTGACCTTGCCCGCCTCGCACAGCGCCGTGGTTCGGACCAGCCCTGCGGCCGTGTCGAGTGTCACAATGGTCTCGGGCTCGGTCAACGGTATCATGCCGGTTTCGAGAAGGGCGGTTACCGCGCACATGGCGTTCGAGCCAGACATGGCGTGGGCCTGATCCGGCTGCAGCACGATGAACCCGACGTCCGCGCGCGGATCGCAGGCGGGCAGAAGCAGGCAGAACGAGCCTGCAGGGCCCGAGCGCGGCTCGGAGCAAAGAAAGCGACGCAGGCTGTCGTCGACCTCGTTGAGGTGCCGCAGCTTGTCGGCCATCGTTGCGCCCGGGATGTCGAGCATGCCGCCGGTCACAACGCGGCCGATCTCGCCCGCGCAGTGTACATCGACCGTCTGGAGAGTCCGAGTCCAGCGCATCATTTCACTCCTTGAGATACCAGCCCCACGGCCGAGAACGGTCGAAGCTGGTGATCTGCTTGGTCTCGAGGTAGTTGTTCAGGCCCCATTCGCCGAGTTCTCGGCCAATGCCCGATTGTTTGTAGCCGCCCCAAGGCGCCTCGGTGAAGGTGGGCTGCGAGCAGTTGATCCAGACGATGCCAGCCCGGAAGGCACGGGCCACGCGCTCGGCGCGGTCAAGATCAGCGGACATCACCGCCGCGCCGAGTCCAAAGCGGCTGTTATTGGCCATCCGGATCGCTTCTGCCTCGGTGTCGAAGGGTTTGACGCAGACCACGGGACCGAAGATTTCCTCGGTCCAGATCCTCGCGTCCTTACCCATATCGGCGAAAATTGTCGGCTCGATGTAACAGCCGCCTTCGAGCCCCTTGGGTACGCCACCGCCGCAGACGAGCCGCGCTTCAGCCTTGCCGGTCTCGATCCAGGCCAGCACCTTCTCAAGCTGGCCTTGACTGACCAACGGCCCCAGCAGAACGCCCTCTTCGAGCCCATGGCCGATCTTGATCTTGCGCGCCTCTTCGGCGAGCCGTGCGATTAGCGCGTCGTAGATCGGAGCCTCGACCAGCACACGCGAAGTGGCCGAGCAGACCTCGCCCTGGTTCCAGAAGATCCCGAACATGATCCACTCGACCGCCTCATCGAGTGGGGTGTCGGCAAAGATCACCATCGGCGACTTGCCCCCGAGCTCCAGGCTGACGGCCTTGATGTCGCGCGCGGCAGTTGCCATGATCCGCGAGCCGGTGGGGATCGAGCCTGTGAAGGCCAGCTTGTCGACGCCGGGGTGTTCGGTCAGCGGTTGGCCAGCCTCGTCGCCATAGCCGGTGACGATGTTGAGTACGCCATACGGGAGGCCCGCCTTGTTGGCGATCTCGCCAAGCTCAAGCGCAGTGCACGGGGTGAGTTCAGAGGGTTTGAGGACTATCGTGCAGCCCGCGGCAAGCGCCGGCGCCACCTTCCACGACGCCATGAGCATCGGGAAGTTCCATGGGATGATCGCCCCGGCCACGCCGATCGGCTCCTTCACTGCCTTAGACGTGAACCCATCCATTCCGAGCGTGATCGCCTGCTCGGCCCCATCGAGCCCTTCTGCTAGGTCGGCGTAGAAGTGGAACACACCGGCAGTATCCTCGATATCCCAAACCGCCTCGGGAAGGGGCTTGCCATTGTCCCGAACCTCGAGCCGGGCAAGCTCGTCGGTGCGGGCGGCGATCTCATCACCCATGCGGCGCAATACGCCGGCCCTCTCGGCGCCGCTCATGCGTGGCCAGGGGCCTTCTTCAAAGGCGCGGCGGGCCGCCACAACGGCACGGTCGATATCCGCCGCAATGCCACGCGGCACATGGTGGAACACCTTGCGGTCAGCAGGGTCGACAACGTCGAAAAACTCGCCGGAGGCAGAGGCGCAGTAGGCGCCGTCAATGAAAATCTGATCCTTCATGGGAATCCTTACATCGAACGTGTGACACCGCCGTCGACCCGCAGGCTCTGGCCGGTGATGTAGCTGCTGTCCTCGGACAGAAGGAAGGCTGCGGCCTTGCCCTGTTCCTCAGCGCGGGCGAGCCGCCCGAGCGCGGACATGTCGGCATATTTTTGTGGCAGGTTGAGGCTGTCGGTAAAGCCCGGCAGAAGGCAGTTGAAGCGAATGTTGGCTGTGCCGTAGCGGTCCGAATAGAGCTTGGCAAAGGACGACACGCCCACGCGGTAGACGCTCGACGTCGGGAAGATCAGCGACGGCTCGAAGGCAGAGAAAGTGGTGATGCAGACGATCGAGCCGCCGCCCTGCGCCTCCATCGTCGGGGTAACCAGCCGGGCCATGCGGATCACCGGCTTCAGAACCATATCGTTGGCGCGGTCCCACTCCTCATCGGGGATCTCCAGCAGCTCGCCCTTGGGCGGTCCGGCGACATGGAGCAGCACGGCGTCGATACGGCCATGGCGTTCCATCGCCAGTGAAACGATGGCCTCAAGATCCGCTTGCACCTCTGCCTTGCCGCGGCGGGCGAGACCTCCCAGCTCAGCAGCGAGAGTCTCGCAGCTATCAGAGGGGGACATCAGCACCAGTTTGTAGCCGCGGGCGTGCATCTCGCGCGCGGCGGCGGCGCCCATGCCGCGGCCGCCGCCAACGATCAGACAAACCTTGTCGGTCATGATTGGCTCCTTTCAGAAACGGTTGATACGATAGGGGTGCAGGTCGATCTCCGGCCTGTCGCCGGTGATTAGCTGCCCCATGAGTTTGGCGGTGGTGGCGGCATTGGTCACGCCCAGATGTCCGTGCCCGGTGGCGTAGTAGACACGCCGCACCTTTTCCGAGGCCGAGAGGATCGGCACCGTGTCGGGCAGGGCGGGGCGGTGCCCCATCCATTCCGTCGCCTCTTCGACGCGCAGATCGGGAAGCGCCTCGCGGGCGCGGCGCACGGTAATCTTGGCGCGGTTGAAATCCGGAGCCGCTTCGAGCCCGGCCATCTCGACTGTGCCGCCAACCCGGATGCCGCCGGCTGTCGGCGTCACCATGAAAGCGCGCGACGGCCAGATGATCGAGTGCGCGAGCGATATGCCCGGTGCCATGATCTGCGTGTGATATCCGCGCTCGGTCTCGAGCGGGATCGGCTCGCCCAGCATCGCCGAAAGCCTGCCCGTATACGCCCCGGCGCAAAGCACCAGCTCATCGGCAAGTAGCGTCTCACCGGTGGTGATTTGGACCTCGGTGATCTGCTCCTGCGGACGGATGCCCACAACCTCCCCGCTGGCCAGTTGGCCGCCCATCTCGGCAAACCGCTGGACGATCCGCGTCACATAGCGGTGTGGGTCGCGCAGCGAGCGGTTGTCGGGAAAAACCACCGCCTTGCCGATCGCCGGGGTCAGCGCGGGCTCCAGCTCGCGTAGGCGCTCCGCCCCAATCACCTCATGATCAAAGCCAAAGCGCTCGAGGAGCTCGATATGGTCGCGGTCGGCGCGAAACTCGGCCTCGTCGCTGTAGAGCGACAGGCAGCCTGTAGGGGTCAGCTCGTCGCCAGCTCCGAGTTCCGACAAGAGCGCTTCAGTGTCTGCCAACGCGCGGGCGCAGAGCGCCGCGCCGCCCGCCTCGAGCGCGCGCAATTTGCTGGGGCGCGAAGCCATCAGGAAGCGGAGAAACCACGGAACAAGCCGCGGCATGTAACCGGGGCGCACACGGATTGGCCCCTCGGGGTCCATCATCCAGCCAGGGATCTGACGCCAGACCGAGGGCCGCGAGGCAGGCAAGAATTCGGTCACCGCAATCGAAGCCATATTCCCGAAGGAGGCGCCGCGCCCCGGTTCGTCGCGGTCGAGCAGCGTGACCCTGCGGCCGCGCTTGATCAGCTCATAGGCGATGGCGGAACCGATGATGCCGGAACCGATGACAAGCGTGTGTTGTGGGCGGGAGTACGTGGTCACCACGGGCCTCTGCAAATTCGAAGGGGACCGGGGGCATAGTTAACGCCCCCGGCGCGAAGCTGTCACCAGCTGAGGATGGGGTCCATGGCCGCCTTGAAGGCCGCCTTTTCGTCCGCGGTGAGCGGACCAAGCGGCATGCGGCATTCGCCGACTGGAGTGCCCTGCAGTTCGCAACCATACTTCAGCTTCTGCACGAACTTGCCCGACTCAAGGATGTTCATCGCCTTGTAGAGCGTGGCCATTTGCGCCTTGGCCTTGGCAAGATCACCGGCTCGGTAGCTGCGGTCAAGATCGCAGACCGCCTTGCCCATGCAGTTCGCCGGGCCGCAAATCCAGCTGTCGGCGCCCCAAAACATGAAGTCGAGCGCAATGTCGTCCGAGCCCGAGACCAGCTGGATGCGCCCCTCATAGCGGGTGGCAATGGTAACGGCGCGCTGCAGCGAGCCCGAGCTTTCCTTGATGCCGATGATGCGTGGATCATCGGCCAGCGCATCCATGAGGTCTGTCGAGATCTCGATGCCGTCCTTGTCCGGGTAGGAGTAAAGCACGATGTTCATATCGGTGGCATCGAGCACCGCGCGGAAATGGGTCTCAAGCTCGGCGTCAGTTGGCTTTGTGTAGAAGGGCGTCGCCAGCAGGACCGCGTGATAGCCCAGTTCCTTCGCCTTCAAGGTATTGGCGATGACTCCAGCGGTGTGCGGTGCATTGGTGCCCGCGATGAGGATCTCGTCTTCGTTGGCGAAGTCAGCGACGAATTTCAACACTTGCGCGCGCTCGTCATCCGACATGAAGTTGTACTCGCCCGATGAACCGCAGGGCACCCAGCCGGTCACGCCGACGGCACGCAGTTCGGTCAGGTGCTTTTCGAAGGCGGCGAAGTCGATCTTGCCGTCGGCGTCGAAAGGAGTGACCAGCGCGGGCATCACGCCCGAGAGCTTGAGGTTGTAGGTCATGGTTCGATCCTTTTTCGTAGGTGTTCATGCGCCAGGAACGCTGGCTGCGTTCGGCGAGGCGAAGGGCGGTGCGGCCTGGCGATGCCCGACCGCACCGGTGCAGGTGCCGCATGGGAGGGAGCGCCCCTGCGCGGCACCTTGCAGGTCAATGTCCGAGAACCTGTCCCAGGAATGCGCGGGTGCGTTCGTTTCTCGGGGCGCCGAAAAACTCTGCGGGAGGTGCTTGCTCGAGGATCTGGCCATCGGCCATGAAGATCACCCGGTCCGCGACCTGCCGCGCGAAACCCATCTCATGCGTAACGCAAACCATGGTCATACCCTCCTGCGCGAGGCCGACCATGACGTCGAGCACCTCTGCGATCATCTCGGGGTCGAGCGCAGAGGTCGGCTCGTCGAACAGCATGATCTCGGGGTTCATGCACAGTGCTCGGGCGATCGCCACCCGTTGCTGCTGGCCGCCAGAGAGCTGGCCGGGGTATTTGCGCGCCTGGTCGGGAATCTTTACCCGCTCGAGGTAGCGCATGGCGGTCTCCTCCGCCTCGGCGCGAGGGGTTTTGCGCACTAGCATGGGTGCCAGCGTGCAATTGTCGAGAACGCTCATATGCGGGAATAGGTTGAAGTTCTGGAAAACCATGCCGGCCTCGCGGCGGATCTCGTCGATGTGGTGTACATTGTCGTCGAGAGCGGTCCCCATCACCTCGATGGTGCCAGATTGATGCTCTTCCAGTCGGTTGATGCAGCGGATTAGCGTCGACTTACCAGACCCCGAGGGTCCGCATATGACGATCTTTTCACCGCGCGCGACATCGAGGTTGATGTCCTTCAGGACATGGAAGCTGCCGTAGAACTTTTGCATCTGAGCGATGTGGATGGCTGTGTCAGACATGAGAGTTCTCCTTAGCGGCGACCGACGTCGAGGCGACGTTCGAGATAGGCCCCGTAGCGGGATAGCGAGAAGACGAAGACGAAGAAGATGAGAGCGACGAAGACGTAGATTTCGATCACAGCGAAGTTCCATTCCGCGGTGCCCGAGGCCGCCCGGCCGCTTGCCATCACATCGAAGAAGCCGATGATCGTGACCAGCGAGGTTTCCTTGAAGGTGATGACGACCTGATTGATCGTCGGCGGCAAGGCGTTCTTGAACGCCTGCGGCAGCACGATGTAGCCAACGCGGTGCCAGTATCCGAGCCCGAGCGCCATGGCTGCCTCTTCCTGCCCGGCCGGGAGCGCCTGGATGCCGCCGCGGATGATCTCCGCCTGGTAGCAGGCGAAGAAAAGCGCATAACCAACTATCACCCGGTAAAGCTTGTCGCCGGTAAGCCAGCCCGGAAGAACGAAGGGCAGCACGATGGCAAAGGTGAACATAATCGACAGCAACGGCAGAGACCGAATTGTATCGATCACCAGCGCCATGGTTCGAGCGATCCAAGGCAGTTTTGAGCGCCGCAGCAACGCGAAGCAGATCGCCAGGGGCATACCGAGGATGCAGACCGCCGCGAAGATGAACAGGGTCAGTGAGAGCCCGCCCCAGTTCTGCTCGGTCACCACGGGGAGGCCGAAGAACCCGCCGCGCATCAGCAAGTAGAAGGTGGCAAATCCAGTGACCCAGAGCAGGGGCAGACGCCGCGCGTTCCAGAACCACGGCGCACAGGACAGCGCTATGACGGCACCCATGACCAAGCATGCCAAGCCCGAGCGCCATTGTTCCTCGAAGGGGTAGAGACCGAAGAGGACGATGCGCCAGCGGCTCGACACGACGCTCCAGCAGGCGCCTTCGGCGGCAAGGCAAGCCTCCCGCTGCCCGGTACCGAAGACCGCATGCAGCACCGCCCAATCAAACGCCGACCAGAGGAGCCAGAGCGCGACGGTCGCACAAACGAGAGTGACGGCGCCGTTCAGAGGAGTAGAGAAATAGCGGGCGCGCAGCGAACTAAAGGGGCTAGGGCGTATCGCCGTAGTATGTGGAACAAGCTCCTGCATCGCTCAGATCCTCAGCTGGGTGCCCTTGAGGGCGATGGCGTCATTGAGCCGGTTCAGGACCCAGGCGATCGAATAGTTGATGATCAGGAAGCCCCCCATCAGGATGCCGATGAGCTCGAGGGTCTGGCCCGACTGGTTGATCGATGTGGAAATGACCATGAAGAAGTCGGTGAAGCTGATCGCGATGCCGATAGTGGTCGCCTTGAAGAGCCAGACGTACTGGTTGATCATCGTCGGCATCACGATCCGGATCGCCAACGGCAGGCGGATGCGGCTGAAGATGTGCCAGCTGCTGAGCCCCAGCGCGCGCCCGGCCTCGGCCTGCCCCTTGGGAACGGCGTTGATGCCTGAGCGGACAATCTCGGCGATATAGGCCGCACCGTAGATTGAGATGGAGATGACGCAGGCCATCAGTTCCGGGGAGATGCGAATGCCCTCACGGTAGTTCAGACCCTGCTGGACGGGAATGCTGAGTAGTGCTGTCTCAGGAATTCGGCCGATCCACAGCGCGGCGACCGCAGCGGTAGTGCCAAGCGCCCATGTGGCTCGGATAGCGCGGCGCACCGCCCGAGGCGGTGCCGAGACCAGACGCGCGCTCTTGAGCCAGAGCGCCATAGCCGCTGCGGCTAGGACCAGCAGTATGGCGATGAAAACCGACCCACCGGTAACGTTGAGTCCCGGCACATAGATGCCGCGGCCGCTGAGGGCGATGCCACCAGGAAGTAGTCCGGTGTCCCGAGGCGAGGGCAGGGACAGCAGGATCGCATACCAGAAAAGCAATTGCAGCAGCAGAGGCACATTGCGGAAGACCTCGACGAAGACCGTGCCGAGCAGTTCTGCCATGCCGTTGCCCGAGGTGCGCATGACCCCGACAGTGACCCCGAGAAGCGTTGCAAGAGGCAGCGCGATCGCGCCAAGGAACAGCGAATTGAGGACGCCGACGAGGATGGCTTTCCAGTAGGGCGAGGATGTATCGTAGTCGATCAGCGAGAAACTGATACGCCAGCCAGTGGCGCGCTCGAGAAAGCCAAATCCAGCGCTGAGACCCTGCGCCTCAAGATTGGCCCGGGCGGTGACGATCGCGATACCGACGAGCAGGACCAACGCACCTACAAACGCGGTCTGCGCTGCGCCGTCGCGCATGGCTCGACTGTTGAGAAACGCTGGCATGTCCTGCGTCTCCTGAATAGAGGGGGGGGCCGGGGTGACTGGCAGGACGCGGCGCTGCGCCCAGTCCTGCCAGGGGCGGTCAGTCGATTATCATCGGGAAGAACACGCCACCATCTGAATAGAGCGCATTGACGCCACGCGGCAGGTTGTAGGGCGAACCAGCACCGATGTTGCGATCATAGATCTCGGCGAAATTGCCGACCTCCTTGATCATGTTGTAGGCCCAATCGTCCGAGAGCCCCAGCCGCTCGCCGTAGCCCGGAGTCACGCCGAGAAACTTCTCGATGGCACTCGAGGTCGGGTTCGCTTTGATCTCGTCGACATTTTCAGAAGTGATGCCGTTGGCCTCGGCAAACCACAGCGAAGAGATCATCCAGTTCTGCACGTCGAGCCAGTCCGGATCCGTCTCGGGCACAATGATGCCTTCGGCCTCAAGGTCGATGACATCGGGCAGGATGGTATGAGCCTCGGCGCCGTCGGGTGCATCGACCCGGGCTGCGGCCAGCGAGGGGGCCCATTCTACGTAGCCGTCGCACCGACCCTCGAAGTAAGCGTTCCGTAGTTCGTCACCGTTTTCGAAGGTGAGGACCTCGGCCTGGATGCCGTTACTTTCGAGATAAGTTGCAAGTGCGCGTTCGGTCGAAGTCCCTGCGGCCGCGCACATCGAGCCACCGTCGAGATCTGCAATGGATTCCGCCCCCAGCGATGCCGGGGACATGGCTTGGAAGGCACCGATGAAGTACGGACGGCTGAACGAGAGGTTCAGTTCGGTGTCCCTGCTCTGGGTCCAGCCAGAGACCTTGATGACCACGTCGATATCGCCGGACTGCAAGGCCGGCCAACGCTGGGCCCAGGAGACAGGAACGATCTCTAGATGTCCCTCGGAGGTGCCGAAGAGCCCTGCCGCAAGCGCGCGGCAGAGGTCGATGTCAACGCCCTTCCAGTTCCCTTTATCGTCGACCTCGGCAAAGCCGAGGAACGAGCCATTGTGGCCCGAGCACATCAGCGTGCCGCGGTCGAGGACGGTGTTCAGGCGACTGTCCGCGGCGACATCGGCAAATACCGGAGTGGCTAGCGCGGTTCCGGTCAAAAGTAGGCCAGTCAGAATTTTCATTTTTTTACTCTCCCTGTGTCGGCACCGTGTGTACAAGATAGGATTGTCGACACAGTGCCGCCATGTCAATAGATTTGATATTCTGCAAAGCAGGGCGATAAAGCATCGGGAAAGCGAAGATGACGAAGGCTAGAGAAATGACGAAGAGTCAGGGCACTGCACAAAAGCAGGCGAAAGGGCTGGGCGCGCGCTACGTCTATGACGAGCTGAAGCGGGAGATCCTGACGCTCGATCTAGAGCCCGGCGCGCCGCTTGATGAGACCACGCTGTCGGAAAGATTCGCGATGTCGCGCTCGCCGATCCGTGAGGCTCTCATTCGTCTCGGAGCCGAGGGCCTCGTGGTCACGTTGTCGAACCGCTCGACACTTGTCGCCCCGGTGAACCTCGCGGAGTTTCCGCGCTATGTTGAGGCACTCGATTTCCTGCAGAGGATAAATACCCGCCTTGCCGCCCGGCACCGCACCGACGCCGACATCGTGGCCATGGAGAAGCTCGCGCGCGCCTTTGACCAGGCCTGCGAGGGCAACGATTTCCTAGCGATGTCTGCGAGCAACCGCGATTTCCACATGGCAGTCGCCGAGGCCGGCAAGAACTTCTACCTCGCGCGAAGCTATGGCCATCTGCTGGATGAGGGGCGGCGGATCCTGCACATGCACTTCGAGTTCATCCAGAACTCGGAAAGCGACGAGTTGCTAAATTCGGACCACGTCGACATGATCGAGGCCATCCGCCGCCAGGATGTCGCTAAGGCCGACCAGTTGGCGCACGACCACACACGCCAGTTTCATCGCCGCTTCGTGAACTTTCTCGCGGCGAAATATGACGACGATTTTGATTTTGAGCGGCCTTTTCCTACGTAGCCTTGCTGGCATGGGGAGGTCCGCCATGTGTGCACAAGATAGTAGCCAAGTTAGCGGAGTTTTTCATCAGCGGCTGGCGCGCTCGCGTTTTGGAATAGTCGCAACGGTCAGCGGCCTGACCCGCCATGGGAATAGTCTGTGCAACGTCGCCACCATATCCGCAGTTGTTCCATCGCGCAGATCGGTTTGTAGGCGTCAGTAAGCTAAATCAGTTTTGCCCCACGGTAGACGCACCTCACCCCAATGGCTGCCCCGCTGACCTGCTCCCGCCGGTGAAGCCGACGGGGCGAGATCACATCTTTGGGGAGAAAAAGCTGCTATAGTAGCAGCTCTTCTTTGCGAGGTCTGCGATGTGTTTCCGAAACTTCGAGGTTCGATCGCTCTTGTAGAGGACAGAATATTTCACATGCGGCAGCCTGCCCTCGGTGGGAAGGCGCCTTAGGTGGCCAGCATCTATCAGCGGCTGTGTCACTGGAACCGGCAGATAGCTGATTCCGAGACCTGACACGGTGAAGCCGATCTGCGCGATGAGGCTTTCACATTGCATTGTTCTGTTTGATTGAAAATTCTGCTCTTCGAGCCATCGGTTGTAGATAATCCCTGTGCCGGACCGGTTTCCCTGAACGAGTAGGGTAAATTCTGCCATTTGCTCCTGCCTGAGACGGATGTCCCCCCGATAAAGGCTGGGGGCGACCATCCAGTCATTCTCGACCGGGGCGATCGGCAAGCGCACGCAGCGGCTGTCATCGAAGACGTCCGGTACGACGATCAGGTCGATGGAATCCTCGATCAACCGCTCGAACAAGGTGGCGCTCAGTTCCACTTCGGGCTCGATGCTGACTCTCGGGAATTCCGAGCGGATGACACTGACCAGCTTGGGCAGCCAGGTCATCGCGGTGAGCTCGGTGACACCTATACGTAGGCGGCGAAACATGACCTCGTTCGAACTGGCGCGTTCGATCATCTGGTCGCGATCGCTCAGCAGCTTCTTGGCGAAAGAGAGGATCTCATTGCCCTTGTCGGTCAGACGGGCGGTGCGCCTCGAGCGATCGAAAATCTCGATCTGGAACTGGGCTTCCAGCTCCTGCACCCGTTTCGACACCGCCGACTGGGTGGTACAGAGCTTGTCGGCGGCGGCGGCGAAGCTACCGAGATTGGCGATCCAGTAGATGGCTTCGAGTTGCTTGAAGGTGATCATGCCGCACCTGTCCGGGTTGGTCTGCCGTGGAATACATTCTCATAGCGCATGAGAAGCCGCGTGCCCACATGAGTTGAAGAGACCAGTCGCAGAGGTGCGGCATCTCTACGCTGCGTAGGGGGCGATACTGCAGCCGCTGTCGGCAATGCCCGCGCGGATCGCATGGGCCAGTTCCAGCGCGCTCGGCGTATCACTGTGCACGAGCACCGAGTCGACCTCCATCGGGACCATTTCCCCGGTGGTGAGGCGCAGCATGCCGGTTGCAAGTGTCTCCGCGACCCGTTCACGGACCGCCTCAGGATCATGGATCAACGCGCCTTCGGCGCCGCGCGGTGCCAGCCGGCCCGGGGCGCTGTAGCCTCGATCGGCGAGGAAGGAGCGGATGACCGGCAGGCCGAGCGCCTCGGCGGCGCGGGTCGCTTCGGTGTCCGGCAGGCCGATGAAGGTCAGCGCAGGGTCCACCGCCTTGACAGCCCGCAGGAGAGTTTTCGCGACATCCGCGTCGGCGAAGGAGAGGTTTCCCAGTGCGCCATGGAAGTTAAAATGGGTTAGCGTTCTGCCTCGCAGACGCGCCACGCCCTGCAGGGCACCGAGCTGTGTTACGGTCATCAGTTCGAGCTCGCGGTGCGTCATCGGCATCGGACGCCGCCCGAACCCGGCGCGGTCGGGGAACCCGATATGGGCGCCGATGCGCACGGAATTTTCCGCCGCGAGGTCGATGGTCTCGCACATGACCTCCGGGTCTCCGGCATGTCCACCGCAGGCGATGTTTGCCGAGGTGATGAGGGGCATCAGCTCGGCGTCAGGGGCAATGCGATAGGGGCCGAAACCTTCGCCAAGGTCCGAGTTCACGTCGATCTGTCGCATGTGTCTCAGGCTCCGGTCGTGATCTTGAACGCGGGGCTGCCCCAACCAAGGAGGCTGTCGGTCTCGGCAAGCTGCTCGGTGACCGTTCCGTCGCAGGGGGCGGTCAGGGTGTTTCGAACCGGGCCGGCATTCAGGAAGGCAAGAATGTCGCCTTTGGACACAGTCAGCGGCAGCTCGGTGATCTGGGGCTGGAACAGCCCCGGCGTGTCCGCTGTGACGAAAACCGCCGCTTCTGCGGGGATCTCTGCGGGCAGGGTCTCGGCAGTGGGGCAGGCAGCCTCAGCGAAGCGAAGCTCGATCCGGTCATCCGGCAGGCCAAATGTCAGCGCGGTGACGCCAAATTTCCGGGACACGGCCAAGATGTCCTCGAGGGTGCGGAGGTCGGATGTCATTTCCATGCGGCCTATCCCTTTCGTTGATGTGAGGTTGCGCGGCGGATCGCCGAGACGAGGTCATCTTCTTCGCGGCGTGCGGCGCGTGCTTCCGCGGCGCAGAACTCGCGGAAGCGCAGCGTGCTGCCCAGCGTCGCCTGCGCCAGCAGCGGCAGGTCCGCGTCTATGACGACCCCCAGTTTCGGATAGCCCCCGACGGTGTTGGCGTCCAGCATCTGGACGACCGGCCGCCCCGAGGGCGGAAGCTGGATCGTTCCCGGCAGGATGCCATGCGACAACAGCTCGCGGCGAATTGTCGGCACCATCTCCGGCCCATAGAGGCGATAGCCGATGCGGTTGCTCGCCGGCTCGATCGTCCAGCCGGTCGCGCAGAACAGGGCGCGAGCCTTCTCGTCGTAGTCGGCCCATTCCATGGCGGGCACGAAGCGGACCTCGGTCTCGCCCGAGCCGTCGGCCCAGAGATCGGGCCAGGCGCGGGGACTGAGCCCGTAGTCCAGGGCCCGCGTGCCGCTGCTCTCCGCCGCGGTGGTCAGGGTGTCCCCGGCCTTCAGCAGGCGACCGTCGTGGCCGCCGAAGCCGCCCTTTGCATCGGTGGCGCGCGACCCGAGCACCTCGGGCACGTCGAGGCCCCCCGAGACGGCGATGTAACCGCGCATTCCGGTGCGGCTGTGACCCATCCTCAGGACCTGTCCGGGCAAGAGGGTCCGCGCCCACCAGCGGGGGAGGGGGCGGCCGTCGAGCGTCGCTTCGGTATCTGCCCCGGCAAGCGCGATGGCGACGGGCTCCAGCGTCTCGAAGGAGAAACCACCGAGCGTGATCTCGAGGCCGGCCGCCTCCTCGGCATTGCCGAGCATTGCGTTGGCCACCCTCAGGGCGCGACGATCCATGGCACCGGAGCGCCCGACACCGATGTTCGCAAGGCCTCTCCGCCCAAGGTCCTGAACCGCCGCTCCGAGGCCGGGATTGAGTATGCGGATCATGCGGAGACCTCCTCGACGCTGAAACGCAACCGGTCGCCGGGCTGCAGCAGCGCTGGCTCGTCGCGGGCATGGTCGAAGAGGCTGACCTGCGTCGCGCCGATGATGTGCCAGCCCGAGGGCGAGGTGCGGGCGATCACGCCCGCCTGTTCACCGCCGATTACCACGCTGCCTTCGTCGACGCGTTGCCGCGGCGAGGATCTGCGCGGCGTCGCGAGCCGAGGATCGAGCCCGCCCAAGTAGGGAAATCCGGGCTGCGAGCCGAGGGCGAAGACGGTGTAGATGGGGGCGGTGTGCAGGGCAATGACTTCGTCGATGCGAAGATCGTGGCACGCGGCGAGCTCCGTGAGGTCCTCGCCGCCGTAATGCACGGGGATCTCGACGAGCCGGCCCTGTCCATCGGCGGGCCGGGTCTCGTTCCAGAGATCCTGAAGGCGCGCCGCGGTTTCCGCCACTTCGGCCTGCGGATCGAAACGCACAAGCAGCGAATGCACGCCAAGCACGGTTTCGGTCACGCCGGGAAGATCGCGGCAGCTGCGGTCAAGCGCCCAGTACAGGCGCTGGACGTCGAGCGACATCGGCCCGCCGCTCTGGATCAGCAGGGCGCTCTCGCCCATCTCGGAGACATGCGCTGCGGGACTCGTCATGTCAGGCCTCCGGCGCGATGAGATGTTCGATGAAGTGGATCGTCTGCGGCTCCTCCCGGAACGCGGGATGGCTCAGCAGTCGGCGGTGCAGCGGCGCATTGCTCTGGATGCCGTCGATGCGCAGCGCCGCGAGGGCGCCCATCATCCGGTCGATGGCCTCTGTCCTGTCCCGGCCCGAGGTGACGAGCTTGGCCACCATGCCGTCGTAGTAGGGTGGCACCTCGGCTCCGGGCTCGAGATGGGTTTCGACCCGGATGCCGTTTCCGGCCGGAGGAATGAAGTCGCGGACCCGGCCCGGCGTCGGTGCAAAGGTTTCGGGGTCCTCGGCGTTGATCCGGCACTCCATGGCGTGCCCGTGCAGGGCGATGTCTTCCTGGCGAAGGGTCAGCGGTTCCCCTGCCGCGATGCGCAGCTGCCACTGCACGATGTCGATCCCGGTGATCGCCTCGGTCACGCAATGCTCAACCTGCAGGCGGGTGTTCATCTCGATGAAGAACATCTCGCCATCCTGGTAAAGGAATTCGAAAGTCCCGGCCCCGGCATAGCCGAGATCGCGGCAGGCGCGCAGGCAGGCTGCGGCGGTGGCGTCGATCAGGGCGCGGGAGACGCCCATGGCCGGCGCTTCTTCGATGACCTTCTGGTGACGGCGCTGCATCGAGCAGTCGCGTTCCCCGAGATGCACAGCGTTGCCATGGGCGTCGGCGAGGATCTGGATCTCGACGTGGCGCGGCCGGTCGAGGAAGCGCTCCATGAACAGCGTGTCGTCGCCAAAAGCGTTGCGAGCCTCGGCGCGCGTCGTCTTCAGCGCCGCCGCAAGATCGTCTGACTGGCGCACCACCCGCATGCCGCGCCCGCCGCCGCCGTGGGCCGCCTTGATGATCACCGGATAGCCGATCCCCGCCGCCACCGTGCGGCAGGCGTCGAGATCGTCCGGCAGCGGATCGTTGGTGCCGGGCACGCAGGGCACACCCGCGGCGGTCATCACGTTGCGGGCGGCGATCTTGTCACCCATCTTCGCGATGCACTCGGCTCGGGGGCCGACGAAGGCCAGCCCGGATTCCTCGCAGAGCGCCGCGAATTCGGGGTTCTCCGACAGCAGGCCGTAGCCGGGATGGACCGCGTCGCAGTCACTTGCCAGGGCCGCGGCAATGATCCGCGGCATGTTCAGGTAGCTATCCGCGGTGGCGGCCGGTCCGACGCAGACCGCAAGGTCGGCGGCGCGCACGAAGGAGGTCCCGGCATCGGCGGTGCTGTGGATCTGCACGGTCTCGATCCCGAGCGCGCGCGCGGCGCGCTGGATGCGCAGGGCGATCTCGCCACGGTTGGCTATGACAAGGCGCTTGATCATGCTTCGGCCTCCCGGATCAGGACCAGCGGTTGCCCGGCGGCCACCATGTCTCCGGCGGCGACGAGCACCTCCACGATCATGCCGTCGCACTCGCTGTCAATGTTGGTCATCATCTTCATCGCCTCGATCACCGCGACCGTGGTCCCTGCGGTGATCTTCTCTCCAGCGGCGACCAGGGCGGGCTCGCCCGGCGCCGCGGTCAAATGCACGATCCCGGACACCGGGGCGACGATGGAGTGCGTCACGGTGTCTGCCGGTGTCGCCTGCCCAGGGGCAGGCGGCTCAGGACCTTCGGTTCGAAGAGAGTCACCCGCCGAGGCCGAGATGGCCGGGCCCGGCCCGAAGCTTACGTCGAGGTACCAGTCGCCGCGATGGATCCGGAGGGCATCGAGCCGATAGTCCCTCCCAAGGCGAAGCAGGTCCTCGTACTCGGACAGGGTGAGGGGAGCATTCCTGTACGCCATCCTACTTCGCGTAGGCCCCGGTATAGGTTCCCGCCTCGATCGAGGCCAGGATCTCGGCCTCCTTGCGGGCCTGGGCCTGCGTCGCGGCCAGTGTAGCGGGGGCCTCGTCGGGCCGGATCGCCACGATCCCGTCTGCGTCGCCGAGGACGATGTCGCCGGGGTGGACCACCATCCCGCCGATTGTCACCGGCACGTTGATCGCACCCGGACCGTTCTTGTAGGGGCCAAGGTGAATGACGCTGCGCGCGAAGACCGGGAAGTCGCCGCCGACGATCTCGTCGATGTCGCGGATCGCACCGTCGAGCACGAAACCGGCCGCGCCGCGCTTGCGCGCGATGGCCACCATGATGCCGCCGATCAGCGCGCGATCCTCGTAGCCCGCACCGTCGACGACGATGACGTCACCCGGCTGCACCAGGTCGAGAGCGCGGTGGATGAAGGCGTTGTCGCCCGGCGCTGTCTTGACCGTCAGCGCGCGGCCGACCATTGGCGCGGCCCCGTGGAACGGCCGCAGGCCGATCGCCCCACGCAGGCGGTCAAGGTTGTCGCTGACGTTGGCGACGGCGCATTTGCCGAATTCCGTGATCAGCTCTAGGTCGGCCGGCTGCGCGGCGGCGGTGGATGTCGGGGTCATGACTGATCTGCCTTTTCGAGTGTCTGGGGTGCCGGGGTCAGCTGCGCCACCGCCGCGGCGATAGCCGCGACGCCGGCGCGGATGTTTTCGTTGGACGCGGCGAAGGACAGCCGCAGGAAACCCGGCGTGCCATAGGAGGTGCCGTCCATGACCGCGACAGAGGCCTCGTCGAGCAGGTAGTCGACGAGGTCGATGTCCGTGGCGATGCGACGACCGGCCGGGGTCACCGTGCCGAGCAGGGCGCGCACGTCGGGGAAGACGTAGAAGGCGGCATCAGGCAGCGCGCAGGTGATCCCCGGTGCGGCGCTAAGCCCATCGACGATCAGCTTGCGCCGCTCGCTGTAGGCGGCGAGCATCTCGTCCACCGCGGGATGCTCGGCCTCCAGCGCGGTAATTGCCGCAGTCTGGGCAAAGGCGCACGGGCAGCTGGTCGACTGGCTCAGGAGCTTCGTCACCGCCTTGATCACCTCGACCGGACCAGCGGCATAGCCGACGCGCCAGCCGGTCATGGCATAGGCCTTCGACATGCCGTTAACGACGACACAGCGGTCTTTTAGCGCGGGGGCGATGGAGGTCGGCGTGATGGTGAGGTTGCCCTCGTAGAAGATCTTCTCGTAGATCTCGTCGGTCAGCACGGCGACCTGCGGATGCCGCTCCAGCACTTCTACCAGCGCCAGCCATTCGTCCTTCGTGTAGACGGCACCGGTCGGGTTCGACGGCGAGTTGACGATCAGCCAGCGGGTGCGCCCGGTGATCGCCGCTTCCAGGATCTCGGGGGTCAGCTTGAAGTTCACCTCCGGTCCGCAGGTGGCGATCACCGGCACGCCGCCATTCAGCGAAACGATGTCCGGGTAGCTCACCCAGTAGGGCGTGGGAACGATCACCTCGTCGCCCTCGGACAGCGTCGCGGCGAGCACCTCAAAGATGAGCTGCTTCGCGCCGTTGCCGATCACGATTTCCGAAGGATCGTAGGACACGCCGTTCTCGACCTCGAGCTTGCGCGACACGGCCTGGCGGAGCGCGAGCTTGCCCTGTGCCGAGGTGTAGTGCGTATCTCCGGAGCGCATGGCCTTTTCCGCCGCGGCGATGATGTATTCGGGCGTGTCGAAATCGGGCTCTCCGAGGCAGAAGTCGAGAATGTTCCTCCCAGCCGCCTCGAGTTCAAGCACGCGCTGCTTGGCCGCCATGCTGGGCGAGGGGCGCAACTTCTGCACCTTGGCGGAAATGGGGATCGGCATTGAAGAACCTCTTTGGTTTCAGTCAGTCGGGGGCTCTCCGAGGCAGTCGGAGGAGCGACGTTCAGGGGGCGCCGGGTGCAAGGTTTCGGCGGGGTTCGCCCCGTGCCTTGGGCAAGGCTGGCCACTCCCGTGCCCGAAGGCACGGGGGAGCCGGGACGGCGTGGAGGGTGAATCAGCCGCCGGTCACAAGATCGGGAACGACCGAGACGATGCCGGGGAAAATCGCGAGCACCAGCACGAAGACGAGCATGATGGTGAAGAAGGGCAGGGCGGCGCGGACGATTTCTCCGAGAGGCTTGCGGGTCAGCCCCTGCAGCACGAAGAGATTCATCCCCACGGGTGGCGAGATCTGCGCGAGTTCCACCATCAGGATCAGGAAGATCCCGAACCACAGGCTGTCGTAGCCGGCAGCGGTGACCAGGGGCAGGACGATCGGGATGGTCATCACGATGATCGACATGCCCTCGAGGAAGCTGCCAAGGACGATGTAGATGACGATCAGCAGGACGATCAGCATCAGCGGCGACAGGTTGAGCCCGTTGACGAAGCCGGACACCGCGCGCGGCATGCCGAGGAAGCCCATGGCCATCGACAGGAAGGAGGCCGAGGCGATGATGAGACCGAGCATCGAGACGGTGCGAGAGGTGCCGATCGCCGCGTCGCGCAGTGCCCGCAGCGACAGCGATCCCTCGAAGGCCATGATCACGACGGTGGCGAATACTGCGAAGGCGGCGGCTTCGGTCGGGCTTGCCAAGCCGCCGTACATCGACCCGAGCACGGCGAGGATCAGCACGAGGAAAGGCAGGAGCCGGGGCAGGCCGCCAAAACGCTGCTTCCACAGCGCTTTGCGGTCGATACTGTCGGAGCGGCCGACGATGCCGGGGGACAGTTTAGCCCGCAGAATGACGTAGCCGACGAAGCTGAGCGCGAGCAGGAGGCCGGGCAGTATGCCCGCGGCAAAGAGCTTCAGCACAGAGGTCTGGGACAGCACGCCGTAGACGATCATGATGATCGACGGGGGGATCAGGAAGCCCAGCGTCCCAGCCCCGGCGAGAGTGCCGATGACGAGGCGCTCATCGTAGCCACGCTTCTTCAGCTCGGGAATGGTGATGCGCCCGATGGAGGTGGTGGTCGCGGCCGAAGAGCCCGAGATCAGCGCGAAGAGCGCGCAGCCGAAGATATTGGTATGCAGCAGCCCTCCGGGCAGGTCACGCAGCCAGGGCTCCAGCGCGCTGAACACACCGTTGATGAACTTCGTGCGGAAGAGCAGCTCCGCCATCATTATGAAGAGTGGCAGGGCCAGCAGCTCGGGCGAGGAGAGACCGTTCCACACGGATTGAGCCAGCAACTTCTCGACCGGCATATTGCGGAAGATTTCGAGGCTGAGGATCCCGATGCCGGAAAGGCCCAGTCCGACCCAGACGCCCGAGCCCAGGATGGCGAGAAGAATGACGAAGGGGAAAAGAACAGATGCGGTCATTTCGGGTCAATCCATGATCGGGGCGGGGTCGTCCTCGCCGGTCGTGTCGAGCTCGAGCTCCTTGCCGAGAAGCAGGGCGAGTAGCCGCAGCGCGACCTGCAGCGTCAGCACCCCGCAGCCGAAGACCACGAAGGCGGCCGGGATGATGAGCGGCGTGTCGGTGGTGGTGCCGGTGGTCCGGCCCGACCAGAGGTAGCCGAGCGCAAGCTGCGTCATGGCACTGGTGAGGAAGAGGGCGATTGCGAGGCCGATGAGGCCGCTAATCCATTCAAAGCCCCGCGGGATGAAGCCGCGCAGCAGCGTCACCCGGATGTGGCCGCCGGTACGCAACGTCCAGCCGGCGCCGAGAAAGACCGCCGAGATATGGATGAAGACGGAGTATTCCCACACGAAATGCAGGCTAATCCCGGCGAGCTTGCGCAGGAAGATTTCTGCGACGATCAAGACGACGATGCAGCAAATCGCCAGACCCGACAGCAAAGAAAGAGCGTAGGACAGGCGGTCAACGGTCTTGATCATTATGGGGTTTCCCTCGGTTGTCGGAACGTCGCGGGCCGAGATGGCCCGCGACATGGGTCGTCTCAGCAGGGGTCAGCGGCCCTTGAAGCCGTCAACGATGGCCGTGGCCTCGTCACCCAGTTCCTCGAGCACCGCTGCGCGCAGCGGTGCTGCCAGGTCTGCCAGCTCGGCGCGCAGCTCATCCGAGATCGGCGCGAGCGTCATGCCATTCTCGGCAAGGACGTCCATGTTGCGGGCATCCTCGTCCTGGGCAGCCTGCCAGAATTCGGGCTGGAGCTTGTCGGCAATCTCGCTGATCGCGGTCTGGTCGGCTTCGTCCAGCGCGTTCCAGCTGTCGAGGTTGACGGTCACCGCGTTCAGGTTCCAAGTCTGCCGGGTCGGGTAGCCGTACTCGAGGAATTCCCAGAACGAGCCGTCGACCGCGGAGGGCGAGGAGGTCGCCACCGAGTCGATGGCGCCCGCTGCCAGCGAGGGGATCACCTCGCCCCAGGGCAGTTGTACCGGGGTCATGCCGGCAGAGGCGAAGACTTCGGTCGAGGAGCGGTCATAGGAGCGGATCTTGATCCCCGCGAGCGAGGCCAGATCGGTGACCTCGGTCTTGGTCCAGATCTGCTGCTGCGGCCAAGGCATCGTGTAGAGCAGCTTCTGGTTGTTGGCTTCCATGATCGCTTCGAGCTCTTCGCGGAAGAAGTCCTCGAATTCCGCAAGTTCCTCGGAGGAGGATATGAAGTAGGGAAGCGAGGTCAGACCAAGCAGCGGCTCGTCGCCGACCTGCTGGTTGAGCAGCATGTCACCGATCGGTACGAGACCGTCGCGCACCGCGCCGAGCATCTCCGGGCCCTTGAAGCCGAGGGCACCGCCGGGGTGCAGCGCGATCTCGACCCGCCCATCGGTAGCATCCTTCACGTCGTCGGCGAAGGTTGCGGCGGCTACCGAGATGTAGTTCTCGGCCGGCCATGCAAGTGGAAGGTCCCAGTTTTCGGCTGCCGCGGGGGCGGCTGCCAGAGTCGCGAGCATGAGGCTGCGGTAAAGCATGATTTTTCCCTGAAGTTTATGTTTGTCTTTGCGATCGAGTATGAAGGAAAACCTAAGGCGCATAGTTTTTTAAAAAAAGAGAATATAATTTTCATAAAAAAATTCCCAAAAGTGATGTGTTGGCCGTTCGTTGATCGAGAGAGGCGCTTGGATGTACGAAGGTTTTCAATGTTTGCCCGAACTTGAACGACCGCTCGCGCCTCCCTGAGCAGCCGCGCAGCCATTCCACGTCCGGCGCCGCAACAAGCGGATCTGTCTTCTCAATGACAGCTTGATTGAATCGGCTTGATTTGTGGCGATGGCTGAACCTGCGGACGCTACTGGCCCTAGCCGATTTTTCCTGAGTTGTATCCCAGGTGAGTGTTTTTGGAACACTGGCCTTCGAGGAGATTGCACTACGGTCCGTGTTGCTAGTCCCGGCATTGCACCTATCTCTCTGCGGGCTTGTCGGAAAGCCAGGTTGTGCGCTTTCAAGCAGCCCACAAGACGCGCTCCAGCCAGCCGTCCAAGCCCGTGCCATCGCAGCTGATGGCTCTTAATGGCCGAGCAATAACTAGCGGTGTTGCCTCCCCCGAGCGACGGGCTCGGGCGCGTCGCGCGGTTTTCTATGGGGTACGATCGTCGTTCCGTGCCCAACCCTTGCGCAAGCTTATAGCTTTCGGCATCCATATCGAAGACGTTGACGTGGCAATATTTTACATAACCCTCATTACGCGGCACTTTTAGCGGCAGGTCGCGCGCTGCCCTGAAGTTCGATTCCCATATAAACAGACGTTTATCTAATGGATAGCCTCTGCCAATGAAGCGATTTACGCGCAACTGAGCGTCATGGACCGTGTCCAGATCGAACGCTGGAAGCTGGCAAAGGTCCCTGTCCGGGAGATGGCGCGCGTGTTGCCTCGCTCGAAAGCCACTATCATCGCGAAACCAAACGAAGCTGGTTCAGCGATGAGTGCCTGCCGGTTTACGGCGCCGACGCGCATCACCGAGCCAACAGTCGGCGCGCCCGCCAGCGCAAGCTGATCCGGCATCCTCAGCTTCGAAATCAGGTGGCCGAGCGGATCAAGAACGGCCCCCTCTCGGCAGCATGCCGCGCACGCGCCTGCCGGTCGACGGGACGTCTGAGCAAATCGGCAACCAGCTGGTCCACGAAGGTGTGACGCTCCGGGTCTGCCAGGAAACGATCTACCACTACATCTACTTGAAGGAAGGCATGGCGCAGGAGCTTTTGTGGTACCTACCCGAACACTGAAAGGCCCGCCAACCACATCGCGCCCGCAAGCGCCGCGCTGAAAGTCGACCGTGATGTCAGTATCCTCTTCCGCCCGGATGATGTCGCACACCGCGGGGAATTTGGTCACTGGGAAGACGATTTGATGCTGTTCGCACAATCCTCGCGAGACCAACGTCACCTCTCTTGTCCAACGCGGCGGCCACTTCACCGTGTTGCTGAAGAGCACGAACAGGCGTACGAAACCGGTCATGCACTGCCCGGCAGGCGGTTGCGTCGTGCTAGAGCATGACGCAATCTGCCGAGAGGGAAAAGTTCGTGAAGGCGGTTCGGGATCTGAACTGGTGGGCCACAGATCCCTCACCTTCGACTGCGGCACGGGGTTCGTATCATGGCCGCACCGGCAGGCCCAGCTCGGAACCCAGACCTGGGTCTGCGACCCCTCCTCATCTGGTGCTGGACCGTGCGTGCGCCATATCGGCAACGACTGCCATCCTAGATTTGTCTGGCCTGGTCCAATGCCAGGCCAGGATCACGCGTCGGCGTCAGATGGTCGCCATTCCGGCAAGGGCCGCAGCCTGCTTTCCACAAATCTGCCGCACTCATCCGACCAAGGCGGGCGCCCCAAGTGCGGCGTGACGACCAAGCTGCAAGCGATCTGTG
This sequence comes from Salipiger pallidus, assembly GCF_014643635.1. Taxonomy (GTDB): domain Bacteria; phylum Pseudomonadota; class Alphaproteobacteria; order Rhodobacterales; family Rhodobacteraceae; genus Salipiger; species Salipiger pallidus. The sequence continues at coordinate 126,855 of NZ_BMJV01000009.1, forward strand.
GAAGCAAGGCCCCCGGTATCAGGCGAGATAGTAATCCTTGTCATTGCCGGCGCCGCCCTTGAACAGGTCGTCGAGTTCATGTTCGGCCTTGGCTTTCTCCTGCCCCGCCATGGCGGTCTGGCCGATGATCGTGACTAGTGTCACGGCCAGGCCGAAGCCGGCCATGAGTGGGAACAGCGGGCCGCTCAACGCTGCGATCCCTGCCAGATCACCGATAGCGGCTGTCAGACCGAACCCGCCTGACATTGCAAGTCCCGTGCCCCCCAGAAGATCGAGTACACCTTTCTCATTCTTGCCGGCTGCAAAGTTGTCGACTGCGGAATGGTAGGTGCCAGCCGCGTAAAGCAGATCGCCAATCGGAGACAGTGTGCCCACAACCTTCAGGAACATGCCGAGCCCCTCTTTGGGAATGAAACCAAGGAACTTGGCGACCGTTTCCGGATCACCTTCCTCCATGACTTGCGCAATCTGCTCATTCAAAGCCGTGGGGTCATTGAGGACCTCAGCATCTGTCAGGCGTGGCAGGTCAAGCTCCTCGCGCACGCCGGACGCGTCGAGCGCCTCATTGACATCGGTAGCGTAGTCCGAGCCCCTGACCTCTTCGGGAATGGTGTCCAACCCAGGCATACGTCCGTCAGACTCCATGTGCAGAAGCTCATCCGCGTCGATGCCCGCCTCGTCCGCAGTGTAGATGAAAGCGTCCGCGAATTCGTCGCCAATCTCTTCCAGCGCCTCAAGATCTTCTGGGCTGGCTCCTGCGATCAACTCCCTTGTTTCGGCGATAAAGGCTTTTGTTTCCGCATCCGGCGCAAGTTCCTCGAGCGTCTCGAAGTACTCGTCAATTGCCTTTTCGATTTCCTTCCTGTCAGCCTCGCTCGGTGCGTTATGGCGCAATTCCGCCAATTCGACGGGTGACGGCGGACGACCATCGGACATGTTCGCCGGCACCTTGCCGCCATGCTCTTCGAACTCCCCATAGAAGGTCTGCGTCGCCGAAGCCAAGGACTTGCCCTCTTTCGACATGCCAAACATCTTCCAGAAGTTTTCGGTGCCAGCCATCTGCCCGGTCGCCGAGAACACGTCGGCAGCCATCGTCAGGCGATCCCATGGCGTCGTATCGCTGCCTCCGTTGGTGAAGCGCGTGATGAAATGTGCTCCCGCCATCAAGCTGCCCAGGACCGTCAGGCCCTTGCTGTCGTCAAGCTTTTGCAGGAACTTCTTCATGCCTCCGATCTCAGAGGCCTTTATGCCGTTCTTTTCCAAGAAAGAGACCATCTCTTCGGCGGTCATGTTGCCGGTGTCTTTGACATTCTTCAGCAGCAGAACGAGCGCTTTCTTCGCCTGCCCCTTGCCCGCTGCAGGGATCTCGTTGAACGTGTTGATAAAGCTGGATGCCGTGCCGTTGGTGATCCGCGAGATCGATAGTCCTTTGGCAACCATGCTGTCGACGTATTCTGATATCTCCGCGTCGGTCATGTTCTTGAGCTGTTCGGGGTCGATCGCGGTTTCGAGCTGGTTCTTCACCTCTTTGCCACGCAGCTCATTGGCCTTGCCCTGATCGAACAGCGCGACCGTATCTATCAGCCCCTTAACGTAACGCTGCCGCTCGGCAGGTTCCATCGTGTCCAGCTTTTCCTGAACCTCAGGATCGTTGAGAATGTCCTCGACCTCCGAGACGATCTCGTCGCCAGACTTTCCGGTGACTTTCTTGGCGATCTTGGTCTCGATCTTCTCTTGGATCGCGATGATTTCAGGGTCGTTGAGAAGCTCGGCGATATCTTCCTGGATCTTCTTCTTGTCGATCTTGCCCTTGAACTTGCCCTCATCGGCATTGACCAGCATGTGGATCAGGTTGTGCAATGTCTTGGCCTTGGAGCCATCCTTGGCCTTCGACAGTTCCCCATCAAGCTCTTTTCTACCCTCTTCGAGGATCTTCTCGCGCTCGTCGAGGGACAAGGGCGACTTGGGTAGGTCGCCGTAATCGGCAACGCCGGGGCGCGGCACGTCGCGCCTGTCCAAGCCCGCTGGAATGCCGTCGATTTCCGAATGGCCCTTGAGTGTGCCATAGCCGTGATCGATGAAATCCTGGAACCGCCCGGCCTCGGTGCCGTTCTTGGCCTGTGACTTGGGATCATTGCGATCGGCACGTGTCCAACCCTCGATCCGTCCATTGCCGACATCCTTGCCGGACAGGCGTTCGCCGTCGGCGCTGAAATTTTCGATGTGGTTGAGCACAGCCACGGCACGGAAGGCAGCGGCTGGATCGCGTTCAAAGTCGCCGACACGGCGTTTGAGCGCCTGCTTGTCCTTGGTCGACAGCTGCGCGAGTATCGGGTTGTCCTTTACGATTTCATCCGCCGAACGCGTGTCACCATAGGGCCGGGTGGTTTCAGGTCCAATCGTGCCGTGGAACGTTGTGTGACGCGGAGGCGGGACGTCCTTTTTCATCCCGTGTTCATTGGCATCCTTACCCTGAAGCGTCTTGAAGCCGTATTTGCCGAAGTCTTCCAGGCGGTTCTTAAGCTCGTTCGGCCAGCTTGTGACGTCAGCGAACCAACCCGACCTGCGGTTGCTCGAACTCGGAACGAACGATCCATTTTCGTCAAAGTTTCTGATATGATTGAGCACAGAAGCCGCCCGGTATGCGGCGTCGGGATCACGTTCGAAATCCCCAACATGCTTTTTAAGGTCGTCCTTGTATTTCTTAGGCAGGCTTTTGAGTTCGGGGTTATCATCAAGGATCTGATCAGCGCTGCGAGTATCGCCTTCGGGACGCTTGGTGGTCTTGCTTAGTCCGCCCTCGGCTTCATTGCCCTTGTAGGTGCCGTCAATCTCTGCGTCGCCCTTGAGCGAGCCGTAGCCCTCCTTAAAGAAGGTCTCCAGCCGCTTGGCTTCGCTCCCTCCCTTGGCGTCCTTGCCTTTGCGAAAACCACTGACGCGACCATCGCCGACGCTCTTGTCGAAGATCTCGTTCCCTTCAGCGTCGAAATGTTCGATATGGTTCAGGACGGCCACGGCGCGGAAGGCCGCGTCGGGATCGTTTTCAAAATCCCCGACCATCTGCTTGAGGGCATGCTTCTCGCGTTTGCTGAGCTGCGCCAGGATCGGGTTGTCGTCGATGATCTCGTCCGCCGAACGCTTGTCACCCTTGGGACGCTTGGTGTCGTGGTTGAGGCCACTCTCGGCTTCGCCGTCAATGGGCCGCCCGGTGATCGGGATGTCCTTGTCGAAGGCATCAAAGCCGTTTTTCAGGAACTCCTCCAGCCGTGCGGCTTCGGATCCGCCGTGCGTCTTGCGCTTTTTCTTGCCCCATTTCCATGGCAGGAAAACCTCGGACGCATTGGGGTTGTAGTGGTAGCCGTCAATGCGGTCGTTCTCGGTCTTGTCGCCATACAGCGCCTTGCCATCGCCATCGTAGTTCTCGATCATCTCAAGCACACTGACGGCCCGGTAGGCGGCGTCCGGATCCCGGTCGAAATCACCGACCTTCTGCTTCAGGCGCTCGCGTTCGGAATCCCCAAGGTTGGTCAGCAAAGGGCTGTCTGCCTTGATCTCCTCGGCAGAGCGGGTGTCACCCTCGGGGCGGGTGGTAAAGCGGTCGAGACCGTTGGCCGCCTGATCCCCGCGCGGGATCCCGTCGCCGCCGACCGGAGATTTGTGATTGAAGTGATCGAAGCCGTACTTGATGAAATCCTGAAAGCGGCCGGCTTCGGTACCGTGCTTGGCCTCGGACTTCTTGTCGTTGCGATTGGCGCGGGTCCAGCCGTCAATGCGTCCGTCGCCGACCTTCTTGCCCTCGATGACATCGCCATCGTCGTTGTAGTTTTCGATATGGTTGATGACGGCGGAGGCCTTGTAGGCGGCGTCCGGGTCCTTCATCAGGTCGTTCCAGTCCTTCTTGCCCAGCTTCTTGGCGAGGTCGTTTTTGTCCTTGATGTGCAGCTGGGCGAGCGTCGGGTTGTCCTTGACGATCTCCTCGGCGCTGCGGTCGTCACCGCGCGGACGCTCAAGATCGGGGCCGAACTTTTGCTCGCCGGCAGTCGGACGACGGTCTCTTTTTTCTGAGATGCCAATATTTGGACTAGAGGGGTCCGGGATGGGAAGGGGAGACCAGGTATCCCGCTTAGATGAGCGCCGTGCGGAAAGGTTAAAAGCACTCTGGGGCAGCGATGGTCCGTCGTATTCGGCCAGCCTGTTTTCGTTTCCTGTAGCACCATTCTGGCCTGTCACGCGCATCTTGCAATCCCTCCAATATCTCCCATCAGGATTGCGCGTTCGCGTACAGAGCGCATCTGGATCGGCTACGCAGATCCCTCAGTAGAACCTCGGTCAGATGACGGACATCAGGGTTTCGAGTTCCTTTACCGAATTGCAGGATGTCTTGCGGTAGATGTTGTGACGATGGGTTTCGACAGTGCGTACCGAGATGTCGAGACTGCTCGCCACTTCCTTGGTAGAGGCACCTCCAACGCAGGCTTCCAGCACTTCGAGCTCGCGGGCCGAAAGGCCGAAGATGTTGCCGCTGCGCATGAGGGTCCGGCGGCAGCTCACGAACTCCCGCATGAGGTTTGACGGCAAAAAGGCGTGTCCCGACAACGCGGCATTCACGGCGTTGACGTAATCCTCTGCCGAGGCCGAACGCGGCAGGATACTGACCGCGCCATGAGACAGCGCAACGAAAGCGTTAGCGACCGATGTGTTCTCGGTGACCACGACGATGTGAAGGTCGGGCAGCGCCGAGCGCAATCGCGCCATCGTATCGCTGGCCGCCGGTCTGGCGATCGACATGTCAAGAACCAGAAGGTCGGGCCGGTGGTGCCTGCACATCTTGAGCGTTTCGTAACCGTCCTTCGTCTGTGCAACAACATTGACGCCACACTGCCTAGTCAAATGGTCGGACACGGTCTGCCGGACAATCTCCAATGCGTCGGCAACCACGATGCGGTGTTCAGTGCTGTTCACCATCAGGCCTTCTCCTGGTTCCACTCCGAGGACCCTTTCCCCGCGGGCAAGATGCAGTGTTGTTCAGGCTCTGTAAACTACACGTCTTAGTAGCATTTCTTCTGGGTAGCGAGATTATCGGAGATTTTTTCGAACAACGATAAGCAGTTGTCAATTGCTCGCCGCCCGGGCATTTGCTCAAAAAGCTTAGGAACGAAGGACAGTTAGCGGTACAGAAGCGATGTCCGGAGCGATCTCGTGAGGTGCCAAAACGGTCAGGTGGATGTCGTTGGTGGCAAGAACTTGCCGAAGCCGTCGACGGAGGTCCGCAGACACCACAAGGGCCAGATGACGGCTCCGGGCGCCGCTGTCCCGGGTGATTCGCCGCACTTCCGCCAAGAAGGTTTCGAACGCTTCGGACGCCCCTAGCCCCGCCGCCTCCTGCTCTACGGCGGACCCGGACCCACGCCCGACAAGGCGCCGCCGCAGCCGCGTTTCGACGTCCGGATCAAGCATGATCAGCGCAAGCAGCCCGTCGTCTCCCAGCGCGGCGTGACAGATCTGGCGCCGAAGCGATAGCCGCAGACCGTCCGCGAGTTCGGTCGGGTCGGTGATCCCGCGCTCTTCGATCCAGTGCTGCAGCGCCTCAAGCACCAGCGGCAAAGGCTGGACCGGCACGCGATCCTCGACCAGATGGCGCAGCAGCGCCATCATCGCAGGACGCCCCACTTGGCCCAGCAGGCGCTGGGTGGCCTCCGGATCGGTTTCAGAACAGCGGCTCAGGAACGCATCGAGTTCGGCGCGGGTCAAAAGCTGCCCTGTGCGCGCCTCAAACATCTCTATCGCGGCATCGCAGAGCGCCAGGGCAAGCGGTACCTCGTTCTCGCCCCCCGACCCGGCCAGACGCGCAGCGGCTTCACCGCCGGGCGTCTCAATGGCAACCAGCACCATGCCGGGCCAGTCAAGATCACGGATCTGATCGGCAGGCACTCCCGCCTCACGGGCCGCCTCTGGGTCCGCTGCGAATAGCCGTGTTTCGGGACCAAGTGTGCGGCGCAGAATCGGCACGCCGTCAATCTCGATGCGCAGATCCCAAGGCCCTAGCAGGGGCGAGACCTCCACCCCCGGCCGGGGAAAGGTCAGCCCCAGATGATCGTTGAACGCAGCAACCCGGCGCTCAAGTCGGTCTGTCAGGGCGGCCATATCCGCCGCCCCGGCCAGAGCCGCCCCAAGGCGCAGCACAAACCGCGTGCCGACCGGAAGCCCCGCCGGTTGCGATGGGGCGGGCACGCCCTCGCCGACCTCGGCAGGCGCCTCGTCCGGCGGGGCGCTCTGTGCTTCGTCGTCTGCCTGCGTCTGACGTCGGATACGTGCCACGATCAGCGTTGCCGCCAGTGCCAGCACCCCGGCGGCCCCCGCAAAGACGAAAAACGGGAAGCCCGGGATCAGGCCGATGCCCAGAACGATGCCTGCGGCCACCGCGGGAACCCGCGGCTCGCTCAGCAACTCGCGGCCAATGTCGGTGCCAAGATCGACGTTGTCGCCGTTGGTCGCTCTGGTGACGATAATGCCTGCGCACAGCGACATAAGCAGCGCCGGGATCTGCGCCACCAGCCCGTCGCCAATGGTCAGCAGCGAAAACACCGACCCCGCCTCGGCAAAGCCAAGGCCATGGGTGGTCACACCGACAGCAATGCCACCCACCAGGTTGATCGCGATAATGATCAGGCCGGCGATGGCGTCGCCCTTCACGAATTTCATCGCGCCGTCCATTGAGCCGAAGAACTGGCTGTTGCGGTCGAGCTGGCGGCGCATTGCCTCGCCGGTCGCGGCGTCAAGCGTGCCCGCGCGAATGTCGGCGTCGATCGACATCTGCTTGCCCGGCAGCGCGTCCAGCGCAAAACGCGCGCCGACCTCGGCCACCCGTTCGGCGCCCTTGGTGACCACCAGAAACTGGATCACCGTGATAATCAGGAAAATCACCAGACCGATGGCCACCGATCCGCGCACGACGAATTCGCCAAAGGTTTCGATGATGCGCCCGCCGTCGGCTTCGGACAGGATCAGGCGCGTGGTGGCGATCGACAGGGCCAGCCGGAACGCCGTGCCGATCAGGATGACTGTGGGAAAGGTGGAAAAGTCCGAGGGCTGGCGCAGATAGATCGCCACCATCAGCAGCATGACCGAGAGGGTGATGTTGACGGCCAGCAGCACGTCGATCACCGCCTGCTGCAGCGGAACCACCATCAGCATCAGGATGGCAACCAACAGCCCGACGAGAACCAGATCCTTGCGCAGCGTCATGGCACGCCCTTTCTACGACAGGGGCCGCCCGTCCCTCTGGACGCGGGCCAGAAAAAAGAGGCGGCCCGAGGGCCGCCTCCGGATCGAGATGGGGTCGCGACGGCGGTCGCGACGCCGGGATCAGCCCTTGCCGGCGTTCTGGTTGTCGGTCTTGAAAGGTTCGACCGCTTCTTTGAATGACAACTGCTTCTGCATCATCTTGACATACAGCGCCTGGAAGCGGCCTTCCAAGGCGGCTTGGTTGGCGTCCGAACCGCTCGTGTCGGCGGGGTTGTAGCTATGATTGACGTTCATTTGTTTGCCCTTTTGATGGGGTGGATTTACGTTCAAGAGAAACCCGGCTGGGGATCCTCGCTCTTTTCATCCTTATGGGCTGGCCACTGTTGCGACACTCGTATGAAACGTGACGCTTGACCCGTTAGAGCCCCAGGATTGATGCTGGCTATATCCCGTGAATTGCGGGGACCATGGCGTCATGATTGCCAGCATTGGCGACGGCATTCCTTCGGGACGGTTACGCAAATCACTACGTGCACGCTCTCAATCAGCTGTCGGTACGTCGGTTTGCTCGACTTCAACGCCGCGGCGTACGGTGACGCTGCGCTGTTCGGTGCGCTGCTTTGGTTGCGCGCTGTTACGCTTCGGCACCGACTCGATCACCGCTTCTGCCAGCGCAAGCATCCGCGGCGGGCCCGAGATCGCCACCGTCGAACGTTCTGCGGTCGAGCGGATGGGATAGCGCTCCAACGCCAACCCCGCGTCGTCGAGCACCGCAACCGCATGGTCTGCATCAAGATCCCCCAGCCGGATCAGCCGGGTCACCGCCTCGCCCACCGTCGAAACATGAATCACCCCGTTGAAGGCGAACCAATCAAGCGCATGCGCTTCGGCAAGCTGGTCCAGCAGGTCCTCAACCGAGCCGCTCAGGCGCATGTCGACAATGGTGCCGCGCACCCGGTCGGTCATGTCAAGGCGCAGGCCCCGGTCGCGGGCGAGGATCTGCAGAAACTCCACCACCGGCTGGCGCAGCACCAGATAATCAGCGGGCTGGGTGAGCGCATCGGCAATCCCCTGCCCCTCTGCCGCCCCGGCAGGTGTTGCGGTCGGGGCAACGCCCGGGCCAGAAACAGGATCAGAAACGGGGCCAGCAACTGGAGCGGGGGTCGCAAGCGGCTCAGAGGCCGCGTCCTGCGCGGCAACCGGCCCTGTCACGACCAGCAAGGCAAGCGTGACAGCTGCCGCGCACTCCCTGCGCGACCGGGAAAAGGGGTGTGGCATTCGCATCGGGCACCTCCGGGTCCTTGTCCGTCAACCGCGGCACCCTGCCCGTCCTTGCGCCGCCACCACAGGGGTCGGAACCACGTATTTTGCTGCGTAGCTTCGCAAGGCCATACGTGCCGACTGCTGGTGTGCGGCCAGCCGCACTGGGCCATCGTAACGCACGTCCGCCAGTGGAGAACAGCATGGAAAACGTCAGCGAAACCAACGGAACGAATCCGTCCAGTGAATCTGAACAGGAAGAGATGATGCAGGAAAAGGCGTTCGAATTGGTCGCCTCGTTGCTGCTGAACGACATGATCATGGACAACATCCGGGACAACGAGTGATGGCGGCCTGCGCGATCCCCACCGGCCCGGATGCCGCCAAGGCCTGCATGACCCTGGGCGAGGCCATGGGTGGGGCGCAGGCGGAAACCGCAATGCGGATGAATTTCGCGCGCATGGCCGAACAGGCCATCGGGACCGCTGTCACGCGCCCGGAGGTTTCGGCTAGCGCGATCGACGGCGAAAAGGCCCGGCTTACCGGCCTGCACGAAACCGCGGTCGGAGAGGAAAAACATCTTGTCGTCTCAGATGTGGACCGTCCGGGTGCCCAACCCAAAACCGACCCCGCCGACCAGCAAGACAGCGGTGCCGCCCTAGAGGCGCGGGTGAAAGAGCTGTATCTTGGGCTGACGAACTACCAGGTGGCCTGGAAGATCGCCCAGCGGATGCAGCAGGATACGTCCCAACTGCTGCGCGGCCAGTAACATGATCGACGGCCTCGTCTCACAGATGCGCTGGTCTGCGGCTCGTCTCGAACGCCGCATCCGTGGCGCGCTCGCCCTTGATCGCGAGGCCGAGATCGAGATGGGGTCGACCGGCGGCCTGCTTCAGGGATCGCGGCGTCAGTTCTCGGGCAACCTTGTCGATATCGGCTCGGGTCCGCAGGATGACGTGCGACTGCCCGACGAGGATGTCGTCGAGGGACATGTCCGCATCCACCTGCGCCCGACCGCTTTTGGCATCTTCATGACCGTCGAGGCACGAGGCGCGGGCGTCGTTGTAGACGGGGACGAGGTTGCGCAGGGCAGCGAGTCGCACGAAATCCGTCTGCCCGCCACGCTTGAGCTGGGCAGCGCCTCGATGCGGCTTGCTCCTCCGGAGTCCGCATCCGCCCGGCGCAGCACACAGTCGATGACTTTTGGCGTGGGCTGTGTCGTGGCGTCCCTGCTGCTTGGCGTAGTCTTTGGCGCGCTCGTGCCGCCCAGCGGTGTCGAGATGCGGGCCACCGCCCCCTACCGCCCGACCGAACCGGCGTTGCCCCCCGAAGGCGCGCCCGAACGTCAGGCCATGCAGACCGTGCGCGAACGGCTGACCGAGGTCGGGCTCAGCCCCTTCATCGAGGCCGACCTCGCCCCCGGCGGCACCCTCGTGGTGAACGGTGTGATTCCGGCCCGGGCCGAACCCGACTGGCGCAGCTTCAACCGCTGGTACGACCGCCAGCCGGGCCTTCCGGTGATGGTGCGCAACGTGACAGTGGCCGGCGGGCTGTCGGATCTACCCGCCATCGCGCTCATCCATCTCGAGGAGCCGCGCCAGGTGCAGTTCGCCGACGGAACCCGCGTAGGCAAGGGCGATCTGGTCGTGGACGGCTGGCAGGTCGAGGCGATCGCCGACACAGAGATGACGCTGACGCGGCGCGGCGAACGCATCGCCGTCAGCTACTGACCTCGGGGAGCAAAGCCAGATGCCGCCAGTCGACCCAAACCGCCGCGCCTCTGCCGCCGGTCGGGGCCTGCGTTCCGCTCAGCCCGCCGCAGTCGCGCCGCATCCTGCGCCGCCCGCATCGCACCCGCCCCGGCCAAAGCCGACTGCCCTGCAGGTCCACGGCACGCCGCCCTCGCTCGACGACACACCCGCCGCGCGCCATCGCGCCGATCCTGCCGAACCCGCTCCCGAACTGATCGAATCCATTGCCGCGCGCGATAGCGATGCGCTGGCCATGGAGGTCGCAGTGACCTCGCTGCGCCTGCGCCAGAAGCTGGGGGAGTCGGGCAGCCAAGAGATGCTCGCAGGGCTTGAGGTTCTTGATCTGCAGGCACGCATGTTTGAGCACCTGCACATCCTGCGCACCGCAATCCCACAGGATCCGTGATGACCGCCGAGCCACTGCCGCGCCCCAGCCCGCAAAGCACCAAGGACTCAAACGGGGAGGACCCGGCCGAGCAGTCCCGCGACATCGCGCTTTTGAACAGCCTCGGCGCATTCTATATCGCCTATGGCCAACTCGATCAGGCACGGCATGTGCTGGCCCTCGCCCATTGGCGCAATCCTGCGGATATCACCACCTTCGGCCTGACCGCCCGGCTCAGCCTGAAGCGCGGCGACCGCGATCGCGCGGTGTCGATCCTGAGGATGATGAAACGGCGTGGCGAGCTGCCTCAGCGGGATGCCCAGCTTCTGGCTCGGTTGTCCCGTTCCGGCTGAGGCCGGCGGCGCATATCAAGAAGTCGACAAAGCCAGCGAATAAAAACTGCGGTCACGCAGCCCATCCCAGTGATGCTGAGCCAGCGGGCGGAATTCCCAGTCCGCCGGCGTCGGCAGGGCGTCCTCTTCGCGAGCCGTCTCAAGGATACGCCGCGACAATGTCAACCCGCCGCTTGCCATATCAGCCATCCCACCGCCGCCCAGCAGCCCGGCCATACCCAGGCTACGCACGGCGCTGATGCCAAAGCAGGCATGGGCTGCAAGGATGGTTTCGCGAAAGCCCCTTCCACGGGACAGCAGGACCACATGCCGGTCACCCTTACACATCTTGCCCTTCACCGCGCAGATCATATCCGCCTCACCCTGCCCCCCGTTGTCGAACCACCGAAAAAGCGGAGGCGCAAGATAGCCATCGATCTCGCAGCCCTCGTCGCGGGTGAGCAACTGTATAATGGTATGGACGAAAGAAAACCGCGACGCAGACAACCCCAGCACCGCCGACATCGATTCTACGCTCTGCGCATCCCGCGAGATCCGCTCAAAATGCCCCACGTAGGAGGCCGAGACCGAGGTGATGACACTTACGAGCAGATCGCTTTCCATCGAAGCGCTTCCAGAGATGGGGACATTATCCGTCAGGCCCGGTGCGGCAGACAGAGGGTGAAGTCGCATTTTGGCCGACGGGTGGCAAGGATCCAATACAGCGGATCGTCTTGAGTTATCCGACCATGTCCAGAGTGCCTGATTGCCCAAGGCCGCGTCTAGTGGGGCATGATGTGCGAATGTCCGCATATACGTATCTGCCTACGTAATCAGCACCTCTTGGAGACCTCAACACAGGTCGGGCATGGTTGCCACGGAACTGGACGTCCGGAGGGGGGCATCATGTGTTATCATCTCACGGCACTTCGCTTCGCAGCCCTTGCCGGGCTGTTGCTGCTCGCGGCGTGCAAGGAGCCGCTTTATACCGGGCTCGACGAGGTGCAGACCAACGAAATGGTCGCGATCCTGCAGGCCTCGGGCATCGAGGCGGGCCGACGCCGCGACAAGGACGGGCTTTACGAAGTGATGGTCACGCCCGCCGAGATCGGCGCCGCGGTGACCGTGCTGCGCGGCGAAGGCTATCCCAAGCGCCGCTTCGCCAGCTTGGGCGAAGTCTTCCCTGACGAGGGGATCGTCGGCACTCCCTTCGAAGAGCGGGCGCGCTTCATGTTCGCCTTGAACGAAGAACTGTCGCATACCGTGTCCGAGATCGCCGGCATACGTAGTGCCCGCGTGCAGGTGATGATTCCACCCCAGCCCCGCTACGGCGAAGCGGTCAATCGCTCATCCGCATCGGTGGCCCTGCATTACGAACCCGAGTTCGAACCGGGCCCCGCGATCCCGACCATCAAATCCCTGATCGCACATTCGGTGCCCCATCTTGAATACGACCGGGTCGACATCGCCGCCTTTCCGGCGTCGGGCATGAAACGGGTCGTGTCGGCAACGGACGCGCCCGACAGCGCGGTCCCGCGGCCCAATAACAGCCCTGCGGTAAACGGCGCATCATTGCTGCCTTGGGGCGATCGCGGCCAGCTTGCGCTGCTAGCGGCAGTCGCAGCGCTGATCGTACTGGGCGTCGGCGTGATGGCAATCGTGCACGGGCTGCTGCGGCGACCACGGGGCTGACGGAGCGGATCATGCAGCCTGCCTCTGACGCCTCCGCCAGCATCCTTGCCCACGCCCGGGCCGGCCGGGCCGACGCCCCCGACCGCCTTGCGCCGATCGCACTTGGCGCGATCGGAGACGCTGGCCTGCGGGCCGAGATGGTGCGCAACCCCCGTCTCCAGGCGGCGCTGGCCGCTCGGCTGGTCGATGGCGGCGCACTGGCCCTGCCGGACAGCCTGCCCACTTTCGAAAGCGATGCGGCGCTTTTGCATCTTCTGGATCTGCCGCGCCCCGCGCTTGTCCGGGCTTTGGGACTGGGCTGGTTCGCCGATGACCTGTCGGCGGCGATGATCGGCGGGCGGGCGATGCCTGCCGAGCTCACCCCGAAAGAGGTCCGCGCCGCCCTGCGGCTGCGCGACATCGCCCCCACGGTCGAGACGACCGGCGCCCTCGGCCCGGATGTTGCGGCGGCGGATACCGAAGGGCGGCTGTGCCTTGCCGCATGGTGCGGCAGCCTGCCTGACACGCCTGCGATGATCGCGATGGAGCTGGGGCTCTTCGACACGACCACGCTGCGCAATGTCGGGGCCGAAGCCCGCGCACATCGCATCGCCCGGCGCATCTGGGTGTCCGACTGGATCGCGCGAACCATGGACCGAGAGGGAGAGGCATGAAGGCAACCCGGATCAAGGCCACGGAACTGGACCGCCGCCTGTCGGGCGCCATCGCCCGGCGCGAGGCCAGCCAGTCGGCAGAGGCCATCCTTGCCGAGGCCAACGCGACCGCCGAGCGCATCCTCGAAGACGCACGCGCCGCCGCCAAAGACGAGATGGCCCGCGTTTCGGCCCTGTCCGACGCGCAGCTTGCTGAATTTGTCGACCACAACCGGATCGAAACCGCCGCCGATGCGGGGCTGCGGCTGATGCGCGACGCGGCGCGTCTGACCGAACGGTTCGACGCGCTTGGCCCTTGGATCGGCGATCTGGTTGCCGACGCGGTGATGCGCATTCTCGGCACCATCCCCGACGAAGACCGCGCCCGCAGCATCATCGCGCTTGCCCTGTCCGAGGGGCGTGCCGACTGGCAGATCACGCTGCGCAGCTCTCCTGACAGCACCGCATCGCTGCGCCGAGCCCTTAGGGATGAACAGGGCGAGATGCGCCCGGAATTCGCCGCCGTGCGTGACATCGTGGCCGATGACCGCCTGGCCCCGGGCACCTGCCTGATGCTGTCTGCCGATGGGGCCGTCGACATTTCAATCGAAACCCAGGTCGCCGTCCTGACCGACCGAATCCGTCGGACCGACGGACGCGCCGAAGATACGGCGGGGACGCGATGACCGGCTGCGACTCTTATTCCACCCGCCCCGATGGCGCTGACCGCGTGGCTCTTGAAGCGATGGCATCCGCCATGGCGATGGCGCGCCCGCGCCCCGCACTGGGCTGGGTGCGCGCCGTGACCAGTTCGGTGGTGCATGTGGCAATGTCCGGCATCCCCGTCGGCGCGATCTGCCGCATCGGTCAGGGCGCGCAGGCTGTCATGGCCGAGGTCATCAGCACGACTGACCGCACCGCGATCCTCAGCCCCCATGGCGGCACCGCGGGTCTGGCGGGAGGGCAGCTGGTGGCGATGGTCGACAGCTGCCAGCGGGTGGCGGTGGGCGATGCGCTGCTGGGACGGGTTCTTGACGGGTTCGGACGCGCCATCGACGGTGGCCCGCCGCCTGCGACAGATGCTTGGCGACCGGTCCGCGCCGCCGCGCCCGACCCACTGACCCGGCCCCTCATCACCCAGCGCCTGCACACCGGACTGCGCGCCATCGACGCCTTTACCCCGATCGGGCGCGGCCAGCGAATGGCGATCCTCGGACCGCCCGGCGCCGGCAAATCGGGGCTTTTGTCAGCGCTTGCGGCGGGGTGCGATGCCAATGCGGTGGTGATCGCGCTGGTGGGCGAACGCGGTCGTGAGGTGCGCGAATTCATCGAACTGACCCTGCCGCCCGAGGTGCGCGCCCATACGGTGGTGGTTGCCGCGACATCGGACCGTCCCGCGTCCGAGCGGGTATCCTGTGTGAACAGCGCGATGGCCATCGCCGAGGACATGCGCGCGCGAGGCCGGTCCGTGCTGCTGCTGGTCGACAGCCTGACGCGGGTGGCGCGGGCACTGCGCGAGATCGGCCTTGCCGCAGGTGAGCCGCCGACACGGCGTGGCTTTCCCGCCTCAGTCTACGCCGCGATCCCCGAAATCATCGAGCGGGCGGGCACCACGGGCGGCGGCGCGATCACCGGGCTGTTCACCGTGCTTGTCGAAGGCGACGGCGAAGGCGACCCCATCGCCGAAGAGGTGCGCTCGCTCACTGACGGGCACATCACGCTATCCGCCGAGATCTCGGCGCGCGGCCGTTATCCCGCGATCGCCGTGACCCAGAGTCTCAGCCGCATCGCCCCTGCGATCGCCGCACCCGAAGACCTTGAGGCCGCCGGGACCGCGCGCGACCTGATGGCCGCCTACGAAGAGGTGGAACTTTTGCTTCGGGTAGGGGAATACCGCGCTGGCACCGATGCGCGGACGGATCGGGCGGTGGCCTGCCGCGATGCGCTCGAGGCGTTTCTTGCCCAGCCATTGACCGAAGCCGCCACCGCGATTGAGCAAACCCGCGAAAGGCTGCAGGAGGCGCTGTCGTGACCATGCGCACCGCACCTGTCGTCCAGCTGCTGCGCCACCGCGAAGCACAGCTTGAACGGCTTGAGACCGCCCTGCTGCAGGCCCGCCGCGAAGTGGCCGACGCCGGCGTGGAGGCCGACGCGCAGCGTGCGCTGGTCAGCGCTGCCGAGGCGGCGCTGCCGTCGCGGATGGCGGCGATCCTGTCCGAGGCCGGACGGTTGCGCCACGCCTCGGACCAGTTCGCCGCCTTCCGTCTGGCGATGATCCGCGAGAAACGCGCCGAGGCCGATGCGCGGCGCGACCTTGAGAGCGCCGAGGCCCGGCTGTCAGCGGCGGAGGAGCGACAGGCGCTCCTGTCGGATCACGGGCTGGAGGCCCAACGCCGGGTCGAGGCTCTGCGCGAGCTGCTGCGCCTGGAAAACCGCCGCAAGTCCCAGCGCGCCGAGATCCGCGCCGAAGACGACGCACCGCCCCGACCTGCTGCCATGCCCGCATGGCTGGGAGACGCCCTCGCATGACATTGATGAAACATCTCACCACCACTGGAGGGCACCCCCTGGTCCACCCGTTCCACCTGCCCCGGCGCCGCATTCCCGCCAGTCAGGTCAAACTGATCAACCGCCTTGCCGCCGCGCCGGTGGATCTGGTTCTGGAAGACGCGTTTCTGGGTGAAATCACGATCCAGCGTGACGACACGCTGCTGCAGGACTTTATTGCCGCCGAGCGGATCAGCCTTGTATGCGAGGACGTCACGTTCCGGCTTGTCCTGTCACAGCCCGTGCTTCAGCCCCTGTTGAAGCACCGCAATGTCGTCGAGGAACTGCCTGGCCTGCGCCGTGATACGCAGCTTGCCGCGCTGGTGGTCGAGCATCTTCTTGGCGGCTTGCTCGACCGGTTCGAGGTGGCCAGCGGTCTGACGGTGGCCATGACATCGGTGGACATCGCCTCTGTGCCCAAGGCCGGGACCTTTTCTGAGACGGCGATACCGCTGCGCATTGGCTGCGCGCTTTGGGACGAACCGGTGGCCTGTATCCTTTCATCGACCGATTATGGCGCCGCTGACATCCTTGAAGAACTGGTCGACGTCATTCCCCGCCCAAAGTCCGATGCCCCGTCGAAGGCGGCGGTGCTCACCGGTATGGCCGATGCGGTCGTGCTGGGCCCCAAACTGAACATGACCCGCGCTGAACTGCGCGAACTGTGCCCCGGCGACGGGGTATTGTTGCCGCCGCAGGCCAGCCTCGTCGACGAGCTTTCCCTGCGCATCGCCAACCACCTGACAGCCCGCTGTGAGATCGATTCCGAAAGCCGGGGCCTGCGCCTTATCTCCGCACCCGAACCGGACCACTCAACACCCGGCGCGCGCCATGATCCGACGCCCGGCGCACTTCATGACCCGACGAAGGAGTTTTCCCCCATGAGCACCGACACCGCCCGCCGGGAAGGCGTTCTTGACGATCTCCCCCTGACGCTCAGCATCGAGCTGTCGCGTACCGAGATCCCGTTTCATGAGCTTGAAAGGCTCTGGGTCGGCAGCATCGTTTCGGTGCCCGGCGCATTTGACACCGATGTCACCCTCCTCGCAAATGGCCGCAGATTTGCGCGAGGCGAATTGGTCGCCGTGGAAGACGCCGATGGCAGCCTGCGCCACGGGGTGCGCCTGACGTCCTTCGATGACGGACGCGGCGCGGGGGCGGACACGGACGACGCCTGATGGGAGAGCTGACCTCTCCGCTGATCATTGGCTTCATTGGCGGGTTCTTTCTGCTGGCGGTGCTGACGCTGACCTCCTTCATCAAGCTTTCGGTGGTGTTCATGATCCTGCGCAATGCGCTTGGATTGCAGCAGGTTCCGTCGAACATGATCGTCATGGCGCTGGCGGTGATCCTGTCGGTCTTCATCTCGATGCCGGTTCTGTCGGCATCGCTGTCCGCGCTGGCCGAGGTCGATTTTGCAATGATGACCCCCGAGCGCATCGTCGACGTGGCGCAGGTTGGCATCGCGCCGTTCCAGACCTTTCTCGCGGCCAACATCGACCCCGAACAGCTTGATTTCTTTGTGGGCATCGCCAACGAGGTCTGGCGCGGCTCGGGGCTGGTGGGTGGGCCGGACGATTTCGTGATCCAGGTTCCGGCCTTCATGCTGTCGGAACTGACACGCGCCTTCGAAATCGGCTTTCTGCTATACCTGCCCTTCGTGGCCGTCGATCTTGCCGTGACCGGCATCCTGATGGCAATGGGCATGCAGCAGGTCCAGCCCAACATCATCTCGGTGCCGTTCAAGCTTTTGATCTTCGTGGTGCTCAACGGCTGGCTGTCACTGATCGAGGGCCTTCTGACCAGTTATGCCAGCTGACCGGAGACAAGACCCATGAGCGATACCAGCTTTGTCGGATATCTGTTCAGCTTTATGCTTGATGCGGCAATCCTTGCGGGGGTTCCGCTGGCAGTGGCGACGCTGGTGGGGCTGATCGTGTCGATCTTTCAGGCGGTCACCCAGATTCAGGATCAGTCCCTGTCGCAGACCGTCAAGATTGCCGCGATCGGAGCGGTGCTCTTGGCCTTTGGCGGTGTTCTGGTGGCCCCGCTGATGACCGACACGCAGGTTCTGTTCGACAGCTTCTCGGCGACAAGGCGATAAGCGATGGACGATCTTGCCGCCGAACGCTTCCTGGCTCTGCCATTCGAGTCGGCGTTCCTGTTCATCGCCCTGAACATGCTGCGCCCGATGGGGCTGACCTTCGGCTTTGTGGCCTTCTCCTGGGGGCTGGGCCAGTCGGTGACGGTGCGCGCAGGGATCGCACTGGCGCTGGCGCTGCCGCTGATGATCCTGTCCGCGCCTGGATTTGCCGATCTGCGCGATGGCGTGCAGGGGGCGGCCTTGCCGATCATGCTGGTCAAGGAATTTGCCTTGGGCTACGCGCTGGGGCTGCTGGCGGGACTGCCGTTTCTCGGGCTTCAGTTCGCGGGCGCCGTCATCGACACCTATCGCGGTGAAAACGCCGGCGGCGCGCCGGACCCGGCAGGGGGCCAGCTGCCCACCTTTGGCCTGCTGTTTTTGATCATCGGCCTGTTCGGATTTTTCGCCAGCGGCGGACTGTGGCGGCTGGTGGGCGCGCTTTACGACAGCTACGACATGTGGCCCGCGGCCCAGCACCTGCCCCGCTTTGCCGCCGACACGGGCACGCAGCTGGGTGCGATGGTAGACGGGCTGCTGCGCGATGCGCTGGTGATTGCGGCACCGCTGATGGCGATCCTGTTGGCGATAGACTTTGCGCTGGCCGTCGCCGACCGGCTGTCGCAGCGCCTGCGCCTGACCGAGCACGCCTTTACCTCAAAGAATCTCGCAGCGATGCTGTCGCTGCCGCTGATGGCGCTATACATCGAGCGCGCCAGCGCGGGCCAGATTTCGGACGCGCTTGACGCGCTGCCGATGCTACGCGGCATCCTGCCATGAGCGAGACCGAGGAGAAGACCGAGCCGCCCACCGATCGCAAGCTGCGCAAGCAACGCGAAGAAGGCAGCGTTCCCCAGAGCCAAGCGATGGTCGGCTTTGCCACCTGCGCTCTGGGCCTTGGGGTGCTGACGGCGGTGGCGCCCATGGTCTTCGCACACCTGTCGGCGGCCTTTGCGCAGGTCTTTGACGCCATCGCCGCCCCCTCGCCGCATCAGCACAGCCTTGCGGTTTCGATGACCGTGCGCGCGGCGATCCTTGCGGTGCTCCCGGTCATCGCTGCCACTCTCGCGGCGGCCGTGCTGATCACCGCGCTGTTCCACAAGGGGATACCCTTTTCGATGAAGCCGCTCGCTCCGGCATTCGAAAAGATCTCTCCGGGTGCCGGGTTCAAGAGGCTGATCGGGCGGCGCAACTGGGTCGAAAGCGGGCTCGGCTTGCTGCGTGTGATCCTGTGGCTGTCGGCGGCGTCGGGGGTGGTCTGGGTGATGGCGGCGGGTCTGTTCCGGGTTGATCGCTGCGGGGCCCCCTGCGCCATCGAGGCCGGGGCGCTGATGGTCTGGCGTCTGGTGCCGGTGGCCATCGCGATGCTGCTGGCCTGTGCCGGGCTTGATATGCTGGTGCAGGTCCAGCTGTACCGGCACGAACAGAAAATGTCGCATTCCGAGGTCAAGCGCGAGCAAAAAGAAAGCTACGGCGCCCCCGAAATCCGTCAGGCGCGCAACCGCCTGCGCAACGAGGCCACGCGCGGCACCGAACACGCCGGGGCCGCCCGTGCCAACATGTGCTTTTACAGCGAAGAAGGCGCGGTGGGGATCAGGTTCCACCCCGAAGACAGCCCCCTGCCCCGTGTCGTCGCCATCGCCCGTGACCCCGAGGCCGCGCTTGCGCTGCGCGAGGAGATCGCGGGCCGCGGCCATCCAGGAGAACACAATCCCGCCCTCACCGGGGCCTGTCTGCGCGTACCGCTTGGCGCTCCGGTACCCGAGGTGGTGTTCCAGGCCCTTGTGGAGGCCATCGCCCGGCTCTTTGCGATCTGAACGCAAAGCGCCAGATCGAATGACACGAGCCTGATCTTCATAGCCTGCCCGCGCGCCCGACCGCGGCCACGTGCGCCAACCGCGCCTTGTGTCTGCGCCACGCAGGCCACGGACTGACCTGCTCCCCTGAAAAGTCCGCGGTTTGAGGTTCGCCTGTTCTCCACACGAGGAGACAGACGATGCGGAAGGGCCGTTTCAGCGACGAGCAGATCATTGGCATTCTGAAGGAGCACCAGACCGGCATAGGCGCCAAGGAGCTGTGCCGGAAGCACGGCATCAGCGATGGCACGTTCTACCAGTGGCGGTCGAAGTATGGCGGCATGGAAGTGTCGGAGGCCAAGCGGCTGAAAGCGCTCGAGGTTGAGGATGCAAAGCTGAAGAGTTGGAGGGATCAGCAAAGTCCCCAGTGGGGCGTTTGCCCCGAACAACGCTTGCGGAGCAGATGCTCGATGTCGCCACGCTCAAGGAGATGCTGGGAATGGAAGCAGGCGAACGCCATGCGTTCGAGAGAGCCTGCGGACCCTTCTGAAGCCCGGTTCAAGGCGACGAGCGCTGGACTGGGCCATGACAGAGAGAAACTACAACCAGCGGCGGGCATGCGCTTTGGCCGGGATCGATCCGCGTGTCTATCGGCGTGGTTTCACCAGGCCGACGGATGCCGAGTTGCGAACAAGGCTAAAGGAAATGTCTGGCGAGCGACGGCGCTTCGGCTATCGGTGTCTTCACATCCTGCTGCGGCGGGAAGGCTGGACGCTGAACTGGAAGAAGCTCTACCGGATCTACCGGGAAGAAGGCTTTACAGTTCGTAAACGGGGCGGTCGCAAGCGGGCCCTGGGGACCCGCTCCGCGCCCATGACGATCCCGCAGGGGCCGAACCAGCGATGGTCTTTGGACTTCGTCTCGGACAGCCTGTCCCCCTCTTGATGGTGTGGACGCCCCCTCACGGCATCGCTGTGCCAAGGTAGCGGTGTCGAAATTCGCTACGAGGAGGAAGCGTCCATGGAGAAGGTTAGCATTG
>NZ_BMJV01000010.1 GCF_014643635.1 Salipiger pallidus
TCAATCATTTTGTTCGAACTACACCTTCCGGCACCTCGCCGCGACGCAGCACATATAGGAATATCGAAACATTCTTGTTGACCGACGCAGATGGTAAGAACAATAGTACATCAGAACATTGATTTGTTCTAATGTGAGTTCTGCCGGTCTCAGGGGGCCTTTCCGGGAGGGAAAGGAAGGAGAGGGCGGCACAGACCATCAAGGGAGGAAACTCGATGGGTATCAGCGGAAAGCTGTCTCGGAGATCGTTCATAACGCGCACATCCGCCTTCGGCCTTGCAGCCGGAAGCACCGGGTGGGCGGGGCGCGCAATCGCGCAAGGGTCGCTGCCCGATCCGCAAAGCATCCTGAACGACATCTCGATCTCGAAATACGTGCGGCAGGACTACCAGGAGCTCTACGGCATGTCTGACGACAAGCCGATCTGGGACAACTCCAAGGACTGGATCCGCACCGTCGACTGGGAAGAGGTGCGCGCGCAGCTGTCGGGCACCACGGTGCGCTTTGCCGTAGGCGCGGCAGACGCGGAATCCGCCGCCGCAGGCCTCGTACCCTTCGAGCAGCTGTCGGGGATCAAGGTGGAACTTGTGCCGATCCCGGACGACAGCTTCTACGATAAGGCGCTGGCCGAGTTCATTTCCGGCAACGCTTCGTTCGACGCGCTGCAGTTCTTCTCGCCGTGGATCGGAGATTTCGCCGCGCCGGGCTTCCTGCACCCGCTGCAGGAATTCGCTGACAAGTGGTCGCTGCCGCTGGACGATTTCTACGACACCTACCGGATCAACTACGGCTACTTCAACGGCGAGATGTACGGCATCCCGTTCGATTGCGACGTGCAGATGGTCCACCTGCGCAAGAGCTATGTCGAACAGGTCCTCGGCGGCCCCATCGACCTGTCGCAATCGGTCCCGACCTATGACGAGCTGATCCGCCTTTCGGGCGAACTCAACAAGATCGAACCGGGTGTTTCGGGCGTCGGCCTGATGTGTGCCCCTGGCATGTGGTCCACCTACACGTGGGAGCATATTTCGGCGCAGGCAGGCATGATGCTGTTCGACGAGAACTGGGAGCCGATCTTCAACGGCGACGCAGGCCAGAAGGGCATGGACATCATCATGGCCCTGTCGAAGAACG
This sequence comes from Salipiger pallidus, assembly GCF_014643635.1. GTDB lineage: Bacteria > Pseudomonadota > Alphaproteobacteria > Rhodobacterales > Rhodobacteraceae > Salipiger > Salipiger pallidus. The sequence continues at coordinate 1,135 of NZ_BMJV01000010.1, forward strand.
CCAACGAAGGCTTTGCCGGCTCAGGCTGGCCGGAGAACCGCGCCGGATGGCTGGGCGGGCAGGTCGCCACCAACATCAGCTGGCAGGACAGCGGCACCCAGGCCATGCGCCCGGACCAGAGCCAGATCGTGGGCGATTTCGTCACCATCTACGAGCCGCGCATCTCGGGCGGGCGGTTTGCTCCGCCGAACATCGCGGGGTCGACCTCCTGCGTGGCGGCGGCGGCGCAAAACCCCGAAGGGGCGTTCCTCATGCTGGCGTTCCTCACCACCGCGTCGATCATGGCAATGAACGAAGCCAACGCCAACGGCGTGGGACCGGGCTACAAGTCGGTGCTGCAGAACCCCAACCTTCAGGAAGTGTCGCAGCCAGCAAAGGTCTGGGGCGAAAGCCTCGAGCATGCTTGGTGCGCCCCGCGCCTGCCCGGCGCCTTCCCCATCGAGCAGGCCATCGGCAACGAGATCAACCGCGCCGTCGTGGGCCAGATCTCGGGCAAGGAAGCGCTCGACAACGCCGCCGCGGCGGTGCGCGACATCATGGCATCCAACGGCTTCTACCAAGGCGCGGACCCGGTGGACTACGCCGAGGCGCTGCCCGGTCTTTATGTCGGTGAAGGCCGCGATTTGCCCTTCTGAGGGCCGGACGCATCAAGGACAGTGCAAAGGAGCTCGTCATGAGCAACCCATCCCTGTCGGTGTCCGGGGCGGCCAAGGCTGCCCCGGCCAACCCGGCACGCCCGACGATGAGACGCCGCAGCAAGCGCATGAAGGCCGCCCTGCCCTACCTTCTGGTGGCGCCCGCGGTGATCTACCTCATGCTGATCACGCTTTATCCCGGCGTCTACGCCATCATCCAAAGCTTCCACGAGGTGAAGTTCGGCCCGTGGCGGCCCGTCGGGCTTGCCAACTATGAAAAGCTGCTGACCGACTACCAGTTCTGGGGCGCGCTCTGGAACACCTTCGTGATCGGGTCGATCAGCCTGATACTGCAGTGCGTGCTGGCGCTGGCGCTGGCCTTCTACGCCTACCGCGATCCGTGGGTGAAGGGCTGGCGGATCATCTTCCTGGTGCCGATGCTGTTCATGCCCTCGGCGGTGGCCTTCATCTACAAGCTGTTCTTCCTCGATGGCCGGGTCTTTGCCGACCTGCTGATGAAGATCGGCCTGATCGACGGCAACATCGCCTTCCAGTCCTCCACCTGGATGAGCCGGGGCATCCTGATCCTTGCTGATGTGTGGCAGTGGACGCCGTTCCTGTTCATCATCTTCGTCGCGGGCCTTCAGGGGCAGGACGAAGAGGTCGAAGAAGCCGCGCGCCTTGATGGTGCGTCGTGGTACGCGATCTTCTGGAACATCTCGCTTCCGATGATGAAACCGATCATCGCCGTGGCGCTGATCCTGCGGGCGATCGACATCACCACGATGTTCACCAACGTCTTCATCATCACCAAGGGCGGCCCCGCCTTCGGCACCGAGACGATCAGCTATTTCATCTACCGCACCGGCTTCAAGTTCTTCAACTTCGGCTATGCCTCGGCAGCGTCGGTCATCATGCTGATCATCACCATCGTCATCGCGCAGCTTGTGGTGAAGCGCGCCTTCGTGTCGTCGAGGAGCTGACCCAATGGCATCCCAACGCAAGAAATCCAAAGGCGAGAACCTTGCCCTGCGCTATCTCATCCTTGGCGGATGGGCGCTGTTCTGCCTGGCCCCGGTGCTGTGGTTCCTGTCCATCGGTCTGCGCCCGAGAACGGAAATCATCACGCCGCAGCCGATCTATTTCCCCAGCTTCTCCTTGGATGCGTGGCACATGATCTGGTCGGACTGGCCCATGGGCCAGTATCTGCGCAACTCGGTGGCGGCCATCATAGGGTCGGTCATCATCGACCTCGTGCTGGCGATCCCGGCGGCCTATTCGCTGTCGCGCTTCACCTACAAGGGCCGCGAGGACATCGGCTTTTACATCCTGTCCACGCGGATGATGGCCCCGGCCATCGTGGCGGTGCCGATCTTCTTCCTGTTCCGCAACCTCGGGCTGCTCGATACGATCTGGGCGCTCATGCTGATCTATGCCGCGATCAACCTGTCCTTCGTGACGTGGATCATCCGCAGCTATATGCTCGACATCCCTAAAGAGCTCGAGGACGCCGCCAAGACCGACGGCGCCGGAGAGCTGCGCATCCTGTGGGAGATCATCATTCCCGCCATACTGCCGGGCATCATCACGGCCTCCGTCATCGCGATGATCTTCGCGATCAACGAATTCCTATTCACCCTGCTCATCGCCTCGACGCCCGACGCCTACACCATGTCCGTCGCGCTCTCGAACTTCACCGGCGGCTCGGACGGGGTCATCTACAACGCAATCGCTCTTGTCGCCTTCCTCGCCTTCGTGCCGGTCTTTCTCGTGGTGGTCGCCATCCAGAAGCACCTGTCGCGCGGGCTGACCATGGGCGCGGTGAAAGGATAACACCAATGGCACGCATCGAACTGAAGGACATCCAGAAAAGCTGGGGCGCGGTGAAGGGGGTGTCGGACGTCAACATCGACATCGAGGACGAGGAGTTCATCGTCTTCCTCGGCCCGTCCGGTTGCGGCAAGACCACCACCATGCGGATGATCGCCGGGCTCGAAGACCCCTCCGAAGGCGCCATCGTCATGGACGGCGAGACCATGAACGAGATCGACGCCCGCGACCGCGACGTGGCCATGGTGTTCCAGGGCTACGCGCTTTACCCCAACATGACCATCTACGAGAACATCCGCTTCCCGCTGCGCATGCGCGGGGTGCCCAAGGATCAGCATGACGCCAAGGTCCGCCGCGCGGCGGAATTCGTTGAGCTGACCGACTACCTCGACCGCAAGCCCGGCGCGCTGTCCGGCGGGCAGCGGCAGAGGGCGGCTCTGGCGCGGGCCATCGTGCGCCAGCCGCAGGTGTTCCTCATGGACGAGCCGCTGTCGAACCTTGACGCCAAGCTGCGGCAGGCCATGCGGGTGCAGATCAAGCACATCCAGCGTGAATTGAAGATCACCACCGTCTACGTGACCCATGACCAGATCGAGGCGATGACCCTGGCGGACCGCATCGTCATCATGGAAAAGGGCGCGATCCAGCAGATCGGCACGCCGGACCAGATCTACAACGACCCGGCCAACACCTTCGTGGCGGCCTTCATCGGCTCTCCACCCATGAACCTTGTCGAAGGCACGCTGGAGGGCGGCGTCTTTCGCGCGCCGGGCATTGCGGTCGAGAACCTCTCCACCCGCCATTCGGGGCAGGTGACGCTTGGCGTGCGCCCCGAGGATTGCACCGTCACCGGCATTCCGACGCATCTGTCGGGCACGGTCTACGGGGTCGAACCCACGGGGGATGTCACCTACCTGACGGTGAAGGCCGGGGACAAGCTCATCGAGGTGAAGGCCGACCGCGACTACCGCGCAACGCTCAACACCCCCGAGACGGTGACCTTCGATCTCACGCGGATTTATCTTTTCGACACGGCCACCGGTCAGCGGCTACGCTGACCCCGGAGGCCGGTTCGGGGCGGAGGAAGACCCGCGCCGAACCGGCAGGAGGAGGACATCATGACTTTCGACTACACGGCCCTTGGCTTTCATACCTTCGACGCGCTGGTGCGCCCGGTGAACGACATCCCGCCCGCGGGCGGCACCTATTTCGTCGATGATTTCGCCCTGGCGCTTTCCGGCGCGGCCGGGTCCGCCGCCGTGGTCGCTGCCAAGCACGGGCTGAAGGTGCAGGCGGTGGGCGGGGTCGGCAATGACCTCATGGGCGATTGGGTGCTGCGGCGCTTTGCCGATTTCGGCGTCGACACCGCGATGATGCAGCGTTGCGACGGGGTGGCCACTTCGTCCAGCGTCGTCACCACCCGCCCCGACGGCCAGCGCCCTGCCCTGCACAAGCTTGGCGCGACGGGGGCGTTCTTCGTCGGTGATGACCAGCTGGACCAGGTCCTTGATACGAAGATCCTGCATGTGGGCGGGGTCGGACTGATGGACGCCATGGACAAGGCCCGCAACGCCGAGATCATGGCCGAGGCCAAGCGGCGCGGCATCACCACGACGCTCGATGTCTTCGCCTCGACCCGGGACGATTTCGCCCGGATCAAACCGCTGCTTCCCCACACCGACTATTTCATGCCCTCCGAAGAAGAGGCCGCCGCGCTGTCGGGCCTCACCGACCACGAGGACATTGCGCAGTTCCTGCTTGATCAGGGTGCGGGGGCGGTGATCCTGACGCTGGGGGCCAATGGCGCCATGTACCGCGACACCACCGGCGCGCGCATCGACATTCCCGCCTACCGGATCGACATGATCTGCTCCTGCGGCTGCGGCGATTGCTTCAATGCAGGCTTCGCCACGGGGCTGCACCTTCGCTGGGATCTGGCGGGTTGCATCCGCATCGCTCAGGCGTCTTCGGCGCAGAACGCCACCGGGCTTGGATCACAGGCGGGGATCACGACGCTGGACGGCACCCTGAAATTCATGGAAACCACCCCCTTGCGTGTCTATGCTGAGGGAGACACCAACGGACGCAGTGATGAGACCAGCACCCTTCTTCCCGGACCCGAAGATCCCCCTGCGCGACGCGCTGCGCGGAGCGGCTAGCATCGCGGACGGCACCCACCACGCGCTTGGGCCGGCGGCAAAGATGCTGCCCGAGCCGCTGCGCGCCGGGCTGTCGGCGGCGTTCCGGTCAATCCGCTCCACCGGCAAGCGGCTGGTGAGCGCGCCGCTGTCGCCGGAGCAGATCGCCCTTGCCGCACGGCTCGTGCAGGGCGGCACAGACGAGCGGGCAGCGGCGGAAACCACCGCCGTGGTCATCGGCCATGCCTGGAACCACCTCGACCACGCGCGGGGGCCGGACACCTACCACCCGCTTTTGTCGGAGACCCTGCTGGCCAGTGAGCTGGCCCGCCTGCCGCAAGGCGCAGGCACACCGGGCGAGAATGCCGCGCGGCTGGTTCAGGCCGTGCTCGGGGCCGGGGTCATCGGAACGGCGCCGGGGCTTTACACCCACCTCGACGCAGGCGAGAAGGCCGACATCACCCTGTCGCTTCTGGCCATCGCGGTCTGGCTGCTGTCGGACCGGTGCACCAGCCTTGCCGAAGAGGACAAGCTGGTGGACCTCGCCCTTGCGCTGGTGCTTGCCACCAAGGGCGATGCCCTCGCCGCCATGCAGGACGAGGCGCAGCTTGCCGCCTTCCTCACCCGCGCGTCGGACCACCTTTAGGAACCTGCCATGACCCTGCCCGAGGCCCCCACCGTCCAGCCGCTTCACAAGGCCGCGCAGCGCCTGCGTTGGTTCGTGCGCGCCTTCGAGGAACAGGCAGACAAGACCGAGGCTGAAACCGGCAACCGCTTTGCCATCGACCATGCCGCGCTGGCGAAGGTCTTTGCCGAATGGCTCCGCGCCTTCGAGGCGCAAAAGCCGATCCACGCGGATGACAAGCAGGCCTATGTGGGCTTTGCCGCCGGGCTGATGCTGCGCACCCTGCTGGCGCTGAAACCCGCCACGCTGGAGGCGCGCCCCGAGAATGCGGACCAGTCGAACCCCGCGTATTTCTGGCCCGAGGGATACCTTTACGTGGCCTTCTGCCTCAACGTGCGGGGGCTGGTGCTGGAAAACGACTTCCACCACGAACAGCACGTCAGTCCCGCCATGGCCGAGGCCCGCACCTGGTGGAGCTTCCGCGAGAACGTGGAACAGGACCCGTCGCTGGCCATCGCCTTCCTCGACCTGTTTGCCGGGGACGAGCCGGAATGGTCGATGCCGGAACTCTTCCGGTCGGGCAAGATGCGCGAGATCGCCTCGCGCTTCTACGCCGCGCCCGCCATCGGCGAGGACGACTAAGCCTAGCACGCCAGGCACAGCCCCCCTACCCTATCGGCGTCGGACGTCACCCGGATGGGCGCTGATAGAATTTATCCCATCTTTACAAAACGATAGATTGCACAGCTGCGGCAAGCGGCAAATGCGGCGCGCCCCAGTCAATCCGCGGATCAGCGCCTTTTGCGCACCGACCCGCTGTCATCGCTGCCCATGGTCTGTCACGCCTCGTCCTCGTCCAGAAAAGCGCCGACGCGCTCCAGCAGCGCCTCGATCCGGGCCTCATCCATGTCAGCCCCGGCAAGGCGGATCGCCCAGCCCTGCCCATCCTCGACCGCCTGCAGCGTGATCCCGGCGCGGGTGCGCACCGCTTTGGCCTTGCGCTTTGGCGCGGGCTTTTTCGGGCGCCCGCCCTTGCTTGGCGCGCTTGCCGGGTCAAGCTCGGCAATGGCGGCGTTGATCAGCTCGGCTTCGTCGGCGGCGCTGTCAGGCACCCGTTCGGCCAGAGCATCGCGCAGCTTGGCCTCGGCGCCGCCCCGCAGAGCAGTGGCAAGGCGCAGCCCGTCCTTTTCCTTGAGCTGATCGGGGAAGGTCAGCATGTCGCCCAGTTCCTCGAAGATCAGGGCAAAACTGCGGATCTTCGACCGCTTGGCCTTGGACGCCGCCGGGAACAGCGCGGCGACGGCGGCATCGGTGCCAGCAAACGCCCCCTGCTGCGCCGCGATCACCGCGATGCGGCCGCGTTCGAAGGGCGACAGGGCGGCGCGGATCTCGTTCTCTTCGATCATCGCAGCGAAGGTGCCGCCCATGGCGGACGGGTCGCGCACCACCGCTTTGACGGTGGCAAAACGGTCATCGCCGGTCTGCGCATGCAAATCGCGGATCGCCCGCAGGCGACGATAGCCCGACAGCAGCCCCCAAGCGGGGCCTTCGCCATCGCGGGGAAAGACCTCGACGGGCAGGCGCAGACCGTTGGCGGCGATGGAGGCGCGCAGCTCTTCCATCTCGGCGGGGTCCATCACCACCCGGTCACGGACCAGCGCGTCGGCGTCGATCTCGGCGGTAGGCAGCTCGAGCATCACAAGCCCCCTGCCCTTCGCCTCGCGCAGCGCAGCCGCGTCGACCTTGTCACGGGCAGACGCCTCGCGCAGCTCCATGGGGCGCGGATCATGTGCGCCGGCGGCATCGGCGGCGATCTGCGCGATGGGCGCGGCGCGACCAAGGGGGCTGCCGGTATATTCTGCCTCGAGCTTCGAGAGTTCCTCGGCCGAGGGGGCCTCGAGTTTCCTGCGTTTCGCCATCAGCCTGCCTCCTCGTTGCGCTCGGCTTCCGCCATCTTGAGATCCCGCCACCAGGTGCCAAGGATCACCTCTTTCACCTCTGCCCAGGTGCGGTCAAAAGTCTCGCGCCCGCGCACGTAGGTGTCGCGGTTGAAATCTCGGTAATCGGTCTCGTAGATGCCGCTAACCTGTTCCCCCGCCTGCCCCACCATGGCGGTGACCTCCTGGCGGTATGTGGTCATGAACTCGCCGAAATAGGCCTGGATCACGTTGGCGAGGTCGGTCTGCTGGGCGGCGTCAAAGCGCGTCACCAGCGCGCGCACCGCGTCCCATTCGAACCGCGTCTCGGGCAGTCCCTCGGCGCGGCGGCGGGAATTCTCGCCCTCTTCGATGGAGGCGAAGGTGGAATAGATCATATCGAAGAACCGCCCCGTGCTGTCGAACTCGAGGAAGCTCGCCCCGAGCGGCACCAGCAGGATGTCGGCTGCGCTGAGCGCGTTGATGGTCAGATACCCCAGCGCTGGCGGCGTATCGAGCAGGACGATGTCGTACTCGTCCAGCATCCCGCCTTCGTCCAGCGCATTGAGCAGGCTGTCCCAGAGCGGCCAGCTGCGCGCCCGCATGCGCCACACCGGCACCTGGAATTCCGACCAGTAGAGGTTCAGCTGTGCGCCGATGAGATCAATGTTTGGCCAGTGGGTTTCCTGCACGAGGTTTCGCGGCGAAACCGCAAGCGCCTCTTTCAGGGTTTCGTCGAATTCGACGGGGGGCAGACCTTCGGCTTCACGAACGCGGTTCTCGGCTTCGAGGTGCTTCGCGAAATCACGGGCGAGCAGCGGGAAGACCGTCTGCCATTCGTCATCGACCTTGCCGCCCATGATGGAGGTCATGGAGCCCTGGCTGTCGAGGTCGATCACCAGAACCTTGTACCCGTCAAGCGCCGCGCTCATCGCCAAGTGGGCGCAGGTCGAGGTCTTGCCCACACCGCCCTTGAAGTTGGCGACAGCGACGACCTTCGCAGGCAGCCCCTCGGGTCGCCAGGCGCGGTACTCTCGATCCTTGGCGCCTTCCTCGGCGAAATGCTCGCGCAGGCGCAGGATCTCTTCGAGGGTGAACCACTTGGAATTGCCCTCGCCCTCGCCCTGCGGCAGGTCGGGGTTCTGGCGCAGCACCCGGCGCAGGTGTGCCGAGGCGACGGGGATCAGGTAGCGGCAGACTTCCCAGGTGGAAAAGCGGCGCAGGCGCTTCTGTCCATCCGGCGCATAGCCCCGGCGGGCGAGGTCATCGCGCCCCCGTGCGGCAAAGGCGGCGGCCTTGGCAAAGCGCGCGGTGTCTATCGGATCTCCAAGCTTGCCTTCGGCGGTCTCGGGGTCAATGTTGAAATAGGGCGGAAGATCAGGCTTCGAAGAAGCGCCGGGTTTCTGTGCCATTTTGCCTCTGATGTTCGCTTGTTGCCGCGATATGCGCTGAACTATGGCACATGGGGCTGCGGTTGGGAATCTCGGATGCACCCAAACAGTCCCTAACTAAGGAAAATCCTGCAAAGACAACGAGCAGTGTCTTTGATTATTTTTGAATCTTTAGAATCTTTCCGTTTTGATTCATCGTTTCATGGCAGTGACTTACGATACCCAAGGTGCCCATGTTCGGGATCGAGGGTACCCCGACGCGGGTCCAAGGGCACCCGGATACGGGATCTTTGGTGCCGATTCGCGGGGAACGCCGTCTGATTCGCAAATTCTCTCAGGAAAACGGCATGTATAGAGCCTTATTGCACCGTACGGTCGTTCTGCTCGCGCAATAGATCCCGTAACCGGGTACCCTTTGCGGACTAGGGTACCCGGTTACGGGAGCGGTCTTGAGGTGCCAGCGCCATTCTTGCCAGCGGATACCTTTTACCGGATACTGGGCGCAATCGGGGCGATGCCGAGTCGCATGACGACCCCAAACGCGTGAGGCAACGCGCCCAGCTTGGGCAGATGAGGGCAGCTATGGAAGACATTCCCCGGGACCGCCTGACAGGCCCCCTTCGCCGCGGCGCGGTCAAGAAACACGTCGCCGCCATCCACGTGTCGGGAAAGCTCACGCTGCTGCAGCGCAAGCTTTCGAACGTGCTGTTGCTCAACGCCTATGACACCATCACCTCGCAAAGCCGCCACCAGATCGACGCGCGCACGCTTTGCCTGATGATCGGTTACAATTCCAATGACATGGATACGCTCAAGGCCTCCCTGAGGGGACTGGCCGAGACCGTGGCGGAGTGGGACATGCTTGACGAGGAAGGGCGGCAGGAATGGGGCGTGTCCTCGCTGCTGTCCTACGCAAAGCTCAAGGGTGGAGTGTGCGAATACGCCTATTCCCCGGCACTGGCGGAAAAGCTGCACGACCCCAAGGTCTTTGCGCTGATCAACCTCAACATCCAGCGGCGGTTCACGTCCGGTCACGCGCTGGCGCTGTACGAAAACTGCTATCGCTTCGTGCGCACGGGCTCCACCGGATGGTGGTCTCTGGACATCTTCCGTCGGCTCATGGGCGTGGCCGACAGCCCCTATTACGAGACCTTCAAGCACCTCAACGCCAAGATCATCAAGCCCGCCGTGGCCGAGGTGAACAAGACCTCGAACATCGTTGTGACCCCGGAAGTGCGCAAGATGGGCCGGTCTGTCACCGACATCCGCTTCCGCATCAACGAGAACCCGCAGCTGGCGATCCTCGATCTCGACGATGGCGAGGGGCTGCGCAATTCGCCGGTCTATGCGCGGCTGCGGGCGCTTGGGGTGTCCGACCGGCTGGCGCGGCAGTGGATGGGCCAGCACGGTGAGGATTTCGTGCGCGCCAAGATGGATTACGTGGCCGGGCAGGGCGGTGTGACCAACCCCGTGGGTTACCTCACGCGGGCGCTTCAGGAGGATTACGGGGCAGGGGATGCGGCCCCGGTTTCGCCGCGAAACCCCGCGCCTGCGACGGCCACCTCCCCCCGGGCCCGGCGTCTTGCCCGCGTCCGGGAGCTGTCTCAGGCCCGCACGCCGACCCAGAGGGACGCGGACAAGCGCCTGTTCCTGACCCGCCTCGAGGGTGCGCAGCGCGAGGATTTTGAGCGGCATGGCTGGATGTCGGCGCTGAACGCCGACGCCATCGTTGCCTTCTGGGAAGACCTGTCGCCCGGGGCCTTTGACGAGGCGGAGTGACTGTCAGTCACCGTGGTGCAGGTTCATGCTCGCGGCAATGTCCCGGACGATCCCGCCTAGTTCCTGCTGCACCTCGGGCCGCGCTTCGGCGCTTGTCATGGAGATCGCGATGCCCGCGACGGGCCGTCCGCCGGGACCGATGATCGGCGCACCGAGGCAGACCATGCCGTCGCGGATTTCGCCGTTGTCGATGGCATAGCCCAGTTCCTTCCAGCGCTCTGACGCCTCATCGAAACTGGCAAGATCCGCCACGCTGTTGGCGGTGAACGGCGGATGCCAGGGCCGGGCCAAGATAGCGTGGCGTTCCGGCAGGGGCAGGCGGGACAGCATCGCCTTGCCGGTGGCGGAATAAACCGCCGGCAACCTCATCCCGATGCGGAAGGTGAACCCCAGCGGGCTGTCCGAGTTGCGGCAGGCCAGATAGGTGACCTGGTCGCCTTCCAGCGTCGAGAGCGTGACGGTGTACTGCGCCAGCCGATTGTCCCGGGACAAGATGCGCTGGAAGTCCGACACAAGCGAGGAGCGTTCGATATAGGCCCCGCTCCAGCGCAGGCAGTGGGCGGCAAGGCTGTAGCCGCGATCTTCGGAATTTAGCACCCCGGCCTCTGCCAGCGTCTCGCAGATCCCGTAGACCGAGCTTTTGGGCGCGCCGATGTCGCGCGCAAGGTCTGACACCCCCAGCGGCTCTGGCGTGGCGGCGAGCCGGTCAAGGATATGAACAGCGCGCAGCACGGCAGGGGCGCGGCGCTTGGCAGGATCGGTCATGGGGCCTCCAGCATGGGGTCGGAACGTTGCGTCACGTCTAGCATGAGCTTGACTCCGTGGCATACGGTCGCATACGTTCCAAATAAAGAACGGTGTTTCATATATGGAACAACTGGACAAATTGCAAGCGCCCGGAAGGACCGACATGCTCAAGCTCAACGACCCCACACTTCTCAAGGATGCCTGCCTCGTGAACGGCGCATGGGTCCAGGCGGCCTCGGGCAACGTGACAGAGGTGACCAACCCCGCCACCGGCGCCGTGGTCGGCACCGTTCCGGCCATGTCCCCCGATGAGATCCCCGCCGTCATCGAAGCCTCGCGGGTGGCGCAGCTGGACTGGGCGCAATGGGCCGCTGCCGAACGGTCGGCCGTGTTGCGCAAGTGGTTCGATCTGATGATGGCCAACGCCGATGACCTCGCGCTGATCATGACCTCTGAACAGGGCAAGCCCCTGGCCGAAGCCAAGGGCGAGATCGGCTATGCCGCGTCGTTCATCGAGTGGTTCGCCGAAGAGGCGAAGCGTGTCTACGGCGACACCATCCCGTCGCCCAAGCGCGGCCAGCGCATCACCGTGCTGCGCCAGCCCATCGGTGTCACCGCCGCGATTACCCCGTGGAACTTCCCCGCGGCGATGATCACCCGCAAATGCGGCCCGGCGCTGGCAGCGGGCTGTTCGATGATCGTGCGACCCGCCGACCTGACGCCGCTCACCGCTCTGGCACTGGGAGAGCTGGCGCAACGTGCGGGCATCCCGGCGGGTGTCTTCCAGGTGGTCACCGGCCCCGCGTCGAAGATCGGCAAGGTCATCACCGACAGCGACGTGGTTCGCAAGCTGTCCTTCACCGGCTCCACCGAGGTGGGCCGGCTGCTCATGGCGCAGTGTGCCGACACCATCAAGAAGGTCAGCCTTGAGCTGGGCGGCAACGCGCCCTTCATCGTCTTCGATGACGCGGACCTCGATGCGGCGGTCGAAGGGGCCATGGCCTCCAAGTACCGCAACGCCGGGCAGACCTGTGTCTGTGCCAACCGCATCCTCGTGCAGCGCGGCGTCTACGACAGTTTCGCCGCGAAACTGGCCGAGAAGGTCGCAGCCCTCAAGGTCGGTGACGGCACCGAGCCGGGCACCGAGATCGGCCCGATGATCGAGGCCAAGGCGCTCGACAAGGTCGAGGCGCATATCGATGACGCGGTGTCCAAGGGCGCTACGCTGATCCAGGGCGGCAAGCGCCTTGGCGGGCTCTTCATGGAGCCGGGTATCCTGACGGGCGTGACCCCGGACATGCAGGTGGCCACGGATGAAACCTTCGGCCCCCTCGCGCCGCTGTTCCCCTTCGACACCGAGGAAGAGGCCATCGCCATGGCCAACGACACCATCTTCGGCCTTGCCGCCTATTTCTACACCAAGGATCACGGGCGCATGGTGCGCGTGTCGGAGGGCCTCGAGGCGGGTATGGTCGGGCACAATACCGGCCTCATCTCGAACGAGGTGGCGCCCTTCGGTGGCGTGAAGCAATCGGGCCTTGGCCGCGAGGGTTCGCGCTACGGGATCGAGGACTACCTCGAGATGAAATACATCTGCAGCGCCATCTGAGCCGCTGCCCCCGCGCGCCCCGGGGAGGGGCGCGCTGACCCATGAGGAGATCAAGACAATGACCGATGGTATCAAGCCGTTCACCTTCGACACCCCCGGATCGACGCTGGTCGAATGGGGCGCGGCGAAGCGCCTTGGCGAGCTGATGGGAGACTGGTTCACCGAACGCAGCCTTCTGATCGTCACCGACAAGTTTCTGCACGAGAACGGCCTCTTGGACCCGGCCAAGGCATCGCTCGAGGCTGCCGGTTTCACCGTGACCGTGTTCGACGACGTGGTCGCCGATCCGCCCGAGGCGGTGCTCATGTCCTGTGTCGAAAAGGGCAGGGCGGCGGGTGCCGACGTGGTCATGGGCCTTGGCGGCGGATCGTCCATGGACATCGCCAAGCTGGTCGCGGTGATGCTGGTCAGCGAACAGCCGCTGTCCGAGCTTTACGGCATCGGCAAGGTGCAGGGCAAACGCACCCCGTTGGTGCAGGTGCCCACCACCGCCGGCACCGGGTCGGAGGTGACCAACATCACCATCCTGACCACCGGCGAGACCACCAAGATGGGCATCGTGTCCCAGCAGCTTTACGCCGACAAGGTGCTGCTGGACGCCGAGCTGAGCATCGGACTGCCCGCCGTGCAGACCGCCGCCACCGGCATCGACGCCATGGTCCACGCGATCGAGGCGTTCACCTCGGTCCACAAGAAGAACCCGATGTCGGATGCGCTGGCCAAGGAAGCGCTGCGCCTGATGGCCGCGAACCTTGTCACCGCCTGCGAAGACGGCAACAACCGCACCGCGCGCGAGGCGATGCTGCTGGGCGCGAACCTTGCGGGGCAGGCGTTCTCGAACAGCCCCGTGGCTGCCGTGCACGCGTTGGCCTATCCGCTCGGCGGGCATTACCACCTGCCGCATGGCCTCACCAACGCGCTGATGCTCGGGCCGGTGCTGCGCTACAACATGGCCGAGGCCGCGCCGCTTTACGCGGAGCTGGCCGACGTGGTCATGGGCCCGTCGGACGAGGGCGTGCAGGCCCGCTCGGCGGCCTTCGTGGCCTTTATGGAAGACCTCATGGACCGTTCCGGCGCCCCGCGCCGCCTGCGCGACTGCAAGGTGACCGAAGACAGCCTTCCGACGCTTGCGTCCGATGCCATGCTTCAGACCCGGCTTCTGGTCAACAACCCCGTCGAGGTCACCGAGGAGGATGCGCTCGCGCTTTACCGCGAAGCGTACTGACCCCTTAGCGATTACCCCTGCGCGGCCGCGCATCGCAGGCGCCGCGCGGGCTTCCCTTTATCACACTGCCCGCTGAACCCTCCGATCCGAGAGGGGCGGGCAACTGCGTCTTGCGAGGAGACATATGAGCATAGACCGTACCCCGGGGCAGGAAACCCCGTACTGGCCGGCGGGCCCGTTCAAGATCCGCCTGCCGTTCGTGCACTACCGTTTCGAATGGCCGGACTATTTCCAGGGCCTTCTGATGTGCGCGGTGGACCTTGCGGCGATCCCGCTGATGGCCGAACTGCTGGGCATGCCCTTCGAGGTGGCGCTGGCCATCGTCATGATGAACGGCGTTCTCTACCTGCTGCACCACCTTCTGGGCGACCCGGTGGTGCCCGGCTGGATTACCCCGGCGATCCCGCTGCTCATGGCCTATTGCTCGACCTTCCCGGAGGGCCCGGAGAGGGTGCATGCGCTCATTGCCTTCCAGCTGATGCTGGGCCTGTTCTCGATCTTCATCGGGGTAACGGGGCTGGCGCACCGGGTGGTGCAGGCGATCCCCCAAGCGATCAAGTCCGGCGTCATCGTGGGCGCGGGCATCGCGGCGGTGATCTCGGTCTTCCAAGTGGGCGGGCGGTTCGACAGCTTCCCCTTCACCATCTCGATCGCCGTGGGCATCGCCTTCTACGTCATCTTCTCGCGTCATTTCGCCAAGCTAAAGAACTCGAACGGGCTCTTTAACCTGATCGGCAAGCTGGGGATCTTCCCCATCGTGGCACTGGCCATCATCGTCGCGCCGATCTTTGGCGAAGCGCCGTGGCCGGACATCGAATGGGGCATCTCGTCGCCCGACTTTGCGACGCTGTTTGCGGAATACACGGTCTTCGGCCTTGGCCTGCCGCCGCTGTCGATGTTCCTCACCGCGATCCCCACGGTGCTGGCCACCTATATCGTGCTTTTCGGGGACGTGCTGCAAAGCAAGTCGATCCTCGACGAGGCCGACGCCCTGCGCACCGATGAAAAGATCGACTACAGCCCCGACCGGGCGCACATGATCTTTGGTGCGCGTAACGCGGCGATGTCCATCGCCGGGCCGGATGTCGCCATGTGCGGGCCGCTGTGGTCGGCCATGCACGTGGTCATCGTGGAACGCTTCACCCAAGGCAAGAAGGCAATGGACAGCATCTTCGGCGGCGCGGGCTCGTTCCGCTGGGGCACCAACACCGGCCTGCTGCTGATGCCAATCGTGACGCTGGTACAGCCGATTCTCGGCATCGCCCTTGCGCTGACGCTGCTGATCCAGGGCTACGTGTCGGTGCGCATCGGCATCATGGAAGCCCGCTCGCAGCGCGATCTCGGCATCGCCGGGGTGGTGGCCGCCGTGCTGGCGACCCGTGGTGCGGCCTGGGCTTTCGGCGTGGGCGTGGTGCTGTGCATCCTCGTCTACGGGCGTGACTTCTTCCGCGGCGAGAAGGACAAGACCTTCGTCAAGGATCAGCCCGCGGCGGAGTGACGCCGCGCGCTATGGACAAGGGACGGGCCGGGGGCAGCTGCCTCCGGCCCTTTTCGTTGGAAGGGGCGTTGTGATTGCCCGCAACACATGCATACAATTCGCCGCGACAATAAGGGCGGGCAAGGCAGGGCGACACGGATGGCACGCGCGGCGACACAGAAGAACCGGTCCGAACTCATCTGCGGCGCGCTGCGCTCCGCCATCCTGGAAAGGGCGCTGCTGCCGGGGATGAAGCTGCCCGAGGATTCGCTTGGTGAACGCTTCGGCTCCAGCCGCACCATCATCCGGCAGGCGCTGGAACGCCTCGCCGCCGAGGGGCTGGTGGAGCTGCGCCACAACAAGGGTGCCGCCGTCGCCACCCCCAGCCTCGAAGAGGCACGCGACCTCTTCGAGCTGCGCACCCATACCGAGGATCTGGTCATCGCCCGCCTTGCCTCTGGCCTAAGTGCCCAGCAGAAAGCGCGGCTGGAAGAGCACATCGCTCAGGAAGAAGCCGCCAGCGATGGTCCCGAGCCACTGTCGATCCGGCTGGCGACCGAGTTTCACATTCTCATGGCGGAACTCACCGGCAGCCCCGTGCTCCTGCGCTACGTCAAGGAATTGAGCTATCGCTGCGGGCTGACCCTTTCGCAGTTTTCCCGGCCTCATTCGTCCAACTGCGGTATACAAGAACACCGCGACATCCTTGCCGCGATGGAGGAGGGTGACGTGGAAAAGGCCCGCGGCATCGCGCGGGCCCACCTTGATTCCGTCTCGAGCCGGGCGCAGTTCGACACCGGCGGCAAGAACGGGTTCTCCTATCTCGACGCGCTCGAACCCTATGCCTCGGGGGTGCGCGGAGCCGATTAGGCTTCGATCCCGCGGGCGGTGAGGATGCGTTCGGCGCTGTCGTTCCACACGTCCATCTTCACGATCTTGCCGTTCTCGACGACGAACCGGTCGATGTAGCGGTTGCCCTCGAAAGCGGTGCCGTCGGGCCATTCGCCGTAAAGATAGCCGGTGGAATAGACCACGACGCCCTCGGCGCCCTGTGCCACGTCGAACTGGCGCATGTCCTTTTTCACCCAAGCATAGCGCATGGCGTTGAAGCCGGTGGGGCCGGTGGGGTGATGGTACACGCGCCCGCCGGTGAAGGTGATGGTGACGCCCTCGGACATGTAGGTGGCGGCCCGTTCAGGGTCGGGGACCATCGACGCCTCAAGGTAATCGTGGACGATTTTCGCCTCGGGCGGCAGCATGTCGTAATCAAGCGCAAGAGCGGCAGTCATCGGGAAGTCCCTTCTTCGTGTTGATGCAGGTCACGCTGGCATGATTCGCCACGCCGTTAACCTGTCTGCGATCATTTCATACAAAAATTGCATGCGATTTGCCTGCCGAATGTGCAGGCAATTTCTCAAAGTCGTTTTTTGCGTGCTTTTACGCCCCGGCGCTTTGACCCCGGGGCTGGGCAGGGGGGCATATGAGGGCACGACAACACGCAACAAGACGTACACCCCGACAGCCGGAGACACGCCCAATGCCCAAGTTCACCCGCCGCGCCGCCCTTGCCGGTGCCACCGCCCTTTCGATGCTGGCCAGCCTCCCCGCGCATGCGCAGGAAGACCCGATCAAGATCGGCCTCGTTGCCGCGCTCAGCGGTCAGTCCGCCAAGTCCGGCGAAGCGATCACCCGCGGCATCGAGCTTGCCATGGACGAGATCAACGAGGCCGGCGGCGTGATGGGCCGCCCGCTCGAGCTTGTCAGCCGCGATGACGAGGCCAACCCCGGCACCGGCATGGTCGCCGCGCGCGAGTTGGTGCAGCGCGAAAAGGTCGCCGTGCTGATGGGCGGTCTCGACACGCCGGTGTCCATGGCCATCGTGCCCTTTGCCAACCAGGCGCAGGTGCCCTTCGTCGGCCCGTGGGCCGCTGGCACCGGCATCACCATGAACGGCGCCGAGGAAAACTACGCCTTCCGCGTCTCGGCCGTGGACGAATACGTCGACGAGGCGATCACCGAATACCTCGTGACCGAGTACGGCTCGGAAAAGCCGGGGATGATCCTCATCAACAACCCCTGGGGCGAATCCAACGAAGCGGGCCTGACCAAGGCGCTCGACAAGCGCGACATGGAAAGCGCCGGGATCGAGAAGTTCGAAAGCAATGACGTGGACGTCGTCCCGCAGCTCACGCGCCTGCGCGAGAACGGCGCCGACGGGCTGTTCCTCGTGGGCAACGTCGGCCCCTCGGCGCAGGTGGTCAAATCGCTCGACCGCATGGGCTGGGATGTGCCGGTCGCTTCGCACTGGGGCCCCTCGGGTGGCCGCTTCACCGAGCTTGCCGGCGACGAGGGCGAGAAGGTGCACTTCATCCAGACCTTCCTCTTTACCTCCGAAGAGCACCCGCTGTTCCAGAAGCTTCAGGCCAAGTACCCCGAGATCGAAAGCCTTGCGGACGTGACCCCGGCCACCGGCATTGCCAACGCCTATGACGCGGTCAAGCTGATCGCCGCCGCGATCGAGATCGCCGGCAGCACCGAAGGCCCCGCCATCCGCGAAGCCATGTACGAAATCGGCACCGTCGAGGGCGTCATCAAGACCTACGAAGATCCGTTCTCGCCGGACAACCAGGATGCGCTGGGACCAGACGACTATATCTTCGCCCATTTCGTCGAGGGCGAGATCGTCCCGCTGGCCGACTGACCCCCCCTGACACAGGCTCCCGGCGATGCGCGCCGGGGGCATCCCCATAGCGGAGCATCCAATGACCCTTCTTACCGCTGCCATCCTGACCGGGCTGGGGCTTGGCGCCATGTACGGCCTGATCGCCCTTGGCTTCCAGATCACCTATTCCGTCTGTTCACGGGTCAATTTCGCCCAAGGCTCCATGGTGATGCTTGGCGCTGTGCTGGGCTACGTGTTCACCCAACGCTGGGGTCTGCCGATCTGGCTGGGCTACCCGTTTGCCTTGGTCGGCTGTGCGCTCATGGGGATGCTGGTGGAGCTGTGCCTCATCCGCCCCTTCGCCATTCGCGGCAACGAAGGCTGGCTGATGGCCACCGTCGCGGGCGGCATCCTTCTGGACAACGCCGTGCTCTTCACCTTCGGGAACGAGCCGCGCAGCCTGCCCTCGCCGCTGGTCGAGACCAGCTGGCAGATCCTCGGCACCGGCATCTATCCGTTGCAACTGCTGATCCCCGTGGTCGCCATCGCGCTGGCCTTCGGCCTGCAGCTGCTGTTCCGCCGCACCCGGCAGGGCAGGGCGCTTCTGGCGGTGGTGCAGAACCCCGAGGCCGCGCGCCTCATGGGGATCAACACCACGATGATGATCTCGGGCAGCTTCGCGCTGTCGTCGATGCTGGCCGGGGCCGCCGGTCTGCTCATCGCGCCGCTGTTTTCCGTGCATTCCGACATGGGCACGCTCTTCGGGATGAAGGCCTTTGCAGTCGCCATCCTCGGCGGCATGACCTCGGCCTGGGGGGTGATGCTGGCGGGCTTCCTCTATGGCCTTGTCGAGGGGATGGTGACGTCCTTCCTTGGCTCGTCCTGGACCTACATCGTGGTCTTCGCCCTGCTGATCGCCGTTCTGGCGGTGAAACCGAACGGTCTTTTCGGGGCCGCCAAGCTGAAGAAGGTCTGAGCCATGAAGCGCCCCTCCGACGCCCGCATGATGGACCTTGCCATCGTCGCCATCACCTTTGCCGGACTTGCCCTCCTGGGCGGGGTCGGCGGCTACATGCAGTTCGTCATTGGCCTTGTCGCGGTCTGGACGATCCTGTGCACCGGCCTCAACCTGCTGTTCGGCCTAACCGGCCTCGTGTCACTGGGGCAGGTGGGGTTCCTTGCCATCGGCGCCTATGCCCACGCCATCGCCGTGCAGGCGGGGCTTGGGTTCTGGGCGGGCCTTGTCATCGCCACGGTGGTCAGTGCGGCCACCGGCTGCCTGCTGGCGGTCCCGGCGGTGCGCATGGCCGGGCCGTTCCTTGCCATGGTCACCATCGCCTTCGCCTTCATCATCGAACACCTCGTCATCGAATGGCGCGGCGTGACTGGCGGGCAGAACGGGCTCATGGGCTTTGATGCGCCTAACCTTGCGGGCATTACCTTCGGCGAGACCGAGATCGTGATGCTGGCCATCGTGCTGGCGGGGGGGCTGCTGCTGGCTTACCGCCGGGTGACCGCCTCGGGGCTGGGCATGGCCATGGTCGCCCTGCGCGATCAGGACATCGCCGCAAGCTCGCTGGGCTACAACCCGTTCCTGACCAAGCTTGTGGCCTTTGCCGTGGCGGCGGGGACGGCGGGGCTTGCGGGCGGGCTATTTGCGCAGCTCATGCAGTTCATCGCGCCCAGCAACTTCGTGCTGTCGCAATCCATCCTCTTCCTCTTCGCGGTCATCGTGGGCGGCGCGGGCACCGTGCTTGGCCCGGTGGTGGGCGCCGCCGTGGTGGTCTTCCTGCCCGAGGCGCTCGCCGGTCTTGCCGAATACCGCCTGCTGTTCTTCGGCGCGCTTCTGGTCGCCGTCCTGCTGCTGGCGCCGCGTGGCATCGTCGGCTCCATCGCCGCCGTCCTGCCCCGCCGCCGGTCCGAGGCCAAGGCTGCCCCGCGCACCGAAGTGCTGCGCTTCATCGCGCCGCAGACCCGTCAGGGGCTTGAGGCCCATGATCTCGGCATCACCTTCGGCGGCGTGCGCGCCGTAGCGGGGGCCAGCTTCAGCGCCACGCCGGGCGAGGTGACGTCGATCATCGGGCCGAACGGCGCGGGCAAGACGACGCTGCTCAACATGATCTCGGGCTTCTATGTTCCGGGCACCGGGCGGATCACCTCTGCCGGGCAGGACATCGCGGGCTGGTCCATGCACGACACCGCCCGGCTTGGCGTTGCGCGGACCTTCCAGGCGACGCGCCTGTTCGGCAGCATCAGCGCCGAGGACAACGTCATCGCCGCCTTCCCCCGTGGCCGCTTTGGCGCGCCCTTCGGCAAGCTGGGCACCGATGATCGCCGCGCCATGGCGCTGGGTCTGCTCGATCTCGTGGGCTACACCGGAGACTCCGGCACCCCCGCCGCCGATCTGCCCCACGTGGACCGCCGCCTTGTGGAGGTCGCCCGCGCCCTTGCCATGCGCCCCCATGCGCTGCTGCTCGACGAGCCTGCGGCGGGCCTGATGCACGGTGACAAGATGGCGCTTGCCGGTCTGCTGCGCAGCCTTGCGGACGAGGGCATCGCCGTGGTGCTGGTGGAACATGACATGGACATGGTCATGGGCATTTCCGACCGTATCCTCGCGCTCGACGCGGGCCAGCCCATCGCCTTTGACATCCCCGAGCGCATCCGCGCCAATGACAAGGTCATCGCCGCGTACCTGGGCGAGGGCACGCTGTCCGCCCCGCCGCGCAAGCTGGCGCATCAGCCGGGGGCGATGGACACGCTCATCACCGACGGGCTCACCGCCGGGTACGGCGCTGCGGACGTGCTTCAGGGCCTGCGCATCCGCGTGGGGCAGGGGGAGCTGGTGGCGCTTCTGGGCGCGAACGGCGCGGGTAAGTCCACCTTCCTGCGCACCCTTGCGGGGTTGGTGCAGCCCACCGCCGGGCGGATCATCATGAATGATGCGTCGATCCACGGCCTGCCGCCGCACCGCATCGTGGAACACGGGCTCGCGCTGGTGCCCGAGGGGCGGCAGGTCTTCCCGGACCTCACCGTCGCGCAGAACATCGAACTGGGCGCCTATCGCCGCAAGGACCGTCCCGGCCCCGAAGAGCTCGAGACCATCCTGCGCCGCTTCCCGCGCCTGCGCGACCGGCTGCACAGCCCCGCCGGGCTGCTCTCGGGCGGTGAACAACAAATGATGGCGATTGCGCGCGGCCTCATGGCGAAACCCAAGCTGCTGCTGCTCGACGAGCCGTCGCTGGGCCTTGCCCCCGCCATGACCGAAGAGCTTTACGCCATCCTTGCGGAACTGCGCGACGATGGCATGACGATCCTGCTGGTGGACCAGATGGCGACCCTTGCGCTGGCGGTGGCCGACCGGGGCTATGTGCTGGAACAGGGCCGCGTCGTGGCCGAAGGCTCGGCGGATGAGCTGCGCGCCGACAAGGCGCTGATCGACGCCTACCTTGGCGGAGATGCCCCGGCGGAGGCGGCGCAATGAGCCTCGATCTCGTGATCCGGCAGGCGCGGCTGGAAGACGGGGCCGCGCCGGTGGATATCGGCATCCGGGGCGGCGTCATTGCGGGCATCGCCCCGCGCATTGCCTGTGATGCACCACAGATGCAGGCCGGTGGAAACCGGGTGATCCGGGGCTTTGCCGACAGCCACCTGCATCTCGACAAGGCCTGCCTTCTGGACCGGGTGGAGAACCGCGAGGGGACGCTCAAGGGCGCGCTTGCCGCCGTCACCGCCGCCAAGCGCGACTTCACCACCCGCGATGTCTACGAGCGGGGGGCAAGGGTGCTCGACAAGGCGATCGGGCAGGGGACGACCCTCATCCGCACCCAGGTCGAGATCGACCCGGTGATCGGCCTTGCGGGCTTTGACGCGGTGCGCCAGCTGAAACGAGATTACGCCTGGGCGCTGGATCTGCAGATCTGCGTCTTCCCGCAGGAGGGGCTGCACAACTACCCCGGCACCGAGGCGCTCTTGCGCGAGGCGCTGGGGCAGGGGGCAGACCTTCTGGGCGGCTGCCCCTACACCGACAGCGACCCCAAGGCGCATATCGCAACGGTGTTTGCCATGGCGCGGGAGTTCGGGGTCGACCTCGATTTTCACCTCGATTTCGATCTCGATACCTCGTGGCGGCATCTCGACGAGGTGGCGCGGCAGACCATCGCCCACGGGATGCAGGAGCGCGTGGCCATCGGCCATGTCACCAAGCTGTCGATGCTGCCGCCCGATGCGCTGGCGCAAAGTGTGGCGCTGATGAAGGACGCCGGGATCGCGCTTACGGTGCTGCCCGCGACGGACCTTTTCATCACCGGGCGCGCCCATGACCACGCGGTGCCGCGCGGAGTCGCACCCGCCCATGCCTTCCACAAGGGCGGGGTGTGCTGCACGGTGGCGACAAACAATGTTCTGAACCCGTTCACGCCCTACGGCGATTGCAGCCTGCCGCGCATGGCGAACCTCTTTGCCAACGTGGCACAACTCGGGGCCGAGGCGGAGCTTGCGGCCTGTTTCGAGATGATCTGTGACGCACCCTTCCGGCTGCTAGGAGTGGATTCCGCCCTGGCTGTGGGCAGCCCTGCGGACATGGTCCTGCTGCCGAATGCCAGTGGCGCTGCGTCCGTGGCGGAGATCGGGCGACCGCTTTGGGGGATCAAGGCCGGGCGGCAGACGTTCGATGCGCCAGCGCCAAGGCTTCTGCGTCCGCGTCATGCACAAAGCGCGATGGCAGACCTGTCGTCTGCCATGTGACACGTTAGCCTGAGGATTGCCCTTGGCAGCCGTGGCCGCCGGTCTCAGGGGGCGCTGGACAGGATATTTGTGTTGGAGGCGATCCGGCGCAGGATCAGCTGGCGGCGCGGACCGCAGTCCGTTCCATGAGTGCGTCCTGCAGAAGCGCCATGTTCACTGGCTTCTGGCAGCAGGCAGCGCCGGGATAACGTTCGAATATCTCATGATCGTAGACGTGACCCGAATGGAAGATCAGGGGTACACCCTGTTCCTGAAGCTTGTCCGCAAGCGGAAAGACCTCGCCATCCTTCAGGCTGACGTCCAGAACGGCGACGTCCGGAAGGTTTCCAGGCAGGACACTGATAGCTTCTTCGACGCTGGCATACGGGCCTGTCGTGTCGAACCCAAAATCTTCGATCATCATCTGAAGATCAAGAGCGACTACGAATTCGTCCTCGCATATCAACACCGTACCATTCGACATCTTAAGCCCTTTCCTGCGGCTCATAAACGAGGACCATTTTCCTCAGGTTGCCCGAAACCTCGGTCTGAACGCGCCCGTTAAGCTGGCTTGCGCTCAGCTGAATAAGAGTGGAACCAAAGCCGCTGCCGTCTTGCTGCACCTCAACAGTGTCCGAATGGTATTCGTTCCATTCCAGTACGATTTCTCCGTTCTGCTGTTCCTTCCATGTCACTTCGAGCCGCCCGCCCGAGGCATTGAGCACCCCGTACTTGGCAGCATTGGTGGCCCATTCGTGCAGCAGCAGCGACATGGCGGTCAGATCTTCGCGCGACACCCTCAGCGAAGGCCCCTCATAGCGAATGTCGCTCCGGGCGTTCTCGTAGGGTTGCAGCGCCACGCCGACCACCTCTTTGAACGGCAGGCCTTCTGTATGGGGGCCACGCTGGGTCAGGTCGTGGGACCGGGCCAGCGCGCTGATCCGGGCCTGAATGTTGTCCACCAACTCGGACACGTCGTCGGTGTTGCGACCTGCAAGACGGACCAGTCCCGAGATGATCGAGAACATGTTCTTCATCCGGTGGTTCATCTCGCGCAGCATCATCTCGCGGATGGAGCGGGCTTCCTGTTCGTTGGTGACGTCAAAGATCACCCCCAGCAGGCGGGTGTTGCCCTGCCCGCTGACCCGGTGGCCGACCAGCCGCACATGGGTAAAGCGCGGGCCGCTGCCACTGAGGCGGAAGGTCAGGTCCAGCGGTCTACCATCATCCATGGCCGCGTTCAGCGCCGTTTCGACACCCTCGCGATCCTCGAGCGTGACGGTGCGGATGAAGCGGCGCAGCGCAAGACTGCCCTCCCCCTGACGCAGGATGGCGCTGCCGGGCTTGTCCACGCGCATTGTCTTGGTGTCGGGATCGCATTCCCACACCCCGAGGCCCGACACGTCAAGCGCAAGGCGCAGGCGCTCGCCCTCGTGACGCAGGGCCTCTTCGAGGCGCAGGGCGTTGGTGATTTCGGTGAACACCAGCGTGGCACCGCTCTGCACCCCGTCGCGGGTGCGGTAGGCGGTAACCACGAGAGACCATGTGCGCTGCCCTTCGCGGTCGCCCACGCGCAGATGACGCGGTTCGCCGTCGGCGATGACGTCCTGCGTTGCATCCAGCACCGCCTCGTTCTCACGCAGGGTGCTGGTGACCTCGGTCAGGGGTCGGCCCCGGTCCGAGACGCGGAACGGGTAGATCGCGGTGATCGCATCGGTGAAGTTGCGGATCTCCATCGTCTCATCCACCACCACCAGCGGCAGGGCGGTCGAGGCGAAGAAGTTGCTCAGGTCCGAATTGGCGACCGACAGCTCGTCGACCTTGCTCTTGAGCTCGTCGTTGACCGTGGACAGCTCCTCGTTCGTCGACTGAAGCTCCTCGTTCATCGACATCATTTCTTCGTTCGAGCTTTTCAGCTCCTCGTTCGCGGTCTCGAGCTCCTCGACGGTGGTGTGCAGGCGGATACGGGTGCTGCGCAGCTCGTCCTCGAGGCTCTGGACGTGGCCGTCCATGGGATCGAGCTCCTCGAACTCATCCTCGTCGAGCGGCTCGAAGCGGCTACGTTCGCGGAAGATCAGAAGGATGGTGCCGTCGCCCACCGGCTCGGCGATCAGCTCGAAGGGCTGCTCGCCGAACTCGGACTGCGCAACCAGATCGCGCGACACGATGCGCCGCTTCTGCCGCGCCCCCTGCCGGATGATGGCCGACACCGCCTCGCGCACGCCGGGGCGCGCGGTGGAGGGCGCAAAGCGGTTGGTCTCGGAATTGCCCGAGAAATCGAAGTACTTGCCGAGGCGCCCGCCGGTCTTGAGGATCTCGCCCGCAGCCGACACGCGCATGGTGGGCGGCGCGTATTTCTCGGTCAGCCGGTCGATGCTGTCGTCGTCATTCCAGTCAAGCCGGGTCGACGGCGCGCTGTCGGTGGCGGGGCGGCGGCGCGGACCGCTCTGGTTGCTGTCCTTGCCGCGCAGGTGCACCGGGTATTCGGGGCGGCCCTCGTTGCGGCGGAAGATCCGCGCCTGCTGGTCGATGGGCGAGAAGACATGATCGTAGCGGCCCACGGTTTCGGACGGGCCAAGGAACAAGATGCCGCGCGGCTTGATGGCGTAGTGGAAGATCGGCAGGGCCGTCGCCTGCAGCCGGTCGCCGAAATAGATCAGCAGGTTGCGGCAGGACACCAGGTCGATGTTGGAAAACGGCGGATCGCGCACGACGCTGTGCAGTGAGAAGCGGATCATGTCGCGGATGCGCGACACGATCTGGAACCGCCCGTCCCGGGCCACGGAATAGAGATCGCGCATGCCCTCCGGGATATCGGCCAGCGCCGCCTGCGGGTATGTGCCCTCGCGGGCGATGCGCAGCATCTGCTCATCGATGTCGGTGGCGAAGATCTGGATGTTCACCGACCGTTTCTGGATGCGTGCTTCCTCGGCAAAGAGCATGGCGAGGGAATAGGCTTCCTCGCCGCTGGAACAGCCGGGAATCCAGACGCGGATCTCGTCATCGTCGCGGGCATCACGGATCAGCGGTTGCACGCAGACTTGCCGCAGCGTTTCGAAATGCTCGGAATCGCGGAAGAAGCGGGTGACGTTGATCAGCAGGTCGCGGAACAGCAGTTCGCATTCCTGCGGATCGGACCGCAGGTGCTGCAGGTAGGCCGAGGCATCGGCCATGTCGAGCACCTGGATGCGGCGCTGCACCCGGCGGATCAGGGTCGAGGTCTTGTAACCCGAAAAATCGTGCCCGACGAAGTTGCGCACCACCGAGCAGATGTCGGGCAAGGTGTCCGACACGGAATTGGCGATCTGCGCATCGACGGTATGTTGAAGCGAATGGGCGTAGAACTGGGTGATCGTCTCGACGATCTCCGACGGGCGGCGGACGAAATCCACGAGGCCGGTGTTGCGGGCTGACAGCGGCATGCCGTCGTACTTGGCGGTCTTGGGATCCTGCACGATGCACAGCCCGCCATGTTCCTTTATGGCGCGCAGCCCCGCGCTGCCGTCGGCACCGGTGCCCGACAGGATCACGCAGGCGGCAAAGCGCCCTTGGTCCACCGCGAGACTTTCGAAGAAATCATCGATGGGCCGGCGCAGGCCGCGGGGCTGGGCAAACTCCGTCAGCTCGAGCACACCATTCTTCACGGACAGTCCGTAGGCGGGGGGAATGATGTAGACGTTGCCCGCCTCGATGGTCTCGCCACCGTTGACCTGGCGCACGTTGAGCGAGGTCTGCCGCGCCAGCAGCTCGGCCAGTAGGCTTTCGTGGTTCGGATCGAGGTGCTGCACCACCACGTAGGCCAGATCGTTGTCCGGAGCGGCACCGGACAGCATCTCGCGGATCGCCTCGAGCCCGCCGGCGGACGCGCCGATGCCGACGATGGACAGGCGGTTGTCGTCGGAGGCGCGCTCTGGCGTGGGGGTCTTCTGATCGTCGTCGTTCATCGCGTCGCTTGTGTCATTCGCCGGGCCGGCGCCAGTGCCGCCGGAAGGTTTCCAGGATCGCCGGACCGGCGCGTGCCGTCAGTAGGGGTCATCTAGCGTCAGGCGCGCCATCACCGCCACGGAATCCGCCAGAAGCTGCGAAGATTCCTGCATGGCCAGCCCGAATTCGCGGGTGATCTGACTGATGTCGGTCAGTGCATCGTAAAGTGTGCCGTCGTTCTTGCGCACCTTGCTGCGCTGCAGGGCGCCAGTCATGTCGAACTGCGAGGCCAGGATGAAGATCACCTCGCCCGATCGGTCGCGCATCCGGGACATGTAGACGTAGTTGTGAAACGGCGTGCCGTCCTTGCGGTAGTTCAGCACCGGAAACCGGCCCGCATCGGGACCTTCGCCATGAACGAAATCGTGCAGCGGCTGACGCATGGCATGCGTGGTGTCTTCGCCCTGCAGGAAGCGGCAGTTCTGTCCGATCACGTCTTCCTCGGCATAGCCCGTCAGCGCGCAGAAGCTGTCGTTGACCAGCACCAGCGGCGCGTCCTCGTCCGTCGACGAGAGGGCGAGCGCGATGTTCGACTTGCGCAGGTAATCCGCCAGCTTCTGCGGCGGCATGGTGAGGTCGGGCATAAAGTCGGGATCTTTCGGAAATCTGTGAACCCCTAAAGATGCATCTCTGTTGCCGCAAGACAAGCGCTGCACCGCCGATATATGCAGTTTTGACCATTCTTCGCGAAATGATGATGTACTCGCGCGACGCAATCCGTTAGGGACACGGATCTGCCGGCACCCTCAGGGGCGCGTGGCCCTTCGTTTTTGTCTGCCCTTCCCGATATCCGGAATATTCCTGTCATGATCGCTCCCCTGTCCGAAGCCCTTGCCCAACAAGGCTTCGATACCCTTACCCCCGTGCAGGAGGCCGTCTCCGACCCCGCCCTCGTAACGGAGGATCTGCTGGTGTCGGCCCAGACCGGCTCCGGCAAGACGGTGGGATTCGGCCTTGCCATCGCGCCGACCCTTCTGGGCGATGAGGACCGTTTCGGCCCGGCAGGCGCCCCCATGGCACTGGTCGTGGCCCCGACGCGCGAACTCGCGCTGCAGGTCATGCGTGAACTCGACTGGCTTTACGCCAAGACCGGCGCGGTGGTGACATCGTGCATCGGCGGAATGGACCCGCGCACCGAACGCCGGGCGCTGGAGCGCGGCGCGCATATCGCCGTGGGCACCCCCGGCCGCCTGCGCGACCACATCGAACGCGGCGCCCTGCAGCTGGGCGAAGTGCGCGCCGTCGTGCTCGACGAGGCGGACGAGATGCTCGACCTCGGCTTCCGCGAGGATCTCGAGTTCATCCTCGGGGAAGCGCCCGAGGAGCGCCGCACCCTGCTGTTCTCGGCCACCGTGCCGCCGATGATTGCCAAGCTGGCGCAGGAATTCCAGAACGATGCCAAGCGCATCAGCACCATCGACACCTCGCAGCAGCACTCCGACATCACCTACCAGGCGGTGAAGGTGGCGCAGCAGGACGTGGAGCATGCGATCTTCAACATGCTGCGTCTGCATGACGAGGAAAGCGCGATCGTCTTTGCCAACACCCGCGCCGCGGTGAACCACCTGACCGCCCGCCTTGCCAACCGTGGGCTCGCCACGGTGAGCCTCTCGGGCGAGCTGAGCCAGGCCGAGCGCAGCCATGCGCTGCAGGCCATGCGCGACGGTCGGGCGCGGGTTTGCGTGGCCACTGACGTGGCGGCGCGCGGCATCGACCTGCCCAAGCTGAGCCTCGTGATCCACGCCGATCTGCCGAGCAACACCGAAACCCTGCTGCACCGTTCGGGCCGCACCGGCCGCGCCGGGCGCAAGGGGATTTCCGCGCTCATCGCCCCGCCGCGCGCGGTGGGCAAGGCGCAGCGCCTGCTGAAATGGGCCAAGCTCGATGCCGAGTGGGTGTCCGCCCCCTCCGCCGACGAGATCCTTGCCCGTGACGAAGAGCGCCTTCTGGCCGACCCCGCGTGGGAGCAGGAGGTGAGCGAAAGTGAAACCACCTTCGCCGAGAAGCTGCTGGCGCAGCGTTCGCCCGAGGTGATCGCCGCGGCTTACCTGCGCCTTTACCATTCGCGTCGCGCCGCCCCTGAAGAGCTGCTGCCGCCCGATGCCGCGCCCGAACGGCGCGAACGTCGTGAAAAGCGTGAATTCGGCCCTGCGAAATGGGTGTCGCTGTCCGTGGGCCGTGACGACAAGGCCGAGCCGCGCTGGCTGCTGCCGATGCTCTGCCGTGCCGGCGGGCTCGACAAGAACGACATCGGCGCGATCCGCGTGGGCGACAAGGAAAGCTTCGTGCAGCTGACCGAGGCCTCGCTGGATGGTTTCATGACGCGCCTCGGCGACTCCAAGGCGCTGGAAGAGGGTGTGACCGTTCGCGCTGTCGAAGGCGAGCCGGACCTTCCCCCGCCGCCGCCGCGCGGCAAGCCCCGTGGTGATTTCGGCGGCCGGGACCGTGGAGATCGCGGCGACCGACCCCAGGGCCGGGGC
This sequence comes from Salipiger pallidus, assembly GCF_014643635.1. Taxonomy (GTDB): domain Bacteria; phylum Pseudomonadota; class Alphaproteobacteria; order Rhodobacterales; family Rhodobacteraceae; genus Salipiger; species Salipiger pallidus. Next base: position 30,358 of record NZ_BMJV01000010.1, read on the forward strand.
CCGAAGCCCCCGTTCAAGGGCGGGGATCGCCCCGATCGTGGTCCGCGTCCCGATCGCGGCCCACGGCCCGATTTCAAGGACCGTGGCCCGCGCCCCGAACGCTCGGACCGGAACGCAGGCCCGGTCAAGCCGCGCCCGGACACGGACGCTGGGGATCGCCCGCGTCCTGCCGGCGCGAAGCCGGGTCCGAAATCCGGTCCCAAGCCGTCGCCGCGCCCCGCAGGCAAGGCAGGCTTCAAGCCCGGCCCGAAACCCGGTGGAGGCGCCGGTTTCAAATCCGGTTCGAAACCTGCTGGCAAACCCGGCCCCAAGCCGGGGCCGAAAGCGGCTGGCGGTTTTGCGGGCAAGTCCATGTCCGACCCGTCGGCCAGCCTGCGCAGCCGTCCCGGCGCGAAGCCGGGTGGCAAGCCCGCAGGCAAGTTTGGCGGCAAGCCGGGCGGTAAACCCGGCGGTGGTTTCAAGTCCGGTGATGGCATCAAGACCGGCGCCCCGCGCGGCGGCAACAAGCCTCCCAAGCGCAAGGGCTGAGCGACACCAACGCAAACGGCGGAGCCTCAGGCTCCGCCGTTTTTCGTCAGGACGCGTCTCGTCACCGGATGACGGGGAGAGGCCTGCGGTCCGGTTGCCGCGCTGCAGGGCGACGAGGTCCAGTCCGTCATCACCCGGCAGGTCGAGCAGGCGCGCCAGTTCGGCGCGGCGGTCGAGAATGACGATGCCGGGGATCATGATGACGCGGAAGATGATGATCCGCCGGGCCGCATCTTTGTCGAACAGCCTGTCGGCGGCGCCAATGGCCTCGAGCACATCGGTCTTCGGGCCGAACCCTGGCGTGGATGTCGACGAGGATACGCTCTGCCCGTTCTTCCAGCACGGCGCCCCGACAGCCTGAAGTATGCCCTTCGCGATACCTACTGGCCGGGCATCGCGATGATCCCCGCAAACCTCGGCCTCTATGATGCCGAGTACGAGTTTGCTGCGCGGATGGTGCAGGAACAAAGCCTCGTTCTCGACAAGCTTCGGGCCGACACCCGAGCCGAAACCCACAAGCACTGCAGGGTCTATCTTGATGCCGTGGGACGCGAGGTCGAAACCGTGGTCTGCAAGACCTGGCCCAGCCATCATGCGGCGCTGAAAAAGGGATCCTATGAGCAAGAAGCACGACGCCTTTTCGACGATATCCTTGCCGGGCTTGGCGAAGACGCGGGACTAACCGGAGACAGGGCAGGAGCGCTTCCTCAAACGGTCCAACTCCCTGGCCGAGCAGATGCCCGGCGGGCGGCAGGACAAGGTGCTGCGCCTTGTGGACCCGGCCACCTGCATCATGTAGGAGGGGCACAACCGCGCTTACGAGCTGCTGACCGAAGGCAACACGCGTGATCTGATCGAGGGAACGCTGTCTCACGGGCGGCAGGCATTTGCCGCCATCGTGCGCCGTCTGCGCCCGCCCCACGACACCACCGGCCCCGAGTTCGAGGTGATTTGCGGCGCCCGGCGCCATTTCGCAGTGAGCTGGCTACGGGCCAACACCTCCCCTCGGTTCCGCTACCTGATCGAAGAGCGCGAGCTGACCGATGAAGAGGCCTTCCGCCATGCGGACATCGAGAACCGCGACCGCGAGGACATCTCGCTTTACGAGCGGGCCCGCGATGACGCCCGTGCGGTCGAGGCCTATTACGGTGGTCGGCAAAAGCGGATGGCTGAGCGGCTTCAGGTCTCTGCCGGTTGGGTGTCGCGCTACCCGCAGCTGGCAAAGCTCGATCCCCGCATTGTGGCGGCCTTTTCCGTCGCCGCGCGGTGTGAAAGAGCTCCATGCGCGCCAGCTGAAGCCGCTGATGCAGACCGCCGCCGCCCGTGAGGCGGTGCTGGCCAAGGCCAAGGACATAGCCACAGAAGCTGCGGATGGGCAGGCGGTACCTGTGGCCAAGGTGCTGTCACCGCTCAAGCAGGCGGGGGAGCCCCCGAAAGAGCGCAAGGTGGCAGACCAGTTGCTTAAAGCGGGCAAGGACGGCACAGTTCACGTCCGCCGCAAGGGCCGCCGCATCCAGATTGAATTCGACGGAATGCTTGATGATGATGAACTCAGGGCCGCCGTCGATCAGTTCCTTGCCGTACGCAAGGAAAGCGCGCTCTGACCGGTTGCCAGTCGGCAATCGCGCGGATAATCTATGTTTCTCAGTCGGTTGTCAGGGATCTACCGGATGGCGAAAGGGCGATTTTCAGGAGCGAGGGCGGCGTGAAGTGTGTCGCCTTCACCGGCCATTGCCTCTGCCAGCAGCGTTCCTGTGGTCGGCCCGAGGGTGAAGCCCTGGTGCCCATGGCCAAAATTCGCCCAAAGTCCGGTGTGTCGGGGCAGGGGGCCTGTCAGCGGCAGCATGTCCGGCAGGCATGGCCGATGCCCGAACCACGGTTCGGGTGCGGCACGCGTCCCTAGCTCGATGTCATGGCGCAGCGCCTTTTCCGCGCGGCCCAGTTGCGCCGGGTCGGACGGCGCGTCCATGTCCACCAACGCCGCGCCCGAGGACATCCGTAGCCCGGCCCGCATGGGGGACAGCACCACGCCGTTGTCGGTGTCTACAAACGGGCGGTTGACCGGTGCGGCGGCTTTGAAATGGCGATGGTACCCACGTTTTCGCAGCATAGACACGCGGTATCCGAAGCGTGCCAGAAGCTGCGGTGACCACGGACCAAGGCAAACCACCACGTGTTCGGCCTGGGTGGGGCCAAGCCTCCAGCCTGCACCGGCAGCTGCCACCTCATTTGCATCGCCCTTGATGATACGACCGCCGCGCTGCATCAGCAGGTTGGCATAGCCTCGGACGAGGCCGCCGGGATCCGCACAGCTCCAGGCACCGGTCCAACGGATCGCTCCGGCCATCCGGGTCCGGAACCCCGGCTCATCAATGCAGAACGTGTCGGGACCCTGGACAAGATAGGGAATGCCGAAGCTCTCGGCCATGCGCGCTGCGTACGCGGTGCGTGCATCGAAGGCGGCGGTCGAGCGGAAGATCTCGTTGAAGCCGTCCCGCCGGATCATGGGCTCCAGTCCGGCGGCGTCGATTAACGGGCCATGATCGGTCGTGGCGCGTGAGGTCAGTTTGGCATACCGAAGAGAAATGCGGGCGTGATGGCCGGGGGAAGAGTTCTGCCAATAGCGTGCCAAAGATGGTGCCATGCGCAACAGGGCGGGCAGGGCGTAGCGCAGGTCATTATCGCGTCCGGCAAGGTAGCGCAGCATGACGCGAGGATCGCGGGGAAAGGCATAGGGTTCGGCCGCCTCAGTCTGGATGATCCCGGCATTGCCATGGCTGGTTTCTTCGCCGGGGCCGCGTCGGTCGATGACGGTCACGTCGTGACCACGGGACTGCAATGCGAGCGCGGTCCCGATCCCCACCATTCCAGCACCAAGAACAATGATTTCCGACATTTGAGCTGTCCCATCATGAGCTGTGATCCCATTAGCAACCGGATGAGGCGCGGCTGTGCAAGGGAAGATGCCAATGATTGTCTCGGTTTTGCACAGCGCCTTAGTGGTGTGGCTGAGACGTTTGAGGCAGGCGAAATATGTATTCCGAAATTGGAATTTGATGAGGCGTAGTGACGAGGGCGATGCCCACTGCCTAGGCCACTGTTCTCGATCAGTTTTCGGGTCTGCAACGGACGATCGCGTCGGTTTGCCTGTTAGGTCCGTGTTGCGTGCTTTGCAGACGGCTAACTCAGTGAGAGTACGGATGGTCTGCGCACGCCGCCCGTAGCTCGGAGTCTGCTTGCCCTCAAGCTCCCAGACCGCAGGGGCCTGAAAGCCATTGCAGGCCGCGGGCGGGGTGACGGAACAGAGACAAGCAAAGGCCTGCAACGTGGTTCGACACGCCGCAGGCACTTTGCATGGAATACGCTGACTGGAGTTGGGGAAACGCCACGTGTGGGACGGCGGGGGACAAGGCCCCGCCGCCTGTTGTTACCCGGGCAGGGTGATCGCCTTGGCGTTGACAAACTCGGTCATCCCGAAGCCGCCATGCTCGCGACCATAGCCACTGTCCTTCACGCCACCGAAGGGCATCTCGGGCGTCGCGAGGTTGAAGTGGTTGATGAAGACCATCCCGGTGTCGAAATGCTCTTTCGCCAATGTCCGGGCGCGATCCTCGTCCTTGCTGATGATGCCCCCGCCAAGGCCGAAACGGCTGTCGTTGGCTATCCGCATGGCATCCTCGTCATCCTTGGCGCGGATCACGGATGCGACGGGGCCGAAGAGCTCGTCGTCATAAGCTGGCTGCCCGGGGGCGACCTCCGTCAGGACCGTGGCGGGATAGAAATACCCCTTTCCGTCCGGCATCTCGCCGCCGACGGCGATCTTGGCACCCTTCGCGACGGATTGCTCGACCTGCTCGTGCAGCGTTTCTCGCAGGTCCTTGCGGGCCATGGGGCCAAGGCCGGTTTCATCTTTTGTCGGATCGCCCAGCGTCACGTCGCCCATCGCCTTCAGGTAACCGTCGACGAAGGCGTCATAGACCTTGTCGGTGACGATGAAGCGCTTGGCATTCACGCAGGTCTGACCGTTGTTGTAGATCCGGCCCGCAACACAGGTCTTGATCGCAACATCCAGATCCGCATCCTCGAGAACGAGGTAGGCGTCGTTGGAACCAAGCTCCATCACCGTCTTCTTGAGGTGCTCACCGGCCTTTGCGGCGATTTTGCTGCCGGACGTTGCACTGCCGGTCATGGTGACGCCGCGCACCAGTTTGTGGGCGATCAGGTCATCGGACTGGTCATGGTCGATCAGCATGACGGTAAAGAGGTTCTTCGGCAGCCCCGCCTCTTCGAAGATATCTCGCAGCATCAGGCCCGATCCGGTGCAGATCTCGGCGTGTTTCAGCAGCACCCCATTACCTGCCATCAGGTTGGCAACCGCGTAGCGCACTGCTTGGTAGGCCGGGAAGTTCCAGGGCTGGATGCCGTAAATCACGCCAATGGGGGAGTAGGTGATGACACCCTTTCGCCCGTCCTGCAGACTGCGTTCTTCATCGGCAAGCACGTCGGGCCCGGCTTTGGCGGTCCAGTCGCAGATGCCGGCGCAAAGATCGATTTCGTCGCGGCTGTCCTGAAGACGCTTGCCCATCTCACGGGTCATGAGCTGCGCGAACTCTTCCTTGCGGTCGCGAAGCTTCTGGCCGACGGCCTTCAGGATTTCGCCTCGCGCTTCATGCGATTTGTGCCGCCACTGTTCGAACGCCGCGTGACAGGCTTCGAGGGCAGAGATCGCCTCTTGGTCGGTCATCAGTGGATAGGTTTCCAGCGTCTCTTCCGTCGCCGGGTTCGTGGTAGTCATCGCGCTCTCGGAACTGAATGGGTCCCTCATATCTTTTCCTTTCAAATTCGCTTCTTGCTGCCCCAACGTAGTGGGAAGGCGAGCTGTTCCTGATGCGCCGTTCACGACATGTCTCCTCAAGGTGACCCGTTCACGCGTTCCCGAGCCAGGGATGCATGGCTGGCAAGGATTTGGAGCAAAGAAAGGTGGGAAGCCTAACGTGGCGGCACCGCCGTTCGGAAAGGGCAGATCCGGCACTGTATAGGCCAGCCCCTCACGCGGCGCACAGACATGGGGCGCAGGTGGCAACCTGAACCGCGCATGCCGGGCCTCACCCGAGGCAGGCAGCCGCGTCAGGAGATGCGGGGGAAGCTCATTTCCACGGTCACGCCACCGCTGACGTCAACCGTCATGTGGCCCATGTTGCTCGACACCGTGGTGCGGATCATGCGCCAGCCCAGCGAGCCCGAACGCTCGGGCTTGTGGCCTTCGGGCAGTCCGACGCCATCATCGCTGAATCGATAGAAAATGGTGTCGTTCTGCGTCACCAGGCGGATCGAGATCCGCCCCTTGGACCGGTCCGGGAAGGCATGCTTGAAGGCATTGGTCACGAGCTCCCCGGTGATCAGTCCGAGGTCTAGCGCCAGCCGGGCAGGGATCGGCATGTCATCGCTGTCGATCTCGACCTCCACCTGCAGGTCGGCGCGGTTGAAGGTCTCGGCCAGCGCGGAAATCTGCTGGAGGTAGGGGCCTGGCTCCACCGTTTCCCCGGTGCCTGCCTGCAGCAGCTTGTGGGTGCGTGCCATCGAATCCACACGGATCCCGAGCGAGGCGAGGACATCACGGGTTTCATCGGCTTCGGCGCGGCGCTGCTCCATGCGGATCAAGGAGGCAATCATGGTCAAATTGTTCGCGGTGCGGTGATGCACCTCACCGATGGTCAATTCGCGGGCGCTGAGGTCTGTTTCAAGCTGGCGGATGCGGCGGTCCGCATTGCTTTCACGCATCAGGATCTCGTCGCAGCGGTTGCCCGCGTCTTCGGCGACACGCGCCAGGTCCGACGTTTCGACCGGAGCGGCAAAATCGGCATGGATGCGGGTGCCGGTGGCACCGGTATCGACGTTGAACGCATCGGCCATGCGGCGTACTCCCGCCAGCCCTAGGCCCAGGCCATCACCCATAGCCCGCGTGCCGTGGCCCGCCAGCGCTTCTTCAAGGTCATCGATGCCCGAGCCCTGATCCGCGAAAGCAAGACGCAGCATCACGGCGCCGCCGCGCGGCTCGTGCAGGCTGAGCCGGGCAAAGCCGCCGCCGCCGTGTTCGATCACGTTGCGCGCCAGTTCGAGGGCGCAGGTGACCAGCCGCGTGGCATGAAACCGTTTGAACCCCAGCGTTTCGGCGACGGCCGTGGCGATCTGTTGCAGGATCTTGACGTCGTCTGCGGCTGTCAGGGACAGCGAGGTAATCGTCTGGGCCATCGTCGTCTCCGGATGGGCTGCGGTCTGCGGGGTAAATGGGCTGTCAGCCAGTGGGTGTCCAGCGGGCAACAGCCACGGAAATGTCGTCGCGCCTGTGTTTTTCAGGATCGGACAGCAGGATTGCCGCGATCATCAGCGCGCTCTGGGGCGCAGTGGCCAAGGCTATGTCCGGACCGATGGTGCGAAGACCGTCACTGTGCAGCACGAAGACGTCACCAGGCTCCAGATCGAGCAGCTCTTCCATCGGGCGCGCCGTGGGGCTCCCGATGAAGCCGTCACGTGACACGAGCCGTTTCTGCTGGCCGTGGCGCAGGTAGAAGCCGCTGATGTTGCCAAGGTTGCCGTAGGTCACGCGCTGGGTGTCGGGCTGAAGGTCAAGCACCGAGATCACACCGCCGCGAGTCCGGGCCAGCTCGTCCGTAAGCTGCGCCAGCCTTTGCTTCGGCGTGTGGAGCGGGCGCCGGATGGCCCCATCGACCATGGCCTGCCCTGCCGTGGCGGCAGCCGCGCCGTGGCCCATGCCATCCGCCAGCACGAAGCGCACGCCGCCGCGATGCGTCACCGTGCCCCAAGCGTCTCCGCAGACCTGCTCGTTCGGGTGCGACAGCCGCAGGCCAGCGATATCAAGATCATGCGGTCGAGCCACGTCCGGACTGTCGAAGCTGCAGGCCCAGATCGTGCCCGTCGGGCCGGTAAGGACCTCCGCGGCGTCAGACAGCCGTTCGATCGCGCCGATGCCGATACCGGCACTGTCGCCGCCGCTGACCCTGTCCTGACGCATCTGGTCCAGGTTCTCGATCCCGGGGCCGTCGTCGCTGGCGATGAGCGCCAGCGACATGCCCTCGGGCTGAGGCATTGCCTGGGCAAGGATCTGGCCGGTGCCCGCATATTTCAGGATATTGGTCGAAAGCTCGGTCGCCACGATGGCGATGTCCTCGGCCCGCTGCACTCCAAGACCGGCCAGCATGGCTTCGGCCCGGGCCTGTTGGCGCGCGGCGGCTACGTCGGGTCGTGAGTTGATTGTGAGCCATTTCAGCATGGTGCGGGTCTCCTTCTTGCCGCGCTGGGGCTCACGCCCGCCCGGCCAACCTGACTTGCGTACCGACCCCGGGTTCGGAGACGATCTCGAACTCGTCGGACAGGCGCTTTGCCCCGCCAAGCCCGCGCCCGAGCCCGCCGCCCGAGGTATAGCCGTCGCTCAGCGCAAGCTCCATGTCCACGATGCCGGGACCGGTGTCCCGACAGTCGATCCAGACCATGCGATCGTCTTCGTCGCAATGGATGATCACCACCGCGCCGCCACCATAAATCAGCCCGTTGCGGAAAATCTCGCTCACGGCGGTGACGAGGCGGGTCTTGCGGATGACCTTCGCCTCAAGCGCATCCATTGCCCGTCCGACCGTCTGCCGAGCGCGAAAGATATCGGCCTCGACAGTGATCTCGTGCCGCTCGAACAGAGTTCCGGGCAGCTTGGGCAGTCGTCTCACCGGGCGGCCCGCAGGCGGGTGACCGCGTGCTGCAGGTTGCGCGCCGTTTTGACCGACGGCAGGGTCATGCCCAGCTCAACCAGCGTCATCGCCACTGCCGGGCGCATCCCCACCAGGTAGGTGGGGGCGTCCAGAAGAATGCCGATGCCTGCCAGCTGCGCGATGATCCGGCCCACGAAGGTGTCCACGATCTCGAGCGCGCTAATATCGATCACGATGCCCTGCGCATCGTTGGCGTAGACCTCTTCCGACAAGCGATCCTGCAAAGCGACGATATCGCTGTCGTTAATGTCTTCGTCGATTGCGACCAGCATGATCTCGTCGACCATGAACAGCCCTGCTGCCTGTGCCATCCTCGCGTATCCTTACTTAGCTGTCCGGATAACCACGTCGGTTTCAAGCGTGCGGAACGCATCAGCCAGCGCCATGCGCAGCGAACTGCGGGTGCGGATCTCACCGGTGTCGACGCCAAGCTGAACCATCGTCTGTGCAATGCGGGGGCTGATCCCGCTGATGATCGCTTCGCCGCCCATCAGGCGCACGGCGGCGGCGGTGCGGATCAGGTGCTGTGCTACTTGCGTGTCCACGGTCACCACGCCGGTGATGTCGATGATCACGATATCGGCTTTCTTGTCTACAATGGCCGACAGGGTGTTCTCCATCACCTCCTGCGCGCGCATGGAATCGAGCGTGCCCACCAACGGCACGGCGATGATCCGATCCCAAAGCTCGACCACGGGTGAGGCAAGCTCCATCATCTCGTCCTGCTGACGCTTGATGGTCTTGTCCCGCTCCGAGATGCACAGTTCGGTCGTGTAAAGCGACACGGCATCGATCAGCCGGGTGAACTGGTTGATCGCCTCGATCAGCACGCCGCCGTTGGTGTCGTCCACGGTCGCGCCGAGACGCTCGAAGAGCGGGTATTTCAGTGCAAGGACAAAGGCGGCCATCTCACCGGTGGAGACGCCGCGCTTGGTACGCTCGCGGGTGACTTCGGCCAGAGCCGCGCGCAGATCGTCCCAGCAATCGGCCTCGGGATCCAGGGCGTCACTTTCTATGCTGGCACTGACGCCCTTGGTCAGGGCATCGTACAGCATCTCGATCTGTGAACGCGCTTCGCGCTCCGAGAACAGGTCCTTGCGGATCAGGCCCTCTTCCGCCTGGGTCGATCCCCAGGCCCTAAGAAGGGAGGCTCGCTCATTGTCGAGAATGACGTGGATGTGGCGCACGGGCATGTTGTGAAACTCGGTCATGAGAAAAAGTCAGGTCTACCGATCAGGTAGCATGGCAAATTCGCGAGCAACAGGTCAAAGCGTCCGAGGATCGCGGGATGTCGGCTCTCACCCACGGTGGCGGCGAGGGGCTGCCCCTGCGGTGAGCTATGGCATGCCGACCGCAGGGGCATCATGATCGAGCTGGAACGGTGTGCCGCTGCACCGTGGACGCCCTGGCATGCCTTAGGGCGTTTGCCCCCCCGCGCTGGCGGAGCGCCGCCGGATCACCTGCACGACCGACATTGCGATGAGACCCGCCGCCGCGATGATGAACACTGCAGCCAACGGCCGTTCGAGAAACACCATGGGATCGCCCCGGCCGATCAGCAGGGCGCGGCGCAGGTTGGTTTCGATCAGCGGCCCCAGTACGAATCCCAACAACAGCAAGGCGGGGCTGAACCGTGCGAGGGACAGCGCGTAGCCGATGATCCCGATCAGGGCGACGGCAAACATGTCAAAGCTGGAGCCGCGCACGGAATACACCCCGAGGCAGACGAAGATCAGGATCGCCGGGTAGAGCAGGCGGAACGGGATGCGCAGCATCGACACCCAGATCCCGATCAGCGGCAGGTTCAGGACCAGCAGCAGGAGGTTGCCGATCCCGAAGCTGGCGATGAGGCCCCAGAACATGTCGGGCCGCGCCTCGAGCATCAAAGGCCCTGGCTGGACCCCGTGGATGACCAGCGCGCCCAGCATCAGTGCCATGATCGGATCGCCCGGAATGCCAAGCGCCAGCGTTGGGACGAAGGCGCTGATCGCTGCCGAGTTGTTGGCGGCCTCTGGTCCGGCGATACCCTCGATGGCGCCATTGCCGAACTCCTGCGGGCGGCGCGACAGGCGGCGTTCCAGCGCGTAGGCAAGGAAGGACGAGATCGTCGAGCCCGTGCCCGGAAGCGCTCCGAAGAAGCTGCCGAGGCTGCCACCCCGCAGGGCAGGCAGTGGGATCCGTCGCAGCTCGGCCTTGCCGGGCAGAAGATCGCGCAAGGCGATGCGCGGCGGCACCCCGGTGCGTTCCGCGACACGGATATTGGCAATGACCTCGGCCACGCCGAAGAGGCCCATGGCCAGTGCCACCAGGTTGATCCCGTCCATCAGTTCGGTCTGGCCAAAGGTAAAGCGCTGCACGCCGGAGTTCACATCCGTGCCCACACAGCCGAGGATCAGTCCCAGCACCACCATCGCCAGGGCCTTGCTCGGCTGCTTTGCACCCACCGTAGAAGCCGCGACAAGGCCGAGGATCATCATTGCGGCATATTCTGCCGCGCCGAAGGCGACGGCGGCCTTGGCCAGTGCGCCGGACAGCACGATCAGCACGAAGATCCCGATCATCGAGCCCGAGAAGCTGGCAATCATGGAGGTGAACAGCGCAACCCCGGCGCGCCCCTTCTGGGCCAGCGGGTAGCCATCTAGCGTGGTGACCGCAGATTGGGGCGTGCCCGGAAGCCGCAGCAGGATCGACGCCACCGCGCCGCCGTATTGCGAGCCGTAGTAGACCCCGGCCAGCATCACCAACGCCGCCTCGGGCGACAGGTAGAAGGTGATCGGCAGAAGCAGCGATATCGTTGCCATGGCCCCGATACCGGGGAGCACGCCGACGAAGGTGCCCAGCAGCACACCGAACATGCAATAGATCAGCACACCGGGTTGTGCCGCGACGCTCAACCCGTGCAGGAACCCGTCCCAACCGCTCATAGTCAAAGGCCTCTCATCGTCCCGGCCAGAGCGGAACAGTCATCTTCAATCCAACGGAAAACACCGCGACCGACAGGATGGTGACCGCGATCGCCAGGGCGATGCGCCATCCGATCCGGCGGTCCGGCGTTGCCAGCGTGGCAATCAGCACGCTGGCCAGAGTCGCGATCACCAGCCCGAGCCGATCGAATCCGGCGGCGAAGACAAGGATCGCCGCCAGAACCGCGAGGCATTCCTTCCAGGCGATGTGAAAGGATGTGCCCCGCCGGCCAAGCGCGGGAAGCGCAATCATTCCCCCCAGAACGGCAAGCACTCCGCCAAGAAGCGCCGGGAAGAACCCGGGCCCCATGCGGCGCAACGATCCGATCTCGTAATGAGTCAGCGAGTAGACCGTGACCAACAGACCGATGGCGGCGAGGATGACGCCGCCGGCCAGATCGGGAATGTCGCGTTTCATCGTTCAGTCTTTCGCGTCGATCCGGTCGAGCACGCTGCCCCAGACCTCGGTGTCCGTGGCGATACGCTGCGCCAGGACATCGGCCGAGCCGCCGGCGGCTTGCCAGCCCATGTCCAGCAGGCGCTGCTGCACGGCCTCGTCGCCGAGGATCGCGTTGATCTTGGTGTTGAGCGTCTCGATCACGGCCGCGTCGGTTCCTGCGGGCGCAATGAAGGCGTTCCACAGCTCGGCGCGGAAATCATCTGGAAGGCCGGCTTGGCCAGCCATGACCGGCACGCCGGGGGCCTGCGCGAAAGGCTCCGCAGAGGTGATCCCGAGGATCTTCAGCTGGCCCGCCTCGACGTATTGCATCGCGGCTGACGGGGCCATGAAGCCGCAGTCGATCTCGTTTCCGATGATCGCGGTGGTGACTTCGGCGTAGGATGTGAAGGGGATGTGCAGCATCTCTACACCGGCGCGGTCCGAGAACAGCTCGGCGGTGAGATGCGCGCCCGACCCCTGGCCGACCGAACCGTAGGCCAGCGCCTCGGGTTCTGCCCCGGCGGCGTCGACGAAACCGGAAAGATCGTCGGCCTCGAACTCCGCCGACACGACAAGAACCAGCGGCGAGGTCGCGATCAGTGCGACCGGGGCGATGTCGCTCTCGACATCGTAGCCGAGGTTCGGCGTCAGGCGCGGTGCGGTGGTCAGTGGGCCGTTGATGGTGGCGGCGAAGGAATTCTCGATGTCCTGCGCGTTGAGCATCTGCTGCACGCCGATGACCCCGCCTGCGCCGGGCTTGTTCTCGATCACGAAGGGCTGGCCCAGCGTGTCGGACAGCGGCTCGGTCACGATCCGTGCCAGCAGGTCGGGCGAGGAGCCGGCGGGGAAGCCCACGAACACGTGTTGCGGCTGGCTCGGCCAGCCGGCCTCCTGCGCGAGGGCGGGCTTGCAGAGCGATGCAGCGGCAGCGCCCAAAAGGGCAGCACGGCGCGAGATGATCATGGCGGAACCTCTCAGATTCATGTCCTGGCACGAATGCCATCAGTTGCGCGCAAGATCGCGGAAACTGCGGGCATTGGCAAGGCGATGACGTAAAATGCCTTGGCCCGGCATCACCAGGCAGATGCGGACGGGCGGACGGGATTCGCGCGGGGTCGAGGCCCGGGGTTGCCGCGGTAGCGCATTGCCCCTTGCGGCCGCGGCCCTCGGGGCTCTTCGGTGCGCGGGACAGGGACGCGCAGGGTGAAAGGGCAGGGCGGGCCTGTTTCCGCTAGGGCCCGACCAGCTGTCCCGCCTCCAGCCGCAGGTCACGGTGAGCGAACCGTGCCCGCAGGGCCGAGCCGTGGGATATCAGCAGAACCGCAATGCGGCGCCGGGCTGCAAGATCGGTCAGGGCGTGCAGCAGGCGGTCCTGTTCCAGCGCGTCCAGCTGGCTGGTGATCTCGTCGCAGATCAGCACCTTGAGATGCGGGTTGAAAAGCCGGGCCAGGGAAACCCGCGCCAGTTCACCGCCGGAGAGCTGGCCTGGCAGACGATCGAACCACGCCTCCCTGATGCCCAAGGCCGTCAGCGCCTCGGGATCCGGCTGCCCGGCGTTGGCCAGAATCTTGCGCACGGCCCACCGGGGATCCACCGCGAGCTCGGCGGATTGCGGGACATATTGCACCGGCGCAGGACGTCCCGGGCGGGGCGGTGATGGTGGCGCCCCATTCAAAACGATAGCCCCACGGTCTGGCGTCAGCAGGCCTGCGAGGATCCGCCCCAGTGTTGATTTGCCAGCCCCCGATACACCGCCGAGCCCCAGGATCTCGCCAGCAGCGAGGTCGAGGTCGATCCCCCTCAGGACCGCTCGGCCGCCATGGGCGCGGGTGATGGATCGGGCGCTCAGCACGTGAAACGAGTGCCGGGTTGGGCCTGCCACAGGGCGCGGGAAAAGGCATGGTGCAGTCTCTGTTCCGTTGCCATGAAGGCACTTGCGGGGGCGGTTTCCACAGGCTGGCCGTCGTGCATGATGAGAATATGCGACGCGATTTCAGCCAGTCTGATCAGGTCATGGGAAATGACGATCACGCCACGCCCCGAGGCCGCCAGTTCTGCGAGCAGCGACATGATCCGACCCGCCGCCTCATCATCAAGACCGACGGTCGGTTCATCCGCCACGATCCACTCTGCCCCCGTCGCGAGGGCCGTCGCAAGAAGGACACGGCGGGCCATGCCGCCTGACAGCTCGTGCGGGAATTTCCGGGCAGCGCCTTGCGGCAACCCGACGTCGGCGAGGGCGCTGTGCAGGTCCACCCGTCGCCCGGCGAGGCGCGCAAATCTGTCGATCTGGGTGCCCACGCGCGCCAGCGGATCCAGCGCGCCCAGAAGTTGCGGCGCAAGGGCGATGCTGCCGTGCCCTGCCGCAGCGCCATCAATGGTGATCCGCCCCGACAGGACCGCGCCGGCGGGCAAGGCTCCGGCAATGGCGTCGGCGATGACGCTCTTGCCCGCACCCGAACTGCCGGTCAGGCCGACGATTTCGCCGCGGTTCAACGCCAGGGAGACGCCACTTAGAACAGGGCCCCCCGGCATGCTGACCGACAAGGCCTCAACGCGCAGGCTCATGCCACACCTCCTGCCGGGCTGGTTGTCCGGCGCAGTGCCTCGCCAAAGCGTTCGAAGGCAAGGGCCACCAGCATCAGGCCCAGCCCGGGCGCTGCCCCGACCCACCAGTTGCCCGCCATGATCTCACGCAGGCTGTCGGCCAGCATGACGCCGACCGACGGCAGGTGTGGCTCGATCCCGAGGCCTATGAAGCTCAGCCCTGCTTCGTGCAGGATGGCATGGGGGAAGATCACGATGAACCCGGCGACGATCTGCGGAACGAGGTGCGGCACGAGGTGGTGCCGGGCGATCCAGCCACGCGACCGGCCAAGCGCGCGGGAAATGGCGACGTAGTCCGAGGCGGCGATGCCCTGCGCCTCGTGGCGCAGGACACGGGCGAGGCGCGGCCAGTGGGTCAGAGCCACGGCGACGATCACGCCCGTGGTGCCGCCCCCGGCGGCAAAGGCGATCATGATGAGCAGGACGAAATGCGGCAGTCCAAGGGCCAGTTCTGTCAGGGCCCCGACCACGTGGTCGGCGGCGCGCCCGAAGGTCGCGGCAAGCCCGAGCAGGACCGCCACCATGGTAGAGCAGCCCGCCGCAAGCAACCCGACCTGAAGGCTTTGTGCCAGCGCGGCGAGGGTCCGGGCCGCGATGTCGCGCCCCAGAAGATCTGTTCCCAAGATGTGGCCGGGCTGAGGTGGCAAGGCCCTCGCGACGGCATCGACCGTCTGGGCGCTCTCGGGCAAAAGCGCCGATCCGGCAAGCACCGCGCCCAGAAGCACCAGTGCGACACCGCCCTGCAAGGCTGCCCGACGACGCGGGCTGCGGCGGCTTGCTGCAACGCCGTTCACGCCTGCCCCCGCAGCCTGGGGTCCGCGAGCCGTGCGGCGATATCCGCCAGAAGATTGCCCGCGAAGACAAAGATCAGCGTCGCAAGGCCGATCCCCATCAGTAGCGGCTCGTCCGCCCCGGTGGCTGCCCGCACCGTAGCCTGTCCCAAGCCCGGCCAGGCAAAGACCGCTTCGGCAAGGACAGAGCCACCGAACAGCTCTCCGGCCCCGGCAAGGTGCAAGGTCAGCGCAACGCCCACCGCGTGACGTAGTCCCGGACCGAAAGCCAGCCGCAGAGGGCTCGCCCCATGGGCCGCCAGATGTCCCGCGGCTGGACTGTCGAGAAAGGCGATCAGGCTCTGACGTGTGTGCAGCACGAGGGGCGCGATGCCCACGACCGACAGGGTCACGACCGGCAGCACCATGTGATGCCAGCGCTCCGCAAGGGTCACTTCGGATGCCAGCCGGCCCGGCGGCATCGCGCAGCAGCTGGGCAACCAGCCAAGCCCGACCGCGAAGACCGATACCAGGAGGATCGCCACCCAGAACCCCGGGCTTGCGGCCAGCACCACTGCCACCGTGCGGATCAATCGGTCTGGCCACTGCCCGCGCGTGGCCCCTGCCACCAGTCCCAGCAGCGCCCCGAGGACGAATGATGCCACGAAGGCTGTGCCGATCAGGGCAAGAGACGCCGGCAGCCTGGCCGCGATAACCTGCGCCACCGGCGCGTTGTAGCTGATGGATTGTCCCAGATCTCCGCGCAGAAGCTGGCCCAGCCAGCTGGCAAACCGCTCCGGGGCTGGCAGATCAAGCCCCCATACTGCGGCAATCGCGGCCCGCTGCTCAGGCCCGATCTGTGACGTGCGGCCCCCGACATAGGCTTGTACAGGGTCGATTGGCGCAAGCGAGATTAGCGCGAACAGCCCGACCGCCGCTACCGGCAGAAGCCATGCCAGGCGGACCAGCCGCCCGGCCAGCAGAGGCACAAGCCATCCGGTCATTCGCAGGTCCAGCGCCATGACGCCAGATCATGGGTGATGGGAAAGCCATGACCATGGGGGTGTACCTGCAACGCCCCGAGGTCGAGGCACTCAGAAACCCAGTAGGAATGTTCAAGATTGACCATCCAGGCCCATGCGGCATCCCCCCTGGGCCCGAACCCCGTCTCACCATCCCAGGCAGCGGCCTTCCACCGGGCAAGGGAGGCATCCACCCCGCTCGCGGCTTCCGCTGCCTCGAGATGCGCGTCCACCGCAGGGTTCGCGTAGTGCCCGGTGTTGTAGTAGTCGACACCGGAGTAGTTGCCATGATGAAGGAAATAGATCTCGGACGGGTCATGAGCCCCCCAGCCCAGCACGACCACCTGGGAATGCATGAGGGCCCCGATTTCGTCCCAGCTGCCGCCCGTGGGCCGGGCGTCGATGCCGATGCCGCGCAGCTGCTCGGAGGCACCAAGCGCCAGCGCCTGCCGCGTGCTGTCACTGGCGGGATAGAGCAGCTGGAATGCGGCGCGCAGGCCATCTTTCTCACGAATGCCGTCGCCGTCCTCATCGGTCCAGCCGGCGGCATCGAGCGTGTCCATCGCGGCAGCGGGATCGTTGCCGGGGATGGCGGCTTCGGGGTTGTCCCAGGGCAGGCCGTCGGCCGGGCCCATGGCAGGGCGACCATGCCCATCGAGGGCCAGCGCCACGAGCGCATCGCGGTCGAGCGCCTGGTTCACGGCGACGCGGATGGCCCTGTCTGCCGTCACGTCATTGCCGATGGCGGCGCCCGCATCGGTGGTTCTGCCCGTGGAGGGCAGCATCGGAAAGGCCAGCCCGCGGTTGTCTACGCTGTCCACGTGAAGATCCTCCATCCCCGGTGGTGCGCGGTCGGCCATAGAGGGTGGCACCGCCACGAGATCCGCAGCCCCGGTACGCGCCAGCGCCTGTCCGGCCTCTTCCGAGCCGAAGACGAAGCTGACCCGCTCGAACGCGATTTCCCCCCCATGCCAATGCGGGTTCGGCTCGACCACCAGTTGCTCGCCCTCGCGCCATTCGACCATCCGGAATGGCCCCGAGCCCACGGGATGGCGTGCGTACTCCGCGCCGTAAGAGCCTGCCGGCACGATCCCAAGGGTCGCCAGCCGCGCTGCGAAAGTGATCCGCGGCTCGGTCAGCGCCAGTTCCACGGTGGTCGCGTCAATGGCTCGGGCTTCCCTGAGCACGCGAAGGTCCGCAAGCCCCCCGGCCGTGCGCGCGGTGTTGTAGGTAAAGACGACATCTTCCGCCGTCAGTGGCCTTCCGTCCGAAAACACAGCATCGTCGCGCAGGCTCAGCCGCCACACCAACCTGTCCTCCGAAAGCTCCCAGTTCGTGGCCAGATCGCCGATCAGCTCGAGCTTGGCGTCGTAGCGCAGAAGCGTCGACTGAAAGAGCGGGCTACCATAATGCCCCCAGCCCATGATCGGGTCGAAACCGCCGTCAGGCTCGCCACCGATGGCAAGCACGAGAGCGCGCGCATCGGCCTGCGACGGCACTGCAAGAGACAGCGCAAGGGCGAGAGCGGGAAGGGAACGGATCATGATGGGCGTCTCGGTATGAAATACTTTGTCAGATTTCATACTTTGGCCGTACATGATGTAAAGCGTGGCGCCACTTGCGATCCGTTACCATAGGGCGGATGCTGTCTTTCTAAGCACGGAGAGGGTCATGCAACGGATAACAATCGCGATCGAAGATGACCTGCTTGGGGAACTCGACCAGCACATGGGGCGGTCGGGGGCCACAAACCGCTCCGAGGCGATCCGGGATCTTCTGCGCCGTGCGCTGGCGCGTGATGCCGCTCAGGACGCGGATTGCGTCGGGGTGGTCAGTTACACGCTGGACCTGTCGACCCGTGACCTTGGGCGCCGCGTGCCCCAGACCAGACACTCGCGCCATGATCAGGCCGTGGCGGCACTATCGGTGCCTCTCGATCATTCGAATGCCGTCGAGGTGACGGTGATGCGCGGCAAGGTCGCCGATGTCGAGGATTACGCGCACGGGCTGTTCGCGGAACGGGGTATCCGCCACGGCCAGCTGTCTCTGGTGCCGGTGGAGGATGTGGAAGAGGTTCACCAGCACGGCACGGGCGCGCCGCACCGGCACAGCCACCTCAAGATCAAGGATGCGTTCTGACCGGCGCGTGGCTTGGTGCCGCTAGCCGCTCGGCCGTACTTGTCGCATGACCCACAACAAAGACCGTGAGCGCCGAGCACGCGCATGTCGGATCGGGCAGGGCACGTCTGTATGGACAATCTCGTCCATCTTCCTGCCCGGTAAAGTCAGGGGATGTGTCGCAGCGGAGTTTAGAATGTGCCCCCACCATCCTGGTTATCCCGTAATGAGGGTTATGTGTAAAAACCCATGAGGCGCATCCGAAACCGAAGGTTCAGCCGTCTGACCAGAGCGCCATTTTGCGGTCGATGGTCTTGCGCGACACACCAAGGCGGCGGGCGGCCTCGGCGCGGTTGCCGCCGCATTGCTGCAGGATGTGCAGCATGTGGCGCTGCATCACGAGATCGAGACTTTCAATCGCGGCGGCGCCTGTGACTGTGCCGTGACCTGCGAACTCCTCGGGAAACTCCCCTAGGATGACAGACCGTTCAATCATATTGCGCAGCTCGCGCACGTTGCCGGGCCAGTCGTAGCGGCGCAGCTTCATCAGCGTGCCGTTATCGAGCCGCAGCCCTCCCATGCCGAGGCTGGACTCGAACTGCGACAGGAACAACGCAGCAAGGTCCGTGATGTCCTCGGAGCGATCACGCAGTGGGGGCATCTCGATGCGCATCACGTTGATGCGGTGGTAGAGATCGGCGCGGAAGGTGCCCGCTTCCATCGCCGCCGGAAGATCGGCATTGGTGGCGAAGACAAAGCGCAGATCCAACGGGATCTCTCGTTCCGATCCTTCTGGCCGCAGGCGCTGGTCCTCGAGCACGCGCAGCAGAGCGGCTTGCAGCGGCTCGGGCATCTGCGCCACCTCGTCGAGGAAAAGCGTGCCGCCATCGGCCAGAAGCAGAAGGCCGGGAGTGGCATGGTCGCGGCCTTCGACGGTGCCGAACAGTTCGGGCACGATGCGGTCCGGCGCGATGGCGGCGCAGTTTACCGCCACGAAGGGCTTGTCACGCCGAGCCGACAGACCGTGCAGGTGGCGCGCCGCCAGTTCCTTGCCGGTGCCGCTCTCGCCGGTGAAAAGGACGGGGGTCGGCAGCGGGGCGAGCTTTTCCAGCATCCCGCGCAGGCGGGTCATGGGTTCTGACTTGCCCAGCATCTTGCCTGCGCTGCTGCCGCCCGCCGACAGCTCCCGCCGCAAAAGCGCGTTGTCCCGGCGCAGCGAGCGGCGGTCGAGCGTGCGCGCCACCGCGCCAAGGATCTGGTTGGCGCGGAACGGCTTCAGCACGAAATCCCCCACCCCGACGCGCAGCGCGGCGATGGCGGTATCGAGGTCGGCATAGGCGGTGATGAGGATGGTTTCGGCGAAGAGACCGAGGCGGCGCTGGTCTTCGAGCCACTGCAGCCCGGTCTTCCCGGGCATGACGTTGTCGACGATGACAAGGTCGAAATGCGCCTGGTCGAGCATCCGCGACGCCTCGGCAGGCGAGGCGGCCTGTTCGACACGAGCCGCACGGGGGGCCAGGATCTTGGACAGGAAATTGCGCATACCCGGCTCGTCGTCGATCACGAGGATCGACGCGCCACCAAGCTTGTCGCCATAGTCGTCCGTCATCCCGGCCAGACCCTTCAGTCGAGCCGGACGTTCGGGCTCGAGTAGACGTCCTGAGACGAGAAATCCAGCATGTGAAGCCCGTAGTAGGCTCCCACACCGATGATGATGATTGCGGCAAAACCGCTGAACATGGCTTTCATGAGAAGCACCCTTTTCACGGGGAGATAAGAGGAAACGGCGGCCCCCGGAAGGGCCTGCCGCAATCATTCCGCACGTTTGATCGCGGGGATCAGTCCGCCTGGATCATTCGGCGGGGGTCTTGATCTTGTGCGGCTTCTTCTCCTCGAGCTTTTCAAGCCAGAGCGAGTGGTGCTGGTGCGCCCAGTTGCGGTCGACCATCCCCGAGCCCATGGCGTCATAGGCGCCTTCCATGCCCAGCGTGCCGATGTAGATATGGCCAAGGATGACCGCCATCATCAGGAAGGCAACGATCGCGTGCCAGAGCTGCGCGAACTGCATTTCCTCCTGGGGGGCAAGTGCCACCGGGAAGCTCTCCATCCCGAACCAGCCGGGAACGCCCCAGCCGTTGAGAATCTCGAAGGTGTGGCTGAACAGCGGCATCTCGAACGGGAAGAGCAGCGACAGACCCGACACTGACACCGACACCCCAAGCACGATCACCGCCCAGAAGATGATCTTCTGGCCTGCGTTGAACTTCTTGGCGGGGGGGTGGTTCTTGCCGATGATGCCACCGGCCTGTTTGAACCAGACAAGGTCGGTCTTGTCGGGAATATTGTGCCAGATCCACATCACGAAGACGATGGCCAGCGAGATCATGAAGGCCCAGCTGACGTTGTTGTGGATGTACTTCGACCCGATCAGCAGCACCGAGTTGGCGTCATGCCCGAAGACCGGGATCAGGTACTTGCGCCCGAACAGGGTGAACAGGCCAGTAAAGCCCAGCAGGATGAACGACCCCGCAAGGGTCCAGTGGGCCATGCGTTCGATGAACTTGAAACGCAGCACAAGCGTGCCGTCCTTGCCGCCGTCGATGCGGATGCGCCCACGCAGGGCGAAGAACAGGCCCAGCACGACGATGGTACCGATCAGCAGCCAGCCGCCATAGGTGCGCAGTTCGTCCTTGCGGAAGTTCTCCCACCAGATGCCGCCGGTCTGGACCAGTACATCGCCGTTGGGGTTGAGTGTGGAGTTGCGGATGTCCGCCTCGTCAAAGCGGATCTGCCGCCAGATGTCGGAATCCGACGCACCGCCAAGCGGACCCATGCCGGGCGCGTTCAGCGCGTCGCCGCCAAGGTCTTCGCTGCGGATCGGGTTGATCGGGTTTTCGCCGCGCTGGCGGCGCAGGATGTCCTCGAGGGTCTGTCGCCCGGTCGCGGTGGCGGGGCCGTCATCGACGGAGGTGCCGGCGATGGGATCAGACGAGGTCGGGTCGGTCTGAGCCGCGACTGTCAGCGGAAGCGACAGCAGGGTCAGGGTAAGGAGTGCCATCAGGTGGCGCAGCATGGGGGTTTCTCCCTGGCATGTCTTTCTGTGGGCGCGGGCCCATGGGAAAGCGGAAACGGCGGGGCATCACAGCCCCGCCGGAAATCAGGAGGCCGCGCCGATGGGCTCGGCGCGGCAGGCCATCACTGGGCCTTCTTCTCGTAGGCGGTGCCCCAGCCCCAGGCGCCCGAGCCGAAGCCACGGGCGACCACGCGCTCGCGGTAGATCGACGACACCATGTCGCCGTCCCCCGCCAGCAGGGCCTTGGTCGAGCACATCTCGGCGCAGATCGGCAGCTTGCCTTCCGCGATCCTGTTGCGCCCGTACTTGCGGAATTCCGCCTCGGAGTGGTTCTCCTCGGGGCCGCCGGCGCAGAAGGTGCACTTGTCCATCTTGCCGCGGCTGCCGAAGTTGCCCGCTTGCGGGTACTGCGGCGCGCCGAAGGGGCAGGCATAGAAGCAGTAGCCGCAGCCGATGCACAGGTCCTTGGAGTGCAGAACCACACCTTCGTCGGTCTGGTAGAAGCAATCCACCGGGCAGACGGCCATGCAGGGTGCATCCGAGCAGTGCATGCAGGCGACGGAAATGGACCGTTCGCCGGGCTTGCCATCCTCGATGGTCACCACGCGGCGACGGTTGATGCCCCACGGAACCTCGTGCTCGTTCTTGCAGGCGGTGACGCAGGCGTTGCATTCGATGCAGCGTTCCGCGTCGCAGAGAAATTTAGCGCGTGCCATGTGTATCTCTCCTTACGCCGGCATGATCTTGCAGAGGGTGGCCTTGGTTTCCTGCATCATGGTCACCGAGTCGTAGCCGTAGGTCTGTGCCGTGTTGGTGCTTTCGCCCAGCACGATCGGGTCCGCCCCTTCGGGATACTTCGACCGCAGGTCCTTGCCCTCCATGTAGCCGCCGAAGTGGAAGGGCATGAAGGCAACGCCCTCGCCCACCCGTTCGGTGACCATGGCCATGACGCGGATGCGCCCGCCCTCCGGGCCTTCGACCCAGACGTTCGCCCCGTCCCGCACACCAAGGTTGTTGGCGTCGCGCGGGTTGATCTCGATGAACATGTTCTGCTGAAGCTCGGCCAGCCAGGGGTTGGACCGGGTTTCGTCCCCGCCGCCCTCATATTCGACCAGTCGGCCGGAGGTGAGGATGATCGGGTAGTCCTTCGAGAAGTCGTTCTTCTGGATCGACGCGTACAGCGTCGGCACCCGCCAGAACGAGCGGTCGTCGTAGGTCGGGTAGTCTTCGACCAGGTCGCGGCGGTTGGTGTAGAGCGGCTCGCGGTGCACAGGCACCGGGTCCGGGAAGGTCCACACCACGCAGCGTGCCTTGGCGTTGCCGTAGGGGGCACAGCCACGGGCGATGGCCACGCGCTGGATGCCGCCCGACAGGTCGGTCTTCCAGTTCACGCCGCCGATGGCCTCGGTGAAGTCCGACGGGTACGGCCCGGTCTGCGATTGCTCGCCAAGGTCGGTGTCGGTCTCAGGACGCTCGTCGATGTAGCCCGCAACATACTCGATCATGCGCCGTTCATAGGCGGTCAGATCGCCGTCCCAGCCAAGATCGATGAGCATCTGCATGGTGAACTCAGGGTATCCGTCCTGGATCTCCGAGCCGACAGGGTACGAGCCTTCGGCCAGCAGGTTGTCTCCATCGCGTTCCACGCCGAAACGGGCGCGGAATGGCATACCGCCCTCGGCGACCGGCAGCGACTGGTCGTAGAGGTTGGCCGAGCCGGGGTGGTTCATCTCGGCCGTGCCCCAGCAGGGCCATGGCATGCCGTAGAAGTCCCCATCCGCAGGACCGCCGTTGGCGCGCAGCGTGGTCTTGTCGAAGGTATGCTGGTTCTGCATGTGCATCTTCATGCGCTCCGGGCTCTGCCCGGTGTAACCGATGGTCCACATGCCGCGGTTGAACTCGCGGGTGATGCTCTCGATGCTGGGGGTCTCGTCATTCTCCATTTCGATGTTGCGCAGCATCCGGTCGGCAAAGCCGAACTTCTTGGCGAACTTCGTCATGATGATGTGATCGGGCAGCGATTCGAACAGCGGGTCGACCACCTGTTCACGCCATTGCAGCGACCGGTTCGATGCCGTCACCGAACCGCGCGTCTCGAACTGCGTCGAGGCGGGCAGCAGGTAGACGCCGTCGGTGCGGTCGTTCATCACTGCAGAGACTGTCGGATACGGGTCCACCACGACCAGCAGGTCGAGCTTTTCCATCGCCGTCTTCATCTCTTTCAGGCGGGTCTGCGAGTTTGGCGCGTGGCCCCAGAACACCATGGCGCGGGTGTTGTCCGGCTGTTCGATGTTCTCTTTTGCCTCAAGGACACCATCGATCCAGCGCGACACGGTGATGCCGGAAAGGCCCATCATCTCCTTGGTCTTGCCGTCCTTGCCCGTCAGGGTGCCGAAGCGCCCCTTGAGCCAGTCGAGGTCTTCACCCCAGACGCGCGCCCAGTGCGCCCATGCGCCAGCGGTCAGGCCGTAGTAGCCCGGCAGCGTGTCCGCAAGAACCCCAAGGTCGGTTGCGCCCTGCACGTTGTCGTGGCCGCGGAAGATGTTGGTGCCGCCGCCCGCAACGCCCATGTTCCCCAGCGCCAGCTGAAGGATGCAGTAGGCCCGGGTGTTGTTGTTGCCGTTGGTGTGCTGGGTGCCGCCCATGCACCAGATCAGGGTGCCGGGGCGGTTGTTGGCCAGGGTCCGCGCAACGCGCTGAACCTGAGACTCCTGCACGCCGGTGACGCGCTCGACCTCGTCGGGGGTCCAGCGGGCGACTTCGGTGCGGATCTCGTCCATCCCCCAGACGCGGGTGCGGATGAATTCCTCATCCTCCCAGCCATTCTCGAAGATGTGCCACAGGATGCCCCAGACCAGCGCCACGTCCGAGCCCGGACGGAACCGCACGTATTCGTCCGCGTGGGCGGCGGTGCGGGTGAAGCGCGGGTCGCAGACGATCAGCGGAGCGTTGTTCTGCTCCTTCGCCTTCAGCACGTGCTGAAGCGACACCGGGTGCGCTTCGGCGGGGTTGCCACCGATGATGAAGATCGACCGGCTGTTGTGGATGTCGTTGTAGCTGTTGGTCATGGCGCCGTAGCCCCATGTGTTTGCAACGCCCGCAACGGTGGTCGAGTGACAGATCCGCGCCTGGTGGTCGACGTTGTTCGTGCCCCAGTAGGCGGCGAACTTCCGGAACAGGTAGGCCTGTTCGTTGGAATGCTTCGCCGAACCCAGCCAGTAGACGGAATCCGGGCCGCTTTCCTCGCGGATCGACATCATCTGGTCGCCGATCTCGTTGATCGCCTGGTCCCAGCTGATGCGCTGCCATTCGCCGCCGACCTTCTTCATCGGGTACTTCAGGCGGCGCTCGCCGTGGGCGTGCTCGCGCACCGATGCGCCCTTGGCGCAATGCGCCCCGAGGTTGAACGGGCTGTCCCAGCCGGGCTCCTGCCCGATCCAGACGCCGTCCTGCACTTCGGCGATCACCGTGCAGCCCACGGAACAGTGGGTGCAGACGGATTTCTTCACTTCGATCTCGCCGCCGGTGACGGCGGTGGCCGCATTGGCCTGCTGTACGGTGCCGCCCGTCGCGGCAATGGCGGCAAGGCCGCCGATGGCCAGCCCGGACCCGCGCAGGAACGCGCGGCGATCAACCGAGGCATTGGCCACGTCAGACAGGATACTGGTCCGCTGGGGGCGTCTCGCAACCCCGTTGGTCTTTTTCCTCAACATGGTTCTCACTCCCTGGGTGCAGGAACTGGGCCCTGCCCCTTAGGTGGCTATGGAATGACGCGGGCAGTCGGGCGTTTCGCAACCAGTCGCCGTTGTCGGGTCTTTCGTCGGTCCGTTGCCGGGCCGAAGGGTCTTAGAAACGCGCGGTGGCGTAGTAGGCGCGGGTGTGCGCCGTGTCCTGCATCTTGTCCGAGGACAGATCAGGCTGTGCCGGGGCGGCATTTGCCTCGGACCCCACGGTGGCCACGGCGACGGCTGCTGCCGGTGCCACGGTGCCCGCAAGCTTGAGGAAATCGCGGCGGCTGTTGCCTTCGGTCTTTCCGGTCATGAGAACCCTCCCTCTTGGTTGCTCTCGGTGAAGTGGCGCCTTGGCGCCGGGGTATGCGCGCCGGTCAGGCGCTCATTCGGAAACCTTCCGACTCGATCTGCATGAAGCAGCGGCCGACCGTGCCCACCGGCACATAGAAAACCGAGCCCTTGGCGGCCTCGAGATCGGAAAAGAAATGACCCGCCCAGGGGGCGATGTGCTTGTTGAAGAAGCTTTTCTGCTGCTCAAGGCTCGCGGGCGTGCCAAAGCGGCCGACGATCATCGCGCCCATCATCTCCAGCAGCGAGGCGATGTTGTCCTCTGGCTCGAAGACATTGTCGGCCCGCGCAAGGCCCCGCGCGGTCATGTCCTGACGCAGCGCCGCCAGGGGCTTTTCGTTGAGAAAGCCGGTGAGGTAGTAGCTGGCATAGGGCAGCAGCTCACCGCGCCCGAGGCCGATGAACAGCCGGTTGAATTCCGAGGTGACGCTGGCGGGCTTGGTCAGACGCGCGAGTTTCGCGAGGGTCGCGATGCCCTGCCCCAGCTCGGTGTCGTCGCCGTTCAGCTGCGCCGTCTGGTCGAGGATCATGCGATCCGGCGGACCGCTCAAGAGCAGCCCGAGGAAATTGTAGAGATCCGCGCGCAGGCGATCCTCTTCGGTGATGCGGGTGGTCTCGGCGGCGTCGCTCATGCGGTGCCTCCCTGGTCGAACTGGAATGTCATCCGGCGCAGCCGGGGGTGGATATAGGCGTCTTCCACGGGCTCTTCGATCGCCGGGGAAGGGGCCGAGACGGCCATTTGCGTCGGCGGCTTGGGCAGCGGTGCAATGTCTTCGGACGCGATGGAGGCGGGAGCGTCCGGGGCTTCGGCCAGTGGTTGGTCCAGCGGCTCGGCCAGTGGTTCGTGATCCGATGCCGCATCCGCCTCGGGCAGCTTGTCTGCCACCTCCTTCACCTGCTGGGCAAAGCCGCGGCCAACCTCGTAAAGCGTGTTGACCGCGCCCTTGCAGACGGCGGCGTCAGTGAAGTCGTCCTCGTAATCGTTCAGCCCATCAAGGCAGGCCAGCACCGGGTTGCTGCGCCACAGGGTCCGCAGCGCGCGGCGTTTGAGCCGCTGCGGCAGCTGCGCCGCAAGGAAGCGCTGAAGCTCTTCGCCGCCCACCAGCGTTTCCGGCTCGGGCAGGCCCAGTTCCGCCAGCAGCTCCGCATCGCTGCGCTCTTCGAGCGCGGCTTCCTGCGCCGCGGTCTCGGCGGCGACAACGGCTTCGACCTCGGCACGCTCTTCGGCGGCGACAGCCTCGCGGCGGCGGGTCCAGAAACCGCTCATGACAGTCTCCGTTTCTGCAAGGAGGGGGAGGCATACACATCGCCAAGTCCACCGATGCGCGGATCGCCGATGCCGTCCTCGACCTTGTCGACCCGTTCGCGGTGGCGGCGGCGCTTCACGAATTCCTCGTCCTCGTGGAATCGCTCGACGAAATCGCGCACCCATGCCTCGAGGCCGGGGGTCATGGCGACCTTCTCGACGATCTCCTCGCCGGTGTCGCAGTAATCCTGAGCCTCGTAGGGTGAGGCGGTGACCAGCAGCAGCTCGAAGGGGCGAGACTTGTCGGGCACTTCGCGCATGATGACGTAGACGCAAGGCACCTGCGCGCCAAGACCGTGGACATAGGCTTCGGTCTCGGCTCCGAAGAGTTCCAGCGTTACAGTGCCGGCGTGGAATTCCACCACGTCGCCCTCACGGCGCAGCTCGCGCCAGTCGGCGTCGGCAGCGCCGGGCAGGATCGATGTCGCCTTCCAGCTGTGCTTGGCCCAGCGGGTGACGCCCGGCTGTCGCTTGACGACGACGCCGATGGGCATGTTGCGATAAGGGCGGTCCTGGTCTGACACGGGTCTGCTGGCCTTGGTTGGGATGCCCAAAATGCAGGCTTTCCGTGAATCGCGAAAGGGCAAACCTTGGGGAAGGTTTTAAAACCGTTGCGGGATGGACGTTTTGGGCAGCGGATTTGGCCGTCGCGCATGCATATGGTCATTTTGTCCATCCCGACCGTTTTTCTCTGGATACGGCGGCATACCGCCTATCGCCAAAGGGCTTGCGAATCACCCTCATCACGCGCTTTCCGGAGAAGCCCCACAGGCCCGGAAAGACCCTTGCGCGAGCGTCCCCTTCCTGCCTATCCGTTGGGCGAACCTGCGCCGAAACGGGGCCCGTGCGCCCCTCAGCCAATGGGAAAAGACATGGCCAAGACGTTGATAACATGTGATTGTCTGGGCAGCCAGAGCATCGACGCCGACGGCCTCGCCAAGGCGACCGGGCTTGATGTCGCACCCCCCTGTTCGGCGCTTTGCACCAAGCAGATCGACATTGCCGCTACGGCACTCACCGCCGAGGGGGCCGAGGACACGGTCCTGTGCTGCACGCAGGAAGCCCGCCGGTTCGAGGATCTGGCCGAGGATCTCGGGGTGCCCGCCCCCGCCCTTCTCGACCTGCGCGATCGGGCTGGCTGGTCTGCCGATCCCGCCCCGAAACTGGCCAAAATGTCCGCCCTTGCCGCCGAGGCGCTTCTGCCTGCGCCCCTTGGGCGGATGATGGACGTGACCTCGCATGGCATGTGCCTTGTGCTCGGGGCCGAAAAGGACGCGCTGGCCGCAGCTGAACTGCTAAAGGAACACCTTGCCGTCACCGTCCTGCTGGAGACCGCCCCTGAGCTGGCCGAGATCCCCGGTTATGACGTCATTGTCGGCCATCTACGGCAGGCAACAGGGGCGCTTGGCAACTTCGACATGAAGATCGACGGCCTGCGCCAGCTGGAACCCGGCGGTCGTGGCAGCCCGTCGTTCGGAGCGCCGCAGGATGGTGCGCGCAGCCAGTGCGACGTGATCCTCGACCTGCGCCGCACTCAGCCGCTGTTCCCCGCCCACGAGAAACGCGAAGGCTACCTGCGCGCCGATCCCGCCCGCCCCGCGGCGGTAAACGCTGCCGTGCTGGCCGCCTCGCACCTTGTCGGGACCTTCGAAAAGCCGCTCTACATCCGGGCCGAGCCGCTGCTCTGCGCCCATTCCCGCGCGGGTCAGACCGGCTGCACCCGCTGCCTCGATCTATGCCCAACCGGTGCGATCACCCCCAGCGGAGACCATGTCACCATCGATCCGCTGATCTGCGCGGGATGCGGCGCGTGCTCGTCCGCCTGCCCGTCTGGCGCGGTCAGCTACGATGCGCCTCCCGTGGACCTCATCCTGCGGCGGGTGCAGACGCTCGCCAAGGCCTATCTTGATGCCGGGGGGGAGGCTCCGCGCCTGCTGGTCCATGACGCCCACGGCGCCGAGATGATCCGCCTTGCCGCCCGCCACGGGCGCGGCCTGCCTGCAGACGTGATCCCCATGGAACTGCCGGTGATCGGCGCCTTTGGCCATGCCGAGGCGTTGGCCGCCCGCGCCGCCGGCTTCACCACCGTCACCCTGCTGCCCGGACCTGGCGCCGACCGGGACGCGCTGGCCGCACAGACCGCGCTTGCCTCGGCCATCGCGCAGGGCATCTCGGTGCTCGACACCTCCGATCCCGACGCGCTGAGCGATGCGCTTTACGGCGCCGATGCCCCTGCCCCGGTCGCAACCCCGGTGCGTCCCATGGGCACCCGCCGGCAGGTGGCCCGGCAGGCGGCCCGTGCGCTGCACCCCGAGGGCGGCGTGCTCGCCCTGCCCGAAGGCGCGCCCTACGGTGCGGTCGAGATCGACACCGACGCCTGCACGCTGTGCCTGTCCTGCGTGTCGCTCTGCCCCTCGGGCGCGCTTGGAGACAACCCCGACCTGCCGCAGCTGCGGTTCCAGGAAGACGCCTGCCTGCAGTGCAATCTTTGCGTCACCGTCTGCCCCGAGGACGCCCTGACCCTCGATCCGCGCCTCAACCTCGAGGCCGAGGCGTTGAACCAGCAGGTGATCAACGAGGAAGAGCCCTTCCCCTGCATTGAATGCGGCACGCTCTTCGGGGTGAAATCCACCATCGACCGCATCACCGACAAGCTGCGCGGCCACGCGATGTTCGACGGGGACCGCCTGCGAATGATCCAGATGTGCGATGACTGCCGGATCAATGCGCAGTATCACGGCACCAACAACCCCATGACCGGACCGGAGCGCCCCCGCCCGCGCACCACCGACGATTACCTGTCCAAGCGGCGCGACCACTGAACGGAGAGACCAATGAGCGACGATTTCAACATGTCCATGCGCAAGTTCCTCAAACAGGTCGGCGTGACCTCGCAGACCGCCATCGAGGAGGCCCTGCGCGAGGCTCCGGCGGGCAGCTACGAGGTGAAGGCCGTGATCACCATTCCCGAACTTGGCATGACCCACGACGTGACCGGCAAGATCAACAAGGACTCCGAATGACCCTTTCGCGCGACGCGGTTCTTGCCGCGCTGAAGACCGTCGACGACCCCGTCGCCGGCGGTGACATCGTGTCCAGCGGCGTGATGCGGGCGCTCAATGTCTCCGACGATGGCGCGGTGCGCTTCGTTCTCGAGATCGCGCCGCAGCATGCGCAGACCTATGACACGGTGAAGACCCGCGCCGAAGAGGTGCTGGGCGCCCTGCCCGGCGTGGCTTCGGTGTCCATCGTGCTTACCGGCCACACCGAAAAGGCGCCGCCGCCGGACCTCAAGCCACAGCGCGCGGCCGAGCCCAAGGGCCCGCAGGCGGTGCCGGGCATCGACCGCATCCTCGCCATCGCCAGCGGCAAGGGCGGGGTCGGCAAGTCTACCGTGTCTGCCAACCTCGCCGTGGCGTTGGCGCAGCAGGGCCGCCGCGTGGGGCTTCTGGATGCGGACGTCTACGGGCCAAGCCAGCCGCGCATGCTGGGCGTGTCGGGCCGCCCGGCAAGCCCCGACGGCAAGACCATCCTGCCCATGCGCAACCACGGCGTCACCATGATGTCCATCGGCCTCATGACCAACGACGATCAGGCGGTGGTCTGGCGTGGGCCGATGCTCATGGGTGCGCTGCAGCAGATGATGAACCAGGTGCAATGGGGCGCACTCGACGTGCTGATCGTCGATTTGCCGCCCGGCACCGGCGACGTGCAGATGACCCTCAGCCAGAAGTTCAAGGTGGATGGCGCGGTGGTGGTGTCCACGCCGCAGGACGTGGCGCTGCTCGATGCCCGCAAGGGGATCGACATGTTCAAGCAGCTCAACGTGCCCATCGTCGGCATGATCGAGAACATGAGCACGCATATCTGTTCTGCCTGCGGCCACGAAGAGCATGTCTTCGGCCATGGCGGCGTTGCTGCCGAAGCGGCCAAGCTGGGGGTTCCGCTGCTGGCCGAGGTGCCGCTTGACCTGCAGATCCGGCTTGCGGCGGACGGCGGTGCCCCCATCGCGGTCAGCCAGCCCGACAGCTCGCAGGCCGCGGCCTTCCACGCCATCGCCGAAGCACTGGTGGCAAAGGGCGCTGCATGACGGACCTCAGCTTTCCGCCGCTGATGTATGGTGAAGAGGTGGGGGCCGATGCTTTCGCCCACGCCTGCATGAAGGCGACCATGGGCTGCGACGCCGGCATGGTCGCCTTTGCGCTGGGGACGAACCGCGTGGAAGCCGCCATGGTCTTTGCCCCCGAAGTGCCGCTGCGCGCCGCCATGACCATGCTGCCGGTCTGCGGGGTCGGTTTCCAGAACGCCCTCGGCGCGCTCGCCCCGCCCGAGGTCGCAGTGCATCTTGGCTGGGACGGTACGCTTTATCTCAACGGCGCGCGCTGCGGCGTGATGCGCTGCATGGCGTCGGGGACCGACCCCGAAGCGGTGCCCGACTGGCTGGTGATCGGCTTCAGCCTTCCGCTCTGGCCGGAAACCGACAACCCCGGCGAAACCCCCGATCAGACCACGCTATACGGCGAAGGCTGCCCGGACGTCGCGCCGCCGCAGCTGGTCGAGGCGTGGGCTCGCCACACGCTCCACCATCTGAGCGCCTGGGAACAGGACGGCCCGCGCGCCTTGCACGCAGAATGGCGCGGCCTCGCGCGATCGGTTGGCGAGGACGTGACCCAAGGCGACCGGTCCGGTACCTTCGTGGGCGTCGACGAAGACTTCGGCATGCTGCTGCGGGGCGAGGATGGTGAAACCCGTCTGATCCCGCTGACCACCCTTCTGGAGGCCGCCCCATGACCCTGCATCTTGCCCGCGCCATCCATTTCGACGAAAGCGACCAGCGCGTCTTTGCCAGCCCCGCGCGGACCGGCGAATGGTGCCTTTCCGGGGGCTTCGAGTTCTCGGACTGGACCGAAAGCGATCTTGCCGGAAAGGCGCGGCAGGCCTTTGCAAACGGATGGCTGGGTCTGGAAACCTTCGGACGCGTGACCTTCGTTGCCGTCACGCAGGTGGAGCCGGCCGAGATGGAGATGCTGGAAACCCGGCTGGCTGAACACTTCGTCACCTACTACGGCGCACCCTCGGTCGAACTGGCCCGCCCCGTCGCCGCCGAGGAGCTGTCCCAGATGGCCGAGCTATGCGCGGATCATGCCCCCAACACCTTGCTGACCGTTGCCCGCGAGCTGACCGAGGCCGGCGTGCGCGAGGCCTTCCGGGTGATCGAACCGCAGGACGCGGAGCTGGATCTTCTTGCCGTGCACGGCTCGCTTGACGAGCCGCACGAGCATTGAACGGACGCTAAGCGGGCGCCTCCCCCGGAACGGCACGCGACATCCCGTCACAAAAAGGGCGCCCGATCGGGCGCCCTTTGTCACACCGTAAGACCTAGGTGTCTCAGTTTTCGCCCGCGTTGAAGACGAACAGCTGTTCGCCCGCGATCTCGTAGCTGTCGATCAGCTCTTTCGCGCGGTCGGAGACCAGCCATGCCTCGAGCTTGTCCGCCAGTTCGGTTTGCACGTGGGGGTGCTTTTCGGGGTTCACCGGCAGGTAGGCGTATTGGTTGAACAGCACCGGATCACCCGAGAACAGCAGGCCGAGGTCCGCCTTGTTGCCAAAGTTGAGCCAGCTGGCGCGGTCCGACAGGATGTAGGCGTTCATGCCCGCGGCGGTGTTGAGCGCGGCGCCCATGCCCTGGCCGACGGCATTGTACCAGTCCCCAAAGCCCTCGACGTCAAGATCGGCCGACTTCCACAGGTTCAGCTCCATCTTGTGGGTGCCGCTGTCGTCGCCGCGGCTGACGAAGGGCGCCTCGGCGGCGGCGATGTCCTGCAGCGCCTCGGTGGCGGCCTCTGCATCCTCGATGCCGGCAGGGTCGTCGTTCGGTCCGACGAAGACGAAATCATTGTACATGATCTCGGTGCGATGGGTGCCGTAGCCGCCGCTCACGAAGGCGTCCTCTGCGGCACGCGAGTGCACGAGGATGGCGTCCACGTCACCTGCCTCGCCCAGCTTGATGGCCTGGCCGGTGCCAACGACCAGCAACTGAACCTCGAGGTCGAGGTCTTCACGGATCTCGGGCAGCAGGACTTCGGCGAGGCCGGAGTTGTTGAAGGAAGTGGTCACCGCCATTTTCATGACGTCTTCGGCGTGGGCGGTGGTGGCGATGGCAAGGAATGCCGTGCCAAGCAGGATGCGTTTCATTCTACGATGTCTCCTTCAAGAAAGGCCCGTGCCTGAGGCGTTGCGGGCGAGGGGAAAAAAGTATCGGCAGGGCCGCCGTCGTGCAGCTTGCCGTGCAGCAAGAACAGCACGTCGTCGGCAAGGCGGCGGGCCTGTCCCATGTCGTGGGTCGACAGGATCAGCCGGGTGCCCTCCGTGCGGGCGATTTGCAGGATGTCCTCGATCTCGCGCATGGCCCGCCCGTCCAGGGAGGCGCACGGCTCGTCGAGAAACAGCACCTGCGGCTTCGCGATCAGCGCGCGGGCAAGGGCAAGCTTTTGCTGCTCACCGCCCGACAGGCGCGGGGCAAAGCGGCGGGTGAGCGCTCCGAGCCCGACACGCTTGGCGGCCTCGTGGGCGCGGTCCATCGCGTCGCGTTTCGGCACGCCGCGGATGAGCAGCGGATAGGCGATATTGTCGATCACGCTGCGGCGCAGCATCACGGGGCGCTGGAAGACGAAGGCCTGTTCATGGCGGGCGTCCTCGATGGGGCAGGCCCAGCGAATCTTGCCGCTGGCCAGCCGGGCGGTGCCGTGCAGCAGGCTTAGAAGGCTGGTCTTGCCCGCGCCGTTCGGGCCGATGACCACGGTGATGCCGGGGCCGTCAATGCTCAGGTCCACGGGGCCAACAAGCACGCGTGGCCCCCGGCGCGACACCACCGCCTCGGCGACAAGGGGAAGAATTCGCGTCACCAGCGGTCCCCCCGTTCGGTCCGGCCCAGCCAATGGATGGACAGGTTGACCGCCACCGCCAGCCCGATCAGCACGAAGCCGAGCGCCAGCGCGAGGCCGAACTCCCCCTTGCCCGTCTCCAGCGCGATCGCAGTGGTCAGAACGCGGGTGGCGTGGTCGATGTTGCCGCCGACGATCATGATCGCCCCGACCTCGCCGATGGCCCGGCCAAAGCCCGCCAGCGCAGCGGTCATCAGCGCCCGGCGGGCATCCCACAGCAGGGTGCGGATCTTCTGCCAGCGCGTCACGTTCATGGAAATCAGCAAGTCGTGGTATTCCGCCCAGAGATCGCGGATCGACTGGTGCGCCACCGACGCGATGAGTGGAACGATGATGACCGTTTGCGCGATGATCATGGCGGTGGGCGTGAAAAGCAGCCCCAGCACCCCAAGCGGCCCCGAGCGTGACAAGATCACGTAGACCACAAGGCCCACCACCACCGGCGGCAGCCCCATCAGCGCATTGAGCAGGGCGATGATCGCCCGGCGAAAGCGGAACCGCTGCACCGCGAGGAACGCGGCAAGGGGCAGCGCGATGCAGCAGGCCACCACGAGCGCGGTAACAGTCACGCGCAGCGACCGTGCCGCGATCTCGACCAGCTCGGGGTCGAGTGTCAGCATCAGCCAGACCGCCTGGCTTATCCCGTTCCAGATGTCGACCATGGGGCCGCGCGTCCTCCTCATGCCGTGGCGGTGGCATGCTCTCCGTTGCGCCAGCCTTGCCAAACACAACCTGCCGCCGCCAGAGGCACTGCCGCGAAATCGCGCAGGATGGACAGTTTGTCCAGTCTGACAAGGACTTCCGCAGAGCGCTGGACATTCTGTCCCGACCTTGCGCCGGAAGCGGGCTGCGCTATCCTGCCCGCGGGGCAGCGAAGGGCGAAACAGCATGGTCAGCCAGATTGGCAAACGGGCGCAGCTGCGGCGCCTGTGGCACTCGGTGCGGCTTCGGCTGCTTGTGCTTGCGCTGGTGCCTCTTATCATCCTGACGCCGCTGCTTCTGATGATCGGCATGGCACGCTTTTCCGCGGACTACGACGCGCTGCTGATTTCGAACGTGGAAAGCGACCTGCGCATCGCGCGTCAGTATCTTGACCGGATCACCAAGGACATCGGCGACGACGTGGCTGCAGAGGCGCGGTCGGCCGGGCTACTCGCGGCGGCGGGAGACAGCCGGGGTGGCTATCTCGACGCTGCGCGGGCCCGGCTAGGGCTCGATTTTCTGCGCTACGTGCCGATGAACGAGGTGCAGCTGGACTGGCCCGTGGTCGCCGCCGCCCGCGCGGGCAAGGCATCGGCGGGGATTGACGTAATGGGGCCGGACCAGCTTGCGGCGCAGGGCGCCGATCTTGCCGCGCGG
The DNA here is from genome assembly GCF_014643635.1 of Salipiger pallidus. GTDB lineage: Bacteria > Pseudomonadota > Alphaproteobacteria > Rhodobacterales > Rhodobacteraceae > Salipiger > Salipiger pallidus. The sequence continues at coordinate 65,347 of NZ_BMJV01000010.1, forward strand.
GCCAGCATCGCCCCGCGCGGCGCCGGTGAGGGCCCCGAGACCCGCGGCATGGTCCTTCACGCCGCGGCCCCCGTGTTGGCCGAGGAGGGCACCATAGGCGTGTTGGTGGGGGGCATCCTGCTCAACCGCAACCTTGCCTTCATTGATGCCCTGAACGAGCTGGTGTTCCTCAACCCTGTCACCGGAAGCGACCGGGAGGGCACGGTCACGGTCTTTCTCGAGGATCTCAGGATTTCCACCAACGTCCGTCTTTTCGAGGGTGAGCGCGCCATCGGCACACGCGTGTCCGAAGCGGTCCGGGCCGAGGTGCTGGGCCGGGGACGCATCTGGCTCGACCGCGCCTATGTGGTGAACGACTGGTATATTTCGGGCTACATGCCGCTTCTGGACAGTTTCGGGGACCGGGTGGGGATGCTCTATGTCGGCTTCCTTGAAGCGCCGTTCACGGCGGCGAAACGGTCGGCCTACCTGTGGATGCTGGGGGCGTTCATCGCGGTTCTGGTGATCTCGGCCCCGGTGTTCCTGCTGCTGGCGCGGGGGGTATTCTCGCCACTGGAGGCGATGACCCAAGTGATGCAGCGGGTGCGTGGTGGCGACCTCGCCGCACGGATCGCTCCCAGCGCCAAGCGTGACGAGGTGGCGCAGGTGGGCGCGCACCTCAATGAACTGCTCGAACAGGTGCAGGATCGCGACCGCCGCCTAAGGGCCTGGGCTGGCGAGCTCAACGATCGGGTCGACCGCCGCACCACCGAGCTGCGCGAGGCCAACGACAAGCTCGAACAGGCCTTCCACCAACTGGTGATGCGCGAAAAGCTTGCCGCCATCGGCGAGATCACCGCCGGCGTCGCTCACGAAATCGGCAACCCGGTGGCGGTGATTCAGGGCAACGTGGACGTGATGCGCGAGGTGCTGGGCACGGGCGCCGACGAGGTCCGCACTGAGCTTGACCTCATCGACGCGCAGGTGCGGCGCATCGACAGCATCGTGGGGCGGCTGCTGACCTTCGCCCGGCCCGGCGATTACGGCTCGGACGCGCTTAGCCTCGCCCCGGGGCCGGTGCTGCGCGATTGCCTCGTGCTTGTGGGTCATGTGATCACGCGCGCCCGGATCGAGGTGGTGACGGAGCTTCAAGATGTTCCACCAGTGCGCATGGACCCCGGAGAACTGCAGCAGGTTCTGGTCAATCTCATCACCAACGCGGTGCAGGCAATGGGGGACAAAGGCGTGCTGACCCTTGCTCTTGTTCCCGAGGCCGGGGGCGTCGCGATCAGGGTGCGCGACACCGGGCCAGGCGTGCCCGAGGAGGCTCTTTCCGCCGTGTTCGACCCATTTTTCACCACCAAGCAGGTGGAAGGCACGGGGCTCGGCCTGTCGATCTCGCAAAGCATCGTGCAGCGGGCGGGGGGGCTTATCACCGTGCGCAACATTGCGGGCACCGCCGAGGGGGACGCCGATCACGCGCGTGTGGACAGAGGGGGGCATGATCCCCAGAACGGAACCGCGGCTCAGGGCACAGGCGGCGCGGAGTTCACGGTCTGGCTGCCGGCGGCGATGGACAGCGATGCAGAGCCGGGATAATCAGGGCGCATGGATGTGAACGACGATCTCGATGCCATCGGGCTGCTTTGCCCGCTGCCGGTGCTGAAGGCGCGAAAGCGCCTTGCGGGCATGGCCCCGGGCGAGGTGCTGCGGGTGCGCGCCGACGATCCCGCAGCCGTCATCGACATACCGCATTTCTGCAACGAATCCGGGCACGAGCTGGTCAGCGCCGAGGATGACGGCAGCGTCCAGATCTACCTGCTGCGCCGCCGTTAACGCAGCCCGAACCCCTCGTAGGGCAGGAAGCGGACCGGGGTGTCGGGGGTCACATGCACGGCCTCGTCCGGCAGTTCCACCAGCCCCGTCGCCCATGACAGCCCGCTGATCCGCCCCGAGCCTTCCGAGGCAAAGACCTCGGCCCGCCCGTCCACCAGCCGCGCCCGCAGGTATTCGCGCCGCCCCGGTTTCTTGGACTTGGTGAAGGCGGCCGGAACGGTGAACCCCTGCGGCTCGGCCCATCCCGCGCCGGACATCAGCGACAGCGCCGGGCGCGCGAAGATCAGCGCGCAGACCAGCGCCGCCACAGGGTTGCCCGGCAGGCCAAAGACCGGCATGCCCTGCCATGTGGCCAGCGCCAGAGGCCGCCCCGGTTTCAACGCGATGCGCCAGCTCGACAGGTTGCCACGCTCTTTGAGCAGGGCTGACACGTGATCTTCGTCCCCTGCCGAGGCGCCACCCGAGGTCAGCACCACGTCGCAGCGCGTCGCCGCCTCGTCCAGCCGCGCGGCGATGGCGTCCCGGTCGTCGCGCACATGGCCAAGGTCCACGGACGCGTGGTCCCATCCTTCCGCCAGCGACAGCAGCATGGGGCGGTTGGCGTCCCAGATCTGGTGCGGTTTCGCCGGGGCCCCTGCGTCCGCGATGATCTCGTCCCCTGTCGACAGCACGCCGACCCGCAGACGGCGCGTCACGGCGACCTCGCCCAATCCCAGTGCCGACAACAGAGCAAGGTCCGGCGCCCGCAGGCGGTGCCCGGCAGGCAGGGCCAGGGCCCCTTCGGAGACATCCTCGCCCGCCTTGCGGGTGTTGGCGCGGGGCTTCACCGGCCCATCGAAGGCGACAACCCCGTCGCCCACGGCGCAATCTTCCTCCAGCACCACGGTATCGACGCCTTCGGGCAGGATCGCGCCGGTGAGGATGCGCACCGCGTGGGCATTGCATACCGCGCCTTCGAAAGGCTGGCCGGCCGCCGCGCGCCCCGCTTCCAGCGGCAGGCGCATCACGCCGTCCCCGGTGGCGGCGTGAGCAAAGCCGTAGCCGTCCACGGCAGAGTTGGGGCGCGGCGGGTTCGACCGCTTCGCCACCGCATCTGCGCCAAGCACCCGCCCCCCTGCGGCGTGGGTGGGCAGCGTCTCGGTGTCCGTCACCGGGTGCAGCACCTCGCGCAACCTGGCCAGAGCCGCGTCCACGGGCACCCAGTTCACGCCCTGCGGCATGGCAAAGCAGTCGTCACGCAGGCGGGGCGGGGTGAGGGGGGCGTCGGTCATGCGGGCTCCGAGGTGACGGGGGGAAGAAGGGGCCGGTCAGGCTGGGTGAGGCCAGTGCCAATGACAAGGGAGAGAGTGGGTGATCATCCCTGCCTTGGGTGGAGGTTGCGTGCGCGGCCGATACAGATCGAGGTCTTGCAGGGCGTACGGGCGTGGCCGCCAGTGGAGGTCTGCGCGAGGCGGGCAAGGGCCACACACCAAGCGGGCCCCGTGACTGCTCTGATGCGTTTCATGCTGGACCAAGGGCCAGATCTTCAAGGATGAAATCGGCGACAGCCCTCGTGTTGTTCAGGTCAAATCGGGGCAGGGTCGTGTCGACGGCACTGTCGGCGGCGACGGCTTTGATGGTCGGATTGTCGCCCGCCAGAAGCGCCTTGCCGGTTTCCGCCCGGTGCGCCTCGATCTTGGGATGGGGGCCGGTCTTGTAGCCCTCGATCAGCACGAGGTCGACCGGGGCAAGCTGCGCGAGCAGTGCCTCGAGCGGCGGCTCGGCCTCGCCGCGCAATTCTGTCATCAGCGCCCAGCGGTTGGGCGAGGCAAGCATCACCTGCCGCGCCCCCGCCGCGCGGTGGCGGAAGCTGTCGGTGCCGGGCTGGTCCACATCGGTGCTGTGATGGGCGTGCTTCACCGTCGAGACGGTCAGCCCGCGTGCGGCGATCTCGGTCACCAACCGTTCCATCAGGCCGGTCTTGCCGCAGTTCTTCGAGCCGGTGACACCATAAACCCTCATGCCGCCCCTGATGCGATGGCCTCGGCGCGGGCGAGGTCTTCGGGTGTGTTGACGTTGAAGAAGGGATCGAACGGTTCGGCGGAGAACACCGCCTCGCCCGCGCCATGCCCGTCGGTCCAAGCGACCACCTTGCGCAGGCCGCCCTCCAGCGCCGCGCGCAGATCGTCACGCAGCGCCACCGGCCAGAGGCCGAAGGTGGGGTGGCGGTTCAGCTTACCGCCCGATTTCAGCGCTTCGCCCTCGCCCTGATCATCCCGAGGTGTTGCGGCAAGCGCCAGGGGATGCGGCAGTGCTTCGGTGGCAAGCATCAGCTGCGGCACCAGATCGCAGGGAAAGAACGGTGTGTCCCCGGCCACCGTGACGATGCTGTCCGCGCCCTGATCCGCCGCCCAGTCGAGCCCGGCGAGAACCCCTGCAAGAGGCCCGGCAAAGCCGTCGATGCTGTCGGCAAGCACCGGCAACCCGGTGGCGAACCGCGCCGCATCGCCGTTGGCGTTAAGCGCCAGCCCCGCCACCTGCGGCTCGAGCCGGTCGATGATGCGGGACAGCAAACTCTGCCCGCCGACCGTCAGCAGCGTCTTGTCGACGCCGCCCATGCGGGTGGCAAGACCCCCTGCCAGAATGACACCCAGAGGCTGTTTCATGCGCCCGCCTTTCTTCCGGACCGTCGCCCTTCTTCAGGAATGCTCGCCGGGTCCACGTCGCGCACGAGGCGCTCTTCGCCCGACAGGCAGACAAAGCGCTGGCCGCGCATGCGTCCGATCACGGTTAGGCCCACCTGCCGCGCGATCTCGACCCCCCATGCGGTGAAGCCCGAGCGCGAGGCCAGCACGGGAATGCCCATGAGCGCGGTCTTGATCACCATCTCCGAGGTCAGCCGCCCGGTGGTATAGAGGATCTTGTCGTCAGCGCTGACGCCATGACGGAACATCACCCCTGCGATCTTGTCCACGGCATTGTGGCGCCCGACATCTTCCATGTAGGCCAATGGCCTATCCTGCTGGCACAGCACCGTGCCATGGATCGCTCCCGCCTCGAGATAGAGCGAGGGCGTCGTGTTTATCTGCTTCGCCAGCGCGTAGAGCCAGCTGGTGCGCACTTCGGTCTGCGGCAGGGTCAGCCCCTCGAGCCCCTCCATCATGTCGCCGAAGACGGTGCCGACGGCGCAACCCGAGGTCCGGGTCTTCTTGGCCATCTTCTCTTCGTAGGAGGTCTGGCGCTGCGTGCGGACCACCACCGCCTCGATTTCCTCGTCGTAATCCACGCCCGTCAGCACGTCGTCATCGCGCAGCATGCCCTGGTTGCGCAGGAAGCCAAGCGCCAGGTAATCGGGGTAGTCCCCGATGGTCATGGCGGTCACCACCTCCTGCCTGTTGAGGTAGATGGTGAGGGGGCGCTCCTCGACCACGGAAATCTCGGTTTCTGCGCCGGTCTGGTCATGGCCCGTGACGCGGCGGGTGAGGCCGGGGCGGGACAGGTCGGGCATCAGGGGGAAAGGGGCCAAGGCATGTCTCCGGCTGGGCTTTTCGGCGTGGCAACTACCTAGTATGCATGCACCGACCGACGCAATAGGAGCCGCCGATGCTGGGCTATGTCACCGCCACCGGACAAGGGGAAGCCGATCGGCTTCTGGCAGGCGTGGCCGAAAGGTTGCAGGCGCAGGGGCTGCGGCTGGCCGGGGCGGTTCAGGTCAACCTCGACGCCGGAGAGGGGCGCAAGTGCTTCATGGACCTGCACATCCTGTCGGGCGAAGACGTGGTGCGCATCAGCCAGGACCTTGGCGCGCTGGCGCAGGGCTGCCGGCTGGACCCCGAGGGGCTGGAGCGGGCGGTGGGCCTTGCGGAGGCGGCGCTGACCCCGCAGACGGACCTGGTGATCATCAACAAGTTCGGCAAGCAGGAGCTTTTCGGCCGCGGGTTCCGCCCCCTCATCGGCGAGGCGCTGTCGCGTGGCGTGCCAGTGCTTCTGGCGGTAGATGCGGGCAACCTTGAAGGCTTCATCGCGTTCTCGGAAGGGCTCGGCGCGTCGGTCGCCCCCAATGCAGAGGCCGTGCTGGGCTGGGTGGCGCAGACGCTGGGCGAAACCGCCTGAGCGATCAGGGGCCTGCCCGGGCCGCGTATCGGAGGGCGGCACCGGACCACGGGACACTTGAGCGCCCGCGCCGAAGGCAATAGCTGGGGGCGCAGCGGGGACGATCCGCCCAGATCTGCGCATCCGAGGCCGAGCATGACCAACAGCACTGACACCGCGCCGCTTCTGGCGCTGTCCGGCGTGACCTACGAGACGGACGGCCTGCGGCGGCTGGGCCCCGTGGACCTGACGGTGACCGAGCGGCGCGTCGGGGTGATCGGGCGCAACGGGTCAGGAAAATCGACCCTCTCTCGGCTGGTCTGCGGCCTTGTCGCCCCGACGCATGGCACGTTGCGGGTGGCTGGCAAGGATGTCGCCCGCGACCGGCGCGCCGCCCTGCGCCGGGTGGGGATGCTGTTCCAGAACCCCGACCACCAGATCATCTTTCCCACCGTGGGCGAAGAGATCACCTTCGGCCTGCGCAACCTCGGCCGATCCCGCGCCGAGGCGGAGGCCGAGGCAAGGGCGGCGCTGGCGGATTACGGCTGCGCCGAATGGTACGACCGCACCACCGGCGCCCTGAGCCAAGGGCAGCGGCACCTCGTCTGCCTGATCGCTGTGATGGCGATGCGCCCCAGGCTGGTGATCCTCGATGAGCCCTTCGCCGGGCTCGACCTCGTGGCAACGCGGTTCCTCGACCGGCAGCTGGCGCTCGCGGGCCCGAGCCTTCTGCACGTCAGCCACGATCTTCAGGCACTGACGCGCTACGACCGGGTGATCTGGATCGACGAAGGCCGGGTGCGTCTGGACGGACCGGCGGCGGACGTGATCGACGCCTACCGGACGGCCATGGAGGCGGTCGATGCTGACGCTGCTCTATCCCTCTGAGAGCTGGCTGCACCGGGTGCCGGCGGGGCCGAAGCTGACGGCGTTGCCGCTGCTGTCGGTGGCGCTTCTGGCCTTCGACAGCGTGGCGGTCAGCGCGGGAGCGGGCCTGGCGGTCGGCGTGCTGGCGCTGAGCTGCGGCCGGGGCTTTGCCCTGCGGGCTCTCGCCAGCCTCAAGCCCGTGGCGATCTTTGTCGTGTTGGTGCTGGCCTGGGGCTGGATCGACGGCACTCTGGAAAACGGCCTGCGCATCGCGCTGCGGCTGCTGACGCTGGTCGGCGCGGCGCTGCTGGTGACCATGAGCACGCGCTTCGATGCGATGATGGAGGCCGTGGCCCGCCCCCTGCGCCGCCTGAAGATCGTGGACGCGGCGCGGCTGGCCTTCGTGGCGATGCTGGTGCTGCGGTTCGTGCCCGCGATGATCGCCCGGCTTGGCGCGCTGCAGGACAGCTGGCGCGCGCGGTCGTCCCGCCGTGCCGGCTGGCGTCTGGTGATGCCCTTCATGATCGGGGCGCTGGATGATGCGGACCATGTGACCGATGCCATCCGGGCTCGTGGCGGCATGCCGACCGACAGGGCCAGAGAGGACGACACCCAAAGGTAGCACAGCCTCAGAGGCCGGGCCGCCTCCCCGTGACAGGAGGCCCAAGAAAACGAGGCAGGGAATACGCCGGATTTGACGGAATCCCTGCCGCCACGTAAGGCTCGGGCAGCGGTCCGGGCTTTGCACCGGGCTTATCGGCACCACTCGAATGACAGGAAATTAGTCTTGGAACACAGAATCGTCATGGCGGGGCTGTTCGCAGCCCTGATCGCAGCCCTAGGCCTCGTGCCGTCGTTTCAGCTGATCAGCGGCGTGCCGATCTCGGCGCAGTCACTGGGGGTGATGCTGTGCGGCACCGTGCTTGGCGCTCGCCGCGGAGCGCTGGCAGTGATCATCGTGGTGGTGCTTGTCACGCTGGGGCTGCCGCTGCTGGCCGGAGGCCGGGGTGGACCGGCGGTGCTCGCGGGTCCGACTGTCGGGTTCTTCCTTGGCTGGATCCCCGCCGCCTACGTCACCGGGCTGGTGATGGAGCGCTGGCGTCCCAGCTCGGTGGCGCTGCCCGCCGCCATCGCATCGCTGCTGGGTGGCGTCGTGGTGCTCTATGCCTGCGGCATCGTCGGAATGGCTGCGGTTCTGGACCGCAGCCTGCCAGAGGCGGCGATGCTGAGCCTGCCTTTCATTCCGGGGGACCTGGTGAAATGCGTGCTTGCCGGGCTTATCACCCGTGGCATCGCCACCGCGCGTCCGCAGAGCCTGCTGTCGCGGGCCTGACCTGTGGCATCGCCGGGGGTATGACCATCCCCCGGCACCCATGGTTTGCCGCGGTCGGGAGGCTGGCCAGAGTGTCGCGGCAGGGAAACTGCGGTCCATGAGTGTCATGCAGAGACCGATCCCCCCTTCCGGGGCCCAGTGCCCCTTTGCGAAGGCAGCCGGAGGCCATGCCGCTCAGGCGCTTTCGCGGACCTCCAGGGCAAAGGGGGTGGAGAGCGGGGCTTTGGCCCCCTCCCCGCTGACGAGAACCTCGATGGCGCCCTTGCCGATCTCGTCCGAGAATGCCCGCACGGTGGTCAGCGTCGGAGACACTTGTCGGCCGATATCGTAATCACCCCAGCCCGCCACGGCAATGTCGCCCGGCACCGAAAGCCCGCGCCTCTGGCATTCGAACAGAGCCCCTGCCGCCACCACGTCCGTCGGACACAAAATCGCATCAAGGTTGGGGTCCGTGGCCAGGAATTCATCGAGAATGCGCGCCCCTGAGCCAAATCCATCGGCCGCGCGAACCGTCAGCACCAGCGAATCCGAAAGCCCCGCGGCAAACATCTCCTGCCGGAAAGCCGGTAGGCGCATGGCGTAACGCTGGCCACCGCCGCCCGTCACTTCGACAAACCCGATGCGACGCCGCCCCTGCGCAATGAGATGGCGGGTCAGCGCCCGGCTTGCGGCGCCCACGTCATAGGACACCCCCCGCCCGATGGCGCCGTCACCGCCCCAGCTTTCCACCACCGGAACCCCCGCGAGGACGAGGAGCTGGCGGAGTTCCGGCGCGTGCGGTCCGGCGACCAGCGCGATTCCCGCGACGCGCAAACCCAGCAGGGTCTGCACCGCCGACAGCTCTTCCTCGGGGGTTTCGGCGATCATGGTGATCAGCTCGAAGCCGCGTTCCGCGGCAGCGCGGCGCAACCCGGCGGTGTAATTATAAAAGGACGAGTTGCGCATCGACGGCAGCACCGCCCCGATCACCCGGCTGCTGCCCGCTGCCAGTGTTCCGGCGGAGAGATTCGGCACGTACCCCAGCTCCGCCGCGATTTTCATCACGGTGCTTCGCGTCTTTTCGCGCACCCGATCCGGGTAGCGGAAGCAGTTCGATACGGTCATCGGCGACACCCCGGCGGCATCGGCAACGTCCTGCATCGTCAGCTTTTTGTGGAGAATATGCGGGGTCTCGGACATGGGAACTCATTGCTGCTGACGGAATCTGACCCGCTCTTCACGGAATGGCAAGAGACCCCTGATGGTGGATGATTTCTCTTTACAAATTTTTTGTAGCGCTACAATTCTGCCGTCAGACCTGATGGAGCCCGCATGACCGATACCTCCTCCACCTTGACGCTGACTGCGATCCGCAAGACCTTCGGCCCGCTCACGGCAGTCGACAGCCTCGATCTGTCGGTCGAGCCCGGCGCGCTCGTGTCGTTGCTGGGGCCGTCGGGCTGCGGCAAGACCACGACGCTGCGCATGGTCGCGGGCTTTGACAGTCCCGACAGCGGCCAGATCACCATCGGCGGTGACGATATGACCCGCCTGCCCCCGAACAAACGCGGCCTAGGCATGGTGTTCCAAAGCTATTCGCTGTTCCCGCACCGCACCGTGGGCGAGAACATCGCCTTCGGCCTGCGCATGTCCGGTGCCTCGAAACAGGTTCAGGCGGACGAAGTGAAGCGCATGCTCGACATGGTGCACCTGTCGGGCCGCGAAGACATGTATCCCGCGCAGCTATCCGGCGGGCAGCAGCAGCGGGTGGCGCTAGCGCGGGCGCTGGTGGTCAACCCCCGCGTGCTTTTGCTCGACGAGCCGCTCGGCGCGCTCGACAAGGGGCTGCGCGAATCCATGCAGTTCGAGATCCGCGAGATGCAACAAAGGCTCGGCATCACCGCCCTTCTTGTCACCCATGACCAGGAAGAGGCGATGTCCATGTCCGACCAGATCGCCGTCATGCATGGCGGGCGCATCCTGCAGCTGGGTGCGCCGAACGACATCTACGACCGGCCCGAGACCGCCTTCGTCGCCACCTTCCTCGGCAACGCCAACCTTTTCGACGGGCGGGTGCAGGACGGCTTGCTGATGACCGATGCGGGCGCGCTGTCGCTGCCCGCCCGGCCTGCGGGCGATACGGCGACCCTGTCGGTGCGCCCCGAGCGGGTGGTGCTGGGTGAGGACGCCGCCGCCCTGCCGCAGGGCCTGCGCGGACGCATCACCGCCGCGAGTTTCCGGGGCGCCTATGCCGCCTATCACGTCACGCTGGACGGCTCCGGCACCGAGATCATCGCCTACCGGCAGGCCGACACCGCGCTGGGTCAAACCAGCCTTGGGGTCGGGGCTGAGGTGGCCGTGGGCTGGCCGGTGGAACATGGCGTTCTCGTCACCGGCCCCGCGCCGAAGGAGTAAGAGATGAAAGACCTCGCACAAGGGTCCACCGGACGGCTGCGCATCGGCATCGACGTCGGCGGCACCTTCACCGATTTCGTGATGGCCGACGCCGTGACCGGGCGCGTGGCGCTGTACAAGGAACCCTCGACCCCCGACGATCCGTCGCGGGCCTTGATCGAGGGTCTTGCCGCATTCCTTGCCCGCGAGGGCATGTCTGCTTCCGACGTGGGCGGGCTCATGCACGGCACCACCATCGGGCTCAACGCGATCATCCAGCGCCGGGGGGCGGCCATCGGCCTCGTGGTCACCAAGGGCTACCGCGACATCCTCGAGATCGCGCGTTGCCGCATGCCGTCCTCGTTCGACCTGCACGCGACCAAGGAGGTGCCGTTGGTCCCCCGCGCCCGCGTGGTCGAGATCGACGCCCGTTTCGACCGCGACGGCAAGCTCACCCGCGCGCCGTCGGAGGCCGAGCTGGACCGCGTCGCCGCCGAGCTGAGTGCGCTCAACCTCGACGCCACGGCACTGATGCTGATCAACGGCTATGCCGACCCCGAGGCCGAAGCCCGCATCGCGGACGCGCTGGCACAGCGCATGTCACTGCCGATTTCGTCCGCCGCCGCGATCTGGCCGGAAATCCGCGAATACGAGCGCACCCTCGTGGCGTGTCTCAACGCCTATATCCAGCCGCTGATGGATGCCTACTTCGCCCGTCTCACCGAGGGGCTGGAGCGGATCGGCGTCACCGCGCCGCTACTGGTGACCGCCTCGAACGGTGGTTCGCTGTCGGTGGGCTCCGCCGTGGCGCGGCCCGTGGAGACGATCCTGTCCGGTCCTGCCTCGGGGGTGATGGCTGCCGTGCGGCAGGCGGCACAGTCGGGGATGGAGAACATCATCACCTTCGACATGGGCGGCACCTCGTCGGACATGGCGGTTGCCACGGACGGCACCGCGGGGATCGCAACGCGCACCGATATCGGCGGGCTGCCCCTCGTGCTGCCGGTGGTCGACGTCAATGCCATCGGTGCCGGTGGCGGGTCTGTCGTCTGGGCGGATGCGCAGGGTGTGCTGAAGGTCGGCCCGCACAGCGCCGGGGCGCATCCCGGCCCCGTGTCCTACGGGCGTGGCGGCACCGAGCCTGCGGTCACCGACTGTTTCATCGCCATGGGCTACATCGACCCGGCCAATTTCGGCGGCGGTGCCATGCCGCTTGACGGTGCCGCGGCGCTCGAGGCACTTAAAGCGGTGGCAACCCGTGTCGGCCTCGATGGCGACGACACCGCTGCCCGTCTTGCCGAAGGCGCGCTGGCCGTGGCCTCTGCCGGGATGGCCGGCTCGCTCTTCCGCACGATGGCAGAACGCGGCCTCGATCCGCGTGATTTCGTGCTGTTGCCCTTCGGCGGTGCCGGCCCGACCCACGCCAACCTTCTGGCTGAGGAAATCGGCATCGCCCGCATCCTCGTGCCTCAGGCCGCCGGGGCCTATTGCGCCATGGGCGCGGCAGGCGCCGACCTGCGCCGGGACTTCGTCCGCTCGCTCCGGTCGGTGCTGAGCGATGAGACCGCGCAGATGGCCGAAACCACCTTTGCCGCGCTCGAAGCGGAAGGCGTCGCATGGCTCGAGGGCGAGCTGCCGGACCTGGCCGACCGCCGGGTCGAGCGCTCTGCCGACATGCGCTATGCCGGACAGGCCTACGAGCTGCGGGTGTCGCTCGATGGCGTCGTCGACTGGGCCGAGGCCTTCCACCGCGAACACGAACGGATCTACGGCTTCCGCGACACCGTTGCCCCGGTCGAGATCGGCACCATCCGCCTTGCCATGATCGGCGCGGGCCAGCCCCTTGCCGCCTCAGAGGCCACCGGAGACGGCGCGCCCGTCAAGGCCCGCCGCCCGCTCTTCCACAAGGGCGCGTGGGTCGAGGCCACGGTGCATGATCGCGCCACCCTCGGCGCGGGCGCACAGATCCCTGGCCCCGCCGTGGTCGAGCAGCCCGAGACCACCACCGTCATCCTGCCCGGATGGGCTGCATCGGTGGACGCCCAAGGCAACCTCCTCATTGAAAGGGCGTCCGCATGAGCCTCGATCCCGTCCTTCTGGAAATCCTCGGCAACAAGGTCGCCTCGGTGACCGAGGAAATGTGCCTTACGCTGCAACGCACGGGCCGCACGCTCTATGTCAAGGAAACCGCCGATTTCGCCTGTGCCCTCGCCGGGCTCGACGGCCGGTTCTATGCCTACCCGCGCTCCATCGGGGTGTCGGGCTTTGTCGGGCTGGAATGCCTGCCCGCCATTCAATCTGTGATCGACACCCAAGGCGCGCTCGAGCCGGGTGACGTGATCCTCACCAACGATCCCTACCGGTCCACGGGTCTTGCCACCCACCTGCCCGACCTGCACATGATCGAGCCCTATTTCCATGATGGCGAGATCGTCGCCTATGGCTGGTGCTTCGTGCATTGCTCGGACGTGGGCGGGCGCGTGGCGTCGTCGATCTCGCCGCTCAACACCGAGATCTTCCAGGAAGGCCTGCGCATCCCGCCGGTCAAGCTCATCCGCAAGGGTGAGATGGCGCCCGAGGTCAAACTGTTCCTCGATGCCAACTCCCGCACGCCAGAGGCCAACATGGGAGACATCCGCGCCATGCTGGCCGCGCTGGCGACGGGGCGGCGGCGCGTCGAACAGATGGTCGGGCAGCACGGTACGCAGACGCTTAGAGACGCTCCCGAAGCGCTCATGTCCTACGCCGCCGGCAAGGCCGAGGCGGTGCTGCGCACGGTGCCCGAAGGCAAGTACAGCTTCTCCGACTATCTCGACGACGACGCGGCCAGCCGCCTGCCCGTGCGCCTCGCGGTGACGGTGGAGATCGCGGATGGCAAGGTACATCTCGATTTCACCGGCTCCGATCCGCAGGTGGCGACGGCGATGAACATCCCGTCCTGCGGGCGGCCCCATGCGTGGCTGACGCTGCGGATGCTGGCGCTCGTGCAGACGCTGGACCGCTCCGCGCCGCTGAATGCGGGCCTGCTGCGGCCCTTGTCGATCCACACGCCGCTGGGCAGCCTCGTGAATCCTGAGGAACCGGCGGCCACCGGCGTGCGCCATGCCGCCGCGATCCGGGTGAACGACATTCTCAACGGCGCCTTCGGGCTGGCCCTGCCGGACGTGATGCCCGCCGCGGCCTCCGGCACCGTCATCCCCATCGTGATGAGCGAGCCGAAGGCCACGGGTGGCCGCATGGTGCAGGTGATCGAACCGCTGATCGGCGGCACCGGCGCGCGGCGCGGACATGACGGTGTGGACGGCCGCGACAGCGGCATCTCCAACCTTGCCAACAACCCCGTCGAGACCGTCGAGGCCGAGCTGGGCGTCGAGGTGCTCCATTACGGTCTGCGCCCCGACAGCGGCGGCGCGGGAGAATGGCGCGGCGGCTGCGGCATGGAGCTGAGATTCAAGGTACTGACCGACGGCAGCCACGTGCTGGGCCGCGGCATGGAACGCTTGATGTTCCGGCCCTGGGGCCAGTCGGGCGGCCAGCCCGGCCAGCCCGGATCGCTGGTCATCAACGAGGGCGCCCCGCGCGAGCGTCGCCTTGGCAAGATCGACCTTCTCGAGGTTCAGGCGGGCGATATCGTCACCTTCCGCACCCCCGGCGCGGGCGGCTTTGGCGACCCGATGCGCCGCGACGCGCAAGCCGTGATTGCGGATGTGGAGGCCGGGTTCGTCACAGAGCAGACCGCCAAGCGGGATTACGGCGTGGTGCTGATCGATGGCCGCCTCGACACGGAGGCAACCGCCGACCTGCGCCGCACCGCGGGCAGCAACGAAGGCACCGTCTTTGGCCCCGAGCGTGACGCATGGGACGGCGTCTTTGCCCCCGCCGCCATGGACCGGCTCAACGCCGCGCTGCTGACCCTGCCGCTGTCGCAGCGCCAGACCCGGCGGCGAGAGATCTTCGAGACCGTGCTGGCGGAGCTGCCCAGCAGCTTCCCGCGCAGTGCAGTGAGCGAGGCGCAGGCGGAAACCGCCCGCAAGAGGCTGACCGCCGCGCTTCAGAAGCTTTGAACGACCAACGATTCAACGGAGGAAAGACCATGACAATGAACCGCCGCCGCTTCCTTGGCACCACCGGTGCCACCACGGCCCTGCTCGGCCTGTCGGGCCTGCCCCTGCGTGCGCAGGGCGGCACGCTCAACGTGACCGCCTATGGCGGCGTCTGGGAACAGGCGATCCGCGAATGCTTCGTCGCGCCCTTCGAGGAAAAGACCGGGGCCTCGGCCACCGTGTCGCTCGGCGGTCCGGCCCAGTGGCTCGCGCAGGTCGAGGCCTCCCCCGAGCAGCCGCCGCTCGACGTGCTCATCATGTCGCCGGACCTCGCGGTTCTGGCCGCCGAGGGCGACCTTATGGATGATTTCACCACCGAGAAGTTGCCGAACCTGCAGTACATCCCGCAGGAGTTCACCGACGCCTGCCTCGGCAAGGGCACCTATTTCGACTACGGCGTCGGCGGCATCACCTACAACAAGCAGATCGTGTCCGAGCCGCCCCGCAGCTTCGCCGATTTCGTAGAACGTGTGTCGTCCGGCGAGTTCATCGCCTCTGTGCCGTCGATCTCTTACGGGCCGACCACGGTGTTCTTCCTCTGGGCGCTGAACAACGCGCTTGGCGGTGACGTGGACAACGTCGACCCGTTCTTCGAGGCGATGGCCAAGATGAAGGACAACCTCGTCTTCTGGGCCGGCCCGAACGACTTCTTCAACCACCTTGCCTCGGGCGAGGCGGATCTTGGCATCTACTTCGACGGCCGCACCTGGAACCACGTGGACGAGGGCGTCGACTGGATCGACTTCATCAACCCCGAAGAGGGCGGCGCGATGACCGCCGTTGCGATCCAGAAGCCCAAGAACGCCTCGGACCTCGCGTGGGATTACCTCAACGAGGTGCTCGACGCGGGCAATCAGGCCAAGTTCGCCGAGATCCTGAACTACGGCGTGACCAACACCCAAGTCGAATACTCCGAAAAGCTCGCATCGCGCGTGACCCCGCTGGCGGAGGCGAACCTGCCCCCCTACGCGGACATCGCCCGCGTGCGCAACGAGTGGATCGACCGCTGGAACCGCGAGATCGGCATGTGATCTCGCTGCCCTCGCCCGCCCACCGGGCGGGGGCACCCTTCTGACCCGGAGGCCTCATGACGCCCACCGTTAACCTCTCCCCCGGCGCCCGGCGCGCCCTGCTGCTGGCGCCGGCGCTGATCTTCCTCGCGGTGTTCTTCGTGATGCCGCTGGTGGACAATTCCGCGCGCTCGTTCATTGGCGAGGGTGGCTTTACCCTGTCACGCTATACCGATTTCCTGACCGACAGCTTCTACCTTGGCGTGATCGCCGAGACCGTGATCCTGTCGGCGGCGGTGACGCTGATCTCGGTGCTGATCGCCTACCCGGTGGCCTATGTGCTGGTGCGCAAGGCGGGGCGGTTCTCGGGCCTCATGATCTTTTTCCTGATCGCGCCGCTGCTGACGTCGATCATCATGCGGACGTTTGGCTGGCAGGTGCTGTTCGCGCGGCGCGGCCTCGTGAACCAGTGGCTGGTCACGGACCTTGGGCTGCTGGACGCGCCGCTGCGCTGGCTCAACACGCCGGGGCTGGCCATCGCGGCGCTGGTGCATGTGCTGGTGCCCTTCGCGGTGCTGTCCATCGCGTCGGTGCTGCAAGGGGTCGACCGCAGGCTTGAAGAAGGCGCGCTGATGCTGGGTGCGTCGCGCATCCGCACCTTTTTCGAGGTGACGCTGCCGCTGACCGTGGACGGCATCGGCACCGGGGCGATCCTTGTCTTCATGATCGCCAACGGCTCGTTCGTGACGCTGGTGCTGCTGGGCGGCGGGTTCCAGACGCTGCCGCTGCTGATCTACCAGCAGTTCAACACCACCCGGGATTTCGCGCTGGCATCGACCATGAGCACCATCCTTCTGGTGATCGCGCTGGCCTGCCTGTGGCTGCAACTGCGGCTGCTGCGCCGTCAGGGGGTGTGAGATGAGGCTTTCGGACATCGCCCTGTGGGTCTTCACCATCGCCTTCTTCGTCTTCATGATCCTGCCCATCGCGGTGGTCGTGGTGATCTCGTTCACCGAAGCCGGTTATGCCGCCTTCCCGATCCCGGGCTGGTCGCTGAAATGGTTCGCGCGCATCTTCGAGTACGAGCCGTTCATCGACAGCCTCATCACCAGCCTGTGGCTGGGTGTGGTGGCGACGGTGGCCTCCTGCCTGCTGGGCATCCCCGCGGCGCTCTACCTCAGCCGCGCGCGGTCGGGCTGGGCCACGGCGATCACCACCTTCCTGCTGTCGCCGCTGTCCATGCCGATGATCGTGATCGGCTTCGCCTCGCTGTTCTTCCTGTCGGCGCTTGGCTTTGGCGTATCGTTCCTGAGCCTTGCCATCGTCCACACGGTGATCTGCCTTCCCTACGTCATCCGCACCGTGTCGGCGGTCTACCGCGCGGTCCCGCCCGCCTATGAAGAGGCCGCGATGATCCTTGGGGCAAGCCGGCTGACCACCTTCCGCGAGGTGACGCTGCCGCTGATCCGCCCCGGCATCGCGGCGGGCAGCCTGTTCTCGTTCCTCACCTCCTTCGACAACCTGCCGGTCAGCTACTTCTTCGGCTCAGCCCAGACCAACACCCTGCCGGTGGTCATGCTGGCCTACATGGAACACCAGTTCGATCCGTCCATCGCCGCTCTGTCCACGCTGCAGCTTCTGCTGGCCGTCGTGGCGCTGGTGGTGGCCGATCGCCTTTACGGCATCGAGAAGATGACCGTCGCAACCTGAGGACCTCCCCAAGATGACCCCCCTCGCCCGTTTCCGCGCGTCGCTTGATCGCGCTGACATCCTCGACCAGCTGCAGGCCGGTCTCATCGGCCGCGACATGCCGTTCGAGACGCCCTATGGCACCAAGGCGATGCTGTATGCCGATTACGTCGCCTCGGGGCGGGCGCTGCGGCAGGTCGAAGCCTTCGTCGCCGAAGAGGTGCTGCCCTGGTACGCCAACAGCCACACCGAGGCGTCTGCCACCGGCGAGGCGATGACCCGCATGCGCGAAGAGGCCCGGTCCACCATCGCGCGGCTTACCGGCGCGGGTGCCGATGGGCACGTGATCTTTGCCGGGGCGGGCGCGACGGCGGGGCTCAACCGCATCGCGCGGCTTTTGCGGATCGAAGACCGGGTG
This sequence comes from Salipiger pallidus, assembly GCF_014643635.1. GTDB lineage: Bacteria > Pseudomonadota > Alphaproteobacteria > Rhodobacterales > Rhodobacteraceae > Salipiger > Salipiger pallidus. Next base: position 83,026 of record NZ_BMJV01000010.1, read on the forward strand.
CGCGCCGGGGAACGGGTGGTGGTGATCCACGGCCCCTACGAGCATCACTCCAACATCCTGCCGTGGCGCGAAAGCGGCGCCGAGGTGCTGGTCGCGCGGCCCGGCAAGGGCGGTGTCGACCTCGCGCATCTGCGCGACCTGCTCAAGGCCAACGACAAGGCCGACCTTCTGGTGGGCAGCTTCTCGGCGGCGTCGAACGTGACCGGCATCGTGACGGACCCTGACCCGGTGACGCGGCTGCTCAAGTCGCACGGCGCGCTGGCCATCTGGGATTACGCGGGCGGCGGGCCCTACCTGCCCATGGACATGTCCCCCGCGCCGGACGCCAAGAAGGACGCCATCGTCTTTTCCACCCACAAGTTCCCCGGCGGGCCGGGTGCCTCCGGCGTGGCGGTGGTGCGTGACAGCATCGTGCAGCGCGCCACCCCCACCGCGCCGGGGGGCGGCACCGTGACCTTCGTATCGCCGTGGAAGCACAACTATTCCGCCCGGGTCGAGGCCCGCGAGGAAGGCGGCACGCCCAACGTCGTCGGCGACATCCGTGCCGCGCTGGTGATGCTGGTCAAGGATGCGGTGGGCGCCGCCCGCATCGGGCGCATCGACCACGCCCTGCGGGCCCGCGCGCTCGAGGCATGGAAGCACGTGCCGCAGATCGAACTTCTCGATCGCTCGGGGGCCGAGGCGCTGCCGATCCTGTCCTTCCGGGTGCGCGGTGCCGAAGGCTACGTCCACCACCAGCTGTTCACCCGCATGCTCAGCGATCTGCACGGCATCCAGGTGCGCGGTGGCTGCGCCTGCGCCGGCCCCTACGCCCACGCCCTGCTGGGCATCGACGAGGACGGCTCGGACGCGCTGTTCTCGCGCCTGTCCGAAGGGCACGAGATGGACAAGCCCGGTTGGGTCCGTCTCAACCTGTCGTGGCTGCATTCCGAGGACGAGGTGACGCGCATCCTGTTCGGCGTCGCCAGCCTTGCGCAGGAGGCCGAAACCCGCGCCGCCGACTACCGCTGCGATCCGGCCACCGCCCGCTTCCGTCATGCCGCGGATGAAAGGATCAGCGCATGAGCCTTGCCGATCTTGAAACCCGCCTCGCCGAGGACCTCGAAGCGCTCTGCCTGCCCGCCGCCCCCTGGGTGCCGGCGCGGGAGGGCGTGACCGACGTTCTGGTCATCGGCGCGGGCATGTGCGGGCTTGCCGCGCTGGCCGAGCTGCGGATGCTCGGGATCGACAACAGCTTCGCCATCGACGCCGCCCCCGAGGGGCTCGAGGGGCCGTGGGACACCTTTGCCCGGATGCGCACCCTGCGCTCGCCCAAGACCCTGACCGGCCCGGCGCTGGGGCTGCCCGCTCTGACCTTCCGCGCGTGGTTCACCGCGCAATGGGGCCGGGACGCATGGGAGGCCCTTGGCAAGATCCCCAAAGGGCAATGGATGGACTACCTGCGCTGGTACCGGCGCGTCCTGACACTGCCCGTGCGCAACGACACCCACCTTTCGGACCTGCGCGGGGACGGCGACATGCTGCGCGTCACGCTGGACGGCCCCTCGGGCACCGAAGTGGTGACCGCGCGGCGCGTGGTGCTGGCCACGGGGCGCTCCGGCCTCGGGGGCGGGGCCGTGCCGGAGGCGCTCAAAGGCGTGCCGGGGCACCTTTGGGCGCATAGCGCCGACGATATCGATTTCAGACAACTCGAGGGCCGCGACATCGTCGTGGTCGGGGCTGGCGCCTCCGCAATGGACAACGCCGCCGCCGCACTCGAGTCCGGGGCTGCCCGTGTCGACCTGCTCATTCGCCGCTCTCGTCTCCCCGCGGTGAACAAGCTCACTGGCATCGGCAGTCCCGGCACGGAACTGGGGCTCGGGTCCCTGCCCGACCACTGGAAGCTGAAGATCCACGGCTACGCGGCGCAACAACAGGTGCCCCCGCCAAGCCATTCCGTGCGCCGGGTTTCCGAACACGAGAACGCCCATTTCCACCTTGGTTGCGCCCTCACCGGGGCATCGGAAGACGGGGGAAGACTGCGCATCGACACGTCGCGCGGCAGTTTCACCACCGATTTCCTCATTGCCGGGACGGGCTTTCGCAACGACTTCGCGGACCGTGCCGAACTGTCTCAGATCGCGCCGCACGTGTTATCGTGGTCAGATCGGCCCGATTTCCCGAAGGATGTCTCCCCCGATGGCCCCTTGGGCAGCGCGCCCTATCTCGCACCGGACTTCACTTTCCTCGAGAAGACTCCGGGCACCTGCCCGGAGCTTGGGCGCATCCACTGCTTCAATGATGCGGCGATGCTGAGCCACGGCAAGGTGTCGGGGGACATTCCGGCTGTCAGCGTTGGCGCCAAGCGGCTGGGCCGCGCCATCGCCGCCGCCTTCTTCGCCGAGGATGTGCAGCAGCAGTTCAAGAAGCTGCAAGCCTATGAGACCGCTGAACTTTCAGGGGATGAATACGAGGCAGCCACGGCACTGCCGGGTCAGTAGAGCGCTAGTCGTAACCGCGCCGGGACTTCTGCATCTGCAGCTTGAAGCGGGCATCCTTGGCCTCGGCTTCGGTATCGAACCAGTCTTCCTTGCTCTGGCCCGATGTGCCGATGCGGCCCCATTCGCGGATCAGCGACCAGTCCCCGAACAGGCCGGGCTGGATGCGGATGCGGTAGAAGCGGCGCATGTTGTGTTCGGGGTCGATGCGACTGAGCTGGATGGTCATCCTTCATGCCTCTCTCGCGACAGGGGCGGCGTGACCCGTGCACTCTGTGCCACCGGGGGACATTTGGCAACCTTCCGTTGTCCGCGCCCGGTCCTGGGCTGCGCCGTACCGACGAGAGACCCGCTCCAGAGCGTTCGCGATGTCTTCGGCCACCTCCTGAGCGGTCGTTGATCCGCATTCTACCCGAAGGCTGGCCCACGGCATCGTGCTTGCCATCTGCTTGCAGGCGCTACCCTAAGCAATGAGATATACAGCCCCGCCGCCGGTCAGGGCGGCGGGGCGGGAATACGGAAAGGCAGAAACATGAAACAAGTGACGATCAAGGCGCCCGGCGGGCTGGACAACCTCGTGACGGCCGACGTGGCGGACGCTGCGGCCCCCGGCGCGGGCGAGATCACCGTGCGGCTGCACGCAAGTTCGCTCAACTACCACGACTACCGCGTCTGCGCGGTCGAGGGCGCGCTGCCCGACGGGCGCATTCCCATGGCCGACGGTGCCGGCGTGATCGAGGCGGTTGGCGACGGCGTCGAAGGCTTCACCGTGGGCGACAACGTGGTGTCCTGCTTCTTCCCCGAATGGCAGACCGGCGATGACAAGCCCAGCAGCTTTGCCACCACCCCGGGCGACGGCCGCGACGGCTATGCCCGCGAGCGGGTGACCCTCCCCGCGTCGTGGTTCACCTTCTCGCCCGAGGGCTGGTCCCACGAAGAGGCGGCGACCATCACCACCGCGGGCCTTACCGCGTGGCGGGCGCTCGTCGTCGATGGTGGGCTCAAGGCCGGTGACACCGTGGCCGTGCTTGGCACCGGGGGCGTGTCGATCTACGCGCTGCAGCTGGCCAAGGCCATGGGCGCGACGGTGATCGCCACCTCGTCCTCGGACGACAAGCTGGAGCGCCTGCGCGAACTGGGCGCCGATCACGTCATCAATTACCGAACCACGCCTGAGTGGGGCGAGGAGATGCAGCGCCTCACCGGCGGGCGCGGTGTCGACATCGTGGTCGAGGTCGGCGGCCCCGCCACCCTGTCGCAATCCATCGTTGCGGGCCGGCCGGGTGCGCATCTTGCGCTGATCGGCGTGCTCACCGGCTTCTCGGGCGAGATCCCGACCGCGCTCATGATGAGCCGTCAGCAGCGGCTGCAGGGGCTCATCGTCGGCTCGCGCCAGCACCAGCTGGATTTCGTGCGCGCGCTGAACGTGTTGGGCGTGCGCCCGGTGATCGACAGGCGCTTCCCGCTCGATCAGCTGGCCGACGCCTTCCGCCATCAGGAAAGCGGCAAGCATTTCGGCAAGATCTGCGTGACCATGTAAGGCTCTGAGTCCTTGCAGAACGCAAAAGGCCGGGCAGTGCCCGGCCTTTTGCTGTGCGGTATGGGTAGAACTGGCCCGATCAGGTCGCGCTGTGTCAGGCATGTTCTGACCAGTTCAGTCCGGGAAGGTGCGTGTCACGGGGCGGCCGGTCAGCTCTTCCCAGAACCGGTCGGCGCGCTGCTCGAAGGTGGCGCCGCCGCGCGCATCGCTCTGGTAGAGGCTCCCCGGAGCCAGCCCCGGCACATATTCCTGTTCCACCCATCCGCGCGGATCCTTGTGCGGGAGCCGGTAGCCCTCGTGCCCCAGTTTCTTGGCACCGCTGTAATGGGCGTCGCGCAAATGCAGCGGCACCATGGCGGGCGCGCCTTGGGTGACCATGGACAGCGCCGCGCCGATGCCCCGGCAGGCCGAGGCGGATTTCGGTGCGCGCGCAATGTGCAGCGCCGCATGGGCCAGCACGATCTGCGCTTCGGGGTAGCCGATCTTTTCCACCGCCGTGGCCGCCGCCACCGCCGTCTGAAGCGCGGTATTGTCCGCCAGCCCCACATCCTCGGACGCATGGATCATGATGCGCCGCGCGATGAAACGGGGGTCTTCGCCCGCGTGCACCAGCCGCGCCAGCCAGTAGAGCGTCGCATCCGGGTCGGATCCGCGCATGGACTTGATGAAGGCGGAAATCACGTCGTAATGCTGGTCGCCCGACCGATCGTGGTTGATGGCGGCGGAGGCATAGGCCTCTTCCAGCATCTCCTCGGTGATGGTGATTGCGCCGCCCTCGTGACCCACGCACAGGCTTTCCAGGGTGGTGAGAGCCCGGCGCGCATCGCCGCCGGAGCGGCCCGCGATCAGGGTGATCTGGTCCGGCGTCAGGTCGGCCTCGATGCCCCGCCGGGCAAGGAAGGCAATGCCGCGTCGCACCACCTCTTCCATGTCCTCGATGGACATGGGTTCGAGTTTGAGGATGGTCGAACGGGACACCAGCGCGGGCGGCAGCGCATGGTAGGGGTTGCCGGTGGTGGCACCGACGAAATCCGCCGTGCCCTCTTCGCAGATCGACAGCAGGTCGTCGGCCTGCGTGGCGCTGAAGCGATGCACCTCGTCCACGAAGATCAGCAGCGGGCGGATGCGGGCCTCGTCGGCGATCTCGCGCAGCTTCTTCACGCCGTCGCGGGTGGCGTGTAACGGGCGGAACTCCTTGCCCAGCATCTGGCCCACGGCACGGGCGATGGTGGTCTTGCCGATGCCCGGCGGGCCATAGAGGATGAGGCTCCCCAGCGCGCCGGCCTTGATGCGCCGCCGCAGGATCGAGTTCGGCGCGGTGATCCCCGGCTGGCCGATCACGTCGTCGAGGGTTTGCGGCCGCAGGGCGGCGGCAAGCGGGACGTGCCCCTGCGAGGGCGCGGAATCGAAAAGGTCCATGGCGGTCAATCGGCGTTTGGGAACATCGGGTGGCCTACAGCTGTAGCAGCCGGGTGCCGCCACGCAAGGCGCGGCGGCGGGAAATCAGTAGATCCCGTCAAGCTGGCAATTGACCGTGATCTCGGCCTGGCTGAGCGTGCCCGGCAACTCGAGCGTGTTCACCGCAAGCGCGGCGAGGTCGGCCACCTGCGTCATGTCGGCAGCATCGCGGCTGCCATTTGCGGCGGACAGTCCCATATCGGTGGCAACGATGCCGGGGCAGATCGCCGTGGCGCGGATGCCGTGATCCCAGCCCTCATGGCGCAGCGCGTGGGCCAGCCCCACCGCGGCGAACTTGGAAAAACCGTAAAGCCCGGACCGCGCCGATTTCACCCGCTTGCCCGACAGCGAGGCCAGCACGATGATCCGCCCTTCCCCGCTGTCGATGAGCGGCTGCCACGCGGCGGCGGCAAGGCGGCGGGGGGCGTGGGCGTTGATCTCGAAGAGGCGCAGCACCGCATCGTCGTCCTGCGTGACGATGCTATCGTGATCGAGCACGCCCGCACAGGCCACCACCGCGTCGATGCGGCCATGGCGTTTCATCACGCCCTCGACCCAAGGAGCCTCCTCGCCGGTGCTGGCGTCATAGGGCACCGCTTCGGCGTCATCGGCGCTCAGCCCATCCGGCAGGGCGCTGGCGTCGCGCAGGCCCAGCGACACGAACCAGCCGCGCCGCGCAGCCTCCTGCGCGATGCCAAGCCCGATCCCGCGGGAGCCTCCGGTCAGAAGCAGAACCTTCCTGTCCATGATCTTGTCCTTTCGTCCTGACGTGAGTGTCACGCCGGCTATGCCCGAAGGATCAGGCGCGAACCAGTGACGGCTGCCGTTCCCGGAAGACCGCGAGGGCAAGGACCATGCCCACCAGCCCCGCAGCGGCAAAGACGAGAAACGCCAGGTGGAAGCCCCCGGTGCGGATCAGCGGCTGGGTCAGCAGCGGAGAGATGAACTGCCCCATGAACAGGCTGAAGGTCAGCGCCCCCGAAGCCATGCCGTGCCGCCGCATGGGCACCGCGTCCAGCGTGGCGGTCATCAGCGTCGGCACGATGAGGCCCGGCCCCATGCCCACCAGCAGGGAGGCAAACGCGATCACCGGCACCAGCTCGGCATAGCTGATCACCACGAGGCCCGCGGTCAGCATGGCAAAGCCCGCCGCCAGCACGCCTCCCCGGCCCAGCAGTGCGCGCAGCTTGGGGTAGGCCATGGCGATGGCCCCGGCGGCGAAGGTCACGCAGACCATCATCATCGCGGCGGTACTCGGGTCGGTGTAGCCAAGCTCGGCCAGATAGTAGGCGATCTGGGTCGGCAGGATATAGAAGGTGGCGAAAGCCAGCATCATCAGCACAAGGGCCAGCGCAAGCAGCATCCGCCAGCCCTCTGGTTCCGGCTCGAGGCAGTGGGCCGCCTGCCCGGCCTCGGTGCCCTTTGGCTCGTCGAGGAAGATGTAGAGGATTGGCAGGTAGATCAGGCCCATCAGGTAAATGGCAAAGGGATAGAAGGCCGACAGGCCGGCAAGCTGCCCTGCCGCGGCGATGAAGATCAGGCCGCCGAAATTGACGAAGGTCATCTGCATCCCCATGAACCGCCCCCGGTCAGGTCCATGGAAATACTGCCCCACGAGGGCGGTCATTGCCGTCATCAGCATGGCCACGGCAACCCCGAGCAGCAACCGCGTGGCAAGCAGGATGGGCAGCGTCGGTGTCCAAAGACCCGCGCTGCCGGCGACGGCGAACAGCCCCACGCCGGTCAGCAGCATGGCCTTGCGCCCCATGCGATCGACGAAGATCCCGGCGAAGGGCGCGATCAGCGCCACCGTAAGCGACGGTGCGGTGATCAGCAGGCGGGTCATCAGATCGGAGTTCGGCGTATCCGAGAAATAGGCACCAATGCCCGGCAGGCCGGGACTGATGATGGCGTTGGACATGACGGTCAGCGTGGCGGCAAGAAGCAACGCGATAGCGCGCCGGTCCTTCAGAAGAGAACCCATGGAGGGACACCTGTGTATTGGGAGGTCTTTACAACTTACGAAAATTGTAACTTGTAATGGCAGGACAGGCAAGCGCCCGGCAGATCGCTGTCGCATCGTTGAACAGCAGGGTGGCGACAGGCTCTTTGCGGGCCTAGCACAGGCCAACTGCCGGCAGGAGGAGTAGAGCGATGCCGCGTACCGGGCTTGCGCCGGAAGAACTGAAGCAGCGGGCCGTGGAAGTGGCCAGCGCCCGCATCAAGGCGGCGGGCTATGCCAAGCTGCGCGTCACCGACGTGGCGGCCGAGCTTGGGGTCAGCCATGCGGCGCTCTATGGGCATTTCTCAGGCAAGGCGGATCTGCTGGACGCAGTGGTGGGGCACTGGCTCGACATCGCCCGCGACACGCTTCTTGTCACGGTATCCGGCCCCGGTAGGCCCGAGGAACGGCTCGAGACACTGATGATCGAGCGGGTGCGGCTGAAGCGCGCAGCAGCGGTGCGCGATCCCGAGCTCTACGAGGCCTATTGCCAGGCCACGGACCGGCTGCGCGACGTGGTGCAGTGCCACAAGCTTGTGTGGCGCGACCAGATTGCCCGGCTTCTGGCCGAGGCAGTCCCCGACCTGAATGATCCGGCAAAGGCCGCGCTGCTCGTCCAGTCGTCCATGTACGGCTTCACTCATCCCCGACTGGTGCTGGAAAACCTCGACACCCCCGGTGATGAAATCGAAAGCCGTCTGCGCGCGGTGCTTCACACTATGATCGTGGGGCTTCGCGGCACGCGCTGACGGCGTGTGCTGCGCCATGCCATGCGACCATCCCGGACCATGTGCATCGGTTCGCGGTGCCTCTTCCGGTTCGGATTTGACCTTGGGTCCCAACCGTCCCTTTCGGTTCCGGTATCCGCCCCGGTGCCTGTGGTCAGGCAAGCGGGCAGCCCGGCACCTGGGCCATGTACTGGGCCTGAACCCGCTTGTAAGGCGCTCACGGGATGTTACCTCTGGTCTGACTCTACACAAGATGCGGACCCCCCATGACCGATACCCCCATTGATCCGACCCTTCTTGCGAAACTTGCCGAAGTGTCCGTGCGCACCGGGCTTGGCCTGAAGCAGGGGCAGGAGCTGGTCCTCACCGCCCCCGTCGAGGCACTGCCGCTGGTGCGCGAGATCGCCAAGGCCGCCTACAAGGCCGGCGCCTCGCTGGTGACGCCGATCCTCAGCGATGGAGAGATCACCCTCGCCCGCCACGCCCACGCCGACGACGCCAGCTTCGACGTTGCCCCGGCCTGGATGTTCGAGGGCATGGCCGCTGCCTTCGAGCGCGGCGCCGCGCGCATGGCCATTGTCGGTGAAGATCCCATGCTGCTGGCCGAAGCCGACCCCGCCAAGGTCGCCCGCGTCGGCAAGGCGACCTCCACCGCCTACAAGCCTGCACTGGAGAAGATCTCGAACTTCGAGATCAACTGGACGATCTGCGCCTGGCCGGGGTCGAAATGGGCGCAGCGCATGTTCCCCGATCTTCCCGCCGCCGAGGCACAGGGCAAGCTCGCCGAGGCGATCTTTGCCGCATCGCGCGTCAATCAGGACGACCCGGTGCAGGCTTGGGCCGACCACAACGCCGCCCTGCGGACGCGGACGCAGTGGCTCAACGAACAGCGCTTCTCGGCGCTGCATTTCACCAGCCCGGGCACCGACCTGACCGTGGGTCTCGCAGACGATCACGAATGGCATGGCGGTGCGTCAGAGGCGCAGAACGGCGTGGTTTGCAACCCGAACATTCCCACCGAAGAGGTGTTCACCACCCCCCACGCCCATCGCGTTGACGGCACCGTGCGGTCCACCAAGCCGCTGTCGCACCAGGGCAGCCTGATCGACGGCATCGAGATCACGTTCAAGGATGGCCGCATTACCGAGGCCAAGGCGGACAAGGGCGGCGACATCCTGCGCGAGCTGGTCGCCACCGACGAGGGCGCCTCGCGCCTTGGCGAAGTGGCGCTGGTGCCGCATGGCTCGCCGATCTCGCAATCGGGGCTGCTCTTCTACAACACGCTTTTCGACGAAAACGCCGCCTGTCACATCGCGCTTGGGCAGTGCTATTCCAAGTGCTTCCTCGACGGGGCGTCGCTGTCCGGTGACGAGATCGCCGAGAAGGGTGGCAATTCGAGCCTGATCCACGTCGACTGGATGATCGGCGGACCGGATACCGACATCGACGGCATCACCGCGAACGGCACCCGCGTGCCGGTGTTCCGCAAGGGCGAATGGGCCTGAGCCAGTTCTGCCCCGGCTGACAATGGCCCAGGCTTTGCAAAATCGATCAGCGCGCCGCCCGGCGCGCTGACGACAGGCGAGGCCGGCGCGCCCGACACCTGCCGTTGTCTGTCCGACCATCAAGGGCGGACGTGGTCGGCCTCTCAGGCGTTGCCCGAGGGGGCGTCCAGAGGTTCTGTCCCCTGTTCCAGCGCATGATGCGGCGTGTCTCCGCTGCCATCCTCGCGCACCCTGAACACCGCGAGGTACAGCGCCGGGGCGAACACCAGCGTGATCACCGTGCCCGCGATGATGCCCCCCATCATGGCAAAGGCCATCGGCCCCCAGAAGATCTGCCGCGAGATCGGGATCAGTGCAAAGCTCGCCGCCGCCGCCGTCAGCAGGATCGGCCGCGCACGGCTGTCCGACGCCTGGAACACTGCGTCCCATGCGCTCAGCCCCTTGGCACGAAGGGCCTGGATCTCGTCGACGAGGATGATGGAGTTGCGGATCAGGATGCCGATCAGCGCCAGCACCCCGAGGATCGCCACGAACCCCAGCGGCGCCCCCGACGGCAGCAGCGCCGCCACCACCCCGATGAGCCCCAGCGGCGCCACGCAGAGCACGACAAAGGCCAGCCGGAAGCTCTGGGTCTGGATCATGATGAGCGTCAGCATGATGAGCAGCATCAGCGGCACAACGGCGGCAATCGGCGCCTGGCTGTCGCCCGAGGTCTCCACCGTGCCGCCCACGGTGACGCTGAGGCCCGCGGGCAGGGCGTTGGTGAACTCCTCGATGGCGGGGGCAAGGTCCGCCACCACCGTGGCGGGTTGCGCGTCGCCGGTGATCGCGGCGGAAACGGTGATCGTGGGGCGGCGGTCGCGCTGGTGGATGACCGGCTGTTCCGTATCCCAGCCGAACCGTGCCACCGCGCGCAGCGGAATCGCACGGCCATCGCCCGCCGACAGTTGCAGACCCGGCAGCCCCTCGACGGTGCTGCGCGAGGCTTCGTCGCCGCGGGCGAGGATGTCGACAAGGTACTCGCCATCGCGCAGCCCGGTGACGGTCGCCCCGTCGTAGATCGCGCTTAGGGCATTGGCGATATCGCTTTGCGAGATGCCAAGCTGGCGGGCCTGATCCTGCAGGATCTCGACACGGATCACCCGAGCCGGTTCGTTCCAGTTCATCACGATGGCATCGAGCCGTGGATCCGAGGCCATCACACCCGCAAGCCCGCGCGCGGTGTCGCGCACCGTGTCGATGTCCGGCCCGCTGAGACGGTATTGCACCGGGCGGCCCACGGGCGGGCCGATCTCGAGCAGCTTGACGAAGATATCCGCGCCGGGGAATTCCCGCCGCGCGATGTCGTTGAGCCGTGCACGCAGCGCATCGCGCGCCTCGACCGAAGGGGTCTGGATGACGATCTGCCCGGTGTTCGGCCCCGGTGTCGGCACATCATAGCTCAACAGGAACCGCGGCGCGCCGCGTCCCACGTAGCTGGCCCGGAACAGCGCGTTGTCATCGTCGTCAAGGTAGGATGCGAAGCGGTCCATCTGTTCGGAGGTTTCCGCGATGGAGGCGTTTTGCGGCAGGGTGAAATCCACCACCAGCTCGGTCCGGTCGGAGCTGGGGAAGAACTGCTGTTCCACGAACCGCATGCCGAAGATCGACACGCCGAACACCACCACGGTCAGCGCGATGGTGATCCAGCGATGCCGCATGGACGCCAGAAGCACGCGGTGAAAGCCGCGCCGCAGGCGGCCTGCCTTTTGCTCGTGGTGTTTCATGGTCTTGGACAGGAAGGTGACCCCCAGAAGCGGCGCGAACAGCACAGCGACCACCCAGGACACCACCAGCGACACCGCGATCACCACGAAGAGCGAGAAGGTGAATTCCCCCGCCGCCGAGTTGTTGAGCCCGATAGGAATGAACCCTGCCACGGTCACCAGCGTGCCCGACAGCATGGGAAAGGCAATTGAAGTCCAGGCGTAGCTGGCGGCGCGGCTCAGGCTCTCGCCCTTTTCCAGCCGTGAGATCATCGTCTCGATGGCGATCATCGCGTCGTCCACCAGCAGCCCCAGCGCGATGATGAGCGCCCCCAGCGAAATCCGCTGCAACGTGATGCCCGCGTATTCCATAACCACGAAGGTGATGGCGAGCACCAGCGGAATGGTCACCGTCACCACCAGCCCCGCCCGCAGGCCGAGCGACACGAAGCTGACCGCGAGCACGATCAACACCGCCTCGAGCAGCGCCTGAAGGAAATGGCCCACAGCGTCATCGACCACGTGGGGCTGGTCGGCGACCTGATGGATTTCGACCCCGATGGGCAGCAGGGTGCGGGCGCGGTTGATTACTGCCGACAGTTCTTCGCCGAACTGCAGGATGTTGGCGCCCTCGCGCATGCCCACCGACAGGCCGATGGCCTCCTGTCCCTCGTAGCGGAAAAGCTCGGAGGGCGGGTCCTCGTAGCCGCGCCGGATGGTGGCCACGTCCGTCAGCCGGAAGAAACTGTCCCCGACCCGCAGCGATATGTCCGACAGGCTTTCGATGCCCTCGAACGATCCGGTGACGCGCACCACGACCCGCTCGGGTCCGGCCTCGATTACCCCGGAGGGGACGATGGCGTTCTGCGACGCCAGCGTCTGCTGCACGGTCTGCTGGTTGAGGCCAAGCGCCGCCAGCTTCTCGGTCGAAAACTCGAGGAAGATCACCTCGTCGCGGATACCAAAAATCTCGACCTTGCCCGCATCGTCGAGCGCCTGCACCTCGCGCCGCACCTCTTCCACGAGATCGCGCATCTCGCGCGGGGAAAAGCCGTCGGAGGTGAAGGCAAAGACGTTGCCGAACACGTCGCCGAAGCTGTCGTTGAACTGGAACCCCTGGAATTCGTCCGGGAAATCCCCCCGGATGTCAGCCATCATGTTGCGCACCCGCTGCCAGATGCGCGGCAGCTCGTCCGCCTTGGTGGTGGGCAGAAGCTCGAGGTAGACGATCGAGGTGCCGGGCCGAGTGACCGAGCGGGTGAAATCCAGCTCGTCCAGATCTTCGAGCTTTTTCTCGATGCGGTCGGTGACCTGTGTGCGGGTGTCCTCGATGTCGGCACCGGGCAGGATGCCGGTGATCACCATGGTCTTGATGGCGAAGTTGGGGTCTTCCTCGCGGCCGATATTGGCATAGGCCAGCGCGCCCGCCAGCAGCGACACCGCCATCAGGAACCACACGAAGGACCGGTGGCGCAGGGCCCAGTCGGACAGGTTAAAACGGCTCATGGTGCAATCCGCCTTCCGACCGGCTGGCCGTCTGTCAAGGAATGGATACCGCGCGCCACGATCTCGGCGCCCGGGGAAATGCCGTCCGAGATCACTGCATGATCGGCGATGGTCCCCGCCACGGTGACCGGAGTGCGCCGCACGGTGGCGGCCTCGTCGCCTCGGTCGACCACCCAGACGGCGGCGTCGCCCTCGGGATCGAGCAGCAGGGTCAGCGGCAGGGCGATGGCCTCGGCATCGCTGACCACCGGGCGCACCCGCGCCAGCGCGCCGATCCGGAAGGCCTGCGGCGGGTCCGCTAGCTCAAGATGTACGCGCCGGGTGCGGGTGGTCTGCGAGGCAACGGGTTCGATCCGCCCCAGCGTGGCCTCTGCGGTGATGTCTGGTGCGGCGATCAGCTCCGCCCGGAACGGATCACCGCGGGTGAGGCCAACGGCATCCTCTTCGGACAGGTCGATGACGATCTCGCGGCCCGTCAGCGCCGAGAGTTGCAGCACCGGATCGCCGGCGGCAAGTGTCACACCCTGATCCTCGTAAACCTCGGTGACAATCCCGTCGCGCGGCGCGGTGAGTGTGGCCAGCGACAGCTGGTCCTCGGCCTGCACCAGCGTGGCGCGGGCCTGTTCCAGCGCCGCGTTTGCCGCAGACGCCCCGCGTTCGGCACTGTCGAGCGCCACTTGCGTACCCGCCCCCTGCCCGGCCAGCTGCCGCGCCCGGTCTCGGGCGTCGACGGCGGAGGATGCGTTGGCCTCAGCCACGCTCACCCCTGCCTCGGCAGAGCGCACCTGCGCCATCAGGTCCTCAGGGTCGAGCCTTGCGAGCACGTCGCCCCGCGCCACCTGCTCGCCCAGCGAGACCATGCGTTCGGCCATCGTGCCCACCATGGGAAAGCCAAGGTCTACGGAAATGCCCGCCTCGATCTGTCCGACAAACCCCGGCGCGGGAATGGAACGGGGTTCGGCGATAACGGACACCACGGGCCGCGCGTCTTGCGCCATGGCGGGGGCGGCGAGCGTGAGCAGCATCAGCAGGGCTCGGATCATTGCAGGCTCTCCACATCTACGACCCGGCGTCCGGGAAACAGCAGCTGCGCGCCATGGCCCACGACGCGGGTGCCCGGCGCGATCCCGTCCGACAAAAGCAGCACCTCGGTTTCGTAGCGTGCGACGGTCACGGGAGTCAGCGTCACGGTGTCATCGCTGCCCACGGTCCAGACGGCGCTGCCGCCCGCTGTGGTGGTGAGCGCGGTCCATGGCAGTTCGATCAGAGCGTCGGTTTCCGGATGTTCAACCCGGCCGCGCACCGCCTCGCCGTAGCCGAGCCCCTCGGGCGGATCGGGCAGGCGCAGGGTCACCGCGACGGTGCCGGTATCGGGGTCGACCAGGGGCGACACCTCGTCCACCACGCCCTCGAACAGGACATCAGGCTCGGACAATTGCCAGAGTGTCACGTCCGGGGGCGGCTTGCCGGTGGTCAGCAGCACCTCGGGCACGTCGAACACCGCCTCCATCCCGGTATCGAGCGCCAGTTCGAACACTGGCTGCGCGGCGCTGACCACCTGCCCGTCCTCGGCCAGCCGGTCGGTCACCGTGGCGTCCTGCGGCGCGCGCAGGGTGGTGTCGCGCAGGGCCTTGTCCGCGCGCTCAAGCTCCGCCCTGGCCTGCGCCAGCGACGCTTCGGCGGCGCGCAGGGCATCCTCTGCCTCGTCGCGGCGGGCGCGGGTGACGGCACTGCGGGAAAACAGCTGCTCGTACCGAGTGAAATCCGCCTGCGCCTGCGCGACGTCCGCCTCTGCGGTGGCAACGCCGGCCTGCGCGGCGCGCTGCGCCTGCACCTGCTGCACGTCGTCGAGCCGGGCCAGCACCATGCCGGCCCCGACCTCGTCGCCTTCCTGCGCCAACACGTCGGTCACGCGGCCCGCCACGGGGAAGGCAGCGGAGATGCTGTCGCGGGCGCGAAGCTCGCCGGTGAGGGAATAGCTCTGGCTGCGGGTGGCGGGGGCGGCGGTGACGATCTGCACCGCAAGAGCCTCGGCCGCATGGGCCGCGGGCGCCGCGGTGCAAAGCACGAGGGCCAGGGCGAAGCGCATGACGGGTCTCCAAAGCGGTTGAGGCTGCCCCCATGGGTAGACCGTCCCGGCCGAAGGTCAAAGACCGGACGCTACTTTATCACGGCGGTATGGCGCTTTGGCTGCAGTGCGCTAGGTAGGGTCCATCGGCAACCTTGCGGGCGGGGCGTCCCTTGCGGCTCTTGTGGATCTTCTTCGGCTCGCTGAGCCTTGGCCTCGGCGTTCTTGGTGCGGTGTTGCCGGTGCTGCCGACCACGCCTTTCGTGCTGCTGGCCGCCTTCTGCTATGCGCGCGGATCGGAACGCCTGCACCGGATGCTTCTGGACAGCCGCATGTTTGGCCCGATGATCGCAGACTGGCAGGCCGAGGGCGCCATTTCGCGCCGCGCCCGATACACGGCGGCGGTCACCATGCTGGCGGTGCTGGTGTTCAGTGTTTTCATGGGCGTGCCCGGCTGGGTTCTGGCAATCCAGGCGGTCTGCATGGGCGGTGCCGCCACCTACGTTCTGACGCGCCCCCTGCCCGCCCGAGACTGTCAGCGCAGCAGCCGGTCCTGAAGCACGTCGAACGACAGCGGGGTGTCAAACAAGAACCCCTGCCCGCAGTTCAGCCCCATCTCGGTCAGGGTCTCAAGCTGATTGCAGGTTTCGATCCCTTCGGCGATCACCGTGGCGTCAAGCGACTGGGACAGCGCAAGGATGTGCTCCACGATGCTGCGGTCCTTGGGGTTGGTGCAAAGGTCACGCACGAAGCTGCGGTCGATCTTGATCCAGGACACCGGAAGGCTTTTCAGCAGGGCGAGAGAGGAATAGCCGGTGCCGAAATCATCAAGGACCACGTGCAGGCCCAACTCGTTCAGGCGAAACACGCTTTCGCGGCCGGGATCGAGTTCGTTGAATGTCATGCTCTCCGATATCTCGGCGCAGAACCTGCCACGGTCGAGCCCGAGACCGCGAATGTTGTCGGTCAGAAAATCCTCGATGCCGTTACTTCGCAGGGTCAGGACCGACAGGTTGAAGAAGATCAGCAGCGGCGGGGCACCCGCGGCGGCGAGTTCGGCCATGTCGGCACAGACCTGCGAGAACATGCATTTGTCTATCGCGGTGACAAGATCGTGGCGCATGGCGATGGGGATGAAGTCATCGGGCATGACGATGCCGCGATCCGGATGATGCCACCGGCACAGCGCCTCGATGCCGATGATCTCGCCGGTCGCGATGTCCACGATGGGCTGGTAGCTGGGGCGGAACAGCCCCTTGCGCAGATCGCGCGCCATATCCTGCAAAAGCTGCGGCCGTGATACCGGCCCCGGGGCGGGTTCGTCACCCTCGGTGCGCTTGTTGCGGTACATGTCCGCGTCGGCAATGGCCAAAAGCTCTTCAAGATTCTGACCCTGCTCAGGCATGAGCCCGATGCCTGAACTGGCCGAGATCGCGACCTCGCGTCCACCTGCCAGCATGGGCCTGGCAATGGCATCGGTGATCCGGCGGGCCAGTGCCTCGACCTCGGCGCGATCGCCCGGACCTTCGATCACCACGAGAAACTCATCCCCGCCAAGCCGGACGATGGGATCACCAAGAGAAACGGTGTCCATCAGGATGCGCGAGACATGGCGCAGAACCTCGTCACCGGTGGCATGGCCGTAGGTGTCGTTGATCGTCTTGAACCCGTCGAGGTCGAGCAGAAGCAGGGCGAGGCTGGCACTGGCCTGCACGAGATCCTCGACCATCAGGTCGAGGAAGCGCCGGTTCTGCAGCTGGGTGAGCGGATCGCGCAACGCCTCGAGCTCGAGCGGACTGCGCGACGTGCTAAGGTGGCCCGCCTCAAAGAGGTAGAGGACGTAAGTCTGCGGTTCGTCCCTGCCCTGGTGAATTGCGAGAAAGCCCCTCCCCGTGGAACCGTCCGCCCGGAACATCTGAACGACGCGATACAGCTCTCCGGCCTCATCTAGGATAACGACAGCCTCCTGCCATGGCGGCAGATCGATGCCCTGTCGCAGATCGGCATAGGCCACTGGATCGCCCCGCAGACCGAAGGTGGCCTTCATCCCGTCGGAAACCGAGATAAGAGCGCCGTTCCGGTCCAACACGACCACGAGGGCATTGCTGCCCTCCAGCGCCGGTCCGATCCTGTCAGGCCCCTCGGGAATTTCTTGGCTCAAAGCGGAACTCCCGTCATGATGACTGGTCTGTCCCTGACAGTTTCAGAAAAACGAACTGCTTGCACGTGCAACCTTGGGGCGTTTCAAAGTTGTTGCGTCAGGGGTCTCCGGCCTCGCCATCCGTCGCGTTGGGCGGCAGGCTGTCCGTGCCGGAGGTATCAGGGCGCGCGCTGTCGGGGTCGGTAGATCGGTCCTGCAACTCCGCCGGGGCGCCGGACGCCAAAGCAAGCATGTCCATTCGCTGCGTCACGAGGAAAAGGTCGAGCAGGTCACCCCTGGCTTCCGCGATGCGGATCACCACAGACTGGATGCCGGCAAAGGCCCGCTGCGCGATTATTCGGATCCGCATGAGTACCAGCGCGCTGTCCGCCAACGCATGTCGTTCGAATCCGGTTACGGAAAGACCGATGTCCTTGGGCAGCCGCATCAGGAGGAACGAGGCAAAGTCCGCCACAAACGCATTGCGCAGCGGAACCGGCACGAAGAACGAATTGAGCGAACGCATGTTGCCACGCACAGCTTCCAGCTTGTCCACGAACCATTCATTCGTGTCCACGTCGCGGTGAAGCGAAATCGTGACCTTTGTCGTCATATCAGCCATTTGCCTACCGGCTGTTGTCATCCCGGTGCGATCCTTCTGCTTCCGGAAACATCGCGGCATAAGATTAACAACCCGTTAATGGGTGTGATCGTCAATTCGCTTTTTCTGGGTAGTCTACCGCTTCGATGAATCCGTAGCATTCGGTGACACGCCCGTTTTGCTCCCGCGTCGCCCTCAGGTTGCAGTGCAGGCGTTTCGGATGCTTCAGCGCATCGAACGTCACGGTGATCTCGGCAGCGAGCTGCCCTGGCGGGATCTTGTCCTGCAGGGCACTCAGCCAAGCGACGGCGGCGTTGTCCCTATCGTCAACGGTCGGCAACGGCACCGAGTTCCGGGCGCCGCTGGTCTCCAGCAGCGCTGCCAAGGTGCCGTTCCAGTGCAGGCTACCGTTGTGCAGGTCATGGATGAAATAGCCGATGCCGCGCCGTTCGGCGATCTCTTCGAAAAGGGCCACCATCAACTCCTTTTTGCGAAACGCTGATACATCGCGCAGCACCCCAGCCAGCCCCCTGGAGCTATCTTCCAGAGTGACTTGGAAGATTCCGCATTCACCGGGGAATATCGACCCATCGGCGCGCCGGATCCGGGCATGAAAGTGCCCGTTGCCTCCCCGTTCAAACACGTCCTCGTGCAGCTTTCGAACCCGCTGGTAATCCTCGGGGTGGATCCTTGCACGCATTTCGATGTCGTAATCGCATGGCCCCGTCGGCGCTCCGATCAGGGCGCTCATCGAAGGCTCGTAGCTGGCTTCACCGGTGTCGAAGTTGCAGTGCCACGTGGCCAGCCCGCCGAAATCCCGCAACGTGTCCAGCAGCAGGACCCGGCCACTGTCTTCGCGCACCCAGCGCACCTGGATCACGAGACCCACGAGACGATCATCGTAATCCGATATCGGCTCGACCTGCAGTTCGTAGCGGCTCGTGCCCTTCTGGAATGTTTCGCGCACGCCTTTGTGGTCATTCATCACGCGCATGCAGATCCCCACCAGCTCAGGGTACCCTTCGGGCTGCTGGCATTGCGACAGGTGGCCGAAGCCGGTGCCGTGTTCACGCAGGGCGAAATTCGCCATCGCCTCCTTTGAAGCGTAGCGGATCACCAACCCCTGATCCACCATCATGGTGATCGAGGGCAGGTTGTCGATCAGCCCGTTCATCTCGATCGACAGCCGCTCGAGCTGCGAGGAATTGACCAGCAGTTCCTCATTCAAGGTGATGAGCTCCGCGTTGGTGGTCTGCAGTTCCTCGTTCGCCGATTGCAGCTCTTCGTTGACCGACTGCAGCTCTTCGTTCGAGGTTTGTACCTGCTCAATCGTCACCTGCAGGGCGTCACGGGTGCGCGCCAGCTCCTCCTCGAGATAAGTGACGTATTCGCTGGGCTCATTGCTCGACTGCACCGCGGTGGTGGTTTGCTCGGTGCGAATTCCAATGAGGACAAGATCCTCGGATTCCTCCTCGTGGCTGCCCACCGGATAGGCCGATACCTGGGTCACGAGGCCGTTGCGGCCTTCGAGCGCGTGCCACTGCCCCGAGCGCATCTGCTTATGCTCGAGGGCTAGCAGGGAGAGGCTGGCTGCATCCCGGGCCAGGGGTTTCTTCAGGATGGACAGCCCCACGGAACTGAATGTCAGGTCGGTCAGGCCGGCATACGGGGCAAGATCGCCGTAGACCCGCATGATCGTGTTCTCGCGGTTGACCAGTACCCCGTCAGACACCACCGACCGCGCCAGCCGGTCGAACAGAGCCCATTCGTCCTGCCCCCGGTCATCGTTCGGCAGCGTCCTGTGCCCCCCCGATGACCGATGCCCGTCGACCGGTGGCATCTGCTGCGGTCCGGGCGTCGCCGGCTTGCCGGCGGTTCCGTGCTCGCGCCGCCGGAACAGCCGAATCGTGGGTGCCACGGGGATGAAACCGCCATCCATGGCGCCCAGTGTTTCCGATGTCCCAAGGAACAGCAGACCGTTGGTGCGCAGCGCAAACAAAACCCGCGTCAGGACACGCTCCTGGAGGACGTTGTTGAAGTAGATCAGGACGTTGCGCATGCTCACAAGGTCAATGTTGATGAACGGCGCGTCCTGGAAGATGTTGTGCCGCGAGAATTTGATGAAGCTGCGAAGCCTCTGCCGGACGACGATGTGGTCCGATTGCATCTCGAAATAGGACTTCAACAGACCGGGCGGGATGTCCGCGCCCGCCGCCACCGGATAGTGTCCCTTGCGCGCGACGTTGAGCGCATTCTCATCGATGTCGGTGGCAAAGATCTGCAGATCGTCTGGCTCTACTTTGGTCAGCCCGCCCATGGCCTCGCAGGCCAGCATGGCGATGGAATAAGCCTCTTCGCCGGTGGCGCAGCCCGAAATCCAGATGCGCAGTGGCCCGGGTGTGGTCCGGTTCGCGACCAAGTCGGAAAGCGTATCCGCCAGGACCTGGAACTGGTCGAAATCGCGAAAGAACCGGGTCACCGATATGAGCAGGTCCCGGTAGAGCGCCTCCACCTCGTCCTCGGAGCTGCGGCAGAGCTGGATGTACTCTTCGAAATCCTCGATTCCCTTTGCTGACATGCGCCGCAGGATACGTCGGTTGAGGGTGCTTGCCTTGTATTGCCGGAAATCCACCATCGTCTGACCGAGCAGAATGTCGAACAGATCCCGGTTGCGGCTGTTGTCGCCGCTGATCTTGTGCAGCTTATTCAGGTCCCGGGTGTTTTCGAGGATATGCTGGATGTGCTCGCCGATCTGCTGCGGCGCAAGCATCAGATCGACGCAGCCGGTGCGGATCGCCGCCTCGGGCATGGCGGAATAAGTGCAGGTTTCCGGTTTCTGCGCGATGGTGATGCCACCCTTTTCGCGGATGGCGCGGATTCCATAGCTGCCGTCGCCCCCGGTGCCGGACAGCACGACGCCTACGGCCCCCTCGCCCAGTTCGTCCGCGAGCGAAATGAACAGCCGGTCCGCAGAAGGTCTCTGTGACGCGGGATGGCCTGTGGGTTTGACCAGCCGGAACGAGCCATCACGGTAGACCACGTCGAATCCCGGCGGCGCGACGTAAATGACACCCGGGCTGACCTTGCTGCGGCGCTCCAGCTCCTGGACCGGCAGCCGGGTTTCTCGTGCCAGCAGCTCCGCCAGCATGCTCTTGTGGGTGGGTGAGGCATTCTGGGCAATCACGAAAGCACAATCGAAATTGCCCTTCAGCCCCTGTAGCAACCGCGAAATCGCATTGAGCCCCCCGGCCGAGGCAGCGATGCCGATGACCGGGACCGGGACCGGGACCGGGACCGGGACCGGGACCGGGACCGAAGGCTCGCCAGGCGGCTCCACGGAAGCTGCACCGGTGATGTCCTCCGCAGGGGAGTTGTCGTCGGTCTCTTCGGCCATGCACCCCCCAATGGCAAAAACCTCATCAAGTTTACCCGCCAGGGTCGATATTTCAACGATTTACATGATCTTTATCAATAATAATGCCGCTTTGGTTGAATTGTGTACGAAACGGAAGACCAGTATCACCGGGAGAGGCTCGCAAGTGCATGAGATCGAAAGGTTTTTACGAGGGGTTACCGTCAGGATCTTATTATCCGACAATATCTATCAACTATTTGAAAACATTGGATTATCTGTTGACGCGGCTTCGCGTTACACGTATTCGTATCTCAACAGCAACGCATCTATCCACCCAGCCAGGCAGCAAGACGCCACCCAGCAAGGCAGACAGACAGCGCAGCTACGGACGGGCGGATCCTTGGATCCGCCTTTTTCCGTTCCGGCCCTCTCAACAAACTTGACAATCTTTGCCAAGATGGCGATCTTTTACCGATGGCAACGATGAATGTCTCTCTTCCGGACCCGATGAAATCATGGGTCGAGGACCGCACCCGCGGCGGGCGCTACAGCAATGTCAGCGATTACGTGCGGGATCTGATCCGGCAGGATCAGCAGCGCCAGCAGACCCTTGCCGAGATTCAGGGTTTGATCGACGAAGGGCTGGTCAGCGGACAACCGCAGGCTTTCGACATAGGCGATTTCATCGCCTCGAAGCGTACTGACTGATCTGAAGCCATGCCCCGCACCATCCTGATGCGCCCCCGCGCCCGCGCGGATCTCAATGCCATATGGGATCACACGGTGGCGACATGGTCACAGGCACAGGCTGAACGGTACGTCTCCGGGCTTGGTGCGACGCTCGATTTGCTGGCGGAGTTTCCCGAAACCGCGCGCCTGCGCGAGGAGTTTTCACCCCCGGTTCGACTGCATCTCTACCGCGCGCATTTCGTGGTCTTCACCGATGATGACACGCGGATCGAGGTGATCCGCGTGCTGCATGCCCGGTCCGACTGGCGGCGCGCACTGGGGGACTGAGCATGTGGACAAAGGGGAGCGGACCAAAGGCCCCTCCCCCGCTAGGTCAGTTTTTCACCAGCATCTTGCGCGGCAGGTCGCAGAAGACCTCGGGAGCACCGTCGGTGATGGCGATGGATTCCGTGGTCTCATACCCCCAGCTTTCCATCCAGAGGCCGGTCATGAAATGGAAGGTCATGCCGGGGCGCAGCTCTGTCCGGTCGCCGCGGCGCAGCGACATCGTGCGCTCGCCCCAGTCGGGCGGGTAGCTCAGGCCGATGGAATAGCCGCAGCGGTTGTCCTTGACGATCCCGCGCTTCTCGAGGGAGTTGAAGAAGGCATCGGCGATATCATGGCAGGTGTTCCCCGCTCGCGCGGCATCAAGTCCCGCTTCCATCCCCTCGATCACCGCCTTTTCCGCATCGAGAATGTCCTGCGGCGGCTTGCCGAGGAAAATCGTTCGCGACAGCGGCACGTGGTAGCGCTGGTAGCAGCCGGCGATCTCGAAGAAGGTGCCCTCGTTCGCCTTCATGGGCAGATCGTCCCATGTCAGGTGTGGCGCGGCAGCATCGGGACCTGACGGCAGCAGCGGCACGATGGCGGGGTAGTCGCCGCCATGGCCGTACCATTCGTCATAGCGCAGGCCCGCATCGTAGATCTCGGCCACGAGATCGCATTTGCGCACCCCTACGTCGACCTTGTCGGCGATGCGGTGATGCATCCGCTCGACGATGCGCGCCGCCTGGCGCATGTATTCGAGCTCCTTCTCGGACTTCACCGACCGTTCCCAGTTGATGAAGCCGGTGGCATCCTTGAACTTCGCATCGGGCAGGCCGTTCTGCAGCCGTTCGTAGGCGCGAGCCGAGAACCAGTAATTGTCCATCTCGACCCCGATGGTGCCCTTGGCCCAGCCCATGTCGGTGAGCTTCTGGCACAGGTATTCCATCGGGTGGCATTCGGTGGACTGCACATAGTGGTCGGGATAGCCGATGACGTTGTCGCGGCTGATCCAGACGGTCCGGTAGGCACCGTTGGCATCCTGCAAGCGGCCGAACCACACCGGGTCGCCCGTAGGGCCGATGACCACGCATTGGTGCACGTAGAAGGACCAGCCGCCGTAGCCGGACACCCAGGACATGTTCGACGGATCGCTGAGGATCAGCATGTCGAACCCCTGTTTTTCCATCTTGGCACGTATGCGGACGAGGCGTTCGCGGTATTCTTCGGTCGTGTAGCGCTCAGGCGTTCTCTGCAGCTTGTTCATGGTGGCCTTTCGGTGATTCCGGGCCGCGGCGCAAATGGTGCGGAGGCCCACATCCAAAGATCTGGCTGGTCTTGCGCCCCGGGTAAAGCCTTGTGACGTGCCAGCCTTGCACAAGGCACCTTAAAATCCGTCAAACGCCATCCCCGAGGCACAGCAGAGCAGATTGACAAACCTGCACGGTGCCACAACAAGCAAGGGATGCAGACCCGCCTCGACGATCGCGATATCGCCATTCTTGCCACCCTCAGCCGTGAGGGCCGCATCGCCAAAACCGAGTTGGCGGCGCGGGTGAACCTGTCGCCGACCCCCTGCTGGGACCGGATGAAGCGGTTGGAAAAGGCAGGGCTGATCGTCGGATACCGGGCCGAGATCGACCTTGCCGCCCTTGGACCGCATGTTCAGGTCTTCGTCACGGTCGAGCTGGAAAGCCACAAAGCGGAAAGCTTCCAGACCTTCGAGCGCACCATCGCCCGCATGGATCAGGTGACATCGTGCTGGGCCATCGGCGGTGGCTACGATTACCTCATGCAGGTGGTCTGCAAGGATGTCGTCGCCTTTCAGGATCTAATGGACGGCCTGTTGGAAAGCCGCGCCGGGGTGCGGCGGTATTACAGCTACATCGTGACCAAGCCAGTCAAGGCCGACGCCCCCGCGCTGGGTTTGCTGCGCTAGCAAAACCCTCTGCCGAATGCCCTGTGAACAGAGAAATCCTCTGCGGGTGGCGGTAAGGTCAGGCAAAGCCTCTGGCCGGGGCATGGGACTTTCATGGTGAAAGGAGTCCCTGCCATGACTCATATGCCAAACGGACTGACTGCCTGGCTCACCGACGCAAGCCTGCTGCGTGACGCGGGCGACTTTGCAGGTGCGGGCCGCCTTGCGGTGCGCGACCCCGCCACGGGCGAGCTGGTGGCACAGGTGTCGCTCAGTGATGCCAAGGGCGCGCGAGATGCCGTCGATGCCGCACATACGGCTTTTGCCACATGGTCCACCATGCTGCCGCAAAAGCGAGCCGAGATCCTGCACCGCTGGCACGATCTCATCATGGACGCGAAGGAAGATCTCGCCCGCATCATGGTGGCTGAACAGGGCAAGCCGATCTCGGAAGCGCGGGGCGAAATCGATTACGCCGCGAGCTTCGTGCAGTTCTACGCTGAAGAGGCGCTGCGCCCGAACATTGAGGGCGTCACATCGCATCTCGACGACGCCGAGATGGAGCTGTGGCGCGAACCCGTGGGGGTCGCCGCACTGATCACACCGTGGAACTTCCCCTGCGCCATGATCACCCGCAAGGCCGCCGCCGCGCTCGCCGCCGGCTGCACCTGTGTCATCCATCCTTCGGCGGAAACGCCCCTGTCGGCGCTGGCGCTGGCCGAGCTTGCCGCCCGCGCAGGTTTTCCCGAGGGCGTCATGAGCACCATCGTCGGGGACGCTGCCACCATCGTCGGGGAATGGACCGGCGATGCCCGCGTCCGCGCGCTGTCCTTCACCGGCTCGACCGAGGTGGGGCGGCTGCTTTACCGCCAGTCGGCGGACACCATCAAGCGGCTGGTGCTGGAACTTGGTGGTCACGCACCGTTCATCGTCTTCCCGTCGGCGGACCTTGACCGCGCGGTGTCCGAGGCGGTGAAGGCCAAGTTCGCCACCTCCGGGCAGGACTGCCTTGGCGCCAACCGGTTCTACGTGCACCGCGATGTCTACGACCAGTTCTGCGAAAAGTTCGCTGACGCTGTAAAAGCCCTGACCATGGGCAAGGGCGCGGACGATCCCGATATCGGACCGCTGATCCACGAACGCGCCATCGCCAAGCAGAAGCAGCAGGTGGCCGACGCCGTCGCCAAGGGCGCGAAGATCCTTGTCGGCGGCAACGTCGACCCGCTCGGCCCCCTGTTCTTCCAGCCGACCGTGCTGGCAGATGTTACCGACGAGGCGGCGATCATGTCCGAGGAGAACTTCGGCCCGGTCGCCCCCATCACCCCCTTCGATACCGAAGACGAGGTGATCGCCCGCGCCAACGCCACGGAATACGGCCTTGTGGCCTATGTCCACAGCCTTGACCCACGCCGGATCTACCGCATGACCCGCGCGCTTCAGTTCGGCATGGTCGCGGTCAACCGCACCAAGGTCACCGGCGCGCCGATCCCCTTCGGCGGCACCAAGCAATCCGGCCTTGGCCGGGAAGGCGCCCGCCAGGGGCTCGAGGCCTTCACCGATATCAAATACGTCTGCCGCGACTGGGGCTGAGCCCCCTGCCGCGAGAAAGGAACAAGACATATGCTTCGCAATGACATGCTCGAGAAGTGGGACCGCGACAGCTTCTTCCACCCCTCAACCCATTTGGCCGAATTCGCCCGTGGCAACGCGCCCCAACGGGTGATCCGCACCGGTCAGGGCTGCCACATCGAGGACCGTGACGGCACCCGCCTGCTCGATGCCTTCGCCGGTCTCTACTGCGTCAACGTCGGCTACGGGCGCACCGACATCGCCGATGCGATCGCCGAACAGGCGCGCGAGCTGGCCTATTACCACGCCTATGTCGGCCACGGCACCGAGGCTTCCATCACCCTGGCGCAGATGGTGCTCGACCGCGCGCCGGAGGGCATGAGCAAGGTCTACTTCGGCCAAAGCGGCTCGGACGCGAACGAGACCAACATCAAGCTGGTCTGGTACTACAACAACATCCTCGGCCGCCCCGAGAAGAAGAAGATCATCTCGCGCTGGCGCGGCTATCACGGGTCGGGCCTGATGACCGGCTCGCTGACCGGGCTCGAGCTCTTCCACAAGAAGTTCGACCTGCCGCTGGCGCAGGTGATCCACACCGAGGCGCCTTACTACTACCGCCGCGATGATCTCGACCTCAGCGAAGAGCAGTTCACCGACCACTGCGTCGCCGAGCTTGAGGCGCTGATCGAACGTGAGGGCGCCGACACCATCGCCGCCTTCATCGGCGAGCCGGTGCTGGGCACTGGCGGCATCGTGCCCCCGCCCGCAGGCTACTGGGACAAGATGCAGGCGGTGCTGAAAGAGCATGACATCCTGCTGATCGTCGACGAGGTCGTCACCGGCTTTGGCCGTCTTGGTACCATGATGGGTTCGGATCACTACGGGCTGAAGCCGGACCTTATCACCATCGCCAAGGGCCTCACCTCCGCCTATGCGCCCCTGTCCGGTTCCATCGTCGGCGAGAAGATGTGGAAGGTGCTCGAAAAGGGCACCGATGAGAATGGCCCAATCGGCCACGGCTGGACCTATTCGGCGCACCCCATCGGGGCCGCGGCGGGCGTGGCCAACCTCAAGCTGATTGACGAGCTGAACCTCGTGCAGGCGGCGGGTGACACCGGGGCCTATTTCCAGAACGCTCTGAAGGACGCGCTCGGGAATCACGCCAAGGTCGGCGAGATCCGGGGCGAAGGCCTCATGGCCGCCGTGGAATTCGTGGCCGATCGCGACAACCGCACCTTCTTCGACGCCTCGGAAAAGGTCGGCCCCCGGGTGGCTGCCGCGCTGCTGGAACACGGCGTCATCGGGCGCGCCATGCCGCAGGGCGACATCCTTGGCTTCGCCCCGCCCTTCTGCATGACCCGCGAGGAAGCGGATGAAGTTGCCGGCAAGACCGCAAAGGCCGTCGCCTCGGTCCTGGGCTAAGCTTCGCTCGCCAGCAACTCAAAGCCCCTGGCCCGCTAACGGGCCGGGGGCATTTCTGTTTCTTTTCAGGAGTGACTGTCCGCGAAGATGGCGTCCTCCGCGCCTGTGAGATCTGGCCGGTGAAGGGGCTCTTCGGCGTTTACATTCCAAAAACCGTGGCATTCGGCGATCTCTATTACGTCAGCGTAGCAAGCTGAGCATGATGTACCGTCCGGTGGCCCGGTTTCCTGGACCTGCCTTCTCACATCAGACAGAGACCGCGATACTTGTGGGTGGCAGGTCGGGCCTCGGCCCATGGACATCTGTTGAATCTCGGCCCACGGACCCACCACCTGGGGCGTCTCGGTGGGTGTGGTCAAGCCAGGGCGGTGACAGGCCTTCGGAACGGCCATTCGTGTCAGCAGCTACGCGGCAAGGCCGCTGGTGACCCTCATGAGAGGGCTTTCTCGAACGCATGGAAATGGTGCACCGGGCCATGGCCCGCGCCCACCGACAGCCTGTCGGCGGCGGCAATGGCCCCGGCGATATAGGTCTTGGCGGCGGTGCAGGCCTCGGGCAGCGACAGCCCATGGCCCAGCTGCGTGGCCAGCGCCGAGGACAGGGTGCAGCCGGTGCCGTGCGTGTTGCGCGTGGCGTGGCGCGGACCGGGCAGCCAGAGCTCGTCTTCGGTGGTCACCAGAAGATCCTCGCTGGTCTCGCCGCCAAGGTGGCCGCCCTTGAGCAGCACCGCCCCCGGCCCGAGCGCCAGCAGTGCCTGCGCCTGCGCGCGCATGGTCTCGCGGTCCGTGGCCTCGGGCTGGCCCAGCAGGTCCGCCGCCTCGGGCAGGTTCGGGGTGATGATGCTGGCGCGCGGCAGGGCATGGTCGCGCAGCGCCGCGACGGCGGCGGCGGCCAGCAGCCGGTCTCCGCCCTTGGCGACCATCACGGGATCAAGCACCACGGGACACTCCAGCCCCTTGAGCGCGTCCGTCACGCAGGCAATGACCTCGGCATCACCCAGCATGCCGATCTTGACCGCGTGGATCTCGATGTCCTCGCGGATGGCGGCGGCCTGTGCCGCGATCATATCGACATCCACGAGGCGCACGGCGCTGACGCCACGGGTGTTCTGCGCGGTCAGCGCGGTGAGCACGCTCATGGCATAGCCGCCATTGGCCGAGATCGCCTTGATGTCGGCCTGAATGCCCGCGCCGCCCGACGGGTCAGAGCCGGCGATTGTCAGGATGTTGGGGATCATGCGTTGCTCCATGCGGTGACGAGGGTGCGGGTGGCGGCCTCCATGTCCGCCGCGCGCGAAATGGCCGACACCACGGCAAGGCCGGCCCCGCCCGCCGCGCGGATCGGCGCGGCGTCGCGGGCGGTGATACCACCGATGGCAAGGCAGGGCAGCGCCGTGGCGCGGGCGATGGCGGCAAAGCCGTCATGGCCGATGGGCGCGGCGTGGTCGGCCTTCGACACCGTGGCATAAACCGGCCCCACCCCGAGGTAATCCACTCCTGCGGGCACGTGGGGCAACTGCGAGGCCTCCTCGACCGACAGGCCCAGAACCATGTCCGGGCCGATGCGGGCGCGGATCGCGGCGGGATCGCCGTCGCCCTGTCCGACATGCAGCACCGGCGCGCCGACCGCGATGGCCACGTCGACCCGGTCATTGATGACCAGTTGAGCGCCCAATGGCGCCAGACGCTGCATCAGCACCCGCGCGAGCTCTGCGAAGTCACTGTCGGGCATGGTCTTGTCACGCAGTTGCACCCAGCCCGCCCCACCGGTCGCGGCAGCGATGGCCTGTGCGGTCACCGGTTCGGACGCCCCCGCATCGGTGACGAAACAGATCGGAGGGATGCTCATGCCTCGGAGATCCTCGCACGGGCGGTGACCTCGTCCGCGCCCAGCATGTAGAGCGCATCGAGGAACGCCGGCTGGAACGAGCCCGGCCCGAACGCCGCGCCCCCGGCCTCTTCGCCCGCGATGCCGTAATAGGCCAGCGCCGCGACGGTGGCGTCGAAGGCATCCTGCCCAACGGCGAAGGCGGCGACGATGCCGGTCAGCGAACAGCCCAGCACCGTGACGCGCGGCATCATCGCATGGCCGTTGGACACCCGTGCGGCGCGACTGCCATCGGTGACGAAATCGACCTCGCCGGTCACGGCGACCACCGCACCGGTGTCGCAGGCAAGGCTGCGCGCGGCGTCCTCGGCTGCGGCCACCTCGTCAGCGGCATCGGCGCCTTTGCCCGCGGCCCCCTGCCCCGCCAGCGCGAGGATCTCGGACGCGTTGCCCCGGATCACCGTGGGCCTGAGCGCCAGAAGCCGCTGGCCGAGATCCCGGCGGTACGCCGTCGCACCTACCGCCACCGGGTCCAGCACCCATGGCTTGCCTGCGCCCGAGGCAGCGCTTGCGGCCTGCTCCATCGCCTCGGCCCAGGGCGGGGACACGGTGCCGATATTGATCGTCAGCGCCTGCGCAAGGCCCGCGAACTCGGCGGCCTCCTCGCGGGCGTGGACCATGGCGGGAGACGCCCCGGCGGCCAGCATGACATTCGCCATGACGTTCATCGCCACGTAATTGGTGATGTTCTGCACCAGCGGCGCGGTCGTGCGCATCTGTTCCAGGTGGTGGCCTGCATCGATCATCTCGGTCTCCTCCGTACGGGACAGCCGGGACAGACGAGCGGGGCGTGGGGGCGGTCCCTTGCCATGCCGCGCCTCCCTCCGCCGGCATGACCCGGTTCAGGTTCAAAGGGTCCGTCTCAGCCCGGCCGATCACCGCGCGCCCCTGTCGCTTGTGTCTCATCCGTCGCATGGCGCGCGAAGGTCGTCAACCGTCGCTCGGCGGCAGGCCCGGGGGGGCGGATCGTCGTGAAAGCGCCGCCCCAACAACCTTAAACCATCACAGAGGTGCCCTAATCTTAGCTACTTCAAGGCAAATGGTTCGAGTTCAGCAACCGTTAACCCGGAGCACCTCAATGCCCCAGCGCCCCCCCTTGCCGGATGATCTCAAGGAGCTGAAGACCATGGTGCTTGCGGCCCCCGAGGCCGAGGCGCTCATGACCGCCTACCTCACCCTCGTGGGCCGTTGCCGTGACAGCCAAATCATCCGCGCCGCCTTCGACGGTGTCCCCAAGGAGGGCTATTCCAACCAGATCCGTGACCGCGTGTCCAAGATCCTGCTGGCGGCCGACGATGCCTACGGGGCCGCCCACTGGGCACCTTCGCAGGTGCCAAGCGACGGTGACAACGTCTACCCCCTGTTCCCCGCGTTGCCTCCCGGCCTTGCACAGGGGGACGCCCCCGGAGCCGATGAGCCCGCCGATAGCCACCCGGTTGCCGGACTTGCCGATGTCGCCGCACCGGCATCCCTGAAAACCCGGTTGCGGCGAGAAATCGTCGGACCGTTCCGGGATGCGGCCCAGGACGGCCACCCGCCCGCGCCAGAGGGCGGTGTCCTGATCTATGGCCCTCCGGGCTGCGGCAAGACCACGCTGGCGCAGGCGCTGGCGGCGGAATGCGGGGCCGGACTGCGGACAAGCACCGAAGACAACCGGGCTTCTGCCGGGGCGGCGCGGGACCACATCGTACGGCTCTTTGCTGATGCAGGCACGGAAGAGCCTACGGCGATCTTCCTCGACCAGTTCGAGGGGCTGGCCCACCATGACCGGATGCAAGCCCCCCGGTCCGTCGACGGGACGGTGTCGACCCTTCTGGCAGCGATCGACAGCCTTGGGGACGGTGCGGGTGGCGTTCTTCTGCTGGCCGCCACCAACGCCCCATGGTCCATCGATGGGGCCTTCTGGCAGGCGGGCCGGTTCAACCGAGAGATCTTTGTCCCGCCGCCTGACATGGGTGCGCGGGAGTTCATGCTGCAACGCCTGCTCGGAGCTCATCCCACTGCGCCCGGCCTTGACCTCGCGCCGATAGCAGAGGCCACTCCGGGCTATTCCGGCGCGGACCTGTTGGCGCTGGTCGAGCTGGCCCTCGATTACGCCGTCGAGGACAGCGAGGCGCGCGGCATGCTCTGTCCGGTGTCCCGCGTTCACCTGTTCGAGGCCCTGCAGGACGTCCCCGCCACCACCGGCGCGTGGCTGGCCCGGGCGCGGACCGAGCTAAAGCAGGGAAGGCTGGGCGCGCCGTTCGACGATCTAGCCGCGTATCTGCTGGGCGAGGGGGATTAGCGCCGCGTCAGGGCAAGTGGCTTGCCGCCGATGGCGCGCGCGGCATCTTGCTAAGGAGCGGGGCGGGATCTAACTCCCCTGCCATGGGCTCCAAGATCTTCCTCCTCGACTCGCATGACGACGGCAGTGGCCGTCTGACCCTTACCACCCGTGGCGGCGGCGCCGGCATCCGCCGTCTGTCCTGCGACCTGACGCCGGGCGATCTGCAACAGCTGGTGCTGTTCTCCGAAGCCAATGACATCCGCCACAGCCTTGGGGATCCTCAGCCCGCAGAGGTGGCGCTGGACGGGCTAACCGTGCGCC
Source organism: Salipiger pallidus (assembly GCF_014643635.1). Lineage (GTDB taxonomy): Bacteria > Pseudomonadota > Alphaproteobacteria > Rhodobacterales > Rhodobacteraceae > Salipiger > Salipiger pallidus. The sequence continues at coordinate 114,527 of NZ_BMJV01000010.1, forward strand.
ACGATCCCGCGCGCGACGAGGTGACGCTGATCCGCCAGTCCGGCTTCAACGAACAGAGCGCACAGGTGGCCACCGCGCTGTTCCGCGACGAGCTGGCGGGCGCGGTCGATCTGTGCCTCACGCTGGCAGCCGCGTCCAAGCATGGCGAGCTGCTGCGCGAGATGATCGCCGAGGCCCCCCTGCCCGCGCCTGCCGGTCTCACACCGGACGAAACCGAGGCGGTGCAGCACCGCCTGCGAGAGATCGCGCTGATGCTGCTGGCGCAGACCGCGTCCGAGCGTGGCTCGGACCTCGGCAAGTTGCTGCGGGCCAAGAAGTCCCGCGAGGCCGCACGGGCTGAGGTCGAGGGCTTCGTCACCGCTCTTGCCGCCGGTCTGCTGCCACGGCAGGGGGCCGAGGCCTGATATCGCAGGCCATGGCGCTGCCCTGAAGGAGGTGCCATGGCCGGCGCCGACCTGGGGAAGATCGCGTGCTGCGGGCCGTGCGCCGTAGCATGACGTTCGGGACGATCGCCCCCGGATCCACTGCCCTGCCGGGCAGCAAGGGCATGGGGCAGGTCAGCTTCGGGCTGGCTCGAACAGGAACGCCCCCGGCCCCAGCGCGGCTCCGAAGGGCAGCGCCACCGCCGTGCCGACCTTCCGCGCACCGGGCAGGCCGATGAACCGCCCGGGATCCGCCACCGCGATGCGCAGCCCCGCAAGGCAGGACACCCCCGGCGCGACTGCCTCGCCCAGCAGCGCGGTGGCCTGCGCCTCGGGCAGGATCTCGAGCGTTCCGACATCCAGCGAAAGCTGCAGGCCATCGCCCCGAGGCGACGCGCTGCGACCGATGATCGCTTCGAAACGGCGGGCGGTCCCGACCGGGTCGGGAGAGGACAGGATCAGGCTGCGCAGGGCCATGGCGCCGTTGTCATGCCGCGTCCATTGCGGCTGCCACATGGCAGCGACATCGTGATGGGTGAGGGTCTGGACGCGGCCCTCGGGCATCTCGCCCGCCGCAACGCGGGCCACGGTGAACCGCGCATCCAGCGTCCCGACCTTGCGCGAAAACCTCACCAGCGGGCGCATGGGCAAGCCGCTCGCCTCAAGCTCCGCATGGCGGGTTTCGGCATCGGCCACGCCGAAGGCAACAAGGTGCAGCCCCGCACGCCGCGACAGGGCCGCAGAGAATTCGCGCCCGATGTCGGTGTCGGCGGTGTGAAAGAGGATCTCGAGGTAGCCCTCCTCCAGCATGACGCAGATGTTGCCGGTCCCCGTCGGGCCGGAAATGCCGGTTTTGGGGTCCGGGCGCACCTGCACCGAGCGCGGCGTGACGGTGAACCCGAGACTGCGCAGGCGCTGCTCGGCGGCTCCGGGGTCGGCCACGAAATGCCCGGTGTGATCCAGCGTGATCTCGCCGGGGCCGGGCCGGTTCGGGCTTAGCCCATCCACCGGCGCACCGGCGCGTTGGCTTCCTCGAGCGGCTGGCAGACCACGTCCACCAGAGTCGGGCCATCATGGGCCACCGCCTCGCGCAGCACGCCCTCGAGCTGCGCGGGATCCTCGACCCGCCACGATTTCACGCCGTAGGCCGCAGCCACCGCCGCCTGATCGACGCGGTTGAAATCGACGTTGTAATAGCGCGAGCCCTTGTCGGCCATCTGGCTTGCCTTGATCCAGCCGAAGTTCGAGTTCGAGAACACCACGAAGGTGATGTTGGCCCGGCTGCGGCAGACGGTTTCCAGCTCGCCCACCGTGAACCCGAAAGATCCGTCGCCCATCAGTGCCACGACCTTGGACGAGGGCCTCCCGTACCACGCCCCAAGCGACGCCGAGAGCGAATAGCCAAGCGCCCCGTGCGCACGGTTGGTGATGAAATACCGCCCCGCCAGTTGCTGGCTGTAATAGGCGGAATAGTAGGGGCAGGAGGTGCCGGGGTCGGACACCACCGTGGCATCGGGCGGCAGCACCTTCATGAGGTCCGAAATCACCCGCTCGGGGCGGATCGGGGCGTTTCCATCAGCGGCGATGCGGTCGAAGATCTCGAATTTGCGGCGCTTGATGTCGGCCACCGCAGCCGCCCCGCCGAAGGTCGAAAGGCCCTGTGCGCGACGATCGAGTTCGGCATTCACCATCCCCAGCGACAGGCGCAGATCCCCCACGACGCCCACTTCCGTGGGCAGGTTCGCCCCGATCACCATGGGATCACTGTCGAAATGCACGATGCGGGTGCCGATGCTCGGCGCTTCCCACCGGGCGGTGGTGGTCGATCCGGCGCGGCAGCCCATGAAGATCACGAGGTCCGCGGCCTCCATCATCTCCCAGGTCTGGTCAGTGCCGCCGTTCGAGCCCACCACACCGAGCGCGTTGGGGTGCGTATCGGCAAGCGAGCCCTGACCCGAGATCGAACTGGCCACAGCGATATCAAGCCGCGTCGCGATGCGGTCGAGTTCCGCCATGGCACCCGAGATTACCACGCCGCCACCGCAAACGATGAGCGGCTGTTTGGCCGACAGGATGGCGTCGACGGCGGCCTCGACCGCGGCGGCTTCGGGCCCGGTGCGGTAGGCGGGGTAACTGGCAAGCTGCGGGTCGGCCCAGATGTCCGAGGGGTCAACGCTGTCGTACTGGATGTCGTAGGGCAGCCCCAGATGCGCCGCGCCCGAGCGCCCGGTGGTCATGGCGCGGAAAGCGGTGCGGACCATGCGCGGGATATGCGCGGCCTGCTTTATCACGGTGTTCCACTTGGTCAGCGGGCGCATGAGCGCGTCTTGGTCGACCTCGGTCAGGGGGTATTTGCCATAAGAACCCACGGAGATGTCCGAGGTGATCCCGAGCACCGCGTAGGAGCTTTCCGAGGCCTCGATGAGCCCCGGCAAGATGTAGGTGGCGCCACCCCCTGAGGGCCCCTCGCAGACGCCGGGGCGGCTAGTGACGCGGGAATAGGCGTCAGCCATGTAGGTGGCCGAGCGTTCGTCGCGGGTCAGCACGTGGTCGATCTTGTGATCGAGCAGGTGCATGGCATCGTAGAAGGGCAGCGTGGTGTCGCCGCAAAGGCCGAAGATATGGCGAACGCCATGGGCTTCGAGCATGCGCACCATGGCTTCGGCGCCGTTCATCTGGTTGTCCAAGGCCTTGTCACTCCCACTGATTGTCCCGGCATGTATTCCCCAATGTATACATTGATGGGTGCAGCGGAGCAAGGGCTGTGCAAAGTCAGCCTGCGGGCAGCGGAGTGGTCCGCGACCCGCTGCCCGGAAAACAGGCGTCAGCGGGTCTCGATCATGGGACGCAGGCGGGCGTAATAGGCGGCGATGTCGGCGATGTCCTCGTCGGTAAGGGGCTTTGCCGCGGCCTCCATCAGGTGCGCGCGGGGCGTGGTGGGCACCGGGCCGTCGCGGTACATCTTGAGCCAGTTGTAGATCCAGTAGCCGTCCTGCCCGGCAATCCTCGGGGTGTCGTCGCGCCGGGGGGCAAGGCCGTCGTCGCCGCCGCCCTCGTGGCAGGAGGCACAGCTCGCAAGGTCCGCGTGCTCATCGCCCCGCTGCGCCAGTTCCGCGCCGCGCTCGGCGTTGCCCATGGGCAGGGGCGTGCCTTGCCACAGGGGCTCCATTTGCGAATAGCGCGCAGCGATGCCGATGCGGGTGTCCTCGGACAGCGGCGCGGCAAGGGGCTCCATGAACCCACTCTCGCGGTGACCCTCGGCATAGGCCTCAAGCACCGCCCGCAGCCATTCCGCCGATTGCCCCGCAAGGCGCGGCGCGGTGCCGTCCCGGCCTTGCCCGTCCTCGCCATGGCAGCGGGCGCAGCCCTGATCGGGCGCGATGGCTCCCGGCAGCCCGCCGAACCGCACTCCGGCGCTGTTGTAGGCACCGCCGAAGGCCGCATCCTCGAAGGCGGCGCGGTCAAAGGTCTCGTAGCGCGACAGGAATGCGGCAAGCGCCCATGGCTCGTCGTCTCGGCCTTCGCCCGGCCAGCTGGGCATGCCGGTGTACTTGAAGCCGTGGCGCGCGATCCACCAGTATTCCGGCGCGTCGTAGTCCCCCGACAGCATCGGCGGCGCGGGCTGCATCCCCTGCACCACCGGGTTGCGCGGGATGCCGGGCGCGCCGTGGCAGGTCATGCAGCCGGTGGCGAAATGCCCCGCGCCAAGGCGGATGAGGCCCTCGTCGTCGAGGTTCACATGCTCGGGCACCTCGACGCCCCAGCCGCGGGTGGTGACGACGTTGCGCAGGTACTGGTGCAGCACCACGCCCACGCCCGGCAGGTGCGGCTTGCTGGCGGCGATGTTGTAGACCCCCAGCCAGTAGAAGGCGTTGCCCCCGATCACCAGCGCAGCCAATGCGCCACCCGCCCAGAGCTTCCAGCCTGTCATGCGTTTCCAGCGCGTCATGCCCGCGTCTCCTCGAGTTTCAGTGCCGAGCCGAGGCGCGACAGCGCCGCAACAAGGTAGATGGCGCCGCCGCCGCCCGCCATGAGCGCCCCGGCCACCTGCTGTTCCTGCAGCGCCGTGAGGCCCAGGTGCCCGGCGCAGATGCCGCCGTAGAGGTCGCGCGGCGACAGGCCGATGAGCGCGCCCAGAAGGGTCATGTGCATGGTCGTCGCCAGCAGCACGATCCCCCCGCCAAAGCCACCCGCCCCGCGTACCGTCGCCCAGAGCGCCATCCCCGCGCCGAGAAAGCTTAGCTGTTCCAGCGCGAAGCCCATGGTGGTGAAGCGCGCCCAGAGGTGCGGCCCCGGCAGGTGCCAGCCCCAGACCACCACCATTTCCGCAACCGCCCCCAGCGTCAGGGCCATGGCCCCGGCGGGCAGTGCGATGCGCGGCCCCCAGAGCAGCGGCACCGCCAGCGTGACCCCCAGATGCAGCACCATGTGCAGCACCATGGATCCCGTGGCGAGCACCGGCAGGGGCCCCAGCCAGAGTGCCGCCAGAAGGGCAAGGGCAAGGACGCGGCGGGTCAGCATGAGCCGAGGATCAGGCCGGGGATCACGGTAAAGCCGATGGCCACCACCGACAGGATGCACAGCAGCAGCGAGACATGGCCGATGAACCGGTCCCGCCCCCGTTCGGAGCTTTCGGTGATCTCTTCAAAGATCACGAAGACCCCGCCGTAGCGCCGCACCGCGATGACCCCGAGCCACACGATAAGCGCCGCGCAGACCAGCCCCATGGCGGCGATGATCCACGCAGGGGTGACCAGCGAGGCGCCGATCTTGGCGCACCAGACCGCGGCCAGCACGTAGCTTGCCACGAAATGCACCGCCCAGATCGTGGGGGCCGCCGCCATGATCCAGATGGACCCCTGCCCGATGAGGCGCGGCGCATCTCCGGGCGGGCCATAGGGGCCGGGCTGTTTGTCGGATTCATAGCGCATCAGTACACCCCCATCATCAACTTACCCCCATGAGGATCGGGAACAGGGCCAGCAGGGCAAAGATCACCACCGCCGTGAGGGCAAGGAAGTGGGTGAACAGCGTGAGGTTCATCATGTCCGCGCGGTAGTCCGGCGTGCAGATGCCGCGCCAGATGCGGGCCGCAACGTAAAGATGCATGAGCCAGCTCAGCAGCAGGTGCAGGAACAGCCACAGGATCAGCATCCACACCATGGCGTCGAAGCTGTGCACCGTGGGATCAAGGCCCTTGGTATACGCCGACCACGCCCAGGCCCCGATGCCAAGGCCGCCCACCGGCAGAGCGCCTGCCAGCAGGACCATCGCCCGGCCGCGTCCGCCCTGCCCCAGCAGCTTGCGCGCGGCGACGCACATCAGCCAGCTGGCCAGCAAGAGCGCGGTGCCGATCAGCAGCCAGCCGAAGGACGGCAGCTTGTCTGCGGTGGGGAAGAAGTCCGGCAAGGCGGTCCAGTAGAAGAAGTAGCTGAACACCAGCCCCATGAAGGCGGTCATGTCGCCGGTCATGGTGATGAACACCGCCCACCAGCCCGGAGACCGGTTGCCCTGTGCGTAGGTCGGCAGGGTAAGGCCCCGGCCCGCGTACTTGGTGGGGTTCTCGGGGATCTCGGACGTGCCGGTCCAGAGCCACCAGAGGGTGAATGCGATGAACCCCGCCCCGAACATCAGCGTCAGCGTCCACAGGTGGAAGGTGGCAAGGATGAACACCGCGCCAAGGCACACCGCCGATCCGATGGTCAGGAACGTCGGCCCGCCCACCCGCTGCACGTAAAGGGGCCGCGCGTCGAGGATGTCGGTGACGATCAGCTCGCGCTTGCCTTCCTCGGCGTCGGGCAGGAACCATTCGCCGCGGTCGATCTCGTCCACCACCTCGGGCTGTTCCCACAGGGGATAGCGGGTGTGGATGTAGGGGATGGAGCGCACGCCCCACGGCTTGTCCGGCACCTCGGCGGCCCATTCCATGGTCCCCGCGCGCCAGTGGTTGCGCTTGACGTAAGGGGCCTTGCCGCGCGGCCAGAGAACGTTGACCGCCAGCACCGCAAAGCCCGCCGCGAAGACGAAGGCCCCGATGGTGGACACCATGTTGAGCACCGCCCAGCCGTCGGTCAGATCATAGGTCCAGACCCGGCGCGGCATGCCCATGACGCCGGTCCAGTGCATCGGCAGGAAGGCCACGTTGAAGCCGCCGAACATCAGCCAGAAGGACCAGCGGCCAAGCTTGTCGCTCATCGCCTTTTGCGTGACGAAGGGATACCAGTAGTGGATACCCGCAAACAGCGGGAAGAGCATGCCGCCGATCAGCGTGTAATGCATGTGCGCCACGACGAAGTAGCTGTCATGCGCCTGCCAGTCGAAGGGCACCAGCGCCACCATCACGCCGGTGAGCCCGCCGAAGACGAAGATCGCCAGCGCGCCGCCCGCGAACAGCATCGGCACCGAGGCGCGCACTTTCGACACGAGCATGGTGGCGATGAAGCAGAAGATCTGGATGCCCGTTGGCACCGCCACCGCCTCGGACGCCGCCGAGAAGAAGCTCAGCGAGATTTCCGGCAGCCCAGTGGTGAACATGTGGTGCACCCAAAGCCCAAAGCTGAGGAACGCCACGCCGACCGCGCTCAGCACGATCCAGCTATGGCCCACCATGGGACGGCCCGCGAAGGTGGGCAGCATGGTGGCGATGAGGGCGATGGACGGCAGGAAGATGATGTAGACCTCCGGGTGGCCGAAGATCCAGAACAGGTGCTGCCACAGCAGCGGATCGCCGCCCCGGTCCACGTCGAAGAAGGCCCAGCCGAAGGCGCGCTCCATCTCGAGCAGCAGGTCCCCGGCGATCAGCGGCGGGAAGGCAAAGAGGATCATCCCCGCCACCACCAGCACGTACCAGCAATACAGCGGCATGAGGTTGAGGCGCATTCCCGGCGGGCGGCATTTCAGCACGCCGACGATGAGTTCCACGGCGGCGGCGATCGAGGACACCTCGATGAATGACAGGCCCAGAAGCCAGATGTCCGCGCCAAGGCCGCTGTAGTCGGTGTTGGACGATAGCGGCGTGTACATGAACCAGCCGCCATCGGGTGCCACCCCGAAGAAGATCGACCCGCAGACGAAGACGCCCCCGATGATGAAGCACCAGTAGCCGAAGGCCGACAGGCGCGGGAACGGCAGGTCGCGCGCCCCGAGGATCTCGGGCAGGACAAGGATCGCCACCGCCTCGAAGATCGGCACCGCGAAGAGGAACATCATCGCCGTGCCGTGCAGGCTGAAAAGCTGGTTATAAAGGCTCTGGCTGAACAGCTCGTTGTTCGGCACCGCCAGCTGCGCCCGGATCAGCAGCGCGAGGATGCCGGCGAAGGTGAAGAACGCAAACGAGGTCAGCAGGTACCACTTGCCCACGTAGCTGTTGTTGACCGCCGAGATGTGCCGCCAGCCGACGGGCTTGGCCCATGTGGCCATCAGCCGTTCGCGCTGCGCCTCGTCGCGGGCCTTGTCGTAGGGCTCGGGCGGGGGCAGCTTCGACAGGTCGATCTCTTGCGTCATGTGGCTCAGTCCAGGCTCATGAGGAAGGCGACAAGCTGATCCAGCCGCGCGCCATCGAGGTTCGGATAGGGGGGCATGTCGATGTCGGGCTTCATCTCGTGCGTGTCGGTGATCCAAGCCGCCATGTTATCCGGCGTCATGTCATAGATCCCCGCGCCCAGCCGTTCGCGGCTGGCAAGGTGGGTGAGGTCCGGGCCAACGGGGCCGACGGCTTCGGTGCCGCGGATGGTGTGGCAGGCGCCGCAGCCTTCGTCGAGGAAAACGCCAAGGCCCGCGTCATCCTGCGCCACCTCGGCAGGCGACGCCTCGTGCGCGAGCCAGTCGTTGAAGGCGGCCTCTTCCATGACGATGGCATCGAAGCGCATCAGCGCGTGGGCCCCGCCGCAGAATTCGGCACAGAGCCCGCCCCAGCTGCCAGTTTCCACGGGCGTGAGGGTCAGCTCGGTTTCGCGTCCGGGGATCATGTCCATCTTGCCCCCCAGCGCGGGCACCCAAAAGCTGTGGATCACGTCATCGGCGGTGAGCTTGAAGAGCGCGGTGTTGTCCACGGGCAGGCGGATTTCGTTGGCGGTGACGACGTCGCCCTCGGGGCTTTCGTAGATCACCCGCCACCACCAGCGCTCACCGTCGACGCGGACGGTCAGGTCGCCCTCCTTGGTGGTGATGTCGCGCAGGATGACAAGGCCCCAGACCAGCAGGGCGCAGACCACGACAGTGGGAATGACCGCGCCGCCCCAGATGATGAACTGCCGAGCCTGTTTCTCAAGGCTTGGGTCCACCTGCCGGCGGTGGGCATAGACCGCCGCGCCGATGACGAGGGTCCAGATGACGGCAGCGCCGACCACGAGAACCCAGAACAGCTGTTCCACCCGGATCGCCTCGGCCCCGCCGGAGGCAAGCCAGTTGTGTCTGCCCTCGCAAGCCCCGAGGACAAGCGGAAGGCCAAGAAGGAAAATGCGCCGCAACCGCTCTGCCCTGTTTGGTACCGTGATGAATGGTTCTGGAAAAATTGGCTTTCCAGACGGAACACCCCGGTGCTCACACAGGTTCCCGATCTCGTGAAAGAAAGTGAGGTTGTGCCTAGCGGCGGTCGGCGCAGAGCCGCGCGGCGACCTCTTCGTCGGTGACGAGAACGGATGGGGTCAGCATCAGCATGGCGGCGCGGATGATCGTGTACTTGTGCCATCCGCCCGAGGCGAAGACCAGCTTGCGGCATTTCGCCAGATCATGCGGATCGACGGCGAACACCCGGTCGTTCACCGGATGGTCGACGATCTGCCCCTCGGCATCGACGAACCGGCAGAGCACGTCCCCCACCGCCCCCGCCTTTTCCAGAGAGGTGATCTCGCCTTGGGTCAGCAGCCCGTACTGGGCAAAGATGGAATGCGGGGTCAGATCGCCCAGCGACAGGATCGCCATGTCGAGCGCCTGCGCCCGCTCCGACAGCTCGCGGATGCCGCCGTGGGCCATGAGCGCATCGCGGGTGGTGGCATCGGGGGCGAAGACCGGCCCAGCCATGAGAAAGCACTCCGCCGACAACTTGTCCGCCACCCGCCATGCGTATTCCGACGGGTTCACGCGGGCCACCCGCGTCAGCCCGCCCAGGAGCGAGATCACCTTGAGCCCGTTGGCCCCGCGCTGTTCGATATAGGGCACGCCGCTCACCAGCGTGGATCCCCAGCCAAGACCGATGGACATGTCGGGCCGCACCGCACCGTTGAGGTAATAGGCCAACTCGCGCCCGATGATGGAGTTGAGCGCACTGCGGTCCTTCGTGGGCGTCGGAACCACGATGGCACGCTCGAGACCCCAGAGCCGTTCCAGCTCGCGCTCCAGCGCGACACAGCCCGACAGCTTTGTGGTGACGCGGATCTGCACGCTGCCGTCCTGCCTTGCGTTGGCGAGGATGCGAAGCACCTTGGCCCGCGTCAGGCCCACCGCCTGCGCCACCTCGTCCTGCGTCATGCCTTCGGAATAATACAGCCACGCGATGCGGGTCTTGAGGTCTTCTGCGACGTCGGTCTCTGCCATGCGCATGGTCCTTTGCGGCAAGGGGCGCCCGTGCGGCGCCCCCTCCCCTTCGGTCATAGCAGAGCCCTGGGCCACGGGTCAGCCCCTGCGGCGCAGAAGGTCGACAAGGATGGCCACAAGGACAACACCGCCGACGATGACCCGCTGCCAGAAGCCCGACACGTTCATCAGCACCGTGCCGTTGGCCAGCACCGCCAGCAGCAGCGCGCCCAGCACCGTGCCCACGATGGACCCCTGCCCGCCGCGCAGCGAGGTGCCGCCAAGGATCGCGGCGGTGATCGCCCCCATCAGCCAGCCTTCGCCCACCGAGGGCTGGCCCGCATCCATGCGGCTTGCGAACAGGATGCCTGCCAGTGCCGACAGCATCCCCGCCAGACCGAAGGCAAGGAACTCCACCCGGTTGGCTCGGATGCCCGCAAGGATCGCCGCATCGCGGTTGCCGCCCACCGCAAAGATGTTGCGGCCAAACCGGGTCTGGCTGAGCATCCACATCAGCACGATCGCCGTGGCGAAGAAGATCACCACCGGCACCGGCAGGCCGAGGATCTCACCCTTGCCGAAGATCTGGAATTGCTCGCCCAGGGGCCGGATCGGGTAGCCCTTGGTGATGACCAGCGTGAGGCCCGCAAAGATCTCCCACGTGGCCAGCGTTACGATGAAGGGATTGAGCCTCAGCCCCGCGACGAAGAAACCGTTCACCGCCCCGAGAAAGAAGCCGAAGGCCATGGTGAAGGGGATGACGAGGTAAGGGTGGATGCCCCATTGCGTCAGCGCCAGCGCGCCCACGATGGACGACAGCCCTGCCGCCGCGCCGACCGAAAGGTCGATCCCGCCCACCAGAAGCACCAGCGTCTGCCCCAGCGCCACGAGGCCCACGAAGGCCGCCTGCCGCATCACCACGGACACGTTATAGGCCGACAGGAAGTTGTCGGTGGCAAAGGCCAGCAGGGTGAACAGCACCGCCAGCGCGACGAGCACGCCGCTGGCCTCCCACGCCCAGAAGCGCTGAACCAGCGTCTTCTTGCGGCGTGTCCGGATGTTTGGCGTGTCGGTCATCTCGGCGGTATCCATGGTACGTTCCATGCTCGGGTCTCCTCCCCGTTATGTCTTGGGTGGCGCGCGTCAGCTCAGGTCATGGCCAGCTGAAGCAGCCCTTCCTGCGTGGTCTCGGCGCGGTCGACGACGCCCTTCACCCGGCCCTCGTGCATCACGAGGATGCGGTCGGCGACGTCGAGCAGTTCCTCCATCTCGGACGAGATCACGATGATCGACAGGCCGCGCTCCTCGGTCAGCTTGCGCAGCACCGCCTGGATCTCGAACTTGGCGTTGACGTCGATGCCGCGGGTCGGCTCATCCATGATGAGCACATGCGCGTCGCGCATCAGCCAGCGGGCGATGATGAACTTCTGCTGGTTGCCCCCCGACAGGCTGGTGATCGGGTCGGTCAGCGAATTGAACTTGGCCTTCATGCGCTTGGCCAGATCCTCGACCTCGGCGATCATCTCGCGGTTGCGGATGTGAAGAAGACCGCCGAAGCGTTCCAGCGTCGGCAGGGCGGTGTTCTCTGCGATCGACAGAAGCGGGAAGATGCCTTCTTGCTTGCGCTCTTCGGGCAGGTAGATCAGCCCGGCCTGAATCGCCTCGAGCGGGGATTTGAACACCGTCTTTTCGCCCCGGAAGGTCAGCCCGCCCTTGTCGGCCTTGGTCGCGCCGAAGATGCACTTGGCCATCTCGGTCCGCCCCGAGCCCACAAGACCCGACACCCCGAGGATCTCGCCCTTGCGCAGGTTGAAACTGACGTCCTCGAATTCATGGTCGCGACTCAGGCCCTGCACTTCGAGAACCGTCTCGCGCGTGGTGATATCGCGGATGGGCTGCGCGCCCGCCTTGGGAGGACGGCCCGCCATCAGCGTCACCATGGCCTCGCGGGTGGCCTGCTCGGGGGTCAACTCGCCAACATGGGCGCCGTCGCGCAGGGCGGTGATGCGGTGCGACAGGCGCCGCACCTCGTCGAGCCGGTGCGAGATGTAGAAGGCCGACCGGCCCTCCTGCGCCAGCGTCTCGATATAGGCCAGAAGCGTCTCTTCCTCGCGGTAGGTGAGAGTCGCCGTGGGCTCGTCGAAGATGAGGATGCGCGCCTCGGTGGCGGCGGCGCGGGCGATCTGCACCAGCTGCTGCTGCGCCTTGGACAGCTCGCGCACGCGCATTGAAGGATCGATGGTGTGGTCCACCTGGTGCAGGTGGCGGGCGGCCTCGGAGCGGGTGCGGCGCCAGTCGATGGCAGCCACGTTGCCCGCATGGGCGCCCAGCATGATGTTCTCGGCCACGGTCAGGTTGGGCACGAGATTGATTTCCTGCGGCGCGATGGCGATGCCATGGGCCTGCGCGTCCTTGGGCGTGCCGAAGCGCACCGGCTGGCCGTCCACGTAAAGCTGCCCCGAGGTGGGGGCGAGCTTGCCGCAGATGAGGTTCATCAGGGTCGATTTCCCGGCGCCGTTCTCGCCGATGATCGAATGCACCTCGCCAGCATAAAGCGACACCGACACATCGGTCAGCGCCACCACGGGGCCAAAGGATTTCGACACGGAGCGTGCCTCGAAGACGGGGGTCTGGCTGGTCATCGGTCCTGCCTCTGTCAAAAGCTCCGGACCCGAAAATGGGTCCGGAGAGGAGCAAGCCCGGCTGCCACGGGGACGGCAGCCGGGCCGGGAGGAAAGGTTATTCGCAGTCGTCCGCCGTCAGAAGGCGCGAGCCGGTGTCGTGGAACATCGGCACCGTGTGGTTTTCGTTCATGGCGACCATGTAGGTCACGGCCCAGTAGCCCATGTCCCACTGGCGCTGCGCTTTCAGCGCGTCGATGACGCCCGAGCAGACGAAATCCACCGCCTCGGGCAGATCGTCCATGCCGACGATATGCACCTCGCCCGCCTTGCCGGCGTTCTCGACCGCGCGTGCCGCCCCGATGGGGTTCGACGCGTTCGAGCCGAAGATGCCGTCAAGATCCGGGTGCGCGGCCAGCACGCTTTCGGTCAGCTCCACCGCCTTCTCGAGGATATCGTCATCGGGCTGTTCAAAGACGATCTCCATGCCCTCGTGTTCGGCCAGCGCTTCCTTGAAGCCCTCGATCCGCTGCACGTGGTCCGACGCGGTCAGGCTGCCCGACAGGATCGCGATCTTGCCTTCGCCGCCAAGGATCTCGGCCAGATGCTCGCCCAGATCATAGCCGTCCTGCTTGGAGCTTTTCGGCCCGATGAACTGGAAATCGTCAGCGCAGTAGGAGTTGAACGAGGTCACGTTGATCCCCGCCTCCTTGGCCTCGCCCATCAGCTGCACGTTGGTCGCCTGGTCGAGACAGGCCACCGCAAGCCCGTCCGGCTGGCGGCCGATGTTGGCCTCGATGCGCTGGTTCTGGTCGACCACGTCCGCCTGCGGGGGCTGGTCCCAGATCACCTCGATCTCGATGCCCTTCTTGGCAAATTCCTCGGCGGCATAGGCGGCGCCTTCGGCCACCACGTCGTACCAGGGGTGGATCACCTTGGGCACGAAGACGAAGGTCAGCTCGTCCTCGACCGGGGTGATGAGATCGGCCTGATCCTGCGCCATGGCGCTGAGGGGCAGGATCGCGGCGGCAGCGGCCATGAGGCCGGTCTTGAGTGTGGTTTTCATGTGGGTCTCCTCCCGTTTCATGTCGCCGGGCGGGTCACTCCGCCCGGGCGTTTCCCTCCGGCCTCCTCCGCCGGGGTATTCGGTTCGGTCAGGCCGCGGGGCGCAGCACCGGCTGGGTCTGCGTGAAACGCAGAACCTGGTCGTAATCCACGACCCCTGCCTGGCTTCCGAGGCCCGTGGCGTTGAGCGCCGAGCAGCCTTGGGCAAAGCGCATGGTGTCCTCGAGGCTCATGCCCTTGAGCAGCCCCACCGCGAAACCCGCGTTGAATGCATCGCCGCAGCCGCAGGTGCATTTCACATCGATGCCGAAGGCGGGCACCTCGAGGATGGTGCCGTCGCGGTGGTGGTAATAGGCTCCGTGTTCGCCCAAGGTGAACACGCAAGCTTGCGCCCCGAGATCGAGGAAGAACTGCGCCATCTGCGCCTTGTCCTTGAGGCCGCTCAGTGCCTCCGCCTCCTCGATCGAGGGGATGAAGTAGTCGGTGTGGGGCAGCACGGCCTTCACGTCCGGCAGATCGTCGGACGAGCCGGCGAAAACATCCACGGTGGTGATCGCGCCACGCTTTTTCGCGTGAGCCATGAGGGCGGCGTTGCGCTCGCCGTCCATGGCATCCATCAGGCCGACACCGCCGAGGTGGAACACCTTGGTGTCGGTCACCGCGTCAAAACGGCTTTCGTCCACCACATAGGCGCCGGTCGCGCCCTTCACGTGCAGCGCGGGGCGCGAGCCGTCCTGCCGGGTCAGCACGATGGTGCTCGAGGTCGGCACGCCGGGGCAATCCACGAGGTCGGTCTGGTCGATGCCGAAGCTGCCAAGACGGTGGCGCACCCAGTCGCCCATCATGTCTTGGCCCAGCCCGCCCACGGCGGCGGTCTTCAGCCCCAGCTTGGCACCCACGATGGCGCCGGTGCCCGCAGCGCCGGATACCGCCATGGCGATCTCGTTCAGCAGGTTGGTGCCGCCTCCTTCGGGCACCTCCGAGAACGGCCAGCCAAGGCAGTCAAAGGTGTAGAATCCCGCGGACACGTAATCGAATGTCATGGTGGCCTCCTCCCGTTAAGCCTTTCGTAACGATGGGATGAACATCCGATCCAAGTCAATACTTTTGATATGCTGCATGTGCAAAAGTTCATGCAGGACATGTGCCTCCACATTGAAATCACTCATAATCACAGGTCTAAAAGAAATCTTTAGGTGAATTTCATCGCACCATGTTATCAGTTGGTGAACATTTGTAAGAAACGGAAGACGATCGTGAAAGCTGCTGTCCTGACCGCTCCGAATGAAATCTCGCTCGACGACATCGTCGCCCCGGTGGTGTCGCCGGGCGACGTGCTGATCCGGGTGAAGGCCGCCACGATCTGCGGCACCGACATCCGCATCTATCGCGGCAAGAAGACTGCCGGGGTGCGCTATCCTTCGGTTCTGGGCCATGAATTCGCCGGTGAGGTGATTGACGGCGGCGGCCACGAAGGGCTGAAGGCCGGCGACCGCGTGGGCCTTTGCCCCTTCATCGCCTGTGGGGAATGCCACCTGTGCAAGACCGGGCACGAGAACCTCTGCACCAGCGGCACCGCCGTCGGCTACGAGATCGACGGCGCCTTCGCCGAGGCGATCCGCATTCCTGCCCAGGCGGTTCGCGCGGGCAACCTTCGCCACCTGCCAGACCACATGAGCTATGACGAGGCCGCGCTGGTGGAACCGCTGTCCTGCGTGCTGAACGGCCAGAACAAGGTTGGGGTCAGCAGCGCCGACACGGTGGTTATTCTGGGCGCGGGGCCCATTGGGCTCTTGCACACCTACCTCGCCCGCCTGCGCGGAGCGGCGCGAATCATCGTGAGCGACCCCAACCAGCACCGGCGCGATGCGGCGCTTGCCGCGGGGGCCAATGCGGTGGTCGATCCTCGCAGCGACGATGTCACCGCGCGGGTGCTCGAGGAAACCGGCGGGCGCGGGGCGGACGTGGTGATCTGCGCCATCGGCGTGCCCGCGCTGGCGCGGCAGGCCACGGACCTTGCGGCCTTTGGCGGGCGCATCAGCCTTTTCGCCGGTTTCTCGAAGGGCGAATCCGCCGAGATGGACGTGAACGCCATCCACTACCGCGAGCTGACCGTCACCGGGGCCTTCGGCCTGTCACGCAAGGATTACGACCGCGCCTTCGACATGGTGGCCAGCGGCCAGCTCGACCTTGGCCCGCTCATCACCCACCGCTACCCTCTGGCCGAAATCGGCGAGGCGCTCGCCACAGCCGAGGCAGGCGAGGCGATCAAGGTGGTGGTGCACAATGACTGAGACACAGGCAACGACTGACCCGCAGACCAAGGCGGACGAGGACATCGCGGACATCGACGTGCTGATCCTTGGCGGCGGCATCAACGGCTGCGGCACCTTCCGCGATCTCTGCGCGCAAGGCGTGGATTGCCTGCTGCTGGAAAAGGGCGACTTCTGCCAGGGTGCCTCGGCCGCATCGTCGCGGCTGATGCATGGCGGGCTGAAGTACCTCGAGACCGGGGAATTCCGCCTCGTCCGCGAAAGCGCCGAAGAGCGCAACCGCCTGCTGGCAAACGCCGCGCATTACGTGCGGCCCCTGCCCTCGGTCCTGCCGGTACGCTCGCGCATGGGCGGGGTGATCCCGGCGCTGAAGCGCTTCCTGCGCATGAAGTCGAGCATCAACGACCGCGGCTCCGCCATCACCCGGCTGGGCCTGACGATGTATGACATCTATGGCCGCAACTTCCGCGCCATGCCCAACCACCGGATGCTGTCCCGACAGGCGCTCGATGCGACGGTGAAGGGCATCGACGAGGGCGTCATCGGCGCGGGCCTTTATTACGAGGGGCAGATCAGCCACGCGGAACGGCTCGGGCTGGAACTGCTGCTGGATGGCGAGGAACTGCACCCTGCCTCGCGCGCCCTCAACCATGCCAGCGTCGAGGCTCAGGAGGGCGGCGTCGTCACCTACCTGCACGAGGGGCGCAGGAACAGCGTACGCCCGCGCATCGTTATCAACGCCGGGGGCGCGTGGATCGACAGCGTGAATGCGGCGCTTGGCCTCGAGAGCCATCTCATGGGCGGGTCCAAGGGCGCGCACCTGGTGGTCGAGAACCCCGCGCTTCTGAAGGCCCTCAATGGCCACATGGTCTATTTCGGCACCAAGGACGGGCGGGTGAACCTGGTCTATCCGTTCATGTGCCGGGTGATGATCGGGTCCACCGACATCAAGATCGACGATCCCGACAAGGCGGTCTGTTCGCAGCAGGAGGCCGATTACCTGCGCGGCGTAGTGTCCGAGATCTTCCCCGGCATTCCCGTGACCGAAGACCAGATCCGGCACCGCTTCAGCGGCGTGCGCCCCTTGCCCAATGCCGATGGCGACATCGGACTGGTGACGCGGGATCATTCCATCGCAGAGCTGGAACTGCCCGGCGGCGCGCCGGTGCTTTGCCTCATCGGCGGCAAGTGGACGACGTTCCGAGGCTTTGCCGAGCAGACCGCCGACAAGGTGCTGGCGGTGCTGGGGCGCGAGCGGCTCCGCGCCACGCATGATATGCAGATCGGCGGCGGCAAGGACTATCCAGCGCCGAATGCACGCCCAGCCTGGGTGGCAGAGCTGGCCCGCAAAACCGGCCTGCCGGATGCGCGCATCGAGGTGCTTCTGGCCCGTTACGGCACCCGCGCGGCGGACATCGCCCCGGCGCTGGGGCCGGATCGCGCCCTGCGCAGCCTGCCCGAGTACAGCCGCGAGGAGCTGGAATGGATCATGCGCAATGAGCGGGTGGGCGGTATCGACGATCTGCTCTACCGGCGCACCACCATCGCCATTTCGGGAAGCCTGAACGATGAGGTCCGCGCCGAGATCGAGGGCATCGTGGAGGACCGGCGCAAGGCGGGCTGAGGCCCGCCCTTGGCGCGGCACTGCGGTTCGCTGAGAGCTGAGAGCTGAGAGCTGAGAGCTGAGAGCTGAGAGCTGAGAGCTGAGAGCTGAGAGCTGAGAGCTGAGAGCTGAGAGCTGAGAGCTGAGAGCTGAGA
>NZ_BMJV01000011.1 GCF_014643635.1 Salipiger pallidus
CAATGCTAACCTTCTCCATGGACGCTTCCTCCTCGTAGCGAATTTCGACACCGCTACCTTGGCACAGCGATGCCGTGAGGGGGCGTCCACACCATCAAGAGGGGGCAAAGCCCTGTTCAGACTGTCGCTGCGCCAGGCTTCCGTGATTGTGGCGAGCCTGCAGCCTCTGGCGGGTCTGGACTGGCCTAAGCGGGATTTCTCGAGGCCGTGCCGCAGGCAGAAAACCCCGGCCATTCAGCTCCCCAAGTGCCACGCCGACGGGCCGCTGAACCTGCTCGTGCCCTCTCGGGTAACAGACAACACGAGAATGATGTTCTTTGGCGACGGTGACGGCGAATGACAGGCCCGCGAGTATGGCCCGCAGGGCGAGCGGCAGTGGCGCAAGGTCCATCTGGTCATGGATCCAGCCACTTCGGGCACCCGCGCCGTGGAATTCACTCTCAGCCGTGGCGGCGACAGGCCCGTGCTGCCAGAGCTGCTGAGCCAGATTGCGGTGGGCGAGCAGATCGGCACAGTCACCGCCGATGCGCCTACGACGCGTGCCTCTGCCACAAGGCCCTCATCGGGCGTGATACTGTCCCGATTATTCCGATCCGCAGGAGTGGACGCATATAGAAGGAGGACTGCCCGGCGGCATGCGTCCGGAACGAAACCTTGCGCGCCATCCGAGACTATGACCGGGCCTTCTGGAAACGTTGGACGGGCTATCACGCCCGAAGTCGGGTCAAGGCAAAGTTGCGCTGCCTGAAAGCCTTCGGCAAGCGCATCGCCGCAAGAGACCCCGACTGCCAGACCGCCGAACTCCACATCCGCAGCGCCCTCATGAACCGCTTCTCGGCCCTCGGCACCGCCGAGATCAAACCGTGGCATGACCTCAGAGGGATAAGGGAAGTCACGCTTCAAGCCGGACTTTTGCAGCAATGCCGTCTGTCTGCTTGCCTGGGACACAGGATCGGAGACGAAGGCGGCGAACCGCAAATGGATGACCTTCCACAACCACCAGCGCCCTCACTCTGCCCTCGGCGGCAAGCCACCGGCGCGGGTGTACCGGCAGAGCAATGATATTAACCACCCGATCAACAGGTGCACAGAGTCGCTTAATTTACGCCAGAACCTGTCCAATGATCCGGGAGTAGCTCAGATGCTGGTCAGCTCATGCGCGATGCGCTCAGCTTCCGCCAGTTTGCCAAGGTCAATCCCGTGAGCCAAGCCATACGCTTCGATCACTTCGAGCACGCTGCGTGTGTCGACATTGCCGCGCGCTCCGGGAGCGTAGGGGCAGCCGCCGAGTCCCGCAACCGAAGCGTCGAAGGTCCGCAACCCCCTCTCGAGCGACAGCTCGACAAGCTCTGCCGCGCGACCGGTGGTGTCGTGGAAATGCCCTGCAAGCCGATCAGGCGGTGTCTCGTCAAGCAGCGCCGCAAGCAGCGGCTCCAGGGTGTCCGGGGTGCCTGCGCCGATGGTATCCCCCAGCGATACCTCGTAGCATCCTGCCTCGATGAGGCGCCGCGTCCAGCCCGCCACCGCACCTGGCGCGGTCGGGCCGTCGAAGGGGCAGGAGATGACCATGGACAGGTAGCCCCGCACCGGCACGCCTGCGCCCCGTGCCGCTTCAAGCACGGGGGCAAAGCGAGCGAAGCTGTCCTCGATCGAGCAATTGAGATTGGCGCGGCTGAACCCCTCGGAGGCGGAGGCAAAGACCGCCACCTCGTCGCAGCCCGCCGCCAGCGCGCGTTCGAAGCCGGTGAGGTTGGGCGTGAGCGCGGCATAGCGCACGCCGGGAGCACGGACGATCCCGGCCATCACCTCGGCGGCGTCGGCCATCTGCGGCACCCAGCGCGGGCTGACGAAGCTTGTCGCCTCGATCCGGCGAAAGCCGCTGCGCGACAGGGCGTCTATGAGTGCGATCTTGCCCGCGGCGGGCACCATGCCGCCGCGGCTTTGCAGCCCGTCCCTTGGGCCAACCTCGAACAGGGTTACCTCGGGGGGCGCTTGGGGGGGCATGGCGTCACCTGGCATTGGCCGACAGCGCCTCGGGCAGCCATGTCACCAATCCCGGGAACAGTGCAAACAGGATCAGGATCACTAGCTGGATCAGGAAGAAGGGCACCACGCCGCGATAGACTTGCCCAATGCCGATGCCCTTGGGCAGCACGCCCTTCAGGTAGAACAGAGTGTAGCCGAAGGGTGGGGTTATATAGGCCATCTGCGCGGTGATCATGAAGAGCACGCCGAACCACAGCGGATCGAAATCAAGCGCGGTGATGATCGGCAGGAACACCGGCACGCAGAGCAGGATGATGCCGATCTCGTCTAGGAACAACCCGAGGAAGATCAGGATCAGCATCATCGCCGCCAGCACCAGCCAGCGCGAGGCTTCCAGTGTCTCGACGAAATTCAGCAGAGAATCCGCGCCTCCGGTGGCCACGAAGGTCGAGATGAAGGCCCGCGCGCCGATGGTGATCCACAGGATCATGGCGGTGACGCGCAGGGTGTCGGTGGCGCTGTCCGATAGCATCGACAGCGAGAAACGCCGCGTCACCAGAGAAGACGCCGCAGCGCCGAGCACGCCCACCGCAGCCGCTTCGGTCGGGGTGGCGATGCCGGTATAAATCGAGCCCAGTACGCCGACCACAACGAAGGCGGGCAGGATCAGGCTTTTGAGTTTCGACAGCTTCTCCCGCAGCGGTACGTCCTGAATGTCGTCTGGTGTGGGGGCAAGCTCGGGGTTGATCCAAGTTCGCACCAGGATGTAGGCGATATAGCTGCCCGCAAGGATGAGGCCCGGCAAGATGCCCGCGGCGAACATCTGCCCGATCGAGATCTGCGCGGTGATGGCGTAGACGATGGTGATGACTGACGGCGGGATGAGGATGCCCAGCGTGCCGCCCGCGCAGATCGCGCCGAGCGCCAGCGGCGGGTAGTAGCCGCGTTTCAGCATCGAGGGCAGGGCGAGGATGCCCATGGCCGCCACCGCCGCGCCGACGACGCCGGTCATCGCTGCAAGGATGGTGCAGATCGCGATGGTGCCCACCGCGAGCCCGCCGTTGACCCGCGCGAACCATGTCTCCATCGCGTCGTAGAGCGCATCGATGATCGCCGATTTCTGCAGGATCGAGGCCATGAGCACATAAAGCGGGATCGCCATGAGGCTTTCCGAGGTCATCGTCTCGAAGGTATTGAGCACCGCCACGATGAGCGCCGCCGGCCCCCACAGCAAAATGGTCGAGATGAAGGCGATGGCCCCCAGCACAAAGGCTAGGCCCGCGCCGCTCAGCATGAAGATGATGAGCGAGACGAACATGAAGGCGAGGATGAGCGAGCTTTCCATCTCAGTGCGCCTGCATGTTGTTTACGGGGCTGGTTTGAGGGTCGGGCCCCGGGCCGGGGTGAGTGCCATGCAGCACCGCGATGGCATCGGCCAGCGCCTGCAGGGCGAGCAGCAGGGCCGCCAGTGGCAGGAACAGCTTGGCGGGCCAGATCTGCGGGTTCCAGGCGGAATAACTGGTTTCACCGTAGCTGTAGCTTTGCCAGACCAGCGGGGCGGAGAACCACAGCAGGATGAGGCCGAAGGCGGCTGCCAGCAGCAGGCCCATGAGGGTCAGCACTGTGGCCAGCCGTCCAGTGGCCTTGTCCGACACGATGTCGACCGCGACATGGCCACCGAGATGCAGCAGGTACGGCCCGCCCAGCAGGAAGAACGGCCCGAAGACCAGCGTTGCCAGCTCGGGGGCCCAAGAGGTGGGGGAGGCAAGCAGGTAGCGCGACAGCACCTCCCACAGCATGAGAAGGACGATGGCATAGACGAGCCATTTCGAGGCAGCGAAAAGACCGCGGTTCAGCGCGGTGATGCCACGGGCGAGGTGCAGCATGACGGACTCCGGGAATGGGGAAGGGCCGGCCGGGCGGTGCCAGCCAGCCCTTTTGGGACGCTCAGAGCAGGCGCAGCTCTTTCATCAGGGCGATCTGCGAGTCCATCATGCGCTTCGACAGATCGTCGCTCGCGGCCTTGGCCCAGCTGTCCACCGCCTTGGCGCGGTTCTCTGCGACATCCTGCGGATCGAGGTCGATCACCTCAACGCCCGCCTCCTGGAACTTGGCGATGTACTCGCCGTTGGCCACGATGATGTTCTGCCGCAGCGCGCCCGAGATCTCACGGGCGGCAACCGCCAGCGCGGCGCGCTGCTGGTCGTCGAGTGCGTCATAGGCGCGGGTGTTGGCGACATAGGAGGTCGCGGTCGAGGGCTGGTGGAAGCCCGGCAGGATCAGGAACTTGGCGACCTCGTGCAGGCCTTCCTCGTAGTTGGCCTTAATGTCGCCGCGGTCGGCGATGTCCACGAGCCCCTTGTCGAGCGCCGAGTAGACCTCGGAGGTCGGCAGCGGCGAGACCGAGACGCCGAAATCGCCCATCACCGCGGAGGCAAGGCCCACGAAACGACCCTTGAGGCCGTTGAGGTCGGCAATGGTCCGGATCGCGACGCGTGAATGGATCGGCTCTTCGCCATAGACCGTGGGGGCGACATAGGTAAGCCCCGCCGGGGCGTAGCTTTCCCGCGCCAGCTCAAGCCCGCCGCGTTCGTAGAACCACGCTTCGTACTGGTCCGCCTCGGGGAAGCCGAAAGGCACCGTCGAGGAAAAGCCATGCGCGGGGATCTTGCCCGCAGTGTAGCCGTCGAAGGTCTTCATCATCTCGAAGGCACCGCCGCGCACAGCGTCGAAGGCCTGTGCCGCGGGGACGATCTGGCCGCCCGCAAAGGGCGTGATCTCGAGCGAGCCACCGGTAAGCTCGGCGACACGGGCGCAGAACCGCTCTTCGAAGATCTGCGGTGTGGTGCCGCCGCCCCAGAGCGCCTGCATGCGCCAAGTGGTCTTGCCCTGCGCGCGCACCGAAGTGGCGGCAACGATGGCGGGGGCCGCAAGAGCGGCGGCCCCGAGGCGCAGCATGCTGCGCCGGGTCGAAATGGTCATGGTCTTCCTCCCTGTCTGATCTTCAGGTGCCCTCCAGCACCCGCTTTGCACGGGCGACGCTGACGTCCCCCGCTGCGACGATGGCCTTGGCCACCCGGTCGATATCGGCACCGGCAGCACCGGCGGTGATGGCGATGTTGCGCGCGTGCAGGGTCATGTGCCCGCGCTGGATGCCCTCGGTGGCCAGCGCCCGCAGCGCAGCCATGTTCTGTGCAAGGCCCACCGCTGCAGTGATCTCGGCCAGTTGCTGGGCAGAGTCCACCCGCATCAGCCTCAGCGCCGCCTGCGCTGCCGGGTGGGTCCGCGTTGCGCCCCCGACGATCCCCAGCGCCATCGGCATCTCAAGCGTGCCGACGAGTGCCCCTGCGCTGTCGATCTCCCAGTGGGTAAGCGAGGTATAGCGCCCCGAACGCGCCGCATAGGCATGGGCCCCGGCCTCGATGGCGCGCCAGTCGTTGCCCGTGGCCACGACCACGGGGTCGATGCCGTTCATGATGCCCTTGTTGTGGGTCGCCGCCCGATAGGGATCGACGATGGCGAGGGCGCAGGCCTCGACAATGCCGCGCGCCACTTCGGTGCCGTCCAGCGACTTTGTGGTCAGCGCTTCGGCGGGCACGCGCACGCTGGCGGTGACCAGACGGCGGTCTGCAAGGTTCGACAGGATGCGCAGCCGGACCTTGCCAGAGGTGATCTCTTCGATCCGGGGGGCGAGCAGTTCGGCCATGGTGTTGACCGTGTTGGCACCCATGGCGTCGCGCACGTCCACCAGCAGGTGCATGACCACCATGGGCCCGATGGGCGTGTCGTCGAAGACATGTACCTCGAGATCCTTGCACCCGCCGCCAAGGCCGACCAGCACGGTATCACGCGAATTGGCCAGCGCGATCAGCTCGTCGCGATGCGCGAGGATCCGGGCCCGCGCGCCGCGCGGATCTCCTAGGCCCAGCACCTGAACCTGCGCCCGCATGATCGGGGTGGTACAGGTCGCGGTGAAGCCGCCGCCGCTGCGCGCGATCTTGGCCATATAAGAGGCCGCGGCCACGACCGAGGGTTCCTCGACCGCCATGGGCACGAGATGCTCGCGCCCGTTCACCACGAAATTGGTGGCAACGCCCAGTGGCAGCTCGAACATGCCGATGACGTTCTCGATCATGCCGTTGGCCGTGGCGAGCGGCAGCACGTTGCCTGCCAGCCGGCCTTCATCGGCTGCATCGAGCCCGGCCGCTGCCACCACGGCGCCCAGGCGCTCCTGCGGTTCCATGTCGCGCATGCCTTCCACGCGCGATCCACCGTGCTGCGCGGCACCGGCCTGCACTGTTTGAGCTGTCCCGGTCATCTGGTCCTCCCCCTCGTTCGAGCCGGATACTGACCGGTTTCCACCGGCATGTATTGGTACAGTTGGAAAAATTGCGCCTGTACTGTACACGTCGTTTTCAGGGTACAGATGGCGCATGGCACAGACCAAGACAGACCGTATCTTCGAGGCGCTCGAGACCCGCATCCTGCAAGGCGAGCTACCCAACGGCGCCCGGCTGGACTCGCTTCGGCACGCCTGCGTGCAATATGGCGTGTCCAAGAACATCATGGTCACTGTCTACGACCGGCTGGTGGCGCGGGGGCTGGTGAGCTCGCGGCAGGGGGCGGGGTTCTTCGTGGCGCATACGCCCTCGATGGCGGAAGAGCCGCAGAACCTGCAGGAGGCGATCGACATCGTGTCGCTTCTGCGCGCGCAACTTGACCGGCCACACAACGTGCTTGCCGGCGACGGACGCCCGCCGGAAAACTGGCTTCTGAACGCCGTGCCCAGCCTAACCCTGCCCACGGGCGAGGGCGGCTACGGCACGCCGCATGGGCTTTTGGCCCTGCGCGAATACATCGCCGCAGCGCAGCTGGCGCAGGGCATCGAAACGTCGCCCTCGCAGATCGTCACCACCTTCGGGGCCAACCATGCGCTTGATCTGCTGATCCGCCGCTTCGTGCGGGAAGGCGATGCGGTGCTGGTGGATGACCCTGGCTACTACCCGCTCTTTGCCAAGCTGAGGCTTGCGGGGGCCATGGTCATCGGCGTGCCACGGCGCCCCTGCGGTCCCGATCCCGATGCGCTGCGCAGCCTCGCGCGGGCGCATGGTGCAAGGCTCTTCTTCACGCAGTCTCTGGGGCAGAATCCCACGGGCTGCTCCATCGACCTGCCCACCGCCCATGCCATCCTTCAGGTCGCCGACCGGCAGGACATGCTGGTTGTGGATGACGATCCCTTCCTCGACCTGCCGGGAATCGAGGGCACGCGGCTGGCGCATCTCGACCAGTTCAACCGTGTGATCCAGATCGGCAGCTATTCAAAGACGCTCACGCCGTCGCTGCGGTCCGGATACGTCATCGCGCGGCCCGATATCGCCTCAAGCATCGCCGAGCTGAAGATGATCCTTTCGGTCAGCAGTTCGAGCTACACCGAGCGCATCATTGCCAACCTGATCCGCAGCCGCCGCTACGAGAAGGTCAAGGGCACCATGGCCCGGCGGCTTGCGGTGGCTCGGACCGAGGCAATGCAGCGCCTGTCGGCACTGGGCTTACGACTGTTCGCGCAGCCGCAGGGCGGGCTTTACGGCTGGCTCAGGCTGCCGGAGGGTCTCGACGATCTCGAGGTCGCGCGTGAGGCGTCTGCGCAGGGTATCTTCCTCGCGCCTGGATCTCTGTTCCACGCGGACAGTGCAAATCAACCGCCAAGCATGCGCATCAATTGGAGCCGGGTGAACGACAGCCGCTTCTACTCCTTCATGCGGGGACTCTCATAGGAATACGACGGGCCTGTCTGCACGTTCTGGGCCCACCTTGCCCCGAGGGCGATCGGCAGCCGGCTGGTGCCCTTGTCACTAGAGGTCCATTCGAACCCCTACGCCCCGTGACTTTTTTAACTACGGTTCCGATGCCGACCGCGCAGCGTATGATGCCCAACCTATCGTGTAGCTTCTCATAGGATCGCGCTCTCCAGCGAGCAGACCTTGTCAGTCTCGCTGCGCCGCAGGCAAAGCCAAGGATCAGGCGGATTCGCGCAGCTTCAGCTCAGCCCGCAACAGCATGTTGCGCGGTTTGGGAGTTCGGTCCCTTTCGATGCAGGCGATCAGCTCGGACATGGCAAGATGCGCCATCTCGCCATAGTTCTGCGCCACGGTGGTGAGCGGCGGGCAGGCGAACCGTGCCTGCGGATGATCGTCATGCCCGGCAATGCGCAGATCGCAATCCTCCCCGCGCCCGACCTTCAGTCCTGCCTCCCACGCCGCAAGCTGCGCCCCGAGCGCAATCCTGTCGTTGGCGCACAGCAGCGTACGGCTGGGCAGTCCCTGCGCAATCGCCGCGCAGGCGCACTCACGTCCGAAGCGCTCGAACTCCCAGCTGTCGTTTTTCGGGATCGGCAGCACCTGGGGCGTATGGCCCGCCGCCTCCATCGCCCGCTCATAGGCGTCAAGGCGCGCCGCCGCATTGCGGTTGATCCCCGGCATCCCGAGATAGCAAGGTGCCTCGCCAGAGCGGCAGAGGTAGTCGACTATCAGCCCCATGCTCTGAGCGTTGTCGGTGCCCACGAAGGCCGCCGGATGGTCGGGCGGGCTGTCCACGTAAACCAGCGGGATCTCTCCCTCGAGCTGCTCGAGCCGGGCGCTGTGGCCGGTGGCGCCGGTGGGAACCACGATCAGCCCTGCCACGGTCATGGATTGCAACCGGTCGATGGCAGAGCTTTCCAGTGCATGCTGCCCATTGGTCGAGAGCATGAAGGCAAGGTAGCCGGCCTTGGCCGCCAGTTCCTCGACCGAGCGGGTGAGCTCCATGTAGAACGGGTCGGTGGAATTGGGGATGATGATGCCGATGATCCGGCTGCGCCGCCGCTTGAGGTTCACCGCGAAGATGTTCGGGCTAAAGCCGCTTTCCTTCAGCGCCGCCTCGATGCGGCTGCGGGTGGTGTCGCGCACGGAGCCGGGATCGTTGAAGAATTTCGACACGGTCGGGCGCGACAGCCCGACGTAGGCCGAGAAATCCTCCATCGTCCGGATGTCAGTGCGTTTCACCATGCGGCCCGTTCCAATCCTGTCCTGTTCCCCTTGCGGCCCAGCTTCTAGCCTCAGGCTCCGCAGGCGGAAAGGTAATCGTGCATCATCGCCTCGACCGCAGCCAGCGCCAGCGGCTCTGCCTGCGCCTTGAGCGTCCCGCCCCGCACGGCAGCATAGCGCGCACCAAGGTACTGGCTGATCAGCGTTTCGGGCAGGGTCCTGCCCTCCAGGAGCGCAAAGAGCTCGGCCACCGCCGCCTCGGCATCGGGCTGGGGCCAGTAGTAGCGGATGCGGTCCGAGTAGCTGAAATGCCGTTGCAGGGCACGTTCCGCGTCAGTGCCTTCGTAGTAGCGGTCCCAGTTGGCCGGCGCGGCCTGCATCACGTCCTCCATGGTCTGGCGCAAGGTGCGGGTGCGCTGGCCAGGGAACAGCTCCTCGGCGATCTGGTCGAGCCCGTAGAGCGCCTCGCGCAGCATGAAGGTCAGGCCCGGCCCGACCTTGAGGATGGCAAAGCCGTCCCGAACCAGCGCGGCCAGCCCGGCGCGGCGCTGGTAATCGGTGGAATGCGCCTCGAAGCAGAGGCCGGGCAGATCCTTCAGCGCCTCCGACAGGGGCTGCGCCGCCGCGCTGTCATAGTCGATGACGTTATGGTTGCCGAACTCCACGCCCGGCTGCACCACGGCGGCGATGACGCGGGCGAAGGCATCGTCCTCTCCAGCGGCGGCAAAGGCCTTGCGGTGCACCTCGACCGTGGTGCGTGCCGCATCGGGATCGGTCAGCTCGAGCGTGTCCAGCTCTTCCATTGCACCGCCGGGGATCGGGACCTCGGTGCCGATGATGTAGACCGGGGCAATGCCGCCCTCGGGCCGCGCCGCTTCGGCGGCGGCGGCGAGGCGGGCGGCGCGGGTGGCGGTGGTGGCATCGTCAAGCGCCACCGGCTCGCCCTTGCAGCCCATGGAGCAATCAAGGTGCAACTTGGTAAAGCCCGCCGCCGAGAAGGCGCGGATCATCACGTCTGCCTTTTCCATCGCCTCCTCCGCGGGCAGGGCCTTCCACGGGTTGGGGCCAAGGTGGTCGCCGCCAAGGATGAGGCGGGCGGGGTCGAAGCCCTCGCGCGCGGCGATGTCCTCGACGAAGGTGCGGAAGTCCACGGGGGTCATGCCGGTGTAGCCGCCATCTTGGTTGACCTGGTTGCAGGTCGCCTCGATCAGCAGGGGCATGGCGGTGGGGGCGGTGGCGCGCATGGCGGCGCGCAGCACCATGGCATTGGCCGAACACACCGACGGAATGCCCGACGGCCCGGCCTTCTGGCGCCAGCTTGCGATGTCGTGCAGGGGGTTGGTCATGGGATCTGTCCTAAGTGTTCAGGCTATGGTTTTCAGGCGGTTTCGCTGGCGCTCAGCAGGCTGGCCAGTTCCGCGAGGGTGGAGGTGCCCTCCATGGGGCCAAGCTGCGTAACGGCCCGAGCCCCAGCGGCGTTCGCATGGGCAAGGGCGCTGGCGGGATCGGCCCCATTCACCCAGAAGCTGACGAAAGCGCCGCCAAAGCAGTCTCCCGCGCCGGTCGGATCGATTTCTTCCACGGCAATCGGCGCGGCTTCGGTGCGTCCTGCAGCGTTGAAGTGGCTCGCGCCTTCGGCCCCGCGCTTGATAACGATCTCGCCCACGCCGCGCGCGAGCAACTCAGCGACCGCCTCAGCCTCGGTCCGGGCCTTGGTGAAGAGAAAGATCTCGTCGCCCGAGGGCAGGAACAGGTCGGTCTGCGCCAGCACCTCGTCCAGCGCCTCACGCAGGCCGGGGGTGCCCAGGATCTCGGGCCTCAGGTTGGGATCGAAGCTGAGCGTTCCGCCGTTTCCCTTCACAACCGCGATCGCCTCCATGGCGCGCTCCGCAAGGCCGGGAGCCGACAGCGCGGTGCCCATGACATGCATGTGCGTGCAGCTTTCCATCACCGCGCGGCCATTGGGCGTGGCGGGCAGGGTGCCGCAGGCGGCGTTGGCGATGTTGAAGACGAACACCCGCGAGCCGTCCTCACGGTAGCGCACGAAGGCCGAGCCGGTGGTCTCGCCATGGGCGATCTCGACCCCGCTCACGTCCACCCCGTCGGCGCGGAGCCGGTCGAGGTTGAGCTGGCCAAAATCATCCCCCCCCACGCGCCCGAGGATGGCGCAGGGCGTACCGAGCTTGCCCACCTGATCGATGAAGATGGCAGGCGCTCCCGAGGGGAAGGGGCCAATCAGAGGCTGCGCCTCGAGAAAGCCGCTGCCCTTGGTGGTGGCGACGATCTCCACGAGGATCTCGCCGACGGTCAGGACCTTTGCCATGGCTCAGCCCTGCCGCTGCTTGGAGCGCACGTCGAGCCAGACGGCGATGAGGATCACCAGCCCCTTGACGATCAGCTGGTAGAAATAGGGCACCGACAGCATGTTCATGCCGTTGTTGAGCACCCCGATGATGAGCGCGCCGATCAGCGTGCCTACCATGGTGCCGACCCCACCCGCCAGCGATGTGCCGCCCAGCACGGCAGCGGCGATGGCGTCAAGCTCGTAGCTCATGCCAGCGTTGGTCTGCGCCGAATACAGCCGCGAGGACAGAAGGATGCCCGACACCGCCGCCATCACGCCCGAGATCATGAAGATCTTGATCTTCATCGCATCGACGTTGATCCCGGAATAGAGCGCCGCCTCGCGGTTGCCACCCGTGAGGTACGCCTTGCGCCCGAAGGTGGTGTGCGCCAGCGCGATATGGTTGACGAGGAACAGCACCACGACGATCCAGATGATGATGGGCAAGCCGAGGAAGCTGTTCGCGCCGATGGCGATCCAGGTGGGGTCCATGTTCATGGCCGGGGCGCCGCCGGTGGGCAGGCTGACGAGGCCGCGGTAGATGCTCATGGTCGCCACGGTGACGATGAAGGATGGCAGCATCAGCTTGGCGGTCATGGTGCCATTGAACAGGCCCAGCACCGCCCCCGCCGCCAGTGTCAGCACCAACGCTGGGACAAAGCCCCAGCCCAGCCCGATCACCTGCGCGCCGACCATGCCCGCCACAGCGATGATCGACCCGATGGAAAGGTCGATCTCGCCCAGCAGGATCACCCATGTCATCCCGAAGGCGGCAATGGCGATCACGGCCACCTGCTGGAAGATGTTGGTGAAATTGGCCAGCGACAGGAAGCGGTCGTTGGTCACCGAGAAGATGATGCAGAGCGCCAGCAGCGCCAGCACGATGCCCGCGTACTGGCGGATCATAGCGCGCAGATAGCTATGGCCGGCGGTTTCGGTCGTTGTGGTATCGGTCATTGGACATGTCCCGTGGCAAAGGTCATCACCCTCTCGGGTGTTAGCGTGTCGCGGGGGGCGGTGGTCGCCACGCGGCCCTCGGACATGATCATCACGCGGTCGGCAAGCCCCAGCACCTCGGGCAGTTCCGAAGAGACCATGAGGATCGCCGTGCCCTCCGAGGCAAGCTCGCGGATGATGCGGTAGATCTCGAATTTTGCGCCTACGTCGACGCCGCGGGTGGGCTCGTCAAGGATGAGGATGCGCGGTCTGGTGGCGAGCCACTTGGCTAGCACCACTTTCTGCTGGTTGCCGCCCGACAGAGTGCCGGTCACTGTCTCGATGGACCCGGTGCGGATGCCAAGGCGCTTGACCTCGCCTTCGGCGGCGGCGCGTTCGGGGCCGCTGCGCATGAACCCGCGCCCGGAAAAGCGGTCAAGCGCGGCCATGGTCACGTTGGGCCGCAGCCCGTGCGACAAGACCAGCCCCTGTTCCTTGCGGTTCTCGGTGACGAAGCCGATCCCTTGCGTGATCGCCTGCGCGGCGCTGGTGATGCGCACCTCCGCGCCGTCAATCTCGATCCGGCCCGTATCAGGCGGCAGCATCCCGAAAAGCGCGTTCATCACCTCGGACCGGCCCGAGCCGACAAGCCCGAACACCCCGAGGATCTCGCCCGCCTTCAGAACAAAGCTCACGTCCTCGAAGGCATCCTTGCGGGTCAGCCCGCTAACGCTGAGCACGGGCGTGTCACTGGGCGAGGCCACGACATCGAGCCGGGGCGGGTAGATCTCGTCCATGCGGCGCCCAACCATCATCGCGATCAGCGCGTCGATGGTGGTGTCGTCCTTTTCCACCGTGGCGACATATTCGCCGTCGCGCACCACGGTGATGTCATCCGACAGGCGCATGATCTCTTCCATGCGGTGCGAGATGTAGATCACCGCCTTGCCCTGCGCGATGAGCTTGTCGATGATCCGGAACAGGATCTCGGCCTCACTGTCCGACAGCGACGAGGTCGGCTCGTCGAAGATCACCACCCGCGCGTCATGGCTGAGGCCCTTGGCGATCTCGACAAGCTGGCGCTGAGCGATCGACAGGTCCGCCACCCGGGCGTTCACGTCAAGTGGCAGGCCGAGCTCGGCCACCAGTGCGCGGGCCTGCGCCACCAGCTTGCGGTCCGAGATGAAGCCCATCCGCGTAGGTTCACGCGTGGCGAGGATGTTCTCGGCAACGGTTAGGTTGTTGCACAAGCTCAGTTCCTGAAAGACGATGGCCAGCCCGGCGGCGGCGGCCTCCTGCGGGGTGCGCGGACGGAAATCCTTGCCGCCAAGGGTGATGTCACCCTCGGTGGGCAGCTGCACCCCCGCAAGGATCTTCATCAGCGTGGACTTGCCTGCACCATTCTCGCCAAGGATCGTGTGAACCCGGCCCGCGCGGACCGTCAGGTCCATGTGCCGCAGCGCGACGATGGGGCCGAAGGTCTTGCGGACCCCGGTCAGGTGCAGGACGACGTCACAATGCTCCATGGCGGCCTCCTTTGGGAACTTTGGCTAAGGGCTGGCCCGCCGCGCGGGCGGGGTGGGACCGGCAGCTGATATACCGCCGGCCCCAAAGGCTTATTGCCCGGTGTAGACGCCCGGAACGATGGGCTGCTCGGCGGGAACCTCTTCGCCGTCCATGATGGCAAGCGCGGTGTCGACCGCCATCTTGCCCATCTGGTCGGGGAACTGCTGGATCACGCCGATCATCACGGGATCGCTGTCGACCGCGTTCCGCGCCTCTTCCATGCCGTCAAAGCCGATGACCTTGACCTGCTCGGCGAGCCCTGCGCTTTTCACCGCCACGGCGGCGGCGAGGGCGGCATCGTCACCGAAGCCGAAGATGCCGTCGATCTCGGGGTTGGCCTGCAGCATGTTCTGCGCCGCCGCAAGCGCCTCGGCGCGGGTGATGCCGGTCTGCTGTGCGACGATCTCGATACCGGGGAACTCTTCGAGCCCCTTCTTGAAGCCGTCGATGCGGGCCACGACCGATTGCACGGTGGGATAGTCGATGATTGCCACCTGGCCTTCACCGCCCAGCTGTTCGCCCATCAACTTTGCCGCTTGCACGCCGCCGGCGTAGTTGTCGGTGCCGATGTAGGAGGTCACGTCCACGCCCGTCGCGGGCACGTCCACGGTGATGACCTCGATCCCGGCGGCCTTGGCCTTCATGATCGCGGGCAGAGCGCCCTGGCTATCAACCGGCGAGATTACCAGCACGTCGACACCTTTGACGATGAAATCCTCGACGTCCGCCAGCTGCTTGGACAGGTCCTGGTTCGCGATGGACACCTCGAGCGGAACGTCTCTGGCCTCGGCCTCGGCCACCATGGCGTTGTTGATCTCGATGTAGAACGGGTGCTGCTGGGTCAGTAGCGACGCGCCGATACCCTCGGCCGATGCGCCGGTTGCCGCCAGAAGCGCTAGCGTCGTCGACGCAAGGAGATTGCGGGTGATGGTCTTCATGGTTGTTCCTCCCAGAACATATGGACGCGCCCATGAAATGCGGGCGGAGTCCCCTCCGATGTGTACTCGAGTATAATATAATTTTACTTGAGTAAACTATAGAGACGGGATTTTCTTCAGGCAGAAACGGGATCCCACTCATGAGCTACGATTTGGTATGACCTCGGAGCGCCAATCCGCTGACAGGATGCTCAGCTCCTACCCCAGCTCTTGTGCACAAATCGCGTGAGAGATCCCCCTCGTGAACCCCGAATGGCAGCAGATCTGAATGAGCAGACCCGCCCCCACCTACAGGACCACCCGATGTGCGCACTACTTGAAGCGCGCGCACCCATTACCTGCGACGGTAGGGGCGTCGGCCCCTTTCCCCCACCATCATTTCGAGGAAGAGCTCGGCCGGTGCCGCCATCCGAGACATTTGCGAGGCGCGTTGTTGAGCTGGTCGCAGAGTTGCTTCAGCTCGAGCTCGGTCGTGGCCGCGACGTCGCGCTGCCTTGGAAGCCAGTGACCAAGTTGGCGGTTGGTGTTCAGGGCTGTGCCTGTCTGCCAAGACGAGGAGGGGTCGCAGACCCAGGTCTGGGTTCCTAGCTATGCCTGCAGGTGCGGCCATGATACGAACTCCGTGCCGCGGTCGAAGGTGAGGGATCTGTGGCCCGCCAGTTCAGATCCCGAACCGCCTTCACGAACTATGTCCCTCTCGGCAGATTGCGTCATGCTCTAGCACGACGCAACCGCCTGCCGGGCAGTGCATGACCGGTTTTGCGCGCCTGTTGGCGTTCTTCAGCAGCACGACACGTTTGACCAGAGAAGTGACGTTGGTCTGACCTGGATTGATTGAGCAGCATTAAATCAGCCTCCCAGTGTCCAAATTCCCCGCGGTGTGCGACATCATCCGGGCGGAAGAGGATACTGACATCACGGTCGATTTTCAGCGCGGCGCTTGCGGGCGCGATGTGGTTGGCGGGCCTTTCAGTATTCGGGTAGGTACCACAAAAGCTCCTGCGCCATGCCTTCCTTCAAGTAGATGTAGTGGTAGATCGTTTCCTGGCAGACCCGGAGCGTCACACCTTCGTGGACCAGCCGGTTGCCGATTTGCTCGGGCGTCCCGTCGACCGGCAGGCGCGTGCGCAGCATACTGCCGAGAGGGGGCCGTTCTTGATCCGCTCGACCACCTGATTTCGAAGCTAAGGATGCCGGATCAGCTTGCGCTGGCGGGCGCCCCGACTGTTGGCTCGGTGATGCGCAGCGGCGCCGTAGTAGCCATCATAGCCCGGCAGGCACTCATCGCTGAACCAGTTTCGTTTGGCCTTGCGATGATAGTGGCTTTCGAGCGAGGCAACACGCGCGCCATCTCCCGGACAGGGGACTTTGCCAGCTTCCAGCGTTCGATCTGGACACGGTCCATGACGCTCAGTTGCGCGCAAATCGCTCCAATGGTAGACTCTCTCCATTAGATAACCATCTGTTTTCTAAGGGGAGTCGCACTTGAGGGTAGCGCGCACCCCTGCCGCCATGGTTGCCGCGTAATGAGGATTATGAATTATAATTCAACCCTCCGATTGACACTTTTCATGGTCCGTCGCGCCTCAGAGCCCATCATCGGCCTGCCTTCCGAATGCACAAGGCCGTATGATGGTGGCTATAGCGACCTGGGCCCATATCCGGCTCTCAACAGCCCGAAGACCCTGGGCGACGCCAAGGACTGTGCAGTGCCGGGGAGGTGCAGTACCGGCCCGCAAATTCCCGGCAGAAACGAACGCAGCGATTGGACTCTGAGGATCGGCACAAGCCACAGGTCGAACAGCAGGCAGCTCTTCGACCTGTGCAGCGGTCTGCGCGGCCACGGCAGCCTTGCGACGGCGCAGACCGCGATCAGCGCATCGGCCGCACCTGGTACCAGGGTCCCGCCAAAGGTTCGCGCCGCAACTATGGGCGGTGTGGCCTTGGTCACCTAAGCGAAGCCAAGCTCGAGGCGGATCCGATCAGCATCCTGCAGCCTCAGCGCCCCCCCTTGGACCGAGACCCTGCCTACGCGGTGGCGGCCTCGCGGGTCCTGACGGTGCACGGCGGGCGGCAGATCGAGCTTGGTACCAGCCGCGGCATCGCCGGCGGCGACGCCAATCCACAAATAGGTCTGTGGACAACAGTCCGCCACCGCTTGCTATGTTGGTGACTGCCCGGCGACGGCAGGATGGGTCAGGTCGCGCGCACCTTGTCGAGCCGGGCAAAGAACAAGCCGGCCACGAGAATGAAGCCGCCAAGGATCGCCGTCTGCCAACTGCTCGGGATGCCTACGAGGATCAGCACGTTGCTGACCAGCGTGATGAGCAGCACGCCCAGCAGCGTGCCCTGCACCGTGCCCGACCCGCCGGTGATACGGGCGCCGCCGAGGACCACCGCTGCGATGACCGGCAGCTCAGTGCCCGCGAGATCGAAGGGGTTGGCAAGGCGGTTGGCGGTGACGTGTATCACCCCCGCCAGTCCCGCCAGCAGACCGGCGAAGGCAAAGGCAAAGACCCTCACCCGGCCCACCCGGTAGCCCAGCCGCGCCGCGATGTCGGGCTTGCCGCCCACCGCGAAGATCGCGCGGCCGATCATGGTGAAGTTCAGCATCCACCACGTCAGCAGCGCCGCTACCACCAGCACGAGGAAGTAGACCGGCAGTTCCACTGCCAAGCCACGCTCGGTGGTGACCGAAATCAGCGTAAGCCGTCCAAAGCCGTCCATCGCGGCGGGAATGTTCATGAAAAGCGCGGTGCCGATGAAGGTCAGCAGGAAGCCGCGAAAGGCGTATTGTGTACCGATAGTGACAATCAGCGCCGGCGCTTTCAGGACGTTGACCAGCAGCCCGTTGATCGCCCCGAGCCCTGCCCCGGCCACGGCCGCCAGCGCAAGGATCGGCGCCATGCCAAGCTCTGGCGCCACGTTCACCACGAACAGCGTCAGCGTGTACATGACCAGTGCCCCGATGGCGGTGAACGACACGT
The DNA here is from genome assembly GCF_014643635.1 of Salipiger pallidus. GTDB lineage: Bacteria > Pseudomonadota > Alphaproteobacteria > Rhodobacterales > Rhodobacteraceae > Salipiger > Salipiger pallidus. Next base: position 17,780 of record NZ_BMJV01000011.1, read on the forward strand.
CGAGCCCTCCCGAGGCCAGCACCACCAGCACCCCGAGTGCGAACAGACCCCGCACCACAGAGGCGCGCAGAATGTCGAAGAGGTTGGCAAGCTGCCAGAAGTCGGTGTTGATCGCCCCCACCACGAGGCAGGTCAGCACGATCAGCACCGCAGGGAAGATGGTCGGATGCTGCGCCGACCATGTCCAGAAGCGGCGGCTTGCGGACGGACCCTGCGCGGGATCGGCGGCGTGGGAAGTCTCGGTGTTGGTTGTGGTCATGTCCGGGGGTCCTTACGCCACGGCCAGCGCATGGGCGCCCGCGATGGCGGTGTAGAGCGTGTCTTCGTCCAGCGCCTCGGCGTCGTGGGTCTCGTGGATGCGGCCCTCGCGCATCACTGCGATGCGGTCGCAGTTCTGCAAAAGCTCAGGCAGGTCGTCCGAGACGATGATGATGCCCATGCCCGCTTCGGCTTGCGCCTGGATAATGCGGAAGATCGTGTCCTTGGAACCGACGTCGACACCCACGGTGGGACCGTGCAGGATCAGCAGGCGCGGCTCGGTCGCGAGCCAGCGTCCAATGAGCACCCGCTGCTGGTTGCCCCCCGACAGGGACGAGACCGGTGCCTCGACGTCGCTTGCCACGATGGCCAGATCATCCAGCGTTTGCTGCGCCCGGGCGCGGGCCCGGCCACGGTCCACCAGCCCCAACGCACCCTTGAGCCGCTCGAGGATCGACATGGTAATGTTCTCGGAAATCGGTTTTTCGAGGAACAGGCCCTCGGTCAGCCGGTCCTCGGGCACATAGGCCACCCCCGCCTCAATGGCGCGGTGCGGGGCCGACACGTCGAGCGGCGCGCCCGCAAGCGTCACCGTGCCCGCCTCGGGCGGGGCGAGGCCGGCGAGGCTCAGCGCAAACTCATTGCGGCCCGAGTCCGCAAGGCCGGTCAGTCCAAGGATCTCACCCGCGCCCACCTGCAGCGACAGGTCCGTGTAGTGGCCCGGCAGCGACAGGCCCTGCACATCGAGCAGCGGCATCACGTCACCCTTGGCTGACGCGCGGTAGCGGCCCTGTTCCAGCTCGCGGCCCGTCATCCAGTAGCCGATCTCGGCATTGGTGGCGGTGCCAACGTCCACGGTCTGCACCAGCTCGCCGTCGCGCATGACAAGGCCGGTGCCGCCCATCTCGCGCGCCTCGTCAAGCTTGTGAGTCACGAAGAGCACGGCGGCCCCGTTCTCCTGAAGGCGGCGCACCGTGCGGATGAGATTGTCGACCTCGCGCCGGGTGAGGGAGGTGGTCGGCTCATCCATGATCACCAGCCCTGCCTCGCTGGCCACAGCACGGGCGATGGCGACAAGTTGGCGCAGCGCGATGGGCAGCGTGTCGATGGGACGGCTCAGGAAGGCGCGGTCGGCGGGCAGGCCGACGATCTCCAGCGCGCGCTGCGCCGTCGTGGTCACCCGCTCCCGGTCAAGCCGGCGGAACAGCCCGCCGTGCCCCTCGACCAGCTGCTCGGAGAGGCCGATGTTCTCAGCCACCGTGAGGTTCGGCAACAATGACAGATCCTGGTAGACCGTTTCGATCCCCGCATCCAGCGCCTGGATCGGGTCGAGGCCGGTCATGTCGCGCCCCTCGATCAGCACTTGCCCAGAGGTGGCGGGCTGGGCGCCGGAGATGATCTTGATGAGCGTGGATTTGCCGCAGCCGTTCTCGCCAAGGAGGTGGTAGAACTGCCCGCGCTCGATGTGGAGGCTGACACCCTTCAGCGCGTGCACGCCGCCGTAGCGCTTGTGCAGGTCGCGGGTTTCGAGAAAGGCAGCGGTCATGTCTCGGCTCCTGGGAGGGGGCGGCAGGCGAGGTCGGGCAGCGGCGCGCAGCGCCCCTGCCCTTTCAGTATCGGATCAGAACGGGAAGTCGGACCAGTTGTCCTTGGTCACGTCGACCCAGGCCTGGCCACGGACGATCTTGCCATCGCCGGGGCCATCGCTGACGGTCACGTTGGTATAGCCCGGCACGCCGAGATCGTCGCCGGTGGCGATCTCTTCACCGTTCAGCACCTTGTGGGCCAGGATGTTCATGACGTAGCCGGCATCCTTGGGATCCCAGAAGGCGATGCCGTCGACGGCACCGCTCTCGAGATAGGCCGAGCTGTCCTTGGGAAGGCCGAGGCCATAGACACAGGTCTCATCCTCGAGCCCTGCTTCCTCGACCGCGCGGCCGATGCCGATCACATCGATGGCCGAACCACCTTGGAAGCCCTTGATGTCGGGATGGCTGCGCAGGATCTCCTTGGCCAGCTCGTAGGCGCGGTTGGCGTCGTTGAAGCTCTCGTTCTTGGGCGAGACCAGCTCCATGTCCGGGAACTGCGACATGTATTCCTCACCACCATCAGCCCATTGCACGTGGGTCAGCGAGCCGAGAGAGCCCACGAACGAAGTCCACTTGCCACTCTCGCCCATGCATTCTGCGATGTCCTCGGCGAAGTGTGCGCCGAACTCGGCATTGTCGAAGGCCTCGAGGTCAAGTTGCGTGTTCTGCATGTTGTCGGCTTCGTGGGTGATCACGGTGATCCCCCGCCCCTGCGCCCGGCGCAGCACGCCTTCCAGCGTTGAGGGGTCCATCGGCACGATGGCCAGCGCGTCGACACCCTGCGCGATGAGATCCTGCACGATGGCGGCCTGCTGTGCCGCGTCCGCACGGCCCGGGCCCACCTGACGGGCGGCAATGCCGTCGGTCTCTTCGTTGTAGGCGTTGACGCCCTCTTCCATGCGGGTGAACCAGTTCTCGCCCGTGACCTTGACCACAGTGACGATTTCCTTGTCCTGTGCCTGCGCGGCGCCCGCGAGGCCCAGCACCGCCACGGACGTGGCAAGTGCGCTCAGCATCGGTTTCCTGAATGTCATGATGTTTCCTCCTCCGGTATTCCGTTTTGCCCCAGAGCGTTGCCGGTGCCGTGCGTCGGGGCCGCGCACGCCGGGGTCGTGTCAGCCGGTCGTCGCCGGGTGTCGGCGCAGCACGGCGCTGGTGTAGTGCCCCCAGTCCAGCCGCGCGTTGGCCAGGAACAGCAAAAGCAGCAGACCCCAGGCGCAATCACGGAAGAAGTTGGAGATCTGCATGAAGTTGAACAGGCTCGACAGGATCTGCAGCGCGATCGCCGAGAGCACGACGCAGACCACCCGGCCATACCCGCCCTCGGGGCGCACCCCAGCCATCACGGCGATGAGGATGGCCACCAGCACGTAGGAGCTGCCGTAATCCCATTTGATTGACGAGGTCCGCGCCGCGATGATGATGCCCGCGACCGACGCGAGCACCCCCGCCAGCAGGTAGGTGCGGAACAACATCGCGCCGACCCGGATGCCAGCAAAGCGCGCCGCCTTGGGATTGGACCCCATCAGGAACAGGTGGATGCCGAAGCGCGAGAACCGCAGCATCGCCGCCAGTGCAAGCGCGATGATCACGAAGATCGCGAAGGTGCGCGGCACGCCCATCCAGGGCATGTTGCCGAAGTCGTCGATCACCGGCACATAGCCCAGCTGCAGCGCCGAACCGCCGGTGAGCCCCACCGCGATGCCGGTGAACAGCAACTGGGTTCCCAGCGTCGCGATGATTGGCGTCATACCGGCAAAGCCGATAAGCGCGCCATTTAGCGCCCCGCCCAGCACGCCAGTCAGCAGCGCGATGACCGAGAACATGGCGAAGAAGGCCACCGGGGCGTCGGACGCATCGAAAAGGCCCGGCGCCAGCAAGAAGGCCACCACCCCCGACAGGTTCGCCAGTGCGATGCCCGACAGGTCGATGCCGCCATTGCCCGACACCATTGCCAGCATGACGCCGAGCGCCAGCAGGCCGAGCTCTGGCACCTGCGTGCCCATCGACTGGAAGTTGTAGAGTGACATGAAGCGATCGCCGACCAGAGCCATGGCGGCCACGACGATTGCCGCGTTGATGCCCACAAGGAACACCAGCTGCGCATCCATGCGTCCGGCTTTCATGACGATCCTCCTCCTGCGGCCGGTCACGGACCGCTTTCGTCGCGGCCCCAATCGCAGGTCCGCGTCTCCTCGCCCACAAGGAAGCGCGCATTTCCACTTTTGTCAACGCCAATGTTTGTTTTGTAAAAATAGCCACGCGATTTCGGTTGACAGCCCAGCCATCTGTCGGAAATGAAAGAGGAAGGGCGGCGGTCCCGCGCATGGAATTCCGCCGGGACCGTGCTGGCTAAACGGCGCGACAAGGAGGAGATTTCATGCAACGACTGTTCAACGATCCCGATGATATCGTGGACGAAACCGTCTCTGGATTCGTCCGGGCACATGCCGACCATGTGACGCTGTCGCCGGACAATCCGCGCGTCGTGCTGGCGAAGGGCTGTGGCGAAACGGGCCGGGTCGGCATCGTGACGGGCGGCGGATCGGGCCATGAGCCTGCCTTCATGGGCTATGCGGGAGAGCGCATGGTCGACGCGGTTGCCGTGGGCGAACTGTTCTCGTCCCCCACCGCCAAGGCGTTCCTCGAAGCCATCCGTGCAGCCGATGGCGGCGCAGGCGTGGCGGTGCTCTACGGCAACTATGCCGGCGACAACATGAACGTGAAGATGGCCGCACGCATGGCTGCCAAGGAGGGCATCGAGGTGCTCACCGTAGTCGCCAACGACGATGTCTGCTCGGCACCCATTGATGAGCGCGCCAAGCGGCGCGGCGTCGCGGGTGAGATCCTGATGTGGAAGGTGGGCGGGGCCAAGGCGGCTACGGGCGCTTCGCTGACGGAGGTGCAAGCCACCGCCCAGAAGGCGATCGACGCCACCCGCTCGGTCGGGGTCGGCCTGGCGCCCTGCACCCTTCCCGCCAACGGCAAGCCCAATTTCGACATCCCCGGCGGCAAGATGGAGGTCGGCATCGGCCACCACGGCGAGCCTGGAACCGAAGTGGCCGATCTCGAATCCGCCGACGCGGTGGCGGACCGGATGCTGAAGATCGTGCTCGACGACCACGACCTCGCGTCGGGCGACCGGGTCTGCGTGCTGCTCTCGGGGCTTGGCGCAACACCGATCAATGAGCTTTACGTGGTCTACGATCGGGTGGCCAAGGGGCTGGAGGAAAAAGGTATTTCCGTGCACCGCCCCTTCGTGGGCAATTATTTCACCTCGCTCGAGATGATGGGCGTGACGCTGACCGTGATGAAGCTGGACGACGAACTGGAGGCGCTGATCGACGCACCCGCCAGCGCCCCCGGCATGGCCGTGAAAGGCTGAGGAGGACCGAAGATGGCAAGTTTCGAGAACGCAGGTTCGGGCGCTATGGTGCGCAAGGTGGCGGCGGCAGTGGTCGAGAACCGCGCTTGGCTGTCCGAGATCGACGGCAAGATCGGCGACGGTGACCACGGTAACAACATGGCCAAGGGCTTTGGCCGCGCCGCCGAGCGGATCTCCGACGGGGACACGCTGGATGCGGCCTTCGCCACCGTCACCGACGTGCTGATGGGCGAGATCGGCGGCTCGATGGGGCCGCTCTACGGCATGTTCTTCTCGGACATGGCAGACGTGGTCGCCGGCAAGGAGCGTATCGACGCCCCCACCTTCGCCGCGATGCTGGCCGCCGGTGCCGAGGGCGTCATGGCCATCGGCGAGGCGCGCCCGGGCGACAAGTGCCTTCTCGATGCGCTCTGCCCCGCCGTGACCGCCGCCGAGGAGAATGCCGCAAAGGGCTTCCCCGAAACACTCGTCGCGGTGCGCAAGGCGGCCGAAGACGGCCGTGATGCCACCGTTGACATGATCGCGCAGATCGGCCGCGCCAGCCGGCTGGGCGAACGGTCGCGCGGGGTGCAGGATGCAGGCGCCACCTCCTGCGCGCTGATCCTCGTGACCCTTGCCGACGCCATCGAGGCTCGGCTTTCCTGAGGGGGGCGGCCTGAAGGCGCTGGTCCGACCACCAGGGCCTTACGACATGGGCCTGACAACGCGGTCCTGAAAATGCACACCTGACGACCCTGGGGGCGGCCACGCTGCCGCCCCGACCCAGGCCGACGCCCGGCAGAGAGCCGTTGCATTGCCGCGCCCCCGACGCCACTGTCGCCGTCGCAAGCGGAGAAGAGCGGATGACCCAAGACCTCGACCGGGCGGCGATGGCCGCTTTCCTGAAACGCGCCGCCCAGCGGCTGGAAGAGTGCCGCACCGAGCTAAGCACCCTCGACGGCGAGGTCGGCGACGGCGATCATGGGGCCTCCATGGCCGACGGCTTCTCCGCCGCCGCCACCGGTTTCGAGACCGAGGGCGACGACCTGCCCGGCGCCTTGCGCGCCGCCGGGCAGCGGTTCCTGAGCGCGGTCGGGGCGACGGTTGGCCCGCTCTATGCCACCGCCTTTATCGAGGCCGCCGGGCGCAGTGGCCCGGACAGCATCCCGGCCCCCACGCTCATCGCGGCCTTTGACGACGGCATCGCCCGTCGCGGCAATGCCCAGCCCGGCGATTGCACCATGCGTGATGTCTGGCTCCCCGCAGCGCGCTGCGCCGCCTCGGGCAGCATGCCCGAGGTGCTCGAGGCCGCCGGGGCCGGGCTCGAGGCGACACGGACAATGGTCGCAGCCAAAGGCCGCGCAGCGCGGCTCGGCAGCCGCACGCTGGGCCGCATCGACCCCGGAGCGCGCTCGGCGCTAGTGATCCTTGAGGCCCTGTCAAACACCTTGGGCGGCGAAGGCGACAGCGCATGAGCGAGAGCCGCGCGAAACGGTCCGGCGCTCCTGACGCCAGCAAGCGCGCGCCGCTGAAGTTCGGCGACGATCCCCTGCTCTGGGCCGCCTGGCTCTATTACGAAGAGGGCATGACCCAGAGTGAGATTGCCGCCACCATGGGCCTGTCGCGCCCCACGGTGATCACCTATCTGTCCGAAGCGCGCGAGCGCGGCATCGTCAATATCTCCATCGCGGTGGACAGGCTGCGCAGCCTGTCGCTGGCACAGCAGATGGTCGACCATTTCGGCCTGCGCGATTGCCTCGTGGTGCCCACCGAGGGCGGCGAGCGCAGCCTGATCGACCGGCTCGGCGATGCCGGGGCCCGCACGCTGGGCTGGCACCTGCGCCCGGCCCAGACCGTGGGGATCGCCTGGGGCCGGACCATGCTGGCCGTTGCCGCCGCCGTGCCGCCGCAGCATCTTGCCGACCTGCGCGTGGTGCAGGCCACCGGCGGCACCACCGCCGCCATCCCCTACACCCCTGAGGCCGTCGCCACCCGCCTGTCCGAGGCGCTCTCGGCGCAGGTCGTTCCGATCTCCGCGCCCTGCATCGTCTCGCAGCCGCAGGTGCGTGACCTGCTGCTGCAGGAACCTGTTCTGCGCGAGCAGATGCAGTCCCTGTCCGAACTCGACATGATCGTGCTGGGCGTGTCCTCGCTGCGGCCCAACTCCACCATCCACACCAGCGGCTTCTTCGCCAACGCGCTCGAACAGCACGACCATTACCGCGATGCGGTGGGCTCGCTGGTGGGGCGGTTCATCGACGCGCAGGGCACGCCAGTGATCGGCCCGCTTGACGGGCGCACCATCGGCCTGCCGCTCGAGGCCCTGCGCCAAGTGCGCACCCGCATTGGCGTCTCCGGAGGGTTCGACAAGGTGCCCGCCCTGCTGGCGGCGTTGCGCGGCGGCTACATCAACGTCCTGGTCACCGACGCCGACACCGCCGAGGGCATCCTGCGCGCCGACGGCGCCGAGGTGCAGCGCCAGAGCCTGTCGCGCCGGCCGCCGTCCTCGCCTACGCCCGAGCCTGCGCCGGCGGTCGGAACCCCCGCCCCACCCCCTTTTGTCAAGAAGTTGCTCAACGACCCGCGCGCCGCGGTCGACGAGGCGATGGAGGGGCTGCTGCGGGCCCACCCGGGCCACATTGCCCGCATCGACGGCTCGTTCCGGGCCATCCGCCGCGCCACGCCCGCCCCCGAGGGCAAGGTCGGGCTGGTGATCGGCGGCGGTGCCGGACACGAGCCACTTTTCCTGGGCTACGTTGGACCGGGCCTCGCCGACGCGGTGGCGGTGGGCAACATCTTTGCCGCACCTCCGCCCGACCGAATCCTCGCCTGCTGCCGCGCGGCATCGTCCGGCGCGGGCGTTCTGCATGTCTTCGGCAACTACTCGGGTGACGTGATGAACTTCGAAATGGCCGGAGAGCTGGCCTCCGCGATGGGCATCGAGGTGCGCACCGTGGTGACCACTGACGACATCGCCTACTCGCCCGCGTCCGACCGGGACGGTCGGCGCGGCACCGCGGGCAACGTTTTCATCTTCAAGATCGCCGGGGCCGCCTGCGACCGGATGCTGCCGCTCGAAGATTGCGAGCGGATCACGCAAAAGGCCAACGCGGCCACTTTCACAATGAGCGTCGGCCTCACGGCAGGATCCCTGCCCGAGACACGCCGCCCCTCGTTCGAGCTTGGCGCGGACGAAATCGAGATCGGCGTCGGCATCCACGGCGAGCCGGGCGTGCAGCGCGCTCTGATGATGAGCGCGGACGACATCGCCGACCGCATCATGGACGGACTGTTTTCCGAGGCCGGGCTTTGTCCCGGCAGCCGCATCGGGCTATTGGTCAACGCTCTTGGCGGCACGCCGATGATGGAGCTGGGTATCCTGAACCGACGGGTGCACCAGCGTCTTGCCGCACGCGGGGTCGAGATCGTGCGGACCTGGCTCGGCCCATACTGCACGTCGCTCGACATGGATGGGGCTTCGGTCTCCGTGATCGTCCTGGACGAGCAGCTCGAAGACCTGCTGCTGGCCCCCTGCGACGGCTTCGCCTTCCGCGTTGGCTGAGGCTGAAAAGCAAAGATGGGGGCACCCTCTTTCAGGCCTGCAATAGCGCTATCGCCGGAACCACGGCCAACGAGGGCATCACTGGTCCTGACCGCAGCCCCTCTGGCCTCGGCCGCAAGCCTTGGCACGGCTCTGCAGGCGCAGGCGCAGGACGTGGGCTCCGGGTCACTGGTGCTCGGCACCTTGGGCGCTCCGTTTTACCAGGCGCTGCGATGCAGCGCCATGCCCCGCGCCGAAGAACTCGTTCTCTGCCGGTGACCAGTTCGCCGCCGACAGCCAGATCACGGTGGATGCGGTGACCGCCACCGCCCCCGACGTGGCCGCCGTCGTGCCCACGGACATGCAGGTGCTGGTCCAGCCAATGCGTGAGCTGGCCGAACGGGCCACCCGTTTCATCACCGTGAACCAAATCGTCGTCGGCAGCAATTTCGACGAGACCGAGGTGCTTACAGACAACAAGGGAGGCGGCAGCACGGTGGCCAATGTCATGGCCGAATTCTTCGGCCGTGGAGACGAGATGCTCGTGGTCATTCAGCCGCCAAGCTCTCTGGCCCGGCCCCCCACCGCCGGGTTCGAGACCTACGACGGCATCGACTACCTCGGTGGGCAGGACCAGTCCGATGACCCTAAGAAGGCCGCCGAGATCGTCCCCTCGACTGTCTCCGCCCGCCCACATCCTGTAATGGCTGCCTCTCCGCAGGATTTGCTTCGGACGGTGCGGCGTTCAGGCCTGCTGCCCGTCATCCACAAGTGCACGCAGAGCGCACGCAGGAACCGGACAAGCCATCCGTCACCCGGTTCAGTCACCTGCGGCGGGCGCTGATCGCATATCGGTGTTCCGACCGGCGCAACACGGATTTCAGCCAGCCGAACTGAACCGCCTGCGCCCGGTGAATCGCACCGAGATCAGTGTCGACCTGCACATCCTCGAACCCAGCCGCACGCAGGAGTGCCACGACCTCCCTCCCCCGGGCCCCATGCGCGAAATGAACCCGCGACAGGATCTCGGCATGCCGGGAGAAGCCGGGTCGAGGCCGCGCCGTCGCCACTTTACCGACCAGCCGCGACAGCCAGCTTCGCGAGACGAAATCGCCGTCCACAACCAGCAATTGGCCGCCGGGGGCGAGGATTCGGTGCCACTCTGCAAAGGCCGCTGCCGGGTCGACCAGTGTCCAGACAAGGTGGCGCGTCACGATCACGTCCGTTGACGCATCCGGCAGCATGGTGCGCTCGGCATCGGCCTGCAGGAACGTCACTCCGGGTAGCTTGGCGCGCGCCCGATCCAGCATGGGTTCCGCCCAGTCGAGGCCGGTGACCGCGAAACCCATGTCCCGGCACAGGCGCGCGATCTCCCCGGTGCCGGAGGCAAGGTCAAGCAGCCGTCGCCCCTCGGCCAGGCCAAGGTGACGGGTGAAGAGCGCCCGCCAGGCGGACATCTCTGCACCGTCCGCGATACGATGGCCCGGGTCGTTGTCAAAGGTCGCCGCACGGTCCGACCAGTACTCGCGGATGTCGTCGCGCAGGTCGCGGTTGGAAGGGGGGACTTGCGTCATCCTGGCTCTCCGTATTTGCCCTTCCGACTTCGGCGGAGACCGGGATCTTGTCAATCTATATTCTTGACTGAATAAGTCGGCAATCGTAAGTGGGCCGCGGACAACCCCCAGGAGGACCCATTCCATGACCCTTCGTTCCGTTCTCGGCGCCTCCGCGCTGAGCCTGATCGCCGCCAGCCTTGCGCAAGCCGACCCCATCACCCTGACCGACATCGCCGGTCGCGAGGTCACGGTCGACGCGCCGGTCGAGCGCGTGATCCTCGGCGAAGGGCGGCAGGTCTTCTTTACCTCCGTGCTCGACGGCGATGCTCCGTTCGACCGCGTCGTGGGCTGGCGCGATGACCTGAAGCAGGCCTCGCCCGAAAGCTACGACGCCTATGCCGAGAAGTTCCCCGACCTGGCTGACATCCCGACCTTTGGCGGCTTCAAGGATGGCACCTTCGACATCGAGCAGGCAGTGTCCCTGCAGCCCGACGTCATGCTGATGAACCTCGAAGCGAAGCAGGCCACCGATGAAGCCGGCTACGAGGAGAAGCTCGCCAAGGTGGGCATCCCCATCGTCTACATCGATTTCCGCGAAAAGCCGTTCGAGCACACCCCGGCCTCAATGGAGATCATCGGTAAGCTGTTCGGCAAGGAGGACCGCGCCTCCGAGTTCAACACCTTCTACACCGAGCAGATGGCCCTCGTGACCGACGTGATCGACGCCCAGTCCGATCTTGAGCGCCCCCTGACCTTCGTCGAGCGTGCGGCAGGCTATTCCGAGGATTGCTGCATGTCCTTCGGTGACGGCAACTTTGGCCGCTTCGTCGAGCTTGCGGGCGGCGAGAACATGGCCTCGCCCTTCATCCCTGGCACCTTCGGCACTGTGAACGCCGAGCAGATCATCGCCTCGAACCCGGACCAGATCATCGCGACCGGCGGCAACTGGGAGGCCTACGTTCCTGGCGGCGACTGGATCGGCGTCGGCCCCGGTTCGGACGAAGACGAGGCACGCCGCAAGCTGGCAGCGCTGATGGAGCGGCCCGCCTTTACCGGTGTGAAAGCCGTCGAGACCGGGCAGGTCCATGCCATCTGGCACCAGTTCTACAACACGCCCTACAGCTTCGTCGCCGTCCAGCAGCTGGCCAAGTGGATCCACCCCGAGCTGTTCCCCAACCTCGATCCCGAAGCAACGCTGGAAGAGCTGCACGCACGCTTCCTTCCCGTCGACTACCGCCCGGGCTACTGGGTCTCCCTCGGCAATACCGAAACCAACTGATGGCGGGTGGCGGCCTCCGGGCCGCCCTCGACACGAGGCCCACATGTCAAGCGTAACCACCCAGCCCGCCACGCGGGCGCTGAACTACCGGGGACTGGTCGCACGCCGTCTTCTCATCCTTGCAGGTCTGTTGGCGCTGCTGATCCTTTCGGTGGCGACCGACGTGTCGCTCGGCCCGGCGCGCTATGCGCTGCCGGACGTACTGCGGACCATCTTGGTGCCGGGATCGGCAGACCTTCAGATGCGCGTGGTGGTCTGGGACATCCGGATGCCCATGGCCCTGCTCGCGGTGACGGTGGGCGCAAGCCTGTCGCTGGCAGGGGCCCAGATGCAGACGATCCTTGCCAACCCGCTGGCCAGCCCCTTCACGCTGGGGCTTTCGGCGGCGGCCAGCTTCGGCGCGGCACTGGCGATGGTCCTGGGGGTGGCGGTCTTCCCGGCGGCGGTAGGACTGATGGTTCCGATCAATGCCTTCGCGATGGCCATGGCCGCCTCACTTCTGATTTTCGGCCTGTCGACCATGCGCGGCGTGACGGTCGAGACGATCGTTCTGCTTGGGATCGCGTTGGTCTTTACCTTCAACGCCGCCCTGGCGCTGCTGCAGTATTTTGCCTCGGAGCAGGCCCTTTCGGCGGTGGTGTTCTGGACCATGGGCAGCCTTACCAAGGCTACCTGGGGCAAGGTCGCGCTTACGGCAGCCATCCTTGCCATCTGCGCACCGCTCTTCGCGCGGCGCGCTTGGGCGCTTACGGCGATCCGCCTGGGTGAGACCCGTGCCGCCGCCATGGGCGTGCCGGTCAAACGGCTGCGGCTCGAGGCGCTGTTCCTCGTTGCCCTTCTTGCCGCCGTGCCTGTGTCCTTCGTCGGCACCATCGGCTTCATCGGCATCGTGGGCCCGCACGTGGCGCGGCTGCTTCTGGGTGAGGACCAGCGCTTTTTCCTGCCCGGAGCGATGCTGTCCGGCGCAGTAATCTTGTCAGCGACATCGGTGATCTCGAAGGCCCTGCTGCCAGGCGCAGTGCTCCCTATCGGGATCATCACCGCATTGGTGGGCGTGCCCTTTTTCGTGGCGCTCATCCTGACGAAAGGACGCAAGGGATGGTGACCCTGGCATTGAACGGGCTTGGCGCGCGCTATGGTCGGCGCGAGATCATCGCCGAGGCATCGACCCCACCCATCCAAGGCGGCGTACTGACTGCGCTGGTCGGAGCGAACGCAGCGGGCAAGTCCACGCTCTTCCGGCGCATGGCCGGCCAGCTGCGCGGAGCGGGTTCGGTTCGCCTGTCCGAGGCCGTAGCCCACGATATCCGGTACATGCCTCAGGACACCGCGATGACTGCGGCGCTGACGGTCTACGAGTCGGTGATCCTTGCCCTCAAGCAGGGCGGTGGCGGCTGGCGCCTGACGGCAACCGAACTGGCCGCCGTCGATGACGTGCTGCACCGGTTTGGCATTGCGCAACTAGCCGAGCGCCAACTGCCTGAGCTGTCAGGGGGACAGCGGCAGTCGGTATCGATTGCCCAGACGCTGGTATCTCGGCCGAAGATCGTCCTGATGGACGAACCGACCTCGGCGCTGGACCTGTACCGCCAGTTCGAAATCCTCGAGGCCCTGCGCCGCTATGCCGCCGAAACCGGGGCCGTGGTGGTGCTTGCCCTGCATGACCTCAACCAGGTGATGCGCACCTGCACCACGACCATCGCCCTGGCAGGAGGGCGCATCATCGCCACCGGCCCGACGCTGGAGGTGCTGACACCGGAGCTGATCCGGGAGCTCTATGGTATCGACAGCCGGGTCGAGCGCTGCTCGCAAGGTTGCCCCATGATGATCGTGGACGGCCCGGCTATGTGATGCGCGGCGCACCGGGCCTGGCGCAGGGTCGCCCCTCAGGGCCAGCCCCGCGCCTCTCGGATCGCCGTGCCGATCTCTTCCGCAAGAGCACCGGGCACCTCGTGCAGCGCGGCGAGCCGGGGCCAGTCTGCAAGCGCCGCGTCGACCTCATTGATGACCTTGGACGCGCGCGCCCGCCTTATGCCGGCGGCTTTCGCAACGCTGGCGATCGCCGCCGCCCCGGGCCTGCGCCCCTCTCCCGCGACGGCAAGAGACTGCTCTCCCCCCGGCCCCTCCGAGAAAGACACGTCATATGCCGGCGCCAGCGCCCATTGCCCATTACTGTCCATCACGAAGCCATGGTTGCGCAGGTGATCGTCGCGGTTCATCGCACGGACGTTGAAGACCATGCGGCGGAACATCTGTTCGACCGCGCCCATGTCCTGGCACAGGATCCGTGTCAGCTTCATGACGTCGCCATAGTCCACCGCCCCGTAGGCCATGCCACAATCCAGAAGGCCCGCAATGGTTGATAGGTGCAACCGCCCTGCCCCGGGTCTGTCGAACCGGTCCGTGACGAAGAAAGCCTCCCGCGCGCCATCGAGCCGTTTCATCGGACTGCTGTCGATGCCCGCCTGCCGCATGGCCGCGCCATAGGCCAGCTCGGCCTCGACACTGCCCCTGGGGTCGGAAGCCGCGCGGGCCTTGATGAGCACATGGCGCCAGCCGGGATCCGGCGGCAGGCGGTGGCTGCGCAGCTGGCTGCCCTTCATCTGTGCCACAAACTTGGGCCGGGCGCCCTGACTTCCGCCCGAGATCTTGCGCAGACGGGCAAGATCCTCGGCACTGGCACCGTCCTCCACATGGGGTATGATCTCTTCGAACCAGCGTAAGTCGATCTCGGCTGACGCATCCCCCGCGGCCTCGGGCAAGTAGGTCAGCGCCCCCGCGCCGTGACGCCCCACGAAGGCCAGTCGCTCCAGGTCTCCGATGGCGGCACGGCTGGTGCCACGGGCCGCCAGCTCACGGTCGAGCAAAAGCCGCCCCCAGCCATCGGGCAGACTGTCCTCGAAAAGGCCTGGAAGGGTAGCACCCCGCTGGCCGTCCGGCCGCAGAAGGCCGGAATACCCCTGACCCAACGGCATAAGTGGCAAACCCCTCGCGGCAAAATCCGCATCCCATTCCAGCACCGTGGTCCGGTTTGACGGGTCCCGTCCGAGACGGCCCACCGGTACTGGCGCAGCCCCGTTCCCGAACTCAAGCGTGACGGTCAGACGCTGGCTCATCCCCTGTCCCTACCGCTGGCACGAACCCGCGTCGGCGCCTGTTCCAGTTCATCGAGGGTTCGGGCCTCTGGCATGGGAAACAGCCCCGAGAACCCGCTCAGCACACCAAGCACCTCGGCCACGCGCAGCACGGTATCGAGGCTCGCTGGCCCGCCTGCCTCGAACCTGCGCAGGGTGGCGATGGCCACACCGGAACGCTTGGACAGGTCATCTTGCGTAATGTTCATGGCGAGCCTCCGGGCCTTAGCAGCCGAAGCGATATCGGCCCTGAGATCGTCAGCCGTCTTGATAGCGTTGAGCATCGACACTTCAGGCACCCCTACAGAAAATCATATTTGATTTATAAATGTGAAATACCCCCATAATATAGCACAGGTGATAGCTTAATGAACATGAGAGATTTGATAATCTTGGCGCTTGGCATTCATCCTGTACCTTGGCTTCGTGAAACCCGTCAGCCCTGCCAATCTGTCAGCTCCAGGAGATGCCTCGTCGCAGAACCTCATAAGGCCAAACGCCGCGTTCAATCAGGCCCGGTGCCGCACGTTGCCAGGCGCTGCAATTGCCTCGGTCGGCCTAAAAACGCCGTCTTGAAGGTAACCACCTACAGACAAAGGCGGCAGATGATCTGGGGACCACGCAGCATTCGCAGCGTCATCTTACCGTCCCGGGCCGCACCGCGGCTGCCCCCTTTGGGGAGGCAGGCAAAGCAATCACCCCCACCTGTTGCGCGCCAGGTCCCGACATTAAGCCAATGAGGGAACGGGAGAGCATCACGTCAACGCTGACATCGTGGCGGCCTACGGCGCGCCTTGGCCTTCATCCTCCTGCTGAAGCTCGAGGGCGCGGCGGGCAGCGCCCCAGCCTGACAGGTGATGCGCCCTCAGCATCTCCCGCAGCAGGGCGCCCTCACGGCGGCGCAGAGTGTCGAGGATGCGGGCATGCTCCTCGACCGCCCGCGCCCAGCGTTCGGGATCGCGGTTGCCGGCGAAGCGAAAGCGCCTGATGCGGGCGGATTCGCTGGCATAGACCCGCGACAGCGCCGGGTTCTTGGCGGCATCAACAATCTTCTGGTGAATTTCCTGGTTGAGGTGGAAGTAGGTCATCAGCACGTTGTCGCGCCACGCCTGTGTCATTTGATTGTGCAGATCTGCCAGCTCCACAAGCTCTGCCTCGGTCGCCCTTCGGGCGGCATGCTCGGCCGCGATGCTTTCCAGCCCGATGAGGACCTCGATCGACGCTTCCACGTCCTCGGTGGACAGCATGACCACGGTCGCCCCCGCGTTGGGACGGATACTGATGAGCCCCTCACCTTCAAGAATCTTGAACGCCTCCCGCAGGGGCGTGCGCGAGATGTCGAGTCGCTCCACCAAAACACGCTCGTTGATCCGGCTGCCCGGCGTCAGCTCGCCGCTGGTGATCATGTCCCGCACCTGCTGCGTCACAAAGGCAGAGCGCGTGCCCCGGCGCGGCTCGACAGTCTGGTCGTTCATAAGGCCCCCTCGATTGCATGCAAAAACCTACACCATGCGACGAAAATATGAAGATTGCATTTGACGAACCAATTATTGAATGCAATTGTTTATGAAATCGACCGAAATCGTCGATATATGTGAGAAATGCCGCATCCATTGCATGCAAACGGCGGATCTCGTGAAGGAGGACCGAATGAACCATCACGCCTATTTCGCCCGCGGGGACCGCACCGTCGACTGCACCATCATCGGCACCGGTGGCTTCGGTCGCAGCTTCCTTGCGCAGGGGCAGGTGGTTCCGGGGCTGTCAGTGCGGGTTGCGGTGGATCGCGACAGCGCCACCGTGGTCGAAAGCATGCGGTCGGTGGGCATCGCCGCAGCGGACATCCGTGAATGCACCACCCCCGACGAAGCCCGCAGGGCCTGGGATGAGGGCGCCTTCATCGCCGCAGGGGATTACGCCACCGTCGCCGCCCTGCCGGTATCCGTCGTGGTCGAGGCCACCGGCGCTCCGGAACCCGGGGCCCGCCACACCCGCTTGGCGCTCGAGCATGGTTGCCACGTCGCCATGGTCTCCAAGGAAGTCGACAGCGTGGTCGGCCCCGGCCTTGCCGCCATGGCGCGCGAGCGCGGTCTAATCGTCTCACCGGTGGATGGCGACCAGCCCAGCCTGCTGATCGGCCTTATCACCTGGGCCGAGGTGCTTGGCCTCGAGATAGTCGCCGCGGGCAAATCGAGCGAATACGACTTTGTCTATGATCGTGCCGCAGGCACCATGACCGTGGACGGACGCGTGGCCGAAACCCCCGATTTCGCCGGGCTTGAACGCATTGGCGATGGAGACTGCGCCGACATGGTCGCCCGCCGCGCCGCCGCCACCGCGATGCTGCCGCAGCGCGCCGTGCCTGACCTGTGCGAGATGACACTGGTGGCAAATGCCTGCGGCATGACGCCCGACCGAGCCGATCTGCACTGCCCCATTGCCCGCATTGACGAGGTGCCCACGATCCTGTGCGAGACCAAGGATGGCGGCATCCTGTCCGGGCCCGGTGTGCTCGACGTGTTTCACTGCCTGCGCGAACCGGGCGAGGTCAGCTTTGCCGGCGGCGTCTTCGTCGTGGTGCGCTGCAAGCATGACGAAAGCTGGGACCTGCTGCGTGGCAAGGGCCACGTGGTCAGCCGCAGCGGGCGCACCGCGATGGTCTACATCCCGCGCCACCTGCTGGGCATGGAAGCCGCCACCACGATCTTTGAGATCGGCCTGCGCGGCGTGTCCTCGGGGGCGGCCCAGCCCGGCCACCACGTCGACCTCGTGGCCCATGCGGACCGCGATTTCCCCGCCGGCACCCTGCTGGAGATGGGCGGCCATCACCACTCCATCGATGGCGTGTCATCGCGGATGTTGCCGGCGCAAACGCTCGATGCGCAGGCCCCCGCGCCGTTCTACATCGCCTCGAACTGCCGCCTTGCCCGAGACGTGAAGGCGGGAGAGTTGATCCGCATGCGCGATCTTGTCCTCGACGAGACGGGCGAGCTTCTTCGCCTCCGCCGCGAGCAGGATCAGCGCCATGCCGGGGAAAGGCTGTCGGCCTGACCACGACCGACAATTTCCGGTGTCGCGGCACCGGGAAACCGAACTACACGTTCACCAAAGGGAGGAAACCAATGAACGTCACCTATCGCACCCTTGCCGGCGCCACGGCACTTGCCGCACTTGCCACGCCGGGTCTTGCCCAGGACAGCTACAGCCCGTCCGAGATCACCGCCTTCGTGGCGGCGGGCGCAGGCGGCGGCACCGACAACTTCGCCCGCACCGTCCAGCCGATGCTCGAAGAGCGGCTCGACACCAACGTGACCATCATCAACCTGCCTGCCGCTTCGGGCGCGGTCGCCCACCAGCGCACCGCCACCTCCGAGCCGAATGGCGAATCCATCGAATTTGCCTCGTCGACCCTCATCACCAGCCTTGCTGCCGGGCAGAACCCCATCGGGCTCGACCTGCTGACGCCGGTGGCGCGGATGCAGTCCGACGTTCTGATGCTGGTGGTGAACCCCGAGAAATACGAGAGCTTCGACGCCTTCAAGGCCGCCGCCGAGGAAACCCCCGGCGAGCTCATCATCGGGGGCACCCACGCAGCCAGCATCGACCGCATGGCGTTCCTTGGCCTCAATGCCGAGGCCGGGTTCGACCTTAACTTCATCCCCTATGACAACGAGGGTGCCGCCTCGGCCAACCTGCTGAGCGGCAACATCGACGGCATGTTCAACGAGATCAGCGCCATTCAGGGCTACATGGAGTCGGGTGAGATGATCCCGGTGCTGGCGCTCGCGGATGACCGGCTGGAGGCCTATCCCGACATCCCCACCACCGCCGAGAACGGCTGGGACCTGACCTTTGGCAACGAGCGCGGCATCTTCATCAACGCCGAGACCCCGCCCGAGACCATCGGCGCCATCGAAGCAGTGTTCGAGGATATCTATGGCTCGGAAGCCTACCAGGATTACGCGGCGCGGACCTTCCTCGACGTGCGCCCCGGCTGGCTGGGAAGCGAGGAATACCGCGCGGAGCTTGAAAAGAACCTCGCGTATTTCCAGGAACTCATGGCGGCCAACTGATCCATGCAGCCTTACCGCGCCCGCCGCTCACCGGCGGGCGCGGACCGCATGATCCGGCAGCCCAGATGCGATCGGGCTGCGGGTCCGGCCAGACAGACCGGCAGCAGGGACCGGATCCTCACCGAAGGCCATCAAGGCCGGACCAACACCGACACCTGCCCGACACAGACACCGACAGGAGGCACCGGAGTGACCGCTCGTCTTTACATCTTCGTAGCCGCCGCATTCCTCGCCGGGATCGGCTTCCTGTGGCAGGCGGCGCAATTCCCGCCCAGCCACGAGGTCTCGACCCTCGTGGGGCCACGCACCTGGCCCTTTGGTGTGCTGGTACTGATGCTGGGGCTGGTGGTGCTCATGGGGCTCTTGCTCTGGACCCGGGGGCCGGCACAGTTCACCGGCGCGGATGACGATGCCACCTCTACGGATCAGCCAGAAGAGCAGCCTGACGAGGCCGTGGTACGCGATGCGCCGACCGGCGCGCGGTGGCGGCATCTCGTGATCCTCGGGCTGACGCTTGGCTACACCTTTGTCATGACCCTGACCGGCTATCTCGTGGCGACCGCGCTGTTCACGGCCCTCGCCACCCTGACCCTGGGCGAACGTCGCCCGCTGCGCGTGGCGCTCAACACCGCGATTGCCGTCGCCATCGTCGCGCTTGTCTTCGACCGGCTTCTCAACATTCCGCTGCCCTGACAGACGGCTGAAAGGACATCCCATGCTTAGCGACCTGATGGGCGGCTTCGGAGTCGTTCTCCAGCCGATCAACCTGCTGATCCTGGCCTCGGCCGTTCTGATCGGCTTTGTCGGCGGCGCCCTGCCCGGCATCAGCGGTGTGATCCTCGTGGTCATCCTGCTGCCCGTGACCTATTCCATGGAGCCCACCGGGGCCTTCATGCTGCTCACGGCGATCTACGCCTCAAGCGTATTCTCCGGGCTGATCACCGCCATCCTCTACCGCGCCCCCGGCACCCCCGAGGCGGTCATGACCGCCATCGACGGCTACCCGATGACCCAGAAGGGCGAGGCGGGCAAGGCGCTGGGGGTTGGCATCCTGTCCTCGGCCATCGGCGGGGTGCTCGGCACCGTGGTACTGATCGTGGCGACGCCCCTGCTGGCGGACATCGCGCTGCAATTCTCATCGCCGGAGTTCTTCGCGCTGGCGGTGCTTGGCCTCACGGTGGTGGCATCGCTTGGCGGTAACCTCATCATGGGGGTGATCGGCGTGTGCATCGGGCTGATCATCGCCTCGGTGGGCTTGGATCCGCTGACCGGCACCCAGCGCTTTACCTTCGGCAATCTCGAACTGATGAGCGGCATCAATCTGATCCCTGTCATCATCGGCCTTTTCGCCATCTCCGAAGTGCTCAAGCGCAGCCAGGAGGGCGATGTTCACCTTGCCAGCAAAAAGTTCAGCATCCGCATCTTCGACTGGCCGGTAATCCGCCAGATCCGCGGCGCGATCCTGCGCTCGTCCATCCTTGGCACCGCCATCGGCATCCTGCCGGGCATCGGAGCCTCGACCGCCGCCATGGTCGCCTACTCGGAAACCGTGCGCTGGTCGAAGGACCGTTCCCGCTTTGGCAAGGGCGCGCCCGAGGGCGTCGCGGCCCCCGAGGCCGCCAACAACGCCGCCGCCATGGGCGCGCTGGTGCCGCTGTTCGCGCTTGGCATTCCCGGCTCGGGCACCACGGCGGTGATCCTTGGTGCGTTCATCGTGCACGGGCTGACGCCGGGGCCGACCTTCATGACCGGCAACACCGATCTCATCTACGCGGTCTTTGTCGGGCTGCTGATCGTCAACCTG
This sequence comes from Salipiger pallidus, assembly GCF_014643635.1. GTDB lineage: Bacteria > Pseudomonadota > Alphaproteobacteria > Rhodobacterales > Rhodobacteraceae > Salipiger > Salipiger pallidus. The sequence goes on from NZ_BMJV01000011.1 coordinate 38,378, forward strand.
CTGATCCTGCTGTTCTCGAAGCCGTTCATCGCGCTTCTGTCGAAACTGCTCGACGTGCCCTATTCGGTGCTTGGCCCGATCATCGTGATCTGCTGCGTCGTCGGCACCTATTCGGTGCAGAACTCGCTGATGGACGTTTGGCTGATGCTGGGCTTCGGGCTGGCGGGCTTCCTGCTGGAAAAGATCGGCTTCCCGCTGGTGGCGATCATCCTTGGCGTCGTGCTTGGCCCTATCGCGGAAAGCGAGCTGCGCCGGTCGCTGGCCATGTCGCGCGGAGACTGGTTCGTGTTCTTCGACCGTCCCATCAGCGCCATCCTGCTTGCCATTGCCGCGCTGCTTCTTGTGTTTACCGTGGTGCTGCCGATGCTGCGCCGCAAGCGCGAGACCCCCGCCGAGGTCCACGAACAGTGACCGAGGCAAGACCCAAGACCAACTCCAGGACCAGGGGAGCCAGATCATGAAACTTGGATGCATCGGTGACGATTTCACCGGCTCTTCCGACCTTGCCTCCATGCTCGCCAAGAACGGCATGCGGGTGATTCAGTTTTCGGGCGTGCCCGAAGGCGAGGCCCCCTCGGACGTGGACGCAGGCGTTGTCGCGCTCAAGACCCGCACCATGCCGGTGGACGAGGCGGTGCGCTGTTCGCTCGAGGCGCTGGACTGGCTGAAGGCCCAAGGCTGCGAGCAGTTTTTCTTCAAATATTGCTCGACCTTCGATTCCACACCCCAAGGCAACATCGGCCCGGTGACCGAAGCGCTGATGGACCGGCTGGGGGCCGAAAACGCCATCGTCTGCCCCGCCTTCCCCGCCACCGGGCGCACGGTCTACCAGGGGCATCTCTTCGTGCATGACAAGCTGCTGTCGCAATCGGGGATGGAGCATCACCCGCTCACCCCCATGTCCGACCCGGACATCCGGCGCTGGCTGGCGCTGCAATCGACCCGCGCGGTGGGGCATGTCAGCATGAGCGCTGTCACCGCAGGCCCCGAGGCCATCGCCGCCGCGATCCGGTCCGAGACTGCCGGGGGCCGTCCTCTCGTGGTGATCGACGCCACAAGCGACGCCGACCTGCGTGCCATCGGCGCCGCCGCCAGGGGCATGCCCCTGGTCACCGGCGGATCGGGCGTGGCCATGGGCCTGCCCGCCGGCCTGCTGGGGGCTGGCGCGCTGCATTCGGTGGCAGGCGACTGGCGCGGCGAGGACGGGCCCGCCGCCCTTATTGCGGGCTCGGCATCGACCATGACCCGCGCGCAGATCCGCCGCTGGTCCGAGACCAACCCCGCGCTCGAGATCACCGCCGACGCGGTGATGGATGGCAGCGCGACTCCCGACAAGGCCGCCCGCGCTGCCATCGACAGCTCCTCGCCGCTGCTGCTTTATTCCTCCGCAGACCCCGAGACCGTGAAGGCGGCGCAGGACAGGTACGGCCGCGAGATCATCGCCGCGCGACTCGAGGCCTTCTTTGCCGAAACCGCCCGCCTGCTTGTCGCGGGCGGCATCCGGCGACTGGTCACAGCTGGGGGCGAAACCTCGGGCGCGGTGGTCGAGGGGCTTGGCCTCACCGCGCTGCGCATCGGCCCCGAGATCACGCCGGGCGTGCCCGCCGTCGCCGCCGAGGGACGGCCCCTTGTGCTGGCGCTGAAATCCGGCAACTTCGGGGATGAGGATTTCTTCGAAAACGCGCTGACAACGCTGGAGGGCCGCCCATGACCGAACTCTCCCGCCTGCGCGAACAGGTCTGCACCTTTGCCGCGACGCTGTACAAGCAGGGTCTGACCCACGGCTCGACCGGCAACATCTCGGTCCGCACGCCCGATGGCGGGCTGCTGGTAACGCCCACGGGCTCGTCCTTCATGACGCTCGATCCCGCGCGGCTGAGCCTGTTCGATGCGGGTCTGCGCCATGTGGACGGTGACAAGCCCACCAAGGAAATGCCCCTGCACAGCGCCTTTTACGAGACGCGTAGCAAGGCGGGAGCCATCGTGCACCTGCATTCGTGCCATTCCGTCGCGCTGTCGATGATGCCCGATGCCGATGAGGACGACTTCCTACCGCCCCTTACCCCCTACCCGATCATGAAGCTCGGGCGGGTGAAGCTGCTGCCCTATTTCATGCCTGGAGACCCCGCCATCGGTGATGCCATCCGCGGCCTGGCGGGCCGGCGCTCGGCGGTGATGCTGGCCAACCACGGCCCCGTGGTCGCAGGCAAGGATCTCGAAGCGGCGGTCCATGCCATCGAAGAGCTCGAGGCTGGGGCGAAGCTGGCAATGATGACCCGTGGCCTGTCGCCTCGACGGCTCACCGACGCGCAGGTTTCGGAGTTGGTCACCAAGTTCGACGTGGACTGGTAGGCTCGGGGTCGCTCTGCACAAGGGCGCGGGCCGGCAAGTGCCGGGGCCACGCCGGAACGGAGCAGGCGCAGAAAGTCGATCTGCCAAGGATCGGCAGCGAAGCGTGAAAGAATGGTCATGGCATTCGGACCGGCGGCTTCCCCCCCGGTGCTGGCCGCGGACGAGCCGGGGTGAGAAGCCCGGCGTCACCGCGTTTAAGCGGCACAATTTCAAACATGTCCGGGACGGGGACCGGCGCTTTGAGGTCCCCGTCCCCGAGATCAGTAGGCGTAGCGCTTGTCTAGATCGTCGAAGAGTTCCTTGCGCACCACCCGCTGACGTTCGACAAAGCCCGCGAGCGGCCCGCTTTCGTCCATGCGGCCCTGGTCCCGCAGCTGGGTCAGCGCGGTCTGCATGCCGTAAAGCGCCGATTGCAGCGCGACGTTGGCATACAGTACCAGCGAAAAGCCCATGTCGCTGAATTCATCCACTGACAGGATCGGCGTCTTTCCTCCGACCACGAGGTTCACCAGCTGCGGTGTGCCCGGCAGCGCCGAGGGGATCGCGCGCAGATCGTCCACGGTCTGGGGAGCCTCGACGAAGGTGATGTCGGCGCCATCCTCAATGAAGGCCGCCGCGCGGTCAAGCGCCTCGGTCATGCCGTCGGTGGCGGCGGCATCGGTGCGGGCGACGATCAGAGTGTTCTCGTCCTGCCGCGCGTCCACCGCAGCCTTGATGCGCGAACGCGCCTCGGCCAGCGGCACCACTTCCTTGCCCGAGAAATGCCCGCAGCGCTTCGGTGTCTTCTGATCCTCAAGCTGGATCGCCGAGGCCCCTGCCCGTTCAAGCGTGCGGATGGTGTGGCGCACGTTCAGCCCGTTGCCGAAACCGTTGTCCGCATCCACCACGATGGGCAGCTCGGTGGCGTCGCGAATGGCGGCGGTGTGCTGGGCGATCTCGGGGAGCGACACGAACGCAAGGTCGGGCATCCCGAGGAAGGTGTTGGTCAGGCCCGCGCCCGACAGGTACACCGCCTCAAATCCAAGATCCTCGATCACCCGCGCTGCAAGCGCGTTGGCGGCACCGGGCAGCATCAGGGCACCGCCCGAGGCGATGCGATCCTTGAACCGTTTGTTCACTTCATGATTCAGCATGGGGTAGCTCGCTTATTGAGTTGTCTTGGAAAGGGGCACGTAGACGCGGCCATCCATCAGCCGCCGCTGGGTGCGCAGGATGCGGGCGGCGGTGATCGTGCCGGTCTGGGGATCGCGCGTGGCGCCGACCGAGACGATGCCCGACGGCGTGCCGATGCGCAGGGTTTGCGGGTCGCTGCCGGGTGCGATCTGGCCCTGCACGACCGAGCCGCTGACGGCGGCGGCGCAGGCAAGCGCCAGGGCGCCGGTGACGGGCACTGCGCGGTGGGCCTGCCCGGCCGAGATCATGCGGATTTGCAGGTCGTGGCTTTCAGGGGCATGACCGTTGCCCGACAGGTCCTCATAGGTGGCAGGGGTGCCGACCATGGCGACCTTGGGGGTGGCGATGCGCGTTTTCGCCGCCTCAAGGTCAGAGGTCAGCCCCATGGCGACCGAGGCGAGGCGGCGGATCTCTTCCAGCCGCGCCATCAGCGCTACGTCCGCGTCAATGGCGGCGGGGTGGGCGCTGGTATCGCCCGACACATCCTGCGCCGCTACGAAAACGGCCGGGACGGCGGCGTCGATCATCGTCACCTGAACCTCGGTGCCGTCTGCCAGCGTCAGCCTGTCGATCCCCTGCCCGCTTGGCAGCGCTCCATTGCCGTTGGTGTCCGTGGGGTCAAGGAAATCAAGCGCAACAGGTGCGCCGATGCCCTCGACGCCGGGAATCTGCAGATCGCCGCTGACCTCGGCGCGTCCGCCCGACACCCCGAATCGAGCGGCGATGACCTTACCGGAGTTGGTGTTGTGGATGCGCACCACGGCCTCGCCATCCCGGGGGCCATCGACAAGCCCCTCGTCATAGGCAAACGGCCCCATGGCCGAGCTCATGTTGCCGCAATTGCCCGAGAAATCCACGCTGTCATCGACCACGCCCACCTGGGCGAAGGTGTAGTCAATGTCCGCATCAGGTCGGGTCGCGGGACCGATGACGCAGATCTTCGACAGGGAGGAGATCCCCCCTCCCATGCCGTCAAGCTGCCGCAGGTTCGGATCGGGCGATCCGAGCATCGCCGCAAAGAGCGCGGGCCAGCGGGTTTCATCGGTCGGCAGGTCGCGGCGATGCAACACCAGCGCCTTTGAGGTGCCGCCGCGCATGAACACGGCGGGGATGGCAAGTTGGGTCACGTGGTCTCCTCCGGGGTATCGATCAGCTGCGCTTCGAGCGCGTTCCAGCTGGCAAGAATGTGGCGGCGCATCAGCAGGGCGGCGACCTCGCCGTCTCCGGCAGAGATGGCCTCGGCGATGCGATGGTGTTCACGCAGTGCCGCCTGCCCGCGGCCGGTGACATTGCGGTGCTTGACCCGCAGCAGCGACAGCTGGGGATAAAGCTCGCGGGTGAGATAGCGCAGGATGATCGGGTTCCCTGCCATCCGGGCGATGACCATGTGGAAGTCACGGTCACCGGGGACCTGCAGGTAGGCGCCCTGGGGATGGGCCGAGATCTCATCCGCGTGCAGTCCCAAAAGGCGGCCGAGCGCGTCTCCGGCTCCCGCCTCGGCGTGCTCGGCGGCCAGCCGTGCGGCTTCGGATTCCAATGCTGCACGCACCTCGTAGAGCGCGCGGGCGTCGTCACGCCCCAGCTCGCGCACGCGTGCGCCGCTGTTTGGCACGATGGAGACAGTGCCGGATTCGGCAAGCTGGCCGAGCGCCGTGCGCACCGGCCCGCGGCTCACGTCGAAGCGCTCGGCAATGGCAACCTCGCCCAGGCGCGTGCCCGGTAGGAGCGCGCCCGACAGGATTTCCTCTTGCAGCGCGTGGGCGATCCGCTCTGCGACAACGCCCCGTGCTTCATCCAGTTTTGTTGACAATATTGAGCGCCCTTCTTTCTGACAGTCGCCATGGATTGTCACCAGCGCCCTGCCGTCAGCGCTGATATTGCGACTAAATAAGCGATAATGCCGTGCAATTGTCAAGAATCGTTACCGCCTTGACAGCATGGCCCCGCCGGGCGTAAGTCTGAGCATCGGCAAAATTGTACTACAATAAAGCCGAAACATGAGACATGAGGGGAGGACTCGATGAATTTCACCAAACGCGCCTTTTCCGCGGCCACGCTTGCTGCGCTGCTGACCACCGCCGTTTCGCCGCTCGCGGTGTCGGCCGCAGAGAACTGGCCGCCGCGCCAGATCACTTTTGTCGTGGCGCTCGGGCCGGGCGGCTCAGCCGACCGCACCGCACGCGCCTTGGCGCAGCGCCTTCAGGAAGAACTCGACACGCCGATCTCGGTGATCAACCAGGAAGGCGGCGGCGGCCATGTGGGCCACACCTACTTCATGAACATGCCCGATGACGGCAGCTACTTCCTTGCGACCTCGATCCACCCCTACGTGTCGAACGCGATCCTGAACTTCGACGCGACCTACAGCCTTGAAGACTTCGCGTTCATCAACGGCCAGTGGAACGACTTCGACATCTTCGCGGTGAACGCCGAAACGCCCTATGAATCGCTCGCTGATTTCATGGCTGCGGCGAAGGAAAACCCCGGTAGCCTTAGCGTGTCGGTGGTGCCGAACTCGTCGGGCGCAATCAACCTCAGCCTCGCGCTTGAAGCATTCGGGCTGACCGAGGATGACGTCAACGTGGTGACCTACGAATCCGGCGGCGCGGCGCGGACAGCAGTTGCGGGCGGGCAGGTTGACATGACCGTGCTTGCGGCAGACGGCACGCTCTCCATCGCTGAATACGTCCGTCCGCTGGCCTATGCCGCCGACGAACGGTCGGACGACTGGGATGCGCCGACGCTCGACGAAGCGCTCGAAGCCTCCGGCCATGATCCGGTGACCACCCTTGCGGGCTCCATGCGCGGCCTTGCGGCCCATGCTACCTTCAAGGAAAATCACCCCGAGGCCTTCCAAGCCATGGTCGATGCCTACAAGACGGTGATGGAAGACGAGGAATTCGTCGCCAGCCTCGAGGCGCAGGACATGGGCGCGGAATGGCTCGGGCCGGAGCGCACCACCGAGATCATCATGTCCAACTACGAGATCCTCAAGCGCTTCGCGGACGAGTGATCCTCTCGGACTGACCGGACGGGGGCGCTGAGGCGCCCTCGTTCCCGAGTTTCCGGTCCCGCGACCGCAGGCGGGACCGACCCGATCCCCAGATACCGGCTGGACAACAATCAGCGATTAGCTCACCGCGACCCAATGACTGGCAGCCAAGACCGCAGGAGGCACCCCCGTGACAGGCAAACCCGTGACAGCCAGGTTTCAGGCCACCCACGCCGCGCTGATCGGCATCATCCTAGCCGTCTCAGGGTTCATCACCTGGAGCGCGGTGAACGCGCGGGCCAGCATGGACAACCTGATCGTCGTTGCTCCAGTGGCGGCGGTGATTGCTCTGATCTGCGTCGTGCTGGTCGTCGCGCCGATGCTCAAGGCGCGCGTTACCGAGGCCGAGACCGAAGCCACGCCTGACAGTGCCATCTGGGGGGATATCCTGCTGCTCGCCGGCTTTGCACTGTTCTGCTACGCGCTGACCCATATCGGCTTTGACCTGGCCACTTTCCTCTTCGTCTGGGGCGGCGTGGTGATGAGCGGGGGCAAGGGCTGGTGGCAGCCGCCTCTCTTTGCCGCAGTTTTCACCGTCCTGCTGGTCTACGGGTTCGGCAGCCTCTTCCCCTATCCCATGCTGACGCTGGTGCTTTGAGATGATTGACCAATTTGCGCTCTCGCAGGCATTCGACCTGCTGTTCTCGAGCTACGCGCCGTGGCTCTGGGTCATTCCCGGCCTGCTCATCGGCCTTGTCTTCGGCTCGATCCCGGGGCTTCAGATCTCCATGGCGATGGCGGTGTTCCTGCCGGTCACCTTCGGCATGGACTTCCTGCAGGCCATGCTGTTCCTCACCTCGATCTTCACCGGCGGCGCCTACGGTGGCGGGGTGACGGCGATCCTGATGAACATCCCCGGCTCTTCGTCATCTATCGCCACTGCCTTTGACGGCTACCCCATGGCGCGGCAGGGCAAACACAACGAAGCGCTCGGCATAGGCCTTGCCGCCTCGGTCGTGGGGGCGTTCGTGGGCTACATCCTTCTGATGCTGCTGATCCAGCCGCTTGCCGCCTTCGTGCTCAAGATCGGCCCTCTCGAGATGGTGGTGGTCGTGCTATGGGGCCTGACGCTGATCGCGACGCTCAACGACAGCCGGATGTCCAAGGGGCTGCTGGCCGGGTTCTTCGGCCTGATGCTAAGCCAGATCGGCATGTCGACCACCGGCGTGATGCGCACGCAGGTGGGCATGCCCTACCTCATCGACGGCCTGCCGGTGGTGCCCGCTATGATCGGCATCTTCGCCGCCTCGGAACTGCTGCGTCTGCGCGGCGAGACCTATCTCGTGCGGGACGAGACGCAGCGCGACATCTCGTTCGGGCGCATCCTGAAGGGGGCGGGCGAGACGTTCAAATATCCCGGCGTGCTGATCCGCGGCAGCCTTCTGGGCGCGGTGATCGGCGCCATCCCCGGCGTCGGCTCGTCTGTGGCAAACCTTGTTTCCTACGGCGAGGCCAAGCGGTCCTCAAAGACGCCCGACCGCTTCGGCAAGGGCGCGCCCGAGGGCGTGGTCGCCGCCGAAAGCGCCAACTCCTCGTCCGAGGGCGGGTCGATGACGGCGCTGCTAGCGCTTGGCATCCCCGGCGGCGCGGCGACGGCAGTTCTGCTGGCGGCCTTCTCGTTCCACAACATCATCGGCGGCCCCAGCTTCATCCGCAACCAGACCGACATCGTCTACTCGATCATCCTCGGCAACCTCGGGCAGGTGCTGCTGCTGGCGGTGCTGGGCCTGCTGAGCCTGCGGCTTCTGGGGCTGGTCGTCCGGGTGCCACTGTCCTACCTCGTGCCGTCGGTGCTGGCCATGTGTGCATGGGGGGGCTACGGCATCACCGGCACAATTGCGGGCCCACTGACCGTGGCGGGTTTTGCGGCGCTTGGCTGGCTGATGCGGCGCCACGACTACCCGGTGGCAGCGACGGTGATCGGCCTGCTGCTGGGCCGGATGATGGAGGGCGAACTGGTGCGCACCATGCAGATCTCGCGCGGGAACCCGCTGGGCTACATGCTCGAGCGTCCCATCGCGCTGGTGCTGTTCGCGGTGATGCTGCTGGTGCTCGTGGGCGCGCCGCTGCTTAGGGCCTATCGCAAGCACCGGTCAGCTCGGGCCTGACCGCATGAACGCTGCCATCTCACCGGCCCTTCGTGGCCTGATGACCCTTGCCATCGGTGCCGCGGGCGGCAGCCTGTTCTTCTTCTTGAACCTGCCTTTGCCGTGGATGCTGGGCGCGATGTTCGCCAACGCGCTGCTGGCGCAAGCCACGCCGTTCCAGCCAAAGCTGCCTGCCGCGTGGCGCGGCTACGCGATGGTTGCCATTGGCACCATGCTGGGAACGGGTTTTACCCATGATGTGGTGGTCCGCGCCCAAAGCTGGATTCCCAGCCTGATCGCCATGGCATTGTTGTCATTGGTGTTCTGTCTTGGGGCCTACTGGGTGTTCCGCAGGGTTGCCGGCATGGATCGGGCTACCGCGCTTTTCGCGGCGATGCCCGGCGGATTGTCCGTGGTAACCATGCTGGCTGAGGAATACGGAACCCAGGTCGGCCGCATCGTGCTGTGTCATACAGCCCGGCTCGTGGTGCTGCTGATCAGCGCGCCGCTGCTCATCCAGCTGATCTCGGGGATCGACCTTGCCGATGCCAATCAAGCCAGCTTTGCCGAGGCAGAGCCGCTTGACCCGTTGCGCCACGGTGCGATGGCGCTGGTGGCGGTGGCCTGTTGGTGGCTGGGGCAGCGCGTCAGCTTCCCGTCGGCCCTACTGCTGATCCCCCTCTTTGCCTCGGCCGCGCTGCACATGACAGGGGTGCTTACCGTCCACGTGCCGCCGCTGCTGTCCGCCGCCGCGCAGATCGTGATCGGCGGCTCCGTGGGCGCACGTTTTGCCAGCTATACCCTGCGCCAGATCGCGAGGGATGGCAGCATCGCCGGAGCAGTCGGCATCGTGCTCGCCCTCGGCTCTCTGGCCGGAGCATATGCCCTCGCCCCGCTGATTGGAGCCCCCGTCGAAGCGCTGTTCCTTGCATACCTGCCCGGCGGCGCGCCCGAGCTCGGGGTTGTCGCGCTGGCGCTGGCGATCGACCCGGCGCTCGTCGCCGCGCACCATGTCTTGCGGGTCTTCCTGATCGTCGCTGCCCTACCGCTTCTGGCAGCCCGCAGCGCGGGCACCGGCCGCCGGCGCTGACCTTTCACTGGATCGCGCTATACCCGCCCCTAGGTAGCATGTCATCAGCCGCTAGCGCTGCCCCGTGCGCACCAGCCGCCTTGTCACGTCACCGGGGATGGCAGAGCTGGCAGGCGCGACCTTGCAGCCCCCTCCCCTGCCCTGTCAGCACTCAGGAAGGTTCACGGCGATGCCGCCGGTGGAGGTTTCCTTGTACTTCTCGTTCATGTCCTGCCCGGTTTCGAACATCACCCGGATACAGTTGTCGAGCGGCATGAAATGCTCGCCATCTCCGCGCAGGGCCAGCGACGCGGCGGAGACCGCCTTGATCGCGCCAAGCGCGTTGCGTTCGATGCAGGGCACCTGAACAAGCCCTGCGGCCGGATCACAGGTCATCCCGAGGTGATGCTCGAGCGCGATTTCAGCAGCGTTCTCGACCTGCTCATTGTTGCCGCCCAGCACGGCACAAAGACCGGCGGCAGCCATGGCGGCGGCGCTGCCGACCTCGGCCTGACATCCCGCCTCGGCGCCCGAGATCGACGCATTGTGCTTGATGAGCCCGCCGATGGCTGCGGCGGTCAGCAGCAGGTCGCGGCAGCCCTGACGCGTCGCCCCGACGCAATGGTCCCGGTAGTAGCGCAGGACCGCCGGTACCACGCCCGCTGCGCCGTTGGTGGGCGAGGTCACCACGCGGCCCCCCGCGGCATTCTCTTCGTTGACCGCCATGGCGTAGACACTCATCCAGTCGTTGGCCTGATGAGGTTGGGCAAGGTTCATGCCCTTCTCGGCCTGAAGCTGGTCGTGGATCGCCTTGGCGCGGCGCCTGACCTTGAGGCCGCCGGGCAGGATGCCCTCCTGCTCCAGCCCCCGCGCGACGCAATCGTCCATGGTGTCGAGGATGCGATCGATCCTGTCATCGAGCGCACCGCCATGAAGCACGCGTTCATTGGCGCGCTTCATCTGGGCAATGCTGAGCCCCGAGGTTCGGCCCATCTCCAGCATCTCGGCGGCGGTACCGAAAGGGTACGGGAAGTGATGCTGCACTTTCTCGTCATGCAGATCGGGCGCGCCCGAGCGCTGCGCCTCGAGCTCGGCGGCGGTCAGGACAAAGCCGCCGCCGACGGAATAGTAGGTCTGCTGGTGGTACATATTGCCCGCCGCGTCCCAGGCCTGCAGCACCATGCCGTTGGCATGCAGCGGCAGCGGCGGGCCGAAGTCGAAGACCAGATCGTTTTCGGTGTCGAAGACCAGCTCGGGCAGCCCCTCGGGCACCACCTTCGCGTTACTCCGCACCTCGGCTTCGAGCGCCTCGGCGGCATCGGGATCAAGGGTTTCGGGCACCAGCCCGCAGAACCCGAGGATGACCGCGCGGTCAGTGGCGTGGCCCTTGCCGGTCCAGGCGAGCGAGCCGTAAAGCCGCGCGCCAAGCCGGTGCGGGGTGTCCGAGCCTGGAATCTTTTCAACCCCGCCACGCAGATCCGACAAAAAGCGCGCGGCGGCCACCATCGGCCCCATCGTATGCGAGGACGATGGGCCAATGCCTATCTTGAAGACGTCAAAGACGGAAAGGAACATCACTCGACCGTGGCATAGATCGGGTGGTCTGCACAGAGGGCGCGGACCTTTTCACGCACCTCGGCCTCGACCTGCGCATCGCCATCGGGGTTTTCCGACAGTGCGTCGATGACCTTCAGGATCAGCTGGCCAATGAGCTCGAACTCATCGATGCCGAAGCCGCGGGTGGTGCCCGCCGAACTGCCAAGCCGGATGCCCGAGGTCACGAAGGGCTTTTCGGGATCGTTCGGAATGGAGTTCTTGTTGCAGGTCAGGCCCGCCCGTTCCAGCGCGATCTCGGCAACCTTGCCGGTGACGCCCTTGGGGCGCAGGTCGACCAACACCATGTGGCTGTCAGTGCCCCCCGACACGATGCCGAGGCCACCGACCATGAGCACGTCAGCCAGCGCGCGGGCGTTGTCGATGACCGCCTCGGCGTAATCGGCGAAGGAGGGCTGCAGTGCCTCACCGAAGGCCACGGCTTTCGCTGCGATGACATGCATCAGCGGTCCGCCCTGGTTGCCGGGGAAAACGGCCGAGTTCAGTTTCTTGGCCAGCGCCTCGTCATTGGTGAGGATGACCCCGCCGCGCGGACCGCGCAGGGTCTTGTGGGTGGTCGAGGTCACCACGTGGGCATGGGGCACCGGGTTCGGGTACTGGCCGCCCGCGATAAGGCCTGCGTAATGCGCCATGTCCACCATCAGGTACGCGCCGACCTCGTCCGCGATCCTGCGGAAGCCTTCGAAGTCGATCTTGCGCGGATAGGCCGAGGCCCCCGCCACGATCAGTTTCGGCTTCGTTTCCAGCGCCTTGGCGCGGACTTTCTCCATGTCGATCAGGTGGCTGTCCGGCTCCACCTGGTAGGAGACGACGTCGAACCACTTGCCCGACATGGTGACAGGCGAGCCGTGGGTCAGGTGCCCGCCATGGGCCAGGTCAAGCCCCATGATCCGGTCGCCCGGCTGCAGGAGGGCAAGGAACACCGCCTGGTTGGCCTGCGCGCCGCTATGGGGCTGCACGTTGGCATACTCGGCCCCAAACAGCTGCTTGAGGCGGTCGATGGCCACGGTCTCAACCTTGTCGACGAATTCGCAGCCGCCGTAGTAGCGCTTGCCCGGGTAGCCTTCGGCATACTTGTTGGTCAGGACCGACCCTTGCGCCTCCATCACATCGGCCGAAACGATGTTCTCAGATGCGATGAGTTCGATCTGAGTCTGCTGTCGGTCAAGCTCTTCGGCGATGGCATCGGCGACGAGCGTGTCGGAAATCGTGGTCTTCTGCAGGTGGTCGAACATGGCGAAATCCTTTCGCTGGGTCAGGTCAGGGGACAGTCCGGACAGGTCAGGCGACTTCGGCCGCGAGCTCCCTCGCGCCAATCTTCAGCAGGTCGATGAGGTGGGGTGCGAAGCTGTTCCAGACATCCATGCGGAAGCTGTCCTCGGCATCGCGCCACAGGATCACGGTCACGCCGTCGAACACCGTGCGCCGGCCGGAGCCAGGCTCGATCTTTGCGATGTCGCGGGGGCAGCCGATGGTCAGCAGCTCGGCGGCGCGAGGGCCTTCGATGACCACCGTCACCTCACGTGCGGACACCGACACGAGGCTGTGGGGGTGCGCATCATAAAGGGCCGCGCAGGCGCCTTCGATAGCGGCTGCATCCGAAGGGGTGCTGTGCAACATCCACTCGTCCGGGGCAAGACGGATGGTCTCACGGCTGCCCGTGCTTGCGCGGGTGCCGAGGGGGCCGCCAAGGCTCAGGCCAAGGGCGGCCTCAAACGGGGCGAGGTCGCCGCGGGCGCGCAGGGAAAACCGCGCCTTAGGCTTGGCCAGAAGGATCCGCGCGGCGGAGGTCTCGAGGATCGCGGTCGGGAGGGACGTCAGGGCATTCATGCGGCAACTCCTTTGTTCTCGGCGCTCGCGGGGATCTTCAGCTTGGCATTGTCCGGGTCGACAAAGATCGTCCCGGTGATCTTGGCGGAGATGGTACGGTCCGGCATCGGAATGAACACGGTCTCGCCCATGCGTGAATGGCCGCCCTCGACCAGCGCCAGCGCAATGGGCTGATCCGTGGTGCCCACGTCATAGGAGGACGTGACATGGCCGACCATCTTCATGGGGATGGGCTGGCTCGCGTCGAAGACGATCTGTGCGCCTTCCTCAAGCTTCGATCCGTCCTCGGTCACGAGGCCCACGAGTTGCTTGCGCCCCTCGGCCACGAGGTCGGGCCGCGCGAGGCCGCGCTTGCCGACGAAATCGGGCTTCGCCTTGCCCACGGCCCAACCCATGCCCGCGTCATACGGGGTTACGGTGCCATCGGTGTCCTGGCCCACGATGATATAGCCCTTTTCGGCCCGCAGGACGTGCATGGTTTCCGTGCCATAGGCGGTGATGCCGTATTGCTGGCCCGCTTCCCACAGCGTCTCCCAGAGCTGACGGCCCATGGGCGCGGGCACGTTGACCTCGAAGCCGATTTCGCCGGTGAAGCTGACGCGGAACAGACGCGCAGGCATCCCCGCCACCTCGCACTCCACGCAGGACATGTGCGGGAAATTCTCCTCGGTCAGGGTCACGTCGGTAAACGGCTGCAGCAGCTTGGCGGCGTTCGGGCCATTGAGCGCGATGGTGGACCATTCCTCGGTGGTCGAGGTCAGCCAGACGTTGAGGTCGGGCCATTCGGTCTGAAGGTAATCCTCCATCATGTTCAGAACCCGCGCCGCGCCACCGGTGGTGGTGGTAACGTGGAACTTGTCCTGCCCCAGACGCCCGATCACGCCGTCGTCGCGGATGAAGCCATCGTCACCGCAAAGCAGGCCATAACGGCATTTGCCGACCCCGAGCTTGGTCCAGGGGTTGGTGTACATGCGGTTCATGAACTCGACCGCATCAGGGCCGACGACCTCGATCTTGCCCAGCGTCGAGGCATCGAAGATGCCAAGCGACTTGCGCGTCGTGGCGCATTCCCGGCGCACGGCGTCATCCATGGATTCGCCACCCTTGGGGAAATACCAAGCCCGCCGCCACTGGCTGACCGGCTCGAACACAGCGCCGTTTTCCTCGGCCCATGCGTCGATCTGGGTCTTGCGCGTCACCTCGAAATGGCTGCCACGGTGGTAGCCCGCGAAGGCCCCGAAGCTGGTCGGCGTATAGGGCGGGCGGAAGGTGGTCAGGCCCACCTGAGGCTGCTTCCGGCCAAGCGCGTCCGACGCGATGTTGAGGCCGTTGATGTTGGACATCTTGCCCTGATCGGTGGCCATGCCGTTGGTGGTGTAGCGCTTGACGTGCTCGATCGAGCGCATGCCCTCGCGCACCGCAAGACGCAGGTCCTTGGCGGTCACGTCGTTCTGGTAATCGACAAAGGCCTTGGCCTTGCCGGGCGACAGGTCGGTCGGCAGTTCCTTCATGGAGACGCCGGACCCGGTGCGGTCCTCCGCCACGGTGTAGGAGACGGCGTTTCCTGCCTTGCCAAGAGCGGCTGCGACCGCCCTGCCCTTCTCGGCCCCGTCGTTCAGCGCGGCCTCGATGCCCCACAGACCACGGCTTGCACCGGCGATGACGCAATCCTCCGGGGTCATCTCGGGCAGGAAAGTGGTACGATCATCATCCCACGCCAGCTTGCCCTTGGTGTGCGAGAAAAGGTGCAGCGACGGGGTCCAACCCCCGGACATCAGCACCGCATCGCACGAGATTTCCTCGGCCGCGCCGACGGTGCCGCCCTGCATGCGGTTCACACGCAGGGATTTCACCCGCAGGCGGCCCTTGGTGGCGGTGGCGGTGTAGGACAGGCGCACGGGGATGTTGCGATCGCGCGCGCCGGCAATCAACGCCTCGGACACGCCGTCGCGCACGTCGACGATGGCCTGCACCTTTGCCCCGGCATCAGCGAGATCGAAGGCCGCGTACCACGCGCTGTCATGCGCAGTGAGCACCACCGGGCGCTTGCCCACCAACACGCCGTAGCGGTTGAGGAAGGTCTGCGCCGATCCCGCGAGCATGACGCCCGGACGGTCATTGCCGTGGAACACCAGCGGCTTTTCCAGAGCGCCCTGCGCCAGCACGACCTGCCCGGCCCGCACCCGCCACATGCGCTCGCGCGGGGTGTCGGCGGGAAGGCTCGGCAGGTGGTCGGTGAGCTTCTGCACGAGGCCCACGAGGTTGTCGTTGTAATAGCCGATGGCGGTGGTGCGGGTCATGACCTTCACACCCTGCGCCTTGAGCGCGGCCAACTCCTGCTCGATCCAGGCCCATGCCGGGATGCCGTCGATCACCGCCTGCGGCTCGGACAGCAGGGTGCCGCCGATCTCGCGGTTCTCGTCGACGATGACGACGCTCAGGCCCTCGGCGCTGGCAGCCTTGGCGGCGGCGATGCCCGTCGGACCGGCGCCCACCACCAGCACGTCGATGTGCAGGTTGCGCGAAGCATAATGGTCAGGATCTTCCTCGGTCGGGCTGACGCCCAGACCGGCGGCGGCGCGGATGAAGGGCTCGTAGACCTTGTCCCAGAAGCTGCGCGGCCACATGAAGGTCTTGTAGTAGAAGCCCGCCGAGAACAGCATGTAGGCGGCATCGTTCACCGCACCCACATCGAATTTCAGCGACGGGTACTTGTTCTGGGCATTGGTCTGAAGGCCCTCGTAGATGTCCTGCACCGTGGCGCGGGTGTTGGGCTCGAACCGGCCTGGGCCGCGGCGGGTGCCGATCAGGGCGTTGGGCTCTTCGCTGCCCGCCGCAACGGCACCGCGCGGGCGGTGGTACTTGAACGACCGGCCCATCAGGTGGACGCCATGCGACAGCAGCGCCGAGGCGACGGTGTCGCCCTGCCCGCCGGTGTAGGACTTGCCCTCGAAGGTGAAGTTGATCTTCTTCGACAGGTCGACCCGGCCCTTGCCGGAAACGCGATACTGGCTCATTTGCCGCCCTCCGCCGGAGTGTTCACGAGAGTGTCGAGGTCGGGGCGCGGCGCGCCTGCCTCGTAGGTGGTGAGGAACTTGTCGGACACGGTGTCGCGCACCGCGTTGAAGAACCGGCCGCAGCCATGCAGGTGCCGCCAGCGCTCATAGTGGATGCCCTTCACGTTGGAGCGCATGAACAGGAACTCGGCCCATTCCTCGTCCGAGACCTCGGAGGGGTTCGCCGGGCGCGCGATATGTGCCTCGCCAGCGTAGGCGTATTCCAGCTCGGGGAGGGTTTCGTTGCAGTAGGGGCAATGGATCAGGAGCATGGTCTATATCCTCAGTGCGCGACGGCGGCGGCGGCGGCTTCGTCGATGAGACGGCCCGTGCGGAACCGGTCGAGCGTGAAGGGAGCGTTGATCGGGTGCGGCTCGTCCTTGGCAATGGTCCAGGCAAAGACATGGGCCGAGCCCGGCGTCGCCTTGAAGCCGCCGGTGCCCCAGCCGCAGTTGACGTAGAGGTTCGGCACCGGGGTCTTGCCGATGATCGGCGAGCGGTCCGGCGTGTTGTCGGTGATCCCGGCCCATTTGCGCAGCATCCGCATGCGGTTGAAGATCGGGAACACTTCGGAGATTGCCGAGACGGTGTGCTCGATCAGTGGCAGGCCGCCACGCTGGCCGTAGGACACGTACTGGTCGGTGCCCGAACCGATCACCAGCTCGCCCTTGTCGGATTGCGAGCAATAGGCGTGAACGGCATTGGACATGACCACGCAGGGGAAAACCGGCTTTACGGGTTCGGATACCAGCGCCTGCAGCGGCATGGATTCCAGCGGCAGCCGCACACCCGCGGTGGCCATGACCATGGAGTTGTGGCCCGATGCGCTGACCGCCACCTTCTTGGCCTTGATGAACCCCTTGTCGGTGTCCACGCCAGCGACGGAACCGTCGTCATTGCGGCGGATCGCCTGGACGGCGCAGTTCTGGATGACGTCGACACCGCGCGCCGCCGCACCGCGGGCATAGCCCCATGCCACAGCATCATGACGGGCGGTCCCTGCCCTTTCCTGAAGCGCGCCGCCCATGACCGGGTAACGCGAGGATTTCGAGATGTTCAGCGGCGGGCAGTATTCCTTGCACTCTTCGGTGCTCAGCCACCGGTTGTCGACACCGTTGAGCCGGTTGGAATGGACGTGCCGCTTGAAGCTTTGGACGTCATGCACGTTGTGCGCCAGCATTAGAACGCCGCGGTTCGAATACATGACGTTGTAGTTCAGCTCCTGTGACAGGTTTTGCCACAGGTCCACCGAGTGATCGAACAGCCGCGCGGATTCGTCGTAGAGATAGTTCGACCGGATGATTGTGGTGTTCCGCCCGGTGTTGCCGCCGCCAAGCCAGCCCTTGTCGATCACCGCGATGTTGGTGATGCCGTGCTGGGTGGCAAGGTAATAGGCCGCGCCAAGTCCGTGACCGCCGGCGCCGACGATGATGACATCGTACTCGGCCTTCGGCTGGGCATCGGGCCATTGCTCGGTCCAGTTCTTGTGTCCGGTCAGGGCATTCTTGAGAAGGGAGAAGGCGGAGAAATGCGTCATGGGGAACCTCGGGGCGTGAGGGCGGCGGGAATCTGAGGCCTAGCATTACGTTTCCATGACAGCAGGCGAGGGTATAATAGCGTCACCTTTCGGGACGAATCGCGCCACGCCATTTTCCCCTGACCGGAGGAGCCTGCGCCATGAAACCACAGACCCAAAAGCGCCTGCGAGTCGGGTTTCTATTGGCGGACCGGTTTACCCTGTCGGCCTTTGCCAATTTCGTGGACGTTCTGCGCCTCGCGGCGGACGAGGCGGACCAGTCGCGACCTATCTTGTGCGACTGGTCGGTGATCTCGGACAGCATGGCGGCGGTGAGATCTAGCTGCGGCGTGCGTGTCCAGCCTGACACCCGCCTGCGCGACGTGGGCCGGTTCGACTACATCGTCGTGGTCGGTGGGATCATGAGTGACGAGGCGGTGCTGAGCCACACCCTGATGCAATTTATCACCGATGAGGCAGCGCGGGGCGTGCCTCTCGTTGGGCTCTGCACCGGTGTTTTCCTGATGCAGGACGCGGGCCTTCTGCAAGGCTACCGCTGCTGCGTGAGCTGGTTCCACCACCAGGATTTCATCGACCGTTTCGAAACCGAGGTGCCGGTGTCCGACCAGATCTTCGTGGTGGACCGCGACCGCCTGACCTGTTCCGGGGGTCACGGTGCCGCGCACCTGGCCGCGTTCCTCGTTCAACGGCACGTGGGACAATCGGCGGCGATCAAGAGCCTCAACATCATGATGATCGATGAGGCCCACGGACCGGAACGCCCCCAGCCGGGCCAGCAAAGCCGATCCCCCGCCCGGGACCCACTGGTCAAACGCGCCATCCTGCGTATGCAGCAGAACATCGAATTGCCTTTGCCGGTGGAGGATATCGCCGAGGCGCTTGGCGTTGGTCGCCGGACGCTTGAACGGCACTTCCTCAAGGATCTGCGAATGACGCCGCACAAGGCTTATCTTGGGCTGCGTCTCGACCGGGCCGAGGCGCGGCTTCGTGGCACACGGCAGACGGTAACCGAGATCGCCCAGGCTTGCGGCTTCTGTGACGGCACCCATCTTGCGCGTATGCTTCGAGCGGAACGGGGGATGTCACCGAGGGAATATCGCGCCGCAACGCCGGAACAGGACGCGGAGCATCATGCGGTCGGTGTGTTGCTACCACCTGATGGGTGACGCGGTTTTTGCCGCGACACCACATGTGATTTACCGCGGTAAAGTCAGCGCAGCCAGCGGTCGGTTTACCGGGGTAAATTCTGTACAGCTATCGTTACCCCGGGCTCAACTTAAAGCCTGCACATGGGCCGGTCTTGACAGATGAACGCTTCCGCCAGCGACACTATCCCCTCTCAGCAACCGGGCCAGCATCGATTTCAAATACCCCTGAGGCTTTGAGATTTGATCGACCTTCCGGGCGAGATAATCGACCAGCCGTATCGTATTTTCCAGCCCTGCGATCGACAGGGCTGCCTCTACGCTGTTTCGTCCAAGTCCAATGAAAGAAGAAAATTCAATGATACTCCGCTTGGCCTCATGTTCCGACGATGGGGGGCTGGGGTAGAACTCACTGAGCGAAGTGGTCTGACACCAGGCATTTCGGAAGTGACCAGAATAAGCTGGTGCAGGGTGTTTATTTATATCTTTGTGTTCAGACTCTATATGCCGGACAGATTGACCGGCATCGTCGGTGTAAGTGTCCGGCTGAGGACGCAGCTTGCGGGGCGTCGGGTCTACCTCGGTCGTGTGTTCCGGCGCTGGATCGGAACGTTCCATGGAGGCAATCTCGGTCTCGAAGGCATCGAGTTCTTCTTCAGTGACAGTGCTTCGCCGCAGCGCATTGCGCAGCGCGTCCTTCAACGCAAGCAGCCGATCAGACGGGGTAAGGCATCGCAGCAAGCTAGAGAGCCGAGCACTGAGGCTGTTATGTCGCTGTTTCAGCGCACGCGCCTCATCCTCCAGCGTCGCCTTCAGGGCGCAAAGTTCCGGGTGGCGTGCAATGACCGGCGACAGGTCGATGCCATAGGCGGCTATGATACGACCATCTGCACCGCGTTCGGGAAAGCGGCGGCCATTGGCACTCAGGCGCCGGGTGATGAGGCCGCGCGCCTCGAGCTGCACTTCGCCGCGCCGAAAGCGCCGTTCATCCATGCCACAGGCACGGTCCTGAATCTCGGACAGTTGCATGAAAGACATGTTGAGCGCGCCGGGTACCAGCGGCCCGTGGGGCAGGACCGACAGGTGCGCGCGCAGGACCATCACGTCGCGGTCGGCAAGGCCAAGTGGTTTGCGCAAGGCTGTCACCAGTGACAACAGTTCCCAACGGTCGATCGGGGCAGGGCCCGGGCACGGCTTACCCGGTTGCCCAAGCGGCTGAGCCGCGGACATTGCGTGTTCCATATCGATTTCACACGGCAAAAAGAGATCGTTCACCGGAAGTCCGGTGTTGAAAACGATTCTCGGTCAAGCTAGAAAGACTTTGCTACAAGACCCTTCGAGCCCTCTCCGGAACTTCTGTTTTCGGCGGGGGCTTTTTCTTGTGTCCCCCTTGGTCCCTCGGCCGTTCGTGCTCCTTGTTGACTGCCTCTGGATTGGATCTGCCTCCCCGGTTTACCGGGGTAAACAGTGGTTATAGGTGACCGTGAGCCTCAGTCTTGGTCTGCCTCGTACTCTGCCACCAGTGCGGCGACCGCGTCGTCGATGCGGTCGAGCAGGTCAGGAGGGGCGGATCTGCCCATCTTGATCGTGATCTGTTTGGGTTTGCGCAGCGTCGTGACGCCGCCCGCAAGATACTCGCGCCGGTCGGCCTGCGGGGCAGGGGAGGGGCGTTTGATCCGCCCGCTTTCCACGGCCTTCAGCAGGGCCTGAAAGCGCTCCACGCTGTCCTCCATGCCAAGGTCAACCAGCGGCAGTGCGTCTTGGGGCGACAGACCGTTCTGCGCCATGGCCGCGATCAGCCGGTCCCAGTTGCGCCGGCCTACCCCACGGGCGGGGCCAATGGCCACCACCAGATCCTCGCCGAGGGACTGGTAGGTCTTGACCATGAAGTTGATAAGCGTGCGCGACACGTTCAGGAACTCGGCAATGTCCTTCTGCTCATACCCCGCATCAAGGCCCTGCGCCGCAGCGCGCGCCCGTTCGATGTAGCTGGTTTCCAGCCGGGCCGAGTTCTCGATTCCCTGCGCGACAAAGGCCTCGCGGTCATCCATGCGGGCGACGAAGGCCTTGATCCGCGGCTCGCCAAGACGGCGCATGGCGGCAAGGCGGCGGCGGCCCACGACGATCTCGTAGCTGCCTTCGCCCTCGGGGAGGATGCGCACGAGGATGGGGATCTGCTGTCCGTTCTCGCGAATGCTGGACGCCAGCGTGTCAAGATCCTCGGTCAGGTCGATGCGATCACGGATGCGGCTGTCGCGCACCTGGTCGACCGGGATTTCCTGATACGTGCGGTCGGCTCCACCTTGCGTCGCGGCGCGGATGTACTTGTCACTGGCCGCGCCGCCCTTGATGATAGGCTTGCGCCGGGCAAGGGGCTTGCGCGCGGGGCGCTCATCGCCTTCAGGCACTTCAGGGTCGGTGTTGCCGGCGTTCGGGCCGAATACGGAACGGGCCATCAGGACGTCTCCTCACCGCTGCCGATACGGCCGCGTGCAACCATGATCTCGCGCTCGATTTCCAGCGCGATGCCATGCAGACTCTCGAGGATGCGGTCGTAGGTCTTGCGGGTAAAGCTCGACGGGTCTACCTCGAGCAGCGGGTTCATGGTATTGCCCGCATCGGCGATGGCCGTCGATGCGAGGAAGTCGGTGTTCAGCATCGCCGTCCCCAGCGTGTTGCGCAGGAACGAGCTCAGTTGCAGCTGAGCTGGATCGTTGGGCGAATAGCGGGTCAGCAGAATGCGCACGAACTCGAAACGCTTGGCAGGATCGACGCCTTCGATGCTTTCCAGCGTGCTCGATGCGAGGTCGAGAAACTTCACGAGGCTGACCACGTCAAGCATCCCCGCTGACAGGGGGATCAGCATGGAGTTCGACGCGTAAAGCGCTGCGATCACGCAGAAGGACATGTGCGGCGGGGTGTCGAACAGCACCACGTCATAGGCATCTTCGACAAGACTCAGCGCATCCGAGATGCGCGAGTAGAAGGGGATGCCCTTGGCCGCGGCGCTGGCGGTCTCGTACTCGAATTCGGTGAGCGAGATCGACCCGGGCAGGATGTCGATGTTGGGAAAGTAGGTGGCCTGGATCGCATCGGCGATGGGCACGCGGGTTTCCCCGTCCGCCTGTTCCTCGTAGCGCAGCACGTCGTAGATGGACGGGAAACCGTCAAGGTCGGCCTGGATGTCGAAGAGGTCCGACAGGCTGGCCTGAGGGTCGAGGTCCACCAGCAGTACCTTGAAGCCGCGCAGCGCAAGGAACTGCGCCAGGTTCGCCGCGGTCGAGGTCTTCGACACACCACCCTTGAGGTTGTATACCAACAGCTTGGAGGTGCTTTCACCTTCGAATTTTCCGGGGAAAAGATCGTTGGGGACCTTGCCTGCTTCGAACAGGGCAGACTGAATTTCGTGAATTTCCTCGAGCGAGAAGGTGCGCCGGTTGCCGGGCTCCATGATGCCCTCGGGCAGACCTTCGATGGTCTTGAGATGATGCCGCAGGGTATTGTAGTTCATGCGGAAGGCGATGTCCGCCATCTCGCGGATGGTGAACCGACGCAACCCCTTGTCGGACTTGCGCGAATCCGGCGCATGAAGTTTGCTGGCCTGCAGGCGCAGGGCCTCGTCCAGCGCATCGCTGAAGCTTCCGAGGGTCTCGGAGCCCAGAAGGTCTCTCATCTGCTCAATCCACTCGCTCTTTTTTCCAGATGATTACATCAGTAATCGCGTGAAAGTCTACAGAAAGCTGATGAAGTGCAGTTGGCTGCGTGGAAGTGTAGCTGTGTGATGGATTGACGGAGCCCGAATATGCCGTTTAATTTCAATTACCTAAAGGGGTTATTTCATCTGGCTAACGTGGATGCGGCCCGTAATGAATTATCCACAGGCTGGGCGGTCAATCCCCTAAGGGACCGCGAATCCCCATCCGAGAGCGCGGCAGGGCAGGGGGTTACTGGAAGAAATACTGCGCGTAGATCGGCGCGCAGGCGGCGCCGAGCGCTCGGGCATTGGCCCCCACCTGCGCCGCTTCGGGACGGGGGGGCAACATGCCGCGAGTGTCCAGCACCGACAGGGCCTCGCGGGTCCGGGCCACCACGCGGTCGCGGACCTGCGGGGGCATGGCGCCGTCGATCAGCACGGCCTCAAAATCCATGACCGAGCCTATGGACCGGATGGCATGGGCGAGCGCGTCGCCGGTGCGCATCACCCAAGGTTCAATGAACGGCTCGAAGGCGGTCCAGTCCTGCGGCTGGGTCCAGAGCGCGGTGGTATCCAGCCCCTCGGCGGTGATCGCGGCCTCAAGCAGATGCAGCGACGCTGCGTCGATCAGCGGCAGCTCGCCGCCGCCGGGGGCCGGCACGCGCAGCGAACCGAAGGCGCCAGCGTTGTTTCGTGCGCCCACCGTGACGCCCGAGTTCAGCACGACACCGCCGCCGATGAACGAGCCGATGAAGAAATAGGCGTAATCACTGAACTCCCGGCCGCGCCCCAGCACATGTTCGGCGCGGCAGGCTGCCGTGCCGTCGTTTTCAGTGAAAAGCGGCAGGTCGGATATCTTGGCCACCTCGGCCTTGACGTCGACGTCTGCCCAGACGGTGAAATCCAGCGGCGCGTCCAGTACCTCGGTCCAGCTCCAGATTTCCGACGGGGCAGCGATGCCGATGCCGCGCAGCCGACCGCGTTGGTAGGGGGTAAGGCCGCGCGACAGATCCGCCATGCCGTCCCGAAGATAGCCGAAGACCTCGTCCGGCATTGGATAGCGGAAGGTCGTCTGACTGCTCCCTAGCACCTCGCCGGTCAGGTTCATGACAACGAGGTCAGCCGACCGTCGCCCCAGTTTCAGCCCGAAGGACAGCGCCGCGTCGGGGTTGAGCGCCATGGGCACCGACGGTTTGCCGACCCGGCCCCGGCGGGGATCGCGGCGCAGCAGGAACTCCTCGGCCTCGAGCCCGCGCAGGATGTTGGACACGGTCTGCGCCGACAGTCCCGTAAGCTCGGCGATGTCGCGGCCCGGCAGCTCTCCGTAGCGCTGGATCATCGACAGGATCAGACGCTCGTTATAGGCGCGCACACCAACCTGGTTGGCACCGCCGCCAAGTGTCCGGATCTCGCAGATCTCCATGGGTCCGTCTCCGTCTGTAATGCTCGAAGCCTACTCTCCAGAGTTAATAAATCAACTTTATTTATTTATTGACGCGGCGCGAGTCGCGGCGCTATGAACGCTGCCAATCCGCAAGA
Organism: Salipiger pallidus; assembly: GCF_014643635.1. GTDB lineage: Bacteria > Pseudomonadota > Alphaproteobacteria > Rhodobacterales > Rhodobacteraceae > Salipiger > Salipiger pallidus. The sequence goes on from NZ_BMJV01000011.1 coordinate 62,526, forward strand.
GGAAGCGGAGAGGCCCACCGGGCCGCATTCACATAGCGGGAGGAGGATATCCCAATGAAAAAACTGCTGCCCTGCAGCGCCATCGCGCTGGTGGCATCGGCCCTTGGCGCCCAGGCCCAGGAAGGCGCCAGCGCCTGCATCATCACCAAGACCGACACCAACCCGTTCTTCGTGAAGATGCGCGAAGGCGCCTCTGCCATGGCCGAAGAGCTGGGCATGACCGTCAACGCCTACGCAGGCAAGGTCGACGGCGACAACGAAACACAAGTGGCCGCGGTGGAAACCTGCATCGCCAACGGCGTCGACGGCATCCTCATCACTGCCTCCAGCACGTCGGCCATCGTGCCCTCGATCCAGCAGGCGCGCGATGCGGGCATCCTGGTGATCGCGCTCGACACCCCGCTCGATCCCATTGATGCGGCGGACATGACCTTTGCCACCGACAACTATCGTGCCGGTGAGCTGATCGGCCAATGGGCCGCCGCCAGCCTCGGGGATGAGGCGGAGGATGCGCGCATCGCCTTCCTCGACCTCGACGTGAGCCAGCCGACCGTGGGGGTCTTGCGCGATCAGGGCTTCATGGAAGGTTTCGGCATCGACGTCGCGGACCCGAACAAATGGGGCGATGAGGATGACAGCCGCATCGTCGGCCATGACGTGACGCAAGGCAACGAAGAGGGTGGCCGCAAGGCGATGGAGAACCTGCTGGCGCAGGATCCCATGGTCAATGTGGTCTACACCATCAACGAACCCGCCGCAGCCGGTGCCTACGAGGCGCTGAAGGCCATCGGCCGCGAGAACGACGTGCTGATCGTCTCCGTCGACGGCGGTTGCCCCGGTGTCGAGAACATCGAGGCGGGCGTGATCGGCGCAACCTCGCAGCAGTATCCGCTGCTCATGGCATCCAAGGGCATCGAGGCGATCGCCGCCTACGCCAAGGACGGCACCAAGCCGCAGGCCACCGAAGGCAAGAACTTCTTTGACACCGGCGTTGCGCTGGTGACGGACCAGCCCGCCGAGGGGGTGGAGTCGATCTCCGTCGCTGAGGGTCTGGAGAAATGCTGGGGCTGACCCCGGCGGGCCCGTCCCCTGCCGGGGCGGGCCGACCCCTGCCAAACTGACAGCAAGCGCCCGGGCGGTGGCCCGGGCAGGAGGGCAATTGCATGGCCAGCTCGGATCACTACGAAGACGTTGTCCGAACCCGTAGCGAAGAACGCTTCGCAGAGTTCGATCAAGGAGGGAAAGGGCCGGTCGCGCGTCTGCATGACGTGCTGCACAGCACCCCCGCCATCGTGCCGCTGATCGTTCTGGTCAGTGCCTGCGTGGTGTTCGGGCTGGTGCTCGGGTCGAAGTTCTTTTCGCCCTTCGCCCTGACGCTGATTTTGCAGCAGGTGCAGATCGTCGGCGTCCTTGCGGCGGCGCAGGCGCTTATCATCCTTACCGCCGGGATTGACCTCTCGGTGGGGGCCATCGCGGTGCTCTGTTCGGTGGTGATGGGCCAGGTGACCTTCCGCTACGGCGTGCCAGCGGGCCTCGCCGTGCCCATCGGGCTGGCCTGCGGCACCGCCATCGGCGCGATCAACGGCTGGCTGGTCAGCCGCGTGAAACTGCCACCCTTCATTGTGACGCTGGGCATGTGGCAGATCGTGCTGGCGGTGAACTACCTTTATTCCGCCAACGAGACCATCCGCGCGCAGGACATCGAGGCGCAGGCACCGTTCCTGCAGTTCCTCGGGGCCAAGGTAAACGTGGGCGGCGCGGTCTTCACCCTCGGGGTGCTGCTGATGCTCGTCCTCGTGCTGGTACTGGCCTATGCGCTGCGCTCGACCGCATGGGGCCGGCATGTCTATGCCGTGGGCGATGATCCCGAGGCCGCGCAACTGGCGGGCGTCGACCGTCACCGCACCATCATGTCGGTCTACATGCTGGTTGGCTTCATCTGCGGTCTTGCGGGCTGGGTGATGATCGGGCGCTTCGGATCGGTGTCGCCTTCGGCCACCACCGGCGTCATCGGCAACATCCAGGCAATCACTGCGGTGGTGATCGGGGGCATCTCGCTCTTTGGTGGGCGCGGCTCGATCCTCGGGGCCTTCTTCGGGGCGCTCATCGTGGGTGTGTTCGAACTGGGCCTGCGCATGGCCGGGGCGGACCCGCAGTGGACCTATCTTCTCATCGGTGTGCTCATCATCGCCGCCGTGACTATCGACCAGTGGATCAGGAAGGTGACAGCATGACCCGGCCCGTTCTCGAAGCCCGCGGACTCGTCAAGCGCTACGGCAAGGTGACCGCGCTCGACCATTGCGATTTCGACCTCATGCCCGGCGAGATCCTTGCCGTGATCGGTGACAACGGCGCGGGCAAGTCGACCCTCATCAAGGCGCTGTCGGGCGCGATCCAGCCCGACGAGGGTGAGATCAAACTTGAGGGCAGCCCGGTGCGTTTTACCTCCCCCAACGACGCCCGCGCCGAGGGCATCGAGACGGTCTATCAGACCCTTGCCATGTCGCCGGCGCTGTCCATCGCCGACAACATGTTCATGGGGCGCGAGCTGCGGATGCCCGGCGTGATGGGGCAGGTCTTCCGCCGCCTCGACCGGCGCAAGATGGAGGAGTTCTCGCGCCAGAAGTTGGCGGACCTCGGCCTGATGACCATCCAGAACATCAATCAGCCGGTAGAGACCTTGTCGGGCGGCCAGCGGCAGGGGGTCGCGGTGGCCCGGGCGGCGGCCTTCGGATCGCGCGTGGTGATCCTTGATGAGCCGACGGCGGCCCTCGGCGTCAAGGAAAGCCGCCGCGTGCTCGACCTCATCCAGGAGGTGCGGTCGCGCGGGATCCCGATTATCCTCATCTCGCACAACATGCCGCATGTGTTCGAGGTGGCCGACCGGGTGCACGTGCATCGCCTTGGCAAGCGCCTCTGCGTGATTGATCCGAAGGAACATTCCATGTCGGATGCGGTGGCCTACATGACCGGCGCCGCAGTGCCAGACGCGGTGGCGGAACCCGCCTGAGGCCGGACGTCCCCAACGCCTGACTGCGCCGCCCGTCCCCCGGGCGGCGCATGTGGTTTCAGCGGATGCGGATGGTGGTGCCCGAGCCATCATCGTGGAGGTGCCGCGTGCCGGGAACGCTCGGCTCCTGCGCCGCGAAATCGAGGCCCGTCTCACGCTCGCGCCGGGGTCCGGCCCCGACGCTCACCTGCTCGCTGATCTCAATGTGGTGGTTGCAGCCCCCGCTGGACAAGAACAGCGCCCGTCGCGGGTGGGGATCCCCGACCTTGAGGTGGCCTGCGGCGCACCGGTCCGGACCGGCAGCGGCAGGTCGGGCGAGCCCATGATCTCGTCCACGTCCAGCGGTTCGGCGCCATTATGCACCTCGCCATCCCGCCAACTCCGGTCTTGCTTGGGAGGGTGGGCGTAGATCGCGATGCCGTTGTCCTCGCGGTCGGTCAGGTCGTTGCTTCGCACGCCCGGTGGTTGGCGACCCGTCCACGGGCAGCCCTGTGATCACCACCACTGAAATCTAGCGTGCCAGATATTGCCGCGTGGGCAGACGGAAGGCGGTGTGCAAGCCGTTCTGGTACAACCCCGCCAGCGACAGGCCCTTCTGTTCGCGCAACGACCCCGGTGTAAACTTGCGGAAGCCCATCCGGATGGTATCGGCCGCCGGGGACATCTCGCGCGGTCCAAGCGCCTCCCGGTATCAGCCTGAGCAACGATCGCGGCCTCAGCGCCTGGAAAAGGCGGGCACGCAAAGCTGGTTGGATTAATGGACATGATCTTCGAGTTCTGGTGGGTGCGGGCGCCGTGCGGCGAGGCATGAAAACAGGGCCAGAACGCAAGAGCGTCCGGGATGTGGGACAGAAGATCAGACGCGTGGCGGCTTTGGGCCCAGCAGGATCGTGCGGCCCGAGCGCCAGTGCGGCCAGTCTGCAAAGGCCGGCGCTGCAGGTGCAACGCCGCGCCGGCCGAGACGGGGTGATCAGGCGATCTGGCGCTGGCGGCGCAGCAGCCAGACGATGATCTCGACGACTGCAAGCACCAGCATCGACACCCCCACCAGTGGGAAGAAGACGCCCGCGATCACCGCCATTACCAGCAGCCCGCGCGGGATGCGCCAGTCCGCCGGGACCTGCGGCACGCCGATGCGGCCCGAGGGGCGGCGCTTCCACCACATGGTGGCGGCGGACACGCACATGGCCACCATGGCAAGGCAGGTCAGCAGCAGCACGATTTGGTTCACCAGCCCGAACTCCTGTCCCATGTGGACGCTTACACCCCATTCGGCCCAGCGGCCCAGCGTGCCTAGATCCTCGAAGCCAGCGTCGTAAAGCACCTCGCCGCTGTACTGATCAAGGTGGATCACCCGCTCGTCCGTGATGTCGTCCGGGTAGACCGAGGCGGTGAAGACGCCGGTGGCACCTTTGGGCATGGAAACGCTGTAGCCCGGCACGAGGCCCAGCCTCTCGACAGTGGAGACCACGGTATCAAGGCCTTGCGGCACCCCTTCGGCGGCCGTGGAGAGCGGCACGGGCTGCTGCTCCATGATCCACGGCGCGCGGTCCACCGCGTCGCCCACGGGTTCGGTCGACACCGGGATCTTCGACCAGTAGCCATCGGGCATGCCCAGCCCAATTGCATAGGCGGTATCGTAGAATTTGGCCCCCCAGACGCCGGACCACGGCAGGCCGGTCATGGCGAGGAACACGATGAACCCTGCTGTATAGAGGCCTGTCACCGCGTGCAGATCGCGCCACCAGGGCCGGCCCCGGGCAGCCTTGATGCGCACCGTGCCGACATTGCGGCCACGCGGCATCCACAGGTAGAGACCGGTCCCCACCAGAAGGACCATCCAGCCTGCCGCCAGTTCGATCAGCCGGTTGCCGAGCCAGCCGACATATTCCAGCGAATGCAGCTTGCGCACCACGAACATGGCCGGGCTGCCGGCGGCGCCGCCATCCCACAGCGTGCCAAGCACGTTTCCGGTGTAGGGATCGACATAGACGGTGTCGCGCAGACCGTCTGCGCCGGTGATGTCCACCTCGGCGCTACGGTCCGGCGTCTGGGCAGGGGTGTAGGCCCGGAGGGTGCCGGGATGGGCGTCAAGCGCTGCAGCAGTTATCTGCGAGGGGGCGAGCGCTGTCTCTCCCGCTTCGACGAAGCGCAGGGGCGCGTGGGCCGCGTCGTTGATCTCGTCCTTGAAGATGTAGATGCCGCCGGTGATGGCGAGGATCAGCATGAAGGGCAGGACAAGCAGCCCTGCGATGAAATGCCAGCGCCACACGGCGCGGTACAGCGCGGCGCTTGCCGCACGTTGGGTTAGGTCGGTCATGATACCATTCCGATTGGCCCGCCTGTGGGAGGCGGGTATTGCAGGGCGGCCTCGAAGGCGGGGAAAAAGGAAGACAGGTTGGATCAGGCCTGTTCCGGTGGCGCCCGCGTCGAATGGTTGATGTTGCGCGCCTGCGCCGCCCGGTGCAGCGAGCGGCCCTGCCGCCAGTCATCATGCGGCACGTACAGGAAAACGGAGTGTCCGGGCCGCAGGGCAGGGGCCTCGGGCAGACCATGACAGAACGGGCAGCGGTGGTCATGCGATGCCTCGCCGGTGCACAGGTCGTGAACCCCGTGGCCGTAGCTTAGCGTGAAGGCTTCGCGCTCGGCGCTGCCCCGGTCCGGAGCCATCATCGCAGCTGACGTCATTCCGGTCACGGCCATGAAGAGGCCGAGCAGGATCGCCGGTAGGGATGGAAGCTGCGTGATCATCCTTGAGCTGATGCCACGGCTGCGCCCGCGAGGGAAGTGGGGCGCATGGCCACAGGCAAGGCGGATCAGCCCCGCGCCGCCATCACCACGGTCGAGACATAGACCTGCACCGGCGCATCCTCCTGATTGTACGTCACGCAGCGGATGCGCACGATGCCCCGATCCGGCTTGCTTTGCGAGACGCGGGCGGACAGGATCTCGATCTCGGCACGCAGGGTGTCGCCGGGGTAGACCGGGCGGGGCCATTTCAGCTCGTCCATGCCGGCCCCGATGCTGCCGCCTGTGGGGCGGAAGGGACTATCCACGTAAAGCCGCATGGTCATGGCGGCGGTGTGCCAGCCGCTCGCGGCCATGCGTCCGAAGATGCTGCTCCGCCCGGCTTCTTCGTCAAGGTGGAAGGGCTGCGGGTCGAAATCGGCGGCAAAGGCGCGGACTTCGTCCGCATCCACCAGCTTGGTGCCCGTGCGGAACACCTGCCCGACCTTCAGATCCTCGACATATAACTCTTTCATCCGCCTGCCCTTTCCTGCGTCGCGGCAGACCGTCCCCCGGCAGGGCAGGGGCGTCAAGGCAGCCGCGGCCTTCGTGACGCAGCGATCCTTGTCATTCGTACCGTTTGCGCACAAACATCGCGTCATTCCCTCCATCCCGTTAGCACCATCAAGGGAGCAGACATGCCGGCCATCATCACCCCGTGGCGCGCCGTTGCCGCCGCCTTCGCCCTGAACGGAATCCTTCTGGGCTGCTGGGCCTCGCGGATTCCGGCGGTGGTCTCGGACCTCGAGCTCAGTGAGAGCGCGCTTGGCGTGCTGTTGCTGTTCATGGGGGTGGGGGCGTTGGTGTCCTTCCCGGTAGCGGGACGGCTGTCGGACCACTTCGGCGCGGTGCGGGTCGCGCGATGGATCGCAGCGGCCTGCCTGCTGTCCATCGTGCTGGTTGGGCTTTCCGGGACGACCGCGCTTATGGCGGGCGCGCTGCTGTTCTTCGGGATGTGCCATGGGGCCATGGATGTCACAATGAACAGCTGGGCCAGCGAGGTCGAACGCCACATGGCCCGCCCGGTCATGTCATCCTTCCACGCCATGTGGAGCCTTGGCGCCGGGCTTGGCGCTGCCGGAGGCTACCTCGCCACGTCGACAGAAACCGGCGTAGCGCTGCACTTCACCCTCGCGGCGCTGGTGACCGGAGCAGTGTTCGGTCCGTTCCTTGCGCTGCGGTGGTCTTCGGTGATCCGTCGCAGCGTGCGGACGGGAGCGGTGTTCGCGTTGCCGCGCGGGCCGCTGATCGCCGTGGGGGTCGTGGCGCTTGGCTCGGGCCTCGGCGAGGGCGCGGTGACGGACTGGAGCGCGGTGTTCCTGCGCGATGCGCTCGGTGCCGACGAGAGCCGCGCGACGCTGGGCTTTGCCGTATTCTCGGTCACCATGGTTGCAATGCGCCTGTGCGCGGGCCCGATGATCGAGCGGCTCGGGCCGGTGACGGTGGCGCGGACGGGCGGTATCGTGGCGGCGGCGGGTTACCTTTTGTGCGTCCTGACCCCGGCGCCATGGGTTGGGCTTGCGGGCTTCATGCTGGTGGGGGTCGGCCTTGCGGCGGTGGTGCCCATGGCCTTCAGCCGCGCCGCCAACGACCCCGAGATCCCGGCAGGGCAGGCCATCGCCTCGGTGGCAACGCTGGGCTATGGCGCGATGCTGCTCGGCCCGCCTGCCATCGGCTTCATCGCCCATGCCACATCGCTCCGGGTGGCATTCCTCGTGGTTGCGATCTGCGCGGCGCTCATTGCGGTACTGGCGGGATCGCTACGGGCACCGGGCCTCGGCCGGGACTAGGCGCGACCGTCTACCGGGACCGCGACAGGCGGTTATGCTGCTGCTGCCCTGCTTGCCGCTAATACAACGGGGATATGTGCCTTGTGGTCAGGTCATAGGCTCATGGTCACGCGTCAGTCCTGACCCCGGCGCCCGCTTTGCATGGCCCTTCAGGCAGCTACATGACTGCGTTCAGGTGGTCTGAGCGAGACGCTCGGCCATATCCAGCATCCTGGCCGAGAATCCCGCCTCGTTGTCGTACCAGCCGAAGATCCTGAGCTGGTCGCCCACCCTTTGCGTTTCTGTCCGGGCGAGGATGAGACTTTCTGTCCGGCCCCGGAAGTCGACGGACACACAGGGATCATGGCTGCCACCTATGATATGCCCGTCGGTGATCGCATCAAGCAGCGCCTCGACATCACTGGCAGGCGCGGCGCACTGTATCACCGCATCTACGGCAGAAACCGAGATGGACGGAATGCGCGCGGCTGCGATGCTCAGCCGACCGTTCAGCGCGGGCAGGACGTTCAGCACCTGCGCGGCGGCACTGGTCGAGGTGGGCACGATAGATTCGTGCGAGGCGCGGCTGCGCTCGGGTGTTTCGCCGGGCCGGTCGGTGGTGGGTTGGCTGGCGGTGGCGCAGTGGATCGTGGTGACATGGGCGCGGGCGATGCCGCAGCGTGCGTCGATGGCCTGCAGAAGCGGCGCGATGGCGTTGGTGGTGCATGAGGCGTTCGAGACGATGCCCGCCGTCTCCGGAAGGGCGTCCGACGCGCCCATGACGAAGGTCAGGTCGGCCGCTTTCGATGGCCCCGAGATCAAAACCCGACTCGCCCCGGCATCGAGCCCGGCTCTTGCCGTGTCAGGGCTGCCGGCGCGGCCCGTGCATTCCAACACCATGTCAACCTCCGAGAGGGCCAACTGCCGCAGGTCGGACACCGCGTGGAACGGCATCCTGCGCCCCGCGACGATCAGCGCCTCCGGCGCCGTCTCTACCGGGACGGGGAAGGGACCGAAGACGCTGTCGTAGCGCAGAAGGTAGGCGCAGGTCTCAAGTGGCGCCACGTCGTTGATCCCGACGATTTCGATCGCGCGGCCCCCGGCGATGACCTGCCGAAAGACTGTGCGGCCGATGCGCCCGAAACCGTTGATGAAGATGCGGACGGGTCGTGCCATCATGAAACCTCGTGCAGTGGGCAGGGCATCTCCTTTTTGGTGATACCTTTCTCTGTTCCCAGTTCACCTACTACAGCGACAACCGCAAGCTCCTCTGAGCCCTCTGAGCCCTCTGAGCCCTCTGAGCCAAGTGGTGCCGCAGCTTTCGCCGTCAGGCAGGGAAGCCCACCGCCCTTCGCATCGGGCGTCAATGATCACTGGACGCCGCCTGCTAGTGGCAGGGATGGTCTTGAGCAGAGGTCGAGCGGCGCGTGAGATCCGTCATGGCGACGGCCGGTCCCGGGCCGTGCGCTCGGCTCCGGAAGGCGTCCGTGCGCCAGCGCCTGGGCGCAGCCAAGCCGCACGCACGGACGCTGCGCGCACGCCGCTGGCGTCGCCGTACCGCGCGCGCCGCCTTAGGTCTCTGCCAGCAGCGTGTCGATGCCCTGGAGCAGTGACAGCCCACCGCCAAGCACCACGCATTCGGGGTGAAGGACCAGCTGGATCACCAGAGAAGCCTGGCAAAGCAGGGCAAGCCACGCCTCTATCGGGCGCGCAGGGCCGGGACCCCATTTGCCATCGCGCTGCGCCGGGGTCTTCGGGTCGAGCAATCCGCCCGCCAGATGCAGCGCAAGCTCCAAGAGGTCCGGACCTGCCGCCAGCGTCTCGAAACATTCGGTCAGCCCGCAGCCGCAGCGCCGCCTGGGCAGACCAAGCCCTGCCGCCAGCGGCGCGCCGATGGGGAGGTGCCCGATCTCGCCGGCGAGACCCTGTAGCCCCCGTGATTGCAGAGAATACGCCCCGCCCCGTCCCGTGGATCAGTCCGAAGACATTGGCAAAGCCGTCGCCCGCGCCGCCACTCGCCTCGGACAGCGCAGAGCACTTGAGATCCCGCCCCGCGCCGCAAGGTCACGGGGGGAGGAGCTTGCCAGAGGCGGCTAGGTTGGCAGCGTGGAAAAGGCCGCTCTCACGGTTGCAGAACCCCGGTCAGCCCATGGCGATTTGCAGGCCCGCGAAGGACTGTCCACGCAGCCGTCCCACATGGTCTGAAATGGCATCGAGTAGCGGCTCATAGCTGCCGTGCGGCGTGTCGAGGCGGCGGGTGACCAGCCGTTCGCCTGCGCCCAAAGAGCGCGCTGCCTCGATCTTGGTGCCGCCAAGGTCGATCCCCCCGAGCAGCTGTGCCTGCGCGGGGCACATCGCCTCAGCAGATGTGGTCAGAGGTATCTGCATCCAAAAAATGCACCTTTGGGATGTCAAAGTGCACGGTCATCGCGCCGCTCCCGGTCTCTTTCTCACCGTGATTGAGCAGGTCATCAGGCCGCGCCCCAGCTCAGGGCAGTAGGCCGAAGTAGAGACAGGCTTTCGGGCCGACCAGTTCCGAGATCAGGATTTTCGCCTCAAAGGACTGCGACGTCGCTCCGCCTGCTGGGAAAAGGGCCATGAACTCTGGGCGCACGCCAGTCAACATACGCGCTTCCGGTGTCAGATCGAAGGGGATGCCGGTCTTCGCGAGCTGGCTCGCAGGCCTTGGGGTGTGGCGGAAAGGTCGGCATAGGCGAAGTTTATCGCCGAAGAGCCCATGAACCTGGCACGAACGTGTGGCGCGGGTAGAGGTAGAGCTGATGCGGGTCGTCGCATTGCTGCAGGTTGCTCGACAGGTCCACCGAAGGTGACGCGAACACCGCGACGCGGTCCCCGACGAACATCGCCTCCGAACATCGCCTCGTGCTGATCGTGGGTGATGTAGAACATAGTCGCTCTCAGCCGTTGGCGCAGCAGCTTCGGCCCGGCGCGCATCTGTACCCGCAGCGTGGCTTCGTGGTTGGAAAGCGGCTCGCCCATTGGGTAAATTTCTGGGTTGCGCACGATGGCGCTGACCGCCTGACAGCCTGCCGGGCCTGCGACCCAGCAGCGGTTCGAATTCGAGGAACGGCGCCGCCTCGAGCACTTTCTCCGTATCTCGGAATTCGGCGGCTTGCGCTGCCCCGGCGCGAGCGAGATGTTATCGTAGACCGTGATGTGCGCACAAAGTGCGCGGCTTTGGAACACCATGGCCGCATCGCCGTCGCGTGGGTCCATGTGGCTCACGTCGCGGTCCCCGAGGTGCATCGTGCCGTCGGTCAGCTCCTCAAACCCCGCGTTCATCCGCAGGAGTGTGGATTTGCCGCAACCGGAGGGGCCGACCAGGATGGGAAATTCCACGTCCTTTACGCCGATTGACACGTTCTCGATGGCGCTTCCTTGGCCATAGTCCTTGCCCACCGCTTCGATATTGAGCGATACCACGTTTCCTCCTTGGCGCTGCACGTCCAAGGAAAAATCCGTGGCGGCGCTTTGCTCGATGGCGTTGAGGAAGCGGGGTCACTTCCAACCGTCCTCGCCTTGGCCAGAAGTGGCGCGTCGTGCTGCACCGCGTCCAAGGAGCGGGCGATGGATCCAAGGGTGTCGCCCCCGTTGCGCCCGATCCCGGCTGGGGTTTCACCCAAGAGGGCCATGTAGCGCAGGCCCCCCCGGCCATCCGGCGATAGGCCCGGGAATGCGATGGGTCGGCCCGAAGTCGACCGTCCTGCAGACCCTTGAAATGCTGGACAATTTTATCATCTACACCGGGTCCCGCTACGGTGGGGCTCAGCTGCGCGAGTGGCTCAAGCCGCCAGTGTCGCGGCTGGTGCCGTTTCTGAAGGGACTGCACGTCAGCCTTGGGAAAGATGAACGGGAGGTTACCCCGCGGGGCGCCGTCGGCCTCATCATCAGCGACCAGCTTCAGATCGAGCTCTGAAGCTGGTGCGGTCCGCCGTCATTCGGCCGAGAGCTGGCTGCCTTCGATCACAAGAGGCGTGTAGTGATGTGGCAGCCGCATGGTGATGAGATCCTTGCGGCGCGTGACATTGGTTGGATAGGGCCCGCCGAGGTTCCCAAGGTCGATGTCCAGCGTGGCCATTCCCGGCGCGTTGAGAATTGCACTTTCCTGCCGTGGAAAGGCGAAGGTGTCGGCACCGAAGATGCCGCTCAGGCCCTGATCCCCGGCATTGGCAAAGGCGAAATGCAGGTTGTTCTCGCCGCTGCGGGTGCGGAAGGCATGCCAGTGGAACGGGTCCGCGCCCTTGGGGATCGGAAAGTTGTGCGGAATTGCGGTGCCCTCGTGCGCGCCGGTGAACCCCTGCGGGAGTGCGGCGGGGCAGGCGATGATGTCGCAGCCTTCAAGGCCCAGCACCCGTGCCGCTTCGGGCAGCAGAGCATCGGTGCCGGTCAGCAGGCCGACGCGCCCGAACGGCAGATCGAACCACGCCCACCGGTCCCCTGCGGTGGCCCAAGTGCGGTCTGCCAGTGACAGGTGGATCTTGCGGTAGCTGCCCACGCGGCCCTCTGGACCAGACAGCACCACGCTGTTGTAGGCCAGTTCACCGTCACGTTCGGCAAAGCCCGCGACCATGTGCAGACGGTGCCGCATGGCGATGCGGGTGAAGCCATCGACGGTGTCGCCGGTGATCGGCTCGGGGGTCTTTGTCAGGCAAAGCTCGGGTAGGACCAGCAGGGAGGCGCCCCTCGCCGCAGCATCGGCGGCATGGGACTCGATTATGGCCAGATTCCGGGCCGGATCGTCCGCCGGCGTGAACTGCGCCACTGCCAGCGTCGAGGCCGTGCCTTCGGGCAGCGGCTGGTAGCCGTAGAGACGGTGGTACTCGAGCGGGTTCCAAGTGAAGCTGTTGGTCATCAGCGTCTTGTACAGCTCGGGGCGGCGCATTTCGAAAACAGGCTCACCCAGCACCTCGCGCTTACGGGCGCGCGCCGGGTCGATCAAGCCGGTAACGATGGCATTGCCGCTGTCCACGCTGGCCTCGATGACGCCATCGGGCCCGATGATGCAGCTTCCGCCCGAGAACTGCACCGTCCGTTCCAGCCCCCAACGGTTCGATTCGACCACGTAGCAGCCATTCTCCCACGCTCGGGTGATCCAATAGGGGGCGGGGGTGCGTTCAGCCAGCCAGTTCGAGATGTGGCAGATCACATCGGCGCCCTGCAGGGTTTCCAGCCGCACGGTTTCGAAGAAGTGCAGGTCCATGCAGATGACGATGGCGATGCGGCCGATGGGGGTGTCGAACACCGCGTGCGCCTCGTCGCCCGACGCCGCCCATTTGGGCTCGGCAATATAGGGGTGTGACTTGCGGTGTTTGCCGACAATGCCGCCAGGCCCGATGAGCGCGGCGCTGTTGTAGTAGAGCCCGGTCACCTCGTCGATCTCGGGCAGACCCACGACGATATAGCAATCGTGCCGCCTGGCGATCTCGTGGAAGCGCGTTGTGGTGGGGCCGGGGATCGGTTCGACCTCCGGGGCGACGTCGGCGCGGTCATACCAGCAATAGCCGGTGGTGCCCATTTCGGGGGTGACGATCAGGCGAGCGCCATCCAGCGCGGCGCTTTCGCACATCTCCAGCAGGGTTGCGATGTTCCGCTCCTTTTCGAACATGGTGGGTTCGAACTGGATCGTCGCGGTCTTGAACGGGGCGGGAGAGGTCATCTGGTGGCTCCTTCGAGGGCGTCTCACATGCTTCAATATAATTGAAATGGAAAATATCTCAGATCAAGATAGTTCTCACTATAAGGCGCAGACGCCGCCACGACCTCAGCCGCCATCGCGGTGGGGCGAGTGAATCTCCCGTAAAATACCGCTTTGCGAGAGCCTTCCAGCGCAGTTCCGCTCATTTCATGCGCTGAAGACCAGGAATTTCGCACAACAATTAATCGTTTCCGCGCATGGGGCGCTTATCGTGACAGATAGATATTTGCCGTTTCCAGTAAATAGGGAAGCGTCAGCTCAGGTTCAAAACCAACAGGGGACAATAATGACCAAGCTCAGCAGACGTTCTTTCCTCCGCACCACTGGCATGGCGGGTGCGGCCTCGCTCGCCTCGCCGCTCATCGCGCGGGCACAATCCGACACCATCAAGATCGGCGGCCTTCACGACCTGTCCGGCGCGCTCGACTCAACCGGCGTTCCGATGAACCAAGTCTTCCAGCTGGCCATCAAGGAGATCAACGAAGCCGGCGGCCTGCTGGGCCGCGAAGTCGAGCCGGTGATCTACGATCCGCAGTCGAACATGTCGCTCTATTCGCAGTACGCCACGCAGCTGGCACTGAAGGACCGCGTCGACGTGGTCATGGGCGGCATCACCTCTGCCAGCCGCGAGACCATCCGTCCGATCTTCCACCGCTATGACACCTTCTACTTCTACAACACCCAGTACGAAGGCGGCGTCTGCGACCGTAACGAGATCACCCTCGGTACCACCCCGGCACAGACCGTCGCGCGCCTGATCCCGTACGGCATGAACCTCTACGGCAAGAAGGTCTATACTGTCGCCGCAGACTACAACTACGGCCACATCACTGCGGCCTGGGTCAAGCGCTACGTCGAGGAGAACGGCGGCGAGGTCATCGAGACCGAGTTCTTCCCGCTCGACGTGTCGCAGTTCGGCTCGACCATCTCGAAGATCCAGGGCGCTGATCCGGACTTCGTGCTGTCGGCCCTCGTGGGCACCTCGCATCTCGGCTTCTACCGCCAGTGGGCGGCGGCCGGCATGAAGGACCAGATCCCGGTCCTGTCCACCGTGTTCGGCGCCGGCGGCACCGAGCAGGTCATCATGACACCCGAAGAAGGCAACGGCATCATCTCGTCCTTCGGGTACTTCGAACAGATCGACAACCCGACCAACAAGGCCTTCCTCGACAAGGTGGCGGCGGAATACCCGGACAAGGACTGGGTGATGTCCGAGATCTCGGAAGTCACCTACGAGGGCGTAAAGATGTGGGCCGACGCGGTCGCCGAAGCGGGCACCACCGAGCGTGATGCGCTTCTAGAGGTGCTGACGTCGGGCAAGACCTACGACATGCCCGCCGGAGCGGTGAAGATCGACCCCAAGACCCATCACGCCATCCGCGACGTCTATATCGCCGAGCTGCAGGACCAGGTGTTCCAGATCAAGGAAAATTACCCTGACAGCCCGCCGACCGACACCCAGATGGTCTGCGATCTCATCGAGAACCCGGACTCGAACGAGCACTTCGAGATCAGCCTCTGATCTGAAAAGCAGGAGACGAGCATGGACTATACACTCGTAATCGCGCTGGAGATGGTGCGGGCCGTCGCATGGCTGGTGCTTCTTGCCTCTGGCCTCGCCATCATCTTCGGCATGATGCGGATCATCAACTTCGCCCACGGGGAATTCCTGATGCTGGGCGGGTACACGGTGGTGATCTCGACAGGAAACGGCGTTAACGAGTGGTTTGCCATGCTCGTCCTCGCCCCCCTCGTGGTGGGGATTTTCGGGGTGCTCGTCGAGCGGCTGGTGATCCAGAGGCTCTATGGGCGGATCCTTGACAGCCTGCTCGCGACATGGGGGCTGTCGATGCTGATGATCGGCGGCGTGACGATGATCTTCGGCAATTCGGTCACCGGGGTGGCGACACCACTTGGCGGCATGAGCATCGGTGACTACCAGGTCCCGCGCTACAACTTCGTCCTGATCTTCGCGGCGATCTTCCTTCTGCTGGCGATCTGGGCGGTTCTCAAGTTCACCAAGGCGGGGCTGATCGCCCGCGCCACCATGCAGAACCCTGACATGTCCGAAGCCTTGGGCATCCCGACGCGCTGGGTTTACATGGCGACCTTCGGCATCGGCTCTGCCGTCACCGGCTTTGCCGGCGCGCTGCTGGCCCCGATGACCGGCGTGGTGCCGACCATGGGCGTCAACTTCATCGCGCAGAGCTTCATCACCGTCATCACCGGGGGTGCCTCGGTCATCACCGGCACGCTGAGCGCCGCCGGGCTACTCGGCTCGATCAGCCAGGGCATGACCTTCCTCACCGGCCCGGTCTACGGCGATGCCGCGCTGCTGCTGGCCGCCCTCGTGCTGCTGCGGCTGCTGCCGCAGGGCATCACCGGCCGCATCTTCAAGAAATCCTTGTAAGGACTGGGACACATGGAAAAACCCGTTACCCGAGATCCCGGCTTCTACGTCATGGTGGCGATCGGCCTTGCCGTGATGTTCATCGCCCCGGTGATGCTGGATCTCTTTACCATCATGCAGATCACCCAGTACGTCGTACTCTCGGTCTTCGCCCTGTCCCTGGGCTACATCTGGGGCTTCGGCGGCATACTGAGCTTTGGCCAGGCGGCGTTCTTCGGCCTTGGCGCCTACACCTTCGCGGTGGCCTCGATCAACATGGGCAGCACCACCATCCCGATGGTGCTTGCCTTCATCATCCCGACGATCTTCGGCGCGGCGCTTGGCTACTTCATGTTCTACGGGCGGCTGTCGGACGTCTATCTCGGCGTGGTGACGCTGGTGGTGGCGCTGATCTTTTGGAAGCTCATCAACCACACCGCCGGTCCGGAGTATGCCATTGGCGAAGCGCGCCTCGGCGGCTTCAACGGCATCCCTTCGATCCCGACGCTGCACATTCCCGGAGATCCCGGCGCGTGGCTTGACCCCGGCCAGATGTTCCAGGTCTTCATGGGCTTCCTGATCGTCGTCTACGTGGCGCTGCGCTTCCTCATCGCGTCCGACTTCGGCCGTGTGTCGGTCGGCATCCGCGAGAACGAAACCCGCGCCTCACTGCTGGGCTACGATGTTCGCAAGCAGAAGGTCATCGTCTTCGCCATCGGCGGCGGCATTGCCGGTGTCGCAGGGGCCATGTGGGCCACCTATCAGGCCTTCATCGACCCCAACTCGGTGTCCATGGAGATGTCGGCAAAGGCCCTCGTCTGGGTCATGGCGGGCGGTGTCGGCACCCTCGTCGGTCCGATTATCGGCTGCATCCTGCTGCAATGGCTGACGCTGCAGCTGGGGACCGTGGACGTGGTGAACTCCATCGCGGTGCTCGGCGCGATTATGATGGTCCTCGTCCTCGCACTGCCCAAGGGCATCGTGCCGACCACCCAGTCGCTGCTGCTGGGCGGATACATCCTGTGGAAACGCAACCATGGCTCTGCCATGCCCGGAAAGGCGGTGAAGGAATGAGCGAGCACATCCTGAGCACCTGCGGTCTGACCATGCGCTTCGGCGGGGTCACGGCGGTGGACAACGTGGACTTCAACCTGCGCGACGGTGAACTGCGATGCCTGCTGGGGCCGAACGGGGCAGGCAAGTCCACCTTCTTCAAGTGCCTCACCGGCCAGCTGACCCCGACCGAGGGCAAGGTGACCTTCTCGGGGCAGGACATCACCGGCGCCCTCACCCACGACATCGTCAAGAAGGGCGTCGGCATCAAGACGCAGGTGCCCAACGTCTTCGACGGCATCACCGCCTACGAGAACGTGCGTCTCTCGGCCCGCCGCAAGCACCTGAAGCCCATGGCGAAAGAGCTGACGATGAAGACGCTTGAGCGGTGCGGCATCACCCATCTTGCCAAGCGCGAGGTCGGTCTGCTGTCCCACGGTCAGCGTCAGCTGGTCGAGCTGGCCATGGTGCTGGCGGGCGAGCCTAAGCTGATCCTTCTGGATGAACCCGCCGCCGGGATGACCGGCGATGAGCGCGACCGCCTGGCGCAGCTTGTACTGGAATCGGCGCGCTCGGCGGCGGTGGTGGTGGTCGAGCATGACATGGCCTTCATTCGACAGATCGCCAAGTTCGTCACCGTCTTCAACCGAGGCGCTATCTTCCGCGAGGCGATGATCGACGACATCATGCAGGACCGCGAAGTCCAGGAAATCTATCTGGGGAAACAGGCCAATGCTGCTTGACGTAAAGGGACTTTCGGCCGCCTACGGGCTCGTTCCGGCGCTGCACCGCGTCGATTTCCACGCCATGCCGGGGGAGGTCGTGGGCATCCTTGGCCACAACGGCATGGGCAAGACCACGCTGATGCGGTCCATCATGGGCTACGTGAAGGTGACGGGGGGCGAGATCAGTTTCGACGGCCAGTCGATCCTCGGCACCGCCGTCAATGCGCGGGCCAGGATGGGCATCGGGCTGGTGCCGCAGGGCCGGCAGATCTTTCCGAACCTGTCGGTGAAGGAAAACCTCGAAGTCGCCATCCCCGGCGGCAAGGCGGAGGTCGCGCGCACCGTCGACGAGATGCTGGACCTCTTCCCGCGCCTCAAGCGGCTGCTCGACCGTCGCGGCGGGGCGCTCTCGGGCGGGGAACAGCAGCTTCTGGCGCTGGCCCGCTGCCTTGCGCGGCATCCGCGCCTGATGCTGCTCGACGAGCCGACCGAGGGCATCCAGCCGTCGATCATCGACGAGATCTCGGACACGCTGGCCGCCCTGACCAAGAAGATCGACATCACCATCGTGCTGGTCGAACAGAACCTCGACTTCATCACCGGGCTGTCGGACCGGGTCTACGCGATCTCGAACGGCGTGCTCGACCGCGAGATTCCCAAGGCCGAACTCACCGACGCCGGCGCGGTCAGCGCCTTCATGGGCTTCACCGCCTGACCCCGGGGGCGCGGGAGGCGCCCCCTTTTGACAACATCGCGAACAAGGACCCAACGGATGTCAGTGAAACTTCCGAACGAAGAGCAATTGGCCGATGTGGCCGACCGGCTTGGCTTCAACCTCAGCCCCGAGGACGTGAAATCTTTCCAGGGCCTGATGCAGGGCTATGTCGACGCCTACAACATCGTCGACGAGATGATCGACCCTCTGCCCGAGATCACCTATCCGCGCACCCCCGGCGTCCGCCCGCCGGAGGCCGAGAACGAGCTGAACGCGTGGTACGTGAAATCCACCGTGACCGGCGCGCCCGAGGGCAAGCTCAAGGGCAAGACCGTGGTGCTGAAGGACAACGTCATGCTCGGCGGCGTGCCGATGATGAACGGCTCCTCGACGCTCGAAGGCTACATCCCCAACGTGGACGCGACCATCGTGACGCGAATGCTGGACGCGGGCGCGACCATCGTCGGCAAGGCGCATTGCGAATGCTTCTGCATGTCCTGCGGCTCGCACACCTCGGCGCTGGGGCCGGTGTGCAACCCGCATGACAAGGGCCGCTCGGCGGGCGGCTCGTCATCCGGCTCGGCGGCGCTGGTCGCCAAGGGCGAGGTCGACATGGCCATCGGCGGCGACCAGGGCGGCTCGATCCGCATGCCCTCGGCCTTCTGCGGCACCGTCGGCATGAAACCGACCCATGGCCTCGTGCCCTACACCGGCATCGTGCCCATCGAGATCACCGTGGACCACGCCGGCCCCATTACCTCGACCGTGGCGGACAACGCGCTGCTGCTCGAGGTTCTCGCTGGCTCCGACGGATACGACAGCCGCCAGATCGACATCTCGGTGTCGGACTACACCGAGGGTCTGGACAAGCCCGTGAAGGGCATGAAGGTCGCGCTGCTCAAGGAAGGCTTCGGCCATCCGCATTCCGAGGCGGCCTCGGACGACAAAGTGCGCGAAGCGGCCAAGAAGCTCGAAGCGCTCGGCGTCGAGGTCGAGGAAGTCTCGATCCCTTTGCACCTGCTCGGACCGGCGATCTGGACCCCGATCGGCCTTCAGGGCCTGACCCAGACCATGATGCTGGGCGACGGCTACGGCACCTCGCGGCCCGACCTTTACGTCACCAGCTTCATGGACTTCCACCGCGGCTGGCGCGAGCGCGCCGACGAGCTGTCCGAGACGCTGAAGGTGGGCATGCTCTTCGCGCAATATGTTGATGACCAGCATGGCAAGCGCTACTACGGCAAGGCGCATAACATCGTTAAGACCCTGCGCGCCGCCTATGACGCCGTGCTGGCCGACTATGACGCGATCCTGATGCCGACCGTGCCGATGGTGGCGACGCCGCTTCCCGGCAAGGATGCAAGCCGCGAAGAGATCGTCCAGCGCGGTTTCGAAATCCTGCACAACACCGCGCCCTTCGACATCACCCATCACCCGGCGCTGTCCGTGCCCTGTGGCAAGGTCGATGGCCTGCCCGTGGGCATGATGCTGGTCGGCAAGATGTGGGACGAGCAGACGCTCTACACCCTTGGTGATGCGTTCGAGAAATCCGGCGACTGGACGAGCTGGTAAGCCCTCTTCCCGAGGACTGCGTCCGCCTCCCTGCGGGGCGGGCGCCTTTTTCTTCCGCCAGACCTTCCGGAGACACAGACCGATGAAAGATGTAGACGGGCCGATGATGCTCGAGACGGTGCTGGGGCTTGCCTCGGACCGTGAATGGCATGACCGGCTGCACGCGCTTGAACACGAGGGGGGGCTGGAGACGATCGCCATCCCCGAAGCCGACGCCGCCCGCAAACGCATGCGGGTCACCACGGACCGGGGCCGTGACTGCGCCATCGCCCTGCCGCGCGAACAGACGCTGACGGATGGCGCGGTGCTGTTCCATGACGGCAGGCTTGCGATCGTGGTGCGCATCGACGGCGCGGCGCGGATGCGGCTGAAGCCTGCCTCGGTGGACGACGCACTGCGGCTTGGCCATTGGTGCGGCAACCTGCACTGGAAAGTGGTGTTCGGGGATGGCGTCATGGACGTGGTGCTCGACGGCCCGCGCGAACGCTACGAGGCGCGGCTGGTCGACCTGCACGAGCTGGCCTCCTTCGAGATCCTGGGCGCGAAATGAGCCTCTCGACCATCCGGGCCATGCAGCTTGCGGACAGCGGCTTCCCCTCAGGGGTTTTTGCCTATTCCTGGGGGCTGGAGACGGCGCTCGCCGATGGGCAGGTCTGCAAGCGGACCCTGACGGACTGGGTGGCGGCAGAGCTGCGCACCCGCTGGCTGCGTTTTGACCGGGTGGCGCTGGCCGGGGGCTTCCGGCTGGCGGGTGAGGCGCTCACCGATTGGTTCCACACCGTCGATACCCTGATGCCGGTCGAGCGCAACCGCCGAGAAAGCGCCGAGGCGGGGGATGCGCTCTTTGCCTCTGCCCGCGCGCTGCGCATCTCGATGGACCCTGGCGCCGAGGCGGCGCAGGCCAGCGGCACCGGTCATTTCAGCGTGGCGCATGGCGTCTTTCTGCGCGCCTGCGGTCTCACCCTGACCGAGGCGCTGGAAACCTCCGCGCTCAGCATGGCGCGCGGCGCGTTCTCGGCCGCCGTGAGGCTCGGTGTCTCGGGCGCGATCACCACCCAGCGTGACCTGCTGGCGCTGGCGCCGCTGCTGTCCGAGCTGGCGGTCGCGCCCGCCCCGGACGATCTACCCTCGGGCTTCATGCCGCTGTCGGACGTGGCGCTGATGCGCCCGCACGAGGGCCGACTTTTCATCAACTAGGAGGCGATGATGCACCTGACCCCCACCGAAATGGAGCGGCTGACCATCTTCACCGCTGCCGAGCTTGCCCGCCGCTACGTGGCGCAGGGCATCCGCCTTGCCCACTCCGAGGCGGTGGCGCTGCTGGCAGACGAGTTGCTGACCTTTGCCCGCCATGGGCACACCCATTCCCAGATCGTGTCGCACGCCTCGACGCTGCTCACCCATGAGCAGGTCGAGCCGGGGGTCGCGCACCTGCTCAAGACCTTCTCGGTCGAGGTGTCCATGGCCGAGGGCACCAAGCTCATCACCGTCTTCGACCCCATCGCCCCCGGGCCCGGCGATCCGATCCCCGGCGAGGTCATCCCCGCCAAGGGTGAGATCGAGATCAACGCGGGCCGCGCGCCGGTCACGATCACCGTGCTCAACACCGGCGATCGCACCATCCAGGTCCGCTCGCATGCGCATTTCTTCGAGGTGAACCCGGCGCTGCAATTCGACCGGGCGCAGGCGTTCGGCATGCGGCTCGACCGGCCCTCCGGCGGTGGCGAGCGCTTTGATCCGGGCATCGAGAAAGAGGTGGTGTTGGTTCCCTACGGCGGCAAGCGCGTCGTCCACGGCTTTGCCGGGCTGACCGAAGGGCCGGTCGAGGGCGGTCTGGATGCCGCGATGCAAACTGCCAGCGAGAAGGGCTATACCAAATGAAGCTGACACGCGACGTCTATGCCCGTCTCTATGGGCCGACCACCGGCGACATGGTGCGCCTTGGCGATACCTCCCTCATCGCCGAGATCGAGAAGGATCACACCCATTACGGCGATGAGCTGACCGCCGGTGCCGGCAAGATTATGCGCGACGGCGAGGGGTTCAGCACCACCGGCACGGCAGCCAACGGCGCGCTCGACATGGTGATTATGAACGCCGTCATCATTGACGCGGAACTCGGCATCGTGAAGGGCGACATCGGCATCCGGGACGGGCGCATCGTCGGGGTCGGCAAGGCAGGCAACCCCGACATCATGGAGGGTGTCACCCCCGGCATGACCACCGGACCCAACACCACCACCGTGCACGGGGACAACCATTTCGTCACCGCCGGGGCCATCGAGGCGCATGCGCATTTTCTGTCCCCCCAGCAATGTCACCACGCGCTGGCGGGCGGCTGCACCACTATGATCGGCATGTCTCCGGGGCCGAACTTCGACGTCTCCTGCTCGGGGCCGAACGTGCTGGGCAAGCTGATCCAGGCGGCGGATGAATACCCGATCAACTTCGGCTTCCTCGGGCGCGGAAACTCCAACTCCGAGGCCGTGGCCGAAAGCGTCAGCGGCGGCGCGCTCGGCGTGAAGATCCACGAGGATTTTGGCGCGTCACCGGCGGTGCTCGACGGCACGCTGACCGCTGCCGATGACGCGGATTTCTCGGTGCACCTGCATACTGACACGATCAACGAATTCGGCTTCTACGAGACCACGATGGACGCCATCGCTGGCCGCAGCATCCACATGTACCACACCGAAGGGGCAGGGGGCGGCCACGCGCCGGACATCCTCGTGGTAAATGGCTATCCCAACGTGCTGCCATCCTCGACCAACCCCACCAACCCCTACACGTTGCCCGCCCTCGAAGAGGGGGTGCCGATGACCATGCTCGCCCACATGATGAGCTTCGATTTGCTTGAAGACGTCGCCTTCGCCGAGGCGCGCATCCGGCCCCAGTCCATGGCCGCCGAGGACCTGCTGCACGACAGCGGCGCGATCTCGATCTTCGCCACGGACACACAAGGCATGGGGCGGCTGGCCGAGAACCTTGCCAAGTGCTGGCAGCTGGCCTCAGTCATGAAGGACCGGGTGGGCCGTCTGCCAGAGGAAACGACCGAGAGCGCCGACAACGAACGCATCCTGCGCTACATCGCGAAATACACCACCAACCCGGCAATCGCGGCGGGCATCGACCACGAGGTCGGCTCCATCGCGCCCGGCAAGATGGCTGATATCGTGCTCTGGCCCTTTGCCTTCTTCGGGGCCAAGCCGTCGACAGTGATCAAGTCCGGCACCATCGTCTGGGCCACCATGGGCGACGGCAACGGCAGCTTCTCCGGCTCCGAGCCGATGATCCACCGGCCAATGTGGGGCTCTCTCGGCACTGCCAAGCACAAGCTGGGCGTCACCTTCGTTTCGAAGCTGGCCATCGAGGCGGGGACCGAGGCGAAGCTGGGCGTCCAGAAGCCCTTCGTCCAGATCAAGAACGTGCGCAAGCTGGGCAAGGCCGACATGGTTCGCAACACCGCCCTGCCGAAGATCACCGTCGATCCGCAGACCTTCGAGGTCGAAGCCGACGGCGTGCCGCTGACTGCGGAGCCCGCAACAGACGTTCCCCTTGCAAGAAGGTACTTCCTGAGATGACAGCCGCCCGTGTCGGTATCGGGGGCCCCGTGGGCTCCGGCAAGACTGCCCTGATCGAAGCCATGCTCGGCGTGCTCGCCGAGACCGGTATCGAAACCGCCGTGATCACCAACGACCTCGTCACTGACGAGGACGCAGAGCGGCTGCGCAAGGGTGGCAAGCTGGCCCCCGATCGGGTCCGCGCAGTGCAGGCTGGAGCCTGCCCGCATACGGTGATCCGCGAGGACCCGACGCTCAACATGGCCGCCGCCGACCGGCTCGAGGCCGACTACCCCGGTCTCGATCTGATCTTGCTGGAGAGCGGGGGCGACAACCTCGCCTCGACCTTCTCGCCGAATCTCGTGGATTACTGGATATTCGTGATCGACGTGGCGGGGGGCGACGACATTCCCCGCAAGAAGGGGCCGGGGATCCTGCAGGCGAACCTGCTGGTGATCAACAAGGCCGATCTCGCGCCGCATGTGGGGGTCGATTTCCCCAGGATGCTGGCCGAGGCCACGGAGGTGCGCGGTGGCAGCGCCGTTTTGCCCACCGTCTGCCGCAAGGGCGAGGGGGTTGTCGAAGTGGTCGAGCACCTGCGCCGCGAAGTGCTGTTCAAGTGAAGGATCTCACGCCAGAGCATCCGCAGGTCTTCCTGACCTGCGGGATCGGCCCCGATGGCGGTACGGCGATCCTGGGCCGCCTCGTGCAATGGCCGTGGTCTCTGCCGCGTGGTTACCGGCGTGACGGGCTGTATGGCCCGCTGACCATCCTGCCGCAATGCGCCGGGGCGGCCCTGCTGCCCGGGGACCATTGGCGCCACGCGGTGACGGTGGAGCAGGGGGCCAGCGTCGACATGATCGGCGCGGGCGCACTGATGATCCACGCCGATGCCCGGCGGGGCAGGGCGTGCCGGTCGGACTGGACCTTCCAGGCGGACGAAGGGGCGACCGTCCGGCACCTGGCCGATCCCAACGTGCTCATGACCGGGGCGAAGATGCACCAGCGCATTTCGGTGGCGCTGGCCCCCGGCGCCAAGGCGGTGCTCTTCGATGGGTTCTGCCGCCGCGCGCCGGAAGCCGAGGCAAAAGGCGGTTACTGGGACTCGGATTTGCTGATCGAGGACACTGCAGGCAGGACGATCCTGCGTGAGCGACAGCATGTCACCGAAGAAGACCTGATCCGTCTCGGCGCCCTTCGCGCTGGCATTACCGCCTTTGGCACCGTCACCTTCGTCGGCAGCACGCCTTTCGAAGATGGCCCGCTCGACCTGCCTGACTGCTACGCCGCCGCCGGGGCGGCGCGAGGCAAGGCGGGGCAGGTGATCCGCATCGCGGCAAGGACCGGAGGCGCGCTTGACCGCGCCTTCCGGCAGATCGGTTCCCTTATTTGAACGGTGACAGATCGGGGCGCTTCGTGTGCAGGTCGGTGACCCGCTGGAACGCCGCGCCGAGCTTGAACAGCTTGTCCTCGGTCAGGGCGTGCCCCATCAGCTGGAACCCGATCGGCCCGCCCCGGCTGTCGAAGCCGCCCGGCAGGGTGAGCGACGGCATACCGGTGAAATCCGCGGGCGCGGTGAACTTGAGCATGTTGCCGAGGTTCTCGCCCTTGCCTGCCAAAGGTGCTGCATAGGTGTTGTCCAGCTCTGCCATCGGCGCATCGGTGATCGGGAACAGCACCGCGTCCAGCCCGTGCATCGCCCGCGCCACCGCGCCGTTATACACCAGCCGCCACTGCATCGCCGCGCCGACCTCCTTGGCGCTGAGGCCAAGGCCGTAGTCCAGCAGTTCGGTCAGGTGCGGTGCGTAACCGTCGCGCTGCTCGGGGAAGCGGCCCTCGTGGGCGAGCGCAACCTCGATGGCGCAGAGTACTGTCCACTGGTCCACCGCATCCTCGGGCCAGGGGAAGGATACCGGCACGATCTCGGCGCCGAGGGACTCATAAACCGCGATGGCCTCTTCGATGACGGCAGCGGTCTCGGGGGCGGCGCTCTCGATCACGGCGGCGCGGTCGATGCCGATGCGCATGCCCCGGATTGGCCCGGCGCAGCCTGCAAGGTAATCTGGAACCGGCGCCATCAGGGCCGTGGGGTCGTTTGCGTCGGCCCCGGCAATGGCGGTCATGATCGCGGCGCAATCCTCGGCGGTGCGCGCCATCGGTCCCACGTGGTCGAGGCTGTCAGCCAGCGCGAACACGCCGTGACGGCTGACACGGCCCCAGGTGCCCTTCATCCCGGTGATCCCGTTCGCGCCGGAGGGAAAGCGGATCGACCCACCGGTGTCCGATCCGGTGGACCCCAAGGCCATGCCTGCCGCCACAGAGACGCCCGAGCCGGACGAGGACGAGCCCGGCCAGAGCTTCGCGTTCCATGGGTTCTTCGGCACCGCCATCCGGTCGTTGTGGCCGGAATAGGCGCCCTCGGTCATGCCAAGCTTGCCGATGGTGATGCAGCCGGCCTGTTCGAGGCGCTGGGTCACCGTGGCGTTGCGCCCGGTTTCGTTGTCCTTGAGCAGCGCGAGCCCTGCCGAGGTTGGCGCGAAGTCGGTTTCGCACAGGTCCTTCAGCGCAAAGGGAATGCCATGCAGCACACCGCGGTCAAGCCCGGCAGCGCGTTCCCGCGTCGCAAACGCGGCCTTTTCGCGGGCGCGATCTGCGGTCACGGTGATGAAGGCGTTCAGTGCGCCGTCCACCTCGGCAACGCGGTCCAGCACGGCCTCGGTCACGTCCGTGGGCGTCGCTACGCCAGATGCGATCAAGGCGCTGGTCTCTGTCAGCGACAGGTCGGGGATGTCACGGGTGGACAGGCTGGGGGGCTTGGAATGGGCGTTCATGGAGATCTCCGGCAGTGTACTTGAAAAATAAAATACCTAAAAATAAACAAATGACAGACGAGATGCGGCTTCGGCGCCGACTTGTCAGTTTGCCCGCCGCGAGCGCACATCAAACAGGCATCTTGCGGCATTGCCCCCTCAGCGACTTCCACAGGATTTGTGCGAAGGTCCAACGTTCCGTAACGATTCACACATGAAAATCGGTTTGATCCTCTCTCACGAAGGCCTCGCCGGCATTTGGACACTTGCCTGTCAGGGCGGTGCGCTGCTTGCGGCGGCCGAGCTCAACGCCGCCGGGGGTGTCCTCGGCGAGGAAATCGAAATCGTCGAGATCGACTCGGGCGACACGCCAGCCAGCGCCTACAAGGCCGCGCAGCGGCTTGCCATCGAAGAGAACGTCGATGCGGTGATCGGCATGCAGTCGAGCGATCTGCGCCCCGCCGTGCGGCGCGGGCTCGGGGGGCTGGCCCCATATGTCTACACCTCGCACTACGAGGGGGGCTTTTGCGGGCCGGGCACCGCACAGCTCAGCTGTACCGATGGTGAAGTGCTGAACCCGTCACTGGACTGGATGGCCCGGCGCCACCGGGCGAAACGGTTCTTCTTCGTCGGCAATGACTACATCTGGCCCCGCGTGGCCCATGGCACCACCGAAGAGGCGGTGAACTTCGCTGGCGGCCAGTTCGTCGGTGAGGCGCTCATTCCCTTCGGCGCGCGCGATTACGACGCGGTGCTCGACCGTGTCCGCAAGGCACGGGCGGACGTGGTTGTCATCGCCATGCTGGGAGAGGACGCGGTCTGCTTTAACCGCGCCTTTGCTGATCACGGCCTTGCGCGCAACGCCATTCGCCTGAACCTTGCCTTCGACGAATCCCAACTTATGGGGCTGGCCGATGGGGGGGGCGAGAACCTTTACGCCGCGCAGCCCTATTTCGACACCAGCCGTGCACCGGGACGGGACGCGCTGGCCGAACGATATGACGCCTGTTTCTCCGGGCAGCGCCCCGTCATGACCGCCAATTCGGTGCATTGCTACGATGCACTCCATTTGGTCGCGGCCATCGCCCGGCAGGTCGGGCGCGTGGATGGATGCCAGATGGCGCATTTCCTGCGCCCTCGCCTGAAGCGCGACCATGCCTACCGGATGATCGGCCGGACCGATGCGGATGCACGGGTCCGCCTCGCCGAGGCGGATGGCGTGGACTTCGTGGTCCGGCAGGCCTTCACCAATTAGCAAAGCGTGACATTACGGCAATCAGCCATCTGCGAGTAGGTAGTCGCGGTTTCAAATGTTGTGGAATTGTTCAACCTGCGGTGCTACATCCTGTATAGTTTCAGGGTGATGGACGGAGGCACCATGGCGGACCCCAAGTTTACCGAGCAACTCGGGTATCTCATTGCTCGGGCCAACCGTCTAATCGAAGAGGATCTGTCGCGCCGCCTGTCCTCAAACGGCATTGCGATCGAACAGTACCGCGTCCTGAAATCGCTCGAAGGCGAAGGGCCTATGACCATGGGCCATCTGGCCGAAAGAGTCCTCGTAGAACCCGCGACGCTGACAAAAATCATTGATCGCATGGTTCGCGAGGCGCTGGTGTTTCGCGTTCCCGATGAACAGGATCGCCGCAAGGTCCGCGTGGCACTTTCGTCGAAAGGCGTGGCGCTGTGCCGCGAGCTTGAGAACGTAGGCGACGATCACGAAAAGCACGTGGCAGAGGCGTTCGGCTCGGACGAGCTGGGCGATGTCCGGCGTCTGCTGGCCGGGCTCAGCCAGGACTGAGCTCGGACAGGCAGTCGATCACGCCGTGGGGCGGATCGCCCGGACAAGGCCGGTAGTGCGGGTTGGTGGTGATGCGGATCCCCCGGACCCCGGCAGCCGCCGCTGCCTTCATGTCGGTGGACACCTGATCCCCGATCATGATGGTGTCGCCCGGGTCAGCCCCGAGCAAATCCAGCGCAGCCAGCAGCAATCCCGGCTGCGGCTTGCCAAGGATAACTGGCTCAAGCCCCGGGACCGCTGCGTCGAACAGCGCGACAAGGGCACCGACGCACGGTTCGAACCCATCCTCCACCGGTGACAGGACGTCAGGATTCGTGGCGAGCAGGACCGCACCGTTCAGCAGCGCGTTCGTTGCGATGCGCAGCTTGGTATAGCCAAGGTCGTAATCCGTACCCAGCACCACCACTTCCGCCCCGGCATCCTCGACCACGTGCCCCCCGGCGGCGATGACCGATGTGCGCAACGCGTCACCCCCGATGACGTAGCAATTCGCCCCAGGACGGTTGGTCTGCAGCCACGCGGTCAGTGCCTCAATCGGTGTGATCACGTGGCTGGGGGCGACCGGAATTCCGAACCCGTTGAGAACGCGTGCGAACTCCGCCGCTGAGTGGGCGGAGTTGTTGGTCGCGAAAGCCAGCGGCACCCCGCGCTCGAACCAGCGACGCAGAGCCACCACGGAGGAGGGGATGGCCGCTTCGCCCCGCCAGACCACGCCGTCGAGGTCCGAGATCACTGCCCGGATCGGCTTGCTCATCGGATTGCTCCCGATGCGCGGACATCGCGGGGCGCGGCGTTGAACTGCCGCGAGAAGCTGCGCGAGAAATGTGCCGGGCTGCGGAAGCCGGTGCGATAGGCTACCTCCGATATCGCCAGACCTCCGTGGCCATCGGACACCAGCAGCTCGTAGGCTGCCTGAAGCCGGCGGTTGCGCACGAACTCCGACACGGACTCGCCGCCATCGGCAAAGAGGGCATAGAGGTGGCTGCGCGAGATACCGACCGCACGGGCGATGTCTGCGGGCGCCAGTCCCGGATCCGGAAGGTGGCGTTCGATGTGTTCGATGATGCGCTGGCGGGTGCGGCTGCGGCCACTGCGGCTTGGCGGCCCGCTGACCTCCTCGGCGCCGAGCATCAGCGCAACGAGTGCGACCATCTCGGCCCCAAGCGCCTCGGGCTGCCGGGGCGGCGCGGTGCGAAAGACTTGTGCGGTGGTCGAAACCGTCCTGGACACCAGCGCAGCCATCTGTGGATCTGCGCCAAAACGCCCGCCCACGTGCCGTTCCACATCCATGAGCCGCGCCCCGAGTGCCGATGCGGGCAGCACCACAACCCGCTGCGACAGGTTTTCGAACGCAGTCAGATCATAGAACCGATCCCCTCTCAGCAGCACATAGGCCCCGGGCCGCACCTCGCCTGTCATCCCCGACTGGCAGAAACGCAGCGGCGATTGCATGGGGAAGACGAGGTGATAGCAGGGCTCGGTCGATCCCGAGTTGACGAGGCGGGTGACGGCGTCACCCCGGTGCAGGATGTTGACCGGCCCAAGCGTCAGCTGGGTGGGGCAGGAGGGCTCAGGAGTGTGGCGACGCATCGTCATGGGGCTGGGTCTTCTTGCTGGTGGAAAGGATACGAACCCCCTGCGCCGAAAGCGTCGCGGCAATCGCGCCCTGCGGCGGGGTGTCAACGACAAGGAGGTCGATCTCGGGCCAGCTCGCGATGCGGGCCAGCGCTGGCATGCCGAACTTTGAACTGTCGGCAAGAACGGCAACCCGTCCTGCCTGCCGGAACATGCGGCGACAGATGCCCGCCGCGTGATCGTCAATGTCATAGACGCCCGAGCCGTCGATTCCCGAGGCGCCGAACATCGCCCAGTTGGCACGGTAGCGGGTCAGCTCCTCGATGGCCTGCGGACCCCAGGCGTAGCGCTCAGTTGGGTGGAGGCGGCCGCCGAGGGTGATGATCTGCGCGCCGGGATTGTCACACAGCGCCTCGGCAACGGAATGATAGTTGGTTATGGCCGTGACCTGCTGTGCGCCGGCTGCAAGACTGCGCACCATGTGCCAGCAGGTCGATTCGCTGCCGATCATGACGACCTCACCGGGACCAACCAATGCCGCCGCCTCGGCACCGATCCGGTGGCGGGTGTTCACGTGCATGGTGCGCCGTTCTGCCAGTGGCGCCTCGATCCGCAACGGCCGTTCGGCGCCACCATAGGTGCGCCTCAGCAGGCCGCGCCGATCGAGGTCTATGATATCCCGGCGGATTGTCTCGTGTGACACATCAAGCTTTTGCGCAAGTTCCGAGGCGCGCATGCTTGGCTGGGCGCGCAGCTCGGTCAGAATGCAATCCTGCCGGGCGGCGCGGTGGCGGCGTTGCGATGAAATGTTCGGCTCGGCCATGCAGTCCCCAGGCGTCTGTCGTGCGGCGAACGCCACCTGAGTACCACTCTCTTTATTGAAAGTTGCATTTTCAAGTATGTAGATTAAAGCAGGCAGGCCTCTTGCGGGGCCCGCCTGTTTCTTGTGCGTTGTTGCCGGGTCTCTGCTCAGACCAACCGCAGCCAGCTGTCGAACCGTGGGTCCATCATCATCGCGCGTCCGCGCATGTATTTCCAAAGCCCGTATTTCTGGAAATCAAAATCCCAGTCGGTCAGCTTGCGGTTTACCACGGCCCAGCTGCCCCATTTCATGTCCGCGAGGATGCGGCACAGGGTTACCCGTGCCTGCATCTGCGGTGACACCTTGCCGAAATAGGTCTCGATCAATGCATCGGTCTCGTCCTCCTCGAGAAACATCTCGCAGGCAAAGACGCCGATGTCGTAGCTGCGCTCGTTGGCCGAGGCGAACTCGTAGTCGATCAGCTTCAGTTCTCCCGAGGGCGAGAACAGGAAGTTGCCCGGCATGGGGTCGTTGTAGCAGGTCACCAGGTCGAGGCCCGACGCGGTGAACGCCGCGCGGATCTTTTCGTAATGGTGCAGCAGCCAAGGCAGATCCTCGGGCATGGATGAGCCCAGTTCAGCCGCCTGCTTGAGGTGCTCGTCGATCAGGTCGAAGATAGTCTTGCGCTGGCTCAAAACCGGGCTGGAGTGCAGGGTACGAAAGAGGCGGATCACCTGATCGCGTACATCGGCGCGCATGAAATCTGCCGTGGTGCAGGTGGTGTGTCCCTCGAGGAACTCGTGCACCTCCGTGCCAGTGGCGTCATCGTGAAAGATCACCTCGGGCGCGATGCCGACACTGTGGGCGGCCACGGCAGCCTCGTAGGAAGTGGCCCGGTTGATGAAGATCTCGGTGCCGTCGCCGGGCACCTTGAGGAAATAGGACCGCGCGTCCCCGGCCACCGATATGTGCCAGTTGCGATTGTTGAGCCCACCCACCATCATCCGGTAGCTGATGTCATCCTCGCGCCCGGCCCATTCGGGCACCTTGCGGATGGCGGCCTCTGCGTTGGTTTCGTCGATGGTGCGGGCCTCGCCCAGTTTGCGGATGGGGATCATGCTGCGCTCCTCAAGCGTTCGCCAAAGCGGGGATCGCGCAGGGCGGCGCGCAGCCGGACCAGCCGCCACAGGCCGAACTTGTAGAATTCCTCGTTCTTACGGGGGCTCAGGTGACCCATCAGCATCCCGATCATGGTCCAGCGCAGATCGTCCGCGATGCCGTGCAGGCGCACCCGGTCGAACACCTCGTCCTCATCCGGCAGGCCGAACAGTGCCGCCGCGCGCGAGAACGCGGCCCGAGCGGGCGGTTCGAAGGCGTACATCTCGACCAGGGCGCTGCCCAGTTCCTCGCAGGGGCTGCCCATGCCGGCGCGGTCGTAATCCACCAGCCGGATCTCGCCCACCTCGTTGAACATCACGTTTGACAGGTTGCCGTCCCCATGGATCGGCACCGGCGTGTCGTGCCCCTTGCGGGGGGCGGCGAGCATCACCGTGTCAAAGAGGAACTCCAGGTCAGGCGCGGTTGGAGCCTTCGTGTCGTTGATCAGCGCATGCAGGCGTGGAAGCTCGGTGAAGACATCGGCGCAGGCGGGGAGGGCAGGGCCCGCCCCAAGCCGCGCGCGGGCCGCCAGCACCCGGTCGACGAAGTCCGGATCGGCCGCGTGTTCAAGACCCGCGGTCCGCCAGCCGTCGCCGAGATGTTCGGTGACCAGCACCCCGTCCCCGGCATGAAGCACCTTTGGCCCGACCCCCAGCTCACCTGCAATGCGCGCCGCCTCGAACGAGGCGTCCGGGTCGATGTAGAAGGATGTGTCAGGGTGCAGTTGCTTGACGAAAAGCTGTTCACCGCTGTCGCCGTCGCGCACCACGAGAGGCGCGCCGTCTACGCCGCGCCAGGACGGAGAGGCCAGGACCGGGATCGCCGCCTCGGTGATGAGGGGGCGTCCGTCCCAGCCGGGAATACGGTGGATGATCTGCTCGATGTCCATGGGATCCTCGCGTTGTCGCCGCAATGAAACCATGGCCCGGACAGGTTGTCCTGCGCCGATCGGGGCGGGATTTGTCCCAGAGTCCAGTATGTCGTGACGCAGCGCCCCGCGCCGCCGATGGCGCCTGTCTGCAGCATCGGCGCGGGGGTAGACAGGGCGGGCTTTCAACGCGGGAACCCCCAAGATGCATGATGACCTGATCGCCCTTATCGACCGCTTCTCCCAGATCGGCTCGACCATGGACGGAGGCGTCCGGCGCCTGACCGGCAGCCCCGAGGATGGCGCGGCGCGCACCCTCTTCGCGCAACTGGCGACCGAGAGGGGCGCCAGTGTCATCACCGACGCTGTCGGCAACATGTTCGCGACCTTCCCCACAGCGCCCGACGCGGACACCACCGTTCTGTGCGGCTCGCACCTCGACAGCCAGCCGACGGGCGGGCGGTTCGACGGCACCCTTGGCGTGCTTGCGGCGCTCGACGCGGCGGCGGCGCTGCTTGCCGAGGGGACGCCCCTGCGCCACAACATCACCGTTGTGAACTGGACCAACGAGGAAGGCGCCCGCTTCCAGCCCAGCCTCACGGGCAGTTCTGTCTTTACCGGCAAGTACACGGCCGACTTCGCCCTTGGTCTGCGCGATCGCCTTGGCACCAGCATGGGCGAGGCCCTTGAGGCGATCGGCTGGCTGGGCGAGGACAGCCTCGGCCTGACCCCGGTCCACAATCTCGAACTGCACGTGGAGCAGGGCGGCCACCTCGAGGAAAGCGGCGTTCAGATCGGCGCGGTCACGGCCTCCTGGGGGGTGCGCAAGCTTACCCTGAGCTTCGTCGGCGCGCCGTCCCACACCGGCCCCACGGCCATGCCGCAGCGCCGCGATGCCATGCGTGCCGCCGCCCTGGCCATCACCCGTTTCCACGACCAGATGGAGGCCGAGACCGCCCGGCTTCACTGGTCCGCCGCCAAGATCGTCGCCGAGCCGGACAGCCCCAACGTGGTGGCCAGCCGCGTCACCGTGTACTTCGAGATCCGCAACCCTGATCAGGCGGTCTGCACCGAGGTGGGCGACCGCTTCATGCAGGCCATCACCAAGGATGTCGCCGCCCTTGGCTGTGCCATCGATGTCGCAACGGACGAAGCCCGCCCCGGCACGCCGCTGTCGGCTGAAGGGGTGGGCATGACGCTCGAGGCGGCCAGTGCGCTTGGGCTAAGCGCGACCCCCATGCTGACCATTACCGGTCATGACGCACTGGCGCTTGCGGCGGTGATGCCCAGCACGCTGGTCTTTGTTCCCAGTGTCGGCGGCCTCAGCCATAGCCCGCTGGAACTGACCCATCCCCAGGATCTGCGCAACGGTGGCGCGATGATCCAAGCGCTGCTGCGGCGGCTCACCGCCTGATCGCCGGCCCCTTCAGGCCGCGCGAGGCAGACCCCGTCACAGGTGGTGCTCAAAGATCCGGCGAAGGGGCAGGCTGGACTGCAGCCGGTTGTCCAGAACCAAGAGGCCGCCGAATTTGCGCTGCAGGTACAGCACGTCCATCGGCACCGAGGGCGGCTAATAGCCTTCTCGCGCCGGTTCCATGCCCTCGGTGTTGAGGGTACGAAGAATGGCTTGATCGGAAAAATCAAAGCGCTCGGCTCCTAGGGCCTCGAAACCGCGCCCCATCAGCGCCAGCGCGCTTGCAGCGAAAGCGTCGTTTCCAGCACCCGTGCCAACCAACCCGAGGGCCTCAGTCGCGGTCTCGGGGCGAGCCGCGTCGGCGGAGAGGCCAGCCGCACCGCGACTCGGCCATGGGCATCAGCGTCAGCCCGGCCTCGGTAACGTCATTGGTGTGATCGACCAGAAGGGGCCGGGCGCGTCGTCCGGGCCGATGATCTATGTCGCGTTCTCCATCGGATTTCTGTCCCAGCCTCGCGCCCGCCGCATGAGAAACCCGCGCGCTGCGCCGACGGCTTTGGC
This sequence comes from Salipiger pallidus, assembly GCF_014643635.1. Classification (GTDB taxonomy): domain Bacteria; phylum Pseudomonadota; class Alphaproteobacteria; order Rhodobacterales; family Rhodobacteraceae; genus Salipiger; species Salipiger pallidus. The sequence continues at coordinate 96,811 of NZ_BMJV01000011.1, forward strand.
TGATTCCACTCGGCTTTGCAGGCCGTCTTTCCGGCGTAGCGCTGCAGTCGATCCCTCTGATGGTTCTGGGCACTGCGTTGACCAGCGCATCCGGTTACGGCTTCACATATCAGTCCTCGCTGTCGGAAATCTCGATGCTGGCACCGGAGAACACTGCGCGTGCCAACGCCGGCTTCTTTATTTACGCATACAGCGGTTTTACAATCCCGGTGATCGCGACCGACGGCCTTGCGGATGGGATCGGGCTTGTTCCGGCCAAGGCCAACTTTTCGGCTGTGCAGCTCGCGTGCCTCGCATCCCTTGCCCTCGCATGGCGCAGCCGGCTCGACGGGCTGGAGGGGGCAGAGGCATAATCCACGGGGCGTCCGGGCGGCGTGTCCACGCTGCTAGGGATCCGTCATCCAGTCTGTCCCCGATCTCCACCCCGTCGCTAGACGAGCCGACCGCCACGCCAAACGGGCGGCCGGCGTGGTCTTTGTCGGGTCGTCAGTCGGGTGCTTCGACGAGGATCTTCACATGGGACTTCTCCGAGACCAGCGCCTCGAAGCCTTCAGTGACGATATCCTCCAGGGCGATGCGCTTTGTGACCAGCTGATCGGCGCTGAAATAGCCCTGGGTCATGAGCGCCATGACTGCGGGGTAGACGTTGCGATAGGCAATGGTGCCCTGCACCTGACGTTCCTTCAGAACGACCGTGTTGGGCTGGAAGGAGGCTTCCTGTTCCCAGATCGAAACGATCAGAACCTGTCCTTCATGGCGTGTGGCGTCGATGCACTGGGGAAGGACCCGTGGCACGCCGGTCACTTCGAAGGCGACATGAACCCCGCCGGTGGCAGAGCGGATCTCGGCCACTGCATCTGTCGATGTCGGATCAATCACCGATGTCGCGCCAAGATCCAGCGCCTTTTGTCGCCGCACCTCCGAGGGTTCGACGACGTGGATTTCCGACGCCCCCGCGACGCGCAGCGATTCCACCACCAAAAGCCCGATCGGGCCGGCGCCGAAGACGGCGGCCTTGTCACCGGCCTTGATCTTGGACAGGCGAACGGCGTGCAGGGCGACGGCTGCAGGCTCCACGAGCGCGCCCTGTTCCATCGACAGGCCATCAGGCATTCTGTGAACCATGCGCGCGGGCACGACGCTGTGTGCGGCGAAGCCACCATGGCCGCCGGACAGGCCAACGAAGCCAAGGCTGTCGCAAAGGTTGTACTTGCCCTCGAGACAGGCGGGGCAGGCCCCGCAGGCAAAGATCGGCTCGATCGCGACGCGGTCCCCGACCGAAAGGTCGGTGACACCCTCGCCCAGTTCAGTGACCGTGCCGCAATATTCGTGCCCCATGGTGATCGGCGCCTTGTCGTGGCTCAGGGGGTGATCTTCGTCCACGGGCACGAAGATCGGCCCGGCCAGATACTCGTGCAGGTCGCTGCCGCAAATCCCGGTCCACGCCACCTTGACCTTCACGTCGCCCGGACCCGGCGTCGGGTCCGAAATGTCTTCGACGCGAATGTCCTTCACGCCATGCCAACGTGCTGCTTTCATGTCTTTTCTCCTATGTCAGAAAGGATGCGCCCGGCAGGAGCAACGGCCAGGCGCCGCGGCGCGCGCCCACGGGCGCGGCCATGTCAGGCCATCACGACAGGTGATGCACCTCCTGCAGGCCGTAGACCGGGGTATCGATCCCCTCCATACGGGCCTTCAGCTGTAGCGCGAGGTACAGCGAGTAGTGGCGCGACTGGTGCAGGTTGCCGCCGTGGAACCAGAGGTTCTCCTGCTGGGTTGGCTTCCACATGTTGCGCTGCTCGCCCTCCCAGGGGCCGGGGTCCTTGGTCGTTTCGGATCCCAGGCCCCAGACCTTGCCGACCCTGTCCGCCACATCCTGGCTGATGAGATCGGCGGCCCAGCCGTTCATGCTGCCGTAACCCGTCGCCATCACCACGAGGTCGGCATCGAGATGCGTGCCGTCCGACAGCACCACGCCTGTTTCATCGAAGCGCTCAACCTGGCCTTTGACCAGCTTCACCTCACCATCGATGATGAGCTGACTGGCACCCACGTCGATGTAGTAGCCCGAGCCGCGGCGCAGGTACTTCATGAACAGGCCCGAGCCGTCGTCACCCCAATCGAGATCGAACCCGGCCCTTTCCAGCCCGGCATAGAACTCGGCGTCACGCTCTTTCATCTGGTCGTAAAGCGGGATCTGGAACTCGTGCATGATCCGGTAGGGCAGGGAGGCAAAGACCATGTCGGCCTTCTCGGTGGTCATGCCGCCGGCAACGGCGTCTTCGGAGTAAAGCGCGCCAAGGCCGATTTCCATGAGGCTGTCGGACTTCACGATATGGGTCGAGCTGCGCTGCACCATGGTCACGTCGGCATCCGCTTCCCAGAGCGCGGCGCAGATGTCGTGAGCCGAGTTGTTGGAGCCCACCACGACAACCTTCTTGCCGGACCACTCATCGGGACCGGAATGCTGCGATGAGTGCTGAATCGTGCCCTTGAAGCTGTCCATGCCCGGGAAGGACGGCATGTTCGCCTTGCCCGACATGCCGGTTGCAAGCACCAGCTGGGTCGGTCGCAGAGTCACCTCCTCGCCGTCGCGGTTGACCTTCACATCCCATGTGCCGCTGGCTTCGTCATAGCTGGCCTTTTGCACTTCGGACCGGGTCCAGTAATTGATCTCCATGACCTTGGTGTACATCTCGAGCCAGTCACCAACCTTGTCCTTGGGCGTGAAGACCGGCCAATTGTCGGGGAACTTGATGTAGGGCAGGTGGTCGTACCAGATCGGATCATGCAGGCAGAGCGACTTGTACCGTGAGCGCCACTGGTCGCCCGGGCGGTCATGTTTGTCGAGCACGATGGTGGGAACGCCAAGCTGCCGCAGCCGCGCGCCAAGCGCGATGCCGCCCTGGCCGCCGCCTATGATGACGGTATAGGGTTGCTCGGTGTAGCCGAGCTCTGCTGCCTCCGCCTCGCGCTTTTCGGTCCAAGACTTGCGGGACTTGGACGCGCCGTGCTCTGCCCCCATCGGGCGGCGTTTGCCCCGGCTTTCCTCGAAGCCCTTCAGTTCCTGCAGCGCGGTGAGCAGCGTCCAGATGCGACCGTCTTTCAGGCGCATCAGGCCCCAGCCCCTCCCGACGGCGGTCTCGAACGTGACCCAGGCGGTGATGACACCGCCCTCTTCGGCAGGAAGCTCGCCCTTCTGGAGTGCGAAGTTGCCCGGCTTCGTGTGAGCGAGCTGCGCCGTGAGCATATCCTGCACACCTGCGGGGCCTTCCACGGTCTTGAGGTTCCAGCTCACGGCAACCAAGTCGCGCCAGTAGCTGTCAGTGGCAAACAGGGCGCTTGCAGCCTTCGCGTCGCCCTCCTCGAGGGCGGCGTTCAGGCGGTCGAGCGTGCCTTGCACTTCGGTGGTGACGGTCGAGTCGAGCATTGCGTATCCTCCTCATAGGCAATGTGATGAGGAGAGTGTGGCGATCCGCAATGCCCCCCGGCCACGTCAATCTGACGATTTTCGGTGTCCCGAAGGTTGCGGCGTCGCAGCATGTTGCAAACGCAACGCCGCGCAACGGTTCAGCCTGGTGCGCGCAACCCTTCCTTGCGGATGCGGCGCAGCACGGTCGATCTGTTCACGCCCAACCTGCGGGCGGCACGTGCCATGTTCCAGTTGCAGGCGTCGAGCACCGCCTCAAGGTCCTGCTTCGCCTCGCTGGGCTGTGGCGGTTGGGGCAGGTCTGGCAAGTCGATCACGTCCCCCATCGCCAGCGCGCAAGCCACGTCAAGCACATGGCCCAGCTCACGCAGGTTGCCGGGCCAGTCGCGGGCCATCAGTTCGGCCCGTGCCGAGGGCGTGAGCCGCATGTCGCCGCCGCAGCGCCGCCGCAGCAGCCGGTCGATCAGCCAGCCGAGATCCTGCCGCTCGCGCAGGGGTGGCAGCTCTAGCACGGTACCGGCAATCCGGTGATAGAGTGCACTTGGCAAGGTTTCGTGCGACATCAGGTCAGATGGCGACAAGCCGCTTGTGGCGATCGGGCGCAGTTCCGGGTGCGCATCGAGAAGCCCAGGCAGGGCGCGGGCGGCACCCTCGGAAAGATCCTCGACGCGTCGGAGCAGCAGCGTCGCCTTGCCGGGCTGTGCAATGATGAGCCGGGCCATCTCGTCCACGTCGGCGCAGTCCACTGTCAGGAACCCTCCGCGCCCGGAGGCCATGTGCAGCGCGCGGGCAAGCTTGGTCTTGCCGCTGCCGCTCTCACCGCTGATCAACAGCGGAACGGAGGTCGTCGCCAGCCGCTCCGCCCGGGACAAAAGGCGCTCCATGCCGGGATCGCTGCCTGCCATCCCGGTCAGGACGCCGCTGCCGGTACGAGCGACCGTCGCGCCTGGAGGGCGGCGCGGGGCCTGTGGCGAAATCGCGTGACCGAAGACCGCGCCACCATCGCCAAGGGCGACCACGCGGTCCTCGGTCGGGCGGTCGCGCATCAGGTCGGGAAGATCGTCGACGCTGATCCCGAGCAGGCTGTCGATCCTCTCTCCGATAAGGGGCTCGCCGCGCGATAGCATCCGCGTCGCCGCGTGCGTTGCCCCGATCACCCGGCCTGACCCGTCGAGCGCGATAGCGCCTTCGGGGTCCACGTCGAGGAACTCCGGGCTCGAGGAGAAACGGAACACCCATTCGCGGCGGCTCGCGGCCATCAGGTTCGCCATCTCGACCCGGCGCGCTGCCGCCGTCACCATCGACATGGCGAGGTTCTGGCTGCTTTTCGGGGACGGCGAGCGCAGCAACGAAATGTCGAGCACCGCCGCCAGCTGCCCGAGGCTGTCGTAGATCGGCGCAGAGGTGCACGAAAGCGCGGTATGCGCGTTGCCGAAATGGTCATCCTGGTGAACCGTGACCGGCTCTCCCGTCACGATGCAGGCGCCTACGCCGCAGGTTCCGGCAAGGTCCTCGGACCAGTTCGACCCCAGATAAAGGCCGGCCCCACGCAGTTCATCAGCGAAAACGCTGTCACCGAAGAAATCAACGCACACGCCTTTCGCATCGGTCAGCAGCAGAACGTAATTCTGCCCCGCAACCTGCCGGAAGAGGGTCTGCAGACTGGCACGGGCTGCGCCGATCATCCACTCGGCCTGATCGCGATGGGTGCGGAGCTCGGCATCGGTGACGATATGCGCGGGCTCGGCGCGGGCGGGGTCCATGCCATAGAGTTCGACGCAGCGCCGCCAGGACGCATCGACATAGCTGTCGCGGCCGGTGGCCCGGCCCTCCAGAACCTGCGCGATTTCCTCGACGTGATGTCGCTTGACCATTGGAACGTTCTCCCGACGCCGACTGTACAGTCAAACCATGCTCGCACAGATGGTGAACTTTGGTCGTAGGCTTGGGCAACTTCGTACCCTTTGACCGACTCCGCTGAAACCTCCGCAGTTTGAAGCTCGCCTTTTCTCCAAGCGAGGAAACAGTTTATGCGGAAAGGCCGTTTCAGTGAAGAGCGGATCATTCACAACCTGGCTGGTACAGGGCGAAGCTGAATAGCCCTGATTTTCTTGGATGCCCTCGTTCTTCAGATTCTAATGCCGCGCGAACCCGACAGGTGGCCCGCTGCCGGTTCCATGGACAGTGCGTTAGGGTTGCATAGCACGGGCCTCGAAAGCCAAGCGGCTTGGATATCCGAGCTTTGAATGGCGCCGCCGCGGATTGTAGAAGCGCTCAATGCCATCGAACAGGTCGGCGCGGGTGCGGTAGGCTTTGGGTTCGGTCCGTTCCGTCTTCAGCGAGGAGAAGAAGCTCTCAGTCGCCGAGTTGTTCCAGACAGTGCCAGCCCTGCTCGTCCATTGCCCGGCAGGCGCATGCGCAGCATGCTGCCGAAAGGAGAGCAGATGATGCCATTGTCGAGGAGCAGGCGTTGGAACTGCCCGCGAGCCACTGCGCTTGCTGGACGCCGACATCCGAACCGTGATGGTGGAACCGGGCAGTGTCGAGGCACTGTGCGATGCTGTTCGGCTCGATACTTGCCGCCTAGGCTTTTGCCAATTCGTCGGTCGCGGCGTTGCACGCGCTCACCTAGCTGATCGGAAGCGGCGTTCACGTGCCGCACGAGCTGTCCAACGTGCTGGTACTGCCGCATGTGCTGCAGTTCAACGCGCCTGAGGCGCATGTGATCTATGCCCAGATCGAAGCCGACGCCTTTCCCGAGCGCCCGACCATTGCCGGCACCGAAGCCCCCTGCGAGATGCTGATCTCACTGCCCCAGATGCCGGTGCGAAATCTCAAGATGCCGTGCCGCGTGCGCGTTGTCGGCCTCCCCGGTGAGGCGCCTTGGGGAATGGCGGGGGACACGATGCTGTAGGGACGGCTTCTGATCAACAACCCTCGCGAGGTCGGCAAGGCAGATACCCGATCACTCTATGAGGCGGTGTGGTCGTCGCGCAGGCTTTGTCAGATTGTCGCCCACTTCGCACCGTGATGGCGCAGAGCCATGTTCGATATCGCAGACATGCCCCGGATCAAGGGCTTCTCTTTCCAGTGAAGAGAGACTTTGGTTGCGCCACTTGGGACTACTATCGTTTCGGATAGATTCTGCGGGATGTGGACGTTCTTTTGGGGGGCACGGCGTAGAGGTTCCGTATGACAGCCTCCACGACCGGATCGCCCGGTAAGCCGAAGTCTCTCATGTCCCAAAATACTGGATCCACCAGACATGCGCTCCGGCCGCAGGAAGTCTGGCAGAAAGAGGTTTCACCAAGGCTGTGCTCCCACTGGTATTGTCCTGACATCATGAACCACCACGCGTGAGCGATGGCATCGTGGATCCGTCCCTCAGGGCCGCGTCAGGCTCAGGTATATAGCTTTGCGTGATCTCCGGTAGGCATCTGCATTTACATCATTCGACCTTATCCGACCTCGCTCTCTCAATCTGTGCAGGAGGCTCAAAGAGCGAAGGTGCGAGACCATCTTCGTCCTCACCACCAATCATGAGGGGCGCATCGCCAAGCCGTGTGGAGGCAGAGATCGCTTTTCGAGGCATCTCTTATCGACTGGTCAGTTCCTGCACCGCGAGGCGGTCTTGCAGGAGCGCTTCAAATTTCAATGCCATGGGGCTTGCACTGCGGCGTGCGGCGCGCACGAGGTAGAGCTTGCGCATGAGGTCGAGACCCGTCACCGGCTTGAAGGTGATGGCGGGATCGTTGAACAGCAGCACGGCATTGCGCGGCAGCAGCGCCACGCCGATGCCGGCACGCACGAGGCAAAGCTGAGCGATGGTCGAATGGCTGCGCAGCGGCCCGGATTTCAGCGCATCGGGCAGGGCAGGGTGCGCCGCGAGCAGCCGCGACGAGCCGGTTTCGGTCCCGGGATGGATGAGCTGGCCGGGGTCGATTTCGTCCAGCCTGGCCGGCCCGGCCCGCTGCGCCAGCGGGTGGTCCACGGCACAGGCGAGGCCGAAGGGATCTGCGGCGATCTCGGTCTGCGCAAGGTCGGGCGAGCTGCGGGCGCGGCCAGCGATGGCAAGATCGAGCCGGTTATCGGCAACCATCTCAGCGAGGGTCTCGGCAACATCGTCATGCAGGGTCAGGATTACCTCGGGGTGCGCAGCTCGGAAGGCGGCGATCACCGGCGCCACCATCGGCGTGATCGCCGAGGGCGTGGCACCGATCCGCAGCGTGCCGCGCAGTCCACAAGCCTGATCGCGCAGGCGAGTGAGCGATTTGTCGAGCGCGTCGAGAAGGGGTTCTGTCTCTTTCAGGAAGTCCAGCCCCAGTGGCGTGGGGGTTGGAGGGCGGCTGCGGCGGTCGAACAGTGCGCCGCCTGCGATCTCCTCAATTTGCCGCACGGTTTCGGTCAGCGCCGAGGGCACCACCCCGAGCCGGTCCGCAGCGCGGGCAAAGCTCCCCTCCGCCCAGATCGCGTGAATAGCCCGCAAATGGCGCAGGTTAAAGTTCGTATTTTCTGAATCAGTCTTCATATTTTTCAATTTTAAAGAATAATGGCCATCGGTCAATATGCCGCCAGACAGGAGACCCAGATGACCGCCACCGACCGCAGCCTTTCCGATGCCATCGACCGACTTCCCAGCGCCCTCAAGGACGCCGGCTTTCGTGGAGAGGTGACCCGTGACAGCGCGCTGAGGGCGGCCATGTCCACCGACAATTCTGTCTATCGCATCCTGCCCGACCTCGTCGTTGCGCCGCGTGATGCCGAGGATGTCGTGACTTGCATGGCGGTGCTTGAGCGCCCCGAGTTTGCCCATGTCCCGCTGACCGCCCGCGGCGGCGGCACCGGCACCAATGGCCAGAGCCTCAACCGCGGTGTCATCCTCGACATGCGCCGCCATATGCATCGGCTGCTGGAGGTCGATCCCGACGGACACTGGGCTGACGTGGAGCCGGGCATTGTGCTCGACGATCTGAATGCGCAGCTGCGCCCCAAGGGGCTGTTCTTTGCGCCAGAGACCTCGACCTCAACCCGCTGCGCCGTCGGCGGCATGGTCTCGACGGATGCCTCGGGCAAGGGCTCGCGCGTTTACGGCAAGACCTCGGACAATCTCGTAGGCATCGAGATCGCGCGGGGGCAGGGCCTCGTCTCCAGCCTCAGTGACGCCCCGGGCTGGGCCGCGCCGATGCTGGTGGCGGCGGAAACTGCCGTGCGAAAAGGGCGCGCAGCCTTTGTCGCCAATACCCCGCGGCTCAACCGCCGCTTTACCGGCTACGATCTCGAGCGCGCCTGCCCCGATGAAGGGGGCTTTGAGTGGTGGCGGCTCTTCCCCGGCTCGGAGGGCACGCTGGGGCCGATCACGCGCATCCGGGTGAAGCTCCGCCCGCTGCCAAAGGAAAAGTGCCTCGTGGTCGCGGGCTTTGCCAGCTTCCGTGCCTCGCTGGCAGCCGCGATGCCGCTGCTCCAAGACAACCCCACCGCCATCGAAGTGATGGACGAAAGGGTGCAGGCGCTGGCCGATGAGGCCGGTCTGCTTGGCCGCCTACCCCGGACCCTGCGTCCGCAGGGCGGTGAGGCGCTGGCCTACACCTTCGTTGAATTCAATGGCAATGATGTGGCGGAACTCGAGGCGCGCATTGCCGCCTGCGAGGCGCGTCTGCAGGACTTGCCCGGCATCCGGGCGGTGCATGTTGCCGCAGGCAGCGATGAGATACGAGAACTCTGGGCGATCCGTTCTGCCGGTGTCGGGCTTTTAGGCAAGGTCGAAGGCCGCGCCCGACCTGTGGCCTTCGTCGAAGATTGCGTGGTGCCGCCCGAGACGCTGCCGGAGTTCCTTGACGGATTTCTCGACATCCTCACCCGGCACGGTCTGAGCTTTGGCATCTACGGGCATGTCGACGTCGGCTGCCTGCACATCCGCCCTGCGCTGGACATCGACTCCGAGGCAGATCGCGCGCGGCTGGTGCAGGTCTCGGACGAGGTCTTCGCGCTGGTTAACCGGCACGGTGGCATCTTCTGGGGAGAACATGGCAAGGGGGTGCGCGGTGCTTATCTCGAGGGCTGGATCGGGCCAGAAGCCTACGCCGCCTTGCAGGGGGTGAAGGCCGCCTTCGATCCCGCGGGACGCTACAATTCCGGCAAGTTGGTGGCTTCGGGCACGCCAGTCATGGGCATCGCCACGACACCCTTCCGTCCGTTCAACACGCCCGACGGCGATCCGCTGGAAAAGGCCTTCCGCTGCAACGGCAACGCGCAATGTCTCAGCTACGCGGCCAGCGTGCCCATGTGCCCGTCGTTCAAGGCGACGGGGGATGTGCGCCACTCACCCAAGGGGCGCGCCGACGCGCTGCGCGCATGGCACGAGGGGCAGGGAACCGGGGTCACGACGGTCGACGAGGCGGATCTTCTCGGCACTCTCGACACCTGCCTTGGCTGCAAGGCCTGTGCCTCGACCTGCCCGGTGCAGGTGGACATCCCCGCGATGCGCGCGGCGTTCTACGCCGATGTCTACACCCGCAGGGCGCGCCCGCTGACCGACCGGGCGATGCTGCTCGCCGAACGCCTGAGCCCGCTGATGCTGCGCGCGTCCCCCGTTATCCGCCCCTTCTGGCCGCTCGCGCGGCGCGCGGCAGAGGCCGTGCTGGGCGTGACGGACCTGCCCGGTGATCTGGCGCGCCCCTTGCCGCGCTCGGCACGGATCACGCTGTCCGAGCTTGGACACCGCCCGCTTCCGGAGCACGCGGTTCTCGTGTGGATGGATTGGTTCTCGGCGCTTTATGACGGGGCGACGCAGCGCGATGTCCATCATGGGCTCAAGGCGCTTGGCTATGCGCCGCTCTTCGTCGAAATGCTGCCGGCGGGCAAGGTGGCGGGGGACCTTGGTGATCAGTCCGGGTTTGCGAGGATGGCGGGGCGTCTCGTCGCGGCGCTTCAGGTCGGGAAAAAACGCGGCGCGCCGATGGTCGGTCTCGACCCGGCCTTTGTCATGGCACTGCGGCAAGACTACCGCAAGGCCGGGCTCGACGTTCCAAAGGTGCTTTTGCCGCAGGAATTTCTTGCAGCAGAGCTGCGCCGCGGGGCGACGCTGCCACGACTGCCGGGCGGCCCGCTCAGCCTGTTCATGCATTGCACCGAAAGCACCGGGGTGCCGACGGCGCGCAGAGACTGGCAGGAGGTCTTTGCCGCGCTGGGTCTGCAGATCGACACGCCCTTGACCGGCTGCTGCGGCATGGCAGGCATGTTCGGCCACAAAGAACGGCACCAGCAGATGTCCCGAAAGCTGTTCGACATGTCTTGGGCGGAGCCACTTGCGAAAGCCGACGAGGCGGTCGCGACGGGGTTTTCCTGTCGTTGCCAGACCGAACGTCTGGGGGGCGAGACCCTGCGCCACCCGCTGGGCCTGATCGCCGACAGGCTGGGCTGATCTGCAGGGCAGTGCCGTTCAGTGGCATGAGTTGGGCTATCACGAAGTCCAGGGGGCTGATGTCGACATTGGCAAGCCGACAAAAGCCGCCTTGCCACATCGACGCGCCCCGGAGGACATGTCCGCCGCTCAGGCGCGTGACGGAACTAAGGGATGGTTCCACCGGATGTCAGGCTTGTTTGCCGGGGACCGACTCAGCGGCTGAAAACCAGATCCAAGGCCATCAAGTGCTGCAGCGAAAGAGATGGTGCGCCGCCCGCACCGTCTCGCACGCCCTCCCGACGAGATGTGTCCGCAGAGCTTTATTGATCGAACTCCAGGTGAATCTTCTCCGAGACCTCGGAGCGCTCGGTGAAGCGGTCGATGCCATAGCTGGAGATATCTACCGGTGACACCTCACCCTGCACCACTGCGGCGAGGCACTGACCGACTGCCGGTGCAATCTGGAAGCCTCCGCCGCTGCCGCCGAAGGCGTGGAACAGGCCCGGCGTGGTGGTGCTGGGCCCGATCACCGGCAGCATGTCCGGCAGGTAGCCTTCAACCCCGGACCATACGCGGATGACCTCGGCCCGCGCCAGCATCGGGATGCATTGAACCAGCTCGCGCATCCCACGTAGTGTTTTAGCGGGCGGGACATGGGTGAAAGCGCCTGACGGCAAGGAGTGGGTGCGCGGATAGCCCGAGAAGATGATGTTGCCGCGAGGGATCTGCCGCACGATGACATCCCCCTCGACCATGTGCACCGAAGGGTGAAGCCGGTGCGGCAGGGGTTCGGTGACGAATTGCGGCGGGCCGGCGCTGAACATCGGCACGGGCTCACCGGCCTGCTTTGCCAGCGCCCCGGACCAAGCACCGGCGGCATTCACCAGCTTTGGCGCCTCGAAGTGGCGGCCGTCGGTGCTCGTGACGGCAAAGCCCCCGGAGGAGGCGTCGAAGTTGGCGATCTCGCAGCCCTCGATCACCGTGCCGCCGGCGCGGGCCATCGCCCGGGCGACGGGCGGCGTGCTGAGCCGGGGATTGGCGACGGCGCTGCGCGGACTGAAGGCGGCAAGGCGAATGCGGTCCGACAGGAAGCCGAACCGCTCGCGCAGGAGTGCGCCCTCGAGAAGCTGCGACTCGACGCCGAACCGCGTGGCTGTCTCGACATCCTTGCGCAGCTGGATCTCGCCCCGCTCGCCGCCTGCGAAATAGAGATGCCCGGTGCGGTCGATCTCGCAATCCTCGCCCGTCAGGCTGCCGTAGCTCTCCCAGAGCTCCTGCGCTCGGATCGACAGGGGGTATTGCCGCGCCGAGCGTCCATGCAGGCGGAGGTTGCCGAAGTTGGTAGCCGAGGCCTGTGCCCCGATCTGTCCCTTCTCGAGCAAAGTCACTTTCAGCCCCGCCCGCGCCAGGAACAGCCCGGTGAATGCCCCGAACAGCCCTCCGCCGATCACGAGCACATCGCTTTGCAGTGCCGGGCTCACGTGTCGTCCCCCTCTGGGGCCATGGGGCCGGCATCGAAGACCAGCGGTATGGGCCGGATCGGTGCCTGTGTCCGCAGACGGCCGGGGGGGTCACCGGTGGCTGAGGCCACCATCTCGCCAAGCGCGGGCCCGCAGAAACGGCCCTGGCAGCGCCCCATGCCGCAGCGGGTGATGGACTTCACGCGGTTCACCTCGATCGGGCCGGAGGGAGTGGCGAGCGCCGCGCGGATCTCTCCGGCCGTGACCCGCTCGCAGCGGCAGACCAGGACGTCGTCGGCGAGGGTGGCGGCCTGCTTGGCGGGCCAGCGGAAGGCGTCGGTCATCGCGCGCTGGAACCCGTGCTGTTTGCGAAGGCGCCGCGTGTCACGCCGGATACAGTGCGCGTCTGCGGCCCGCCCGAGGCTTTCTAGCAGGCTCTGCGCCGCAAGGCTCCCGGCGGCATCCGCCGCCTCGGCACCGCCGATGCGCGCGCTATCGCCCGCAAGCCAGAGCCGTTCGCCTGCGCGGCCCCTGTCGTCGGTGCGGGGAAACCACTGCCGGAACGCCGGGTCGAACGCGAAGGTCGCACCAGCCAGCTCGGCCAGCTGCGTCTCCGCCCGCAGCCCGTGTCCCAGCGCCACCGCATCCGCCTCGGCGGTCATGTCGCGCCCGCGGGCGGTGGCGTAACGCAGCCGCTGTACACGGCTGTCCCCCTCGATCCGGTCCAGCCGCACGCCCGCGCGCAGCGTGACCCCGCCCCGCCAAAGCTCGGCGATCAGTGACACGCCCTGCAGCGCGGTGTGGGGCTCGTGGCGCAGCATCGCGGGAAAGGCCCGGGCCTTGCCGCTGGCAGGGGTGGTGTCGAGCACGGTCAGATCGCGATGCCCGAGCCGCAGGTACTGCGCCGCCGCGAGGTAGAGCAGTGGCGAGGACCCGGCGAACACCACCTTCTGACCGATGAAGCTGGCATGCCGTTTCAGTGCCACCTGCGCACCGCCCAGCGTGAACACACCCGGCAAGGTCCAGCCCGGCATGGGCATGAGCCTGTCGGTCGCGCCGACGGCGATGACGAGATGGGTATACGTCAGGCTGTCGAACCCGTCCGGGCCGAGCAGTTCCAGCCGATTGTCGTGGCAGGCCCAAGCCAGTGTACCCGTCCGGAAATCGCACTGCTTCAGCACCGCGTCCTCGGCGTCTTCTCGGCGAGTAATGGATTGGGCTGAGGCGCCGAACAGTGCCGAGCGATGCAGGGCGGTCAGCGGAGACAGGCGCCGTGTGCCCTGGCCGCCTGCCAGCGGGCTTTCCTCAAGCACGACAGGCCGCAGCCCCGCCTCGACCAGCGTGCGCGCCGCGGCAAGGCCGGCGGGTCCTGCGCCGACAATGGCGATCCTCGTGTCGGTCTGCATCTCAGTCGGACCCGCAGTGGGGGCGTGAGCGCAGGCGCAGGCCCTCGCGGGCCTCGGTCATGCAGCCGCGCAGGCGTCTGCCATCCTCGTCCCACATGGTGCATTCCTGGCAACTGCCCATCAGGCAGAACCCGGCGCGACCGCCTCCGTCGAACTCATTGACGCCGCAGCGCTCCCGCGAGGCCAGCACTGCCGCCAGCACCGTGTCGTTGCGCCGTGCAGTAATTTCGGCGCCGTCGAACTCGAAGCGCAGCGGGCGTGGGGTGCCGGGATCGATGGGTTGAAAGAGATGGCGTGCCACGAATATTACCATGCAATATTGTTTATGGCACTATGAGAGGTCACAATTGCTCTTTCGTCAAGCCTCCGCGTTTGCGGCGGATTGGTGTTCCTTTCAGGAAAACGAGACGGATCGGGCCGCCGCGAGGATCATTGGCGCGAAAGAGGCATCGAGCTGTTCGCGCGTGTAGCGCAGGGTCGAGAGCGCCAGCGAGACCGACCCGATCATCTGTCCCTGCGCGCCCAGGATTGGCGCCGCAATGGAGGCATCGGCGTGGTAGATTTCTTCGAAGGCGGTGGCATAGCCCTTGAGTCTTGCCTCCTCGATGATCTCCTTGAGCCTGCCGATGTCGGTTACGGTGTTTTGCGTGTGGGGCCGAATCTCCGAGGCTTCGAGGATCGAGGCGATCTCTTCGGGGGGCAGGCGCGACAGCATTGCCCGGCCGGGGGCCATGCAGTAGGCGGGCAGACGGGTGCCGATTGTCACGTCCGTATGGAGCACATGCCGGCTCAGGAAGCGCGAGATGAAGACAATCTCGGTGCCATCCAGAACGGTCAGGTTCACGGTCTCTTCGGTTTCCTTGCTCAGGTACTGCAGCACCGGCATGGCCCGGTCTACGAGCCGCGATGTCCGGGTGAAATGATGCGCGAGATCCAATGTCTTGACTGACAGCTGGAACTGCCGCGTGCGCGTGTCCTTCTCGAGATACCCCAGGTTTTCCAGCGTGTGCGCAAAACGTTGCGCACCGCTGAGGTCCATACCGGTCTGCTCGGCTATGTCCGAAAGTGTCATTTGCGGATGCTGCCCGTTGAAGGCCTCGAGGACGCGGAACGCCTTGGCCACCGATTGCACCATCAGCGGGTCCGCCCGCTTGGTCGGCTTCTTCTTTTCTTCTGCCACCACTTTGTTCCTCGATCCCGGCTGCGACACGCACCACGCACCTGCGTCGGCACTGCGTTTCTTTCTGTAACACGGGTCGAATTTCAACCGACAGGCTCAAGACGATTGACAAACCCGTGTTCGATCATTTTTATCCAATAAGAACTATCACAATGCAATGGATACTATGGACAACTTCATCCTGACCGAGAAAGCCGACAACGTGTTGACCATCACGTTGAACCGTCCTGAGAAGATGAATGCCTGGAACGCGTCCATGCGTGACATGCTCATCGAGGCGTTCGAAACCGCTGAGGCGGATGACGAAGTTCGAGCCATCATCCTGACGGGTGCGGGCGACCGGGCCTTCGGCGCCGGGCAGGACCTGAGCGAGAGCAAGACCTTCGATGCAGACCGCACCGAACGCTGGATGGGTGAGTGGAAAAAGCTCTATGCCTGCCTGCGCGACAGCTCCAAACCCATCATCGCTGCGCTCAACGGCGTGGCTGCGGGCTCGGCGTTTCAGGTGGCGCTGCTGTGCGACCTGCGCGTGGCGCACTCCGGCGTGCGCATGGGTCAGCCCGAGATCCTCTCCGGCATTCCGACGGTCACCGGCAACTGGGTGATGCGCGGCATGATCGGCATTGCCCGCACCATCGACCTGACCTTCACGGGCCGGATGCTCGACGCCAAGGAAGCGTATGAGTGGGGCCTGATCAGCCGCCTGGTCGACCAGGACAAGGTGATGTCCGCGTCGATGGAACTGGCACGGGACCTGGCATCCAAGCCCCCGGTGGCGATGCGCCTGAACCGTCAGCGAATCAAGGAAGTCACCCAGGAAGGCTACGAAGATGCCATGCAGGCAGGCGTCCGCATCCAGCTCGAGGCCTATGCCACCGGCGAGCCCCAACGGATGATGGAAGAGTTCTTCGCCAAGCGCGCAAAGGCCTGACCGGCAGGCGGGACCTTACCGAAAGACCGCGGTGTCCGCCCCGGCGGCGGGCGTCGCTCAATCAAAACAACAATAAACCAAGCCAACCTTCCAACAGAGGTACCACCCATGACCAAAACCGACAGATCGCTCCTGAGCCGCCGCAGCATGCTGGCCATCGGCACGGCCGCCCTCGCGGCCCCGATGCTGGGCCGCCGGGCGAATGCACAGACCGCCTCGCTGACCGTCGCTGACCCCGGCGGCCCGTTCAACGCCGGCTTCAGCAAGGCGTTCTACGAGCCCTTCACCGCCGAAACCGGCATCGAGATCGTGTCGGTCGCCCGCGACGCCGAGCCGACCGCGCAATTCAAGTCGATCGTCGAGACCGGCAGCTACATCTGGGATGTCTGCACCCTGACCCTGTCGGCGCGCCTGATCCTGGAGCAGGAGGACCTGCTCGACGACATCCAGCTTGACCCGGCGCTGGCCGAGAACATGATGCCGGGCTCGGTACACTCGAACTTCCTGGGCACCGACGTCTACGCGACGATCTCGGCCTTCAACACGCAGAGCATGGAGAACGGCCCGTCGAGCTGGGCTGATTTCTGGGACACCGACGCCTTCCCCGGCCGCCGCGCCCTGCGCCGCAACCCAATCGACACGCTGGAACAGGCGCTGATGGCCGACGGTGTCGCACCCGAGGACCTGTACCCGCTCGACGTGGACCGCGCCTTTGCCAAGCTTGACGAGATCAAGGACCACATCGACGTGTGGTGGACCGGCGGCGCGCAGTCGACGCAGCTGCTGCAGAGCGGTGAGGTCGACATGCTGGCTGGATGGAATGCCCGCCTGCAATCGGCCATCGACACCGGCACCCCGGCCGAGCTGGTCTGGAACCAGGGGCTGTACTCGATCGAGGGCTGGGGCCTGCCCAAGGGTGGCCCGAACGTCGACGCCGCGCGCCAGTTCCTGGCCTTCTGCGCCCGTCCCGAGCAGCAGGCGCTGTTTACCGACGACCTGTCCTACGGCCCGACCAACCTGTCGGCCTACGAGCACATTTCGGAAGAGCGAGCCAAGGTGCTCACGACCGCGCCGGCCAACCTTGACGGCATGGTGCTGGCGGACGAGAGCTGGTGGGAGGCGAACCGCGCCGAGATGACCGAGCGGTTCAACCTCTGGCTCCTGATGTGATACATCTCCTGCCAGCGGCCCCTCAGCGGCGGTCACTGGCAGGCCCCCCTAAACTCTTCGCGATACACGTCAAGACGTCCGCTCCGCGCGGCGACCGGCCCGTTACGCTCGGGTCCCGGGCAAGGCCCGTCGCCGATAAAGACCAAGTGCCCGGCACGCTCCGACAGAGGCATCTTCTTCATGAACATTTCCACCCCTTCCGCCGCCACGGCCTCTCCTGCCGCAAAGATCAGAATTGACGGCTTGTCCAAGAAATACGGCACGTTCACTGCCCTTGAACCCACGACACTGGACGTTCAGCGGGGTGAATTCCTTACGCTGCTCGGCCCTTCGGGATCGGGCAAGACCACGCTGCTGCAAATGGTCTCGGGGCTGACCCCCGCGACCTCGGGGCGGCTTTCGATCGACGGCGAGAACTGGACCGACCGGCCCGTGCACGAGCGCGGCATGGGGCTGGTGTTCCAGCATTATGCGCTGTTCCCGCACATGACCGTCGAAGAGAACGTCGCCTTCCCTCTGAAGATGCGAAACCAACCCGCCGACCAGATCAGGACGGCAGTGGCCGAGACGCTGGAGAAGGTGCAGCTCGACAAGTTCGCGCACCGCTTCCCCCGCGAGCTCTCGGGTGGCCAGCAGCAGCGCGTGGCCCTGGCCCGCTGTTTTGTTTTCCGCCCCGAGATCATCCTCATGGACGAGCCGCTGGGCGCGCTCGACAAGGCCCTGCGCGAGACCATGCAGCTGGAGATACGCCGCCTGCACCGCGAGTTCGGCACCACGCTGATCTATGTCACCCACGACCAGGAAGAGGCGCTGGTGATGTCCGATCGGATCTGCGTGATGAACCACGCCAAGGTCGAGCAGTTGGGCACCCCGAGCCAGATCTACTCTGATCCCGAGACGATCTTTGCCGCCACCTTCATCGGCCACTCGAACCTGCTGGAAGGCACGCTTGCCGGCACCGATGATCATGGCAATACGCTGATCCGGACTGCTGCCGGCACCTTCGCGGGCCTCATGGGCGCCCGCGACGCAGATGCCGGGACTCACGCCCTCATCGTGCGCCCCGAGCGGGTGTCGCTCGGCGCGGCCACCGGCCCCGGCATGAACGAACTGCGCGCCACGCTGCGCGACGTTGTCTACATCGGCTCTGACAACCGCCTGCTGCTGGATCTGCCCGACGGCACGGAATTCACCCTGCGACTCGATCCCGGTGCCGCCATCGGCACCGAGATCGGCCAGGAGATCACTGTTCATTGGCCCATCGCGGCAGGCCGGGTGGTGTCATGAGCAGCGTGACCTCGAACATCTCCGCCCGGGGCGGCGCGCTGTCGCGCCTCAAGCTCGGGCCGCTCTGGCTCGCGGCGCCGGCACTGGCATTTGTCGCGGTGTTCCTCCTGCTGCCGATGCTTCGGCTCATCGGCCTGAGCTTCTCGGGCGAGGAGACCGCCGGCGTTTCACTGGAGCATTACCAGCACCTCGCCGACACGCCGATCTACATGAGGATCTTGTGGATCACGTTCCGGATCTCGATCCTGACGGCCTTCTTCTCGGTGCTGCTGGGTTATCCGGTAGCCGCCTGGTTGGCGCGCCTTCCAGACAGCAGCCGCAACAAGTGGCTGTTCTTGGTGCTTCTGCCCTTCTGGACTTCTTACCTGGTCAAGACCTTCGCCTGGATGATCATGCTGGGCGACCGGGGCCTGTTCAATTCAATCCTCACCGGGACCGGCGTCACCGACGGCTCGCTGGACCTGATGTACAACGAGTTCGGTGTGCTGGTGGGCATGGTCCACGCGATGATGCCGCTGGCAATCCTGACGATGGTACCCGTGATGACCGGCATCGACCGACGACTGCCGCTGGCCGCGGGCAGCCTTGGTGCCAAGCGGGCGCAGCGGTTCTGGCTGATCGAGTTCCCACTGGCAATGCCCGGCGTCGCCGCCGGCGGCCTGCTGACCTTCATCACCTCGCTCGGCTTCTTCATCGTGCCAGCCTATCTTGGTGGCCGGGGCCAGACGATGCTGGCGCAGATCATCATCATGCAGGTGCAGGAGCTCGTGAACTGGGCCTTCGCCGCCGTGCTATCGGTGATGCTCGTCGCTGCTGCCCTCGTAGCGATCTGGATCTACGATCAGTTCTTCGGCCTTTCGTCGCTGACACAGGCCAGCTCCACCGGGGTTAAGGGATCCAAGAAGGGGGCGCAGTGGTTGCGCGGTGCCGGGCAGAAGGTCCTGGCCGGACTTGCCTGGATCTGCTCGCCCTTCAACCGGCTCGGGGACCGCGGTGACGATGGTCCCAAGCCCGTCCGGGCCGCCTATCTGGGGGCCCTGTTCCTGTTCCTTCTGGCCCCGGCGATCATCGTCCTGCCGCTGGCCTTCACCGCAGAGCAGGCGTTGACCTTCCCACCGCCGTCCTACTCGACACGCTGGTTCTCCGAGTACTTCGGATCACAGATCTGGATCTCGGCAACCCTGCGCAGCTTCGGCGTGGCCTTCGCCACCGCGATTCTGGCCACGGTGCTGGGCGGCATGGCGGCTCTGGCGCTGGCACGCTCGGACAGCAAGTGGGGCAAAACCGTCTTCGGCCTGATGCTGGCGCCGATGATCGTGCCGCGCATCGTCATCGCGGTGGGACTTTTCTACCTGATGGCCCAGATCGGACTGGTGGCCTCCAACATCGGCCTGATCATCGGCCACACGCTGCTGGCGATCCCCTTCACCTTCATCGCCATCGGCGCTGTGCTCAAGGGCTACGACTGGCGTCTTGATCAGGCGGCGGCCACGCTGGGAGCAGGGCGGATCAAGGTTCTGAGGCTGATCACCCTGCCGCTGCTGCGGGGCGGTATAATCTCGGCCGCACTCTTTGCCTTCGTGACGAGCTTCGATGAGCTGACCATCGCCCTGTTCATCTCGGGCGGTCTGAAATCGACCCTGCCCAAGCAGATGTGGGACGACATGTACCTGCAGCTGAACCCGACGCTGGCCGCCGTGTCCGTCGTGGTGCTGGTGATTGTCACGGCGATCCTGCTGCTCGCGCAGCGCCTGCAGAAATCCTGAGCCCCTTCACGACGCCGCGCCACCCTCCTGTGGCGCGGCCCTCCGATCCATTTCGAGGAAGACCATGAACATCCAAGGCTTGGCAAAAAGCTTTATCGAACAGGCCCAAAAGACACCTGACCGGGTCTTTGCCCGCACCACCGACGGCACCGAGCTCAGCTTCGGCGCACTGTCCGACGCGGCGGACGCCATGATCGCCTGGCTTGCCGACCACGGCGTGCGCCGCGGCGACACGGTGGCCGTCATGACACGCAACAGCCCCGCCACGCTAGCCCTCGTCCACGGGCTGCTGCGAGCGGGCATGGTCTGGGTGCCGGTGAACCCCGCGCTCGTCGGCGACGGGCTGGTTCACGCCATCCGGCTCGTGGATGCGGCCATCGCGGTCTGCGACCCCGAGCTCGAGGCCACGCTTGCCGCATGCGAGGCGAAGCCGCGCGAGGGTATCCTGGTGCTGCACAGCCGCGACCTTCCCGCCGCCCCGGTGACGCGCCCTGCCTTCAAGGTGGCCGGGCCGAGCGGCCTTGCCTCGATCATGTTCACCTCGGGCACCACCGGCCCGGCCAAGGGCGTGCGCGTTACCCAGACCATGCTCGAGATCGCCGCCCGCGGTGTCGAGGAGGTTGGGCGCCTGCAGGATGGTGACAACCTCTTCATGTGGGAGCCGTTCTACCATGTCGGCGGCGCGCAGGTGATGGTTCTGCCGATCCTGCGTGATGTCAGCCTGACCATCGCCGAAAAGTTCTCGGCCAGCCGTTTCTGGCGTGAGGTGTCTGAGGCGGGCTGCACGCACATTCACCACCTCGGCGGCATTCTGCAGATCCTGCTCAAGCAACCGCCCTCCGATCTCGACCGGAGCCATGGCGTGCGCATCGCCTGGGGCGGCGGCTGCCCGGCTTCGGCCTGGCGCGATTTCGAGACCCGGTTCGGCATCACCATCACCGAATGCTACGGCCAGACCGAGGCGTCCTCGATCAGCTGCGCCAACTCCGAGGGGATCGTCGGGGCCATCGGCCAGCCGCTGCCTTGGTTCGACTTAAAGGTGAAGGACGCGGCGGGACGCGTCCTTGGGCCCCGGGACGGACGCGGCGAGATCGTGATCACCTCGACCATTGAGGGCGCGATCTTCGAAGGCTACCACAATGCCCCCGAGGCCACGGCCAAGGCCTTGCAGGCCGATGGGTTCCACACCGGCGACACGGGGTCCTGGGGCGAGGACGGGATGCTGCGCTTCCACGGCCGCGTCGGCGACAGCGTACGCTGCAAGGGCGAGAACGTCTCGGCCCACGAGGTTGAGAGCGTCGTCAACCGACACCCGCAGATCGAGGAATCCGCTATGGTGGGCGTGCCCGCCGAGATCGGGGAATACGACATCCAGCTCTTCGTTCGGCCCACCCCGGGCAGCACGCGCGATGCCGAGGCGATCAGCACCTGGCTGCGGGACAAGCTGGCTCCCTATCAGCAGCCGCGCTTCATCGCCTTCATCGACGAGTTCCCCAAGACCCCCAGCCAGAGGATCCGCAAGCACCTGCTGCCCGAGGCTCCCGACCGCTGGGAGCGCACGACCACCCGAAAGGCCTCCACCGTATGACCACCGACGTCCTCATCACCGGCACCGGCATGTTTGCCGGCCGCATCGCTCTCGACATCGCTGCCACCGCGAAGGCGCCCGTCTCCGTCGTCATCGCCGGGCGGAACGTCGACCGTCTCCAATGGCTGCAGACCGCCGGCAATGCCCGGGCGGCGATGTTCGGCACCCCCGCCACCTTCCGCGCACACCGGATCGACCTGCTCGAGGACGGCGCGAGCGAGGCGCTGCTGTCCGAGCTGAAGCCGCGTATCGTGGTTCAGGCGGCCTCGATCCAGACCTCGTCGGTGATCTCGGACCAGGGCTCGCGCTGGACGCAGCTGGTGGCGGAGGGCGGCCTGAGCGCCACCGCAGTCTTTCAGGCGCTGATGTCATCGCGCATGGCGGCGGCGATCACGAAGCTCTGCCCGAAGACGCCGCTGATCAACTGCTCCTTCCCGGACGTGGTAAACGGCATGATCACCGCGATGGGCCATGACGTGCTGTGCGGCACCGGTAACGTGGCCATCCTGTCCAACGTCTTCCGGGGCGCTCCCGCGCGTCCCGAGGGCACCTTGCGGGTGCTGGCGCATTACCAATGCCTGAAGCCCTGGCGGCAGCCGGCGACAGAGCGTACCGGCCCTGCGCCGCGCATCTTTGCCGACGATACCGAGGTTGCCGATCCCTTCGCGACCTTCGCCGAGTGCAAGCTGACCCCCGAACCCGCGATCGAGATTTCCGGCGCCAGCGGCGTCACCCTGATCCTCGCCCTTGCTGCAGGGACGCCATGGAACGGCCATGTGCCTGGACCTGGCGGACTGCCCGGCGGCTACCCGGTGACGCTGTCCGAAGCGGGGGTAATGAGCCTTGACCTGCCGGCGAGCGTGACCGAGGCCGAGGCCATCGCCTGGAACGACGCCTTCGAGCATGCGGGCGGTCTCACCGTGTCCGGCAGCCGGGCGAGCTATAACGGACGGCTTGCCGAGTTGCTGCGCGCCGAGGGGTTCGCCCATGCGGACGGCTTCGATGTCGCCGACCTGGAGGCCGTGTGCACCGACATGCTCGGCCTGCGAGACCGCTTGATGTCGCAACCGGCGTGACACGCGACAGGGGGCGGCGGCGGGGACGACCCGTGGCCAGACACATGATACGCGGAAAGGGGGCGCCGGGTTTCGGCGCCCCCTTTCATGTCCGGACGGCAGCGATGTGACCCGACGCCTTGAAGCCCGCGCTGGCTGACCGGCCTCGGCGGAAGCGGGCGATGTCGAAGTGATGTGGCTCTATACGGACCTGCCGCCCTGCCAGCAGGTCCGAGCTGAGGTCGACGGTGCCCGGGGCGCCGCACATGCCTCGACTGCCCATGGCCGAGGGCCAGCACCAGGTCGGGATGACCGGGGGGCGCGGCAGATCACCGGCACCGGGTCCGGCGTCGCGGGACGATGCCCTATCCAGACCGAGCGCGCCTCACCGAAGTTCCGGAAGATCCGACGCGCGGCACCGGTCAGCCGGTCTATGTTGGAGAACTCAGGCGGCTTTCGGGTGCCAGCGACTTCCACGACGCCCACCACGCGCAGTCTATCCCCCATCGGGGTCGCCATGATCTTTTCGGCGATGAGATAGATCAGCTGGCCCGGCATCGGGGACAGCTCGAGCGTAGCGTGGTAGCCGCGCAGGCTTTCCCGCTGCACCGCCGCACCCGGCGGTTCCAGAAGGCGGTTGGACCAGATCCCGGCGGCCACGACCACCGTGCTGAAGACCTCTTCTCCGTGGTCGCTGAGCAGGCCTATACCGCGCCCTGCGGGCACCGGCACCAGCTTCTGGATGCGAGTGGAAACGAGGCGCGCCCCGTCCCATGCGGCGTCCTCGGCGATGGCCCGCACGAGCGCGCCCGGGTTCGTGGTCTGGCCGAAATCGGGGAAATGCAGCGCCCGCGCCAGCCCGGGGCGCAGTAACGGCTCCATTTCGAGCGCCTCGTCGGGGCTCAACTCGGTCATCCGTATCCCGTGATCACGGCGCAGGGCGCGGCCCGGCGCGTCCTTCTCTTAGGCCTTGTCGCTGTCGTAGTCATAGAGCTGACCGCTTGTGCGCAAAAGCTCGGCGCACCCCGGCCCGAGCAGCTCGGCGTAATCGGTCAGCGCGTTGCGGTGCAGCTGGTGCAACGCCGCGGCGGTGCAGCTGGTGCAACGCCGCGGCGGTGCGCTGCAGGCCGTCGGGCCGAACGGCGTGGCCGAAGCGGCGCAGCCAGGGGGCCGCCACCGGCAGGCGCGGCCAGTGCAGGCGCAGCGGCCCATCCCCGGCGAGGCTCCAGCGTATGGCGTCGCCGAGCATGCCAGAGCCCGAGGTGCCCGCGATAGAGCCGGGGGAGATACTGCCGCCCTTGCCGAAGATGGCCGCCTATCCTGGTGCGCGGGGATCGAAACAGGTGACGGCGTGGCCTTCGCGCTGGAGCGTGGCGGTGATACTGCTGCCGATGATGCCGGAGCCTATGACCACGATCCGGGCCATCTCAGCGCAAGAGGCGCGTGCCGAGACCACGCTCGGCAGCCCGGGTCATCACCAGCCGCGCCACCGCGAGATCGGCCAGCGGCATTCCGGGGAAGAGGAACATCAGCCGTTGCGTGTCGCTCTCACGCCCGGGGTGCGCCCCGCTCAGCAGCGCATAGAGGTCACCATCATAGCGCCCCTGATGGGCCAGCGACGGGTTGCCGCCATTGCGCTCGAGTGCGGCAAGGTCATCGGTGAAGAAGCCGTCCACGTGATCCGAAAGTCCGTCACGCTGCCATGCCCTGCCAAGGTCCACCCCGATGGCCAGCGACCCAGGCTTCAGCGCCTGTGAACGCACGATCGGTGTGATGCCGTCGATGCTGGGCAGGCAGCTGACCACCACGTCGCTGGCCCCGGCAAGAGCTTCGGGATCCTGCATCACCTCGGCCTCAAAGCCCATGTCCCGGGCCCGGTCGGCCAGCACCTCGGCGGAGGCGGCGCTGCGTGAAAACGCCCGCACCCTGCTCAGCCCCGGCAGCACGTCTGCAAGGGCGGCCAGGTTGCTGTGCGCCTGCACGCCGCAGCCAAGCACACCAAGCGTCGACGCCCTTGGCCGAGCGAGGGCCTGCGCTGCCAGGGCGGACAGGGCGGCGGTGCGATGGGTGGTGATCCAGCTGCCGTCCATGATGGCCACGGGCCGGGCGGTGTTGGCGTCGCTGAGGATGATCTGTGCGCTGATCGCCGGCAGACCGCGCTGCGCGTTGGCCGCAGAATAGCCGATCCACTTGGTCACTCCCAGCCCGATTCCGGTATCGGCGTCGGACATGGACATGAAGAAGCGGGTCTCGTCCACCTGCACGCGGGTCTTCAGACCGCCACGAATGTCATGCGAGCGCCTCCGTACCGCGTCCCCGATGACACCGCGAAGGTCGGCAGGCGTGAGACCAAGGGCCTCCACGTCCACGGATGTCATGTAGAGCAGGCCGGGTTCGTGTGGCGCGTCGGGTGTCTGACAGTCGGTCATTGATAGACTCCAGTACGGGCCGCGACGCAGGGACGCGCCGTCAACCCATCCGTTCTGGTTGCTAGCCCCGATCACCATCCGTGAAAACCGGCGATGGCGCATTTGGTCATTTAGCCTGCGCATGGTCTCTGGGGCGGGCCGAAGGCCTGCTTGTCGGGGCGGCACCCCAACGTGGTACCGGTGCCGCCCCGAGGGGTGTCAGGCGAGCGTCGCGCAGGCGTCGGTGATGCGTGCCATCGCCGTCCGCAGGGTCTCCATGTCAGTGGCGTACGAGACCCGGAAGTGCCCGGGCAGGCCGAAGGCGGTGCCCGGCACCACGGCGACATCCGCCGTTTCCATCAGCCATGCGCAGAACTCGCGGTCGCTTTCGAGGCACTTCCCGTCCAGTGTCTGCCTGCCCAACACCCCGCCGCACTCGGCGAAGGCGTAGAAGGCACCCTCGGGGGTACGGCAGGCCAACCCGGGCACGGCCTCGAGCGCGGCGACAACAAGGTCACGACGGGCACGGAAGGCTTCGGTACGCTCTGCAAGGAACTCCTGAGGTCCCTCCAGCGCGGCGATCGTCGCCGCCTGGCTGATCGAGCAGGCGGCCGAGGTCGACTGGCTCTGGATCACCGACATGGCCTTGATCAGCGCCTCCGGACCGCCGCCGTAGCCCAGCCTCCAGCCGGTCATGGCATAGGCCTTGGACACGCCATTGATCGTCAGGGTACGCGGCTTGATCGCCGGCTCCATCGCTGCCGGCGTGGCATGGCGGAAGCCGTCATAGACGATGTGCTCGTACATGTCGTCGACCATGAGCCAGACATGCGGCGCCTCGAGCAGCACGTCGATCAGTGGGCGCAGATGCTCGGCCGCGTAGGCGGCGCCCGAGGGGTTCGAGGGCGAGTTGAGCATCAGCCAGCGGGTGCGCGGGGTGATCGCCTCGCGCAGCTGCGTGGCGGTCAGGCGGAACCCCTGGTCGGCGGCGCAGGGGACCAGCACCGGCGTGCCGCCACAAAGCTCGACGATGTCGGAGTAGGTGACCCAGTAGGGGGTAGGGATGATCACCTCGTCCCCCGGGTTCAGCGTCGCCATCATCGCGTTGAAGATGACCTGCTTGGCGCCGGTGCAGGCGATGATCTCGGATGGACGGTAGTCGAGCCCGTTCTCGCGGGCGAACTTGCCGGCGATCGCGGTCCTGAGCGCGGCGGTGCCGGTCAGCGCGGTGTACTTGGTCTCGCCGCGCTGCATGGCCTCCCACGCGGCCTGTTTGATGTGGTCGGGCGTGTCGAAATCGGGCTCGCCCGCCCCGAGAGTTATGATGTCACGACCCGAGGCGCGCAGCTCTGCGGCACGCGCCCCGATCGCAAGGATTTCGGACACGCCGAGCGACTCTATGCGCTCGGCGGGCCGGAATTCGGTTGCGTCGACGTCCTTCATGATCAGTCGATGTCGAAGACCACGCCCTGCGCGAGGGGCAGTTCGGTCGAGTAGTTGATCGTGTTGGTCGCCCGGCGCATGTAGGCGCGCCATGCGTCAGAGCCGCTTTCACGGCCGCCGCCAGTCTCCTTTTCGCCGCCGAAGGCGCCACCGATCTCGGCACCCGAGGTGCCGATGTTGACGTTGGCGATACCGCAGTCCGACCCCTTGGCCGACAGGAAGGTCTCCATCTCGCGCAGGTCGGTGGTGAAGATCGACGAGCTAAGACCGCCACCGACGGCGTTGTGCTGCTCGAGCACGTTGTCGAAGTCGGAGTACTTCATGACGTAGAGGATCGGGGCGAAGGTCTCGCGCAGGACCGGGCCGTCATGGGCAGGCATCTCGACGATGGCCGGTTTGACGTAATAGGCGGTGTCCGGGCCGACCTCCTGGCGCTCGCCGCCGTGCACGACGCCGCCCATCTCGCCGGCTTCGGCCAGGGCCGCGACCATTGAGTCGTAGGCCGTCTTGTCGATCAGCGGGCCGACCAGCGCCTGGGTTTCCAGCGGGTTGCCGACCGAAACAGAGGCATAGGCTTTCTTCAGCGCGGGCACGATCTGATCATAGACGCTTTCGTGCACGAACAGGCGGCGGGTGGTGGTGCAGCGTTGCCCGGCGGTGCCCATCGCACCGAAGGCGACGGCGCGCAGGGTCATGTCCATGTCGGCCGAGGGGCAGACGATGCCCGCGTTGTTGCCGCCCAGTTCGAGGATGCATTTGCCAAAGCGCGCCGCAACCTTGGGACCGACGATCCGGCCCATGCGGGTCGAGCCGGTGGCAGAGATCAGCGAGACCTTTTCGCTTTCGACCAGCGCCTCGCCGACGGCGGGGCCACCGACCAGCACCTGGCTGAGCCCGGCGGGCGCGTCATCACCGAAACGGGCGAGGGCGCGCTCGAACACGGCCTGGCAGGCGAGGGCGGTGAGCGGGGTCTTCTCGGACGGCTTCCAGATCACGGGGTCGCCGCAGACCAGCGCCAGCGCCGAGTTCCAGCACCACGGGGCGCAGGGGAAGTTGAAGGCGGTGATGATGCCCACCACGCCAAGCGGGTGCCAGGTTTCCATCATGCGGTGACCGGGGCGCTCGGTGGCGATGGTCAGGCCGTAGAGCTGACGCGACAGGCCGACGGCGAAATCGCAGATGTCGATCATCTCCTGTACCTCGCCGAGACCTTCGGACGGGGATTTGCCCGCCTCGATCGAGACCATGCGGCCGAGGTCTTCCTTGGACTTGCGCAGCTCTTCAGCGAAGAGCCGCACCAGCTCGCCGCGACGCGGTCCGGGCACCAGGCGCCAGGCGCGGAACGCTTTGTTCGCCAGCGCGATGGCCGCTTCGGTGTCGGCGACGGAATGTTCGGCAAGGCTGGCCACGGGCTCGCCGGTGACGGGCGAGATGACGGTCATGCCGCCGTCGACGGCGAGCTCTGCGGTGACGCCGCAGGCGACCATGGTTTCAGCGGTAGTCTGTTTGAGGGGAGTGCTCATGGTTGAGGTCCTTGCTTGTCGGTCTTGTTGACGGGTGGTGTTGCGCCGGGGCCGGATCAGGCCTTCTGAGGTGTCCGGCTCAGCGCGATACGGGCTTCGGCGAGCGAGCGCGCCTCGGTCTCGGCATAGTGGCGGAAGAGATCGTGGACGGGCGCGCCGAGATCTTCCTCGAAACGGGTGCGGTTGGGATTGGCGACAAAGGCCTGTGCGGCGCCGTCGCCGAGGTTTGACTGGAAGATCCCCGCAGCCGAAACCGGCAGAAAGTCCTCGTAGACGATGGGATCGGCGCGCAGGCAGCCGTCCGCAATCAGGGCATCGACCCCGCGCGAGGGATCGCTGCAGGGCTTGCCGGTTGCCGAGTATCGGAAGTAGCCCAGCCCGTCCTTGCGCAGTGTCTCGAGGTCGTCCGGGAAGGCGGTGAAGACCTCGGCAAGCATGGCGCGGTACGCATCGGCGTTCGAGCCGTCGGCAGCCGGAGTGATGCGGCTGCGGGTATCGGCCAGCAACCGGTCGTAGAGTCCCTGCCCGGCGGGGGTCAGCGCGATACCGCGCTGCTCGATCTCCCCGAAGCGGGCGGTGTGGCGGCCGGTGGTGGCCGTCTCGCCGTCCGTGGGGGAGGCAGGGAAGCTCACCGGCTCTTCCAGCGCCTTGAACGAGGTCTGCCGCAGCAAGATTGGCACGGTCCGAGTCGGCGGGCCTTCGACGACGGCCTTGGGCGCGATGCCACGCTCCGGCATCATCTCCTGCACGCGGTCGATGTCGAGCGTGCGCGGCGTGAGGTGGTTGATGTGCGGCCCCTTGAAGGCCACCACGTCCGCCACCAGCCGGTGCGCGTCGTGCAGGCGCTGGTAAAGCGCATGGGGAACGTTGGCCTCGGCGTGCCAGCGGAAGGTCTCGATGGCCTCGGCCACGAAACGCTCGGCGTCGGCTTCGTTCAGACCGCCCTCGGCTTCGGCCTTCTCGATCAGCTCGAGACAACCCGTCGTGTAGATCTCGCGTGTATCCAGCACCTCGGCGGCGGCGGCGCGCAGTTCGGCGTCATCGAGCAGGTCCAGCCGCAGCAGCGAGGTGAAGACGCGGAACGGGTTGCGGCGCAGAGCGGCCTCGTCGAGCGGACGGAAGGCGGTGGAATGAACCGGCACGCCGGCGACCGACAAGTCGTAGTAGCCGACCGGGTGCATCCCCATCACGGCGAAGAGGCGACGCATGGTGAACAGCTCACGCGGAGTGCCGAGGCGGATCGCGCCATGGCGCTCCTCGTCGATGCGCTCGAGCTCACCAAGCTCCTCGAGGCGGGCACGTTCTTCGGGCGCTGCCGAGAGCACTTCGCTGTTCACGTCGCGCACCAGTTCCATCAGCGTGCCGTAGGCGGGCACCTCTTCACGATACATCGCCGACATTGCGCGAGAGAACAGTGCGCGGATCTGATGGGGGTTTGCGTGTTCCGGTGCCATAGGCCCGCTCCATTCGTGATCATGATTTATGTGCATGGTAATCGGGTGGTTATACGCATGCCCAGCAACGTCTCGCGATCACCCCATTCCGAAAACGCATGGAGTTGCCGGTCAAGCTGGGGTTACATGCATGGTAAAGCCCTCGACGCTGCTAACGGAAAGGCCAATCGAATGATCCTGCAACGCCGATATCTGCCCGACATGCGAATGCTGCTGACCTTCGAATGTGCCGCGCGGCACGGCAACTTCACCCGCGCCGGCGAGGAGCTTGCCCTCACCCAGAGCGCCGTCAGCCGGCAGATCCGTGATCTCGAGACGCAGATCGGCAAGCCCCTGTTCGAACGGGTGCGCGGGCGGGTGATCACCACGCAGACCGGGCGCGCTTTCCTCGCCGAGGTCGAGACCCTGCTCGATATGGCCAGCAGCACCATGCGCCACGTCACGGCGGGCAGCCAAGGCGAGCGGATCCTCGCGGTGAACGCGCCGCCCACTTTTGCCTCGCGCTGGCTGGTGCCGCGCCTGTCGGGGTATCTCAAGCACCACCCGCAAACGCGCTTCGACATCTCGACGCGCCGCGATGTGTTCGATTTCACGACCACGCAATGCGATCTGGCAATCCACTTCGGCCAGCCGATCTGGCCCGGTGCGGTCTGCACTTACCTATGCAGCGAACTGGTCGTGCCGGTCGCCGGTGGGTGCTTGCTGAACACGGTGGTGCGCGATGCCCGCGATCTGGCCGAGGCCCCCAAGATCCACCAGACCGAGCGCCCCCATCTCTGGGCCGACTGGTTCAAACGCGCCGAGGTGGAGCTGTCTTCGCCGAACGAGGGACACTGGTTCGAGCAGTTCAGCCTGACCATCGAAGCGGTCCGGTCGGGGCTCGGCTACGGGCTTCTCCCGCGCTACCTGATCGAGAGCGAGCTTGCGCGCGGAGAATTGCAGATCCCGCTCGACATCCCGCTGTCGACGGACAAGGCCTATTATATCGCCACTCCCGAAGACCGGGCCGATGCCGCCCGTGATTTCCGCGACTGGATGATCGCAGCGGTGTCTTTCCGGCCGCTGGCCTGAGGCTGAAAACTCTGCTCTCATCGTCTGGCTTTGAGACAGTCAGCTCCTCTCTTCCGCAAAAGCCGCTTTCGGAAGGGCGCTGCTTTCGAAAAGTTTCCTGCCGGATGCGGGCCCATGCGATTGTCTTCAAAGGGCTCCGCGGCCCGGCACGACAAAACCGTCTGCGCCGCGATCCTGATAAGCGATGGGATCGCAGCGTCCGGTGCTGCCAGCTGGCCAGCCACTTGAACAGAGAAGAGGGCCGGTCGCTTTGATGCCTGCCTGGAAGGTTGCGCGGCCTCGCCTTCAATTATTCGCAGGAAGGCCTCCACGTCCACAAGTCGACGATCCTGCAGCGCTCACTGTTGCCGGCGATCGTGGCCCTTACGCATACGGGCCCTGAGGACAGGTCCAATGCAGGTCCCAAGGCGCGCCCGCTCGAAACCGGCCTCATCAGTGTGCCAATGGTCAGCTATCCATCCGATCTCCAGCCAGCGCAGTTTCTGCCGCTTTGTGGTGCGGCGGACCCTGCTGCGGTGCCGATGCCATGCTGTCCAAGCAATCCCTTGGCCATATCAACTGACCTCTTTTATCGAACGTATCAGTCGCTTCACCTTGATGTCGAAAAGCGCGAACACCCCCACGAAACCAAAGATGCACTGCCTGGCAGGCAAGCGATTACGCCGTGCCGAACGCACTCATCCGGCTTGACGCAATCTGTTGAGCGGACCGAGATCGCGAAGGCGTTACGCGTTCTGCCGGTGGCGGCGACACATCCATCATCTTTGGCCGCAACACCAAAATGCTGTGATGTCCCCCAATGTAAGCCTGGCTCGGGACTGACGTGCCTCTGCGTCCCCCCTCTCCCGGGGAGGGACGGAAAATCGCGCTGTCGCTGGCGCTAGCAGCGATGTCGCTTCCCGCCATGTGATCCAAGCCGCCAAGGATAGCATCCAGCGAATGAGGCCCTGCATCCCTTGGTATGCCGACATGCGGCGCCTCGCCTGTGCAAGATCTATGGAGGAGACGCACATGAGCAATATCGGGGTTGTTTACACCGGCCCGGGGGCTGTCGAGGTTCAGAAGATCGATGATCCGAAACTTCAGTCCCCTGATGGGCGCAAACTGGAGCACGCGGTCATCCTCAAGGTCATCTCGACCAACATCTGCGGCTCCGACCAGCACATGGTGCGCGGTCGCACGACCGCCGAGCCGGGCCTTGTCCTTGGCCATGAGATCACCGGGGAGGTGATCGAGATCGGATCCGATGTCGAAATGCTGAAGGTTGGGGATGTCGTCTCGGTCCCGTTCAACGTGGCCTGCGGCCGCTGCCGGTGCTGCCGCGAGGGGGACACTGGCGTCTGCCTGACGGTGAATCCGGAACGCGCTGGCGGCGCCTATGGCTATGTCGACATGGGCGGCTGGATCGGTGGTCAGGCTCGTTATGTCACCGTGCCTTATGCGGACTTCAACCTGCTGAAATTCCCGGATCGCGACCAGGCGCTGGCGAAGATACGCGACCTGACCATGCTCTCGGACATTCTTCCCACCGGCTTCCATGGCGCCCTGCAGGCAGGTGTCGGTGTCGGCTCGATCGTTTACGTTGCGGGCGCAGGCCCCGTGGGGCTTGCTGCGGCGGCCTCGGCGCGGATCCTTGGTGCCGCGGTGGTGATGATCGGCGACTTCAACAAGGAGCGGCTCGACCATGCGTCCAAGGTTGGCTTCACCCCGGTCGATCTATCCAAAGGCGACAACCTACCGGAGATGATCGCCGAGATCACAGGCTCCCCCGAGGTCGACGCAGCCATTGACGCGGTTGGCTTCGAGGCGCGCGGTCATTCGGGCGGAGAGCAACCGGCCATCGTGCTGAACCAGATGATGGAAATCACCCGCGTCGCAGGCGGCATCGGCATTCCCGGGCTATACGTCACCGAGGATCCCGGCGCGGTGGACGACGCGGCGCGGTCCGGCAACCTGTCGATGCGGTTTGGGCTGGGCTGGGCCAAGGCCCAGAGCTTCCATACCGGTCAGACGCCTGTGCTGAAATACAACCGCCAGCTCATGCAGGCGATCCTGCACGACCGCCTGCCGATCGCGGACATCGTCAATGCCACGATTATGCCGCTTGACCAGGCTGCCGAAGGGTACAAGAGCTTCGACAGCGGCGTCGCGAAGAAGTTCGTCCTCGACCCCCACGGAATGCTCGCGTCCTGATTGCCGACCAGCCGCCGCCCCAAAGGGGCGGCGGTCATCTTTTAGGGCGAGCGCAGCCAGGGACCTGAAAGGGCTCTTTCTCGGGTAATACCTCTTTCGGAACTGGCGCTTTTACCTGGCTTTTGCAAGATCGCATTGCCGCCACCTATGCTCGCCTTGGCATCCGGGTTCTCTAGTCCGCTCTGTTCAGAGTTTGGTCTGCTACTGACCGTTGGTGATCCACCCCCAGAGTGAGCCCATTGATGCTCGTATGCGAGCGTTGGTGATTGTAGTCGTCACGCCAGAACGCGGTCAGCTCGGGGGCGTGGCGCAGGTCGGGGACCCTGTGCTCGCTGAAGCACTCGCTACTCAGGCGGCCACTGAAGCTCGCGACGAAGCAATTTTGCATGGGCTTTACCGGCGCGATCTAGTGCCACTCGACCTTGCGGTCTTCCTGCCACCTAAGAATGGTATGCGACATCAACTCGGTCCCCTTCTCGCCGACCTCCATTCAGGGATAGCCGCGCGGTCGGGTAATCGTATCAAGCGCACGGGAACCACGCTCGCCGGAGATTGAGGCGTCCACGGCTGCGGCCAGTCATTCCCGGCTGAAGTCGTCGACGCGCAAAGCACCTGGAGGCGGCACCCATCCTTTGGCCTACAGGGCATTGCGCAGCAATGTCCCATGTATGGACGCCCCCGGGGCTGCAAGCGATTTTTTGACTTTGGCAACAGCATTGCGGTCGAGTTCCTTCGTGTATCCGGCCTCTGGTTGCGACCTTCAATGCCGC
>NZ_BMJV01000012.1 GCF_014643635.1 Salipiger pallidus
ACAATGCTAACCTTCTCCATGGACGCTTCCTCCTCGTAGCGAATTTCGACACCGCTACCTTGGCACAGCGATGCCGTGAGGGGGCGTCCACACCATCAAGAGGGCCGCCGGCCCGGCAGGGTATTGGCGATGCATGTTTGAGAAAGGGCGCGTTACGCCGCCCTCCGGTCATCGATTTCCATCAGCGCATCGAGCGGCACGCGGTAGGGCTGCATGGCGTCAAAATCCTCGCAATTGCCACAGTTCTGCACGATCGCAAAGGTGTCGCAGGCATCCTTGAGGATGACCCTGAAGGTGCCACCGAGGCCCGAGGGCACTTCGTAGGTCCCGCCGATGAGATAGTCCGAGGCCCGGCGCACGAAGACGCGGATGCTGTGGCCATCGGTGGCGAGCCGGATGGCCCCTCGCCCCCGGTCGATGAGCACCTGCACGTCATCCAGGATGTCGGTGTAAAACTGGCCGGTCAGATCGCGAAACGCCATGCGGCGCTGCGCCATCCAGTCGGTGTCCCGAAACGGGTTCATGCCGTCGGCGAAGGCGAAGGAGGGATCGGCCTGCTCGGTGGTAACGATACGGGTGGTCGTGCCATCGATGCCGTTTGAGCGCAGATGCACACCATTGCCGACGATGAGGATCAGGGCCGGCCTGTCCACGGGCCCGTTCCAGTTGGGCAGGAAGGTCTTGCAGGCACGCGCATGTGCGATTTGCGCCGCAACAGCGGAGGCAGAGAACTTGAGAATAGCCATGGGGATGTCTTTCTGTTCGGTTTGGAAGGGTCGACCCGCGCGGGCGGCATGGTCCACGCGCGGGTCGCGTGAGGACTCAGGCCGCTTGCGCGATGTCGCCGTCAGGCTCCGGGGTTTCCGCCGCGGGCTCCGCCTCATCACAGGCGACACCGGCTGTCTGCATCATGGGCGGGCACCAGGCGGCCACGGCAGCGCGCTGCGCGTCCGTGAGCGTGGCGAAGGGCTCGGCGAAGAGCTTGTCACAAAAGGCGACGATCTCCTTCTTGCTCGACGAGGCCAGCGTCACCGCCTCCTGGGCGAGACCCAGATCCTCGCCGAGGATCTTCAGGAGCCAAGCCTTCTTGAAGCGGTTGAAGAGCGCCGCATTCGGCGTCCAGTGGGAGCGGATGTCGGGCATGATCTCGATCTCGAACGCATGCATCAGGCTGTCGCGCTGGCGGTCCCGCGCGAAGCAGGACTGCGTGGTGCTGGCCGTGGCATAGGCCACGAGCTTGGCCTTTTCGCCTGCCTCCAGCGCGCGAAACGCCGCGAACTGATCGGCGGGCGCGCGGGTGTCATCGAGCCAGGAGAGGTCCAGCGCCTCATGCGCCGCCGCCACCTGCTCGAGCGAGGTTGCGTCGATCTCGTCCATCTTGGCATGGCTGCGGTATTCCTTGCGGGCATCGATCTTGATCGCCTGCGTGACACTCATGCCGCTGGCCAGAACGTCGCTCACCAGCTTGAAGAGCGTCAGATCGAGCGTAGCTTCCGGATGCAGCGCCATCGCGGCCCCAAGCGCCATGGCTCGCTCGGTCTTGAGGTCCTCAGCCAGTGAGGCCGGATAGGTGATTTCGCCGGCGTCTGGGGCCTCCTCCCCGGTCGGGCTAGCCGAGGAGCCGCGCGCGCCCTCCTTTTTGACGGTGTCTTCCGGGCGGACGAGGCCAACATGGAGGGTCACCTGCCCGCCCGACCAGGACGCGATTACCCCAGACCGCGCGAGGTCCTCGGCGCTGTAGGCCTCCTGCAGGTCGCGGGCTTCCTCTTCCAAGGCGTCCACGCGCTCGTAAAGCGCGTTGTAGGCACCGTCCTCGAGCCCCTCATCCTCCATCTCGAGCTGCAGTTTCTCAAGCTCGGCGGCGATCTCATCGATGCGTTTTTGCGCAGCCTCATCCGGTTCGATCGGGCCGGGATAGACGCGGCCGTAGTCGGCCATGGTCGCGTAATCATAGCGGACCATCGCATCGGCCCAGGCAAAGCCCAGCCTCATACGCGCCTCTTCGGCAGCGGCACCGAGCTTCTCGAGCAAGATGGTCTCGACCAGAGCGGCATCCTCGAGCACGGAATGCTCTTCCAGAAGGTCAGCGGCGACAGCGCCGCCGCGCGCCTCGTAGTCTTCGCGCACGAAAGCTCCGATATCGTCACTGACCTGCACGCCGCGGGATTTGAGCGCCTGGCGGACCGTATAGGCCTGCAGGTAGCTATCTTCCTTGGTGAGCGCCTCGAAGACTTCGCGCTGCACCTCCTGGCTCGGATGCTCCGCAAAGGCCTTCATCGTGTCGAGCGTGATGGTCTTAGCCCGGGCCGCAGCGCGAATGTCGGGGTGGATCAGACCGTAGCGCAACCGGCCTTTCACGGCCGCCACCGTGGTGCCGAAGGTCTTGGCGATCGTCTCGGGCGTCTGGCCGTCGACTTCCATCATCCGGGCGAAAGCCTCGAACTCGTCGATGGCGTTCATGGGGGCCTGGGTGATGTTCTCGGCGAGGGACAGCGCCGTCGTCACGTCGCAATCCTCGGGCACAAGGCGGCAGTCGACCTTGGTTTTCGCGGTGAACCCCTTCTCGCTCTTGTCCGCGACCAGCTCCTTCAGGGCTGCATGGCGCCGTCCACCGGCCAGCACGGCGTATTTGCCGTCGAACTTCTGGACGAGGAGCGGCTGCAGGAGGCCCAGCACAGCGATGCTGGCCTTCAGATGCGCGATGTTCTCGGGGTCATAGGTTTCCGGCGCGTTGCTGCGCACATTGGCGGCATGCGGGACGAGATCGCCGATAGCGACGGTGAGGGGGGCAAAACTTGTGGTCATGGGATATCCTTCCAGATGGGTTAGGTGTGGCCCGCGCCTCTACGCGCGGGACCAATCCCCGGCTTCGGGGATCACCACGAAAAAAGGCCCGCTTTGCCTTTTTTGGGGGCAGCGGGCCTTAGTCGTCTGAGATGTCACGGGGAGGCGTCCCCTGCCCTTCTACCAGTCGCGCGCCAGCATGACGGTCAGTACGCGCATTGTGGTCACGGGATTGCCCGGGGTCTCGGCCCCGTAGCGGAAATCCGAATCCGCTTCATAGAGATCGATTTTCCAGAACACGGTCTCGCCCCGGATCTCGACCGCTCCGAAATCATGCCATCCCTCGGGATCATTGTCCTGCTCAAAGGTGGTAAACTCACCGGTGGCTTTCACCGCCTCGGCCATAAAGCCGTCACCGGCCTCCATGAGCGAGCGGGTGACATGCATCCGGCCTTGGATGGGCTGCGCGGGCGGCACTCCAAGGCACGCGAGCTTGCGGAACGCGTCGTTCTGCGCGGCGATCACACTCGGATCCGGGCATTCTGTCTGGGGCTGTGCAGTGATGGTCATAGGGCTCTCCTTTGAGAAGTTGAAACACCCTTCCCAAAGCCTGCTTTTTCTTTTCTGCTTGGCGGAAGGACCGAAGCAGAAGGTGCCCTACCCGAACAGCCCCTTGGGTCTGTAATTCGGGTTAGGGATGGTTTCGATCCAGCCGCCTTGGTGCTTGATGCTCTCGAGCGCTGCCGAGAGCGGATAAGCACCCTCGGACGGGCTCCACCAATAGGCACCGCGCTTGAAGGTGATGATCTTGCGGCGGCCGTCTTCAAAGCAGGCCACCCGCAGCGCCTTGGGTTCCTTGCGTGACATGCGAGTCTCCGTTCTCCGTGTGGTCAGGCGGCCTCGGCACTGCGCCCTGCCCTGCCCACCTCCGATCTGGCGATCAGATAGTCGCAGGCGCGCTGCGCATCGGCGGCATGGCGGAAGATCGCACCCTTGTCCGACCGAAGAACGCGCAACCAGTTGTGGAGGTAGGCGGCATTCATCTCGAGCGTATGCGCCGTGAAGCCGAGCGTCTGACCCAGGAACACCGAGGTCAGTTCCGCGACGATCTCCTCGCGCGCATAGGACGTGTTGCCAAACTTCGAGAACCCGAAATCACGGTTCAGTCGATGTGGGGCTTTCGTGGCATGGGCCAGCTCATGGGCCCAGACCCCGTAGAAATTGCGCGGGTCCTGGAACCGCGTGATGGATGGCATATAGACCTTGTCCACGGGGGGCAAATAGTACGCCTCCGTGCCCGTGAAGACGGTTGTGATGTCGATGGCATCGAAAAACGCCTGCATGTGCGGGATCGGCTCGGACGGCGGATGCTCGGGTACGGGCTCCGGGTCAGGGTAGAAACTGTCGGGCAGGCCATCGATCTGGCAGGCATTGAACACGCGATAGGATTTCTGGAAGCGGAAGATGCGGGCTTCCTCGGAGCGATCATCGCCATCGCTGCGGTCGTCCTCGCCGCCCGCGTCTTTCCGGCTTTGGCCGTAATAGACGACGACAGAGGATTTCTCGCCCTTGCGGACCTTTGCGTCCAACGCATTGGCCTGAGGCAGAGTCATCCAGAAGGGAGAGCTGTGGCCCGCCATCACGGTCCGCATCGTCAGCAGGAAGTTGTTCACCCCCTGGTAGGGTTCGCCGCCCACGCGCAGGGGGCGTGAGCTGCCGCCTGCGGTCCAGGGCTTGCGCCACGGCAGGACGCCGCGCTCGATGATGCGGATGATTTCGTTTGTGATGACCTCGGAGGCATCGAATTTGGGCGTGCGGGATCGGGCCATGGCTGGCGTCCTTTCGAGTTTTGGTGAGAGGGAGTGGTGACTAGGTTGACCGACAGAGCCGCGGATCGTTGGTGATGCTCGCGCCGAGCTGTTCGGCCATGTCGATGTAGGTGGTCAGCGACACGGACCTGCCGGGACCCGAAGGTTCAGAGTCGTCCGATCCGTCCCGCGCCACCCGCGGCAGGTTC
The DNA here is from genome assembly GCF_014643635.1 of Salipiger pallidus. Taxonomy (GTDB): domain Bacteria; phylum Pseudomonadota; class Alphaproteobacteria; order Rhodobacterales; family Rhodobacteraceae; genus Salipiger; species Salipiger pallidus. Next base: position 4,802 of record NZ_BMJV01000012.1, read on the forward strand.
GCGAAGGCGATGACATCGGTGACGGGTCGGATATCGATGAACGGGGTCCCTTGTGCGACCGCGAGGGCGGCCAAGGGAAAGCGCTTGATCGGCGCGAAGGTCGACACGGTGGTCCAACCGAGATGGAGGAATGTCCCGCCCTCCCCGCAGATCACATGCGCGTTAGGCAACAGCGCCGCCTGCTTCAGATAACCGAGATCACGTAGGACGGTCTCGCGCTCGCGCCGTTGTGCCTGCCCCGTCTGGCCGGTTCGGCGTAGTTCCTTGTGTCGCCACCACGAGGCAGCGGTCGCGCGCAATACGCGCAAGACACCTGTTTGCATGAGAATGCCCTTCATCCGGAACGGCAGACCGGAATCCGGCCCGGACCCATCTGAGGGACCTCAAAGGCCCTCATCCGTCAGTCACAAAACCCGAAGAACACTTTCACTCTTTAGGGATCTGATGCCGAGGAGCGTTAAATGCAAAGCTCATGAGAACGTAGGATCCTCCACTTTCCGGCATCAGACCCCAATGAGGAACAGGATCAGGCCCGGACACCCTCTTTCGGGCATCCTCAGGCCTGACCTCCCCCGGCCCTCCTCTTCCTCTCAAACCCCATGATTTCCGCAGGTGGCTTGATTTTGTTCCTGTTATGTTCTATGTTGAAAGCCACGCTAAGAAGGGAGATCCCCGATGGAAAGCACCACTTACGCCCTGCCCGCGACGCCAAAGCAGATCGCCTATGCGCGCGCACTGGCCCTTCGCAACCAGACGCTTCTGCCGTGTGAGGTTCAGCAAGATCGGCGCTCCTTGAGCGCCTGGATCGACGCACAGGCCAAGCTGAAGCCGGGCACGCAGGACAGCCGCCCGACATCAAAGCAGGTCGCCTTTGCCGAGCGCCTCGCCCGCATCAAGCGCCGCGCCGTGCCGGACGAATGCTTCCGCGACAAGGAGCTGATGTCGAAGTGGATCGATGGGAACAAGTGAAGCTGGGTAGACCCCGCGCTGATCGAGATTACTTCGGCCGATCGACAACGGATGCCCCGCCCGACTTGGCAAGCGCGATCAGGCTGGACTGGATTTTGGATGTGAAGACGGAACTGAACGTGCCGATGGGCGTGCGGTCCTCCCAGACAAAGGACCGCTCCAGAACATCGGTGTTGATCTCGTCCAGCATGACCCATTTGCGGACATGGGTTTATGACCCCACGCGCTGCGACTCGATCTGTGGCACCTCGATGATCAGCACGATGTTGACGAGCGTTGCCGCAACAAGCAGCCGGAGCGGGGTTCTGGTACACCCCATTAACTCCTAGCCTACGGCGACCCCGAACAGCGCACCGACCCCGGCTGTCGCCGCCATTGCAAGCGCTCCCCATAGCGTGACCCGCGTGGCCCCACGGACGACGCCTGCGCCGCCGGCCGAAGCGCCCAATCCGCCAAGAACCGCAAGGCCAAGGATCGTCGATCCCGCCACCAGGGGAGCGATCTGCGCCTCCGAGACCAGCAGCACGACGATCAGGGGCAGCACCGCCCCAACGGCGAAGGTCAGTGCGGACACCAGAGCCGCCTGGACAGGGCGGGCGGTAACGGTTTCCGAAATGCCGAGCTCGTCGCGCGCATGCGATCCGAGCGCGTCACGTTCAGTCAGTTGCACGGCAACCTTTTCCGCCAGGTCGCGGTCCAGCCCCCTTTCAACATAAATCCGGGTTAGTTCCTCGAGCTCGGCCTCGGGCGTTTCCTCGAGTTCACGGCTCTCTCGGGCGAGGTCCGCCTGTTCGGCGTCAGTTTGCGAGCTGACCGAGACATACTCCCCCGCCGCCATCGACATCGCGCCAGCCATAAGCCCGGCCAGCCCGGCGATCATGACCTCGGGCTTGCCGGACCCGGCTGCGGCGACGCCGACGACGAGGCTCGCGGTCGAGACAAGACCATCGTTGGCGCCGAGAACGGCGGCCCGCAGCCAGCCGATGCGATGCACCATATGGATTTCAGAATGTGATAGACGGCTCATGGCGTGGCTCCTTGAACGATGTCAGCTTGCTCTGAAATGATCGCCTGGGGTTTGCCCGTAGCTGGCTCCTGTGGCGCGATGCGCAGCGCGCGCAGGGCGTTCAGGATCACGGCAACGTCGATCACTTCTTGCAGGAGCGCGCCCTGAACCGGCGTGAGGTAGCCGAAAGCGGCCGCGATCATGCCCATGACAGACAGGCCGATCCCGGCGACAACGCTTTCGACCGCGATCCGGCGTGAAGCCCGCGCGATCTCGATGCCGGGCCCCAGCCGGTCGATCCGGTCGACGAGCAGCACCACGTCGGCGGCCTCGGCCGAGGCCGCGGCGCCCCGTGCCCCCATTGCCACGCCTACATCGGCTGCGGCCAGGGCGGGCGCGTCGTTGACACCATCACCCACCATCATCACCGGCCCGTGTTTACGCTCAGAGAGCACCAGCAACACCTTTTGATCCGGCGTCAGACCGGCCCGCAGCCCGTCGAGGCCCAGCCCTTCCGTCACACGCTCGGCCACGTCCGCGCGGTCGCCGGTGGCCAGCAGGATACGCGAGATCCCTTGGCGGCGCAGACCGTCCAGCATGGCACCCGCTCCCTCGCGCAGCGGGTCGGACATGACGAGGTGCCCGGCCATGTGACCGTCAACTGCCACTGCGACAAGGACCGATCCGGCGCCCTTGGCGGGGTGATCGCCCACCATCCGCCCGACCCGGGACGCCACGAAGCCGTCGCCCCCGACGATCACCTCGCGGTCCTCCACACGACCCAAGACCCCTTCGCCCGGGATCTCAGCCACTTCTGTCGGAACGGGCAGTGTGAAGCCCTGTGCCTTGGCGGCGGTGACGATCGCTTGCGCGACAGGGTGCTTGGAGGCCTGATCGAGCGCGGCCGCGAGGCGCAGGATGTCGTCCTCGTTCATGCCATCGTGGCTGTCGATCGAGATGATCTGCGGACGGCCATCTGTCAGCGTCCCCGTCTTGTCGAGGATCAGCGTACGGATGCGCGCCATTGTCTCGAGCGGCCCTGCGCCCTTGATCAAAACGCCAAAATGCGCCGCACGCGAGAGACCCGCGACCAGCGCAACCGGCACGGCAAGGATCAGCGGACAGGGCGTGGCGACCACCAGCACGGCGACCGCGCGGATCGGATCGCCTGTGAACCACCAGGCCGCGAAGGCGATACTGACGGTGACGACCAGAAAGCCCAGCGACCAGCGGTCGGCCAGCCGGGACATCGGCGCTTTGGACGCCTGCGCTTCCTCGACCAGGCGAACGATCCCGGCATAGGTGCTGTCCTTGGCCTCGCGCGTCGCCGTCAGGTCGAAGGCCTCGCCCGCGTTGGTCGATCCGCTCATGGCGTCGGCCCCGCGCGCCAGCCGGACTGGGAGGGATTCGCCGGTCAGCGCCGCGGTGTCGAGGAAGGCGGTGTCGGACGTAACCGAACCGTCCACGGGAACGACATCGCCCTGCCGGATCAGCAGGCGATCGCCCGGTGCGATCTCCTCGAGAGGCACATCCTCAAGACCGCCGTTCCGGTGCCGCGTCGCGGTCCGGGGTACGCGAGATAGAAGATCCTTCATCGAACGACGTGCACGGCCCTCAGCGAAGGCTTCGAGGAAAGTGCCTCCAGAATACATGACTGCGACGACAGCCGCAGCCAAGGTCTCGCCGAAGACAAGCGCCGCCGACATCGACAGCGCGGCAACGATATCGAGGCCCACCTCGCCGCGCCCAATGCTGCGGACGATTTCGACCACAAGCGCTGCCAGCGCGGGAACAACTCCTGCAATCCAGATCAGGTTCGCAACCTCTGGTTGGCCCGCAAGGTAGAATGCGAGTCCCACGATCAGCCCGGTTGCGGCCATCAGCAGGAGTGCGGTCTTGAAGCGATCGGTACGGGTCTGTTCCATGCGGCTCATCTTCCCCCGGCTGAGGCGATTGCCGCTGGTTCTTCGGAAAAAAGACGCCCGACTCCCACGCCCATTGCATTCCCTTCATCATCGCGCAGAAGAAACAGGGCGTCGAGTCCACGTTGTCTTGCGAGGTCCGCACCCCTCTCCGCACCGAGCACCATCAGCGCCGTCGCCCAGGCGTCGGCCTCGGCACAGGTGCGGGCCACGACGGTGACGGAGGCCGGCGAGGCGATCAGCGGCGCGCCACGTCTCGGATCCATGGTATGCGACAGGCGGCGCCCATGCACCTCGACCCAATGGCGGTAGTCACCGGAGGTCGCGACGGCGGCGTCCTGCAGCGCCAGAACCGAATGCGGCGTCCGGCGATCAGGGTCCGGCGCTTCTACCGCGATGATCCATGCCTCGCCATCGGGGCGCAGGCCCATGGCACGCATCTCACCGTCGATGCCGACAAGGGCGTCGGCAATCCCATGATCGCGCAAGGTCTCGGCGAGCCGGTCGACACCGTGGCCCTTGGCGATGCCGTTCAGGTCCAGCGCGACGGGCGCGGTCTTGCGCAACTGCATCCCCTCGATCTCCAGCACCTCCTGAGCCGGGCGGCGGGGGGCGTCCATCGCGGCGCGGATACCCTCGGGCGCGGCGGCCCCGGGCCCGAAACCCCAGGCCGTCACCGCATCGCCCATGCCGATATCGAAGGCCCCGCCCGAGGCACGCCCGATCTCGAGCCCGAGGCGCAGGACCGCCCGCAGTTGCTCCGGCACCACCACCCAATCGCCCACCGGCGCCGCATTGATCCGCATGAGCGCGCTCTCCGCGTTCCACATCGACATCTGCGTGTCCACCTCGTCGACAGCCGCCTGAAGGGCGGCACGAATTGCATCCGTGTCGCGGACCCGATCCGCGAAGAACAGCGCCGACCAGCGCGTGCCCATGGCGGGGCCGTTCAGGGCGATGCGCGCGCGCTCAGTAGACATCTTCGACATACCGCCCCTCTGCCTTTAGGACTGCGGGCGTAAGCCCGGCAGGTGCGAGTATCTCGGCCAACGCATCGCTCACGCCCGTGGCCATGTCGCGCCCGCCGCAGACCATCACACGCGCCCCGTCGCAGATAAGCCGGGCCACCTGCGCCGCGTCGGCGCGCAAGGCGTCCTGCACATAACTGCGCCGCGCGCCGCGCGAGACGGCGGTGACAAGCCGGGTCAACCGCCCCTCAGCCTGCCAGCCGGGCATCTCTTCGCCATAGAAGAAATCGCTGTCCGCATGCCGCATCCCGAAAAACAGGTGCACGGGCCTGTGCCGCGCATTGCCGCGGATGAAGCCCGCCAGCGGCCCGATGCCGGTGCCCGCCCCGATCAGGATCAGCGGGGTGCGACCGCGGTCGGCGTGAAAGCCGGGATTGCGGCGCAGGAAGGCCGTGACCCTAGCGCCCGGCTCCAAGGCGGTCAGCTGGCCCGAGGCCAGCCCGCCCGGATGCTTGCGCACAACGATCTCCACGAAGCCGTCGCGGCGACCCGAGGCCAGCGAGTAGAGACGTGGCACGGCGCTGCCCTGCGGCAGGACACCGATCAGGTCGCCCGCCTGAAACCGTGCGAAACCCGCCCCGGTCAGCCGCTGCCACAGCGTCGCGCGCGGCAAGGCGAAGCGCAGGATCGCGGCCCCCGCCTGCATCTCGGCCCCGTAGTTGCGCCGCGAGACGAGGGTCAATGTTTCGGTGCGCGGCGAGACGGGCTGGTGAGAAAGCTCGAGAGAGATGCTAAGCGCCTCGCCAAGAGCGCGGCCCCAGCGCGCGAAATCCTGCGGGGACTGGCGGTCGATTGCGTCAAGCGGCAGAAGCTCCGGCCAGTCCTTCGCTTGCGCTGCTGCCGCAACGTCCTTGGCAAAGGCGCAATAGGCCGGAAAACTCCGATCTCCGAAACCAAGCACAGCCATGGGAATATCCGGCGCTCCGTCGAGGGCGTTCAACCGGTCGAGGAAGCCCTTCGCCGAGGCCGGCGCAGCCCCGTCGCCATAGGTCGCGGCGAGCACGATGATGCGCTCGGCTCGGGCGTAGCGCTCTGGCGCGAAGCCCGACATCGGGCCAACATGGACGCCCTGCCCCGCTGCCGTCAGCGAGGCATGCAGGGTCGCGGCGAAGCCCCAGGTGCTGCCACCCTCGCTGCCGACAAGAAGGATCGTCTCGGCACGGCCCGCGGGCTGGTTGCCGCGGATGCGCGGCCGCCCGCGCCGCCCGGCAAACCAGATCAGGACGCCGGTCACGCCCATCGCCGGCACTCCGAGCGCCATCATCCCGAGCACAAGGCCGAGCGTCGCGGCCCCCTGCCCCGTGTGCAGCATGTAAATGGTTTCCGAGACGCGCTCCCACCCGGTCAGGTCGGCCCATGCCACGAGCGCGCCGGTTCCCTGGTCAAGATAGCCGGTGCCCCGGTCGGTCTTCAGTGTGAACACGTCCGTCGCATCGCCGGGATAGGGAAAGCTCAGTTCGCGCAGCTCGGCGACGGGCGTCTGCAGCAGCGTGGCCATCTGATCGAGAGCGAACCCAATCTCTCCGCTCACTTCGGTGGGATCAGTCGGCAGGACGCCACCGTCCGGCAAAAGATCGAAGGTGGAGGCTGTCATCCAGAGGGCGGTGGTGGAGGACAGAACGAGGCCGATGACGGCGATCCGGGCGATCTCGACATGCAGCCTGCCCGCGAACGGACCGCGCAAGGACGCGAACCAGTGCCGCCATCCGCCCGCCCGTCGCGCGACCAGCATAGCACCCGAGAGCGAGAGGACCAGCATCGCCGCGGCCCCGGCGGCCATGGCGATGCGCCCGCCATCCCCGAGGAAGAGCGAGCGATGAAAGTTGGTGAGCCAGCGAAGGGCCTGGTTCGGGTCGGCCGAGGCAACGCCCGCGCCCGTCGCCGGGTCGATCACGGCAGCACCCGGCGCGCCCTGATCGAACCAATAGGCGGTGATCCGACCGGAGGGCGACCGCCGGATCTGCTCGACGCCCGGATAGACGGCCTGGATGCGGTCCGCGAGGGTGGCGACTGTCTGACCAGTCTCCACCTGCGGCGCGGTGATGCGCTCGACTGCCGGAAAGACCGAGAGCGCAGCGCCGCTCAGGCTCAGGATCGTGACGAGCGCGAGTGCCAGTAGACCCGGCCAGCGATGGAGTGTACGGATCATGGCCCTGCCCCTCACATGTCGTAGGAGAAGTTGGCGATGTAGCGCCGGCCGGTCACCGGCGTACCCGCGCCCGCCGTCGTCAGCGGCACGGCCACCTCGTTCGGGCTGTCGCGCATATCCTCGACCGCCGCGTCTATGTGAAGCGTGTAGCCCGCATCGAACAGCGCATCGGCCAGATCGAGCGTGATCTCGAGACTGCGGCCCGCGCCGACGCTGGCGCCGGTGATACCGTTTACCTGCGCGGTATCGCCGCCCGTGGCACGGTACCAATCGCTCAGATGCTCGTAGTACTTGGACTTGCCACCAGCCATCCAGAGACTGCCGACATAGGCGCCCGAGGCGTCGGTAACGTAAAGCGCGAGGTAAGCGCCGTCGCCGCCATAGTTGTTGAGGGTGGTTGTGAGCGTCACGGGCCGTGCCATAGCGAGGCCGGGAAGCGTGAGTGCGGTGGTCAGCGCGAGCGTTGCGAGAAGTGATTTCATGGGAATGATCCTTGTTCAGGGTGCTTCGGAGCTGTTCAGTTCACCTGAACCTGCGGAGGGGCGCCGTTTCCGAAGAGGCCGTTCTGCGGAGGAGCGACCGTTCCAGCGGGCGCGGGATTGCGGGCGCCACCGCGGTCGTCGTCATCATCCTCGTAGTCCATCTCGACGATCTGCAGCGTCGCCGGATCGAGCTTCACCTCGATCTCGCGGCCATCCTGGTCTCGGCCTTGGATTTCGTAGCAGCCGTCGTCGATCTCGAAGTCGCGCACCGTCCAACCGTTCTGTTCGGCCATCTGCATGGCGGCCTCGCGCGGCTGCCACTGGTCACGGGGCGCATTGCAATCATCGTCGTCGGCCAGCGCAGCGCCGGCGGGCAAAAGTGCGATCAGGGCAAGGGCGGTCAGAGTCTTTTTCATGGCAAGGGGTCCTTTCGTTTGATGAGACCAATCTGGCACCCCGACCTGAGGGCATCCTGACGCCCCAGCGATTCCTGCTTCAGCTTGCCGTCAGGAAAATGGCCCCGCCGATGAGGGCGGGGCCAAAAAAAGATGCGAGCGCAGGCTACAGGGCTGGCATGGCTATGCGCCCTGCCCCGCGTTCAGGTGAATTCGAACTGCTCGAAGCGGACACGGCGAGGCGTTTGGCCTTGTGCTTTCAAGCCCTTGAGAATCCCGTCCTTCAGACCGGTTGGGCCGCAGAACCACAAATCGGCTTGCCGGATCGCGAAAGGGACCGCGCCAATCAGGCGCTCGGCCGTGAGCCTGCCATCGCGCGTCGTAACGACCACCTCGAAACTGAACCTCGGGTTGCGGGCAGCCGCAGCGCGCAGCGTCTCTACCCCAATCGCCTCCTCTTGTGTCCGAACGCAGTGGATGAGGTGAATGTCGCGGCTATCCGCTTCGCTCAGGCTTTCGGCCCAGGCGAGGAACGGCGTGATACCGATGCCGCCCGCCAGCCATATCTGGCGCGCACCGCCCTTGCGGAAATTGAACCGTCCATATGGCCCTTCGACCTGCACGCGCGTTCCGGTCCGCAAGATGGCGGGCAGGCTTCGTGTCCAGCCACCCAAGCCCCGGATGGAGAACGTCAGGGTGCCGTCAGGGCGCGGGGCGCTGGCGATCGTGAAGGGGTGCGGCTCGGACAGTCCTGCCTCTGGCGCGCGGAAGAAGGCGAATTGCCCCGGCCGCCACCGCATGGCCCGCCCCTCGGGGCGGAGGGTTAGCGTGGTGGTGTCCTTGGTCTGGCTGATCTCTGTGACGGTGAATTCTCTACGCCGCAGGTACGGGGCGACCAGCTCGGTGAATATCCACGCGATTACTCCCGCGATGCCAAATGTGTTTAGAAGCACCGAGAGCGATGGATCTACCTCTGTCGGCAGGTCGACGAAGAACTGGTGAAAGACCACGATTGCAAAAAGGGCCCCCATGAAACGATGGCTGAACCGCCAGATCTGATAGGGGATTTCCAGTGGGGTGAAGGGCAATCTCCGGAACCAGCTGACAGCAACCAGGGCGAGAAGCGCGTTGAAGGCAAGTTCGCCCGCCTCTTCACCAAGTTCACCAAGGGAGGTTTCACGCACCAAACGCTCGAAATCCGGCTCGATCTGCTGGTGCAGGATCATCAGGACCATTGCGGAAATACCAAGCCACTTGTGGACCCGGTACATGCGATCGAGACCGCCGAACAACGGCTCCACCAGCGGCGGCCGTGCGGCGAGGATCAGGGTCTGTGCCATCGCGACAACTGCCGCGGCCCCGACGGCGATGCCGAGCGCGGCATCCGCACCATAAGTCGCATAGGTGTTGAAACCGAGCAAAGCCGCCAGCAGGCATGGCAACGCAACCAGCACCGGGCCCGTCAGGGCTAGAGGAGAGTTTAGGGAAAGCCGGGAGAGTGGCGGCAGGCTCGGCACCGGGACAATACCGTCGCGACGCGCTGCATCAGTCATCGTCGCGTCTCTCGTGATCCCGCTCGCGGCGATCATCCTCGTCGTCCTCGTATTCGAACTCGATTACCTCCAGCGTGGCCGGGTGGACAGTCACCTCGATCGCACGCCCCTCGGCATCCCTCCCGTCGATCTCGTAGCAGCCGTCATCGATCTTGATCCGGCGCACCGTCCAACCATTTTCCTCGGCCAGCATGGCAACAGCATCGCGCGGCTGCCAGTCGGCCATCGGCACGAAGCAATCGTCGTCAGCCAGCGCCGCGCCGGCCGTAAAGACCGCGAGAAAGCCGATAATTGTCAATGTCTTCTTCATGGGGCACACTCCTAGTGGCTCGCCTCTTGATGCCATTCATGCGCCGCGAAGCTGACGGCAGCCTGAAGGGGCTCGACCCACAAGCTTCAGCTTCGTGTCAGCCAGACGGATCATGGAGGGACATCAGGAAAGGACGGGTACGACCATGCGCATATTGCTGATCGAGGACGACACGACTCTTGGCGCTGCCGTGCGCGACCAGATCGCAGCTGATGGCCAGTCAGTAGACTGGGTCACGCGGCTAGACGCGGCGGCAGACGCGATGAGCGCAACCTCTTACGACCTGCTCCTGCTCGACCTCATGCTGCCAGACGGACGTGGTATCGGGTTCCTCAAGGGCCTCAGGACGCGTGGAGACGTGACGCCGGTCATCATCCTGACGGCGCTCGACCAGGTGTCCGATAGGATCGAAGGCCTCAATGCGGGCGCTGACGACTATCTTGTGAAGCCCTTCGACCTGTCGGAACTGTCGGCACGGATCGGATCGGTCGCGCGGCGCTACAGCGGCAACCCCAACCCGATCCTGACCCACGGACCGCTCGACATCGACCTTGCCGCGCGCAGCGTCCATCGGGATGGCAGACATGTGCCGCTGACGGCGCGGGAATGGGCGCTCTTCGAGGCCTTCCTGGCGCGTCCCGGGCAGCTCCTGTCCAAGGCGCAGTTGGAGGAGAAGCTCTACGCTTTCGACGCCGAAGTCGAGAGCAACACCATCGAGGTGCACGTGAGCCGCCTGCGCAAGAAACTGGGGAGCGCCATCATCGAGACCGAGCGCGGCATGGGTTACCGGCTGGGCAAGCCATGATGTGGCCATCCAGCCTTCAGGTACGGCTCGGCTTGTCACTCGGCCTTGTGCTGACGATCCTCTGGCTCGCCGCCGCCACGGTTACCGCGGTGATCGTTCGGGGCGAGATGGACGAGGTCTTCGACAGCGCCCTGCGCGAAACCGCCGAGCGCATCCTTCCGCTGGCCGTGACCGACATCGTCGGCCGAGAAGATCAGGGTGTGACGCAGCGCCTCGCGCCGATCCGGGAGCATGACGAGTTCTTCACCTACATCGTACGCGATGCCGAGGGACGCATTTTGCTGCAATCCCATGCGGCGGACCCTGCCGTGTTCCCTCCATACGACGGGCCGGGATTTGGGCAGAACGCCACACATCGCCTCTACAGCGACGCGGCGCTCCAGGGGACGATCAGCATCACCGTGGCCGAACCGTTGGCGCATCGCGCATCGGTTGCTCTTGAAATCCAGATGGGCCTCGGCCTGCCGCTGCTGGTCGTGCTGCCGTTGGCGCTCGCGTCGATTATTCTCGCTGTGCGCTTTAGCCTCGCCCCTCTCCATCGGTTCCGTACGCGGCTTGAAGCGCGCGGCGTGCGCGACCTGTCAGAAGTACCCGCGGCCGACCTGCCGACCGAAATCGGACCGCTGGCCGCAACCTTGAACAGCCTTTTGGCTCGGTTGCGCGACGCGTTCGAGGCTGAGCGAAGTTTTGCAGCCAATGCGGCTCATGAACTAAGGACACCATTGGCGGGCGCTATCGCCCAGGCGCAGCGACTGCGGTCAGAGACCAAAGATCCGACCATCGACGCCCGTGCCGCCGAGATCGAGGCAACGCTCAAGCGTCTCACTCGGCTTTCCGAGCGTCTCCTGCAGCTTGCGCGGGCGGAAGGCGGTAGACTTCGGATGGACCAGAGCGCTGATGTCAGAACCATCACTCGGGTCGTGGTGGAAGATATCGCGCGCACCACAGAGAACGGGCGCCTTACGTTGAACTTGCCGGACACGCCTGTCTTGTCTGATATCGACCCCGACGCATTAGGAATTCTGTGCCGGAATCTGGTGGAAAACGCCCTACGCCACGGGGCGCAGAATGCCCCAGTCGCGGTTACACTCACGAGCGAGGGGCAGTTGATCGTGGCGAACGAGGGCCCCGCGGTAGCAACCGAAACACTCGAACGCCTGACAGGGCGCTTCGAGAGGGCAGATGCAAAAACTGATGGTAGCGGGCTTGGCCTCGCTATCGTCTCAGCCATCGCAGAACGGATCGAAACCTCTCTCTTGCTCCAGTCACCACGTCCCGGTGAAACTTCTGGATTTCAGGCATCCGTCAGATTGCCAACGGATGCTCCAAATGCCCATGTGAAAGATCGGGAGCATTGGCCTTGAAGTCTCACGTCGCAGCGCCCCGAGGGGTGCGGTGTCGATGATGGTTGTTGTAGACATGATTCTTCATTCTGAATGCGAGTAATCGCGCTCATCCCATTGATATTATTACACTATAGGGTGATTGGGGGCGGAATCTCCGCCCCCCGCTGGATCACGTTATTCCGAGGCCAGCATCGACGCGCCTTCAGCAGGCAGGTCATCCGTCAGAAATGCAGGAAGGTCAGCTTCACTGACGCTGTCAGCCGCTTCGGCATCCGCCCCCTGCCCTTCGGCATGGTCCTCATCGTCAAGCGCCACGAGATCGTTCCGGCGCATGACGCTCGTCGACCAGCTTTGCCACCACGCTGTCCTTCAGATCGCTCGCCTGCGCCGGCATGTAGATGTGACGCACTGAGGCTTCGAGACAGCTTCCCGAAGCAGAGGAAGTGCGGAAGGTGTCCGTCACAATCTTCAGCAGCAGCAGAATCAACGCCACGTCGGGCGAGCGCCCGATCGCTTCACGCAGCGCCAGCGTCCGGTGTGCCGTCAACTCGATTACGAGCCGCTCGGGCAGTGGCTTCAGCGCTCCGTCATCCTCATCCTCCGGCAGATCGCCGCCAATCGGCTGGCCTCCCGACATGATGACGGTTCCGGCATGAGCGGCACTGTCATAGCCATCGGTGAGATCACGATCATCCCCCTGCCCCGCCACCGCAGGATCAGCACCATCCTGGACCGCTGTCACGTCAACCGGCTCATCCTCTGGACGCACATAGCCGCGATAGACGGCCAGCGCGCCGTAGCGGTCGAGCGTGACGAACGCCCCTGCCCGCCCGATCTCCTCCGCGTCGAAGATCAACGGCCGGGTCTCGATCTTTTCCATCTCCGTTTCCAACACGCCAAGCCGCGTGTCGATCCCGTCGGGGATTTCATCCTGACCCGCGTATTCCTCTTCCAGCGCCCGGTATTCGGCGAGCAGCTTGGCATGGTCCGCGCCTTCGTCATCCGTCATCGGTGCCGGATCACCTGACAGGGACCGCAGGCCGTGGCTGTAGCCGTAGGGCAGGTCAAGCGCGACCTCGATCCACTTCCAGCCCTCAACGGCAACCGTCTCAGCCTTGGCGTGGAGTTTTTCCGTCACCAGCCGATCGAGCAGGGCAGGGTCCTCGAGCCAGCCACCGTCATCGCCCTGAAAGAGGTCATGCAACATCGTGCCGCCCGCCGCTTCGTAGGCCTCAACACCCACAAAGACCGCGCGCCGGTCAGACGCCCGGACCGAGGTCTCGGTCAGCATGCGCCGGATCTGGAATGGCTCCTTGTTCCAAGATGAATGGATCACATCCCAGACCTGAACCTGACGCGCATGATCGGGGTTCACGGTGAAGGCCATGAGCTGCTCCAGCGTCATGCCATCCTCGGCATAGACCTCAAGCAGGGCAGGGGCGACGGAAGCGAGTTTCAAGCGCTGCTTCACGATCTGCGGCGTCACGAAGAAGGCGGCGGCAATCTCTGCATCGCTCTGGCCCTTGTCCCTCAGCGCCACAAACGCGCGGAATTGGTCGAGCGGGTGCAGGGCGACGCGATGCATGCTTTCTGCAAGGGAATCATCCTCGGCCAGGATGTCGGACGCAGCATCGCGCACGATGCAAGGAATGGGCGGGGTCTTTGCCAAACACTTCTGCTTCACCAGCAGGGACAATGCTTGGAACCGACGGCCACCGACCGGGATCTCGAACTTGCCGGTCTCGGTGCCGTCGTCAGCCAAGACGGGCCGCACGCTCAGGCTCTGCAACAGACCGCGGCGGGCGATGTCTTCGGCCAGTTCCTCGACAGACACGCCAGCCTTGATGCGCCGCACGTTGGACTGGCTCAGGACCAGCTTGTCAAAAGGGATATCCCGCGAAGGGGACAGGGTGATTTTCCGGACAGCTTTCGTCATCAGATCTTCTCCACGACGGGCGCCGGAAGCCACTCTCCCGATCTCATTTCCCGTCACCCTCAAACCAACACTCCTTTCCCTCTCGATGATCGTATGGTTGCCAAGAGGCGACTTAACAGCTGTTAAGTCATGCCAACTGAGCACCGCGGCGTTGAAACTTAACAGCTGTTAAGCCGCACTTCGCCGACCGATCAAAGCCATGACCATCGGACCGCAAGAGAATTCGCCCGCCGCGGCCTTGGACGTCAGCGCCCGCAAGTATCCACCCGGTGATCTGATGTCAGAGAATCGTTCCAGCATGGCCACGACGACGATCGAGGCTTGCTCTGGTCCCATGCAGCGTTGCGCTTCTTCCCACGCGGAAACACTGATCCCCATGGCCGGCCTTACATGACAAGCCGCGTCGAAAAGTTGGTGCCAGTGTCGAATGTCGCCCTGATAGAAAGTCTTGAGCGAGGGACAGCCGGCGATTACCAGGTGGAGTGGGATTTTCGGCACCCGCCTCGTGTCAGACTCTTCAAGGTCAGCCACGGGCTCACCCGTATCATCATCAGGCGCGCGTCCCGCCGCCCCGCCTTTTTCTAAGGCAGGTTCAAGATCTATAGATTCTTTATTTGAATTATGATGGTGACGCTCACATTGGGCATCATTGGTGTTCATTTCTTCTGTTTCAGGACCGTCAATCACATTACGCGCCTGGTCAAGAAGGGTCTCCAGTTCAGTCCGAAATGCCGACAGATCCTCAAGCGAGAGTTTGCGGCGAAGAGCGCGGGCGGTGAGGGCTGCCTTGTCGCGGAGCTGGTCCCATAGGCCAAGCCCGGGCTGGATCTCCTCGCCGAACTCCGCCAGAGCGGCCAAGTCGCGACGCATAAGGCTCACTACCTCCCTCAGTCGCCGCACACGGTCCTCGGCCTCACGCACAGCCTCTGCAGCCCGTGCAATTTCCTCGGCCCGGCAATAGAGCGGGGAGAGATCAAAGCCGAAGGCCACCCGATCTTCGCCACGCTTGCGCACATACCGCTTCCCATTGGGGCTATCGCGCCGCATGAGCAAGCGTGCCTCTACCAACCGGGCGAGGTGACGGCGCATCGTCGAGCAAGGCATGCCGTTCAGCCGCTCGCAGATCGCCTTGTTGGATGGGAAGACGACCATTTCGGTGTTCCCGCCAAGCGCATCGTCCGGAAAAAAGCTGAGAAGTCCCTGAAGAACGGTCAGATCGCGCTCGGAAACCCCGAAGGCGGCCTGTGCCTTGGACAGCTCACGGAGGAGCTCCCACTTGTTGACGGGCTTGCCGGGAACAGACGCCTCAGGACGCTCGACCACGCGCAGATGGGCGTGCGAGATCGGCCGCATAAACGGCGAAATCGGTGTGTAATCCATGATGTCATTCACGAAGGCAAAATTTCCCTGGCCCGCGAATCGCTTTGCGCTTGCGGGAAAGGGGCCAGATCGCTACATTCAGAGGTGCGAAAACTGAAGTTTTGTAGCGGGCTGGTCCCGTGCGAAACCTAAGAAAGGTCTCGTGAAGCTTGCTTCTCGGGGCCTTTTTCTTTTCTGCCTGTCTCGTGCCTCCTTTTTGATTGTTGCTCTTCCTCAGTCTTCCGAACGCTTCCAGCGCTCGTGAAGCTCGGTGATCAGCTGCGGGGCGTTGCCCTCAAGCCAGCTGACAAAATCGCTCTCCTCGGCCTTCAACTCGAGCTTGAGTTGCTTTCCACGACGTCCGATCGTGACAGTGGCGGCACCGACCCCCGGAATCACCGTGCCGGGCCGCCCGCGAGGGCGAGACGAGGATGTGGTCTGTTCGGGCTTCCCTGCAGCAGAGAGGACGGCCAAAAATGCATGATCGGATTTCTCGTCAATACCGCCTTGGTAGGATGTCTTGGCCTCACCCGCCAAAGCTGCAAGCAGTTCGCGATCGGCATCCGTAGCCCCCAGCAACTTCTTGAGCTCTTCCCACCTGGGCCGACCAATGCCCGGAGCGGCACCGATGGCGAGGACCAAGTCCTCCCCAACGGTGCGGACCACGCTTAACAGCTGCGACACTCCTGCCTCGGTCAGATTGAGAACCTCGGCGACACCCTTGTTAGTGCGTTCGGATGCGCTCAGATGGTCACCGTCGAGCAAGGCTGCGGCAACAAGCGCTCGTTCGATGAAGCTTAGATCCCGCCGCTCCTGGTTCTCTAACAGCTGATCACGAAGTGCCTGATCGCCCTCCATCTCTGTGACAATGGCGCGGACCTTGATCCCAAGTTCTCTGCAAGCTTCCAGTCGACGACGGCCATAGATCAGGCTGTAGCGATCACCATCAAGCGGCCGGACGAGGATTGGTACTCGCTGTCCGTTCTTGGAAATTGACGCCTTGAGGCCCGCAGTCTCAATCTGCAGCCTGTCATCGAGCCGACCTGTGGTTTCGATTTGGTCAGGCTCGATTTCGAAAACGCCGCCGCGCAGCCTGCGCCCTTCAAGAGCGTCGGGCGCGTTGCGCAGGGTCTGCAGTGGCAGTCCCAGTTTAGGCTTTCTTGCCATTGCGTCCCCACGTGTTCTGGATGATCGCCGCGATCTCGTCGTTGACGGCGTTCATGGATTCGATTGCACGATCGAAAGTCTGACGCGTGAAGTCCTTCTTGTCGGCCTCGTAGAGCGTCTGCTTCGTCAGCCCTGCATCAGAGATCGCAGTAGACTCAACCATGTGGTTGGTCAGGACTGACCTGCCGAACAGACCCCGGATGAAAGCAATGACCTCGGTCTGCGGGGCATCACCCACCTTGTAGCGGGTCGGCAGAAAGCGCAGCCAGTCGAAGCGAAGGTTTGCGCCAGCATCCCGGATGACGCCAAGCAGATCAGCGGTCATGCGCAAAAACTGCGACATGGACATCAGATCGAGCATTTGGGGGTGAACGGTAACAAGCACCCCTGAAGATGCTGAAAGGGCGGACATGGTTAAAAAACCAAGCTGCGGCGGACAGTCGATGACGACGACGTCATAGTCCGCTTCGACACTGTCGAGCGCGTCGCGCACACGGGCAAAGAATGCGCGGGCGCCGCCACGCTGAATGGCTGCCGGTGTCTCATGTTCGAATTCCATGAGCTCGAGGTTCCCGGGAATCAGGTCAAGACCACGGATGTAGGTCTTGCGGATCACGTCCGAGATCGGGACCGGTTCATCGTAGCGAACCGCATCATACAGCGTGCCACCCTCCATCAGGTCCAGCTCAGGCTGGATGCCATGCAGCGCGGAAAGGGATGCCTGGGGGTCCAGATCGATCGCAAGGACACGATATCCCTTGAGAGCCAAGCGCTGTGCAAGGTGAGCGGATGTTGTCGTTTTCCCGGACCCGCCTTTGAAGTTCACAACAGAAACAATCTGAAGCTCGTCACCGGCACGACGCCCCGGAACGTAGGTTCCAGGCTTCTTCGCGTTTGCCTCAAGAGCGTGGCGAATCTCCCAGATATCATCGAGGGTATATCGCCGGTGGCTGCCCGCAGTGGTTTCGACGTCAGCGATCTTTCCTTCTCGATGAAGCTTGCGAAGGTAGGTATGATCGACGCCAAGCAACTCGGCCGCCTCGCCGCTGGTCAGGCTGCGCATGACTTTTTTGGCGTCGGGAGGGAAGTGGGCAGCACGTTGCGCATGAAGATTGGACGCAAGAAGCTCTGCGTAGTGCCCGATGGCAATGTCCAGGTCCTGCTCAGCTTCGCTCATCTCTGCCTCGATTCGTGGGCGCGTTTTTTATGTGATCGCGCGTTATTTATCGAGACTATTGCCCGAGCTATCAGATTCGTGCAAGCTCTTTCTAGATTTGGTGTCAGTCGCTGCGTCATGCACAAGAGTAGCTAGGGTTTGCGGCAGGCTTGTCTTAGGAACCTTTCGGATATACATTACAAGACGTATATCCGCATGGGAGGTCACGATGCAGGTCGCAAAATGGGGTAACTCGCTGGCCGTCCGTTTGCCCGCGGAGCTCGTCCGAGAGCTTGGTCTCAAGGAGGGTGATCAGATCGACCTGGTCAAGGACGACGGTCGGGTCAGAGTCCGTCGCCTTGCTCGTGCGGATGAGGTACTTACCGGCCTGCGCCGCTTCCGGGGCAAGTTGTCCGCAGCAGAACGTCTGAGCCGCGACGACGCACATGAGCGTTGAGTTCGCGGACACGAATGTCGTTCTTTACCTGCTCGACGACGGCCCAAAGGCCGATCGCGCCGAGGTCATCCTGGGGCAGGGGCCCCGGATCAGCGTTCAGGTTCTAAACGAGTCACTGGTGAACTGCCGCCGCAAAGCTGGCCTCGGTTGGGAGGAAGCAGCGGCCTTTCTCGAAGGCGTGCGCGCCTTGTGTCCCGTCGAAGATCTCACCGTGCAGACCCATGACGTCGGCCGCGCTTTGGCGGAACGCTACGGCTTCTCGATCTACGACGCGATGATCGTGGCCAGCGCTTTGGTTGCGGGGTGTACCACGCTGTGGAGCGAGGACATGCAAGATGGCCTGCTGGTGGAAGGCCAGCTTCGCATCGTCAACCCCTTTGCATGAGCGAACGGCTTCTGTGCCTGAAACTGACCACAACCTTGTAATCCTTCCCTATAGTGGAGGATTTGCAAGGTTGTTAGGCTACTCAAGCAGCCCCAGCCTCTCCGCCCGCTCCAACAGCATCTTGACTGACGACGGCTGCCATCTCGTTCGGCCACGTGGTGTGCGTTCGCGCATTGATTCCAGCCGTTCACAGATCGCCTGGAGCGTAATGCCGGGATCCGCGCCCTTGATGGCGGCGACGATGGCGGGCAGGCGGTCGTCGGTTTCGCGGCGGCCGGCGCGGGCCAAAACTGTCTCGGGCAGGAAGCCGTCGCGGACATAGGCCTTCACGGCGCGCAAGAGACGGCTTTGGGTCCAGCGACGCGCCTCGGGCAAGGGGCCGTTGATGATGCGCACCACGTCTTCCCAGGCCAAGTCAGGGCGCAACCGGCGCACATGGGGCACCCAATCTTGTGCCGTTTCGTTCAGACGCTCCATGTAGCCGTCCTGTCGCGCTAGCCGCACCTTGCGAAGAGCGGCAGGGTCTTTGGCCCGCAGTCCAGGGTTTCCGCCCACGCGGCCCTTTGTGCGCGCACTGGCGAGGCCGGCCTTGGTGCGCTCCCGGATCAGGGCGCGCTCGAACTCGGCCGCAGCGCCCAAGACCTGCAGCGTGAACTTGCCCTGCGGGGATCCAGTGTCGATCGGGTCCTGGATCGAGCGAAAGAACGCACCCCTAGCCTCCAGCCGCTCGATCACTTCCAGCAGATGCGACAGAGACCGCGCAAGCCGGTCGATCCTCACGACGACCAGCGTATCGCCACTCTGGATGCGTTCGAGCACACGCCCAAGCACCGGCCGCGCGCGATTGCCGCCTGAGGCGTGCTCTTCATAGATTTCGGCGCAACCCGCAGATTTCAGGGCCTGCGACTGGGGCAGGGGGGTTTGATCCTCTGTGGATACGCGCGCATAGCCTATCAATGGCATCAAAACAGTCTTTTTGCAGTTTCATATAGCGGCAATAAACGACCGTTTACAAACGAATGCAAGCAAGTGTTTTCTCATTGTGCCGATGCACAATCCCCTGGTTTCCTTGCATTGATCGCGATCTGAAAGGTTCCGTCGGCAGTCGCGCGCACGTAATGTGTAAAGAGCATTGTCGACGGTCACAAAACAGCTTGGGTAATGTGCAAATAATCTGTATTTTGCACATATGATGCCACAATCGACTATTATTCCTGAAGATTTCGACGAACCCCTCGACATCGGAGAGGGGGATGAGGATGCTTCGGAAGAAGTTCTCTGGTACCTGCCGGGCCCGATCGAAGAGGAACCGGATTACCGGCCTCCCGGACCTCGGGCGGGACAGCCGGAAAAGGGCCTCATTGATGACTGGGCAAGGGCCGAAGCGGATCAGGCTGCGCTTCTGGCGAGGGTGGCCGGGCGCTTGGGTGCGCTCGATGACCGATTGGCTCGCGCGCCCAAAGGCTGGCTGCATAGGTTGGCACTGATCGAGGCGGCAGACCTGAGCTGGTTTGCAGGAGATCGCGTAGGCCCGGATCGTCTGGCGCTATGGATTTCTATGCGCCTGTCAGGCGCACAAGATGACCCAAATGCCTTGGCGCGAATTGGATGGGCCGTTCGGCGACTGACAGGCGGTCCTGACCCGATAGTCGATATCGCAGCCTTCCTCGACCGCCGCGATCCTGAAAACATCGATGAAAATGCCGAGCGCTTCGACGATCGCGCGAGCGGTTGGCTGGATTTGATGAAACAGGCCGCCGATCTTCATCCGATCACCCGCGCCTGCATGGGGTTTCATCTCTGGAGTCTTGCGGGCCTTGGGCAGCAGGGCGATCGGGTGGAAGCAGCGGTCACGGCCGCGCGCATCGCGGCTAGCGAGGGAAACGGGGCAATTTTCGCACCGTTGGCAATGGGCGGGGCAGGGGGCCTGCGCGCGAGTGGGCCATCGGCAGAGCGCCTTAAACAATGGCTCGAGGGGATGCAGACAGCTATCCTCATGGCGATGCGGCGCCTCGACGATATTCAATCATGGTCAGCGAAGGCCAAAGCAGAGATGTCAACGCTCTCAGGCAAGACACCGCCGGTCCTGAGCGCCCTGCTGACCGAATGGCCCCTCGTTTCCGCCCCGATGGCCGAAATGTGGATCGGTGCTAGCCGCGCCACCGCTCAACGCAATCTCGCCTGGATGGAAGCGAAGGGTCTAATCCGTGAAGTGACGGGGCAGGGACGGTTTCGGATGTGGAGTATTGCGATTTAGGCCGACCAGCGGCCAGTCGAAATCTGTTCCAGTTTCGAGCGCTCTGACTACAGATTATCCTTTATTGCATCACCCCAAAGTCAGCACCATCTCCTCCGAGAGCGACAAGTCCGGAATATGCAGGTTCTCAGGTGCCGGGCCTTTGCGAATGCGCCCAGCCGCGTCATAATGGGAACCGTGACAGGGGCAGAACCAACCCCCGAAATCCCCCGCCCCATCCCCCAGAGGGACACAGCCCAGATGGGTACAGACACCGATCATGACCAGATATGCCTCGTGACCCGCAATGGCCCGGTTCTCATCGCTTGCCAGCGCATCGTAGGGCAGATTTGGGTTGCGCGCCGAGCTGTCAGGCAGGTCAGAGACCGCCTGTGCCCGAGCCTGAGCCATTTCTGCCTCCGTTCGATGACGGATAAAGACAGGTTTTCCGCGCCAGTTGACGGTCAATTGCGTTCCGGGCGCGAGATCGGAAATATCAACAGTGATCTGTGCCAAGGCGCGGACATCGGCGGAGGGGTTCATCTGGTTCACCAGTGGCCAGAGCGCAGCCCCTGTTGCCACGACCCCTGCCCCGGCCGTTGCGTAATACAGGAAATCCCTGCGGGCGGTATTCTCTGACGCTTCCATCATCGGGCATGTGTCCGTGCCTCCCGCGCTGGAAGGTCAACACGCGAGATGTAACGTTTTGTCAGCGCACCTCTCTACGGATCATCAAACAGGCCTTGTCGGCGCATTAATGGTGCGGGCCCGCGCCTTTTGCCATCATGAGGTGGTGCTCTTGGTGATGCGCCCCGATGGTCATCAGACCAAAGAAACCAAGTCCCTGAATCTGCGCGGCATCGCCATCGACACTGAGCGCCACGCCATCTTCTAAGTCCTCTGTCACAACGTCCCAGCCGGTCTCGGCCGCGAGAAAGGGCGCATGGGCGGGCACCATGGCGCGGATGGCCTCGAGAACACGGGGGGTGCCCCGAATCTCGAACCGGGCCCCTTCCGGCCGCAGGGTGCGGGCGACCACGGCCTCTTGGGTCAGAAGGTCCATATCGACCAGATGGCGGCGCAATCCGTCAATATCGACCCGCTCCCAATCCGTCTCGGGATCGGCCTGCAGGATCGTTACGATTTCCGCCAAGGCGGCAAAGGCCGATTGCCCGGTTTCCTGCGGTCCGCCCATGTCGTGACCAGCCGCGGAATTGGCGTGCTGCGCGGCCACGGGTGCGGCCATCACTATGGCAAGGACGAAGGGAATGAGACGCATGGACAGGTCCTTCAATGGGGTGGTGTCATGTTTACGCTAGCAGGGGCGGATGCATCGTAATATGATTTCAATCATATGTTGCCAAACCCCTATGATCATATCCCGAGCTCAGCCCTGCGCCCAATCTCCGGCGCGGTTGGAGATACCGTATTTCACCAAGGCGACCCCACCCACGGTCTCTATGTCGTGCAAACCGGGCGCGTGCATCTCGAGCGGGTCGATCCAGATGGCGAGCGGTTCATCATCCACCGTGCCCAAGCCGGAACAAGCTTTGCCGAAGCTTCGGTGTTTTCGGAGGTCTATCATTGCGACGCAGTCATTGTTGAGGCCGGGGCGCTGATCCGGATCGACAAGGCTTCCGTATTGGCCGCTTTTGCCGACCCGGCATTTGCCCGCGCCTATGGCCGTCAGGCGGCTCAACAGATACAGGCGCAGCGACAGATGCTGGAGATCGTCGGCATTCGGCGCGCAGAGGACCGGGTGATGGCAGGGTTGATCGCAGGCTTGCTCGAAGGCTCCATCGTCGAGTTTGCCGCTCGGTTACAATTGAGCCATGAGGCGACCTACAGGGCGCTGCGAAAGCTTGTGCAAGACGGACGGGTCATGAACCCGTCCCGCGGGATCTATCACCTGCACCCATGACCTGATCAGCTGTGGCTCGCGAAGACCGAGGTCGCGCCGTCGGAGCCAACAAGCAAGGTGTCAAAAGCGTCACCGGCCCCGGGACCGCCCATGCCGGGCGAACTCATCGGCATGCGGGGGACAGTCAAACCGCGCGCCATCGGTTGCTCTGCTAGCAGCCGCGTGATGTCCGCGGCAGGCACGTGGCCCTCGATAAAATAGTCGCCCACGACCGCCGTGTGACATCCAGCAAGTTCCGGTGCAATTTGCAGCCGATCTTTGAACGCATAAAGCGCATCCTGATCGACGTCCTGCGCCTCGACCGCGAAGCCCGCTTGCCGGACATGATCGACCCAAGCGGTGCAGCATCCGCAGGTGGGGGTTTTCAGGACTTTAATGACCGGTTCCGTGTTGGCCAGTGCTCGCAGGGGGAGTGTGGCAGCCGCTCCGGCCAGCAAGAACGTACGTCGTTTCATCATGTGTTCCTTTTTGAGTTACCCGAGACCCTAGAACTGTGTTTTCGAGAGTCCAGAGGCTGTTCCTGCTTGTCGGCGTGAGGGCGGATGTATCCAGGGCGTGTCCGCTTGCTGGCCCGCGAAGGGGCTGGATCAACATCCTGTCGACCCAGAGGTCGCGCGTCGTGCGAAACTGCTCGATACCGATCGTCATTCCCTCGTGGCCCTTCGCGGGCTGGGCTACGTAAGTACCCATGAGGCGGTCCCACCACGGCAGGTTGAAGCCGTAGTTTGAGTTGGTTTCGCGCGGATCGACAGAATGATGCACGCGGTGCATGTCGGGTGTGACGACGATCCATCTGAGCCACCGGTCGACCGGTCTCGGCAGGTTGATGTTGGCATGGTTGAAGAGGGCAGTGGCGTTGAGGATGATCTCGAACAACAAAACCGCGACGGCGGGCGGACCAAGCGCTGCCACCAGGGCGAGCTTGATCGCCATCGAGATGAGGATCTCAATCGGATGGAAGCGTAATCCAGTGGTTGCGTCGAAGTCGAGATCCGCATGGTGCATCCGGTGCAGGCGCCACAGGGCCGGGACGGCGTGGAACATGACATGTTGCAGATAGATCGCCAGATCGAGCAGCAGCATGGACAGGATCACAGCCAACCCGAAAGGAGCCTCGATAATGTTGAACAGGCCCCAGCCCCGCTCCTCGGCCAGGACCGCCAGACCGACGGCCAGGATTGGGAAAGACAACCGGAGGATCGCCGTATCGATCACGACAAGTGCCAGGTTGTTCGACCAACGGATGACACGCGGAATGTCACGCCGCCGACGCGGGGCGGCGAGTTCCCAAAGCGCCATGGCGGCCAGCACACTCAAAAACGCCGTCAGACGAATCTCCGGCTCTGCGGCTAGTATTATGTCCATCACAGTCTACGGCCCTTCTGTGTTAGGGCTTGGGTGCGGATGCGCATCTCGCACATCAGTCTTTTCTTGCGCAGCCTTTGCAGCCGCTATCTGGACTATATCAAGATCCCGCGCGTGGCGCTCGTCGAGACACTCTGTTTCGAGCTGCAGCGTGACCATGTGAAACCCATGCTGTTCCGTCAGCCGCCGATAGGCCCTGTTCAGCAAATCCGCGGCCTCGGCGGGTGACTGATGGCGGATATGGGCGGAAAACGCGTGTTTGCCGCTGGTCAGCGTCCAGGCATGCACATGGTGAACATCCAGAACCCCGTCCTGCCCGTTCAGGTCCGCTGTTACAGCGTCGAGATCCGTTCCCTCGGGCGTGCCTTCCATGAGAATGTGGACCGCTTCCTTGATTACGCCCACAGAGGCCCAGAGGAGAACCACCCCGAACGCCATGCCGAGAATCGGGTCAATCGCCAGAAAGCCGGTGAACTCGATCACAAGGGCGGTGACGATGATCAGGAGGCTGCCGACAAAGGTCTGGATGATGTGCCAGAGCGCGCCACGGGCATTCAGATCGTCCTTGCTCGATTGCCACATCAGCGCCAGAGAGACCACTTCCGTGACCAGGCCCCCGAAGGCGACCCAAAGCATGGGGCCTGTGGCCAGGTGGATCGGGTCTCCGAGCCGCATCGCGCCCATCCAGATCACCAGAAGCGCCATGCCGAGAAGAAAGCCGCCATTCACCAGCGCCCCGATGATTTCGGCGCGGTACCATCCGAAACTGCGCGTCGAATCCGCTGGACGGCGCGCAATCCGCTGCGCGGTGATGGCCACGAGAACGCCGCCAACCGCCGACAGGGTGTGAAACGCATCCGACAGGACGGCAATCGAGCCAGTCCAGAGCCCGACGGCCAGTTCAATCACGAAGTAGACGCCGGTGAGCCAGGCCGAAATCACAAGGGCCTTGCCGGAACTCGGCATGTGCCCGGCGTGAGAATGACTGGCCATATCAGCTCTCCTCCCCTTGTGTACCGGTCTTTCGCGTCGCGGCGAAGAGAACCGACAGGCCGGTAAAGCCACCGAGCGCAAGCGCGGTCCATGTGGCAGTGCGGGCATCTCCGTTCATCGCCTGGTTGCCCATGTGAGCGAGCAAAAAACTCGCTGGAATAATCCCGGCCATCGTGGCCAGCGCGAACCTCCAAAGATGCAGCTTGCTCAGACCTGCGGCGTAACTGATCATATCGAAGGACAGAAACGGCAGCAGGCGACTGCCGAAGACCAAGAAGGTCAGAGTGTTCTGCGATCCGAACAGGCCTGAGTTAATCTTCTGACCGAGATGACGCTCAACGAAGGGACGACCGAGACCGCGGGCCAGACCAAAAGCGGCAAGCGCACCGAGTTCCGCGCCAAGAACGACAAAGAGTGTCCCGAACGTGTGCCCATAAGCCGCTCCGGCGGCGAGTGCGATCGGCGCCGAGGGCAGGGGGCTTGCGACGATAGCGATTGTCATAAGCGCCACGATAACAATTGGTCCGGCAAGACCTGCCGCCTCGATCCAGCGGTCAATTTCCGCGCGATCAGGCAGGCGAATGTCAACGCCAAGGACGTCCGGGAAGGCCAATGCGACGACTCCCATCAGGAACACCGCAATAAGAAGGATGCGCATCATCATGGATCAAAACACGGCATAGAGCAGAACGAAAAACGTCGCTGCCAAAAGGTCAAAGGCCACGCAGAATGGAATATACCAGTTCGGAATCCGGGCGAGACGATAAGAATTGTGGTGTGACATGTCCCAAAGGGCGTGCAGGGCCAAGCCCAAGGGAAGGAAAGCCCAATGCCATATCAGCCCCAAAAAGGCTGCCGAGCCGAACAAAAGGGCGACGGCGAGCTCTGCCCAGAACACGCGCGCTCTGCCGTCCGCGGCGCCAAAGCCGATATAGGCACCGCCAATCAAAGCAAGCGTGATCGAAGCAAGAGCTATCGAGCTCTTTTCATCCAAAAACAGGTGAGCCGGCATTGTGAGCAAGACAAACAACACACCAACCCATACGGGAGATTTCAAGATATCCCCGTGTCGATGGTGCGATACGTGATCGCCTGTCTTTTCGAAAATCTGTGCCATGGCTTTGTACCTAGGGATTCCAGCAACTGGAAGGTCAAGGGCTATTCATCCACGCGCGCAACGCAGCGCTCACTCAACCGTTCCACGGTGAGGTCAAAGGACCGATATCAGGACGTATTTGACGCTGACGCCAAGCTCATGTCCGACGCGCGTGGCGATTTTCAGTCATCTTTCGCCTTCTGCCAGACTTGCTGGCAGGCTGAGTAAAGAAACGTCGCTGACCAGGTCAGCAACATGAAGCCCAAAAGCGATTGCAGCATCAGCAACAGTCGAAAGGGCCCGACCACCTCTATGGACGAATAGCCAAGGGTCGAGAACGAGATGCCCGTAACATAGAGAACATCCTGAAACATCGGCGGGCTGTTGCTGAACGATTGCGGCAGAACGCTTGCCACCACCATCGTGTTGAACACGGCGAGCGTCACAAGTTCCAATACGTGCAGCAACAGCAACGCGGAAAACGTCAGGATGATCCGAAAGCCGGAGCCATCCGACCGCTGCGGGGAAAACTTCAGAATGCCCGACAACGCATAATGATGGACAATTCCCATCACGATCGCCGCGCATATTCCGACAAACATAGCCATCAACTCGGTCATACACCCAAACCCGTCTTCCTGTTCAAACAGGTCAATTTGACCATACATCAGGCTTTTAGCACAACGGGACCAATTGATTCTTCACTGGTCAGGCCAACGCGGGGGGCAACCCGTTCAGGGCGACATCCACCGGAACGGTCGGCAAGTTCGATGCGATCCAGCCAGGCCCTTCGCCTGATCCCAACATCCCTTCCGAGATATCGGCGTAGCCCGAATAACCAGCTTGTCTCAACGCTCGAAGCAGCGATGCGGAGCGTCCGCCAGTGGCGCAGATCAGTCCAACAGTGCGATCACCGCTCAGTTCCTTGGCCCTGAACAATCGGTCCGGAAAACCGGACGCGTGCATGCTTATCGGCCATACACCAGCACCTACGCCGGTTTCTTGCCACTCTTTGTGCGTTCTGACATCGATGATCCGCGCCGTATCCGATAGAAGCGCGTCAAAGGCATTCTCTGCCGACCAGACAGATCGGCTCTGCGCCAACAGCGGTGACGCCGCGACGGTCAGCACCGTCATATGAGCACCCAGAACGAAACGGCGCCGGTTCAAATCAAGAGCCATATTCGAAAACCTCATCCTTTGATCGGTTGCGATCCCAAAGGTCACATAACATACGCGCGACGCTACCCGGGAGCACGACACGGTGCAGGCACAGATTTGTATCCATCTGTAGCAAGGGACTGACCTGATACAAACGGCTACAATTCTGCCCATGAAACAGAATGCAACGATGATCTAGGAAGGACGCCATGGGACCGCCACCTCATATCCTTATCGTGGACGACCACGCTCAGATACGCGAAAGCGTCGCGCGCTTCCTGGAGAAGAACGGAATGCGCACGACCGTCGCCAGGGATGCCGTGGAGATGGATGCCAAGCTGGCCACCGGTCACTTCGACCTCCTCGTGCTCGATGTCATGATGCCGGGCGAGGACGGTTTGTCGGTTTGCCGCAGACTTGCGCCAGAGGGTGATCTTCCGATCATCATGCTGACGGCGCTTGGTGAGGAAACGGATCGGATCGTGGGTCTGGAAATCGGTGCGGACGATTATCTCGCCAAGCCGTTCAATCCACGAGAACTGCTCGCCCGCATCAAGTCGGTTCTTCGGAGAAGCAACCGCGACGAACCTGTGGCCGGAAGCCTCGCTGGGAGGAAAGTCTCTTTTGCGCACTGGATACTGGATACCGACCGGCAGGTGCTGATTGACGAGTCCACCACCGAGACCCCATTGACGACCTCCGAGTTCAAATTGCTGGCGGTCCTGCTGGAACGCGCGAGGATGGTGCTCAGCCGTGACCAGTTGCTTGACCTGACCGCTGGGCGGACGGCAGGCCCGATGGATCGAACCATCGACAATCAGATCAGCCGTCTCCGCCGCAAAATCGAGCCGGATGTACTTAGGCCCAGTGTCATCAAAACGGTGCGGAACGGCGGATACTGTCTGGCTGCCGATGTCGAGGATGCGCCGTGATGCGCCGTGCGATGAGGTCTCTGAGCGGCCAGTTGATCCTGCTTGTGGTCGCGGCACTTGTCGTGGCCCAGGCGATCAGCCTGTTCCTGTTCGCTGACGAGCGCACCCTTGCGATTCGTGCCGCATTGGGGTTCGAGGCCGCCGGTCGCGCAGCAAATGTCGCGCGGTTGATCGAGGAGGCCCCGCCGGAGTTGCAGGACTCGATCCTCCGCGCGGCGAATTCGCCATTGATCCGGTTTGATCTGTCGGACGTTCCGAGCGTGGAACACACCGGTCATTCGGATGGCGGCATCGTGGAAGGACGCATACGCGCGCTTCTGGGCGATAGCTACAGCCGGGATATTCGCGTTGAACTGCACGAGGTCGAGGGCGCGTTGCGGCCCCTTCCCAATCTCTCGGACGAGATGACGGAAATGCATCTCGCGATGATGCGCGGAGAGTTGACGGCGGTTGAGATGAACCTGTCGATCGCCATCAAGGGAGCGCGTTGGCTGAATGTCGGAACGCGGTTCGAGCGTCCGCCAATCCAATGGCCTTTCTATTCGATGCTGACCTTTGGAATTTCCGCCGGACTGCTCCTGGTGGCGATCTTCTGGTTTGTCATGACGCGCCTGACGCGTCCTTTGCGGCACCTCTCCAAGGCCGCGGACCATCTTGGCCGGGGCGAGGATGTGGGTGAATTGACCGTCGCGGGGCCGACCGAGGTCAAGGATCTGACCGTCGCCTTCAACCGCATGCAACGACGGCTGACCCGGTTTGTCAGCGATCGGACACGGATGCTCGCAGCGCTTGGTCACGATTTGCGCTCGCCGTTGACTGCTATGCGTGTCCGCGCGGAGCTGGTTGACGAAGAAGAGACGCGGGACAGCCTCATCGCATCGGTCGAAGAGATGCAGAGCATGGTCGAAGCGACGCTCACCTTTGCACGGGGCCTTACCGGATCCGAAGGTGCCGAAGTGGTCGATCTGCGCAATTTTCTGGACAGCTTGTGCAGCGATATGGCGGCACACTGCACCTTTGCCCCGAGTGATGATGTTGCCGTGCGGCTTCGACCCAACGCGTTCCGAAGGGCGCTGAGGAACCTGCTTGAGAACGCCGTTCGCTACGGTGGTGCCGCAAAAGTCAGCTGGGCGACCCACGGTTCGAACCTCGTACTCAACATCGATGACAATGGGCCCGGCATTCCCGTCGACCAGTTGGAAAAGGTCTTCGATCCCTTCTATCGCCTCGAGCAATCGAGGTCTCTGGAAACGGGCGGTTATGGGCTTGGGCTCTCGATCGCGAGGACAATCGTCCAATCCCATGGCGGCGATATCCAGCTGGTCAACCATAACAGCGCGGGTTTGCGCGCTGTTGTCACCATCCCACTGGATGAAAGCGAACTAATCGAAGGAGAAACAGATGAAACTGAAAACGCTCATTCCAACGTTGCTGGCCAGCTTGCCCGCCAGCATGGCGCGAGCTGATGGTCCAGGCTCCTGGACAGGTCACATGTGGGGCGGAGGCTATGGCTTTATGGGCGGCTTCATGATGCTCGCCTTCTGGGGGGCGCTGATCGCATTGGTGGTGTTTCTGGTGTTCAGGCTGCGGGACAATGGCACCCGTCCCCCGGACTCGGACGCGCAGGAAGCGCTCAGGCGCCGCTTTGCAAATGGGGAAATCGACGAAGAAGAGTTCCGTCGCCGCAAAGCAACGCTCGACGAATAGACCCCGCCGCGGACGCCAAAGCCGTCCGACGCGACGCCCACCGACGCTGAATAGGAAAGAACGCCATGGTCCCGGAAATTGGTCACTTCGCACTGGCCCTCGCGCTTGCGCTTGCGCTTGTTCAAAGCGTTCTGCCGATTGCAGGTGCGTCGCGTGGAAACGCCGTCTGGATGAAATCCGCCCAGGCGACGGCAATAGGACAAGTGCTGTTTGTGGCCATAGCCTTCGCAGCGCTGATGCAGGCCTTCATCGTCAGCGACTTCACCGTCAGGAACGTCGTCGAGAACTCCCATTCGCTCAAGCCAATGCTCTACAAGGTGGCCGGGACCTGGGGCAGCCATGAGGGTTCGCTGCTGCTCTGGATCCTGATACTCGCGGTGTTCGGCGCGGGCGTCGCCTGGTTCGGATCGAACATCCCCGCCGAGACCAAGGCGCGCACCTTGTCGGTGCAGGCGTGGATCAGCGTCGGCTTCCTGTCCTTCCTGCTGCTGACGTCGAACCCCTTCGAGCGGGTGTTTCCGCCGCCGCTCGACGGCAATGACCTCAACCCGTTGCTTCAGGACATGGGTCTCGCCATGCACCCGCCGCTCTTGTATTTCGGGTATGTCGGCTTCTCCATCGTGTTTTCCTTTGCCGTTGCGGCTCTTCTGGAAGGGCGCGTCGATCCGGCCTGGGCCAGATGGGTCCGCCCGTGGACATTGGCCGCGTGGGTCAGCCTTACGGCAGGTATCGCTCTTGGATCGTGGTGGGCCTATTATGAACTGGGCTGGGGCGGCTGGTGGTTCTGGGACCCGGTCGAGAACGTGAGCTTCATGCCCTGGCTTCTGGGCACGGCGCTGCTGCATTCCGCCATCGTCACCGAAAAGCGCGACGCGTTCAAAAGCTGGACCATCCTACTTGCCATCCTGACTTTCTCGCTTTCGCTGCTCGGGACGTTCATCGTCCGGTCAGGCCTGCTTACATCCGTGCATGCCTTCGCCGTCGATCCAGAGCGCGGGCTTTACATTCTGGGTCTGCTGGCCGTGTCCATCGGTGGGTCGCTGGCGCTCTACGCCTGGCGGGCGCCCGAAATGGAGCCGGGTGGTCTGTTTCGCCCGATCAGCCGCGAGGCCGGGCTGCTCGTGAACAACCTCATTCTGGCCGCCGCTACGGGAACGGTCCTGTTCGGGACGCTTTATCCACTGATCCTGGAGGCTGTCACCGGGGACAAGATCTCGGTCGGTCCACCTTTCTTCAACGCGGCCTTCATTCCGATGATGCTGGCACTGGTCGTGTTCATGGGTCTTGGTCCATTCCTGTCGTGGAAGCGGGCTGATATCGCCGGTTTGCTCGATCGCATCCAATTCGTGGCCGTGCTGGCGGTCATTGCAGCCTTGGCCGCATGGTATCTTCTGAACGGTGGGCCGATCATGGCCTATCTTGCCATCCTCGGCGCAGCGTGGCTGCTTTTTGCGACCCTGCGGGAATGGGCGCTACGCATCCGTCTGTTCGAGGTTTCCCTTGCAGAGAGCGCGAGACGCGTGCGCAACCTGCCACGCGCCTCTCACGGTATGACGCTTGCCCATGCCGGCGTCGCTGTGTTGATGATGGGGATGATCGGCTCGACCGGATGGAAGAGTGAGGAGATCGTCTTTGCCGCCCCCGGGACCGAAGTCACGATCGCCGGGTTCGACATCACCTTCGAAGGGGCCGCAAAGGTTCAAGGGCCGAACTACATCGCGGATCGCGGCACCCTTGTGGTGCGTCGGGATGGCGAATTGGTCACGACACTTTTCCCGGAACGGCGGTATTACCCGGTCGCGGAAAGCCAGACGACGGAGTCGGCCATCCGCTCCACATTGGCGGGTGATCTCTATACGTCGATTGCAACGCCAGCCTCCGATCAAGTGAACAACGCCGGAGCATGGACCCTTCGGATCCTCTATGAACCGCTCGTCAACCTGATCTGGATCGGCTCGATCCTGCTGGTGATCGGTGGCTGTTTGTCCTTGTCGGATCGCCGTTTGAGGGTCGGGGCGCCGCGCCGTGCCAAACAGCCAGCCACCGATGCCGTTCCTGCCGAGTAGGAGAGAAGATGAAACGTCTCATTGCCGGGCTGCCGTTTATTGCGGCGGTCATATTCGGTGGGTTTTTTCTCTGGGGGCTCAATCCCGACCGGGATCCCAACGAGATCCCTTCCGTCCTGATCTCGCAACCGGCCCCGGCGTTCGACCTCGATCCCGTGCCGGGGTTGGAGACACCCGGCCTGGCCCGAAGCGATCTTGTCGGCAACGAACGACCGGTCGTGGTCAATGTCTTTGCGTCCTGGTGCGTGCCCTGCCGCGCGGAACATGCCGTGTTGACAAGATTTGTCGAACGAGACGGCATGCGGTTGTTCGGAATAAACTACAAAGACAAACCTGAGGATGCCGTGAAGTGGCTCAATGACCTCGGCAATCCCTACGAGCGGATCGGGTCCGACCTGTCGGGCCGGACCGGGATCGAATGGGGCCTGTCGGGCGTGCCGGAAACCTTCATCGTCGATAGCGATGGCACCGTTTTGTTTCGCTATGTCGGGCCGGTCGTGGGTCCGGACGCCGTCGAACGGTTCACGCAAGCCCTGAAGCAGGCAGGCGCACTGCCAAATGGAGCAGGTTCATGAGACAGTTGATTTTCGCGTTTTGCATCGGGCTCCTTCCCTTTGCCGCCAATGCGGTGGAACCGGACGAAATGCTGACCGACCCGGTATTGGAACAGCGTGCGCGGGAGATTTCCAAGGATCTACGATGCGTCGTCTGTCAGAACCAGGACATCGACAGTTCGAACGCGGGTGTGGCGCGGGACTTGCGTCTGCTCGTACGCGAGCGCCTGGTCGTTGGAGACAGCGACGCGGAGGTGATCGAATACATACGGGCGCGGTACGGGGATTACGTGCTGCTGAAACCGCCTCTGGAGCCTGCGACCTACGCGCTTTGGTTCGCTCCGATCGCTTTCGTTCTGATCGGGGTTTTCGTTGGTGGCGGGCTACTGATGAGTCGGCGAAAGCAAGAGGCATTTGAAGACTTGGGCTCGGAGGATGAGAACACCGTGTCCGAAATTCTCAGGCAAAACGAAGCGGGGGATGCGTCATGATCTGGGGTATTTTCGTTCTTTTGACGCTGGTCGCAATCGGAATTGTCCTCTACCCGCTGCTGCTGTCCAAATCGAACACTCTCACCAGAGGGGATGCGGTACCGGCGATCCTCGCCGATCAGATGCGGGAAATCCAACGAGACATGGACCGCGGTTTGATTTCTGAACAGGAAGCTCAAGCGGCCAGACTCGAGATCAAGAAACGGATCCTCGCGACGACCCGCAATTCGGAAGAAAAAGCCGGATCATCCCGTAATGGTGGCAGAGTCACTCTCGTTGTCGCGGCGGTCCTCGCGCCGGTTATTGCCGCGGGCTACTATCTGACGATGGGATCGCCGGAGGTTCCTTCAATGGCCTTCGCTGCCCGTGCAGAGGAGCGGGCACAGACTGATGAAGTGACGGCGCTGGCAATACAACTTCGCGAAAGGCTTGTATCCGATCCGACCGGCGGCCCTAGCGAAGGGTGGATGCTGTTGGGCCAGACCTATCAGCGCATGGGCAGAGCAGCCGATGCCGTCGAAGCCTTCGAAGTCGTTGCCGAACGGGAGGATGCCACCTCCGCGACATTCTCCATGCTGGCAGAGGCTGTCGCGGTTGCCAATGACGGCGTTGTTATTCCACGGGCGAAATTGGCCATTGATCGCGCTTTGGACCTTGACCCATCCAATCCTGCGGCAACCTACTTCGAGTCTCTGTATTACTTTCAGCAAGAAGAGACGCGTAAGGCCTACGATCTGCTTGTTTCACGACTGAATCAGGAAGA
Organism: Salipiger pallidus; assembly: GCF_014643635.1. Taxonomy (GTDB): domain Bacteria; phylum Pseudomonadota; class Alphaproteobacteria; order Rhodobacterales; family Rhodobacteraceae; genus Salipiger; species Salipiger pallidus. Next base: position 38,512 of record NZ_BMJV01000012.1, read on the forward strand.
GGCTTACGTTCCCTGGATGGAGACCTATGCAGCGCAGATCAACCGGATTGCAGCGGCAGCTGACCTTCCGGTCGTCAATCTACCCAGCGGGCCGACGTCGCAACCAGGCCCGAGTGCCGCAGATGTCGCGGCGGCGTCGGAGATGAATGACGCGGATCGCGCGGAGTTCATCCGATCGATGGTCTCGCGGCTGGCCGAGCGTCTTGAGGATGAACCGGACGATCTGGATGGTTGGATGCGGCTGGCAAATGCCTATACCGTCCTTCAGGAGCCCGATCGCGCCGTTGAGGCCTACCGCAAGGCTGAAGCGCTGTTGGAGCAGCAGCCCGCCAGTGATCCTCGGCGTGCGGCGGTCCGTGCCGCGCTTGAGCGGCTCGGCGGCTGACTACTGCTCGGTGTCCCGGTCGAGCAGGTCACTCCTGTCCGGCAACCTTTGCGGAAACATCCCGACCACTGGCTTGCGCCAAGGCGTTCATCACGTCCTCGGTTTTTAGCAATTCGGACAGCACAATGCCGTTCGGTGCCGATGGTCCGTAGACGGCATTGAAGGGGATGCCGTATCTGCCGAAACTCTCAAGGTAGCGGGAAATGCGCGTGTCCGGGCGTGTCCAATCTGCCTGCATCGCCGTGACTCCAGGCGCTTCAAGCGCGCTCCGGACTGGCTCCCGATCGATGATAAGTGTCTTGTTCGCTTTGCAAGTCAGACACCAGTCAGCGGTCACATCGACAAAAACGACCTCTCCTGCGGACACGCGTTTCGCTATTTCCGAACGATCAAATGCGATCCAAGCCATTGCCAACTGCGGCGTCGAACGCGCAGGTGCTGATTGCTGCAAGAGAGGACCTGCGGCAATGGCCAGGACAAGGCTGGCTATGGCAATAGACCACCTGAATTGGGACTGCACATTCGGGAGAGATAGTATCAGAACGGCGAGACCGGACAACGCCGCGACCGCGATGACAGACGCAAGCCCGGCGACACCGTCGAGCACCCAGAACAGCCACACGGCGGTTGCAAGCAACAAAACCCCCATGACGCTTTTGATGATCAGCATCCATCGACCAGGCTTGGGCATGAATGCGACCAGACGCGGGAACGCGGCGATGACGAGATAGGGCAGGGCGAGGCCGAGCCCGAGGCTCGTAAAGACGATGAGGATGTCCACGCCACGCCCGGCCAAAGCAAAGGCCACCGCGGTGCCGAGGAACGGTGCCGAACAAGGCGTCGCCATGACGGCACCGAACATGCCAGTGAAAAAGTCGGCGGAATACCCGTTGCGTCCTCCGGCCCCTGCAAGCCGCGTCTGCATGCCGTGTGGAAGGGCGAACTCGAACGCTCCGAACAGATTTGCCGAAAAGACGAGCAGGACAGCGATCATCGCCGCAAGAAACAGCGGGCTTTGAAACTGCAAACCCCACCCGACGCTGAGGCCTGCCGTCTGGAGCGCCCAGAGGACGAGCGCCAGACCCCACATGAACGTCATGATGCCGGCGCTGGCAGCGACGAAACCGAACCGGACACGGGTTGTGTCGTGATCGGTGTGTTTGAGCACAGACGACACCTTGATGGACAGCACCGGCAGCACGCAGGGCATCACATTCAGGATCAATCCGCCCAGCAGCGCGATCGCGGCAATCCAGATCAGTTCCATCATGTCCGGTGTCGTGGCGGCCAGTTCAAAGGGTGGTGCTATTCCTTGCGCCACGCGATCCGCGATGATCGTGAAGGCCCGGTTCTCGCCGTCGGTGACGGTAATCGACGGAGCCACTGTCACATCCGTATTCGACGAGAGGATCGGCAAGCGCGCCCAAAGCAAACGATCCTCTTCTCCCAAACGGATATCGGGTTTGCCAAGCGCAACACCCATACCCAGTTCGGGAAACACATCCGGCGACTGGAGTGGTTCATCGACGCGAAGGCTGACGATCAACTCCGTGAGGTCTTCGTCGATGAAGGCATTTGCCTCGCTGACGCCGCTCGTCTTGGCCCCTTCGGGGACGCGCTCGGAAAACGTACCGATCAGCCCAGCCGAAGTGCTGTCGATGACGTTGCCCCGTCCGAGGCGAAGTGACAGGTCAAACTCTTCCGGGACACAGACATTGGAGCACACCAGCAGTTTGACCTGCGCGGAAAGAGTCACAGGTGCGCCGGGATCTTTGAGCGTTATGCGCAGCGGAAAGACGACTTCACCCGCATAACCAAAATTTTCGATGCCGAAGGCGGTGAAGCGCGTCGGGGCGGGCCACATGAATTCGACATCTGCGACGTTTTCGGAACCGCTCCATTCGACCGAAGGCGGTATTCCCACCTCGCCCGCCGACCGCCAATAGGTCTTCCAGTTTTCGTTCAGTTGAAGGTGAAGCCCGGCTGACAGAGTCTGTGTGTTCTCGGGAACGCCGTCCTGTACACTAATGAGATGCGCGGTGAGTGGCGCGCTCTGGTATTCAGCAGAGGTTGCTGCCGCGACACTTCCAGAGACAACGGCCAGGAGCACGAAGGGAATAAGCAAAACCCGTCGCAGGATCAAAAGGCAATCGATCAAGATACCTGCTTCCTTCCCATATTTTCCGCAGATTTCGCCAGGACGGCGGAAATTGCGTCAAAGTCCACCTGTGGCAAAACCCTGACGACCGTCCGCACAGACAATTCGCGCAACGCCAGTCGCAGAAGATGAAAGGGTTCGACACCCATCCGGCAGAAGGTCTGACGCTTGCTTCGTGGACACGATAGCCTTCAGATCTAGGCAGTCTGCAAGGCTTCCCGCGCAACCTCCAAGTAATGTAACCATCAACAGCAATACGAATACCTTTGCTTTCCCTCGCACATCACTGCCTGTTGCGGGCGACGCTAGGAATCACGGAACTTATGGGCTCGGGCGCTTCCTCGATAGTATCGTTTGCCTTGTCGGAATGGCACGATTTCCCCATGAATCTATGCATCACAAGATGCGCTCCAACGCACAACAGGAGCGGGGCGAAAGCCGATGCATTGCCCCACATACCCGCAAGCGTTCCGCCAGCGAGAAAAAAACCGATCACGGGCAACAGCATCACAATGCAACACGCCATCATTCCGTAATGCATGAGCTTGTCTGTAATCGGCCTATTCTTGGGATTTTCGTCGTCCATGACACCCTCTTTGTCTCGTTCCTGGCGTCATTTGCGACCCTCCAGCAGGGTAAGGTCAAGGATACAAATGGATACACTTCTCGCGGCCTTGTCAGGTTGCCTGATGCCGGGTCTCCCGTAAAAGACATGTACAAACCGTAGGCTAGGAGTGTGTCATGACGACATCGCGAAACAACAAGATCAATCGATGAAGCCTGTTGGGGTATGCGGCTGTCGCTTTGGTTGCACCAAGCGTGGTTCGAGCCGAAACCATTCGCCGCAACATTTCTTCTTTCCGAGTTCATGACTGGCAAGACCATTTCGACACGCTCGGCAAAGGGATCATCATCTCAGACACCGTGACGATGGCGCTACAGCACTGGACAGCGGACGGCGAGATGCGGATTTACCCGACATCCGTTCCGCTGACCGACGAACTCACCAAACGCGGTTACACTGAAGTGGTGGAAAAACGCAAAAACCCCAGTTGGGCGCCGACGCCCTCCATGCGGGAACGCAATCCGGAATGGCCGGCACGTATCGAGGGGGGTGATCCGGACAACCCCTTGGGTACTCGCGCACTGTACCTGTCGTGGCAGTACTACCGTATTCACGGGACACAGGACACGCGCAAGATCGGCCGCCGGTCGTCAAACGGCTGCATCGGTTTGTTCAACGAACAGATCGAGGAAGTCTACGAGCGAGCGCCTGTCGGCACTCAAGTCAAACTCATCTGACCCAACGGGCAAGGCGGAAGATACAGGCATGGACAAATTAACTGCGCTGATTGGTGCCGTTTTTGTTATCGGCGGGGGTTTTGCCGTTTGGCAGTTCGTTGGAGCCGAAGATTTAGCGGTTGGCCACTCCATGACGCCACCTGACACAAGCGAGATTGCCGAAGGCGATCCGATCGTCCAGGTCCAGCTGCCTGACGCACTCTCGCAGCAGGCGGCGCTTGGGAAGAACATATTCGAGGCAAAATGTTCCGAGTGTCACGGCGAAAATGCCGCCGGTCGCAACGGTGTTGCGCCGCCTCTCGTGCACAAGATCTACGAACCGAGCCACCATTCGGACATGGCTTTTGTTCTGGCAGCTCAAAACGGCGTCCGTGCACATCACTGGAATTTCGGTAATATGCCTAAGATCGAGGGATTGACCCAAGGAGACGTCAAGATGGTGGCCGCCTATGTCCGCGAATTGCAGCGGGCCAACGGGATCAACTGATGCGTTGGTCGAAGACGAACCGATGGATTCTGTCGGCCGTTTTCGGCCTTTTCCTTGTAGTACTCGGGGTGCCAGAGGCGCCGGTATATCATGGTGAAACGTCGTTGGGGCAGGAATACCATGGTCACGAAGACGCAGGGCCATCGACCGAGGCCTCTGGCCACTGCCATCCAGGCCTCGATTGTTCTGTCCCGGCAGCGTTATTGCTTCAGCCGAACATGGCGTACGAGCCTTCTTTTCTGAAAGCCGTCATGCAAGACGGCGCGATCCAACGAACCGAATTGCGCCCGATCAGCGATCCTCCACCGCCCCGACGGTGGGTCTGATTTCACATCGCTCGAAAAGCAGACCCAAAGAAGGATCGAAGACATGAAAAAGACGACTATCGTGGCGGCAGTGTTGATTGCAGGTACTGCGGTCACGGCATTCGCGCATAGCGGTGCCACCGGCATCGTGAAAGAGCGCATGGATGCCATGCTTGCAATGGGGAAGGCGGTCAAGACCGTGGCCCCGATGATGCGGGGCGAAACGGCCTATGACGCAGAAACAGTGCGCGATGCCGCGCGCCTGTTCCAGCAGCACGCCGGTGAGAGCATGACAAAGCTGTTCCCAGAGGGCACAGGGGGCATGCCCTCGGAAGCCAAGGACGAGGTGTGGACCGACTGGGAGCGCTTCGCGGCATTGGCAAGTCAGCTGGAAGAATACTCTGAGGGCCTGGAACGCGCAGCCGACAATGGATTGGGCGGCATGAGCGGCAATACCTCCATGGATGGCGCCTCGATGATGGGCGGCGGGTCAATGATGGGAGGCGATACAACCATGATGGGCGGGAGCACGATGATGGGCCGAGGCGACATGATGGATGCGGCCGCCATTGCCGAAATGCCCGCCGACGCAGCATTCGCGATGACGACCCAGGTCTGTTCCGCATGCCATGAACGCTTCCGGGCGGAAGAAGACTGACCATGCGCCGGTTCTTGACACTCGTCAGCGGGGCCGCCGTGCTCGGCGCGGCCAGCCTCGGCGTCGTGATTGCATGGCCTGTCGGCAGTGCAGTGACTCCGATTGCAATAGAGGGCAATGTCGACCGGGGCGCATATCTGGCGCGCGCCAGTGGGTGCATTGCCTGTCATACCAATTTTGAAGCGGGCGGCGCACCACTTGCCGGAGGGGCGCCGCTCGAAACCCCGTTCGGAACGTTCTACCCGCCCAACCTGACGACAGACCCGGAACATGGCATGGGCGAATGGACGGCAGAACAGTTCGCAAAAGCCGTGCGGCAAGGCATCGGCCCCGATGGAACGCCGTACTATCCGTCTTTCCCGTACACCTTCTATGCGGATTTTTCTGATCAGGATATCGCTGACCTCTGGGCGGCGTTTCAAACCGTGCCGCCCGTGGACGAGCCTGCACCAGAAAATGATGTCAGCTTCCCATTCGACCAACGATGGGGGCTGAAGCTCTGGCGAGCGGCGTTCTTCTACGATCCGGATACCGAACCGATTGAAGGGCGAAGCGACGCATGGAATCGAGGACGGGAATTGGTGCGCGGTGCGGCACATTGCGGAGCCTGCCATACGCCGCGCAATCTTGCGGGAGGCCGCGATATCGGTGCTTCCTTTGCAGGCAACGCCCAGCTTCCCGGTGGCAGCAAGGCCCCCGCGATACGGCCAAAAGACCTGGTCAAAAATGACTGGACGGTTTCAAACCTCGCTTATGCGCTCCAGACCGGCATCACCCCTTCGGGCGATGCTTTCGGCGGCAGCATGGCGGAAGTGGTTCGCGAGGGAACTCGGTTTCTGACACCTGCCGATCGCGAAGCGATGGCGCTTTTCCTGCTGAACAAGGACACGGTCGAGGCGGAGAACCCCGCGTCGAACTAACACCACGCGGGGGCAACACGCCCCCGCTTTCTCGAGGATCGAAATGAGACAAACACGTCGGGATTTCTTGCGCCATGCAACACTGGCGGCCTGCGCGGCGGCCATCCCGCAGTCGGCTTTTGCCGCGACCCCGTTCGAGGACCTGATTGCCAAGGTTGCACGTCGACAGCTTCTTCCGGACACCTACCCGGAAACAGAGATCTGGGGCTATGACGGCCTCGTTCCGGCCCCGGAAATCAGGGTCACACAAGGCGATCGGGTGCGTCGCAGGTTTCGCAACGAGGTACCCGATCCCAGTTCGGTTCACTGGCACGGAATCCGGATCGACAACGCGATGGATGGCGTTTCAGGGCTGACCCAAGAGGCCGTAGCGCCGGGTGGAACCTTTGACTACGACTTCGTCGTACCGGACGCGGGCACCTATTGGTATCACGCGCATAATCGCTCATACGAGCAAGTCGCGCGTGGTCTGCGCGGTGCCTTGATCGTCGAAGAGGTCGATGGACCGGACATCGACCGCGAGGAAGTCATCGTTCTGGAGGACTGGTTGCTCGACCCTGAGAGCGGGCAGCTGTTCGACAATTTCGAACAGCCCATGATGATGAGCCACGGTGGACGTACCGGCAACTTTATCACGACCAACGGGCGCTATGACCTGACCTTGCCCGCGCAGCGCAACGAGCGCATTCGCTTGCGGATCATCAACGCAGCAAGCGCTCGAATTTTCCCGCTGAGGCTCTCTGGATTCAGTGGCTGGACGGTGGCCGTGGATGGAATGCCAACCGGCCAACCCCAGTCGGTTGACGGCGAGTTGATCCTCGGCCCGGCACAGCGCGTCGACTTAATTGTGGATGTGACCGAAGACGAAGGCGGCACCGCCCAATTGCTTCGCATCGGCGATGATGATCAACTGACCCCGTTGGTGAGTTTTCTGGTCAACGGCACAGCCAGTTCAGTACCAAGAGGCAAGCCACTGCCGTTGCCGCCGAACCCCGCGGCACACGCCCCGGACCTTGCCGATGCGCGTGATTTGCGACTGGTCATGTCCGGCGGGGCAATGGGGCGAATGCAGTCCGCATTGCTTGGCGGGGAACGTCTTGGATTCCGTCAGCTTGCCCAAGCGGGCAAATTCTGGGCCCTGAATGATGTCGCCGAAATGACCTACACGCCACTGGCCGATCTATCCCTGAACGAGCCGGTGCGCCTGAAGATCGAGAACCAGACCGTTTTCCCACATGCGATGCACCTGCACGGGATGCATTTCCGCGAGCTGCGCCCCGACGGCGCGTTCGGGCCGATGCGGGACACGATCCTGTTGGCCGGCAACGAGTCCCGGGAGATCGCCTTTACGGCAGACAATCCCGGCAAGTGGCTGTTCCATTGCCACATGCTCAGCCACGCCGCATCTGGCATGACAACCTGGATACGGGTCACATGAGATATCTCGTTTGGTCCCTTCCGATCACTGTCGCAGCAGCCGCCTTCACGTATTGGCTCTCGACCAGTGCATCCTCGGATGTCGGCAGCGCGTCCAGGGCGGAGAGCTACGACATCGAAGAAGGCGCGTTGCTCTACGCAGAAAACTGTGCGTCTTGTCATGGCGCGGGTCTGGAAGGCCAGCCGGAATGGCGAACGCCCGGCGCGGATGGGCGCCTGCCAGCACCACCACATGATGAGACGGGTCACACCTGGCATCATCCTGACAGCCTGCTCTTCGATTACACAAAACTGGGGGGTGCGGCGCTTCTGGCGCGTCAGGGCGTCGAATTCGACAGTGGCATGCCCGGTTTCGCAGACGTGCTGACCGACCAGCAAATTCACAACATCCTGGCCTTCATCCGGTCCACCTGGCCAGACCGCATCCGCGAAGTCCAGGCCGCGCGGACAGAAGCCGACGAACAACGGGGAGAGAACTAAAATGCGTTTCAGACAAGCCTTCACGACGGTCGCGATAGCTGCCTTGCTTCCGATACCGGCACTCGCGGACGAACTGTCAGAGTCCCGGGTCAAGGAACTTGTGCTCGAGGCAATCCGCGAGAACCCGGAGATTGTCATGGAGGCCGTGGCGATCCTCGAACAAAGGCAGGCGCAAGCGCAGGAGCTCAGTCAGGCCCAAGTTCTGAATGACCAGCGCGATCTGATCGAGAACGATCCGAATGCGCCGGTTCTCGGCAACCTGGAAGGGGACGTCACTGTTGTGGAATTTTTCGACTACAACTGTCCCTATTGTCGGCGGGTCAAACCCGAGGTGCGGGCTTTGATCGAAGACGATCCCAACATTCGCCTCGTCTATCGTGAATGGCCCATTCTCGGAGACGGATCGGTGTTTGCCGCGAAAGCGGCCTTGGCAGCGCGCAAGCAGGACAAATACGAAGAGTTTCACTGGGCAATGATGGGGCTGGAAGGCCGCGCGGAAGAGGCCTCCGTGCTGCGCGTGGCCGAGGAGATCGGCCTGGATATCGCGCAGTTGCGCAAGGACATGGAGGCCCCCGAGGTCGAAGAGCACATTGCGACCTCCATGCAACTGACCCAAGCTCTGGGCTTTAACGGCACGCCGTCTTTCGTGATCGGGGATGCGCTGGTCCCGGGCTTCGTCGAAAAGGCGCAGCTTGCCGACTTGGTCGAGGAAGCCCGCAAAGTCGAAGACTGAAATTCTGTGCCCGGACCACCCTTGGGTGGTCCAGGCACTGCATCAAGCGGCCGCAGGTTCCACGTTGTAGCCCGCATCCCGAATGATCGCTTGGACCTGATCGGCTGGTAACACGCTGTCGACATGCACCTGTCGGGCAGAAAGGTCACATTCTACGCCTGCATTCGGATCTGCGCTCTTCACCGCGCTTTCGATTGCTGCGGTGCAATGCCCACAGCTCATGTCCGGAACGCTGAACTTCATCGGAACCACTCCTTGATCTGATTTCTATCGGTGACATGGGGCTTCCCCCCGCTGGAAGGTCAAGTGAAGAAATTTATTTGGCGCCCTCCCATTGACCCTCCAGTAACTGGAAGCCTCATATTCCACTTCGAATGGAAAAACAGGTGACACATATGCCCGAACCCAAACAGATCAGCCTGCCGATCGAAGGCATGTCATGCGCGTCCTGCGTTGGCAGGGTCGATCGCGCATTGAATGCAATCGACGGCGTAGAGGATGTGTCGGTGAACCTTGCCTCGGAAACTGCTCGCATGAGCGTGGACGCGCTCAAGCGCATTCCCGACATCATCGAATCCCTTCGCGAGCTGGGCTACCCCGCGCGGAAGGCCAGGGCCGAACTCACGATTGCAGCGATGTCCTGTGCCTCTTGCGTCGGGCGGGTCGATAAGGCGCTTGCCGCGGTGCCCGGGGTGGTCGAGGTGAACGTCAACCTCGCCTCAGAGACGGCGACGGTCATTTACGTCGAAGGTCTTGTCACGACATCCGATCTGATCGAATCAAGCGGCGCGGCAGGGTATCCAGCAACCGTGGCAACGGCCCAGGCCGGTGACGACAGAGTTGCGCGCAAGGAGGAAGAGGCTCAGGCGCTTGCCAAACGGGTCACCTTTGCGGCCATCCTCGCCTTGCCGGTCTTCCTGATCGAAATGGGTGGCCACGTCATTCCGGCCGTTCATATGCTGATCGAGACCACGATTGGCCAGCAGACGAGTTGGCTTCTTCAGTTCGTGCTGACGACAATCGTTCTCTTCGGCCCGGGCCGGACGTTTTACACCAAGGGTTTCCCGGCCTTGTTCCGGGGTGCCCCCGACATGAACAGCCTCGTCGCGGTCGGCACCGGGGCGGCTTACCTTTATTCCGTGGTTGCGACATTCGTACCGTCGGTCCTGCCTGACACGCTGCGCACCGTCTATTTCGAGGCGGCAGCGGTCATCGTCGTTCTGATCCTTCTGGGGCGGTTTCTTGAAGCGCGCGCCAAGGGGAGAACGGGCGCGGCCATCCAGAAGCTATTAGGGCTTCAGGCGCGGACTGCACGCGTGATGCGGGACGGAGAAAGCGTCGAGATCGAGATCGATGCGCTGGTTCAGGGTGACATCGTCATCGTGCGCCCTGGTGAACGCATCGCGGTCGATGGCGAGGTCATCGAGGGGACCAGCCGCGTCGACGAAAGCATGCTGACAGGCGAGCCGATCCCCGCTGAAAAAGGTGCCGGAGATACGGTGACCGGCGGGACGGTCAACGGCGCCGGAAGCCTACAGTTCCTCGCCACGCGGGTCGGCGCCGACACGACCCTGGCGCAGATTATTCGCATGGTCGAAGAGGCCCAGGGCGCCAAACTGCCGATCCAGGGATTGGTCGACCGGATCACCTTGTGGTTCGTGCCTGCCGTGATGGCGATCGCGGCGGCGACCGTGCTGGTCTGGCTGTTTTTCGGGCCTGATCCGGCCCTGACGATGGCGCTGGTCGCCGGTGTGTCGGTGCTCATCATCGCGTGCCCCTGCGCGATGGGGCTTGCGACGCCGACCTCGATCATGGTCGGGACGGGACGTGCTGCGGAAATGGGTGTCCTGTTCCGTAAAGGTGACGCCTTGCAGCAACTTGATTCCGTTGATGTGGTCGCCCTCGACAAAACAGGCACGGTGACCGAGGGGCGACCCGCACTGACTGACCTTGTGCTGGCGGAAGGGTTCGATCGCCCAACAACGCTCTCGAAGATCGCTGCCGTGGAGTCGCTCTCCGAGCATCCTGTCGCGGACGCCATCGTGCGGGCCGCGCGGGCCGAGGGCGCACCTCTTGTGGCGGCCGAAGGCTTTCAATCGGTCACAGGTTACGGCGTGCGCGCCGTGGTCGAAGACGTGGAGGTGTTGGTTGGGGCCGACCGCTACATGGCGCGCGAAGGCATTGACGTCTCGGCATTGGCTCCAGAGGAAACGAAGATCGCAAGCAAGGGTCGCACGGCGCTTTACGCTGCCATAGATGGGCGTGTCGCCGCCGTGATCGGCGTGGCCGATCCGGTCAAACCGGCAAGCCGCGCAGCCATCGCAGCGCTGCACGAAAAGGGTCTTGCGGTTGCGATGATCACCGGCGACAAACGCGAAACCGTCGAAGCCATCGCCCGCGAAACCGGTATCGACCACGTCATCGCCGGCGTCCTGCCGGACGGCAAGGTTGCGGCGCTCGACAGTTTGCGCCAAGGGAACAAGCGCATCGCCTTTGTCGGCGACGGGATCAACGACGCCCCGGCGCTGGCGCATGCCGATGTGGGCATCGCCATTGGAACCGGCACCGATGTGGCCATCGAATCTGCGGATGTCGTCCTGATGTCGGGCGATTTGCGCGGCGTGGTGAACGCCTTCGAAGTATCGCGGCGGACCATGCGCAACATCCGGCAGAACCTGTTCTGGGCCTTTGCCTACAACGTGGCACTTATTCCGGTCGCTGCCGGGGTGCTTTATCCCGCCTTTGGGTTGCTCCTGTCACCAATCCTTGCGGCGGGTGCGATGGCGTTGTCCTCGGTGTTTGTCCTGACCAATGCCCTGCGGCTGCGGCGCATCGCGCCTGCGATGGACGAGCAGCGCGCAATCCCGGCAGAGCTGGCAGCCGCCACTCCTGCTCCAGCAGAATAACGGAGGTTCGACATGAACATCGGAGACGTTGCCCGACAATCGGGTGTGCCCCCAAAAACAATCCGCTACTACGAGGACATCGGGCTGATCCGCCCGAACCGTAGCGAGAACGGCTACCGCGCGTTCACCGAGAGCCACATTCACAAGCTGGCGTTTCTGGGTCGCGCACGGGCCTTGGGGTTCACCATCGAAGATTGCAGGACGCTCCTGTCGCTCTACGAGGATGAAAACCGCGAAAGCATGCAAGTGAAGGCGGTTGCGGAAGACCATCTGCGCCAGATCGAGGAAAAGATCGCGAAACTGCAATCCATGCGCGCGACGCTCGCCGAACTGGTGGAAAAATGTGCCGGGGATCACCGGCCCGACTGCCCCATCATCGAGGATCTGTCGCCGGAGCGGTTGGCCAAGTGACAGGCAAGAAGGGGCTGTACCTCAGAACCAGATCGCGCGGACCGGCATCCAGATACCCATGAAGATCATCATCAGGTTTTCCGTCAGCGAAATGAACCCCAGCGGGACGGAACTGTCACCGCCGACGCAGGCGCATTTCAGCTCTCTCTTGTCGATATAAACAGCCTTGAACACGCTGACAGCGCCGACCGTGCCGATAAACAGGGCGACAGGCGCCGAGAGCCACAGCAGCGCGCCGGCAGTCATCAGGACACCTGCCAACGCTTCGCCGAACGGGTAGACCTTGCCGTATCGCACCCATTTGCGCGCCAGCAGATCGTAGTTGAGGAACATCGTCGAAAACCCTTCGACATCCTGCAATTTCTGGATCGCGAGAATGGTCATGGACAGCGAAATGAACCATTCGAACCCCCGCAAGGTAAGGACCGACCCGTACTGGTGCCAAGACAGGCCCAATGCCAACAGCGCGGCAACGGAAAAGATCGCGATGACCGGCTGGTAGGTCGTGTCGCTTTGCTCTTCCTCGGGTGGGTCAATGTCGAAAAACACCCTGAGATCGTCGTAACCGCCGATCCGTTCGTCCCCGATGAAAGTCTGCGGCGTCGTCTCGACCCCGTGCTTCTCCATGAAAGCATCGGTGTCTTCACGGGTGTCAAGCGGATGGTCTTCCACCTCGAAGCCTTGCCGCTCCAGCAGGTCTTTCGATTTCAGACCGTAGGGGCAGACATGGCCCGGCATGACCATGCGATAAAGCTGCGCGGATTTACTGTCTGTGTCGCGGGGCATGTCCTTTCCTCCTTATCCGCTGCACGTAAGTTGACCACGGAACCCGGCTTCGTAGTCGGTTCCCGCGCTGACGATCAGATCGGTCAGGTCACCGTTCGTCTCTGCGATCTCGGCCGACAGCGGGCCTTCAGAAAATGCATTTTCGCCCTGCGCATTCAGGCGCACCAGATCACCGCTGATCTTCATTGCGGCGGCAGACCCTTCGCCGGTTTCACCAGTCACCAGTACAGCCGGACTGTCCGAGGTGTAAGCAAAGCGGCAATTTCCGCCATTCGGGAACACCGCAGCGATTTCGTCTTCCGTCAGAAACTCAGGATCGACCTTCGACACGACCTCCGTTTGAAGCGCCTGTTGCGCATCCACAACCTGCGCCGGCGTTTCGCTTCGCGTGGCCGATGCTTCGCCGTTTGCTCCAATGTCAGCAATAAGGTAGCGCATTTCGGCGATTTCCTTGTCCTGCGCATAGATAATGTCGTCTGCGAGCCCCCGGACGCGCGGGTCGGTGATCTCGGCACGAGTCGACGTCATGATGGCGATCGAGTGGTGCGGGATCATGGCGCGCATGTAGGACCTGTCCTGCACCGTGAATTGCCCGCGAACCAGCCAGAGGCTCGCCGCGAAAAGGACTATTGCGCCAACGAAAATCGCGATGTTGGCTTTGGTGTTCTGATACATGGACAACATGTACGCCAACATGATCACGGCCATGGTCGCCCCCATCAGGATGGCCATGTAAAGGCGTGTCTCCGAAAAGAAGATATGGCCCCAAAGATAGGTGTTCAGGTACATCAGAACGAACATGACCACGGTCGATGTTCCGATCATCATAAAGAATCGTGAGTAGTGCATTTCCAGTCACCTCCTTGCAGTTCTCTGTAAAACAACAACATTCCAGCGCTGGAGAGTTCCAAAAGCACGAATTTTCGTAGTTTCAAGGCAACAAAGGCGCGTCGTTTGCCCCGGTTCACGGCTTCTTTTCTTTGCCCCTGACGCGCACTGAATTTTCATGGGTCCGAGGAGATCGCGCCATGCAGAATTTCACGAGACGAGAATTGATTTGTGCCGGAGCGATGGGTTGCTTTCTGCCCACAACTGCCTGGGCCCACAAAGTCAAATTGCCCGAACGGTTCGAACCACAATTGGTAAACACCCGTCGTGGTGACTGGGTTAAAGGCGATGTCCACGTCGTTCCCGACGATTTTTTCCTTTATTTCATGCTCGAGGACGGGATGGCGATCCGCTACGGGGTCGGGGTAGGGCGCAAAGGTTTGTACGAACCCGGAGAGTTCACGGTAGCGCGCAAGGCCAAATGGCCATGGTGGCGGCCAACGAACGCCATGATCCGGCGCGAGCCACGCAAATACGCAAAGTACAAGGATGGACTGAAAGGCGGGCCAAACAACCCGCTCGGGGCCCGCGCGCTCTATCTCTACGATGCCGAGGGACGCGATACCTATCTTCGCATTCATGGAACGAACGCCCCGGAGACAATTGGGTCTGCCGTGTCGAATGGATGCGCGCGGTTGACGAATGAACATGTGAAGGATCTGTACGAACGCGTTGAAATCGGCGCCCGCGTCTTCCTGTATCCCAAAGTGACAACGGCGTGAGGAGTGTTCTGTCGCCTTGAAGTTCCTCTTCCGGAAATGGCACAAGTGCGGCAGTTGGCGAAAGCCAGTCTATCATTCATGAGGTGACGGAATTGTCTTTGAGCCGGAGGTCTTTCCTTGGCGGGATGACCGTTGCGCTGGCTGGTACCCGCTTGCCAGCAGCGACACACGAGTTGATCCTCGCGCCCCAATCGATCAAGGCGCACCTTGCTGGGTACGACGTGTCGATGTTGGGCTTCAACGGTGGTCTGCCGGGCCCAGAAGTCAGAATGCGACAAGGACAAACCGCCCGCATTACCCTCGATAACCGATTGGAGGAGGGCGCTCTCGTTCACTGGCATGGGTTGCGGGTTCCAAATCGGATGGATGGTGTCAACGTCCTCACTCAGGATGTGGTCATTCCGGGCGACTCGTATCGTTATCAATTCGGCGTCCCGGATGCCGGCACGTATTGGTATCACTCGCATTACCTGTCTTACGATCAGGTCAGCCGCGGTCTTTTCGGCGCCTTCATCGTCGAGGAGCAAAATGCGCCGGCTGTCGACCATGACATCGTTGTTCAGTTCTTCGATGTCTTGCTGGATCAGTCCGGGCAGTACGACGAAGCGTTCAACCCGGCCCACTTCGCAACCGAGGGCCGTATCGGCAATACGGTCACGGCACTTGTTTTCAATGGAACCGGCAAGACTGTGAAACGAGGCGACCGTCTGCGACTGCGTCTCATAAATCCCTCTATCGACAGGGTGTACCGTGTCGGCCTGGATGGTTTGATAGGCAAGATCGTTGCACTGGATGGCATGCCTCTGGCGCATCCTCGGACGCTCGAACCGATCCTTCTCGCTCCGGGGCAAAGATGCGATGTGATTGGTGATGCGACCGGGCCTATTAGATTCGACGACAGCTTTGGAGAACAGACGTTGAGCCTTGGCGAAATCGCTGTTTCCGGTTCCCGTGAGCCCGCGAAAGCGCCCATCACCGCATTGCCCGCCAACCGAATGCCCGCCCCGAAAGACCCCGGCCAAACCGCGGAGCTGGTGCTCCAGGGAGGTGCGGGAAGCGCGTCCCACAACGGCACAGGGACATGGGCGCTCAATGACGTATCCGGCCTGCCTCGAAGGCCTTTCCTATCCGCCGCGCAGGGGACGACCGCGCGCATTTCGATCCGCAACGAAACCGGGTTCCCACACGTCATGCATCTGCATGGCCACCATTTCTGGGAACTCGATGCGGCGGGTGAAGCCGGTCCATACCGGGACTCGACCTATCTGGATACCGGCGAGACGCGGGATATTCTCGTCGTCCTGGACAATCCGGGATCGTGGATGCTGCATTGCCACATGTTGAGCCACCAAGCCGACGGTATGGCAACGTGGATCAGAGTCGGCTGAGGGTCGAGACGGATACATACCGTTACAAATCTCTGAATGATAACAGGCCTTTCGCCGTCTACGTAACCTGACAAGCGAGAAACAGGTCCATCGACTGCCAATGGGAGCGTTCATTGACCCTGACACCAAAATCTCTCGGCATGACTGCGGCGGCAGGATCAGCCGCCTTGCTGTTGGGGGCCTTCGTTTTCCAGGCTCTTGGGTACGCGCCGTGCGCAATGTGCATCTGGCAACGCTACCCACACGCAATCGCCATTGGAATGGGCGCTCTGTTGCTCTTTGCTCTGCCGATTTTGCCAATCCTGATAATCGGTGCCCTGTCGGTACTCAGCACATCCGCGTTGGGAGTGTTTCATACCGGTGTCGAGCGCGGCTGGTGGGAGGGACCGACTTCTTGCACGGGATCCGGCCTCGATGTTTCCCAAATGTCGGTATCGGAATTGCTGCCCTCTGCCAGTTCAAATACGTCCAATCTTGTTCTGTGCAGTGAGGTTGTCTGGGAATTTCTGACGTTGTCCATGGCCAGTTGGAACGCGATCCTAAGCGGTGTCCTTGCTTGCCTCTGGTTGGTCGCGATCGCAAGACATCAAAAGGTTCGGTGGCATGGGGTCGCGGACGTTTCTTGAATCGTCCCGCATTCATCGAAAACAAACAAAGGGCTTCGCTTCATGGTTACAAGACGACACTTCCTTGCACTTTCCGGCTCGCTGTTTTCAGCGTCTCTGAGTTCGCCAGCATTCGCTAAGACCTGGCCGTCAACAGCCGAAAAAGCAGCTTGGGATGCGCAGATCACGCCCGCCAACTATGACCCGGCAACAACCAACCCATGGGGGCTGCATCCCAGGCTGCTGCCGCAACGCGTTTTGGCGAATGACGGTTTGCGCCCGGGTGACATTCACGTCGATGCGATCGCGCGCTATCTGTACCATATCGAGGAAGGTGGCACCGCGATGCGATACGGGGTGGCGATTGCCAAGGGCGATCTCTATGAACCCGGCACCTATACGATCCGCCGAAAGGTCGAATGGCCGCACTGGACGCCAACGCAGTCAATGATCGAACGCGATCCGGAGGCTTACGAGCGGTTTGCCGACGGTATGGAGCCCGGCCCCAACAATGCCTTGGGCAGCAGGGCTTTGTATCTATTCGTCGGAGATCGGGATACGTACCTTCGAATTCACGGAACGCCGAGCCCTCGCAGCATTGGCGGCCGGGCCAGTTCGGGATGCGTGCGCATGGTGATGGCCCACATCAATGATCTCTATCCGAATGTCGCTGTCGGATCGACGGCGTTCCTTTACTCGGCCGAAGACAGCGTTACCGCTCGAAGCTAACCTATTGCATCTTTGGCTCACACGCCGAGGACTGCGTCGTGCAGGGACATCTTCCAATGAATTGTTGGACGAACACTCACGGCTGTGTCGCAAGTGAACTTTCGAACTGTGCGATCGCTACGGATTTGTCGTCCTCATCGTTCTCGAACAGCTTTGTGGTTCGCACGCCCGGCAACTTGCCAAAATCCGCCATCAGGCGCTTTGGAAAAAATGTGCGTCCGATGGATTCAAATCCTGGTAATTGTCTGAGTACCGCGGAGGTACTGGCACTACAAAAACCGGAAGCGGCTGGGCCGCTGGCAATTGCAAGGCGCAAAGCCTGCTCCGCGACTTCGGGAGACACATCGATCTCTTGTATGACGACATGGTAGGTCTCGCGAGCATGAGCCCGCGCATAAAAATCGGCCACTTGTGGAGTAATGCCATAAAGCACATCTCCCCGTTCCGGTACAGCGCTCAGCCGGACCGTTCCTGCCGGATCGAAGATAACACGCTGCGACCCATTAATCATGACGCTGCTATGCGCACCCGCCCCGGACCTGTTGTTGATCATGGTGTACAACGTCAGCGCGGCCGGTCCATCGTGACGGTAGGATGCGCTACTGATGACTTCGGCTGAAGCATCCGGGCGCATGTCGTTTCCTGCACCGCACCCCGCCAAAATTACCAAGGTTAGAACTGAGAAAATGCGGTTCAAAAAGAGCACCCTGCAGCCTCCTGCCATGGGTTGAATGATTGAATTTTCGGGATATTCAGGGCCTCTAGCAATCTCGACATCAACTCTTCCGGATTTCACCTCTACCGAAACATGGGTTCGGTTTCGGTTGGTATACGGATCCTCGACACCTTTTTTTCTGGATATCGCATGTTTCAGATGAAGAGGAGCGTTCGCCCCGAATTGATTTGTCGCAATTTGTAACAGACCCCGCCTTTGTGACCTCGCGATACAAAACACCGGCTCGCGTGGCATTCCGCATCTGCAGGTGCCCCCCATATGCTGGGTATCGCAACACTGACACGAGGTGATCGAAATGAAACGCAACACTTTACTCGCTGCAATGACCCTGGCTGCAACCGCCCTTGGCGGTGCCGCATTCGCGGACGCCAACCACGGGCGTGGGGGACAATTTGGCGCCCAGAGCGGACCAGGCATGATGCAGAACGGTGGTCCCGGTATGATGGGGAACATGGGCGGAATGATGGACATGATGAAGCGCATGCACGGAAACATGATGGGCGCAGGCATGATGGGCGCAGGCATGGGCAGTGGTATGATGAGCCCAGGCATGGCTGGCGGCATGATGCAAATGTTCGACACTGATGGAGACGGCACAACGACGCCGGAAGAAATGCGCACGCAGCTGCAGGCCAAGCTTTCCGAGTTTGACAGCGACGGGGATGGAAGCCTCTCGATTACCGAGTTTGAAGCTCTCCACAGCGCGATGATCCGCGAAATGATGGTGGATCGCTTCCAACACCTCGATGCCGATGGCGACGGCGCGGTGACGCCGGAAGAGATGGCCGCTCCTGCCGATAGGATGGAGCGGATGCAGATGATGCGGTCGAATATGGCAGATGCGCCTGCGCGGCCTGGCAACGGTCAGGGCATGGGCAACGGCTCCATGATGCAGGACAACTGAGCCAATGGGTGCCGGTTTTTTTCCGGCACCCGTCCTCACAACCCCAAAACCATTCGCGGTCGGGACATTGAACCGAACCGCGACCTGAACCGTTTAGCCTCGGTATGCCAACAAATAGAGACACGGAAAGGAAAATTCCCATGGCCTATACCTATGATCGCGTCCTGAAAGACACCAAAATCGATGACGCAGAGATGCGTGTTCGGGATGCTTTGGCAGACAAGGGCTTCGGCGTTCTGACTGAGATTGACGTCAAAGCGACGATGAAAAAGAAACTTGATGCGGACATGCCGCCTTACCGCATCTTGGGGGCCTGTAATCCGGGCATGGCGCACAAAGCCATCGAGATCGAGCCTCGCATCGGTGCGATGCTTCCCTGCAATGTTATCCTGCGGCAACTGGACGGCGACACCGAGGTCAGCGCGGTCGATCCTGTCGCTTCGATGCAGGCGGTGCAGAACCAAGACCTGGACGCGGTCGCCGGCGAAGTCCGCGATCTCCTTCGGGACGCCCTCGACACCGCGTGATGGCGGGATGGGCGTTGGATGCCCTGTCGCAGATCGAGCGCCTTTAGCGGTGCTCGATCAATGCCATCTAATCCCCACGTAAATTCCTGATGAGGAACTCACCCAGTGCTGCCAGCGGGATTGCCATTTCCGGATATTGGAACCGACCTCTTCTCCTTCGACATCGGGGGGGTCACATTCGCACTCCGCTGGTACGCGCTAGCCTATATCTTCGGTATCCTGATTGGCTGGCGCATTTGTTCGAGTGCCATAAGCCGTCCCGCGCTCTGGACGTCAGCTGGACCGCCGCTTGACCGAACGCAGATCGAAGATCTTCTGACGTGGATCATCATCGGCGTGATTGCTGGTGGTCGCCTGGGCTTTGTACTGTTCTACCAGCCCGCATATTATCTCGCCAATCCCTTGGAAATTCTGATGGTCTGGCAAGGCGGCATGTCTTTCCACGGGGGGTTCGCGGGAGTTGTCATCGCGGCCTTGCTGTTCTGCCTTAGACAGAACGCGTCATTGCTCAGCACTGGCGACTTGCTGGCTTTGGCAACACCACCAGGCTTGTTTCTTGGAAGGCTGGCGAACTTCACCAACAATGAGTTGTGGGGGCGTCCAACGGACGTTCCCTGGGCGGTGATCTTTCCCGGCGAAGTCGCGCAGGCCTGCCCAGGGGTTAGCGGCCTCTGCGCCCGACACCCGTCCCAGCTGTACGAGGCGGTATTGGAGGGGCTCATTCTTGGAATACTGCTCATTTATCTCGCTTGGGGCCGGGGCTGGCTGAAAATGCCCGGTGCCTTGGCTGGCGTGTTTCTGACCGGCTATGGTCTTGCCCGAAGTTTCGTCGAGATGTTCCGGCAACCGGACCAACAATTTGTGACGGCGGACAACCCGATCGGCCATGCGCTTCATTTTGGTGAGTGGGGTTTGACCATGGGCCAGTTGCTCTCCATGCCAATGGCGCTGGTCGGGCTGGCGTTGATCGTGTTCGCCCGGCGGGAACGGGGCCGGACAGCGCCACCCCGCAGAGCCGCAATGTAATCGCCGTACTGATCTCTCTTGACCCTCCCGCGGATGGAAGCCCTAGGCAAGAGAAGCATTCTCGGAAAGGACCGCAAAATGAGCACTCCCGACAGTTCTGAAACCACAGCAGCTTCTTCGGTATTCGTTTGCCCCATGCACCCTGAGGTGCGGCAGGACGAGCCCGGCAATTGTCCGAAATGCGGGATGCACCTCGTGCCGGAATCGGAGCTCGAGGTCCATTCAGCACATGATCATCACGAACACCACGCGGGTGCCACGCCGGCCGATGGCCGATATGATCTGGTTCCTACAGGACATGATGGTCCCATTTTCACCTGCCCGATGCACCCTCAGGTGCGGCAGCCTGATCCGGGCGCGTGTCCGATCTGTGGTATGGGATTGGAACTGGAATCCGGTGTGCCGGGCGATGAAGGTCCAAACCCCGAACTGGTGGATTTCACACGGCGGTTCTGGGTCGGCACAGTCCTGACGATCCCGCTCCTTGTCCTCACGATGGGGCCATTCGTCGGTTTCCCCGCAGTCCGGACTTTTTTTGGCGAAAGCACCACACAATGGATCGAATTGATCCTGGCAACGCCAGTGGTCTTGTGGTGCGGCTGGCCGTTTCTGGAACGCGGATGGATTTCGTTCCGCACATTGAACCTCAACATGTTCTCCCTGATCGGCATGGGCGTTCTTGCCGCCTGGCTCTTCAGCGTCGTTGCCGTTCTCGCACCGGACATATTCCCTGATGGGTTCCGAGACTCCGAAGGCCATGTCGGCGTCTATTTCGAGGCGGCGGCGGTGATCGTGACGCTGGTGCTGCTCGGCCAGGTGATGGAACTACGCGCCCGCGAGGGGACCGGCAAGGCGATCCGCGCGCTTCTCGACATGGCGGCAAAGACCGCGCGGGTCATCCGGGACGACGGATCCGAGGAGGAAATCCCGCTGGAGGACGTGCAAGTCGGGGACCGGCTGCGCGTGCGGCCCGGTGACAAGGTGCCGGTCGATGGCGTGGTTCTGGACGGCCGGTCCTCGGTCGACGAAAGCATGATCTCCGGTGAACCCGTGCCGGTCGAGAAGACCGAGGGCGACCCGCTGACCGGCGCGACGATCAATGGCACCGGCAGTCTGGTGATGGAGGCGACGCGTGTCGGGTCCGACACGATGCTGGCTCAAATTGTCGAGATGGTGTCGAACGCGCAGCGCTCGCGCGCCCCGATCCAGAAATACGCCGACAAGGTGGCGGGATATTTCGTTCCGGCCGTCATCGGTATCGCGGTCCTGTCCTTCATCGCCTGGGCGATCTGGGGGCCCGCGCCTGCGCTTTCCTACGCATTGATTTCGGCGGTGGCGGTTCTGATCATCGCCTGTCCTTGTGCGCTTGGCCTGGCGACACCGATGTCGATCATGACAGCGACAGGACGGGGCGCTCAGGCAGGGGTGCTGATCAAGAACGCCGAGGCGCTGGAGCGGTTCGAGAAAGTCGATACCCTGATCGTCGACAAGACCGGCACGTTGACCGAAGGCAAGCCGCGGCTTGTCGACGTACTCCCGCAACCCGGCCACGACGAAGCCGAGGTCTTGCGTCTCGCCGCATCGCTTGAGCGCGGATCGGAGCACCCCTTGGCCGAAGCGATCGTCAGGGGTGCGGAGGAGCGAGATGTCAAAATGGACGAGGCACGGGACTTCGAGGCGGTCACTGGCAAGGGCGTCAAGGGGGTCGTTGACGGCAAAGCGGTCGCGCTCGGCAATTTGGCGATGATCCGCGAATTGGGGCTCGAGGCGGGCGCGTTGACCGCCAAGGCCAATGCCCGCCGCGACGAAGGCGAGACGGTCATGTTCGTTGTGCTGGATGGCGAGATCGCCGGTCTAGTTGCTGTCGCCGACCCAGTGAAGGAGACCACGCCAGAAGCCATCGAGGATCTGCATGAACTGGGGTTCCGCGTCATCATGGCGACCGGCGACAACGAACGCACGGCCAAGGCCATCGGCACGCGGCTCGGAATCGATGAGATCCGGGCCGACGTGCTGCCGGAGGACAAGGCGCGGATCATCCTTGAGTTGCAAGAGGCGGGCCACAAGGTCGCCATGGCCGGGGATGGCGTCAACGACGCCCCCGCGCTCGCGCAGGCCGATGTCGGCATCGCCATGGGCACCGGCGCCGATGTGGCCATCGAAAGCGCGGGCGTCACGCTGGTCAAGGGCAACCTTGATGGTATCGTGCGTGCGCGGCGGCTCGCCCGGGCCACGATGCGCAACATCCGCCAGAACCTGTTCTTCGCGCTGATCTACAACGCCTCCGGCGTGCCGGTCGCGGCGGGAGTTCTGTTTCCCTTCTTTGGCATCCTCATCAGTCCGATGTTTGCTGCCTTCGCCATGAGCGCGTCGTCAATCTCGGTGGTGCTCAATTCGCTGCGCCTTCGCGGCGTTCGTATCTAGAAGCGCGCAACAGCGTTCGGATGAACCAAAATTAAAAGGGGGCCATTTATGCAGAGCGAAAAAGAAACGTACCGCGAAAATTCCATCAGTCTGGGCGGAGCCGTTGCGATGGGGACAGGCGTGATGATCGGCGCTGGAATCTTTGCGTTGACGGGGCAAATCGCGCAGCTCGCCGGCCCGCTTTTCCCGCTTGCATTCATCGCCGGCGCGGTCGTCACAAGCTTCAGCGCCTACAGCTACATCAGGATGTCGAACAAATGGCCGTCCTCGGGTGGCATCGCCATGATCCTGCAGAAATGCTATGGCCCCGGAGCCATCGCGGGCGGGGCCGCACTGCTGATGGCGCTCAGCATGGTGATCGCGGAAAGCCTCGTCGCGCGAACCTTCGCCACCTATGTCCTGCGCCCTTTCGATATCGAAGGTGGCCCATTGGTCCCCGCTCTGGCTGTGGCCGTGATCGTTTTCGCCTTTTTGGTGAACATGGCCGGAAACCGCTCGGTCGGGCTGTTCTCGTTGATCATGGCCGCGATCAAGATCGGAGGCATAGCTCTGTTTGGCATCGCGGCCCTGTGGTCCAGTGGTTTTGCGTTCGCCGCGGCGTCCGAGACCTCACAATCCTACGGGCTCACGGGGTTCATCGCCTCTACGGCGCTGGCCATCCTTGCGTTCAAGGGATTCACCACGATCACCAACAGCGGAGCCGAGATCACTGAACCAAATCGCAATGTTGGCCGAGCGATCATGTTCTCTATCGGAATCTGCGTCGTCGTCTACCTGTTGGTCGCCTACGGGGTCGGTTCGAGTCTCACGATCGAGGAGATCATCTCAGCGCGTGACTATTCGCTGGCACAAGCGGCGCAGCCCGCCCTTGGACAAACCGGCTTCATACTCACGGTGATCCTGGCCGCTGTCGCAACGGCGTCCGGCGTTCTGGCCAGCGTCTTCGCGGTGTCGCGTATGCTGGCGATGCTGACCGACATGGAAATGATCCCGCACAGCCACTTCGGTATGCCAGGTCCCATCCAACGCCACACCCTGGTCTATACTGTCGTCATCGCCGCGACGTTGGCCGTGCTCTTTGATTTAGGCCGGATCGCATCCCTCGGTGCTTTCTTTTACCTCGTCATGGACATGATCATACATTGGGGCGTGTTCCGCTATCGTCGAGCAGACGTCGGCGCCTTCGGTATCGTGCTTTTGACTGCCCTGGCGCTCGATGCGATAGTACTGGCAGCTTTCACCGTGATGAAGCTTCAAAGCGACCCGATGATCGTTCTCTACGCCGCTGTCGGGATGATCGCTGTGTTCGCCTTCGAGCGCGTTTACTTGTCGCAATGGGTGGCACCGCAAGTCGCCCCCGCCCCCGCCCACGCCCACGGTGATTAGCCTGCCATCACCTGGCCTGAAGAGATGCGATGCCTTGTGCGCCGATCGTGATCAGCCCGACCGACAAGGCAAACGCAGCCAGGGCAAGCAGCATCACGCCCGTGTTCATGGGCAAGCGACGTACAACCGGTCCAAGAAATTCCGACCGCCCGAAAGCCGAGACGTAGAGCGGCAACGCGCTTATCATAGTCGCATAGAGGTAAACGCCGGAGATGTTCTCGAAAAACGCCGAACGCGCAAGAGTCGGGGATACAACCGCCAAAGCGGTTGAACGATTGCCGCCGAATGACCCGAACCAGTCGGCAGATAGAACGTATATCAGCACGTGGAGACCTGGAAAGAGAAGGGCTCTGAGCAAGACATCGACCAGCACGAAAAACGCCGTGTCTCTTGAGCCCGCCTTTGGTTGCTTTGTCATAGCGAAAAGGAAAAAACTGACATAGTTGACGGCAAAAACCACGGGCAAACCGTTGGTCGCAACCTGCCTTAGTAAGCGCATGAGTGCCGGTCCGCCGGCAGCAAGAGCCGGAGCAAAGCCCGGAGCCAGTAAGACGTAGAACAACAGGACCGGCAGTAATGCAGCGAAGCTGAACAGCAGGACATTTCTAACAAACTGAGCCGCGGGCATACTGATAGAGAAAAATCTATCCATTGAAATAGCCTGCCATGTGGGCACCACTAGGTCGATGATACGGGGCGTTGTTGCACAAGTCTGACGCCTCAGGATTCCCTTCGCGAACCCATGCTGTTAGCCGCATTCCATGAGCAACCCATCTCCCGCCCGCTATCGTACGACCAACTGGTCCAGCTACAACGCATCGCTGCGCAAGCGGGGGTCCCTGCTGATCTGGGTCGACGAAGACATCACTTGGCGCGCGCCCTCACCGCCGCCCTCCTAGCCGGCACGATATCATTTCTGTCCCCCTGCGTGCTACCTCTTGTGCCAGGTTATGTCTCCTACGTAACCGGGCGCACAGCCGCTGAGGGCGGGGTGGTCGGCGCTTCGCCGTCGCGCGCGGTCTGGCTGAGCCTGTGTTTTGTCCTCGGCTTCTCCACCATCTTCATGGGACTTGGCGCATCCGCGACTGCAATGGGTCAGGCCCTGCTTCGGTGGCGGTATGAACTCAACCTCGTTGGGGGCGGCATCATCATTTTCTTCGGGCTCTTCATGATAGGAGCCGCGCGTGTTTCGGTCATGGAACGCGACTTCCGATTCAATCTCAACATCCCCGGGGGCCAACCCGCTGCGTCCTATGTCCTCGGTCTTGCCTTCGGTTTCGGCTGGACTCCGTGCATCGGCCCGATCCTCGGCGCGATCCTGACAGCCAGTGCGGCGAGTGCCACGATGGGCGAAGGTATCATGCTGCTTGCCGTCTATTCCGCCGGCCTTGGAATACCGTTTCTGATCGTGGCCGGATTCACCGACCAGATCGCGGGACGGTTGCGGGCCATCGGCCGGGTTGGCCGCCGCCTCCACCAGCTTGCGGGCATAGTGATGATCTTGATGGGGCTGGCGATGATGACAGGGCAGTTGAGCGCGCTGTCATACTGGATGCTCGACGTATTTCCGGTTCTGGGACGGATCGGATAGCTCCATTAGTAGCAGCGTCTATTGATAACAGAAAATTTTCTTGAACCTCTAGTAGCTTTAGGAGTTAAGCCACCGACAAAGAACGGCACCATGGAGCAAGTTGCCAATAACGCCTCACTCCTTCCCGGGCGAACAACACTGCGTTCGGGGTAAGGTTCGGTTTGCCGTCCAATGCGTGAACGGAGCAATCTATATGCTGACAAGACGACATTTCATCCAGACGACCACCGCGCTGTTTTCGGCATCGATATCCAGCCCGCTCCTTGCAGACACGTGGCCTACCGATGCGCAGAAGGCAGCTTGGGACGCACAGGTTACACCTCCCGGCTACGACCCGGCCACGTCCAACCCTTGGGGCCTTCACCCTCGCTTCCTGCCACAGCGGGTCCTCGCGAAGGACGGACTTGTACCCGGTGATATCCATGTCGATGCTGTTGCGCGCTATCTCTACCACATCGAAGAAGGCGGCACGGCGATGCGCTATGGCGTGGCGATCGCGCGCGGTAAACTTTACGAACCGGGCACCTATACGATCAAGCGCAAGGTCAGGTGGCCGCATTGGCAGCCGACACAAAACATGATCGACCGCGACCCAGAGCTTTACGCCGATATCGCTGACGGTATGGAACCCGGACCTGAAAACGCGCTCGGATCGCGAGCCCTCTATCTCTTCGTCGGCGACCGAGACACCTATCTAAGGATTCACGGGACACCGTATCCAAGAAGCATTGGCGGCCGTGCGAGTTCCGGCTGCGTCCGAATGGTCATGGCACACATCAATGATCTCTATCCCAACGTCGAGATTGGCTCGACGGCATTCCTGTACTCGGCGGAAGACAGCGTCACCCCGAGAAGTTGACTGGCGCATCATGTGTTACGCGTGGGCTTGACGCATCTATGGGCTGATCAGGACTGGCGCGAAGTGCAGATGGGGTTGCCACCTGCCGAGCGTAGCGGAACCAAGGTGTTTTCCACCGGACCGCTGTGTTCATACCAATAACAGCCATCCTCGGGACGAAGCCGCGCCGTGGTGAGATCCTGACCAGGCGCAGCAAGGGCAATGACGGCCTCGGGAACACTTCCCACTTCGTTGCGAGCGCCGCCGTCGTCCAGCGTTGGCACCGCGCAGCCAGCAAGCACCAATGTCGCTGCGATAATCGGCGCGTTTCGTTTCTGCATGTCTACCTCACTCATTCTGATCGCTTCGTACCGGCAAGCGTTGCTCCAACCGCGTCGTTTCAAGGGGGCGGCTAGCTTCAAGCCTCCGCAGGGCGCCTTTCTTGCTGGACGAATATCCACTTGTTGCCCTTGAAGCTCTAGTTACTGTAGGGGCTATGTCAATGTGGAATCAATGAATCCTGAGGTCAATCCATGTCTTCCGACGGCAACCGCAACGATCACGGCCATCCGGGTGATCAAGAGCATTCTGACCCAAGAGGCAACTCCTGTTGCGACGCCAGCAAGGACGTCGCGTCCACGGCGCCAGCGCCGTCTGGCGGAAGGAGCTTTCAGGTCTCCGGGCTCGATTGCGCCGAAGAGGTGGCGATCCTGAACCGGGTTGTCGGGCCGAAAGTGGGCGGAACCGAACACCTGGCATTCGACGTGATCAACGGGCGAATGACCATCCTCGATAGCGCCGAGAGGATACCAGACGACGAAGTCACGCAGTTGGTCGCAACGACCGGCATGAGCGCCAAGCCATGGGATGCCGACAACGCAGCAGAGGACCAGGCGGCGCATCTGGCACGTCAGAAGCGCTTTACCTCGTTGAGCGGCGGCTTCTGGGCGGCGGGATTCCTTTTTCACATTGTCGAGACCGGCATGGGCGGCGCGCTCGGGCTCTTTGCGGGCCATGGCGAGGTGCCTATGCCTATGGTGGAAGCAGGGATCTTCGCCGTCGCGATTCTTTTTGGCGTCTGGCTTGTCGCGCCCAAGGCCTGGTCTTCGGCGCGGAGGCTTAGCCCCGACATGAACCTGCTCATGGTGGTGGCCGTCGCGGGCGCCATCGGCCTCGGCGAGTTTTTTGAGGCCGCGACGGTCGCCTTCTTCTTCTCGCTTTCGCTTTATCTTGAGAGCTGGAGCGTGGGGCGGGCGCGTAATGCGGTTTCCGCGCTCCTCGATCTGGCGCCGCCAACGGCGCGGGTTCTTTACGACGACGGATCTGAATCCGACGTTCCGGCCGCGGCCGTGGCAGTCAATGCAAGGTTTATCGTGCGCGGCGGCGACCGGATCCCCCTCGACGGTGAGGTCGTGGACGGGGCAGGGGCCGTCGATCAGGCCCCAATTACTGGGGAAAGCGCGCTAGTGCCCAAGGAACCAGGCGACGAGGTCTATGCCGGCACGATCAACGGCGAGGGCACACTGACGGTGCGGGCGACGAAGGCCGCCTCGGACACGGTGCTCGCGAAAATCATTCGCATGGTGGGCGATGCCCATGCCCGCCGCGCGCCGGTCGAACAGTGGGTGGCCAAGTTCGCGCGCATCTACACACCCATCGTGATGGCTTTGGCGATCGCCATCGCGCTGGTGCCGCCACTGCTGCTCGGCGGCGCCTGGGACTACTGGTTCTACAATGCTCTGGTCCTTCTGGTCATCGCATGTCCTTGCGCGCTGGTCATTTCTACGCCGGTCTCCATCGTGGCAGCGCTGACCGCGTCGGCACGGGCGGGGGTGCTCATCAAGGGCGGCGCCTATGTCGAGGCGCCGGGGCGGACCACGGCACTGGCGATGGACAAGACCGGGACGATCACCATGGGCGAGCCTGAGGTGGCGGCGGTTCACCCACTGGTCGGCGTTTCCGCACGCGATCTCATGGCGCTGGCAGCAAGCCTGGAGGCGCGGTCTTCACACCCGCTGGCACGCGCCATCCTCTCGCGCGCCGAAGCCGATGGTGTTTCCGTGTCTGCCGCAGAGGACACCCGTACCGTGCCCGGGCGCGGTCTGGAAGGACGCGCCGACGGGCGCGCTATCTGGCTCGGCTCGGATCGCTTCGCCGAAGAGAAGGGGTTCGGCAATGCCATTCCGGCGGATCTGCGGGATCGGATCGAAGGGGCAGGGAGCACCCTCGTTGCCGTGGGTGACGAGACCGGCGTGACCGGCGTACTGGAGCTTCGCGACCGCATCCGCCCAGATGCAAAGGGGATCGTTGCGCGTCTGCATGCGCAGGGTGTGAAGACCATCGTGATGTTGACGGGCGACAACGAACGCACCGCGCGCGCGGTGGCAGCCGAAGTCGGCATCGACGAGGTGCGCGCCGAACTTTTGCCAGAAGACAAGGTGACGGCCATTGAGGAACTCGTCGAAAGCCACGACATGGTGGCGATGATCGGCGACGGTGTGAATGACGCACCGGCCATGGCGCGGGCGCATTATGCCATCGCCATGGGCGCTGTCGGATCGGATGCCGCGATCGAGACGGCCGACATCGCGCTGATGACCGACGACATCGGCAAGGTACCCTGGCTTATCGGCCATTCGCGCCGTGCCATGACGATCATCCACCAGAATATCGGCATATCGCTGGCGACCAAGGCGCTGTTCGTCGGGCTGACCGCGTTCGGTATGGCCTCAATGTGGGGCGCCATTGCTGCGGATGTAGGCGTGTCTCTGCTGGTGGTCGCCAACGCACTTCGGCTCCTGAACGGCCATCAGGTTGAGGCCGGGCCTTCAGGCGGAGAACCGGTGGGCGAGCAGATGGCGAAAGGAGCACTGGCGCACGGTCATTGATCCGGCGGTTTCGGTAGCTCGATATCGCTTTTGCGGTCCAGCCACGCCAGCGCCCCGACAGAGAATTCCGAACCCCGGTAGGGTTCCGTCCAGGCGGTCTCGATGTCGTCCCAGGGCAGAGGCTCGAGATTTCCAAGAAAGAGCGTCAGACGGTAGGCCGCTGCCTCGGGAAGCCAAGGCGCCTCCTTGGCCGGCGTCGCGGCGACAGGTCCGGACAGGAGGAGCGCACTTGCGAGTGTGGCGAGCAGCACTCTCATAATATTTCGCATCACCACGGCCTCCAAAGTAAAAAGTTAGACATGGCTAACTTATCTACCCGAAGCAAACAAGTTGTCAATCCCGCTGTTTCGCTGCAAAGTCCCGAGTATGACAAAGCTACAATCACAAGGGCGTGAGCCATTCGAAGCGGTCGACCGGGCTCCCGAGGCGCAGGCCGATGGCTTTGCGACCGTGCGTCAGGCACATGAAAGCGAGATGGCGGAGGATTACGTCGAACTGATCGCGGAACTGATCGAGACGCGCGGGGAGGCCAGACCGGTCGAGATCGCCGAGCGGCTTGGCGTGAAGCCGCCGACCGTGACCAAGAACATCTCGCGGCTCAAGGCTGCTGGTCTGGTCCGGCGGGAGCCATACCGCGCGATATTCCTCACCGATGCCGGGCAGGACCTCGCGGAGATCTGTCGACGCCGCCACAGGGTCGTCGTCGCCTTTCTTCTGAGCCTGGGAATCGACGAAGAGACCGCGGAACGCGATGCGGAAGGGATCGAGCATCACGTCAGCGGGACGACATTGGAGGCGTTCGAGCGACGGCTCAATCAGAAATGAGCTCGCCTAGATGCACATTCGCGCGATTCTCTATCGGGACCTCGAGCTATCAGGTCTTCAAGCCGCTGACACGTTTGCGCAATTTCGAAGCTCGCTAGCCGAGAACCCGCGACAGCACGATGGTTGCAAACAGGGCGACAAGTCCGAAGGCGATCGCAGACGCTACCGCATATTGGAGGATATCCAGGTGATTCCCCCTCCTCCGTCGTGCCAGATAGCCACCCCAGATCGCGCCTCCGATAGCGCTCACGATCACAAGCATCAGGATACCTCCGTTCCAAAATGCCGCGCATCGGGATCTCGTCCGAGCAAACTGGCCAGCCAGCCGAAGACCCAGCACCCAAAAACAAGAACCAACAAGGTCCAGTCGCCGAACCGCGCATAGGGCGTTGGAGTACGCGCGCCCGGCAGGCCGGCATCAATGGTGCCTGTTTCCCCGGTATCAAGACGCGCGACGACATTTCCATTGGCGTCGATGATCGCGGATATCCCAGTGTTGGCCGCCCGGACCACGGGAAGTCCCTCCTCGACCGCGCGCATCCGCGCGGAGGCGAGGTGCTGCTCGGGTCCGATGCTGGTTCCGAACCAGGCATCATTTGTGGCGTTGAATATCCAGTCGGGGCGGAAAAGGTCATCGACCACGTGGCCCGGAAAGATGATCTCGTAACAGATCGCCACCGCGACCAGAGGCGCGCCAGGGATCGCCAGCGTGCGCGGCCCTGGTCCCGGCGTGAAATCGCCCAACCCTTCGGTCAGCCGCTCGATGGGCAGCCAGCCTTTCAGGGGCACATATTCCCCGAACGGAACAAGATGATGTTTTGCATACCCCGTCAGAACCTCGCCGCTGCCGTCATAGGCCTGAACCGTGTTGAAATATCTGGTTCCCCCATCGCCCTCCACTCGGTCAGGCGCACCTGTCAGTAGGATCCTGCCGTCTGGCAAAGCTGCAGATATCCGCGCGCGTGCCGCAGCATCTTCGTCCAGAAAGCCGGGGAAGGCCGTTTCCGGCCAAAGCAGCAAATCGAAACGTCCGGGTTGCGCGGACAAGCCCAGGTATTTTTCCAAGGTTCGCTGGCGGCTGCCCGGTACCCACTTCTCGACTTGTGGCACATTGCCTTGGACGATGCGCAAAGCAACGTCTGTCGGCGGCATGTCCTGCCCTGACCGAAGCGCACCGCCAACCCAGAAACCCGCCACAGCAACGGCGAAGAGCACGAGAACAGGCGCGCGTCTCTTTGGCGCCGCCACAGTCAACACACCTGGCAATATGCCGATGAAGACCGTGAGAAAGCCCAAACCGTAGCTTCCGACCCAGGCGGCGGGTTGGCGCAGGGCGGCATAGTCGACAAGGGCATAAGCGGCAAGGTTCCAGGGAAACCCTGTCAGGACATGACCCCGCAGCCATTCCGTGGCCACCCAGCAGGTTGCAAACAGCAGGCCCGCCGCAATGCCGCCGACAGCTCGGCGCTGCATGATGGCGGCAAAAAGCATCGCCGCCATGCCCGGGAAGATGGCAAGTCCGGCGGACAGACCCGCGACCGCCGGAATCGCCAGTGCGCCGAAACGTTCGGCATCGACGTAAAAGCTCTCGGCGATCCAGGAAATTCCAATCCCGAATTGGCCCAGTCCGAAAGCCCAACCGACAAGGAAAGCGCGCGAGGTTGAGATGTTCCGGAGAACGATAAAGAGCACGGAGAAGGCGACAGGGACCGCGATGAGCCAAGAAAACGGCGGAAGAGTCAAAACCGTCAATCCGCCGGCAGCAAGGGCAAGACCCATGCGCTGGAACAGGTTCAGGTCCTCACTAACGAACTGCGGCAATCCCGGCTTCATGAATCGGTCTGAAGTCGAGCGCCAACCCACGGCGCAATGAGCAGCAGCATCACGCCGCCAACCACAAAAACATCGGCCATGTTGAAGGCAGGCCAGTGCGCCGTCCCGATGTAGAAATCGAGGAAATCCGTCACCGCACGATAGCGCAGGCGGTCCAGAATATTGCCGAGTGCACCGCCGATGATCGCACCATAGGCAATGGCCTCGACCCGGCTGCTGGTACGGACCAGCATGAACGCCAGCCAGACGCAGATGCCAAGCGCCAGTAAGACAAGGCTCCACCACGGCGCGCCGCCGAGAAGCCCGAAGGTCACTCCGTCATTGCGCAGGTAGATGAGATTGAAGCCGGGAAAGACCGATACGCCGGAACTAAGAACAGTCGCATTGGACACAACGATTGCCTTCGTTGCCTGATCGACAAGAAAGGCGATCAGCGCAGCAAGCAGACCGACGAAGAGGCAAGTTCTCATCAGCTTATCCCAGCCAGACGTCGAGGAACAACATGATCACAAGACCAACGGCGAGGCCGAGCGTCGCCCTGTTCTGATGGCCGGATCGGTGGGTTTCCGGAATGATCTCGTGGCTGATGACGTAGAGCATCGCACCTGCTGCGAAGGCGAGACCCCAGGGCAGCAGCGGTTGCGAAAGACTGATAATCCCTGCGCCGAGAAGTCCACCGACGGGCTCGACGAGACCGGTCAGAGCGGCGATGCCCCAGGCGCGAAGCCTGGAATAGCCCTCGCCGAGCAACGAAACCGCCACCGCCAGACCTTCGGGGGCATTCTGTAATCCAATACCGATCGCAAGTGGCAACCCGCCCGACAAACCGTCAGCCCCGAACCCGACGCCGACGGCAAGCCCTTCGGGAAAATTGTGGATAGTGATCGCGATGATGAAAAGCCAGACGCGCCGCAGCGATGCGGCGTCGGGACCTTCCCGCCCCGTCTTGAAATGTTCATGCGGTAGCCGTTCGTTCATCAGAGCGATCGCGCCCATGCCAAGCAGGATCGCAACACATACGATGGCCGCCGGGAGAGCACCGTTGTCGAACTGTCCTTCAGCTGCGTCGAGAGCCGGGATGATCAGCGAGAAGAACGAAGCCGCGAGCATGACACCCGCCGCGAAGCCAAGCAGCAGATCGCGCGTGGCCCGGGACGGGATGCGCCCAAAAAGAACGGGGACCGCCCCGACCGCGGTCAGCGATCCGGCGGCCAGGCTTCCAAGAAAGCCAAGCGCTATGGGGGAGAGGGGTTCCAATTGTTAAGGTTCTGCCGCGAGTTCAGTCAGGAGCCGAGTAGCTGGTGTAGACCTCGGTCGATCCGTCTTCGTGGATCAGGAAGACATCGTAAGCCTCCCGGTCGTCCTCCGGTCCCATGCCGGGCGACCCGTAGGGCATTCCCGGCACCGCCAGGCCTACCGCGTCTGGCCGGTCCTCCAGCAGGCGTTGGATGTCAGCCGCCGGCACGTGGCCCTCGATCACATAGCCGTCGACCAAAGCCGTATGGCAGGAGACCATGCGCTGCGGCACGCCATTGTCGAGTTTGAAGCGCACAAGAGATCCTCCGAACATGTCCTCGCCCATCGGCGCGAAGCCATTCTCCTCGAGGTGCTTCATCCAGGACAGGCAACAGCCGCAGCCGTTTGTCTTCCGGACGTCGATCTGAATCGCCTCTGCGACGGCCTGCGCCGCAGGAAGCAAGGCAAATGCGATGGCAAGGGCGGGAGTAAATCGTTTCATGGATCAAAGCCTTTCGGTTGTCGTCTGTGCAAATTCGCTGGCGAGCCTCTCAGCAAGAAGTGAACGCGCCTCACGCAGTCGCTCAAGCGCGGCCGTGTCGTCCGCTTCACGCTCGGCCGCCTCTGCCAATCGGTCGTCAGAGAGAGGGTCGGTTGGGCGACCGTCCACCAGCACTTCGTAATGTAGGTTGGGGCCTGTCGCGGTACCCGTCGCACCGACCCGCCCGATCATATCTCCGGCCATCACGCGTTGCCCTTGTGTGAGCCCGTCCGGTACGGCGCTCAGATGCGCATAGCGCGTCAGGGTGTCGGAGCCATGAGCGATCTCGACGACCCGGCCATACCCACCGCGTCGGCCGATGAAGCTAACGCGGCCCGGCGCCGTCGCCTGTACCGGCGTGCCGCGCGCCGCCGCGAAGTCGACTCCTGTGTGCATCCGTACATTGCCGTAGACCGGATGGGTGCGGCGCCCGAACACAGAACTCAGCCGTGCACCTTCGACCGGTTGCGCAAACACGCGCAGGACTTCTCCGTCGACATAGATCGTCGCTTGGCCGCTGCCGTCGTTCGGCCAGACGATTTCATAGACCGAGCCATCGATATCCAGTGCGGCAAAGGCAAGCTCGGGCTGACCAATCCTCTTGTTCCCGTCTCGGGCCTCGCGCCAAAGGAGGCGCATCGTCTCGCCACCCGCAAGATCACGACGGAAATCCACGGTGCCGCCCAGCATCTGCGCCAGGTCCACCGCAAAACGGGCGGGGATGTCTGCCGTGTTCAGGGCGGCGAAAATCGAGCTCTCGATCACCGCCTCGCCGGCGAAAGTCACCAATTCGGGATCCGGGTCCAACACGCGGGCGGCAAGCTGTTCGCCGAAGACCGCCTCTATCCGGACACCGTCTTCGACGGCGAGCTCTACACGACGCGGGTTGTCGTCCGTTGTGGAAACCACCGTAATGATGTGACCCGGACGCAGACGGCGCAGATCGTATTCCGTGCCAATCGCCAAGGCGATTTCGGCGCGATCCGAAGCATCCAGCCCCGCATCGGAAAGGACCGCATCAAGCGTCTCGCCGGACGCAATCTCCCGCGACCAGGTGACCAGCGGGGGCTCGATAGATGGCAAGGAGGTATCAGCGGGGGAAACGGTCAGGAGCGGCCGGGGTCTGAACTCGAATGCGATATCCGCCTGGGCGAGTGTAGGGCGGACCGAATTGGTTTCGGTAATCCGAGGCGGCGCAAGCGGATTGGGAGTCCAGAGGGTCGCTTCAGCAATCGCAGGGGGCACCGGTTCTTTGGACAGAACGCCAGAGATGGCGATGGCGGTCACCGAAAATGCGCCTGCGACCGCAACGGCCGCCAAGACAGTTCTTATCTTCATGTTGCCCCCTCTACGTCTTCTGTCAGTGCGCGCTGGATCTTCGGCACCGCGAATTCTCTTTGCTCGTGATAGTCGATCATGGTGACGAGCTCACCCTCGGCATCGAACAGGAATACGCTTGCCGTATGGTTCATCGTATAGCCGCCGCCCTCAGTCGGGACGCGCTCAAATGAGGCACGAAACCCTTCTGCAGCGCGGGCAATTTGGTCTTCCGGCCCCGTCCAGCCACGAATGACCGGATGAAAATAGCCGACATATTCGGCCATGGCCTCGACCGTGTCCCGCTCCGGGTCGACCGTGATGAAGACCACGTTCATCTCTGATGCTTCGTCGCCCAGTTCCTCAAGCCAGCCGGAAATATCCGATAGGGTCGTCGGGCAGACGTCCGGGCAGTAGGTGAACCCGAAAAACACCATTGTGGGACGACCGATCAGGTTGCCAGGCCCTACCTCATTTTCCTCGTGGTCGGTCAGCCGGAACTCCATCGCCGATAGGGGCAGGGGCCGCTGCCCTTTTGGTTCAGGCGCACCGGGCCCGTCCACCCGCCACCAGCCCACGAAGAGCGTCAGGCCAAGAACGCCGGCACCGGCTGCGCCGTATAGAAGGAGCTGCCGACGTTGCATCAGCCCTCCGGTCCACGCGCGGCGATTCCGAGGATTGGGACCTCGACCGTCACCTTGCCGCCATCCGAGAAGGTCAGTGTCAGCGGGAAATTCTCGCCTTCGGTCATCGGCTCTTGCAGCTTCATGAGCATGGCGTGCAACCCGCCCGGCTCCAATGCCACGCTTTGGCCGGGCTCAATCGTGATCTCGCCTGCAGGCGCCATGGAACTGACGCCATCGGAGTTGGTTTTCGACTCATGGATCTCGGGCATCATTGCCAGCGGTGTCGCAAGTCCGGTCAGCGTAACGGCGTCTTCACCCGTGTTGCGCACGGTCATATAGGCGGCACCTGGCCTGTTGACGCCGATCGAGGCGCGGGACCACGCATTCTCGACCACGACATCCTCCGAACCGGCCAGTGCGGGGGCCGACAGCCCTGCAACCGTCAAAAGCACGGCCAATGCATTGGTATATCTCAACTTCTTCACCACTCGTTTCTCCTGCCTCCGCAAATCAGCTTTGGCTTGCCGCAACTTCCACTGCCACCAGCCTCTGCAATTCGGCCTCACCGAACGGATCGAGAGGCTTGCCGTTCACGAAGAACGTGGGCGTTTGGCGGACCCCGACTGTCTCGACATCGGCGCGGTCCTGGTTGAGCACCGCCACAACACCGGGGGCCAGCATCTGTGTCCGGGCAGCTTCGACATCCAGACCTCCGCTTGCTGCAATCTCAAGGATCAATCCGGGTGCCGGGGTCCCGTGAGACGCCCATCTGGGCTGCTCTCGCAAGACTGCCTCGAGCACAGGTTCAAACACGTCCTGCATGCGCGCCGCCTCGAGCACACGGATCGCTTCTACCGACGCCTCGCCGTGAAAAGGCGTATAGCGGATTACAACGCGCACCGCGTCTCCGTGCTCCGCCATGATATCCTCGACGACCGGATAGAAAGCGCGGCATGCCTCGCAGGCCGGGTCGAAGAATTCAACGATGGTTACGGGCGCATCCTCGGGCCCGAGGATCGGGGAATAGGGTCGGATCAGCGCGTCGGCCATTTCAGGGTCGATGGGATCGGACGCGGCAATCGGGTCGGGGCGGGTGGCATACCAGGCGGCACCGCCGAAACCGGCGACCCCGAGCGCGAGAACGGACAGGATGAGGCCGCGTCGTTTCATTTTTGTGTTTCCTTCAGTGAGAGAGCCGACAGCAGACCGATCATCGCGAAGGCGACGAGCGCCATCAAAGGAATCGGAATGCCGAAGACCAGTTGATTGTCGTCGGTACAGGATGGGCCGGTCGCCGTGCAGGGCTGGATACGCTCGGGGATAACGCCGACATAGAGGCCCAAGTGCCAAAGCGCGACGGCGGCACCGCCCAAAGCCAGCGCGATCCCGTAGCGACCCACGCGCCGATCCTGCCACCACAGCCCAAGCCCGAGGATGATGGCCAAGGGGAACATGAAGGCACGCTGGAACCAGCAGAGCACGCAAGGTGTCTGCCCCAGAACCTCGCCGATGAAGAGCACGGCAAGCGACGCGGTGAGCGCGATGATCCAGGCCAGGCCAAGGGCCGTCTCTCCGGAAAGTCGGGTCATGACGATCAGATCCTCTGTCTCAGATCGGCGAGGATCTCTTCGGCGGGCGTGCCGTAGGGCCAGGAGTCCGCGAAGCCTGCTTGCGTGTCGAAAAGGAAAAGATGCGACGTGTGACCCATCGTGTATCCGCCCGGCGCAGTCGCCTGCTCGATCCGCTCAAAGAATATCGGAAAGGTTTCGGATGTCGCGGCGATCTGCTCCGGTGTACCGGTCAGCCCGATGATCCCTGCGTCGAACAGGGGCACATACTCGGCAAGTGCAGTCGGCGTATCCCGCTCCGGATCAATCGTTATGAAAATCGGCTGAACCATTGCTGCCTCATCGCCCAGGCCCTCCATCACGGCCGCGACTTCGGACAGTGTTGTCGGACAGACGTCGGGGCAATTGGTGAAGCCAAAGAAGACCAGCATCCAGCGCCCTGCGAAATCTTCGTCCGTTTGGACCATGCCGCGATGATCGGTCAGTTCGAAATCAGCAAGAAACGGTGGTTCACTCTCGGTGCGGGCAAGATCGGCACGGTAGTCGGACCATAGCAACAGCCAGATGAAAACGAACGCCGCCGCGCCCGCCAACACCCACAATACCTTCTGAAGACCTGAAAGCCTCACGCCGCTCCGCCCGAACCTGATTCTATATTTTGTGTGCGTTTACATCCTCTAGCTACTGTAGGTTCAAGCGTGATTGTCATCGATCGGCCAACAATCACCGATCTGTGAAACTCGGGTGAAGCTTGTGATGCGCACCGCATAAAGCTACACCCACTGTAGGTAATGTGGGGAGCGGAAATGCTGACGATTGGGACGCTGGCGAAGAAGACCGGAACAAAGGTGCAGACCATCCGGTATTACGAGCAGATCGGACTTATGCCTGAGCCCGGCAGGACCGAGGGGGGCCAACGACGCTATGGCGACGCCGAACTCGACCGCTTGTCATTCGTCCGGCACGCACGGCAACTGGGGTTCTCGTTGGACGCGATCCGTGAGCTCCTCGATCTCAGCGATCATCCGGGAAAGTCCTGCGCTGAGGCGGATGCAATAGCCCGTCGGCAACTCAAACAGGTCGAGCAACGATTGGCGCGGCTCGAGGCGCTGCGGACGGAATTGAAGCGGATGGTGCATGAGTGCAGCGGCGGACAGACTTCTGATTGCCGTGTGCTCGAGGTACTGCGCGACCATTCCGAATGCCTGACCGACCATGAAGAGATCGGCGCCTGAGCAATTTCGACGACCTTTGATCGGAACGCAAAAAGCCCGGTGTTAGTTACTCATTGGCAATTCACTAATTTGGATACCCGGCATGGCGGAGCAGAGAAACGCAACGGAAAGACGCACACTCTGGATCGTGCTGGGTCTCAACATCGGGCTGGCAGTCGCTTTCTTCGCCTCGGGCGCATTCGGCGAGTCAAGCGCGCTTATCGCCAATGGCCTCGACAATCTGTCGGACAGTTTCGTCTACGCGATCAGCCTCTTCGCGCTGTCCCGCTCCGCCAAGTGGAAGCGCGGAGCGGCGAACGTTTCGGGCGGCCTGCTGATCCTCTTCGCCCTTGGAATCCTGTATGACGCGTGGCGCCGCTACGTCGGCGGATCGGATCCTCTTGGCACGATCATGATTGTCATGGCGCTGGTAGCGGCGGCCATCAACGCACTTTGCGTCTGGCTGCTGGCACGGCTTCGCGATCCAGACGTAAACATCCGAGCGGCGAATACGTTCAGCTGGAACGACTTCGCGGCCAATCTCGGAATCGTCGTCGCAGGCGGGCTCGTAGCCTGGCTCGGAACGAATTGGCCGGACCTTGTCGTGGGCGTGATTGTCGCCGGCATCGCGGCCTGGGGTGGCGTCGGAATCCTGAGAGACGCGCATGGTGAACACCACAAGGCGGTGCACAATGACGATCAGGTAACCAAGGACTCGGCCTGAAATCGGGGCTTGAAGCTACAGTGACTGTAGCAACTACATATTCTCGTGAACGATTCGAGGAGGTATCCCGTGAACCCCGCCGACCCTCATTTGGCCAAAACCCGGCTGCTGGATTTTGACGCGACCTCAATTGCAAAACTGATCGAGGAGCGCGGCTGGGCAGACCTTCCCAGCGACGACCGAATTGGGGCCATCTACGATTTCGTCAGGAACGAGATTACCTTCGGCTACAACCGCGCCGACGACATTCCGGCGTCCGAGGTCCTCGCAGATGGCCACGGGCAGTGCAACACCAAGGGCACGCTCCTCATGGCCCTGCTGCGTGGCGTGGGAGTTCGCTGCCGACTGCACGGGTTCACAATCCACAAGGCGCTTCAGAGAGGCGTCGTTCCGGAACTCGTCTATCCCCTCGCGCCGTCCGAAATCCTCCACTCCTGGGTAGAGGTGGACTTGGGCGACGGATGGGTCAATCACCGCCAGAACTTCGGATTTGTGCGCGACTTGCTCTATCGCCACGTCATCCGTCACTGGATGAATGCCAGGGTTCGCCGCATCCGCCGCGGAATCTTGCCGCCGGTCCCCGGATTCGATCGGCCGAACCACCGCCATGAGGAGACGAACCGTGCCGCATGATCACGGCCACGCCCACATCGATCCTCAATCCGGTGATCGTCGCGTCTCCATCGCCATCTGGGCCAACGGCCTCCTGACGGTCGCGCAGATCGTCGGCGGGATCCTTTCCGGCAGCCTCGCGCTGATCGCGGATGCCCTCCACAATTTCTCGGACATGGCGTCGCTGGTGATCGCCTTCTTCGCGCGTAAGATCGCTCGCCGCCCGGCGGACAAGCGCATGACCTTCGGCTATGGGCGGGTAGAAATCGTCGCAGCGCTCATCAACTACACGACACTTATCCTGATCGGCTTCTACCTGATCTACGAGGGTGGCATGCGCATGATCGACCCACCAGAGGTACAGGGCTGGACGGTGGTGATCCTGGGCGGTGTGGCACTGGTCGTCGACACGTTGACGGCGCTGCTCACCTATTCGATGCAGAAAGGCAGCGTGAACATCCGTGCGCTCTTCCTGCACAACCTATCGGACGCTTTGGCCTCCGTGGCGGTCATCATCGGCGGCTCGCTCATCCTCCTCTACAACATGCGGTGGGTCGACCCGGCGATCACCATCGGCATCGCTCTCTACATCCTCTACCTCGCATTTACCGAGATCGGCGGTCCGATTCGGACGCTGATGCTCGGCAGTCCACCGGACATCGATAATGAAACCGTCGTTCAGGCGATGCGGGGTGTGGATGGTGTCGCGGACGTTCATCACGTGCATCTGTGGCAGATGCAGGAGCACGAGGCGGCTCTGGACTGCCACGTCGTGCTGACAGCGGACGGCTGGGGTCAAATCGAAAAGATCAAGGCCGCGATCAAGGACCGGCTGAAGGACGATTTCAGCATCGGTCATTCGAGTCTGGAATTTGAGCACGAAGACCGCGCACACGAAAACGCTGACCTTTACGGTCACGGCAAACCGGAAAAAGAGGAGGAAAACCATGTTCACCGAGACACTGACAGCTCATGACGACACGATTGGCCTCGCCTGCGAGGGCAAGCTCAGCGAAAGCGACCTGAAACGGATGCACGCCCTGCTTCATGAGCGCCTGCAAGAGACAAGTAAGCCCGGCCTGGTTCTCGATCTCACGAGGTTCGAAGGCTACGATGGGCCGTCCGCTCTGCTCGAAGATCTGAAAATCGACACAGCCCATAGGAATGACTTCCGCCGCGTCGCTGTGGTGGGCGAAGGGGCTTTGTTGGAGTGGGGAACCAGGTTCGCCGACGTGCTGACCACGGCAGAACTCCGTTAGTTCGACCCGGCGGAAATGAAGGCGGCAATCGCCTGGGCAAGTGAAAGGTAGAGTAGCTTTCAATCAGATGCCTTCGCAGAAGACAGCATCTGTTCGAAACCATAAACAAAAGAACTACAGCAGTTGCGAGACCCAAGAGCAATCCGAAAGTTCTGAACATGGTCGCTCCTTTCGCAAAGGAGTAACTTTGGTACGGTGGCACTGCCCTTGCCGGGGCATTATCAAATCGTAATGTTTTAGCGGCTCAGGGCGCCAGTTGGTTAACATAAACTTCATTATGCGACTTTATACTTAGCGTTGCGATAGTATATTATTGTATGTATGCTGAACTCCTATCACGGAGGCTCCACAGCATGCGCCATTTACTCAAGAAGCTCCTCCCCTCGGTCGCAGTCGCTTTGACCGTGACAGGTTCTTCGCTGCCAATACCCGCCCGCGCGCAGACATACCCGATCGATTGCGCGATCCTCTTGTGCCTGTCTGGCGGCTGGCCTGCTTCCGTCCCTTGCGCCCGAGCCCGCGCCGAATTTATCCGGCGGATTACACCTTGGCCGGTCGAACCACCGCTGCAAATCTGGCGCTGTCCCATGGGCGCCTCCTACGAGAACGATCGGTTACAAAACAACGCTGGCGGCATCTTTGAAGCCTTGTACCGAACCGACAGCCGTCGACCGCTTCAATCCTTGCCAGTAGATAATCTCGTTCCCACCGACCTCGCCCTGCGGCTCGTTCAGGACCGCGCGGACATCGATATCAGCGGGCCAGAGTTCAATTTCGTGCGGTCCATCCGCGTCTTCGATGTACGGTATGCACGACAGCACGAGTCCGGGCGCGATGGGGATTGTAACCGAAGCGCGACCGTGGTCCTCGGCACCTACGGGACCCAAGGCGATTTCTCATGGCAGCGATCTTCGATAACTGCCCTGCCCGAGGCCCATGTGGGACTTGAACGTTGGGGCGAGCATTGCCCTGGCATTTATCACCGATCCGTCTTCGTCGATTGGCGTGACTATGACGGCAACTACGGGTTCGAGCAGGTGAACTACTGACCTGCCGCTACGTAGATTTGTCATGGAAGACGGCTTCTTTGGCTTGCACGACCGCACCGCATACGCTTCGCGGTCCACATGCTGTTTGGCGTTTAGGCAAACACCGCGGGTTCGCTCTGTTCACCCGTCGTCGCTTCTTCCGATCCTCGTCAGCGCATCGAAGTCGATTTCTTGCTTCTGTTCGTCACTTATATCCGGCCGGGTTTCCGATACCGGCTGGGGCCCTTGGACGTCCCACATCACCGCATGTGAGCCTGTCCTCCAGCGATAAACCCAACCAACAACACTGCACCCATCGGTCCCGATCAGATTGGCGATCGCGACGCCCTCACCCTTATCTTCGTTCACTGTTTACTGGCTTCCTGCACTGCGGCGCTGCGAATTGCGGCGTGGGGTTGCAGAGCGTTCACTACGACCGCGCGCCGGGCTTCTTTGATGTTGGCTAACTGGTCCTCGATGAGGAAATGATCATCAGACCGGGAAAGTGGGTTCCCGTGTTCTCAACAATTCATTGGCTTCAAATCCTGTGGTCGGGCTCCGTGGCGGCTTCAACGATCGCCAGAACCTCGAACGGGTCAAAGCCGATGGCGCGCGCCAAGACGACCAGCTCGACAACGTCGACCCGGCGCTGGCCGCTCTCAAGGCGGGCAATAAGGGACTGGTGGCATCTGAGCCTGTCTGCCAGGTCTTTCTGACCAAGGCCCGCTTTGACACGGGCGTCGACCAACGCCTGACAGAGTGCCACTTGTCCCTTGCTTCTGATTGTCTTTGCCACGCGTCACATACCTTTTGTGACGTCGCTAGCGGATGAAATCTGTTATCTAAAAAGTAGATATATGAGGGTGTTATCGGCGTCTGGTTTCCATGGGCTGCAAGTCTGATGCTCCCGAGGTTGCCCATCAATCCCCTACCAATTGCAGGAACCGGCCATATTCCTCGCTGACTTCGCGCGCTTCCTCGAAGGCGCGGGCCCGTTCACCGTCGAGGCAACGGAAGTAGCTCTGGATATCCTGAATGTAATCTTCGAAGTCGCCGCGGATGATATCCGCATAGTCCCGCGCGGCCTGCGAATCGCTTGGCAGGAAAGGACGGGATGGCGCAAAGCAGGATTCCGCCAAAACCGGCCCAGGAACGCAGATCAGAAGGGCCATAGCTTGCAATGGGAGCAGGCATGTCAACCTTGGGTTTCTCAAACCTGTTATCTCCTTGATCGCGGACACTGGCCGTGACTAGTGTTTGCGTAACCAAACTACAGCCAAAGCACGATATTACATCTTGCGGTTGATAATATACTATCGTAACTCTGGGCTTCAAGTAGGAATGCCTGGGGTCGCGCCATTGGAGAAAGCGTGAGCCGGGCCATGAACTGGGACATCGAAGCACCAAATGTGGTTACGGAAGCCAGGTTCCGCGAACTCGTGGAAAGCGGCTATAGCGCAGAAATCCTGTGCCAAGAGTCGGCACACAAGAAAGGCCCCAGCTATTACGGGGTCTGGATCATGCGTGTTGTCTCTGATGACGGGGTGGAAAAGCTCCTCGTCACCGCCCGCACGCGGACGACCTACAACGATATCAAGATCCGCGAGTTCAAGACGATCTCCGGCGTGGTGTCTTTCTTCATTGGCCTTGGTTTTGCGCATGTCGACCTGCCGCTTGAGGCGGGGACAAGCCGTACGCACAAATTTGCGCCGCCAGACAAAGCCCCATCAGACAAGGGCGCTGGCAGCTAACCTCGTCTGTCTCTGGCTGGTCGCAGCACCTGCCTCAGCGCAAATGGTCCTGGTCATGGAGAGCGACGGCTCCCTGACCCCGTCCCGCTCTCAGAGCAGCTTTGCTCGAAACTACAATGAAGGGATTGGTCAGAGTTCGGCCTCCGATGGGATCGCGATCTTCGGCGAGGTAGAGGCCGAGCAAGAGGGCGTCCAAGTCGCGGCCCTTGCCCGCCCGACTCCCCTGCCCCGCGCCGATGTCCTCTCCGGGATTCAGACCACGGCCTTGCGCTATGCCGGCCATCCCGGCCTGCGTCGCGCGGGGCTTTCCGTGACGGATTGGCTAGCTCTCTATCGAGCCAATATCGAGGTTGAGAGCGCCTACCGG
The DNA here is from genome assembly GCF_014643635.1 of Salipiger pallidus. Lineage (GTDB taxonomy): Bacteria > Pseudomonadota > Alphaproteobacteria > Rhodobacterales > Rhodobacteraceae > Salipiger > Salipiger pallidus. The sequence continues at coordinate 83,033 of NZ_BMJV01000012.1, forward strand.
CAGGATGCGATTTCAAGTGCAGGTGCCATTGGCCTTGGTCAATTGATGCCAGCGACGGCGCGTGATCTGGGCGTCGACCCGCGTGACCCTCAACAGAACCTCGACGGCTCTGCCCGCTACCTCGCGATGATGCTGGAGCGCTTCGGCGATCCGCATCTGGCGCTGGCGGCCTACAACGCCGGTCCCGACGCCGTGCGCCAACACGGTGGCATTCCCCCTTACCGAGAAACCCAGAACCACGTGGCCCGTGTCATGGCCGTCGTGGCCCGATTGGAAGGATCAAATTCGTGAAACAGATTTCAAACCTCTTTGTCGCCTCGCTGGCGCTATTCCTGTTCATTGCCGAGCCCGCCCTTGCACAGAGCATCGATCTCTCCCCGATCCAGAGCTTGTTGCAGGGCATTGTCGATGCGCTGACCGGCCCTCTTGGTGTGGTCATCGCCACACTCGCGGTCCTCGGCGTTTTCTTGAGCTGGTTCTTCAACATCATCGACCTGCGCCAAGCGCTTTGGGTCCTCGTGGGCATCGCTGGTGTTGCCGCCGCTCCCACCATTGTTGCCGCGGTCTTCGCCGGTGGCTGAACGCTCGCCCCTCTTTCTGGGCCTCGTGCGCCCGCCGAAGCTTCTGGGCCTGCCCATCATGTACGCGATGGTCTGGCTCTTCGGCTCTGTGCTCTTGTTCGTCTGGGTCCAGCACATCGCGGTGCTGGGTTTCGCCGCCCTGCTCTATCCGGTGCTGTGGAAGGCCGCAGATTGGGACCCGCGTTTCATCGACGTGATGATGACGGCCCTGCAGGAGACACCGCCCACGCGCAACAGGTCCATCCATGGCGGGGACAGCTATGCCCCGTGATGACGCCCGTGGTGCTGCGCTCGATGCCCGCACAATGACGCCAGACTGGTATGCGCGCGAGACCCGCCTCGCGCATATGCTGCCCTATGTAAGCCTCGTCGACGACCAGACCGTGCGGACCCGGGTGAACGAACTCTTCCGCTGCATTCGGCTCGAGGGGATCAACAGCTACACGACCGACGATGCCTATCTCGACAAGGTGACGGCGCTTTTTGCCCGCATCGTCGCGCAGCTCGGGCCGGAATTCAGCTATTACGTCCACAAGGTCTCCAAGGCCATCAAACCTGATCTCGACCCGATCCGTGAGGACAGCTTCGCAGGCGAGGTGGACCGGCGCTGGCGCGCAAAACTCGAGACCAGCGGGCTGCGCGACAAGACGCTGACGCTCACCGTCATTCACCGTCCGCCCCCGAAAAGCCTCCTGCCGTTCCTGAGCCGCAGCGCGCCGGACCGACTGAAGGAGGAGACCCGCAAACGCCTGCAGCGCCTCGGTGAGGCCGTGAACGTCTTCCTCTCGGGGCTTACCGAGCTCAAGCCGCGCCTGCTGTCGGCTGCATCGGGGGAGTTGGTGGGGTTTCTGGGGGCGCTCAACACCGGAACAGAGCTGCCGCTCTACCCGGCCAACACCTACGGCTTTTTGTCCTTCAACGTCGCCAATACCCGCGTGACGTTCCACGGCGAGCATTTCGAGCTCTCGGAAGGCGTGGTGGGCCATCGCTACGGCAAGAGTTTCACCATCGGGGAATATGCTGAGGCCACATCCTGCACCATGTTCGACATGCTGAACCTGCCGGTCGACATGATCGTCACGCACTCCTTCACGCCGATCAATTCGAACCTCATGGCGGGCCGCATCAAGCGGCAAAAGCGCCAGATGCAGGCGAGCCAGGACGCCGCCCTATCGCTTATGGAAGCGCTCGACATCGCCGCCGATGATCTGGAGGCCAAACGCCAGAGCTTCGGTGAGCACCACATGGTCGTGACGATCTTCTGCGAAACGCTCGAAGAGCTGCAGACGCTCAGCGCCGAGATCGTGAATGCCGCCGCGACCGAGGGCGTGAAAATGATCGGCGAGCGGGTCGCCGCAAAGGCCCATTACCTCAGCCAGCACCCCGGCAACCAGCCCAAGCGTGTCCGCGCGAGCGCCGTCACCAATCGCAACTTCGCGGATTTTGCGGCCTTCCACCGGACGCAGCTCGGCAAACCCGCAGCACTTACCCCTTGGGGCCGGGTCGTCACTTATTTGCCCACGCCGGAGCAGAGCGCCTACCGGTTTTCCTACCACGAGCAGGGCAGCCCGGACAAAGAACCGACCAGCGGGCATACCCTGATCATGGGTCGGCCCGGGTCGGGCAAATCGGTGCTGTCCGCCTTTCTGATGACGCAAGCCCGTCGCGCAGGCGCGCGGATCTTCGTCTTCGATTACCGTCTTGGTATGGAGATGGCGGTCCGCGCCAATGGCGGGCGCTACGCGTCCCTGAACGCCGGTCAGCCCACGGGCCTCAACCCGCTCTGGACCGAGACCGATGCGCGCGGCACCGCCTGGCTCTCGGACTGGCTTGTCACCCTGCTCTACCGCGCCGACAAGCCGCTCACTCCTGCCCAGACCAATCGCATCCAGGAAGTCGTGCGCCAGAACGCGCAGGCCACAAACCCGGCCCTGCGGAACTGGCGGGATTTCGCATCGCTTTTTGTGTCCACCGACGATGGCGGCGATCTGCACCAGCGCCTGCTCGAATGGACCGAGGACGGCCGCTATGGCTGGATCTTCGGGCAGAGCCTCGAGGACACGTTCTCGCTCAAGGGCGATGTGGTGGGCTTCGATCTGACCGGCATTCTCGACAGCGAGGCCGACAAGGAACGGATGGCGGTCCTGTCCTATCTCTTCCGCCGGGTCGAGCGCGAAATCGAGGACCGCCGCCCCACCATCATCGTGATCGACGAGGCCTGGAAGGCCCTCGATAACGCGTATTTCGCCGAGCGGCTGTCGAACTGGCTGGTGACAGCGCGCAAACAGAACACGGTCGCGGTGATGATGACGCAATACGCAAGCCAGCTCGAGCGCACCCGGACCGGCAAGACCATCATCGAGGCGGTGCCGACGCAGATCCTGCTCCCCAATATCCGCGCGCAGCCAGCGGACTACGCCATGCTGAACCTCACGGAGAAGGAGCTCGATGTCCTTCTCAACACGGGCAGCAACAGCCGCTTGGCGCTGATCCGCGACGATCAGGGCTCGATCGTCGTCGATGCCGATCTGAGCGCGCTTGGACCCAATCTCACCATCCTTGGCGGCATGGAAAAGGGCGAAGCGCTTGTCGGCGCCGATTACCGCGACCGCCCTGATTTCTGGAGGCTTTCATGACCCGTATTTTGATGTTCGTTGCCGCGCTCGGTGCGTTGGCCTCCTGTGCCCAGTACCAGGAACCGCAGGCCAATTGCTTCACCTTCCTCGCCTCCACGACAGCCATCTCGCCTGATTGCACCTTCACGCCCCTTGGCGCACCGGAGGGCGACATTGAAGTCTAGCCTGCCTCATATCCTGGCCCTTTGCCTGCTGCCCGGTCTCGCTTTGTCTCAAGGCGTGCCGACCAATGACAGTGGGCTGACCGCGCGTGACATCGTCGAGACTGGCGATCGCGAGGCTGACTTGGCCGTTCAGGCCGACAAGCTTGCCGTGCGCGAACTCATTGCCGAGATCGAACGGGAGCAGCTGGAAACCCTGCAACGCATCCTCGATGCCCAGACCAGCTTCGGCGGTCAGGGCTTGCCGGCTATGGTCTCGGGGCTGGAAAGCGGCAGCGGGGATCCGGCCCGGTCAGTCGAGGCGGTCTATGGCAATGCCGACATCGACCCCAATCCCGGCGGTGCGCAGATGTTCGGGGATGCGGCGGAAAACATCGAGCAGCTCATTATCCGCGTGGCTCAGGAGACCAGCGGCTTTGCCGGCGTTGGCCGCGCGGGCCTCTCCCCGGTCCAATGGCGCGCACTCCTACAGGCGCTGATCTGGCAGGAAAGCCGTTTCACCATCGGTGCACGCTCTCCCGTCGGCGCCTTTGGCCTCACCCAGATCATGCCCGGTACCGCCAGCGATCTGGGCATCAATCCGGAATACTATGACAGCCCCTACCTGCAGGTGCATGGCGGTGCACGCTATCTCGCGACACAGCTCAACACCTTCGACGGCAATATCATCAATGCGCTCGCGGCCTATAACGCGGGACCCGGCCGGGTTTTCGAGTATGGCGGCGTGCCACCCTTTCGCGAGACCCAGCACTACGTCCAGGTGATCCCCGAACGCTATAACCTCTATTTGACCCGTATCGGCGGGATCGAAGCGCTTGGCACGATCGACCCCGCGCTTCTGGCCAATGCCAACCTCTCGCTCACTGGGCACGGCGCGGCCTTCTATGGCAACAACTCACCCGCCGCGATCAGGCAAGCCGCCCTACGTATTGCGGATATCGTCGAACGGATTTCCGAGACCGAGGATGTGCAGGAGAGCGTTGCGCTCAACACTTATGCCCGCGCCGAACTCGTGCGTCTCGTGGCCGCCCGCATCCGGCTTCAGGCCGCCCGCACCCGCGTGCTCTCCGCCGAAGAGCTGGCCCAGGCCAGCGCCCGCATGGCCGAAGGCGCGTTCATGGATTTTACGATCAGGGAGATTGAATGATGGGACATCTGCTCTTGAGGACAGCTTTGGCCACGACACTTGGGGTTGGTCTGCATCTTGGCGCCCTATCCCCCGTCCTCGCGCAAGGCGTGCCCGTCGTCGATACCCAGAACATCGCGCAAAACATCCAGCAGCTGCGGCAGATGATCGAGGACGAGATCTTGCAAAACGAGCAGCTGACGCAGCTCCGCGAACAGCTCGGCCTTCTCACGGACCAACTCGCGGAGCTGCAAAGAACCTACGAGGCCCTCACCCGCCTCGCCGAGCTTCCAGAAATCATCCGCACCGAGATGGAAGACGAACTCAATGGCCTACTCGACCAAGAGTTCGGCGATATCCTCGCCACGATTGAGGCGATCAAGACGGGAGATTTCTCGGGCCTCTCGGGCTCCGGCGCGGGCGAAATCGAAACCCAGATGGATCGGGTGCTGGCCGATCTCGGATTTGACGATGACACCCTCTCGGAAATGGCCACGAGCGGCAATCCCGGGGCCAACCGCGTGGCGACGCAGGCCACCACCGGTGCCCTTGTCTCGGCGGCAGCCCAGAACAGCTATGAGGATGCCGGCCAATCGCTCGAGCGGGTCGACCGCCTTGTCGGGCTCATCGACGACATGGACGAACTAAAGGAAAGCATCGATCTCAACACGCGCGTGACCGCGGAGCTCGCCATTGCACTGGTCGCCATGTGGCAACTCGAAGCCATCCAGACCGTGGGCGATGGCACCGGCGGCGTGATCGATGCCGCCACCATCGCCGAAGAGCAGCGCTTCATGGACTTTACGCTGCCGGACCTGCGCGCAGACTGATTTGAGGCATGACGCGTGGCGAGTGAACAGGAAATCATCGAAGAAGAGCTGGTCTATGGTGCTCTGCGCCGTGAACGCCTCTGGCAGCGCCTTGGGCTCATCGGGCTCATCTTCGGCATTCTCGGATGCCTGAGCGCGGCGGCTGTCGCGATCCTCGATGTCGATCCGCCGCCTGTGGTCGTGCCCTATGATCCCGCCACCGGCTTTGCCCTGCCCGAGGCTTCGGTGGGCGCGACGTCTGTCACAGCCAACCAGGCGATCATCGAGGCGGAGGTCTTCCGCTACGTGACCGACCGCGAGGTCTATAACCAGCTCGACAACGACCTGCGCATCCGCAGCGTCCTGCGCCGCTCGGACGGAGCTGCCGAGAGCGGGTTGCGCCAGATCTGGAACAGCGCCAACGAGAATTACCCGCCGACCGTCTATGGCCCCAACGCCAGGCTCGACGTGGAAATCCTCAGCATCAACCGGATCGGAACCAACCGCGCGACGGTCCGCCTGCGCAAGCGCCTGACGTCCATTAACGGCACCCAGACCGGCCTCTTCACTGCGACGCTTCTCTTCGAGTTCCGCCCGGAGACCCGCCGCTCCATCGACGAGGTCTGGACCAACCCCTTCGGCTTCACCGTGCGCGAATATTCCATCCGCTCCGACAGATTGGAGAACTGACGTTGTTGTATATGAGATCGCTTATTTTTGTCATTGCCCTGTTGCCCGGCCTCGCCTCTGCCGAAACCATCCCGCGTGGCGGTCCCAACGACAGCCGAGTGCGCTTGGCCACCTACCAGGAGGGTCAGGTCTACCGTCTCAGCGTGTCGCTCACCCATGTGACCACGGTCGAATTCGGTGAGGGTGAAAGCATCCGCTCGATCATCGCGGGCGACACGGAAGGCTTCGAGATCGATGGCGTCCCCGGTGGTCAGGCCTTTGCAATCAAGCCCGTCGCGCGCGGTGTCCATACCAATGTGACGGTCTACACGAACAGGCGAAGCTACTATTTCAACGTCGAGGAGGTCCGCAGCCCGACCTTCTACGTTGTGCAGTTCCGCTACCCTGACGACGCTGCGCGCCCGATCCGGGCCATCGCCGCCCAAGCGCCGAACTACAATTACGGCGCCAGCGCGCGGACCGAGTTCACGCCAACCCGCATCTGGGATGACGGGACGTTCACGTATTTCGCCTTTCCAAGAAACGCACCTGTGCCAGCGATCTTCCGCTACGCGGGCGGCCGTGAACGCACGGTCAACACGCAAACCCCTGAGGACGGTGTGATCCGCGTCAGCGGCGTAAACCGCCAATGGGTCCTGCGACTTGGCGAAGAGGTGGTCTGCATCGAGGCGATCCCGCCCGCGGAGGCCGCCTCATGAGCGATACCGAGAACACCGAGCTGGAAAAACGCCTCGCCGCCCTTGAGAAAGGCAGTGCCCGCGCCCCCACGGCGGCGCAGCGCCGGTCGCCCCTTCTCGCGCTGATCGTGGTCCTCGTCATCGGCGCGGGTGGTGCCCTGCTTTATCTTCTCTCACAGCCCGACGAAGAGGAAGCCTTGCCGACGGCCACCCCGGATGTCTTCCAAAACGAGGGGGACGGCTTTGGCGCCATCGAGACCTTGCCCCCGCCCGAGCCCGAGGTTGTGTTTGTCGGACCGGATCCAGTCGAGCCCAACGCGGAGCTTCTGGCGCAGATCACCGCGCTGCAGGCCCAGATCGAGGAGTTGCGCAACGCCCCTGAACCAGTTGTCGAGGAAGACACCGCTGCCGCAGATGCGATTGACGCGCTGACCGCGCAGATCGCGGCCCTGCAAGCCGCGTCGGAAACCGCGCAACAGCAGTTTCGCGATGAGCTCACGGCGCGCGACCGCGAACTGGAGCAACTCCGCATGGACCTTGAGCTCGCGCAGCTTGAGGCCAACCGGCCCCTTCCGGCACCCATCGGGCCCACCGAGGACGAGTTACGCGCGCGGGAAGAAGAGCGGCTCCGGCGCGAGGAAGAAGCAAGACGGCTCGCGGAACTTGAACGCCGCGCCGCGGAGGAACGCGCCTTCCAGGAGCGGCGCATCGCCTCGCCGACCATCGCTTTTGGCGGTGCCTCCGGAGCGAATGAAACAGCTCTGACCGAACGCACTTTTGGCGAGGTGACGGATTTCGTGCTGAACGGGGCGCTGCCCTCTACCGTGACGCAGGCCGAGGTGATCGCCAATCCCTCCAACACGATTCTACAGGGCACCATGATCCAGGCCGTCATGGAAACTGCCCTTGACAGCTCCCTGCCCGGCCAGACCCGTGCCGTGGTGTCCGAGGATGTCTACAGCGTCGATGGCGCGCGCCTCTTGATCCCCCGCGGATCCCGTCTCATCGGGCGCTACCGCGCTGGCGTCGATATCGCGCAGCGCCGCGTGACTATCGCTTGGGACCGGATCATCCTGCCCGCGGGCCAGACCGTCCAGATCAGCTCCTTCGGAGGTGATGAACTGGGCCGTTCTGGCGTCACCGGTTTCGTGGACACACGCTTCGCCGAGCGTTTCGGGTCGGCCGCCCTGATCTCGCTGATCTCAGCAGCACCCAGTGCTGCCGCCTCCGAAGTCCAGGATGAGACTGCCGCCGACGCTCTCGAAGACGTTGGCGATGATCTGGCAGATGCCACGGACAGCGTCATAGGCGATTACCTCTCCATCGGCCCCGTCATCTATGTCGACCAGGGCGCCCGCGTCACGGTCATGGTCGACCGCGATCTGGAGATATTCTGAGCCCATGTCGCTGAGCTATCTCGAAACCTCGCTCGACCGGATCGACGCCGCCGCTCGCGACGATGTCATCGAGATCTGCATCAACCCTGATGGCACCTGCTGGGGCGAATTCCAGGGCGATCACTTCATGCGGAGGCTGGACCAGGCGTTGACCGCAACAGAAGTGAAGGACCTCGGCAACCAGATCGCCTCTTCCGCCAACACAACGATGAGCAAGGACCGCCCGATCGTCTCGGTCTCGATCACCTACAAGGGGCGCCCGATCCGCGCACAGGTCATCACCCCGCCTGCCGTGCTCTCGGCCATGTCGATCAGCCTTCGGTTCTTCTCAAGCCTGCCGCTTGACGGGATTGCGCTTGATTTCCTTTTTGGCAAGGAACGCAAGCTTGAAGAACTCCGCCTCGAGAAAACCCACGAACTGCGCGAAGTGGTGGCCGCGGGCGTGATCGACGATGCGCTGGCCTTTTGCGTCGACAACAAGCTTAACATGATCGTCTCTGGCGGCACCTCCACCGGCAAGACCGTGGCTGCACGCAAGATCCTCTCGCACGTGCCATCCGAGGAACGCATCGTCACCATCGAGGAAGCCGCCGAGCTTCTGCCGACCCAGCCCAATGCCGTGACCCTCATCGCCAATCGCGATGCGGAGTTCCAGACCGCCGATGTGCTGCTCACCGCAACGTTGCGCATGCGCCCCGACCGGATCATCCTGGGCGAGGTGCGCGGCAAGGAAGCCATGACCTTCCTCGAGGCGATCAACACTGGCCATGGCGGCTCAATGACCACGCTGCACGCAGAAACCCCGCAACTTGCCGTGCAGCGTCTGGCCATCGCCGCACTCAAGACCGAGATCCCGATGACCTATGCCGACATGATCCAGTACATCGAGAACTCCATCGACGTAATCATCCAGGCCGGTCGCCATGATGGCAAACGCGGCATCACCGAATTCTACCTCCCCGGCACCAATGAGATCGGAGCTTCCCAATGAAAACCTTTGAATACGATATCCTGTCCTTTCCCATGACCCGCAAAACCAGCCTTGCCGACATGCAAGCCAGCCTGAATGCCAAAGGTGCGGAAGGCTGGGAGGTGGTGTCGATCAGCTCCTCGGAATTCGCGAATGTTGGGCACACGGTCTTCCTGAAACGCGAAACGACCACCATCGGAGCCACGGCATGAGGCTGGCACGGCTAAGCGTTGCTTTGACCGGAGTGGCCCTGAGCCTACTGGCTGTCCCCGCCTTCGCCGAGCGCAATCTAGTGCCGACGCTCGATCGCAGCTTCAACGTCTGTCCGGACCGGCCCGCTGAGCCCAGCTGGATGCAAGGAATCCCCCTGCGCCAAGCCTATCAGCGCGTATTGGTCCAGGACATCTATCGCGCCCAAAACCTCGAGCGGATTGTCGAGTCCGGCAGCTGCGATTGCGAGACCCGGTTCCCATCTTGGGACGCAGCTGAGGCGGTGTTTCGTGAGCGCCACGCCAGTGGCGAACGCTGGGAAATGCTGGAAGCTTCCGAAACCTACAATCGACGCGCCAACGACGTTCGCCTCGAGGCCAAAGCCATCTGCGACGCTGCGGGCAATTGGTAAGGCTGATCCCCGATGAGCGTCGTCACATATTTCGTTGAAACCTCCCAAGGCTATCTCGACACCGCGGCGGAAACCCAGTTCGGTTCCGTTGCAGCTACTGTCGGCACGCTTCTGGTGCTGGGAACAACATTGGTGGTGATCCTTGTGTTCCTCAACATGATCTACCAGTACAAGGCGATGGACGGGCGCACGGCATTCTGGCTCGCGGTCAAGATCGGACTGATCGGGATATTCGCGACTAACTGGGTGCAGTTCAACGCGCTCTCATCCGCCATCCTTGCCGGGATCGACAGCATTGCAGGGGCGCTCGTGGCCTCGGTCGGTGGTGGGACTCCCGGCCCTTCTGGTACCTTCGCCGAAGAATTCGACCGGTTGATCGCCGAGTTGGGGGACTATTTGAATGCCGCTGGTTCCGAGTTGAACTGGATGGCAGGGGCCATGCTCGACATTGTCGGGGTGCTGCTGCTTTCCATCCTCGGCGGGCTGGCCGCCTTCATTCTCGTGGCCTCGCGTTTGATGATCGCGCTTCTGATCGGGATCGCGCCGGTCATGATATTCCTGACACTCTTCGAGGTGACCAAAGACTACTTCGCGCGCTGGCTGTCGGCGCTGGTTTCCTTTGCGCTCTACCCCATCGTCGTCGCCGGCGTGTTCGCGACAATCACCGGCGTTTCCTCCGCACTCATCGGCGAGCTTGGCGATCCTGAAGGCGCCTCAAACATCGGCGCGCTCATTCCCTTCTTCATGATGGTGCTCATGGCCAAGGGCTTCATCATCGCAACGCCCTTCATCGTTCGCGCGATCTCCGGCAACATCATGATGCCCGCCCTCTCCGGAGGTCTCGGCGGGGGCTACAGCTTCGCCCGCGCCGCCATGGGCAGCCAGCAGGCCTACAACCGCTATCTGATCGGCGGTGCCAGTGGCGCGGAATATGCCGCCCTTAGAGCGCGGCAGTTCTTTGGTGTGCAGCAGATGCCAGTGCGGCAAGGCATGGGGCAGACCGGACAGGCAAGTGGCACTGGGTCACCTGGGGCAGGGTCTCAAATGCTGGCTCAACTGGCCCGGTTGGGAAGGCTGGGGCGGCGGTGACGGGCAAATGTGAAAAACCCTCCAAAACCGCAAAGGTATCGCTGGTGATCTGCCACGGGCTGTATGCATATCCAAAGGTTTGACTATATTAAAATAGGATTGCCAGCAAGAACGACTGCTTACCGCCTGACTTTTATTAGAATCCTCTACGCCTTCGATAACCACGCTGGGTGGGTTCTGCGAACTGAACCACTGGCAGCGGCCTCCCTTCACAAATCAACCTAGCGAACTCCACCTTTGGGAAGTCGAAGAGATAGCGGCTTCTGCCTTGTGCGGCTGTCAGCAAGCATAGATTTTCGCCGCCAAAGTCAAATCCGACAATCTTGCCCAATGATCCCCATTCTTTGAGAAGCCGTGTTTCCTCGCAATAAACGGTGTAGATATCTACGCCGTCGAACCGTTCCGGATAGTTTTCTGACAGCATCCGTTCATATTGGGTCAGATCAGTTGGGCGGCGGGTTCCATCGATAATCCAAATCACTTGACCGTAGAAATCTGTGCGCTTTCTTACCTCATCCGACTTGATAGCAGAGTGCTGGAACTCGATCACAAGGTCATAGGGTGTTTTGATATCCGCAATATGAAGCTCGCCAGTTTCATCGCGAGCTGGCACCTCTTGCCAGTCGGTAAAAAACCGGTTCTTCCAGTCGCGATGCCACTCGGTTTCGTTTTCCCACCAATGATCACAATGATGGCGGCCTTTGTGCGCCCAATGCCAGACCTTCTTGGTACCGCATCGAGCTAGCATGGCGGCATTGCAGCCTGGGCAGTAGCCCAAGGCACCAGGCGTCGCCTCAACTCGTTGACCATTCAAAAGTGCAAAACGCATTCCGATCACGCCTAGTTCAAATCTGACTTTACGTTCTGGTACAACGTCACTAACTCGGCCATGCCCATGTCTAAGATTGGCTCATACATAAAGGAATTGAGATGTATGTTTGCTGGCGTGATTAGATTGACCCGGCGTAGAAGGCCTATTTTTTCAGCTTCGTTATTAAACAAGTCTTTGAATTTCTGAAATATTTTCCCTGTTTGTTTATTCGAAACATCATATTCAGCCTCCGCAGAACGGATCTTTGCGACCATGTATCGCTCGGCTCGCATTCTGATCGCGATTGACAGAGCGATCTTGTGCTCAAGATTGATGCCATCGGCAACTTTTTCACACTCATCGGCGGTCGCGAAAAGATGCTCAATAACTGGCTGCGTCAGATCAACATCGGGGAATGTACACCCGGCCAAATGGCGTTCGAACACGTCCTTGTAATCCTCGATGGTGAGGGCTTCCGTTTCATCTTTGAAGTGGAGCATCCTGGTAAGCCGCAGGTAGTCAGCATTAGGATTCCCATCGGCATCTTTGGGGCCAAGCGTGTATTCGATTAAATTACGTAAGAACGGTATATAGGCAATTAGAACTGACGGTTCGGCCAACCTGCCTTGCCACTTACGAAACGGACTCTGGATGTCCGTCCGCTCGAATGGCTCAAGCTTGATCCCGTCATCAGATCGAAACGCCAGCCGACACTGATGTGCTGGACAGATATCTCTGCTTGAAACTGTTCGAAGGAAATCGAAGTTGTGAGTCAGAACGATGGCAAGGAAATTAGTGTCTTCGGTCTTGGTCACATCCTCTAAGAAATCAATGATCGCGAACTTGTTTTTGTAGTCAAACGAGTCAGAAATGTCGTCAAAGACAAAGAGGGTCTTGGTGCGGTTCTTCCATCGCACGAACACCTCATACATGATATCAAGGATGTAGAGTGCGCGACTTTCACCTGTGCTTAGCGCTCGGAGCAGCTCTTGCTTTTCGGATGAAGCGTAACGCCTCTCTTCACCTGAATCTTTGATGATGAAAGCAATCGAAGGAGCACTTCCTTTGAGGATCGCATCGGCCTTATTTTCAACGGAAAGTTCAAACGGCAGGTAGAGAAAGCGACGATTGAAGTCTGCCACTACAGCGTCCCAATCACCTCTGCTGCTGTCCGCGTCTGCGATGATTTCAGCGAGAGCACTTTGACCAGCTCGATACTCGGATACGAGCGCTTTGTATTCATCAAGTGCAGCCCGAAGATATTGCATCCAAAGGTCACGTTTCAGGCCCTCCCGGTCGTTGAGCATGGGCAGAAGGTGTTTGTTATCTGTGATATAATCTCGGAAAGCCTGCAGCTCCTTGTTTTTGAGCTTTGAATTGAATGTGTCAAATTTCTTCGCCACCGCCTTATCGTTCAAGACGCGAAGCTTCTCCTCTTCGATTCGCTCGCGAAGAGATTGGTCCGATGAAACCTCTTCCTTCTGATCCGTTTTTTCATCCGCCAAGCTGATGCTGTGTCCAGCGTTAAAAAAGTTGTTCGCTTCGAGCTGCTGCTGAACCTGGGCGACATTGTGATACTGAAAATCCCTTCGAAGGATTGGCGATTGTTCGGTTATCTCGTCATACTTTTGCGCAAAGTCTTCGACCGCAGCCGCCACATCTTCACTGGCAAGGAATTGCTGAACTTTTGGGTCATACAGGATTCTGTAGTCGGCTTTGCCGAGGTCCGATTGATGAAGTTCGTTGAGCTCGTCCTCAATCGCAGAAAGTGCCTCATAGTAGCTGCGGCCAAATACATCCTCTATAATCGGGTCTAAGTTTTCCCGTGATCTTTCTCCAAACCCCGCAGCGTTCCTGAGAGCTTTGTCCAAAGCCTTCTTTGCTTCGCCAATCGACTGATGGATTCCCTCGTACTTCGCTCTGAGTTCGGCGTTCGCAAGAAGAGTGGACACCTGACTTGAAGAGAATTTGTCATCGTAGGATTTAACGACGAAAATTTCCTCTTTCTTAATGGCTTCGCCATTCAGGGTGATCTCACAAGTAGGTTCGCGATTCGGGAAGTGCAGGTCCTTCGGCGAATTGCCTTCCGAAAGGTCCATCATTGTCTTCGCAAGCGATGTTTTCATAACACCGTTTGGAGCGTAGATCGCGTAGCCTTTGTGCTTAAACTCCAGCTCTGCCTCGAGTTTTCCAATTCCATAGCAATATCTTAAATTTATGTTCAGCTTGTCAGCCACGACATTCTCCAAATGATCTCTGCGCCCCAAAAGGCCATTGCATTTGGCCCTAGCGGCTCAGAGCATGCAAGGAAACAACCTCTGCTTCCCACCGCTCATGCCTGAATTATCCTTTCAACCAACGTTGGAAGAATTTGAGGAACAAGCTTCGAACTGGCTGCATCCAACTCCAAGAGCGGCTTCGACAGGTACGGATGAAACTTCTCAGACATGAAGTTACCTGCTCCCGCGAACAGATCAACGGGTTCGCCAGATCGAATATCTGCCAGCACTGAGCGTAGATCTGGTGTTTCGTCCCCGGTCTGCACCATCAGAAACCCGTCATGCTGTTCGACCAAGAACCCCATACTTCTGAGCGCTAGCGCCAAGGTTGACGTCTTAACCGTCCCAGCCCGGGTTGCAATGATCGATGCATGCTCGCCAAGACTGTGGATGTTCTTGGTCCGGAACCCGAGTCGCTCATAGTGGGCGCGCGCTTCGTCAAGCATCGCTAGCGAAACCGGCTCCATGTAGGGTGGACTGATATCCCCCTCCAGCACGGTGAACATCCGGTCTATCACCTCGTCATGAATGTCCCCCGCATCTCCGCCGAAGACAGGAGGCACACCGGCCTTCGCGGGTTTGACCACGATGACCTTTTCAAGATCATGGATCTCTTGAACCACCCAACGCCGCCCAGAAAATATCAGCAGCATCCCAGGCGCAAGAACATTGTCGATCGGCAGGGTTCCAAGATCCCGCCCCTCTGCAACCAAACGGAATTCCTCAGGTGTCTGGAACACCGCATAGAAGCTGTAATGCTCAACCAGCTTTTCGCCTGTCGGTCCCAGAAGTAACAGCCCGCTCCCGGACTGTTCGATCAAGCCGGTTTCTGGATGTCCAATTGCACGCAACACATCTGCGAAGACTCCGGTCGTGACCTTTCGGAAGGGGCCTTCGCGGCAGAGCACGTTGTATACCACACTTGCGGACGCACCGCCGCGCTGCGCGATGACTGACAGTATCTGATGGACGAGCGTCGAGAGATGAAGCGCCTGCGGTTTTGGTGGTTCGCACCAGCCTTCAAGCAACAGGTCTATCATCGCGATGGACCTAATCAGGCCGAGGCGAAGACGATCCACGAAACTGCTCTCCGGCGTCAATTTGGCTTCGACAGCGTACTGCCTGAGAATGGCCGGTTGTCCTTCACGCCGGCCTGACCGGCCAAGCCGTTGTCGCAAAGCCGCAACGCTGAATGGCGCACCGATTTGAGCCACGCAGGTCACGTCACCGATGTCGATTCCAAGCTCAAGCGTTGACGTGCATACTGCGGTTGTCGGTCTCGCAGGGTCCTTCAAGCGCCGCTCAACGAAGTCACGGTGTTCTCGGGAGAGGCTCGCGTGGTGGGGATAGAATTCCTGTGGCAGGTGCTCCCGTTCGCAAAGCTCCCGCAACCGATCTGCGTAAATCTCGACCCGTTGGCGCGCCCCGGCGAAGACCAGGTTGTCACTGCCTCGAAGATGCTTGAACAGATGGGCTGCTATGGCGTCAGTTGCGGATGGACTATTGTCATCTTCATCGCCTGAGAGGTAGCCGCGAAGCTGAAGCTTCAATTCAGCTTCGCCGCCATTTGCTTCGATCAGCTGGACAGAGCTTGCTGCGTCAGGGCGAAGATAGGCCTTGGCGAGGTCCATGTCCCCCAGCGTCGCTGACAGACCTATCCGACGGACTGGACGCTTTATCGCAAGCTCGAGCCTTGTGAGCAGTGAACGAAGCTGAACACCGCGTTCGCTGTCCAGGACTGTGTGCAGTTCGTCGATAACGACCGCCCGCGTGGCCCCAAACAGGCGAGGGATTTCCAAACCGCGACGAATTAAAAGCGCCTCAAGGGACTCTGGGGTTATCAGCAGGATCCCTTTCGGAGATTTCAACGCCCGCGTCTTGACGGATTGCGAGACATCCCCGTGCCAGGGAATAACCGGAAGCTCTGCTTCTTGGCACATGCCCTCCAGCCGCATGGCCTGGTCCGTGATCAAGGCTTTCAGCGGACCGATGTAGAGCAGGTCGAAGCCGGTGCCGTCGGACGGCTCGTCAAGCACCTGTGAAATCAACGGCAGGAACGCCGCCTCGGTCTTTCCGCCCGCCGTGGACGCCGCAACGATCAAATCGGTATTGGTCTCGCAGATCGTCCGGATGGATCGCGCCTGGATGTCGCGAAGTTCGCGCCATCCTTGCTGGCGTATCCATTTCTGCACAGGTCTCGCCAGTTTGTCGAACGCACTGCTCATCGGCGTCAGAGCTTGAAGCTGATCAGATCATCGTCACCGGGGTCTTGGGCACCAGTCGACTCGTCTACCTCGGTCATGTCTTCGCCGAGGTCTTCGGAGACTTCGATCTTTTCGATCAGATCGCTCCACTCGACACCGGGGTTTTGCTCGAGCACGGAAAGCAGGTTCACGAAGGCCGTCACCGTATTGCGCGGGGTGCGGAAGTAAGCTTCACCGATCCGGTCCGAGCAATGCGCCATGAATGCCTCGAGTGCGGCGTCCGGCAGAACACTGGCATCGTCCTGCATGATCCGCCGGACATTGGCCAGAAGTACGAAAAGGTCTTCAGGGGTCAGGCTGGCGAGCCGGACAACCGGTCCTGAAAGGTCGACCAATCCGTCTCGCGCGAAGGTATTTTCGGCCAAACGCGACTGAAGGGCTTCGTAGCTATAGAGCCCACGACGGGTGTTCATCAGAAACTCCGGGGTTCCACCCATGAGAAATCCGAGGTTCTCGGCGCTACCCTGCAGCACATCGTTCAGGATCCGGAGGATCTGTTCATAGTTTGCATTGCGGGCCTGCGACGAGGTGAGCTTGTAGAGGTTCACCATCTCGTCGAGGCCGACGAGCAAGCCTTTGTAACCGGCCTCGCACACAAATGCCGACATAAGCTTCAGATGGTCATAGACACTGGCGTCGTCGATGATCGTTCGCACACCAAGCGCTTTGCGCGCGTCGGTGCGTGTCGCGAACTCGCCGCGCAGCCATCTCAGGGCTGCGGATTTCAACTCGTCGTCGCCGGTCTCATGGCCTTCCCAATATCGACGGATGACTTCGGCGAACTCAAACCCTCCGGTAAGTTCTTCAAAGTGGCCAAGGCGTTCACGAATGACGGTCCCAGTGGGCAAATCCCGTTCTTCAGCATCTCGGTGAGCTTGGCTGACAAACCGTTCCACCACGCTGGCCAATGCCCCGCCATCGGGCTTTGTCCGCGTCGAGAGGTTTCGGGCCATCTCCGCATAAAGCCCCCGAGCTTGTCCGCCGGTCGCGTGAATGCGGCGATCCGGCGCCAGATCCGCGAACATCACGACCAGGCCTTTCTCCAAGGCCACGAGGCGAATCAGGTTCATGAAGAACGTCTTGCCCGATCCGTATTCCCCGATGATGAACCGGATCGCCGATCCGCCATCTGATATCCGGTCCATGTCCTTGACGAGCTCTTCAATCTCCCGGACGCGGCCGACCTGAATATGGCGCAAACCGAGCTTGGGCACGACCCCGGCCCGAAGCGCCTGTACGATTGCATCGCGTTCACGTGGTTTCAACTTAGACATCCCTGCCCTCCGCACTCATCTTTTCTTTTACCGCCTCCGCAATCTCCGGAGACACGTCATATCCATCATACTCGTCGAGAAGCGCTTCATCGTAGGTCTCAAAAGCCCATTCATTCACGACTTCCAGTGCCCCGGACGCCATCAAGCCATGCGAGGCGCAGATCGTCTCGAACTCCGTTTCAGACCAATACTCACGAGTAACTAGTTCGAGGACAAGGGCGCCGTGTTTCGAGTCAAGCCCCGCCAGCTGGCTTTGGCTGGCGGGCCCGGACGCACCACTTTCTTCCTCTTCGACGTCGAAAATCTGCCCAAGGACAGACGACACGCGCTCAGTGTCCGAACGGATTGCTGCGATCCGCGACGCGTCGAGTTTGGGTCCGCTGGCTTTTTCAAGCTCGGGTATCGCTTCGCCCGGGCGACCTGGTTGCGACGCACGAACAGTGCGGGGACCATCCGAAACTTCGCCAGCATGCAGGTCCGAGTAGGCCAGCGCAGGATCAAGGCCCAAAGCCTTGTAGACTTTCTCGATGCTTGCGACTTCGTCGGAGTGAATAATGCCATCGGCATGTGCTGCACCAACCAGCGCTGCCCGCATGGCGGCCTGGTTGTCTTGGCCCACCTCCTTCAGTTTCCGTCGCAGAAGCGCCATGTCCGGTGGCACGGCTAGGAACCATTCAAGGTTTGCACGCAGCCTGCGGCGTTCCTGATCGCTGAGGGTCGCGGCAGAAACCTGATCTTCCAACGCCCTGCGTTCAGGCTCCGCGATGCGACCATCCGCATGGACGACGAACGACCCAAGTGCCAATTCGATCAAGGCGCTTCGATAGCTGTCGGAAACTTCCTCCAGTCTTTCGATGGGTTCACCCAGACTAAAAAGCACAACGGGCTCCTCCGCCTTGGGCGACCGGAGAGCAAACCGAGGGTCGGGTGCCAGACCGAAACCGAGGCGCGCGAGCGCGTCGGCGGCTCCAGTCATTTGCCGTTTCCCGATCTTCTCGTTCGTTTCTCCCTCCAGACGCCCGATCACCTCCTCAAGCGGCACCAATCCCCCCCGATCGACAATATCGCTTGCCCAAGATTTCAAGTGGTCCATTTCCTCTGATGGGAAGGCATCCCACAGTTCAGAAGGCAGCAAGGCATGCGCTTCAACGCTTCCGCGACCATCAGGATTTCGGCCCAAGAAGCGACTGAGCTTGTCGAGATCGTTCATCACCTCGTCAGCCAACTCCTGGGCAATCTCGACCGGTTTGCGCAGGCCGGAAATATCCGGGACCGGCTTGCCATCAACGGTTGGGTTGGCAGATCCCTGAAACTCGCTGGAGGCGGCGCGATAGGATGCCGTGAGTGATTTCCGGGGTTTTGTCACTTTGAGCCCATCAGGAAAACGCCGATCAAACCGCATACGGAAAAGAGCGGCGAACTCGTCACGGCACCGCGTCGCGGGAGTTCTCAGATTTGTTTCCGGATGGCAGATGAACCAACTCAGCAACCAGTCAGCCGTCAGGTTCTCGCCTTTGTCGATCTGGGCTCCGATTGCGTATTTGAGTGAGAACGGAAGTTCCCAGCCCTGCTTCTCGAAAATCGGCTCGATAGCGTCAAGGTCGGTTTCGGCAATCATTGCGATATCGAGGAACTCGCCCAAATACCGCCTGACGGAATGGTTATCAGGGTAGAGTGACTGCAGCCGCCGAACTTCCTGGACGATCTCCTTTGCATCTTCGTTCGACTGATCGACGAAGAAGCGACGCTCCAGCCCGTAGAAGTACAGGAACATGTAGCCGGGGTTATAGGAGGCGTCGCTTCGCCCAGTTGCCAACCACTCCAAGTAGGTTGCTCGACACTGGGGTGAGATATCCGAGTATCCGGGCCAATACGGCATGCCATCGCCAGCCTTGTCCCTGCCCGAGCGCGCGACCGGCAGGGATGGATCGATATAGGCTCGGCATTTGTCGCGATACCCGTAAGAGTTCAGCAAGGGAGGCGTGCCAACATAGACCATCCCGCCGATGTTGCGACCGGCGACGCTAGCTGTTTCGCTAGAGGGGACCCACCCGCTTTTCTTTGTTCGGGACGACCTGCTCGATGCAACTCGCCCAGATTGTTTTCTTTCAGCGGCTGCCGCAAGAGCTGGCGCCGCAGACTTTCCAGCGCGAACGATCTCAGCGTAGTCCTGCTTCGGTGGGGAATAGGCTTGAGTCGCAGCCGATGCTCTGGAAACATTGGCTTCGCGAGTTCGTTCGCGTTCACGCTCGACACGTTTTTCATATGCATTTGGAGGCGCTACCAGCGCTGAATTCGTTTCTGTTGTTTCCGAACTCTTTGCGCCGCCATTTGTAGCGGCAATTTTTCTAGATCGCCGCCTTTCTTGCCACCAAACCAAAAAGATGGGCGCTCCCAATGCAAAAAGAACTTGGCTGCCGTCCGACCATGACTGCAATGCAAGTGCAATAATTAACAAAGCAGCAAAGAAATAAATCGCTAAAAAAAATGTAACGCGAAAAACCTTCCATACAAGACTCATCAATAAAATCTCCTAACTGGCCAGTTCGGTCTCAAGAGAACGGCGCCCGCCTCTCAACCTCTAGGCGATTTTTCTCTGCTAGAACAATCGAATCCCCAGTGGGGGTGCACATTTCACCAGTTTTCGAAGAGGTCAGGCGTGTTCGTGTCACGCACTCGGCTCAAACCTTCGCCAACATGCAAACATGGGTGCTTGATCCTATACAATCCCTTCGCGCCCTCAAAATGAGCGCTGCCACCATTGGGCATACGGACCGTGACCACGTCTGCACCGCATATGGGGCACTGATGCCGGAAACTGCGCTGGCGCTTTGCATTCGAAGAAGACAGTAAGACCCAGCTTTCTCGAACGTCGGTAGTGCCACCATTTGGCAAGCGCCGCGAATGAGCTCGCCGTCGAAACCAACGAGGAACCATCAGACCACTCCCCTTTCCTCAATACTACTCCCAGACATCCCTTTTCTGACATAGAAGCCGTTTGGGATCGCCTCCTGGACGAGCGGTACATGCGAAATCAGACCCACCGCACGGTTCTGTCGGACGATAGAGTTGAGGACCTGTAGGACTTGGTCGAGCGTGCCGGACCCGTTTTCGGTGTCGAGGCTTCCAAACCCTTCGTCGATAAAAATCGTGTCGAGCCGGACCTTGCCGCTCGCCGCTTCGACCACGTCGGCAAGACCCAGTGCGAGAGCGAGTGCTGCAATGAACGTCTCGCCGCCTGAGAGTGTGCTTGTAGCGCGTGATTTCCCGGTGTGCGCGTCAAACACCTGTGTTCCAAGGCCTCGCTTACCTCGCCCTCCATTCTCCATCTCGCGCTCAAGACTATACTGATAGTTTGTCATTGGGCCGAAGCGTAAGTTTGCCGCTTCCAGAATCTGGTCGAACATCGCGCCTATCGCGAATGTCTCCAGGGTCAGTCTTTGCGAGTTCTGCCCGTTCACCAGCGCAGCTAGTCCGCGCAGCGGGCCTGATGCCGCTTCGGCTTCGTCAAGCTTGCGCAGCGTCTCTTCAATCCCCTTTCTAAGCCGATCCAAATGATCGACACGGGTCTGGGCGGCGATGCGTTCTTCGGTCACCCTGCCGAGTGCCTCAGCATGGGTCTGGTGCGTTTCCCGCAGCGCTTCGATGTCAGGCCGGGGCATGCCTTCAATCGCAGAGGTAGCATCTGTGACTGCATCAGACGCACTCTTGTGCTCACGCCGGTAGGTCTCGACCGTTTCTCTATCTTCATTGAGAGTTTCGATGGCTGACTTGAGAGACTGAAAGGCCTCTGCTGTGAGGCCAGCTCCAGCCAGTCTCGTCCGGAAGACCTCAACCGCCTTTTGATGGCGCGCCTTACAGTCCACGAGCGCCTTATTTGCGCTTTCAATATCCTTATCCGCGCCGAGTGCCATTTCGCGCGCGGATTTCAGCGCTTTGTCTGCCGCGATCCGCGCCGCCTGAAGTGACTCCAGCGACTCGGTCACCTTCTTCAGTGTGGCCGCGAGCGCCGTGACATCGCGCAGGTCCTCAGGCACCTCGGCAAGCTTGCCGTCGCGAGTCGCCTTGGCCTCAGTAGCCTTGTTCCGCCGCTCATCGAAGCTGTCCCGCAACTCATCGCGTTTCCGCTCCAGTTCCTCGACCTGCCGTCCCAGTTCCTCAATCCCGGCCTCCGCGGCAAGGATGTCGACCCGGGGACCAAGCGCTGCGAGTGCTGCGTCCTCACGACCGATCTGCGCCGCGATGACGTCCGCACGCGCCTCTGGCGGCTCAAGGGTGGACAAGCGTTTCCGTCGCTCGTCAAGCGTCGCTTGCACGCCGACCAGTGCTTCGCCGGCTTGCCGGGCTTCGCGATCGGCGGCCAGCCATGCTTCTCGTGACTCTCGGAATGCCTTGTCCAGGCCGGCACTACCGATCTCGCCAGTCGCCGGCGCAGGATGTTCGGTTGCGCCGCAGACCGGACATGGCGACCCTGCTTCCAATCTCGTCGCGAGGTGAAGCGCCTGTGCTGCCGCTAGATCCCGTTCGGCCGTCTCATAATCATCTCGCGCCTTCTCGGCCTTTCCGGTCGCAGCTTCCGACGTCCGCAGTTGTTCTGCGACAGCGTCCTGAGCCGTTGCGACATCCTGCAAAGCGCCCTCGTAGGACTTGGCTGCCAGATGCCGTTTTTCGAGTTCTGCGCGCCGATCCGCGATCTCGGCGCGCTTCGCCTCCGTTTCGCGCGCAGCTTTTAGCTCTGCGCTTTTCGAGGTGCGCTTCTCCTGCAGTTCGGTCAGTTGTGCCTTTGCTGCCTGAAAAGCGTTGTCGGCGTCTCGCTGCTCTTTCAGCGCGGTTTCGACTGCCTTATTGCTATCGGCCGCTGCCTCGAGGATTCGACCATACCTCTCCAGTTCATCACTTCTCCGGCGCAGGGTTTCGACCTCATCGGCACGATCGTCCTCGCGCCGGAGCGCCTCTGCCGCCTTTTCTGCTTCTCTGGAAGCAAGCTCGCTGGCCTCGTCAGCCTTCTTGCGCGCACCCTCGGCTTCACCAACCTCACGTTCGGCATCCCCTACTCGTTCCTCGACATCGATCAGACCGCGTGCGCGCTCGGCTTGTCGGACCTGCTCAGAAAGCGTCTCGACATCGCCCTTCTGCGCCTCAAGTGCGCGAAGCCGTTCGTTCATCTTTTCGGCCGTCGCGAATTTTTCTTCGATCGCCTCCGCCTGACGCACTGCTTTCTCGGCAGCTTCCGCCGTCGCCTTCCCGGTTTCTTCGTTCGCGCGTAGCTCTGCGCATTTCCCAGTTGCGGCTTCGATGCCCGAAATCAGTGCATCAGTGCTTTCGAATCCTTCTGCGGCGAGCTGTCTGGCGCATAGCGCACGTTCATCCCGCACCTGCCGTTCAGCCTCATCGGCTGCCGACTTGAGATCGGCCATGAGCTTCTCGTACAGCGAGACATCGAAGAGTTCTCGCAGGATTTCGAGGCGCTCTTTCGTCTTGGCCGAAAGGAATTTCTCGAAGCGCCCTTGCGGCAGGAGGACGATCTGGCGAAATTGCTCGGAGCCATATCCAAGCATCTCAACAACAGCCGCGTCGACGTCGCGCACCTTCTTCTCGGCCAAGATCTTGCCCCGTGCCGCATCTGTGATTGCGTCCAGCGCCATTCCGGTCGCATCGAACAGGTAAGCTTCGTGTGCGCTCCGCGTCTCGCCTTCACCGCGTGCCTTGGGCCGCATCTGGTCGGGTCGGCGAAGCACAACATATCGCCGCTCACCAATGTCGAACACGAACTCCGCCTCGGTTATTATATCCGGATCTGCGTGATCCGAGCGCAACGAAGGAGCGTCTTGCTCTGCCTTCGCCGCTTCGCCAAAGAGCGCAAAGGTCATCGCGCTGAAGATGGTCGATTTACCTGATCCTGTTTGTCCGTAGATGCCGAAAAGACCCGCCTCGACGGCATCCCGAAAGTCGATAACCACCCGACCTGGATAGGGACCGAACGCCTGAAGTGTTAGCCGAACCGGTCTCATTGGACATCCTCCGCCTCACACAGGCGACCGAGTGCCGACGCTACGACCTCCAGTTCCTTCTCTGAGAACCCTTCGTCCCGCACGTGTTCAACGAAGTCGCCAATGACTTCGACAGGGTTCGCGACCGCCAGGGCACGTCCCGTTAAAGACTTTACTTCTTGCGCCTGTTCATCCCGCTCGTAGATAAGTTCACAGGCGTTCGGGAACACGTCGCGGATGCGCTTCATTCCATCGATCACAGGCGCATCATCGGTAAGCACGGCTTTGATAAAATCGTCAGATCAATCTGCGAGGAGAAGTTCTGCGTGACGTCCCTTCAAGACGCGCACTTGGCGAATGGGTGTGAAAGGAATGATCTCAATCGTGGTTTGCCCGACTGCATCGATCTCGACGAGGCTCATCGACTTCTGGCAGTCAGATTCATCAAACCCGAAAGCTAATGGCGATCCCGAGTACCGGATATGAGGGGCACCAACCGATTGCGGCCGGTGCAGATGGCCAAGAGCCACATAGTGGGCACCCTCGAACACGGCCGAACTGACGGTCTCGATGCCGCCGACCCTAGTGAGAGGTCGTTCACTTTCGCTGCTCGAAGCCCCGGCTACGAAAGCATGCGAAACGACGACCCAACGCGTACCATCGGGAATGTTACGCCGACCGCAAGCCACCTGAGCGGCGAGAACGTCCTCGGGCGCGTGGAGAGCTTCGTCGGAAAAACATTCACGGGCGGCATACTCGTAGGCGAACGGCAACCCCGTGAACGCCACAGGTCCGTGGGCGTCCGTAAGTAACAGCGGCTTCTCGTCCGCACTGATAGCCCCACGTATCAAAGCGCGTCGTGTGTCTGTCATGATCGCCATGGATGCGATTCGATCACCAGAGTCGTGATTGCCGGCGATCATCACCACGGCCGCGTCGGTCTCTGAGGCAACGCGCGCCAAGAACCCATTGAACTGTCGCACGGCAGACGTCGGCGGGGCAGCCCGGTCAAAAATATCTCCTGCAATTACAAGAACATCAACGTCGCGAGAGGTGATCGCCGAAACGATCTGGTCGAGAATTGCTGCGTGATCGGCATCAAGAGGAATCCCGTTGAACTGACGCCCGAGATGGAGGTCGGCGGTGTGGAGAATCCTCATGGCAATAACTCGTATATTTTTTATTCGTATATTTTCTAGATGGACATACAGGCCAGAGTCAAGGTAGGGATGCGCACATGAAGCTCGACGACCTCAAACATGCGCAGAGAGAGCGCCTGATCTTTCTGGACCGCTGCCTGACTTGGCGGGGTATGGCAAACCGCAAGGATCTGATCGACCACTTCGGTATTTCGACCGCGCAGGCAGCGCTGGACTTCCGTGTCTATCTTGGTCTCGCGCACAGTTCACCGCCGACCTATGATCCGGTGCGAAAGACATACATAGCTGCGAGCGAGCACGAGGCATTGGCACCATCCGGCCTGACCGAAGCATTCGATATCTTGGCGGGCGTCGATGAAGACACGCCTTCGTCCGCGTTGCCGCGACCGGAACGGAAGGCAGATCAAAGGACCATCGCGTTTCTTCATCAAGCAATCAGGTCGGGGAACGCCGTCCACGTCCGATACACATCAATGTCGTCCGGTGCCGACGAAGGGCAGTGGATCGCACCGACCCGCTTCACGTCCGATGGTGAAAGCGTGCACTTGCGTGCCCACAGTTTCAAACGCGGTGAATATCGGAACTACCTCCCGATCCGCATCGATCCTGACAGCTCGTTCGAGGAGAAACCCATAGACAAGCCTCTGCCGGAGGACGTGGACTGGAATACTCGAGCAATCATTTGGCTGCGACCAAAAACAGGACTTTCAGATGAGCAAGCAAAGGTCGTCAGACGTGAATTCGGCTTTGAAGGCGAATGGCTCCGTGTCGAAACCAGAAAAGCGCTGGAATTCTTTTTTGATCGTCGATGGGGGTTGGATACCGTAGGTGCACGGCTTGAGCGCGCGAAAACGGACTACGAACCAATATGATAACTAGATCCCTTCTCGTACGCCGTTCTTGCTCCGCTCCATAGTTGCCTCTAACATATCGAGACCATCGACGGCGGAACGCATCTGCGCCTCACCCACGACGCTCGTGGTCTCGGCATCCGCGACCGGGCCCTCAAAATCCATCTCCATCTGCCGCTGTTCCTCAGCGATGACGGCTTGAACGACGGGCGCGGTCTTCTTTGGCACGACATGCGCTGACGGCTGACCTGCAGCAGCCTGGTCTGCTGCCTCGATATCGGCCTCGGATCCGCCTGACCCTTTCGCTGGCGGCGTCATCGGCATGGCGCGCATACTCAGCGGCAGCGTACCCTGTGATCCGCCTCCCCCCGGCTCCGGAAACGGCAACTCGCCTGTCTGCGCCGCGTAGATCGCCTTGAACAGCCGGTCGTCGAAATACTGGATCCGCTTCGCCCGGACCGGCATTTGCGCATCGATCACCATGACGATCTCGTCGAGCGGCAGGCGGCGGGCCTCATCTTCGGGTAGCAGAGAGCTCTCTTCGGTCCGTGTGGACTGGCTGCGCCCTTCGAAGGGGTTCTTGCCGATAGACTGAGAGCGCGTGATGACGGTTTTGGTGGTCTTGCCGACCGCCTTGCTCAGCTCCTCGACGGTTTTTTCATCCGAGGGCGTAAGGTAGAGCTTCACGCCGGCGTTGCCTTGCAGAGCGCGGCGGGTGTTCTCGCCGTAGATTTCATCGAGGGCGGGGATGGTCTGGGTGACGACGGCCAAATGTCCGCGATAGGTCCGCAAGGTCTCGATACTCTCGACCACAATGGGCATCTTGCCGAGGCGGTTGAACTCGTCCAGCATGATCATCACGGGCCAGGGTTCGTCAGGTCCGGGGTCTTTCTCCTGCATGGCGGAGAGGAGATCGGAAAAGAACAGCCGGATCAGCGGCGCGAGCGGCTTCACCATCAGCGGCTGGACCACAAGATAGACCGAGAAGGGTTTCTTGCGGATCGTGCGGAAATCAAAGTCCGACACCGCCGTCGCCTCATCGATGGCCGGGTTCTGCCATTGATCGAGCCCCGAGGTCATCAGGAGCGAGACGTAGGACGTCAGCGTGTCGTTGTTGGTCGAGGCGAGCCGCGTGAAGATCAGCTTGGCGGCCCTGTTATCGACCTCATGCCCCCGCGCGGAATACTCCTTCTGCTTGTTCCCGCCCGAGGCAGCGATGCGGTAGATTTCGCCCAAGGTCGGGCGCTTGCGCTGGAACGCCAAGAGCCCTGCCGCGACGAAGAGATCGATCCCGCCTTTGAGGAGGCCCTGCACCCGGTCGTTGTCGCTTTGCAGGAAGAGCGTCGCAAGAAGCTGCAATTCCATCTGCTGGCGCGCGGGATCTTTCAGTTGATAGATGCGCAGGAGCGGGTTGTAGCGATGCGTGCGCTTGCCCTCCCAATCGGTGGGGGCAAAGCGATAGACCTTGTCGCCTTGGGCTGCGCGGTGCCGGGCCGTGGCCTCGAAACACTCGCCCTTCACATCGAGCGTCACGGCGGAGCCCTGCCAGGTCAGCAGGTTCGGAATGACGAAGCCCGTGGTCTTGCCGCGGCCCGTGGGCGCCACGATCAGCGCATGCGGGAAAACCTTCGAGCAAATGTAATTGGCGCGAGAGCCAGGCGTCCCCAGCTTGCCGAGGATGAACCCGGTCCCGGGCGCCCCGAAAAACCCATTGGCCTTCATCTCGCGCGCACTCTGCCAATGCGTCTGGCCAAACCGTGTGAGGGCCGATCCCGAGAGGGCGAGGCTCAGCATCAGGCCGGCGGCGGCAAAGCTGCCGATGATCAGGTGAATGAGTTGGGCATCCTCCGGGCGGCGGTCCAGGATCGCCATGTAGTTCTGCGCGATATAGGCAAAGTCGATCTCGGCCCCGAAGCCGAGATCCTGGTAGGTCAGCACCGCCGAGGCGATGGTATAGCCCATGGCCCCACTCACAAGCGTCACCAGAAGGACGCCCGTGGCGATCCGCGCTTTTCCCATGGCGGCGCTCAATGGACCTGTCCCCGCTCGGTCTCGCCATCCACGTCTGTCGCGCGGTGTTTTTCGTATTCGGCATCGGCGAGTTCATCGACCACCTGGCGCAAGGCCTCCGTGTTGGCCGTGGCGGCATCGGATTGCAGATAGACCTTGGCGACATAGAGCCGGTCGAGACGATCCTCGAGAACCTTGTCCAGCGCATCGGCATCGCCGGATGTGAGCCGGTCGAGTTGGCGCACGTCCAGCACCCGCGCGATCTCCTCGCGGAAGGCGTCCCGCTCCGCCTCGGTTTCGAAGGGCGCGGACAACTCCCCTGCCCGCTCATGGTCCAGAACACGCGCGATTTCGTCTGAGAGGCGGCCGGATCGGTCAGACAGCGGTGCAGTTTCATCGCGGGCCGCGAGGATGTCGTCGCGCGTGCCAACCCCAAGTCCGTCGCGCAACTCGCTTTCGCGGCGGACCTGATTGATGGCCTCCGTGTCCCGTATCTCGACGACAGCGGCATAGGTCGCGCCGAGCCCGCGGGCGAGGTGGGACGGCATGTCCGGATAGCGCTCCCTGAATTCATCCGTGACAGCATCTGCAACGGGCGTGCGGATATCGCGTCCCTCCATGATCCGGTCGACCTCGCGGGTGATCTCGCTGGCGCGGGCCGCATCGGTAATGGTCTCCCTGTAAGGCTCAGACCGGTCAATCACATCGCCGGGGCGTGCGAGCAGATCCGGGTGTGCCTCGAGATATGCACGCTGCTCCGTCTCAATCCGGCGCTCTGCCTTTGAGACCACCTCCCAGTCCCGGTCTTCGATCCGCTGCGCTGTCAGGCCCTCTGCGCGCATCTGCTGACGGATTGTCCCTTCCATCGCCCGGACCGCGTCCCGGTGATAATGGAACCGCTCGCTGATCGGTTCCGCTTCCATGACGCCATCCCGGCGCAGCACGTTCTCGCGCTCCAACAGCGTGCCAAGTTCCACATGCACGTCATTCAGGATGTCACGCGCCTGTTCCAGATCGGCGCGGCGCTCGAGGTTCAGATCGCGCGCCTCAGCCACCTTGGAGAGATCATCTGCGATCCATTGATGCTCCAGCGCGGCATTCGCGGCCCCGGTCTCGATCCGCGCCACCACTTCCGATGTGCTGATCCCGGCGCCCCGTAGCGCTGCGTCGATCCGAGAGCGCAGGCGCGGCTCTGTGAGGCGCTCCAACTGGCTCTCTTGGATGTTTGCCTCGGAATAGACCCCGCCCTCCGAGGGCGCCTCTGACAACGTGCTCGAACGCAATCCGAGCGGCTGCATGTGCTGGACCTGCGTCTGGATCTCGATAAGGCGCTTTTCCAGCACCGGACGTTCCGCATCGGACTTCTCTGCGATCATGCCCTGCACCCGCGCGAGCTTCTCCGCATAGAGGCTTCTCAGATCCTCGAAGCTTTGATCCTCGGCCATATACACATCTCCTGTTCGGTCCACCTGCCCGCCGCGCGCCAGCACCTCGCCCGCGCGAAATAGCGCCGCCGCGATATCCTCGCGGGCTTCTCGCGAAGCTTCCGTGGCGAGCGAGTGGTAGACAGTTCTGGTATTGGCGATCTCCGCCAGCGTCCGCGTCAGGTCGGCCCCCACGCGCGCGCGCTCGCGGGGCGCGCGACCCTCGTCTTTCGCCGCATAGACCTCGCTGGTCCGGGCGGGGTAATGCACGACACCACGATCCACCCGGCGCGTGGCCTCCAGGCGCACGCCATACTTTTCTGCCTCCTCGACCATGGCGAGGCGGAAGTCGTCATAGTTGAACCGATGGTTCCGCCCCAGAAAAAAGAACTCGCCTTCCTGCGAGCGGCGGTTCAGAACCAGATGCGCATGCGGGTGATCGCGGTCCTCATGCACCGCAATGATGTAATCGAAATGCCCCTCATCGGTCTGGAAAAACCTCTTCGCCACGCTTTCGGAAATATCGCGGACATCCTCACCGCGCGTGCCAACTGGGTAGGACATGAGCATGTGGGTGGTCTGGCCGAGCTTGGGCTTGAAGCCCGCGTCCCACCGCTTGGCAAAGCGTTCGGTGAGGTCTTTGATGTCCTTCGCTTCGAGCTTCGCCTTGCCATCCAGAAATCCGCTTGAGTCCACGATATGGGTGGACTTGGTGGTCAGATACTCGAGCTGGTTCATCAGCTGCGATTTGGTGTGCGTTCCCCCGCCCCGGATCGCCTTGAAGACCGCTGGCCGGTGCCCCGCCGCCGCACGCACAAGCTGGCTCTGCTTGGCTACGTGCAGCCCCTGCATCGAGCCCCGGATCCGGCTCCAGCCATCCCGGAAGACCTCGCCCGTGACGGCATCGACAGCATCATTCAGCCGCATGCGCAAACTCCCTCAAGGCGGCCGTGGCCTCGAGCTGCATCGCGTCTCGACGGCGGCGCAGAAGCAGGTCAATCTCGTCAGCGGAATCCAGAATGAACCGCGCCAGCCCGCGCAGCTGCGCGAGGCGCAATTCGGAGAACTCGGCACTCGTGCCCCCCACGGCCCCCTGCCCCATCCGGTTGGCCTGCGTCATCTGTTTGGCGATCTGCGCGACCCCATTGCCGACCTCGTGCAAAGAGGCCCTGTATCGCGCCATCTCGGCCGCCATCTGCGCATCCGGAACGAACACCCCGCCTGCCGCCTGAATGAGCCGCCGCAGTCCCTCAGCCCGGCTCTCGATCCCGGCCTTCGCCAGCACCGCGTCGAGCGCCTCAAGCTCCGAAGCCGTGACCTTCACACTGACCGCGGAGACCGGGATGGCTGCATCCGTCTGGCGCTCGGCATCGGCCTTGAGCGTGTACTGGATCGCCCGCGGCGACACGCCAAACCGCTCGGCCAACACGGATGTCGACACACCTTCCGCAGCCTCGCGAACGATCTCCATGCGGTTCGCATCTGTGAGACGTTTTGAACGAGACATGCGAAGAAAGACCCCCTATTTCCTGCCAACTTCCACCAAGGCTGCCCCCACCTTACGATAATATACCAAACAGTCAATTGTATACTTACGTCGCATTCAGGCTCAGGCAGCCTTGGTGTCCGCTTCACGCCGCGGCCCGCAGGGACGCGGCTCTGCCGCCCTCACCACCAGCACAGCCTCCAGCTTCAAAGGCCCCTTCTCCAGCACCGCCCGAGGCTCTGGCCGAACACGCATGTGTTCGGACGGAACCGCGGGCGGGCGCAAACCCCACCGACAGGGCGGACAGGCAGGGTCAAGGAGGGCCAGATTTGGGCCCCCAAATCTCTGCCGCAAAAACCGGGAGGCCCTGGCCGATAGGTTTTTGTGGATGGCCCCCTTGAGGCTGGCTGGCCGGTCTGTCGCGGCCTGATCATTCTGGGAGGCGTGCGTCCGTTGAACGCGCAGCGACCGGCACTTAGGGGAGATCACTGTCGGCGATCACCCGCGCCAGTGACGGCATCCCTGGAACAGGGACAGGGCCGCCTGATGGCGGCCCATCCTCGTCAGAGGATTTAGTCCTGCGGATCCTTCGCGCTCGGCGGGAACATCACCAGCTCCGAGACCGCGACCGGGAAGTCGAGCTTGAGGCTAAAGAACTCCGAGCCGTCCCCGTTGCGGGTGTTGCGGAACATCGCGCCCACGCGCTGAAAACGGGTGCGCTCCTGGCCATCGGTGTCGGTGAACTTGACGGGGACGGTGGCGACGTAGTGGTTAGTCATTTGGGTCTCTCCTTGTTGCGATGGGGATCACCCGGCACGGGGGCAAGAGGCCCGGTCGCAAGCGCAAATGCGGAGGGTCCGTGGCTACGCCGTGGAAGCCGTATTTGTGCTTGCCGGAGCGAAGCGGAGGGCACGATTGGGCCGACCCCGTGCGATCCGCATCAATGAGCAAAAAGGAGTGACCCGAATTTGTGCCACCACTTTGAAGCCGCCATCGAACCCGTCGATCGTGACCGAAGATGGCCTGGTTCGTTCTGATCCAATGCATCTGGATAACGATCCGTCACGCTCGCGATGCGGCGGGTCAGCGTTCTGCCGCGCGCGAAGGTCCGTCGTCTGGGTCGGTTGGGCGCGTATGCTATCGGCACCAGGGTTGAGGGCGTGGGGGACAGCTGGTGCGTCCACATCGGTACGGCACGGCCAGACCTTCAGCAATGAGCGTGCTGCCGACGTCCCGACCGTCAACGAACAACGAGCCGCAGAACCGCCCAAAATTGCACTGATCCGTACCCTCTGTCCCGGGCCGGCAGGAACAGGCCACGCGCTCAAATTCAATTGATGTCGCGCCCCGCACTAATTGACCTAGACGCGCAGTCGCGCGCTCCCCAACCTCACGCTCTGCAGTGCAGGCGGGTTTCCATGTCTCAGGCGCGTTAAATCCGACGAGACGCACGTTCGCTGTTAGGCCTCGAACATCGACCGTATCACCGTCAATGATCCGCACATCGCTGGCGCGAAGCGACCGGTCCTGTGAGGCGGGTCGCTCTGTTGACGGCGCGACCAGTGACAGGAAACGGGTAGCCATCCAGCCCGTACCAAAGTTGGATCGAATTTGTGTCCACTGCCCTTCTTCTCGAAGCTTTTCAACGCGGCCCCCCTCGCTCAAGACACCCATCACGGCATTCGAAGTAGACGGTCCAGCACGTTGATTGACACGCGTCCCTGTCACATAGACGTAAGCGGCGTCGGCAGTTTGCGATGAGGGAACCGCTGACGGACTGTAGGGTGTGGATCGCGAGTTCGATGATTCAAACAATGATCCAACCAATGCGAAGAATCCGACAGCGATCACCAACGGCACCATGATTTGGCGTTGAGCCTTGCGCACGGCACGCCGAGGTGCATTGATCGCGCGGGTCACGGAGACCGGACGGGGTCTCGCCTGAACGCTTCTGGTACTATGCTTCGGTGCTGGTTGAGAAGTCCTGTCGTCGGCCGCTGCCCTTTTCTGTGCCGGATTCTCCCGTTCCAGTTTCAGGACTTTGTACAGGCTGGCATACTGAGCTTTGCTCAGGCGCGTCTTCGTTCCATACCGCTGAAACCGTTCAGCCATATTTGTAAGGAAGGACACTTCCCAATCGTTTGCCTGACCGGACCGCAAACGCGCATCAATACGCGATTGAATCTCTTTGGTGCGTTCCGGAGAAAAAGGCATCTAGGAAAAACCTGGGCGAGTGTTGATCTGTGGAACAAATGTCTTCTGCCACACGGCCACACTAAGCTGTAATTGCATAGAGATACCATCCAGCCATTCCCGAAACCAGATTGGCCGGACTACAAACACCAAGCCTGTCGATGCCCATTGTTGGAGTTAACTGCGACACCGCCGATGTTCGCACACATCTGGGAAAACGACGAAAGGGCCGCCCGAAGGCGACCCTCTAAACTCACGTCTCCGCGGTCTTCTTCGCCGGGTCCGCAACCCGCATGACCGTCAGGCCTTTCGCTTCCGCCTTCTGCCCGAGGTTCAGCGCCACCCCGTTGCCGCCGAAGAGAACAACCCCCGTCGCCGCGAACTTATCGTCCAGCATTTCGTCGTTGCACTTGAACGGTGCCGCCCGCCCATGCGCGGACCAGCGCGGATCGAAGCGCGCCTGTGCTATCCCGCGTGCTCGGGCCCACCGAGCCGCGATCATCTCCGCCCCGTGCTTGCCACCCTTGTGGCAGAGGAAGATCTCCTGATTGCGGTTCTGCCTGATCCGTTCGCGAACCTTGTCGAGCGTGTTGAAGATCACATCGACATCGGTCCAGTCGGTGGCGCCCGAGACAATCAGGGGAACCCCCTCGACTTTCGACTTCTCGGCAGTCTCGCGGTCGTGCTGCTCGAGGAGCTGCCGCGCCTCGAAGACCGCCCCGGTCTCTTGCGCCCGGACGCTTGCGCGCGACCCAACTGCCGGGATGAAGGCGTGACCCGTCTCGATCTCGTAGCATTCCGCCGCCGCCTCGCTCATCACCTCGATGGCGCTGACGATCTCGCGCAGTTGCAGGAAGCGGGCCTGCGCCTCTTCGAGCGCGGTCTCGGCGATCTCCGATCCATCGTGGGATTTTGCCAGTGCGCCGATCTTGTCGGCGGTGCGGTCGACCTCCTTGCCGAGCGCCACCTTGCGCCGCTGCAGGATCGTGGCGAGCCCATGGGCCAGCGGTTCGATTTCTGCCTCAAGGCCGGTCCCGCGCAGCGGACCGAGCAATGCCTCGAAGCTCTCGCGGATGATGCGGTCGGTCAGGATGTGATCTTCCGGGATCGGCAGCTGTGCGTCCTTCTCGGTCAGTCCGAAAAGCTCGATGGTTTCGTAGGTGTTCGCTTGATCGTATGCCATGTCTGTTCTCCAGATTTCGGTTGTTCGACCACCACGTGAGTGTGGTGGCATGGCCGAATGCCTGGTTTCCGAATCTGCCCGGGTCAGGGACGGCGCAGCCGCCGGCTTGCCGGGCGCAAAAGTTTTCCGTGCGCAACACACGACACATGCGCGCCCTCACCCACGGGACCGCCCCGCGTCACAGGCCCGGCCTTCGCCGAAAAGTTTTGCGATCCTTGACGCGGGCTGATTTGGGGGCCATCCGGAGGATATGCTTCCGCACTCATGTGTGTGTGTTTTGACGGTAGGTTTGCCCGACCCGAGCAGGCAAACGGCCCGACCGGACGCGGGAGACGGATGAAGCGGCGGGATCGTTTTGCCCCGCAAAACAGACCAGAGCGCAATCCGGCGGAGCGGCCGGGGAGGGACGTGCTCGCGAGGCGGGCAAACCGGGATGCCAGGCGCAACGCCGCGGTGAGGCCGCATGGCCGAATGCGCGACGGACCGAAGGGCCGTTCTCCCCTGCGACACGCGAAGCCAAGATGGGGAGGCTAGAAGCGTTAAACCAAGGTTGATGTACAGGAAACTCCCCTGCCAACTATACTAAGTTCCTATCAGAGCATGCGACATGGACAGAAAGCCGACCTTCGCGGCGACACATCGTACCTGTGCTCTAGATTCTCTGTAAAATACCAAATCGGCATGTCTGTGAGGTAAGTCTTGGGTGTAATCCGGACTGGACGGCGATATATAGATATTATGCCTGCCGATTTCTCTGCCTTATCGCCCTCCGAGTTCGAGGCGCTTTCAGCCGACCTTATCGGGCGCGCTCTTGGTATCCGCTTCGAGCAATTCGGCGAAGGAGCTGATGGTGGAATAGATGGACGCCACGCGCCGGAGGCGCAAAGCCTGACGATCCTACAAGCTAAGAGATACGAGAGATCTGCTATCTCAGCTTTGAAGCGTGAAATGTCGAAGGAGCGCGCGAAGATCGATCAGTTGGCGCCCGATCGCTACATCCTGTCAACGTCCGTAGCGATGACCCCACAAAGGAAGCAGGACCTCGTGGAGATTTGCGGCCCCGCCATTCGATCTCCGGGAAACATCTTCGGGCGCGAGGATCTTGAGGCATTGCTGCGCGCGCATCCTGACATCGAGGAAGCTCATCCCAAGTTATGGATCCCCGCGAGCGGGCGTACGCTGAAGCGAATGCTTCATGAGACGCTGGATGAGCGCGAGGGCCACCTGAAGCCTCCTTCGGTCCTTCGAGCGTTGCTTCCAAAGCCAGGGATCGGCGGAAAGGTGGAGTCAGAGGCGGAAACGCAACGGGATACCCTGTTCCTTGTCGGAGCGCGCCCCGACCACGATCACTTCATCCTTTGGCTCGGTCCAAAGCTCGAAGCGCACGGATATCGCGTTTTTTCCGAGATCCTGACTCTCGAGCCTGGAGACAGATGGCACAAGGAGATTGGAGTGGCGTTGGAGCACCGCGCTGCGAAGGTTCTGGCAGTGGCGGGCGCGGCCACCCGCGCCAACGACGACGCGATGGACCTGATCGACAGGGCGAAAACGCTTGCTGCAAGTTTTGGCGACACTCGCCTGATTATCCCGTTACGGATCGAGGAGGGGGCCAAGATTGATGGCCTCCGCGATGCGACGCCTGCCGATTTCGCGCGGGGTTGGGCAGAAGGGCTTTCGAAGCTTCTGGAGACGCTGCGTCGCCAAGGCGTAACGCGCCGACGCGAGCACATCGCGGTCGCAGCTCAATGGGACAGCTTCCGCAAGCGTGGTGCTGTTCCGCTAGTGCGCGAGCCAGAGTCCTTGGTCTCGAATTGGATTCAGATCTTGGAAATGCCCGATGAACTCCACTTCTACGAGGCGGCAGGAGCGGTCCAGACCGACGTCCTCAAGAGGCGGGTGCGAGGGCTGTCGTTTCCCGCCGTCGCGCATGAGCGAGGCGTGATCACCTTCGCTGCGCCCCCTGATGTTGGGGAAAGCCTCGAAGGCGTAGCGAAGTTGCGCCTACGGACTTCTGTGCCGGTTGTCGATGCGGTAGAAAAGGGTATGCCTGAGATAGGCGTCGCGGGACGTGATCTGTCGAACATGCTCACGGGCCTGTTGCGCGATGGATGGGAACGGCACTGCAGGAATATTGGCATGGTCGCCTATGCGTATTCCAACGGCGATGGTTTCCATGTGTCCCCTAACCAGGTCGCGATTGGTGAGCGGGTGCCCTGGGGGCGACAAGGTGAGCGCCGGTCGTCGATGCTGCGCAACATCGCCCGAAAGCATGTTTGGTCCTATGGGGTGACGGCGATTCCCCGAAACTGGCCTTTCTGGCACTTCCGTCTGAAAGCGCGCGTCCTTTTCGCGATGGATAACAATACGGAGCAGGGCGAACGCATAGATGATCCGAAGAAGATGCATCGCCTTCGCAGATCGGGCTGCAAGGGTTGGCGCAACAAGCAATGGCACGGACGGCTTCTGGCATTCCTTCAGATCATGTCGGGTGACTCAGCCTACATTCGGGTTCCGCTGGCTCCAGGCCAGGACATGCTTCTTTCCTCTGAGCCCCTTCTCTTCACGTCGCCGGTCAGTACAGCTCTTCCTGACGTGGGCGACCCGGATGCCGAGGAGCAGGACGAAAGCACGCTCGGGCGGCCAGAGGCTGACGACGACGATGCTGAGCCCGAAGGAGACGGTAAATGAGGTTTCCCGAAGCAAGCTTGATCGTAGATCACTTCGATGAGCCAGAACTCGACTTCCGCCATGACCAGAGGAGCCACCACCCAAAGGACGGCCTGTTTCTCTATGGACCTCATGACGGCCCTCGGAAGCTTCGAGAAGTCCGAATTGGGGTTGTGGGAACGTCGGACGGGATCGGACACTTCCGATCTTGGAGCCGCCGGCTGCTTTCCGGGATACCGGTGCCGCCTCCGGGGCCGACGGAGAAGAAGGACCGTCTTCATCTCGCGGATTTCGCCGGGCTCGAAGAGACATTCGGCATTACTTTCGATCCAGATCGGCTCAGGTCCCTGACGGTCGAGTTTGACGCCATCGAGCGGGCGACCAGGGTGCAGAACATGCACGAGGCCGTCGATGCGGTCGCCCGTATCTACACTGAGCGCGTCCACAAGTTCAGGCGCAACGAGGAGGGTTCGATTGATGTATGGATGTTCGTCGTGCCCGAGATAGTCTACGAGCGCTGCCGTCCGGAATCGAGGCGGACCGGTTTGACCCTGGTCGCTGGAAAAACGCCCAAGAAGCAGCGCGCAAGGTCACCCCAGTCGTTCCTTTTCATGGACGAACGGTTCGATCCGCGCATTGAGGACGTGTTTGACGACATTCCCGACTTCCGTAGGCACATCAAGGCGACTTTGCTCTCGATCGCGCCCTCTCAGATCCTGCGCGAGTCGACCCTTGAGCCGACAGCGTTCCTCAACAGTGCGGGCTATCCGAAGCGAACCACCCAAGACCCTGCGACAGTGGCGTGGAACATCGCGACGGGGCTTTACTATAAGACACAGGACCGTCCACCCTGGCGGCTGTCGAACGTGCGCGAAGGAGTATGCTACATCGGGATGGTCTACAAGAACCTCCCAAACAACCGCGATAATCACGTCTGCTGCGCGGCGCAGATGTTTTTGAGTGAAGGCGATGGCGTGGTGTTCCGCGGCGCGAATGGCCCTTGGAAGACCGGCAAGTACGAATACCATCTAAACGCTGACGCCGCGAAAGAACTTCTAGAGACTGTGATAGAAGCGTACCGGGATCTGCACTCCGAGCCGCCCAAGGAACTCTTCATCCATGGGCAGGCGTCATTCAACGACGAGGAGTGGCAGGCCTTCTGTCAGGCGGCTCCGAAGGGGACGAACGTCGTCGGTGTACGGATCAGACCTACGGGTGGTGACGCAAAGCTCTTCCGTGCAGGCGACTACCCCGTGATCAGAGGAACGGCTCTAAGTTTAGACGAGAAGAACGCCTATCTTTGGACGAGCGGCTACGTCCCGCAGCTGGATACGTATATCGGGCCTGAAACACCCAACCCGCTTATGGTGACGATCCTGCGCTCAAAGCATCATAAGCCAGAGATGCGGACGGTACTTGCTGACATCATGGGACTGACAAAGATCAACTACAACTCGTGCAACTTCAACGATGGGTTGCCGGTAACAGTCCGCTTCGCAAAGATGGTCGGAGACATCCTTGTGATGGGTTCGGCGCGGGAGGGCGGACCGCAGCCATTCAAGTACTATATTTGACCGGGCTGTTTTCGGGTGTGTGTTCGGACGCGGGGCAGGCCGTTCTAAGGGCTGCCGCCATCTTATGTTTTGGGGCCGTTCGCAACCTGAACGCGCCTGGCAAATCACTAACTGACCTTACTTTCATGCAAATGGACATTGTAAGAGGGGAACCGTGATCCCACGGCTCCCCTTTCGGTGCGGATCGTCTAATCTCGCGCGTTGGTCACGCGACCAGCGACAGCCCTGCGCCTGCGTCCTGTGGCTGCTCACCGCTGTCGATGAACGGGATGATCGAGAAGGTCTGCCCGCCGCGCTGCTCTTCGTTCTGCACGGCGTTGACGCGCAGGTCACCGTAAGGCGTGTTGATCAGCAGCGTCAGGTAGTCATTGCCCGTGCGGCTGCTTTTGGCCATCCACGCCGAGCCGACGCGGATCGGTGTGCCCCGGGGCGAGCTGACCTCGATCCGGTAATCGGGGTGGGTCTCCTCGGTTTTGTAGCTGTTCTCGATCAGGATGAACTCCAGATCGAACATCATGTTGGCGATGTAGCCGGTGAAGGCGTTGTCGGCGTCCATAGCGGTCAGCTCGCCCGAGATCGAGCCGGATTTCATCAGACCGTTCGAGACCAACGGGATGATCTCGAATTCGCCGCTCTGGGCCGCGCGCGCCTCTTTCGTCTGCACCGCGTTGACCCGGAACGGGCCGAGGCCCACATCGATCTGCATCGAGATATAGGGGTTTCCGCTGGTATTGCCCGTCTCGTTCCAGGCCGTGCCGATGCGGACCTTGCGGCCCGATTTGTTGACGGCCGTCACGTCGTAATCCGGACTGCGCGCGGACATCTTGGCCCGTGCCTCAAGCTGGATGGCGATGTCAAATCGCGTCGAGTGGATCATGCCGGTGTATTCGGCGGCGGCGGTCTCGACATTGCGGGTGAGGGTTCCTGCGAACATGGGATGGTTCCTTTTGGATTGGCCGGTGCCTGACGTTCTTGCCAGCGCATCCGGGATTGCTTTCTCGACCCCTCCTGGGATCACAAACCAGAAAGCTTGCTTTCCTTTCAGCCCCGCCCACGGGTCAGAGCTGCCGTCCGAGTGGGCATGCCCCCGCGCGTTCGGGTGCTGCGCCCCTCCCCTGCCCGTCTGGTCTTGATTGGCTACCCGGATTTTCCGCGCTGTCCTTCGATTGCGCGATGAAGAACTCCGCCTCTTTTCCGTTCAACCGGTGCCCGCTCCGGTCGGTCAGGCCGATGCAGCTACCGTTCGGCACAAAGGTGATGAGGTACTGACCGAGCCGGTCCTTGTGGACAACGTAGCCGGTATTGGCCCAGTGCACGGTCTGACCGGCATCGACGGCCGCCTTGATGTCTTCGAATGTCATGTGATCCTCCTCAAAAAGATTGCTGGGGAAACGACGCAAGAAGCCTGATCTTCCGACCGGGCTTCTATGCAGCATTCGTTTGGCAAACGACCGAGAGCTGTCAGGCGCTTTGCGTGGCTTGCGTCGCGCGCGCCGCCATCCAATCTTTCAGGCCGAGAACCGTTCTTCCGGCGGCCACCTCGAATGCCCAAGCAACCCTTGGATCGCCGCAGGGCTCCCCGCTGAGGTGCTGCTCGATATGGCCATTGGCCATCCATGGCTCAGGCTGTATCCGTCGCAGCCAGTCCGCCATGCTCGGAATGCGGCCCTGGCAGTCTTCGCGGACATGCTGCTCGCCGATCCAGCGCACGGGGATGTCCCGACCCGCGCTATTGGTCAGGGTCAGACCGAAGACACGTTCGGCCTCGAACAGGCCTTGAGCATGATGACGCAAGGCGCGGTGCGTGAAGAGGGCGAGGTGTTCTTTCGAGGCGTCGAACCAGTCGTGGATGTCCTGATAGTCAGATGGCACCCCACCGAATTTCCGGGCAGAGCTTTCAGCATGATGAAGCGGATGGGCCATCTCAAAGCCCGTCGTCATAGCTGTGCGAGCATTCAACGTAGCGGTCCGCATGATCGAGCGTGATGCTGTCGTTGCGCAAGTCCCAGGTCAGCGTGCCGTAGCCGCCCTCGTTGTTCTCGAACCCCGGATGATGGTGATAGGCGAGTGACCAGGCGAAATCGCCCACGGCGGTGACAAGCGCTTCCGGCAGTTGGACCTCCGCAGGCTGCACATTCACGTCCTCGACATTGCCGGAGTCGCCATAGCCTTCGTATTCGGCGGTGACCTCGTTGATGCCAAGCGCGCGCAATTGCACGATCAGTTCCGCTCGGGTTGCTTTCAGGGTGGTTTCGTGCTCGGCGCGCCACTGAGCCGCCATTGCGGCATAGTCGATCTGGGGATTGGTCATGGGTCTGTCCTCTTATCAGAAGTTGGGGGGCCAGGCGTCGCATTGGTCAGCGCGCGCCCGGAAAGCGCAGACCGGCCAAATCCCGATCCGCGACGCCCGACCCAAAGCCCGCTTTGGCTTTTCAGGCGGCTTGGTCTGCCGCGTTGCTGGTTCCCTGCCCCACAATCCGGGCCAGAATGCTGACCGTGTCGATCCCGTCCCCATGCGGCAGGAACACCCGCAGCTGGAAGGCAATGATCTCGGTGAAACACCCCATGGCCTTGAGGCCTTCGATCATGCCCTTGTCCGCACCGCCCAGCTCAAGGCGCATCTCGCCTGCGACCCGGCGACGGGTCAGCGTCAGACCCCGGCCCAGATCGACCGGCGTGGTGGTGCCAAGAGCCGCAGTCAGCATCTCCTGTGGCGTTTGCGGGTTAGAAACGAGGAAGCTGGCGCGCAGCGCGGCCGCCCCTTCCTCGCTCAGCGTGCGCCCGATCATGGCGGTCGCCCCGTCCGGCGTGACGCGGTAGATGCGTTCATTCGTGGTCGGGATGTCCTTCCAGATCGGCAACAGCAGCCCGGTCAGCAGGTAGAGCTTGGTTGTGGTGGTTTTTGGCAGGGACGCTGCCTCGGCATCCCAAAGCTTTGCAAACTCGGGCCTGTCGATGTCTTCCCAGGCCGAAGACGTGAACCGAGCCTCTTCGAGATAGCTAGACCCGTTTGGCCGCACCGCCTTGCGCATCAGTGTGACAATATCCTCGTCATACATCTGCATGGGGCGCGCCGAGATGAGCGCCGCGCGACCGGAGGCGCGATTGACCATCGGTAACTTGTCGGGATTGCGCGACATGGCCTCTTCGGCGTCCAGCACATACACTGGGTCGGTGACCTCCAGCCCGATAATCCGCGTCACGGCGCCGGATTTCGGGCAGGTCCAGAGATCCTCGGTGGAGACCTGTTCTATCTTGTCGCCGCGTAGGGTTTCCACGCCGAGATCGAGCGTGCCCGCCGCGCGCGCCCGTTCCGTCTGATCGGCAATCCGGCGCATGAACTCGGCAAAGAGTGCGTTCTGCATGTGGATGGGAAGGGCAAGCACCCGGTTGAGAAACCGCTGGATCGGGGGAAGCTCCTCAAGGAGCACCCCGTCCTTGTCGATCAGCCGCAGGGCGGTCCAGTCGGTGAAGCTCTCGTAGCTCATCGCCTCAGCGCGCCCGGCGGCAAGATCGGCGAAATACCCACGCAGCGCCGCTCG
The DNA here is from genome assembly GCF_014643635.1 of Salipiger pallidus. Taxonomy (GTDB): domain Bacteria; phylum Pseudomonadota; class Alphaproteobacteria; order Rhodobacterales; family Rhodobacteraceae; genus Salipiger; species Salipiger pallidus. The sequence continues at coordinate 124,499 of NZ_BMJV01000012.1, forward strand.
CGCGATCGGGCTTTCGAGATTGTCCTCCTCGCGGAACATGCCTTGCGAGCCGGTCTCGCGCTGACCCTTGGTCAAGGCCCCCAGCTGGTCGAGGCGCTTGGCTATAGTCGAGGTGAAACGCTTTTCGCCATGCACATCCGAGGTGCAGACCCGGAAGAAGGGCGCGCTGACTTGGGCAGAGCGATGCGTGCGGCCGAGCCCCTGGATGGCCGCATCGGCGCGCCAGCCGGGCTCCAGCAGGTAGTGCCGCCGCCGTTTCTGGTTCTTCGCCGTTTGCGCCGCATGATACGACCGGCCCGTACCGCCCGCATCGGAGAAGATAAGGATATCCTTATCACCGCCCATGAAGGCTTGGGTTTCGGATGAATTGCTGCTGGCGGCGCGCTTTTCGATGAAGAGATGACCATCCTCGGCCTTGAGGGGTCGGATGGACCGCCCCGTGACTTCTGCCACGGCCTCGTCGCCAAAGGCCCAGAGGATCTGATCCAGCGCCGAGGGGATCGGCGCCAGCGTCATCAACTCCATCATGGCCGCGTCACGCAGAGCGAGCGCCTCGCGCGAGACGACCAGCGCGCCAGTTTCATCCCGAAGCGGCTCAGCCACCATGTTGCCGTCGATCTCCACGAGCTTTTGGGCATGGATCGGAAAAGCCTGTTCGAGGTAGGCGAGAACATAGTCGCGTGGCGTCAAGGCACCCTCGACGAGTTCATCCTCCGGGTCCATCGTCTCAAGCCGACGCTTCAACAGGCTCTCACCCGTCGAGACCACCTGGATGACGCAAGCCTTGCCTGCCGCCAGATCGTCCGCGATGGCGTGGATGATGGTCGGGGCCTTCATGCCCATCAGCAGATGATTGAAGAAACGCTGCTTTGTGCTCTCGAAGCGGGACTTGGCCGAGGCGCGTGCTGCCGAGGCATTGGTCTCTCCCGAGGCATCGTTGACGCCGGTGGCTGTCAAAGCGGCTTCGAGATTGTGGTGGATTGTGCGAAAGGCTCCCGCATAGGCGTCGTAGATCTCGATCTGGGCCGGGGTGAGCGCGTGTTCGAGCACGTCATACTCCACGCCATCGAAGCTGAGGGCGCGGGCCGTGTAGAGGCCGAGCGTCTTGAGATCGCGCGCGACCACCTCCATGGCGGCGACACCGCCAGCTTCCATCGCAGAAACGAAGCTCTCGCGGCTTGGGAAGGGGTATTCCGGCCCCTGCCCCCAGAGACCAAGACGCGCGGCATAGGCCAGGTTGTGCACGCTCGTGGCACCCGTGGCCGAAATGTAGAAGACGCGAGCGCGGGGTGCTGCCAGTTGCAGCCGCAGGCCTGCAAGGCCCTGCTGGGAGGGTTTGACCCCCCTGCCCTGCTCGGACCCGGCCGCGTTCTGCATGGCATGGGCCTCATCAAAGGCCAGTACGCCGTCGAAGTCTTCGCCCATCCAGTCGAGGGTCTGGCTCAGTCGCGTGGTGCCACATTTGCCCGCGGACCGCAGCGTGGCGTAGGTGACGAAGAGGATACCGTCGCCCATCGGGACGGGCTGATCCGGTTTCCATTTTGAGAGCGGCTGGATGTCGGCTGGCGAGCCGCCGAGATCGGTCCAGTCGCGGATGGCGTCCTCGATGAGCGTGGCGGATTTGGAAACCCAGATCGCCTTTCTGCGCCCGGCCAGCCAGTTCACGAGAATGAGCCCCGCGCATTCGCGCCCCTTGCCGCAACCGGTGCCGTCGCCGAGGAAATAGCCAAGGCGATAGGCACGTGCGTCTGGATCATCATCGGCGCGCGTCAGCTTGGTCTGGTCGTCATCGATCGCGAACCGACCCGGCAGGTCGCGCCCATGGGCGTCATGCGCCATGATGATGGTTTCCAGCTGCGCCTCGGAGAGATGTCCCTCCTCGATCAACCGTGCGGGCAGGCGCAAGTCATCACTGCCCGTGTTTGAGGGCATGGGCGGGGCAACCGAGGCCATGGCGATGCTCTCGACGAGCGGCGTGGGATGTTCTTGCGCACCCGCGATCTCGATCCGCTGCGGACGGTAGCGCGCATAGATGTCCGAGATGGGCGTGTTGTCGCGCGGGATATCGAGGCTCTTGAAAGTGAGCGGGACAACGGCATTGGCCCGAGATTTGGAGGCGGCGACAGGCGCAGCAGCGGTCTTGCGCGGGGCAGATGATGGAACGATCGGTCGCGCATGAGGGATCGCTTCAGCCCGTTGGACGGGGCGCATCTCGGGCCGGGTCGCGGCAACTGCGTCGACAAAAGGAAGGGCTTCATCCAAGTCCCGGACACTGGCGCGGATCATTTCGCCGTCCTCCTGCACCTTGTCGAAGACCATCAGCTGGGTTTCGACAGAGGTGCCGAGCTTGCGATAGACCTGTCCCGGCATCGTCAGCGCCAATCGCGGCGTCAGGAGACCGCAGGCGCGGGACCAATGCGCGGCATCGCGTTCGGGCGTGAATCCCGGCGGCATGATCGCCACCAGCCGCCCGCCGGGTGCCAGGCGCTTTGCAGCCGCGATGAGATGCTTGGCGGCGATGTGCTTGTCTCGGGAGCGATCGACCGAGGAGGCGAAGGGCGGGTTCATCACCACGACCTCGGGTAGAACCGGCGTCTGCAGCAGATCATCGATATGCTCGCCGTCATGGCCTGTGACCTCGCCGCCGAAAACCGCGCGCAGGAGGCGCTGGCGAAAGGGGTCGATCTCGTTGAGCAGAAGCGTGGCACCGGCCCGGGCGGCGAAAGCAGCCAGGGCACCGGTGCCAGCCGAGGGCTCCAGAACGGTCTCGCCCTTGCGGATCGCCGCGGCCCGCAAAACCAGCGCCGCGAATGGCAGCGGCGTGGAAAACTGCTGTAGCCGGATCTGCTGCTCTGACCGGCGGGTTTCCGTCAGGAGCCGTGAGGCAAGTAGCCTTGCAGCGGCGGTGTCACCTGCCGCGCCGTTCCCACGCAGCAGCACCTGGACAGCCGCTGCCTGCATCATGTCATAGGCCATGCGCCAGTCCCAGGCGCCACCGGCATCGCTGCCATGAAACGTCTCGCGCATGATACGCGCGAGCGCTGAACTGCGCAGGGGCTGGTCATCGACCTCCGTGCCGATTTGCGCGAGGGCAGAGGCGAGATCGGCTTCGGAGATTGCGAGAGCCGGGTTGGCCGTTCTGGGTTTGGACATGGGGATTTTCCTTTGGATCAGGGTCTGAGTTCCAAAGGACAAAAAGCCCGCTTTCGCTTTTCAGGGTGACGTAGTCAGACCGCGCCGACCTCAAAGGCTTGGTCAGGACTTGGGTTCGACCTGCCGCTTCGCATCAATCAATGCCTGTGCGGCCTGCATCACCTGAACCTGAGATGTTCCCGAGCGTGCATCCTCCAGCGCGGCCTGCACCTGCGCGCAAAACCACGTGTCATAAGAATTCGCTTCAGCGGCCACGGAAATGCTCCTCGAGCCCGATATCCAGCAGCTTGCCGAGGTCATCGGGCATGTCTGCAACGCGCACAGCAATTGGGAAACGGTGCCCCGTCAGGTCAGGCGCGCATTGCTCCTCTAGACCGAGGTGCTGCCTATCCTTTTCCGTCTCATTCATTGTGCTTTCTCCGACCGCATTATCAGCCGATGCTACATCTTCGAGCGTGGCGTCGTAAATGATAATGCCAAAGGGTCATAGCAAGCTGGCCCACTTACCGATCGGGCACCGCTTCAAGGGATTTCTCGAACCGCTTGCCTGCCGCTGCAGCTTCTTTCAAGAGCGCGTCGAAATTGTCAGGTGGGTTGCCATCTTCCAGCATCCCTTTGAACGTCGCATAGGCATCCGTCTTGCTGCCATAGGCGCGCAGGGTCTTGTCGTCGTTCACCCATGCCACCACGATGACCTTCGCATCGCTGTTGAACCGGTAGAACAGCCGATACTGCTGGAAGAATTTCGCCCGGAACCAGTGCTTGCGGTGATCGCCGAGTGTGCCGCCTTGCCGGAAGGCGGCGGCACCCGGATCTGCAGGTATGGCCTCGGTGACCAGCTTGAAGATGGCGGCCAGCCGTTTCGTCGGGTTTTTCTTGTGCCAGGTCTTGGGATCGCGAGCCTTACGCGCCTCTACCTCCTCGACCAGCCCTTCGAGCTGGTCCAGAAAGAGTGGGTGCGCATAAATCGACCATCCATTCACGACAAGGGGCGCTTGGGCGGGCACGCTATCGCCGCTCATTCATCCTCGAGCGATAGCGGCGCATCGAGATCGACATCAACGTCTCCGACCAGTGCTGCAAGACGGTCATGCAAAGCCCCATCGAAAGCCCGAATGCGGTCCGGATGCGCCTTGATATCGGCCTCGACAAAATCGAGAAAGGCTCCGAGCACGGGATCTTCCTCGTCGCTGCGCACGGGCTCGATATAGACCCTGCCACTCGGCTCGGTGCAGTAACGAATCTGGTCGCCCTTGCCCAGCTTGAGCTGTTTGCGCACACCCGCCGGCACGGTCGTCTGATACCGATCCGTGAGTTTCGAGACATCTTGTGCGAGGGCTGTCATGGCAGTCTCCTGAAGAAAAGGGGCTTTGCTGCCCGCGATAGGTAATGCATTTGCATTGCCTTGTCAAGACAAGCCGCAGCATCTGCTGTCGCCGGGCAGGTCGATGAACCGTCCGGCGCAGGACCTAATTTCGCCCCGCCAGGAACTCCGCCAGCACCGGGCTAGCCGCACCTTTCGTGGAGCTGAGCAGCTCCGAGCCCGCAAGCGAGGCCTTCGACAGGCGTACGAGCCCACCAGTTTCCTCGATGCGGTAGCAGCGGCGCTTTTGCCGCCCACGCCTGTAGTGGGTCGCGGTGACAATCTGGCAGGTACTGCCATCGGTGAGCGTCACAGGGGTGGCGAGCTTGATCTTGTCGCCTTCCTCGTAGTCCGGGATCGCAGCCCAGTCCTGGCAGCGCTGGCGCCAGGCATGAGCATAGCTGTCTGGGTCTTTCAGCTCGGACAGCAGGGCCAATAGGCTCAGTGGCGCGCGGGATTCGACCGGTCCCGCGCTTTCCTCCATGTCCTTGTAGCCCCAGCAGCCGTCATCATATCGGGTAAGGAATACGGCGGCGAAAGTGATCGAGCCGTCAGGATCGGTGACATAGGTCGCGTCCTCGACAGGGGTGCCGTCGCGATTGGTAACCCTAGCCGCTGCATACCAGGTGGAGCCAACCTTGCAGGCCTTGACCAGTTCAGTTTTGCGCGTGTCGCCCTCAAAGGTGCAGAGCCGGGCAATTTCCGCTTTCTCATCCGCGTAGGATTTGACGCGGCCGTCGGTGTAGAACAGCCATCCCATCTCAGAGTCCTTTCTCTCATTGGGGAATTGTTGTCGCCAATGTCCCGTGTATGGACGCCCCCGGGGCTGCAAGCGATTTTTTGACTTTGGCAACAGCATTGCGGTCGAGTTCCTTCGTGTATCCGGCCTCTGGTTGCGACCT
>NZ_BMJV01000013.1 GCF_014643635.1 Salipiger pallidus
CGAGCGCGGCGTGAAACTCATCGGGGCCACCTCGCATTACGTCACCGCCGACCTCGACGAAGGCCCGATCATCGAACAGGACACGGTGCGCGTCACCCACGCGCAGTCCCCCGAAGACTACGTCTCGCTGGGCCGCGACGTCGAGGCTCAGGTGCTGGCCCGCGCGATCCACGCGCATATCCATCGCCGGGTTTTCCTCAACGGCAACAAGACGGTGGTCTTCCCCGCCTCCCCGGGCAGCTACGCCTCCGAGCGCATGGGCTGACCAGCCCTTGGCCAAATCCGTTGAAGGAAAGGATTTGGCTCACCTTGTATCCGCACAGATTCCGGTGGCCTGCTGCCCGTGGCCAAGGTCCTGCAGTGCGTATTTGACAAGAGAAGAAACAAGGGGTGCGCGCCATCAAGACCGCGCCCCTTGTTTCCTTTGACCTCAAATATCCCGGGGGAGGCCGCCGAAGGCGGACGGGGGCAGCGCCCCCACCCGGGCCGCGCCGAAAGGCGTGGCAGCGCATCTGGGACAGGCTTGACCTGAGGCCGCGCAGGGAGTGTCCTTCGGCAGGACCATGGAGCGATGCAGTGCAGGTAACCGAAGAATTCGTGCTCGAAGGCAAGCTCGGCAGCGCCGATCTGAGCCCTTGGCTCTTGCGCCACGCGGGTAAGCTGGGGCTGGCCATTGCCCTGCGTGTGCAAACCGATGAGCGTCTGGAGATGACGCTGAGCGGCGCGCCCGACCTGCTCGATGCCATGGAGATGGGCTGCCTTCTGGGGCCCTATGATATCTGGGTCGATTCGGTTGCACGCATACGATCTGGGTGCCGGAATGGCGGGTAAATAACTCGCCTGATAATCGGGCATTAGGCCCTTTTATTGGGCGTATCGTGGCGCGGCGCCCAAGGCGGCGTTCGGGCTGCGTGGCGCCCCAGCGGAATGCATGATCCGATGCGTCGACTGTTTGACTTGGAGATCCCTCTTGCAGACTGACTGGACCCCCGTCGCCCTGTCGCATGACATCCCCGTCGCCTCGGCCGCGCCCGGGCGGATCGGGGACACGGCACTTGCCATCTGGCGCAGTGCGTCGGGGCGCATCGCCGCGTGGTCGGACCGCTGCCCGCATCGTGGTATGAGGCTGTCGCACGGGTACGTGCGGGGCGAGCGACTGTCATGCATCTACCACGGCTGGAGCTACGGCGAGGATGGTGGCTGCAAGCGCATCCCGGCCCATCCGGACCTGACCCCTCCCGAGAGCATCCGCGTGCCGGTCTTTGCCTGCCGGGAGGCGTCAGGTGTGGTCTGGGTGGCCGAGGGCCAGCCAGCAGGCGCGCCGCCCGACCTTGCCGGGTTCAGGGGCCTGCGCAGCCTGCACATCGCCGCCGCCACTGGTGCAATCGCTGAGGTCTTCGGAGGGGATGGCCCCGTGCTGAGGGTCAAACTCGGGCCCGTCGCGGTGATCGCGCTGGTCCAGGCCTTTGGGGATGAGACGATGCTGCACCTCATGGCACCCGAAAGCTGCGATCTTGCGACGCTCGATGCGCTGTCGGACGCGGCAGAGGCGCTGCGGCGCAACATCGAGGCGGAGGCAACGGCATGAGTGTGGGCGCGATGAAGGACCAATGGTATCCGGTCGGCCTGATCTCGGGCGTCACCGAAGAGGGGCGGGACAGCCTGCTCCTGGGAGAGCCGATCCGCATCTTCCTTGACGGCGGCACCCCGGCGGTGACCGGTGAGGGCGAGCGGCCTCTCCCGGTGGAGCTGCGCTATGGCCATGTCTGGACCTGTCCCGGCACACCCACAAGGCCGCTTTTCGACATCCCCGAAGCGGACCAGCTGGGGCGCCGCCTCGTGGACGTGGGCGTCTGCCGGGTGCGCTGCTCGCCGCTGAGGGCGGTCGAGAACTTCCTCGACATCGCGCATTTCCCCTTCGTGCACACGGACATACTCGGGTCCGAGCCGCACACCGAGGTCACCCGCTACGAGGTCGGCATCCGCGAGGATGTGGACGAGGTCTGGGCCACCAAGGTGCAGTTCTTCCAGCCGCAAGCCGCGAAGTCCGCCGAGGGTGGCATCACGACCGATTACATGTACCGGGTCTGCGCCCCCACCTGTTCGGTGCTCTACAAGACCTCGCCGCCCATGCCCGGCGAATGGGATGTCATCGCGCTTTTCGTGCAGCCGCTGACGGAAACGCTGTGCGATGTGTGGCCGTGGATGGCGCTTTACGATGACGACGCGAGCATGACCGACCTCATCCATTTCCAGCAGCTGATCTTCGTGCAGGACCGGTCGGTCCTCGAAAACCAGCTGCCCGCGCTGCTGCCGCTCGACCCGGGAATGGAGATCCCGACCCGCGCCGATCTTACATCGGTCGCCTACCGGCGCTGGCTGAAACGGAACGGCTTTACCTATGGCGCGCAACTGGTGGCCGCATGATCCTGTACGACTACATCCTGTCCCCGTCCTGCTACCGTGTGCGTCTGATGGCGGCGCTGCTGGGGGCAGAGATGACCTCGCGGCCGGTGGATTTTCATCCCGGGCGCGAACACCTCTCCCCGGAAATGCTGGCGCTGAACCCGGCCGGCACAATCCCGGTCCTGACCGACGGCAGCCTCACCTTGCGTGACAGCACCGCCATGCTGAGCTACCTGGCCGCAGGCCATGACCCGGAGTGGCTGGGCGAGGACACCCCCGCCATGCGCGCCACGGTCGCCCAGTGGCTGGCCTTCTCGCAGCGCCTCACGAGCAGCGCCGGGGCTGCGCGCGCCCATGACATGCTGCACGGGCCAGGCGACATCGACGTACTGCGCCGCGCCGCCACGCTGGCCCTGCGCGAGCTCGAGGCGGCGATTTCCGCCCAGCGGCGTCGCGGGATGATCTTTCTTGCAGGCCCGCGTCCCACCATAGCCGACATCGCCTGTTTCCCGCATGTGGCACTGGCTCCGGATGGCGGCCTGCCGCTTGATCCGTACCCGTCGATCCGGTTGTGGATGCGGGAGATCCGTGCGCTCGATGGCTTCATCGAGATGCCCGGCATCCATCGCCTGCACGAACTGAAGCCAGAGCCGGGCCCCATGCCCGACATCCGGCAGACCAGGACCACCAGGGACCCGAAACAGAATGCCTGACTACCTGCTGAAGGGCTGCGCCGCCGTCGTCACCGGCAACGAGGTGCTGCGCGACGTGGACCTGCTCACCAGCGGCCCCGCCATCAAGGCCATCGGCCCGGACCTTGCGCCCGGCGATGCCGAGGTCATCGAAGCAACCGGCTGGTTCGTCTACCCCGGCCTCGTCAACACGCATCACCATTTCTTCCAGTGCTTCGTGCGCAACCGCGCCGATCTGGACTGGACCAAGCTGTCGGTGATCGAATGGCTTGACCGGATCTACCCGGTGTTCTCGCGCCTCACGGAGGATTGCTTTTACCACTCCTCGGTGACCGCCCTCGCGGAGCTGGCAAAGCATGGCTGCACCACGGCCTATGATCACCAGTATTGCTTTCCGCGTCATGCGGGCACCCGCATCGTCGACCGCCAGTTCGAGGCCGCCGAGAAGATCGGCATCCGTTTCCACGCCGGGCGCGGCACCAACACCCTGCCGAAATCCGAAGGCTCGACCATCCCCGACGAGATGCTCGAGACCACGGACGGCTTCCTTGCCGATTGCGAACGGCTGCTCGACACCTTCCACGACGCGGGCAAGTTCTCGATGCGGCAGGTGTCTGTGGCCCCCTGCCAGCCGGTGAACGGCTACCGCGAGACTTTCGTGGAAAGCATGCGGCTGGCCCGCGACAGGGGCGCGATCCTGCACACCCATGTGGGCGAGGGCGAATCCGAAGTCATCCGCGCCCGCCATGGCATGCGCACGGTGGATTACCTCGAAGAGATGGGGTTCTGCGGCCCCGACACCTTCTACGCACATTGCTGGGAGCTGACCGAGGCCGAGCTGGCCCGGATGGCGGCCAGCGGCACCGGCGTGTCGCATTGCCCCGAGCCGGTCTACCTTGTCGGGGCCGAGGTCACATCCATCCCCGCCATGCAGGCGCTTGGGGTGCGGATCGGCCTCGGCTGTGACGGTGCGGCGAGCAACGACAATTCGAACCTCATGCACTGCCTGCATTCGGCCTACATGCTGCAATGCCTTGTCGCGAACACCCGCAGCCACCCGGTGCCCGATCCCGCCGCCTTCCTGCGCTACGGCACCTCCGGGGGCGCGTCGCTGCTGGGGCGCGGCGACATCGGCCAGCTGGCGCCGGGCATGGCGGCGGATCTCTTTGCCATCGACAGCCGCCGCATGGATTACGTCGGCACCCGCCACGATCCCGAAAGCCTCATCCCCCGCGTCGGCATCGGCATGGCCACGGACATGACGATGGCGAACGGGCGCATCGTCTGGCGCGATGGCGAATTCCCCGGCCTCGACGAGGCGCAGATGGCCGCCGAGGCCGAAGCCACGCTGGCCACCATCGACTTCTGAACACAGCCTTCTGAAAAAACATAAATAACAGGGAGACAGACATGACAGAGCTCAACCGCCGCAGGTTCCTCCAGACCTCCGCCGCCACCACCCTTGCCGCCGGTGTGCCCGGCCTTGCCGCCGCGCAGGAGAGCCTAGGCATGGCGATGATCGTACCCTCGCCGGTGGGCGAGGTCGGCTGGTCCCACTCGCTCGCCATCGCCATGGAGAAGGTGCAGGAAGAGCTGGGCGCGAACCTCACCATCCTCGAGAACATCCCCGAGGGGCCAGACGCGGACCGGATGATGAACCGCCTCGTGTCGGACGGGAACAAGTTCCTGCTGGCGGGCAGCTTCGGCTACCAGAACGGCGCCATGCAGATCGCCCGCCGCAACCCGGACGTCACCGTGCTGCACGCCTCGGGCTTCATGGTGGCGCCGAACTTCTCGCCCTTCGCGGCCAAGTATTTCCAGGGCACCTACCAGATGGGCATGGCCGCCGCCGCCCTCTCGAAGACCGGCAAGCTGGGGTCGGTCGCGGCCTTCGCGATCCCCGAACTCATCACCTCGATCAATGCCTTCACGCTGGGAGCGCAGGCGGTGAACCCCAACATCGAAGTGTCGGTGGTCTGGGTGAACTCGTGGTTCGATCCGGCGCAGGAACAGGGCGCTGCCAAGGCGCTGCTGTCGCAAGATTGCGACGTTATCTTCTCGAACGCGCAGGACACGCCCTCGGTCATCACCGTCTGCGAAGAGGCCGGGGCGTATGTGTTCAACCTCAATTCGTCCATGGCCCAGTTCGCGCCGGAGTACTACCTTGGTTGCGTCTCCACCGACTGGTCGCCCTTCTTCCTCGAAAGCGCCAAGGCGCATCTCGATGGCACGTTCGGGGGCCGCAACGCCTTCCTCGGGGTCGAGGACGGGGTGGTGCAGGTGCTCGACTGGAACCCGGCGATCCCCGAGGACGTGAAGGCGCAGATCGACGAGGTGTCCGCCGCCATCGCCGACGGCTCGTTCCACGTCTTCACGGGCCGCATCCTCAAGCAGGACGAGACCGTGGGCGTCGAGGATGGCGAGACGCTGACCGACGAGCAGATCGTGTCCATGGACTGGCACGTGGCCGGCGTCACCACGCCGCTGCCGCAATAAGTCATGACGCTTCTCTCGCTCAGGGGGCTGAGCAAGACCTACGGGACCGTACGGGCCAACCGCCACATCGACCTTGATGTGGCGCAAGGGTCGATCCACGCCATCCTGGGCGAGAATGGCGCGGGCAAGTCCACGCTGATGAAGCTGATCTACGGGGTGGAAACGCCCGACGAAGGCACCCTGCACTGGCATGGCAAGCCGCTGTCCCTCACTTCGCCCAACGAGGCAAGAGCGCAGGGCATCGGTATGGTCTTCCAGCATTTTTCCTTGTTCGAGACGATGCGCGTGGTGGACAACATCTCGCTTGTCGTGCCGGGAACATCGCGCGCCTTGGCCGCCCGCATCCGCGCGTTGGGCGAAGACTACGGGCTCGAGGTCGACCCGCTGGCTTATGTCCACGCCCTGTCCGTAGGCGAACGGCAAAGGGTTGAGATCATCCGCTGCCTGATGACCGACCCGAAGCTGCTGATCCTTGACGAGCCGACCTCGGTTCTGCCGCCGCAATCGGTGGAGCGGCTGTTCATCACGCTGCGGCGGCTGCGGGACCGAGGGGTGTCGATCCTGTTCATCTCGCACAAGCTCGAGGAGATCCGTGCGCTCTGCGACCGCGCCACCATCCTGCGCGATGGCACTGTCACCGGCACCGTCGATCCGCGCGACCATGACGCGCGGGCGCTGGCGCAGATGGTGATCGGGCGCGAGATGCCCCATGTGACACCGCCCGAAGGAAAGGCCCCCGGCAAGGTGCTGCTGGAGCTTGCGGGGCTGGATCACCGCCCCGACGATCCCTTCGCCCAAGCGCTGCATGGCATCAGCCTGACCGTGCGCGAGGGCGAGATCGTCGGCATCGCCGGGGTGTCCGGCAACGGGCAGGGCGAGCTGGCGCGGCTTATCTCCGGCGAGACGCGCCGCCACCCGCAGGCGGGGGCGGAGGTGCTGATGATGGGCAAGCCCGTGGGCCACCTTGGCCCTGCCGCGCGCCGCCGTCTCGGGCTGGCCTTCGTGCCCGAGGAACGGCTCGGGCGCGGCGCAGTGCCCGAGATGTCGCTGTCGGACAACAGCCTGCTCACCGCGCATGGGCTTGGCCTCGTGCGGCGCGGGTTGATCGACCGTGCGGCAGAGCGCCGCCTGACCAACGATATCATCGCCACCTGCGACGTGCGCACCCCCGGCCCGCAGGCTGAGGCTGGAGCGCTGTCGGGGGGCAACCTTCAGAAATTCATCGTCGGGCGCGAGATCGCGCTGGCCCCGAAACTGCTTTTTGCCTCGCAGCCCACTTGGGGCGTCGACATCGGGGCGGCCACCGCCATCCGCCGCCGCCTTGCGGACCTCAAGGCAGGCGGCACCGGCATCCTCGTCATCTCGGAAGAGATCGAGGAACTGTTCGAAATCTGCGACCGTCTCCACGTCATCCGCGAAGGCTGCCTGTCGCCATCGCTGAAAGTGAGCGAGATTGGTCCCGAGGACGTGGGCCGTTGGATGATCGGCGCGGAAGGGGGAAAGGCCGCATGATCACTCTTGTTCGCCGAAGCGCCGCGTCGCGCCGCATGGCCGTGGCCGCGCCCGTGGCAGCTCTGCTGGTGACGATCCTGCTCAATCTCGCGCTCTATACGGTCATGGGCAAGGATCCGCGCGCGGTGTTCTACGCCATGCTGCTCGAGCCGTTCATCTCGTGGCCCTCGTTCTCCGAAGTTCTGCTGAAGATGACGCCGTTGCTGCTGATCGCCCAAGGGCTCGCCATCGGGTTCCGTGCCAAGGTCATAAACATCGGCGCCGAAGGGCAGTTTCTGTTGGGGGCGATCTTCGCCTCGGCGATCCCGGTATGGTATCCGCAGGCCACCGGACCATGGATCTGGCCGTCGATGCTGGTGCTGGGCACTTTGGGGGGCGCGCTCTGGGCGGTGATCCCGGCGTTCTGGAGGGTGCGGCTGAATGCGTCGGAAATCCTCGTGACGCTGATGATGAACCTCATCGCGGTGCAGCTTCTGGCATGGCTGCTGGTGGGGCCGTGGAAAGACCCCATGGGCTTCAATTTCCCGCAGACGGTGATGTTCCAGTGGGACGCGATGCTGCCCACGCTGATCCCCGGCACGCGAGTGAGCGTCGCGCTGCTGCTGGCCTTTGCCGCCTCTGGCGCAGCCTACCTCTGGATGCAGCGCAGTTTCGGCGGCTACCAGATGGTGGTCGGCGGGCTGGCCCCTCAGGCGGCGTGCTACGCGGGCTTCAGCCAGGGGCGCGCGGTGTGGCTGTCGCTGCTCATCGGAGGGGCAGCGGCGGGCGTTGCGGGCGCGGCCGAGGTGGCGGGGCCCATGGGCCAGCTGCAGCGCAGCATCTCGTCGGGCTACGGCTATTCGGCCATCATCGTGGCCTATCTGGGAGGGCTACACCCGGTGGGCATCGTGCTCTCCTCACTGCTGATCGCCGCGCTGGCGATCGGCGGCGACAATGCCATGGTCTCGGCCGGGTTGCCGGTCTCGGCGGTCGAGGTGTTTCAGGGCACGCTGCTGGTGGCGTACCTCGCGGCGGTCGTGCTGGTGCGTTACCGGCTGGTGCGCAGTGGGGTGCCGGCATGAGCGCGATAGGTTTCATTTTGGCTGGCATGCTGGCGGCGGCGATGCCGTTCCTGCTGGCGGCGCTTGGCGAGCTGGTGTGCGAACGGGCAGGGGTGCTCAACCTCGGGATTGAGGGAATGATGGCGCTGGGGGCGGTGGTGGGTTTCATCATCGTACATTCCTCCGGCGGACATCTGCTGGGGTTCGCGGGGGCAGGCCTCGCGAGCATGGTGCTGGCGCTGGTCTTCGGCTGGCTGGCGCTGGCGGTGCGGGCCAACCAGGTGGCGGCGGGGCTGGCCATCGGCATCCTCGGCTCCGGGCTGTCGGCGCTCTTCGGCAAGAGCTTCGAAAGCCAGACGGTCACCGGCCTGCCCAAACACGCGCTGCCTTGGCTGTCCGAGCTGCCGGTCCTGGGCGGGCTTTTCCGGCAGGACGTGGCGGTCTGGCTGGGGCTTCTGGCGGCGCTGGCGATCTGGGCGCTCTTGCGGTTCACCAAGCTGGGGCTGGTGATCCGCGCGGTGGGCGAGAACCCTCATGCTGCCCGCGCCATCGGCTACAAGGTCATTGCGATCCGCTACGCTGCGGTGGCCTTCGGCGGGCTCATGGCGGGGTTCGCGGGGGCCTATGCGTCAACGGTCTACACCCCACTCTGGGCGGAAGGCATGATTGCCGGGCGCGGCTGGATCGCCGTGGCGCTGGTGGTCTTTGCCACCTGGATGCCGGGGCGGCTGGTGTTCGGCGCGATGCTGTTCGGGGCGGTGTCGCTTTCGCAGCTTGCGGCGCAGGCGTCAGGGGTTGCTCTGAACTCGCAGTTGCTCTCGAGCCTTCCTTACGTCATGACCATCCTCGTGCTCGGGGTGATCTCGGCGAACCGGGGGCTGTTGAAGATGAACGGCGTTGCATCGCTGGGCGAGCCCTTCGGGCCATGATCTGTCATATGGCTGTCGCAGGGGCACTCTAGCAGCGGCACAACATCGGAGACACCCATGCAGCTTTCGGCCTTCACAGCGCCCGGCCGGTTCTGGCGCGGCAACCTTCACACCCATTCCACCCTCTCAGACGGTGTCCTGCCGCCCGAAGAGGTCTGCCGCCGCTACAAGGCCGAGGGCTATGATTTCATTGCCCTTACCGACCATCTCATCGGCGCTTTCGACTACCCGCTGGCCGACACGCGGCCCTTCCGGGACAAGGACTTCACCACTCTCATCGGGGCCGAGCTGCACTCGGGCGCCATGCAGAATGGTGAGCTGTGGCATATCCTTGCGGTGGGCCTGCCCTTCGGCTTCACGCCGCCGGAGGCGCCGGGCTTTTCGCCGGTGCCGGGGCAGGAGAGCGGCCCCGAGATCGCAGCCCGTGCCCGCGCCGCCGGAGCCTTCGTGGCGGTGGCGCACCCGCAATGGTCCGGCATGACGCTGGATGACGCCCGTAGCATCAAGGCTGCGCATGCGGTCGAGGTCTACAACCACGGCTGTGCCACTGGCTGTGACCGGGCAGACGGCTTCCACACCGCCGACCTGCTGCTGAGCGAAGGGCGCAGGCTGTCACTCGTCGCTACGGACGATGCGCATTTCTCCGAGCCAGATCACTTCGGCGGCTGGGTCATGGTGAAGGCCGAAGCCAATGATCCGGACCTGATCCTCGAGGCTCTGAAGGGGGGAGACTTCTACTCGTCCCAAGGTCCCGAACTGCGCAATGTCACGGTCAAAGAGGACAGCCTCACCGTGACGTCCAGCGCCGTTACGACGATCATCGTGCAGGGCCACGGCAGCGCCGCCGTTGCGCGCCATGGCCAGTCCATGACCCAAGGCGCGATCCCGCTCACGCGTTTCGCCGGCAGCCCGTGGCTGAGGGTCACGATCATTGACGCCGCCGGCCGCAAGGCGTGGTCCAACCCGATCTGGCGCTGACCTCGAAAGGGCCTCAAGCGGTCCTGCACGGCTTGCCTCCGGCGGGGATATTTGAGGTCAAAGGAAAACCAGGCGGTGTCCTGCTTCCTTTGACCTCAAATATCCCGGGGGGAATTGGCGAAGCCAAGGGGGGCAGCGCCCCCACCCTCCGTGCCGCCAGGCAGGATGCTTCGGGGGCTGCACAACTTAAATGACGAAAATGCCCCGCCGGCCGGAACGGCAGGCGGGGCGGAGTGTCGTTATGGTCACCGCGATCAGGCGGCGAGGTCGAAGCGGTCGGCGTTCATCACCTTGGTCCAGGCGGCGATGAAATCACGCACGAACTTCTCCTTGTTGTCGTCCTGGGCGTAGACCTCCGCGTAGGCGCGCAGCACCGAGTTCGAGCCGAAGACCAGATCGACGCGGGAGGCGGTGAATTTCATATCGCCGGACTTGCGGTCGCGGATCTCGTAGGTGCCGCCAGCGGCGGGGACCCACTGGTAGGCCATGTCCGTGAGCACGTCGAAGAAGTCCGTGCTGAGCGCGCCCACGTTGGCCGTGAACACCCCGAGCTTGGAGCCGCCGTGGTTGGCACCCATGGCACGCAAGCCGCCGACGAGGACGGTCATCTCCGCCGCCGTCAGGCCCAGAAGCTGGGCGCGGTCGAGCATGATCTCCTCGGGGCTGACCACGTACTCTGCCTTGGCGAAGTTGCGGAACCCGTCGGCCAGCGGCTCGAGCGGCTCAAAGCTCTCGGCGTCGGTCTGCTCGGACGTCGCATCACCGCGGCCCGGGGCGAAGGGCACCGCGATGTCGAAGCCCGCGGCCTTCACCGCCTGCTCGACACCGACCACGCCGGCCAGCACGATCACATCCGCCACGGAGGCACCGGCTTCTGCCGCGATCGGTTCGAGAACCGACAACACGCGGGCAAGCTTGTCCGGTTCGTTCGCGGCCCAGTCCTTTTGCGGCGAAAGCCGGATGCGCGCGCCGTTGGCACCGCCGCGCATGTCCGAGCCGCGATAGGTGCGCGCACTGTCCCATGCGGTCGACACCATATCGGCCTGGCTCAGCCCCGATGCGGCGATCTTGGCTTTCACCGCCTCGACGTCGTAGGAGGTTGAGCCTGCGGGCACCGGATCCTGCCAGATGAGATCTTCGGATGGCACATCCGGGCCGATCCAGCGGGCCTTGGGGCCCATGTCGCGGTGGGTGAGCTTGAACCATGCCTTCGCGAAGGTGGCCGAGAAATACTCAGGATCGGCGATGAAATTCTCGCAGATCGCCCGGTAGGCTGGATCCATTTTCAGCGCCATGTCCGCATCGGTCATCAGCGGCATGGTCTTGATCGACGGATCCTCGACATCGGGGGGCATGTTGGCGTCGTCGATGGAAACCGGCGTCCATTGGGTGGCTCCTGCAGGCGACTTGGTCAGCTGCCATTCATGGCCGAAGAGCATGTCGAAATAGCCCATGTCCCATTTGGTGGGGTCCGAGGTCCATGCCCCCTCAAGCCCACTGGCCATGAGGTCGCGCCCGATGCCGCGGCCTTTCTTGGGCATCCAGCCAAGGCCCTGATCCTCGATCCCGGCGGCTTCGGGTTCAGCGCCGATGTCGTCCGCCGAACTTGCGCCATGGCATTTGCCGATGGTGTGGCCGCCAGCGGTGAGGGCGACGGTTTCCTCGTCGTTCATCGCCATCCGCGCGAAAGTCTCACGCATCTGTGCCGCCGTGGCGAGCGGATCGGAGTTGCCGTTGACGCCTTCGGGATTGACGTAGATGAGGCCCATCTGCACGGCGGCAAGCGGGTTCTCCATGGTGTCGGGCTTCGAGACATCGTCATAGCGCGTGTCCGACGGCGCGAGCCATTCCTTTTCGGCCCCCCAGTAAGTGTCCTTTTCAGGGTGCCAAATGTCTTCGCGCCCAAAGGCGAAGCCATAGACCGGCAGACCCGCCAGTTCATAGGCGATGGTTCCCGACAGCACCATGAGATCGGCCCAGGAAATCTTGTTGCCGTACTTCTTCTTCACCGGCCAAAGGATGCGGCGGCCCTTGTCTGTGTTTACGTTGTCGGGCCAGCTGTTGAGCGGGGCAAAGCGCTGGTTGCCGGTAGCGGCGCCGCCACGACCATCCGCAAGACGGTACGAGCCCGCGGCGTGCCACGCCACGCGGGCCATCATGCCAAGATAGCTGCCCCAGTCACCGGGCCACCATTCGACGGAGGTGCGCAGGCACTGGCGCACGTCTTCCTTCAGAGCCTCCACGTCGAGCGATTTCAGCTCGGCGCGGTAGTCGAAATCCGGGCCCATGGGGTTCGTCTTGGTGTCGTGCTGGTGCAGGATGTCGAGGTTCAGCGCATTCGGCCACCAGTCCATCACCGAGGTGCCCACGGCGGTCATGCTGCCATGCATCACCGGGCACTTGCCGCGACCGCTTTCGTTGATTTCGCCTTCGACCGTATTTCCGTCCATCATCTCGCTCCAAATGACTGAATGACCGCCTCGGGGAGCGCCGCCTCTCCGCGGGCTGCCTGCCGGTCTGGAATCGTTCTAGCAAGGGGCTGCGATAATACCAAATTGCATTTTCTTAAATCGGCGATAAGAACGCCTGATGGCAAATCTCTCGATCAAGCATCTTCGCTATTTCAGCAGCCTGGCCCGTGTGGGGCATTTCGGGCGCGCGGCCGAGGCCTGTGCGGTGAGCCAGCCGGCGATGTCCATGCAGATCCGCGAGCTTGAGGAGATCATCGGCGCGCCGCTGGTGGAGCGGGCCCCGCGGCAGATCCGGCTGACGGCGCTGGGGGAGGAGTTCGCGGACCGGGCGGACGCAATCCTGCGCGAAGTTGACGATCTTGCCGATCTTGGCCGTTCCACGCGGGGGCCTCTCGTGGGGCGGCTGAGGATTGGCGTGATCCCGACCATTGCGCCTTACCTTCTGCCGCGCATCATCACCGAGCTTGCGGGGCTCTATCCCGGCCTTGACCTGCGCCCGCGCGAGACGGTGACCGCGACGCTGGTGCGCGATCTTCTGGATGCGCGGCTGGATGCGGCCATCGTGGCGCTGCCGATCTCGGAGCCGGGCCTCGAGGAGGTGGCGCTGTTCGACGAGGCATTCGTGCTGGTGCGTGGTGCCGGGGAAGCGCACCTGCCGGTACCAGCCCCCGAGGAGCTGCACGAGGAGCGCTTGCTGCTTCTCGAGGAAGGGCACTGCTTCCGGGATCAGGCGCTGTCGTTCTGCCGCTTGTCGCCGACGGTGGCGCGAGACCTCATGGAGGGCAGTTCGCTCTCGACACTGGTGCAGATGGTGGGGGCGGGAATCGGGGTGACACTGATCCCCGAGATGGCCTTGCCGATCGAAACCCGCTCGGCCGCCGTGTCGCTGGCACGATTGCCAGAGCCGGTGCCGTCGCGGACCGTGGGGATGGTGTGGCGCAAGAGTTCTCCGCTGGTGGCGCAGCTGCGGGGGATCGCCGACGTGGTAGGCCGGATGGGCTGAACGCCGCGCGCTTTGAGACTGCCAAACCGCAAAATTTACGGCCTTGGCCCGGCTCGTCTGCCTTGAGTACGTGCTGGTGGCGGAGGGCGCTGCCTTGCCGCTATGTGCAGTGCCCCAAAGCGTGACGAAGGCGTGGCTGGATCCTCCTAACCACGGATCTGAACGTCATCGCGGTTCGAGACGCGGGAGGGGGCGCCGCTCCGTCTCCTGTGGAGCCCCCCGGCGTATTTTTCAAAAGAAGCGCCCACGGTCGACCGGGGTGGCGCCCGCGTCTGTCTTGGCAGCGGGGCGTCGAGAGGGGCGGTGATTGCGCTCAATGATCCTGACCCCGAAAACGGGGCGCGGTGTTAGGTGCGGTGTGATGTCACCGTGCGATGCTCTGACGGCAGTCTGGTGACGTTGGCGTCGCGCATTGGACGCGTGAATCATGCCGGCACGAGCGGCAGGGAATTGCTTGCCGACATTGCTGCGCGGGGGAGGCGGCGGTGATGCCGGTGGCCTTCCCGGTGATGCCGGGGAGGGCCCACGCGCCTGCGTTTCATGGAGCGGGGTGCCCGGATGGTGAGCTGTCGCGGGCGGCTCTTTGGCGCGGCCTTCGGGGGCGTGACTTGACCCCGGCGGCGCTTGGGGTCAGGGTCCGCGCGAGCAGACAAGAGGTGCCTTTCATGGCCAAGACCCCCCCGCCATTCGCCGCCTTCGAGTGGATGATCGCCTGGCGCTATCTTCGCGCCCGCCGTGCGGAAGGCGGTGTGAGCGTGATGACCTGGATCTCGCTGGTGGGGATCACGCTGGCGGTCTTCGCGCTGATCGCCACGCTGTCCGTGCGCTCGGGGTTCCGGGCAGAGTTCGTGGACACGATCCTTGGCGCCAATGCCCATGTCACCGTCTACGCCCAGAGCCGCTATGACGAAGAGGGCCGCGTGATCCGCACCTTCGACGATTACCAGGCGCGGGCCGAAGCCGTGTCGGGGGTTGATGGCGTGAGCCGAGTGGCACCTTTGGTCAAGGGGCAGGTGATGGCCACCGCCGATGGGCGCAGCGCCGGGGTTGAAGTCTTCGGCATCGCCGCCGCCGACCTTCAGGCGATCCCGCGGATTTCCGACCCCGAAACCGGACGCGGCACGCTTGAGGGCTTTGGCGAGGACGTGATCCTGCCCGAGGAGGGCGAGGCCGGATCCGCTACAGGAGAGGATCCCTTCGGCGTTGCCGAGGACCAGGCCGCGAGCGCGGCAGAGGGCGACGAAGGCACCGCTGACATCGACGGCAATACCGGCGCTGGCACTGAGGCCGAAGATGTAGCTGGGGACGATGCGTCGCCCGACGCGGGCAGCATCGCCGCCGAAAGTGACGAAGAGGTGGTCTACCCATCTGTCGACGATGCCACCGGCTGGGTCGAGCAGGGCTCGGGCGATGGCGGCACTGGTGAGGCCGCGGGCGAGGTGCCGACGGTTGGCATCGCCATCGGCTCCGGCGTCGCGCGCGAGCTGGGGCTTGCGGTGGGCGACGAGCTGCGGCTGATCTCTCCCGACGGGGTTAGGACGCCCTTCGGCACCTCCCCGCGCATCAAGGCCTACGAGGTGACGTGGATCTTCACCGCCGGGCGCTACGACATCGACCGCACGCGGATCTACATGCCTTTCGCCGAGGCGCAGCTTTATTTCAACCGCGAGGGCGTTGCCGATGAGCTCGAGGTCATGACCGATGATCCTGAAGGTGTGGAGGGCCTGGCGCAGGCGATACAGGCGGCCGCTGGCGCCGGCGCGCTGATCTGGACCTGGCAGGATGCGTCGGGCTCGTTCCTGCGCGCGCTCGAGGTGGAGGACAACGTGATGTTCGTCATCTTGTCGGTGCTCGTGCTGATCGCCACAATGAATATTGTCTCGGGCCTTATCATGCTGGTCAAGAACAAGGGCCGCGACATCGGCATCCTGCGCACCATGGGTTTGACCGAAGGGTCGGTGCTGCGGGTGTTCTTTATCTGCGGGGCCTTCACCGGGGTGATCGGCACGCTCATGGGCGTTGTGCTCGGCTGCCTTTTCGCCATCTACATCGACCCGATCTTCAGCTTCGTGAACTATGTCGCCGGGGGCGGGGTCTGGGATCCGTCGGTGCGCGGCATCTATGCGCTGCCCGCCAAGCTGCAACTGGGCGATGTGCTCAGCGCCATGGCGCTGTCTCTGGGCCTCTCGTTCGTGGTCACCATCTTCCCCGCCCGCCGTGCGGCGCGCATGAACCCCGTGGAGGCGCTGCGCTATGAATGAGCCGGTCCTGTCGAAAGACCCCGTCCTGAGCCTGAAGGGCATCGAGAAACGCTATAACGCCGGTCAGCCCAACGAGATCGCCGTGCTGCGTGGCGCGTCGGTCGAGGTGAAGCGCGGCGAGGTTGTGGCGCTGGTGGCCCCGTCGGGGGCTGGCAAGTCGACCCTGCTGCACATCGCGGGGCTGCTCGATACGCCGGACGCGGGCGAGGTCGCCGTAGCGGGCGAGGTGCTGAGCGCGAAATCCGACCGCCGCCGCACCATCCTGCGCCGTCAGGAGGTGGGGTTCATCTACCAGTTCCACCACCTGCTTCCGGAATTCACCGCCGCCGAGAACATCGTGCTGCCGCAGCTTGCCAACGGCGTGCCGCGCGCCGAGGCCGAGGCGCGGGCGGCTGACCTTCTGGAAAGTGTCGGCGTGGGGCCGCGCGGGGGGCACCGCCCTGCGGCGCTTTCGGGCGGGGAGCAGCAGCGGGTGGCCTTCTGCCGCGCGATGGCGAATGCACCCAAGCTGCTACTCGCGGACGAGCCGACGGGGAACCTTGATCCCACAACGTCCGACACTGTGTTCGATGCGCTCATGCGACTGGTGCATGACACCGGGCTGTCGGCGCTGATTGCCACGCACAACCTCGAGCTTGCCAGCCGCATGGATCGGCAGGTGCGCATGGATGAGGGTCAACTGGTTCCGCTTTGAAGGCTAGGGCGGTGCAGCACCGGAGCGGGGAGGCGGCATGCGCCCCGTGACTGGCCCAAGACTGGCCGGTAACTGGCCTGTCATCGCCCACGATCAATGCCGTGTGAGCCGTCCGGACGCCCCCTCGCTTAGCGTTGGGCCAGCCACACCCCCGCAGCCATCAGCACGATCCCGCCCGCCCGCGACAGGGTGATGGGGCTCATCCGTGCGCCGAAAAGGCCGAAGTGGTCCACGACCGCGGCACTGATAAGCTGGCCGATCAGCACGAAGAACACTGCCTTGCCGACTCCGATCACCGGCGCCACGAATGTGATGCTGAGGATGTAGAAGGCTACGAAAAGCCCCGCCAGAAAGAGGTACTTCGGTGCGGTGACCGCCTTTGCGATGGGCCGCGCGTCGGTCGAAAACAGCACGATCACCGCCGCCGACAGGGCGACGCAGAACAAGATCACCGCCGCCGCCACCGGAGAGCCGAGGTGCCCGCCCAGCCGAGCATTCAGCGCTGCAAGCACCGGGATGCCGATCCCGGCGAGCAACATGGTGAAGGCGTGGATCGACATGGAGCAGGACTTTCGCAATGAAGGGTTGATCCCTGCTGATCTACCGGAGACACAGGACGAGGACCAGAGGGAGCAAACTCATGGAAAAACTGATGATTGGCGCTTGGGTGGGGGCAGCGGCGCTGCTGGTGGCCTGCACACCCGAAGAAATGCCGCAGGCCGCCGACGGGCGGGCGCTTTACATGGAATACTGTTCCGTGTGCCACGGCGAGACCGCCAAGGGCGACGGCGAGATGGCCCGCGCCATGGCCAAGCCGCCGAAAGACCTGACGCTGATCGCGTTGCGTCACGGGGACAACTTCCCTCGTGCGAAGGTGCTGTCCTACATTGATGGCTATGCGCGGTCGGATCTCGACGGGCCGGGGATGCCTGAGTTCGGAGAACTGCTGAAGGGCGATCTCGTACCGCTCGATACCGGCGACGGGGTGATGACCCCGACGCCGCGCAAGATGGTGGCGCTGCTCGAGTATCTCGAATCCGTGCAGCAGGCGCGCTGAGCCAGGTGATCATGGGACGGTGTCGGGGCAGGGGTGACCCGGCACTGTTTTCAGAGCTCCGTGCTGTCCTTGGATCGGGCCGGGCTCGGCATGAGTGGTGCGGTTGCGGTTGGCAAGCTGGCAGCGATGCCCGCTCCTATGCCGTCACTACACCACTTGATCCCAGCCGGCGGCTGCCTTGCCAAAGCCCGGAGCGCAGCGCTGCTCAGATCCGGCCTCAGGCCTCAGAAGATGCGGCGATCATCCGGCGGGTCATCGTCCAGTAGATGTCGCAGACCTCGTCCACGGTCAGCCGGCCGGCGCTGCGATACCACGTGTTCACCCCTGTCAGCATGGCGATCAGCGCATAGGTGGTCACTGCCGGGTCCGGTACGTCGAACCGGCCCGCCTCGTGGCCGTCGCGCAGGATGCCTTCGAGGGTGGACTCATACGTCTTTCGCAGCGCCTCGATCTGCGCGAAATTCTCTGGCGTGAGATTGCGCAGCTCCATGTAGGAGATGAAAATGGCATCCGGCCGTTCAAGGTTGTAACGGATATGGAAGCGCACGAACCGTTCGAGCTTTTCCGTGGTGTCGCCCGTGGTCGCCTCGGCCTGCCACGCCGCCAGCAGGTCATCCATGTGGCCGCGAAGAAGCGATGCGAGCAGCGCCTGCTTGTCGGGGATGTAGTTGTAGAGCGCCCCGGCCTGAACTCCGACCTCTGACGCGATCTGGCGCATAGACACGGCGGCAAAGCCGTGGCGGGCAAACAGCCTTAGCGCCGCCTCGCGGATGCGGGGGCCGGTGATGTCGGAGTGGGAACCTTGCGTGCGCGCCATGCCGCAGTCTTAACTGAACAAGCGTTCAGATCAAGCGACAGCCTTGCCCCGTGGCACCGCTTGCGGCAAGAGGGGTAAAGACGACACACCCGGAGCCGTTCCCGAGCCAATGCGCCTGACCATTTGCCTTCTTCCGCTTGCCCTGCTGGGCTGTGCCCAGTTCCCCGAGCTGGAGGCCGCGCGCACGCCGGGCGTCGCCCAGGCACCGTTCCCCGATCTGCTGCCCATCGACAGCCTGCTTGCGGGGCCTGCGCCGCGCGCCACGCCGCAGATGCGCGAGGGGATCGAGGGGCGTGTCGAAGGCCTGCGCGCCCGCGCGGCGCGGCTTCAGGGGCCTGTTGTGCCCGCTTCGACCCGGACCCGGATGCAGGGCGGTGTGACATGGCCTTATGACGAGGCGGTCGATCAGCCCGGCTGACCACGAACTTCGCTTCTGCGCTGGCCAGTCCCGCTGGTGTATCGCACCCTGAGCCCTGAGCCCTGAGCCCTGAGCCCTGAGCCCTGAGCCCTGAGCCCTGAGCCCCGTGTTCAATGCACCAAGCCGCGTCTCTGTCCCTGTCTTGCTGTCCGTTTGCTCGCGGTGGGGCTGTACCCTCGTGCGCTCGCTTTGGCCTCCGCCAACGCTCACGGACGGAGCGTCGCACCTGAAGGCAGCATGGACTGTGCCCCTTGGCCGTTTCGGCCAACGGCGCTCGCCAAGATGAACCCTGACTGTGCGGCTCGGCATCTGGCGGCACCCTCAGGGCCATGGTGACCCGGGCAAGGCGCTCCGGCACAAGACCGCCGCCAGCGTTCCCCGGCAGGTCCAGGACCTCCCCGATGCCCACCGCAGCCAGCCTCTCACCAATGTTGCCGCCAGTGTTCAGCGCCACCTGCGCTCAGCCGCTCATCTGCCCACGCTGTGACGTGCCGGACGCTCTCTTTGCACAAACAGCGCCATTGCGCCACGCGCTGCCGTTGCAACCGCAGCGGCTTGGCGCTAAGGCTCGCGGAAATTCGACCGCGCCGCAGATACGGCCAATAATACGAAGGAGCGCACCATGTCAGACCCCCTCCGCCTCGGGATTGCAGGGCTTGGCACAGTCGGTGCCGGCGTCGTCAAGATCGTCCGCCAGAAGGCCGCCCTGCTCGAGGCCCGTTCGGGCCGCCCGATCGCCGTCTCGGCGGTCTCGGCGCGCAACCGCGACAAGGACCGCGGCGTGCCGCTTGGCTCCTACGCGTGGGAGGATGACCCGGTCTCGCTCGCGGCGCGGGACGACGTGGATGTCTTCGTGGAGTTGGTCGGTGGCTCGGACGGCCCCGCAAAGGCGTCGGTCGAGGCGGCGCTGAAGGCGGGCAAGGACGTGGTTACCGCCAACAAGGCGTTGCTGGCCCATCACGGGCAGGCGCTGGCGGAACTGGCCGAGGCCAACGATTGCGTGCTGCGCTTCGAGGCGGCGGTGGCGGGCGGCATCCCCGTCATCAAGGCGCTGACCGAAGGGCTCGCCGCGAACGAGATCACCCGCGTCATGGGTGTGATGAACGGCACCTGTAACTACATCCTCACCCGGATGGAGAATGGCGGGCTGACCTATGCCGAGGCCTTCGCCGAGGCGGACGCCCTGGGTTATCTCGAGGCCGATCCCGAGCTGGACGTGGGCGGCATCGACGCCGGTCACAAACTGGCGCTGCTGTCGTCGATCGCCTATGGCACGCAGGTGGATTTCGACAACGTCGAGCTGGAAGGCATCGGCCGCATCCGCATCGAGGACATCCGTCAGGCCTGCGACATGGGCTACAAGATCAAGCTGCTGGGCGTCTGCCGCCTGAGCGGACGCGGGCTGGAGCAGTCCATGTCGCCGTGCCTCGTACCCGCCACCTCGCCGCTGGGCCAGCTGGATGGCGGCACCAACATGGTGGTGATCGAAGGGGACCAAGTGGGCCAGATCGTCATGCGCGGCGCTGGCGCGGGCGAAGGGCCCACTGCCTCTGCCGTAATGGGTGACGTGATGGACATTGCCCGAGGCACCCGTGTGACCACCTTCGGCGCCCCTGCCAGCAAGCTGGTCAAGGCGCAGCATTCCCGCGCCGCGACGCCAGCGCCCTACTACCTGCGCATGGCGCTGGCGGACAAGCCGGGCGCGCTGGCCAAGGTGGCCTCGGCTCTCGGCGAGGCGGGCGTGTCGATCCACCGCATGCGTCAGTACGACCACGTCAACGAAGCGGCCCCGGTGCTTATCGTGACGCACAAGACCACCCGCGCCGCGCTGGACGTGGCGCTGGCCGCATTCCCGGCAACCGGTGTTGTCGTGGGCGAGCCGGTGGCGCTGCGCATTGAGGCGGTCTGAGCAACGCCCGATCCGGGCCTAGGGCCGCCGGGGCACTGGCGGTCTGAAAAAGGGACGGTCGGCGGTCCGGTAGCGCATCGCATCGCTGCCCGGACCGTTGCCGCACGGCTCGGGCGGTTGGCGGCGGCCCCCGAGGCGCATCGCAGCGTTGTTGACGACGCGCCCATTGCGGTGACCTTCGGCAAAGAGACCTACCGGGCGACCCCGGGCAAACGGCCTTAAAACCGGGCAGGTCTGGCGCGCGCCGGGCCGCTGCCGCAGCGGCGCACTTGTGAGGTGCGGGGCGGGGCGCTAACCGTTGGTGGACGAATGAAGGAGTCCACCATGCCCGCAGATGTGCCCGCCACCCGGCCGAGTTCTTGCCTGACCCCGCGACAGATCCTCGAAAAGCTGGTGAGCTTCCCCACGGTAAGCTGCGACAGCAACCTGCCGCTGATCGACTGGGTGGAGGGCTACCTTGCTAGCCATGACATCGCCGCGCACCGTCATCCCAAACCCGCAGAGCCCGATTTCAAGGCCGCGCTCTTTGCCCATGTGGGCCCCGAGGCCCGAGGCGGCGTCGTGCTGTCTGGCCACACGGACGTGGTGCCCGTGGATGGGCAGGACTGGACCTCGGACCCGTTCACCCTGACCGAACGGGACGGGCGGCTGTACGGGCGCGGCTCCACCGACATGAAGGGGTTCGACGCGCTTGCCATCTGGGCGCTGGTCGAGGCCAAGCACCGGGGCGTGACCACCCCGCTTCAGATCGCGCTCAGCTATGACGAGGAAATCGGCTGCATGGGTGGGCGCGATCTTGCCCGCGCCATGCAGGGCGTCATCCCCAAGGCAAAAAGCGTCATCGTGGGCGAGCCGACGATGATGAAGGCGGTGACCGGCCACAAGGGCGGGGTGAACTTCTGGGTGCATGTGCATGGCACCTCCGTGCATTCGTCGATCCTGCACACCGGCGTGTCGGCGATCATGTACGGTGCGGACCTCATCCAGTGGGCCAACCGCATGAATGCCGAGAACGCCGCGAAGACCCCCACGGGGATGCAGGCACTGTTCGATCCGCCATTCACCAATGTCCATGTGGGCGTCATCAAGGGCGGCACCGCCCATAACATCACCGCCAGCGATTGCGCCTTCGGCATGGGCTTCCGTGTTATCCCCGGTGAGAGCATCGAGGATTGGCGCGCCCGCTTCATGGAGGAAGTGAAGGCGCTGGAAACCCGGATGCAGGCGGTCAGCTCTGAGGCGTGGATCGAGGTGTCGGAGATGTTCGAACTGCCGCCCCTTGTGCCTGTCGAGGACAATGCCGCCGAGGCGCTGGTACGCCGCGTGACCGGCGACAACGGCGTCATGCAGGTGAGCTACGGCACCGAGGCCAGCCATTTTCAGGCCGAAGGCTATGACGCGGTGGTCTGCGGGCCGTCGGACATCGACATTGCCCACAAGCCGGATGAGTACATCGAGATCTCGCAACTTGACGCGGGCGAGGCCTTCATGGAGCGCCTGCTGGAGACGCTGGCATGATTTTTCCCTTTCGTGACGACGGACCGCTTGAACACGATGGCCCCTTGCCGGAGCGCGTCGACCTCGTGGTCATCGGTGGCGGCGTCATCGGTACCTGTACGGCGCTTTACGCGGTTCGGGCAGGGCTGTCGGTACTGGTGCTGGAAAAGGGCCGTGTGGCGGCCGAGCAAAGCTCGCGCAACTGGGGCTGGATCAGGGTGCAGGGCCGTGACATGGCCGAGATCCCCATCGCGCTTGAGGCGCAGACGCTCTGGCAGGATCTGGATGCAGACTGCGGCGGCGACCTTGGGGTGAAGACCGTGGGCGTCGGCTACCTTGCCAAGACGGATAAGGAACTTGCCTCTTTCGCGGACTGGTTGGGGCAGGCGAAACCGCTTGGCGTGTCGTCGGAGCTGCTCGATGCCGAGGGCACGCGGGCGATGCTGGGGCATAGCTCGGGGGACTGGACCGGTATGCTCCACACCCCCACCGACATGAAGGCCGAGCCGTGGGTCGCCGTGCCTCGCCTTGCGCGGCTGGCGGTGGAGGCGGGCGCATCGGTGCGCGAGCATTGCGCGGTGCGTGGTCTCGACACGGTCGGCGGCAATGTGGCCGGAGTAGTGACCGAAAAGGGCCGTGTGGCCTGCGACAAGGTGGTGCTGGCAGGGGGCGCGTGGTCCTCGCTGTTCCTGCGCCGTCATGGGGTTGCGATCCCGCAGCTGTCGGTGCGCTCGACCGCCATGGCGACCGAACGCCTGCCGCAGGCGGTGTCCACCGCCGCCGTGGACGACCAGCTTGCCTTTCGTCCTCGCGCCGACGGGGGCTACACCCTTGCGCCCTCGGCCTTTTCCGAGCTTTTCATCGGCCCCGACAGTTTCCGCGCGCTGAAGACGTACCTGCCGCTTGCGGTTTCAGGAGAGTTCGACATCCGTCTGCGGGCGCTGGCCCCGAAAGGCTATCCGGACGCCTGGGGCACACCCAGGCGCTGGCGCGACGACGAGGTGTCGCCCTTCGAGCAGATGCGGATCCTGTCGCCAGAACCGAACGCCGCGAAGGTGGCGCAGACCCGCGACGCCTTTGCCCGGCATTTTCCGCAAATGGGCGAGGTGCCGCTGGCCGCGAGCTGGGCTGGTATGATCGACGTGCTGCCTGACGTTGTGCCGGTGGTGGACCATGTGGAGGCGCTGCCGGGGCTGACCGTGGCCACCGGCATGTGCGGACACGGGTTTGGCATCGGGCCGGGTTTTGGCCGCGTCCTTGCGGACATGGTGCAGGGGCGTGATCCGGGCCACGACATGACCCGGTTCCGGCTGGGGCGGTTTTCCGACGGATCGAAACTGGTGACGGGCCCCAACCTCTGAGCCATCCTGACGCCAAGTCCTGACGTGGAGTCATGAAGACCCGTCTTGAAGCAATGCCTGCAAGCGTGGCAGGCTTTCCCGACCAACAAGGAGCGACCCCATGCCCGTCAAGAACCGCCTCGCCGAGCTGCACGACGAGATCACCGCCTGGCGCAGGGATCTGCACGAGAACCCCGAGATCCTCTTCGAGGTGCACCGCACCGCCGGGGTGGTCGCGGGCAAGCTGCGCGAGTTCGGCTGCGACGAGGTGGTCGAGGGCATCGGCCGCACCGGCGTCGTCGGTGTGATCCGGGGGCGCGAGAGCGGCTCGGGCAAGGTCGTCGGTCTGCGTGCCGACATGGACGCGCTGCCGATCCACGAGCAGACGGGCCTCGAGTACGCCTCGAAGACGCCTGGCGCGATGCACGCCTGCGGGCATGACGGCCATACGGCGATGCTTCTGGGGGCGGCCAAGTACCTGTCCGAGACGCGCAATTTCGACGGCACCGTGGTGGTGATCTTCCAACCCGCCGAGGAGGGCGGCGGTGGCGGGCGCTTCATGTGCGAGGACGACATGATGGAGCGCTTCGGCATCCAGGAGGTGTATGGCATGCACAACTGGCCCGGCGTGCCGGTGGGGCAGTTCGCCATTCGGCCCGGCGCCTTCTTTGCCGCCACGGACCAGTTCGAGATCACGGTGACCGGCGTTGGCGGCCATGCGGCGAAACCGCACCAGGCGACCGACCCGCTGGTGACCTCGGCCCATGTGGTGACGGCGCTGCAGAGCATCGTGTCCCGCAACTCCGACCCCGACGACCAGATGGTTGTGTCGGTGACTTCGATCGAAAGCTCCTCCAAGGCGTTCAACGTCATCCCGGCGCATGTCACCCTGCGCGGCACCATGCGCACCATGTCCAAGGCAAACCGCGCCCTTGGCGAAGAGCGGATCAAGGCCGTGGCCACCGGTACCGCCGCGACCTTCGGCTGCGAGGGGGCGGTTCGCTGGATTCCCGGCTACCCGGCCATGGTGAACCACGAGGAACAGACCGCCTTTGCCGCCGACGTGGCCGAGGCGGTGTCGGGCGCCTGCGACCGCGACGCGCCGATCACCATGGGCGGCGAGGATTTTTCCTACATGCTCGAAGAGCGCCCCGGGGCCTATATCCTCGTGGGCAATGGCGATACGGCGGACGTGCACAACCCCGCTTACAACTTCAACGACGATGCCATCCCGGCAGGCTGTTCGTGGTGGGCCGAGATCGTCGAGCGCCGGATGCCGGTGGGCTGACGCCGCGCCTGCTGCGGGCCTCGAGAGGTTCGCTCAGGAGAGGTAAGGTCGGAACAGGCTGGGCGACGAAAAGCCGGGCCTGTTCAAACCTGACCATCTCTTGGTCTGCTCCTCAGAGGCGTGATAGTCGCCCTTGCTTCGTCGTTGTGGCGGTCAGAGCGCTGCTGGGTGGTGCCGGGATTTCCCGGGTCTCGGGCGTAGTGAAGGCTTTGGCGGCGCACCCGTGCATATTTTGAAAGAGAGGAAACGGCAGGTCGTGCCATTCCCCGGCGCGCCGCACGCCGGGCGCTCACCTCCAGTTGAACCATATGTCACGCCGGGGTCTTGCGGCTGTTGCAATGAGCCGTGCAGGATCGGGGTGACGCAACGAGAGCCAGACCCCGGGAGCCGCCCCATGAGTGCACAGATGTCCGACACCTCCGCCGAAGGGCAGCTTTGGGATCCGGTGGTGCGGGTGCTGCACTGGGCGCTGGTCGTGGCCTTTGCCTTCACCTGGGGCATGGCCAAGTTCGGCCCCGATATCATGACACTGCATTTCTGGGGTGGGTACGCCGTGGGCGGTATCGTGGTGTTGCGGATCGTCTGGGGCTTTGTCGGGCCGCGGACCGCGCGCTTCGCCAGCTTCGTTCGGGGGCCGGCGGCGGTGGCGCGCTATGCGAAGGACCTGCCAAAGCGTAGCCCGTCGCGGACCTGGGGACATAACCCGGTAGGGGCGTTGTTCGTGATCGGCGTGCTCATGGTGCTGGCGCTGCAGGTGCTGTCGGGGCTGGTGTCGGACCCCGAGGATTACGTCAATGTCGGGCCATGGGCGCAGTACGTGCCTTATGACGTGACTCAAGCGGCGCTGGATCTGCACGAGCCGCTGTCCACGATCCTGCTGGTGATGGTTCTGGTCCACATCGCGGCCATCATTTTCTATCGGCGCTGGAAACACGAAGACCTCGTGACACCAATGGTGACCGGGCGGCGGCGCTGATCCTCTGGTCTCGGGCAGCCGGCATCAGCGCAAGGTTGCCTCTTTTCAAAGAGAGGAAGCTGTGGGCGGTTTCCGCTTTCGATCACCCGGAGATGGCCGTGTCGAGGGGCGGCGCTGAGCGGGCCCCGTTCAGCGCGTCTGCTCTGCCTGTTATGATTGGGGCCCTCGTGTCGCGAAGCGGGAACCCGGGCGTTAAAAGACGTCGTTAAGCCTTTTCAGGGGCTTTGGCAGGACGGGCGTTTGATCGCAGCCAATGGGCCGGGATGGTGATACGCTTCGGATTGCGGTAAGGGGGCTGCAAGGACAACCTTTGGAGGCTCCCGCGTGACGACCCGCGCCAATATCATCTGCATCAAGTGGGGCACGCTGTTTGGCCCGGAATACGTCAATCGCCTTTATTCCGGCGTGCGGCGCAACATCGCGCGCCCTGTTCGGTTCCTGTGCATGACCGAGCATGCCGAAGGGCTGCACCCTGACATCGAGGTTCTGCCTCTGCCCGTGGAGCCGTTTGCCGAGCCCATGGCGGCGGCGCTTGCGGTGGCCAACCGGCAAGGGGCGATGCGCAAGGTGTCGCTGTTCCGTCCCGGACTGATCGAGGACCTCGAGGGGCCGATCCTTGGCTTCGACCTCGACGTGGTGATCACCGGCTCGCTTGACGAAATCCACGACCTTGCCCCCGGCACCGTGGCCATGCGCCACGACTGGACCGAGAAGCGCAAGGGCCGGCCCACGGGGCACGGCTCGGTCTTTCGTTTCGATCCGGCGCGGCATGGGTTCCTCTACGAGGATCTTGCCGGCAATCCCTATGCCGAGGTCGAGCGGGCGCGCGGGTCCGAGCAGCGCTATACCAGCCACAAGGCCATGGACCATGATCTTTTCACTTATATTCCGGACAATTGGGTGGTTTCCTTCAAGTATGACTGCAACCCGTTCCCCGGCAACTGGCTGCACGCGCCGCGCCTGCCTGAGGAGGCAAAAGTGGTCTGTTTCCACGGTCGGCCCAAGATGACCGATGCGCTCGAGGGTTGGAACGGGTCTCTGATCCGCCATTCCAAGCCATGCGACTGGCTGCGCGATCACTGGATCGATCGCGCAAAGGCGGATCTCGGCCCGGAATGGGCCTGAGGGCGTCGCTTAGGCTTGCCCCCGGAGCCCGCCGCGCGGTAAGAGCGAGGCCACGAAAAATCTTTACGGAATCCGAGCGAGGAAGGGCACAGGCATGCGTCGCGTCGTTGTAACCGGGCTGGGGCTGGTCACGCCGCTGGCCGATGGGGTCGAGAAGAGCTGGGAGCGTATCCTTGCAGGCAAGTCGGGCGCGGGCCCGATCAAGGGCTTCGATACCGAAGGCCTCGTCACCACCTATGCCTGCGAAGTGCCGCTGGGCGAGGGTGATGGTGAGTTCAACGCCAATGCCTATCTCGAGCCCAAGGAACAGCGCAAGATCGACACCTTCATCCTGTTCGGCCTTGCCGCCGCGCAGCAGGCTGTCGAAGATTCCGGCTGGACGCCTACCGACAAGGAAGATCTGGAGCGCACCGGCGTTCTGATCGGGTCGGGCATCGGTGGCCTCAATTCCATCGCCAACACCGCCGTCATGATGGCCGAGAAGGGCCCGCGCCGCGTGTCGCCGTTCTTTGTTCCCGGCGCGCTCATCAACCTGATCTCGGGCCAGGTGTCGATCAAGTACGGCTTCAAGGGCCCGAACCATTCGGTCGTCACTGCCTGCTCCACCGGCGCGCACGCCATCGGTGATGCCATGCGCCTCATCAAGTACGGCGATGCGGACGTGATGGTCGCGGGCGGCGCCGAGGCGGCGATCTGCAAGATCGGCATCGCGGGCTTCAACGCCTGCAAGGCGCTGTCGACCAAGCGCGCGGACGATCCCACCAAGGCCAGCCGTCCCTATGATGCGGACCGCGACGGATTCGTCATGGGCGAGGGCGCGGGCATCGTGGTGCTCGAAGAATACGAACACGCCAAGGCGCGCGGCGCCAAGATCTATGCCGAGGTGCTGGGATACGGCATGTCGGGCGATGCCTACCACATCACCGCACCCTCCGAGGATGGCGAAGGCGGCGAGCGGTCGATGCGCGCGGCGCTGAAATCCGCCGGGCTGGCGCCGTCTGACATCGACTACATCAACGCTCATGGCACCTCGACTATGGCCGACACCGTCGAGCTTGGCGCGGTAGAGCGCCTGCTGGGCGATCACGCGGCCAACGTCACCATGTCGTCGACCAAGTCGGCCACCGGGCACCTGCTGGGCGCTGCCGGGGCGATCGAGGCAATCTTCTCAATTCTCGCGATCCGCGATCAGGTGGCACCGCCGACCATCAACCTCG
This sequence comes from Salipiger pallidus, assembly GCF_014643635.1. Lineage (GTDB taxonomy): Bacteria > Pseudomonadota > Alphaproteobacteria > Rhodobacterales > Rhodobacteraceae > Salipiger > Salipiger pallidus. The sequence continues at coordinate 28,127 of NZ_BMJV01000013.1, forward strand.
ACAACCCGGCAGTGGAAACCCCCATCGACCTGGCGCCCAATGCAAAACGTGAACGCAAGGTGAGCTACGCGTTGTCGAACTCGTTCGGCTTCGGTGGTACCAACGCCAGCGTGATCTTCGGCAAGGTGGACTGACCTCATGTGGCGCAATATCGCCTCGAACGCGCTGACCTTCTTCGTGGTCATCATCTTCCTTGGCGGGGGGGTGCTGCTCTGGGCGCAGAACGAATACAGTGCCCAAGGCCCACTCGAGGCGCCGATCTGCCTGCAGGTCCAGCGCGGCAGCAACTTCACCCGCGTTTCCGACGACCTCGAGGAACGTGGGGCGATCTCGTCCGGCGTGATCTTCCGCCTCGGGGCGGATTACAGGGAAAAGGCAAGCCTGCTGAAGGCCGGCTCTTACCTTGTGCCCGAGAACGCCTCGATGACCGAGATCACCGACATCGTCACCCGTGGCGGTGCGTCGACCTGTGGCACCGAGGTGGTCTACCGGATCGGCGTCAACTCGGCGCTGGTGCAGGTGCGCGAGCTCGACACCGGCGCGGGCCGCTACGAAGAAGTGCTGGAGTTTGATCCGGCCGAGCCCTACCCTGGGGAATACGCCGCCTTCCGCGACGAGGTCGGCACGCGATTCCGCGTGGCACTGGCCGAGGGCGTGACCAGCTGGCAGGTGGTGAACGAGCTGGGGCAGGTGGACATCCTCGAGGGCGAGGTCGAAGAGCCGCCCGCCGAGGGCGCGCTTGCGCCCAACAGCTACGAGATCGTCCCCGGTGACACCCGCGAGGCGCTGATTGACCGCATGGAAGAGGCGCAGGAGCTGATCCTGGCCGAGGCATGGTCCAACCGCGCCGACGATCTGCCCTATGCCGATCCGCAGGAAGCGCTGACCATGGCGTCCATCGTCGAGAAGGAGACGGGCAACGCCGAGGAACGCTTCCTCGTGGCGTCGGTCTTCGTCAACCGGATCGAACGGTCCATGCGTCTTCAGACCGACCCCACGGTGATCTACGGCATCACCAATGGCGAGGGTGTTCTGGGCCGGGGCATCCGCCAGTCCGAGCTGCGGGCCGAAACACCCTACAACACCTACGTGATCGACGGGCTGCCGCCGACCCCCATCGCCAACCCCGGGCGGCTTGCCATCGAGGCGGCACTGAACCCGGCGGACAGCGACTACGTCTACTTCGTTGCTAAGACGCTGAACCCGTCGGACGGCCACAACTTCGCCGCCACGCTGGACGAACACAACTCCAACGTCGCCGCCTATCGCAGGCTGGAGGCGGAGCGGGCCAACCAGTGAGCCGCCGCAGACACGACCACGGAAAGGCGCCTTCGGGCGCCTTTTTGTTTTCCTGCTGCCTCTGCCGTGCAGCCATCCTGGCAGAGGTGTGGGCCGGCTGGCCAGGTGTGGGCACGGGGCGGCATGTTGGGGTCGGGGCCGCCCAAGAAGCCGGTCGGTCGCTTTTGGGACGTGATCCTATGGACGCCGTAGGGCGCTTGTCTGATCAAGGCGCAGGCGTGGTGACACATTTGTCGGTGGCTGCGGGTCCACAGGTCTTGGGGTTTGGGGCAGGCTCTGCCACGGTCCGGGCATGACCCATGAACGAGTCCTGCTGATCGCGACCGCAACGGTGCTTGCCACCGGCGTCCTGTGGGGCCTCTACTGGTTGCCGGTGCGCGCCATGGTGGACCGTGGCATGCCCGGCGGCTGGGGCACCGTGCTGGCCACCTGCGCCGCAGTGATGGTCACCGCGCTACCAGCGCTGCGCCGCTGGTCCGAGATCCGTTCGGCAGGCTGGCCGACGCTTGCCGCGCTGCTCGTGGGTGGGGCGGGGTTCACGCTTTATTCGGTCGGCCTGGTGTATAGCCGGGTGGCGATCATCATTCTTCTGTTTTTTCTCACTCCGGTCTGGAGTGTCCTGCTTGGACGTCTCCTGATGGGCTGGAGGGTGCCGGTGCTTCGCATGGTGGCCATCGGGGTGGGTCTTCTTGGCCTGCTGGTCATGCTGGGGGCCGAAGGTGAGCTGCCGTTGCCCCGCGGGGCCGGGGAATGGATGGCGCTGGTGGCAGGTATGCTCTGGGCGCTCGGGACGACGGGCATCCGGGCGAAATCGACACTTGGGCCGATGCCGGCCACCTTCATCTTTGCCATCGGTGCGGCGCTGACCGCATGTGCGGTTGCACCGGGCTTCGAGCCGTGGCCCGACACGGGCGCATCGCTGCCGCTGCTGCTGATCGCGCTGTTCACCGGAGCGCTCTGGTGGGGCGTATCCCTTGCCGCGCTGATGTGGGCGGCGCTGAGGCTTGACCCCGCGCGCGTGGGGATCCTCATGCAGACCGAGGTCCTTGTCGGCGCGCTTTCTGCGGCGCTTCTGGCCGGGGAACACCTTGCACCGCTCGAGATCCTGGGCGGCGCGCTGGTGGTGGTGGCGGGGCTGCTCGAGGTGCTGCCCATACGGCGAAAGGCGCCACTGCGCGGAAGTGGTTCCTCAGCCGCCGAGCCATCCGGTCCACCGCGTCCTTGACCCGCCCATACCGCTGCGCTATCGGGGCCGCATGAACTCGCTGCGCATCATTTCGATCTGCTGCATTACCGCCTGACACCATTGGCGGGACGGTCCTCTATTTCCTTCGTCTGACAGAGTTGCTACTCCCGCCGCGATCTTCGTGCGAAGGAGCGCGCCATGGATATCCAGCTGACCAACTCCCGGACCCGGAGGAAGGAGCCGTTCAGGCCCATCGATCCAGGCAACGTGCGCATGTATGTCTGCGGCCCCACGGTCTATGACCGCGCCCACATGGGCAACGCCCGTTCCGCGGTGGTTTTCGACATGGTGTTCCGCCTCCTGCGCGAGGTCTATGGCGCTGGGCATGTCACCTATGTGCGCAATTTCACCGACGTGGATGACAAGATCAACGCGCGGTCCATGGAGACCGGCGAGCCGATCTCGGACCTGACCGCGCGCACGGCGCAGTGGTATCTTGACGACATGGGGGCCATCGGCGTTCTCGAGCCCGATCACATGCCGCGCGCCACGCAGTACATCGGCCAGATGGTGACGATGATCGAGGGGCTGATCGAGGCAGGTCATGCCTACGCGGCGGACGGGCATGTGCTGTTTTCGGTGGAGAGCTTCGAGCGCTACGGCGCGCTGTCGGGCCGGTCGGTGGATGACATGATCGCCGGCGCGCGAGTCGAGGTCGCGCCCTACAAGCGCAATCCGATGGATTTCGTGCTGTGGAAGCCGTCCGATCCCGAGGTACCCGGCTGGGACAGCCCCTGGGGCCGGGGGCGTCCGGGCTGGCATATCGAATGCTCGGCCATGGCCGAAGACCTTCTGTGGCGCGCGCCGCTCGAGGCGGGGCGGCTGTCTGACGCGGCCCTTGGTCAGCCGCACGTGTTCGACATTCACGGTGGCGGCGGGGATCTGGCCTTCCCGCACCACGAGAACGAGATCGCCCAGAGCTGCTGCGCCAACCACTCGGAGGTGATGGCGAATGTCTGGCTGCACAACGAGATGCTGCAGGTGGAAGGGCGCAAGATGTCCAAGAGCCTCGGCAACTTCTTCACCGTACGCGATCTGCTCGATCAGGGCGTGCCGGGCGAGGTGATCCGGTTCGTGATGCTTTCCACCCACTATCGCAAGCCAATGGACTGGACGGCGGAGAAGGTGGAGCAGGCGACCGCGACCTTGCGCAAGTGGCGCGGGCTTATCGACGGTGCCGAGGCTGGCGCGGTACCTGAGCCGGTGCTTGCAGCCGTGGCGGATGATCTCAATACCGCCGGGGCGATAGCGGAACTGCACCGTCTGGCCTCTGTCGGCGATGTGGCTGGTCTTGCGGCGGGCGGTCAGTTACTGGGCCTTCTTGGGGCAGATCAGGGCGCATGGGCAGAGAGTGGTGTGGATCTGACTGGGCTGGCGGACAGGCTTGCCGCCGTGCGGGCCGCGGCAATGGAAAGCAAGGATTTCTCCGAGGTCGACCGGCTCAAGGCGGCGTTGGTAGAGGCCGGGGTCGAGGTGCGGATGTCGAAGGCGGGAGTGGAGCTTTTGCCCGGCGCGGGGTTCGATGCGTCCAAGCTGGAGGGGCTGTGATGCTGTCTGATCTTCGCGCCCGCGGCACAGGGCGGAGGGGGGCTGTCTGCCCCCCGCTCGGGCAGGCCGAGCCCCCCCGAGGATATTTGAGGTCAAAGGAAACAATGGCGGCGGTGGACCGGGGGGCGGCGTTTTTCGGCGCGGCCTGCTTGGTGGCGCGGATGCCGCTTGACGGGAGGCGGCCATGACGCGCGAGAAGCTTTACCTTTACGACACGACACTTCGGGACGGGCAGCAGACCCAAGGGGTGCAGTTCTCTACCGCCGAAAAGCTGAAGATCTGTGCAGCGCTCGACGCTCTTGGCGTGGATTACATCGAGGGTGGCTGGCCAGGGGCCAACCCCACTGACAGTGCCTTCTTCGACGAGGCGCCGAGCACCCGCGCCGTGATGACCGCCTTCGGCATGACCAAGCGGGCCGGGCGGTCGGCCGAGAATGACGACGTGCTGTCGGCGGTCCTCAATGCCGGGACATCGGCGGTGTGTCTGGTGGGCAAGTCCCACGATTTCCACGTCACCGAAGCGCTTGGCATCACGCTCGAGGAAAACGTCGAGAACATCCGCGCCTCGGTGGCTCATATCGTGGCGCAGCGGCGCGAGGCTTTGCTGGATGCCGAGCATTTCTTTGACGGATGGAAGGCGAACCCCTCCTACGCGCTGGAGTGCCTTCGGGCGGGGCTTGACGCCGGGGCGCGCTGGCTGGTGCTGTGCGACACCAATGGCGGAACGCTGCCGCACGAAATCTACCTCATCGTGCGCGAGGTGATCGCGGCAGGCATCCCAGGTGACCGCCTGGGGATCCACACCCACAACGACACCGAGAACGCCGTGGGGGCGACGCTGGCGGCAGTGGATGCGGGGGTCCGGCAGGTTCAGGGGACGCTCAACGGTCTTGGCGAGCGTTGCGGCAATGCCAACCTGACCACGCTGATCCCGAACCTGCTGCTCAAGGAGCCTTACGCGTCGCGCTTCGAGATCGGGGTGAGCCTTGAGGCGCTCGAGGGGCTGACACAGGTGAGCCGGATGCTTGACGAGGTGCTCAACCGCGTGCCCATGCGGCAGGCACCCTACGTGGGCAGTTCGGCCTTTGCCCACAAAGCTGGGCTGCATGCGAGCGCGATCCTCAAGAATCCCACCACCTACGAGCATATCGATCCCGCGCTCGTGGGGAACCGCCGGGTGATCCCCATGTCCAACCAGGCGGGGCAATCGAACCTGCGGCGGCGGCTGGGTGAGGCGGGGCTCGAGGTGGCCCCCGGTGAACCGGCCCTCGGGCGCATCCTCGAGCGGATCAAGGCGCGCGAGGCGCAGGGCTATACCTATGACACCGCGCAGGCCAGCTTCGAAATCCTTGCGCGCGAGGAGCTTGGGCTGATGCCCGAGTACTTCGAGGTCAAGCGTTACCGGGTGACCATCGAGCGGCGCAAGAACAAGCGTGACGAGATGGTGTCACTGTCCGAGGCTGTCGTGGTCGTGAAGGTGGATGGCGAGAAGAAGCTCTCCGTGTCCGACAGCCTTGATAACGAAGGCTATGACCGGGGCCCTGTGAACGCGCTGTCGAAGGCGCTGGCCAAGGACCTCGGGCCATACCAGTCGGTGATTGACGACATGCGGCTGGTGGACTTCAAGGTCCGCATCACCCAAGGCGGCACCGAGGCGGTGACCCGGGTCATCATCGACAGCCAGGACGGCTCGGGGCGGCGCTGGCAGACCGTCGGGGTGAGCGCGAACATAGTCGATGCCTCCTTCGAAGCGCTGCTCGACGCGGTGCGCTGGAAGCTGATCCGCGATTGTGGGAAGGACGGTTGATGGAACTGCCTGCGGAGTTCGTGACGCTCTATACCGGGCTCGACCGGCAGGGACCGGGAGAGCCGCAGGATGTCAACTGGGCCGTCGCACGGCTGGGTCTTGGTGGCGGGCTGCGGGTATGTGATGCGGGCTGCGGGTCTGGTGCGGACCTTCAGACGCTTGCCGCAGCGCTGCCGGATGCGTGGCTCGAGGGCGTGGACGCGATGCCGCATCTCGTGGCCGAAGCCCGCGACCGGCTCGGGAGCCGGGCTGATGTTCGGGTGGGCGACATGGGCGCGCTGGAGGGGCCGTTTGACCTGATCTGGTGCGCAGGCGCGCTTTATTTTCTTGGCGTGACAGAGGGGCTGAGGGGATGGAGCCGGGCGCTGGCACCGGGCGGCGTTGTTGCCTTTTCGCATCCGGTGCTTCTGAGCGATGCCGAGCCCGAGGCCGTTGCCGCATTCTGGCAGGAGTACCCGGCCATCACCCGGCGTGAGGGTCTGGAGGCGCAGGTGGCGCAGGCCGGTTTCGAGGTGGTCGACCGTCGTCATGTGATCGGCCTGCCCTGGGGGCGCTACTATGACGGGCTGGCGCGGCGGATCGAGGCATTGAAGCCGGGGGCCGATGCCGCCATGGCTGCGGTGCTCGAGGCCGCCGAACGCGAGATTTCCCTCTGGCACAAGGCGCCGGACCGGATTGCCTACTTGCTTGTGCTGGCGAGGGCTGCCTGATGGAATTCGATGCTGATCTTACCGCCTGCGCGCAGCTCGTGGAGCGGGGGGACCCGGATCGCTTTGCCGCGACCATGGCGGCGCCGGTGGAGGCGCGGGCGGTGCTGTTTCCCATCTACGCCTTCAACGTGGAGGTGGCTCGTGCCCCTTGGGTGACGCAGGAGACGATGATCGCAGAGATGCGTCTGCAGTGGTGGCGCGATGCACTCGAGGAGATCCGCGAGGGCAAGGTGGTTCGCCGCCATGAGGTGGTGACGCCTCTCTCAGCCGTGCTGGATGCCAAAGGTGCAGAGCTGCTCGACCGGCTGGTCGGGGCGCGGCGCTGGGATGTCTATCGCGATGCCTTCGAGGATGCGGAGCATTTCTCGCGCTATGTCGAGGAAACCTCGGGGCACCTGGTGCTTGCCGCCGGGCGGGCGCTCGGGGCGATGCCCGAAGCGGTGGCGCGGGATGCAGGCTATGCGGCGGGACTGGTGCAGTTCCTGCGCGCGGTGCCCGAGCTCGAGGGCAAGGGACGGGTGCCTCTCGTGGATGGCCGTCCCGAGGGTATCGTGGCGCTGGCCGAGAATGGTCTTGCGCGGCTCGACCGGGCACGGGCCGGCCTTGCGGGCGTCTCGCGTCCGGCGCGGGCGGCGCTGATCTCGTGCTGGCAGGCGCGGCCGCTGCTGAAGCTGGCCGCGCGCGAGCCAGGGCGGGTGGCCGATGGCACCTTGTCGCTGTCTGAATTCCGGCGCCGGTTCAGTTTGGCCCGGGTGGCGATGGGCGGTCGGATCTAGGCGGCAAATCCCTTTTTAAGGAATTTGGGGCTCCTCATTCGGCAGGTTGCTCTGCGGGACGTAGCACAAGCCAGATGAGCGCGCCGCCCGCAAGGACCAGGAACGGTGTCATGGCCATGTTTACCGCGGTCCAGCCTTGCTGCGCGGTGCCGCCCGAGCAGTTCATCAGCCCGCCCGAGGCGAGCGAGGCCATGGTCACGCCGCCGAACACCAGAAGATCGTTCAGGCCCTGCATCCGGCCGCGTTCTTCGGCCCTGTGCGCACCGGCGAGCATCGCGGTGCCGCCGATGAAGCCGAAGTTCCAGCCGATCCCCAGCAGCACCAGCGCCACGAAGAAATGCTCGAGCTCGACGCCGGCAAGCGCCACGCCCCCGGCGCAGGCGAGGATGAAGAGGCCGATGGCAACGATCTTCTCGACCCCGAAGCGGGCGATCAGATGGCCCGTAAAGAAGGATGGCAGGTACATGGCCAGCACATGGGCGGTGACGATGTTCGCCGCATCCCCGGTGTCGAAGCCGCAGCCCACTACGGCGAGCGGGGTCGAGGTCATCACGAGGTTCATCAGCGCGTAGCTGACCATGGCGCAGATCACCGCCACGGCGATGCGCGGGGTGGCCAGTAGCTCGCGCCGGCTGCGGCCCTTCGGTGCATCCGCCGACGGGGCGGGAGGCTTGGGGATGTCGAGGAAGAGGAACAGCAGCGCGCCGACCACGTTCACCACGATCACCGCGCCATAGGTGCCGAGGAAGGGGATCACGAAGGCATCTGCCGTCAGCTTGACGATCTGCGGGCCTATTATGGCCGACACCAGCCCTCCCGCCATCACGTAGGAGATTGCCTTGGGGCGGAACGCCTCAGACGCGGTATCGGCGGCGGCGAAGCGGTAGAACCCTTGAGCCGACATGTAGATGCCCGTAAGCAGGCTTCCCAGCAGGAAGATCACGAAGGACCCGGTGTAGAGCCCCCAGGCCCCGACCGCCCCGCCAAGCGCGCCCCCTGCCGTGCCGATCAGGAACCCCGTGCGCCGCCCAAAGCGCTGCATGATCGCCGAAACCGGCGTCGCGGCCAGCATGGAGCCCAGCACGATCAGCGAGATCGGCAGCGTCGCGAGGCAGGCATTGGGTGCCAGTGACTGCCCGGCGAGCCCTCCGATGGTGAAGATCATCGGCATCTGCGCCCCGAGAAGCGCCTGAGCGAGCACGAGGACGGTGACGTTGCGTCTTGCGGAGGGGAGTGTCTGGGCGGTCATGCCGGTATCGGTAGGCGCAAGATCCGGATTGGGCAAGAGGCGCGCGCATGCCATGGTGTCGCGCATGCGGGGGCGTTGCTCCCGAAGGGCGTATTTGGAACGAGAAGACGGGTGGGCGCAGTGCTACAAGCCGATGCGGATCGCGGGATCGGGCGGGTCATTGCCAGCGACGCTTGCGTGGCGGAGGGGGCGGCGTGGCTCGCGCGGGTGGAGCCTCGGTTCGGACATGCGCTGGCGCTTGCCGGGCCGCTGCCGCTGCGGCTGAGGCCGGACGGGTTCGCGGAGCTGCTCTCGGCCATCGTCAGCCAGCAGGTGAGCGTCGCCTCGGCGCGTGCCATCACGGGTCGGCTGCAGGCGGCCGGGATGATGGAGGTGAAGGCGGTCCGTGCCGCCGCCTCCGAGGACCTGAGGGCGCTTGGCCTGTCGCGGCAAAAGGCGGACTATGCCAAGGCGCTGGCGGATGCGCGGATTGACTTTGCTGCATTGCGCAGCGCACCCACGTCAGAGGTCGTCCGGACCCTTGTGGCGGTGAAGGGCATCGGGGTCTGGACGGCGGAAATCTACGCGATGTTCTCGCTCGGGCGGGCGGATGTGTTTGCCCCTGGGGATCTGGCCTTGCAGGAGGCGGCCCGGGTGCTCTTCGATCTGCCGCAGCGCCCCAAGGAGCGGGCGCTGCGCGAGATGGCCGAAGCCTGGAGCCCCTGGAGGTCGGTTGCGGCGCGCGCGCTCTGGGCCTACTACCATGTGGCGAAGAACAGAGAGGGGATCCTATGACGCGCGTTCTGCAAACCGGCCGGAAAGAAGCGGCCTCGGGCGAGACACGCTCCTGCGTGGTCTTCCTGCACGGCTATGGCGCCAACGGGGCCGACCTTCTGGGGCTGGCCGATCCGCTGGCCGAGCATCTGCCGGACACGCTGTTCGTGGCGCCCGATGCGCCCGAGGAGTGCGCGGGATCGCCCATGGGGTTCCAGTGGTTCCCGATCCCTTGGCTCGACGGGTCGTCGGAAGAGGCAAGCATGCAGGGCATGGCGCGTGCCCTCGAGGACCTGCACGCTTTCCTCGATGCGTTGATGGTGGACGAGGATCTGCTGCCCGAGCAGGTGGCACTCTTCGGCTTCTCGCAGGGCACCATGATGGCGCTCGAAGCGGCGCCGCGCCGCGAGGATGAGCTTGCGGGACTGGTGTGCTTTTCGGGGCGGCTGCTGCAGCCTGACCTTCTGGCCGACGAGGCGCTGTCTCGCCCGCGGGTTCTCCTGGTACATGGCGACCAGGACGATGTGGTGCCGGTGGAATCGCTGCCCGCTGCCGCCGAGGCGCTGCAGGGCGCGGGCTGGAAGGAAGTCTTCGCGCATATCCAGAAGGGCACCGCGCACGGAATTGCGCCTGACGGCCTTGGCGTGGCGCTGGCGTTTCTGCGGGACAAGTGCGGGTTCTGATCCGCCAAAGGATTGATACGCGCCGCCCAGTCGTGAAGGGCGGATCGCCCCAGGGACCACCCCCCTGTAAAGGAGCGCCCCGCCGAAAGGCCGGGCGCTTTTTTCATCTTCTTCTCTTTTTCAAATACGCAACCGGCGCAACCGGCGCAACCGTGACGCCGGATTGCAGCCGGTCAAGAGCACAAGCTGCCCAACGAAAAAGGCCCCCGCGCGTTGCAGGGGCCTTTGATCATTCAGTCTACCGGGGCGAAGGCCGCTCCGTCTGCAGGGCGCTCACTGGCCTTTCGACATCCGCTTGCGCTCGTTCGGATCGAGGTAGCGCTTGCGCAGGCGGATTGCGTTCGGGGTCACTTCCACCAGTTCGTCGTCGTTGATGTAGGCGATGGCCTCTTCCAGCGACAGCGTGATGGGGGTCGTCAGGCGGACCGCTTCATCCGTGCCCGAGGCGCGGACGTTGGTCAGCTTCTTGCCCTTCAGCGGGTTCACCTCGAGATCGTTCTCGCGGCTGTGCTCGCCGATGATCATGCCGGTGTAGACGGGCGCCTGGGCACCAAGGAACATCTTGCCGCGATCCTCGAGGTTCCACAGAGCGTAGGCCACGGTCTCGCCGTTCTCCATGGAGATCAGCACGCCGGCGCGACGGCCCGGGATCGGACCCTTGTGCTCGGCCCAGCCGTGGAACACGCGGTTGAGAACGCCGGTGCCACGGGTGTCGGTGAGGAACTCGCCGTGGTAGCCGATCAGCCCGCGCGAGGGGACGTGCGCGATGATGCGCGTCTTGCCTGCGCCGGCGGGACGCATCTCGACCAGCTCGCCCTTGCGGTTGCCGGTGAGCTTCTCGATCACGGCGCCGGAGTACTCGTCGTCCACGTCGATGGTGGCTTCCTCGATCGGCTCCATGCGTTTGCCGTCGATTTCCTTCATGATGACCTGCGGACGCGAGATCGACAGCTCGAAGCCCTCACGGCGCATGTTCTCGATCAGAACGCCCATCTGGAGTTCGCCGCGGCCAGACACTTCGAAGGCCTCGCCACCGGGGGTGTCGGCGATCTTGATCGCGACGTTGCCTTCGGCTTCCTTCATCAGGCGCTCGCGGATGACGCGCGACTGCACCTTCTTGCCATCACGGCCAGCCAGCGGGCTGTCGTTGATGCCGAAGGTCACGGTGATGGTCGGCGGATCGATCGGCTGCGCGTCGAGAGGCTCGTCCACGGCGAGGGCGCAGATGGTATCTGCCACGGTCGCCTTGGACATGCCGGCGAGGGAGACGATGTCGCCCGCGAGGCCTTCGTCGATGTCCGCCTGCGCGAGGCCGCGGAAGGCCTGCACGCGGGTGACGCGGAACTGTTCGATCTTCTGGCCGATGCGGGAGATCGCCTGAACCGTCTGACCGACCTTGACGCGGCCGGTCTCGATGCGGCCCGTGAGCAGGCGGCCGACGAACGGGTCCGAGCCCAGCGTGGTGGCCAGCATGCGGAAGTCGTCATCGTAGTGCTTGATCTGCTTGGGCGCAGGCACGTGGTTCACGATGAGGTTGAACAGCGCCGACAGGTCCTTGCGCGGGCCGTCCAGTTCTGCATCCGCCCAACCGTTGCGGCCCGAGGCATACATGTGCTGGAAGTCGAGCTGGTCTTCATCCGCGTCGAGCGATGCGAAGAGATCAAAGCACTCGTCCAGCGCGCGGTCGGGTTCCGCATCGGGCTTGTCGACCTTGTTGAGTACGACGATGGGGCGCAGGCCGAGGGCAAGCGCCTTGGAGGTGACGAACTTGGTCTGGGGCATCGGGCCCTCTGCCGCGTCCACCAGCAGGACGACGCCGTCGACCATGCTCAGGATGCGTTCCACCTCGCCGCCGAAGTCGGCGTGGCCGGGGGTGTCCACGATGTTGATGCGGGTGTTCTTCCACTCGACCGAGGTCGGCTTGGCAAAGATCGTGATGCCGCGCTCGCGCTCGAGGTCGTTGCTGTCCATGGCGCGCTCGGCGACGGCCTGGTTTTCGCGGAAGGCGCCCGACTGCTTGAGAAGTTCGTCGACGAGCGTGGTCTTGCCGTGGTCCACGTGGGCGATGATCGCGATGTTGCGAAGGTCCATGGGAGTGCCTTTTAGGGGGTGTATCGCGGCACCGCCTACCGTCATGGGGCACAAAAGGCCAGCCCCTTAATGTCCCGAGGTCTTGGAAAACAGGTTTATGACGAGGATTCCGGCAAGGATGAGACCGATCCCGAGCACTGCGGGCAGATCCAGGCGCTGTCCGAACATCACAAGCCCGATGATGGCGATGAACACGATGCCAAAGCCCGACCAGAGCGCATAGGCGATGCCCACCGGGAAGGTCTTGAGCGCGATGGCCAGCAGCCAGAATGCCACTGCGTAGGCCACCACCACGATGATCGACGGCCCGAGCCGGGTAAATTGCTGGCTGGCCTGCAGGGCGGCGGTGCCGATGGTCTCGGCAGCGACCGCGAGGGCGAGGATGAGATAGGGCATTGGGGCTATCCTTGGGGTCCGTGCCTTCCTTGTGGCCGGGATCTGTACCGAATGCCAGAGCGGGCAGCGCACGGGGGGCAGGGGCCGCCGCCGCGCGGCTTGTTTCTGGGCAAACGGTTGGCCGCGAAGTGGGCGCAACGACGCAGCTATTCAGTTCCGGTCGCGTCAGGTCTTGCCACCGGTCGCGCGCGGGGCAAGAGTGACCCCAGAGTGCCGCCATGCCCCGGCAACGAGGGTGGGCGGCCAGAAGGGAGCGCGGGCCGCCTTCGGGCGGCGCGTAATGGGAGGGACCGGTCTGTCATATTGCCGTCAAGGTTCCGTCATGCAGCTGTTGCGTGCGGGGGCTAGGCGCCTGTAATCAGGCTGTTTCATCGGAACGCTTCCGGTCCGAAGAGAAACGGCCCTCCGCGTCATTCAGCTGGTGTCGTCCACCAGGTGCCATCCAACAGAAGGGATCAACCGAAATGAAGCTTACCCGCCGTACCGCCATCCGCCTTGGCGCCTCTGCCGTTGCCGCGCCCATGGTGCTGCGCGCCCATGACGCGCTGGCCCAGTCGGGCACCGTGCGTGTTCTTGCGTGGCAGGATTACATCCAGCCCAACATCGCCGAGAAGTTCGAGGCCGACACCGGCATCACCCTCGAACTGACCACCTTCGGGTCGAACACCGAAGCCGAATCCACCATCCGCTCGGCCGGCGGCAGCGGGTTCGACGTGGTGTTCCCGTCGATCACCAACGTGCCCAACTACCTAGACGACGACGGCAACAGCTACTTCCAGCCGATCCCCGAAGGCGTGAACACTGGCAACGTCATCCCGTCCTTCCTCCGTGACAGCGCCACCCTTGGCGGCACCCACAACGGCGAGCAGATCGCGCTTCCCTTCACCTGGGGCACCGAAGGCATGACCCTCGACACCTCTGCCGAGGGCATCAACGCCGATGACCTGAGCTATGGCGATCTGTTCACCGACGCCACCGTTGGCAAGGCCGCCTTCCGCCAGAAATCGGCGCTGTTCGGCATCGGCCTCTATCTCGACGCCACCGGTGAAGTGCCGTCGAACCGCATGTACGATGTCTACAAGTCGGAAGAAGAGGCGCGCCGCGTCTTCGGTGCCGTCGCCCAGTGGATGATCGAGCGCAAGGACCACTTCGGCGCCTTCTGGAACAACGCCACCGAAGCCACCGCCGCCTTCAAGGACGCGGGCTGCGTCATCGGCCAGACCTGGGACACCACCGGCCTGCTGCTGAACCGTGAAAACCCCGACATGGTCTACCGCGCCCCCAAGGAAGGCATCATCACCTGGATGGACAGCTTCGGCGTCATGCGCGAAGCCCAGAACATTGACCAGGCGGTGGCCTTCATGAACTTCATGCTTCAGCCGGAAGTGGGCGGCATGTTCTCGAACAACACCGGCTACAACTCGGCCGTGACTGGCGCCGCCGAGTTTGCCTCCGAAGAGTTCAAGACCCAGTTCAACGAGGTCTACACCCAGGACGTGCTGGGCAACATGTGGTGGTGGCAGGCGGAAACCCCGTTCCTTGCCCCGACCCAGAACGAGTTCTCGGAAATCATCACCAACGCCTGATCCCTGCACCGCAGGCACAGGTTGGCACCGGGCGGCAGAAGTCGCCCGGTGCATGCGTTTTCCCCCGTCCGGGTCCACCGTTCAGCCGGGGGCAAGATCCACATGCGCGGACAAGCGCAGACCATCCAAGACGGGGAGCCATCCATGCACGGCAAGGATGTGACGCTCGAGGGCGTCTCGATCACCTATCCCAACGGCTACACCGCCGTTCAGCCCACTGACCTGAAGGTCGAGGCGGGCGAGTTCTTTTCCATCCTCGGGCCATCGGGATGTGGCAAGACCACGATCCTGCGCGCCGTGTCGGGCTTCAACGAGCCCTCTACCGGGCGCATCCTCATCGGCGGCGAGGACATGGCGGGCATCGGCCCCAACGCGCGGCCCACGGCGCTGATCTTCCAGAACCTCGCACTGTTCCCGCTGATGCCGGTGTGGGAAAACGTCGCCTTCGGGCTTGAGGCACGGGGCATCTCCAAGCGCAAGCGGCGCGAGAAGGCGCAGGAACTTCTGGACCTCGTGGCGCTTGGCGATCAGGGCGAAAAGCTGCCTTCCGAGCTGTCGGGCGGCCAGCGTCAGCGGGTGGCCATTGCCCGCGCTCTGGCAGTGGAGCCTGCGGTGCTGCTGCTCGATGAGCCGCTGTCGGCGCTGGACCTCAAGCTGCGTCAGCACATGCGGGCGGAACTGCGCGCCATCCAGAAGAAAACCGGCGTCACCTTCATCTACATCACCCACGATCAGGGGGAGGCGCTGACCATGTCCGACCGCATCGCGGTGATGAACAAGGGCGTGGTGGAGCAGGTGGGCACCGGGGACGAGATCTATTCTCGCCCCCGCACCGCTTTTGCCGCCAGTTTCGTGGGCGAGGTCAACCGCTTTGACGGGCGGGTGGAGAGCGTGGCGAACGGGCAGGCGGTGGTGACCACCGCGCTCGGGCAGTTCCGCGCCCGCAATCCCGAGGGTATGGAGCCGGGGTCCGAGGCGATGCTTTTTGTGCGGCCTGAGGCCATGGCCCCGCTGCATTCCGAAAACCGCATCGAGGCGCGGCTGGTGCGCCGCGATCTTGAAGGCGCGTTCCTCAACCTCTTCTTCGACGCGGGCGGCACCGAGATCGCCGTGCATGTCACCAACGATGCCAAGGCCCCGGCGTTGGTGGTGGGTGACACGCTGGCGCTTGGCTTTGCGCCCGATGCGGCGGTCGTGCTGCCCGCGGGCGCGCTGGCGCGGACCGGGCAGGAGCTCGCGGCGCAATGAGCGGGCTGTTTCGCGGATACGGGCGCGGGCTCACGGCGGTGTTCTTCCTGGCGGTGATCGCCTGGGGGGCCATGCTGATCGTGCTGCCGCAGCTCACCATGTTCGAACGGGCACTGACCGCGCCGTCGCGGTCGCTTGACAGTTCGGTGGCGCAGATGGTGGTGCGCGACGCGCGCACCTGCCGGTCCATCCTCGAAGGCTACAAGGAAGACGATGCCCCCGCCCAAAGCGGTGGGCTGGCCATTCCCTCCATCGGGGGGGCGACTCCATCGCCCAGCCCGTCTCCCAGCCCGGCGCCCAGCACGGGAGGCCTTGCCATCCCGTCCATCGGCGGCCCGGCCCCCGAGGCGGCGCGGCCCTACATCCTGCAATGCGACCGCGCCACCACCCACCGGGCCCTGTCCCGGAGCGGCGAGGCGGTCTATCTGGACGAGGCCTACGATCTGCCCGAGCTCACGGTGTCCGAAACCGGCCCTATCGAGGACCAGCAGGCGCAGGCGGACGAGATCGCCGAACTGGCGCAGACCCTTTACGGTGAGTTGCGCGAGGCCGAAGCCAATGCCTCGCCCTGGACGCTCGAGAATTTCGGGGCGCTGGCAGAGGCGCGCTACATCCCCATGTCCGAAGGGCAGGCCATCGTCGAGCAGGCACAATGGTCCAACAAGGCACTGAGCCTCATCGGCCTGCGCTTTGTCGAGGATGGGCAGGTGTACGAGCGTATCGCGCTGGTGACGCTGGCCCGCACGCTGTTCCAGGCGGTGATCGCCACCGGCCTTGCGTTGTTGCTGTGCTATCCCATCGCCTACAAAGTGGCGCTGGCGACCCCGCCGCAGCGGGCAGTGTGGCTGTTCCTTGGCCTCGTCATCCCCTACGCCATCGTGGAGCTCATGCGGATCTACGCCTGGACCACGATCATCGACAACCAGGGGCTTTTGAACGGGCTGCTGGAATGGGTGGGGATCATAGACACGCCGATCCAGTTCAAGCGGTTCCCGGGCACCGTCTTCCTCGTAATCGTCTACACCTACGTGCTCTTCATGGTGTTCCCGATCTACAACGTGATGAACACCCTCGACAAAAACCAGATCGAGGCGGCGCGCGATCTTGGCGCGAGCCCGTGGCGGGTGCATTGGCGGATCATCATCCCCCATTCCAAGCCGGGCATCGCGGTGGGCACCATCGCCACATTCATGCTGGCGGCGGGGGCGTTTTCCGTGCCGCGGATCATCTCTCGCGGGCTTCAGGCGGAATGGTTCAGCCAGACCATCTACAACAAGTTCTTCGAATCCCCGAATGCCAACGTGGGCGCGGCCTACAGCTTTGCCTACACCATCGTCTGCTTCGTGCTCGTGGCCCTCTTCATGTGGATCATGCGCACGCGGCTCAAGGATTTTGCGAGGGTGCAATGACCAGCCGTTCCATCATCTCGTCCGACCGGCTGCTGTCGCTCTACACCGGCGGCTTTCTGGTGTTCATGTTCCTGCCGCTGCTGCTGATGATCCTGTCGTCCTTCAATGACGCATCGCCCCCCACGGTCACCGACTGGCGCGGCTGGACCGGCAAGTGGTACGCGTTTTTCTGGATGCCCGAAGAGGCTCTGCGGGCGGATCCCGTCCTGCGCGTGCTCGACCGGGACCGGATGATCGCCTGCATCGGCAATTCGCTGTATGTCGGCGCCATCGTGGTTCCGCTGTCGCTGCTGCTGGGCCTGTCGGGCGCGGTCTTGCTGACCCGCTGGCGGGCGAAGGCCAACAGTGTGCTGTGGTGGATCCTGCTGTCGCCGATGCTGGCGCCGGGGATCGTGCTGGGCCTGTCTGCGCTGGTGTTCTGGCAAAGGCTCGGGATCGATGCGGGGCTCTTCACCATCATCATGGCGCAGGTCACCTTCATCGCGGGCTACCCAATGCTGATCCTCATGGCGCGGCTGCAACGCCAGCCGGTGGAGCTCGAGGAGGCGGCGCTGGACCTCGGCGCCTCGCCATTCCGGGTGTTCCGGCGGCTGACCCTGCCGTATCTCGCGCCAGCGCTGATCTCGGCGGGGGTGATCGCCTTCATGGCCAGCATGGAGAACTACAACACCACCATGTTCGCCCGTGGCGGGGCCTGCACCTTCGCCACCGAGATCGGGGCCATGGGCCGCAACGCCAACGGCCACCCGCCGGTGATCAACGCGGTGGGCACGGTCATCATCCTGCTAACGGTCGCCGGGGCGGTGGTGCACACCTTGCTGCAGCGCAGGGAGCAGCGCTGAGGCAAATCCCCGCACCAGCGCGGAGCCAAGGCCGCAGGCCGCCGCACATCGTCGGTCCGCCCTCCGGGCCGGCGATCTGGTGACGTCAGTGCGTTGTTTCGAGGTCATCCGGACGTGGCCAGGATAAACAGAGGGGCTCGCAGGCGGCATCGCCAACCCGCGGACCGGCGATGCGCGGCTTGCGCGATGTTCGGGCCAGGTGAAACTCCGCCCCAAGCGCAGCATCAAGGCCGAAGGCCGCCGCGCAAGCGCCGTACCGTTCTCTCGGGGCGGCGCTTTGGTGACGTGATTGACCCGTTTCGAGGTCGTCCGGACGTGGCTGGGATAAATCGATAGGCTCGAATGCAGCAGCGCCGCCCCACGGGACGGCGCTTGCGCGGCTTGCTTGAAGTTCGCGGGAATGGTGACTTTCCGAGCGAAAGTCGCCCCGTAATTTCAGTACCCGCGCCAGATCCAGCCGCCGCCGAAGATCCGGCTGCTGGCATCGTCGTAGAACACGCAAGCCTGACCCGGCGACACGCCTTCCTCGGCCACCACCAGTTCCACCTCGGCTTCGGTGTCCGAGAGCGGGCGGATGATTGCCTCGCGCGGGGGGCGGGTGGAGCGGACCTTGACCGACACATGCCACTCGTCCCGGCTGGTAAAGGGCTCGTCCCCGAGCCAGTTGATCTCGCGCACGGGGATGGTGCGGGTGGCGAGCATCTCCTTCGGGCCGACAACCACCTGCTTGGCATCCACGTCTAGCTTCACCACGTAAAGCGGTTCCGTCAGCCCGCCGATCCCCAGACCCCGGCGCTGGCCGATGGTGTAGTGGATGACGCCCCTGTGGCTGCCCAGTACCCGGCCATCTGCATGGACGATCTCGCCCGGCTCGGCCGCGCCGGGGCGCAGCTTCTCGATGACGCTGGCATAATTGCCGTCGGGCACGAAACAGATGTCCTGGCTGTCGGGCTTGTCCGCCACGCTCAGCCCGTATTTCGCCGCCAGTTCACGGGTTTCCACCTTGCTCCTGAGGTGGCCCAGCGGGAAGCGCAGGAACGACAGCTGCTCGGGCGTGGTCGAGAACAGGAAATAGCTCTGGTCGCGGTTCGCATCGGCGGCGGAATGCAGCTCGGGGCCGTGGCTGCCGTCCATGCGCTGGATGTAATGGCCTGTCGCCATGCAATCCGCATCGAGATCCTTTGCCGTCTCCAGCAGATCCTTGAACTTCACCCGTTCGTTGCAGCGGATGCAGGGCACCGGGGTGGCGCCGCCAAGGTAGCTTTCGGCGAACTCGTCGATCACCGCGTCCTTGAAGATGTTCTCGTAGTCGAGAACGTAATGGGGAAAGCCCATCTGCTCGGCCACGCGGCGGGCATCGTGGATGTCGATGCCAGCGCAGCACGCGCCCTTTTTGGCCAGCGCCGCACCGTGGTCGTAAAGCTGCAGCGTCACGCCCACCACGTCGTAGCCTTCCTCGGCCAGCATCGCGGCGACCACGGACGAATCGACCCCGCCGGACATCGCGACGACCACACGGGTTTCGGAAGGAGCCTTGGGAAGGCCGAGAGAATTCAGAACGGGGGCGTCGAGGGGCATGAAGTGCCTCCTGCAGAATGAGGGTCAAGGGGACTGCGCGAATATAGGAAAATGCGACATACTCTCAAGGGGGCGTTTCAGACGGCGTTAAAGTCCATCGGTTCAAATACATCCCACTGTAAAGACTGGGACCGTGAAAGATGTACCTGAAAAAAATCGATGGCCCGCGCGCTGTCACGCTTCCGGACGGTTCCACCATGACCCGTGCGGATCTTCCTCCAGCCGAAACAAGACGTTGGGTCGCCTCGCGCAAGGCCGCCGTGGTCAAGGCCGTGCGCTTTGGACTGCTGACCGAAGATCAGGCGATGGACCGCTACGGTCTCAGCGAGGAAGAGCTTGCCGAATGGATGCACGCTGTCGCCTTCCACGGGGAAGAGGCACTGAAGGCCACCCTCGTGCAGCGTTTCCGGTCACCCGGCCAAGAAGAGATGGACGCATAGCGCGCCGCGAGTCGCGACAATACCAAGATGGCGCAGTGCGATCAGAGGGCGGAAGGCACGAGGGGTTTGGTGAAAGCAACCTAAAATTGCGTAACTGATAAATTAGTCTACGATAAAGAAGCGTTAACCTATTTCCGACAGGTTCAGTGCAACGAGACAGAAATAGCGGAGAACAGCTTATGCGTATCCTTCTTGTGGAAGATGATCCGACTACTTCGAAGAGCATCGAACTGATGCTGACGCACGCCAACCTGAACGTATATGCCACGGACCTCGGCGAAGAGGGGATCGATCTTGCAAAGCTCTACGATTACGATCTGATCCTGCTTGATCTGAACCTGCCCGACATGAACGGCCACGAGGTGCTGCGCCAGCTCAGGCTTGCGCGGATCAGCACGCCGATCCTCATCCTGTCCGGTGCGGATGATACGGACAACAAGATCAAGGGGTTCGGCTTCGGCGCGGATGATTACCTGACCAAGCCGTTCCACCGGGACGAACTGGTGGCCCGCATCCATGCCATCATCAGACGGTCCAAGG
Source organism: Salipiger pallidus (assembly GCF_014643635.1). Classification (GTDB taxonomy): domain Bacteria; phylum Pseudomonadota; class Alphaproteobacteria; order Rhodobacterales; family Rhodobacteraceae; genus Salipiger; species Salipiger pallidus. The sequence continues at coordinate 48,328 of NZ_BMJV01000013.1, forward strand.
GGCATTCCCAGTCGGTGATCCGCACGGGCAAGATCTCGGTCAATCTGGATGCCAAGACCGTCGAGGTGGCGGGCAAAGCGGTGCATCTGACCGGTAAGGAATACCAGATGCTCGAACTGCTGTCCCTGCGCAAGGGCACGACTCTCACCAAGGAAATGTTCCTCAACCACCTCTACGGCGGCATGGACGAGCCGGAACTCAAGATCATCGACGTCTTCATCTGCAAGCTACGTAAGAAGCTCTCCGAGGCTACGGGTGACGAGAACTACATCGAGACGGTCTGGGGCAGGGGCTACGTGCTGCGCGATCCGGAACCGCGCATGGGCGACGCGCCTGCCATTGCTGCCACCGGCTGAACGAGGGGACGCTGGACGCGCCCTGCCACGCGCCCTATCACTTGCCCAAAAGGCATGAAGAAGGGGCGCGGCCATGACGGATCCGAAAACGGACCATATCAGGACCGGCGACATCGCAGCGGATGAGCTGAGCGAAACGCAGGCGACAGCGGAACTTGAACGTCTCTCAGCCCTGCTGAACACGGCCAACAGGGCCTATCACACCGAAGACGCCCCGGAGATTGCTGACAGCGACTACGATGCCCTGAAGGCACGCAACCTCGCCATCGAGGCCCGGTTCCCCGATCTCAAACGGGATGACAGCCCGTCCGAACAAGTCGGCGCACCGCTGGCGGAGGGCTTTTCCAAGATCCGCCACAAGGTGCGGATGATGTCCCTGTCCAACGCCTTCGAAGACGGTGACGTGACCGAGTTCGACCGCTCGATCCGCCGCTATCTCGGGCTGGCCGAGGGCGCGCCACTGCCCTTCACCGCCGAGCCCAAGATCGACGGGCTCTCGCTGTCCTTGCGCTACGAAGATGGCGTCCTGATACAGGCCGCCACGCGCGGCGACGGCACCACCGGCGAAAATGTCACCGCCAACGCCCGCACCATCGACGACATCCCCGAGCGGCTAGAGGGCGCGCCGGAGATCCTCGAGATCCGGGGTGAAGTGTACATGAGCCACGAGGATTTCGCCGCGCTCAACGACCGGCAGGAGGCGCGGGGCGGCAAACGCTTTGCCAACCCCCGAAATGCCGCTGCCGGGTCCCTGCGTCAGCTCGATTCGGAAATCACCCGTGAACGCCCGCTGAAGTTCTTTGCCTATGCCTGGGGCGAGCTGTCAGAACCGCTGGCCGACACCCAGATGGGCGTGATCGAGCGCATGGAGGCCCTTGGGTTTAGCACCAACCCGCTGACAACGCTGTGCGACGGGCCGGAGGACATGCTGGCCCATTACGCGAAGATCGAAGAGCAGCGCGCTACGCTGGGCTATGACATCGACGGCGTGGTCTACAAGGTCAACGATCTGGCGCTGCAAGGGCGGCTCGGCTTCCGATCAACCACGCCGCGCTGGGCCATTGCCCACAAGTTCCCGGCCGAGCTGGCTTGGACCCGGCTCGAGACCATCGACATCCAGGTAGGCCGGACCGGTGCCCTGTCGCCGGTGGCGCGTCTGACGCCGGTGACGGTGGGTGGTGTGGTGGTATCGAACGCGACGCTTCACAACGAGGATTACATCTCTGGCCGCGATTCCAGTGGGGCCGAGATCCGCGGGGGCAAGGACATCCGCGTCGGTGATTGGGTACAGATCTACCGCGCCGGTGATGTCATTCCCAAAGTCGCGGACGTGGACCTGTCCAAACGGCCCCATGACGCAAAGCCCTTCATCTTCCCGCAGACTTGCCCTGAATGCGGATCGGACGCCATTCGCGAAGAAGGGGACGCCGTGCGCCGCTGCACCGGTGGCCTTGTTTGCCCCGCGCAGGCCGTCGAAAAGATGAGGCATTTCGTCTCCCGCGCGGCCTTTGACATTGAGGGGCTAGGCACCAAGCAGGTGGAGCAGTTCCACCGTGATGGCTGGATCGCGGAACCTGCGGACATCTTCACCCTGAGGGACCGCTACGGCAGCGGTATGCAGCAGCTCAAGAACCGAGAGGGCTGGGGCGAGAAATCCGCGACCAACCTGTTCGATGCCATCGACGAACGGCGCCGGATCGAACTGGGCCGGGTGATCTTTTCGCTCGGGCTGCGGCACGTGGGCGAGGTGGTCTCGAACATGCTCGCGCGCCATTACCTGACCTGGCAGGCAATGGCTGGCGCGCTCGACGCGGCGCTTCCCGCCGCCGAGCGCTACCGCGATGCTGAGGCCGCAGTCGAGCAGGAACGCAAGGCCGCCGCCGACGAGGGGCGCCGTGCGCGCCTCAAGGAGACGCGTGATGCGGCCTGGGCGCGTGATCCGCAGATCGCCCCCGAAGCACGCGCCGCCTGGGATGACCTGGTGGGCATTGACGGCATCGGCGAGATCGTCGCCGTCTCGCTGGTCACATCCTTCGGGCAGGAGGCCGAGCGCGCGTCCATCGACCGGCTTGTCACGCATCTCGACATCCAGGAGGCCGAGCGCCCGCAGACCGACGGCAGCCCCGTCGCGGGCAAGACCGTGGTCTTTACCGGCAGCCTCGAAAAGATGTCTCGTGCCGAGGCCAAGGCGCGGGCCGAGGCGATGGGCGCCAAGGTGTCCGGCTCGGTCAGCAAAAAGACCGACATCGTGGTGGCAGGCCCCGGGGCCGGATCGAAAGAAGCCAAGGCGCGCGAGCTTGGTCTAGAGATCATGGATGAAGACGCCTGGCTGGCGCTGATCGGCGGATGAGCCAGCGCCCTGAAGCGCTTTGGCCGCTGTTCGGTGAGCTCAAGACGCTGGACGGTGTCGGCCCCAAGACTGCGCAGGCGCTGGGCGGTCTTGGGGTCGAAGCGCCGCGCGATCTGTTGTTCACGCTGCCGCATTCGGTGATCGACCGGCGACTGCGCGGGTCGATCCGCGAGGCGGAACTGCCTGCCACCGTGACGGTAGAGGTCGAGGTGCTGCGCCATCAGAAACCGGCTTCCAAGGGGCGGCCCTGGCGGGTACTTGTGGCTGATGCGCAAATCGAATTCCAGCTGGTGTTCTTCCACGCGCGTGGCGACTACCTCACCCGTGTGCTGCCAGAAGGAGAGCGGCGCATCGTTTCGGGCCGGGTAGAGCTGTTCGACGGCCTTGCCCAGATGGCGCACCCCGACCACGTGGTCGCGCCGGACGAAGCCACGACCCTGCCGGGGTTCGAGCCGGTCTATCCGCTGACCTCGGGCGTCACGCAGAAACTGATGGCGCGGGCCGTGGGTGGCCTGCTTGCCGGGCTGCCGGACCTGCCCGAATGGATCGACCCACATCTTCGCGCGCGGGAAGGCTGGCCGGGCTGGGCTGACGCGCTGCACAAGGCACATGCGCCGGAGGGGCTCAACGATCTGTTGCCGCATGCACCGGCGCGGGCGCGGCTGGCCTATGACGAGCTTCTGGCGCACCAGCTGACCCTCGCGTTGGCCCGTGCCAACCGCCGCAAGGCGAGGGGGCGGGTCAGCGAGGGCGCCGGAGATCTGCGGCGCAAGGTGTTGGCGGCATTGCCCTATCGCCCCACCGGCGCGCAGGCGCGGGCGATCGACGAGATTGCCGCCGATATGGCCCGCCCGGAAAAGATGAACCGCCTGCTGCAGGGTGACGTAGGCGCGGGCAAGACGCTGGTGGCCTTCATGGCGCTGCTCGTCGCGGTAGAGGCGGGAGGGCAGGGCGTCATGATGGCCCCGACTGAGATCCTCGCCCGGCAGCATCTCGAGGGGCTCCGTCCCTTGGGGGAAAGCGCGGGCGTGGTGGTGGAGCTACTGACCGGCCGCGACAAGGGGGCCGAGCGGCGCGCGAAGCTTGCCGCACTCGAACGCGGCGACATCCACGTGTTGGTGGGCACCCACGCGGTGTTCCAGTCCGACGTTGTGTTCCGCGATCTGCGGCTGGCCATCGTCGACGAACAGCACCGCTTTGGCGTGCGCCAGCGGCTCGAGCTGGGGCGCAAGGGCGCTGCGGCTGATGTGCTGGTGATGACCGCAACGCCCATCCCGCGCAGCCTTGCGCTGACGCAATACGGTGACATGGATGTCTCGGTGCTCGATGAGAAGCCACCGGGTCGCAAGCCGATCCGCACCGCGCTGACCTCTGCCGAGCGCATGGCCGAAGTGGTCGAGCATTTGCGCAGCGCCATTGCCGAGGGGCGGCAGGCCTACTGGGTCTGTCCTTTGGTGGAGGAAAGCGAAGCGGTGGATCTTACCGCTGCCGAAGATCGGTTCAAGCACCTGCGCAAGGCGCTTGGCGAAGAGGTGGTGGGGCTTGTCCACGGCCAGATGGCCCCTGCCGAGAAGGATGCCTCCATGGCCGATTTCGTTGCGGGCCGAACGCGGGTGCTGGTGGCGACCACGGTGATCGAGGTCGGGGTGAACGTCCCCAATGCCTCGATCATGGTGATCGAGCGGGCGGAATGGTTCGGCCTTGCCCAATTGCACCAGCTGCGCGGTCGGGTCGGGCGCGGGGAGGCAGAGAGCACCTGCCTGCTCATGTACCAGCCGCCCCTGAACGAGTCGGGCATGAAGCGGCTCACCACCCTGCGGGAGACCGAGGATGGCTTTCGCATTTCAGAGGTCGACCTCGAGATGCGCGGGGCAGGAGACCTGATCGGCACCGCCCAGTCTGGCCTGCCACGCTTCCGGGTGGCGGACCTGGAACGGCAGGCGGCGCTCATGGCGCTGGCCCAGAGCGATGCGCGCGCCCTGCTGACAAGCGACCCAAGCCTTGAAAGCCCGCGCGGCAGGGCGGCGCGTCTGCTGCTCTGGCTTATGCGTCAGGACGAGGCAATCCGGCTGATTTCGGTCGGCTGATCGGACAGCTTAGGCTTGAGGATCCCCGTCCGGCTCGGCCACCTTCGGCCTTGGGAGGACTGTAGCGAATTGCCATGAACCGGCTCTGTTCACAAATGTTCTCAAAAAGTTCTTTACAGGCGAGTGAGGGTGTGAGAACAAAGTGGCAACACAACAGGGAAAGGAAGGCCAAGATGTTCACCACGCTCCGCCGCATCGTCTCGCGCAACGAGGCAACCTTGCTTCAGGATATGATCGGGGCACTGTCCCTTGTGATCATTCTCGTGGCTGGCCTTCACCTGCCGTCGTTCTGAGTTTCTGCCCGCGGTCTTGGGATCGTGAACCCTAAAGCGCATTCGCCTGTCCCGTGATGCGCCGCGTCTGTCCTCGCTGCCATAGGCTTCCTGCCCGAAGCCCGGCTTGGTTCACGTCTCCCGGATACGCCACTTGCCGCCGCCTTCACCCCATGAAGTGCGGCGGTTTTCTTTTGTGAAGGGGGCGTGCAACCGTTGCATTCGCTCGCCGCGTGACCCAAGTCGGGCGTCCCGCAGCCCCTGCATGAGGCTCGTGCCGGTTCAGATGTCGGGCTGCGACGAAGGCTCTGGTGGTCGGGTCAGGCCCGCTGCGATTGCTGCACTTCGGCTGCCGCTTCGGTCAGGGCATCGATGGTGAGCATGATGGACGCATGGCGGTTCTTGTAGGCCTGAGCCGGACGCAGCACCTCGAGATCTTCGAACGGCGCGGGCGGCGTGGGGCCGTCTTCCTTGAGCATGGCGCGCAAGGCATCACGGGTGGCCAGCAGCTCGGCCTCGGTGGCACCGATGGCGTGGGCGCCGATCACCGCAGCGGACGCCTGGCCGAGGGCGCAGGCTTTGACGTCCTGTGCATACTGCGCGATGCGGCCATCCTTCATGACAATGTCGACGGTGACCGTGGAGCCGCAAAGCGGCGAGCGCTTGCGGACGCTGGCGTCGGGCGCGTCGAGCCGTCCCAAGTGCGGGATATCCGCGGCAAGGGCGAGGATGCGCTGCGAGTAGAGCTTGATGAGGTCGGATTCTGCGGACATTGCTTTTCCTCGTGGCACGTCTTCCATAGATAGGGGCGGCATCTCGCACAGCAAAAGGTTTTCTGCCATGAGTTTCGATCCTGCGACCCTGACCTTTGACGCAAATGGGCTGATCCCCTGCATCGCACAGGATGCGGACGGGGGCGAGGTGCTGATGATGGCCTGGATGAACGCCGCCTCTGTCGCCCGCACGCTGGAGACTGGCCGGGTGACTTATTGGTCACGCTCGCGGCAGTCCTACTGGATCAAGGGAGAAAGCTCGGGCCACGTGCAGGAACTCGTTGAGCTTCGTGTGGACTGCGACCGTGACTGCCTGCTGGCCCTCGTGCGTCAGTCCGGGCCGGCCTGCCACACCAACCGCCGGTCGTGCTTTTATACCGCTCTGCGCGAAGGGGACGAGGTGGAGATCATGACGCCCACGGAGTGAGGTGTGCCGCGAGGCTGGGCCGGGGAAGGGCTGCACCCTCGCCAGTATCCGCAAGGCCATTGTGCCTTGGCAGCGCCGACGCCACAGATTCGAACCTGTCGACCCGGCGGTACGAAGGGCTGGGTCGCCTGAGAAGGCCTGCTTTGCCGATGTTTGCGGTGCCTCAACTTGCGGTGGTGGCAAAAGCGCGATGTTTGACCATTGTAAGGAATGTGAGGGGGGCAGGGGCCGCTGCCCTCTCTTGGCTGCGCCAATTCATACCCGGCATATTTAACGCAAGAGGAAGCAGGTAAGGCTCGTGTTTTCTCTTGCCTGAAACATCCCCGCCGGATGCAGCAACGGCTCCCTAGCTGCATTGCCTGAGGACAGCAGGAAACGAGAAACGCCCGGCTCCGTTCTTAACGGTGCCGGGCGCTTGGGTCTCATGGGCAAGCCTGCGATCAGGCGGCCTTGGTCAACGGGGTGCGTTCGCTGTTCTCGATGAAGGTTTTGTGCAGCGCTTTGATCACTGGTGCGAGGATGTCGCGTTCGATGATGAACTGCACGTCCACATTGCGCGGGCCCTGGCTTGCACCAAGCGCCTCGAGGTTTTCACCTGCGATGGCCACGAGGCCCCGTTGCAGGCAGGAAAGGCCATTGAGATCGCGACCGATCACCGATGCCATCGCCAGCGGTCGCGACGAGACGCGGGCCGAGGGGTAGAGCTTTTCGATGTCCTTCTCGACCCGGCGTGCAACCTGAAGCGAGGTATCCACGTAATGCGTGATCGTGTTGGCGTTGGAAACCTTCGAGATGATGCGCACGTCATGCCGGGTAAGCACGTCGAGGATCGCGGCATCATAGCCTTTGACCCCGACCATGTCCTGCTCGAACACCTCGAGCGCGATGGTGTCGATGCCTGTCACGATTTCCACGTTGGGGCTCTCGGCCGGCTGATCGTCGATCAGCGTGCCGGGATCGCCCGGCTCGAAGGCATTGGTGATGCGCAGAGGCACCGCCGCCTGACGCAGGGTCTTGGCCGCCTTGGGGTGAATCGCTTCCATGCCCATGTTCGACAGTTGGTCCGCCACGTCATAGTTGGTCCGGCCAAGCTTGCGCACGGCATCCTGTCCCACGAGGTTGGGGTCCGCCGACGACAGGTGGAACTCTTTGTGGATGATCGCTTCGCGCGCATGGGTGAGAGCGGCAAGATGCGAGAATGTGACTTCGGAATAGCCGCGGTCGAATTCGCGCATGAGACCTTCGGCGCATTGCGCATAGCCCGTCACGATTGGGATCTCACGCATGGGGTCAATGCCTTCCATGGCGCCCATGATGCGCTCCTCAAGCGACACGTCGCCTTCACCGCGCCAGCCCGACAGGTCCACCAGTCGCGCATCGACGTTCGCACGTTGTAGCATCAGGACCGTGACGAACGCGGAATGCGCCTCGCCTAAACCCGACAGCAACTCGCGCGTCTGGAGCATGTGCTCAGACAGGCGGAAGTGGCCGTAGGAGCAGACCCGCGCCAAATCGATCAGACAGTTGCGCGCGCCATCGATCCGGGTGCGCACGAAATCCGTCGCCTGCGCGATGTCCGCAGGATGCTCGAGCACCGAACTGTGCGCCTCGATCATGGCATCGGATACGCGGTTGAGCGCATCGTGCCAGCCGTGGCTGTTGTCGGAGGCGGCGAACTGGCCATAAACGCCAGGCTCGCCTGTCTTCTTATGCTCGAGGAGCAGGTTGGTGATACCGCCGAAAGCCGAGACAACGAAGATGCGTCCGTAAAGGTCCGCGCCTTGGCGCTCGCCGATCAGCAGGGTGTCACGTAGCTCGTTGAGGCGGGACATGCTCGTCCCGCCAATCTTTTCAACGGTATGCTCTGCCATGGCTTATGCCACCTCCTCGGAAGGAGCGTACGAGCCGTCTTCACGGTGTACTTCGTTGCCAGTCACAGGCGGGTTGAAGCAGCAGGCCATATGCAGTTCTTCTTCCGCACGCAGGATGTGCTTGTCGTGAAGGTTCAGCGCATACATGACGCCGGGCTTGATCTCGTGCGTTTCGCCGGTGGCGATATCGGTGATCGAGCCCTTGCCCTTCATGCAGTACACGCTTTCGAAGTGGTGCTTGTAGTGGAACGTGTGCTCCGAGCCCGCTTCGAGAACGGTGATGTGGAACGAGAAGCCCATTCCATCGTCGGCCAGAAGCATCCGGGTGGAGGTCCACTGGGCGTCGGCCACGTGCTTGTCGGTGTCTTTGAGTTTGTTGAAGTCGCGAACGATCATGTCGGTTTACTCCGCTGCAATTGCGTTGTGATGGTTCAGGGCGGCACGGGTGGCGTCGCGCAGGATTTCAAAACCCTTCGCAAACTGCTCTTCCGTGGTGGTCAGCGGTGCAAGCACCTTGACCACTTCATCGTGCGCACCCGATGTTTCGATGATGAGGCCGCGCTTGAACGCTTCGGCGCAGATCGCACCGGCAAGTTCGCCCGAACCCACGTCGACGCCGCGCATCAGGCCTCGGCCCTTGAGGAATGCCCCGTCTACCATGTCGGCGATCGACGTCAGACCGATCTCGATGGCGCGGGCCTTGTCCTTGAGGCTCTCCTGGAAAGCGCCTTCTTTCCAGAACTTCTCGAGCGCAACGCGTGCCGTGACGAAGGCGTGGGTGTTGCCCCGGAAGGTGCCGTTGTGCTCGGCGGGCTTCCAGATGTCGTGCTCGGGTTTCACCAGCAGAGCGGCGAAGGGCAGACCCATGCCGGACAGCGATTTCGCAAGCGGCACCATGTCGGGCTCGATACCCATCTCCTCGAAGGAGAAGAAGGTGCCGGTGCGGCCAAGGCCTGCTTGAATGTCGTCGAGGATCAACAGCGCGCCATGCTTCTTGGCCAGCGCTGCGATGCCCTTGAGCCATTCAGCGGATGCGGCATTGAGGCCGCCTTCGCCCTGAACCGGCTCCACGAGGAAAGCGGCGGGCGCATCGAGACCCGAGGACGGGTTGTCGAGCATCCATTCGATCTGCGCGAGCGTGTCGATCTCGCCGCCCATGGCGCCATCGTAGGGCAGGTGGGTGACGCCCTGCAGGGGCATCGCACCGCCATCACGCTTGCCATTGTTGCCGGTCGCCGCAAGCGCACCCATGGTCATGCCGTGGAAGCCGTTGGTGAAGGCCACGATGTTGTGGCGACCAGTGACCTTGCGGGCCAGCTTCATCGCCGCTTCGACGGCGTTGGTGCCGGTGGGGCCGACCATCATGACCTTGTGGTCCATGTTCCGCGGCTTGAGGATGATGTCCTCGAATGCGGTCAGGAAGGCCTCTTTTTGCTCGGTGTGCATGTCGAGCCCGTGGGTCACGCCGTCATTGCTGATATGTTCGATCAGCGCAGCCTTCATGTCGGGGTCATTGTGGCCGTAGTTCAGCGACGAGCAGCCGGCGAGGAAATCGAGATATTCGTTGCCTTGGGCATCAGTGAGGATCGACCCCTGCGCCTTTGCGAAGGATGTCGGGAAGGAACGGCAATAGGAGCGCGCTTCGCTTTCGCGGCGCGTGTAAATGTCACGGGTCATGTCTTACGTCCTTTCGGGACTTGGGAATGTCTGGAAAACGAGGGCCGCCCGCCATGGTAGCTTTAAAGTCAACCAAGCGGGCGCGCTGACGCTAGCAGCGAAAGATCAGGCGGCTTTCAGTTTTTCCGCTTCTTCGCGGGGCAGCTCGATCGTCACCATGTGTTCGGTGTCGTGGGCGCCGTCGAAGTGATCTTCCTTGTGGTAGTGCGGCTCGTCCGTGAGCTCGCCGCCAACAGAGCGGGCGAAGCTGCGGAAGAGACCCCAGGACGCGTCATTGTCCTCGGTGATCGTGGTTTTGAGGAAGTCCGCGTCGATGCATTCGTCACGATTGACGAGGTGGGTCAGCATCTTGCGGCCAAGGCCTAGGCCACGGGCTTTCTGGCTTACGGCAACCTGCCAGACGAAGAAAGCGTCCTTGTTCGGGATCATGTGACCCGAGATCCAGCCGACAATATCGCCACCAAGCTCGGCCACCACGCATGTGTCGCGGAAGTGGTCGGCCTGCACGAGGTTGCAGTACATGGAGTTTTCATCGAGTGGCTTGCACTCGCGAACCAGCGCCCAGATGGCCGCACCGTCGATGGATTGCGGCTTGCGCATGATCAAAGTGTCTTCCGGTGTGGTCATCTCGTCCTTGGGCATCGGTATCTCCCTCGTTGTTTCCTTTGATCGACTAACTAACCTAAGTCCCATAAAGTTTCAACCTTTGAAGCTGTTTTTCAGCGGCGTTTCGCGCGCGTGCGCATAAGTGTCTGGTTTTCATGGGTAAAGCCGTGGATCTTGAATTTTTCTGTGAAGGAAGTATTCTTAGTCATGTGAAGTAAACCGCTTGACCCTTAGTCTCTTGAAGGAGTCTGCGGTTCATGCGAACAGGACCGCTTCGGGATCAGTGAAGGATGGGTCCATGGATCGAACGGATGAAAGCTTGATTGCACTTAGACGCATCCTCCGCGCGACGGAGCTTTACGAGCGTGACCTTGCCACCGCGGCAGGGGTGACGCCGGCAAAGCTGCGTGTGATGCAGATCGTCCAGATGAAGGGCGGCACCACCACGCCCAAGGCGCTGGCGACCCAGATGGGTGTGAGCCAGGCCACCATTACCGGGCTTGTCGACAAGCTGGGCCGGGATGGTCTTGCAGAGCGAGTGCAGTCCCAGACGGACCGGCGGCAGGTCAATGTTACGCTTACCAGCCGTGGCCAGACTGTGCTGGACAGCGCCCCTGACGCGCTGCAACAGCGTTTCGTGCGGGAATTCGAGCGGCTCGAGAACTGGGAACAGGCGCAGCTGTTGTCCTCTCTGGAGCGAGTCGCGGCAATGCTGGATGCGCGGGATCTGGATGCCTCGCCCGTACTGACCGGCGGATCCCTCATGGCAGAACGCGACTGAACCATCGCGCAGTGCGCCCTTCCGGCGGTGGTCTGCCCTTTGGGGGCAGGTGCAGATACGCCGTGCCCGGGCGGACAGGGCCACGGCGTTAGCGGCAGCCCCAAGCGCGAGCCGGGCCTTGCCGGGGCCTGCCAGGTGAACGCTGTGCCGGGGTAGCGGGCGACGGCCTTTCTGGACACTCCCTCTGCGCGCGGGGCTGCGCTGCCGGACGCCAGATTGTTCCTGTGGCCAGCGCCATGACAAGCGGATTGCCCGGGGCGTCTCCCGATGCCCGGTCGCCCAGCGTCTGGACCTCGCGCGCGAGTATCTCCGCCTCAGGTTCAGGGGCCGGTTCAAGCCGGGCCTCGACCCGTAGAAGCTTAACACTGGCCTGCCGCGCAAGGGTCACAACGTTGTCCCGATGCTCCTGCACGGTCTTCAAGAGTCTATCGGCTCCGGACAGGACGGGCATCCCGAAGCTGAACAGCCGGTAAAGCGCGAGCCGTGACAGGGCTGTCGCCTGACCCTCGTGCGGGGTCTTGTCGTTCACTTGTGGCAGCTTGTCTGCGGTGCGGCCCGCTGCGACGAACGGCAGGCGGACCATGTCAGGGATGCAGGGCGAGATGCCCTTGGTGTTCTGCACGTGGTGCAATCGCGAGAACAGCAGTCGTCCGCTGGGCAGGTCGATCCCCTGGGCAAAGAGCGCTGGCGGCCATGACCGCGCGGCAAATCCCAGGCGACCGAGAAGTCGCCCTTTGGCAGATCGCGGACACGCGAAATCGTCACCTTGCACCCATGCGGCGATCTGTTCACCGATGGCGGCCCCGATCCACTCGGCCATGAGGCCGGCAAGGAACGTGTACCCGTGGGAGCCGGCGCGCCGCCATGACAGAGCAGCAGCGCCCAGGGTGCGATACGCGCAGGCCATGCGGCCCGCTCATCCGGGAGCCTGCAGTCGAAGATGGGGGGGGGGGGCGAGGATCGAGCCTCTCGTGAAGGTCATGGGCTGCAGCGCAGGCAGAAAAGCACGGCCCGCCCTCTATCAGGTTCACCCGCACGCCGTCGGTTTGCACAGAGATGGCATGGCGGTCGCACGACAGGATGTCCTGATGAGCGCCCAGTGTCCGGCGCCGGCAGTTGGGGGCCTGGCGGAGCTTGCCACCGGCCTGCTCCGTGGCAAACAGGTTCCAAAGCCGGTCGTGCAACCAGCGGTGCCGAAGGGCACGCCGGTGCTGAGCGTGAGGAGCTCCAGCAGCGCCTGATGCTTGGCGGCATTTGGGGTGGTATCGTGGCCATCCCTGCCGTGACGTTGAAAGGGGCCGAGCACATTGATGCGAGTGAACCGTGAAGTGTCAGTCATTACACGGGGTTCGCCATGAAGGGATGATGACGGAGAGCCGCCTATTAAAGGTTGCATCGTTCGCCGTGAATTCTGCGTGAAGTTCAGCGGCTGCTGTGCTAGAAAGCGCACTGCAGACGACATGGCACAAAGGCCGCCTGCCGAGGGCGGCGGGGCCGCCGCGCTTTTGTAACAGGGTGGACATCAGAAACCATGTCGACACGACAATCGCTTTCCGGTGCTCTCTGAGCCCGGCTGGATTGTACGAGTGGGGGCAGTTTTTGCCTTTTGTGTGCGAGTGGGCTGGGGTCTGAGGGCCCCAGCCGTTCCCCTGTCTCACGGGCCGGGCCCTCCACTGACGTGGCAGACTTTGAACAGCTGCCCGTCTGACGGCTTTCCTTAGTGGCAGAGCGGTCCATCGGCAGCACTCCTCGCCAATTTGCTGACCACAACTATATTTTTGCTTAATTTTGATGATTTGCCGTCTTGCAGTTCCGGCGCATTGCGCAAAACTCACGCTGCGTTCACGCTGGCGCTGCAAGATGGCTCCGCAACGTAAACGGTGGTGCCCGGCAAGGGGCGCTCGACAACAGGGTGAACAGACATGACTGCTGGATATGTTTGTAGACCGGACGGGTCGCGGTTTCGGGTAATCGAAGGGGGGTACAAGGACACGTGCCCCGAAGGAGTGTCGGTGCCCCGGCTGCCGCAGTTGGTGACCGGCGCGTCAGAGCTGGCTGGCGAGATGGGCGCGCTCTACGCGCTGTCGCTGGTGCGCGAGGTGCCATTCGCGGCGCTCGGCAATCCGCATCACGTTGTCACGGTAGATCGGCGGACCCACTTCACGCTGCACGAATTGCTGTGCGAGCTGCGCAGCCTGTCGTTCTTCGAAGGGGCATCATCAACCGACCAGGCTTTGTGCTTTGCGCCTGCCACCGCCTCTCGCGAAGGAGGCGAGGATCTGGAGCGTCGCCGCCAGGCGCGGCTGAACGGTGACGGTCAGCTGACACTGCGCACGCTGCTGCGGGGGCGTCGCGGAGCTGTAGCAGGTGGCTTGGAGACCTCTGCCTTTCATGCCGAGGATCTGCCGGACGCTGGCCGGTATGGCGGCTGCGATAAGATGGACGAGGCCCAGGTTCCCGCTACGCCGGAGCGGATGCCCGGGCCAGACGCGCCCATGTCACGCTGGCTGGCTTGGATCGAGATGTCTACGGGTGCGCGTCTTTCGCTCCCCGGTCAGTCACCGGGCCTTGCGGCTCGGCCTGTGTCTCCGTTGGAACTGGCGCTGCGTTCGCAATCCGCGCATCCTTGCCGGGTTCACTACAACGCTGCCTTGCGCCTGCTCGCCCAAGGAGTCGGCTTTGCTCCGGGCCTTGCAGTCTCGCAGATTGCGGGCTCCGCTTTCGAAGGCGGCGCAGAGCGCCCCTTCAGTTCCCAGAAGGCGCTGAGTCTCATGGTCGAGACGGCGCAGCTGGGACTTGGCGCCGCAATGCGCCAGGCCGGGCGGTCCAATCAGATGTCGCGGCCCGGCGTACAGGCGGCACGGCTGACCGCTGCACTGGCCAGCCCGGACCGGAGGGGGCGGACGCCGTCGCAGTCCGCCGCGCGCGATGTGGTGGAGGGGGCTGCCAGGGAACTGGCTGAGCGTGCGCCGAACTTGCTGCGGTGGATCGATCGTCTCAACCGCGAACGTGGTGTCGCGCGGGAGGGCTCGACGCTGCTCTTGCTGCCGTCCATGCCTCGGGTGCCCGCCACTCCCGGCAGCCTGCCGCCGGAGCGCGTGAACGAGGCAGCTTCCGTGGTGATCGCCGGGGCGCTGTCGACCCTGCTCAAGGCAGTGTTCGATACCGGGCAGGACGCGCGGCTGCGCCTGGCCGGGCGTCAGGGCGGGGGCATCGATATCGCCCGCGAGGCGGACCGGCTTGCCTCGGACGCAGTGCTTGCACGGCTCGTGACGGGCTCGGGGTTCCACGCCGAAGCCCAACGCGAGCTGCGGCTGGGCGAGGCGATTGCAGTACAGATGCTGCGCGGCCGTCTTCAGCGCCTTGGGGGCGCCCGGTCGCTGGGCTTCACCGATTTCGACGGGCGCGAAGCCTGGCTTGGGGTTGCGCCTATCACAAGGGGCGCGCATCACGTCAGCTTCCGGCGGTCCGGTCGTCCAGCGCCTTGGCCGATGGAGACGCTTTGCAGCGGACCGCGGCTTGCCGTGATCTGACGGCCAGTGTTGCCCCTCGCGGGATGGGCTTTGGCTGTCAGCGGCAAATGCCCTTGGGCTGAACGCCGCGCCACGGCAATAGCACTTCGTGCACATCGAGCGCCTCTTCGATCCCCTCGAGAGGCATCTCCTCCGAGATCATCGTGCGCAGACGGGCTGTGCGCGGTGCCTCGGGGTCGAGCAGGTGACAGCACACGTATTCCTCTACAATGGCACCCTGTTGTTCATAGCCATGATCGAGAAAACGACCGTCCCGCTCGGGGTCGAACAGGTAGGGGTCCTCGGAGACCCCGTGTTCGAACGCGGCCTTGAGCGGGGTGTAGCCGGTGCGGGCGCGGTTTTGCCATTGCCAGACATGTACGGATTCATGGGCGAACAGCATCGCATCGAGCAGGTCGACGCGTTCAGGCCATTCGGACATGAAATCCTTGCGGTAGAGATCCTCGCGATAGAACACGCGGTTGAAGAGCGTCATGGCCCCCGGGGACGTGGTCACCGTTTCACCCTGCGAGGGGGGCCAGATCCGCTCCATGCATGTCAGACGCGGGCGGATGGGGCGCTGAAACGTCACCTTCCCCGCCCACAGCCCGTCATGGAAGCGAATGCGCGACGTGTCGAGGTCGTCGCCCTGCATGGCCTGCAGCACGGTGGTCTCGTTCTGGGTGAGGGGGCGGCCGCAGGCGGCGAGCCCCGCAAGGCCGATCAGGACAAGGGGGAGGAGACGTGTCTTCATGTCGCGATAGGGCACCGGAACGGCGCCTGATGCAAGCGCCCCGTGCGGGCACGTTAAGGATGGCGCGGCGCAACGGTACACCGAAGGGAGGTGCCGCTCCTTTCAGTCCCGCGCCGCGATAAAGCGCCAGCCGCCGGTCATGCGCCCGGAGATCTTTTGGATCAGTTTGCATTTGACCGCCTCGGCAAAGCTCTCGCGGTTTTCGGCGCTGTCCACGAAGGCGCTCATGCCGCCGATGATCCGATCTCGGTAGACCTGTTCGAGGCCATTGTCCCAGCGTCCGGCGTCGCCGGGGCGCAGGATTGGCAGGGCGTTGATGGGGGCGCGCGCAGCCACCACCTCGTGCCGGGCCTCTTCGAGGGATGGTCCCGAGAAGGTGCGCGCGCTGTCGCCGGAGAAATCGGCAGCCTTGCGCCAGCCATCGATAGCGCTGTTCCCGATCAGATGTTTGGCGTTCGGCAGGGGTGAGCCGCTGGCATAGTGGCCGAAGGCCATGCGGTCGATGTCCAGCCGCTGCACCACGAAGAGTTCCGCGTCATCTGCAATGGCGATGCGGATCCAGCGCACCAGCTCACCCTGTTGGGTGGGCCATTAGACGTAGGTAACCGCGATCTCGCCGAAGGCGGTGTTGCTGACGGCCGCGAGCTCCTATGGGTCGGTCGTGGTGGCAGCATAGCCTTCGCGCTGGATGGATAGCTCTTCGCTGGTGAGCGAGCCGGAGGTATCGGCCAGCAGCACCCGCTCAAAGTCTGTGTCCTGCGCCGCGGCGGCCGTGGCAAGGCTGGCAAGCAAGAGGAGCATGGCGCGCATGGGACTCTTCGGCTCAGGAAACGGGAAAGCCTATCGCCGCGTCCGGCCTGCCGCGAAGCGGGTCCTGCGCCATTGACGCGGTTGTTCGCGTGTACCGGTTCGCTTTGCCTGTGTCGTGTCCGGTGGGCTCAGAACAATGTCCGAAGGGCCGGATCAGGGGCTTGCGCCGAACACGAGCACGACACCCGCCACCAACAAAACGACGCCAAGCCCCTGCAATGGGGCAAGCCCCGTGCCGCGCATGAGGTCGAAGCCCAGCCCTGCCAGCACCTGCGCCGCCACCAGCCCCGAGATGGTCAGTGTCGCGCCCACCCGCGCATAGCCCGTGAGGCTGGCGTAGACATAGAAGGTGCCAAGCAGCCCCGGCAGCAGCAGCATCCACCAACGCCCCTCGGAGAGTTTTGCGAAGGCCTGCGGCCCATCCGTCGACAGCGCCGCCACGGTCAGCACAACCAGCCCGACCGCCGAATTCAGCCAGAGCGCCACCAGCGCCGAGCCCGACAGGCTTCGCGCCTCGAGCATCACCGCGTTCTGCAGCACGATCGCGCCGCCGGCGAGCGCCAGCAGGATTATAGTCCAGGCGATCAATGCGCCTCTCCGGGAGCGGCACGGTCATCAAGTTGCGCCTGCATGAAGGTCAGGTCCAGCCAGCGACCAAACTTGCAACCCACCTGCGGCATGGTGGCGGTGACGGTGAACCCCAGCTTCTCGTGCAACCGGATCGAGGCGGCATTGCCACTTTCGATGCCTGCGACCATGACATGCTTGCCGCAGCCTCTTGCGCAGTCCATCAGCGCGCCCAGCAGGGCCGAGGCCAGCCCGGCGCCCCGTGCGCGTGGGTGGATGTAGATGGAGTGCTCGACCGTGTGACGGAAGCCCTCGAAGGGGCGCCAGTCTCCAAAACTGGCATAGCCCGCAACCCCTTGTGCATCATGCACCACCAGCACCGGATAGCCCTGCGCGGCGCGGCCATGCCACCATGCGCGACGGCTTTCGAGGTCCGAGGGGGTCTCGTTCCAGATGGCAAGGGTGTTGGCGACGGCGTCGTTGTAGATCTCGAGGATCCCGGGCAGGTCGGCCTTGGTGGCATCGAGGATGCGGGGGGCGGTCATGGCAGGTCTTTCCTTGGTCGTGTGCAGCATTGTCCAGCAGGCGGCCGAGGCGCAAGAGCGCGTGGCGCAGTTAACCGTGTCTTCAGTGAATGGGCGCTAGGCTGCGCCAATGGACAGCACCTTTCAGGCCCGCCTTGCGCTTATGGGGCACCCACTGCGCGTGGGGGTGTTCCGGCTGCTCGTTCGGCGGTTGCCGCACAGCATTGCCGCGGGCGAGATTGCGGAGGCTCTGGGCGCGCCACCCTCGACGCTGTCGGCGCATCTTGCGGGGCTGGCGAGAGCGCGGCTGATCACGCAGGAGAAGGATGGCCCCATGCGGCTTTACCGTGCCGCCCCGGACCGCTTGGCAGAGGCGCTGGAGTGGCTGGGCCGAGATGTCTGTGCCGGGCGGGCCGACGTGGCACCGCTGCCGTTTGCGGGGCCGGTGACGCTGTTGTTCCTGTGCGACGACAACGCTGGCCTGTCCCTGATGGCCGAGGCGCTGGCACGCGGGCGTCTGCGAGGGCGGGTCAGGGTGTTATCGGCGGGGTTGCATCCGGCGCGGGCCATGGACCCGCTGGCTTTGACGATCCTGCGCTTGCGCGATCACGATCCCGTTTCGCTGATGCCCAAGGGGCTGCGGGACGGGGTGCTGCCGGACATCGTCATCTCCCTGACGCCCGGCGCCGCCGCAGCCGCGCCGCTTGCCGGTGGTGAGCTGCCGCCGCTGCACGGGTTCTGGCCGCTGCTCCCCCCGGCCCCAGAGGCGCGGCTCATCCCCCGCGCCATGGCACTGCACCGCGCCTACCGGGCGCTTGATGCGCGGCTCGGGGCGCTGGGCCGGGTGCCGATGCTGCGACTGCCGCGCCACGCGGTGCAGGCGGCGCTGGATGATCTCAGTTCAGGTCTTCCAGCAACCGGCCGTGTTTTCGCGTCTCCTCCAGCACATCGCCGAAGGTCCGCATGCCCCGCGCAGCAAGCATCGGAAGCATCCTGACCAGCACTTCGGCGGTGGCCTGCGCATCGCCAAGGGCGGTATGCCGCAGGGCATCGGGGATCTCGACCCCGAGCCGGTCGCACAGCTCATCCAGCGTGTGGGTCTCGGCGGTGCCGAACAGGACCGCCGACAGCAGCACCGTGTCGAGAATCGGGTTGTCCCAGGTCACCCCCATGCGGGCCTGATGGCGGCGCAGGAAGGCCATGTCGAAAGGCGCGTTATGCGCCACGATGACCGAGCCTGAAGCGAAGCGGTGAAACCGCCTCCCGGCCTCGTCGATGCCGGGCCGCCCGCGCACCATGGCGTCTGTCACCCGGTGCACCCGGGTCGAAGCCTGCGGGATCGGGATGCCGGGATCGACCAGCAGGTCCATCGCCTCGCCGGGGACGATGCGCCCATTCAGCACCCGCACCGCGCCGATCTGCACGACCTCGTCCTTGTGGGGCAGAAGGCCCGTGGTTTCGGTGTCGAAGACGGAATAGGCCAGCTCCAGGAGCGGCGTTTCCTCGACACAGGCGGGCGCGGCGCGGCTCAGAAGGTCGAAATCATAGACCAGCGGGCGCTCGGCATCGGGGGCCATCAGGCTGTGGGCATCCTCGATCACCATCATGTAGCCGCCGCCCTCCATGGGCTTCAGCCGGGCGTCGTAGCTTTGCGCGCCATCTGTCCCCCGGGCGGTGAACTGCACCTCATGGCCGGTCTTGTGCATCTTCTTCACCGCCGCCCCAAGGCTGGCGGCCTCGAAGAAATCGGTGATCGGCGCATTGAGGCGCGGCGCATGCAGCTGCGCCAGCACCTCGGCGGCCTGCCCGTCATACAGCACGATCTGCCCGCGCGGGCTGACCAGCAGCATGGCCACAGGGATCTCGGTCAGCAGGGCGGTCAGGCGGGCGCGGTCCGAGGCAAGACGCTCGGTTTCGGCGGCGACACGCTGGGCGGTCTGCATGGCGGTATCGCTCAGCACCTCGGACACTGCCTGAGCTGCATGGGCGAGATCGCCAAGGTAGCGCCCGGAATGGGTGTCGAGATCACGGTTCACCCCGGCGTGCGCGCGCATGCGCATCTCGGACGCGAGCTTTTCGATGGGCTTGGCGACATTCTCGTCGAACAGCAGCCAGATCCCGGCGCACAGGGCCAAAAGCACCATGGCCGACAGGATCGCCGCGAAGACGAAGCCGTTGGTGACGGTGGTTTCCATGGCGCGGGCATGCCCCAGCCAGAGCGCCACGCCGATGCCGATGCAGCCCCCCGCCAGCAGCAGCCCGAAGAACAGGAACACCCGCAGGCGCAGACCAAGGCCAAGCGCGCTCATGCCCCGGCCTCCGGTGCCTCGCAAACCGTGCCGAGGATCGGGTCGCCCTCGGTGCCGCTGCGCCAGACGGGCTCGCCGCCGTCCCCTGAGGGGATGGCCGAACGCATGCCGTCGCAATCGACCATGATCTGGATCTCGCGCACCGGACGCCAGCGGCCGTAGGCGGCGGCGCGCACCAGCCACAGCCCGTCGGTGCGGTCATTGGGCACCATGTTGGTGGTGTCGATGGCGATGAAGCGGTCCACCATGGGCACCGCCAGCGTCCAGGGGCGGAAGAGCCGGCGGCTTTCGTTCACCGTCGCGACCTCGTAGCCCTGCGGCAGGGCGGCGGCGGTGCGCTCGTACCAGCCGTATTCGCTCGAGATGGTCACCGCCAGCATCGCGGCCCCGGCGCCCACGGGCATCAGCCAGCGCGGCAGACGCCGCCCGGTCAGGCGGTTCAGCGCCAGCACTGCTCCGGCCCCCGCGAAGCCTGCGACGAATACCGCGATCAATTCCCAGAACATAGTTTCCCTCCCTTGGGCTGCGGCCTAGCCCAGCATGCCGCGCCCGTGTCCAAGTGCCGATTGCAGCGACTTGACGACGACGAAGGCGTCGCGCAGATGGCTGCGATCGAAATCCGAAAGATCGGCGGGCGCAAGGTAATTGTCCGGTGCCGCGCCTTTCCTGATCAGCCTCGCCTGATGATCGAGCCGGGTTTCGGCAATGAGATCATAGGCGTCGAGCAGATCCTGCCCGCCCGAGGCCGACAGAGTGCCCGCGCTGACCGCCGCTTCGAGCCGGGCGCGGGTGTTCACCTCGGTAAGCTGGCCGCGCAGGGCCTGCACCCGCGCGAGGTCCACCACCGGGACCACGCCGTTGTGCTTGAGATCGACAGTGTTCTTGTGCTCGCCGCTGCGGATCGTGGCAAGGCCTCGCAGCAGGCCAAGCGGGGGCGTGTGGCCCAGCGAATTCGAGATCATGTGCGACACAAAGATCGAGTTCTTCGCCGCCGCTTCGAGGGTTTCCGCCTGCAGATCCTCGTAGAGCGATTTGGTGCCGCCGATGGGGCGCAGGTCGAACATCACCGAAGCCAGCATCTGCGCCATGGGATCGGGCCTTGCGATCCAGCGGGTGAAGTATTGCCGCCATGTGCCGACACGCGCGCACCACTGCGGGTTGGTCGCCATCATGTCGCCGGGGCAGAAGAAATAGCCCGCCGCATCAAGACCATCGCTCACGAATTTCGCCATTTCGGCAAAGTACGAAAGATCATCATCCGTGGCGGCATTGTCGAGGAAGAGGCAGTTGTCCTGGTCCGATACCCCGGTCTGTTCCTGCCGCCCCTGGCTGCCGCAGGCCAGCCAAAGATAGGGCACCGGCGCAGGGCCGAGCCTCTCTTCGGCCAGCGCCAGAAGGCGACGGGTGGCGGTGTCGGCGATGTCGGTGACGAGGCGCGTGACCACCTCATGCCGGTTGCCGCCTGCCACCAGCTGCACCAGAAGCTGCGGGATGCGCGCGGTGACCTGCGCCATCTGCGCGGCGCTGCCCGCGCGGGCGACCTCGGCCACCAGTTCGGCGCTGGACACCGCCTGGAACCGAGTGAGGTCGGTCTGGGTGACCATGCCCACGAGGCGGCCGCCTTCGGTCACCGGAACATGGCCGATGCTGCGCTCCATCATCATGTGCAGCACGTCCGACCCGATGGCCGAGGGAGGCAGGGTCTCGGGCGTTTCGGTCATCACCCGGGCCACAGGCGTGTCATGGGGCAACCCGCCGCCCACCACCTTGCCCGACACGTCGCGCAGGGTGAGGATGCCCCGCAGGGCGTCGCCTTCGGTGATGCAGACCGAGGACACGTGCCGATCCGCCATCAACCGCGCCGCGTCGCTGACGGGGGTGGCTGGGGGCACCGTGAGCAGGGCGCGGGTCATCAGCGTCTCGACCCGGCTATGGGCCAG
The DNA here is from genome assembly GCF_014643635.1 of Salipiger pallidus. Lineage (GTDB taxonomy): Bacteria > Pseudomonadota > Alphaproteobacteria > Rhodobacterales > Rhodobacteraceae > Salipiger > Salipiger pallidus. The sequence goes on from NZ_BMJV01000013.1 coordinate 69,944, forward strand.
GTCGTTCTTGCGGGGGCGGGCGGCGCGCGAGCGGTCGAAGAAGCGCGCTGCAGCGGGGTGTTCACGCATCAGTTCGCGGAAAGCATAGACCGGCAGCATCATCAGCAGCGTGTCGTCGACGGTGCGTGCGGAGGTGGCGGCGATGCCGTCGCGTGCCAGCCCGCGTTCGCCGAAGGAATTGCGCGGGCCGAGCAGGGAGACCACCACGTCGTTCTCGTCGCGGATCTCGACCTGGCCCGAATGGATCAGGTACAGCCCCTCGAGCGGATTGCCCAAGCCATAGATCGGCTCGCCCGCCGGAAGCCGGCGCTGCACGAATTGCGGCACCAGCCCCTCGAGCGCATCCGCATCCAGCGTGTCATAGGGGTGGGTCTGGCCAAGGAAGCGGTGCAGCTCTGTGGGAGAGATCGGCATAGGGGCCTCCTTTGGGGGAAGAAAAATCCCGCCCCGGCATGGCACGGGACGGGATCCATTGGAAGGGGCAGGGCCCGCGAAGGCCCTGCCGATGTTGCCTCAGTGATCCGTCGCCGCGCCGGCACCGCGGGGGATGCGGACAGATTCAACCAGCTCGCTGATCTCCTGCGGGATCGGCTTGGTCATCTTCGACACGGTGAAGGCCACCGCGAAGTTGATGATCGCGCCCACGGCACCGAAAGAGGTGGACTTGATGCCCATGAAGAGCGGGTCCGCATCGGTGAAGGAGTTGGTGTCCGGGATGAACAGCCAGCCCTTGTGCAGGAAGATGTAGACCAGCGTGATGATGAGGCCGGCCAGCATGCCTGCCACGGCGCCCTGTTTGTTCACCTTCGAGAAGATGCCCATCATCAGCACCGGGAAGATCGACGACGCCGCGAGGCCGAAGGCCAGCGCCACGGTCTGCGCCGCGAAGCCCGGAGGGTTGAGGCCCAGCCAGGTGGCGACAGCGATGGCCACGGCCATGGAAACGCGCGCTGCCATGAGCTCGCTCTTTTCGCTGATGTTCGGGGTCAGCTGGCCCTTCATCAGGTCGTGCGACACCGCCGACGAGATCGCCAGCAACAAGCCCGCCGCCGTCGACAGCGCCGCCGCAAGGCCGCCCGCCGCGATAAGGCCGATCACCCATGCGGGCAGGTTGGCGATTTCCGGGTTGGCAAGGACGAGGATGTCGTTGTTGAAGTTGGTCAGCTCGTTGCCGGTCCAGCCTTCGGCCGCTGCGCGTTCCTGCATCGCGGGCGAGTTCTCGTTGTAGTACTGGATCAGGCCGTCGCCGTTCTTGTCTTCCCAGCCAAGCATGCCTGTCTGTTGCCAGGTCGCCATCCAGTCGTAGGCGTCGTCATTCTCGATCTGCTCGAGGCTGACGGCTGCGCCTTCCGTGCCGTTCGGCCAGAACTGCTGGGTGATGTTGAGGCGGGCCATGGCGCCGACTGCCGGAGCAGTGAGGTACAGCAGCGCAATGAAGACCAGCGCCCAGCCAGCCGACCAACGGGCGTCGGACACCTTGGGCACGGTGAAGAACCGCATGATGACGTGCGGCAGACCGGCGGTGCCAATCATCAGGCTCAGGGTGAAGAGCACCATGTTGAGCGTGTCGCCGTTATGGGCGGTGTACTCGTTGAAGCCCAGCTCGGTCACGATCTGGTCGAGGGTTTCCAGCAGTGGCGTGCCGTCCGCGGTCGATCCGAAGAGGCCAAGCGCCGGGATCGGGTTGCCGGTGAGCTGAAGCGAGATGAAGATTGCCGGGATGGTGTAGGCGAGGATGAGCACGACGTATTGTGCCACCTGCGTGTAGGTCACGCCCTTCATGCCGCCGAACACTGCGTAGGCAAAGACGATCACCGCGCCGATCAGCAGGCCGGTGGTGCTGTCCACCTCGAGGAAGCGGCCGAAGGCCACGCCCACGCCGGTCATCTGACCGATCACGTAGGTGACGGAGCAGATGATGAGGCAGATCACCGCGACGAGGCGCGCGGTCGGGCTGTAGAACCGGTCGCCGATGAACTCGGAGACGGTGAACTTGCCGAACTTGCGCAGGTAGGGCGCGAGCAGCAGCGCTAGCAGCACATAGCCGCCGGTCCAGCCCATGAGATAGGCCGAGTTGTCGTAGCCGGTGAAGGCGATGAGGCCTGCCATGGACAGGAAGGAGGCGGCCGACATCCAGTCGGCGGCGGTTGCCATGCCGTTGGTGACGGGGTGAACCCCCCGGCCAGCGGCATAAAATTCGGACGTGGAGCCCGCGCGGGCCCAGATTGCGATGCCGATATAAAGCGCAAAGCTCGCGCCTACGAACAGCAGGTTAATGGTGAACTGATCCATGACGCGTTACTCCTCGTCCACGCCGTATTCTTTATCGAGCTTGTTCATGCGGAACGCGTAGAAAAAGATCAGTACCAGGAAGACCAAGATGCTGCCCTGCTGCGCGAACCAGAAGCCCAGATCGGTGCCGCCCACGCGGATGCCTGACAGCATCGGGCGCAGCAGGATGCCAAAACCAAAGCTGCAAAGTGCCCAGATGATGAGGCTGACGAAGATGATGCGCAGGTTGGCCTTCCAGTAGGCCTCGCCCGACTTTTCCCTGGCATGACTGCCGTGATGTGTGTGATCCGCCATGGACGGAACCCTCCTCTCCTTGTTGGTGCCCCCGTTCCTCTCGGGGGCGTGTTGCTGCCCCCGATTGTTCCGAGGGCGGTATTGCGACCCCCGGACGGGGGTGCTGCGACGCCCTTACCGAGGCGTCGCGTCCTCCACGATCGCGCCGAGATCGGCGGCGATGTCTCCGATGGCGCCCATCGCATCGATGCGGCTGAGGGCGCCCTTGTCGTCGTAATAGCCGATAAGCGGCGCGGTCTGGGCGTGATACGCCTCGAGCCGGCTCGCCACGGTTTCGGCTTTGTCGTCGGCGCGGCGCTTCATCTCGGTGCCGCCGCACTTGTCACAGGTGCCGGCCACGGCGGGCTGCTTGAACTGGTCGTGGTAGCCCTCGCCGCAGGCGGCGCAGGTGTAGCGCCCCGAGATGCGGCTCACCATGGCGGCATCGTCCACCTCGAGGCTGATCGCCGCGTTGATTTGCTGCCCGGTCTCGGCCAGCAGCTGGTCGAGCGCCTGAGCCTGGACGGTGGTCCGCGGGAACCCGTCGAGGATCACCCCGCGGGCGCAATCGGCCTGCGCGAGGCGATCGCGCAGGATGGCGATTACGATCTCATCGCTGACCAGCCCGCCCTCGTCCATGACAGCCTTGGCCCGCTTGCCTGCCTCGGTGCCCTCGGCCACCGCGGCGCGGAGCAGGTCACCGGTGCTGAGCTGCACGAGGCCGAACTGGTCTTCGAGCATGCGGGCCTGTGTGCCTTTCCCGGCCCCCGGAGGGCCGAGAAGGATAAGCACGGGGGCGGCGGTGACGGTTTGTCCATCCATGTCGCGTCACCCCTTGTTCGCGCGGTTTTCGATGAGGTCATCGACGACCGACGGATCGGCAAGGGTGGAGGTGTCGCCGAGGGCGCCGTAGTCGTTCTCGGCGATTTTGCGCAGAATGCGGCGCATGATCTTGCCCGAGCGGGTCTTGGGCAAGCCCGGCGCCCACTGGATGAGGTCGGGCGAGGCGATGGGGCCGATCTCGGTGCGCACCCAGGTGCGCAGCTCCTTCTTGAGCTCCTCTGACGGCTCCACATCGTTCATCAGGGTCACGTAGCAGTAGATGCCCTGGCCCTTCACCTCGTGCGGGTAGCCCACCACCGCCGCCTCGGCGACCTTGGCATGGGCGACGAGGGCCGATTCCACCTCGGCCGTGCCCATGCGGTGCCCCGAGACGTTGATCACGTCGTCCACGCGTCCGGTGATCCAGTAATCTCCGTCCGCATCTACCCGGCAGCCGTCACCGGAGAAGTAGTAGCCCTTGTATTGCTGGAAATACGTGGACTCGAAGCGTTCATGATCGCCCCAGACCGTGCGCATCTGGCCCGGCCAGCTGTCCGCGATGGCCAGCACGCCCTCGGTCGGGCGATCCTCGATCACCTCGCCGGAGGCAGGTTCGAGCACCACCGGTTTGACGCCGAAGAACGGCTTCATGGCCGAGCCCGGTTTCGTCGCATGGGCGCCAGGCAGGGGGGTCATCAGGTGGCCGCCGGTTTCGGTCTGC
>NZ_BMJV01000014.1 GCF_014643635.1 Salipiger pallidus
CACGGCCGAGGTGGAATCGGCCCTCGTCGCCCATGCCAAGGTCGCCGAGGCGGCGGTGGTGGGCTACCCGCACGAGGTGAAGGGCCAGGGCATCTACTGCTACGTCACGCTGATGAACGATGTGGAGCCCTCGGAAGAGCTCAAGAAGGAGCTGCGCACCTGGGTGCGCACCGAGATCGGCCCCATCGCCTCGCCCGACCTCATCCAGTGGGCGCCGGGCCTGCCCAAGACCCGCTCGGGCAAGATCATGCGCCGCATTCTGCGCAAAATCGCCGAGAACGACTACGGCGCCCTCGGCGACACCTCCACCCTTGCCGATCCGTCGGTCGTCGATGACCTCATCGATAACCGCGCGAACAAGGGGTGACCGGCCATGGATGAGGCGGAAGGCCTGGCCTTCCGCCTCATCCATTAACCAACCGCCCGAAGAATCAGATAAATCCTTCACAACGCGATGCGCGGCGTGCCGCCATATGGTACGATAGGATGCGGGGGCGCATATGCGGTGGAGTTATCCATGCAGTTTCCGGGCCTTTCACAGACGGCCCCGCTGGCGACCGGGCACCCGCAAGGGCTGCCAGCGGTGAACAACCAACCACCTCCGGTGACCAAGGTGCAGCCGGTCTCCGAGCTTGCGAAATCCGGTGCCGACCCGCAGTCGGATCCAGGCGGCCAGCCTCCGAACAGCTTCTGGCGCACATTGAGCGGCATGCCTGATCCGTCCAAGCATGTCGCCCCGCCCTCTATGATGCAGATCCGAATCGCCCGCATACTCGAGGAGCAGGCGAAGAAGCTGACCAATGAAGCCGATCTGGCGACTTCCCCCGATTCTGACAAAAAAGATGAGGCCGAGATCAAGGAGGAGATGTCCGACACGCTGGCGCAGACCGAGAAGGCTTCTGCCCAAGAAAACCCATTGCCGCCAATCGACGCAGAGCCGGAAACTGACAGGCCGATGCCATCAAAAAGAGCTGAAACCGCCATTCAAGGCTATGGTGAGCAGGCACGCCCCTATCTACCAAGCTCGGTTTCCTCTGAAGTCTGAAGGGACTACAGACGCATCATGCGACCCGATAAAGCGCAGAGATCTACAGCACGACTGCCCTGGCTCGGGTCGTGATGCGCTGTTTTCCAGCACATTCGACCTTGTCACCTTGCGTTTTCCCCAGCTGGGTCGCTTTTCATGCATCAAACTCTGCCCTATAAGCGCGAGCGAACGTGGCCGAGAGACAACGGGCCCGAAACTTTTCCGGCGAGGATTGCATGAGCAAAGACAACCACGAATCCGACGTGGCCTTCATCAAGGCTCTGGCGGAGCTGCTCCGCGAGAACGATCTGACCGAACTTCAGGTCAAGCGTGACTACGGCGAAGACGACAGCCTCAATGTACGGGTCAGCCGCATGCACCCGCAAGCCGCGCCGGTCGCCGCAGCCCCCGCGCCGGTCGCCGCAGCCCCCGCCGCAGCGCCCGCGCCTGCCGCGGAAGCCGCCCCCGAGGATCCCGCAGCCCACCCCGGCGCCGTGACCTCGCCCATGGTCGGCACGGTCTACATGCAGGCTGAACCCGGCGCCCCCTCTTTCATCAGCGTCGGCCAGCAGGTCAACGAGGGCGACACGCTCATCATCGTCGAGGCGATGAAGACCATGAACCACATCCCTGCCCCCCGCTCGGGCACGGTCAAGCGCATCCTCGTCGAGGACGGTGCCCCCGTCGAATACGGCGCGCCGCTGGTCATCCTCGAGTAAGGGGATGGCAATGTTTGACAAGATCCTGATCGCCAACCGCGGCGAGATCGCCTTGCGCGTTATCCGCGCCTGCCGCGAGATGGGCATTGGGTCCGTCGCGGTCCACTCGACCGCCGACGCCGATGCCATGCATGTGCGCATGGCCGATGAAAGCATCTGCATCGGCCCTGCGTCCTCCACCGACAGCTATCTCAGCCCCGCCGGCATCATCTCGGCATGCGAGATCACAGGCGCGCAGGCCATCCACCCCGGTTACGGCTTCCTGTCCGAAAACGCCCGTTTCGTGCAAATGGTCGAGGACCACGGCCTGACCTTCATAGGCCCCTCGGCGCAGCACATCCGCACCATGGGTGACAAGATCACCGCCAAGGACACCATGAAGGCGCTCGGCGTGCCATGCGTGCCCGGCTCTGAAGGCGGCGTTCCCGACGTGGAGACCGCAAAGCAGATCGGTCGCGATTTCGGCTACCCGGTCATCATCAAGGCCACCGCCGGTGGTGGCGGTCGCGGCATGAAGGTCGCGAACAACGAAGAAGAGATGGAGCGCGCCTTCCACACCGCCCGCGCCGAGGGCAAGGCCGCCTTCGGTAACGACGAGGTGTACATCGAGAAGTACCTCCAGAAGCCGCGCCACATCGAGATCCAGGTCTTCGGTGACGGCAAGGGCAAGGCGGTACACCTCGGCGAGCGTGACTGTTCGCTGCAGCGCCGTCACCAGAAGGTCTTCGAAGAGGCGCCCGGGCCCAGCATCACTCCCGAGGAACGCGCCAGCATCGGCGCAACCTGCGCCAAGGCCGTCGCTGATCTCGGCTATTCCGGTGCCGGCACCATCGAATTCCTCTACGAGGATGGCGAGTTCTACTTCATCGAGATGAACACCCGCCTTCAGGTGGAGCATCCGGTGACCGAGGCGATCTTCGGTGTCGACCTCGTGCGCGAACAGATCCGCGTCGCTGAAGGCAAGGACCTGTCCTTCACGCAGGACGATCTGGAAATCAACGGCCACGCCATTGAGGTCCGGATCAACGCCGAGAAGCTGCCGAACTTCGCCCCCTGCCCCGGCAAGATCACCCAGTATCACGCGCCGGGCGGCCTTGGGGTGCGGATGGATAGCGCTCTTTATCAGGGCTATTCGATCCCGCCCTACTATGACAGCCTCATCGGCAAGCTGATCGTCAAGGGCCGCGACAGGACCGAGGCGCTCGCGCGGCTCAACCGGGCGCTTGGCGAACTGATCGTTGACGGTGTGGACACCACGGTGCCGCTCTTCCATGCGCTACTGCAGGAAGAGGACATCCACCGCGGCGACTACAACATCCACTGGCTTGAAAAGTGGCTGGCCAAGGATCCATTCTCGTCCTGATGACCATTCGCGGCGCATACCAGGTGCCCTTGCGCCCGGAGCGCCGCGGATGACCCTTACCCCCGACCTGCTGTTACACGCCTATCGGTCGGGGATCTTTCCCATGGCGGAAAGCCGGACCGACCCCGAACTTTTCTGGGTCGATCCGCGACGCCGGGGCATCATTCCCATGGATGGCCTGCATATCTCGCGCAGCATGGCGCGGGTGCTGCGGCGCGACGATTACCGTGTCACCGTCGACAGAGCCTTCGAAAGGGTGATCGACGGCTGCGCCGACCGTCCCGACACCTGGATCAATGCTGAAATCCGCGCACTCTTCGTCGCGCTGCATCATGCCGGGCTGGCGCATTCTCTGGAGGTCTGGGACGGTGACACGCTCGTGGGTGGGATCTACGGACTTGAGGTCGGAGCAGCCTTCTGCGGCGAATCCATGTTCTCACGGCGCAGGGACGGCTCAAAGATCGCGCTGTGCTGGCTCATGGATCTGCTGCGCCGCGCCGGGTTCACCCTCTTCGACACTCAGTTCCTGACTGAGCACCTTGCCTCTATGGGCGGGATCGAGATTCCGCGGGCCGTATATCGCGCACGGCTACAGCAAGCGCTACTGGGCGTCAGCGATTTCACTGGGACGCCCCTTGCGGTATCAGGTCATGAGTTGGTGCAGCGCAACACCCAGACGTCGTAACGCTGGTTGTCCATGGCGTTGAGCGCCGGGGACGACGCAATCATCCAGCCCCGGAACGCAAGGTCGGACTTGCCCGCCTCGCGTATGCTCAGGAACGCGAAGGCGTCGCCAGCAGGGTTGCCTTCAGGGAAGCGGCAGTCACCGAGGCTCACCTCGATGCGGCCGAACTGGCCGGTTTCACCAGTGCGCAGTTCGATATCAGCAGACCGGCCAGTCAGTTTGTCGAGCCCCCGCAAAACGGCACCACTGCCTTCGCTGGTTGCTTCCTGAGCGGCCGCCGGGGCCACCGTAATGGCAGCAAGCGCCACTGCCTGCATCACTGCGCGGATCATTCGTCGCCTCCAGCCACGTATTTCAGAAGCAGGGAGATGAGGCTCACCGAGCCCTGCGTATCAAGGATCTCGTCCCCGGCCTCATAATAGAAGGGCGACCCACCGGGGCTGATCTCGACAAAGTTGCCGCCCAGAAGCCCCTCGGAGGAGATCACGATGGCACTGTCATCGGGGATCTGCACGCCATCGCGCATCAGGATGCCCATGTCAGCGCGGTATGTTTCGGCATTGAGTGAGACATCGGTGACGGTGCCGACCTTCACACCGGCAAGCCGGACGTCACTGCCAGCCGCAACCCCCTCGAGGGATCGGAAGCTGGCGCTCAGCGGGTAGCCGGTGTCAGAAAGCGAATAGCCCGTCGCGGACACTGCGTACGCACCGAACGCGATGGCGGCAGCCAATACGGCGCCGCCGACCAGCACCTCTGTGGCATTGCTGGACATGGGGTTATTCCGGGCTCCACGCCTCGTAATCGGCACGTGCCGCAGGTTGTGGCTGACGGATCGAGCCTTGCGGCGCATAGGCCAGGGCAGTTCCGGTGAGGTTCTCGATATGGGGCTTTTCCCAAGTCTTGTGAACCATGGGCCGCTCGGTCGGCGCTTCCTTGAAGGTATGGTGCAGCCAGCCGTGCCAATCGGGGCTGATGCGCGTCGCCTCGACCTCGCCGTTGTACATCACCCAGCGGCGAGCGCCATCCTTTGTCTGGTAGAAGGTGTTGCCCTGCTCGTCCTCGCCGACGCGCGTGCCGTGGCGCTTGCTCCAGATCATGGTGTTCAGCGTGCCGCCGTTCCACCAGGTCACGGCCTTCAGGAGCGAGTTAAGAATGCCCATGGACGACTCCTCGGTATCTTGCTCTTCGCTTATGTAGGATCCCTGGCCAAAGGTCCAGCGACAAGAACCGCACTGCCGGGTACAACCGGTGGCCGCTTTCGCCAAATGCGACGGATCGCACCGGCGCTGCAGTCCGGGTCCGGGGTCGCGCCGATCTTCACGTGCCTGTGGAAAGGGCGGCCATGGCCGCCCCCCCTGGCTGAGCGTCAGGCTTCGGGAGCCAGTGCCGTAAGCTCGATCTCGATACGGTACTTCGGATCGATCAGCTTGGCCTCGACCATGGTCGCCACCGGCGGATTGTCCCCAAAGGTTTCAGAAAGGATCGGCCAGCACGGCTCGAACTCGGCGGCGTCGGGCAGGTAGTACGTGACCCGGACGGCCTCGGCAAAGCTTGCGCCTGCGGCGTCCAGTGCCTGGCCGATGACCTCGAGAGCCGAACGGCACTGCTCTTCGACCGTCTCGCCCTGCCCCACGGTACCGGCGACATGCACGAACCCGCCCGCGACCACGGCCCGGCAATATCCGATTTTCGCCTCGAACGGGCTGCCGGTTTGAATACGTCTGATTGTCATTGCATCCTCACATGCAAAAGGCGGGGGACTATCCCCCGCCTCAAAGCTCATTCCAAACGGTGCCTCAGGCTGAGGCGCCTTCCTTCTTCTGGTCACCGTAGATCATAAGCGGCTTGGCATCCGCGCCCACCGCCTCGTCGTTGACCACAACTTCGGTCACCTCGTCCATGCCCGGAAGTTCGAACATCGTGTCGAGCAGGATGCCCTCAAGGATGGAGCGCAGGCCCCGCGCACCGGTCTTGCGTTCGATGGCCCTCTTGGCGATCGCGCTCAGCGCATCGTCGGTGAAGGTCAGCTGGGTGTCCTCCATCTCGAACAGACGCTGATACTGCTTGACCAAGGCATTCTTGGGCATGGTGAGGATCGTGACAAGCGCGTCCTCGTCCAGATCCTCGAGCGTCGCGATCACCGGCAGACGGCCGACGAATTCCGGGATCAGACCGAATTTCAGCAGATCCTCGGGCTCGAGATCGCGGAACACTTCGCCCACACCCCGCTCTTCGGGATCGCGAACATCGGCACCGAAGCCCATGGCCGATCCCTTGCCCCGCTGCGCGATGATCCGGTCAAGACCGGCAAAGGCGCCGCCGCAAATGAAGAGGATGTTCGTGGTGTCCACCTGCAGGAATTCCTGCTGCGGATGCTTGCGGCCGCCCTGCGGCGGAACCGACGCCACGGTGCCTTCCATCAGCTTCAGAAGTGCCTGCTGAACGCCCTCGCCCGACACGTCGCGGGTGATCGACGGGTTCTCGGACTTGCGGGTGATCTTGTCGACCTCGTCGATGTAGACGATGCCGCGCTGCGCCCGTTCGACGTTGTATTCCGACGCCTGAAGCAGCTTGAGGATGATGTTCTCCACATCCTCGCCCACGTAACCGGCTTCGGTCAGCGTGGTCGCGTCCGCCATGGTGAACGGTACATCAAGGATGCGCGCCAGCGTCTGGGCCAGCAGCGTCTTGCCGCAGCCGGTGGGGCCGATCAGCAGGATGTTCGATTTCGCCAGCTCGATGTCCGCGCTTTTCTGCGCGTGGTTGAGCCGCTTGTAGTGGTTGTGCACCGCGACAGAAAGAACCCGTTTCGCCGTCATCTGACCGATGACGTAATCGTCCAGCACGTCGCAGATCTCGCGCGGGGTGGGCACCCCTTCCGAGGACTTCAGGCCTGCGCCCTTGGTCTCTTCGCGAATGATATCCATGCAGAGCTCGACGCATTCATCACAGATGAACACGGTCGGCCCTGCGATCAACTTGCGTACCTCGTGCTGGCTCTTGCCGCAGAAGCTGCAATACAGGGTGTTCTTGCTGTCGCCGCCAGAATTCGTCGCCATGTCACACCTTTCCAGGCCATTTCCCGCTTGGGCCGGACCGTAGCGCCAGCCCTGGGCCTGTCGTCTTCGCCAATTCTGTGAAGTCTAGGGCAGCGCCCCGTCGTCCACAATCCGAAATATGCCCCGCCGCGCAACTGCGGCGGGGCATTAGATTAAGACTTGGCCTCTTCCGCCGCGCCGCGGCTTTCGACGATCTCGTCGATGAGGCCCCATTCCTTCGCGTCCTCGGGAGCCATGAAGTTGTCACGCTCGAGCGCTGCTTCGACTTCGTCGAGGGTGCGGCCGGTGTGCTTCACGTAGATCTCGTTGAGGCGCGTCTTGAGCTTTTGCGTCTCCTGCGCGTGGATCATGATGTCCGTCGCCTGGCCCTGATAGCCGCCAGAGGGCTGGTGCACCATGATGCGGCTGTTGGGCAGCGAGAAGCGCATGCCCTTCTCGCCCGCGGTCAGCAGGAGCGACCCCATGGACGCCGCCTGGCCGATCACGAGGGTCGAGACCTTGGGGCGAATGTACTGCATGGTGTCGTAGATCGACAGGCCCGAGGTTACAACGCCGCCGGGGCTGTTGATGTACATCGAGATTTCCTTGGACGGGTTTTCCGCCTCGAGGTGCAGCAGCTGCGCGACGATGAGGCTCGACATGCCGTCATGCACCGGGCCCGAGACGAAGATGATCCGTTCCTTGAGCAGACGCGAGAAGATGTCGTAGGCACGTTCACCACGGCTGGTCTGTTCGACCACCATGGGGACGAGCGTGTTCATGTAAGTATCGATTGGGTCTTTCATATCCGCCTGCCTGTTCTTGTCCAGAAATGCCTATCCGGTCGGTGTTACCAGATTCTTAGTCGTCGCCCCGGCCAGCCGCAAGGGGCGGCGCCGAGGAATGCCGTTGCGATCACGCGCCACCCCATGCCTCGGGATGGTCGCAGGCGTGGCGCGCGCATTCCATCTCGAGCACCACGTGATCGATGCCGAAGCGCGCCTTGAGCAGCGCCTTCACCCGGTCCTTGATGCCATCCGCATCGCTCCACGCGTCGTCCCGCACCACCAAATGCGCCTGAAGCGCCGCGCGGTGTTCGTCGATCTGCCACAGGTGCGCCTTGTGCAGCCCCGCGACGCCCTCGACCTCCCCGGCCTCGCGCAGGACGTCCGCCGGGGCGAGCATCGGCGGGCTGCCGAGCATGAGGATACGGATCACGCCGCCGATCTCGGAAAACGCCATCCACAGGATGTAGCCCGCGATCAGCAGGGTGACCGCCGGGTCCACCCACGTCCAGCCGTAGAGAATGATGAGCGTGCCAGCGAGGATCACCGCAACCGAGCCCAGCGCGTCCGACACGTTGTGCAGGAAGGCCGCGCGGATGTTAACGCTGTCTTTTGACATCGCGTAGGTCAGCACTGCCGTCACCACATCGACCACCAGCGCCACCACGGCGATGATGACCACCAGCCATCCCTGCACCGGCTCGGGATCAAGAAACCGCAGCACGGCCTCCATCACAAGGTAGAGACCGATCACGATCAATGTCGTGTAATTGACCAGTGCGGCCACCACCTCGGCCCGCGCATAGCCGAAGGGCATGTCCTGACTGGCGGGACGGCGCGCGATGCGGCGGGCTGCGGCGGCGATGACAAGCGAGATCGCGTCGGAGAAGTTGTGCAGCGCGTCGGCGATCATGGCGAGGCTGCCCGAGAAGATCCCGCCCACGACCTGCGCCACGGTCAGCAGCAGGTTGACGCCAATGGCGCCTAGAAGCCGCGAATCCCCTGCGTCGGCGTCGATATGGTGGTGGTGATCGTGTGGCATGCCCTGCCCCCTTGCCCGGCCGTTGCGACATGTCACGAACCGGAGCCCGCGCGCAGCCTTCATGCAATCCCGCGCCACCGGGAAGGTCAAGCGGTGAACCGCCAAAGGCACCGGCAGATTCCTCACGATCCCGTTGCCGGACGCCACGCTGCGGCAGTTCCCCGAAACTGCCGGAACACCCTGCTCCGGCGGCACGGCATCAGAACTCTCGCGCACGCTGGATCAGGGCACTGCCCGGATTGAGCGCATACCATGGCTTTCGGCCAAAGCGTTTTTCCCACAGCACGCTGTCACGCGGTTGCCACGACGTGAACAGCCCCTTTTCGGCCTTGCTCCAGACCAGGGCCCCGTCCTCCGAGCAAGCATCCAGGATCAGTCCGCTGGAGACAGGCCGTCCGGGCAGCGTCACAGCGACGCCGCTGCGCTCAATCGGGCGGTTCAGACGCACGGGCGACATTGCCACCGCGACACCAATGGTGCGGAAGCCCTCCTGCCGCAGGCGCGCATAAAGCGCGTCCGCCCACGTGTAGCAAAAGCCGGGTGTCTTATAGCCCAGGCGTATGTTTCGAGTCACCCTCAGCGGCGGGTCGGTGCCGGCCTGCCGGCGAGCGATCTGCACCGGGTAGTCATAGGCCAGATCCGCCAGCCTGCGAGCCTCGGACAGCTTCACCAGAGGGCCAAGCCGGGTGATTGCGAAGGTCAGCGCATCCCGCTGCGAGCGTGACGCGCGATCGAGCGCCTCAGGGGGTGTCACACAAGCGCTCAACACAAGAAGCAGAGGCAGAAAAAGCTGTTTCATGGCTCCTCCTAGCACTCATTTCGGTAATTCCCGGTTAATGCTCGCTCAGCCCGTCGGTCGCTGGAAGCATGACAAAGGGCACACCCTTGCGCCGCGCCTTGTCCCTCAGCACATCGACCCTGGGCTGCCAGTGATGCACACGGTCATCGGTCACGGGCAGCCAGTAGAGCGCCCCCGCGTACCGCCACGGATCAAGCAGCAGCCCGCTTTGCAGAGGCTGCCCCGGCGCCACCGCGATGATCGAGCTGTGCTCGAATGGGAACAGCGGCCGGGCGGGCGAGATGCCGCGCCGGATCTCGATGCTGCGAAAGCCTTCGCGGGCAAGCCGGGCCTGCATGGCCTCGGCCCAGTGGTAGCAAAGTCCCCGTGATTTCAGGCCGTCATTGACCTTTTGATTGTGGACGATGGGCGCATCCTCGATCTCGTAGATCTGGGCAAGCTGCAGCGGGTAGTCATAGGCGATGTCCGCAAGGCGCCGGGCTTCGGACGCATCGACATCGGGGCCGAGCGCCATCAGCGCGCGGGTCAGGGTCACCCGCTTATGCTCGGGGGCGACACCGGGTGCGGGCAGCGGCGCACCGCATGCCGCAAGCACTGCCATCGCGACGAAGGCGACCATCGGCAGCAGGCGAGAGATGAACGGAAAGTTAGCAATATGTGTCATGCGGAGGGCAATGCCGCCGCAAATCTTAACCGGACCTTTAGACTTTCTGGTTAACGATCAGTTAAGAATGGTTAACGGGTCATTTTGCAATCAAAAGGTGTGTTCAGCGCTGCGCGACCCAACAAACCGGAAGAAGATCAAAGTCGGAAGGCCGGTGCCCTCGGGATCGGCTGGGGGCTCTCGGAGGAGGGTCTTGGCAGCAATCCCGCCGCCGCCGCGAGGGCGATGAGGGTGGCCAGCCAGAGAATGCGAATGCGGAAACTCATCGAAACAGACTCCAGTCCGGGCGGCAGAATACCCGCCCTGTCATAACAACCGGAGCCATGATGGCAGGGGAGCGCCGCCCCCTGCAATTGCGGTATTCCTGACCTTTGGGCCTCAGCTCATCTCGGCAAGACGGGCGACGTAGCGGGCCAGCGTGTCGATCTCGAGGTTGATGTCATCGCCCACCTTGGATTGCCCCCAGGTAGTGACCTCTTGGGTGTGGGGGATGACGTTGATGCCGAACGTGCAGTCGTCGACCTCGTTCACCGTGAGCGAAGTGCCGTTCAGCGTCACCGAGCCCTTGGGCGCGATGAACCGTGCCAGCTCGCGCGGGGCGCGCAGGGTGAGGCGCGTGGAATCTCCGTCGGGCGCAATGCCGATCAGCTCCGCAAGGCCATCCACATGGCCCGACACGATGTGCCCGCCCAGCTCGTCCCCGACCTTGAGCGCCCGCTCGAGGTTGATGCGCCGCCCTTCGGTCCAGCTGCCGAGGTTGGTCTTGGACACGGTTTCGGCGCTGATCTGCACCTCGAACCAGCCGGCCCCCATGGAGACGACCGTGAGGCACACGCCATCGCAGGCGATGGAGGCGCCGATGTCGATGCCGCTGGTGTCGTAAGAGGTGCCGATGCGCGCGGTGAGATCGCCGGCCTGGTGCAGGGCCTGAATCTCTCCCATGTCGGTGACGATGCCGGTGAACATGACGTGCCTCCTGTTGCGGCGCGGCCCGGACACGCCGGGCCTTAATTTCGCCGGAAAACTCCGCTATTCCCGGCATATCGAGCAAACAATTAGCGGTGCCGGAAGTCCAAGGCAACCCGGCTGTGCTACTGTTACCCGGACAACCGCCCCCATAGTGACCGTAAAGCGTGACCGCCCATGACTGGCCCCTCTTCCCCCCCTGCCACTGATCCGCCCCGCGTCTTCCTGTTCTTGCAGGGACCGCATGGGCCGTTCTTCCACAAGCTGGGCGCCATGCTGCGCCGCGCCGGGGCCGAGGTCTGGCGCGTGGGGTTCAACGCCGGGGACCGCGCCTTCTGGTTCCACCCTCAAAGCTACATCCCTTACCAGGGCACCGCCGACGACTGGCCCGCCCGCTTCGAGGGGCTGCTGCAGGACAAGCGCGTCACCGACATCGTGCTTTACGGTGACACCCGGCCCGTTCACGCCCGCGCGGCCAAGATCGCCAAGGCCCGCGGCGTGCAGGTGCATGTCTTCGAGGAAGGCTACATGCGCCCCTACTGGGTCAGCTACGAACGCGGCGGCGCCAATGGCCATTCGCGGCTGATGCACATGCAGGTGGCCGACATGCGCGGCGCACTGGAACAGTCGGACATGGAAGCGCCCCTGCCCCCCGGCCACTGGGGCGACATGCGCCAGCATGTGTTCTACGGCGCGCTCTACCATTGGTTCGTGATGTTCCGGAACGCCGACTACCGCAGCTTCCGGCCCCATCGCGCGCTGACAGTCGCACAGGAATTCCGACTTTACGTCAAGCGCCTGATGCTGATGCCGTTTCACCGGGCCGAACGCCTGATCGAAACGCTGCGCATCCGTCGGGGGGGCTTTCCGTATCACCTCGTGCTCATGCAGCTCGAACATGATGCGAGCTTTCGCGACCATTCGCCGTTCAATTCGATGACCGAGTTCCTCGAACTGGTGCTCGAAGGCTTTGCACAGGGCGCGCCCGGCCATCACCACCTTGTCTTCAAGGCCCACCCCCTCGAGGACGGGCGCGCGCCCGTGCTCCGCACCATCCGCGAGGCCGCCCGCCGCTTCGGCATCGCGGACCGGGTGCATTTCGTGCGAGGCGGCAAGCTGGCACAGCTGCTGAACGATGCGCGCAGCGCGGTGACGGTAAACTCCACCGCCGGGCAACAGGTGCTGTGGCGGGGCATCCCGCTCATGGTCTTCGGCGAGGCGGTCTATTCCAAGCCAGAGTTCGTCTCGGACCAGACGATGCCCGAATTCTTCGCCCAGCCAACCCGCCCCGATACCCGCGCCTACCGTGACTACCGGCGCTACCTGCTGGAAACCAGTCAAGTGCCCGGGGGCTTCTATTCGTCGCGTGGGCGGCGGCAGCTGCTGCGCCTCGTGGTCGACATGATGCTGTCGCCGGATGATCCCTACGATGCGCTCGAACGCGGGACCGCGGCACCCCGGCAACAGTTGCGACTGGTCCGCTGACCCCCCGAATCCCTTTGTTCTGGCTTTAACGGCGCGATTCCCTTAGCTTGGGGGAAAAACCTGAGGCAGAATAAAACAGGTCGAGGAGACCGGGCAGTGAACAGTACCCCCAAGCATTGGGTGAAGTCCGTCGCGCTTCTGGCCGCGGTGTCGATTCTGGCATCCTGCGGCCTGCCGCGTATGGGCCCCAACAAAAACGAGATCTACGCCGGGTCGGTGATGCGTGAAGGCGATGCCTTCATTGTTGCGGTCAACGACCGCGTGACCCGCGCAACCGCCGTCGTGCCGGCGCTTGGCTTTACCGAGAGTTTCCGCAACGCCTCCGTGCTTGGCTCGGACACCATCCGACCCGGTGACACGCTGGGTCTGACCATCTGGGAAAACGTCGATGACGGCCTGCTGGTCGCAGAGACCGCCAATGCCACCGCCCTCGAAGAGGTGCAGGTGGACGGCTCGGGCTTCATCTTCGTGCCCTACGCGGGCCGCATCAAGGCGTCGGGAAATTCCCCCGAGGCGGTGCGCCGCATCATCACTTCCAAGCTGGCCGACCAGACCCCCGACCCCCAGGTCGAGGTGCGCCGCCTTGCCGGCGACGGCTCATCCGTGAGCCTGGTTGGCGCCGTCGGCGGCCAGGGCGTCTACCCGATCGAGCGGCCCACCCGCACGCTGGCGGCCATGCTCGCCCGCGCGGGCGGCATTACCATCGAGCCCGAGATCGCCCAGATCTCGGTCATCCGCGGTCAGCAGACCGAGACGATCTGGTTCCAGGATCTCTACAAGAACCCCAGCTACGACATCGCCCTGCGCGGCGGTGACAAGGTGCTTGTAGAGGAAGACACCCGGTCCTTCACCGCGCTTGGCGCCACCGGTGCCCAGGCCCGCGTGCCGTTCGAGACGCAGACGCTCTCGGGCGTCGAGGCCATCGCCCAGGTCGGCGGCCTTCTGGCGGCGGCAGCAGACCCCACCGGCGTCTTCGTGCTTCGTAACGAGCCTGCCGAGATCGCCAACCAGGTGCTTGGCCGCACGGACCTGATCGGCGCCCAGCGCCTTGTCTACGTGCTGGATCTGACCAAGCCCAACGGCATGTTCATGGCCCGCGATTTCGTTATCCGCGATCAGGATACGCTTTATGTGACCGAAGCGCCCTACGCCCAGTGGAGCAAGGCCATCTCGGCTCTCACCGGCTCGCTCGGCGCGGTGAGCACCCTTGCCACCACCGCCACAGCCATTCAGGCCAGCGGGAGCTGATCCTGCAACAGGATGACATGACAGACGCCGGGGAGAGCTCTCCCCGGCGTCTTTACGTCTACAACGCAGGTTTCCTGCGGCAGAAACGCCTGCGCCGTATCCTTGCGCTTTCGGGCTACCGGGTGTCGCTGGGCCGGCCGTCCGGCGACGACCTCGTGGGGGTCTGGGGCCAGTCTCCCTATGCCCACCGGGGCGAGGCGATGGCCGTGCGCCATGGGTCCGCCTTGGTCCGCATCGAGGACGCCTTCCTGCGCAGCCTTCACCCCGGCCGCTCGGGCGAGCCGCCACTGGGCCTGCTCATCGACCACAGCGGCGTGCATTTCGACGGGCGTACCCCCTCGGATCTCGAGCACTGGCTCAAAACCCATCCACTTGACGACCATGCCCTGCTGTCCCGTGCCCGGGGAGCCATGGCACGGCTGCAGGCGGCGCATCTGAGCAAGTATTCCGCCACCGATCCGGAGGCCCGCCCCCCTGCCCCCGGCTACGTGCTGGTCATCGACCAGACCGCCGGGGATGCCTCGGTCAAGGCAAGTGGCGCAGACCGCAACCGCTTTCTTGAGATGCTGTACTGGGCGCAGGAGGAACACCCCCATGCCCGCATCCTGCTGCGCACGCACCCTGAGACGCTAGCAGGCCACCGCAACGGCCATTTCAGCCCCGAGGATGCCCACGGCCGGATCGAGACCTGCGATGCCGCCGCGTCGCCTCAGGCCCTGCTGGAAGGCGCCATCGCGGTCTACACCGTGTCCTCGCAAATGGGGTTCGAGGCGATCCTCGCGGGCCACCGTCCCCGGGTCTTCGGCCAGCCGTTCTATGCCGGATGGGGTCTCAGTGATGACGAGGTGCCCATCGCCCGCCGCCAGCGCAGCCTCACGCGCGTGCAGCTATTCGCGGCGGCGATGATCCTCTACCCGACATGGTACGATCCCTACCGCGACCGCCTGTGCGAGATCGAGGATGTGCTCGGCGCGCTGGAGGCGCAGGTGCGGGCATGGCGCGAGGATCGCCACGGCTGGACCGCGACCGGCATGAGGCTGTGGAAGCGCGGCGCACTGCAAGGGTTTTTCGGGGGCGAAAAGCCCGTGGTCTTCAGCGACGCCGCCACGGATGGCAGGCGGCACATGGGCTGGGGCATCTCCGCCCCCGAAGGCGCCACCTGTGTCGAGGACGGCTTCCTGCGCTCGCGCGGGCTCGGGGCGGAGCTGGTGGCTCCGCTGTCGCTGGTGACGGATGATCTTGGGATCTACTACGACCCAACCCGCCCCTCCCGGCTGGAACGGCTCATCGCACAGCAGGCGCAGCCCCGCCCGGATCAGGAGGACCGCGCCCGCCGCCTGATAACGCGGCTGACCTCCGGGGGCTTGACCAAGTACAACCTGTCCGGTGTCCTGCCGGAGCTGCCCGAAGGCCACCGCATCCTCGTGCCCGGACAGGTCGAGGATGACGCCTCGGTCCGGCTCGGCAGCCCGAATATGTCCTGCAACGCCGACCTCCTGGCCCGCGTGCGCGCGGACAACCCCGACGCGGTGATCCTGTGGAAGCCCCACCCTGACGTGGAGGCTGGCCTGCGCCCCGGCGCGGTTGAGGACCCCGGCCAATGGGCCGACCTTACCCTGACCAACACCCCCATGGGCGCTCTGCTGCCGCTGGTGCAGGAGGTCTGGACCATGACCTCGCTCACCGGGTTCGAGGCGCTCCTGCGGGGCATCCCCGTCGCCACGCTGGGCGCGCCGTTCTACGCCGGCTGGGGCCTGACGCGCGATCTCGGCCCCGTGCCCGCCCGCCGCCTTGCCGGGCCGCGCCCCAGCCTCGAGGCGCTGGTGCATGCCACGCTGATCTCCTACCCGCGCTACCGCGATCCGGTCACCGGGCTGCCCTGCCCGGTCGAGGTGATCTGCGACCGGCTCGAGACAGGCCCGCTGCCCCGGCCCGGTGCGGGGCTTCGGGCGCTGTCGAAGCTGCAGGGCCTCTTTGCCAGCCAGTCACACCTCTGGCGACGCTGATCGGCGGGCCGATCTGCGCGGCACCCCTTGTTCCGCACTGCACGCGCTGCGATATAGAACCCGACAGCCGCCACAGCGCGGCACCGCAATCAGGAGACAAGCGATGCTGAAAGGTTTGGGCGGACTTGGCGACATGGCCAAGATGATGAAGACCGCACAGGAAATGCAGGGCAAGATGGCCCAGCTTCAGGAAGACCTTGCCACCTTGGAAGTGACGGGCGAATCCGGCGCGGGCCTCGTGAAGGCCGTCGCCACCGCCAAGGGCGAGCTCAAGGCGCTGGACATCGACCCGTCGATCTTCAACTCCGACGACAAGGAAGTGGTCGAGGACCTGATCCTTGCCGCCATCAAAGACGCGCAGTCCAAGGCGCAGGAGCGGTCGCAGGAAGAAATGCAGAAGCTCACCTCCGAGATGGGCCTTCCCGCCGACATGAAGATGCCGTTCTAAGCGGTCTGCCCAAGGCACGACCGCTCGCAGGATAGCGCGAAGCCCCCTCGGGGGCTTTGCGGAATCCGACACCCTCGAGGTTCACCCAATTTGCCAGACCGCACGGAAATCGACGCGCTCATCGAACTGATGGCCAAGCTGCCGGGCCTCGGCCCGCGCTCTGCGCGCCGTGCGGTGCTGCATCTCATCCGCAAGCGCGCGCTGCTGCTTCAGCCGCTGGCGGATGTCATGGGCCAAGTCGCCACCAGCGCCCGTGAATGCCTCAACTGCGGCAATGTCGGAACCGCCGACATCTGCCCGATCTGCGCCGACGACGCGCGCGGCAACGGCCAGATCTGCGTGGTCGAAGATGTGGCCGACCTCTGGGCCATGGAACGCTCGGGCGTCTTCAAGGGCCGCTACCATGTGCTTGGCGGCACCCTGTCGGCGCTGGATTCAATCGGCCCCGAGGAACTGCGCATCCCGCAGCTTGTCACCCGCATCGACGCCGAGGGCGTCTCGGAGGTGATCCTCGCGCTCAACGCCACGGTGGATGGCCAGACCACGGCGCATTACATTGCCGACCAGCTGGAAACCCGCGTCACGCTGACCTCCCTCGCGCAGGGCGTGCCCATCGGCGGCGAGCTTGATTACCTCGACGACGGCACCATCACGGCGGCGCTGAACGCACGCAAGCGGGTGTAAGGCGGAACGCCCTCCCCCGGGGCCGCGTTGACGCATAACGCAATCCCACGGGAGATACGGCATGGCCACCGCCAAGGCAAAGTCCGGCAAAAGCAGTCGCCCCAAATCAGGCGCGACCGCCGGCACCCAGACCGACACCCAGCAGATCCGCCCCTCGGTCAAGGCGACCGGCAAGGTCGAAGCCTATCGCCGCCTGTCCGAAGCGCTTGACGACGGCAGCAGCATGCTCCCCCCGACCCTGCTGAGGGGACAGGCCAGGCGGCATCATGTCCGCTCCACCCTGCGCGAGGACCACGCCACGCGAATCGAAACCCGCGCCAGCGGCACGCAGGACAAGTTCGAGGTGCTTGTGAAGGACCTGTTCAAGTTCTTCCGCGGCACTGCTCTCCTGTTCTACCGCGACATGGTCGGCAGCGACGGTCACATGCCGTCGGTCATGGCGCTAGGCGATGTGCACCCCGAGAATTTCGGCGTCATGCCAGACGTGAACGGTGCGCCGATTTTCGGCGTAAACGATTTTGACGAGTCGATCTATGCGCCCTTCACATGGGATCTCAAGCGCGGCGCCACAGGCTTCTGGATCGCGGCAAAGACCGAAGGTGGCTTCAGCCGCAAGAAGCGCGCAAAGATCGTGCGCAAGTTCGTCAAGGGCTACCTTGCGGCCATGGAGCGCTATGCCGAACACGCCACCGAGAAGACCGACGGTTATCACATGCACAACTCACCCAAGGTGATCCAGCGCCTGTTCGAGGAGGCATGGGAAGAGCGCAAGGACTGGCTCTGGGACGATTACCTCAAGCCCAATGGCCGCGGCTTCCGTCCCAACGACGAGCTGCAGCCTCTGTCCTCTCGTATCAACACCTTCCAGAAGGCGATCGACGATCTCGCCGCTGCGAAGGGGTTCGAGAAACCTGCGCGTGCGGGTGAACTAAAGGTCAAGGATGTCTGCATCCGGCACGGACAGGGCACCGCATCTCTGGGGCTGCCGCGGTACTACGTCCTGATCGAGGGACCGTCGAAGGATGCCACCGATGATCTCATCATCGAGTTCAAGAGCGCGCGTCGCTCGGCGCTCGACGGGCTGACACCGCCCAGCAGCTTCATCGCGGGCGACAAGGCTGATCGCATCGTGCATGGCCAACGGGTGCAGCTGGCCCACGGGGATATCTTCTACGGCGCGGTGGAGATCGACGGCGAAAGCTTTATGAGCCGCGAACGTGCACCGTTCCGCGATGACATCGACCTCGACGACCTCAGCTACGGCACGTGGAAAGACTATGCCGGGATCTGTGGCGCTGCACTGGCGCAAAGCCATGCGCTTTCGGACGATCTGGGCCGCATCGACTACGACGTGGAGCCCTCCATCGTCGAGGCGGCAAAGCCTCACAAGCTGTTTGTCGCCGACATCTGCCGCTTCGCCAAAGAGGCGGCGGACAGGCTGCAGGCTGACCACGAGATGTTCCGTGAAGACTTCGCACTGGGAGCCTTTGATCGGATCGACAAGGTCTATCGCTGAAGGCGGCTGCGAGCCTTACAATCCAACAAAAAAAGGGCCCGTGTGTTCAGCACGGGCCCTCGTCATGTCTGGTTGGGATGCCGACAGATCAGCCGCGCTGATCCTCGCTGTCATCCTCATCGTCGTCTTCACCGGACGGCAGGTTGAAGAAGCTGTCCGCATCCGAGTAGTCGCTCGGGGCCTTGTCTTCTTCGTCGTCCGCATCATCGGTGAGAGTGAACGTCTCGAGCCCCTCGATGGCGGTGGGCAGGCGCGGCTCGGTCTCCATGCCAAGGCTCTGCTCGGTGGACACCAGCTTGCGGCGTTCGTCATCGGACATGACGGCGCTCTGGCTTTTGGCTGCCTTCGCAACGGCAGCGTCCAGTTCGGACTGGCGGCACAGGCCAAGCGCCACCGGGTCGATGGGCTGCATGTTCTGGATGTTCCAGTGGGTGCGCTCGCGGATCGACTGGATCGTCGGCTTGGTGGTGCCGACGAGCTTTGCAATCTGGCTGTCGGCAAGCTCGGGGTGGAACTTCACCAGCCACAGGATCGAGTTGGGACGGTCCTGGCGCTTGGACAGCGGGGTGTAGCGCGGCCCCCGGCGCTTTTCCTCATCCTGAGCGGCGGCGTTGTACTTGAGCTTGAGCTTGTGCAAGGGGTTCTTCTCGCCCTTGTCGATCTCCGACTGCTCGAGCTGGTTGTTGCCGACCGGATCAAAGCCCTTGACGCCGGTCGCCACATCACCGTCGGCGATGCCCTGAACCTCGAGCTCATGCATGTGGGTCAGATCGGCGATCTGCTTGAACGTCAGGGTGGTGTTGTCGACCAGCCAGACAGCGGTCGCCTTGGGGTGCAGCAGTTTGGCCATCGTATCACTCCTTGCAAGTCTTCTTCCCCTCCCCCGGACCTTTCGGCCGGGAGGTCCCGGAACAATTCCGGGACGGGTTTCCGTTGTGGGGGAACTTGGGCGCTATATACTGCGATAAACTGCAATATGGAAGAGAAAATGCGCTGGATCGCTCTGCTGCTGCTCTCCGCGACCTTGGCCCGGGCCGACGGCGACGTGGCGGGCGACTTCGATTACTACGTCATGTCCCTCAGCTGGTCTCCAACTTGGTGCGCGCTCGAGGGGGACCCGCGAGGCTCACCGCAATGCGACCGGAACCTCGGGTTCGTGCTGCACGGCCTCTGGCCCCAGCATCATCGCGGCTACCCCTCGTACTGCGACAGCTCCATGACCGCGCCAAGCCGGGCAATGACCGAAGCGATGTCAGACATCATGGGCACATCCGGTCTGGCTTGGCATCAGTGGAAGAAGCACGGGACCTGCACGGGCTTGACGGCTGCGGACTACTTCGCGCTGTCCCGCGAAGCCTTCGGCAGTATCAACCGCCCCGCGATGCTGCGGCGGCTGGACGCCCCCGTAACCCTTCCCGCAACATTGATCGAGGAGGCGTTCCTCAAAGAAAACAGTGACCTCGAACCAGATATGATCACCATAACCTGTCGGTCGGGCCGCATCCAAGAGGCGCGAATCTGCCTGTCCAAGTCACTCGAGCCGGTGCCCTGTGGGCGCGATCTGGTGCGGGACTGCGCAGCGGACGATGCCCTGCTCGCCCCGGTGCGCTGAGCTGCAGGAAACGCTCCCTGCGGTCGCAACACCTGCGGTGACGAGAGGCGCTGCCCCTCGTGCTCCCCGGGATATTTACGGTCAAAGGAAACACGGGCGTCTGTCGGTAACCCAACGTTAAGGTTAATGCGCCATGCTCGCTATACGGTACAGGCGGGGACGCCGATGACCGTGTCGAAGGAAGCCCAAGCTTCCCGCAGCCCGCTATCACGCGTGGCGGGCTGCATTCTTCCTTGGCTGAGTGTTTCCTTTGACCCCAAATATCCCCGCCGGAGGCATACGGCAGCGACACCAAGCGCGCCGCCGATCAATCAAAGCTGTAGCCGAAACGGGCAATGTCCTCTGCGCAGGCAATGGCCACGACCGCAGCTGTCTTGTCGTCATAGTAACCGCGGAAGTCCGCCCGCCGAGCTGATCGGTTCCGATGCCCCATGTCCGGCGTGAACCCGAGATGAGCCTTAAGCGGCGCCATGTCCTCGGCGAAGTGCTCGAGGCGCATCCAGGCCGAGCAATGTTCCCGTCCCGTGGCATCGCGCATATAGCTGGAGAATGGCGCAACACCAAGGATCGCCTGGGTGGCAGGGTTGGCCATGAAGGCGCCGAAGGACAGCTGTTTCGACAAGGCTACCTGCGGATGATCGAAGGTCTGCGCCTGAAGCCAGTGATAGTAGCTCACCATCCGGTCCCATGGATTGCGCACGATGGTGAAGGTGAACATGTCGGCGATCTCGGCCGGACTCAGGATACCGTCGATATCCGCGAGCGTGGAATGCTTCCAAAGGCGTCCCTTCGGTGTCAGCTGGCGCAAGCGCCCTCTGCGCCGCAGTGCCTTTTCCGTGTCACCGATCAGGATATCGTCGCGATGGGCGCGCGCCTCAAGTGCCGCGGCCATGGAGCTGCCGCCCGTCTTGGGGATATGGACAAAGATGTAGCCGCGGCCAGGCGAGATGATCATGGGCGCATGATTAACGCGGCGGCATCCCAGCACAATCCGCTTAATGCCTCTTCCCCCGACGCGCTGCCCTGAGCATAGTTGCCGCGAGGAAAACAACCGGGAGGGGGAGAATGGGTTGGCTTTCGAATGAAACAGGGCTGGGCAGATGCGAGGCGAACTTCGCGCCGCTGACCCCCCTGTCCTTCCTGCGCCGGGCGGTGAGGATCTGGCCGGATCACCCCGCCGTGGTCTACGGCCCCATCCGCCGCAGCTATGCCGAATATACCGAGCGAGTCACCCGCCTTGCCTCGGCGCTGGCGAAGATCGGCGTACGGCCCGGTGACGTGGTGGCGACCATTCTGCCCAACCTCCCCGCGCAGGCCGAGGCGCATTTCGGCGTGCCCGCATGCGGGGCGGTGCTCAACAGCATCAACACCCGGCTCGACGTGGACACGATCGCCTACATCCTCGATCATGGCGAGGCGAAGGTGGTGCTGTGCGATCCGCAGTTCATCCCGCATCTGGCCGAGGCCATTGAGCTCATGGAGCAGGATCCGCCCACTGTCATCGAGGTCGCAGACCTGCATGGCGGCGCCAAGGCCTTTGGCGACTACCTCGAGTACGAGGCGTTTCTGGCCACGGGCGATCCGGGGTTCGACTGGATCATGCCGGAGGATGAATGGGAGAGCCTTGCGCTCAACTACACCTCCGGCACCACCGGGCGGCCCAAGGGCGTGGTCTATCACCACCGGGGGGCCTACCTGAACGCGATGGGACAGGTGCTCAGCTGGCGCATGGTGCTGCACCCGGTTTACCTGACCATCGTGCCACTGTTTCACTGCAACGGTTGGTGCCACACCTGGATGATGCCCGCCGTGGGTGGAACCGTGGTGTGCTGCCGGGACATCACCGCAAAGGCACTCTATACCGCGTTCGCGGACGAGGGAGTGACCCATTTCGGCGGCGCCCCCATCGTGCTCAACATGCTCGTCAATGCCGCCGAGGAGGACCGCCGCCCCTTCCCCCAGACCGTCGAGGTCTTCACCGCAGGCGCGCCCCCCGCCCCCGCGACGCTCGCCAAGATCGAGACAATGGGCTTCAACGTCACGCAGGTCTACGGCCTGACCGAAACCTACGGGCCAGACGTGGAATGCGCCTGGCAGGGGTCATGGGATCACCTGAAAGGCGACGAGCGCGCCGCCCGCAAGGCGCGGCAGGGGGTGGGGATGCCCTTCATGGATGATGTCACCGTCATGGATGAGACCATGCAGGTGGTCCCCATGGACGGCACCACCAAGGGCGAGATCATGCACCGGGGCAACGGGGTGATGAAGGGCTACCTCAAAGCGCCAAAGGCCACGAAAGAGGCCTTCGAGGGCGGCTATTTTCATTCCGGAGACATCGCCGTGCTGCATCCTGACGGTTACCTCCAGATCGCCGACCGCGCCAAGGACATCATCATCTCGGGCGGCGAGAACATCAGTTCGGTCGAGGTCGAGAACACGCTGATGGCGCATGAATCCGTGTTGCTCTGTGCCGTGGTCGCAAAGCCTGACGACCAGTGGGGCGAGGTGCCCTGCGCCTTCGTCGAACTGAAGCCGGGGCATACCCCCTCCGAGACCGATCTCATTGCCTTTGCCCGCCAGCGGCTGGCCGGGTTCAAGACCCCCAAGAAGGTGGTGTTCGAGGAACTGCCCAAGACCTCCACCGGCAAGATCCAGAAATTCCAGCTGCGCGCCCGCGCGAAGCAGCTGTAACGCAATGCGCCGCGACCCATGGGGCCGCGGCGCATCAATTTCATCCGATCAGTCGATCAGGCGGTGGCTGCACGTCCGCCGCCCGGGCGGGCGAGGATGGCAAGCACCACCAGAGCGCCTACAGTGATCGCCGCCCAATGGGTCGAGATCAGCAGCAGACCGGCAAGGGTCAGCGCGACTTTCTCCCACAGAGCGAGATCCCGGCGGAACCAGCCGATGTAGGCCGAGGACAGCGCAACCACACCCATCAGGCCCGACAGCAGTGCCGTGATGAACTCCAGCCAGGTGAAGTCCACGAACAGCAGGCTCGGGGCGTAGATGAACATGAACGGCACCAATGCCTTGCCCATGGACAGGCGGAATGCCGTGGTGCCCGTGGTCATCGGCTCGGACCGGGCGAGGCCCGCCGCCGCATAGGCCGCAAGCGCAACCGGTGGTGTCACGTCCGCCAGAACGCCGAAGTAGAACACGAAGAAGTGGGTCGCGATCAGCGGCACACCGAAGTCCATCAGCGCCGGCGCCGCAATGGACGCAAGGATGATGTAGGTCGGCGTGGTCGGGATGCCTGCGCCCATCACGATGCAGGCGATGGCCACGAAGATCAGGCCGAAGAACAGCGCAAGGCCATCCTCGGACAGCAACCCGGTGAAGTCGATCGCGATCACCGCGCCCGCCACGTCATGCGCCAGTTCCACGACCGCGGCCGAGAACTTGAAGCCAAGGCCCGTCAGCGTCGTCATGCCCAGCAGGAAGCCCACGCAAGCGCAGGCCGCGCCGATGGCGAGGGCGAACTTGGAGCCGTCCTCGAAGCCCTGCACGAGGCGCTTGGGCGTCAGCACGGTGGACGTGTCCATGGACTTGTTGCCAAGGGCACGCATCACCAGCGGGATGTAGGAACAGCCGATGGTCAGCAAGATGCCCCAGAAGGCGGCAAGGAACGGCGTGTACTGCATGAGCAGCAGCGCCACCATGACACCCAAGGGGATGAACAGGTGCCAGGACTTCGCGAGGACCGCGCCGAACTGCGGGATCTTGTCCTTGGACATGCCCTGCAGGCCCAGCTTCTTGGCCTCAAGGTGCACCATCAGCAGGATGGCGATGTAGTGGAAGGCTGCCGGAACGATGGCGATGAGGATCAGCTCGTTATAGGGCACGCCGAGCATTTCCGTCATCACGAAGGCCGAGGCCCCCATGATCGGCGGAGTGATCTGACCGCCACACGAGGCCGAGGCCTCGACCGCGCCGGCAAAGCGACCCGAGAAGCCGGATTTCTTCATCAGCGGAATGGTGAAGGCACCGGTGGTCACGGTGTTGGCGATGGGCGAGCCCGAGATCATCCCGAAGAAGCCCGACGAGACCACCGACACCTTGGCAGACCCGCCCGAAGCGCGGCCTGCCACGATGGTGGCAAGGTCGATGAAAAGCTGGCCGAGGCCGCTCATCTGGGCGAGGATGCCGAACAGCACGAAGTGGAACACGTAGGTGGCGACAACGCCCACGGCGACGCCGTAGATGCCTTCGGTGCCCACGAAGAGGTGGTTCACGATGCGGGTGATGGAATAGCCGCGGTGGGCCATGATGCCCGGCAGGTACGGCCCGAACAGCGCGTATAGCAGACAGCCCACGCCGATCCATGCGAGGGTCGACCCCATGGTGCGCCGCGTCGCTTCGAGGGTCATGATAATGGCGACGAAGCCCATCATGTAGGCAGGCTCGGGCGGGGAGCCCACGTTCTCGATGAAGACGTGGTGGAAGAACACCGACAGGTAGGCCGAGAAGCCCGCGCCGAATGCCGCGAAGATCCAGTCCCGGATGGCGACCTTCTCCGGGTCAGCGCCCTTGCGGTTGAACGGCAGCGTCAGCGCGATGAGCACCAGCATGACGGCGATGAACACCGTCTTGAGCGTGCTGTTTTCAAGCGATCCCGCGAGGTTCCACAGGATATACAGGTAGAACGCCGCGAAAAGGCCGGATTCGATCCACTGCTTGCCGTTCGGGTTCGCACGCTTGCGCGGGAACACCAGGAAAATCAGGCCCATCACGAAGGTCAGGTGGATGGTGCGGTGCATCACCTCGTTCAACAGGCCGAAGCCCGCCGTGTAGACGTGGAACAGCGACAGCGCCACCGAACAGATGGTCACGAGGATGGCGGTCGGGCCGACGAGGTTGCGGAAGTTGGATTCGGAATCGTATTCCCGAACCAGGGCCTCCACCTCGTCTGCGGTGATCTCACGATCCTCCGGGGCTGGTGTGTGGGGTTTGGACGTCAAAGGGAGGTCTCCTCGTCACAAGGGGCAAGGGTGAGCGCCGAGTGGCCCAGGTCCGCGAGGGGCAGATCGGATCCGGCAGTGTGAAGGGTGTTCTTGAACTGCGCCTGAATGCGCAGAGGAATCGGGCCGGTCAGGCGGTGCATGTCGAGGATGAAATGCCCATCCTCGTGGCGCCAGCCGGTGGCATCCATGTCATTGGCGATCGACGGCAGACCGGCGCCATGCGCCTCGAAGATCTCGGAGGTCTGCAGGATCTGGCCGTCCTCGATGCGGTAGACATCGACAACGGGAGTCTTTGACACGGAGTGGATGAAGCTGAGACGGAACGTGCCCTCCGGTCCCAGCGGCACGCGAGCGATCTCGGCGCCGGTGCCACGGGTCTCGGACAGGCAAAGCCACGCGTCTTCTGCGCGCGCACTAGTACAAAGGGTGGCGGCAATTGCCGCCACCCCCAAAATGCAGATGGGCTTGCGCCCGCGCGTCACTGTGCGACGCCCTGTTCGTCGTAGTACTTCTGGGCACCGGGGTGCACCGGGATCGACACCGACTCGAGCGCACGGTCGAGCGAGATCTGCTTGCCCATCGGGTGCACCTGACCAAGGGTCTCGGTGTTCTCGTAGAGCGCCTTGGTCACGGCGTAGATCACGTCATCGGACATGTCGGCGTGGGTCGCCCAGACAGCGCGCACAGCGAGGGTCTGAACGTCTTCGTCGACGCCCTTGTACGAACCTGCGGGGATGGTCGCGGAGGCGTAGTACGGCTGCTCTGCCTGAAGCGCTTCGACTTCGGGGCCGGAGAGCGAGATGATCTTGATGTCGTGGCCGTTCGCAAGGTCGGTCACGGACGAGGTCGGCAGACCTGCGGTGATGAGCGACGCATCGAGGTTGCCGTCCTTGATCTTTTCGACCGACTGCGAGAACGACGAGTAGTCTTCGTTGATGTCTTCGCGGGACATGCCGAAGGCTTCGAGCAGATCGCCCAGCAGCTGCCACTGGCCCGAACCCGGGGAACCGGACGACACCGACTTGCCGGCGAGATCCGCAAAGCTGGTGATGCCGCTTTCGGCGCGGACGATCAGCTGCACGGTTTCCGGGTAGAGGGCGCCGATGGCGCGGATGTTCTCGATCGCACCGTCTTCGAACTGGCCGACGCCCTTGTAGGCTGCGTCGAGGATGTCAGCGGACGCGAAGGCGCTTTCGATTTCGCCACGGCCCAGCAGCTGGGAGTTGGCGACCGACGCATTGCCGGTTTCGGCGGTGGCCGACAGACGGGTGTCCGGCAGTTCCGCGTTGTTCGAGATCAGCTGCGCCAGCATGCCGCCGAGCGGGTAGTAGGTGCCGCCGGTGCCGCCGGTGGCGATGCCGAAGAAGGTGCGGCCCTGGGCAAATGCCGGGCCTGCGAGCGCTGCGAGCGATGCCGCTGCGGTGGTGCCAAGAAACTGGCGACGGGAAACGGTCATGGAAACCTCCGTGTTTGTGGTCTGCCGTGGATGGCAGGGCTCCGTGCTGCCCGTTTAGGCAGGCACACGTTTGTATGCCACCTGTTCGGGCTTTAACGTGGCTCGTTCTTGACGGTGGCATTTCACATGTCAATGGATGTTTTCAGATATGAAAACCTGTTTTGCCTCATACGGAACCACTTGCACGTTTTTTGTACGCTACGATACGGGGCGCGCCACAACTGCCAAGGTTGCGCTAACAAGGCTGGGCAGGGACGAGGGGAGGAAGACCAACATGAGCAAGGAGTCCGGGTATCAGTCGAACGCGTTATTGCGCGGGCTGAGCATCCTTCACAGCTTCGATCACCACCGGCCACGCATGACCCTGTCCGAGATCGCGGACTCTCTCGCGATCACCAGCTCGGCCGCCTATCGCCACGTGGTGACGCTGGAAAAGGAAGGCTATCTGCAGCGCGATGACAACGTTTACCAGCTTGCGCCGAAGGTCATGGATCTTGGCTATCGCTACCTGACATCGCTGGACGTCTACGATCATGCCCGTCTGCCGGCGGAACGGCTGCGCAACGAAACGGGGTTCACCGTCCACGTGGCCGTCCTGCAGGGCCCCGAGATTGTCTATGTCTACAGGGCGTTGTCGGACCGGGCCATGGTGTCCAACGTGCCGGTGGGCAGCCGCCTGCCTGCCTTTGCCACAACCATGGGCCGCCTGCTGCTGAGCGATCTGCCCGAGAAGGAGCTTGATGACCTCTTCACAGACTACCGTTTTGAACCCTTGAGCAACGCCGCACCGCAGAACCTCGAGGCGCTCAAGGCCCTCCTGCCAGGGGACCGGGCGCGCGGGATGGTGGCCCAGACCTCCCACCTCGCCACGGGAACGTTTTCCATCGCCGCGCCGCTTGTCTCGCGCCACGGGCGCTATGTCGCCGCGATGAACCTTTCGGGACACGAAATGCAGATGTCCCCCGACGATGCGCTTGTTGGACGCATCATGGACACAGCCTCCGAAATCTCGGCCATGCTCTAGCATCCCTGCCCTGACATAAGGGTGTCCCTGCCCGTCGGACTGAACCTGATCCAGTTCAACATTCAGCACTGACCTGAGCTCTCATGGCAGAGCCCGCAAGCGCATCGCCCCCCAAACACCGGGGCCTGCGCAAGCAGCTGGGCCAGATTCCGTGGGTTCAAACGAAAACGCGCCCCGGAGGTGGGCTCCGGGACGCGCTATGGCAATCAGCGAAAAGGGGCGGTTCAGCCGCGCTCTTCGATGATCTCCACAAGGTGCGGGATCTTTGCGACCATGCCGCGGACCGAAGGAGTATCCTCCAGCTCACGGGTCTTGTGCATCTTGTTCAGGCCCAGACCGATGAGAGTCTTGCGCTGGATTTCCGGACGGCGGATGGGCGAGCCCACCTGCTTCACGACGATCGTCTTTGCCATGTGTCTCAGGCCTCCTCGGCCACTTGGGTGGATTCAGCAACCGCTTCGTCACGCTTGGGCAGGATGTCAGCAACCTTCTTGCCACGACGCTGAGCGACGTTGCGGGGCGACTGACCCTTGCCAAGACCGTTCAGGGTGGCGCGGATCATGTTGTAGGGGTTCTGCGAACCAGTCGACTTGGCGACCACGTCGTGGATGCCGAGCATCTCGAACACGGCACGCATCGGACCACCGGCGATGATACCAGTACCTTGCGGTGCGGTACGCATGACGACACGGCCTGCGCCATGACGGCCTTCCATGTCGTGGTGCAGCGTGCGGCCTTCGCGCAGCGGCACGCGGATCATCTTGCGCTTGGCTTGCTCGGTGGCTTTGCGGATGGCCTCGGGGACCTCTTTCGCCTTGCCTTTACCGAAGCCGACGCGGCCCTTCTGGTCGCCAACAACCACGAGTGCTGCGAAGCCAAAACGCTTGCCGCCCTTCACGGTCTTGGAGACGCGGTTGATCGCGACGAGACGATCTGCGAATTCCGGTGCTTCATCGCGGTCGCGGCGGTTGCCGCGGCGGTTATCACGTTCTGCCATGAGGCATTCCTTTGTCAGGGTCGGCACGCGGGACGCGTACCGGAGCTTGGTTCAATCCTGGTGGAGCGGTGCCCCCCGGATCATCGAGGCCCTCTGCCACGGCAGTGACGATCGGGCCTACAGGAAAGCGGGGCGACCGACAGCCGCCCCGCAGATCAGATGGCGCGAGGCGCCAATCCAATCAGATCTTCAGACCACCTTCGCGGGCTGCGTCGGCCAGTGCCTTGACGCGGCCGTGGAAGAGGAAACCGCCACGATCGAAGTAGGCTTCGGTCACGCCAGCTGCCTTCGCGCGCTCGGCGATCGCCGCGCCGACCTTGGAGGCCGCCTCGACGTTGCCCTTGCCGACGACGCCCAGATCTTTCTCCATGGAGGAGGCCGAGGCCAGGGTCACGCCCTGAATGTCGTCGATCAGCTGCACGCTGATGTTCTTGCTCGAACGGTGGACCGACAGCCGAACCCGGCCAGCGTTCACCTTGCGAAGCTTGTTCCGGACGCGCAGGCGGCGCTTCTGGAACAGTTCCCGTTTGCTCAGTGCCATTGTCTGCGTCCTTACTTCTTCTTGCCTTCCTTGGCGAAGATGTATTCGCCTTTGTAGCGAATACCCTTGCCTTTGTAGGGCTCGGGGCGGCGCCAGTCGCGAATGTTCGCGGCAACCTGGCCAACCTGCTGGATGTCATGACCTTCGACGACGATCTCGGTCGGCTTCGCGCAGGTGATGGTGATCCCCTGCGGAATGTCGAAGTTGACGTCGTGGCTGTAGCCGAGGTTCAGCTTCAGAACCGAACCCTGAACCGCGGCGCGGTAACCCACACCCTGGATCTCGAGCTCTTTCTTGAAGGTGTTCTGAACACCGTGCACCATGTTCGACAGCACCGTGCGGGACATCCCCCACTGCTGCAGCGCGCGCTTGGATTTGCCGCGCGGCGCAACGGACACAGCGTTGTCTTCGACAGTGATGGTCACATCATCGGTCGCGTTGAAGATCTGGCTGCCCTTCGGGCCCTTGATCTCGACGGTCTGGCCGCTGACGGATGCGGAAACACCCGAGGGCAGCTCGACCGGCCTTTTCCCAATACGAGACATGAGTCCCTCCTTAGAATACCGTGCAGAGCACCTCGCCGCCGACATTGGCAGCGCGGGCGTTTGCGTCCGACATCACGCCCTTGGGCGTGCTGACAATCGACACACCGAGGCCCTGACGGACCGACGGGATGTCCTTGACGCCCATGTAGACGCGACGGCCGGGGGTCGAAACCCGCTGCAGTTCGCGAATCACAGGAGTGCCATCGAAGTACTTGAGGCTGATCTCGAAGGCCGGGTGGCCGTTCGCGTCAGTGCTGCTCTCGTAGCCACGGATGTAGCCTTCGTCCGCGAGGACGTCGAGAACCCAGCCCCGAAGCTTCGATGCGGGGGTCGACGTGGTCGACTTGCCGCGCAGCTGGGCGTTGCGGATACGGGTGAGCATATCGCCGATAGGATCGTTCATCTATGTACCCTCCTTACCAGCTGGACTTCACGACGCCGGGCAGCTGACCGTTCGAGCCCAGCTCGCGCAGCATGATCCGGGAGACCTTGAGCTTGCGGTAGTAGGCGTGCGGACGGCCAGTGAGCTGGCAGCGGTTGTGCAGACGGGTCGGCGAGGAATTGCGCGGCAGTTTCGCCAGCTTCAGGCGGGCCTTGAAGCGCTCTTCCATCGGTTTGGATTCGTCGTTCGCGATCTCTTTGAGCTCAGCGCGCTTGGCGGCGTACTTCTCCACCAGCGCCTGGCGCTTCTTCTCGCGTTCGATCATGGATTTCTTGGCCATGTGTCTCTCGCTCCTCAGGCGTTGAAGGGCATGTTGAAATGCTTCAACAGCGCCTTGGCTTCCGCGTCGGTTGCCGCGGTGGTGGTGATGATGATGTCCATGCCCCAGACTTCGTCGACCTTGTCGAACTCGATCTCGGGGAAGACGATGTGTTCCTTCACACCCATGGCAAAGTTGCCACGGCCGTCGAACGACGGCTTCACGCCGCGGAAGTCCCGGATCCGGGGCATCGCGATGTTGATCAGGCGATCGAGGAATTCGTACATCCGGTCACCGCGCAGGGTCACCTTGGCACCAAGGGGCATTTCCTCACGAACGCGGAAGCCTGCAATGGACTTCTTGGCTTTCGTGGTGACGGCCATCTGGCCTGCGATCTTGGTGAGGTCTTCCTGGGCCGATTTGGCCTTCTTGGAATCGCGCACAGCTTCCGCACCGCAGCCGATGTTCAGGACGATCTTGTCCAGACGCGGGGTCTGCATGTCGTTCTTGTAGCCGAACTCTTCCTTGAGCGCCGGCTTGATGGTGTCGCGGAAGACAGCCTTCAGGCGCGGGGTGTAGGTAGCGTTATCAAGCATCGATCACGTCCCCCGTGGTCTTGGCGAAGCGCACTTTCTTGTCGCCTTCCATGCGGAAGCCAACGCGGGTGGGCTTGCCGTTTGCATCGACGAGAGCGAGGTTCGACACGTCGATCGGCTTTGCAACCGGAAGACGGCCGCCCTGCGACGTCTGGCTCTGGCGGGTGTGACGAACAGCCATGTTCACGCCACCGACAACGGCCTTGCCGGTTTTCGGCGAGACGCTTTCGATGGTGCCGGTCTGGCCCTTGTCCTTGCCGGACAGGACGATGACGGTGTCACCTTTACGAAGTTTCGCAGCCATCAGAGCACCTCCGGAGCAAGCGAGATGATCTTCATGAAGTTCTTCGCACGCAGTTCACGCACGACCGGCCCGAAGATACGGGTGCCGACAGGCTCGCCCGAGTTGTTCAGGATGACGGCGGCGTTGCGGTCGAAGCGGATGGACGTGCCGTCTTCACGACGGACTTCCTTGGCGGTGCGCACGACAACGGCCTTGCGGACGTCACCTTTCTTAACGCGACCACGCGGAATGGCCTCTTTCACCGAGACGACGATGATATCGCCGACCGATGCGTAGCGGCGATGCGAGCCGCCGAGGACCTTGATGCACTGAACTTTCCGGGCACCGGAATTGTCAGCAACATCCAGATTGGTCTGCATCTGGATCATATTGGTTTCTCCCGACCTTCAGGGATGCAATCCCCTGGGGTTTCGCTAATATTCACGGGCAGGGTTTCCCCTGCCCGCCTGCGCCAATCAGTTGGCGGCTTCTTTCTCTGCGTGACGCTGCGCCTCGACTTCCTGCTGGAGCTTGGCGGCTTCGGCACGCTGCTGGTTGTGCTGCTCGAGCATTTCCTCGGTCATCACTTCCCAGCGCTTGGTCTTGGACTTCGGCGCGCACTCGCGGATGAAGACCTGCTGGCCCACATTGAAGACCTGCGCTTCGTCGTGCGCGCGGTACTTCTTGGACTTCTTGATGGTCTTCTGGAGCACGGGGTGCTTGAAGCGACGCACGACCTGAACGGTCACGGTCTGTGCGTTGGCGGTGGAGGTC
Source organism: Salipiger pallidus (assembly GCF_014643635.1). Classification (GTDB taxonomy): domain Bacteria; phylum Pseudomonadota; class Alphaproteobacteria; order Rhodobacterales; family Rhodobacteraceae; genus Salipiger; species Salipiger pallidus. The sequence continues at coordinate 31,972 of NZ_BMJV01000014.1, forward strand.
ACGGTGCCTTGCAGGATGCGCTTGGGCATGGGGTTAACTCCTTATTCCGCCGAAGCCGCGGATGCGGCTTTCTGGTTCAGCACGGTGTTTACGCGCGCCACGTCACGACGCACCTGGCGGATGCGTGCGGTGTTTTCGATCTGGCCGGTGGCTTTCTGGAAGCGGAGGTTGAAGGCCTCCTTCTTCAGTGCCACGAGCTCGTCCCGGAGCTGGTCCGGGGTCTTCGAGCTGAGCTCTTTCGCGTCCATAAGGTCGCTCCTTCGTTGCAACATCACCGGAGAGCCCCGTCGTTATGCGGGTCACCCTGATTCCCGGTGGAGGTGGATGAACGCGCTCTATAGGCGGGTTGGGCCGCGTTGGCAAGCGTTACTCGCGCCCCTCTTGCCTTCTCGGGGGCCGCCCACGTTTCCGGTAGGCCTCAGCCTTCGGCGGGAGCGGCCCAAGGGTAATGCGCGTCAAGATAGGCATCGAGCCTCGCCGGTATCTCCCAGAACCCAGCGGCCTTTAACCTCGGCTCGTGCTCTGCCCTGATCCGGGCGAAGTAGGTCGCGCCGTCCTCGGTTTCGCCGGCCTCCTCCTGATAGGCAAGGAAAGCCTCGGTCAAGGCAGGGAGGGCATCCTCCCGGGCAGGACTGTCGAGATTGCCCAGCCCGCTGTCCAGACCGTCTTCACTGATCACCCCATACAGCAGCACACCGCCATGGCAGACGTATTCAACACGGCTGAGCGACCGGGGATCGGCGAACACACCCCGCTCCGAGAGCCAATCATAAAGTGCGAAGCATCGCGGTTCGACATCCGGGCGGGCCATGCGCATACGCGGTGACCCAGCCGTGGCGCGGTCGATGGTCACCCGCCCCGCCTCGATCTCAGCGGCAGCGCGGGTCAGCACACCGTCCCATCCGCCGCTCGCGTGGAACGCGGCCCTTTCCCGCGCCTTGCGTGCTTCGGTCTTGCGGTAGGTGTAGACGGCATAGGCGCAGATTCACACGACTACGACAAGCAGACCAAGCGCAACGTATCCGACCATTCAAACGCCCCGATCGCTTCAGGAAAGCACCCGACCATATGAGTGCTGGACCGGCGCCTCGGGCCGATCAAGCCCCGCCCGGCGGGGCTCCGCCCGCTCGCACGGGAGACACTCCCCCGGAACGATTGACGGCCTGGCCGAACCGCTCCTCACTCCCACTTGTAGTTGAAGCTCACCGAGATCCGCTCTTCCTCGGACATGTTGGGCGGCACCTCGTGGCGCAGCCATGACTCCCAAAGCAGCACATCCCCGACCGATGGCGCCTCGTAGACGAAGGTCTTCAGCTCTTCGCGGCAACCCTTGCGGCGCGCCGGAGCCGCCATCATGAAGCCAAGCCGAGGGTCCTCGAGCTTGAGCGCCGAGGTGCCTTCAGGCATTGATACGTAGGTCGTCCCCGAGATCACCGAATGCGGATGGATGTGCGAGGAATGCGTGCCGCCTTCCGGCAGGATGTTGATCCAGATGTCCTCGACCACCAGCTTCCGGTCGCCCAGGTCGAACTCGAGATCCTCGGCGAATGCCGCAACGTGCTTGTCCAGCGCCTCAACCAAGGCCGCGAAGATCGGAAAGCGCCAAGGCAGGTCCGTCAGGGATGCGTAGGACGTGTAGCCCGGGTAGCTGTTGGCGTCGCACCATTCCTGCCCCGCCTCGTCATCCTCGGCGATGGACCAGCACGAGCTTTCCAACTCGGCACTGTCGACTGCGGGGCCATGCTCGGACAGGCTGGCGCGATAGAGGCGGGTCGCGAAAAGCGAACGGATCTGAGTCATGCGCCTCCAATAGCGGTTCGAAATGAGTCTGGCGAGAGGCAAGGGAATCTAAACCAGTCCCTGCGATGGTCCCTCTCGAAGAAATCACCCAGAGGTCAGAATGGCCGCGATCCGACTGCTTTTCCTGCTGATCCTTTGCCTGCCTGCGACCCTTGCGGAGGCAGCCTCGATCTTGTCTCCCTCGGACGCCGACCGGCACCCCCTGCTCCAGCAAGGTAGGCCCTTAATTGCAGCACGCGGCGGCGCAAAAACCACCGGCCCCAGCCTTTTTGCCGGACGGAAGGGAGGCAGCCTGTTCGAACCAGTCAGACGGCAGGCCTCCCTGCCGCTTGCAAGGTCTGCCCTGCCCCTAGGCCCGCTCTCTTCCCGCGCGGCGATGCTGCGTAAAATCATTGCCCGCGCCGAAGCGGGCTCCGCCGGCTATGACGCCGTGCAGCACGGCGCGACGCGTAGGCCGACCCAACGTCCCACGGACATGACCATCGCGGAGATCTACCACTGGATCGATCGCACACCAGGACAACCGCACGCGATCGGACGCTACCAGTTCATCCCGTCGACCTTGCGCATGCTGGTGACCCGCCTGGGCCTGCCGACGGCGACCCGCTTTACCGCAAAGGTGCAGGATCAACTGGCGGATCTGCTGCTGCTCGATGCAGGGTTCGACGCCTTCGAACGGGGCGAGATCGGGCGGACGACCTTCATGAACAACCTGGCAAAGATCTGGGCAGGACTACCCACCAGCTCCGGCAGATCCCATTACCATGGCTATGCGGGCAACAAGGCAACGATGACCTGGACGCGGTTCGAACAGGAAATGGCGTTGATCTTCCCGGGTTAGCGCTGCTCGGTCAACACGCAGATGGGCAAACCGCCGGGAGTGCGCCCGCCCCCGAGGTCCTGGCACCGGGCCTCGTAGCGCCACGCCTCGAACGCTTGCCCGGACATGAACCCGAGCCCGAGCGACGCCATCAACAGGATGCGGCGAAAGATCCAGAACATGTGCCCTCCAAAGAAAAGGCCCCCGCCGAAGCGGGGGCCAATATATCTTTGGTCAGTTCGCGTGGAACTTACCAGTCTTCGCGGACCACGACGCGGGTCTTGATCGGCAGCTTCATGGCTGCCAGACGAAGCGCCTCGCGGGCAACGTCTTCGGCAACGCCGTCGATCTCGAACATCACGCGGCCGGGCTTGACCTTGCAGGCCCAGAAGTCGACCGAGCCCTTACCCTTACCCATACGGACTTCCGTGGGCTTCGAGGTGACCGGGGTGTCCGGGAAGATCCGGATCCAGACGCGGCCCTGACGCTTCATGTGACGCGTCATTGCACGACGTGCTGCCTCGATCTGGCGCGCGGTGACGCGCTCGGGCTGCAGAGCCTTCAGGCCAAAGTGGCCGAAGTTCAGATCGGAACCGCCCTTGGCCTCACCCTTGATGCGGCCTTTGAACATCTTCCGGAATTTGGTGCGTTTCGGTTGAAGCATTTGTCAAACTCCTTCAGCGACGGCCGCCCATGGCGCCACGCGGAGCCGGGCCGTCCTGGATTTCCTGCGACTTGCGTTCGCGGGCAGACGGATCGTGCTCCATGATTTCGCCTTTGAAGATCCAGACCTTGATCCCGATGATACCATAGGGGGTCGTGGCTTCGACGTTGGCGTAATCAATGTCGGCGCGCAGGGTGTGCAGGGGCACACGGCCCTCGCGATACCATTCAGTACGAGCAATCTCGGCACCACCGAGACGGCCGGCAACGTTCACGCGGATGCCAAGGGCACCCATGCGCATGGCGCTCTGAACCGCGCGCTTCATGGCACGGCGGAACGACACACGGCGCTCGAGCTGCTGAGCGATGTTCTCACCAACAAGGCGTGCATCCAGCTCGGGCTTGCGAACCTCGACGATGTTGAGGTGCAGTTCCGAGTCCGTCATCCGCGCAATCTTCTTGCGGAGCGTCTCGATGTCCGCGCCTTTCTTGCCGATGATGACGCCGGGGCGTGCGGTGTGGATCGTCACGCGGCACTTCTTGTGCGGACGCTCGATGATGACACGGGCGATACCGGCCTGCTTGCACTCTTCGTGGATGAAATCGCGGATCGCGATATCCTCGAGCAGCAGGTCACCATAGTCCTTGGTGTCGGCGTACCAGCGGCTGTCCCAGGTCCGGTTGACCTGAAGACGCATGCCGATCGGATTGGTCTTGTTACCCATCAGGCTTGCTCCTCGATCTGACGGACCTTGATGGTGATCTCCGAGAACGGCTTGTTGATGCGGCCGAAACGACCACGTGCCCGGGGACGGCCACGCTTCATCACAAGGTTCTTGCCCACGTAGGCTTCGGCGACGACGAGTTCGTCGACGTCAAGGCCGTGGTTGTTCTCGGCGTTCGCGATTGCGGACTGAAGGCACTTCTTCACATCCTGGGAGATCCGCTTTTTCGAGAAGGTCAGGTCCGTGAGGGCCTTTTCCACCTTCTTGCCACGGATCAGCGCGGCCACCAGGTTCAGCTTCTGAGGCGAAGTGCGCAGCATGCGCAGCTTTGCCATTGCCTCGTTGTCCGCCACGCGGCGGGGATTCTTATCCTTGCCCATGGCTTACTTCCTCTTGGCTTTCTTGTCGGCTGCGTGACCGTAGTAGGTCCGGGTCGGCGAGTACTCGCCGAACTTCTGGCCGATCATGTCTTCGGTCACGTTGACGGGGACATGCTTGTGCCCGTTGTACACGCCGAACGTCAGACCCACGAACTGGGGCAGGATCGTCGAGCGGCGCGACCAGATCTTGATGACTTCGTTTTTGCCCGACTCGCGAACCTTCTCGGCCTTTTTCAGGACGTAGGCGTCGACAAAGGGGCCTTTCCAAACAGAGCGCGTCATGGATTACCGCCCTTTCTTCTTGGCGTGGCGCGAGCGGATGATCAGCTTCTGCGACGCCTTGTTGGTGTTGCGGGTGCGCTTGCCCTTGGTCGGCTTGCCCCACGGGGTCACCGGGTGACGACCACCAGAGGTACGGCCTTCACCACCACCGTGCGGGTGGTCGATCGGGTTCATAACGACACCACGGACGGAGGGGCGCTTGCCGTAATGGCGCACGCGGCCGGCCTTGCCGAGGTTCTGGTTGGAGTTGTCGGGGTTCGACACGGCACCGACGGTGGCCATGCATTCCTGACGCACCATGCGCAGTTCACCCGAGCTGAGGCGGATCTGGGCGTAACCGCCGTCACGGCCGACGAACTGGGCGTAGGTGCCCGCGGCGCGTGCGATCTGGCCACCCTTGCCGGGCTTCAGTTCGATGTTGTGGACGATCGTACCGATGGGCAGGCCCGAGAAGGGCATTGCGTTACCGGGCTTGATGTCGGCCTTGGAGCTTGCGACCACCTTGTCGCCGATGGCGAGACGCTGGGGCGCGAGGATGTAGGCCTGTTCGCCGTCATCGTACTGGATCAGTGCGATGAATGCGGTGCGGTTGGGATCGTATTCAATGCGAACGACGATGCCGTTCACGTCAAACTTGTTACGCTTGAAATCGACGATCCGGTAGAGACGCTTCGCGCCACCGCCACGGCGGCGAGAGGTAATCCGTCCGGTGTTGTTCCGGCCGCCCGACTTGGTCAGACCCTCGGTGAGGGCCTTGACGGGACGTCCTTTGTACAGCTCCGAACGGTCGATCAGCACCAGCCCGCGCTGGCCCGGCGTCGTCGGCTTGTACGACTTGAGTGCCATGCTTCTGTCTTCCGTTTGCAGAATGGCGGGTTGCCCCGCCTATGGTTAGCCCCCTCGCCCCTTTGCAGGGACCGCAGGTGGCCGATGGTATAGGCCCCCGAAGGTGCCCGGTTCGAGCCCTGGCCGGAACGGTTCGGGCAAAACGCGAAGCCCCGGACGAATCCGGGGCCGTAGCGGATGGGGTCGTTTAGGGGATCCCACCGTTCGGGTCAAGAGCCTGCGCGCCCTGCTTGCATGCGCTCAACGAAGGCAGAGGTAAAGCCGCTCGATGACGGATGTATACCGACCAGTTGGAATGTCCTGGCTGCTCACGAACTCTGCACCACGGTGGGGTCCGCGCCGACATGTGTCTGCAGCAAGCCGGTCGGCTTTTTGAATGGCCCGCTCTCGGCTCGCGTCATCCATCATAGACATGGGCTTGGCATTAAGCTGGACCGCGACGCTAGCCTCGTTGAAAAAGCTGACAGCTGGTTCATTCGTGATCGGTCCACAAGCGACTAAAACAAATACCACGCCCAGCTGGCGAAATTTGAAGATGTTCAAACTGAATTCCTAATTCTTGAATTGTCGAAGCTACGCCGTCGCGAGAACGAAATTCTCAGGCCACACTCAGGCTGATCTCTTTGTTTCCCACCCTCAGCGCGCCTGACGGCTAAGCTCACGGCAAGCGATCAGGGCGAGTGGCAAGGCAAAGAGGACAAACGTCAATGGGCCTACCGTCCGGTGCAGGACCGCTCCTGCGATACCACCCACAAGGAAGGATGCGATTGTCGTCAGATGAAGGCCAAGCTGCTCACGGAACTGCGCCTCGCGTGTGCCTGACACCCACAGCCCCGCCAGCGCTAGCCCGATGTCGGTTGCCATACCGGAGACGTGCGTGGTTCGGACCCGAGCCGCTGAGATCCTGGTCGTTACTGCGTTTTGCAAGCCAAGCAGGAAACTCAGAACAACGATCAGTGGCGTGCCCTGCGCCCCCTGCCAGCCCGCGAAGCCTGCCAGTCCGAGCCCGCCCAGCAAACCCGCCTCCACAAGCACCACGGCAGCATAGACCCCGCAAAACTGTCGCTTGCGGCCCAACTCGATGACAAGCCCGGCCACCAGTGCACCAAAGATGAACACGACAACAACGATGGCGAACAATAGCGCCAGGCCAACCCGCCCCGAGCCGAGCTGGTCGGCCAACGCAGAAACGTTCCCCGTCATGTTCGCGGAGAACAGCCCGGCCACTTCGAACCCGGTGGCGTTAAGCCCCCCAGCCACGGCTGACAGCAGCGCCGCCAGACGCAGGTCGATCAATCTTGTTCGGTCTGCGCCTTCACGTCCCAGCATGTTCTACCTCCCCGCACTGCACAGGAACAAGAAAGGCCCCCCGCGTCAGCGGAGGGCCCCAAATCGCTTTGAGCTGAGAGCGTCAGCTCAGAGACCGGTCGACACGTCGATCGTGTTGCCCTCTTCGAGGGTGACGTAGGCCTTCTTCACGTCGTTCCGGCGGCCCATCTGGCCACGGAAGCGCTTGACCTTGCCCTTGGTGATGGTGGTGTTCACGGCCTTGACCTTCACACCGAAGAGAGCCTCGACGGCCTCTTTCACCTGGGGTTTCGTCGAGTCGATCGCCACTTCGAAGACCACCGCGCCGTTCTCGGACGCCAGGGTGGATTTCTCGGTGATGATCGGCTTGCGGATCACATCGTAATGTTGCGGCTTCGCACTCATTTCAGTCGAGCCTCCAGAGCTTCGACACCCGCCTTCGTGAGCACCAGGGTGTCACGCTTCAGGATGTCATACACGTTGGCACCCATGCCGGGCAGAACGTCCACGCCGTCGATGTTGGCAGCGGCCAGAGCAAAGCTCTCGTTGACCGATGCGCCGTCGATGATCAGGGCGCGCTTCCAGCCGAGGTTCTTCAGCTGAGCCGCGAGGGCCTTGGTCTTGCCTTCGGACACAGCGTCGTCGATCACCACGAGGGAGCCCGACTTTGCCTTGGCCGAAAGAGCCATCTTCAGACCGAGGGCACGGACCTTCTTGGGAAGATCATGGGCGTGCGACCGCGGGGTCGGGCCCTTGTAGATGCCACCCTTGCGGAAGATCGGCGCCTTGCGGGAGCCGTGGCGTGCGCCACCGGTGCCCTTCTGACGATAGATCTTCTTGGTCGAGTAGCTCACTTCCGAGCGGGTCTTGACCTTGTGCGTACCGGCTTGCGCCTTGTTGCGCTGCCAGCGGACGACGCGGTGCAGGATGTCGGCGCGCGGCTCGAGACCGAACAGGGCCTCGTCCAGCTCGACCTCGCCTGCGGCGGAGCCGTCCAGCTTGATTACGTCGAGTTTCATTCGTCGCCTTCCTTTTTCTCGGCCTCGATCGAAGCTTCCGCTTCTTTCAGGGCTGCTTCCTCGGCGGCTGCTGCTTCGGCTGCTGCTGCTTCGGCTGCGGCGGCTTCGGCGGCTGCGGCCTCGGCTGCGGCTTCCTCGGCGGCTTTTGCGGCTTCTTCAGCGGCGGACTTCAGGGCTGCCGGCAGGATCGCGTTCTCGGGGAACGGCTTCTTGACGGCGTCCTTGACGGTCACCCAGCCACCTTTCGATCCCGGGACGGCGCCCTTGATCATGATGAGGCCGCGGCTCGCGTCGGTTTTGACGACCTGAAGGTTCTGCGTGGTCACGCGGACGGCACCCATGTGGCCTGCCATCTTCTTGCCCTTGAAAACCTTGCCCGGGTCCTGACACTGGCCGGTGGAGCCGTGCGAACGGTGCGAGATCGAAACGCCGTGGGTGGCGCGAAGACCACCGAAGTTGTGGCGCTTCATGGCACCGGCGAAACCCTTACCGATCGTGGTGCCGGCGACATCGACGTACTGACCTTCGAAGTAGTGGTCAGCAGTGATTTCCTCACCGATCTTGATCAGGTTCTCGGCGTCGACGCGGAATTCCGCGATCTTCCGCTTGGGTTCGACCTTGGCAGCGGCGAAGTGGCCGCGCATTGCCTTCGAGGTGTTCTTCGCCTTGGCGGCACCTGCACCGAGCTGAACGGCGCTGTAGCCGTCCTTGTCGGAGGTCCGCTGGGCGACGACCTGAAGACCGTCGAGTTGAAGAACGGTCACAGGGATCTGCTTGCCGTCTTCCATGAACAGCCGGGTCATGCCGACTTTCTTAGCGATGATTCCAGAGCGCAGCATAATAAGCTCTCCTTACACCTTGATCTCGACATCCACGCCGGCGGCGAGGTCGAGCTTCATGAGCGCGTCCACCGTCTGCGGGGTCGGATCTACGATGTCGAGAAGACGCTTGTGCGTGCGGATCTCGAACTGATCGCGGGATTTCTTGTTCACGTGGGGACCACGCAGAACGGTGAATTTCTCGATCTTGTTCGGCAGCGGGATCGGGCCACGAACGGTGGCGCCGGTGCGCTTGGCGGTGTTGACGATTTCCTGGGTGCTGGCATCGAGCACGCGGTAATCGAACGCCTTGAGCCGGATACGGATGTTCTGGTTCATTGAACATCTCCTATTGGCGTTGAGGTTGAGAGGAGGATGACCGCGCATCGGTAACCCTCATCGAACCTTGAGGGCGGGAATCAACCCGCCCTCGCATTCCCATCGGGAACTCGCGCCCTATACAGCTGGCTCCGCCACCTAGCAAGGATCTTTTGGCAGCCAAGGCCGTTCGGCCCTCTCTTCAGCCCTCATGTCAGAAGCTGACGGAAGAAACTGCTTCAGGGGCAGCGCTCATGTGCGCACGTTCACAGGGCCTATCGCAGAACTGCAAAACGGTGCTGGGACGTCCGCCTATCACGACGTTTGGCCAGCCCCGCGACTGATAAACCCCGTGTTTGACCGAGTTTCCGATCCTCTGTGAACAGGGACCTCACTTTCAAGGGCACGTTTCCGACACCGGGCGTGAGCGCCGGCGTGATTTGTCATCTGCCTGTCACGATACGATATCCCAGTCATCGGCAACACACAGGCCGTCACCAACACCCCCCGCCAAGCGGGGAACCGCTTAACCTGAAAGGCCCTAGACATGAAACGCATCGCACTTATCTCCGCCATCGCCATCTCGACCATTGCCGGCGCAGCTTCTGCACAAGGCACCGGCGACAACGCCCGCGCCGAAATCCTGCGCCTCGCACCGAACGCAAACGTTGAAGCGCTGAGCAATGCCCAAGCGGTTGCCATCTGGAACAACGTCCAAGACGAAACCAGTGCCTTCACCGCCAAGCAGCGCGCCGAAGCGATGATCCGTTCGTACCAGTAAGGGACGGCCGTCAGGGCTTTTGCCTGGCCGTCAGATGAAAGTCCCGACGTGGGACTGAAAGGGGCGCTCTGCGGAGCGCCCCTTTTTCATGGATAGTAAACGCCACGACAGGCCGCCGTTCTCATGGAAGGCCCGTACGGGCCGGGCCGGAAAGCAGTGTTCCCGGCAAAGAACGTGCCACAAGACCCGGAACGGATGAGAGACGTCGACCTATCGCAGAAAGGCGCAGTGCACGAACGGCCCCCCTCCCCCGTACCGCTGACCCAGACGCTCCTCTTCTCATCGAAGCATGTCGAGGCACCGTCCATCCAAAGCGACCAAACAAAAAGGCCGCCCCGAGGGGCGGCCTTTCCGTGGATCAGTGATCTTCGACACGTTTGGCGCGTCTCGGGATCCTCGATTACTCGATGATCTTCGACACGACACCCGAACCAACGGTCCGGCCACCTTCACGGATGGCGAAGCGCAGGCCGTCTTCC
>NZ_BMJV01000015.1 GCF_014643635.1 Salipiger pallidus
GTCGCAACCAGAGGCCGGATACACGAAGGAACTCGACCGCAATGCTGTTGCCAAAGTCAAAAAATCGCTTGCAGCCCCGGGGGCGTCCATACACGGGACATTGCTGCGCAATGCACTGCTGGGCAGGGGATGGACGCCGGTTCCGTGTGCTTTGCGTCATCGATGACTTCAGCCGGGAATGCCTGGCGACCGTCGTAGATACCTCGCTCTCAGGCATCCGGGTTGCCCGAGAATTGGATAGGATCGCCGAGGTCAGAGGCCATACCTGCATGGTGGTCAGCGACAACGGCACGGAGCTGACCTCAAATGCCATCCTGAAATGGCAGGAGGATCGTAAGGTCGACTGGCACTACATCACGCCATGAAAACCCATGCAAAATGGCTTCGTCGAGAGCTTCAATGGCCTCCTTCGCGACGAGTGCCTCAACGAGCAACTGTTCGCCAATCTGCGCCATGCCCGAGAGTTGATCTCCGCTTGGCACGTTGATTACTACCATCATCGCCCCCAAACGAGCCTCGACGGGCTCACCCCGTGGGAGTATCGCTAACGGTCAGTAGAGGACCAAACCGGGACAGAGCGAACTAAAGAACGCGGACACTCAGGGGAGCAGGTCAGCCGCCCCGTCGTCCGGTTCAGGACAGGTCAACCAGCCAAGGCTGGCTGCTGCGGTGACGAGCCTCGAACAAGCGGATCTCGGCAAGGTCGCGGTTGAGAATCACGTCGATCTCGTCCCAGCCTTCGGCAAAGGCCTGCACCTCGGCCTCGCCTAGGTCGAGCGTTGCAATCTGCTCGGCCCCGATGCTCAGCCGCCGGGCGGGAAGGTCGAGCGTGAACACCGCCCCGGCCTCGGCCCTTGCCCCCAGATCGGCGGATTGCGCGGCGGGCAGAGGCAGGCAGAGCAGCCCGTTCCGAAGTGCATTGCCCGCGAAGATGTCGCCGAAATCTGGCACGATCACCAGACGGATGCCCCAGTCCACCAGCGCCCAGACCGCCTGTTCTCGCGACGAGCCGCAGCCGAACCCCGCCCCCGCGATGAGCACCTGCACCTCGCGCAAGGCCGGATCATCGAAGGCATGGCCCAGCGAAGCCCCGTCCATCCCGATGCGCCAGTCGCGAAAGAGGCAGTCGTCCATCCCCTCGCGGTCGATCTTGAGCAGGAACCGCGCCGGGAAGATCACGTCAGTGTCGATGTTGGTTTCGGGCAGGTGGATGGCGCGGCTGTCGAGCCGGGTCAGGGGGGCGCTCATGCGGACGGCTCCAGCTTGCGGATGTCGGTGAGGCAGCCGGTCAGTGCGGCGGCCGCGGCCATGGCGGGGGACAGCAGATGCGTGCGGCCGCCCCTGCCTTGCCGCCCCTCGAAATTACGGTTCGAGGTCGAGGCGCTACGCTGTCCCGGCTCCAGCCGGTCGCCGTTCACGGCCACGCACATGGAACAGCCCGCCTCGCGCCACTCGAACCCTGCATCAAGAAAGACGCGGTCGAGCCCTTCCTCTTCGGCCTGCCGCTTCACGAGGCCCGAGCCAGGCACCGCCAGCGCCCGTACCCCGGGCGCGATGCGGCGGCCCTTCAGCACGGTGGCAGCGGCGCGCAACTCGGCAAGCCGGCCGTTGGTGCAGGAGCCGATGAACACCGTGTCGATGGGCGTGCCTTCCAGCGGTGCCCCGGCGCTCAGCCCCATGTAATCCAGTGCCCTGGCGATGCGCGGGCGCTCCCCAGGTTCGGGCAGAAAAGCATCGCTGGGCAGCGCATCCTCGGGCGAGGTGCCCCAGGTGACGAACGGCCCAACCGCCGCGGCGTCGAGCGTGACCTCGCGATCATAAAGCGCACCCTCATCCGATGGCAGGCTGCGCCAATGCGCCAGCGCGGCATCCCATGCGGCACCCTTCGGGGCCATGGGGCGGCCTTCGAGGTAGGCGAATGTCACCTCGCCGGGGGCGATCAGCGCCACCCGCGCCCCGGCCTCGATCGCCATGTTGCACAGGGTCATGCGCTCTTCCATGCTCAGCGCGGAAATCACCGCGCCCCGGTATTCGATCGCATGGCCCGCCGCGCCATTCGCCCCGATCTGCGCGATCAGCGCCAGCGCGAGATCCTTGGCCGTCACCCCCGGCGCGAGCGTTCCGGTGACCTCGACCCCCGTGGTTCGCGCCCGTTTCTGCGGCAACGCCTGCGCGGCCATGACGATGCCGCATTCCGACGCGCCGACGCCGAAGGCCAACGCCCCGAACGCACCGTGGGTCGAGGTGTGGCTGTCGCCGCAGGCCAGCGTGATGCCTGGCAGGGTGAACCCCTGCTCCGGCCCGACCACATGCACAATGCCATGCCGGGGATCGTCCAGCGTGATGAAGGGGATGCCGTGCTTGCCGACATTCTCCACCAGCCGCGCCGTCTGCGCCCGCGCTTGCGGATCGGCGATGGGCCGATCACGCCCCACCGTCGGCACCGCGTTATCGGGCACCGCAAGGTTTGCCTCTGGCCGGCGTGGTTTCAGCCCGCGCCGATCCAGCGCCACGAAGCTTTGCGGGGTCGAGACCTCATGCAGCAAGTGCCTATCGACGTAGAGCAGCGTCGTGCCGTCCTCGCGCTCGCACACCACATGGGCCTCCCACAGCTTGTCATACAGCGTGCGGTGGCGTTCAGGGGGGAACGCGTTCATACCGCCTCGGCCCATTCCTTTTCGAAGGCCCTAGATGTCCTCGAAACCAAGAAGCTTGTTCATCTGCGCGAAATCATAGAGATCGACCGCCCCCGTGGTCTCGCCATGAGCCAGCAGATCGCCGTACGCGGTCTTGAGCGCCTGTGCCACGGCAAGGAAGCCGACAGCGGGGTGCATGGCGATGGAATAGCCCAACTCGTGCAGCTTCTCGGCAGAGAACAGAGGCGTGCGCCCGCCGTTGACCATGTTTGCGAAAAGCGGCGCCTTCACCTCGGCCGCGACCTGAACCATCTCTGCCTCGCTCTCGGGGCTCTCGACGAAGATCACGTCGGCCCCAGCATCACGATAGGCTTTCGCGCGGGCGATGATGAGGAAATCGTCCGACTTGCGCGTCTTGGAGGCGACCTCGATCTTGCGCTGCATGTCGCTGGTCGGGATCACCCGGCGGAACGGGGTATGCCCGCATTTCTTGGGGAACTCCTGGTCTTCCATCTGCATGTCCGCGACGGCATCGTCTCCGGGGCGCTGCGCTGGGGCGAGAAGCTGGGCGAATCTGGGCTCGCCTCGGAGTTGGGCGTCAGCCGCACCCCGGTGCGCGAGGCGCTGCGCAACCTTGCCGCCGACGGCTATGTCGAACTGCGCCTCAACGCAGGCGCGCAGGTGCGGCGCTGGGATGCGGACGAGGTCAACTCGAGTTTCGAGGTGCGGGCCGACATCGAGGGCAACGCCGCCCTGCGCTGCGCCGGGCGGATCGGAGCGCATGACCTGTACGAGCTCGAAGGGCTCTGCGATGCCATGGAGGGCGCCACCGATGCCGGGGAACGCAGCTGCCTGAACCGGACACTGCACATGCGCATCCTGCGGATCTCGGGGGTAGCCCATGCCGAAAAGATCGTCACCCAGCTGTCCGATCTGGCCGTGCTAACGATGACCTATCAGCAGTTCACGGGCGAGGACACAGCCCGGAGCGATAGCGACCACCGGCTTCTCATGCGAGCATTCAGGCTCGGGGACGGTGCGCTCGCTCAGGCTGTGATGCGGGTGCACATCCTTTCCGCGGCCGCCACGCTCGAAGAGCAGCGGCGCGGCTTCCGTTCAGCCGGTGTCGCGGGTGATCATCTCGACAGGTAGCACCCGGATCGCACCGCCCGGCACCACACCGCGCCTTTGTTCGTCGATCAGTGCTAGCGTCTCCGCAACCATGCGCCGGATCGGCTGGCGCACGGTGGTCAGCCGGTACGACTCCCATCCCGCCATCGGGATGTCGTCGAAGCCGATCACCGACAGATCCTGAGGCACTCTCAGCCCCCGCGCCTTTGCCGCGTCGATCAGCGCCAGCGCCATCACGTCGTTCTCGCAGAAGACGGCGTCCGGGCGCACCCGCCCATCCAGCATCCGGTGCGCCGCCGCCAGCCCCTCGGCATAGGAAAAGCCGCCGCAGTCGGTGACCACCGGAGCACGGCGGGCTTCCTCCAGCCGCCCGAGGAACCCCCGCGCCCGTTCGATATGGGTCGAGGTGTCCGCCACGCCGGTCATGTGCCCGATACGCCTGCGGCCTGCCTCGAGGAAGCGCGAGGCGATCAGCCGCCCGCCCGCATGGTTGTCGCAGGTAACGGCGGTCATCCTGCTGTCGGGCTGGATACGGTTGAGCAGCACGACTGGAAGGTTTGCCTCACGGCAGCGCGCCACTAGCCCCGAGGACATGCGGGCCGAGGTCACGATGGCCGCGTCGCTGCGATAGCCCAGCACCTGCTCCATCGCCACGTCTACCGTCTCACCGGGCGGCACCGCGTGCAGCATCAGCCGCCGCCCAATGCGGTGCAGCTCCAGGCTGAGCAGCTCCAGAACGCCCGCGTAGAACGGGTTGGTCAGATCGCCCGCCACGAGGCTGACGCTCTGGGTGCCCAACTGGTCCAAGCTGCGCCCCGAGGGCGGTACATAGCCCATCTCTCGCGCGATGCGCAGGATCTCGGCGCGTTTCTCCGCCGCCAGCGGGGCCGATGGCTGAAACGCACGGCTGACCGCCGTGACGGAAACGCCGGCGCGGTCGGCAATAAGCTTGGCGGTGATCTTAGGCATGGCGCCCCCTCCTGTGAAAGAATTTCACTCAGAGGCTGAAATATTGCAACCTTGTCCTGAGCGGGTCTTCATTGCACCAACCCAAGAGAAGGACTCCCATGACTATCCGCCACCTGAAAACCGCCAGATCTGCCGAAATGCGCAGCGAGGATGACGCCAAGGTCCGCGCCAGTGTCGAAGACATCCTGAAAGACATCGAGACGCGCGGCGATACCGCTGTGCGCGAGCTGTCGGAAAGGTTCGATAGCTACACGCCCGCTAGCTTCCGCCTGACGCAGGCCGAGATTGACGCCCTCATCGCGCAGCTGACCCCGCGCGAGATCGAGGATATCAAGTTCGCCCAAGCCCAGGTCCGCGCCTTTGCCGAGGCGCAGCGGGCCTCAATGCTGGATATCGAGATCGAGACCCTGCCTGGCGTGATCCTCGGCCACAAGAACATTCCGGTGCAGTCGGTGGGCTGCTACGTGCCGGGCGGCAAGTTCCCGATGGTCGCCTCGGCACATATGTCGGTGCTGACCGCCGCCGTGGCGGGGGTGCCGCGCATCGTCGCCTGCACCCCGCCCTTCAAGGGCAAGCCCAACCCCGGGGTCATCGCCGCGATGCATTTCGGCGGCGCGCACGAAATCTGGGTGCTTGGCGGCATCCAGGCGGTGGGTGCGATGGCCATCGGGACCCAGAGCATGGAGCCGGTTCACATGCTCGTCGGGCCAGGCAACGCCTATGTCGCCGAGGCCAAGCGGCAGCTTTACGGGCGGGTCGGCATCGACCTCTTTGCAGGACCGACCGAGACCATGGTGATTGCCGACGACACCGTCGATGCGGAGCTGTGCGCCACCGACCTGCTCGGGCAAGCCGAGCATGGCTACAACTCGCCCGCCGTTCTGGTGACCAATTCCGAGGCGCTGGCCAAGGCCACGCTGGCCGAGATCGAACGGATCCTTACCGTGCTGCCCACCGCCGACACTGCCCGGAAAAGCTGGGAGGATTACGGCGAGGTGATCCTCTGCGACAGCCATGACGAGATGCTGGCCGTGGCCGATGACATCGCGTCCGAGCATGTGCAGGTGATGACCGACCGGGACGAGTGGTATCTGGAGAAGATGACCTGCTACGGGGCGCTGTTCCTCGGGCCGCGCACCAACGTCGCAAACGGCGACAAGGTGATCGGCACCAATCACACGCTGCCGACGAAGAAGGCCGGGCGCTATACCGGCGGGCTCTGGGTCGGAAAGTTCCTAAAGACGCACAGCTACCAGAAGGTGACGACCGACGCGGCGGCGGCGCAGATCGGGGAATACTGCTCGCGGCTATGCATGCTCGAGGGGTTCGTCGGCCATGCGGAGCAGGCCAATATTCGCGTGCGCCGTTACGGCGGGCGCAACATCGCCTATGGCACGGCGGCGGAGTAAGAGCATGGGGCCTGCTCCGGCAGGCCCCGTAATGACTATTCCGCCGTCCAGCCGCCGTCGACCATGATCGCCGAGCCGGTGGTCATGGCCGAGGCATCGCAGGCGAGGAACACCGCCGCCCCGACCACATCCTCGACCTGGCCCACGCGGCCCAGTTTGATCTTGCCGAGCACCTCGGTGCGGAAGGCAGGGTCTTCGAAATAGGGTTTTGTCAGCGGCGTTTCGATGAAAGTCGGGCAGATGGTGTTGACCCGGATGCCCTGCGCCCCGAGCTCGATGGCGACCGATTTGGTAAAGCCTTCGAGCGCCCATTTCGAGGCGCAATAGAGGCTGCGCTGCGCCGCGCCGACGTGGCCCATCTGCGACGACATGTTGATGATCGAGCCCTTGGTTCCGGTCTCGGTCATCCGCCCCGCCACCGCCTGCACGGCGAAGATCGCCGCCTTGAGGTTCAGGCCGAGGATCACGTCGTAATCCTCTTCTGTGACATCGGGCAGCAGCTTGGGCCGGTTGGTCCCTGCATTGTTGACGAAGACATGGAAGGGATCGCGCGTGCTTATCGCAGCGGCAAAGCCCGCGCTGTCGGTCACGTCGAGCGGCAGCGTGTCCGCCGTGCCGCCCATGGCACGGATCTCGTCCCTCACCGCCTCGATTTCATCGGCGCTGCGGGCGCAGAGTGTCACCGCCGCACCCGCTTCGGCCAGCGCCAGCGCGATGCCGCGCCCGATGCCACGGCCCGCGCCCGTCACAAGGGCGCGGCGCCCGTCCAGCCTGAAAAGCTTGCTCATCCCAGCATTCCCGTGTCGCCGCAGACCGACAGCGCCTGCCCTGAAATCGTCTTGCCGCGCGGGCTTGCCAGGAACAGCACCTGATCCGCAAGCTGCTGCGGCGTCACGTAATCCTTGATCGATGTGCGAGAGAAGGCATCCGTCTCAGCCTGCTCGAAGCTGATGCCCTGCGCCTCGGCGCGGGCCTCCAGCACCTTGCGCTGGCGATCCCCCGCGACCAGCCCAGGCAGCAGCGCGTTGACCCGGATACCGTCAGGGCCAAGCTCGATCGCCATCGACTTCGACAGACCGACCACCCCCCATTTCGCCGCCGCATAGGGGCTGCGCAAACGGAACCCCAGCCGCCCGGCCAGCGACGAGACATTGATGATGGACGCATTCTCCGAGGCCCGCAGCAAGGGAACCGCGCGGGCGGTGGTGATAAATTGCGAGGTGAGGCAGATGGCGAGGGTTTGCTCGATCTCCTCGATCTTGAGATCTTCGATCCGACCAGTCGGACCGGCAATGCCCGCGTTGTTCACGAGGCAGTCTAGTCCGCCAAGATAGCCTGTCGCCGCCTCCATGAAGGAACCGAGCGCCTCGGCGTCCGACACGTCCACGCGGGCGCAGAACACGGTGTCGGGCAGCGAAGCGAGCCCCGCCTCGTCGATGTCGCAGGTGGCGACCAATGCGCCCTCGGCGAGGAAAGCGTCGACGATGGCGCGGCCGATGCCGTTCGCGCCGGCGGTCACGATGACGCGGGCGCCTGTCAGGTTCAGGTCCATGAGGCCTCCTTCAGTTGGTGAACACCAGCGATAGCCAAGGCAGGAAGCTGATGATGAGCAGGTCGACCAGCAGGATCAGCACGAAAGGAATGACCCCGCGCGCGATCTGCGGCACCCCTATGCGGGCGATCCCCGAGGCGATGAAGAGGTTGAGCCCCACCGGCGGGGTAAACATCCCCATTGCGAGGTTGACCACCATGATGACGCCGAAATGCACCGGATCAAACCCGAAGGTGGTCGCAATCGGCAGCAGGATCGGGGTGAAGATCAGGATGGCGGCCGCCGCTTCCAGGAACATGCCCACGAGCAGCAGCAGCAGGTTGACGAGGATGATGAACAGCCACGGGCTGTCGATGGCTCCGACCACGAAATCCGAGATCACCGCAGGCACCCGCAGTTGCAGGATGATCCTGCCGTAAAGCCCGGCGGCGGCGATGATCGACAGCACGATGGCCGAGGTCACGGCACTGGTGCGAAGGATGCGGGGGATCGCGGTCAGCGGCAGCTCGCGGTAGATCACGGCGCCGACCAGCAGCGCGTAGACCACGGCCACGACCGCCGCTTCGGTCGGCGTGACGATGCCGCCGTAGATGCCGCCGAGGATCAGCGCGGGCATCGCCAGCGCCAGAAGCGCCTTCCACCCGGCCACCGCGACCTCGCGCAGCGAGGACGGCTCGCCCGGCGTGGTCTGCATTCCCTTGGCGTGCACGAAGGCGTAGATCAGCAGCGAAACCACCACCAGAACGCCCGGTAGCACCCCCGCCACGAACATCTCGCCCACCGACTGGTTGGCCGAGATCGCGTAGAGGATCAGCGGGATCGACGGCGGGATGATGACCCCAAGCGCGCCCGAGGCCGCCTGGTTCGAGGCCGCATAGGGTTTGGAGTAGCCCTGTGTCACCATCGCTGGGATCAGGATCGCGCCGACGGCGGCGGTGGTCGCCGCCCCGGAGCCGGAGATCGCCGCGAAGAAGGCCGAGGTCACGATGGCCACCATCGCCAGCCCGCCGGTCATCGACCCGACCAGCGTTTTCGAGAATGTCACAAGCCGGGCGGAGATCCCGCCTTCCTGCATCAGGTTTCCCGCGAGGATGAAGAACGGGATCGCCAAAAGCGGGAAGGAATTGACCGATCGGATCATCTCTTGCGGGACGATCAGCAGGGGCATGATGTTGCCCTCCCAGATCGTCGCGACCGCCGCCAACCCCAGCGCGAAGGTGACCGGCACGCCGATCAGCAGCAGCAGAAGCAGGGAACCGAAAAGTAACGCGATCATGCGGTCTCTCCTTCAAGCCGCGTCTTCCGCAGGCCAGCGAAATCCTCCGCGAGGATGCCCACCGCATTGAGCAGCACCAGCCCAGCCCCCGCCGGCATTGCAGCGTAGAGCCACGCCATCGAGATCCGGGTGCTGGGAGCAACCTGCATCGACACCCGGCTCGTGATGTTCACCCCCTGCGTCAGCAGCACATAGGCAAAGACGCAGGACGCCGCTGCCACGATCAACCGCAGCGCACGCGACACCTTCGGCCCCGACAGCGTCTCGAGCAAGTCAACCGAGATCAGCGAGCCGTAGCGATAGGCATAGGCCGCGCCCAGCATGGTCATCCAGACCATGGAAAACCGCGACACCTCCTCGGAAAAGCTCAGGGAATTGCCCATCACGTAGCGGGCGAAGACCTGCCAGCTGATGAGCACCGTCATCACCAGCAGAAGTCCCGCCAGCACCCAGCCGACAGCGAGGTTGATGCCGTCCACCGCGCGGACGGTCATGCGCAGCACGCGTTGCATCATTCGTCTCCGATTGAGTCAGACGCGCCGGGGGCATCCTCTCCCCCGGCGCTGAAACCCGCCCTCAGTTGGTGGCAGGCTCAAAGTTCAGCGCGGCATCGACAAGCTCGGCGCCGACCTGGGCCTTCCACTTCTCGATCACCGGGGCGACCGCCTCGCGGAAGGGGGCGAGATCGGGACGGGTCACTTCCATGCCCAGCTCCTGAAGCTCTTCGAGATATTTCTCTTCCATCGCCAGCGAGGCATCGCGCTGCACCGGGCGGGCGAGCTCGGCAGCCTCCATCAGGAGCTGCTGGTCGGCCTCGGACAGCGAGCTGAACAGCTGCGCGCCGATCATCAGCGGGGCGGGCGAATAGACGTGCTGCGACATGGTGAGGTAATCCTGCACCTCGTAGAACCGCACATCATAGATCGTCGGCACCGGGTTCTCCTGGCTTTCCATCACGCCCTGTTGCAGCGCGGTGAACACCTCGGTCCAGGCCATGGGCGAGGCGTTCGTACCGAGCGCCGTCCAGGTGTCGACCTGTACGGAGCTTTCCTGCGTGCGGTGCTTGATGCCCTTCAGGTCGGCCAGTTCGTTGATCGGCCGCACAGAATTGGTCTCGTGACGGAAGCCGTTCTCCATCCAGGTCAGGATCTTGACGTTGGCCGCCGTCTCGATGGCACTGCCCAGCTGATCGCCATACTCGCTGTCGAGGAAGGCATGGGCGTGGGCGTGGTCCTTGAAGACATAAGGCAGGTCGAACAGCAGGAACTCAGGCGCAAAGCCGCCCATCGGGCCGGTCGAGGTGATGCCCATGTCGATGAGACCGAAGCCCATGCCCTCGACCACCTCGCGCTCGGCCCCGAGCGCGTTGTCATAATGCGGGCGGATGGTCAGGCGGCCTTCGGACAGGCGCTCGAGCTCTTCGCCGAACTTCAGCACGCCCACGGCATGGTGGGATTCAGCGCCGAGCGGCAGACTCACGTCGAAAGTGCGGGTCTCTTGCGCAAGGGCGGACGTGCCCAGCAGCAGCGTGGCGGTCAGGGTCAGTGCGAAATGCTTCATCGTTCGAGGGCCTCCCGTCCCTCTCCCTCCTCGGGATCAACTTGTGGATCAAAGTGTGATCTCACTTCATGCTAAGTCGATTGACATCCAGGGGTCAACGAAAATTATTTCTCTTATTTTACTGGACTTTCTTGAGGGTCTTGGACAATCATCAAAAAAACCGAGATCACAGTTTAGCACGAGATTTATGACGGGAACGCTGGAAATGGATGGCTGGTCGCGGCTGGGGCCGCTGACGCTTCGCGAGGGGGAGACCGCACAGGCGCAGATCTACTCCTGCCTCCGGGAGGCGTTGATTTCCGGCTATTTCCGCCCCGGCGAAGAGATCAGCCTGCGCCATACCGCCAAGGTGCTGGGCACCAGCGTCACCCCGGTGCGCGAAGCACTTCGGCAACTCGAATCGGATGGCGGCCTGGAGGTCTGGGGCGGCAATCGGGTCTTGCGGGTGCCGATCCTCAGCGAAGCGGAGTTGACCGACATCAGGGACATCCGCCTAAACCTAGAAGGCTTTGCAGCGACGCTCGCCATCGAAAACGTGACCGCCTCACAGATCCGCCTCATCGCCAACGCCTGTGCCATGATGCGCCGCGCGTCGGACGAGGGCAACGCCGACCGCTATCTCGAGAGCAACTGGCGCTTTCACAAGCTGATCTATGCGGCGGCGCACCGCCCGGTGCTGATGGGCGTGATCGAGGGCATGTGGCTTCGCGTGGGCCCGCTGATCCGCCACGCGGTGAAGGCGCCGCATCATTTAAACCGCTCGATGGAGCATCACGACCGCGCCGAGCAGGCTCTGCGGGATCGCGACGGAGCGGCGCTGCGCGAGGCCATCGTTCAGGATATTTCCGACGCCGCGGCCGATCTGGGCGCGACGCTGAAACGCTACGAACAGGGCGGCTGAGCCCGCCTGGAGGGAGGAGAGAATGACCACAACCGTTGCGATCATCGGCTGCGGCCTCATCGGCCGTGCCTGGACCATCGTGTTCGCCCGCGCCGGCTGCCCGGTACGGCTCTGGGACGCTGTGCCCGAAGTGCTGGAGGGCCTCCCCGCAGCGCTGCGGGCCATGTGCGAGGAGGCCGGCGAAGACCCGGCGATCCTCGAACGGGTGAGCGTCCATCAGACCATGGCCGACGCGCTCGACGGCGCGGGCTGGGTGCAGGAGAACGGCCCCGAGAAGCTGGACGTCAAACGCGCCATCTATGCCGAGCTTGATCGGCTGGCCGCGCCAGGGACGATCCTTGCTTCGTCAAGCTCGGCGCTGGTGTCATCGCAGTTCGGTGAGGGGCTCGCGGGCCGGTCGCGGATGATGGTGGCCCACCCGGTGAACCCGCCGCATGTGATCCCGGTGGTTGAGCTCTGCCCCTCCCTCGACACCGCGCCCGAGGTCATGGACCGCGCCGAGGCGCTGATGATGCAGGTCCGCCAGGTGCCCGTGCGCATGACCGGCGAGATCGACGGTTTCGTGCTGAACCGACTGCAGGCAGTGCTGCTGGCTGAATCTCTGCGACTGGTGGCCGAGGGGATCGTCACGCCCGAGGGCGTCGATGACACACTGCGTCACGGGCTGGCCCGGCGGTGGGTGCTTCTGGGGGCGCTGGCGACCATCAATCTCAACGCACCGGGCGGCGTCGCCGATTACCTGGACCGCTACGGCCCGACCATGGCGCGCCTGTCGGACGATGCGGCGCGAGGCGAAGCCTTCACGCCGCAGGTGGCGGCGACGCTTGCCGCCGCCCTGCCCGAGCCCTCCCGCGTGCCGGAGCTCTCGGCAAAGCGCGACCGAGACCTGACAGCGCTTGCGCATTTCCTGAAAACCCGTTCCTGAAAGGACCCCGATCATGGCTGCGAAACGCAAGGTCATCATCACCTGCGCCGTCACCGGCGCGATCCACACGCCGAGCATGTCGGAATACCTGCCTGTCACGGCCTCTGAGATTGCCGAGGCCGCCATCGGCGCCGCCGAGGCCGGGGCCGCTGTCGTCCACCTGCACGCCCGCGACCCGAAGGACGGCCGCCCGGACCAGTCCCCCGAGGCGTTCGACCCGTTCCTGAAGGTCATCAAGCAACGCTCCGGCTGCGTGGTCAACATCACCACCGGCGGCGCGCCGACCATGACGATCCAGGATCGCGTTCGCCCTGCCGATACGTGGCAGCCCGAGCTCGCCTCACTGAACATGGGGTCGATGAACTTCGGCCTCTTCCCGATGCTCAAGCGCTTCGAGGGGCAGCTCAAGCACCAGTGGGAGCGTGACTATCTCGGCAACAAGGGCATCCTGTTCCACAACACATTTGAAGATATCGAACATATCCTCACCACCCTCTCGGCCCATGGCACGCGGTTCGAGTTCGAATGCTATGACACGGCGCATCTCTATAACCTCAAGCATTTCTTCGATGCCGGACTGGTGAAGGGGCCGCTGTTCATCCAGACGGTGTTCGGGCTGATGGGCGGCATCGGGGCGCATTACGACGATGTGATGCACATGAAGCGCACCGCCGACCGGCTGTTCGGGGACCAGTACCGCTGGTCCGTCCTCGGCGCGGGCAAGAACCAGCTTCCGGTTGCAGCCATCGCAGCGGCGCTAGGCGGTCATGTCCGTGTGGGTCTTGAGGACTCGCTCTGGGCCGGTCCCGGCAAGCTGGCGAAGACCAACGCCGAGCAGGTCAGCGCCGCTCGGCAGATCATCGAGGGACTGGGCCTTGAGATCGCCACGCCGGACGAAGCCCGCGAGCTGCTAGACTTGAAAGGCGCAGACGCGGTCGGCTTCTGAGCATTGACAGCGCGGCTGGCCCATAAACGCCATGACCGCGCTGTGAGCCTGACTGGACTGCGCCCGAGGGTCGCCCCAGTCAGGCTCGGACGGTGTTGAAGGGGCAATGCTCGCGGGCGGGATCGCAAGGACGAACAACGTCACCCGACGCCTGAACGCAATGAGCCGGTCGGCCTGGTATCGCCCGAATGAAGATAAGCGATCGTCAGTGCCGTCTATCACGCGATCTCGTGCCGGCTCTTCAGGTCACCATTGTCTGGCGAGGTGGATGATCGCATTCGCCGCATGCCATGGGACCCTGTCCTACCCCTGAGCTGTCTCCATCGAGCGGTCCGGTTTAATTGCCAAAGCATCGTCAGGCTTCGATCCATGGGGATGAAGACCCTGGCATCGGTACCCGATAACCCAGAGCGCCATGCGACCCGTCCATGTTGTAGTGTTTTCGCCCTCTCACATGAAGATCTGCGCCTCCCTCGACGATTAGAAAACCTCGCCATTCAGGAGCTCGCCCCCGAACATGCTATTGAAGCTCTCGCAATAACCGCTCTCCCGGGATGACCATGGCTCGATGAGGGTGGTCTTTGACCCCGCCAGCTCGATCCAGTCGCGGACCTTCTGCGCGATGAACTCCGGGCCGCTGTCAGACCCGATGAACCGAGGCGGGCCGCGCTGGATGAACAGGTCGTCAGGGCGTCGACCACACCGGTGGAGTTCAGTGGCCTGCCCACACGGATCATCAGCGCCTCCTGCGCTTTCTCACCGAGGATGTTGGGCGTCCGATACGCCCCGATGTGGTCGGAGGGCTCGGGCTTCAGCCAGAGCAGGCAGCGTTTCTTCTGCCTGTTTGGGACCTTGAGCCCTTTGCACCGCCAAATGCGTTCCGTCCACTTTTGGCCATCCCGCCAGCCAGCCCGGTGCAGCAGCAGCGCAACCCGGCGGTAGCCGTAGTGGCCATACTCCGATGCCAGCCCGACGTCGGCCATCTGGACTGAGCATATACACCATCCAACCAGGCGCCGAGAAAGCAGGTCGATCACGACAGCGTTGTTGCGCTCATCATGTCCGGGGATGAGTTCATCCTGTCCAACTTGGGTTTAGGTGGAGGCTTCGATCTCGGCCCTGCCGTGGGCCGAGACTGTGTTCATGATTGCGATGCCGATGGGAGGTTCGGCGCATTGGTGGTCGGGGTCTCGTGATATGATCCGCTCCCCAAAAGCGCTTCAGACCGCCCATCCTGCGCTCTCCCCCGCTGAGGACGTGGTATCACGCGCGCTTATCATAGAGCGCCCGGCCGGAGCGCGGGGCTGCACGCAGACTCTCGTTTCGCACAATGGCCGCAGGACAGTCTATCTCCCAGGCGCGGCCATTTCAGCGTACAGGTATGATTGCATCGGCACCTTGTTCGATGATCGCCCGATGACACCGCTGCGGGTCATAGGCGCCGTCCACTGCCCAGCAGGCGATTGCCCAGCAATGTGCGTGTATGGACGCCCCCGGGGCTGCAAGCGATTTTTTGACTTTGGCAACAGCATTGCGGTCGAGTTCCTTCGTGTATCCGGCCTCTGGTTGCGACCTTCAATGCC
>NZ_BMJV01000016.1 GCF_014643635.1 Salipiger pallidus
ACACGGCCTTGCAACGATCACAGTACCCATCTGTCATCGCAGACCATACCGGAAGCAACAGCCCACATGCCCCAAAGCCCGCGGGCCGCAAGTGCTGGCAATCCCTGACAAATAAAAGCAGATCACACAGCGCGGCATCTTCTGCCGCCTTCGTGGTCTTATCTATATCAAGGGGCGGCAGGTTGGTGTTTCCGTGATATCATGAAACCATGGTTTCATGATATCACGGTTTCATGGAAGAGTATGCCTTCCACATCGCCATGAAGAGTTGGGATTTCGCACCTTTGGTGAATCCAAATTCCTCCCCTGCCCTTGCGCTGAACGCATCGAAGATATCCGGCGGCACCATGACCTGAAGTGGCTTCTTCTTGGTCTCTGCTGGTCGCGGGTCGGCCTCGATGACGCTTCGTGCCGTCTCTCGCGCCGGCGGCACGCCCTTCTTCAGAAGCGATGTGTTCGCCATTACGCAATCTCCTTTGCGGCGGTCAGGGCCGCCAGGTGGTCGATGATCGATTGTGCCAACCTCTCGGCCTTTTCATTGAGGGTTCGGTATGATGTCTCCGTGATGGCCTTGCCGGCGTCATGGGCGCTGCCATACGCGGTAGAGACAGGAACGAAGCCTTCGAGCGCCGTATAGTCCGTCTGCTCGAGATAGGCGCGTGCGGCCTGAAGCTCGGAGTCGCTGTTTGTCGTTTTCACCAAAGCGAAGGCAATCTTGCCTGGGCTGATCCCCACATCGGCAAGGCTGTGTGCCAGCTTCACGGCAGGCCGTAGATCGTCTTTTGTCTGCCCCGTGGGGATGACCACCAGGTCGGATGCCTTGGCGATCTCAAGCGTCTGCTGAGAGGAGTGCGGCCGCCCGTCAAGGATGTACGCATCGAACCGCGGCGCCTCGGCCAGGGCCGTCTTGATGTTGCCGAAGGGCTGGACCTGAATCTCGGGTTCGATCTGGGCTTCAGCGCGATCAGCGGCCCAGTCCGTGCATGTGGTCTGCTGGGTGTCGAGGTCCGCGATCTTGACCGAGAACCCGTCCTTGGCCAACTCCCTCGCAAAGAGCCTGGCCAAGGTCGACTTCCCTGCCCCGCCTTTCTGAGAGACCATTCCTATGATGTAGCCCATGGCTTTCTCGCTGATTTTATTATATTTTATAGAAACTCATGTTCCCATGGTAACATGAAATCATGATTTCATGAAGACATGGTTTCATGCTTTCATGAGGTTGCTGTGCCGTTAGGGGCGGCCTCTCTTCTCGTACCAGCTGCTGCAGAATTTCACGAAATGCCGAGCAGGGTGCTTGGGTTCGATCTCGTTCTCGCCCAGCCATGTGCGCCACTCTCGCTCCAGCAGGTGGGTGTCCCAGCCGGGGGCCGCCGCCTTGGCCTCAATGTGGGCATCGCCATCGAGATGACCTTCCCAGGTCTCGACGGACACGGTGTTCAGCATGGAGCCCCGGTTGCGGAAGGTAACCATGTCCGTGTCCGCATCGAACGTGACGCTGTAGTCGGGCAGGTGGTCATAGTGGACCAGGTCCCGGATCATCTGGCGAAACCGCTTCATGGGGCTTTGCGATCCCATCTTCTTGAGAAGGGTAGGGAGGCTGATCCGCCACGCATCCTGGTAGCCGCAGTGCTTGCGGGCGATCTCGTAGACCCGGCGCTCTATGGGTTTGCGCAGGCGGAAATAGTCCTTGTGCAGTGTGAGGACTTCTTGGGACCGGATGGCGTTGAAGACCCAGTCCGAGAGCTTCACCTCACACCACAGCAGCCTGCCGTCGAGGCCATGCTTGCGGCGGATGGAAGCCGTGTCGATCAGGCCGAAGGTGTCGTACTGCTCTTCGTCGGATGTCTTGATGTTTGTGCTGATGCGCGTTCCCGCCAGGCGATCGATGGCGGCGACGAGGGCCGTGTAGTCCTTGCCCGAGGTTCCCCGGTTCGTGAATACCAAAAGATCCCGGGAGTTGATCCTGACCCGCGGCGACACCTCCTCGTTTCTCTTCAGCTTCGCCATGATCTGCGAAATGCAGTATATCAGGATGTCCTTGTCGTAGATCGTCGCCAGCCCTTTGACGCTCGGGGTAATCTCGATCCAGTTCCCGTTGTGCTCATAGCGCCTGACCGTTGTCTCTGGCTTCTTCGAGAGCGAGTAGAAGGGGTGCTCCATGTGCGCCATCATGTCCTTGAGGATCGCATCGGCGACATCGCAGATGAACAGGTCATGCTGCGGGTGCCTCTCCGGCAGGAGGGGTGCAGGGAATTTCGACGTTTCGTCAGACATCGGGGTTCGGGGTTTTAGTGTCCATAACCCCTATTCGGGGTTTTAGTGCCCTTTTGTCAAGATTCGGGGTTTTAAGTACCAAGGTGAGATTCGGGGTTTTAGTTACCAAGATTCGGGGTTTTAGTTACCAAGATTCGGGGTTTTAGTTACCGGGTGTTCTCAAAAGCTGTTTAAAAACATACTCTTGCTCACACTTATCCACAGCTTAACACCTATTTAACACATATATAACACACGGGACTTGCCGTTTAACGTCCTTGCTTCCGTTCAAAAGGGGTGAATAAAGGGTGAACATCCGGTGTATTGCGCTGAACGGGGACACTGAAATCCAGCCTCACCAGCAAAGACCGGTACCTAAAATCGTGGAAGGGTATCTAAAATCCAGTGAGCCCACTTCGCCATACGATCTTACCCAGACAAAGCTAAGCTGCAGAGGTCTGAACCCAAGAAGCCAACTTCTGCCAGCTGACCGCCTGTCATGCTCCAGAAGCTGCCTCACAGAGCGCTCCAGAAAGGCTGAGAACGGCGTGTCAGGAAGTAGGAGGGGTTTCCCAAGCCTTTCTCAAAGAAAGTCTCTAGAGGGTCCTTGAAGGGCCGTACCGGTCGCTCTGAGTAACATAAGTTGGCTGAAGAGCTTCAGACACTTTTAGAGGCCCGTCACTGAGCAGAGGCTGTCCGTGAACTGAGAGATCAGCCTTCGAAAGAGACCACCTTCAATACTGTACCATGCAAGGAGCCGGCCTTCATTTAAGGACGACATGCCTGTCCGATAATGATCATTATGTGGCTTTGTCAGTATCGGTGGGATACTTGGCGTGCGGTCCGGGTCAGAACCAGGATGAATAACGGCGCGCCTTCCAGTGCCATGAGTTTTCAGTGGTCTGACAAGCGGTTTCGTAGGGGCAATATGGGGAACGATCCTGCGGGGCGAATGGCCGGAATGAAAGCGGCGCTGGTGCAGGACTGCACCGGCGCCGCCAGTCTCATGGTCCTGTCCGGACGGTATCAGCCGCGCAGGGTGCCGCCGGTGGCCTTGGTCACCTTATCGACGATCTTCGCGGACACCGCCTCGATGTCCTTTTCCTTGAGCGTCTCACCGATGGGCTGAAGCCGCACGGTCACCGCCAGCGACTTGCGTCCTTCGCCGAGGCTGCCGCCGATGAACTCGTCGAATACCCGTACCTCCTCGATCAGCGCCTTGTCGGCACCTGCCGCGGCGTTGACGAGGTCGAGCGCGGCCACGCCCTCCTCCACCACGAAGGCAAAGTCCCGCTCCACCGCCTGCAGGTCGTTGAGCACCAGTGCCGGGCGCGATGCGCCCTTGGAGCGCGGCAGCGGGATCTGTTCGGGGTAGAGTACGAAGCCCACCGCTGGGCCTTTCACGCCCATCTCAGAGAGGATCTTGGGGTGGATCTCACCGAACACGCCAAGCACCTTCTTGGGGCCGAGACAGAGCCTGCCGTGACGGCCCGGATGCCACCAGCTCTCGCCGCCACGCAGGATCTGCATCTTGGCAGGAGCACCCATGGCCGACAGCACCGCCTCGGCATCGGCCTTGGCGTCATAGATGTCCACCGGGCGCTGCGCCCCATGCACGTCACGCGGACCTGTACGGCCCACCAGGATCCCGGCGACCTGGCCGTGCTGCTCCCCAGGCTCACCGCCATGGAAGGCAGCGCCGGCCTCGAACAGTGCAACGTCGGCAAAGCCGCGCGCTTGGTTGCGCGCAGCCGCCTGAAGCAGGCCCGGCAGCAGTTGTGGGCGCAGGTGCGACAGGTCTGCCGAGATCGGGTTGGCCAGCATCGTACCATCGTCGCCGCCGCCGAACAGCGTCGCCGAGGCCTTGTCGATGAAGCTGTAGGTGACGCACTCGTTGTAGCCCAGTTCTGCCACGGTGCGCCGTGCCACCTGCTCGCGCTTCTGCATCGGCGACAGGATCGGCGCGGGGACCCCGGCACGGGGGCGCGGCATGGGGATGCCCTTGAGCTTGGTCAGTGACGCAACGCGGGCGACCTCTTCCACCAGATCCGCCCCACCCAGCACGTCCGGGCGCCAGCTGGGGACATGGGCCATGTCGCCCTCCAGTGTAAAGCCAAGCGCGGTGAGCGTGGCGCGCTGGGTCTCGGCCGGGATTTCCATCCCCACGAGCGACACGACGCGGTCGGTATCGAGCCGGTAGCTGCGCGCCACGTCCGGTGCCTCGCCCGCGACGATCACCTCAGAGGCCTCGCCGCCGGCGATGTCGAGGATCATGCGGGTCGCCGCCTCGATGCCCTGCTCCGCGGAAGCAGGGTCGATGCCGCGCTCGAACCGGTAGCGCGCGTCGGAATTGATCTTGAGCGCACGGCCCGTATAGGCGGTGCGCACCGTGTCAAAATAAGCCGCCTCGATGAAGACATCGGTGGTGGTCTCGTCGCAGCCGGTGACCTCGCCGCCCATGATGCCGCCAAGGCTTTCGATGCCTGCATCGTCGGAAATTGCGATCATGCCGGGCTGCAGCGTGTAGGTCCGCTCGTCCAGCGCCTCCAGCGTCTCACCGCCCTGCGCCGCGTGGACGCGCAGGTTGCCCTTCACCTTGGCCGCGTCGAAGACGTGCAGCGGCCGGTTGCGGTCGAAGGTGAAGAAGTTGGTCACGTCCACAAGGAAGCTGATCGGGCGCAGTCCGATGGCCTTCAGCCGGTCCTGCAGCCATTGCGGCGATGGCCCGTTGGTCACGCCCCGGATCACCCGGCCGTAGAACACCGGGCAGCCGTCTTTCGCACTGTCCTCGATGGTCACCGAAATCGGGCAGGCAAAGCTGCCGGGCACGGTCACCGGCGTGATCGGCTTCAGCGTACCAAGACCCCGCGCCGCGAGATCGCGCGCGATCCCCTCGACGCCAAGCGCATCGGGGCGGTTGGGGGTGATGGCGATCTCGATCACCGGGTCGATCTTGGCCGCGTCATTGGCGGCAAGCCAGTCGGCAAAGCTTTCGCCCACCGCGCCCGAGGGCAGCTCGATGATGCCGTCATGTTCTTCCGAGAGCTCGAGCTCGCGCTCCGAACACATCATGCCATGGCTCTCGATGCCGCGGATCTTGCCCACCTGGATGGTGGTGTCGATGCCGGGCACGTAGGTGCCGGGGCTTGCCACCACCACGGTGATGCCTTCGCGGGCGTTGGGCGCGCCGCAGATGATCTGCGTCTCGCCGGTGCCGGTGGCCACGGTGCAGACCCGCAGCTTGTCCGCGTCGGGATGCTTTTCCGCGCGGGTCACCTTGCCGATGGAGAAGCGCGCGAACATGTCGCCGGGGTTTTCCACCCCTTCCACTTCAAGGCCGAGATCGGTCAGGGCTTCGGCGATGTCATCTACCGAAGCGTCGGTGGCGAGGTGGTCTTTCAGCCAGGACAGCGTGAATTTCATCGGAGAAGCGCCCGCTCTTGGTTTCCTTGAGGCCTGCGGCTTAGCGCATAGCGGCACGGCGGGAAAGGGAGGCGCTGTGACCACATTGCCGCCGGTGGCGGCCTGCATGCCACCCCTCTCGTGCCATCTTGGGGTCCCCGGGTGGGCAGGCTGGACACACGGGGGGATCCCGGTCATTGCTGTGCCGACGCTAGAGGAGATCGTTATGGCCGATGGAACCTTCGCAGCCCTGATGCTGATTGCCGGGCTTACCGACATGGGCGCGAATTACTGCGGCACCGCGACCGGCTGCCTCGGCCCGACCGAGAACACCCCGCGGCTGTCCTTCTCGGCAGGCAGCTCGATCGCCCGCCGCGCCGACGAGGGTGCCGAAATCTACCTGCGCTACGATCTTGCCCGTGGTGTCGGCCCGTTCGGCCAGGCGGTCGGCCTGTCGCTCGGCGAGGAAAGCGGCGCCTGGGTCGGCTATGGCCTGACCTGGGACATGCCCTTCGGCAAGAGCCCGTTCTATACGGAACTGCACGCCATGCCGGGACTTTACGCGGCAGGTGACTCCTTCGACCTGGGCGGTCCGGTCGAGTTCCGGTCGGGGATCGAGTTCGGCTACGAGGCCCGCAACGGCTGGCGCTATGCGCTCAGCTACGATCACCGTTCGAACGCGGGCATCTACGACGAGAACCCCGGCATCGAGACGGTGCAGTTCAAGGTATCGATGCCCCTGCGCTGAGCGGCGCTGGCGGCAAATCCGCAACTTGCGGAATTACAGGCTGCAAATCCGCCCGGAACCAAGGCCGGGACAGGGCGTTTCAGCCTTCGAGTGCAGTACCTTGCGTCACCGCTTGGGCGGAATCGTAGGTCTGTGTCGTTTTCTTGAAAAAAGGGGTTGCGAGTCGGTTGGTGTAACCGTAGAAGCCCCTTCACCGGCGGCGCTGAGGTGCTGACGGGACGCTGGATGGGCCGCTGAGACGGACCT
>NZ_BMJV01000017.1 GCF_014643635.1 Salipiger pallidus
AGTATGACAAACGTTCAGCCACATTGTCGGCAAGTTGAGACGCTGGAGGAGGGCATCAACATGGCTTCGAACATTGCACTGACGGGCCTCGCAAAAGATCTGGCCGCGCGCTCTGCGTCCGGCAAACCGGTGCGCATCGGCCTCATCGGGTCGGGTGAGATGGGCACGGACATCGTGACCCGCGCCGCCATGATGGACGGTGTGGATGTTGCCGCGATTTCGGAGCTGCGGGTGCCGAACGCCCACAAGGCGGTGGAAATCGCCTATCGGGGCGAAGGTCACAGCCGCGATGCCTCGACCACTGCTCAGATCAACGCGGCCATCGAGGACGGCAAGGTCGCCATCACCGACAACGCCGATGCGCTGATCGAATCCGGCCTGATCGACGTGGTGATCGACGCCACCGGCATTCCCGCCGTGGGCGCTGAAATCGGCCTGCGCGCGATGGAGCGCGGCAAGCATCTGGTCATGATGAACGTCGAGGCGGACATCACCATCGGCTCGTACCTGCGCCGCGAAGCGGACCGGCTGGGCGTGGTCTACAGCCTTGGGGCCGGGGACGAGCCGTCCTCCTGCATGGAGTTGATCGAATTCGTCACCGCTATGGGCCACAAGGTGGTCTGCGCCGGCAAGGGCAAGAACAACCCGCTCAACATCGACGCGGTGCCGGATGCCTACATGGAGGAGGCGACGCGCCGGAACATGAACGCCCGCCTTCTGGTGGAATTCGTCGACGGGTCCAAAACCGCCGTCGAGATGGCCGCCATCGGCAACGCCACCGGCCTCATCCCCGACGTCGACGGCATGCACGGCCCCGCCGCTGGCCCCAAGGAGCTGGCCAAGGTGCTGATCCCCGAAAAGGACGGCGGCCTGCTGTCGGGCATCGGTCGGGTCGATTTCTCGATCGGCAAGGGTGTCAGCCCCGGCGTCTTCTGCATCGTCGAGGCGGAACATCCCCGCATTCACGAGCGGATGAAGGACCTCAAGATGGGCGATGGCCCCTATTACGAGTTCATCCGTCCCTATCACCTGACCTCGCTCGAGGTGCCGCTGACCTGCGCCCGCGCCGTGCTTTACGGCAAGGCCGACATGGTGCCGCTGGACAAACCCGTGGTCGAGGTTTGCGCTCTGGCCAAGAAGGACCTCGCGCCCGGCGACACGCTGGACCAGATCGGCGAATACACTTACCGCGCCTGGGCCATGGAAGTGAGTCGCGCACAGGATGCGCAGGCGCTGCCTGCGGGCATGCTCACGGGGGCCGTGGTCACCGCGCCGATCCGCAAGGGCCAGCTGATCACCGCCCAGAACGCGCGGCTTCCCAATTCGCGCCTCGTGGAGCTGCGCAAGCTTCAGGACGAAATGCTTTACGGCAAGGACCTTCTCGATGCCTGATACCATCCAGGACACCAACCTTCCCTACGCGATCCGCGCCTACAGCCCCGAGCGGCTGCGCGAGGCTCTCAAGAAGATGTACCTCGTGCGCAAGTTCGAGGAAGGGGCCGAAGACAGCTACATGCGCGGCCTGATCCACGGCACCATGCACCTCAGCATCGGGCAGGAGGCATCGTCCATCGGCTCGACCATGGCGCTCACGGACGAGGATAAGATCACCTCGACCCACCGGGGCCACGGTCACTGTGTCGGCAAGGGCGCGGACCTGTCCAAGATGTTCGCCGAGTTCTTCGGCAAGGAATCCGGCTACTGCCGCGGGCGCGGCGGGTCGATGCACATCGCCGATCCGTCCAAGGGCAACCTTGGCGCCAACGGCATCGTCGGTGGCGGCCTGCCCATCGCGGTGGGCGCGGCCCTGTCGGCCAAGCGGCTTGGCACCGGGGCGGTCACGGTGTGCTTCTTCGGGGACGGCGCCAACAACGAAGGCGCCTTCCACGAGGCGCTGAACATGGCGGCGGTCTGGAAGCTGCCCGTGGTCTTCGTCTGCGAGAACAACAAGTACGGCATGTCGACCTCGACCGAGCGGTCCACCGCCGTCAAGAACATCGCGGAGCGCGCGGCGGCCTACAACATGCCCGGCGTCACCGTGGACGGGAACGACTTCTCTGCCGTCACCGAGGCGGTGGATGCCGCCGTCGAACGCGCCCGCAATGGCGAGGGTCCGAGCCTGGTGGAGAACCTCACCTACCGCTGGCGCGGCCACTCCAAGTCTGACCGCAACCGCTACCGGACCAAGGAAGAGATCAACGAATGGATGGGCCGCGATCCAATCCCCGCGATGGCCAAGCTGCTCATGGACCACCAGATCGTCACCGAAGACGACGTGGCTGCCATCGAGGCGGAGGCCAACCAGATCATCGCCGACGCCATCGAGTTCGCGACCCAGGGCGAAGACCCGAAGATGGATGAGGTCACCCGCGACGTCTACACCCCGGAGAGCGCAGCATGAACGCCCACAGCAAACCCGACCTGCGCGAACTGTCCTATGCCGAAGCCATCCGCGAGGCCATGGACATTGCGCTGACCAACGATCCTTCGGTGATCCTCATGGGCGAGGACATCGGCGTCTACGGCGGGGCCTTTCAGGTCACCGGCGATCTGGTGGACAAGCACGGCACCGACCGCGTGATGGACACGCCGATTTCCGAACTTGGCGGGGCAGGGGTGGCCGTGGGGGCCGCGCTGACCGGCCTCAAGCCGATTTTCGAATTCCAGTTCTCGGATTTCGCCGCGCTGGCGATGGAGCAGATCGTCAATCAGGCGGCAAAAGTGCGCTACATGCTGGGCGGCTCGGTCTCCGTGCCGCTGGTGATGCGCTTCCCG
Source organism: Salipiger pallidus (assembly GCF_014643635.1). Classification (GTDB taxonomy): domain Bacteria; phylum Pseudomonadota; class Alphaproteobacteria; order Rhodobacterales; family Rhodobacteraceae; genus Salipiger; species Salipiger pallidus. The sequence goes on from NZ_BMJV01000017.1 coordinate 2,776, forward strand.
GCGGGCTCCGGCACTGGGGCCGCAGCCCAGCATTCGCAAAGCATCGAGGCGTGGCTTGGCCATGTTCCCGGCCTCAAGGTGGTGCAGCCCAGCACCCCCGAGGATGCCAAGGGCCTGCTGCTGGCCGCGCTGGAAGACCCCGACCCCGTGATGATCTTCGAACACAAGATCCTCTACAAGATGAAGGGTCACGTCCCCGAAGGCCACTATACCACCCCCATCGGCAAGGCTGCCATCCGGCGTGATGGCAAGGACGTGTCCATCGTCGCAACCTCGCTCATGGTGCACAAGGCGATGCAGGCGGCCGAGCAGCTCGAGGCTGACGGCATCGACGCCGAGGTGATCGACCTGCGCACCGTGCGGCCCATGGACCGCGACACCGTGCTGTCCTCCGTGCGCAAGACCGGGCGCATGATCTGTGTCTATGAAGGGGTGAAGACTCTTGGCGTCGGGGCCGAGATTTCGGCCATGGTCGCGGAAAGTGATGCGTTCGATTACCTTGATGCGCCAATCATCCGGCTGGGCGGGGCGGAATGCCCCATCCCCTACAATCCCGAGCTTGAAAAGGCCGCGGTGCCGCAGATGCCCGACATCCTCGCCGCTGCCCGCGATGTCGTGAAGGGGCGCGTCTGATGCCCGTCGAAGTCATCATGCCCAAGGTCGACATGGACATGGCCAGCGGCAAGGTCATGTCCTGGCATATCGAGATCGGGCAATCGGTGGAAAAGGGCGAGCCGCTCTTTGACATCGAAACCGACAAGGCCGCCATGGAGGTCGAAGCGCCCGCCACGGGCATCCTTCACCACGCTGCGCCCGAGGGGGCCGAGATCCCCATCGGCAAGGCGGTGGCATGGCTTTATGCCGAAGGTGAAGAGGTGGGCGAGCAGCCCGCTCCCTTCGCCGCGGTCGGCGGTGATGCGGCCCCGGCGCCTGAGCCTGCGGAAGCTCTGTCCGACGACAGCGCCCCTGAACCTGGGTCTGAGCCCGAGCCCCGGCCGGAGCCTGAACCCGAACTGGCCTACGCCGGTGACGCCGAGGGCATCCGCGCCACCCCCGCCGCCCGCCGCCTCGCGCGCGAGGAAGGCGTGGCGCTGGCCGAGCTGCCCGGCACCGGTCCGCGCGGGCGGGTGCAGGCCTTTGACGTGCGCGAGTATCTCAAGGGGCTTGCCACGCCGTCTGCCCCTGCCACCTTCCGCCCCGAAACCGGCCCGCTGCACATCAGCCGCAGCAAGGGCGGCACCGGCACGCCGGTGGTGATGATCCACGGCTTTGCCAGCGATGCCACCTCCTGGGCGCCCATCGAGTCCGCCATCAAGCATCGCCCGCTCATCCGCATCGATCTGCCGGGGCACGGCAAGTCTCCGAAATTGCGCATCCGCGATTTCGCCGCGCTGGTGAAGGAGGTCCGCGCGGCATTTGATGGCCTTCAGCTCGACCAGGCGCATCTTGTCGGGCACAGCCTTGGCGGTGCCGTGGCGCTGGCGCTGGCCGACACGCGCGAGCGCAAGGTAAGCTCGCTGAGCCTCATTGCCCCCGCCGGCCTTGGCCCGCAGGTGAACGGCGAGGCCCTGAATGGCATCTGCAAGGCGACGCGGGCGGAAAGCCTTGGGCCCTGGCTGCGCAGCCTTGTGGCGGATGAAAGCCTCATCACAGACGGCTACGCGCGGCTTGCCATGCAGGCGCGCAGCGATGCGAACCTTCGGGCGGCGCAGCTGGCCATGGCCGATGCGCTCTTCCCCGACGGGGTGCAGGCGTTCGACCTGCGCGCGGCGCTCGGTCGGATCGAGGTGCCTGCCCGCATTCTCTGGGGCAAGTCCGACGCCATCCTGCCGTGGAGCCATGCCCTTCAGGCCCCGGGGCGGGTGGCGCTGCATCTTTTCGATGGGGTTGGTCACATGCCGCAGCTGGAAGTCGCCGGTGAGGTTGGAAAGATCCTGCGCGCCCAGCTATGATGGGGTGTTGATCCGCCCAAGCCCAAAGGCCGCATGATGCCCGATACGACCATTCCCAGCGACATCCGCAGCCGTGAAAAGGCCCCGGACCCGAACAGCCAGCTTCGGATCCGGGCCGCCTGGCTTTACTATATCGAAGGCATGACCCAGTCGGACGTGGCCAAGCAGCTGGGGGTCAACCGCATCATGATCACCCGCCTTTTGTCCGAGGCCAAGCGCCGCGGTGAGGTGGTAATCCGCATCCAGTCCGACCTTGCCCCCGTGGCCGAGATGCAGAAAAAGCTCGAGGACCGGTTCGGTTTGAGCCGCGCCATCGTCGCGCCCTTCGCCGACCCCGAGGGCGACCCCACCCGCGTCATCGCCTATGCTGCCGGCAGCTACGTGTCCGGGATCATGCGTGCCAACATGACCGTCGGCGTGGGCTGGGGCCGCACCCTGCACGCCATGCTGCCCTTCATTGAAGGGCGCTCGCTCGACGGGGTGCGCGTGGTGTCGCTGCTGGGCGGCATCGCGCAGGCGCGCCGCTTCAACCCGGCGGAATTCGCCTGGCAGTTCGCCGAGCTTTTCGACGCTGAAGGCTACCTCATCTCGGCCCCCGCCATCGTCGACTCTGCCCAGACGAGACATGCGCTGCTCGAGCATTGCGGCCTTGATCAGATCCTCGAGATGGCCGAGGCCTGCGATGTGGCGCTGATCTCCTGCGGGGGGATCTCGTCGCTGACCACCTCCTACCGGCTGGGCCACGTCTCCGAAGCCGAACGCCAGTCGATGATCGACGCGGGCGCCATCGGGGATGTGCTTTACAATTTCATCGGCGAGGATGGCGAGCCGGTGGTGCATCCCGTGAATGACCGGGCGATCTCCATGTCCATGGCGCGGCTGAAGCGGGTCAAGGAAAAGGTTCTGATCTCGGGCGGCCCGGAAAAGGTGGGCACGCTGCGGGCGGCGCTGAAATCGCTGCAGCCTTCGGTGCTCATCACCGACGAGGTGACGGCGGGAAGCCTGCTGGAGGACTGAGCGCCTGATCGGGGGCGGGGGGTGGGGCCGGATCTCCGGCCGGTCGCCAAACGCAATCCGCGCGGCACACTCTGGCATGCCACGGTGGCAGAACCTGCTTGCGCGGGTCCGCCGTCCGTGGCGCTCTCAGCTCTCAGCTCTCAGCTCTCAGCTCTCAGCTCTCAGCTCTCAGCTCTCAGCTCTCAGCTCTCAGCTCTCAGCTCTCAGCTCTCAGCTCTCAGCTCTCA
>NZ_BMJV01000018.1 GCF_014643635.1 Salipiger pallidus
GCAAACAGGATTAGATACCCTGGTAGTCCACACCGTAAACGATGAATGCCAGTCGTCGGCAAGCATGCTTGTCGGTGACACACCTAACGGATTAAGCATTCCGCCTGGGGAGTACGGTCGCAAGATTAAAACTCAAAGGAATTGACGGGGGCCCGCACAAGCGGTGGAGCATGTGGTTTAATTCGAAGCAACGCGCAGAACCTTACCAACCCTTGACATCCTAGGACCACCCGAGAGATCGGGCTTTCACTTCGGTGACCTAGTGACAGGTGCTGCATGGCTGTCGTCAGCTCGTGTCGTGAGATGTTCGGTTAAGTCCGGCAACGAGCGCAACCCACATCCCTAGTTGCCAGCAGTTCGGCTGGGCACTCTATGGAAACTGCCCGTGATAAGCGGGAGGAAGGTGTGGATGACGTCAAGTCCTCATGGCCCTTACGGGTTGGGCTACACACGTGCTACAATGGTAGTGACAATGGGTTAATCCCAAAAAACTATCTCAGTTCGGATTGGGGTCTGCAACTCGACCCCATGAAGTCGGAATCGCTAGTAATCGCGTAACAGCATGACGCGGTGAATACGTTCCCGGGCCTTGTACACACCGCCCGTCACACCATGGGAGTTGGGTTTACCCGAAGGCCGTGCGCCAACCTTTCGAGGAGGCAGCGGACCACGGTGAGCTCAGCGACTGGGGTGAAGTCGTAACAAGGTAGCCGTAGGGGAACCTGCGGCTGGATCACCTCCTTTCTAAGGATGTTCCTAGATCATTCGGTTCGCCGAAAGACATGGAACACTTAGCAGGCAGCAATCAAAGCTGCCAAACATCGGACCGCGGTCGTCCTCATATCTCTTCAGTACAGCAGCAGGCATCGGCCTTCTGTGAAAGTGGCTCCCAGGATTGCCACCGGGTCCGCACTCCAGCGCACTCCTCAATTCTGTGAGCAGAATTGTGGGGCCTTAGCTCAGCTGGGAGAGCGCCTGATTTGCATTCAGGAGGTCAGGAGTTCGATCCTCCTAGGCTCCACCACTCTGCATTGCCAACCGGAATGGGTCGGTAGCTCAGGTGGTTAGAGCGCACGCCTGATAAGCGTGAGGTCGGAGGTTCAAGTCCTCCTCGACCCACCATTCCTTCGATTTGATCGGTAAGCACCAGACTGGTTCTTACCCGTCCAATCGGACGAGATTTTACATCGTTTAGAGAGATACAAATCAACATTGCTTGGTTCGCCGGAGTAACGGATGAACCTCGGCAGGTCTCCCATGTGGAGAGGTGATTTACGGTCTAGCCGACCGGACGATCATATCCCTGTTCGAAACGAGCAATCGTTGTCCAAGTCAAGTACACTAACCCGGTTCGACGCAAGTCGAACCAAGTCCACTCGACAGAGTGGGCGGGAAAGTATGCTTTTGGTCCAGTATCATAGCAACCGGTCGAACCAGACGGTTGCGACGACAGTAACCTGTCTTTTACTGGATCAAATCAAGCGCGAGAAGGGCGTTTGGTGGATGCCTTGGCAGTAAGAGGCGATGAAGGACGTGATACTCTGCGATAAGTCCTGGGGAGCTGAGAATAAGCTTTGATCCAGGAATTTCCGAATGGGGCAACCCACCTGAAAGTTCATTATAATTGCTTCGGCAGTTTATAATGTTCTTAAACAGGTACTTTTAACCTGAATACATAGGGTTTTAAGAGCAAACCCGGGGAACTGAAACATCTAAGTACCCGGAGGAAAGGACATCAATAGAGACTCCCCTAGTAGCGGCGAGCGAACGGGGACCAGCCGAGCCTTGAGAGTGAATAGAATGGTCTGGAATGGCCAACCATAGTGGGTGACAGTCCCGTATATGAAGCTCGATAGGACGTATTAAGTAGGGCGGAACACGTGAAATTCTGTCTGAAGATCGGGGGACCACCCCCGAAGGCTAAGTACTCCTTACTGACCGATAGCGAACCAGTACCGTGAGGGAAAGGTGAAAAGCACCCCGACGAGGGGAGTGAAACAGTACCTGAAACCGAACGCCTACAATCAGTCGGAGCTTCCTTGCGAAGTGACGGCGTACCTTTTGTATAATGGGTCATCGACTTGGTCTATCTAGCAAGCTTAAGCCGTTAGGTGTAGGCGCAGCGAAAGCGAGTCTTAATAGGGCGTCGAGTTAGATGGATCAGACCCGAAACCGAGTGATCTAGGCATGACCAGGATGAAGGTAAGGTAACACTTACTGGAGGTCCGAACCCACACCTGTTGAAAAAGGTCGGGATGAGTTGTGCCTAGGGGTGAAAGGCCAATCAAACTCGGAGATAGCTGGTTCTCCGCGAAATCTATTTAGGTAGAGCGTCATCCGAATACCCCGGGGGGTAGAGCACTGGATGGGTAATGGGGCCCCACAGGCTTACTGATCCTAACCAAACTCCGAATACCCGGGAGTACTAGATGGCAGACACACAGCGGGTGCTAACGCCCGTTGTGGAGAGGGAAACAACCCTGACCTACAGCTAAGGCCCCCAATTCATGGCTAAGTGGGAAAGCAGGTGGGACGACCAAAACAACCAGGAGGTTGGCTTAGAAGCAGCCATCCTTTAAAGATAGCGTAACAGCTCACTGGTCTAATTAAGTTGTCCTGCGGCGAAGATGTAACGGGGCTCAAGCCATGAGCCGAAGCTTAGGATGCACATAGTGCATGGTAGCGGAGCGTAGTGTGACATAGAACTCGTCCTCTTCTGCATCCTCCGGGATGTAACGGAGGACAGAGTTCTTTCTGTGAAGCCGGGCTGTAAGGCATCCGGTGGAGAGATCACTAGCGAGAATGATGACATGAGTAGCGACAAAGAGTGTGAGAGACACTCTCGCCGAAAGTCCAAGGGTTCCTGCTTAAAGCTAATCTGAGCAGGGTAAGCCGGCCCCTAAGGCGAGGCCGAAAGGCGTAGTCGATGGGAACCAGGTTAATATTCCTGGGCCGTGTGGTGGTGACGGATCGCAGAGGTTGTCAGTCCTTATCGGATTGAACTGGCAGCTGAGCGGTCCCTGGAAATAGCCCCACTTTAGGACCGTACCCGAAACCGACACAGGTGGACTGGTAGAGAATACCAAGGCGCTTGAGAGAACGATGTTGAAGGAACTCGGCAAAATACCTCCGTAAGTTCGCGAGAAGGAGGCCCGGTTCCTAGGCAACTAGGGGCTGGGGGCACAAACCAGGGGGTGGCGACTGTTTACTAAAAACACAGGGCTCTGCGAAGTCGTAAGACGACGTATAGGGTCTGACGCCTGCCCGGTGCCTGAAGGTTAAAAGGAGGGGTGAGAGCTCTGAATTGAAGCCCAGGTAAACGGCGGCCGTAACTATAACGGTCCTAAGGTAGCGAAATTCCTTGTCGGGTAAGTTCCGACCTGCACGAATGGCGTAACGACTTCCCCGCTGTCTCCAACATCGACTCAGCGAAATTGAATTGCCTGTCAAGATGCAGGCTTCCCGCGGTTAGACGGAAAGACCCCGTGCACCTTTACTACAGCTTCACACTGGCATCAGGCCATGCATGTGCAGGATAGGTGGTAGGCTTCGAAGCAGGGACGCCAGTCTCTGTGGAGCCTTCCTTGAGATACCACCCTTGCATTGCTTGATGTCTAACCGCGGTCCGTTATCCGGATCCGGGACCCTGTGTGGCGGGTAGTTTGACTGGGGCGGTCGCCTCCTAAATCGTAACGGAGGCGCGCGAAGGTTGGCTCAGAGCGGTCGGAAATCGCTCGTTGAGTGCAATGGCAGAAGCCAGCCTGACTGCAAGACTGACAAGTCGAGCAGAGTCGAAAGACGGCCATAGTGATCCGGTGGTCCCAAGTGGGAGGGCCATCGCTCAACGGATAAAAGGTACGCCGGGGATAACAGGCTGATACTGCCCAAGAGTCCATATCGACGGCAGTGTTTGGCACCTCGATGTCGGCTCATCTCATCCTGGGGCTGGAGCAGGTCCCAAGGGTACGGCTGTTCGCCGTTTAAAGAGGTACGTGAGCTGGGTTTAGAACGTCGTGAGACAGTTCGGTCCCTATCTGCCGTGGGTGTAGGATACTTGAGAGGAGTTGCCCCTAGTACGAGAGGACCGGGGTGAACGATCCACTGGTGGACCAGTTGTCATGCCAATGGCAGTGCTGGGTAGCTATGATCGGACAGGATAACCGCTGAAGGCATCTAAGCGGGAAGCCCCCCTCAAAACAAGGTATCCCTGAGGGCCGTGGAAGACCACCACGTCGATAGGCCGGAGATGTAAGTGCAGCAATGCATTCAGTTGACCGGTACTAATGGCCCGATAGGCTTGATTTGATCCAGTAACAGACAGGTTCTGATACTGATCGAAAGCATACACACCGATAAGTGTGACCTGGACAACATGATTACACACGCATCCGGAAATACCGCGGTGCGTCGTGGCTCTTTCTCGGTTTGGTGGTCATAGCGCGAGCAAAACACCCGGATCCATTCCGAACCCGGTCGTTAAGTGCCGTCGCGCCGATGGTACTGCGTCTCAAGACGTGGGAGAGTAGGTCACCGCCAAACCTAGTAAGAGCCACAAACGTATCTCTCTAATACGATGAAAAACCCCTGCCCATCAAAACACTCGATGGCGCAGACCCGGCGCGGGATGGAGCAGCCCGGTAGCTCGTCAGGCTCATAACCTGAAGGTCGTAGGTTCAAATCCTACTCCCGCAACCAATACCCCCAAAAACCACCACCCGGAACGCTAGGTCCGTACACGGCCTTGCAACGATCACAGTACCCATCTGTCATCGCAGACCATACCGGAAGCAACAGCCCACATGCCCCAAAGCCCGCGGGCCGCAAGTGCTGGCAATCCC
>NZ_BMJV01000019.1 GCF_014643635.1 Salipiger pallidus
CCCCACACTTTCGCACCTCAGCGTCAGTATCGAGCCAGTGAGCCGCCTTCGCCACTGGTGTTCCTCCGAATATCTACGAATTTCACCTCTACACTCGGAATTCCACTCACCTCTCTCGAACTCAAGACTGGGAGTTTTGAAGGCAGTTCCGAGGTTGAGCCCCGGGATTTCACCCCCAACTTTCCAGTCCGCCTACGCGCGCTTTACGCCCAGTAATTCCGAACAACGCTAACCCCCTCCGTATTACCGCGGCTGCTGGCACGGAGTTAGCCGGGGTTTCTTTACCAGGTACAGTCATTATCTTCCCTGGCGAAAGAGCTTTACGACCCTAAGGCCTTCATCACTCACGCGGCATGGCTAGATCAGGGTTTCCCCCATTGTCTAAGATTCCCCACTGCTGCCTCCCGTAGGAGTCTGGGCCGTGTCTCAGTCCCAGTGTGGCTGATCATCCTCTCAAACCAGCTACTGATCGTAGACTTGGTAGGCCGTTACCCCACCAACTATCTAATCAGACGCGGGCTAATCCTTCTCCGATAAATCTTTCCCCCGAAGGGCGTATGCGGTATTACTCACCGTTTCCAGTGGCTATCCCGCAGAGAAGGGCATATTCCCACGTGTTACTCACCCGTCCGCCGCTCACCCGAAGGTGCGCTCGACTTGCATGTGTTAGGCCTGCCGCCAGCGTTCGTTCTGAGCCAGGATCAAACTCTCAAGTTGAAAACCGATTGCTCGGTTATCCTTGACGTTCGAACCTCTGCACATCTCATTCGACCGGCTAGGTCGAATGAAGTCATCTGTCTGTATGTGCTTCAGTACCAAAGGTACCGAAGAACCGTACAAGACAGTGAAGCTGACACTCCATCATCGGGCCGAAACCCTAAGAGTGCGATATACAGAGACTTGATCCATCGAATGGACCGTAGTCGCCCGCATATCTCTTCAGTTGTATATCAATGTCAAACAGCGTTGAGACAAAAAACCAGACCAGTGCGCCCTAACTTACGGCGCGCCTGCCCGATCAATGCCTCGAATTCCTTGCCGTCAGGTCCGTCTCAGCGGCCCATCCAGCGTCCCGTCAGCACCTCAGCGCCGCCGGTGAAGGGGCTTCTACGGTTACACCAACCGACTCGCAACCCCTTTTTTCAAGA
>NZ_BMJV01000020.1 GCF_014643635.1 Salipiger pallidus
CGCGGCATCACGATCTCGACCGCGCACGTGGAATACGAGACCGAAGCACGTCACTACGCACACGTCGACTGCCCCGGCCACGCCGACTATGTGAAGAACATGATCACCGGCGCGGCGCAGATGGACGGCGCGATCCTGGTTGTGAACGCAGCTGACGGCCCCATGCCGCAGACCCGCGAGCACATCCTGCTCGGCCGTCAGGTGGGCATCCCCGCCATGGTCGTGTTCCTCAACAAGGTCGACCAGGTGGACGACGAGGAACTGCTCGAGCTGGTGGAAATGGAAGTCCGCGAGCTGCTCTCCGAGTACGACTTCCCGGGCGACGACATTCCGATCATCGCAGGCTCCGCGCTCGCGGCGATGGAAGGCCGTGATCCGGAAATCGGCGAGAACAAGATCAAGGAGCTGATGGCTGCTGTCGACGAGTACATCCCGCAGCCGCCGCGCGCCACCGACCAGCCGTTCCTGATGCCGATCGAAGACGTGTTCTCGATCTCGGGCCGCGGCACCGTGGTCACCGGCCGCGTGGAGCGTGGTGTGGTCAACGTTGGCGACGAACTGGAAATCGTCGGCATCAAGGACACCACCAAGACCACCTGCACCGGTGTGGAAATGTTCCGCAAGCTGCTGGACCGCGGTGAGGCAGGCGACAACATCGGCGCCCTGCTGCGCGGCATCGACCGTGAAGCGGTTGAGCGTGGCCAGGTTCTGTGCAAGCCGAAGTCGGTGAACCCGCACACCAAGTTCGAGTGCGAGGTCTACATCCTGACCAAGGAAGAAGGCGGCCGTCACACTCCGTTCTTCAAGAACTACCGTCCGCAGTTCTACTTCCGCACCACCGACGTGACCGGCACCGTGACCCTCCCCGAGGGCACCGAGATGGTCATGCCGGGCGACAACCTGAAGTTCACCGTCGAGCTGATCGCCCCGATCGCGATGGAAGACGGCCTGCGCTTCGCCATCCGTGAAGGTGGCCGGACCGTTGGTTCGGGTGTCGTGTCGAAGATCATCGAGTAATCGAGGATCCCGAGACGCGCCAAACG
>NZ_BMJV01000021.1 GCF_014643635.1 Salipiger pallidus
TGACAGGGCAACGTACCCAGGCGATCAACGCATTGCGAGGGCATCTGGCTGAACATGGGATTGTCGCGCCGAAAGGCCCTCAGCATCTGCCTCGGTTGGAAAAGGCTGTGGCTGAGAATGGAGAACGATTGCCGCCCGAAGTCACCGGCCTTTGCCAAATATTCTTCGATCTCATCGCCGGGCTAAGCGCGCGCATTGACGCGCTGACCCGGCAACTTCGACAGATTGCCCGACAGGACGATGTGGCGCGCAGGTTGATGACCATGCCGGGGATCGGCCCGGTGACGGCGGTATCGATTGCCGTGCTGGCGGCACCGCCAGAGATGTTCAGCAAGGGGCGCGACTTCGCAGCCTGGATCGGGCTGGCACCACGCCAGCATTCTACGGGCGGTAAAACAAGGCTGGGCAAGATATCAAAAATGGGTCAGCGCGACCTGCGGCGTTTGCTGATCATCGGTGCAATGTCCGCGATCCAAGCCGCGCAAAAACGCGGCGGCGCGCCAGATGGGTCGTGGCTGGCCCGTATGTTGGCTCGCAAACCTAAAATGCTGGTTGCAGTTGCGCTGGCAAACAAGATGGCGCGGATGGCCTGGGCGATCATGGCTCATGGCGGCGTCTACGAGACCCCTGCCAACGCCTGAGCGCGAAGGCAGGCTGGGGTGCGGTGGTTCTGAATGGAGGTCATGGCAAAGCGTCGACGAGATCAGGAATGGGAAAACCAGTAATGTCCCGAGTAGCTTGTACTACGGCCTCTCGTTTTGGACCTGTTCCTCGAACTCACCATGAGGGCCCGCGGCATTGAAGGTCGCAACCAGAGGCCGGATACACGAAGGAACTCGACCGCAATGCTGTTGCCAAAGTCAAAAAATCGCTTGCAGCCCCGGGGGCGTCCATACA
>NZ_BMJV01000022.1 GCF_014643635.1 Salipiger pallidus
ACACGAAGGAACTCGACCGCAATGCTGTTGCCAAAGTCAAAAAATCGCTTGCAGCCCCGGGGGCGTCCATACACGGGACATTGCTTTGCAATGCCCTGCCGGCCAATGGATGAACCGCCTGAAGCTCTTCGGTGAGTGGGTCATGTCCCGAGACCCCGATCACCACACCGCCGAACTCCAGACACGCATCGCCATATGAACCGCGTCTCGTCCCTCGGCAGGGCCGAGACCGAGGCTGTCGTCTGAAGGGTCACGGGAAAGGGGACGCTCAGACCCAACGATGATTTGCGCAAAACCCCCGGTCCAGACCCTAATAGTAACCCTTCGGCATAAAACGGTATGCGAAATGTGTAGCGAGCGCTTGTCTGCGCATTGTTGCAGGAAACCGGCTTGAGGCGTGTCTTGCCCATACCCCACTGACGTTATGCCACACGTTCGATCTCGGCGCTGCCGAAGGTTGAGAAGCGGTTCTTGAAGGCCATGTGGATGTGGATTTCAGCGGTGTGGCGGTCGGGGCCTCTCGCGGCGATGCGCTCACCGAGGTCTTTCAGACAGCGCATCCATTGCCTGACAATGCATCGCGAGGCAATGTCCCGTGTATGGACGCCCCCGGGGCTGCAAGCGATTTTTTGACTTTGGCAACAGCATTGCGGTCGAGTTCCTTCGTGTATCCGGCCTCTGGTTGCGACC
>NZ_BMJV01000023.1 GCF_014643635.1 Salipiger pallidus
CGACAGCTCCCAGTTCGACGATTTCGAGACGGGCAACTTCTTCATGCGGGTGAGCTTCCGCTCGGAAACCGGTGCCGATCTCGCCAGCCTCGAGGAACGCTTCGCCCCGGTGGCCAAAGGCCTCGACATGGACTTCGCCTTCCACGACGAGACCGCCAAGATGAAGGTGGTCATCATGGTCTCGCGCTTCGGGCATTGCCTCAACGACCTGCTCTACCGCTCGCGCATCGGCGCGCTGCCCATCGACATCGTCGCGGTGATCTCGAACCACATGGATTACCAGAAGGTCGTGGTGAACCAGGACATCCCCTTCCATTGCATCCGCGTGACCAAGGAGAACAAGCCGCAGGCCGAGGCCCAGATCATGCAGGTGGTCGAGGACACCGGCGCCGAGCTCATCGTGCTGGCCCGCTACATGCAGATCCTGTCCGACCAGATGTGCCAGAAGATGTCCGGCCGGATCATCAACATCCACCACTCCTTCCTGCCCAGCTTCAAGGGCGCCAACCCCTACAAGCAGGCCTTCGAGCGCGGCGTGAAACTCATCGGGGCCACCTCGCATTACGTCACCGCCGACCTCGACGAAGGCCCGATCATCGAACAGGACACGGTGCGCGTCACCCACGCGCA